>NZ_CP146077.1:595000-2995000 GCF_037023725.1 Pseudomonas bubulae
AGTCCAGGTAGTCGCCTTCGCCACTGGTGTTCCTTCCTATATCTACGCATTTCACCGCTACACAGGAAATTCCACTACCCTCTACCATACTCTAGCTTGCCAGTTTTGGATGCAGTTCCCAGGTTGAGCCCGGGGATTTCACATTCAACTTAACAAACCACCTACGCGCGCTTTACGCCCAGTAATTCCGATTAACGCTTGCACCCTCTGTATTACCGCGGCTGCTGGCACAGAGTTAGCCGGTGCTTATTCTGTCGGTAACGTCAAGACAATCACGTATTAGGTAACTGCCCTTCCTCCCAACTTAAAGTGCTTTACAATCCGAAGACCTTCTTCACACACGCGGCATGGCTGGATCAGGCTTTCGCCCATTGTCCAATATTCCCCACTGCTGCCTCCCGTAGGAGTCTGGACCGTGTCTCAGTTCCAGTGTGACTGATCATCCTCTCAGACCAGTTACGGATCGTAGCCTTGGTGAGCCATTACCTCACCAACTAGCTAATCCGACCTAGGCTCATCTGATAGCGCAAGGCCCGAAGGTCCCCTGCTTTCTCCCGTAGGACGTATGCGGTATTAGCGTCCGTTTCCGAACGTTATCCCCCACTATCAGGCAGATTCCTAGGTATTACTCACCCGTCCGCCGCTCTCAAGAGAAGCAAGCTTCTCTCTACCGCTCGACTTGCATGTGTTAGGCCTGCCGCCAGCGTTCAATCTGAGCCATGATCAAACTCTTCAGTTCAAACATCTTTGGGTTTTTAAGAAACCCTAAACTTGGCTCAGCAATCGTTGGTTACATCTTTGATTTCTCGCGGAGTAACTTGTGATGCTGATAATCTTGTTGACTATCAGTCTGACTCCACAAGCACCCACACGAATTGCTTGATTCAATTGTTAAAGAGCGGTTGGTCAGCTATTCGCTGTACCGAGGCGCGCATTCTACAGCAGCCTCTGTTGCTGTCAAGCGGTTATTTTAAGATGTTTTCAAAGTTTCCTCTGTAACATCAACCACTTGCGCTTTCGATCTCTCGTTAGCGGGAGGCGAATTCTACAGCGTTACACGCTGCTGTCAACACCTCATTTCCTGCTTCGATGACTTGAAGCTGACACCGCCGAAAACCGTCCAACTCATTGAAACTCAAGGAGTTTTCCGTTTCGACTGCGCCGGAAGTGGGGCGAATTATAGACAGTTACAAAACTGAGTCAAGGACTAATTGAGCGACTCTATCACTTAATCCAGAAACACCCGTAATACAGCTATATAGAGGGGGCTAACGCCCCCTCTATATAGCTACACAACACCCGACCGCCTTAAAGCCTCCACCGTTGCTGCCTTCAACCCCAGTACCTGCTCCAGGACCTGCCGGGTATGCTCACCCAGCAAAGGAGGAGCATTGCGATACTCCACCGGGGTTTTGGACAACCGGATAGGGCTCGCCACTTGGGGTACCAGCCCCGCCAGCGCATGGGGCAACTGCATCGCCAACCCTCTGGCCTGAACCTGAGGATCAGCAAACACCTGCGCCAGGTCATTGATGGGCCCACAAGGCACGCCGACAGCCTCCAACTGTGCAACCCACTGAGCGGTGGTTTTAAACACCGTTGCCTGCCTGATGAGCGGTACCAGCTCCGACCGGTTCGCCACACGCAACTTGTTGGTAGCAAAACGCGGATCATCGACCCACTCCGGTCGGCCAGCTACTTCAGCAAACTTGCGGAATTGACTGTCATTTCCCACAGTAAGAATGAAGTCACCATCTGCCGTCGGAAAATCCTGATAAGGCACGATGTTTGGATGGGCATTACCCAGGCGTTGCGGAGCCACACCTGTAGTCAAATAGTTCATCGCCTGATTAGCCAAACAAGCGACCTGCACGTCCAGCAACGCCATATCTATATGCTGCCCGCCACCATCATGCTGACGATGGGCAAGGGCTGCCAGGATCGCAACCGTCGAGTAGAGCCCGGTCAAAATATCTGTCAGCGCAACACCCACCTTCACCGGCCCCGCACCCTCCTCACCCTCAGGCCGCCCGGTCAGGCTCATCAACCCACCCAGCCCCTGAACCATAAAGTCATAGCCGGCCCGCTTGGCATAAGGGCCAGTCTGACCGAACCCCGTAATCGAGCAGTAGATCAAGTCCGGATTCAATACCTTGAGCGACGCGTAGTCCAAGCCATACGCCTCCAGGCCACCCACCTTGAAGTTCTCGATCAGGATGTCGGATTTGGCTGCCAGCTCGCGAACCAGTTGCTGGCCTTGCGGCTTGGTGAAGTCAATAGTTACCGATTGCTTGTTGCGGTTGGCTGACAAGTAATAGGCAGCCTCCCCCGTACTCTCACCATAAGCATCTTTAAGGAAGGGGGGCCCCCAGGCCCGGGTGTCATCACCATTGCCCGGGCGCTCAACCTTGATTACCTCAGCCCCCAGGTCAGCCAGTATCTGCCCCGCCCACGGCCCCGCCAGCACACGAGACAAATCCAACACCCGCAAATGCGATAAAGCACCCATGAGCCGAGCTCCTGTTAATAGAACGCCTGAAGACCGGTCTGCGCACGCCCAAGGATCAAGGCATGCACATCATGCGTGCCTTCATAGGTGTTCACGACTTCCAGGTTGACCAGATGACGCGCCACGCCGAACTCATCGGAGATTCCGTTGCCACCCAGCATGTCGCGAGCCATGCGTGCGATATCCAGGGATTTGCCACACGAGTTGCGCTTCATGATCGAAGTGATCTCAACCGCCGCGGTACCCTCATCCTTCATCCGCCCCAGACGCAGGCAACCCTGCAGGGCCAGCGTAATCTCGGTCTGCATGTCAGCCAGCTTTTTCTGGATCAGCTGGGTCGCAGCCAAAGGCCGGCCAAACTGATGACGGTCAAGGGTGTACTGGCGCGCGGTGTGCCAGCAGAACTCGGCTGCGCCCAGCGCCCCCCAGGAGATGCCGTAACGAGCCGAATTAAGACAAGTAAAAGGACCTTTCAGGCCGCGCACATCCGGAAAGATGTTCTCTTGCGGCACAAATACGTTGTCCATGACGATTTCGCCGGTAATGGACGCACGCAAACCGACCTTGCCGTGAATCGCAGGTGTAGTCAGACCCTTCCAGCCTTTTTCAAGAACAAAGCCACGAATGTCGCCTTCATCGTCCTTCGCCCACACTACAAACACATCGGCGATAGGGCTGTTGGTGATCCACATCTTGCTGCCCGTCAGGCTGTAGCCACCCTCTACCGAACGCGCACGGGTAATCATCGCACCAGGGTCAGAGCCGTGGTTTGGCTCAGTCAGACCGAAGCAGCCAATCCACTCGCCAGATGCCAGCTTGGGCAGGTACTTCTGCTTCTGCGCTTCGGTACCGAACTCATTGATCGGCACCATTACCAGGGAGGACTGCACGCTCATCATTGAACGGTAGCCCGAGTCGACACGCTCCACTTCGCGGGCAATCAGGCCGTAGCTGACGTAGTTAAGGCCACTGCCGCCGTACTGCTCAGGGATCATCGCGCCCAGCAAACCGGTCTCACCCATCTCACGGAAAATTGCAGGGTCGGTCTTCTCATTGCGGAAAGCCTCAAGTACACGCGGCGCCAGTTTGTCCCGAGCAAACTGCTCGGCACTGTCGCGCACCATGCGCTCTTCTTCAGTGAGCTGCTGATCCAGCAACAGTGGATCAATCCAGTTGAAGCTTGCTTTACCCGCCATGAGAGAACCCTCGCGTAATAGATCAAATATCGTGCACTGATCCTAGGCTCCCTCTATATAGAAGGACAAACGAGGATTCGACACGATGCTGTGATAATTTCTCACTCCGTGAACCACATGAAAGCCATTTCTGACTGTATTTAGTGAGGAAGCCGTACATGCGCCGCAAGATCCCCAGCACAACCGCCCTGATCAGCTTCGAAGCGGCTGCGCGCCATGAAAGCTTTACCAAGGCCGCACAAGAGCTTTCCATCACTCAAGGGGCTATTTGCCGACAGATCGCCAGCCTGGAAGAGTTTCTGAGTGTAGAACTGTTCCGACGCTCCAAGCGTGGCGTAAAACTGACAGAAGCCGGCATCTCCTACAGTAGGCGCATTGCAATCCAACTGGATGCTGTAGAACGGGACACGCTGTCCGTCATGGGCCAACAAGGCGCCAACGTGATCGAACTGGCCGTGGTGCCCACCTTCGGCACGCAATGGCTGCTGCCCCGGCTCAAGGACTTCCAGCAACAGCACCCGGATGTCACGGTCAACCTGACCAACCGCACACGCCCTTTTCTGTTCGCAGATACCGACTTCGATGCTGCCATCTACTTCGGTGATGCTGACTGGTCCGGCACTTCGTCCTACCGCCTGATGGGAGAAAACCCGGTACCCGTGTGTAGTCCTAACCTGCTGGGCCCGCATAAGAGCCTCTCCCCGCACACCCTCGCCGAACTCCCCCTACTGCAGCAAACCACCCGCCCCTACGCCTGGCGCCAATGGTTCAACGCCCAGGACATAAATGTGCCACGCGACATGAGCGGCCCACGTTATGAGCTTTTTTCAATGCTGGCTCAGGCCGCCATGCATGAAATGGGGGTCGCCCTGATCCCGCCCTTTTTGATTCAGCGCGAATTGGCCGAAAAACGCCTGGTGATTGCCAATGACAGCAGCCTGCCCAGCACCAGGGCTTACTACCTGATGATCCCCGAACGCAAAATTGAGTCGGCTTCATTGCAGGCCTTTCGAGACTGGCTGATCAAGCAGGCCGAGGGCTACAGCCTGATTTAAAGGATCGCATCGTCCGCACGAACTATGTAGCGCAGCATAAAAAGTCACTACATATATAAGTAAATGTCGCGTTTTGACACTCGGGACTTTGGTCTAACTGGACAAACCTGCAGGCCAGTAACCACGCGGCCTACAGGGTATTTCTCAAAGTTATGCAGCGATAACCAAAAGAAATCTGAAAAAAACTCAAAAAAACGTCAAATCTTCTGTAAGCCACGTATTTAAAGGCATGCAGCCGACCATTGCGACATTCGGTCACTGCATGACTTGTAGTTTGTATCTCGTCATCCTCCATAAGTCCTTGAAGGGCAAAAAAATTGCCAGCAGAATGCCCCGCCCCACCCATACTTTTGGTGGGATCGTGCTGATCGGCCGCCCCAGTCGCACCATCCGTAGTGCGCTGGCTTTCTTATAAAAGATCACGCAGGAGATATGACGTGCACATTGGTGTTCCTCTCGAAACCCATACGGGTGAAACGCGGGTTGCTGCAACCCCGGAAACCATCAAGAAGCTGATCGGCCAAGGCCATAAAGTGACTGTTCAAAGCGGCGCCGGCGTTAATGCCAGCGTTATCGACAGTGCTTATGAAGCCGCCGGCGCAACTATTGGCAACGCTACAGATGCTTTCGGCGCAGAGCTGATTCTCAAGGTTGTCGCCCCCAGCGACAGCGAACTGGCCCTGATCAAAACCGGCACCGTGCTGATTGGCATGCTTAACCCGTTCAGCAATGAAACCATTGCCAAACTGGCCGAGCGCGGGATCACCGCCTTCTCTCTCGAAGCTGCTCCACGAACCTCTCGTGCGCAAAGTCTTGATGTGCTGTCATCCCAAGCCAATATCGCCGGCTATAAAGCCGTCCTGATCGCCGCTCACCACTATCCGCGCTTTATGCCGATGCTGATGACCGCCGCCGGTACCGTCAAAGCCGCTCGCGTGCTTATTTTGGGTGCCGGTGTTGCAGGTTTGCAGGCCATTGCCACCGCCAAGCGCCTGGGTGCCGTAATCGAAGCCAGCGATGTGCGACCTGCGGTTAAAGAGCAGATCGAATCGCTTGGAGCCAAGTTTGTCGACGTGCCTTATGAGACCGACGAAGAACGCGAGTGCGCCGTTGGCGTAGGCGGCTACGCCCGCCCGATGCCTGCCAGCTGGATGCAGCGCCAGGCACTGGCCGTGCATGAGCGCGCCAAGCAGGCTGACATCGTGATCACCACAGCCCTGATCCCGGGCCGTAAAGCCCCGGTGCTGCTAAGCGCAGAAACCGTAGCCCAGATGAAGCCGGGCTCAGTGGTCATCGATCTGGCTGCAGCCCAGGGCGGTAACTGCCCGCTGACCGTCGCCGATCAGGTCGTGGTTGAACACGGCGTAACCATCGTCGGCCACACCAACCTGCCCGCCATGGTTGCTGCGGACGCCTCGGCACTCTACGCCCGCAACCTGCTGGACTTCCTCAAGCTGGTCTTCACCTCCGAAGGGCAGTTCCAGATCAACCTTGAAGACGACATCGTCGCCGCGTGCCTGATGTGCCGCGACGGTCAAGTCGTGCGCAAAAACGGCTGAGGACAATAATAATGGAAGAGCTCATCTCCCCCGGTATCTACAACCTGATCATCTTCGTGCTGGCCATCTATGTGGGCTATCACGTGGTCTGGAACGTTACACCTGCGCTGCACACCCCGCTGATGGCCGTTACCAACGCCATCTCGGCGATCGTGATTGTAGGCGCCATGCTCGCCGCCGCGCTGACCGTTACCCCCCTGGGTAAAACTATGGGCACCCTGGCAGTCGCGCTGGCTGCCGTAAACGTATTCGGTGGATTTTTGGTCACCCGGCGCATGCTGGAAATGTTCAAGAAGAAAGCACCTAAAGCCAAAGAAGAGGTGCGCAAGCCATGAGCATGAACCTGGTTACTGTTCTGTATCTGGTTGCGTCGATCTGCTTCATTCAGGCCCTCAAAGGCCTGTCGCACCCCACCACCTCTCGTCGCGGGAACCTGTTCGGCATGCTCGGCATGGGTCTGGCGATCATCACCACGGTTGGCCTGATCTACAAGCTGGGCGCCGAGATTGCCACCGCTGGTATCGGCTACGTCATTGTTGGCCTGTTGATCGGCGGTACAGCAGGCTCGATCATGGCCAAGCGTGTCGAGATGACCAAAATGCCTGAGCTGGTTGCCTTCATGCACAGCATGATCGGCCTCGCGGCGGTATTTATTGCCATTGCAGCCGTGGTCGAACCGCAATCGCTGGGCATCGTCAAACACCTGGGCGACGCCATCCCGGCGGGCAACCGTCTGGAGCTGTTCCTGGGCGCGGCCATTGGTGCAATCACCTTCTCCGGTTCGGTGATCGCTTTCGGCAAACTCTCGGGCAAGTACAAGTTCCGCCTGTTCCAGGGTGCACCGGTACAATTCGGCGGCCAGCACAAGCTCAATCTGGTACTGGGCCTGGCCACGCTGGGCCTGGGCATCACGTTTATGCTGACCGGCAACCTCAATGCTTTCGCGCTGATGCTGGCTCTGGCGTTCGTGCTGGGTGTGCTGATCATTATCCCGATTGGCGGCGCCGACATGCCGGTGGTGGTGTCGATGCTTAATAGCTACTCGGGGTGGGCGGCTGCCGGTATCGGTTTCTCGCTGAACAACTCGATGCTGATCATTGCCGGTTCGCTGGTAGGTTCTTCGGGCGCGATCCTGTCGTACATCATGTGCAAGGCGATGAACCGTTCGTTCTTCAACGTGATCCTCGGCGGCTTTGGCGGTGCAACCGACGTCGGTGGCCCGGCCGGTGCGCAAGAGGCCCGCCCGGTGAAATCCGGCTCGGCGGACGACGCCACCTTCCTGTTGACCAACGCCGACACCGTGATCATCGTCCCGGGTTACGGCCTGGCCGTGGCACGGGCACAACACGCACTTAAAGAGCTGACGGAAAAGCTGACTCACCGCGGCGTGACCGTGAAGTACGCGATTCACCCGGTTGCGGGCCGCATGCCAGGCCATATGAACGTACTGCTGGCCGAGGCCGAAGTGCCTTACGACCAGGTGTTCGAGATGGAAGATATCAACTCCGAGTTCGGCCAGGCCGACGTGGTGCTCGTACTGGGCGCCAACGACGTGGTCAACCCGGCGGCCAAGAACGATCCAAAATCGCCGATTGCCGGCATGCCGATCCTCGAAGCCTATAAAGCCAAGACTGTCATCGTGAACAAGCGCTCAATGGCCAGCGGCTATGCCGGTCTGGATAACGAGTTGTTTTACCTGGATAAAACCATGATGGTCTTCGGTGACGCCAAGAAAGTTATTGAAGATATGGTTAAAGCTGTCGAGTAACATCGCGCACCAACGCAACATCGAGAACCCCGGCGCTCTATTGGCCGGGGTTTTTCTTTTTCCAAGGAACCCGACCAAAGGCTCTAAATCGGCCGCTGGCATTCGACCATGGTAGCGGGACGCAAGGCTCTGAAAATGAATAGACTGCGCCTCTTGCTTCCGTTGCCCGAGATAACAATCCATGTACCGTGAACGTATTCGCCTGAACTCCCTGCACGATAAGGTCATGAGCGCCGAAGAAGCCGCCGCCCTTATCCATGACGGCATGACTGTCGGCATGAGCGGTTTTACCCGTGCCGGCGAAGCCAAAGCCGTCCCCCAGGCCCTGGCCGAGCGGGCCAAGAAGTCGCCGCTGAAAATCACCCTGATGACCGGCGCCAGCCTGGGCAACGACCTCGACAAGCAACTGACGGAAGCCGGCGTATTGGCCCGTCGCATGCCGTTCCAGGTAGACAGCACTCTGCGCAAGGCGATCAACGCCGGTGAAGTGATGTTTATCGACCAGCATTTGTCCGAAACCGTTGAGCAGTTGCGCAACAATCAGCTCAAGCTGCCGGACATTGCAGTTATTGAAGCAGTGGCCATTACCGAACAAGGTCATATTGTTCCGACGACATCCGTGGGCAACTCCGCCAGCTTCGCGATTTTCGCCAAGCAAGTGATCGTCGAGATCAACCTGGCGCATAACCCGAACCTGGAAGGTCTGCACGACATCTATATTCCGACCTACCGTCCGACGCGTACACCGATCCCGCTGGTGAAGGTCGACGATCGTATCGGCAGCACCGCAATCCCGATCCCGGCGGAAAAAATCGTCGCCATCGTGATCACCAACAAGCCGGACTCGCCATCCACCGTGTCCGAGCCGGACAGCGAAACCGACGGTATCGCCTTTCATCTGATCAACTTCCTTAAAGCCGAAGTTGAAGCCGGGCGCATGACCAACAAGCTCGGCCCGCTGCAAGCCGGTATCGGCAACATCGCCAACGCGGTGATGTGCGGCCTGATCGACTCGCCGTTCGAAGACCTGACCATGTACTCCGAAGTACTGCAGGATTCGACCTTCGACCTGATCGACGCGGGCAAGATGAGCTTCGCTTCGGGCAGCTCCATCACCCTGTCGGAGCGTCGCAACTCGGACGTATTTGGCAATCTGGAGCGCTACAAGGACAAACTGGTCCTGCGCCCGCAGGAGATTTCCAACCACCCTGAAGTGGTTCGTCGCCTGGGTATCATCGGCATCAACACCGCCCTGGAGTTCGACATCTACGGCAACGTCAACTCCACTCACGTGTGCGGCACGCGGATGATGAACGGCATTGGCGGTTCGGGTGACTTTGCCCGCAACGCGCACTTGGCGATCTTCGTGACCAAATCCATTGCCAAGGCGGGTGCGATCTCCAGCGTGGTGCCAATGGTCAGCCACGTTGACCACACCGAACATGACGTCGACATCCTGGTTACCGAACAGGGTCTGGCCGACCTGCGTGGCCTGGCCCCGCGTGAGCGCGCACGGGTCATTATCGACAACTGTGTGCACCCGGACTTCCGTGAAGCTCTCAATGACTACTTCGCCAAGGCCTGTGCGATTGGCGGCCACACCCCGCACATCCTGCGCGAAGCCCTGAGCTGGCATATCAACCTGGAAGAAACCGGGAAAATGCTGCCGTAACCCGCGAGCTAGACAGCCGCTGACGTAAATACTGTTACGTCAGCGGCTTTTTTATGCCTTATATTTCAAAAACTGTACTGCTGTACTGGTCATTTCCCACCCGTAACACTCACTTTGACTCACCTTCGGGCCAATTTCGCACCACTTAGGTGCGGACAGGTACAGTTGAGTCTATTTGTGCCCGTACAGCGTGCATAAACAGTTAACTGGCCCATCGCAATACAGCCGAACTGTATCTAGAGACCCTGGACAAAGAGGAGGATCATTGGCATCAGTTAAACCACTAGCCAATGCCGCCACAAGCGGAAGGATGTCACCATGGAACGTACACTCAGTTCCGAACTGTTCAGCGAAAGCAGCACTGTAAACTCCCAGGCTTCCATGCCTTTGCGCGTACTTGCCAACCTGATGTTGTGGCAGCGCCGCATCTCCAGCCGCCATCAACTGGCTCGCCTGGACTCGCGTCTTCTGGCTGATGCCGGGATTAGCGAAGCACAGCGTTACGAAGAGCTGAGCAAGCCGTTCTGGCGCTGATTAGCGCTCGCTGGCCCTGACCACCGGTCCACCGCCAGCAACCTGAATTGAAAAAACAAAGCCCGTCGCGGATTACCGCTGACGGGTTTTGTCGTTTTAGGGCCGAGTTTTGCCCACTTGCAAAGTGACAAGTACAGTTTTAAATTAATTGAAATACCACAGGTACAGTTTGCCTGATACCTGATTCAGAGCACCCTGATACGCGCTTCGGACAAAACAACCTTTGCCTGAAGCAACCCTGAGCCTACTATTCGGCCCATAACCGTCTATTTTCATTAGTTCATGTTCAGGAGTATTACCATGCCCACTCTTCGCCTACTTAGTGCCGCAGTTCTGCTGGCTGTTGCTGCAAGCGCCAACGCCACGAGCTTCATCGCCACCACCGATGGCATCGTGGGTACGCTCAAAGCCACCACCGACCTGACATCGGATGCTACCGGCTCGTTTCGTGACAACAAGATCGTGCGCGCAGCCCGTGACGACGCTGCCAGCTTTGTGGCCAGCGAAGGCGCCATCCGTGGCGTGAAACTGGAAAGCGCCTTCGATGCCATCCGCCAGCAAGCACCACAGCTGCAGGCCACCGATGCACAGCTGGCCCAGGCGATCCTGACGATCTGATCGGGGTCAGCACTCTGTGAGAGCGGGCTTGCTCGCGATTCAGGCGCCCTGATTTCTCAGGTAAACCGCGCCGATACAATCGCGAGCAAGCCCGCTCCCACATATACCGTGCAGGCATGAAAAAAATTTCAACAACACCCCCACGCTGGCCCTGCCCCGGCCATTACGCTAGCCTTGGCGCTCATTCAAACAGCCTCGAGACCCATGCGTTTTTCCTTATTAGCTCTGCTTGCACTCTGCTGG
Organism: Pseudomonas bubulae; assembly: GCF_037023725.1. NCBI lineage: Bacteria > Pseudomonadati > Pseudomonadota > Gammaproteobacteria > Pseudomonadales > Pseudomonadaceae > Pseudomonas > Pseudomonas bubulae. The sequence continues at coordinate 606,155 of NZ_CP146077.1, forward strand.
ACTCAATCAGCCAACGCCTTCGACCTGACCACGCAAAATGTGGTGCTCAGTGGTTATGTCACCAGTAAAGTGACGTCCGCGCCTTTTGATCACAAACTGATACGTGCCGCCCAGGATGATGCCGCCGTCTTTATTGCCAGTGATGGCCAGACGCGAGGCGCACAGCTGGAGTCTGCCCTGCGTTATCTGCGCCAGAACCAGCCAAAATTGAGTGCCAGCGACCTTGAACTGGCACAGACAATTCTCGTCCAATAAATACCCGCTTTTTCTGGAGAAAATTCATGCGTAGCCCTTTGATTGTCGCCACTCTTGGCCTTTTGCTGCTTGCCGATGTGGCACAGGCACAGACCGTCGTGCAGACCAGTAACATCATCGTGCGTGCTTTTGGCCGCACCATCGATTTTACGTCCGATACAACTACCTCCATCCGTGACTCTAAAGTAGTGCGCGAAGCCCACGACGACGCCGCCACTTTCGTTGCCAGCCAAGGCGATATTCGCGGCGTACAACTGGAGGCGGCCTTCAGCACCTTGCGCGACCGCGTGCCTGAAGCCCGTAACGCCAGCGATCACGACCTCGCCGAAGCCATACTCGCACTGTGAGGCCGTTAACGCGCTGGCTCGCCGCCTGTGGCCTGCTGCTGATTGCCAGCAGCGCCCAGGCCGCGCTGCATCTGCAACTCAAGACCGAGGGCCTGAGCCCGGCCGAGCAACAGGCCAGCCAAGCCCTGCTTGATGAAGCCATGCAGAGACTGCCACCGCGTTTTATCGAACAACTGGACCGGCAAGTCCTGGTGGGGTGGACCGATGACATGCCCGCCAACGCTTACGGCCAGGCTTCGCTGACCTCCGAGCTGGACCTTAATCGCAAGCTGCTGGCCGGGCTGACCGATGGTTCCGCTGCCAGCCTGCAGACCAACCGCCCCCACGGCACTGCGCGCCGGGAGATGCTCGCCACCGTCTTGCACGAACTGACACACCTATATGACCGTGCCCGCCTCTGGCCCGCGGACGAGCGCACGCTGATACGCCGCTGCACCCGCCAAAACAGCAACACGGGGCTGATTGGCCTGCCCGACCAATGCCGCGGGCAAGCCGGACGCCGCTTCACCCTCAGCGATGACCCGCGTCTGCTTGATCTGGCCGGCTGGCAGCAATACGTGGGGCGCCGGGGCGAGCGCGAGCAAGACAATCATCAGGTGGTGCGCAGCCCGGACCTGTACGAAGTCAGCAGCCCCAAGGAGTTTGTCGCAGTCAACATGGAGTATTTCCTCCTCGACCCGGCTTACGCCTGCCGCCGCCCGGCACTGTATCGCTACTACCAGCAGCATTTCGGCTGGGCGCCTGCCGCCAGAGACGAATGCCCGAAGGGTTTTGCCTTCCTCAATGCCGGCAACGATTTCGCCAAACAGCCACTGGGTACCGTCGATCCCGAGCGGGTCTACGCCGTCGACTACCTGCTGGCTGAGGCCAATCAGGAATGGGCCAGCCGCTGGGGCCATAGCATGTTGCGCCTGGTGATCTGTGCCCCGGGCCGCCCACGCGGGCCGGACTGCCGACTCGACCTGCAAGAACACTTAGTGTTGTCCTACCGGGCATTCGTCAATGACGTACAGCTCTCAAGCTGGGACGGCCTGACAGGCGCTTACCCATCGCGCCTTTTCGTATTGCCGCTGGCCCAGGTAATTGACGAATACACTAAAACCGAACTGCGCAGCCTGGCTTCCGTGCCGCTCAAACTGAGCCGCCCTGAAATCGAAGAAGTGGTTGAACACGCCGCCGAGATGCACTGGAGCTATGACGGCGACTACTACTTCATCTCCAATAACTGTGCGGTTGAAACCCTCAAACTGCTGCGCAGCGGCAGCGACAATGCCCGGCTCAAAGGCCTGGACAGCATTGTGCCCAATGGTTTGCTCGAAGTGCTCAAGGCTCGCGGGCTGGCCGATACCAGCGTGCTGGAGGATCCCAAAGAGGCGTTGCGCCTGGGTTATCGCTTCGACTCCTACCGTGATCGCTACCAGGCGATGTTTGATGTTCTCAAAACCCGCTTGCCGATCAAGCAAACCACAGTCGAAGACTGGCTGGCCCTTGATGCAGCAGAACGCCGCCCATGGCTTGAGCAAGCCGATCTGCGCGCCAGTGCGGCATTGTTGCTGCTGGAACAAGCCAGCTTTCGTCGGCAACTGCTGTTGGCACAGGATGAGGTCAAGCAAAAGTACCTGGGCGCACGCCAGCTCAAGGATGGCGGTATGGACAAAGCCAACAAGACCCTGCAGGAAATTCTTGCCAGCAGCGGTTTTCTCAGCCGCCCGGCAGAATTGCTCGGCAGCGACGGCTACGGCTTGCCGCAAACCAGGGAGTGGGAAAAGCTCGAATCAGAAAGCAGCCAGCGCCAGCAGCAGCTACTGCGTCTGACCACTGATCTGGACAAGGAGGTGCGCAGCCTGCTGGAGCCTGCCCGTGCAGCCGAAATTGCAGCCACCGAAGCCAACGTCAAACTGATCGGCGAACATCTACGGACAATCCACAAGGCATCCGGCGGTTTGCAGCTGCCCTGACCGAACTAAAGTTCGGTTGACAAGCCCTATCATTCTGCCACTATTCCGCGATGGAAAGTGGCACCGCGCCATTATTCGGCACTGATCAATGCCGTTGGCCACACCATCGTTTGAGTCACACCCTCTCATTTGTGAAGTGCTTGCCATAACCCCGGCAGGGACTGGCATGCACCGTTTACAGGTATCGGCAGGATTATATGGAGATAGCCAGAAACGACCGCACCTCTGTCTGGACGCTAGGCGACCAGGAGTGGCTGCAAGCAGATGACGGTACATTCTCTCTGCACCAGGTCGCTGGTACCAAGCCCCCGGCCGAGCTGGTTGATCTGGATTATCTGGTCGGGGCAACACCCGCGCCTGATACCTCTCCCGGCAACTACCTGCCTGCTGCATTCGCGTTTTGCCCCAGCACAGGCAAAGAACTGCCGAAGGTCGCCTACCAGACAACTACCCGCTGGCTACCGCCTTATGGCGATGGCAGTGGCTCTCGCGTGATCAATGAGCGCTGCAAACTGTCCTCGGCCGAGGAGATCAGCTCGCGCTTGTACAGCCAGTTGCTCGATACCCGCCAGGGTGACCTGAACAGTCGCAAGCTGATTATTGAGTTGCCTCGCAAGAACGGCCTCAACTTCCTCGCCGCCAACCTCGGCGGGCATCGCGAAGCCCTGTACGCACTAAGCCGCGAAGGCAGCTTGTTCCTGTGGCAAAGAGGCTCGGGAAAGTGGCTTGAGTTACTGCCAAAGAGCGAACCCATCGGTCGCTCTCGCCTGGAAAGCTGGGCCTGGTCGGTCGCCCTTCACGTGGACGAAAACCAGCAGCACCTGTTGCTCTCCAGCGATAGCGGAGCGACGTTAGTCAGTGTCGACCCACTCACACTGCGTTACCAAACCTTGCGCGACGACGGCAGCCCGCTGGCCGGCCCTGGCACGCTGGAAGGCCAGTCTTATTTGCCTCAGCTCAAGAGCGGCCACGTTTGCATCGTCAACCCTGCCAGCCTCTACGGGTGGGACCGTTGCCTGGTTGAAGGCGCTGACCATGAGCGCATGACCCGGCTCTCGGCGCCGATTCTCGACGCAGCCTCCCGTCGCCTGTTGTGGATCGGTGAACACGGCTACCTCAGCCTGACCCAAGGCAGCGAACTCAAGGCCCAATGGCATCCGTGGCCCAACAACGCCACCGCCCATCCCGAGCAAGGGCCACCGTTTCTGGACGGCAGGGGCCTGTGGCAGCTGATCTTCGATGCCAACGGTCAGCATTACCTGCAACTGGATCCGGGTGCTACCGACCTGCCGATGCCCATCAAGGGGTATCGCCTGAGCACCGGGCATTTGAGCTTTAAATACAACATCCGGCTTGAGTTGCCCTGGGGCGAACACGACGAGAATATCGAGCCCACCACCCGTGAAGTGGTGCAGCCCTTCATCGAATTCGCCACGCAAAAGCGACTTCTCTCAATGCGGGCCCAGCAGTCCAGTACGCTGGAAACCTTTTTCGACAGCCGCCAGCCAATGGACGTTGATTATTGCTTCGAGCAGATTGGTGATCAGCGCTTTTCGATCAGTGCCCGCGCCAGCGAACCCTGGAATGCCCAGTGGTTCTTTTTTGATAACGCAATGTGGCTGTATATCGACTCATGCGGAGCGCTTTACCGATGGAATGCTTGACCTTCTGGCTGCGCCGCTGCCTGTTGCTCTCCCTCGTACTTGCCAGCAGCGTGGCCAGCGCAGAGCCTCTGCGCCAGGTATTCCTGGTACAAAATTCAGGCTGGATGGAGCCGTTCTACAGCGATCCGTCATCGCCGTTCAAGTCGATGGTCACCCAACTGGTGGGCACTGCTGCCGGCAGGGCAGAAGTCGTCATTGGCGGGTTCAACCAGGCTGACAGTCAGCACCCTTCGCCCGAGTGGATCTATCGCGGCCCGGCCAACCACGCTGCACTGCCCAACTACGTCAATGGCTTGAAGCTGGAGCGCAAAGCCAGCGGTGCCTATGCCGACACGGATTTCAAAGAGGCTTTGCTGGCCTCAATCACCACCGGGCTGGAAGGTCGCGAGGGTATTGTCTGGATCATCACCAACAATAAAAACAGCCCGAACAACAGCAGCGAAACCCAGGCCAAAAACCGCGAATTCTACGACCTGTTGCATAGCGAAGCAGCTATCACCCGGATTGCCGCCTTCCCGCAGAAAATGCCGGTCAAAGGCCCCAACTACGAAGCCAACGGGTTGATGATCTACGCTCTGGCCTATGGTCAAAAAGCCGGCGTGGCACTGGAGCAGGTGCTCAATCAGCCTGCCCTCGCCAGCTTGCTTAAAGATGACCGGGTACGGCTAAAGCCGTTGACCCAGGCTGCCGTGCGCTTTATTCCTACCGGTGTTGAAGACACTCAGGACGTGAGTGCCGAACTGGCCCCCGACCAGCAAACGGTCATCCTCAATATCAACGTCGACAGCTCGCCGAAAACGGCAGTGCTGCTGGGCAAATTCGAAAACCAGTTCAACCCTTACCAGATTCATGACGCGAAAATAGGCATGACCCTGGACATGCCGGGCGAAGCCCTGAACTCGAATATATCGCTGGACCGCCTGACAGACCTCGAGCCAGGCGCCCGCTCCGACGAGCTGAAGATCAGCCTGCAACTGCCGCCCCTGCCATCGCAATGGTCCAGCGATGTGATCTTTTCCAGCGGTTACCAACGCGCCGGCAGCATCAGCATCAACCTCAGCGAGCAACAACTGCGTATCTCCCAGGGGTTCATTGCACGCATGAATGAACTGTTCCCCGGTGACGCCCTGCCTGACGTATTTATCCCCTCCGGTGAAGCCACTACTTCCGAGACCCGTCTGCCGGTTGTGCTGAAAATCAGCTACCCGCTCGGTCCGGTGCTCATGCTGCTGGGGCTGTTTATTCTGCTCTTGATTGGCGCCCTGCTGGCTGCCTTGCTGATTGCAGGCAAAAAGACCCTGACCGTGATCGTCGAAGGTGTGCCCCAGTCTTATCCGCTCAAGCCCTTCAGCAGTGCCGGCGTATACGATTCAAACCAGAACAGGGTCGCGACCCTCAAGCGCGCCCTGTTTGGTGCCCGCCTGGAAAATATCCAGCCCGATACCGCCGTACGACTCAAGTAACCCCACACGCATAGCAAGGAAGTTTTATACATGGCACAGACCAGCACATTGCCAGCACCTATCGAAAGCGAAAGCCCTGCACCTGCGCCGTCGCCCATGACCACCACTCTGGCCGCGCCGCAACCGCTGGGCCTTGACCTCGGGGCGAAGAAAGTCGACAGCCGCGATGCCCTGATTGGCGTCGCCGTGCTGGTGGTACTGGCCATCCTGTTTTTCGTGATCAAAAACGCCTATGCCAACTGGCGCGTACGTGAGCGTGTCGCACCGAGCCGGGCAAACGCCTCGGGCTGGTTCCTGTTTCTGGGCCTGTTGATGATCGCCATCATGGCCGTGCTCGCCGTACTCAACTCGGGGCAGTTCCTTGCGCCGCTCTACATCGCACCGTTGGGTGGCGTAGCTGCCATCTCGCTGGTGGCATGGCTGATGACGTTTTCGGCCAAACGCTGAGCTCATCGGCCGTTGGCAGACACCTGTCTTTGGCCCGCCTGACCTGAATACTGGATTAACACACCGAAAGCATCGGTTGCCCCCAAGGGCTCATGGAGTTTGAGATGGACAAGAGTGAAGAACTGACCGGCCCTGCAACCCCTCCGGTCTGCGACAAAATATACCCCACTTTGTTTATCGCTCTTGGCGGCACCGGTATGAAGGTCAATATTCGCCTGCGCCGGCGCATCCTTAATGCGATCTGGGGAGGCAATAATCAAGTCCAACATATCTCGGATTTCCCGCTGGTGCAGTTCATCAATTTCGACCTCGATTCAGGTGAAGTAACCCAGGATGGTAAGTCAGTAAAAACCGACGTGCTGGCCGAGCAAGTGGCCTTCACCTCTGAAGAGAAAGTCATTGAGCCTCTGCATCTGAGCAAATACACCCACTCCATGGATGAGCTCAATCGCCACCGTGAAGTGGCCGAATGGTTCCCGCTGACACCAGATAAAATCAAAGCTTTAGGCATCGACCCCTCCAAGGGGGCAGGGCAGATTCGTGCACTGTCACGCCTGTATTTCTTCGACAAATATCCAAAAATCCGCGACAAAATGCGCGACAAAGTCGGGCGTTTGCTCAATAACATTGGTACTCAAGCAGACAAGCTGAAAAAACTTGGTCTGGAAATCGAACCGGGAAAACTGCGGATCGTTATTACCGGCTCAGCCGCCGGGGGTACCGGCTCCGGTGCATTCCTGGACATGGGCTATCTGGCCAAGGCCATCCTTAAAGAAAAAAACATTGTTGGCAAGGTCGACTTGTTCCTCGTCCTGCCAGGCGGTTTCCAAGCCTTCAACAGCGAGCGTGTTCAAGCGAACGGCTACGCTGCATTGATGGAAATGGAAACCTGCATGCGCGGCAATCCCCTGCTAAAACATTGGGACGCCTCCGACAATCTGTTTATCGACAGTCGCCCCTACGATGACGTTTTCATCCTAGACAACAGCAACGTCGCACAAGCAAGAACCGAGAATCAGGAAGACGTCTATGAAATGCTTTCCGACATCTTGTTCACCGACTTCACTTCACAAGACTTCGCCAACAAAAAGCGATCAGTTTCCGTAAACCAAAACCTGTTCAAGACCGAGAACTTTGATGTCAGCCTGCCGCGCGACTATGGCGACAACAACACACTGCAGTTTCCTCGTATCTACTCCTCGGTCGGGCAGGCCGTTCTCGACACACAAATTGACGCCCGCCAGAACGTACGTCTGAATCAGCAAGTGCAGCACATGCTTAAGGCGTTTTTCGGCGTCGCCAATAGCGAAGTCATCAGTAATCGTCCAACCGATAAAGAGCGTGACGAATTCCTGAAGGAACAACTCACCATCACGGCACGTACCTTCACCGACCTGCCAGAATTTCTGTCCCGTGTGGAGTTAACCCAAGCCACTGGCGAGTTCACTCACTATCAGATCGCCGATGATCTGCTACAGGTAGAAGGTGACAACAGTGTCATTGCGCAAATTGAGCACAAAGTCGAATCTCTGTTCGAGCGCTTGCAAAATGGCGGCGCCGATAAGGATCAATGGCTGACCCTGGTCCGCGAGATTCAACAGCAGCTTGAGCGTGACACCAAAGGCAGCTCTATCGACAGCGCCGAGCGTAACCATGAAGTGCGGATCAAGGAAAACCGACTGAAACGTTTCGCACAATGGACACGCGAAGATAGCTTGCCGGAGCAATTGTTCCGTCGTCTGGATGATGACGAGCGCGGAGGGCTGGATTACATCCTGGCACTGGTCGAAATGATCAAAGACCGCCTTGAAAACGACAATGGCATCATCCCTGCGCTGGAGAAAAATGCCGGACGCTTTAAAGAACTGTCGGAAAAGCTCGAATCATCTGAGCTGGCACGCGAGTTCGAGCGCCTGAAAGAAACGACTGGCAAAGGACTATTGGCGCGACTGAGCGGTAAAGATAAACAAGCCGACACTGTGATCAGCCAGGTCAAAGATACCCTGCGTGAAAGCCTGTTGTTCTACGTACGTTCGATTGCCGCGCGCGAAGCGGCTCAGTTGCTGCGTGATATCTCTGAATGGTTGGGCCGCAAAGGACCAGTAGACGTCAACGGTCGCCCTGTGTGGAGCGGTTTTGTAGGACGCCTGCAGGACGGCCGTAACGCAGTTGATCATCTTTTGCATCGCATCGACTCAAACATCGCCAAAATCAATGCCGGGCTTCAGACTCAACACGCCACGCTGATTCCGCTAAAACTGGTGCAAAGTGACGACCGTCATCCCGTCGACAGCCAGCAAGTACGCGAGTGGGCCAAGGACGCTTTCAAAGACTTTGGTGGCTCAAAAGCCTTGTTTGGCAAGTTGCAGACCAAAGAAGGTCAAGAGGAACTGCTACAGGCGCTGCGCAATAAAGCAGTGCATCAGTTACCTAAAAATCAAGCGGATGTGGATCCGTTGATGACCGCATTGGCGGCACTACCCCCCGAAGAACAGCGAGAGAAGTTCAGGATGTTGTTGCTGCGGGCCATGCCATGGGTACCGCTTAACCTCAATGGTGATTTCAATATCCACAAAGACCTCTATACCTGCCTGATTGGCGTACACAACTCGACTGAATTCAACCGCTTGTTTGGCGCTCAAATTGCGGAATGCTTGCCACAAGGCGCGGGTATCACAGCAGGACAAATCAATTTCTTTGAATCAGGCATGCCCGGCAAACTGGTGTGCTACACCGAATTGAGCGGGTTCCCGATCCCAGCTATCACCCAGCTGTCGACGTACCTAGCCAGCTATCGTAAAGAAAGCGCCTCCATCCCCCTGCATATCCATAAACGCATTAGCCAATTCGTACAACCGATCCAGTTCAATCAAGAGCAGTACCGCGAGTTCGCTGAGGATTTCAAACTCTACTTGCATGCCATTGGCTTGGGCGTCCTCAAGCGTCTGAACAACGGGCTGTATGAGTTCATGCTGGCCAAGGACAACTTCACCGTGGGCGATGAGTTTTCTATTCGCCAAAGCCGGTTCCATAGCATCCACCGTGCCGACATCGAACGTCAGGTCAACGACAAGGCCAAAGGCCTTAACGCCTTCCAAGTTGCGGTGCTGGCGACGATTTTCGAAGACATGAGCAGCACGGCCTATAAGCCGAAAAAGAAAGATGAAGGCGGACGCTCATATAATTTCAAAGCCTTCCCATGCAACATCGCAGAACTCTTAAAGCAAGAGTATCTGGAACGCCTTGACCGTCAGGCACCGACTGATGCGAAAAACCTCAAAGACCGCGCTGAAACCCTTATGGAGCAATGGGGGCAGCGGATCGAAGGCTCAAAAGCCGACGTCTATCACGATGAAGTTGAGGGTGATCACGGCGAAAAACTCACGGTAAATAAAGAGTTCTTCACCGACGGCTGGCTGGAAAATCTGTCCACCCAGGCAAGCACTGCACCTGCAGCCCCTGGTATGGCCCCACCACCACCGTTCGCCGCACCACAGCACAGCTACCACCTGAGTGTCAGCGGGACCAATTACGGCCCTTACAACACCCAGCAATTGCAGCAATATGTGCAGTCCGGGCAAATCACCCGCGACAGCCTGCTGTGGCGTGAAGGCATGCCTGCCTGGCAGACGGCCGGGCAAATCATGGAGCTTGCGCACCTGTTTGCGCCAGCCGTGGGCGGCCCTCCTCTGACAGCCCCGGCTCCACCGCCAGCACCTTGAGCGCACACGAGAAGACCATGTCCGCATCGTCAGCCAAAGCCTCTGCATTCCCGACCTCATGCGCCAACAGCGCCTGCGGTCAGGGGCTCTGCGGCCCAGTTAAATACTGCCCGTTCTGCGGCGCCCCGCTTCAGCAGGCGCCCGCAGCGGTTACCCCGGTACCGGCAGCTGAACCCAAGGCTCGGCCAGCCACCCCTGCACCCAAAGCAACCGTCACACCTGCCAGTGCTCCACCACCCCGGGACATACCTGCTGCAGCGCCAACACCTGTACCAGGTCCGGCGTCTCCCCCACCTGCGCCGCCTGCCGCAACACCAGCGCCCACCAACAGAAAACCGGCCCTGATAATGGCAGTTGTAACTCTGGCAGTGGTGGTGGGCGGCTACGTTGCAATCAAGATGATGGCCGGGCAAAGCCAGCAAAAGCTCGATGGCTTTTTGCAAACCGGTCAGAGCTGTTTTGACACCAGGGACTTTGCTTGCGCGCTGGACAATGCCGGGCTCGCCTTGCAACAGGACAGCAATGACCCTCGCGCCTTGAGTCTGCTGCAGCGTGCGCAGGCCGCCCAGGCGCGCCAGCAACAATTGCAGGAGGCGCAGCAGAAACAACAGTTGCTCAAAGCCCAGGCCGCCGAGGCGACGCGACAAGCCGATGCCCTGCGCGAACAGCAAGCTCTTGAGCGCCAGCGCCAGGAAGCGGCCGATCGCCAGGTGCGTGACCAACAGCAGCAACAGGCTGCCAAAGCTGTTAATGCCTCCCTGCAACAAGCGCAAAACGCGCTCAATGCCGGGGAGTACCAGTCTGCAATTGCCGTGGCCAGGGTCGTGCTGGGTATGGACCCAAACAATAGTCGGGCGCGCAACATCATCCGCCAGGCTGAACAACAACTCAAAGAAGCACTGAATCGAACCCGGATCGAATAATCAGGGTGTATGAGTTTTCCCCTCTCTTACTTGGAAGTTACTGATGAAATTGCCCTCCAACTCTTTGGATAAACGCTTGCTGGCCTTGGGCCTGGCTTCGCTACTGGGTCTGCAAGGCTGCGCCAATATCGACTCTGCCAGCATCAACCCGACCAACTGGAGTGGCAGCGACTGGATGAAGTGCGGGCTGGCAATTGCAGCAGGTGCGGCAGCGGGTGCTGCTGTGAGCGGTGCCAACGATAAAGGCGCAGGCGTATTGATTGGCGGGGTTGCCGGCATGGCCGCCTGTTTCGCGATCAATGCCAAGTCGGTACAGACCAAAACCGCTCAAGAAGTTGAACAACAATATAAAACCTCGGGCAAGAAACAACCGGCCCAGCCAGAACTGGTTAGCTACGACACCAGTATCCAGCCCGGTATGACCATCAAACGGGGCCAACCGATTACCGTGGTTTCCAATATTGTTGCTATCAACGGCGCGACCCAGCCGATCAGCGAAATCAAGGAAGAGATCCGCCTGTTTGCCCCCAACGAGGCCAAGCCGTTGAAAGAAGGCAGCAAGATCGCGAACACCAAGGGCGGCAGTGGCGGTTACGAGAACACCTTCACCATCACCCTCGATGAGCGTGCGCCGCAGGGTATCTACCGGATCGAAACATCGGTGGCCGTCAACGGCAAGCCGGCCAACACCCGAATCAACAATGTGCAGTTGGTGATGATTGATCGCGAGACCTATCAGCTGGCATTTCTGGATCGATAGCTGGCGGGTTGCATTCGCCCTGTAGCCGCTGCTGAAGAAACCAGGCAGCGGCTACACAGGCTGCTGTCATCACGCACCCGGCACAAAATGCTTCTGCGCCGTGCCGTGGGCGATCAGCCGCGAGAGATAGTTCATTTTGTCGGCGTCCTGATCGACAAAGCGAAAGGTCAGTTGCAACCACGCACTGTCCGGTTTTGGCTCGAATGCCACGATGGCATGCAGATAACCGTTCAAACGCGCCACCTCGGCGTTCTCGCCCTGCTCAAGGTCGAGTACGGCACTGTCCAGTACCTGAGGCAGCACTTCGCCACGACGCACCACCAGCAGCGCCTCCTTGAGGCTCAACGCCTTGATCACGCAGGTTTGGGTACCGCTGGGCAAACGCAGTTGCCCCTGACCACGGCTGGTCAGCGCCGGTGCCGCGACAGGTGCCGGCCGTGGTGCCGGGGCAACCGGGGCAGATGTCACCGACGTCGGGGTCACGACCTGCGCCTTGCCACCGGTCAATGCATTCAGCGAGTCATTGCCAAAGGCCGAATTAACCCGCGTCGGGGTGCTGGCCATCACGGCGCTCAGCAATCCCGCCTTGGTGAACGCCTTCTTCACCTTCGACAGTAACTGCTCATTGGTGAAGGGTTTGCTGACGAAATCCGAAACTCCGGCCTGAATGGCCTGGATCACGTTCTCTTTGTCACCACGGCTGGTGACCATGATAAAGGGCAGCGTTTTCAGACGGTCTTGCTCGCGGCACCAGGTCAACAGCTCAAGGCCGGACATCTCCGGCATTTCCCAGTCGCACAGCACCAGATCGAAGGCTTCACGGGACAGCAAGGCCTGGGCTTTGCGGCCGTTGACCGCGTCTTCGATCCTGATGCCCGGGAAGTAGTTACGCAGGCAATTTTTAACCAGATCACGAATAAACGACGCGTCATCTACCACCAGCACACTAACCTTGCTCATCGACTGCTCCTTGGATATGAACGCCCGAAAACCAAAACGCCCGGCATTGAGCCGGGCGTTTTTTAGATCGGGCTGCCTTATTTATCGTCAGGCGACGACGCAACATTAGCGTTATCGGCACCCGTGCCCTGAACTTCTTCGCGCATGCGCTTGAGACCCATGTGCCGCACGTCTGTACCGCGTACCAGATAAATCACCAGCTCCGAGATATTGCGGGCGTGGTCGCCGATACGTTCCAGTGAGCGCAGCACCCAGATGATGCTCAACACACGCGTGATCGAACGCGGATCTTCCATCATGTAAGTGGCCAGCTCACGCAGCGCGGTCTTGTACTCACGGTCGATGATTTTGTCGTACTGCGCCACAGACAGGGCAAGATCGGCGTCAAAGCGGGCAAACGCATCCAGTGCATCACGCACCATATTGCGCACCTGGTCACCGATATGGCGCACTTCAACGTAGCCGCGCGGCGCCTCACCTTCTTCGCACAACTGAATGGCCCGACGGGCGATCTTGGTCGCTTCGTCACCAATGCGTTCCAGGTCGATCACCGACTTGGAAATGCTGATGATCAATCGCAAGTCAGACGCCGCAGGCTGACGACGGGCCAGAATGCGCAGGCACTCCTCGTCGATATTGCGCTCCATCTGGTTGATCTGTTCATCGATCTCACGCACCTGTTGCGCCAGGCCCGAGTCGGCCTCGATCAGTGCGGTCACCGCATCGTTGACCTGCTTCTCGACCAGGCCGCCCATCGCCAGCAGGTGGCTGCGCACGTCTTCGAGTTCCGCGTTGAACTGCGCGGAAATGTGATGGGTGAGGCCATCCTTTGAAATCATGGTTCTGCTCCGCAAAAGCTGTGAGCTGCACGCGGTTAGCGGCCAGCCGAATTATCGTGACATAGAACGGGCAATGCCGCTCAAACTAGCCATAGCGCCCGGTAATGTAGTCTTCGGTCTGCTTTTTGGCCGGGTTGGTGAACAGCGTGTCAGTGTCACCATATTCAACCATCTTGCCCATGTACATGAACGCTGTGTAATCCGAGACACGGGCTGCCTGTTGCATGTTGTGGGTTACGATCACGATGGTGAACTTGGACTTGAGCTCGTAGATCAGTTCTTCGACTTTCAACGTCGAGATCGGGTCGAGTGCCGAGCATGGCTCATCGAGCAGCAACACTTCGGGCTCTACCGCGATGGTACGGGCAATCACCAGACGCTGTTGCTGGCCACCGGACAAACCCAGTGCCGAGTCGTGCAGGCGGTCTTTGACTTCGTCCCACAACGCCGCGCCCTTGAGGGCCCATTCGACGGCTTCATCGAGCACACGCTTTTTATTGATGCCCTGGATGCGCAGGCCGTAAACCACGTTCTCGTAAATGGTTTTGGGGAACGGATTGGGCTTCTGGAATACCATGCCGACGCGGCGACGCAGTTCGGCTACATCCTCGCCCTTGCGGTAGATGTTGTTGCCGTACAGGTTGATCTCGCCTTCTACGCGGCAACCGTCCACCAGGTCGTTCATGCGATTGAAGGTACGCAGCAGCGTCGACTTGCCACAGCCGGACGGACCGATAAACGCCGTGACCCGTTGTTTCGGGATATTCAGGCTGACGTCGTACAGGGCCTGTTTTTCACCGTAGTAAAGATTCAGGCCCGGGACTTCAATAGCGACTTCTTCGTTTGCCAGGTTCAAGCTTTGTTTGGTGCGACCCAAGGCGGACATGTTGATGCCGTGGGTTGAGGATTCATGCTGCATGGGTTGCTCCATACGCTAAAAATTCGTTTCGGTTTTTCAGTAACCGGGTTTCTTCTGGGAGAGCGGGCTTGCTCGCGATTCAGGCACCTCGGTTTCACGCTGAAACCTTACCGATACCATCGCGGGCAAGCCCGCTCCCACAGGTCATGTGTCTATCAGCTATCCAGCGCCTTGTACTTCTCGCGCAGGTGGTTACGAATCCACACGGCGGACAGGTTCAGGGTCGCGATCACCAGCACCAGCAGCAGCGCCGTGGCGTATACCAGCGGTCGGGCGGCTTCGACGTTCGGGCTCTGGAAGCCGACGTCATAAATATGGAAGCCCAAGTGCATGATCTTCTGGTCAAGGTGCAGGTACGGGTAGTTGCCGTCCAGCGGCAGCGACGGCGCCAGTTTGACCACGCCCACCAGCATCAGCGGTGCCACTTCACCGGCGGCACGGGCCACGGCGAGGATCATGCCGGTCATCATGGCCGGGCTGGCCATCGGCAGCACGATTTTCCACAGGGTTTCCGATTTGGTTGCACCCAGCGCCAGCGAGCCTTCGCGCACTGTACGCGGAATCCGCGCCAGCCCTTCTTCGGTGGCCACGATCACTACCGGCACGGCCAGCAGCGCCAGGGTCAGCGAAGCCCACATCAGGCCAGGTGTACCAAAGGTCGGCGCAGGCAATGCTTCTGCGAAGAACAGGCGGTCAACCGAGCCGCCCAGCACGTACACAAAGAAGCCCAGGCCGAATACGCCGTAAACGATGGCCGGTACGCCAGCCAGGTTGTTCACCGCGATACGGATGATCCGGGTCAGGGTGTTTTGCTTGGCATATTCACGCAGGTAAACCGCCGCCAGTACGCCAAACGGCGTCACAATCACCGCCATGATCAGGGTCATCATTACCGTGCCGAAAATGGCCGGGAAGATCCCGCCCTCGGTGTTGGCTTCACGTGGATCCTGGCTCAGGAATTCCCAGATATTGCTGAAGTACATGGCCAGTTTCTGCCAGCTGTTCATCGCGTTCGGCTGGTACACCTTGACCACCTTGCCGATACCGATTTCCAGCTCTTTGCCGTTGGCATCCCGGGCCGTGAGGCTGTCGCGGTTGAACTGTGCATGCAACTCGCCCAAGCGGTCCTCGATGGCCTTGTAGCGTGCATTCAGCTCGGCGCGCTCGGTTTCCATGTCAGCCTGCGCCTGCGGTGTCAGCTTGCCTTCCAGCTCCAGCTTGCGACCGTGCAGGCGGATGCGCTCCAGACCGTAGTTGATCGCGCCGATATCTTTCTTCTCAAGCTGGCTCAGTTGCGCGGCCAGGTCATTGACACGCTTGACCCGCGCTTGCAGCTCCGGCCAGGCCGCGGCACCTTCTGCCACCACCTTGCCGTTTTCCTTGACGTTAACCAGGTAGCCGTAGAAGTTGCCCCACTCGCGACGCTCGATGGCCATCAACTCGGGCGGCGTGCTCTGGTTCGTCAACCACTCGCCGACCACCCAGGTAAAATCATTGCCATTCAGGTCACGGTTGCCGACCTTGATCAGCTCCCGGGTCATGAACTCCGGGCCTTGTTCCGGCACCGGCAGGCCCGCACTTTTCAGGCGCTCGCGGGGCACTTCTTCCTTTTGCACCACTTCGCCGATCACCAGGTGATTGGCATCACCCGGCACGTTGTATTCAGCGTGGATCAGGTCGGCCGGCCAGAAGTGGCCCAGGCCACGAACGGCAATCACCGAGAGCAGGCCGATGGTCATGATGACGGCGATGGACACTGCGCCACCGCTGATCCAGACGCCTGGAGCGCCGCTCTTGAACCAGCCTTTGAGGGAGTTCTGTTTCACAGACTTCTACCTTCCTTAAAGCGACGAATATTTCTTGCGCAGACGCTGACGAATCAGTTCGGCAAGAGTGTTCATGATGAAGGTGAACAACAGCAGCACCAGCGCCGAGAGGAACAGCACGCGGTAATGGCTACCGCCCACTTCCGACTCCGGCATTTCCACCGCCACGTTCGCCGCCAGGGTACGCAGGCCTTCGAACAGGTTCATTTCCATGACCGGGGTGTTACCGGTGGCCATCAACACAATCATCGTCTCGCCGACCGCACGGCCCATACCGATCATCAGTGCCGAGAAGATCCCCGGGCTGGCCGTCAGGATGACCACGCGGGTCATGGTTTGCCACGGTGTGGCACCCAGCGCCAGCGAACCCAGGGTCAGACCGCGAGGCACACTGAACACGGCATCTTCAGCAATCGAGTAGATGTTGGGGATCACCGCGAAGCCCATTGCCAGACCCACAACCAGAGCATTGCGCTGGTCGTAAGTAATGCCCAGGTCGTGGGAGATCCACAGGCGCATATCGCCACCGAAGAACCAGGCTTCCATGAACGGGCTCATATACAGCGACAGGCCGCATACAAACAGAATCACCGGGATCAGGATCAGGCTTTCCCAACCGTCAGGCACACGCAGGCGGATCGACTCGGGCAGGCGGCTCCAGGTGAAGCCCGCCACCAGAATGCCGATCGGCATCAGCACCAGCAGGCTGAAAATCCCCGGCAAGTGGCCTTCCACATACGGCGCCAGGAACAGACCGGCGAAGAAACCCAGAATCACCGTCGGCATCGCTTCCATCAGCTCGATCACCGGCTTGACCTTGCGGCGCAGGCTTGGAGCCATGAAGTAAGCGGTGTAGATGGCTGCGGCAACGGCCAGAGGTGCCGCCAGCAACATCGCGTAGAACGCTGCTTTCAAGGTACCGAAGGTCAATGGCGCCAGGCTCATCTTCGGTTCGAAGTCAGTGTTGGCGGCTGTCGATTGCCAGACGTATTTAGGCTCGTCGTAGTTCTCGTACCAGACCTTGCTCCACAGCGCGCTCCAGGACACTTCCGGGTGCGGGTTCTTCAGGGTCAGTGGCAGCAGCTTGCCGCCCTCTTCCACGATGATGCGGTTGGCACGCGGCGACAACGCCATGACGCCCGGACCTTCTGCCACTTTCTCGACCAGCAGGGTGCGATGCGCGGTGCTGTGGAACACACCGATCTCGCCGGCCGCGTCCAGAGCCAGGAAGCCCTTGCGGCGTTGCTCGGCAGTGATTTCAACAATCGGCGACGTGCCCATCTGGAAGCTGCGGATATGTTTGAAGCGCTGCTCGCCATCCGGGTCGCGAGCCATGAACCACTGGCTCAGGCCGCCCTTGGAATCACCAAAAATCAGCGAAATACCGCCCACCAGTTGTGTGCTGGCGGTGATCTCGGTGGTTGCGTCATCCACCAGCTTGTAGCGACCGTTGAGGCTTTTGTCGCGCAGGCTGAAGACATCGGCCTGGGCGCGATCATTGATCACATACAACCACTGCTGACGCGGGTCGATATACAGCGCTTTGACCTTCGCGGTCATCTGCGGCAGGTCGATACGGGTCTCGGTGTTGGTGACCTCGTCGGTCATCATGTTTTCTTCGCGGGCCAGTGACAGCACGTTCAGTTGCGCGCCCGAGGAACCGGCCAGCACCAGCGTTGAATCGTTGACGCTGAGGTTGACGTGATCCAGTGCACCACCCTGCGGGTCGAGGACGATTGGCGTTTCGCCATACGGGTATTCGATTGCCGGGGTGATGGTCTTCTTGCCATCCGGGTAGCTGACTTTATAGCTGTGCCGGAACACCAGCGCCTGACCGTTGGACAGGCCCAGCACCGCCACCGGATTACCCGGCTGGTCTTCACCCAGAGAAGTCACTTGAGTGCCGGCCGGCAACGGCAGGTTGACCCGCGACAGCTCTTCGCCGTTCTTCGCATTGAAGAACAACACCATGCCCTTGTCGGACACCCGCATACCGACCTGATTCTGCTCTTCGATGGAGATCATCAGCGGCTTGCCGGCGTCCTGCATCCACACCGGCGTAATCGCCTGTTTGGCGTTCAGGTCGGCACCCTGGAACAGTGGATAAACCACATAGCCCAGGAAGAAGAAGATCAGAGTGATTGCGCCAAGCACGGCAAGACCGCCGATAAATACATACCAGCGGGTCAGGTGATCTTTAAACGCGCGGATACGGCGCTTGCGTTGCAGTTCAGGCGTATTGAAATCAATGCGCTTGGGAGCGGATGTCGTAGTCATTGGGGAATTGGCCAGATCATTCATGCGCACACCCTAGCGGTCCTGTATGACAGAAAGATGACAAAGCAGTGACGCAAAAAATCCGCCGCCCAACGGTGCTGGCAGCGGAATGGAAAATTTGGTGAAGCGGTTGCGAGGCAGACCTGCAGGAGCGGGCTCGCTCGCGATGGCGTCAACTCAATAGGTCTGATGTACCAAGTTGCCTGCATCGCGAGCAAGCCCGCTCCCACATGGCGTCTGCTTATGCGCCTTCTTTCAGGCCCAGGTCAGCCAATGCTTTGGCAGCGACTTTGGCTGGCAGAGGGATATAGCCATCCTTCACGACCACTTCCTGACCTTGCTTGGACAGGACCAGCTTGATGAACTCGGCTTCCAGCGGGTTCAGCGGCTTGTTCGGCGCCTTGTTCACGTACACGTAGAGGAAACGCGACAGCGGGTATTTGCCGTTCAGTGCGTTTTCTTCGGTATCTTCGACAAACTCGGTGCTGCCTTTTTTAGCCAAAGGCACGGTCTTCACGCTGGCGGTTTTGTAACCGATGCCCGAGTAACCGACGCCGTTCAGCGAGCTGCTGATCGACTGCACAACCGAAGCCGAGCCCGGCTGTTCGTTCACGTTAGGCTTGTAGTCGCCTTTGCACAGGGCTTCTTCCTTGAAGTAGCCGTAAGTGCCGGATACCGAGTTACGACCGAACAGTTGAACCGGCTTGTTGGCCAGGTCGCCGGTCACACCCAGGTCGCCCCAGGTTTTAACGTCGGCTTTGGCGCCGCACAGGCGGGTCGAAGAGAAGATCGCATCAACCTGTTCCATGGTCAGGTGCTTGATCGGGTTGTCCTTGTGCACGAACACGGCCAGGGCATCCACTGCCACCGGGATGGCGGTAGGCTTGTAGCCGTACTTCTGCTCGAAGGCAGCCAGTTCGTTGTCTTTCATTTTGCGGCTCATCGGGCCCAGGTTAGCGGTGCCTTCAGTAATCGCAGGCGGCGCGGTCGAAGAACCGGCAGCTTGAATCTGGATGTTTACGTTCGGGTATTCTTTTTTGTACGCCTCAGCCCACAAGGTCATCAAGTTCGCCAGGGTGTCGGAACCAACGCTGGACAGGTTGCCCGACACACCAGTGGTCTTCACGTAGGGCTGAATAGCCGGGTCAACACCAGCGGCAACCGCATTGGCAGTTGCAACGCCTGCGGCGACAAAAGTCAGGGCCGCCATCACACGCTTCAGTTTCATGCCTTACTCCTAGCAAACGGGGTTAGATGAATCGGGGGCCAGTATCTGCAGGCCATGTGACTACTCTATGAACCGATTGTGACAATTAGATGAAAGGCCATCATTCGTTACAAATGATGGCCTTCGGGGAGAGGCTAGCGAAGTGTCATGGCCACTGAGCGATGTCTCAGCGGCCCTTTTTCCACAAATAAGCACCGACCACCAGGCCCATCGTGCAGATAATGGCCACGTAATACGCCGGCCCCATCGGGCTTTCCTTGAGCAACAGGGTCACGGCCATTGGGGTCAGACCGCCAAAGATGGCGTAGGCCAGGTTGTAGGAAAACGACAGGCCACTGAAACGCACCACTGGCGGAAAAGCTTTAACCATCACATAAGGGACGGCACCGATGGTGCCGACAAACAGACCGCTCAGGGAATACAGCGGGAACAGCCAGTCCGGATGCTGCAGCAGGCTGTGATAGAAGGTCCACGACGTGATCAGCAACCCGGCGCAACCCACCACAAACACCTTGCCCGCACCAAAGCGGTCAGCCAGGGCGCCCGAAGCGATGCAACCCAAACTCAAAAAGACGATCGCCAGGCTATTGGCTTGCAACGAGGTGGTCGCTGAAAAACCATAAATGGTTTGCAGCACCGTGGGCGTCATCAGAATGACCACGATGATCCCGGCAGACAGTAACCAGGTCAGCAGCATCGAGACCACAATCGCCCCGCGATGGTCGCGCAGCACGGTCTTGAGCGGGACTTCCGCAGCCAGCGCCTTGCGCAGCTGCAACTCGGCAAATACCGGTGTCTCGTGCAACCAGCGACGCAGGTACACCGAGAACAGGCCGAACACGCCGCCCATCAGGAATGGAATCCGCCAGGCAAAGTCAGACACTTCAGCCGGCGTATAGATCGTATTGATCGCCGTGGCCATCAGGGAACCCAGCAAGATGCCCGCGGTCAACCCGCAGGTCAGGGTGCCGCAGGCGTAGCCCACATGCCGTGGCGGCACATGCTCGGCCACGAACACCCAGGCCCCGGGCACTTCACCACCAATGGCCGCGCCCTGGATCACGCGCATCAGCAGCAACAGAATCGGTGCCCACATGCCAATCTGCGCATAGGTCGGCAGCAAGCCCATGATCAAAGTCGGTACAGCCATCATGAAGATGCTCAACGTGAACATCTTTTTGCGCCCCAGCAAATCACCAAAGTGCGCCATGACAATGCCGCCCAAAGGACGCGCCAGATAACCCGCAGCGAAAATACCGAAGGTTTGCATCAGACGTAGCCACTCGGGCATGTCCGCCGGAAAGAACAGTTTCCCGACCACGGTGGCAAAAAATACAAAAATAATGAAATCGTAAAACTCCAGCGCACCACCCAAGGCAGACAGCGACAAGGTTTTATAGTCATTACGGGTTAACGGCCGCGAAGGCGGTGCAGCACTGGAAGGCTCTGTGATCATGGGGTATTGCTTCTCTTATTAGGCACGGCAAAAAGCTGCAACTTCGCCGGCAGGGGCTGGGCAGGTTTTGAAAGATAACAAATTGTTTACAAAAGCACAGAGCTAGACGTGCAGCGCACCCAAAAAGCAGAATCAGGAGGTCGTCGGCCAGGCTGTCCCCCGATATACTCATGCTGTAAGAAACACTTGGTAACTTCTGAGGTTGCTGTGCGAAAACGTCCGCTGGCCACTTCAGCCGATTTCGCAGAGTTTCCCCTTGGTGCGGCTTATGAAGAACGTGACGAACGTAGTATGTTCGGGCTGAATCGTTTTTCTAAAGACGCTTTTTCACCCGCAGTACTTATGATGAATCACGGGTCAGAGGCCCTTAGGCATGCTAGAGCTCGAACAAGAAGATCCAATTCCGCAAGGCGATCTGGCCTTGCAAATCACCGCCCTGCCGCGCGAGACCAATGGTTTCGGCGATATTTTTGGCGGCTGGCTGGTCTCTCAAATGGACCTGGCCGGTACCGCAATGGCCAGCAAGGTTGCCGGTGGCCGTGTAGCCACTGTCGCTATTGATCGTATGGCATTTCTGGTACCCGTGGCCGTGGGCGCACAATTGTCGTTCTACACCCAGGCACTTGAGATCGGCCGCAGCTCGATCCAGATGATGGTTGAAGTGTGGAGTGACGACCCGTTGTCCAGCGAATGGCGTAAAGTGACCGAAGCGGTCTTTGTCTTTGTCGCCATCGATGGCAGCGGCCGCACCCGCTCCGTTCCGCCACGTCGTTAAACCTATAAATAGAGAACCTGCCATGCACCACATTGAGTCAGTCACCCTGGATGAACTGGAGTGCTGGCACTTCCAGCATGGCCAGGCCCAACTGCTGGTCGCCAAACAGGGCGCGCAGGTTCTCAGTTATCAGGTAGGTGATGAGCCGCCGATCATCTGGCTCAACGAAAAAGCCCAATTCAAGCAAGGCCATGGCATCCGCACGGGCGTGCCGGTGTGCTGGCCCTGGTTTGGCAACCTGGCACTCAACCCGCAAAGCGTGCAGGCCATGCGCCACAGCGATGAACCCGCCACGGCCCACGGCCTGGTACGTACGCGCGAATGGGAAGTGCTGGAGATCGATGACGCCGGTGAGGCGCTGCATATAGCGCTGGGCTTGCCCCACATCGAAGGCGGCCTGCCCGGCTGGCCCCACGACGTGGCGCTGACCCTGAACATCCGCCTCGACAGCCAACTGCATATCAGCCTCACCAGCCATAACCGCAGCAGCATCCCGGTGAGCATCAGCCAGGCCCTGCACAGCTACTTTGCGGTCAGCGACGTGCGCAAGGTTGAGGTCAAAGGAGTCGACGGCCTGACCTACATCGACACACTCGACGACTGGAAACGTGTTGCGCAAGCGGGCGATTTGACCTTCAGCAGCGAAACCGATCGTATCTACCTCGATACCCCGCAGCAGTTGAGCATCGTCGACCCGGACTGGTCGCGCACGCTCGAGCTGACCAGCCGCGGCTCGCGCTCGGCGGTAATCTGGAATCCCTGGATCGACAAGACCGCCACGCTCGGCGATATGGCCGCAGATGGCTGGCAGCGCATGCTGTGCATCGAAACCGCCAATGTGATGGATGACATCATCACCCTGGAGCCGGGCGCCAGCCATACGCTGAGTGTGAGTATTGGCAGCGAGCGCCTGAAAACCTGATACAACCAAAACCTGTGGGAGCGAGCCTGCTCGCGAAGTGTGTTTTCGCGAGCAGGCTCGCTCCCACAATTGGTCTGATCCCTACAAGTCTTCCTCAACCACTACCCGCACCTTGCTCGCATCCAGCGCATAGGCCGCATCGGCCAGGTCATTGCTGACCTTCTCGACCTTCAGCGAGCCCATCACCCACAACGGCGTGTAGATGTCATCCAGCTTCAAGCCTTTTGGATAGCGCACCAACACCAACTGATTGGGCGGCGGAGGCGGCACATGAATGCAGGCGCCCGGGTACGGCACCAGGAAAAACAGCGTGCTGCGACCCTTGGCGTCTGTTTCCAGAGGCACGGGGTAGCCACCCAAACGGATATTTTTGCCGTTCATGCTGGCCACTGTCTTGCTGGAGTACATCACCGCGGGCAGGCCCTTGCTCTGCTTCAAACCACCCTTGTCGGTAAACGTACCATTGGCCTCGGGCGAGTCATGGTCAATTTCGGGCATTTGCTCAAGGGCTATTTGATCCGACTTGGGCATCAGTTCAAGCCAGTCGGTTTCGGGCAACTCTGCCGCATGTGCCAGGCCTGAACCCAGCAAAAGAAAAGTCAGTAGAAGACGGCGCATGCAAGGCTCGATAAAAGAAGGATTGAACGCGCGCAGTTTAACCCTCTCTGCGGCTGGCGCAGAGAGAGCCAAAGCGTTTAATCAGGACTTTTTCGACACCAGGCCGTAGATCACCAGCAAGATCACGGCACCCACCACGGCACCTATAAAGCCGGCACCCTCGCCTGCCTTGTAGATACCAATCGCCTGACCACCATAGGTAGCCGCCAGCGAACCGCCGATACCCAGCAGGATGGTCATGATCCAGCCCATGCTGTCGTCACCCGGTTTCAGGAAACGAGCCAGCAGGCCAACGATCAAGCCGATAAAAATGGTTCCGATGATGCCCATGGACGCTCCCTCAAAATTAAATGGCGTTACAACCAAAGCCTAGTCAGCACTTTGGCATCACGCCATCAGAGAGCAGCGACAACCCAATGGTTCCGTACAAAGCGATTTACGCTTCGTCGATCAGGGCTTCAACCTTGAGGATTTGCGCTTGCAACGTCGCCATGTCAGCGCAGCGCAGGTTGGCGTGACCGACTTTGCGGCCGACCTTGAACGCCTTGCCATAGTGATGCAGATGGCAATCAGCAATCGCAATCACCTTCTCAACCGGCGGCACGCTGCCGATGAAGTTGAGCATGGCGCTTTCACCCACTTTGGCTGTCGAACCCAACGGCAGGCCGGCGATGGCGCGCAAGTGGTTTTCGAACTGGCTGCACTCGGCACCTTCGGTGGTCCAATGCCCGGAGTTATGGACACGCGGGGCGATTTCGTTGGCCTTGAGGCCACCGTCGACTTCAAAGAATTCGAATGCCATCACCCCAACGTAATCCAGCTGCTTGAGCACACGGCTGGAGTAGTCTTCAGCCAGGGCTTGCAACGGGTGATCGGTACTGGCAACCGACAGCTTGAGAATGCCGCTGTCGTGAGTGTTGTGTACCAATGGGTAGAACTTCGTTTCGCCATCACGGCCGCGTACGGCAATCAGCGACACTTCGCCGGTGAACGGCACAAACCCTTCCAGCAGGCACGCCACACTGCCCAGTTCAGCAAAAGTATCCACGACATCGGCAGGGGTGCGCAGCACTTTCTGGCCCTTGCCGTCATAACCCAGGGTGCGGGTCTTGAGCACGGCAGGCAGGCCAATGGTGGCCACTGCTGCGTCCAGATCAGCCTGGGACTGGATGTCGGCAAATGCCGGCGTCGGAATGCCCAGATCCTTGAACATGCTCTTTTCGAACCAGCGATCGCGGGCAATGCGCAACGCTTCGGCGCTCGGGTATACCGGGACGAATTGCGACAGGAAAGCCACGGTTTCAGCGGGAACGCTTTCGAACTCGAACGTCACCAGGTCGACTTCGTCAGCCAACTGGCGCAAATGGTCCGGGTCGCTGTAGTCCGCACGCAGGTGTTCACCCAGCGAGGCGGCACAGGCATCAGGAGCCGGATCCAGGAAAGCGAAGTTCATCCCCAGCGGAGTGCCCGCCAGAGCCAG
This sequence comes from Pseudomonas bubulae, assembly GCF_037023725.1. Classification (NCBI taxonomy): domain Bacteria; kingdom Pseudomonadati; phylum Pseudomonadota; class Gammaproteobacteria; order Pseudomonadales; family Pseudomonadaceae; genus Pseudomonas; species Pseudomonas bubulae. The sequence goes on from NZ_CP146077.1 coordinate 630,994, forward strand.
CATGCGGCCCAATTGACCGCCACCGATTACACCGATTTTCATCGTCAGAAACCTCAGGCTACGCGCGGGTCTGGATTGTCCAGCACGCTGTCTGTCTGTTCAGCACGGAATGCTTTCAAAACGGTATGGAACTGCGGATGCTTGGCGCCCAGGATGCTCGCCGACAACAGGGCAGCATTGATCGCGCCCGCTTTGCCGATGGCCAGGGTTGCAACCGGGATGCCCGCCGGCATTTGCACGATCGACAGCAGCGAGTCTACGCCCGACAGCATGGCCGACTGCACCGGTACACCGAGCACTGGCAAATGGGTTTTGGCTGCACACATGCCTGGCAGGTGGGCTGCGCCACCGGCACCCGCGATGATGACCTCGATCCCGCGGCCTTCGGCCTCTTCGGCATACTGGAACAGCAGATCCGGAGTGCGGTGGGCAGAGACCACTTTCACTTCGTAAGGAATGCCGAGTTTTTCCAGCATATCGGCGGTGTGGCTGAGGGTGGACCAATCGGACTTGGAGCCCATGATCACGCCTACCAGTGCACTCATCGTCGCGCCTCTTCTCTTGGGCGCCCGCAGGCGCGTCAAAAAACAACAAGCCACGTGGAGGATCCGACGTGGCTTGTTATAGGAATTAAGGCCGGTCAAGCCAGCCGAAGGCCGCGCAGTATACCCCAAACATGTGCCTTGAAAGCACCTTTGACGACCATCTGTCATGCACATCGGATAATCCTGAATCCCCCGGTTTTATTGACCTGCAGGTCAACGCACTCCTCCTCGGCTACGGCCTCTGATCATCGGGTGCCACGCCTACATCGCACAGAGATAGAAACGACATAACTCGACGAATTCCAGCCACGGCGAAACCTGGAATTAACGTCTTCACTTAAATTCAAACCGGTAACAGCAAAAACGTAAACAGTCCTGCAAGGATTGCAGGCTCCTTATTAAAAGGATATTTCCCATGCAACCGATCACACTTTATATTTTTATCCACAACGATGTCCCGCACCGCGCCATCAACACATTGGGGCGTGCATACTTCAAAGAGTTTACCGACGAAATCACGGCAATTACAAAACGATCTTTTATATTCAAGGACATACGTAACGTGCAGGGCATGACTGACTTCAACTATAAAAGTCAGTCCATAGACGATGTTCTTCATCGATGGGAATTGGCGGCCATCCGATACAAAAACCAACACGGGCTAAAGTGGGGTAAAACCGAACGCTACATTCTGGTTACGCACTCCCCGCTCAACGAAACCACCCTGGGCTGCGCTTACCCCGGACAACCCGCCGTCATTGCCAGCCTTAAACACTATCAAGTGATCGCCCACGAAGTAGGCCACAGTTTCAATGCATCCCACAACAATGCAGCACTCGGCCACAATCCATGGGGCAGCGTATGTGAAACGTTCATGTTTCCCAACGCTTCAACTTTTCGAAGTAATTGTTACCGTTTCACGCCGGAAAACAGAGACAACATAAGAGCATTCTTAAGTGATGCCCTTTGAGGCTTAAACTGTTAACAATCTTGTCGACCATCATCTTGATAATGGCTAAAAATCACAATCCATAAACGCATCTACACTTGCCCATGACGCTGCTACTTAGAAAACGATCACCGATTAAACTTATTTATTACTCGACAGGTTTACGCCCGAGCAATAAATAAAGACCGTCCGCATATTGGTGCCGTTATTGAAACATTGCGCATGTCTATTCAAACCGTTTCTGCTGCACCCGTGGCCGAATATCGGCGGGCCGAAAAGCCTGCCGATATTTGCATGATCCTGATTGATGACTCCTCATGAATTAATGAGGGTGGAGGCCGGGTTCACTCCGGTTGAGTTCCACTTTCCAGCTTGCGCCACAACAACCGTACGTTGGCCTTGCGCACCAGGGCACAGCGGTATAGGCGAATCTCCAGCGGCACATGCCATTGAGGGCCTCCACACACCACCAGCTCGCCCCGCGCCAGCTCGGCGCGCACGCTCAAATGCGGCACCCAGGCAATGCCCAACCCTTCGAGCGCCATGCTTTTAAGGCTGTCGGCCATCGCGGTCTCATAAATAGTGGTAAAGCGCAGGCTGCGCTGGCGCAGCAGCAAATTCACCGAGCGGCCCAGAAATGCGCCAGCGCTATAGGCCAGTAGCGGCACGCTGACATCGCCCTCCAGATCGAACAACGGCTTGCCGTCTGCATCGGCAGCACATACCGGGAGCATTTCGGTATTACCCAGGTGCAAGGACGGGAAAATTTCCGGATCCATCTGCAAGGCCGCATCCGGATCGTAAAAAGCCAGCATCAAATCGCAACCACCTTCGCGCAAAGCATGCACCGCGTCTCCGACGTTAGTCGCAACCAGTCGTGTCGCGATGTTCAGCCCTTCATTGCGCAACTGGGCGATCCAGCGCGGGAAAAAACCCAGCGCCAGGGAGTGGGCGGCAGCCACTTGCATGACCTCACCCTGCCCGCCTTCGAGGTGATGAAGGTGACGCAGCACCTCACCCAACTGTTCGACGACCGTACGTGCGGTAACCAAAAACAGCTGACCGGCCGCAGTCAACTCCACCGGGGTGCGGGAACGATTCACCAAGGTCAGCCCAAGCGCCGCTTCAAGGCTGCGAATTCGCCGACTAAAGGCCGGCTGAGTGACGAAACGGCGCTCTGCTGCCTGGGAAAAACTGCGGGTAGCAGCCAGGGCACTGAAGTCCTCTAACCATTTACTTTCGAGATTCATCGAGTCCTCCCGGACGCGCACCAAAATGGGTCACACGCTCGACGCGCCTGCCGCGTCACGTCGCTATTATGCCGTTTATGCATAGGTTAGTGTTTAAAGGCATTGGCCCAAAATAGTCTGCAGGCCTAGGATTCGCAGCGTTCCGGCCCAGACCGGGTTCATATCGAGATGATTTCTATCATGTCCTCCGCTGCATCTTTCCGTACCGAAAAAGACCTGCTTGGCGTACTCGAAGTACCCGCTCAAGCGTATTACGGCATCCAGACCCTGCGAGCGGTGAACAACTTCCGTCTCTCCGGCGTTCCGATCTCGCATTACCCGAAGCTGGTTGTGGGCCTGGCCATGGTTAAACAAGCCGCTGCTGACGCCAACCGCGAGTTGGGTCATCTGAGCGACGCCAAGCACGCTGCCATCAGCGAAGCGTGTGCACGTCTGATCCGCGGCGATTTCCACGAAGAGTTCGTGGTGGACATGATTCAAGGCGGCGCTGGCACTTCAACCAACATGAATGCCAACGAAGTGATCGCCAACATCGCGCTGGAGGCCATGGGCCATCAGAAAGGCGAATACCAATACCTGCACCCGAACAACGACGTCAACATGGCGCAGTCGACCAACGACGCCTACCCGACGGCCATTCGTCTGGGCTTGTTGTTGGGTCACGACGCGCTGCTGGCCAGCCTCGACAGCCTGATCCAGTCGTTTGCAGCCAAAGGCGCCGAGTTCAGCCACGTCCTGAAAATGGGCCGTACCCAGCTGCAAGACGCCGTGCCAATGACCCTGGGTCAAGAGTTCCGCGCTTTCGCCACTACATTGAGTGAAGACCTGGCTCGCCTGAAAACCCTGGCACCAGAGCTGCTGACTGAAGTGAACCTGGGTGGCACCGCCATCGGTACCGGCATCAACGCCGACCCGCGTTACCAGATGCTGGCCGTGAACCGCCTGGCCACCATCAGCGGTCACCCGCTGGTACCGGCGGCCGACCTGATCGAAGCCACCTCCGACATGGGCGCCTTCGTACTGTTCTCCGGCATGCTCAAGCGTACCGCGGTCAAGCTGTCGAAGATCTGCAACGACTTGCGCCTGCTGTCCAGCGGCCCACGTACCGGCATCAACGAAATCAACCTGCCAGCACGTCAGCCAGGCAGTTCGATCATGCCAGGCAAGGTCAACCCGGTTATCCCGGAAGCCGTGAACCAGGTGGCATTCCAGATCATCGGTAACGACCTGGCCCTGACCATCGCTGCCGAAGGTGGCCAGCTGCAACTGAACGTTATGGAGCCGCTGATCGCGTTCAAGATCTTCGACTCGATTCGTCTGCTGCAACGCGCCATGGACATGCTGCGCGAACACTGCATCACCGGCATCACGGCCAACGAAGCGCGCTGCCGTGAACTGGTCGAGCACTCGATTGGTCTGGTGACTGCACTTAACCCGTACATCGGTTATGAAAACGCCACCCGTATCGCCCGTATCGCTCTTGAAAGCGGCCGCGGCGTACTGGAACTGGTGCGCGAAGAAGGCTTGCTCGACGACGCCATGCTCGACGACATCCTGCGCCCGGAAAACATGATTGCTCCGCGTCTGGTGCCACTCAAGGCCTGATGCTGTAACACGCTCAACGCTCACCAGGTCGAGGGACTAGACACCTCTCACCTTTTGAGGGCTTGCAGATACGTCTGCAGGCCCTTTTTTTTGGCCCTGGAATTTTGAAACCCCTCCCCCCTCTCCCAGAGGGAGAGAAGACTAAAGGCAAAAGCAGATCTGATTAACGCCACAAATCGAGCCCTTTCACCCTCAGGGAGAGGGCTGGGGTGAGGGCAATTTGACAATAAACAAAGCCATATCGGACAACTCACACATGAAAATTCAGTCACTTATGCAGACGCTTCCTGCGCTCCTAGGTATAGTGCCGCCCCTCTTCCTGTGCCCGGCCCCAGCACCAGCGGCCATCGTCAGCACGGAAACAGCATCGTAAACCAAGCAGCAACATGGCCAGGGTCACATTGATCGCCTACGTTTATGCCTTGCTCAAGCAGGTGTAACGCGATATTTCGATCCGGCCGTGTTGCCATCAGATAAAAACAGCGAGGAATAATCCATGCTTGAAGTCATCAATGACTTCCTCTCAGGGAAAGTGCTAATCGTGCTCATGGTCGGGCTCGGTGGCTACTTCACGATCCGCTCGCGTTTCGTTCAGTTTCGTTACTTTCTGCACATGTTTTCGGTTTTCAAGGACAGCCTGCGCAGCAGCGCCGGTGAGCTGAGCTCATTTCAGGCATTGATGCTGAGCCTGGCCGGCCGTGTCGGCGCGGGCAACATTGCCGGCGTCGGTATTGCCGTTACCCTGGGTGGCCCCGGTGCCGTGTTCTGGATGTGGGTGACCGCCCTGGTCGGCATGTCCAGCAGCCTGATCGAATGCTCCCTGGGCCAGCTGTACAAGCGTCGTGATTCGGAAGGCCAACTGCGCGGCGGCCCGTCCTTCTATATGAAGTACGGCCTGGGCAAAGTGTGGATGGGCAAACTGATGGCCGTGCTGTTGCTGATCACCTTCGGTTTTGCCTTCATGGGCCTGCAAGCCCATGCCGTGACCCACTCGCTGCAAGACGCCTTCGGCTTCAAGGTCAACTACTCGGGGCTGGCCATCGCCATCCTGCTGGGCCTGGTGTTTATCGGCGGGATCAAGCGTATCGCTTCGGTAGCCGACCTGCTGGTACCGGTCAAGACCCTGGCCTATATTGCGGTCACCCTGTATGTGATCGTACTGCAGTTCGACCACGTACCCGCCATGCTGGGCCATATCGTCAAGAGCGCCTTCGGCCTGGACCCTGTGTTCGGTGGCCTGATCGGCAGTGCAATCGTGATGGGCGTCAAACGTGGCGTCTTCGCCAACGAAGCCGGTCTGGGCAGCGCCCCGAACGTGGCTGCCGTGGCCGATGTTGAGCACCCGATCGCCCAAGGCGTGGTGCAGGCATTCAGCGTATTCCTCGACACCTTTGTGATCTGCACCTGTACGGCTTTGCTGATTCTGTTGTCGGGCTTCTACACCCCAGGTTTTGAAGGCGACGGCATTGCCCTGACCCAGAACTCCCTGGCAGCCGTGGTCGGCGAATGGGGTCGTGTCTTTATCAGCGTGGCCCTGGCGCTGTTCGTATTCACCTCGATGCTCTACAACTACTACCTGGGCGAGAACAACCTGCGCTTTTTGGTTGGAGAGAGCCGCAAAGCACTGATGGGTTATCGCGCACTGGTACTGGTGCTGATCTTTTGGGGGTCGATCGAAAACCTGCAAACGGTTTTCGCTTTCGCCGACATTGCCATGACCATGCTCGCCTTCGTTAACCTGGTTGCGCTGGCGATGCTGTTCAAGATCTGCATGCGCGTGCTCAAGGACTACGATGACCAGCGCCGCGCGGGGATCAAGACACCTGTCTTCGATTCCAGTAAATTCCCGGATCTGGATCTCGATCTAAAGGCCTGGCCGCCAAAGCCGGCCGCCCAGGTCGACGAAACAAAACGCTGATACTTGACGCGGCGGTTCTCCAGAACCGCCGCGTTTTTGCTTATGGAGACTCAATAATGACCGCAGCCACTCATCACACCTGCCAACACGTCATGGTGCTCTACACCGGCGGCACCATCGGCATGCAGGCCAGCGCCAGCGGTCTGGCACCAGCCTCGGGTTTTGAGGCACGCATGCGCGAGCACCTGGCCAGCCAACCGCAGCTGCAAGTACCGCAATGGGCCTTTCGCGAAATGAGCCCGCTGATCGACAGCGCCAACATGACGCCTGCCTACTGGCTACGCCTGCGCAGCGCGATCATCGAAGCGGTCGAGCAGGATGGCTGCGATGCTGTACTGGTCCTACATGGCACTGACACGCTGGCCTACAGCGCTGCGGCGATGTGCTTTCAACTGCTGGGCTTGCCTGCACCGGTACTCTTCACCGGCTCCATGCTGCCAGCGGGCGTACCTGACAGCGATGCCTGGGAAAACATCAGCGGTGCCTTGCAGGCGCTGGGCCAGGGCCAGCCTAACGGCGTGCAGTTGTACTTCCACGGCAAGCTGATGGCTCCAACTCGCTGCGCCAAAGTGCGCAGCTTTGGCCGTAACCCGTTTGTGACGCTGACACGCAACGGCGGCGGGACCAGGGCCAGCACCCTCCCGGCAGAACTGGCCTACAGCTACCCCAAACACCAGGCCAGCGTAGGCGTGCTGCCACTGGTGCCAGGGATTGGCGCCGCCCAGCTCGATGCCTTGCTCAACAGCGGGATCGAAGCCCTGGTACTGGAGTGCTTCGGCAGTGGCACCGGCCCTGGCGACAACCCGGACTTTCTCGCCAGTCTGCAACGGGCACAGGAAAATGGCATTGTGATCGTGGCCATTACCCAATGCCATGAAGGCGGTGTAGAACTGGACGTGTACGAAGCTGGCAGCCGCTTGCGTGAGGCGGGTGTGCTGTCAGGTGGCGGAATGACCCGCGAGGCCGTGTTCGGCAAACTGCATGCCTTGCTTGGCGCTGACCTGCCGCTGGCCGAGGTGCGCCGCCTGATCGAACTGGATGTGTGCGGGGAGCTGGCCTAAAAGCCCATAACCCGGCCTATGTAGCCGCTCTAGCAGGCTGTGATGGACTGTGCACCAGACCCGCCTTGATTGAAGGTCCTGCGGCCCTTATCGCAGCCTGCGGCAGCGGCTACAGGTTCGGTGTACATCCCCCGGCACACAACTTGCTCGTTTCCTGCACCTCCCAGGCAGGAAACGAGCATGCTCCACTCCCATCTCACAACGCTCAACGCCGTATCCCTGGTGCTCAGCACCTTCAACGCAGAAGGCTTGCCCAGCGAGATGCTGCTGGCCGGCAGCGGCATTCGGGCGGCGGACCTGAGCCGTGCAGACACTCGCATCACCACCAATCAGGAAATGCGCGTGTGCGCCAATGCCGTGGCTCTGCGCCGCGAAATCGGCCTTGAACTAGGGCGGCGCATGCATGTGTCGTCCTACGGCATACTCGGTTACGCCCTACTCACCAGTGCCACCTTAGGTGACGCATTGCGTCTAGCTTTACGCTACCCGGCGCTGCTGGGAACACTTTTTGAGCTGAGCCTGGAGGTCGAGGGCGAACAGGTCCGGTTCTGTGCCAATGGCTATGCCGAGAGCCCGCAAATGGCGGTGTTCAATACCGAGCTATGCCTGGTTTCGCTCAAGGTTATATGCGAAGACTTGCTAGGCCAATCGCTGCCGCTATTGGGTGCACGCTTTATCCACAGCGCACCCGACTACCACGCCAGCTACGGGCAAAGCTTCGATTGCCCGCGTCAGTTCGATGCCGACAGCAATGCTTTCGCCTTCGCCAAGCGATGGCTCGACCAGCCTTTGCCACTGGCCGATGCGGTGACCCATCAAGCGATGGCCGAGCGTTGCCGCAAACAGAATCTGGAGTTCACCGGGAGACAAACCTGGCTGGAACGCATCCGCCAGTTGCTGGCCGCACAACTGCATGCAGCCCCCGGCCTCGAAGGGCTGGCCGAGCACATGAACTGCTCGCCGCGCACCCTGCGCCGCCACTTGCACGATATGGGTTGCAGCTACCAGACGCTGCTCGATGACCTGCGTTTTGAGCGCGCCAAGCTGCTGCTCAACGAAACCGAATGGCCCATTTACAAGATTGCCGAGACCCTGGGTTTCAGTGAAACCGCGAGCTTCCGCCATGCCTTCGTGCGCTGGAGCGGGGTTGCACCCAGCCAGTTCCGGGCCTGATTCAGAGGGGATGGGCAGGGGCCAATTACGGTCAACCATTTTGGCCACATACATCTCCTTTTGGCCGCTCCTGCCGTTCTCTCAAACCCCCGGCGCCGCAAGACTGTAGCCAACCGCTCATGCCCTGGGAGAACAAGACAATGCTGACGATCTATTCGGACGATCACCACCTGCATCATGGCCGCTGTGAGTTGATGGACGGGCAACTGTTGCCCTGCTTTGAAATGCCATCACGGGCCGACCATATTTTGCAACGTGTACAAACCCGTGAACTCGGCCCAGTGAGCGCCCCGCAAGACTTCGGCCGCGGGCCTATCGAGCGGATTCACAGTGCGGCCTACCTGGACTTTTTCCAGGGTGCCTGGGACCGCTGGGCCCAACATGGCCGCGACGGTGACTTGCTGCCTTATACCTGGCCTGCCCGTACTTTACGTGCCGTTCTGCCCACCAGCCTGCATGGCCAGCTTGGGTATTACAGCTTCGACGGCGGAGCGCCGATTACTGCGGGCACATGGCAAGCGGCTTACAGTGCAGCGCAAGTAGCCCTGACTGCCCAAGCCGAAATTCAAAACGGCGCCCACAGTGCTTTCGCACTTTGCCGGCCACCGGGGCATCACGCCGCCAGCGACTTGATGGGCGGTTACTGCTACCTGAATAACGCCGCCATAGCAGCCCAGGCCTTTCTCGATCAAGGCCACAGCAAGGTGGCTATCCTCGACGTTGATTACCATCACGGTAATGGTACGCAGTCGATTTTCTATGAACGTAACGACGTGCTGTTTACCTCGATTCACGGCCATCCTGAGGCCGAGTTTCCGTTCTTTCTGGGCTACGAAGACGAACTGGGGGAAGGGCCCGGGGAAGGCTTCAACTTCAACTACCCGCTGGCTGCGGGTTCGGCCTGGGATCGCTGGAGCGCGGCGCTGGAATTGGCCTGCGCTGAAATCGAGCGCTATGACGCTGGCGTAATCGTGGTTTCGCTGGGTGTGGATACATTCAAGAACGACCCGATTTCCCAATTCAAACTCGACAGCCCGGACTACCTGCGCATGGGTGAGCGTATTGCGCGGCTGGGCAAACCGACACTATTTGTGATGGAAGGTGGTTACGCCGTAGAGGAAATCGGCGTGAATGCGGTGAATGTGCTGGAGGGGTTTGAAAGCGCGCAATGATCAAGCCCTTCCTGTGGGAGCGGGCTTGCTCGCAATTCAGCCGGTGCGGTCTGTCTGAATTAATGCGGTGCCCCCCTCGCGAGCAAGCCCGCTCCCACAGGTTCAACGGCTGCCATTCCACACCTTGCCCAGCCGCTCCAGCGCCGCCTTGATCTCCACTTCGGGTACCGCTGCAAACCCCAACACCAATCCCGCGCGGTTATCCACAGGCTCACTCGAATCCTGTAACCAATAACTGCTCAGCCCGTTGATCTCCACGTCCACTGCCCGGGCCTGCGCCAGCAGTTGCTGCTCACGAGCCAAACTCGCCACCGGCACCGCCACATGCAAGCCCGCCGCGATACCCGGCATGGCCCCAACCTCCGCCAACCTCTGTGGCCAGTTGGCCAGCAACACATCACGGCGACTCAAAGCCGCGCGACGCATCCGCCGTATATGCCGCTGAAAATGCCCCGCCGCCATAAACTCGGCCATCACTGCCTGAGTGCCGACCTCCGAATGGCGCATATCCAGCGAGCGCCGGCGGGCAAACGGCTCGATCAGCCCCTTGGGCAGCACCAGATACCCCAGGCGCAACGCCGGAAACGCCACCTTGCCGAAGGTACCGACATAAATCACCCGCCCGCTGCGGTCCAATGCCGCCAGCGGGGCCAGCGGCGCACCGCTATAGCGGTACTCGCCATCGTAGTCGTCTTCGACAATCCAGCCCTCTGTACGCTCGGCCCAGGCCAGCAGTTCCAGGCGCCGGGCCAGGCTCATGGTGACCCCGCTGGGGTATTGATGGGAGGGCGTGACATAGGCCAGCCGACAGTTGTTCAAATGCGCCAGCGCCGAACAGTCCATACCGTCCTGATCCACCGCCACGCCCTGCACATTCGCCCCGGCAATCGCAAAGGCATAGGCAGCTGCGCGATAGCCGGGGTTTTCCACAGCCACCCCTTCGCCCGGCTCCACCAGCAGCTGTGCACAAAGGCTAATTCCTTGCTGCGCGCCACTGGTGATCAAAATTTGCTCAGCCGTACACGATAAACCTCGTGAAGTACGCAAATAAGCCGCAATCAATGCACGCAGACGCTCATCACCTGCAGGATCGCCGTAGCACAGATGCTGCAACTCCGGCTTACGCCAAAAAGCCGCCTGCAGCTTGCTCCATACCTCGAAAGGGAATAAGTCGAACGCCGGAACACCCACCCGAAATGCGCGGGGAACACCACTGGGTGGCAGGTCCAATGCATGGGTTGCAACCCTGCTCAGAGCCGTGCTGTGGATAACTTTACTGGATGTAATTACAGGTATTCCAGACTGTTTTGTGGATAACCCTGGGGATAAGCCTGTTGAAAAGCCTGTGGATAAGTTGGTGGACAACTTTTTTAGCGGCAGGGCTTTTTCTGGCAATTGGGCCACATAGGTACCGTCCCCAACTCTCCCCTCAATAAATCCTTCGGCATACAACTGGTCATAGGCCCGCATCACACTATTGCGGGAAATCCCCAAGGCACCGGCCATGTCACGGCTGGCGGGCAAGCGCGAGCCGCCATTCAAACGACCATCCAGCACACGTTGGCGCAATGCCAGATACAGCTGGCGGCTCAGACCCTTTTTGGGATCAAGCTCGATCCCGGCGGGGTTGAAGGCGATGGAAAGAACTGAATCCTTCATGGATTGGACCTATGAAATTGACCATTAATGGCTCTTACAACCAACCAATAGCCTGCCTAGGATAAAGCCAATCGCCAAGGATAATTTCCATGTACGTACCCCGCGCCTTCGCCGTAGACGACATTAAAATCCTGCACCAGCAGATGCAGGCCTCCCCCCTGCCCGTGCTGGTCACACATGCCAGCCAGGGCCTGCTCGCCAGTCATGTGCCTATGCTGTTGAACCCCGACGAAGGCCCGTGCGGCACATTGTACGGGCACCTGGCCCGGGCCAATCCACACTGGCAGGACCTGGCCCAAGGCACGGAAGCACTGGTGATCTTTGCCGGCGAACAGGCCTATATCAGCCCTACCTTTTACCCAGGCAAGGCCGACCACGGAAAAGCCGTACCCACCTGGAATTACCTGGCCGTACACGCTTATGGCATGGCCGAGGTGTTCGATGATGCCGAACGTTTGCTGGCACTGGTCAGCCGCTTGAGCGACAGGCAGGAAGCCAATCGCCCCGCGCCCTGGGCTGTCAGCGACGCCCCCGCCGACTATGTCGACAGCATGCTCAAGGCCATTGTGGGCTTTCGCCTGCCCATCACCCGCCTGCAAGGCAAACGCAAACTCAGCCAGAACCGCGACGCCCGCGACCAGGCTGGTGTGCGCCAGGGCCTGCTGGCCAACCCCAACCCGCAAGACCACGCACTCGCTCATTTAATGGTTAAGGAATAACTGAAAATGGCTCAAATCCAGATCAAACCTGCCACCGCCACCGATCGCGAACAGTGGCTACCACTTTGGCAGGCTTACTTGCGCTTCTATAAAACCGAGCTTTCCGACGAAATCAGCCAATCCACCTGGGCGCGCTTTCTCGACCCGGCAGAACCGACCACCCTGGCCCTGGCCTGGCAAGACGACAAAGCGGTGGGCATGGTGCAGTGCGTTTATCACCGCACCAACTGGAGCATCAAAGACGCCTGCTATCTTCAAGACCTGTTTGTCAGTCCCGATGTGCGCGGCAAGGGGGTGGGTCGTCAGTTAATCGAGCATGTATACGCAGCCGCCCGCGCCAAGGACTGCTGCAAAGTGCATTGGCTGACCCAGGAAACCAACGCCACGGCTATTCAGTTGTATGAGCGCATTGGCGAGCGCCCCGGCTTTATTCAGTTTCGCAAAACCTTGTCATAAATAAGGAACGCGCAATGCCCGACTCTCTAGAACGTTGGCTGGCGGCTAAAACCCCGGATACCCGCACCCTCGAAGGGCGATTCATTCGTCTGGAAAAGCTCGACCCCGAACGTCATGGCGATGAACTATGGCTAGCCTTACAAGGGCCGCAGGCCGATCCCAATCTTTGGGACTACCTGCCCTATGGTCCATTTAACGAGCGTCCGACCTTTGACGCTTGGCTGCAAAAGCATGCCGATAGCCGTGATCCACATTTCTATGCCGTTATCGACAAGCCCAGCGGTGAGGCACAAGGCTTGCTTAGCCTGATGTGCATCGTCCCGGAGCACGGGCGTATCGAGATCGGCCACGTCGCCTTTGGCGCACCCATGCAACGCTCACCGAAAAGCACGGAGGCGGTCTACCTGCTCGCCAAGGAAGCCTTCGCCCTGGGCAACCGGCGTCTGGAATGGAAGTGCAACAACGATAACGCAAGATCGAAGCGTACCGCAGTACGATTTGGGTACACATACGAAGGCGTTTTCCGCCAGCATATGGTGGTTAAAGGCAAAAACCGTGATACCACGTGGTACAGCATTATTAGTACGGAATGGCCCCCACTAGCGGCAGGGTTCGAAAAATGGCTGGCATTGGATAACCAACCAGAAAGCGGCCAAATAAAGACCCTGGAAGAATGCAGAGCCACAGCTGTATAAAATTTGATCAATACGCCCAGCAAGGACTGCTGGGCGTTTTTGTGCTTGGAATAAACACATTTGCGCTACGCGACCGCTTGATACCCCTGTTGCACAGGGAGAAGCGCAAACACTCGTAGCAGCGCGATGCACCTGAAACACCATGGCTCAGCGACCTATGTCTAACGCCTCGTACGGGCACACCACACCTCGCCCTACTTGCTAGGCGCTACAGGCGCTTTTCCAGCCTTGTCGTCGCCAGACTCCTTGAATCGAACCTGCGAAAAAGCCTCAATTCAAGAGCAAAAAAAAGGGGAGCACATGCCCCCCCGAGGTTTAAAGCGTTTACATCAAAGACAGTATCAGGCTTCGATTTCGATCAGAATTTCACCCGGATTAACGCGATCGCCCTTGATTACATGGATGGTGACGATTTTGCCTGCGATGCCGGCCTGGACTTCAGTTTCCATTTTCATCGCTTCGGTGATCAGTACCGACTGACCCGCCTTGACCACATCGCCTACAGCGACCAGTACATCAACGATGTTGCCTGGCATTGCCGTGCTCACATGGCCTGGCTCGCTGGCCTGCTTGCGCTTGCTTGAGGTGCCACCAACAAATTCGTTGAGGGGTTCGAACACCACCTCTTCCGGCATGCCATCGATGGACAGGTAGAAGTGACGCTTGCCTTCAGCCTTGACGCCCACACCGGTGATGTCAACGCGATAGCTCTCACCGTGCACGTCGATCACGAACTCGGTCGGCACGCCCTCACCGCTCGCCTTGGTGACACCGCCAGCCTCAGGGATAGGCAGCAGCACTTCTGGGGTCAGAGTGCCTGCAGCGCGTTCCTCAAGGAACTTGCGACCGATATCCGGGAACATGGCGAAGGTCAGTACGTCTTCTTCCGACTGGGCCAGGGCACCAATTTCAGCACGCAGCTTGACCATTTCGGGCTTTAGCAGGTCCGCAGGGCGTACGTCGATCAGCTCTTCGTTGCCAATGGCCTGACGACGCAGTTGTTCGTTGACCACGCCCGGCGCCTTGCCGTAGCCGCCTTGCAGGTAGAGCTTCACTTCGTTGGTGATGGTTTTGTAACGCTCACCCGCCAATACGTTGAAGAATGCCTGAGTACCCACAATTTGCGACGTCGGTGTTACCAGCGGCGGGTAACCGAGGTCTTCACGCACACGCGGGATTTCGGCCAGCACTTCGCTCATGCGGTTCAGCGCACCCTGCTCTTTGAGCTGGTTGGCAAGGTTGGAAATCATCCCGCCCGGCACCTGGTTAACCTGAACACGGGTATCTACAGCGGTGAATTCGCTTTCAAACTGGTGATACTTCTTACGCACTGCGTAGAAGTACATACCAATTTCCTGCAGCAGCGACAGATCGAGACCGGTGTCGTATTCACTGCCTTTGAGCGCGGCAACCATCGACTCGGTGCCCGGGTGGCTGGTGCCCCACGCGAAGCTGGAGATCGCGGTATCAATGTGGTCTGCGCCATTCTCGATAGCCTTGAGCTGGCACATGGCAGCCAGACCGGCGGTGTCATGGGAGTGAATAAAGATCGGCAGAGTGATTTCGGCTTTCAGCGCCTTGACCAGTTCACCCGTGGCGTACGGCGTCAGCAGGCCAGCCATGTCTTTGATGGCGACCGAGTCGCAGCCCATGGCTTCCATCTGCTTGGCCTGCGCCACAAACGCCTCGGTGGTATGTACCGGACTGGTGGTATAGGCGATGGTGCCTTGGGCATGCTTGCCGGCAGCTTTGACCGCCTCGATGGCCACACGCAGGTTACGCACGTCGTTCATGGCGTCGAAGATGCGGAACACGTCGATGCCGTTGACTGCTGCTTTGGCGACGAAGGCTTTGACCACGTCGTCGCTGTAATGGCGATAGCCCAGCAGGTTCTGGCCGCGCAGCAACATTTGCAGACGCGTGTTGGGCAAGGCGGCACGCAGTTGGCGTAGACGCTCCCACGGATCTTCCTTGAGGAAACGCACGCAGGCATCAAAGGTAGCGCCGCCCCAGACTTCCAGGGACCAGTAGCCGACTTTGTCGAGCTTATCGCAGATCGGCAGCATGTCTTCAGTGCGCATGCGGGTGGCCAGCAGCGACTGGTGGGCGTCACGCAGGATGGTGTCAGTTACGAAAATCTTCTTGCTCATTATTCTTTTCCTCACAGGCCTGCGTGGGCGGCGATGGCGGCAGCGATGGCCAGGGCCAACTCTTCGGGTTTGCGCTTGATCGAGTAGTTGGTCAGCTCAGGGTGGCTTTCTACGAAGCTGGTGTTGAACTGGCCACTACGGAATTCCGGGTTACGCAGGATTTCCTGGTAATACGCGGCGGTGGTTTTGACCCCTTGCAGACGCATGTCGTCGAGGGCGCGCAAACCACGGTCCATCGCTTCTTCCCAGGTCAGGGCCCACACCACCAGTTTCAGACACATAGAGTCGTAATACGGCGGGATGGTATAGCCGGTGTAGATCGCCGTGTCGGTACGTACACCGGGGCCGCCGGGCGCGTAGTAACGGGTGATCTTGCCGAAACTGGGCAGGAAGTTGTTTTTCGGGTCTTCGGCGTTGATCCGGAACTGCAGGGCAAAGCCGCGATGCTGCACATCTTCCTGCTTGATCGAGAGCGGCAGGCCAGAGGCGATACGAATCTGTTCACGAACAATGTCGATGCCGGTAATTTCTTCGGTGATGGTGTGCTCCACCTGCACCCGAGTGTTCATCTCCATGAAGTACACCTCGCCCTCGGCGAGCAGGAACTCCACGGTACCGGCGTTCTCGTAACCCACGGCCTTGGCTGCGCGCACAGACAGGTCGCCGATATAGGCACGCTGTTCCGGGGTCAGCTGCGGGCTCGGGGCGATTTCGATCAGCTTTTGGTTGCGACGCTGGATAGAGCAGTCGCGCTCAAACAGATGCACCACGTTGCCAAAGCTGTCGCCGAGAATTTGCGCTTCGATATGCTTGGGGTTGACGATGCATTTTTCGAGGAACACTTCGGCCGAACCAAAGGCCTTGGTCGCTTCCGAGATCACCCGCGGGAAGGCTTGCTCGAGTTCTTCACGGCTGTTGCAGCGACGAATGCCGCGACCGCCACCACCCGAGGTGGCCTTGAGCATCACCGGGTAGCCAATGCGTTCGCCTTCAATCAAGGCTTCGTGGATGTCGGCAACGTTGCCTTCAGTGCCCGGCGTGACCGGCACACCGGCCTTGATCATGCTGCGACGCGCTTCAGTCTTGTCGCCCATACGGCGAATGACTTCAGCGGCCGGACCAATGAACTTGATCCCGCGCTCGGCGCAGATATCAGCCAACTCAGCGTTTTCTGACAAAAAACCGTAACCGGGATGCAGAGCATCACAACCGGTTTCAACCGCCAGGTTCACCAGCTTGCGCGGATTCAAATAACCGGCCAGCGGGTCTTCGCCGATATTGTGTGCTTCGTCGGCGCGCTTGACGTGCAAGGCATGCCGATCAGCTTCGGAATAGACCGCTACAGAGCGAATCCCCATCTCGGCGCAGGCACGCACGATGCGGACGGCGATTTCTCCGCGGTTGGCGATCAGGATCTTTTTTATCACTTGGATTTTCCCTAAAGCCCATGGAACAAACGACCTGCTAGACCAGGTCGGCACGTGTCCAAATGTGTCTGAACCGTTGTGTCGTCACACTAGACCCACGCAGTGATAAACAAAAATCAATAATTCTTGGGTCGTGCATAAGTAACAACTTATAGTCAGATCACTTGTCGCTTCGGATAATTTTATAAAAATGCGTAAGTCATTGATGCGTATCACTTTTCGCCAATTACAGGTGTTTAACGAAGTCTGTGATTTGCGTTCTTACAGCCGCGCAGCAGAAGAAATGTCGCTGACGCAACCCGCCGTAAGTCTACAAATTCGTCAGCTTGAAGAGCTGGTTGGCCAACCATTGTTCGAGTACGTCGGCAAAAAGCTGTACATGACCGAAGCCGCTGAAGCGCTTCAGTTGGCCAGTCGGGATATTTTCGGCCGGCTGGAAAACCTCGACATGCAACTTTCCGACATGCTCGGGTCATTGCAAGGCCAGTTGAAACTGGCCGTAGAGTCGAGCGCGAAATATTTTGTGCCGCATCTGTTTGCGGCCTTCAAGCGCCAGCATCCGGAAGTCAATTTGCAACTGACGGTGGTCAACCGGGCGCAGGCCGTTCGTCGGCTGTCAGATAACCGCGATGATCTGGTGATCATGTCGATGGTGCCGCAGGACATGGGCCTGGAATTCTTGCCGTTTCTGAACAACCCGATTGTGGCCGTGGCTCCCGCTGATCATCCGTTGTGCAACCGGGGTCCGCTGCATTTGCAGGATCTGGAGCCTTATACCTTGCTGATGCGCGAGCAGGGTTCGGGCACGCGCATGGCGTGTGAGGAGTATTTCAAGGAAAAGCGCGTGCACTTCAATCAGACGCTGGAAGTGTCGTCCAACGAGTCGCAGCGCGAGTGCGCGGTAGCCGGGTTGGGCGTGGCGTTATTGACCCGCCACGCCGTCAGCCTGGAGCTGGCGACCGGCCTGCTGTGCGAACTGCCGGTCGAGGAGTTGCCGCTGTATCGCAGCTGGTGCGTGGTGCAGGCCAAGGCCAAGCGCCTGTCACCGGTAGCGCATGCATTTCTGGGGTTTATTCGCAGTGAGCGCCTGCAAATCAGCGCGTTGGTTGAGCGCTTCGACGGTCACTTGCCGACGCAGACTGCCAGTAGTTGATCGACCCCAGGTCAGGGTAATCAGAGGTTTCCAGACGCAGTTGGCGCTGGCTCGTATGGTCTTCAATCGCGCGACGGAAGGCCATGCGGCGCTGGTCTTCTTGCTGACGGCGGGTTTTGACGGCGCTATTGCGTTCTTCGTAAGGCTGAGCCATTTCGAGTCTCCCAAGGCGTGTACGGGAGCTTTACGATGCACCTTGTTTATGACGACTTGGCGAAGGTGGGATGACAGGGGGATGAACGCTGAATGTGAGCTCTGCGTGGGAGCGGGCTTGCTCGCGATTCAGGCGCTGCGGTGTGTCTGTCACACGGCGGCATTCCCTATCGCGAGCAAGCCCGCTCCCACAGAAGATGTTGTGCGCTTTTAATCTTCGTGGCTTTTCAGTGATTTAGGCGACAGGCGCAAGCTGCGCAGGCTGCGCTTGACGCTCTTGAGGTGGTTGACCAGGCTCGGGCCTCGGGCCATGGCAACACCCATTGCCAACACGTCAATCACTACCAGGTGGGCAATACGCGAGGTCAGCGGGGTATAGATTTCGGTGTCTTCATGCACATCGATCGCCAGATTGACGGTTGCCAGCTCCGCCAGCGGCGTCTGGCTCGGGCACAAGGTAATCAGGGTCGCGCCGCTTTCACGCACCAGGTTGGCGGTGATCAGCAAGTCTTTGGAACGGCCCGACTGGGAAATGCAGATCGCCACGTCGGTAGGCTTCAAGGTCACGGCCGACATCGCTTGCATATGCGGGTCGGAATAGGCCGCCGCGGTCAGCAACAGACGGAAAAACTTGTGCTGGGCATCCGCCGCAACCGCGCCCGAGGCACCAAACCCATAAAACTCGACACGCTGCGCTTGCGACATGGCCGTCACGGCACGCTGCAGCGCTATCGGATCGAGCTTCTCGCGCACGTCCATCAAGGTATGCAGCGTGGTGTCGAAAATTTTCAGGCTGTAGTCCGCTACCGAATCGTCTTCATGGATCGCGAACTGACCAAAACTGGCACCGGCCGCCAGGCTTTGCGCCAGCTTGAGCTTCAGGTCCTGAAACCCGGAACAGCCTATCGCCCGGCAAAAACGCACGATGGTCGGCTCGCTGATTCCGACACTGTGGGCAAGGTCGGCCATGGAACTGTGCATTACAGCCGCAGGATCAAGCAGCACGTGATCGGCGACCTTGAGTTCCGATTTACGTAACAGGTGGCGTGACTGGGCAATATGTTGCAGCAGGTTCAAAGGGCAGGACTCGGTCTGTAAGCGGCGGGCGCCGGGGATGTAGCAATCTTGTAGTTATACTACAAGAATTCGTTTTCTGCCCAGCCAATACGCCATCAACTATCCAGTTATCTCCCTTGATTCAAGCCGCTTGAGGGCCATGTAGCCCTTTTTGGCACTACAAGACCACTACACCGTTACGCAGTAAATCGCTGAATTGCACTGCGTTTATCGGACGACTGATCAAATAGCCCTGCACTTCGTCGCACTGGCGAGTCTTGAGAAATGCCAGCTGCGCCTCGTTTTCAACGCCTTCTGCCACCACTTTAAGGCCCAGACTGTGGGCCATGGCAATAATTGCGAGGGTGATGGCCTCGTCTTCGCTGCAACGACCCACGCCGTGAATAAACGTTTTATCGATTTTTACGTAATCCACCGCAAATCGCTTGAGGTAACTGAGCGATGAATAGCCGGTGCCAAAATCATCGATTGCTAGCTTCACCCCCAGTTCATGCAATTGCTGGAAGGTAGCGATGACGTATTCAACATTGTCGAGCAACTGGCTTTCTGTCAGTTCCAGTTCCAGGCAGTGCGGCGCCAGCCCGGTTTCTTCAAGTACCTGGCGCACCAGGCTGACCAGCTTGCCCTGGCGCAACTGATGCCCCGACAAGTTCACCGATACCCGTATTGGCGCCAGCCCTGCTCGTTGCCATTCACACGCTTGCCGACAGGCTTCGCGCAGTACAAATTCACCGATGGCGCTGATCAGGCCGGTCTCTTCGGCAAGGACAATAAAGTTGCCTGGCGGCACATTACCCAGTTGCGGGTGATCCCAGCGCACCAACGCTTCGGCGGCGTGCAGACGCCCTGTGGCCAGGCACAGCTTGGGTTGATAGAACACGTTGAGCTGGCGTTCGCTAATGGCTTTGCGCAGTTGGTTTTCCAGCTGCAGCCGTTCAAGGGAGCTGCCATGCAGGCTGTCACTGTAGAACTGAAACCTGCCGCCGCCCAGGTGCTTGGCCTGCTGCATGGCCTTGTTGGCCTGATGGACCAGGCTGGCAATATCGCGCGCGCTGTCGGGCAACATGCTGATGCCCATTGACACACTGATGACCAGCTCATGGCCATCCACCACCAGCGGCCGACCGAGCTTGTCCAGCAGCCGGGTCGCGACCCGCGCCAGGCTGGTCAGGCTGTTATAGGCATCAAACAGCACTGCAAATTCATCACCCGACAGGCGCGCAATGGTGTCGGCCTCAGGCAAGGCCTTGGTGATGCGTTCGGCCATTTTTTGCAGCACATGGTCCGCCAGCTCATGCCCGAAATTGTCATTGAGCAATTTGAAACGATCGAGATTGATGTGCAGCAACGTCAGGTTGCACGAGCCCTGGCGTACACGCTGGCTAGCCTCCTCCAGGCGTTCCTTGAACAGAAGGCGGTTGGCCAGCCCGGTCATCTCATCAAAACGGGTCAGGTGGCGCACCCGCGCTTCGCTCAAACGGCGTTGCTCGACCTCATAGGCAAGCTGGGTATTGAGTTGCTCACTACGGACATTCGCTTGCTGCAAATCTTCGCGCAAACCTTGATGCCGCAAGCGGCGCACCATGCGCCGTTGCCTGATCCGCTTGACCTGCCATCCCAGACCGCCCGCCAGCAGGAAAAAACCGATGCCTATGCCGAAAAATACACCCGGCGAATTTAAACTCTGAACCATCGGCGAAATTCTTATCAGTAGATGAGCCAAAAAGTCGCCCGAGCATACACAAGCAATGACCGTGACCAAACGCACAGGCGCTATTAAATGAATGAAATCAGCCAGGCACATTTATTGTCCGGCTTTTAGACCGCTCGGCCCAAGGCGGCCACGCAGCTAGCAATGAAACACCAACAGCCCCTAAAATGCCCCGATGCGCGATGATCTCTCTCTCTTGTTAAATTCTCTCAACGATGCCCAACGTCAGGCCGTCACGGCCAGTGTCGGGCGTCAGTTGGTCCTGGCCGGCGCTGGTTCCGGCAAAACCCGTGTGCTGGTGCACCGTATCGCCTGGCTGATCCAGGTCGAAAACGCGTCCCCGCACTCTGTGCTGTCGGTGACGTTCACCAACAAGGCCGCTGCCGAGATGCGCCACCGCATCGAGCAGTTGATGGGTATCAACCCGGCAGGCATGTGGGTCGGCACCTTCCACGGCCTGGCTCACCGTCTGCTGCGGGCTCACTGGCAAGAAGCCGGCCTTAGCCAGACATTCCAGATCCTCGACAGCGACGACCAGCAACGCCTGGTCAAGCGTGTGATCCGTGAGCTGGGGCTGGATGAACAGCGCTGGCCCGTACGTCAGGCCCAGTGGTTTATCAACGGTCAAAAAGACGAAGGCCTTCGCCCCAAACATATCCAGGCCAGCGGCGACTTGTTCCTGGCCACCATGCGCAATATTTACGAGGCCTATGAGGTCGCGTGCCAACGCGCCGGTGTGATCGATTTTTCCGAGCTGCTGCTGCGTGCCCTTGATTTGTGGCGCGACAACCCGGGCTTGCTGGCGCATTACCAGAAACGCTTCCGGCACATCCTGGTAGACGAATTCCAGGATACCAACGCCGTGCAATATGCCTGGCTGCGGTTGCTGGCCCAGGGCGGCGACAGCCTGATGGTGGTCGGTGATGACGACCAGTCGATCTACGGCTGGCGCGGCGCAAAAATCGAAAACATCTATCAGTACTCAACCGACTTCCCGGATGCCGAGACCATTCGTCTGGAGCAAAATTACCGCTCCACGGCGGGCATCCTCAAAGCGGCCAATGCCCTGATTGCCAACAACACCGGGCGCATGGGCAAAGAGCTGTGGACTGACGGCGGCGAAGGCGAAGCCATCAATCTGTACGCCGCGTTCAACGAACATGACGAAGCGCGCTACGTGGTCGAAACCATCGAAAGCGCTCTGAAAACCGGCATCGCCCATAGCGATATCGCCATCTTGTACCGTTCCAACGCCCAGTCGCGAGTGCTTGAAGAAGCCTTGCTGCGCGAGCGCATCCCTTACCGCATCTATGGCGGCCAGCGCTTCTTCGAACGCGCGGAAATCAAAAATGCCATGGCCTATATGCGCCTGCTCGAAGGTCGCGGCAATGATGCGGCGCTGGAGCGGGTGATTAACGTACCTGCCCGCGGCATTGGCGAAAAAACCGTCGAAGCCATTCGCGAACACGCACGTCACAGCGACGTGTCGATGTGGGAAGCAATGCGCCAGCTGATCGCCAATAAAGCCCTGCCGGGCCGTGCTTCGGGTGCCATTGCCGGCTTTATGGAACTGATCGAAAACCTCGCGGCAAAAGTCATGGACATGCCTCTGCATCTGATGACGCAAACCGTGATCGAGCAAAGCGGGCTGATTGCCTACCATCAGGCGGAAAAAGGCGAAAAAGGCCAGGCCCGGGTAGAAAACCTTGAGGAGCTGGTCAGCGCAGCACGCAACTTTGAGAACAATGACGAAGACGAAGAGCTGTCGCCATTGGCCGCCTTCCTCGGGCATGCCTCACTGGAGGCTGGCGATACCCAGGCCGAAGAGCATGAAGACGGTATTCAGCTGATGACGCTGCACAGCGCCAAAGGCCTGGAGTTCCCGTACGTGTTCCTGGTAGGCATGGAAGAAGGCCTGTTCCCGCACAAAATGAGCCTGGAAGAGCCCGGTCGCCTCGAAGAGGAACGACGCCTGGCCTACGTAGGCATTACCCGCGCCATGCAAAACCTGGTGATGACCTACGCAGAAACCCGACGCCTGTACGGCAGCGAAACCTACAATAAGGTTTCACGCTTCGTACGCGAAGTACCAAAGGGTCTGATCCAGGAAGTCCGACTATCCAACAGTGTCAGTCGTCCTTTCGGCGGCGGTCAAAAGCAGAGCGCCAGCACCCTGTTTGGTGGTTCGGAGATTCCCGAAACCGAATTCAAACTCGGCCAGATGGTCAAGCATGCGGTCTTCGGCGAAGGCGTCATCCTCAATTTCGAGGGTGCAGGTGCCCAGGCACGGGTACAGGTCAACTTCAGCGAAGGCAGCAAATGGCTGATGATGGGCTACGCCAAACTTGAGGCGGTCTGACAGCAACCCGACAGCTTGGCGGGAATAAGGTAAGGCAAACCGCTGTGGGAGCGAGCCTGCTCGCTAAGAGAGCACATCAATCAATATTATTGTTGGCTGATACACCGCTTTCGCGAGCAGGCTCGCTCCCACATGTTCTCCTACGCAAAATAAATCCTAGCCCTACAAACAAATAAGCAAAAGCCCGAAACACTTCACCGCTAGCCAGTCACAACTCATCTGTGCAACATGGCGCGCGTGATATCCACAAATGGGAACCCCTTATGAAACGTTTTCTTAGCATCGCCATGGCGTTGTGCATCGGCTTGACGATGAGCATCGACGCGAACGCCAAGCGCTTCGGTGGCGGCAAAAGCGCGGGTGCAGCGCCTAGCCACCAAACGCGTCAAGCTGCTCCAGCTGCAGCCCCGGCGGCTGCCGGTGCCGCAGGCGCCGCAGCCAAGGCCGGCGGTGCTTCGCGCTGGCTCGGCCCTCTGGCCGGCCTCGCTGCCGGTGGCCTGCTGGCGTCCATGTTCATGGGCGGCGGCTTCCAGGGCATGCAGTTCTTCGACATCCTGATCATGGCGGTTATCGCCTTCCTGATCTTCCGCTTTATCGCGGCCCGTCGTCGCAAACAAGCTGACATGATGGCCCCTGCTGGCCACGCACCCATGCAACGCGAAGCGTTCGACGCCAAGCCTGCTGCTTCGATCTTCGGTGGTTCGGCTGCCCCTGCAGCACGTCCGGTGATCAACGCTCCAGCCTGGTTCAACGAGCAAAACTTCCTGGAAGCCGCGCGCAACCATTTCCAGTCCCTGCAACAGCACTGGGATGCCAACGAAATGGACAAGATCGCCGAGTTCGTGACCCCGCAGATGCTCGACTTCCTCAAGCGTGAACGCGCTGAGCTGGGTGATGGCTTCCAGTCCACCTACATCGACAACCTGACCGTGCAACTGGACGGCCTGGACGATCGCGCAGACAAAACCATTGCAACCCTGACCTTCAGCGGCGTGTCGAAAAACTCGCGCTTTGACCAGGGCGAAGCCTTCAGCGAAAGCTGGAACATGGAACGTCAGCAAGGCGACAACCAGCCTTGGCTGGTGGCAGGTATCCGCCAGAACGGCTAACCCTGCGAGTTACACATGCGTTTACCAAAGCCCCGGACTTGTCCGGGGCTTTGCATTTCACGATTGCACTTATAACGAGCTACTGTATAAAGCGCGTCATATAAACCGCGCCATAGAGCATGAGGATGAGGTCGTGGAAGAGATTATTGAAGAGCTACGCGAAAAAAACGAGCCTGTACCGGTTCCCCTGGAACTGCCTGAAGAAGACCAGTTGGTGGAAATCGAAGAACAGCTGTTCATCGATATTCCATTTGTCTTCAGAGAATTTCTGCTGACCGTCAGTGACGTGGTGTATGGCAGCCTGGAGCCGGTCACAGTGACCGACCCACAATCGCACACCTATCTGCCGGAAGTGGCGGCAAATGCCTGGGATGCTGGCGTTGATCGCAGCCTGATCCCTATTTGCCAGGACGGCGACGACTACTACTGCGTGGAAGAAGACGGCACCGTGGTGCTGTGGTCCGGCGAAGAAGAACTCGTCACTGAAGAAACCTGGGAATCGGTCTGGCACTGGGCGCGCGACGTCTGGCTGGAAAGCTGATACCTCCAGGGTTGGTTGACGTTTCGTTGTGAGCCACAACGAAACATCAACAGCCCCCGGGCATCCCCGCTTTCCAGCCTTTGGTCAGCGGGCTGTCAGTGCCCCCCCTCCTTGTGGTTATCCAGCGTTTCCAGCAGTGCAACCTGCATGCGCGTGTGAATCCGGATAAACCAGCGCCACAACAGCGCCGCAACCCCCGCCGCCACCACCGCAATCACCATCAGCAACTCGTTGGTGGGCAGGATGCTTGCCGACAAGGCCGACAGCAGCAGAAAAATCACCAGCAACGACAGAATCGGGATGACTTCCGAGATCACCCGGCGCACGCGCTGCGTATGGCGCCCTGCCATTTCCGGCTTGACCCCCATCTCGGCCAGTAGCATCGAAAGCGCCTTGAGCTTGCGATACGCCGCAATCAGGAACGGCAACGACAGCAGCAAAGCAGCCCCCCAGATCATCCCTTTTTGCCAGCTCGGCTCCAGAATCCAGCCCTGCAAATAACGGCCGATGCGCGGTGCGAAATAACCGCCGGCAAAGAAAATAGCGATGACCAGGGCCAGATTGACCCCAACTTGCAGCAAGATCTTGCGAATCATGGCCGCCAACAACGCCCCTTCGCCCTGTGGCTGAATACTGCGCAGCCATTCGCCATATAACCCCAACACCCGTGACAAGCGACCAGGCACCACCTGTGCCAGCTTGAGCGAGAGCGGGTCTGCGGCGCGAATCAGGTAAGGGGTCATCAGGGTGGTCAATACGGAGACGGCCACTGCTACGGGGTACAGGAAGCTGCTGGTGACCTGCAATGTCATACCCAGCGCCGCGATAATGAAAGAAAACTCCCCAATCTGCGAAAGCCCCATTCCGACTCGTAGCGAGGTACGTCCATCATTGCCTGCGATAAACGCCCCAAGCCCGCAGGAGAGCATCTTGCCCAGCACCACGGCGATAGTGATCACCACAATTGGCAGCGCGTACTCCAGCAGGATGGCCGGGTCGAGCATCAACCCGATGGCGACAAAGAATATTGCACTGAACAAATCACGCACCGGTTCAATCAGGCGCTCGATTTTCAGTAACTGACGCGACTCGGCCATGATTGCACCGATCAAAAACGCCCCGAGCACCATGCTGTATTCCAGCTTGACCACCAGCAGGCAAAAGCCAAAACACAGGCCCAGCACAGTGATCAGCAGCATTTCATTGCTTTCGAATCGGGCTACATACGCCAGCACACGCGGCACCAGCAAAATGCCGATAACCAACGCCACGATCATAAACAATGACAATTTACCGACGGTCGAAAAAACCTCTTCGGGGCTGACGCTGCCGCTGACCGCAATGCTCGACAGCAGCGCAATAATCCCGATACCCAAAATGTCTTCAACGATCAGCACGCCAAAAATCAGCTGGGCAAAGCGCTCGTTTTTCATCTTGAGGTCGTTGAGGGCCTTGACGATGATGGTGGTAGATGAAATGGCCAGGATGGCGCCCAGAAACAGCGAATCCATGGTGTTCCAGTCGAACCAGCGGCCAATTTCATAACCAATCCAGATCATCAGCGTGATTTCCATAAACGCTGCGATAAAGGCTGTGGCCCCGACCTTGAACAACTTGCGCAGGCTGAACTCCAGCCCCAGACAGAACATCAAAAAGATCACCCCCAGCTCAGCCAGGGTTTTGATCGTTTCTTCATCGTGAATCAGGCCAAACGGCGGGGTGTGCGGGCCGATAATAAAACCTGCAACGATATAGCCCAGTACCACCGGCTGTTTGAACCTGTGGAAAAGAATCGTCACCACACCTGCGACCAGCATGATGACTGCCAGATCCTGAATAAAACTGATGGCATGCATGGCGTGGCACTCCTTGTTTGATATTCACCAGGCAACATGACGACAGACACAGCCTGTCAGGCCGCGCGTATCGACTGTTTAAAATGTAGGAAGTATCCGACTAACGGACTTTTGCAGGTTAACACCGCGACTTGCGACAGAAAGGCGGTGCAATATATGGAAACAGATAGAGATAAGCGTGACGGCAGCCAACACGGCAGCGTCCCGTTAATCACTGTTTCAAAAATCGACAAGTATCCACAGAGATACCCATTTCACTGCTGCCACACAACCACGAGCCTGCTGCTATGGAACCCGGAAACTCCCAACTGTCGATGACGGTCTTGATGACCCCGGACATGGCCAATTTTTCTGGCAATGTTCACGGCGGAACCCTGCTCAAGTACCTCGATGAAGTCGCCTATGCCTGCGCCAGCCGCTATGCGGGGCGTTATGTGGTCACCTTGTCGGTGGACCAGGTGATTTTTCGAGAGCCGATTCATGTCGGTGAACTGGTGACCTTCCTCGCCTCGGTCAACTACACCGGCAACACCTCGATGGAAGTTGGCATCAAGGTCGTTACCGAAAATATCCGCGAGCGCTCGGTGCGCCACACCAACAGCTGCTTCTTCACCATGGTAGCCGTGGACGACGACCGTAAGCCGGCCGCTGTTCCGCCGTTGCAGCCAGTGAACAGCGAAGACAAGCGCCGCTTTATCCAGGGCAAGCAACGCCGCCAGATCCGTCAGGAGCTGGAGCAGCGCTACCGCGAGCTAAAAGACGAAACACTGTAAGCCCGCTCCCACAGGTTTTGTTCAGTTTGCTTACAAACTGATCGGCACTGCCTCAAACCGCACACGCGGATGGGCAATGCGGTCCTGGGCCCGTACCAGCTGCAATTCATAGCTGGTGCAGGCCTGGGTTTCCAGCAACACCTCATGCACCGCCGCAGCGGTAAATTCAAACGCAGCCACCAGGCTGTCGCCCAGCAGCACTCTCGCCAGGAACAAACCTGAGGTCAGGTCGCCTACGCCCACTGGCTGGCGCGGGAAGGCAAGCAGCGGCCGACGCAAGTGCCAGTTGCCCTCTGCCGTGACCAGCAGCATCTCGAAACTTTCAGGCGGTTTGCCCGGATACGACAAATGCTTCACCAGCACCGCTTTCGGGCCGCGGGCCAGCAAGCTGCGGGCCATGGCCAGGCAGTCAAACAACGATTGCGGATGACGGCCGCAAAAACTGTCCAGTTCGAGCTGGTTGGGGCACAAAAAATCGGCCATAGCGGCAGCTTCTTCAAGCAGAAAGTCACTGACTTCCTGAGGCACGATACAACCTTTCTCCGGGTGCCCCATTACCGGGTCGCACAGGTACAGTGCATGGGGATTAACAGCCTTGATACGCGCCACCCCGCTTAAAATGGCCCGCCCCTGCGCCGCACTGCCCAGGTAACCGGACAAGACCGCATCACAGCTGCCCAGCTCGCCGATGGCGGCGATTCCGTCGACCAGCGAAGGAATTTGCTCGGGAGCCAACACTTCCCCCGTCCACTGGCCATACTGAGTGTGATTGGAGAATTGCACCGTGTTCAGAGGCCAGACATTCACCCCGACGCGCTGCATGGGAAAAACCGCTGCGCTGTTGCCGGCATGGCCGAAAACCACGTGGGATTGGATGGCGAGTAAATGAGGTGTACGTTTCATGCCGGATTCCAGACTACGGGTGGATTCAAGCCACGCAGTATGCGACCAAACGCGGCCTGTACGACAGGTTGAAGACGCAGTTAAGCTGAGCACAATCTGTTGGAGCACATGTAATGCTGACCCTGGGAAATATGTTCGTCCTCATGCTGCTGGCTGCAGGCGCTGCCTGGCTGTGGCACAACCACGGGCTGCGCGAGCGGGCGCTGGAGCGGGTCAAGCAACACTGCAAAAACCTCGATATCGAACTGCTCGATGAAAACGTGGCGCTTAAAAAAATCGGTCTGATCCCCGACGCCAACGGCCATAAACGCCTGGCCCGTGTGTATAACTTTGAATTCACGGTGACCGGTGATCAGCGTCATACCGGAACCATCACCCAGTTCGGCGCCCACAGCGTAAAAATCGAGCTGCCGCCCTACCCGTTCCAGACCGAAGCCGAGCCAAGTGTCATTCCCAGCGCTCAGGTGATCGAACTCAGCCAGTGGCGCCAGGAACACAGCAAGACCCGCCACTGAGCCCTGCCTTTCAGCGCCTGCATGCCGGGCGCCTGTGGATAACTTTCCGCGCAACCTCGCTAAAACCATTGAGATAGACACCTCCGTGAGGTTTTAACGGTGCAAATCTCCTGCGCACACTTCAAGTTGTAGGACAATTTTACCAGCACAGAACCCGCTAAAACCCTGGGTTTTGTGCCTCGCAACACGGGCCTGCTACCTAAAAAACCTCCTTGAGTAGACAACTTTCCAGCCCCGAGCAAAGCAAATCCAGATCCTGGGGCTGAGCAAAAATCAATTCGAGGCGTGAATCCTTGCGCCACTCACTCGATCTCCATTGCGCGATCGAGTTATCCACAGAATTGTTCGAAAACCAGCCCGCCGAACCATGAATAACCAGCTTTGCACGCTGCCAATCCAGGCTTTCGAGCCACTGTTGCAACAGATCCAGGTCAAATTGCCGAGAGGGGTGCCAGCGCCAACCTGCGCTCCATCCTTCGGGCTGATGTTGAGTCATCACCATCGGCGTACGCGGGTCGGAAAACACACTGCCAATATGATTAAAATCCTTATAAATCAATGAGTTATCCACAGCATGAGCGATATTCATATGGGCTACAGGCAGCGTATTTAAAGGGATGCGGCCATGCTCGACCCATAAAACAGGGCACTTTGGCAGGCTGCATGCAATCTGCTCACGTTGCTCATTTGGGACACTATTAGATTTATTCATGACCAGTAAACCGGCACTTTTCAGGGCCTCTTGCTGGGTTTTTGGCAAAGGTTTGCCCTGAGCCATCGCTTGCGCATCGAGCACCATGACGCACGGCTGGAGGGCCAAAACCCCCAGCCAGGGCGCTTCACCGAGCTGCTTTAGAATCTGTGCGGGATGGCCTAAACCGGAAGGCTCGATAAACAGGCGATCGGGCCTGGACTTGCGCAAAAGGCGACTCAAACCGATCTGAAAAGGCGCGCCATTGACGCAGCACACACAGCCACCCGCCACTTCGGTGATAGCAATGTCATCGCTTCCCTGGCTCATCAGGGCCGCATCCAGGCCGATCTGACCGAACTCATTGACCAGCACCGCCCAGCGTTCGTGTGGCGGTTTGTGCGCCATCAGGTGCTGAATCAGACTGGTTTTGCCGGCGCCAAGCGGCCCGGCAATCACGTGGGTAGGTATGTTTTGCAACATGAGGCCAGCTTCTGTACGGATTGAAGCAAGCAATATGCCTCAGGCCAGCCAATCGAGGGTCAAAATCAGCCTGCGCTCGCCCGGTGCCAGTGCCGGCGAACGATGGATCAACCCCGCTCCCTCGTTACCCTGCCACTTCTCCCCCTTGAGCAAGGCAACTTCACCGGCGTTTATTTGCTGAATCAACTCTGCACGGGCGGGTTCGGCCTGCACCTGCCCTAACTGACGACGCTCCATTACGCCTTCCTGCAGCCACTGGCTACCAATCCCTGCATAAGTGGTAATAAGACGTACAGGTACATGGTCCACATGAAACCGGGGGCACATGGCTTTATCCAGGGCTCTGAGACGCAGCCCAATGCGTTTTGCGCCCAACAGGCACGCGTAGGCACTCACCAGCCAGGAAACGTCTGCAATAAAGCCTGCATAGCCTTCCAGATCATTAAACCTGGCAGCCAGGCCTGTCAGGTTGGGGTGAGCCTTTTCGTTGGGCATATCTATCACGATGGCGTCAGCCAATGGCTCGTCCAGCGAAAGCAATAAAGCCCCGAAATCGACGATATGCACAGGTAACTGACGCTGCCAGATGGCCAGGTTGACGTCTTCATCCAGAATTCGGGTCATGATTTCAGGCGTCTGCCCACGAACCTGATCGATCAACGGCTGAGCGGTAAAGGCAAATGCATTCTTCATGCAGCCACCTCTTCATACCAGTCGCCAAAAGGATCGCTCAGCAATTTCCAGCTCGCTTCGCCCAAGGCCATTTCAGCATCGTTGAGCAAACAGGCATCGAGTTCAGCCGTCAGCCGGGCGAAGTCGATGTGCTGACCGATAAACACCAATTCCTGGCGGCAATCTCCTGTATCCGGCAGCCATTTTTGCAATATTTCTGCCTTGGCTTGCGGCTCCTGCGGCCATTGGTCGCGGGGCACAAAGCGCCACCAGCGACCGGCAAACCCATAGCGCATCAGACCGCCAGCCTGAGACCAACTGCCCGCCTCCTGAAATTTACTGGCCAGCCAGAAAAAACCTTTGGAGCGCAGCAGTTTGCCATTGGTCCAGGGCCGCTCGATAAAATTGAAAAAACGTTCGGGATGAAAAGGCCGGCGCGCACGATAGGCACTGGAGGCGATGCCGTACTCTTCGGTTTCGGGCACATGCTCACCGCGTAACTCTTGCAACCAGCCCGGTGCCTGCGCCGCACGGTCAAAGTCAAACCGGCCGGTATCGAGAATTTTATGCAGCGCAATTTCACCCATGACCATAGGCATTATTTCGGCCTGAGCGTTGAGGCGTTGCAGAATGGCCATTAATTCTTGCCGTTCGTCGGAACTTATTAAATCAATTTTGCTGATTAAAATGACGTCAGCGAACTCAACTTGTTCGATCAATAAATCAGTAATTGACCGTTCGTCTGATTCTCCAAGGGTTTCACCCCGTGAATCCAGGCTCTCTGCGGCTTGATAATCCTGAAGAAAATTCAGCCCGTCGACCACTGTAACCATCGTATCCAGGCGGGCAATATCGGCCAGGCTTTGTCCTGATTCATCACGAAACGTAAAAGTTTCTGCCACAGGCAGCGGTTCTGAAATACCGGTCGACTCGATCAATAAATAATCAAATCGACCCTCCCTGGCCAGTGCGCTGACCTCTTCAAGCAAGTCTTCACGCAGGGTGCAACAGATGCAGCCGTTGCTCATTTCGACCAGTTTTTCTTCAGCCCGGTTCAAGGTCACATCGCGCTGTACTTCACCGCCATCAATATTTATTTCGCTCATATCGTTAACGATCACGGCCACGCGCAAGTTGTCGCGGTTGCGCAAAATATAATTGAGCAGCGTGCTTTTACCTGCACCTAAAAAGCCTGAGAGAACAGTTACAGGAAGACGATTCGACATCTGGATATTTCCTCATCAGGGCTGCAGGTCAAAACGCCCGCTTGGCAGTCAATCCGATACCGGACCAACAAATGATACATTATAACAATACATTTAAGACAACCCTGAAGTGACGAACGTACTGTTTTTCTGTTCGTTAACCCACGCCATATGGCTGCTGGCGGGCGGATTTTTCTGAAAATAAGCGATTAATCCGTTAAATAAACCCTCGGCTACCGCCTGTTGATGACGCGCGGTGATCAAGCGCTCGCTGTCGCGGGGGTTGGACATAAAGCCCGTCTCTACCAGAATCGACGGAATATCCGGCGACTTGAGCACGGCAAAACCGGCCTGTTCCACGCGTTTTTGATGCAGTGAGGTGATGCCCGAAAGGCTGCCCAGAATGGTGTTGCCCAACTGCAAACTGGCCGCGATGGTGGCATTCATGGACATATCGAGGATCACGCCTGCGAGCATCGGGTCTTTGTCTTTAAGGTTCAAAAGGCGGGTGGCACCGAGCAGATCCACACCATTTTCACGCTGTGCCATATACCGCGCTGTGGCCGATGTGGCACCACCCTCCGAGAGCGCGTACACCGATGCTCCAGACGCCGTAAGGCGCGGCGCTGCGTCTGCATGCACCGAAATAAACAGGTCTGCATTGTGCTTGTGAGCGACTTCTACCCGCTTGCGCAGGGGGACAAAGAAATCATCATTGCGCACCAGCCGTGCATCAAAGCCTTTTTCACGCTTGAGGCGCTTGGCCAGCAGCTGGGCGATGGACAAAACAACATCCTTTTCACGATGGCCTTTGGCGCTCGTCGCACCCGGATCCTTACCCCCGTGCCCGGGGTCAATCACCACAATAATGTCGCGTTTGGGGTGTGTGTTGCTTGGCGTTGCCGCTGCCACACCCAGTTTGGCGACCGCACTTTTGGCCAGGTCTAGCACCAGCCTGTGACCTTGCCCGCCCTGGGGTGGCAGCAGAAAACTGCTGAGCTGAACCGGCTCATCCAGGTCCAGCACGATGCGCGTATCACCCTGGCCGTAATGCCCGGAGCGAATCGAACGCAGGCCCGTATTGGCCAGTACCAACTCACTGAAATCCCCCTTCAGGCTGGCACCACTCACATCAATAATCAGCCGATCGGGAGCCGTTAATGAGAAGGTTTTGTACTGCACCGGCCCACTCAGATCCAGAACCAGACGCAAGGTATTCCCGGTGCGCCATAGCCTGGCGTGCTGAATTTGGGCAGCTGAAATTCCCAGCGGCAATGTGAATACGGAACTGGCAAGCAGCCAGTTGAGCAGTTGACGTCTGTGCATAGCCTGTACCGCAGATAAGGGAGCATCCGTACTCAAGATTGCTGTGTGTATGCCCCAGCAAAAAAGCATCGTCGACTTTATAGTTATAATATAACATGTCAAAACACTCTGCGACGGATCTCACTTTATGAATGCGCTGACTTTGCCAGATGTCGCCGCGCAGTCATCCCAGCAAGCAATAGCGCTTGAATGGGTCGGTATGTGCGGCATTGCTTCCCCGGTATTAATCAACGGCCAACGCCTCAGCGCGAAAATAGATGCCGGCGTCAATCTCGTAGATGCCACTGCACGGGGCATTCACATGTCTCGCCTGTATCTGGCGTTGGATCAGCTGGAAACGGAAAACCTTACGCCTGCCCTGCTCAGGCAACTATTGCAGTGCTTTCTCGACAGCCACGAAGGTTTATCGAACAAAGCCTATGTGCGAATTCACAGCGATGTACTGCTCAAACGCCCGGCCTTGGTCAGCCCATTGGCAGGCTGGAAAAGCTATCCAACAAGCATTGAAGCGAGTTTGAAAAACGGAATGTTCCACGTGGAACTAAAAATTCTCGTGAGTTACTCCTCCACATGCCCCTGCTCAGCGGCGCTCGCACGGCAATTAATACAGCGACAATTCATCGATGATTTCGCCAACACATCACTGCAACACGCAGATGTTCTTGCTTGGCTCGGTAGTTCAAAAGGTATCGTGGCCACACCACACAGCCAGCGAAGCGCTGCACATCTAACGATTCGTTTGGAACATCAGTTCCCACAACTGACTCTGGAAACAATCATCAATAATGCCGAAGGCGCATTAGGGACTGCCGTTCAAACAGCGGTAAAACGCGCCGACGAACAAGCCTTCGCACTGGCCAACGGTCAAAACTTGATGTTCTGCGAAGACGCGGCCCGAAGGCTCAACACGGTGTTGCAGAAAAGTTCTGGCGTGGAGGCGTTCAAACTTAAAGTTGTTCACGCAGAAAGTTTGCACAGCCATGACGCCGTGGCCGAAAGCTTTTGGAATTGGGAGGTGTGATGATCGGTTGTCAGCATCTGACTTGGGGCGTTCCGGGTCAGCCCCTCACTCCAGCGCTAAATATGAACCTGGTCAAAGGCAGCCTCACAGCCGTAATAGGCGCCAATGGTTGCGGCAAAAGCAGTTTGCTCAAAGTGATTGCGGGGCTGCAAAAGCCGCTCTCGGGAAAAGTTGTGCTGGATGTTCCACGCCAAGGCAACGTGGCCTTTATGCCACAACAACAATTTATGGATCGGCAATTCCCCATCAGTTTGCAAGAGTTGGTGGCTGCGGGATTTTGGGGCAAGAAGCAAACGGCCCAACAACGAAGCGACCGGTTGAACGCTGTCTTGGCAGACTGGCATTTAGACGGCCTGGAACACCGACCGCTTATGGCCCTGTCGGGCGGCGAATTGCAACGCTCGCTTCTGGCCCGCTTATGCCTTGCCGATGCCTCGGTGTTGCTACTGGATGAACCCCATGCAGCTCTCGATGAACTGGGGCAAGAACTGCTCTGGCAACATATCCAGAGATGGCAAACCGAAGGCCGAACGTTGCTGGTTGTGTGCCATGACCTTAACGCCGTTCGCAAACATATCCCCCAAACATTATTGATTAAAAGCAGCGGCAACTTACTGGCGCCGACCGAGCAACTGATCAACCCGCCGCAGGTCGCCTGATGGTTATCGTCAGCCAGTTATGGCAACCGTTCCAGGAATTTGTCTTTATGCGCCGTGCCTTATTTGGCGGTCTGGTACTGGCATGTAGCACGGCACCCCTGGGCGTTTTTTTGATCTTGCGGCGCATGAGTTTGATTGGTGATGCAGTCGCACACGGCATTCTCCCCGGAGCTGCGCTGGGGTTTTGGTTTGCCGGGCTGAGCCTGCCTGCTTTGACATTGGGGGGGTTGGGGGCGGGTTTGAGCATGGCCGGAGTGTCAGCCTGGATCACTCGGCGCACCGGCTTGCGTGAAGATGCCAGCCTCGCGGCGATTTACCCGATCTCATTGGCCAGCGGCATATTGATCCTTGGCATCGCCGGTAAACGTCTTGATCTGCTCCATCTGTTGTTTGGTTCAGCCTTGGCCGTCGACAGCCAGACGCTCACAGGCATGCTCTGGGTAACCGGCTTCAGCATGCTGCTGATGGCAGCCATCTACCGCCCATTGTTGCTCGACACCCTGGATCCTCTATTCCTTCGCAGTGTCAGTCGGCTGGGGCCATTGGCTCACGGGCTATTCCTGACATTGGTGGTGTTGAATCTGGTGATCGGCTTTCAGGCTATCGGCGCACTGATGGTGGTTGGCCTGATGATGTTGCCGGCTATTGCCTCGCGCTTCTGGAGCCGTCGACTGCCTGTGCTGATCCTGATCTCGGCTGCGATTGGCTGCGTTTCGGTTTGGCTGGGCCTTTTACTGTCGTTTTATTACTCACTGCCCAGCGGCCCGGCCATCGTGCTGATAGCGGGTTGCAGCTATGCGTTGTCTGTCATTTTTGGTCCGGTACACGGTTTGCTGCGCCGACCGCCTTTGCTGTCATCCCGATGAGGTGCAACACGATGCGTGCTCTAACCATGATATTCAGTATGTGCGTGGCGATGGGCTTGTCCCTTGGCGTCGCGGCTCAGACACCGAAAATACCTGTCGTTGCCAGCTTCAGCATTCTCGGCGACATGACCCGGGCAATCGGCGGCGAACATGTGCACGTCAGCGCGCTGGTCGGCCCTGATGAGGATGCACATACCTATGAGCCCACCCCGGACGATGCCAAGGCACTGCTCAATGCCAAGATCATTATCAAAAATGGCCTGGGGTTCGAGCCCTGGCTTGATCGCCTGGTGAGCAGTACCGAAACCCCGGGGGCTATCGTGACTGCCAGCAAAGGAGTGGCTGCTCACACGATGGAGGAAGACGGCGAAAC
This sequence comes from Pseudomonas bubulae, assembly GCF_037023725.1. Taxonomy (NCBI): domain Bacteria; kingdom Pseudomonadati; phylum Pseudomonadota; class Gammaproteobacteria; order Pseudomonadales; family Pseudomonadaceae; genus Pseudomonas; species Pseudomonas bubulae. Next base: position 667,219 of record NZ_CP146077.1, read on the forward strand.
CATCCCCGACCCTCACGCCTGGCACAACCTGACAAACGCAAAACTGTATGTGAACAACATCACTCAAGCGCTGATCAAGGCCGACCCGGCCGATGAGGCGTACTACAACCGCAACCTTGCGGCTTATCTGAAAAAGCTGGATCGACTGCAAGCCGAGGCCATAACTGAGCTGGGCAACCTGCCCGCCGGCAATCGCCGTATCGTGACCTCCCATGATGCCTTCGGCTATCTGGGCCAGGCCTATGGCATCGACTTTATGGCACCTCAGGGCTTGTCCACTGAGCGCGAACCTTCGGCCGCTGAAGTCGCTTCGCTGATTCGTCAGATACGGGCCGACAAGGTGAGGGCCGTATTTATGGAGAACATTAAAGACTCGCGTCTGTTGCAGCAGATTGCCGATGAAAGTGGCGCACAGATTGGTGGCACGCTGTACTCCGATGCCCTGGCCAGTGAAGGTCCGGCCAGCACTTTTCTTGGCCTTTTCGAATACAACCTCACCACCCTGCACAACGCATTGAGCACACCATGATCCGAAAAAATCCATCAGGCGACTTGCCACAAATCGCCGAGTCCGCCTATGTCGACAGAACGGCCATCATTTGCGGCAAAGTAGTGATCGGCGAAAACGTATTTGTCGGACCGTACGCCGTGATCCGCGCCGATGAAGTCGACAAGGACGGCGGCATGCAACCGATCAGCATCGGCGCTAATTCAAATATTCAGGACGGCGTGGTCATTCACTCAAAGTCCGGCGCGGCGGTCATCATTGGTGAAAACACTTCGATAGCACATCGTTCCATCGTTCACGGGCCATGCCGTGTTGGCGATAGGGTATTTATCGGTTTCAACAGTGTGCTGTTCAATTGCGAGTTGGGTGATGGCTGTGTGGTGCGGCATAACTCGGTCGTGGATGGCCGCGACCTGCCGGATAACTTCTATGTGCCTTCCACGACCCGAATCGGACCAAACACGGACCTGAGCCAATTTGCGCCAGTGAGTGTTAGCGCATCGGAGTTTTCAGAAGATGTAGCGCGCACCAATGTGGATTTGGTGCGCGGCTATAAAGCGCTGCAAAACGAGTTCTGATCAAGTACGCGGTTTGACGGTTCCACAGTTTTGTCCCAACCAGACAGCACGGGTATCCATGCTGCCCTTCTGCTGTATCCCGGTCGCATTGAAGGTGCCATTTACTTGGGTGGTGAACTCCCGATCACTGGCAAACGTTGCCACACCTGCGCCCTGGGCTTTTGGACAACTAAAGCGAAACTTCCACTGATTTCCACTACGCTCAGTGATCTGCTGGGTACACCCAGACTTGGGGTCAGTCAGCGGAATGTTGTCTGACTTCACTTGCTCGGGCGTCAGGCACACCCGCACACCTTTGCCCGCCATGGTCAGCCCCTGGCTTTCCAGTTGGGCTTTTTGTTCCGGGGTTAGCATATTCTGTAATTGGCCTAACATTACCTGCAGTTCAGGCAGCTGTTGGCCATCTACCTGCATATTGCTGGAGCTGAGTTCCCAAAGCCCCGGTTGCAGCATCTGGGCCTGAGCCACAGGAATCGACAAACCACAGGCCATGAACAGCCCAAGCAGACGAACATTCATCAAGCAACTCCTACGCGATTGTCAGCGTTAGACGTCAAAAAAGGGCAAGTGTTGCGCCCGCAAACAAATAGGACATTCATAACAGATCATGGTCTGTTAGTACTGGCATTAGACATTTTGGAGTAAGGATACGCATGGATTATCTAGGCCCGCACGTACTTGGTTATCTGATTTTATTAATCCACAGCTTAGGCCTGATTGCCGCCGTGCATGCAGTGCTGACGGTCAGGACTGCGCAGGGCTCGATTGCCTGGGCTATGTCGCTGTTCTTTATTCCTTACTTCACGCTGATCCCGTATCTGATCTTTGGCCGTAGTACTTTTGACGATTACATTCGAGCCCGACGCGATGCCAACCAGGAAATGCGTGAAGCCATCACCCATCTGAGCTGGCGCCCATGGGTCGAAGAAGCACTGGCCGCACGCAGCTCAAAAGCCTACGCCTCGCTGCGCGCAATGCCCAGACTGGGTCGCATGCCATGCCTGGCCAACAACAGCGTGCGCCTGTTGATCAATGGCACGGCGACATTTGACGCCATTTTCGATGCCATTCGCTCAGCCAGAGAAGTGGTGCTGGTGCAGTTTTTTATCATCCACGACGATGACCTGGGCATGAAACTGCATGCACTGCTGCTCGAAAAAGCCGCGCAAGGGGTCGCGGTACATCTGCTGTATGACAGTATCGGCAGCCATGCCTTGCCAAAAGTTTATGCCGAGACCCTGCGCGCAGGTGGCGTACAAACTTATGCGTTTGCCACCCGTGGCGGCTGGATCAGTCGTTTCCAGGTCAACTTCCGTAACCATCGCAAAGTGGTGGTCGTGGATGGCGTGCGCGGTTTTGTCGGCGGCCATAACGTTGGCGATGAATATCTGGGTGCCAAGCCCCCGCTGTCGCCGTGGCGCGATACCCATGTGGAAGTCACCGGCCCTGTTGTGGCCTGCCTGCAGGAGTCGTTTGCCGAGGACTGGTTCTGGGCCGCACGCAAACTGCCGCCCCTGATCCTGCCACAAAGCTACCCGGACGGTGGCGTGCTCTGCCAGTTCCTGGCCAGCGGCCCGGCAGATCCATACGAAACCTGTTCGCTGTTTTTCGTTGAAGCTATCCATGCCGCCAATCAACGGGTGTGGATTACCAGCCCTTACTTTGTACCTGACGAAGCGGTGTTTTCCGCGCTCAGGCTCGCCGTGCTGCGCGGCGTGGATGTACGCATCCTGATACCTTCACGCCCGGACCACAAAATCGTGTACGCCGCATCCAGCCTGTATGCCTTCGAGGCAGTACGCGCAGGCGTACGGATCTTCCGTTACCAGCCCGGTTTTGTGCATCAAAAAGTAGTACTGGTCGATGACGAGATCAGCGCCATTGGCAGCGCCAATATGGACAACCGCTCGTTCCGTCTCAACTTTGAAGTCATGCTGCTGACCGTCGACCAAGACTTCGCCAGGCAAGTCGAGCATATGCTGCTTGATGACTTCGCACTGGCCCGTGAAATCACTGATGCCGATATCAAAGCCACACACCGTTTGCAGCAACTGGGCATGCGAATAGCCAGACTGGTTTCACCGGTTTTATAGCTGTGTAGGACGGATCTGAATTACTCAGGGCAGGCAAAAGCGTCAAGCAGGATTCCATAAACTGAATGGCCCGGAATAACCCGGGCCGTTCAGTTTAAGGAATAAAAATAATGAGATTCTCGTTAATGGGTGTGCTCTTCACTATCAGCACGCTTGCTTCAGCTCAGACCAAAGACACCCCTCACACCCCGCCGCTTATCAACGTAGAAGTGGGCCAGCCAACGTTTATCCACCGGCTGCACTACAAGAAGATGTATAGCGAAAAACCCTTTGAAGAGGCGGTGCTGTACTACTACGACAATGGCCTCTACAAAATCATCTCCCCGGGAGAGAACCATTACGGCGTGTATGTAGTGGAGGGAGATTTTACTGACGACCAATACCGCATCAGTTACATCTCCCTCCCCTCACCGGACTGGGGCGGCAATGTTGCCCGCCACGACCTTGTTTTCAACAAAAGCTCACTGACGTTTGAGCAAAAAGCCCTGGCCAAGGTTGATCAAAATATCGGGCTCCAGAATGGGCGCTTCGTCCTGGACAGAAACCTGATACAAGACCCGCAACCCATCACCTGGGAAACCCACGCTCAGCGGTAAATATCCGCCCTGGTCGGTGGTAACTCCAACGAGCCATCGGCATGGGGCTTGGTCGCCAGAATCTGGTCGATGTTGATCCAGCCATGGGCAAAGGCGTAGGCACAACCGGCCAGATACAAACGCCAGATCCGCAGGGCCTGCTCCGGTACCTGCTTGGCGGCAGCATCCAGTTTTTGCTCCAGGCGCTGGCTCCAATGCTCCAGCGTACGCGCGTAGTGCAGGCGCAAACTTTCAACATCGACCACTTCCAACCCGGCCTCGCTGATTTCGGCAGTCATCATCGACAGATGCGGCAACTCGCCATTGGGGAACACATAACGATCGATAAAATCCCCTGCACCCCGACCAACCTGGCGGCCATCGGTGTGCTTGGAAGTGATCCCGTGGTTCATCACCAACCCGCCTTCGCGCACCGCTCTGGAGAGAATTTCGCAGTATTCGCGCAGGTTGGCGTGCCCGACGTGTTCAAACATCCCGACGCTGACGATTTTGTCGAACCGGCCATCCTGCGGCAGATCGCGATAATCGAGCAGTTGCAGATCAACCTTGTCTTGCAGACCTTCAGCGTTGACGCGCTCACGGGCAAGTTTGAGTTGTTCCTTGCTGAGGGTAATCCCGAATACCTTGACCCCATATTCGCGTGCGGCAAACCGCGCCAGCCCGCCCCAACCGCAGCCTACATCCAGCAAGTATTCGCCGGGCTTGAGTCGCAGCTTGCGGCATAGCAGACGAAACTTGGCTTGCTGGGCTTCGTCCAGACTCTCTTCCCCGGTTTCAAAATAACCACAGGAATACGCCATGTCGCGATCAAGCCACAGCTGGTAGAAGTCATTGGACAGGTCGTAGTGATAAGAGATGGACTCGGCGTCAGTCGCCTTGTCGTGATAAACCCGGGGTGGCGGGGCGTAGTCATCATCATCTACCAGCGCCTGGCTCAACTCATCGCATACCCGAATCGCTTCGCTGATAGAGCCTTCCAGTTCAAGCCGACCCTCAACGAAGGCACTGCCCAGCAAGTCGAGGCTGGGGTGGGTAAATTGAGCCACCAGGGTCGGGTCCTTGACCACGATCGTGACGCTGGGCGTCGGGCCGAAATTGAACTCGTGCCCGTCCCACAGCCTCAGGCGTAATGGAAGTTGAAGTTTCTGTAAGGCCGGTGGAAGTTGCGCGAGCATCTGTAATCCTCCTTCATTTCAGATATCAAAACTATAGGTTAGACGAATAACGAAAACTGTCAGCTTCGCGGACAGGAGGTCGACGCTAGAGCGGGCGCGACCGTTTATCCGAATCACTTTCAAGCCAACTTCACCGGCTGCAGGGGTTCATGAAACCGCAGCAAACGCCCGGCATTGCCCAGCACCAGCAATGTGCTGAGGTTATGCAACACCGCGGCGATCATCGCGCCGGCGGCCCCCAGCCAGCCAAACGCCGCCGCCGCGACAATCGCCAGGGTCCAGCCCAGGCCGATGATCACATTGACCTGCAAAGTATGCCGGCACTCACGGCTCAGGCGCACGCAGGTGCCCAGCCGACGCAAATCGCTGCCGATCAACACGATATCCGATGAAGCCAGCGCGATATCCGCGCCACCGGCGCCCATGGCAACCCCCACCACACCGGCCTTGAGCGCCAGCGAATCGTTGATACCATCGCCCACCACCATAGGCCGAAAGCCGTTGCCGATTTCACTCAGCACACGTTCGAGCTTGTCTTCGGGCAGTGCCTGCGCTTGAACTTCGTTGATGCCCACAGTGTGCGCCAAATGCTCGGCCACGCTCTGGCGGTCGCCGGTCAGCAGCACCTGGCGCCCAAGCCCCAGTTCACGTAATTCACTTAACGCCTGTCGGGCTTCGGGTTTTACGCTATCTGCCAGCAACAGCCAGCCCAGGAAATTGCCATTGAGGGAAAGCCCGGCAATGGGGCCATCGTGGTCAGGCACGGCACTGGTGGTGATGTTCAATTGGCTGAACAATTCAGGACGGCCCAACGCTGCTTCACCCTGCCCGGTGCTGGCCACAATGCCCAACCCTTGTCGCTCGCGCACATCATTGAGGGGGAGCATCTGCTCGTGGCTCACCAACCCGGCCAGCGCCCGGCTCACCGGGTGGCTGCTGGCGGCGCCCAAACTGGCGGCCAGTTGCAGCAGCGGTTGCTCGTGCAGCACATCGGTTTCGATCGCTTGCAGGCGCAAAGTGCCGTAGGTCAGGGTGCCGGTTTTATCCACAACCAATGAGCTGAGGTCTGCCAGCTCTTCCAGAAACGCCGAACTACGGATCAAGATCCCGTGGCGCGCCGCCACGGCAATCCCGGCAATCGCCGTCGCCGGTGCCGACAACACCAGCGCACAAGGGCACGCAGCCACGAGCACTGCCAGCATGGCCTGGGCATCGTTGGTGATAAACCAGGTCACTGCTGCAATCATCAACACCAACACCATATAACTGCCAGCATAGCGTTCAAGCAAACGGGTGATCGGCGGCTTGGCGCGCTCGGCGCTTTGCATCAGGGCGATGACTTTACCTAATGTCGATTCTTCACCGGTGCGGGTAACCTGTACCCGCAGTAAACCATCGAGGTTGATGGCCCCACCAAAGACCGGCATGCCGCTACCGACTTCCAGCGGCACTGACTCACCGGTAATAGAGGCCGTATCCAGGCTGGCCTGCCCTGCCAGTACCAGACCATCGGCGGGCACCCGATCTCCAGCGCGCACCTCTACCTGATCGCCGCTTTTAAGGGTGGCGTTGTCGACTTCCAGCAAACTGCCGTCAGCCTGAAATAAACGCGCCTGGCTGCGGGTCAGTTTGCCCAGGGCATGGATCGCTTCCTGGGAGCCAATCACACTGCGCTCTTCCAGCACATGGCCAAAAATCATGATGATCGGCAGCAAAGCCGCCGTCAGCAAATCGCCGGTGGCCCAGGCGCCGAGCATGGCCAAGGCAATTAACTGGTCGGTGATCCCGTGCAGGCTCGGGTAGCGCAGGCTGTACCAGGCCGAACGCATGACCGGCACGGCCACCAATATTGAAGCAAAACCCAGCAGCAACTGACTGACGCCGATTTGCGCGGGCATCAGCCAGCGCCATACCAGCCCTAAACCCAACAAGCCCAGCGCCAGCATGGCCAGTGTCAGTTGGCGCGCTGCGCGACGTTGTTCGGGACCGGTCAACAGGCTCACGGCGGGTTGAGTGGCAGACGCATTCATTGTTCGGCTCCCTGAATAATCAGGCGGGAATCATCGTTGGGATCGACGCTGGTGACAGAACCGGCCTGCCCCAGAATCCTGGGCATGCGTTCGCGGTACAGGCGCAACATCAAGCCAGAGTCATTGCCGGCCTGCTGTACCTTGGCCAGGTTGATGATGGTAGACGTATCTGCCTGAGCCTTGGCCAGACGCTCGCTGGCCTGGGCCTGGGCCTGCTCGACACTGCGATCAGCCTGCTGGGTGGCCGATTGGGTGACTTTGGCCGCTTCATTGCGCGCTGCAGCCACCGCTTGCTCCGCATGCTGGCTGGCCGTCAGTACCGCATTGAAGGCATTCACCGCAGGGCCCGGCAAACTCGATTGCACATCCACCCGTACCACTTGCAAACCAATACCCTGCCCGGTGGCACTCAGGGATGCGAGTTGTTGGTTGATGCCTTGCACCAGATCACCGCGCAGGCGCTCACGGCGTTCAGCTGCCTGGCTGTCGCTGCCGATCAGTTCCGGGCGCGCCACCAGAATCGTGTCCAGATCGCGGGCGGCGCTCAGCGCAACGGCGCTACGTGTCACCAACCGGTCCAGCGCAGGCAGTACATGCTCACCTTGCAGCACAAACGCATAGGGCTCGGTGACGTTGTAAAACACCCGTACATCCAGTTGCACCACGCCAGCATCACCGGTCAGCAAATACCCGGAACCGGCCAGCGCATCGCTGACCGGCGTGGCGAACGAAGCTTTTCGATCGGCCTGCAACGCCACATCCGAGCGCAGCAGATTTTCAATCCGGCGTTCACTCACGCGGTCTGCTGCGGGGACGATCACCACTTGCTCGAAAGGCTTTGGCCACGCCCACAACAAGCCGGCATTCTGGATACGGTCCAACGCGCCCATGCGCAATACCACGGCACGATTTTGCGGATCGATCTGACGCACATTGGAAAACCCCCAGGCAACCGCCGCGAATACAGTCACCGCGTACAGGCCCAAAAATGCCAGTCGCCCCGCCTGTTGCCATGGGCTGCTGACACCTTTGATTTCATCAGGTGCCTGGCTCATGGCTGCGATCCAGCCTTGGCATCCAGCTTCGGCGGGCCATCGACCAGTACCCGGAAGGGTGCGGCATCGGTGCGCAAAATAATTTTTGTGCCGGGATTAACCATTGTTCCCAGCGTATCGAGCGCGCGCAGTTCGTTGTACAGCGCGGGCGAACTGGCATAGGCACGACCATAAATCTGCGCGGCTTCTACCCGCGACTGCGCTTCGATATCCGCGGCCTTGATGCTCGCATCGGCCTGCAGGATGCGCGCATCGCGTTCGGCAGCGGAGCGGATTTGCGCCGCTTCGCGCTTGCCTGCGGCGGTGCGCTCCGTGGCGATGGTTTCGCGCTCGGCACGCATGCGGTCAACCGTCGCCGTGAGCGTGACCGATGGCAAAGTCAGGCGCTCCACGCCCACTTGCAGCACACGCACACCATAGGTGTTGAGCAATTGCTGTTCGATCTGCTGACGCAATTGCGCTTCAAAGTCGGCAATTTTGACCTGGCTGGCATCGGTGTTCACCAGGCTTGAAAGATCAAAACTGGCAGCCGTCGTTTCCAGTGCCGACCCCACAAATGTACGGATCTGCCGCGCCGCTTCGTCAGGCTGATTTTGTACGGCGCGCATAAAGCGCTGCACATTCTCGGCATCGGGCTGCACCTGCCAGGCCACATAGGCCTGCACAATAATCCGCAGACCATCGCGAGTGCCCACGTCCTGCAGGCCGCTGGAGGTGGTGCGCAAACGCAGATCCACCGGCACGCTGACTTCAAATGGCGCCGGCCAGCGCCAGCCCAGACCGGGCTCCAGCAGCACCCGGGCCGGGTTGCCAAAGCGGGTAATTACCGTGGCTTCGCCGGAACGTACTTGCACCAGGCTCGCCGCGGCGATGGCGAACAGCACCAGCAATGCCGCCCAGCCCATGCGTCGCCACGGGAAGGGGCTTGGCTCAAGGGTATCGTCATGATGGTGATGACCGTGGTGGGAACAGCCATGATGATGGCTGCTGTGATCGTGGGATTGAGACAAGAGAAGACTCCTTACTGAGCAGCTTTACGCGGCGCGACAGGATCGGCCGGCAGCGTGAAAGAACGCAGGTCGAGGGTCGGCGCACTGCTGCCCCCAAGGCGATGGTCGAGGATCAGCAATCGGGCATTGTTCAGCCCCTGGCTTAACTGGCTCAGGTACTGTTCCAAAAGGAACGCATGACCGGCACTGGCGTAGGCTTTTTGCTCGGCGCCAAAGCGCAGGTCAGCTGTCAGTGCGGTGGCATTTATTTCACGCGCCAGCGCATGGGCTTGATCCAGGGCGACGCTGGCCTGCAATTGCGCCACATTGGCTTGTTCACTGGCCGCTCCCCGTTCGCGGGCAATCAGGGCCTGCGCGCTGATCTGTGCTGCCTGCACACCGTGATAGGCATTGGCGGCCCCGGCAGGTGGGTGGATGGCTTCAACCACGGTGGCAAGAATTTCCACCCCGCTGTCCAGGCCATCCAGATCAGCCTGCACGGCGTGGCCTATATCATCGGCCAGCGCACTGCGCTGCTCACCGAGCACACCATCAAGCGTCCGAGAGGCAAAGTCGTGTACCAGAATGCGGCTGGCGGTAGTGCGAATCAGCGTCGGTACATCAGCACTGTGATAAGTGGCGGCAATGGCGGCGTGGTCGCTCAGGCCAATGCGATAGACAAAACGCACGTCCATATTGACGATCTGAAAGCCCTGTTTGTCGCCACTGTCGCTGGCAATTACCTGGGACTTGTCATTCACATGGGTGGCATCCCACAGGCGATTGGCGGTAAGCGGTGGTAAACCATCGGCAGGCGTGAGTAGCGGATCGACAGTCGATTCTGTGCTAGTGGCCAACTCATGTACCACACCGTTTTCCACCGCCAGGACTCGCCCAAAAGGCCATGGCAGGCCCACGTGCAAACCCGGGCCCAACACTTCAACCGGCTCACCAAAGCGCTCATAAATCCCTCGACCTTGCAGCGGGATTTCACTCACACCGCTCAGCACCCAGCCGACAGCAGCAACCACCGCCAGCACCGGGAAAAACGCTTTGCGCATAAAGGTAAAAGCCCAGATTTGGCGCAGGTCGATGCCGAACCGGTTATGCAATTCGCTCTGCAGCGTCAGCAATGGCTGAGGCGGCCAACGCAACATACCAGCGACAAAGCTTTGCCCGATCATGCGCGGTTCTAGTTTGTCGCGGCGCGGGATGAACAGTGCAGCCAGCGCCCTCAGAATCAGCTCAATAGCCACGGCAGCAGGTAGCAACCCGGTCAGCACCGCGAGGCGGGCAGGCCACACCGCATCGTCGCTGCTGAAAATCAGGCACACGGCGCTCAGGAGCAAAGTGAGGATGGGCACGCGAACCAACGGTGCCAGCAAACGCGCCTCCGGCCATTGGCCAGGGTGTTGCTGCGCCAGGAAACGTTCGAACACTAACAGTGCAAACGCGCACAGCACCGCAATGCCAGCCGCGACACTGCCCCAGGTTCCCAGAGCCAAACCGGGTAAAGCCAGGTTCCAGGTGTGCTGGACGCTCCACCAGGCGACACCGCTCACGCCTGCCAGCCACAAAACGGGCGCGCCGATGGTGGCCAGCACCTGTTTTGCCCCGGCATCAATCCGCTGGTTAAAACGTTCAATGCCACGCAACTGTTCGTCGGGAGCGACCTCAGCCACCTGTGGTGCGGGGTTGAGTGCGTCATTGCGCCAATCCGCCACCCAGTAAGCCGATTGAACGCCTGCGGCCAGCACCAGCATGGCTGCTGCGTTATTGCCCAGCAGCACCGGCCACAGCGATTCCGATGAAAACAGACCTATAAAAAATGCCAGCACCCACGCCAGCAACGCCAGGACTGCCAGCACTACCCCCAGTAGATAGAGCTGACGAGCCTGTGCGCTGGCGCTTTGGAAACGAGGCAAAGACTCGAGCCGGCCCTCCTCTGCCTCTAAATCGACACGCATGGAAACACTCACTTATGAAATATCTAGTTACGATATCGCAGAAATGATGAAACTTTTGTCGAGCTTACGGATTCTTCATCTTGGTTTAAAAACGGCGAAACGCCGCTATGGGAGCCGGTCAAGCACGACTCCCAGCGTTTTTTGGCGCTATCAGTCCGGGTGAGTCATCAACTGTTTGGCCAGGGCTTCAAATGCAGGAATAGTCACCGGATCGTTAGCCGAGTTGCTGGCAACCGGGTTGGAGGCATAACGCACAATAACCATTTCGGCTTTCGGGTCAATGTAGGTGCGCTGACCGTAAACACCGCGCGCCATAAAGGCACCATCCGCGTTGTGCGTCACCCACCACATGTCGCGATAGCTGGCGCCCTTGAGCAAGTCATAACCGGCTTTGGCAAAGGCCGCTTTATCGCCGCCACCACGAATGTCATCGACAACCGCCTTGGGTACGATTTGCTTGCCGAGATACTGACCATTGTTACGGATCATTTCTCCAAAGCGGGCCATGTCCCGTAGCCCTGTATTCAAACCACCCCCCGCAAACGGGGTACCGATTGAATCCACGGTGAAATAGGCCGATTGTTCAGCGCCAATGCGCTGCCAGATTTTTTCCGAGAGCAATTGCGCAACGTTACGCCCTGTCACTCGTGCAATGACCCAGCCCAGCACATCGGTGTTCACGGTTTTATAAGCGAAGGCCTCGCCGTGCTCCCCCTCCGACTCGACCGTCTGCAAATATTCCATATAGCTTTGCGGGCCGGTGTAGTCCTTGGGTTTGGGGAGCGGATTACCCGCCTGGGCATGCTTCCAGACTTCCGCATTGGGGTCGGCATAATCTTCGCTGTATTTAAGCCCCGTGGTCATGTCCAGCACCTGGCGCAGGGTGGCGTTGCCAAAGGCCGACTTGGCCAGCTCGGGTACATACTCAGCAATTTTTTTATTGGCATCCAACGTGCCATCAGCCACCAGCATCGCGCCCATCGTGCCCACCACGGACTTGGTCATCGACATGGCGCCGTGCTGGCCTTCGGGGGTCAACACACCAAAGTAACGCTCATAAACAATTTTGCCGCGGTGCAGCACCACAATGCCGTCGGTGTAGTTCGCCGCCAGCGACTGTTCCCAGGTCATCGGCTCCTTGCTGCCCAGTGGCACGAAGGTCAAGGCGTCGATATCCGTGCGCAAGGCTTTGGCCAGCGGCACGGGCGCACCCAGGCCACGGGAGACATTGGTGGTAGGCATCAATTGACGGAAGTTGGAAACACTCCAGCGCATGGCGGGAAACTGGAAATAACTGCCGTCGGCAAAGCGCACGATGCGATCCGGCGGGGGCGGTGCACCGACCATCCAGCCCAGCTTCGCCGGGTCGCTGGCAGCGGCGTCCGGGTAACTGGTTTTATCGCTGGCACAGGCGATGGAAGCCGCCAGGCAAGTCACTAGAAAAACCGCACCGGTGCGGGCGGGTTTGATAAATTGCTTGATCATCGAAAATTCCTTTTCAGTTCATGGCCGTGCCCTACCCTGCGGGATAAGCAGTGGGAATGTATAGCGCACACCAGCACCCGCAGGCGATTTTGCGCACCTGAAATTTATTTTTTTATTTTTTCGATCAACCCTTCCAGCTCATGAAAGTCGCTGTGGATGGTTCGTTCACGGCTCCAGATCATGTCCAGAGTGAAAGTCGGAAAACCGGGCGGCGGTTGGAGAACTTTAATGTTTGGCGGCACATTCAACGTCGCCACTATTTTTTTCGGGATCACGATCAGTGCCGGCACCGCCAATAAAACATTGACCCCGGCGTGATAGGAGTTGGCCCGGGTAAAAATATTTCTACGCCGCGACTGTTTTTCCAGCCAGCCATCCACCATGTTTTTTTCCGACAGCCACGGCGTTGGAAATATGTGCGGCGTGTCACAAAATTCATCAATATCCAAAAAAGATTTAGCCTGATGTTTTGCCACGCTGGACAGGCACACAAAAGAATCTTCAGTAAGGCTGCGATAGCCCAGCAACGGATGCCGTTGGTGATAGCCCGGGCCGAAGCCAAAGCAAACGTCGGTGTCAGAAGCCAATAACTCACTGATGGGCAAATCCTGGCCCAGGCGGCTCACACTCAACGCCCAGTTGCGCCCGGTTGAACGCACCTGCTGCAACAATGCAGGCAACATGAGAATTTCAAAATATTCCGGGGCAGTGATATTCCACTGACGCAGCGCGGTGCCCTGCCCTGCTCCTTCCTTGGCGCACTGATTGATGCACTGCAGGATGTTTTGCAGATAGGGCTTGATCGCCAGCACCCGTGCCGTGGGTTGCATGGCGCCGTCGGTGTTCTCGAAGAGTTTGTCGTCGAAACAGTGGCGGAGTTTTTTCAGGCTGTAACTGATGCTTGATTGGCTGAGATTCAACATTTCTGCCACACGCTTGGCGCTGCGATTTTCGATCAACAGCAAGACGATCGAAATATCCTGCATATCCAATTGTTTCAGCGCATTGGTGTAAAGCATGCCAGCTCCTTGCTGAAGTTATCCACAACCCAGAAACCACAAGACATCCACGTACATTTGCTGGCGCTGCTTGCGGCGAGGCTCTGGGTCGGACCAAAGGGTAAACGAAGATATCCCCGAACTCTCCCGACCATTCGGCATTACTTGCGTTATGTCTTAAAATAGCCGGTTGCCGAAAGAACCGTCATGGCCGTAGCCATGAAGGGCTTTCATCCCTTGAAAATAAGTGTGGTGAAGATGAACAAGCCTTTCATTTCGCTGTGCCCGGAAGTTACTCGGGCGCATGCGTTGACGTTGATGGATTGGTTGGAAGATGAGCGCGTCACCTGTTATCTGAGCGATTCACGTCATGTCTCCCGCTCCATCGAGCAAGCCATTGATAGAACCCAATTGCCAATCCTGACCCATCTGTTCAACCAGGGTGGCCGATTCTTCATGGCTTATGACCGGCATGACGCCCCGGTAGGCTTTGTCCGTCTGATCAAGACCGGCTCAAATTGCGAGATAGTCCTGGTCATCGGAGACAGCGACAAATGGGGCCGAAACCTTGGCGCCCGCACGATCCGCGAAGGCATGAAACTGGCCTTCCTCGACATGCGGGCCAAGAAGCTCATCGCCAAGATCCACCCGGACAACACACGCTCGGTAAAAGCCTTTCTGCGCAGCGGCTTTGTGCTTGAAAGCGAAACGCCCACATTGAAGTCATTTTCCATGGCAGCGGGGCGCTATCTCCAGCTCTTGCGCGAAGGTACCGTTGGCGACTCCACCAGGATCTACATCACTGAAATCGACAAGGCCAGGCTCGAGAGTCTAATCGCTCTGGAGCAAGGTCCGACGGTTGTTGAGCTCGAACATGAGCTTGAACGAGCCATTGTCGTCAAGCCGCAGCAGGTGGCGGGCAATGTCGTCACGATGAACTCCAGGGCTTTAGTGCAACTGGACGACGAAGAGATCGAAGTGGCCTTGGTCTACCCAGAAGACGCGGACAGTAACGCCGGGAGGCACTCTGTGTATTCCGACATTGGTGCTGCCATCCTGGGGTATCAGGAGGGGGACGCCATAGACTGGCGAATTTCTGATCGGACCCGCCGAATTGAGATCAGGAAAGTGCTTTACCAGCCAGAGGCTGCGGGCCATTTCCATCTGTAATTGAATCTTTCCCTCAGTGTTGGTCAAGCAACCTGGAAGAAGGGGATCTGTCGAAGAAGGGAGCCCGTAAGTGGCTCCCTTCATTCGCGACAGTTTTAACTCTCTAAAACCACTGAGTAGTGCCGCAGCTGTGATTTATTCCACAGTCACGGATTTAGCCAGGTTACGCGGCTGGTCCACGTCAGTGCCTTTAAGCACGGCCACGTAGTACGACAGCAATTGCAGCGGGATGGTGTAGAGGATCGGCGCCAGCACATCGTGGATATGCGGCATGTTGATCACATGGGTGCCTTCGCCGTTGCTCATACCGGCTTGTTCATCAGCAAACACAATCAGCTCGCCACCGCGGGCACGCACTTCTTGCAGGTTGGATTTAAGTTTCTCCAACAGCTCATTGTTCGGAGCAACGGTCACTACCGGCATATCGTTATCCACAAGTGCCAGAGGGCCGTGCTTCAACTCGCCCGCCGGGTACGCTTCAGCGTGGATGTACGAAATTTCTTTGAGCTTGAGTGCACCTTCCATTGCCACCGGGAACTGAGCGCCACGGCCCAGGAACAGGGTGTGATGTTTATCGGCAAACAATTCAGCCACTTTTTCAACCACCGAATCCATCGCCAGGGCTTCGCCCAGACGCGCTGGCAAACGACGCAGTTCTTCTACCAGCTGTGCTTCAACGCCCTCTTCCAGGGTGCCGCGCACCTGGCCCAGAGACAGGGTCAGCAGCAACAGGCCTACCAGCTGGGTGGTAAATGCCTTGGTGGAAGCCACACCGATTTCGCGACCTGCTTGGGTTAGCAGCGTCAGATCAGACTCACGAACCAGCGAGCTGATACCTACGTTGCAAATCGCCAGGCTACCGAGGAAGCCCAATTCTTTTGCATTGCGCAGTGCTGCCAGGGTGTCAGCGGTTTCGCCCGATTGCGAGATCGAAACAAACAGGGTGTCCGGTTGCACCACAACTTTGCGGTAGCGGAACTCGCTGGCCACTTCAACCTGGCACGGAATGCCTGCCAGGCTTTCGAGCCAGTAACGGGCAACCATGCCGGCGTGGTAGCTGGTACCACAGGCGACGATCTGAACATTGCGAACCTTGGCGAACAATTCCTTCGCTTGTGGACCGAAAGCTTGAACCAGTACATGGTCAGCACCCAGGCGATTTTCCAGGGTGCGTTGAACTACTGCTGGTTGCTCGTGGATTTCCTTGAGCATGTAGTGGCGATACTCGCCCTTGTCGGCCGCTTCGGCGCCATCGCTGTATTGCACGGCTTCGCGTTGAACGCTCTGACCGTTTACGTCCCAGATCTGCACGCTGTCACGACGGATTTCAGCGATATCGCCTTCTTCCAGGTACATGAAACGGTCAGTGACCTGACGCAGTGCCAATTGGTCGGAGGCCAGGAAGTTTTCACCCAGGCCCAGGCCAATCACCAGCGGGCTGCCGCTGCGGGCTGCAACCAGACGATCCGGTTGCTTGGCGCTGATCACAGCCAGGCCGTAGGCACCGTGCAACTCTTTAACGGTGGCCTTGAGGGCCTCGGTCAGGTCGCTGTGATCTTTGAGTTTGTGGTTTAGCAGGTGGGCAATGACTTCGGTGTCAGTGTCCGAGGTAAACACATAGCCCAAGCCTTTGAGCTGCTCACGCAGGGCTTCATGGTTTTCGATGATGCCGTTATGTACAACAGCCAGATCGGAACCGGAGAAATGCGGGTGAGCGTTACGCTCGCACGGCGCACCGTGGGTGGCCCAACGGGTATGGGCAATGCCCAGACGACCGGCCAATGGCTCACCGGCCAGAGCTTGTTCCAGCTCGGCCACTTTGCCGTTGCGGCGCATGCGTTCCAGGGTGCCGTTGTTGGTGAAAACAGCCACACCTGCGCTGTCGTAACCACGGTATTCAAGACGTTTCAGGCCTTCCAGCAGAATGGCCGTGATATTACGTTCAGCGACTGCGCCAACGATTCCACACATAAAGTTCTCCTAGCTTAGGGCCGCGCATAACAATGTTATGCCCCGGGCCTGAATCTGTTCGCGTGCCTCAAGGGGCAGGCGATCATCGGTAATAAGGGTATGGACGCTGCTCCAGGGCAGTTCCAGGTTGGGTATTTTTCGACCAATCTTGTCCGACTCGACCATCACGATCACTTCACGCGCGACGTCAGCCATGACCCGGCTCAGACCCAACAACTCGTTAAAAGTTGTCGTGCCGCGCTGCAGGTCTATGCCGTCAGCACCGATGAACAGTTGATCGAAGTCGTATGAGCGCAACACCTGTTCGGCAACCTGTCCCTGAAAGGACTCGGAGTGCGGATCCCAGGTGCCCCCGGTCATCAGCAATACAGGCTCATGTTCCAGTTCACTGAGTGCATTGGCGACGTGCAGGGAGTTGGTCATCACTACCAGGCCAGGTTGCAGGCCCAGTTGTGGAATCATCGAGGCCGTGGTGCTGCCGCTGTCGATGATGATGCGCGCATGCTCTTTAATCAGACCAACCGCTGCACGGGCAATGGCTTGCTTATAAAGAGAAACTGGCTGAGGGACATCACTGACCAGTTCTTGCGGCATGGTGATCGCGCCGCCATAACGACGCAATAAAAGCCCGTTACTTTCGAGTGCAGCCAGATCCTTGCGAATCGTAACCTCAGAGGTTTCGAAGCGCTTGGCCAGTTCATCCACACTGACTTCGCCCTGCTCGGCAAGCATGGCCAGGATGTTGTGTCTGCGTTGTGGCGTATTACGTTTGGACATAACGGCTTAAGTTTCGTTTCGAAAGATAACGAAAGCAATGAAACCGTATCTCGAAACCTTCGTCAAGAAAATGTTGTGGGCTATTTTCTGTGAATAAGTCGATATGGGCCTGTATTCATTGGCCAAAACGCTTATTTAGGCCCGCAAAAAACAAAGCCTTATCCACAGGGCGTGAATAAGGCTTTAGGTAACTCATTGATTTAAAACAGTTATAGGATGACTTGTTAATAACCTTAAATCATCATCGCCTTTCTGTGGATAACTTTAAATCAAGGCTTTGGCTGTTTGACCGGACGCTTCCAGCCATCAATATTGCGCTGGCGCGCACGACCAACGGCCAGTTGCTCCGCGGCAACATCCTGATTGATGGTCGAGCCTGCAGCAGTGGTAGCACCGGTGGAGATATCCACAGGTGCAATCAACGAGTTGTTCGAACCAATAAATACATCAGCGCCCAACACGGTCTTCCACTTGTTGGCGCCATCGTAGTTGCAGGTGATGGTGCCAGCACCGATATTGGTGCGCGGTCCGACCTCGGCATCGCCCAGATAAGTCAGGTGACCGCATTTGGCGTCTTCACCCAAGTGGGCGTTTTTCAATTCGACAAAGTTACCCACATGGGCACGGGCATCCAGCACACTGCCCGGGCGCAGACGAGCGAACGGACCGGCATCACTGTTCTCGCCCATCACGGCACCGTCGAGATGGCTATTGGCCTTGATCACAACACCTTTGCGCAAGGTGCTGTCCTTGATTACGCAATTCGGGCCGATGACCACGTCGTCCTCAATAACCACGCGACCTTCAAGAATCACGTTGATATCGATCAGCACATCACGACCCACGGTGACTTCACCGCGCACATCGAAACGCGCCGGGTCACGCAAGGTCACACCCAAGGCCATCAGGCGACGGGCTTCGCGCAACTGGTAATGACGTTCCAGCTCACTGAGTTGTTTACGATCGTTGGCGCCCTGCACTTCCATCGGGTCAAGGGCATGCTCGGTGGCCACGACCAAACCATCGCTGACCGCCATGGCGATTACGTCGGTCAGGTAGTATTCGCCCTGTGCGTTGTTGTTCGACAGACGGCTCATCCAGTCAGCCAGGCGACGGGTCGGCAAGGCGAGGATCCCGGTGTTGCCTTCGGTAATTGCACGTTCGGCTTCGGTTGCGTCCTTGTGCTCAACAATCGCACACACCTTGCCATCCGCATCACGCACGATACGACCATAACCAGTCGGGTCGGCCAGGTTGACGGTCAGCAGGCCCAGTTGCTCGGGACCAACTTGCTTGAGCAGACGTTGCAGGGTCTCGACCTCGATCAGCGGTACATCACCGTACAGGATCAACACGTTTTCTGCGGTCAGAAATGGTAGCGCCTGAGCCACGGCATGGCCGGTACCCAGTTGCTTGTCTTGCAGCACAAAGTTCAGGTCATCAGCAGCCAGGCGTTCACGCACCAATTCGGCTCCGTGACCAATGACGACGTGGATGCGGGTCGGTTCAAGCTGACGAGCGCTGTGGATAACATGGCCAAGCATGGAGTTGCCTGCCACGGGGTGCAGAACCTTGGGCAGGGCAGAACGCATGCGGGTGCCCTGACCTGCGGCGAGAATAACGATATCGAGAGACATGACTGGCTACCAATCCTGGGTGGTCAGCGGTTGCGACCAAAAAGTATTTCGCGGAAAAAGAAAAAGGGTAGCCGAGGCTACCCTTTTTAATCAATCACACAATAAGACAGGAGGCTTAGCCGCCAAACTTCTTGCGGATTTGCTGGACGGTGCGCAGCTGAGCTGCGGCTTCGGCCAGACGTGCAGCAGCAGATCCGTAATCGAAATCTGCGCCTTTTTCGTTCAGTGCCTTCTCGGCAGCCTTTACGGCTTCCTGAGCGGAGGCTTCATCCAGGTCGGCAGCACGTTGCACGGTGTCGGCAAGAACCTTGACCATGTTCGGCTGAACCTCGAGGTAACCACCGGAGATGTAAAACACCTCCGATTCCCCGCCCAGCTTGATCAGGCGGATCGGACCCGGCTTGAGTTCAGTGATCAGCGGAGCGTGACCCAGAGCGATACCAAGATCACCCAGGCTGCCGTGCGCAATCACCATCTCGACCTGACCGGAAAAGATTTCTCCTTCCGCACTGACGATATCGCAATGGACTGTCATCATATTAGCCATCTGATTGCCTCAACCTGATTAGCGCCCGTTGCCGGGCGCTGGAATTACAGTTTCTTGGCTTTCTCGATCGCTTCTTCGATGCCGCCGACCATGTAGAACGCTTGTTCTGGCAGGTGGTCGTAGTCACCGTTGAGGATGCCTTTGAAGCCAGCAATGGTGTCTTTCAGGGAAACGTATTTACCCGAAGCGCCAGTGAAGACTTCAGCCACGAAGAACGGCTGAGACAAGAAACGCTGGATCTTACGAGCGCGGGATACCAACTGCTTGTCGGTTTCCGACAGCTCGTCCATACCCAGGATCGCAATGATGTCCTTCAGTTCTTTGTAACGCTGCAACACGTACTGAACGCCGCGAGCGGTGTCGTAGTGTTCCTGGCCGATTACGTTCGGGTCCAGCTGGCGCGAAGTCGAATCCAGTGGATCTACTGCTGGGTAGATACCCAGGGAAGCGATGTCACGGGACAGAACGACGGTAGCGTCCAAGTGGGCAAACGTGGTCGCAGGCGACGGGTCAGTCAAGTCATCCGCAGGTACGTATACCGCTTGGATCGAAGTGATCGAACCGTTTTTGGTCGAAGTGATGCGCTCTTGCAGAGTACCCATCTCTTCAGCCAGAGTCGGCTGGTAACCTACTGCCGAAGGCATACGGCCCAGCAGTGCGGATACTTCAGTACCGGCCAAGGTGTAACGATAGATGTTGTCAACGAACAACAGTACATCGTTACCTTCGTCACGGAACTTCTCGGCCATGGTCAGGCCGGTCAGTGCTACGCGCAGACGGTTACCCGGCGGCTCGTTCATCTGACCGTAAACCAGTGCCACTTTGTCCAGTACGCTGGAATCCTTCATCTCGTGGTAGAAGTCGTTACCCTCACGGGTACGCTCGCCCACACCAGCAAACACAGAGTAACCGCTGTGTTCCATGGCGATGTTACGGATCAGTTCCATCATGTTTACGGTTTTGCCTACACCGGCACCACCGAACAGACCAACCTTACCGCCTTTTGCAAACGGGCAGATCAGGTCGATAACCTTGATACCGGTTTCCAGCAGGTCGTTGCCGCCAGCTTGCTCAGCGAAGGACGGTGCTGGGCGGTGAATGCCCCAACGCTCTTCGGTGTCAATCGGGCCAGCTTCGTCGATCGGGTTGCCCAGAACGTCCATGATCCGGCCCAGGGTAGCTTTACCTACTGGAACGGAGATGGCTGCGCCAGAGTCGGTGACTTCCAGACCGCGCTTCAAGCCCTCGGTGGAACCCATCGCAATGGTACGAACCACGCCGTCGCCCAGCTGTTGCTGAACTTCCAGAGTGGTTCCGGCCGCGCTTTGTACTTTCAGCGCGTTGTAGATGCTCGGTACGTTTTCGCGTGGAAATTCCACGTCGATCACGGCGCCGATGATTTGAACGATACGTCCGCTACTCATAGCTGGATCCTCTGAATATTTGAACCGTTAAACCGCGGCAGCGCCGCCGACGATTTCCGAGATCTCTTGGGTGATCGCAGCCTGACGCGCCTTGTTGTAGATCAGCTGCAAATCGCTGATCAAGTCACCGGCGTTATCAGTGGCGTTCTTCATTGCGATCATCCGCGCAGCTTGTTCAGCTGCACTGTTCTCGACCACCGCCTGGTACACCTGCGACTCCACGTAACGCACCATCAAGCCGTCTAGCAGCTCTTTGGCATCCGGTTCGTAGAGATAGTCCCAGTGGTGCTTGAGTTCTTGATCCGGGGTCGCCACCAGTGGAATCAATTGCTCCACAGTAGGCTGTTGCGTCATGGTGTTGATGAACTTGTTGGATACCACGGACAGGCGGTCAATACGGCCTTCCAGGTAAGCATCCAGCATCACCTTAACGCTGCCGATCAAATCATTGATCGACGGTTCTTCACCCAGATGGCTGATAGCAGCGACGACGTTACCGCCGAAGTTACGGAAAAATGCCGCACCTTTGCTGCCGACCACGCACAGATCAATCTCGACGCCGTTTT
This sequence comes from Pseudomonas bubulae, assembly GCF_037023725.1. Classification (NCBI taxonomy): domain Bacteria; kingdom Pseudomonadati; phylum Pseudomonadota; class Gammaproteobacteria; order Pseudomonadales; family Pseudomonadaceae; genus Pseudomonas; species Pseudomonas bubulae. The sequence continues at coordinate 688,785 of NZ_CP146077.1, forward strand.
CACGGTTTACCGCCATGTCCTTGACCAAAGCCTTGAACAGGTTGGTATTCAAACCACCGCACAAACCACGGTCACTGCTCACAACCACATAACCCACACGCTTAACTTCGCGGTCGATCATGAACGGGTGGCGGTATTCCGGGTTGGCGTTGGCCAAATGCCCAATAACCTGGCGGATACGCTCCGCATAAGGACGGCTAGCAGCCATGCGCATTTGTGCCTTGCGCATTTTGCTGACCGCCACTTTTTCCATGGCGCTGGTAATCTTTTGCGTGCTTTTGATGCTCGCAATCTTACTGCGAATCTCTTTTGCGCCTGCCATGTAACACCTATCAGGTTAGCAAGCGGGAGCCTTGCGGCTCCCGCTGCGGCTTACCAGGTTTGGGTGGCCTTGAACTTCTCGATACCGGCTTTGATGCCAGCGTCGATTTCGTCATTGAAGTCACCTTTAACGTTGATCTTCGCCATAAGCTCGGCGTGATCGCGGTTGAAGTAAGCAATCAGCGCTTGTTCAAAGCTACCGACCTTGGTGATTTCGACGTCAGTCAGGAACCCACGCTCAGCGGCATACAGCGACAGCGCCATGTCAGCGATCGACATTGGTGCGTATTGCTTCTGCTTCATCAGCTCGGTAACGCGCTGACCATGCTCAAGTTGCTTACGGGTCGCTTCGTCCAGGTCAGAAGCGAACTGGGCAAATGCTGCCAGTTCACGGTACTGAGCCAGAGCGGTACGGATACCACCGGACAGCTTCTTGATGATCTTGGTCTGAGCGGCACCACCCACACGGGATACCGAAACACCGGCGTTCACTGCAGGACGGATCCCGGAGTTGAACATGGCCGATTCCAGGAAGATCTGACCGTCGGTGATGGAAATCACGTTGGTCGGAACGAACGCGGAAACGTCGCCAGCCTGGGTTTCGATGATCGGCAGTGCGGTCAGGGAACCGGTTTTGCCGGTCACTGCGCCGTTGGTGAACTTCTCTACGTATTCTTCGGATACGCGGGATGCGCGCTCCAGAAGACGGGAGTGGAGATAGAACACGTCGCCTGGGTAAGCTTCACGGCCTGGTGGACGGCGCAGCAGCAGGGAAATCTGGCGGTAAGCCACTGCTTGCTTGGACAGATCGTCATAAACGATCAGCGCGTCTTCACCGCGGTCGCGGAAGTATTCGCCCATGGTGCAACCGGAGTACGGTGCCAGGAACTGCAGCGCTGCGGATTCGGAAGCACTGGCAGCAACGACGATGGTGTTAGCCAGCGCGCCGTTTTCTTCCAGCTTGCGAACCACGTTGGCGATGGTCGATTGCTTCTGACCGATCGCTACGTATACACAGAAAATGCCGCTGTTCTTCTGGTTGATGATCGCGTCGATCGCCAGAGCGGTTTTACCGATCTGACGGTCACCGATGATCAGCTCACGCTGGCCACGGCCGACAGGGATCATGGCATCGACAGCCTTGTAGCCAGTCTGTACAGGCTGGTCTACCGACTTACGCCAGATCACGCCTGGAGCAACTTTCTCGACTGCATCAGTCTCGGTGTTGCCCAGTGGACCTTTGCCATCAACTGGGTTACCCAGTGCGTCGACAACGCGACCCAGCAGTTCCTTACCAACCGGAACTTCCAGGATACGGCCAGTGCACTTGGCGCTCATGCCTTCAGCCAGAGTCGTGTATGCGCCCAGTACTACGGCACCTACAGAGTCTTGCTCGAGGTTGAGAGCCATACCGAAGACGCTGCCCGGAAACTCGATCATCTCGCCGTACATTACGTCGGCCAGACCGTGAATCCGCACAATACCGTCAGATACGCTGACGACAGTGCCTTCGTTACGGGCTTGGGAGGTCACATCGAGTTTTTCGATGCGGCCCTTGATAATTTCACTTATTTCGGAAGGATTGAGTTGCTGCATTGCTCTGCTGCCCCTTCAAACTCAAGATTTCAATGCTTCGGCAAGGCTTGCGAGTTTCCCGCGAACCGAGCCATCGATAACCAGGTCGCCGGCGCGGATGATGACACCACCTATAAGGCTGGCATCCTCCGCAACTTGCAGGCGCACTTCCCGGTCGAGTCGTGCACTGAGAACCTTGGCGAGTTTGTCTTGCTGTTCTTGGTTCAATGCAAAAGCACTGGTGACTTCAACGTCTACCGACTTCTCTTGTTCGGCCTTGTACAGGTCAAACAGAGCGGCGATCTCCGGCAACAGCGGGAGACGGTCGTTTTCGGCAACGACGTTGATGAAGTTCTGTGCTTCTACAGTGAACTTGTCGCCGCACACGTCAATAAACGTGGCGGCCTTTTCTGCGCTCGTCAGTCGCGGGGCCTTGAGCACGCGCTGCATAGTGTCGTCTTGCGACACTGCTGCAGCCAGGCCGAGCATGGCTGACCAAGAGGCCAGTTGCTGGTGGGCCTGGGCGTGCTCGAAGGCTGCCTTAGCGTAAGGTCGGGCCAACGTGGTCAATTCTGCCATGATCGCCCTCGCTTAAATTTCAGCAGCCAGTTTAGTAACCAGCTCCGCGTGCGCGTTTTGATCGATTGTGGCACCCAGGATCTTCTCTGCGCCTTCAACAGCCAGGGTACCCAGTTGGGCACGCAGGGCGTCTTTGACGCTGTTCAGTTCCTGTTCGATCTCGGCCTGAGCCTGAGCCTTCACACGGTCAGCTTCAACGCGAGCCTGTTCACGGGCTTCGTCTACGATCTGAGTACCGCGTTTCTTGGCTTGCTCAATGATTTCAGCTGCTTGAGCCTTAGCTTCGCGCAGTTGTTGACCCGCTTTATCTTGGGCCAACTCCAGGTCGCGAGCTGCTCGGTTAGCAGCGTCCAGTCCAGCCGCAATCTTCTTCTGACGTTCTTGCAATGCCGCGATGACCGGAGGCCACACGAACTTCATGCAAAACAGTACAAAAATGAAGAACGCAACGGACTGGCCAATCAGGGTTGCATTAATGTTCACGCCAACACCTCGCTCGTTCGTTGTCCATCACTCTAATCAACTCGAAAATTCGAGTGATTAGCCAGCGAGTTGACCAACGAAAGGATTAGCGAAGGTGAAGAACAGTGCGATACCAACACCGATCATGGTTACGGCGTCGAGCAGACCGGCAACGATGAACATTTTAACTTGCAGCATTGGAACCATTTCTGGTTGACGCGCTGCGCCTTCCAGGAACTTGCCACCCAACAGGCCGAAACCAATTGCGGTACCCAGTGCGCCCAGGCCGATCAACAGTGCAACAGCGATAGCGGTTAGACCAACTACAGTTTCCATCTTTCCTCCCGACTTTTACGTCGTATGGTTTAGGTTTTTAGATTAAAGCGGTAAAACAAAATCATTTTGCGACGCCCTCTCACCCGAAGGTGAGAGGAGCACCAGATTCGCCGAAGCGGATCTTAGTGATTATCTTCGTGTGCCATCGACAGGTAGACGATGGTCAACATCATGAAGATGAACGCTTGCAAGGTGATGATCAGGATGTGGAATACAGCCCACGCCCATTGCAGCACCACGCCCAGACCGCTAAGCCAAAGCAGGCCGCTGCCGAACATCACGGCGATCAGGATAAACACCAGCTCGCCAGCGTACATGTTGCCGAACAGACGCAGAGCCAACGAAATAGGCTTGGCAATCAACGTCACGAATTCGAGCAGGAAGTTCACCGGAATCAGCAGCGCTTGAACAAAAATGTTCTTGCTGCCGAATGGGTGCAGGGTCAGTTCACCGATAAAGCCACCGATGCCCTTGATCTTGATGCTGTAGAAGATGATCAGTGCAAACACCGACAGGGCCATGCCCATGGTCGCGTTTGGATCAGTCGTCGGTACGGCACGGAACGGGAAGTGTTCATCGCCAGTGATCAAGATGGCCAACTGAGGAATCCAGTCAACCGGGATCAAGTCGATGGCGTTCATCAGGAACACCCACACGAAAATGGTCAGCGCCAGCGGTGCGATTACTGCACTGCGACCGTGGAAACTGTCTTTTACGCTGCCATCAACGAATTCCACCAGTACTTCAACGAAGTTCTGCAGTGCGCCTGGCTGACCGGAAGTTGCCTTCTTGGCCGCCATGCGGAATACGAGGATGAAAATCAGACCAACAAACAGCGACCAGCCGAGGGTATCGACGTGGAACGCCCAAAAGCCCATTGCTTTAGCTTCTGCAACGGTGTGGGCAAAGCCCCAGCCGCCATCAGGTAGCTGCCCAAAGGTCAGGTTCTGTAAGTGGTGCTGGATATAGCCCGAAGCGGTTGTTTCTGCCATGGTTGCCTCAAACGCCCTAAGGTCTCGAAAGTGTTGTTCTCATTAGCAGGGGAGCGAACCAACTGACCAGTTGGGTCAGCACGAAGACACCGAATACTGCTAACGGCGCCAATGGCTTCACACCTGCAAACGTCAGCGCGAACAGCACTGCCGTCAAAATTAACTTGCCTGCCTCACCGGCGTAAAACGACCGGACGATGGCTTGCGCTGCTCGGGCGCCGGAAAACCGAAAAGCCCTGTGAGCAAAATACACATTGGGTAGCAAAGCTATCAGGCCTCCGCAGAGTCCTGAATATCCGGCGACGACTCCATGCCATTGCCAGAGCCCCAGAGCAGCCAGCAATAAAACGACAAATTGAGCCAGCAAAACCGGAAAAACCGCCAAGCGATGGAACGGCAAGCGGTTTGGCGTGCGGGTTTCCATCACAACTGCTCCTCAAAGGTCGGCTACCAAAAACAGAAAACTTGGCATAATTTGTGCCGACAAAATGCGCGCAGAGTATAGGGGCGACGAAGCCCCTATTCAACTGTCAGGTAGTGATTTCCGACTGCGCGCTACATGAGGAATTGTTTCAGCGGATGTGAGCAAGCACTCCTTGCAGCTCATCCAGGGAATTGTAACCAATCACTAACTGGCCTTTTCCCTTCTTTCCGTGGCGGATCTGCACCGCAGAGCCCAGCCGCTCAGCCAGACGCTGTTCGAGTCTGGCAATGTCCGGATCGGTTTTAACCGGTTCCGCGGGTTCCTGTTTGCCACTCAACCACTGGCGAACCAGGGCTTCAGTCTGACGTACCGTCAGGCCTCGTGCGACAACGTGTCGCGCCCCTTCAACCTGCTGAGCATCAGGCAAACCGAGCAATGCCCGCGCATGACCCATTTCCAGGTCACCGTGGGACAGCATGGTCTTGATCACTTCCGGTAACGAAATCAATCGCAACAAGTTAGCCACAGACACCCGGGACTTACCCACAGCGTCGGCGACTTGCTGTTGAGTCAGCTGGAACTCTTGCTGCAAACGCTGCAAGGCGACAGCTTCCTCGATCGGATTGAGGTCTTCACGCTGAATGTTCTCGATCAACGCCATCGCAATGGCGGTTTCGTCCGGCACGTCTTTGACCATCGCCGGGATTGTGTCCTTGCCGGCCTGTTGGCTGGCGCGCCAGCGACGTTCACCGGCGATGATCTCAAAGCGGTTACCTTCGATCGGGCGCACCACGATCGGTTGCATCACGCCCTGGGTGCGGATCGAGCTGGCCAGTTCTTCAAGCGCCTGCGGATCCATGTCGCGACGAGGCTGGTACTTGCCGCGCTGGATCAGGTCCAGGGGCAGGTGCTGCAGTTCGCTTTGATCAACCTTGACCGCTTGCTCTTCCAGCGAGCTGACCGTAGGACCACTCAGGAGTGCATCCAGTCCGCGTCCGAGACCTCGTTTCTTGACGGCCATGGAAATTCCTTAAGTTGGCTGAGGCGTGCGGGTAGAACGACGTTGACGACGAACCAGCTCGCCCGCCAGGGCAAGGTAAGCAATCGCGCCACGGGAATTTTTGTCATACGCCAGCGCTGGCATGCCATAGCTTGGCGCTTCGGCCAGGCGGATGTTGCGCGGAATCACGGTGTCGTAGAGCTGCTCGCCGAAGTGTTCCTTGAGCTGCGCCGAAACATCGTTCATCAGGCTCAGGCGCGGGTCGTACATGGTGCGCAGCAGGCCTTCGATCTTCAGGTTCGGATTGAGCAGCTCGGCGATGCGCTTGATGTTATCCACAAGGTCGCTCAGGCCTTCGAGTGCAAAGTACTCGCACTGCATGGGGATAATCACCCCATCGGCCGCCACCAGGGCATTCAAGGTCAGCATCGACAACGACGGCGGGCAATCGATCAGGATGTAATCGTAGCTTTCGCGAACCGGGGCCAGCGCTGTACGCAGACGGCTTTCCTTCATCTGCATTTCGAGCAGCACGACTTCAGCCGCGGTCAAATCGCGGTTGGCGGGAAGCAACTGGTAACCACCGTGCTCGGAGATGTGCATGGCCTGGGCCAGATCGCATTCACCGATCAACAGGTCGTAGACCGAATTCTCAAGACCGTGTTTATCCACACCGCTACCCATGGTGGCGTTGCCCTGTGGATCAAGGTCAATGAGCAGCACGCGGCGCTTGGTCGCGACCAGCGATGCTGCGAGGTTGATACAGGTGGTGGTTTTACCCACACCACCTTTTTGGTTCGCTATTGCGAATACCTTAGCCATTCTTGCTTGCGTTCCCAATCATGCCGTGCGGCGCAGTATCAGCAGATGGCGTTGGCCTTGGCAACCCGGAACGGTCAAGGCGTGTTCGCCATCGAGACGAAAATCAGACGGCAATGCTACCAGCTCATCGGCCGGATGAACGCCCTTCATTGCCAACCAGCGGGTTTCGCTGTTGCCAAGGTGGCGCGTCCAGTTGCTGAAGTTCTCCATGCTGCTGAAAGCCCTGGAAACAATTCCGTTGAAAGGCTGCTCAGGCTGGAATTCTTCGACGCGACTGTGGATAACTTGCAGGTTATCCAGCTTCAGCTCGAGTTTTACCTGGGTCAGGAAACGAGTTTTCTTGCCGTTGCTGTCCAGGCAGGTCACTTGCGACTCGGGAAACAGGATCGCCAGGGGAATACCCGGCATGCCGCCGCCACTGCCCACATCCAGCCAACGGCCATTTTCGATGAAGGGCATCACGCTCAGACTGTCGAGCAAATGACGCGACACCATCTCGTCCGGGTTACGCACAGCCGTGAGGTTGTAGGCCTTGTTCCATTTGATCAACAGGGCCAGATAACCCAGCAATTGCTGATGCTGATGCTCGGTCAGTGCGACGCCCAGCTGGCGTGCACCTGTGGATAACTCTTCGGCGTGTTGTGCGGTTACCAGCGAACTCAAGCGTTTTGCTCCAACGTGCGGCCAGCGCCGCGCTTTTTCAGGTGAATCATCAACAGGGAAATTGCCGCAGGGGTCACACCCGGGATACGCGAAGCCTGGCCCAGGGTCTCGGGACGTGTGGCGCCCAACTTGCTCTGAATCTCTTTCGACAGACCGGAGATGGTCGTGTAATCGATATCCACAGGCAGCTTGGTATTTTCACTGGCACGCAGACGGGCAATTTCGTCTTGTTGACGATCGATATAACCGGCGTACTTGGTTTTGATCTCAACCTGCTCGGCAACCAGCGGGTCTTCTGCCCCCTGCCCGGTCACTTCAACCAGGCCGGCGTAATCAATTTCGGGGCGGGTCAGCAGGTTGAGCAAATTGTATTCATGGGTCAGCGGTGTGCCGAACTTGGCAGCAATGGCATCACCCTGCTCGGTACCCGGACGAACCCAGGTACTTTTGAGGCGTTGTTCTTCCTGCGCGATGCTTTCGCGCTTGGTGCAGAAAGCCGCCCAACGAGCGTCGTCGACCAGGCCCAGTTCGCGGCCTTTTTCAGTCAAGCGCATGTCGGCGTTGTCTTCGCGCAGGATCAGGCGGTATTCGGCGCGGGAAGTGAACATCCGGTACGGTTCTTGAGTACCCAGGGTAATCAGGTCGTCGACCAATACTCCGATGTACGCCTCATCCCGGCGCGGGCACCAGCTTTCCTTGCCCTGTGCGAGCAATGCCGCGTTGGCGCCAGCCAGCAAACCCTGGGCGCCGGCTTCTTCGTAACCGGTGGTGCCGTTGATTTGCCCGGCAAAGAACAAGCCGCCAATCACTTTGGTTTCGAGGCTGTACTTCAGGTCGCGTGGATCGAAGTAGTCGTACTCGATGGCATAGCCCGGGCGCACGATATGGGCGTTTTCCATACCGCGAATCGATTGCACGATCTGGATTTGCACGTCGAACGGCAAGGAGGTGGAAATCCCGTTCGGGTACAGCTCGTGCGTGGTCAAACCTTCCGGCTCGATAAAGACCTGATGGCTTTCCTTGTCGGCAAAGCGATGGATCTTGTCTTCAATCGACGGGCAGTAACGCGGGCCAATACCTTCGATCACGCCTGAATACATCGGCGAACGATCAAGGTTGGAGGCAATGATTTCGTGAGTGCGGGCGTTGGTATGGGTAATCCAGCAGCTGACCTGGGCCGGGTGCTGTTCCTTGTTGCCCATGAACGACATGACAGGAATCGGTGTATCACCCGGTTGCTCGGTCATCACCGAGAAATCCACAGAACGGCCATCGATACGCGGTGGCGTCCCGGTTTTCAGGCGACCGACTCGCAGGGGCAGTTCACGCAGACGGTGTGCCAGGGCAATCGAAGGTGGATCACCGGCCCGACCGCCCGAGTAATTCTGCATGCCGATGTGGATAAGTCCACCGAGGAAAGTGCCTGTGGTCAGAACCACGGCATCAGCCATAAAACGCAGGCCCATCTGGGTCACTACGCCACGGACTTGATCCTGTTCAACGATCAGGTCATCAGCGGCCTGTTGAAATATCCACAGGTTGGGCTGGTTTTCCAGGATTTCGCGTACGGCGGCCTTGTACAGGATGCGGTCGGCCTGTGCACGGGTGGCCCGTACTGCCGGGCCTTTGCGTCCGTTGAGTACGCGGAACTGAATACCGCCTTTATCGGTGGCTATCGCCATCGCGCCGCCAAGGGCATCGATTTCTTTAACCAGATGGCTTTTACCAATCCCGCCAATTGCAGGATTGCAGCTCATTTGCCCGAGGGTTTCCACGTTGTGGGTCAACAGCAGGGTTTTCACACCCATACGTGCTGAAGCAAGTGCAGCCTCGGTTCCGGCGTGACCGCCGCCGATGACGATCACTGCAAAACGGGAAGGGAAATTCACCACGCACCTCGTGCCTGTTACTAGGGGTTTTTTGGATAGACCGCGAAGTATAGGGACTTCGCCCTTCTTAAAGAACCCTTTGCACAAAATTTAACCAGCTGTGGATAAGGGCAAGATAGATAAATAAATAGAGAAGAAATTTATAAAGCTTTGTTTTTATGTTTATTTCTACTGAGGCACCTTTCTGTGGATAGATTGCTACAGGCTATATTTTACGTACTGTACAGAGGATCAAAAGTCTGTGGTTATGCACTGATGAGGGGTTGGGATAAGTGCTTTAAGCCTGTGGGTAAAACAGGTGCTTATCCACAGGGGTGGTTATCTTCAGTTTTCAGACCTACTTACCCACTGACCTGAGGGCCAGTTATACACAGGGCTTATTCCCGTGTTTGGGTGCTTTCGAGCCAATAAACAGGCAGCCGAAAAACGCTTGAAGGTGCAATCCGGCAAGCGGTCGGACGTTCGGTCAATGATTAATGTGATAAACGGTAGTCAACAGCCCCGTTAGACGGGGCAAAACAGCCAGCCTGTGGGTGAGGCCATGAGCCTGTGGGTAATTCCGATTGCGGCCAGAAACACATCATCGTGTGAGGTAACGATCAGAGTGCCCGGGTAATGCTTGAGCATGCTCTCCAGGGCTTGAACGGAAGGCAGATCCAGGTGATTGGCCGGTTCATCGAGCAGTAACAGCTGTGGTGGGGATTGTGTATAAAACACGCAGGCCATCGCCGCTTTCAAGCGTTCACCGCCACTGAGCCGATGGGATGGCAGGTTGATACGATCGGCATTGAGGCCCAATTGCGCCAGCCGGGTACGTAATTCTCCTTCACTCAGTTGCCGGTTAAGTGACTGCAACTGCTCAAGAACTGACCGAGCCGGTTCCAAAACGCCCAGGTGCTGGTCGAGGTAAGTGCTGGTGACCAGGGTCCTGGCCTGACCGGAAACAACCGTTAGTTGCCCGGCCAATACCTTGAGCAAGGTCGACTTGCCGCAGCCGTTCGGGCCGGTCAAGGCAATGCGCTGGCCTCGCGTAACGGCAAGATTGATCCTGCGCAGTTGTTGCGCCCCATAAGGCAGGCGGGCCTCTATCAACTCGGCAATTTGAGCCGGCGAGCCAGAGCAAGGCTGCGGGGCAGAGATAAAGATGGCCTGCTGCTCTTCTACCTGATTCGCAGCCTGACGGACCTGCACAGATAATTGCTCGCGAGCCGCATCCTGCTGTACCCGCAACTTACCGCTGCTGGCCTGGCTGCGCTCCTTTTGCCGGCCCAGCAAAATCTTCGCCTGATTGGCGTCAGCGGCCTGTTTCCGGCCACGGGATTGTTTGCGCTCAAGACTTTCTCTTTGCTCACGCAGGGTCTGTTCCTGACGCTTGCGCTCCAGCCGGTATGCCGCCAGCTGTTGTTGCGCCGCTTGCAGTTGCCCGGCTTTGGCCTGTGCATAAAACGAGTAACCGCCGCCGTAACTGGTGAGGCCCTGTGGTGACAGCTCAACGATGCGCTCCATATTTTCCAGCAAGGCGCGATCATGGCTGATAACAAGTAATCCTTCTGGCCACTGCTGCAACTGTTCATGCAGGGCAAGTCGATGCTGGTGATCCAAATGATTGGTGGGCTCATCCAGGATCAACAGGTCGGCTTTCGACAAAAAGGCGCCCAGCAAAGCCACGCGCATGGCTTCTCCACCGCTGAGTGCTGATGCAGGAGTCGAAAGGGTCAGGTGTGCAAGCTTGTTGCGGCTTAGCTGATCGAGCAGTTGCTGGCGGATATTCCAGCGTTCGCCCACACAGTCAAAGTCCGCTTGGGCGCTGCTGCCCCGCTCTATTCGCTCAAGGGCGCTAATGACTGGTTGCACGCCAGCAAGCTCGGCAAGGGTGTGATTGGGGTCATGGCTGACTTGCTGCGTCAGGTAATACACCGTGCCATTACGGATGCAGTGGCCGGTTGAGGGCAAGAGATCCCCTGCCATGATGCGCGCCAATATGCTCTTGCCCACACCATTGCGCCCTACCAGGCCGGTGCGGCGCTGGTCGAGATGCAGATCAATATCTGAAAACAGGGAACTGCCATCGGGCAGATGATAAGAAACGCCTTGCAGCGTTACAGAGGTAACGTGAGCCATACGCACTCCAGAGATGCACAGATCTACCCCCTGTTGCAGGGGAATCAAGAACTGGCCGCAAGCATCGCGGCGGCATCAATGGCGCATCGGACTAATACCTCGTGTGAATGTGGATAACTGTAGCAGCTGCCGTAGGAACGAGGCTGCGTTCGGCGACGTAGTCGTCGTAAATCCTGAACTCCGGTTTTAACTGGCACACCACAGTGTCTGATTTTACGACGGCTGTGCCGCCGAACGCAGCCTCGTTCCTACGGCAGCTGCTACGAGGGTCATTTACCGATACAGAAGCTGGAGAAGATCCGTCCCAGCAGGTCATCCGAACTGAATGCCCCGGTAATTTCGCCAAGGGAATGCTGTGCCTGGCGCAAATCCTCGGCCAATAGCTCCCCGGCGCCCGCCAGAGTCAGTTGTGCCCTGCCATGCTCAAGTGCCTTGCTGGCGTGCTGCAATGCCTCCAGATGGCGGCGGCGTGCGCTGAAGCTGCTCTCCGAGGTCTGCTCATAGCCCATGCAGGCCTTGAGGTGTTCCCGCAGCAGGTCCAGGCCTTCTGTAGATCTGGCGCTCAGGCTGATGGTGACATGGCCATCTTCACTGACTTCAAGGGCTACATTCTCCCCGCTTAGATCCGCCTTGTTGCGGATCAAGGTCACCTTCGCCGGATCCGGGCGTTGTTCAAGAAACTCTGGCCACAGGGCAAACGGGTCATCAGCTTCCGGTGCCGTGGCATCAACCACCAGCAATACCCTATCAGCTTCACCAATGGCCTTGAGTGCGCGCTGCACGCCAATTTTCTCAACCTGGTCATCGGTGTCGCGCAGACCTGCGGTGTCGACAACGTGCAATGGCATGCCATCGATGTGGATGTGTTCGCGTAACACATCACGGGTAGTACCCGCGATTTCGGTCACGATCGCCGCTTCACGCCCGGCCAGGGCATTGAGCAGGCTCGATTTTCCAGCATTGGGCCGCCCGGCAATCACCACGGTCATGCCGTCGCGCAGCAAAGCACCCTGGCCGGCTTCGCGCTGTACGGTGGATAACTCTTCACGAACCTTGTCGAGCATACCGAGCACATGGCCATCGGCGAGGAAGTCGATTTCTTCTTCCGGGAAATCAATCGCTGCTTCGACATAGATACGCAAACCGATCAATTGCTCGGTCAAGTTATGCACACGTTGAGAGAAAGCACCCTGCAAGGAACGTAATGCGTTACGCGCAGCCTGTGCAGAACTTGCCTCGATCAGGTCGGCAATCGCCTCGGCCTGGGCCAGGTCGAGCTTGTCATTCAAAAAGGCCCGCTCGCTGAACTCCCCCGGACGGGCCAAACGGCAGCCCAACTGGATGCAGCGCTGCAGCAGCATATCCAGAACAATCGGACCGCCGTGGCCCTGCAGTTCAAGGACGTCTTCGCCGGTAAAGGAGTTGGGCCCGGGGAAGTAGAGTGCTATGCCTTCATCCAGCACTTCGCGGTTGTCGCCGTAAAAAGGGCCGTAATGGGCATAGCGCGGTTTTAGTTCGCGTTCGCTGAACGCTTTGGCCGCAACACGGGCGAGTGGGCCGGAAATACGTACGATCCCCACACCACCTCGGCCTTGGGCGGTCGCTACTGCAGCAATAGTCTCTGCCGGAACACTCATAAAACAGGCCTCAAAACAAAAGTGACGGATAGCAAAACGCCCCACTAGGGGGCGTTTTGAGTGGTGCGTATCAGAGTAAGTTACTCAGCGACTTTTTTGGTAGCCGCTTCGACTTTACGCGTGATGTACCACTGTTGAGCGATGGACAGGCAGTTGTTCACAACCCAGTACAGCACCAGACCAGCCGGGAACCACAGGAAGAAGAAGGTGAAGATGATTGGCATCAGCTTCATCACCTTGGCCTGCATCGGATCCGGCGGAGTCGGGTTCAGACGCTGCTGGATGAACATGGTTGCGCCCATGATGATCGGCAGAATGAAGAACGGGTCTTTGATCGACAGGTCGGTAATCCAGAGCATGAACGGCGCCTGGCGCATTTCAACACTTTCCAGAAGTACCCAGTACAAGGACAGGAAGACCGGCATCTGCACTAGAATCGGCAAGCAGCCGCCCAGTGGATTGATCTTCTCTTTCTTGTACAGCTCCATCATCGCTTGCGACATTTTCTGGCGGTCATCACCGAACTGCTCTTTCAGAGCGGCCAGTTTTGGTGCCACAGCGCGCATGCGGGCCATCGACTTGTAGCTGGCGGCCGACAGAGGGAAGAAGATCCCTTTGATCAGCATGGTCAGGAAGATGATCGACCAGCCCCAGTTACCGACCAGGCTGTGGATATGTTGCAGCAGCCAGAAGATAGGCTGGGCAATGAACCACAGAATGCCGTAGTCAACCGTCAGTTCCAGGCCTGGGGACAACTCTTTGAGTACACCCTGGCTTTTCGGACCGGCGTACAACGTAGCGCTGGTTTCAGCGGTTTTGCCCGGTTCAACAGTCAATGTTGGGCCAGTGAAACCGATGATGTAGTTGCCTTGGTTGTCTTTGCGGGTCTGAACGACGTTGTTATCGCCTTTCTGAGGGATCCACGCGGTCACAAAGTAGTGCTGCAACCAGGCAACCCAGCCGCCTTGTACGGTTTCTTTCAGCTGAGCCTTGTCGATATCTTTCATCGACACTTTTTTGTACGGCTCTGCACTTGTCCACAGGGCAGCGCCCAGGTAAGTCGCAGTACCGGTGGCGGTGCTGGAAGAAGGATCGGAGCTGGCATCACGCTTCAATTGCGCGAACAGGTTGCCGTTCCACGGCTTGCCGCTCTCGTTATCAATCAGATAGCTAACTTGTACATCGTACAAACCACGCTTGAGCGTGAAACGTTTGATGTAGTTGATGCCGTTTTCGCTGAATTTCAGATCAACAACCAGTTGATCCTGACCTGGGGCCAGTTCGTAGGTCTTTTTCTCGGTGCTGAAAACAGGACGACCTGACGGACGGGCGTCCGGGCCATCAACGCCTGTCAGGCCACTTTGGGCCAGATAGGTGCGTTCGTTGCCGTTATCGAACAACTGGAAAGGAACATCCGGGTGATCCTGGCGACGTGGATAAAGCGGCAGACGCAGCTGGGCAATATCACCACCCTGTGGATCAATCGCGATATCCAGAACATCCGTTTTTACGTGGATGAGGTCTTTGCTTGCAGCCACCGGGGTTTCAGTCGGTGTGCTGGTATCGGTATTGGCGCTGGGTACATCGGCACTGTTTGCAACGTTGTTACCTGAAACCGTATCGGGCAAAGCCGGTGCGGTGGTGCTGGCGGCAACATTCTGAGTCGGCAGGGCAGCTTGGCCGTAGTCCTGGTTCCATTTCAGAACCATAACGTAGGACACGACTGCGAGAGCGACGATCAGGATCGTGCGTTTAATATCCATGATTACTCGGCCATCAAGAAGAACGGGAGGTAGGGATAGGTGGAACCGGGTCGTAACCACCGGGATTCCACGGGTGACAGCGACCTAAACGACGAAAGGTCAGCCAGCCGCCGCGCAGAAGGCCATGATTTTCGATGGCTTCCAACGCGTAGCAGGAACAACTGGGGTAGAAACGGCAGTGGCTGGCCATCAAAGGACTAATGGCATAACGATAAAACTGGATCGGAACGAGTGCCAGTTTACGCATCAGGACTGCCTACCCCTACAGTTTCGGTTTTAACCGCTGGAACTGGCGTGTTACGGGCCAGACGCTTCCAGAGTTTGCCGAAATGCTGAATCAATTCGGGGTTCTCTACGTCACCCAAACCTTTGCGCGCGACGATAACGATATCCCAACCAACCAGTAAATCCTGGTGGAGACGAAACGATTCACGCATCAAACGCTTAAGGCGATTGCGCTCAACGGAGAGCTTTACGCTCTTTTTCCCGATCACTAACCCCAGGCGGGGGTGATCAAGATCGTTGCTACGCGCAAGGAGCAGGAGATTTTTCCCCGGAACCTTGCCGGTGGGGGAGTCAAAGACTGCCTTGAAATGTCGGGGAGTGAGTAACCGCTTTTCCCGACTGAAGTCCTGACTCACCACCATTGTCTGATTATCAAACTGCCAGACGTGCACGGCCTTTGGCGCGGCGACGCGACAGGACTGCACGGCCGTTTTTAGTAGCCATGCGAGCACGGAAACCGTGAGTGCGGGCGCGTTTGATAGTGCTTGGTTGGAAAGTACGTTTCATGTCGTGCTACCTGGTTCGTCCACAACGGGCCGGAATGGCCCCCGTTTTAAGAGACCGGCGATTCTAGAGAATGCAAGCCGATAGGTCAATTTCCAACCAGCGTTTACTGCTAAATAGATGTTTGCCGTTTTGCACCAGTCTTGTGCCTGCCAACTATAGAAATAAAAAAACGAAGTATTTAAAGCTCTTTTAAAGAACTTACTACTCTTATAGAGCCGTTCTGCTGTGGATAACTCTATGCAGCCCTTGTAGAGCAAGGTTTTCAGAGAACAGAAAGGTTGTCCACAAGCGGTGCTTTGCCTGTGCTGCACCCTCGGAAAAGCTGTGCATGAAAGGGCTACTTATCCACAGTCGTGTTATGCACAGAGTTTTACCCCCACTTGTGCAACGAGCTCAGGCCCGCTTATCCACAGACCTTATGCACATACCATTTGTCGCTTTGTTCACAGTAAAAAGCCTGTCAACGCCTTATATGCAGGTCAGCTACATGTGGATAAGTGGGGCGGCGGTCGCTACAATGGCGCCTGTTTTTGCCTCACCGGCTTTCAACTTAGGGGATATCCGTGTCAGTGGAACTTTGGCAGCAGTGCGTGGAGCTTTTGCGCGATGAGCTGCCTGCCCAGCAATTCAACACCTGGATCCGTCCACTACAGGTCGAAGCCGAAGGCGACGAGTTGCGTGTGTATGCACCCAACCGATTCGTTCTCGACTGGGTTAACGAAAAATACCTGAGCCGTTTGCTTGAACTGTTGAATGAGCACAGCAATGGCATGGCGCCAGCGTTGTCCTTGTTAATAGGCAGCAAACGCAGTTCGGCGCCTCGTGCTGCCCCCAATGCGCCCTTGGCTGCATCGGCTTCTCAACAAGCCCCGGCGCCGAGCGCGCCTACGCCTGCAGTCTCTGCACCCGCGCCCAAGCAGTCCGAGCCCGCCAGCGAAGAGCCTTCGCGTGCCAGCTTCGACCCGATGGCAGGCGCCAGCTCGCAGCAAGCACCCGTGCGCGCCGAACAGCGCACCGTTCAGGTTGAAGGTGCCCTGAAGCACACCAGCTACCTGAACCGCACCTTTACCTTTGAAAACTTCGTCGAGGGCAAGTCCAACCAACTGGCCCGCGCTGCGGCGTGGCAAGTGGCGGATAACCCCAAGCATGGTTACAACCCGCTCTTCCTTTATGGCGGCGTAGGTCTGGGTAAAACTCACTTGATGCACGCGGTGGGTAACCACCTGTTAAAGAAGAACCCGAATGCCAAGGTCGTATACCTGCATTCCGAGCGTTTTGTAGCTGATATGGTTAAAGCCCTGCAGCTCAATGCCATCAACGAGTTCAAGCGCTTCTACCGTTCGGTCGATGCTTTGCTTATCGATGACATTCAATTCTTTGCGCGCAAGGAACGGTCCCAGGAAGAGTTCTTCCACACCTTCAACGCCCTGCTTGAAGGCGGTCAGCAAGTGATTCTGACCAGTGACCGTTACCCGAAAGAAATCGAAGGCCTCGAAGAGCGTCTGAAGTCGCGCTTTGGCTGGGGACTGACGGTTGCCGTCGAGCCGCCGGAGCTAGAGACCCGCGTAGCGATCCTGATGAAGAAGGCCGATCAGGCCAAGGTTGATCTGCCCCATGATGCAGCCTTCTTTATTGCCCAGCGCATTCGCTCCAACGTGCGTGAGCTCGAAGGCGCGCTCAAGCGCGTTATCGCTCACTCGCACTTTATGGGCCGCGACATCACCATCGAGCTGATTCGCGAGTCCCTAAAAGACTTGCTGGCGCTGCAAGACAAACTCGTCTCTGTGGATAACATTCAGCGCACCGTGGCCGAGTACTACAAGATCAAGATCTCGGACTTGTTGTCCAAGCGCCGTTCGCGCTCGGTAGCGCGACCACGCCAGGTCGCCATGGCACTGTCCAAGGAACTGACCAACCACAGCCTGCCGGAAATCGGCGATGTGTTTGGCGGTCGCGATCACACCACGGTTTTGCACGCATGCCGCAAGATCAACGAACTCAAGGAATCCGACGCGGACATCCGCGAGGACTACAAGAACCTGCTGCGAACTCTGACAACCTGATGACACCAGCGCAGCTTATTAAGGCAAGGGACTAGACCATGCATTTCACCATTCAACGCGAAGCCCTGTTGAAACCCCTGCAACTGGTCGCCGGCGTAGTAGAACGCCGCCAGACCTTGCCGGTATTGTCCAACGTGCTGTTGGTTGTCGAAGGCCAGCAACTGTCGCTGACCGGTACTGACCTTGAAGTCGAGCTGGTCGGTCGGGTGCAACTTGAAGAGCCGGCCGAGCCAGGCGAAATCACCGTGCCTGCGCGCAAGCTGATGGATATCTGCAAAAGCCTGCCCAACGATGCACTGATCGACATCAAACTTGATGACAACAAACTGGTGGTCAAGGCAGGCCGTAGCCGCTTTACCCTGTCGACGTTGCCGGCCAACGATTTCCCGACGGTTGAAGAAGGTCCGGGTTCGCTGACCTGCAGCCTGCAGCAGAGCAAGTTGCGTCGTCTGATCGAGCGCACCAGCTTTGCCATGGCCCAGCAGGACGTTCGTTACTACCTCAACGGTATGCTGCTGGAAGTGTCGGCCGGGATCATCCGTGCCGTAGCTACCGACGGTCACCGTTTGGCCATGTGCTCGATGAAAGCCGATATCGGCCAACCAGACCGTCACCAGGTGATCGTACCGCGCAAGGGTATCCTCGAGCTGGCGCGCCTGCTGACCGAGCCAGACGGCGAAGTGAGCATCGTTCTGGGTGCACACCATATCCGTGCGACCACCGGCGAATTCACCTTTACCTCCAAGCTGGTAGACGGAAAGTTCCCGGACTACGAGCGCGTTCTGCCTAAAGGCGGTGACAAGGTGGTGATCGGTGACCGTCAGGCACTGCGTGAAGCGTTCAGCCGTACCGCGATCCTGTCCAACGAAAAGTACCGCGGTATTCGCCTTCAACTGGCCAATGGCCAGCTGAAGATCCAGGCCAATAACCCGGAGCAGGAAGAAGCGGAAGAAGAAGTTGGCGTTGATTACAACGGCGGCTCCCTGGAGATCGGCTTCAACGTGAGCTACCTGCTGGACGTACTGGGCGTCATGACCACTGAACAAGTGCGTCTGATCCTGTCGGACTCCAACAGCAGCGCCCTGGTCCAGGAGTCGGACAACGACGACTCGGCCTACGTTGTCATGCCGATGCGCCTGTAACTTATGCACAGCCCACGCTAGATGTCCCTCAGTCGTGTCACAGTCACCGCGGTGCGTAACCTGCACCCGGTGACCTTCTCCCCCTCCCCCCGCATCAATATTCTGTACGGCGCCAACGGCAGCGGCAAAACCAGCGTGCTGGAAGCTATCCACCTGCTAGGGTTGGCGCGGTCGTTTCGCAGTGTGCGGCTGAACCCCGTTATCCAGCATGAGCAGCAGAGCTGTACAGTTTTTGGTCAGGTAGAACTGGCAGAAGGCGGACACAGTGCACTGGGTGTCTCGCGGGATCGTCAGGGGGAGTTCCAGATTCGTATCGACGGCCAGAATGCGCGCAGTGCTGCGCAATTGGCCGAGATACTTCCGCTGCAATTGATCAACCCGGACAGCTTCCGACTTCTTGAAGGGGCCCCAAAGATCCGCAGGCAATTTCTCGACTGGGGCGTGTTCCATGTTGAACCGCGGTTCATGTCGACCTGGCAGCGGCTACAGAAGGCCCTGCGGCAGCGGAACTCATGGCTGCGGCATGGTACACTCGACGCCGTTTCACAAGCGGCCTGGGACCGGGAACTGTGCCTGGCCAGTGCTGAAATTGATGAATACCGCCGCGCCTACATCAAAGCCTTGAAACCAGTCTTTGAGCAGACCCTGAGCGAGCTGCTGGATCTCCAGGGGTTAACGCTGAGCTATTACCGTGGTTGGGATAAAGACCGTGAGCTGAGTGCTGTACTCGCCGCGTCTGTCCACCGGGACCAGCAAATGGGGCATACCCAGGCGGGGCCACAACGTGCTGATTTGCGCCTTAAGCTGGGTGCAAATAACGCCGCAGATATTTTGTCGCGGGGGCAGCAGAAGTTGGTGGTCTGCGCGCTGCGCATCGCTCAGGGGCACTTGGTCAGCCAGGCCCGGCGAGGCCAATGTATTTATCTGGTGGATGACTTGCCGTCCGAACTGGACGAGCAGCATCGCAACGCACTGTGTCGCTTGTTGGAAGACTTACGCTGCCAGGTATTCATTACCTGTGTAGACCACGAATTATTGAGGGAAGGCTGGCAGACGGAAACGCCAGTTGCCCTGTTCCACGTGGAACAGGGCTGTATCACCCAGACCCACGACCATCGGGAGTGAAGGCATTGAGCGAAGAAAA
Source organism: Pseudomonas bubulae (assembly GCF_037023725.1). Lineage (NCBI taxonomy): Bacteria > Pseudomonadati > Pseudomonadota > Gammaproteobacteria > Pseudomonadales > Pseudomonadaceae > Pseudomonas > Pseudomonas bubulae. The sequence continues at coordinate 708,510 of NZ_CP146077.1, forward strand.
CACGTACGACTCAACGAGCATTAAAGTGCTGAAAGGCCTTGATGCCGTACGCAAACGTCCCGGTATGTACATTGGTGATACTGACGATGGCAGCGGTCTGCACCACATGGTGTTCGAAGTAGTCGACAACTCCATCGACGAAGCGCTGGCTGGCCATTGCGACGACATCACCATCACGATCCACCCGGACGAGTCCATCACCGTGCGCGATAACGGCCGCGGTATTCCGGTTGACGTGCATAAAGAAGAAGGCGTATCTGCAGCCGAGGTCATCATGACCGTGCTGCACGCCGGCGGTAAGTTCGATGACAACTCCTACAAAGTATCCGGCGGCTTGCACGGTGTAGGTGTTTCGGTGGTAAACGCCCTGTCCGAACTGCTGGTCCTGACTGTACGCCGCAGCGGCAAGATCTGGGAACAGACCTACGTCCACGGTGTTCCTCAGGCGCCTATGGCTATTGTGGGTGAAAGCGAAACCACGGGTACGCAGATCCACTTCAAGCCTTCGGCTGAAACCTTCAAGAATATCCACTTTAGCTGGGACATCCTGGCCAAGCGGATTCGTGAACTGTCCTTCCTGAACTCCGGTGTGGGTATCGTCCTCAAGGACGAGCGCAGCGGCAAGGAGGAGCTGTTCAAGTACGAAGGTGGCCTGCGTGCATTCGTTGATTACCTGAACACCAACAAGAACCCTGTGAACCAGGTGTTCCACTTCAATGTTCAGCGTGAAGACGGCATCGGCGTAGAAATCGCCCTGCAGTGGAACGACAGCTTCAACGAGAACCTGTTGTGCTTCACCAACAACATTCCACAGCGCGATGGTGGCACGCACTTGGTGGGCTTCCGCTCTGCCCTGACGCGTAACCTCAACACGTACATCGAAGCTGAAGGCCTGGCCAAGAAGCACAAGGTCGCCACCACCGGTGATGATGCCCGTGAAGGCTTGACCGCGATCATATCGGTGAAAGTGCCGGATCCAAAGTTCAGCTCGCAGACTAAAGACAAGCTGGTGTCTTCCGAAGTGAAGACCGCTGTTGAACAGGAAATGGGCAAGTTCTTCTCCGACTTCCTGCTGGAACACCCGAACGAAGCCAAGTTGATTGTCGGCAAGATGATCGACGCAGCCCGTGCTCGTGAAGCTGCACGTAAAGCCCGTGAGATGACCCGTCGTAAAGGCGCGTTGGACATCGCGGGCCTGCCGGGCAAGCTGGCTGACTGCCAGGAAAAAGACCCTGCTCTGTCCGAACTGTACCTGGTGGAAGGTGACTCTGCTGGCGGCTCCGCCAAGCAGGGTCGCAACCGTCGTACCCAAGCCATCCTGCCGTTGAAAGGTAAAATCCTCAACGTCGAGAAAGCCCGTTTTGACAAGATGATCTCTTCGCAAGAAGTCGGCACCTTGATCACTGCGCTGGGCTGTGGCATCGGCCGCGAAGAGTACAACATCGACAAACTGCGCTATCACAACATCATCATCATGACCGATGCTGACGTTGACGGTTCGCACATCCGTACCCTGCTGCTGACCTTCTTCTTCCGTCAGTTGCCGGAGCTGATCGAGCGTGGCTACATCTACATCGCCCAGCCACCGTTGTACAAAGTGAAAAAGGGCAAGCAAGAGCAGTACATCAAAGACGACGAGGCCATGGAAGAGTACATGACCCAGTCGGCTCTTGAAGATGCCAGCCTGCACCTGAACGAAGATGCTCCTGGCATCTCCGGTGAGGCACTGGAGCGTCTGGTGTACGACTTCCGCATGGTGATGAAGACCCTCAAGCGTTTGTCGCGCCTGTACCCTCAGGAGCTGACCGAGCACTTCATCTACCTGCCGGCTGTAAGCCTTGAGCAGTTGGGTGACCACGCTGCCATGCAGGACTGGATGGCCAAGTTTGAAGAGCGTCTGCGTCTGGTTGAGAAATCGGGCCTGGTCTACAAAGCCAGCCTGCGTGAAGACCGTGAGCGTAATGTCTGGTTGCCAGAGGTCGAACTGATCTCCCACGGCCACTCGACGTTCATCACCTTCAACCGCGACTTCTTCGGCAGCAACGATTACAAAACCGTTGTGACCCTGGGCGCTCAACTGAGCACCCTGCTGGATGAAGGCGCCTATATCCAGCGTGGCGAACGTCGCAAGCAAGTGACCGAGTTCAAGGAAGCACTGGACTGGTTGATGGCTGAAAGCACCAAGCGTCACACCATCCAGCGCTACAAAGGTCTGGGTGAAATGAACCCGGATCAGCTCTGGGAAACCACGATGGACCCAAGCGTGCGTCGCATGCTGAAAGTCACCATCGAAGACGCGATCGGCGCCGATCAGATCTTCAACACCTTGATGGGCGATGCTGTAGAACCACGTCGTGAATTCATCGAGAGCAACGCACTGGCAGTGTCCAACCTGGATTTCTGATCCTGTTTTGACCCGCAGTACCCAAAAAGGCCAACGCTCAGCGTTGGCCTTTTTTAATGGCTAAAAAATGACTATGGCGCCAACAGCACCGCCCTCTCCTCGCGGCACAACTCCAGTAAAAAATCCCACACCACCCTCAACCTTACGGATTTGTGCAGTTCACGGCGGGTGCTGATCCAGTAACTGCGTTGCACAGACTCGCCCGGCAATACACGCACCAGGTCGGGGTCGTCAGCGGCCATGTAGTTGGGCAATACGGCGATACCCAGGCCGGCGCGAGCGGCTTGTTGCTGGGCAATGACGCTGGTGCTGCGAAAGGTCACGGTCGGGGTGCGGCAGAAGGTATTGAGGAACAGCAGCTCCTGACTGAACAACAGGTCGTCGACGTAGCCGATCCAGTAGTGGTTGGCCAGATCGTCGCGGCTGTTCAGAGGCGGCGCCTTGTCCAGATAAAGGCGGCTGGCATAGAGCGCGAGCCGGTAGTCAGTGAGTTTGCGAGTTATCAACAGGTCGGCGTTGGGACGGTCCAGATGAATACTGATTTCTGCTTCGCGGTTGAGGATGCTGACGAAGCGCGGTACTGCGACCAGTTCCACCTCCAGACCTGGATAACGCTCAAACAAACCCCGCAGTCGCGAGGTGATAAACATGATGCCAATGCCCTCGGTGACACCCAGACGGATTTTGCCCAAGGGGGTGAGGGACTGGTTGATTTCTTCCTGGGCCAGCAGTGCGACGTTTTCCATCGCTTCGGCATGTTTGAGCAAGGCTTGCCCGGCCGGGGTCAGTTCGTACCCCTGGGCATATTGCACAAATAAAGCCGCGCCCAAGTGTTGCTCGATGCTCTCAATATGCCGTGCAACGGTGCTATGGGTGGTGTTCAGGCGCTTGGCGGCGGTGAGTAAACGTCCGCTGCGCTGCAACTCCAGGAAGTACCGCATGTCATTCCAGTCGAACATGATCAACCCCCCAGAGCGCTACATCAGATGTGGCTTACGGATGACTGTGCAAAAACGCACAAGCCATGGGTGAAATCTCGCGTTTGCAACACGAAAATAATCAATAGGATGGTGTAGGACAAGAACAATAAATAAAAGGCGCGAGGTGATACATGCCATCAGCCAACAAGGTGTACGACTACATCATCGTGGGTGCCGGGCCTGCAGGTTCAGTGCTGGCCAATCGGCTGTCTGCCGATCCTCGCCACAACGTGTTGCTGCTCGAAGCGGGCGGGCAAGATAACTACCCGTGGATCCATATTCCTGTGGGTTACCTGTATTGCATCGGTAACCCGCGCACCGACTGGTGTTTCAAGACCGAAACCCAGGCCGGTTTGCAAGGTCGCAGCCTGAGCTACCCACGGGGTAAGGTCTTGGGCGGCAGCTCGTCCATCAACGGCATGATTTATATGCGCGGCCAGGCGGGTGATTACAACCGCTGGGCCGAGTTGGGCAATTCGGGCTGGGGCTGGGATGACGTATTGCCATTGTTCAAACGCAGCGAAAAGCACTTTGCCGGCAATTCTGAGCTGCATGGCAGTGAAGGTGAGTGGCGGGTTGAGCAGCAGCGCTATTCATGGCCGATTCTCGACGCGTTTCGTGACGCCGCCGCGCAAAGCGGAATTGCCAGCGTCAGCGATTTCAACGGTGGCGATAACCAGGGCTGTGGATACTTTCAAGTCAACCAGCGCTCCGGTGTGCGCTGGAATGCCTCAAAGGCTTTTCTGCGGCCAATACTCAAGCGCCCCAACCTGACGGTTTTGACCGACGTGCAAGTCGACAAAGTGCTGCTTGAAAACGGCCGGGCCACCCAGGTCAGTGCGCGCTGGCAAGGCGCACAGCATACCTTCACGGCCGGTTGCGAGATTATCCTTTGCGCCGGTTCGATTGGCTCTCCTGGCATTTTGCAGCGCTCGGGTATTGGCCCGCGGCCTTTGCTCGAAAGCCTGGGGATAACTGTGCTGCATGAGCTGCCCGGGGTGGGGGGGAATTTGCAGGACCACTTGCAGTTACGCTTGATCTTCAAACTGACCAAGGCCCGAACCCTCAACCAGGTCGCCAATAGCGTGTGGGGTAAAGTCGGCATGGGCCTGCGATATGCCTACGACCGCAGTGGTCCTTTGGCGATGGCCCCCAGTCAGCTGGGGGCGTTCGTCAAATCCGACCCTGATCAGTTATCTGCCAACTTGCAATACCACGTCCAGCCGCTGTCCCTTGAGCGTTTTGGCGAGCCGCTGCACACCTTCCCGGCCTTTACCGCCTCGGTGTGCAACTTGCGACCAAAAAGCCGGGGGCGCGTGGATATCCGTTCGGCAAACCCGGATGACGCACCGCTGATCGACCCCAATTACCTGAGCCACCCTGATGATCTGAAGGTAGCAGCCGATGCCATACGCCTGACTCGGCGTATCGTGGCCAGCGCAGCTCTGCAGGCCTTTACACCTGAGGAGTATCTGCCAGGCAAGGACTTGCAGACCGAACAAGAGCTGTACGACGCAGCTGCCCGTATTGGTACGACGATTTTTCACCCCGTGGGCACTTGCCGCATGGGCCAGGACGCCGAGGCAGTGGTCGATGCCCAATTGCGCGTTCATGGGGTACCGGGTTTGAGGGTGGCAGACGCTTCGATCATGCCCAGCATCGTGTCGGGTAATACCTGTTCTCCGACCCTGATGATTGGTGAAAAAGCCGCGCAGCTGATTTTGCAGGCTTCGCTTGAAACACCGCAGTACACAGCATGCGTTAACCGCACGGCAGCTATACCGGTCGCCTGAATGCGATCGTGGTTTCGGGCGCAGTCATCCGGAACCGGCAGTGGACAACAACAATAATCACTGTGGCCCATAGGGCCGAGGACTTTGCACATGTCAGACGCACTTGCACAACAGGCGGCTACCGTCAAAGGAACGACCGGGCGCGAAGAGCGCAAGATCATTTTTGCGTCATCCCTCGGGACCGTTTTCGAGTGGTATGACTTTTTCTTGTATGGCGCTTTGGCCACCGTGCTCAGCAAGCAGTTCTTTGCTGGGGTCAACGACACCACGGCGTTTATTTTTGCCTTGATGGCCTTTGCCGCAGGCTTTTTGGTGAGGCCCTTCGGGGCACTGGTGTTCGGTCGATTGGGTGACATGATCGGGCGTAAATACACCTTCCTCATGACCATCATCTTGATGGGTTTATCGACCTTCGCTGTCGGCCTGTTGCCGACCTACGCCAGCATCGGTATCGCTGCCCCGATCATGCTCGTGGTATTGCGCATGCTCCAGGGGCTGGCGCTGGGCGGTGAATACGGCGGTGCAGCCACTTACGTGGCTGAACACGCCGCACCGGGCAAGCGTGGCTTCAACACCAGCTGGATTCAATCGACTGCCACCTTGGGTTTGTTGTTGTCGCTGCTGGTGGTGCTGAGTTGCCGGTACCTGACCGGTGACCAGTTTGAAGTCTGGGGCTGGCGCCTGCCGTTTCTGCTGTCCATCGTGCTGCTGGGCATCTCGACCTGGATTCGCATGAGCATGCACGAGTCGCCAGCGTTCGTGAAAATGAAAGCCGAAGGTAAAACCAGCAAGTCGCCGATCCGCGAATCGTTCGGTAAATGGGAAAACCTCAAGATCGTGCTGATTGCCCTGTTCGGTATCAACGCTGGCCAGGCGGTAACCTTCTATACCGCGCAGTTCTATGTGCTGTTTTTCCTGACACAGATGCTCAAGATGGACCCGGCCCAGGCCAATCTCTTACTGATTATCAGCGTAGTAATCGGGGCACCGTTCTTTATATTCTTCGGCTGGCTGTCTGACCGTGTGGGGCGCAAGCCGATCCTGATGCTTGGCCTGTTATTGGCCACAGTCCTGTACTTTCCGCTGTTCAAAGCATTGAGCCATTACGCCAACCCGCAGATTGATACCGCCAGCCGTCAATCACCGATTGTGGTCATGGCCGACCCGGGCACCTGCACCTTCCAGTTTGACCCGGTAGGCAAGGCACGTTTTGACAGCCCGTGCGACAAGGTTAAAACCTTCCTGGTGAAGCAGGGCTTGCCGTATACCTCACAGTCGGCTGCACCGGGCGCTGAAGTTCAAGTGTCGGTAGGTGAACAGAAAATCAGCGGTTTTGACGAAGCGGCCATGCGCGCAGCGATAACCGAAGCGGGTTACCCGGCCAAGGCTGATCCAGGCGCGGTCAACCAGCCAATGGTTGTACTGGTGATGGTACTACTGACACTCATTGCCACCATGACCTACGGCCCACTGGCAGCCGTGATGGTAGAGCTGTTCCCGACTCGCATCCGCTACACCTCAATGTCCCTGCCCTACCATATCGGCAACGGCTGGTTCGGTGGTTTTCTGCCCACCGTGTCGTTTGCACTGGTGGTCTACACCGGGGATATCTTCTATGGCCTGTGGTACCCGGTGGTGATCACCGGGGTCAGCCTGGTGGTGGGCATGCTGTGCCTCAAGGAAACGAGGAATGTGAATATCGACAAGGTCTAAGTAACCCGCCTTCCCTTTGAGCGAGCGGTGGAGCGAAGAGCCCCACCGCCTTCCACATTCCCGAACTTGAACGTGGCAATAAAGCCCCATTCAATAACCTGCCCCTCTGTTGTTGTGGTCGGGTCGTCCAAAGCTTTGGACAAGGGCTCATACAAAGTCTCTGGAACCCGCTTTGCTGATAATCCTACTTATAGCCTAGAACGATCATCAGCGAATAAGGAACTCTGTATGTTGCAACTTATCTCACTCTCTCCTAGGGCATTCGACGGTCCATTGGAAAGCTTCGAACCTGTCCAACATCGACTGGACTCAAAGAGTAATTACTTTATCCATGACTATTTAAAGTTGCACGGCGAGAATATTGGCCGACATGCTGATCTTTCCAAAGTACTGACCTATCACTGCGACTCGGATTCTTTTTCAATCAGCAATGAGTACAAGGAACGCTTGATTGCCGATATGGTGGGCCTCGCCAAGGACGTTTCACGAAAGCTTCCCAACGCCGTTTTTATAGAAAAACTGTGCGATTGGTATAGAAACGCGACAACGATCAATAAACAATCCGTTGCGACTGATGTCACTGCTCACCTCAGCAGAAAGGGTAATGACATCGCCACTATGATCATGGAGGTGAATCCAGATTTGGGCCGCGGTTCGAACAAGCTCAAGGTTTTGGATATCGGCGGAAATGACGGCAAGCTGACGTCCTATGTATCCGCCAGTCTGGCCGAGGCCAGCGGCATATATGTCGAGCCCTATGTCCTGGAAGTCGATACTGAAACAGGATGGGACGAAAACAGCAAAACGGTGCAACTCGAGAGTCGCAAGAATTGTGCATCCGTTAAAAAGATCATTTATGACGGCACTAGCATGAGCAGCGGCAAAGTGGCAGGGAGCGATTGTGCAAACCCATTAGTGGAAGGTGGAAAGTTTGATTGCGTCATGTATCAGCATTCACTGCATCACTTTCCCTCCGACGGGGTGCAACAATACAGTATCAAACAAGCCGCCGATCTGCTCAAGGAGGGGGGCGTACTGAGCATCACCGAGCACTCCAGTCGCCTGAGCGGAGATGATATCGACCTGATGCATGTGGTCATTGAGTTGTATAAGAAGCTCCATGAAAACCCGGATATATCGCCCGCACAACTGGAGCGAACCTACAATCAATATATGGAAGCTGAAACACCTGCCAATTATATGTCCCAAGAAAGACTGATCGCCATGGCCACCAATGCTGGATTTACCCCGGTGACGGTCACCCCTACGAGTCCGGGCCCAGACAATGCGTATTCGATAAACTTCGTCAAAGGTGATCAAAAGATGATCGAAAAAACCAGACAGCTGGAAAATCTGGTGTATCCGGCGTCAACCCTCAAGGCCGATCAGTTGAAGTACCAGACCACGTTCATCCCGCATCTGACACGCAGCAATAGCTTTTCCTGACAGCAATGTTGGTTAGGTTGCGATGAATCCAGATATCTTGAATTTACCAAGGTGCAGGATGGCCGCGCGGTAGAAGCAATGAATCGACAGGCACAAAAAACCGGCTGATATAAGCCGGTTTTTTTTGCGCTTAGAAAAACTTATGCACGTATTTAGGTGAAAACTTACAGTCTGAAATAAGCATGAAAATCATAGGCTTACGTCTGTTTTTTCACAAAAAAAGAAAACTTGTGCACAAGTTATCCACAATTTGCTTAGTTCACAATCGTTTCAGAAGGTTTAGCTATAGGAGGCAACGAACCCATGTCGCGCTGAGCCTGCTCGTTCCAGGCCTGTACCCGGTCGTTCAGCTCGGCAATGGCCCGTGGACCGCTGCCGTTGGCGTACATCGGTTCACCGATGACCAGCTCGATGGTGCCAGCCTTTTTCGCCCAGCCCGTCTTGGGCCAGAACTTGCCCGCGTTGTGGGCAATCGGTAGTACCGGTAGTTCGGCGTTGACCGCCAGGGCCGTGCCTCCCCGGGAAAATTTTCCCACCTGGCCAAACGGCACGCGGGTGCCTTCCGGGAAGATCAGCACCCAAATGTTGTCCTTGAGCAGCTCATCACCCTTTTTTGCAATGTGCTTGAGCGCAGCCTTGGGGTTGTCACGGTCGATGGCAATCGGGCGCAGCATCGCCATCGCCCAGCCAAAAAACGGCACATACAGCAATTCGCGTTTGAGTACCTGGCTCAACGGCTGAAAGTAGGCCGAGAGAAAAAACGTCTCCCAGGTACTTTGGTGGTTGGCCAGAATCACGCACGGTCGTTGCGGGATGTTTTCTGCGCCCGTAACCCGAACGTCAATTTTCAAGAACACCCGTGTCAGCCACAGCGCGCAGCGGCACCAGTAAACATTGATAAACCGATAGCGCGCACGGAATGGCAAAAACGGAGCGACAAAAAAGCTCAGCGAGCACCACAGCAGAGAGCTGGTGCCCAGCAGCAGGTAAAAGAAGAAGGTTCTGATGGCCTGCAGTATCGACATAGCGGCTTTTACCGTTGCGGATAAAGCATAAGGGAACAGGCCAGCGCATAACGTGCAGGCCAGTGTTCGAACATGCTTTATTTGTGGATAAGTTCTGCGGCGACTGCCGCCAGATCGTCAAATACTAGAGTATTAACCGGTAACTCTTTGGCCAATGTCTGTAGGCCCTTTCCGGTTTTTACCAAAACTGGCTGAGAATCGACGGCTTGCGCAGCCTGCAAGTCACCCAAACTGTCACCGACGAACCAACATTGGGCCAAATCAACGCCGTAATGGTTGGCAATCGTTTGCAACATGCCAGGTTTGGGCTTACGGCAAGCGCAACCCGCGTCAGGTCCGTGTGGGCAATAGACAATCAATCCGACCTCGCCACCCTGCTCTGCCACCAGCGCCCGCAAGCGGGCGTGCATGGCGTCCAGCGTGGCAACATCATAGTAGCCGCGGGCAATGCCGGACTGGTTGGTCGCGATGGCGACTGTCCAGCCGGCCTTGCTCAACTGCGCAATGGCCTCGATCGCGCCGGGCAGTGGTTGCCACTCCTCGACTGACTTGATGTAAGCGTCGGAGTCGTAATTGATTACTCCGTCCCGATCGAGAATCAGCAGTTTCAACGGCAACCCCTCAGCCCAGCAGTGAAATATCGGCAACACCCAGGAACAGGCCACGCAGACGGGCCAGCAAGGCGTAGCGGTTAGCCCGCACGCTCGGGTCTTCTGCGTTGATCATCACCGCTTCGAAGAACGCATCCACCGGCTCGCGCAACGAGGCCAGACGGGTCAGGGCTTCGTTGTACTGACGGGCAGCAGCCATTGGCTGTACGGCCTCGTCGGCCTTCTGGATGGCCGAGAACAGCGAGAACTCACAAGCATTGTCGAAATAGCGGGCTTCAACGTGGGTCGAAACCGTGCCTTCAACCTTGCTCAGCAGGTTCGAAACGCGTTTGTTCACGGCGGCCAGTGCAGCGGCTTCCGGCAACTGGCGGAACGCTTGTACGGCTTGCACGCGCTGATCGAAGTCCAGCGCCGACGTTGGGTTGAGGGCACGTACCGACAGGTAAGTGGCCACGTCCACGCCTTCGTCTTCGTAACGCGCACGCAGGCGGTCGAAGATGAATTCCAGAACCTGATCTGCCAGACCGGCCGACTTGATCTTGGCCCCGAAAGCGCTGACAGCGAATTTCACTGCTTCAGTCAGGTCGAGGTCGAGTTTCTTGTCGATCAGGATGCGCAGGATACCCAGCGCTGCACGACGCAGTGCGTACGGGTCTTTGCTGCCTGTAGGCAACATGCCAATGCCGAAAATACCCACCAGGGTGTCGAGCTTGTCGGCGATGGCCACTGCAGCACCGGTCAGGGTGCTCGGCAACTCCGCGCCCGCGCCACGCGGCATGTACTGCTCGTTCAACGCCAGGGCGACGTCTTCAGGCTCGCCGTCATTCAGCGCGTAGTAGTAACCGGCAATGCCTTGCATCTCCGGGAACTCGCCGACCATTTCCGTGGCCAGGTCGCACTTGGACAGCAAACCGGCACGGGCGGCACGCGGTGCGTCACCGCCAATGCGCGGGGCAATGAATGCCGCCAGTTTCGAAACACGCTCAGCCTTGTCGTAAACACTGCCCAGTTGGGCCTGGAATACCACGTTTTGCAGACGCAGGTTGAAGCTCTCGAGTTTTTGCTTCTTGTCTTGCTTGAAGAAGAACTCGGCATCGGTCAGGCGCGGGCGAACCACTTTCTCGTTACCCGAGATGATCTGCTGCGGGTCTTTGCTCTCGATGTTGGCCACGGTAATAAAGCGCGGGAGCAATTTGCCATCGACGTCCAGCAGGCAGAAGTACTTCTGGTTGTCCTGCATGGTGGTGATCAGGGCTTCTTGCGGGACGTCCAGGAAGCGCTCTTCAAACGAGCACACCAGCGGCACCGGCCATTCAACCAGCGCGGTCACTTCGTCGAGCAGGGCCGGCGGCACGATAGCGCTGCCTTCCTGCATCGTCGCCAGCTCGGCCACACGCTTGGAAATCAGCTCGCGACGCTCAAAGAAATCGGCCAGCACGTAGGCTTTGCGCAGGTCTTCGGCGTAGTTGGCCGGGGCGCTGATGCGCACGTTTTCCGGGTGATGGAAGCGGTGGCCACGGGACTCACGACCGGCTTTTTGCGCAAGGATCGTGCAATCGATGACCTCGTCGCCCAGCAGCATGACCAGCCACTGGGTTGGACGTACGAACTCGACCTTGCGCGCGCCCCAGCGCATACGCTTGGGGATCGGCAGGTCATTGAGCGAGTCTTCAACGATGGTCGGCAGCAGGCTGGCGGTCGGCTTGCCGACGATCACCTGGCTGAAACGCAGTTTCGGGCCGCTCTGGTCGATTTCGCTCAGCTCAACACCGCATTTTTTGGCAAAGCCAAGGGCTGCCTGGGTCGGGTTGCCTTCGGCATCGAAAGCAGCTTGACGTGGCGGGCCGTCGATATTGATGCTGCGGTCAGGCTGCTGGGTTTCCAGCTGGGTCAGCAGAACGGCCAGGCGGCGCGGTGCGGCGTAGACTTTTTTCGCGCTGAATTTCAGACCGGCTGTTTGCAGGCCTTTTTCAATACCGGCGAGAAATGCATCAGCCAGGGTATTGAGGGCTTTTGGTGGCAGTTCTTCAGTGCCCAGTTCAACCAGAAAATCTTGAGCACTCATTGTGCTGCCTCCAACTTAGCCAACACTTCATCACGTAAATCCGGCGGAGCCATCGGGAAGCCCAGCTTGGCGCGAGCTTCAAGGTAGGCCTGAGCCACCGAACGCGCCAGGGTACGCACACGCAGGATGTATTGCTGACGCGCGGTCACGGAAATGGCGCGGCGGGCATCCAGCAGGTTGAACGTGTGGGATGCCTTGAGCACCATTTCGTAGCTTGGCAACGGCAGCGGCTGGTCGAGTTCGATCAGGCGCTTGGCTTCGCTTTCATAGAAATCGAACAGTTCGAACAGTTTGTCGACGTTGGCGTGTTCGAAGTTGTAAGTCGACTGCTCGACTTCGTTCTGATGGAACACGTCGCCGTAGGTCACTTTGCCGAACGGGCCGTCAGTCCATACCAGGTCGTAGACAGAATCCACGCCCTGCAGGTACATAGCCAAACGCTCAAGGCCGTAGGTGATTTCGCCGGTAACCGGGTAGCACTCAATGCCGCCTACTTGCTGGAAGTAGGTGAACTGGGTGACTTCCATACCGTTGAGCCAGATTTCCCAGCCCAGACCCCAGGCGCCCAGTGTTGGCGATTCCCAGTTGTCTTCTACGAAACGGATATCGTGGACCAGTGGGTCCAGGCCGATATGTTTCAGCGAACCCAGGTACAGCTCCTGGAAGTTTGGCGGGTTTGGCTTCAAAACCACCTGGAACTGGTAGTAGTGCTGCAAACGGTTCGGGTTTTCGCCGTAGCGGCCGTCAGTCGGACGACGACTGGGCTGCACATAAGCGGCGTTCCAGGTTTCCGGGCCCAGAGAGCGCAAAAACGTGGCGGTATGGAATGTGCCGGCGCCCACTTCCATATCGTAGGGCTGAAGCACCACACAACCTTGCTCGGCCCAGTATTGCTGGAGGGCGAGGATCAAGTCTTGGAAGGTACGCACTGCTGGCGTAGGCTGGCTCACAAATTCACCTGTTTCTTGGGCTGCGATTTAAAGAGCGGGAGTATACCCGATTCGGTCGCCCCTCCACCCCCTGGAGCCTATATGCCACGTTGCTTCTGGTGTTCAGAAGATCCGCTGTATGCCGCTTATCACGATCAAGAGTGGGGCGTGCCGTTGCGCGATGCGCATGGGCTGTTCGAGTTGTTATTGCTCGAAGGGTTCCAGGCAGGTTTGTCATGGATCACGGTTTTGAAGAAGCGCGAGCACTATCGCAAGGTCATGTTTGGCTTTGATGTGCAGCGTCTGGCAGTTATGACGGACGCTGAAATCGAGGTTTTGTTGCAGGATCCGGGGATTATCCGCAACCGTCTCAAGGTGGCCGGAGCACGACGCAATGCCCGGGCCTGGCTGGCTCTGGACAACCCGGTGGAGTTTTTATGGTCGTTTGTTGGGGGTAAACCGAAGATCAACCACTTTACTGAACGCCATGAATTCCCTGCGGTGACGCCAGAGGCCGAAGCCATGAGCAAAGGCCTGAAAAAAGCCGGTTTTACGTTCGTCGGCCCGACCATTTGCTACGCCTTTATGCAGGCCAGCGGCATGGTTATGGACCATGCCACGTATTGCGACCGTTACGCGGAACTGGCCAACGGCGGTTAGAATGTCTTTTTTCGCCACACGCATAACCCGTAGCAGCTGCCGAAGGCTGCGTCCGGCGGCGCAGCCGTCGTGAAGTCAGGCCCTGCGATGTGTCAGTAAAATCAAGCACTCAGCATTTACGATTGCTTCGCAATCGGACGCAGCCTTCGGCAGCTGCTACGAGTGCTTTCGAGAGATTATTCTGTGGAAAAGTTTAAAGGCGCCTTGCTGGTCGGGGCTTTGCGATTGTTTGCCATGCTCCCGTGGAGCGCGGTGCAACGCGTGGGCTCGGCCATTGGCTGGTTGATGTGGAAACTGCCTAATCGTTCGCGCGATGTGGTGCGGATCAACCTGGCCAAATGCTTCCCCGAAATGGACCCGGTCGCCCGTGAGCAACTCGTGGGCCAGAGCCTCAAGGACATCGGTAAAAGCCTGACCGAGAGCGCGTGCGCCTGGATCTGGCCGGCCCAGCGTTCGATTGACCTGGTGCGTGAAGTCGAAGGTCTGGACGTGCTCAAGGACGCCCTGGCCTCAGGCAAGGGCGTGGTAGGCATCACCAGCCATCTGGGCAACTGGGAAGTGCTCAACCACTTCTATTGCAGCCAGTGCAAGCCGATCATTTTTTACCGCCCGCCCAAGCTCAAGGCTGTGGATGAATTGCTGCAAAAGCAACGCGTTCAGCTGGGCAACCGCGTGGCGGCATCGACCAAAGAAGGCATCCTGAGCGTGATCAAGGAGGTGCGCAAAGGTGGTCAGGTGGGCATTCCGGCAGATCCGGAGCCCGCTGAGTCAGCCGGAATTTTTGTGCCGTTCCTCGGCACGATGGCCCTGACCAGCAAGTTTGTGCCCAATATGCTGGCGGGCGGCAAAGCGGTGGGCGTGTTCCTCCACGCATTGCGCTTGCCCGACGGTTCGGGTTTCAAAGTGATTCTGGAAGCGGCGCCCGAAGAGATGTACAGCACCGATACGGCGACCTCGTGCGCGGCCATGAGCAAGGTGGTCGAGAAGTATGTGCGGGCGTACCCGAGCCAGTACATGTGGAGCATGAAGCGCTTCAAGAAGCGTCCGCCGGGTGAGGCGCGCTGGTACTGACCAGACATGCATCCCGTGGGAGCGAGCCTGCTCGCGAAGGTTTCACAAGCGCCGCGATTATCTAACGATCTTCGCGAGCAGGCTCGCTCCCACATCAAGTTCCCAATATGAAGCTGGATGAATTACTGCGACTTATCCAGCTTCTTCAAAAACACCGTCATTTCTTTCTCGGCCTGCTTGTCGCCATGGGCCTGAGCCGCTGCAATCCCCTGCTCCCATGCCGCCCGCGCTGCCGCACGATCCCCCGCCGCCAGCTGCGCCTTGCCCAGCAGCTTCCAGGCCGCCGAATACTTGGGGTCAAAGCCGACGCAACGCTGCAGATGCTCCGCCGCTTTCAAGTTATCCCCAAGGTCCAGATAGCCCTTGCCCAGGCCAAAGCGCAGCAATGAGTTATCCACACCCTTGGCGAGCATCTTTTCCAGTGATTCCAGCATCCCTGACTCCTTAGAAAAAACTCAAGCCCACATGAAACAGCTTCTCTACGTCGCGAATATGCTTTTTATCCACAAGGAACAGGATGACATGGTCGCCGGCATTGATGACGGTAGAGTCGTGGGCGATCAGCACTTCTTCGTCGCGAATGATCGCGCCAATCGTGGTCCCCGGTGGCAAGTTGATTTCACCGATGCTGCGGCCAATCACCTTGCTCGACTTGGAGTCACCGTGGGCGATGGCTTCGATGGCCTCCGCCGCACCGCGGCGCAGTGAGTGCACACTGACGATATCGCCACGGCGTACGTGGGCCAGCAAGGTGCCGATGGTGGCCAGCTGCGGACTGATGGCGATATCGATTTCGCCACCCTGGATCAGGTCCACATAGGCCGGGTTGTTGATGATGGTCATCACCTTCTTCGCGCCCAGGCGCTTGGCCAGCAGCGAGGACATGATATTGGCCTCGTCATCGTTGGTCAGGGCCAGGAACACGTCGGCATCGGCGATGTTCTCTTCGAGCATCAAGTCGCGGTCCGAGGCGCTACCTTGCAGCACAACTGTACTGTCGAGCGTGTCGGACAAATAGCGGCAACGTGCAGGATTCATCTCTATGATTTTGACCTGGTAACGGCTTTCAATGGCCTCGGCCAGGCGCTCGCCGATCTGTCCGCCGCCAGCAATGACAATACGCTTGTAGCTTTCGTCAAGGCGGCGCATTTCGCTCATTACTGCGCGAATATTGGCTCTGGCGGCGATGAAAAATACTTCGTCGTCAGCCTCGATGATGGTATCGCCACGGGGTGTAATTGGCCGATCGCGTCGGAAAATCGCCGCGACTCGTGTATCCACATTCGGCATGTGCTCGCGTAGCTGGCGCAATTGCTGGCCAATCAGCGGGCCACCGTAATACGCCTTGACCGCGACCAACTGCGCCTTGCCCTCGGCAAAGTCGATCACCTGCAAAGCACCGGGGTGTTCGATCAGGCGCTTGATGTAGTTGGTGACCACCTGCTCGGGGCTGATCAGCACGTCGACCGGGATGGCGTCGTTATCAAACAACTCCTCGCCGCGTGTCAGATAAGCCGCTTCTCGTACACGGGCGATTTTGGTCGGGGTGTGAAACAGCGTGTAGGCCACCTGGCACGCGACCATATTGGTCTCGTCGCTGTTGGTCACGGCCACCAGCATGTCGGCGTCATCTGCACCCGCCTGGCGCAGCACATTGGGCAGCGAGGCGCGGCCCTGCACGGTGCGGATGTCGAGGCGGTCACCCAGGTCGCGCAGGCGTTCGCCATCGGTGTCGACCACGGTGATGTCGTTGGCTTCGCTGGCCAGATGTTCTGCCAGCGTACCGCCGACCTGGCCTGCGCCGAGGATGATGATTTTCATGCCGTCATTTCCTGGAACCGTTAGCTGCGTGCGGCAGCGATCTTGATCAGTTTGGCGTAATAGAAACCGTCATGCCCACCTTCTTGCGCCAGCAACTGGCGGCCGTGGGGTTGTTTGATACCGAACTGACCGGCGATATCCAGCTCGCGGGCACCCGGTGTCCGGGCCAGAAACGCTTCGATCACCTCGGTGTTTTCGGTCGGCAGCGTCGAACAGGTGGCGTAAAGCAAGATGCCACCGACTTCCAGGGTTGGCCACATCGCGTCCAGCAGTTCGCCTTGCAGGGTGGCGAGTGCGGCGATGTCGTCCGGTTGGCGGGTCAGCTTGATGTCTGGATGACGGCGGATAACACCCGTTGCTGAGCAAGGCGCATCCAGCAAAATGCGCTGGAATGGTTTGCCGTCCCACCAGGTTGCGGTATCGCGGCCGTCAGCCGCAATCAACTCGGCACTCAGGCCCAGACGTTCAAGGTTCTCGCGAACGCGCACCAGGCGCTTGGCTTCCAGGTCCACGGCTACCACGCCGGCGAGCTTGGGCTCGACTTCCAGGATGTGGCAGGTCTTGCCGCCGGGGGCGCAGCAGGCGTCGAGTACACGCTGGCCCGGGGCCAGATCGAGCAAATCGGCAGCCAGCTGGGCGGCTTCGTCCTGCACACTGATCCAGCCTTCGGCAAAGCCTGGCAGATTGCGTACATCGCAGGCCGCAGCCAGCACGATGCCGTCCTGGCTAAAGGTGCAAGGTTGAGCTTCGATCCCTGCCTCGACCAGCAACTGCAGATACGCATCACGACTGTGATGGCGACGGTTGACCCGCAAGATCATCGGCGGGTGCGCATTGTTGGCTGCACAGATGGCTTCCCATTGCTCAGGCCAAAAAGCCTTCAGGGATTTTTGCAGCCAGCGTGGGTGCGCAGTACGCACCACCGGGTCACGCTCCAGCTCAGCCAGTAAGGCTTCGCTTTCTCGCTGTGCATTGCGCAATACGGCGTTAAGCAGGGCTTTGGCCCACGGCTTTTTCAGTTTGTCGGCGCAACCTACGGTTTCGCCGATGGCGGCGTGGGCCGGAATGCGGGTGTAGAGCAGTTGATACAAACCGACCAGCAGCAATGCCTCGACGTCAGCGTCGGCGGCCTTGAACGGTTTTTGCAGCAGCTTGTTGGCCAGCGCCGACAGGCGTGGCTGCCAGCGCGCGGTGCCGAAGGCCAGATCCTGGGTCAGACCGCGGTCACGTACCTCAACCTTGTCCAGTTGCAGCGGCAACGAACTGTTGAGCGATGCCTTGCCGTTGAGCACGGCAGTCAGGGCTTTGGCGGCGGCCAGACGGGGATTCATTGTGCGGCACCCAAAACTGTACCGACGGCGAATTTCTCACGGCGGCTGTTGAAAAAATCACTGAAGTTCAGCGCTTTGCCACCAGGCAATTGCAGGCGTGTGAGGCACAAGGCGCCTTCACCGCAACCCACGATCAGGCCGTCCTTGCTGGCGGCGAGAATCTGTCCCGGTGCACCTTGAGCGTCAGCCAGGTTTGCGGCCAGTACTTTGAGGGCTTCGCCATTGAGCGTGCTGTGGCAGATCGGCCACGGGTTGAAGGCGCGGATCAGGCGCTCCAGCTCAACGGCCGGGCGGCTCCAGTCGATGCGCGCTTCGTCCTTGTTCAACTTGTGGGCGTAGGTCGCCAGGCTGTCATCCTGGACTTCACCTTGCAGCGTCCCCGCCGCCAGACCGGCAATGGCCTGGATCACGGCCGGTGGGCCCAGTTCGGCCAGGCGGTCGTGCAGGCTGCCGCCGGTGTCATCGGCGGTGATTGCGGTCACGGACTTGAGCAGCATGGGGCCGGTGTCCAGACCCGCCTCCATACGCATTACGGTCACTCCGCTTTCACTGTCGCCGGCTTCGATGGCGCGCTGGATCGGCGCTGCTCCGCGCCAGCGTGGCAGCAAGGAGGCGTGGCTGTTGATGCAGCCCAGGCGCGGAATATCCAGCACCACTTGCGGCAGGATCAGGCCGTAGGCCACCACCACCAGCAGGTCCGGCTTGAGTGCAGCCAGTTCGGCCTGGGCCTCAGGGGCACGCAGGGTGGGTGGCTGCATCACTGTGATGTTGTGCTCCAGCGCCAGCTGTTTGACCGGGCTTGGCATCAGCTTTTGCCCGCGCCCTGCCGGACGGTCCGGCTGGGTGTAGACCGCGACGATCTCGTAAGGCGTGTCTAGCAGTGCCTTGAGGTGTTCGGCGGCGAATTCTGGGGTGCCGGCAAAGACGATGCGCAGTGGCTCAGTCATGGAATACTCACTTGGAATAGGGGGGCGCGGGAACTGACGGCAATGAGCCAGCGAACGGACCGGCTGGCTCATTTTCATGTGGGAGCGGGCTTGCTCGCGATGAGGGCTACCCGGTGTATCAGCAGAACCGTGTTGGCCCGATCGCGAGCAAGCCCGCTCCCACATCGGGTCCCTGCCAGTTCGGGAGTGTTGTGCGTTTTATGCCGATCAAGCGTTCTGGCGGTGCAGTTTTTCCAGTTTCTTCTTGATCCGGTCGCGCTTGAGCGTAGACAGGTAATCGACGAAGAGCTTGCCGTTGAGGTGGTCGCACTCATGCTGAATGCACACCGCCAACAGGCCTTCAGCGATCATTTCAAAAGGTTTGCCGTCACGGTCCAGCGCCTTGATCTTGACGCGCTGCGGGCGATCAACGTTCTCGTAGTAACCCGGTACCGACAGGCAGCCTTCCTGGTATTGGCCCATCTCGTCGGACAGGATCTCGAACTCGGGGTTGATAAACACCATCGGTTCGCTGCGGTCTTCGCTCAGATCCATGACCACGATGCGTTTGTGCACGTTGACCTGGGTCGCGGCCAGGCCGATACCTGGCGCCTCGTACATGGTTTCAAACATGTCATCGATCAACTGACGGACTTCGTCGTCCACAACCGCCACGGGTTTGGCGATGGTACGCAGACGCGAGTCTGGGAATTCGAGGATGTTCAAAATAGCCATAAGTTTGTTTGGTGCACTGTGTGAAAGATTCAAAAACGGTTGTCAGGTGGGTCCTGAGGACTCGAGCAACCTGTGCAAAACGTCTCCTTCAGAGAGAGCCCGCTCGGGCTCAGGCGTTTCACGCGAGAGCACATAATAAAGGGATTCACCCACGGATGAAACGACTAGCTGCCGGGCTGCACCTGTGCATGTCTCAATTTGAAACCAACCTGCCCGGCCTCCAGGCGACGTTCAACTAATGTTGGGTTTCCCATTGGCGTTTCAAGTTCTGCCAAGGGGCTCAACCCGGTACTTTTCATCGTTAGCCAAACAACTTGTCAACAGAGTTATCCACAGCTTGTTCCTTACAGCCAGATGGAATAACCGATCAAGGATGATCCTATGCCACCCTCAGAAATATCCCCAGCAGAGTTGGAGGCCCGCTTGCGTTTGCACCGTTTGCCCGACGTTGGGCCACGGCGTTATTACAGCCTGTTCAGAGCCTTTGGTTCGGCCAGTTCAGCGCTCAGCGCACCTGCCAGCGCCTGGCGTGCCCTGGGGCTGCCCGAAGGGTGTGCCCAGGCACGGCGCAGCCCTGAAGTCCGTGAGGGTGCCAGCGCTGCATTGCGCTGGCTTGAGCGCTCCAGACACCATGTGCTGCTGCATGATCAGGCCGATTACCCGGCGCTGTTAAGCGAATTGAGCGATGCCCCGCCGCTGTTATTCGTGGCGGGAGAGCCGTCAACTCTGGAAAAACCGCAGTTGGCGATGGTCGGTAGCCGACGCGCTTCGAGGCCTGGGCTGGACACCGCGACCGCCTTTTCCCGCAGCCTGGCTGGCGCCGGTTTTGTGATTACCAGCGGGCTGGCGCTGGGGATTGATGGCGCAGCGCATCAGGCTGCTCTGGACGTTGGCGGGCAGACAGTGGGGGTTTTGGGGACGGGCCTGGAAAAACTTTATCCACAGCGCCATCGGGCATTGGCAGACGCAATGATTTGCAACGGTAGCGCCGTGGTATCGGAGTTTCCTCTGGACGCCGGGCCCCAAGCCGCCAACTTCCCGCGGCGTAACCGCATTATCAGCGGTTTGTCCCTTGGCGTGCTGGTGGTCGAGGCCAGCGTGTCCAGCGGCTCGCTGATTACTGCCCGTCTCGCCGCAGAGCAGGGGCGCGAGGTGTACGCCATGCCCGGTTCCATCCACCACCCTGGGGCGCGTGGCTGCCATCAGTTGATCCGTGATGGCGCTACGCTCGTCGAGACCGTTGAGCACATTCTCGAAGGCCTGCGTGGCTGGCGCTCGATGCCGTTGTCCACAACAGAAATGTTTACTCCAAGCTGTCATCCATTAGTGCAATTGTTGCAGGCAGCGCCCTATACCAGCGAAGCATTGGCCAATATCAGCGGTTGGGATTTGCCCCGATTGCTGGCTACTCTGACCGAGCTTGAACTGGCGGGGCATGTTGTACTCGAGGGTGGGCGTTGGTTTGCTCGCGCCAGCTAAGTACACTGCGCGCAGCACATATCTGGAGACATTCAATGATCAGCACCTGGCGCGTCCAACAAGCTGCAAGAGCCATTCGCGCAGGCGCGGTGATTGCCTATCCGACCGAGGCGGTCTGGGGCCTGGGCTGCGACCCATGGGATGAAGACGCGGTCGAGCGGCTGCTGGCGATCAAATCGCGGCCTGTGGATAAAGGTCTGATTGTGGTGGCAGACAACATTCACCAGTTCGACTTCCTGTTTGAAGACTTCCCCCAGGAGTGGATTGACCGCATGGCCAGTACCTGGCCAGGGCCGAACACCTGGCTGGTGCCGCATCAGGGCTTGCTGCCCGAGTGGATCACCGGGGTACACGATACGGTGGCGCTGCGCGTGAGCGATCACCCGCTGGTGCGCGAACTGTGCGCGCTGGTGGGGCCGATTGTCTCGACCTCAGCCAACCCGGCAGGTTTGCCGGCAGCGCGTACTCGCTTGAAAGTGGAGCAGTATTTCCGTGGGCAAATCGACCATGTGTTGGGTGGCAACTTGGGTGGACGTAAAAACCCGAGCCTGATCCGCGACCTGGCTAGCGGCAAGATCGTACGCCCGGCGTAATGAGTTGCAGCCCAACCGATCTTGTAGCAGCAGCCTCGTTCCTACGGCAGCTGCTACGAATTTGTTTTAAGGCAACAAAATCGTCGATCCCGTGGTTCGGCGCGCCGACAGTTCCGTCTGCGCCTTGGCCGCATCAGCCAACGCAAAACGCTGGCTGATATCAACCTTGATTGCACCGCTGCGGATCATCGCAAACAGCTCATCGGCCATCGCTTGCAGGTTTTCGGCGCTATTGGCGTAGGACGCCAACGTCGGTCGAGTGACATACAACGAGCCCTTCTGCGACAAGATCCCCAGGTTGACCCCCGTTACCGCGCCTGAAGCATTACCAAAGCTGACCATCAGCCCACGTGGTGCTACGCAGTCCAGTGACGTTAGCCAGGTGTCCTTGCCTACACCGTCGTAAACCACCGGGCACTTCTTGCCGTCGGTTAATTCCAGTACACGCTTGGCAACATCCTCGTGGCTGTAGTCGATGGTTTCCCACGCGCCCAGAGCTTTGGCGTGGGCGGCTTTTTCGGCTGAGCTGACCGTGCCGATCAATTTCACGCCCAAGGCTTTCGCCCATTGGCAGGCAATCGAACCTACCCCGCCTGCAGCAGCGTGGAACAGGATGGTTTCACCCCCTTTGAGTTCGTAGGTCTGACGCAGCAGGTACTGGGTTGTCAGGCCCTTGAGCATCACGGCGGCGGCTTGCTCAAAGGAAATATCCTCGGGCAGTTTCACCACATTGGCTGCAGGCAAAACGTGCAGTTCACTGTATGCCCCCAGCGGCCCGGTGCCGTAAGCGACGCGATCGCCGACGTTCACGTTGCGCACGTCACTGCCCACCGCATCAACGATCCCCGCACCTTCATTGCCCAGCCCGGACGGCAGTTCAGCCAGCGGGTACAAGCCACCTGGGTAATAGGTATCGATGAAATTCAGACCGATGGCCTGATTGCGCACCCGAACTTGCTGCGGGCCCGGCTCGGCGGGTTGGTAATCGACATACTCAAGCACTTCAGGGCCGCCGTGGGCCCGAAACTGGATACGCTTTGCCATCTGCACTGTCCTCGCTCATTTCACGAAGCCACCATCCAACGCTGAAGCGTGATCTTCGTCAACTGCGGTGAGCCGGAGTGCGGTGTTATGCTAGCCCCCCTTTGCCGCCGGCCCCGCACGCCGCGTCGCTTTGCCCGATTTAAGGTGATGTCATGACTACTCGCACCGAGGCTGTAAAAGCCTACCTGCTCGACCTTCAAGACCGCATTTGCAACGCATTGCAAACGGAAGACGGCGGCACCCAGTTCGTTGAAGACGCCTGGGAGCGCCCGGCGGGTGGTGGCGGTCGTACCCGTGTAATCGAAAACGGCCACGTCATCGAGAAAGGCGGCGTCAACTTTTCCCATGTGTTCGGCAGCGGCCTGCCACCGTCGGCCAGTGCTCATCGCCCTGAACTTGCGGGCCGTGGCTTTGAAGCCCTCGGTGTGTCGCTGGTGATCCACCCGCACAACCCGCATGTGCCAACTTCCCACGCCAACGTACGTTTTTTCATCGCTGAGAAAGAAGGCGAAGAACCGGTCTGGTGGTTCGGTGGCGGCTTTGACCTCACCCCTTACTATGGCGTTGAAGAAGACTGCGTGCACTGGCACCGCGTGGCCGAGCAGGCCTGTGCGCCATTTGGGGCCGATGTGTACCCGCGCTACAAGGCGTGGTGTGACACCTACTTCTATATCAAGCATCGCAATGAGCCCCGTGGTATTGGCGGCCTGTTTTTTGATGACCTGAACGAGTGGGATTTCGACACCTGTTTCGCTTTTATTCGCGCCATTGGTGATGCCTATATCGACGCCTACCTGCCGATCGTTCAGCGCCGCAAAAACGACGAATACACTGCCCAGCAGCGTGAATTCCAGGAATTCCGCCGTGGACGCTATGTGGAATTCAACCTGGTCTATGACCGTGGCACCCTGTTTGGCCTGCAATCGGGCGGTCGCACCGAGTCGATCCTGATGTCCCTGCCACCGCAAGTGCGCTGGGCTTATGACTGGAAAGCGGAACCGGAAAGCCCGGAAGCGCGCCTGACGGATTACTTCCTGCAAGACCGCGACTGGTTGGCCAACGCCTGACACTGCCCGAGGAGCTTGCCTGATGGACCGTTACGTTGTTTTTGGTAACCCGATTGCCCACAGCAAATCCCCGGTGCTGCATCGCCTGTTTGCCGAGCAAACTGGCCAGGCCATGCAGTACGACACCTTGCTGGCACCACTGGATGATTTTGCTGGCTGCGCAACGGAGTTTTTCCTGCAGGGGCGTGGCGCCAATGTGACAGTGCCTTTCAAAGAAGACGCCTACCGCCTGGCGGATCAACTGACAGCTCGGGCCCAGCGAGCAGGAGCGGTCAACACCCTGAGCAAATTGGCCGATGGCGTTTTGCTGGGGGACAACACCGATGGTGCAGGGCTGGTGCGCGACCTGACGGTCAATGCCGGTTTCAGCCTCAAGGGTAAGCGCGTCCTGATCCTAGGAGCAGGCGGTGCGGTGCGGGGTGCGCTGGAGCCGCTGCTGGCTGAAGGGCCGGCCTCGGTCACCATCGCTAACCGCACCGTTGAAAAAGCCGAGTTGCTGGCCGAGTTGTTCAGCGACCTGGGCCCGGTGGCTGCAAGCGGTTTTGACTGGCTGCACGAGCCGGTCGACCTGATTATCAATGCCACCTCGGCCAGCCTGAGCGGCGAACTGCCCCCCATTGCCAGCAGCCTGATCGAGCCGGGTAAAACCCTGTGCTACGACATGATGTATAGCAAGGAGCCGACGCCGTTTTGCGTGTGGGCCAGCGGGCATGGCGCGGGTCAGGTGATGGATGGTTTGGGCATGCTGGCCGAACAGGCCGCCGAGGCGTTTTATCTGTGGCGCGGGGTGCGTCCGGATACTGCACCGGCGCTAGCTGAATTGCGCCGGTTGCTGGCGCTTTAAAGCAGCCCCTCTCCCTCCGGGAGAGGGCGGGGTGAGGGCAAGAGGTACTTATGCAGCGAATCAAGGGCTACCACGCCCATGTCTACTTCGACGCTTCGACCATCGATCAGGCGCGCGCCTTGTGCGAAGAGGCCAGGCAACTGTTTGGCGTCACCATGGGCCGCGTCCACGAGCGCCCGGTGGGCCCGCACCCGGACTGGAGCTGCCAACTGGCTTTCGGCCCTGAACTGATCGGAGTCGTCCTGCCGTGGCTGGCGCTCTACCGGCACGGTTTGGTGGTGTTTATGCATCCCGATACCGGCAATGACCTGCTGGACCACACCGACCATGCAATCTGGATGGGCGCGATTCGGCCGCTGGACTTGTCTGTTTTTTAAACGGGGGCGCGCAGTTCACGCCCGGTTTAACCCTCTCCTACATAAAATTATTAGTTACGGAAATATCCGACATTAAGTACGGCGGCTTCGCTGTGGTTATATGTTGATACCGGGTCTAACGTTTGAATATGCACGATATATAAGGTTTTTAATATCGCATGTTCGGGGCTGGCGGTGCGAGAAGATTAAGCCATGTTTATTGTTATGCCGTTTTTAGCACTTATTTATCTCTATGTATGGTCGGCACTGGTTAAGTCGTCGCTGGTAGTTATTGCTTCCAGTTTTCACTGGTTCTGGATTATAGACGGTAAGCAACCTCATGAACGAACCTATGCCCTGGCGTGTGGAAAATTATCAGGAACAGTATTTGAAATTTCCAGAGCTTATATGTTTTTTTGGCCAGAATATGAAGGGAAAAGCTCCTGGGAAAAGGGGTTTATAAATAATAAAAAGGGGTGTGATGCAAATTTAGTTAGTTTGGGGTTCGAGTTGTTATGGCCTAGCATGGAGCCTGCTTACAGTATGGAGATCCGCCCTGGATTTATCAGTGCGTCTCTGTACCCAGGTCCAACTCGTGAGGTCAATGCAGCCTCTATGATCGATTTCATAATTAGGCAGCGTAAAGTTTCCGATGATCAGCGAGACAACTTTGATGAAGCGTTAGGGTTGTTTTATGAATTAAATGCAACCGACTCAGGCTATATAGGCCAAGGCAGAGTCTCGCTCTATTGGACTGATGCCAAGGCTGCGGAGCAGGTCATTATAGAGTGCAAGTTCATGCGTGAAGATGAACCCTATACCTGTGATCAAAAGTGGATTAACGATGGTATCGGCTCGACGGTGAGTATTTATTATCAAGCTTACATGGTCTCAAATTGGAAAATTATAAAAAGAGATATTGATCAATTTATTGATGTTCACAAAAAATAATGAAGGTTGATTTATGTTGGGAAACTAGACTCAGGAAATTTAAAGTTCGCTGAAGGTTATTTGCGTGAAACAAATCCAGGTTTTCTGTATCACTATCTGAGTGGGAAAGGATATACCTATGCGACTTTGGCGTTAGGTGTTGCAGAGCAAAACACAGTTGCCGGGATAGTGGCGATGAACTATATGAAGGAGGTTGCTGCCGCTCAAGGTATGCCTGTTGATGAAAGTAAAACTCAAGAAATACTCCGCGAAATGGCGAGTGAGTATTTGAAGGTGTTGAAAAGTCAAATTGAAGACGAACAGCTGGAAGTAGTTCGAGATATTAATTATCAAGAAGTTTGGAAGTTTCATAGTGATGTATTTATCTCTGCTGGCTACACAGCAGATGCATGGACGCTTAACTCCGTATTTACTATTTTACCGGAGGGTAAACGCGAAGAATATTGGCAGCGGGTGCTGGACTCGGCCGGTAATACTCAGGCCGAGTTGGAGCTTGCGGCAGAGACTTATATTTTTATGCATATTGCGTCTATTTCAGCTTCCAGTGAGGGCCGACAAATGGCTGCTCGTTGGATCAGACGCATTGAGTCTATTGAAAACTCTGGCGCCATCGTTAAGTTAGGATCAGCCAAACTGGTTAAGATTTTTGGCGGCTCGATAACACAAGTTAAGGCGTATATTTTTGGCAAGCCAGTGGTTCCCTATTACCCCGCACCTGCCCCCACCTCTCCTCCTCCAAAGATTGTAATGCCATTACCTCCTGTCCAGATGCCAACACAACCACCTGCCCGCCGTCGAAGACGCCGCGGAGGTGGCGGACGGCCACCAACTACAGCCGCCGGGTACGACAATGGCGGACATTACAGTGGCGGTGGGGGGCGACTGAGGATTGATCCTTGAGCCCTGAAAATATGAAATGAGCATGCGTGAGTTGGGGCGGCGGTTTTGCTGATGTTTTGCTTGATGTCATCCGGCATTTGCCTGGATTTGAAATTTTTTTCACGGCCATAAAATCTTTCTCCTTCAACCACCCCCGCCTCCCCTGATAGCCCCACGCTATAACGGCTGAACGATGATCATGGCCATGTGTCATACCTTGCCATGAGCTAACGTATCAGGCGTGCAGCTGCGGGCAGCGATTAGTGCTGAAAGGCCATCCATGTTTAACTTGAATGCTTGTTCAAGTTAAACCGGTGGTCCGCTGCCCGCTCACAACAGGAGGCTAACCCTTGCCGAATCCGCTCTTTTTGATCCCGTTTTACCTCTATAAGGTGCACATCCAATGAGTGTACCGATCACGTCCGAGACGTCCTCGATCCGCATGAACCCGCCGGTGTTCTACTTTGCCGCCGCGTTTATCCTGATCTTCGGTGTGGTGGTCATCGCCATGCCTGCCGCTGCCGGCGAATGGCTGCTGGCCGCACAAAACTGGGCGGCCAACACGGTCGGCTGGTACTACATGTTAGCGATGACCCTGTATCTGATCTTCGTGGTCGTCACCGCCTTGTCCGGCTACGGCAAGATCAAGCTCGGTGCCGACCACGACGAACCCGAGTTCAGTTACCTGTCCTGGGCGGGCATGTTGTTCGCCGCCGGGATCAGCATCACGCTATTTTTCTTCTGTGTGTCCGAACCCCTCACCCATATGCTCAACCCGCCGCAGGGCCCGGCCGGCAATGCCGAGGCTGCGCGCCAGGGCATGCAGCTGCTGTTCCTGCACTGGGGTCTGCACGGTTGGGGTGTGTTCGCGTTCGTCGGCATGGCGCTGGCCTACTTCGCCTACCGGCATAACCTGCCGCTGGCGCTGCGCTCGGCGCTCTACCCGCTGATCGGCAAGCGCATCAACGGCCCCATCGGTTATGCGGTGGATGGTTTCGGCATTATCGCCACGGTGTTCGGCCTGGGCGCCGACATGGGCTTTGGGGTGCTGCATCTCAATTCCGGCCTCGACTACCTGTTCGGCATGCCCCATACCCAATGGGTGCAAGTGGGCCTGATCACGTTGATGATGGGCGCCGCGATTCTGGTGGCCATTGCCGGTGTCGACAAGGGCGTGCGGGTGATGTCCGACATCAACATGCTGCTGGCCTGTGCCCTGCTGCTGTTTGTGTTGTTCGCCGGCCCCACCCAGCACTTGCTCAACACTCTGGTGCAGAACATCGGTGACTACCTGGGTGCACTGCCCACCAAGAGTTTCGATGTGTATGCCTACGACAAGCCAAGTGACTGGCTGGGCGGCTGGACCGTGTTCTATTGGGCCTGGTGGATCGCATGGTCGCCCTTTGTAGGCCTGTTTATTGCGCGTATTTCCCGTGGCCGGACCATCCGCGAGTTCGTGTTCGGCGTGCTGCTGATTCCACTGGGCTTCACCCTGGCGTGGATGTCTATTTTCGGCAACAGCGCCATCGACCAGGTGCTCAACCACGGTATGGTTGCCCTCGGCCAGTCGGCTATCGATGACCCGTCGCGTACGCTGTACCTGCTGCTTGAGACCTACCCGTGGAGCAAGACCGTTATCGCGGTGACGGTGTTTATCAGCTTCGTGTTCTTCGTGACCTCGGCTGACTCCGGTACTGTGGTGCTGTCCACCCTCTCGGCCCGTGGCAATAACGCGGACGAAGACGGCCCGAAATGGCTGCGGGTGTTCTGGGGCGCGATGACTGCGCTGGTGACCAGTGCGCTGCTGTTCTCAGGCAGTATCGATGCGCTCAAGTCAGCGGTAGTACTGACCTCGTTACCGTTCTCGCTGATTTTGCTGCTGATGATGTGGGGCCTGCACAAGGCGTTCTACCTTGAGTCGCAGAAGAAGATTGCGCAGACCCACTCCCTGGCACCCGTTTCGCACTCGCGTCGTGGTGGCTGGCGCCAGCGCTTGAGCCAGGCCGTGCACTTCCCGTCGCGGGACGAGGTGTACCGCTTTATGGACACCACCGTGCGCCCGGCGATTGAAGAAGTGAGCGCTGTGTTCCGGGAGAAAGGCCTTAACGTTGTCACCCAGCCAGACCCGGCCAACGACAACGTGAGCCTGGAAATCGGTCATGGGGATGAACATCCGTTTATCTACCAGGTGCAGATGCGTGGCTACTTCACGCCGTCCTTCGCCCGGGGTGGCTTCGGCAAAAAGGAGCAACTGCGTAATCGCCGTTACTACCGTGCTGAAGTGCATCTGGCCGAAGGCAGCCAGGACTACGACCTGACGGGCTACACCAAAGAGCAGATCATCAACGACATCCTCGACCAGTACGAACGCCATCTGCAGTTTTTGCATTTGGTGCGCTGATTGGTTTGGTGGTGATTCAGGCTGCTGTGACGGCCTGAGTCACCGGGCTGATGCCATCGCGAGCAAGCCCGCTCCCACAGGTTTTGGGTGTTCTCACCATGTGTGGATGCTCGTCAAACCTGTGGGAGCGGGCTTGCTCGCGATGCAGGCGCTGCGATTTCTACAGACCTTTCGCGCACTTATGTGGGATCGGGCTTTCACCCGCGTTACCCCATTGTGATGCCCCAGGCGGGCTGCCTATAGTCCGCTCCATCGCTGAACATCAGCGATCAGGCGTGCAAGCCTAATTATTGGATTTCAACTTTCCATATCGCTTGGTAGGCTCAGCGCCTGCAATCGGCGTTATGGCGGTTGTGCGCGGGAGATCTTCGGGTCTGCCGGGTTATCTGGGACCGGTCTTGCACACCCGCGCACAATTGCTACCCTCTTTCTGCGTGCAAGCTGATTGAGGTGGCTCCTTTTCTTAGGAGTTAAAGCATGTCCCAGTACGTTCCCCAAACCGACAATCCCGTCGGTTCCCACGTTTTATTGATCGATCCCCGCGCCTCTGTATCTGCCCTGCTGGCCTGTGCCGAGCAGCGCATTCAGGCGGCCAAGAATTTGTTGCGCTGTTTATCGCTGATGAGCGGCCACAGTCATGACCCCCAGGATTTGAGGGCGATTTTCAGGCACAAAAAACCCCGAAGGGCTTACACCGTTCGGGGCTGTGAATCACCCATGATTTACAACTTGGCGATGGACACTTCAGTGGATTTTACGAACGCGATCACTTCGCTACCGACCACCAGCTCCAGCTCCTTGACCGAGCGGGTGGTGATCACCGAAGTCACGATGCCCGACGCCGTTTGTACGTCGATTTCCGACAGCACGTCGCCCAGTACGATTTCCTTGATGTGGCCTTTGAACTGGTTGCGAACGTTGATGGCTTTAATGGTCATGGTGTCGATTCCTGTCTTGGGATAGAAAGTGGGTTTATTGCGCCCAGCGCAGTTGCGTAGGCAGCGGTGCAACGGGTTCCGGCTCAGGTGGCGAGCCAGGCAGTGCAAGAACACGGTTCAGTACTTCGGTTTCCAGTGCCGCCAGGCGATGCGAGCCGCGTAGCCGTGGGCGTTGCAGGTCGACCGTGAGGTCCAGCCCTACCTGGCCTTCTTCAATCAAAATGACACGGTCGGCAATCGCGACGGCTTCACTCACGTCATGGGTCACCAGCAATACGGTAAAACCATGCTGGCGCCACAGGCGTTCAATCAGTTGCTGCATTTCGATGCGGGTCAGGGCATCCAGCGCGCCCAGCGGCTCGTCAAGCAGCAGCAGGCGCGGTTGGTGGATCAGGGCGCGGGCCAGGGCCACGCGCTGCTTCTGACCGCCCGAAAGTGCTGCCGGCCATTCATTGGCGCGCTCGGCCAGGCCGACTTCTTCCAGTGCCTTGAGCGCCTTTGGCCGCCAGTCGCCTTTAAGGCCCAGGCCCACGTTGTCGATGACTTTTTTCCAGGGCAGTAAACGCGCTTCCTGAAACATCAGGCGCGTGTCTTCACGGGCCTCTTGCAGGGGCGCACTACCGGCCAGCAACTGGCCTGCAGTGGGCTGATCCAGGCCGGCCAGCAAACGCATCAGGGTGCTTTTGCCGCACCCGCTGCGGCCTACGATGGCGACAAACTGCCCTGCCGGGATATGCAGGTTGATATCACGTAGCACCAGGCGCTCACCGAAGGCCTTCTGCAAGCCGTTGATGGCCAGCGGTATGCCCTGGCGCAAACGTGGAGGTTGTTGAGCTGTCATGCTGCACCGCCTTTAACCACTTGATACGCCGGGTGCCAGCGCAACCAGATGCGCTCCAGCCCCCGGGCTGCGGTGTCGGCCAGTTTGCCGAGCACTGCGTACAAAACAATCGCCAGCACCACCACGTCGGTTTGCAGGAACTCCCGGGCGTTCATCGCCAGGTAGCCAATGCCGGAGCTGGCGGAGATGGTTTCGGCCACGATCAAGGTCAGCCACATAAAGCCCAGGGCAAAGCGCACACCCACCAGGATCGACGGCAGCGCGCCCGGCAAGATCACCTGCCAGAACAGGCTGAAACCGGACAGGCCATAGTTGCGCGCCATTTCCACCAGCGCCGGGTCAACGTTGCGGATGCCGTGGTAAGTGTTGAGGTAGATCGGGAATAAAGTCCCCAGCGCCACCAGAAAAATCTTCGCTGACTCGTCGATGCCGAACCACAGGATGACCAGCGGAATCAGCGCCAGATGCGGCACGTTGCGGATCATTTGCACCGAGCTGTCGAGCAGGCGTTCACCCCATTTCGACAGGCCGGTGATAAAGCCCAGCGCCAGACCGATGCTGCCACCGATCACAAAGCCGAGCCCGGCGCGCCAGCCGCTGATGGCCAGGTGTTTCCAGATTTCGCCACTGCGCACCAGCTCGACGCCGGCCGTGATCACGGCACTGGGGGCGGGCAGGATGCGTGTCGACAGCCAGCCCGCTGACACGGACAGCTGCCACACTGCCAGCAGCAAGACCGGCAAGGCCCAGGGCGCCAGGGTGTGACCGATGTTTTTGAGGCCCGAGGCCTTGCCTGAACTCATGGCGACCTCAGCTCTGCGACGCAGCTTTAGGGAGGATGTCATTGGCGACCATTTCGCCAAACGGGCTCACGTAGCCTGCACTTTTTGGCAGTTCCGGGCGTTCGATATCCAGGTGCGGGAACAACAACTCGGCCACACGGTAGGACTCTTCCAGGTGCGGGTAACCGGAGAAAATAAAGGTGTCGATGCCCAGGTCGGCGTATTCCTGAACCCGTGCGGCCACGGTCGGACCATCCCCGACCAGCGCCGTACCAGCGCCGCCCCGTACCAGGCCCACGCCTGCCCACAGGTTAGGGCTGACTTCGAGGTTGTCGCGGCTGCCGCCGTGCAGGGCGGCCATACGCTGCTGGCCCACCGAGTCAAAGCGCGACAGCGAGGCCTGGGCACGGGCGATGGTGTCGTCGTCCAGATGCGAGATCAGTTTGTCGGCGGCCTTCCAAGCCTCCTCGTTGGTTTCACGCACAATTACGTGCAAACGAATGCCGAAACGTACGGTGCGGCCCAATTTGGCGGCCTTGGCGCGCACCTGTTCGATTTTTTCTGCAACGGCAGCCGGTGGCTCGCCCCAGGTCAGAACCATTTCCACTTGTTCGGCGGCCAGATCCTGTGCGGCTTCCGAAGACCCGCCGAAATACAGCGGTGGCCGCGGTTGCTGAATCGGCGGGTAAAGCAGCTTGGCGCCTTTGACGGTGATGTGTTCACCATCGTAGTCCACGGTTTCGCCTTCAAGCACACGGCGCCAGATGCGGGTGAACTCTACCGAGGCCTGATAACGCTCTTCGTGGCTGAGGAACAAACCATCACCGGCCAGCTCTTCCGGGTCGCCGCCGGTGACCAGGTTGAACAGGGCGCGGCCACCGGACAAACGGTCCAGGGTCGCGGCCTGACGCGCTGCAACGGTGGGCGACACAATGCCCGGGCGCAGGGCTACGAGAAATTTCAGGCGCTGGGTTACCGGAATCAGCGATGCCGCCACCAGCCATGAGTCTTCGCACGAACGACCTGTAGGAATCAGTACCCCGCCAAAGCCCAGGCGGTCAGCAGCCTGCGCGACTTGTTGCAGGTAACCGTAGTCAACGGCGCGGGCGCCTTCGGAGGTGCCAAGGTAATGGCCATCACCGTGGGTAGGCAGGAACCAGAAAATATTGAGGCTCATGGAGTGGTCTCCTAATTAGGGGCAGCAAGCGTTAGTTGGCTTTGGCCAGATTGGCCGGGGGCGTCCAGATCACGTCTTTCACAACCAGCGGCTTGGGGATCAGCTTGAGCTGGTAAAAACTGTCGGCGATTTTTTGCTGCGCGTTGACCACTTCCGGGGTCAGAAACTGTGCGCCGTAGCCTTGGCGTTTGACCGCCGTGAGGGTGATCTCAGGAGACAGGCCCAGCAGTGGTGCGACTTGTTTTGTCACGTCCTCGGGGTGGGCCTTGGCCCATTCGCCAATAGTGCGTACTTCATCGACCAGGGTTTCGATCACCTTGGGGTGCTGTTCGGCATAAGGCTTGGTAGCCAGATAGAACTGATGGTTGTCAGCGATGCCACTGGCGTCACGCAGGGTGCGCGCTTGCAGCTGTTGTTCGGCGGCTGCCTGGTACGGGTCCCAGATTACCCAGGCATCGACACTGCCGCGTTCAAAGGCAGCACGGGCATCGGCGGGGGGCAGGAACACGGTCTGGATATCGGTGTATTTAAGGCCGGCGTCTTCAAGGGCGCGCACCAGCAGGTAGTGCAC
Source organism: Pseudomonas bubulae (assembly GCF_037023725.1). Lineage (NCBI taxonomy): Bacteria > Pseudomonadati > Pseudomonadota > Gammaproteobacteria > Pseudomonadales > Pseudomonadaceae > Pseudomonas > Pseudomonas bubulae. The sequence goes on from NZ_CP146077.1 coordinate 741,943, forward strand.
GTTGGAGCCTTTGTTGAGGACGACTTTTTTGCCTTTGAGGTCTTTGACCGAGGTGATGGTCGAATCCTTGGGCACCAGAATCGCTTCGCTGGTGGGGGCTGGTGGCTCGTAGGCGACGTAGAGCAAGTCGGCGCCAGCGGCCTGGGCGAACACGGGCGGGGTTTCGCCGGTCACGCCGAAGTCGATGGAGCCCACGTTCAGGCCTTCAAGCAATTGCGGGCCACCGGGGAATTCGGTCCATTGCACGTCAACGCCCTGCTCGGCCAGGCGCTTGTCCAGCGTGCCTTTGGCCTTGAGCAGCATCAGCGTGCCGTATTTCTGATAACCGATGCGCAGGGTATCGGCTTGGGCCTGGGTAACAGCACCGAAGGACACAGCCGCAGCTAAGAGTGCGACCAGACCACGACGCAAAATGACAGGGCGCATGGCGCTCTCCTTTTTTGTTGTTCGGGATTCGGGTAGCACCTGCTGGGCCGTTAGCGGATCAGTAAGGTGGTGGAGCTTTTATCGGTGGGAAAAATGCTGTTTCAGATACTCCAGCGAGCCGTCACCAGGCGCTCGTTGAGGATGCTCGGGTCCAGTGGCTTGGGGCGTCGCGCCAGGGCGCTGTAGAACTGTTCGAGTGACTCTTGCAGGCGCTGTTCCAGAATCGGCACCAGTTGCGCTTGTGCGCCGCCTTCGCCGTAAGCAATCTGGCTGTCTTCGGCAAAAATGCCCTGAAGCATTTCCTGGGCCTTGAGTGCCGACAGTACTGGCTTGAGGGCGTAGTCCACGGCCAGCATGTGGGCGATGCTGCCACCGGTGGCGATAGGCAGTACCACTTTGTGGCTCAGGGCGCGTTCGGGCAGCAGGTCGAGCACGGTTTTCAGCGCGCCGCTGAACGAGGCTTTGTACACCGGGGTGGCAATCACCAGGCCATCGGCGTTTTCGATCTGTTGCAGCAGGTCGATGATTTTCGGGCTGTCGAAGCGTGCGTGCAGCAAGTCCTCGGCCGGAAAGTCGCGTACCTGATAGCTCACCACTTCAACGCCTTGCTGGTTGAGCCAGCGTTTGGCGTGGTCCAGCAACACTCCTGAGCGGGAACGTTGGCTTGGGCTTCCTCCGAGTGTCACGACCAGCATCTAGACGTTTCCTTGAATGAATATGTGCAATTCGCTGTCAGCGTTTTCGCTTGAGTGAACAGACCATAACAGGTGATTTATATATCTATAAATCATATTTATTCATTTGTTTATTCTTAAAATGCATATGCCTTTTTGTTAAATCGAAAGCAAAAAAAAGGCCGTCGAAACGGCCAAAAACCCTGTTGAAGACACGGTTGCATGTTTGTGGGAGCGGGCTTGCTCGCGATGGGATCGGCGCGGTGTATCAGAAAAAACCGCGGCACCATCATCGCGAGCAAGCCCGCTCCCACAGGGTATGAGGTTGGTTTTACTTGTTCGGCTGCGGCGTCAGGCGCAGGTAGGGCTTCACGGCGCGGTAGCCCTTGGGGAAGCGACGCTTGATTTCGTCTTCGTCCTTGAGCGACGGCACGATCACGACCTCGTCACCGTCCTGCCAGTTGGCCGGGGTGGCCACTTTGTGGCTGTCGGTCAGTTGCAACGAGTCGATCACCCGCAAAATTTCGTTGAAGTTGCGCCCGGTGCTAGCCGGGTAGGTAATGGTCAGGCGGATTTTTTTGTTCGGATCAATCACGAACAACGAGCGCACGGTCAGGGTGTCGCTGGCATTGGGGTGAATCAGGTCGTAGAGGTCAGACACCTTGCGATCGGCATCGGCCAGGATCGGGAAGTTGACCACGGTATTCTGGGTTTCGTTGATGTCCTCGATCCACTTGTGGTGTGAGTCCACCGGGTCTACCGACAGTGCGATGGCTTTGACGCCGCGCTTGGCAAACTCGTCCTTGAGCTTGGCGGTGAAGCCCAGTTCGGTGGTGCACACCGGGGTGAAGTCCGCCGGGTGCGAAAACAACACGCCCCAGCTGTCGCCCAGCCATTCATGGAAACGGATCTTGCCGGCGCTGGAATCCTGTTCGAAATCGGGGGCGATGTCGCCGAGTCTGAGGCTCATGGTGCAGCTCCTTTTTATTGGCAATGGCGGGGCGTGATGGAGCCACTCTGCCTGCCTCTGGAGCTAATTAAAAAGAATAAATATCGATTTGATTAGAACAAAAGAGATATTAAAAACTGTTTCATTGGACGCAGCCCAGGCGTGGGGCCACTGTGGGTTCTGGTTTAGGCAAGGGGAGCGGCAGGGAGCTGCGACTATTAATGTGTTGCGAATTGACCGTTGAGGTCTTCGGTAAACACCCTGCCCGGCATTGCGCCGGGCAGGATTTTTCTTACTTTGTACTAAATCACGCTTACAGCAACGGGATCGAGTAGCTCACGATCAGACGGTTTTCGTCCTGGTCGCGCTGGCCAGCAATATCGTTGCGCCACATGGCGTTTTTCCACATGAAGCCCAGATTTTTCAGCGTGCCTTCCTGGATCACGTAAGCCACGGTGATATCGCGTTCCCACTCGGAAGAGCCATTGCTGGTTTGCACATTTTTGCTGTTGTAGGTGTCGATATTGTCGCCACGCAGGTAAACCGCGCCCGCCGTCAGGCCAGGTACGCCGACTTTGGCGAAGTCATACGAGTAACGCGCCTGCCAGGTACGCTCGCCAGCACGGGCGAACTTCGAGATCTGCATATCGGTAGGGATATACGCCGATGCACCGTCGCCCTGGTTCAGGAACGGGAAGTCGCTGCTGCCGTTACTCACCTGATAACCGCCACCAAAGGTGTGACCTTCAACGGTGTACAGGAACAGGCCGCTGATCAGGTTGTTGTCGACCTTGCCCTTGCCGCTACCTGCAGAGCTGTTGGCGTAATCACCGGTGGTGTAATACGCAGAGTCGTGGCCGTTCTTGCCGTCGTCGGTGCTGTTGAAGTAGCGCAGGTCAGATTTCAACACGCCCGGACCGATGGACCAGTTGTGAACCAGGCCCAGGAAGTTTTGTTTGTAGAAATCTTCCAGGTTGCCGTAGTAGTACTGCAGCAACAGGTCTTTGTTGACCTTGTAGTCCACACCGCCGTAGTAGAACTTGTTAACGAACTTGCCCGTAATGGAATTGTTCGCGCCGGCAATCGACAGGCCTTCGTTGTTGCTCGAGTTACGGCCCTTGGCGTGCTCGATCTGGCCGCCGGTGAAGGTCAGGTCCTTGAACTCGCTGGAAGTGATCTGGCCACCCTGGAAGGTTTGCGGCAGCATGCGACCGTCGTTGCTAACGATAACCGGCAGTTTAGGCTGCAGGGTACCGATGCGCAGTTCGGTCTGGGACACTTTGGCTTTTGCGGTCAGGCCCAGGCTGGAGAAATCGTCTACAGCGTGGTTGCCATCGCTTGGGAACACCGAACCGCCATAGTTTGCGCCGGTAGGGTTGCCGTGTTTGCCAGCGCTGGAGTCGAGCTTGACGCCCAACAGGCCAATGGCATCAATACCGAAACCGACTGTGCCCTGGGTGAAGCCCGAAGTGAAGTCCAGCTGGAAGCCCTGGCCCCATTCTTCAGTCTTGCTTTGCGCACCGGCAGCTTTGGTGCCCGAGTCACGGTTATCGTTATTGATATAGAAGTTACGCAGCTTCAGCGTGGCCTTGCTGTCTTCGATAAAGCCGGCAGCGCTGGCTTGTTGTGCCAACAATCCTACGGCCACAGCGATGGCCAAGGTGGACTTGTGCATTGTGTTGCTCCTTTGCGTTTCTAATTTTTGTAGTTCCTCAGCCCCGGATCTGATGCCTGGGTGCTGCAGATGCGCGATTAGCGCCAGACGGTGACCGGCAAGTCAATCGCAACCCATCATGGCTACGACCTTTGTCTAATCATTCGTCGTTTGTGCGCAGGTTAATGACTATTTAATAAACCTAAAAAGAATTGTTTCTGATCTTTTCAGATCAAATAGGCATATAGCAGGGTTTCTCCTACACGCGCGCGTGGGAATGCTATCGGTCTTTTGTCTAATTTCTAAACATAATTTCATGAATCTTTTAATAGCCTTTGGTTATTAAACTCTCGACCTAATCACCCGCTGGCTAAAACGCCCTGGCAGTTAGGGCGCGGGTGCGCGCCTGTATGTTGCGTAACTACATAAGCTAATGCTTAAAAGTTATTTATTTACTGATTCTTAGATCATTTAACCTCGCATCCAGCCGATATCCGGCCACCTGCCGAGGAGCTACCTGATGAAACTGCACTCTCCCCTACGCCTTTTGGCTGCTTTGTCTCTGGCGGGTGCCAGCTTCTTCGCGCAGGCTGCCAGCTCGGATGTCACCGTGGCTTACCAAACCACCGTTGACCCGGCCAAAGTCGCCCAGGCCGACGGTGCTTACGAAAAAGCCACTGACGCCAAGATCAACTGGCGCAAATTCGATAACGGCGCAGACATCATTGCGGCCATTGCCTCGGGTGATGTGCAGATTGCCTACCTGGGTTCGAGCCCGCTCACCGCCGCCGTGACCCGTAACGTACCGGTCGAAACCTTTTTGATCGCCACTCAGTTGGGCGGTTCTGAAGCCCTGGTCGCCCGCAACGGCTCCGGTATCAACGGCCCGCAGGACCTGGTCGGCAAAAAAGTAGCCGTGCCGTTTGTGTCCACCGGTCACTACAGCCTGCTGGCTGCATTGAAGCACTGGAACATCGACCCTTCGAAAGTACAGATTCTGAATCTCGCACCGCCTGCCATTGTCGCGGCCTGGAAGCGTGGCGATATTGACGCCACCTACGTATGGGACCCGGCTTTGGGCACTGCCAAAGAGAACGGCAAAGTGCTGATCACTTCCGGTGAGCTGGGCAAGCTCGGTGCGCCGACCTTTGATGCCTGGATCGTGCGCAAGGACTACGCCGCCAAGCACCCGGAAGTCGTTAAGCAGTTCGCCAAAGTGACTCTGGATGCCTACGCCGACTACCACAAGGACCCTAAAGCCTGGCTGGCCAATCAGGGCAATATCGACAAGGTTGTGAAGCTCTCGGGCGCCAAGGCGGCCGATATCCCGCTGCTGCAAGGCAACGTCTACCCGTTGGCGGCTGATCAGGTGGTATTGCTGGGCGCACCGACTACCAAAGCCCTGGCCGACACTGCTGCCTTCCTGAAAGAGCAGAAAAAAGTCGACGCTGTACTGCCGGACTACGCGCCGTCGGTCAACGCCACTTTTGTTACTCAATAATCAACGCCGCTGAGGAGTCGACCGTCATGGCCTTGTTAACACTGGAGCGCATCAGCGCACAGTACCCGGGCGCCGCTGAGCCGGTGCTGTCGGATATTTCCGTCAGCCTCGGGCCACAGCAACTGCTGGTCGCACTTGGCCCGTCGGGCAGCGGCAAGACCTCCTTGTTGAACCTGATCGCTGGCTTCGTCGAGCCCAGCGCTGGTCGAATTACCCTCGACAACGTACCCGTCCACGGCCCGAGTGCCGAGCGCGGTGTGGTGTTTCAGGATGATGTGTTGCTGCCCTGGCAAGACGTACTGGCCAACGTGGCTTTCGGCCTTGAACTGGCCGGTGTGCCACGGGACAAGCGCGAAGCCCGTGCCCGTGAAATGCTTTCGCTGGTGGATTTGTCCGGCTTTGAAAAGCGCCGCGTATGGGAGCTGTCTGGCGGTCAAAAACAGCGGGTGGGCCTGGCCCGCGCGCTGGCTGCCGACCCTCGCGTATTGCTGATGGATGAGCCTTTCGGTGCCCTCGATGCGTTCACCCGTGAGCAGATGCAGGAACTGTTGCTGCAAGTGTGCCGGCGCACCGACAAGCCGGTATTTCTGATTACCCACGACATTGAAGAAGCGGTGTTTCTGGCCACTGACCTGATTTTGCTGGCGCCCAACCCCGGCCGCATTGTTGAGCGTCTGAGCCTGGATTTTGGCCAGCGCTACAACGCCGGCGAATCGGCACGTTCGATCAAGTCCGACCCTCGCTTTATTGAAACCCGTGAGCACGTGCTTGATCGCGTGTTTTCACAACGCGGTGCCGCCCAGCGGCAGGAGCGCGCATGAGCAGTTATGAAGCAGTCGCCGCCAACCCGGTTGCCGCGCCCCACACCCCACGCCCGGTCAAGCGCAGCCTGAGCACACGCTGGATCAGCGTGCTGACCCTCGTCACCCTGATCGCCGTATGGTGGGCCGTTACCGCTGCCGGTCTGATTGAACCCCTGTTTCTGCCGCCGCCCTCTGCCGTGTTGCAAAAAGGCTGGCTGCTGGCGACCACGGGCTATATGGATTCCACCCTGTGGCAGCACCTGGGCGCGAGCTTGAGCCGTATCGGCCTGGGTCTGGGCTTTGCGATTCTGACGGCAGTGCCGGTGGGCATCGCCATTGGCCATAACCGCATTGCGCGGGGAATTTTCGATCCGCTGATCGAGTTCTATCGCCCAATCCCGCCATTGGCCTATTTGCCACTGATCGTGATCTGGTGCGGTATTGGCGAGCTGTCGAAAGTGCTGCTGATTTACCTGGCGATTTTCGCCCCGATCGCGATTGCCACCGCCACCGGCGTGCGTACCGTTGACCCGGCCAAGGTCCGTGCTGCGCAGTCGTTGGGTGCGACGCGCTGGCAGTTGATTCGCCATGTGATTTTGCCGAGCGCCTTGCCGGATATCTTGACCGGTGTGCGTATCGGTCTGGGCGTGGGCTGGTCGACGCTGGTGGCCGCCGAACTGATCGCCGCCACCAGTGGCCTGGGTTTTATGGTGCAGTCCGCCGCGCAGTTCCTGGTGACCGATGTGGTGGTACTGGGGATTCTGGTGATAGCCATCATCGCCTTTGCCATGGAAATGGGCCTGCGCGCCCTGCAACACAAGCTGGTGCCGTGGCACGGCCAGGCTCACTAACAACAGAACTCGACGCTGATTAATCGGCGCGCTGATTAAGAGAGAGATCATGAGCCTGACCATTACCCCGATTAGCTCTGCCCTGGGCGCCCAGATTGAGGGTGTCGACCTGACTCAACCGCTGAGCCTTGAGCACCGTGATGCCATCGAGCAAGCCTTGCTTGAACATCATGTGGTGTTTTTCAAGAACCAGTCGATTACACCGCAGCAGCAGGCCCGTTTTGCCGCCAATTTTGGCGACCTGCATATTCACCCGATCTACCCCAACGTGCCTGGCCAGCCGGAAGTGCTGGTGCTGGACACCGCCGTGACTGACGTGCGTGACAACGCGGTATGGCACACCGACGTGACCTTTTTGCCAACCCCGGCCATGGGCGCGGTATTGAGTGCCAAGCAACTGCCGGCTTTTGGTGGTGACACTTTGTGGGCAGCCGGTATTGCCGCTTTTGAAGGGTTGTCGAAACCGTTGCAGGTGCTGCTCGATGGGCTGACCGCAACGCACGATTTCACCAAGTCATTCCCGCTGGAGCGCTTTGGTTCGACCCCGGAAGATTTGGCACGCTGGGAACAGACCCGAAAAAATAACCCGCCGCTGTCGCACCCGGTTATCCGCACCCACCCGGTAAGCGGGCGCAAGTCGTTGTTCGTCAACGAAGGTTTCACCACGCGCATCAATGAACTGTCTGAAGCAGAGAGCGAAGCGATCCTGAAGTTGCTGTTTGCCCATGCCACCCGCCCGGAATACACCATTCGCTGGCGCTGGCAGGAGAACGATGTGGCGTTTTGGGATAACCGCGTAACCCAGCATTACGCCGTGGACGATTACCGTCCGAACCGCCGTGTGATGCACCGTGCAACGATTTTGGGTGATGCTCCGTTCTGATGAGCGCGGGATGACGTGTAGCCGCTGACGAGCGCAGCGGCATGAACACTGCAACTGTGGGAGCGAGCCTGCTCGCTCCCACAATAGGGCTTGACCTGCAACAGAGTATCTACAGGTTTACCGTCGGGCTCTTGCGTTTCGGCAAAAACGGCGGCAAATACAACCCCAGATAAGCATCCACCACGCGCATGCCTTCTTCGGCCATACGCGGGGTGATGCTGTCGTGCAGCTGGATGGAGCGTGCATACACGCGGTCGCCCAGCTCCATCGCCAGGGCAAACACGTCCACGTCCTGTGGCAGTGCTGGCAATTCAAAGTGGCGCATAAACAGCGCGTGCATCAATTGCCCCAGCTCAAGGTCGTGCTGGCGGTCGGCTTGTGTGACTTCGGTAAGGCCATGCTGGGCGAGAATTAACTGCCGGGCGGCTGCATCTTCGTTGTAGATCGTCAGCATTCGGTGTTCAACAATGTGCGAAAGATCGCGCCAGTCTTTCAACGCATCATGCTCGATCGGCGCCTGCAGACAGGCGCGGAAGGCTGCGTGAATATCACCGGTCAGCGCCTCAAGGAGCGCGGGTACGCCCGCGAAAAAGTGATAAACCGACGACGGCGGGATTTGTGCGTGCTCTGCCACGTTGTAAATCGACAGGCTGGATACGCCCTGCGCCGTCAGCAGCGTGCGGGCAGCGTCAAGTATCGTGTCGATGCGGCCCTGGCTGCGAGCGCGTGGCTTTCGGGGTGTGGCGCGGCTGGACATCAGCGTCTCCTCAAGGGCAGCCGGCATTGTAGACCTGTGAGCATGAAAAAACGCCGCGGGCTGTAAGGCCGGCGGCGTTTTTCGTGGACTGCAATCGCTTACACGGTATGCAAGTACCAGTTGTATTCGAGATCGGAGATGGAGTGTTCAAACTCTTCCAGCTCGCTCTCTTTACAGGCGACAAAAATATCGATGTATTTCGGGTCGATATATTTGGCCATCACTTCGCTGTCATCCAGCTCACGCAATGCATCGCGCAGGTTGTTCGGCAGGCTTTGCTCGTTTTGCTCGTAGCTGTTGCCTTCGACGGGGGCGCCCGGTTCGATCTTGTTGGTCAGACCGTGGTGAACACCGGCCAGCACAGAGGCCATCAACAGATACGGGTTGGCATCGGCACCGGCAACCCGGTGTTCGATCCGTACCGAGTCGGCCGAGCCGGTCGGAACGCGAATGGCCACGGTACGGTTGTCCAGGCCCCAGCACGGCGAGTTGGGCACATAGAACTGTGCGCCGAAACGACGGTAGGAGTTCACGTTGGGGCAAAGGAACGCCATCTGTGCCGGTAGGGTCTCGAGCACACCGCCGATCGCGTGACGCAATGCGGCGTTCTGCTCGGGATCCTCGCTGGCAAAAATATTTTTGCCGTCTTTGTCCAGAATCGAAATATGAACGTGTAGCCCGTTGCCCGCCTGGCCCGGATAAGGCTTGGCCATGAATGTGGTGTCCATCTCATGGTCGTAGGCGATGTTTTTGATCAGACGCTTGAGCAGTACCGCGTAGTCGCAGGCCTTGATGGGGTCGGCAACGTGGTGCAGGTTCACTTCGAACTGCGCCGGGGCACTTTCTTTAACGATGGCGTCAGCCGGGATGCCTTGCTCTTTGGCACCTTCCAGAATGTCCTGGAGGCAGTCGACGTATTCATCGAGGTCGTCGATCAGGTAAACCTGAGTCGAATGCGGGCGTTTGCCGGAGATCGGCGAACGTGGTGGCTGCGGGCGACCGTTAACGTTCTCCTGGTCGATCAGGTAGAACTCCAGCTCGAAAGCGGCGCAAATGGTCAGGCCCAGTTCGTCAAATTTGGTAACAACTTGACGCAGTACTTCGCGAGGGTCGGCGAAGAAAGGTTCACCTTCAAGTTCGTGCATCGTCATCAGCAATTGCGCGGTAGGGCGCTTTTGCCAGGGTTCGTTGCACAGGGTGTCGGGGATGGGATAACAGATTCTGTCTGCGTCACCGATATCCAGACCCAGGCCGGTGCTTTCCACCGTTGAGCCATTGATATCCAGTGCAAACAGAGAGGCAGGCAGGTTGATGCCTTTCTCGTAAACCTTGTGCAGGCTGGTGCGTTCGATGCGCTTGCCGCGCACCACACCATTCATATCCGCAATGAGAAGGTCTACGTACAGAACCTCAGGATGATCCTTAAGGAACGCGTTCGCTTCGTTAAGCTGAACGGCACGCGGGGGTACCGACATGATGCAACACCTTTGTTGTTAAAAATATCAATCATTGAGCGCTACGGGATTCAGTCAACCCGAACGGCATACCGAAGTCAAGCAGCCTCTTTTTTGCCCTGAAAAAGCGCCGGAAGGCCATTTTTGACGCTTTTTGGGGCGTATTTGTTCTGTTTTGACGGGTGGCGCCCGCAGGCTTGAGCGGGCCGTGTTGTATTTTTTACGGGGGTGTTGTGTAAAAAAATGAACAAGGCTAAGCTCGATTCAAACCCATAACAGCAATAATACCGGGGTGTTACATGTCACGCCTGCCGTTAATCGGCGTCACCGCCTGCACCAAGCAGATCGGTTTGCATCCTTATCACATCACTGGCGATAAGTACGTGCGAGCAGTTGCAGTGGCCGCCAAAGGCTTGCCCCTGATCATTCCGTCACTGGCGGAACTGATTGATCCGACCGATATTATTGACGGTCTGGACGGCCTGCTCTTTACCGGGTCGCCTTCCAATATTGAACCCCACTTGTATCACGGCCCCGCCAGCGCACCAGACACGCTGCATGATCCCGAGCGTGATCGCACCACCCTTCCGCTGATTCGTGCTGCATTGGCAGCGGGCGTTCCGGTGCTCGGCATTTGCCGCGGCTTTCAGGAGTTGAATGTAGCTCTGGGTGGCTCACTTCACCAGAAATTGCATGAAGTCGAAGGTTTTATCGAACATCGCGAAGACCCCAGTGCCCCTGTTGAGGTGCAATATGCACCGAGCCACGCCATGCACGTCCAGCCCGGCGGAGTGTTGGCCGCTTTGGGCTTGCCCACTGAGTTCGAGGTCAACTCGATTCATACCCAGGGTATCGATCGCCTGGCCCCCGGTTTACGCGCAGAAGCCCTTGCACCGGACGGTCTGGTCGAAGCCGTGTCGGTCAAAGACGGCAAGGCTTTTGCTTTGGCGGTTCAGTGGCACCCCGAATGGCAGGTAAGCTCCAACCCGATTTACCTCGCCATCTTCCAGGCATTTGGAGATGCCTGCAGACGGCGCGCAACACAACGCGACGCAGATGCGTCAGTAAACGCCTGACTTATTCAAGTCAGGACACTCAGCCCAGAGGCATTTATGAGTAACAACCTCGACCAGCTCACCGATTGGTTGAAAGACCACAAGATCACAGAAGTCGAATGCATGATCGCCGACCTTACCGGGATTACTCGCGGCAAGATCTCGCCGACCAACAAGTTCATTGCCGAAAAGGGCATGCGCCTGCCCGAGAGCGTATTGCTGCAAACCGTAACGGGCGACTATGTCGAAGACGACATCTATTACGAACTCCTCGATCCGGCCGACATCGACATGGTCTGCCGTCCCGATCAGAACGCAGTCTTTGTGGTGCCGTGGGCAATTGAGCCAACTGCTCAGGTGATTCACGATACCTACGACAAGCAGGGCAACCCGATCGAGCTGTCGCCGCGCAACGTGCTTAAAAAGGTGCTCAAACTCTACGCCGACCATGGCTGGCAGCCGATCGTGGCGCCGGAGATGGAGTTTTACCTGACCAAGCGCAGTGACGACCCGGATTACCCGTTGCAGCCGCCTGTGGGCCGCTCCGGCCGCCCGGAAACCGGTCGTCAGTCCTTCTCCATTGAAGCGGCCAACGAATTCGACCCGTTGTTCGAAGACGTATACGACTGGTGCGAACTGCAAAAGCTGGATCTGGACACGTTGATCCACGAAGACGGCACGGCGCAGATGGAAATCAACTTCCGTCACGGCGACGCACTGTCCCTGGCCGACCAGATTCTGGTGTTCAAGCGCACCATGCGCGAAGCCGCGCTCAAGCACGATGTCGCCGCCACGTTCATGGCCAAACCGATGACCGGCGAGCCTGGCAGTGCCATGCATTTGCACCAGAGCATCATCGATATCAACACCGGCAAAAACATCTTCTCCAATGAAGATGGAACCATGAGCGACCTGTTCCTGAACCACATCGGCGGGCTGCAGAAGTTCATTCCAGAACTGTTGCCGCTGTTTGCTCCGAATGTGAACTCGTTCCGCCGTTTCTTGCCTGATACCTCGGCACCGGTAAACGTGGAGTGGGGCGAGGAGAACCGTACCGTGGGTTTGCGCGTACCGGATGCCGGGCCGCAGAACCGTCGTGTCGAAAACCGCCTGCCGGGCGCCGATGCCAACCCGTACCTGGCTATTGCCGCCAGCCTGCTGTGTGGCTACATCGGCATGGTCGAAGGCATCAACCCGAGTGCGCCGGTAGTGGGCCGTGGGTACGAGCGCCGCAACCTGCGCTTGCCGTTGACCATTGAAGACGCCCTGGAGCGTATGGAAAACAGCAAGACGGTCGAGAAGTATCTGGGCACCAAGTTCATCACCGGCTACGTGGCAGTCAAACGTGCCGAACATGAAAACTTCAAGCGCGTCATCAGTTCGTGGGAGCGGGAATTCCTGCTGTTCGCCGTCTGACACGCTGGAGGGGCGAGCCAGGAAGGCGCCGCCCCTCCTCTACTGACTAAAGGAGAGCCGTATGACCAACAAGAACCCGCAAACCCTCGAATGGCAACAACTGAGCAACGATCACCACCTGGCACCGTTCAGTGACTTCAAACAGTTGAAAGAAGTCGGCCCACGCATCATCACTCACGCCAAGGGCGTGTACCTGTGGGACAGCGAAGGCCACAAGATTCTCGACGGCATGGCCGGCCTGTGGTGTGTTGCCATCGGCTATGGCCGTGACGAGCTGGCTGAAGCGGCCAGCAAGCAAATGCGTGAACTGCCGTACTACAACCTGTTTTTCATGACCGCCCACCCGCCGGTCCTTGAACTGTCCAAAGCCATCGCCGAGATCGCACCTGAAGGCATGAACCATGTGTTCTTCACCGGCTCAGGCTCTGAGGGCAACGACACCATGCTGCGCATGGTTCGCCATTACTGGGCGATCAAGGGCCAGCCGAATAAAAAGACCATCATCAGCCGCAAAAACGGCTACCACGGTTCTACCGTGGCCGGTGCCAGCCTGGGCGGCATGACCTACATGCACGAACAGGGCGATTTGCCGATTCCGGGCATTACCCACATCCCGCAGCCGTACTGGTTCGGTGAAGGTGGCGATATGTCCCCGGAAGAGTTCGGTATCTGGGCGGCCAATCAGCTCGAAGAAAAAATCCTCGAACTGGGCGTCGACACTGTCGGTGCCTTTATTGCCGAGCCGATCCAGGGCGCGGGCGGTGTGATTGTGCCGCCAGCCACCTACTGGCCACGCATCAAGGAAATCCTGGCCAAGTACGACATCCTGTTCGTGGCCGATGAAGTGATTTGTGGTTTTGGTCGCACCGGCGAGTGGTTCGGCAGTGATTTCTACGACCTCAAGCCGGACATGATGACCATTGCCAAGGGCCTGACCTCGGGCTACATCCCGATGGGCGGCCTGATCGTGCGCGACGAAGTGGTGGCGGTGCTGAATGAGGGCGGCGATTTCAACCACGGCTTCACCTACTCGGGTCACCCGGTAGCCGCCGCCGTGGCACTGGAAAACATCCGCATCCTGCGCGAAGAAAAAATTGTCGAGAAGGTGCATGCCGAAACGGCACCGTATTTGCAAAAGCGTCTGCGTGAACTGAACGATCACCCGTTGGTGGGCGAAGTGCGTGGTGTGGGCATGCTGGGTGCCATTGAGCTGGTACAGGACAAAGCCACACGCAAGCGTTACGAAGGCCGTGGTGTCGGCATGATCTGCCGGCAGTTCTGTTTTGATAACGGTCTGATCATGCGTGCCGTGGGTGACACCATGATCATCTCGCCGCCATTGGTGATCAGCAAGGACGAGATCGACGAGCTGGTGACCAAGGCGCGTAAGTGCCTGGATCTGACCTTGGAAACTTTGCAAGGTTAACTGCTAGGCTTTGAGCGCAGGAGAACTGCTGTTTTAAAGCAGGCAATTGCGCTCAGAGCCTTAAGAATCAAGGCTCTTCCCTTGAAAGCCTGCCCCGGATCTTGCCAGACTAGCCGCCGGCTTTAGTCACCTTGAGATCAGGTCGCTGAATCGGTGGTTTAAAAGAACAATTGGAGCATTACAGATGAAGGCATCAGGTTTTAAAAAAGCTGGCAAGACCCTTCTCGCCCTCTCCTTGATGGGTGTGATGGCCGGGGCAGCTCAAGCAGCAGACAAGGTTCTGCACATCTACAACTGGTCCGATTACATCGCACCGGACACGGTTAAAAAATTCGAAGACCAGACCGGTATCAAGGTGGTCTACGACGTGTTCGACAGCAACGAGACCCTTGAGGCCAAGCTGCTGGCGGGCAAGTCCGGCTACGACATCGTCGTGCCTTCCAACAATTTCCTGGCCAAGCAGATCAAGGCCGGGGTTTACCAGGAGCTGGACAAGTCCAAGCTGCCCAACTGGAAAAACCTCGACCCGGCGTTGCTCAAGGCCGTTGGCGATGCCAGCGACAAAGACAACAAACATGCGTTCCCGTACATGTGGGGCACCATCGGCATCGGCTACAACCCGGAGAAGGTCAAGGCCGCGCTGGGCGTGGACACCATCGATTCCTGGGACGTGCTGTTCAAGCCGGAGAACGCTGCCAAGCTTAAAAGCTGCGGCATAAGCTTCCTCGACTCGCCGACCGAAATGATCCCGGCCGCTCTGCACTACCTGGGCTACCCGACCGATTCGCAAGACAAGAAACAACTGGCTGAAGCCGAAGCGCTGTTCCTGAAGATTCGCCCTTCGGTCGGCTACTTCCATTCCTCCAAGTACATCTCCGACCTGGCCAACGGCAACATCTGCGTGGCCGTGGGTTACTCGGGTGACCTTGAACAGTCCATTTCCCGCGCCAAAGAGGCCGGTGACAAGGTCAAGCTCAAGTACGCGATCCCTAAAGAAGGTGCCGGCAGTTTCTATGACATGGTCGCCATTCCCAAGGATGCCGAGAACGTCGACGCCGCCTATGCCTGGATGAATTATCTGATGCAGCCTGAAGTGATGGCCGAAATCACCAACAGCGTGCGTTTCCCCAACGGTAACAAGGCTGCAACGCCGCTGGTGAATAAAGATATCTCGGGCGACCCGAGCATTTACCCGTCCGATGAAGTGAAGGCCAAGCTCTACGCCATCAGCGATTTGCCGCCGACCACCCTGCGGTTGCTGACGCGCAGCTGGACCAAAATCAAGTCCGGTAAATAACGCCTCGCCCCTTGTAGCCGCTGCCGAAGGCTGCGATTGAGACCGGAGGGCTGAGGCCTTCCGGTTTCACAAAAACCGGCGCAATGGTCGGAAAAACAAGGTGTTAGGGCAATTATTCGCGGAAAACTTTGCTGTGCAGGTTTATCGAGGGTAAGTTGCGCGCCGGTTTTGTCTTTGGCGGTTCGACTGCCGTATGACGCGGGCAACTCAGGCCCAACTATTTAGAGGACCATCACGTGTCTATATCTCTGTTTCGCAAGACCTTGCTGGTCGGAGCTGGTTTGACGCTTGCCGTCAGCGTACAAGCGGCACCCACGGTGCACATTTACAACTGGTCGGACTATATCGCGCCGAACACGCTGGCTGATTTTGAAGCCGCGACCGGCATCAAGCCGATTTATGATGTCTTTGATTCCAACGAAACCCTGGAAGGCAAACTGCTGGCCGGGCGTACCGGTTATGACGTGGTCGTTCCGTCTAACCACTTCCTGGGCAAGCAGATCAAGGCGGGTGCGTTCCAGAAGCTCGACCTTGCGCAGTTGCCGAATTATTCCAACCTCGACCCGGCCCTGCTCAAGCGCCTGCAGGCCAATGACCCGGGCAATCAATATGCCGTGCCTTACCTGTGGGGCACCAACGGCATTGGCTACAACGTCGATAAAGTCAAAGAAGTGCTGGGCGTCGACAGTATCGACTCCTGGGATGCGGTGTTCAAACCCGAGAACATGAAGAAGCTCACCAAGTGCGGCGTGGCTTTCCTGGATTCGGCAGATGAAATGCTGCCTACCGTACTCAACTACCTGGGCCTGGATGCCAACAGCACCAACCCCAAGGACTACAAGAAAGCTGAAGAAGTCCTGATGTCGGTGCGTCCATACGTCACCTACTTCCACTCTTCCAAATACATCTCCGACCTGGCCAACGGCAACATCTGCGTTGCGATTGGTTTTTCCGGTGATGTATTCCAGGCCAAGGCGCGTGCCGAGGATGCAAAAAAAGGCGTGAACATCGCCTATATCGTGCCCAAGGAAGGCGGCGCCCTGTGGTTTGACATGCTGGCCATCCCCAAGGATTCCAGCAACGTCAAGGAGGCCCACACATTCATCAACTACCTGCTCAAGCCTGAAGTGATCGCTCAGGTCAGTGACTATGTCGGTTATGCCAACCCTAACCCGGCGGCCGACAAGGTGATGGATGAGTCCATTCGTACCGACGAAGCGGTTTACCCAACCCAGGCGGTGCTGGACAAGACATACGTCTCAACCGAGCTGCCCCCGAAAATACAGCGTCTGATGACGCGTACGTGGACCAAGGTCAAGACGGGCAAGTAATCTCGCCAGACCACCTATCCAAGGCCCGGCCATCAAGGCCGGGCTGCTAAATTTGTTGGGAGTTACGTAATGGCTGTTGCCTCCGGCGCCTATAAGAAAGCCCTCGAGGGCGACCAGACACCTAAGCAGGTGCTGGTCAAAATCGACCGGGTCACGAAGAAATTCGACGAGACGATTGCCGTGGACGATGTGTCCCTGGAAATCAACAAGGGCGAAATCTTCGCCCTGCTCGGCGGATCGGGATCGGGCAAATCCACTTTGCTGCGCATGCTCGCCGGTTTCGAGCGCCCAACAGAGGGTCGTATCTTCCTTGACGGTGTTGATATCACCGACCTGCCGCCCTATGAGCGGCCGATCAATATGATGTTCCAGTCCTATGCCCTGTTCCCGCATATGACCGTGGCGCAGAACATCGCCTTCGGCCTCAAGCAGGACAAGATGTCGACCGCCGAGATCGATGCCCGCGTGGGCGAGATGCTCAAGCTGGTCCACATGAGCCAGTACGCCAAGCGCAAGCCGCATCAGCTTTCCGGTGGCCAGCGCCAGCGTGTTGCCCTGGCCCGTTCGCTGGCCAAGCGCCCGAAGTTGCTGCTGCTGGATGAGCCAATGGGCGCGCTGGACAAAAAACTGCGTTCGCAGATGCAGCTCGAACTGGTGGAAATCATCGAGCGCGTGGGCGTGACCTGCGTGATGGTGACCCACGACCAGGAAGAGGCCATGACCATGGCCCAGCGTATTGCGATCATGCATTTGGGCTGGATTGCCCAGATCGGCAGCCCGATCGACATTTACGAAACCCCGGTCAGCCGCCTGGTGTGCGAATTTATCGGCAACGTCAACCTGTTCGACGGTGAAGTGGTCGATGACGCTGAAGGCTATGCGCGGATCAAGTGCCCGGAGCTGGAGAACGACATTTACGTCGGTCACGGCGTGAGCACCTCGGTGGAAGACAAGCACACCACCTACGCGATTCGCCCGGAAAAAATGCTCGTCACCACCGAAAAGCCGACCTGCGAATACAACTGGTCGCGCGGTAAGGTGCATGACATCGCTTACCTGGGCGGGCACTCGGTGTTCTACGTCGAGCTGCCGAGCGGCAAGCTGGTGCAGTCGTTTGTGGCCAACGCCGAACGCCGTGGCGCCCGCCCGACCTGGGACGACGAAGTCTACGTGTGGTGGGAAGACGACAGCGGCGTGGTATTGCGCTCATGAACATGCGAAAACTCAAACGCCGACTGCAACGAATAACCCCCGGTGGCCGCCATATGGTCATCGGGATTCCATTCCTGTGGCTGTTTTTGTTCTTCATGCTGCCGTTCTTCATCGTCCTGAAGATCAGCTTTGCCGAAGCGGACGTCGCGATTCCGCCGTATACCGAGATCTATAGCTACGTTGACCAGAAA
Organism: Pseudomonas bubulae; assembly: GCF_037023725.1. Taxonomy (NCBI): domain Bacteria; kingdom Pseudomonadati; phylum Pseudomonadota; class Gammaproteobacteria; order Pseudomonadales; family Pseudomonadaceae; genus Pseudomonas; species Pseudomonas bubulae. The sequence goes on from NZ_CP146077.1 coordinate 759,823, forward strand.
ATCCAGGTACTGCTGAACCTGGGCAACTACGCCATGCTCGGCGACGATGAACTGTATATCGCCGCGTATCTGGGCTCCCTGAAGATGGCTTTCTTCAGCACCCTGCTGTGCCTGCTGATCGGTTATCCGATGGCCTATGCCATCGCCAATGCCCGTAAAGAGATGCAGACCGTGCTGGTACTGCTGATCATGATGCCGACCTGGACCGCGATCCTGATCCGCGTCTACGCGTGGATGGGCATTCTCAGCAACAACGGCCTGCTCAATGGCTTCTTGATGTCGATGGGCTGGATCAGTGAACCCCTGCAGATCCTCAACACCAATATCGCGGTGTATATCGGCATTGTGTATTCGTACCTGCCATTCATGATCCTGCCGCTGTATGCCAACCTGGTGAAACACGACACCAGCTTGCTGGAAGCCGCGTCAGACCTGGGGTCGAGCACCTTCAACAGCTTCTGGAAGATCACCGTGCCGCTGTCCAAAAACGGCATTATCGCCGGCTGCATGCTGGTGTTTATCCCGGTGGTGGGCGAGTTCGTGATCCCGGAACTGCTGGGCGGCCCGGAAACCCTGATGATCGGTAAAGTGCTGTGGCAAGAGTTCTTCAATAACCGTGACTGGCCGGTGGCGTCTGCGCTTGCCGTGGTCATGCTGGCGATCCTGATCGTGCCCATCATTCTGTTCAACCGCAGCCAGGCTAAAGAGCTGGAGGGCAAGATATGAATCGCTTCCGTTTTTCTAGCTTTATGTTGGTCGCGGGGTTGTTGTTCATCTACCTGCCGATGCTGATTCTGGTGATCTACTCGTTCAACGCCTCCAAGCTGGTGACGGTGTGGGGCGGCTGGTCGTTGAAGTGGTACGTGGGCCTGCTGGACAACACGCAACTGATGGGTTCGGTGATGCGCTCGCTGGAAATCGCCCTGTACACGGCGATTGCAGCGGTGGCACTGGGTACGTTGGCGGCATTTGTGCTGACGCGTATCAGCCGCTTCAAGGGTCGCACGCTGTTTGGCGGCCTGGTGACGGCGCCGCTGGTCATGCCAGAGGTGATTACCGGTCTGTCGCTGTTGCTGCTGTTCGTGGCGATGGCGCAGATGATTGGCTGGCCGCAAGAACGTGGCCTGGTGACCATCTGGATCGCGCACACGACGTTCTGCTCGGCCTATGTGGCGGTGGTGGTGTCGTCGCGCTTGCGTGAGCTGGATCTGTCGATCGAAGAAGCGGCCATGGACCTGGGTGCCAAGCCGTGGAAGGTATTCTTTTTGATCACCATTCCCATGATTGCGCCCTCCCTGGCGGCCGGCGCAATGATGTCCTTTGCCCTGTCGCTGGACGACCTGGTACTGGCCAGCTTTGTGTCGGGGCCGGGGTCGACGACCTTGCCGATGGAAGTGTTTTCGGCGGTGCGCCTGGGGGTCAAACCTGAGATCAACGCCGTGGCCAGCCTGATTTTGCTGGCAGTGTCACTGGTGACCTTTATGGTGTGGTTCTTCAGCCGCCGCGCTGAAGAGCACCGCAAAAAGGCGATTCAGCAGGCTATCGATGAGTCTGCGGCGGAATCGTGGAAGCAGCCGGACGTGCGTCGTCCGCAGTCGACCAGCGCGGTTTAAGACAGCGTCATAAAAAACCTCGCCCCCTGTGACAGGGAGGCGAGGTTTTTTTTTGCCTGAGATCAAGAGCCCCTCACCCCAGCCCTCTCCCGGAGGGAGAGGGAGCCGATCTTCAGTGAGGCGTACATCTGCTTTTGCTTTTAGTCCCCTCTCCCATTGGGAGAGAGTCAGGGTGAGGGTTTTTTTGATCTTCCTATGGCTTGGCCACCTTCCACGCCCCGTCCATTTTACCGTCACCGGTCATGTCACCGGCTTTCTTGTCCATCACGAAGGTGTACAGCGGTTTGCCGTCATAGGCCCATTGCATGTGGCCGTCATCGCGTTTGATGGCCGTCCATTTGCCCATGTCCATGGCTGTGCTCTCGGCTGCCAGCGGCGGCCAGTTGGCGGCGCACTTGTCATTGCACATCGATTTGCCGCCCGCATCCTTGGCGAAGGTGTAGAGGGTCATGCCTTTGTGGTCAACCAGCATGCCGTCCTTGGTCATCGCCGGTTCAGCCGCATACGCCAACCCGGGCAAGGTGAAGACTACGGCCAGCAGCAATGTTTTTAGGGAAAACGAGCTAGATGTCATTGGAATCGTCCTTTTTGTGGTTGTACGATTTGAGACTAAAGCGTAGTTCACTAACCGTTAGCGCGCGCCCATCCCCAAAGCTGTCACACGACTGCAATAATTGCGTTATCTAATGCGCCACAAGACAGTTTAATGACGAGAGGATTACGGCATGGTTGGCAGGAGCATTTTGATCGTTGATGACGAGGCGCCGATCCGCGAGATGATCGCCGTGGCCCTGGAAATGGCGGGCTACGATTGCCTTGAAGCCGATAATGCCCAGGATGCCCATGCCATTATCGTGGACCGTAAACCGGACCTGATCCTGCTCGACTGGATGCTGCCCGGCGGCACGTCGGGCATTGAGCTGGCCCGACGCCTCAAGCGCGAAGAGCTGACCAGCGGTATTCCCATCATCATGCTCACGGCCAAGGGTGAAGAGGACAACAAGATCCAGGGCCTGGAAGTGGGCGCGGATGACTACATCACCAAACCATTCTCCCCCCGTGAGCTGGTCGCCCGCCTCAAGGCTGTGCTGCGCCGCGCCGGCCCGGCCGATGCCGAATCGCCCATCGAGATTGGCGGTCTGCTGCTCGACCCCATCAGCCACCGCGTGACCATCGACGGCACCCCTGCCGAAATGGGCCCCACTGAATACCGCCTGCTGCAATTTTTCATGACCCACCAGGAGCGCGCCTACACCCGGGGCCAGTTGCTGGACCAGGTCTGGGGCGGCAACGTGTATGTGGAGGAGCGCACTGTGGACGTGCATATCCGCCGCTTGCGCAAAGCGCTCGGTGAGGCTTACGAAAATCTGGTACAAACCGTGCGTGGTACCGGTTACCGGTTTTCCACCAAGGCCTGATACCGGCTCTCACTGATCCAGCGGCAAGCAAGGACTCGCGCGACGTGAATCAAAACTGGCATGGCACTCTGATCCGTCATTTGTTGCTTTTGGTCACTGGCTGCCTGCTGGTCGGGCTGATCAGTGGCTATTACGGCTGGAGCCTGGCCATTGGCCTGGCGTTCTATCTGGGCTGGACCCTCAAGCAGTTGCTGCGCCTGCACGAGTGGCTGCGCCAGCACAAACCCGACGAAGCACCGCCCGATGGCTACGGTTTGTGGGGCGAGGTGTTCGACAGCATCTACCACCTGCAGCGCCGTGACCAGCGCGTACGCGGGCGACTGCAAGCGGTGATCGATCGCGTGCAAGAGTCTACGGCGGCGCTCAAGGACGCGGTGATCATGCTAGACAGTGACGGCAACCTGGAGTGGTGGAACCTCGCCGCAGAGACCCTGCTGGGTCTCAAGACGCCACAGGACAGCGGCCAGCCAGTGACCAACCTGGTACGCCACCCGCGCTTCAAGGAATACTTCGAGCAAGGTAATTATGGCGAACCGCTGGATATCCCCTCGCCGGTCAACGATCACTTGCGCATCCAGCTCTATATCACCCGCTACGGCAACAACGAACACCTGATGCTGGTGCGCGACGTGACGCGCATTCATCAACTGGAGCAGATGCGCAAAGACTTTATCGCCAACGTGTCCCATGAACTGCGTACGCCGTTGACGGTGATCTGTGGCTATCTTGAAACCCTGCTCGATAACGTCGACGACGTAAACCCGCGATGGAAGCGCCCCCTGTCGCAAATGCAGCAACAGGGTGAACGCATGCAGACCCTGCTCAACGACCTGCTGTTGCTGGCCAAGCTGGAGGCCACGGACTACCCCTCGGATAACCAGCCGGTGGCCATCGACAGCTTGCTGCGTTCGATCAAGAGCGACGCCCAGGCGTTGTCCGGTCAGCGCAACCAGACGATCACCCTGGACGTGGAAGCCGATTGCGCGCTCAAGGGCAGCGAAGCCGAATTGCGCAGCGCGTTCTCCAACCTGGTGTTCAACGCCGTCAAATACACCCCCGATGGCGGCAGCGTACGCATTCGCTGGTGGGCAGACAGCGCGGGCGCCCACTTGAGCGTGCAGGACTCGGGCGTGGGTATCGACAACAAGCATTTGCCGCGCCTTACGGAACGCTTCTACCGTGTCGACTCCAGCCGCAACGCCAGCACCGGCGGCACCGGGCTGGGCCTGGCGATCGTCAAGCATGTGTTGCTGCGCCACCGCGCGCGCCTGGAGATCAGCAGCGTATTGGGACACGGCAGCACCTTCACCTGCCATTTCGCACCGGGCCAGGTGACAAAACCCCAGCCAAAGACACTTATTGACTAGGCCCTGTAGCCCTTTCCCACTAGGCAAGGGCTACATCAGCCGTTACATTGTTTGGCCATACCTCCCTATCTGTAACGACGGAACCCGTAAAACTCCATCATGGACCCTTCCCCTGGCTTGACCCTCGCGACACTCTTCGCCGACTTCGGCATGATTCTTTTTGCTTTGATCCTGGTTTTGCTCAACGGTTTTTTCGTTGCGGCCGAATTTGCCATGGTCAAATTGCGCTCCACCCGGGTTGAGGCGATAGCCGAAGACAACGGCTGGCGCGGGCAGATCCTGCGCACCGTGCATAACCAGCTCGACGCCTACCTGTCTGCCTGCCAGCTGGGTATCACCCTGGCCTCGCTGGGCCTGGGCTGGGTCGGCGAGCCGGCGTTCGCCCATATCCTGGAGCCGCTGCTGGGCGCCATCGGCGTCTCGTCGCCTGAAGTGATCAAGGGCGTATCGTTCTTTACCGCCTTCTTTATCATTTCCTACCTGCACATCGTGGTCGGTGAGCTGGCGCCCAAGTCCTGGGCCATCCGCAAGCCAGAGACCCTGTCGCTGTGGACCGCCGTGCCGCTGTACCTGTTCTACTGGGCCATGTACCCGGCGATTTACCTGCTCAACGCCAGTGCCAACGCGATTTTGCGTATTGCCGGCCAGGGTGAGCCCGGTGCCCATCACGATCACGCTTACAGCCGTGAAGAACTCAAGCTGATCCTGCACTCCAGCCGTGGCCAGGATCCGAGCGACCAGGGCATGCGCGTGCTGGCTTCTGCCGTGGAAATGGGCGAGCTGGAAGTGGTCGACTGGGCCAACTCCCGCGAAGACCTGGTGACCCTGGATTCCAAGGCGCCGCTCAAGGACATCCTGGCGCTGTTCCGTCGCCACAAATTCAGCCGCTACCCGGTCTATGATGCCGACACCAACACCTTCGTCGGTTTGCTGCACATCAAGGATCTGCTGCTGGAACTGGCCGACCTGGACCACTTGCCCGAAACCTTCAACCTTGAAGAACTGACCCGACCGCTGGAGCGGGTGTCGCGGCATATGCCGCTGAGTCAGTTGCTTGAGCAGTTCCGCAAGGGCGGCGCGCACTTTGCCCTGGTTGAAGAAGCTGACGGCAAGGTGGTGGGCTACCTGACCATGGAGGACGTGCTGGAAGTGCTGGTAGGTGATATCCAGGACGAACACCGCAAGGCCGAGCGCGGCATTCTGTCGTATCAGCCTGGCAAGCTGCTGGTGCGCGGCGACACGCCGTTGTTCAAGATTGAACGCTTGCTGGGTGTGGACCTTGACCACGTTGAAGCCGAAACCGTCGCGGGCCTGATCTACGACACCCTCAAGCGGGTTCCGGCCGAAGAAGAACAACTGGAAGTCGAAGGCCTGCGCATCATCATCAAAAAGATGAAAGGTCCGAAAATCGTCCTGGCCAAAGTCCTCAAGCTGGATTAAATCCCGCTCTTTGTAGCAGCTGCCTCGTTCCTTCGGCAGATGCTGCAAGGATTTATGCAACTCTCCCTTCTGTAAGAACTTTTGCCAGCGAAAGCTGGCTGAAAGCTTCCCTCTCTAGCATCGAGTCATTACCGGCAACAGACCGGTTGGCCTGCCACGCGTACAACCCGCGGTCAGCGCCTTACTACAACAATAAGGGTGACTTTCATGCTGACCTTCCTTGGCTTTGCCATGGTCATTACATTCATGTACCTGATCATGACCAAGCGTCTTTCCGCCCTGATCGCCCTGATTCTGGTGCCCATCCTGTTTGCCGTTTTCGGCGGTTTTGCCCCGAAAATCGGCCCGATGATGCTCGAAGGCATCACCAAGCTGGCCCCTACCGGGGTGATGCTGATGTTCGCCATCCTCTACTTTGCCCTGATGATCGACTCCGGTCTGTTTGACCCGGCAGTGCGCAAGATCCTCAAGCTGGTCAAGGGTGATCCGCTGAAAATCTCGGTGGGCACGGCGGTGCTGGCGCTGGTGGTGTCCCTGGATGGCGACGGCGCGACCACCTACATGATTTGCGTAGCGGCCATGCTGCCGCTCTACAGCCGTATCGGGATGAGCCCGCGGATCATGGCCGGCCTGATCATCCTGGCCGGCGGCGTGATGAACATGACGCCCTGGGGCGGCCCGACAGCACGGGCGGCCAGTGCGCTGCACGTCGATCCTTCGGATATTTTTGTACCGATGATCCCGGCAATGCTCGCCGGCTGCGCAGCGATCCTGGTCATCGCCTGGTTCTACGGCAAGCGCGAGCGTGCGCGTCTGGGCGAATTGCACCTGCACGGCGATGAAGTCGACCACAGCGAAATCAGCGTGTCGCAGTATCCGGATGCACGTCGACCTAAACTGATCTGGTTCAACGGTGCATTGACCCTGGCGCTGATGATCGCGCTGATTGCCGGCCTGCTGCCTCTGCCCGTGTTGTTTATGGTCGCGTTCAGTATCGCGATGATCGTCAACTATCCTTGCCTGCAACAGCAAAAAGACCGCGTAGCGGCCCATGCTGGCAGTGTCCTGGCAGTGGTTGGGCTGATTTTTGCCGCGGGTATCTTCACTGGCATCCTGTCGGGCACCGGGATGGTCGATGCCATGTCCAAAAGCCTGTTGGCCGTGATTCCGCCTGCGCTCGGGCCGTATCTGGCGGTGATCACCGCGCTGGTGAGCATGCCCTTCACCTTCTTCATGTCCAACGATGCGTTCTACTACGGGGTACTGCCTGTATTGGCCGAAGCGGCCAGCCACTACGGCATCACTGCCGCCGAAATGGCCCGTGCCTCAATTGTCGGCCAGCCAGTGCATTTGCTCAGCCCACTGGTGCCCTCGACCTACCTGCTGGTAGCCCTGGCCGGTATCGAGTTTGGCGATCACCAGCGTTTCACCCTCAAGTGGGCGATTCTGGTGTGCCTGTGCATCATGGTCGCCGCGCTGCTGCTGGGCACATTCCCGCTGTTCAGTACGCTGTAACACAGCAATCGCGTAGCAGCTGCCGAGGAACGAAGGCTGCGTTCGAGCGCGAAGCGGTCGTAAAGTCTGAGCCTATGGTGTGCCTGACACACCGCAATCGCCGATTTTACGACTGCTGCGCAGCCGGACGCAGCCTTCGTTCCTCGGCAGCTGCTACGAGGTATTAATCTTTCAACCCTGCCCCTGCTATGCGATGCTGGCGCTCTGCTCAATTGCCGACTACATCTTAAGAAACATCTGTAGGAGCGGCCCGCAGCTATCTGATCCTTAGACACATCTACCACAGGGAGCCAGCATGCTGACCCTGCTCAATCTGCTTTCCGCCGTGGCCTTGCTCATCTGGGGCACGCATATCGTCCGAACCGGCATCTTGCGGGTCTACGGTACCAACCTGCGCCATGTCATCGGGCAAAACGTCTCCAGGCGCATGTTTGCCTTTGTCGCGGGGATCGTGGTTACCGCCATGGTGCAAAGCAGCAACGCCACGGCCATGCTGGTCACCTCCTTTGTCGGCCAGGGGCTGATGGCGCTCACTCCCGCGCTGGCCACCATGCTCGGTGCCGATGTCGGTACGGCCTTGATGGCGCGGGTGCTGACCTTCGACCTGTCGTGGCTGTCGCCGCTGTTGATTTTTCTGGGTGTGATTTTCTTTTTGACCCGCAAGCAAACCCGTGCCGGGCAACTGGGGCGGGTGGGCATTGGCCTGGGCTTGATCATCCTGGCGTTGCAATTGATTGTCGAAGCCGCCACACCCATCACCCATGCTCAGGGTGTGAAGGTGATTTTTGCTTCGTTGACCGGCGATATTCTGCTCGATGCCCTGGTTGGCGCCCTGTTCGCCATGGTGTCTTACTCAAGCCTGGCAGCCGTGCTGCTGACCGCCACATTGGCGGGCGCGGGGGTTATCAGCCTGCATGTGGCCATCGGCCTGGTGATTGGCGCCAATATCGGCAGCGGCATACTGGCGTTTCTCAGTACCAATATGCAGAACGCAGCGGGCCGGCAGGTGGCATTGGGCAGCCTGCTGTACAAGCTGATCGGCCTGTTGTTGATCATGCCCGTGCTCGACCCGCTGGTGGCCTGGATGGACAGCCTGAGCTATAGCGCCCAGGAGTTGGTGATCGGCTTCCATCTGCTCTACAACACCGCCCGCTGTTTCTTGATGTTGCCGACAGTAGGCCTGATGGCGCGCATTTGCGCCTGGCTGCTGCCTGAGCGCGAGCAAACCAACGGTGTCGCCAAACCGCGCCACCTGGACCCCGCCGCCCTCGATACACCGAGCCTGGCGCTAGCCAATGCGGTGCGCGAAACCCTGCGTATTGGCGACCTGATCGACACCATGTTGGTCAATATGCTCGACGTTCTACGCGGCAAGCAAACGGCTATCACCGCGGAAATGCGCACGTTGAGCGATGAAGTCGAAGTGCTCTACAGCGCGGTAAAACTCTATCTGGCACAAATGCCTCGGGAGGATTTAAGCGAGCAGGACAGTCGGCGCTGGGCTGAAATCATCGAACTGGCGATCAACCTCAAACTTGCCAGTGATGTAATCGAACGCATGCTGCGCAAAGTCCAGCAGCAGAAAACCTCCCAGCGCCGGTCATTTTCAGAAACAGGGCTGGAGGAGCTGGTGGGCCTGCAAACCCAGTTAATCGATAATTTGCGTCTTGGGCTGACGGTGTTTCTCAATTCCGACCCGCAGAACGCCCGCCAACTGCTGCGTGAAAAACGCCGCTTTCGCGCCCAGGAGCGGCGTTTGGCCCACGCTCACGTAAGTCGCTTGCAGCGTAAAGTCACACAAAGTATCGAGACCAGTTCTATGCATCTGGAGCTGATCGCGGACATGAAACGCCTTAACTCGTTGTTTTGCGGCAGCGCCTACGTGGTGCTGGAGACCTCTGAAACCGGGGCCCTGGAGTTGGATGACGCAGCCGACACGCAACATTCGCCTTGAACGTTGTACGTCGGGCTGTTGTCAGCCGTTATGCAGCGACTAAGCTGCACGGGCTCAAGGATTCGAGAATTCAGGGATTTTTTATGCGTTGCCTGCTGTTTATCTGCTTGCTGCTTGGCGCTGCCCAAGGCTTTGCCCTGGATCGCTACAGCGTTGAGGGCTATCAACTGCCCAATGGTCTGCAACTGATCCTCAAACCCAACAACGATCGCGATCATGTGGCTATTCGGCTGGTGGTGGGGGTGGGTATGGATGACTTTTCCTGCGCCGATCAGCAATTGCCCCATCTGCTGGAACATTTGCTCTTCAGCGGCATCGACGACACCGGTGAAGGGGGGCTGGAGGAGCGCATGCAAGCGCTGGGGGGCGAATGGAACGCTTTTACCAGCAGCGCCGATACCACCTTTGTGATCGAGGCCCCGGCAAAAAATCAGCGCAAGATTCTCGACCTGCTGCTGGGGTTGCTGACCCGCACACAGCTGACCGAGCAGCGTATCAGCGACGCCAAGCAGGTGGTCGAGCGCGAAGACGGCGGCCATTATTCGCACTTGCAGCGCTGGCTGGACCGTCAGGACCTGGGCCACAGCGCCAGCAACCAGTTGGCTGTCGAATTGGGCCTGAAATGCGCCGAGCGGGCCGAAGTGCATGACCTTACCCGCCAGCAGCTAGAGGCTGTACGCCAGAAGTGGTACGCGCCCAACAACATGACGCTGATTATCGTCGGCGACCTTGACCGTTTCTTGCCAGCTTATCTCGAGCGAGCCTACGGTGCCCTCGAGCCGGTTGACCCCAGCGAGCACCGTCCCCTGGCCGCCATCGATGCCAAGGCCGACGCAGAGCGCGAGCTGGTGCGCGGTGTGGTGGGCGATACGGCAACCCTGCACTGGTTGCTGCCCGAACCGGTTATCGAAGGGCAATCCGATGAAACCTGGACCCTGCTGCGCGATTATCTGGAGTGGGCGCTGTACAGCGAACTGCGGCTCAAGCACGGCTTGTCTTACGGCCCCTGGGCTGAGCGGGAGGTGTTTGGCGGCGTGAGTTTTCTGAGTCTGAATGCGGATCTTGAACGCGAGAACGTGCCCAGGGCCCGTGAGGTGATGCAGCAACTCACGTCACGGCTGCTCAAGGACGGGCTGGATCCGCAGGTGTTTGCCCGACTCAAGCAAACGGCCATTTCCCGTCAGGCGTGGACGGTGCAAGGCAGCAGTGCGCTGGCTGATTACTACTGGGCCTCGCTGGGAGACTACGATGAAGGCCGTTTTGCCGACCCTGCCCGGCAGTTGCAGGCCATTAACCTGGAGCAGGCAAATGCCGCACTGCGCGAGTTATTTGCCGAGCCCGGGTACATTCGCATCGAAAAGCCGCTATTCAGCTATCACGGCTTGAGCATGGCCATTTTGGGCGGGTTGCTGCTGTTGATCAGCGCCGCGGTGGGTTGGCGCCTTTGGCGCCGGCGTTAAGGCTTGATTGCCGGAGTCGCAAACGTTTTGATACCGTAAAATCATTGCCTATTCGCGGCTGGTTGATCCAGCCGCCAGCGTGCGGAGTATTCATCGTGAGTGATCGTTCCAATCCTTGGCAATTGCAGGCCATCGTCTGCCAACTGCGCGCGGCGCGAAACCAGTGGCGTACGCAAAACGGCCGCGTCAGTGGCGAACAGGGCGGTCGCGAGCTGCCGTCGCGTGCTGCAATGGCCGATATTCTTGAAGCTCTTTGCGGTGCTTTGTTTCCGATGCGTTTGGGCCCGGTGGACCTGCGTGAAGAGAGCGAAGATTTCTACGTGGGCCACACCCTGGACGTAGCCCTCAATGCGTTGCTGACCCAGGCCCGGCTGGAGTTGCGTTATGTCGCGCGTCAGGGCGGGTTGCCGGATGAGGGAGTGGATGCGACGGCGACCTTGCTGATTCAGGACTTTGCCCTGGCATTGCCGGGTTTGCGCAGCATTCTCGATACTGACGTACTGGCCGCTTACCACGGTGACCCGGCGGCGCGCTGCGTCGATGAAGTGCTGCTGTGCTACCCGGGAATTCTGGCGGTGATTCATCACCGGTTGGCGCACCACCTGTACCGTGCCGGGCTACCGTTGCTGGCGCGGATCAGCGCAGAAATCGCCCATTCGGCCACGGGGATCGACATTCACCCCGGCGCGCAGATTGGCCGCAGTTTCTTTATCGATCACGGCACGGGTGTGGTGATTGGTGAAACTGCGATTATTGGCGAGCGTGTGCGGATTTATCAGGCTGTGACGTTGGGTGCCAAGCGGTTCCCGGCGGATGAGTCGGGACAGCTGCAAAAAGGCCATCCACGTCATCCGATCGTTGAGGATGATGTGGTGATTTATGCGGGAGCGACGATTTTGGGGCGTATCACCATTGGTCAGGGTTCGACCATTGGTGGCAACGTATGGTTGACCCGCAGCGTACCGGCAGGCAGCAACCTGACCCAGGCTAACCTGCTGCATGATGACGGGACGCAGAAGTAATACGGTTTAAGCCTCTTGCCCTCACCCCAGCCCTCTCCCGGGGGGAGAGGGAGCCGATGTGTGGTGACATCCCCCAATCAGTCCCCTCTCCCTCCGGGAGAGGGGCTCTTGATCTAGCGGGCGCTACGTACACCTTCAGCCAGCGCTGCACACAAACTCAGCACACCATCCACCGCCTGTTCAGGCGTCGCTGCATTCTCGATCTTGTCGATCAGGGCCGAGCCCACCACCACGCCATCGGCCAGGCGGGCAATTGCCGCAGCCTGTTCAGGGGTACGGATACCAAAGCCCACGCTGATCGGCAAATCAGTATGCCGACGCAGACGCGCGATAGCCGCGCCCACCTGTTCCGTGGTGGCCGAACCGGCACCGGTCACGCCCGCCACCGAAACGTAATACACAAAGCCCGAACTGCCAGCCAATACGGTCGGCAGGCGCACGTCGTCTGTGGTTGGCGTGGTCAGGCGGATAAAGTCCAGGCCTGCAGCCTGCGCCGGGTCGCACAGCTCGCTGTTGTGCTCGGGTGGCATGTCGACCACGATCAGGCCGTCTACGCCCGACTCTTTGGCTTCGGCGATAAAACGCGCCACGCCATAGTGGTGGATCGGGTTGAAATAGCCCATCAGCACCAGCGGAGTGTCGTTGTTACCGGTACGAAATTCACGAACCATCTGCAGGGTTTTTGCCAGGTTCTGCTTGGCACCCAACGCACGGATGTTGGCCAGTTGAATCGCCGGGCCGTCGGCCATCGGATCGGTGAAGGGCATGCCCAGTTCGATCACATCGGCGCCTGCTGCCGGCAAGCCTTTGAGGATGGCCAGCGAGGTGTCGTAATCCGGGTCACCGGCGGTGACAAAGGTCACCAGCGCCGCGCGGTTTTGTTCCTTGAGAGCGGTAAAGCGCGTTTGCAGGCGGCTCATCAGTGTTGCTCCTGTTGAGACTGTTCCATGTGGTGCATCACGGTTTGCATGTCTTTGTCGCCGCGACCCGAAAGGTTGACCACCATCAGGTGATCGGCCGGCAGCGTCGGTGCGCGCTTGAACACTTCGGCCAGCGCGTGGGCGCTTTCCAGGGCCGGGATGATGCCTTCAAGGCGGCAGCATTTGTGGAAGGCATCCAGCGCCTCAGCGTCGGTCACCGAGGTGTACTGGACACGACCGATATCGTGCAACCAGGCGTGTTCAGGGCCGATGCCCGGGTAGTCCAGGCCTGCGGAAATCGAATGGGCGTCGATGATCTGGCCATCGTCGTCCTGCAACAGGAAGGTGCGGTTGCCGTGCAACACGCCCGGCTCACCGCCATTGAGGCTGGCCGCGTGCTTGCCGGTTTCGATACCGTAGCCGGCGGCTTCTACGCCGATGATTTCAACGCTGGTGTCATCCAGGAACGGGTGGAACAGGCCCATGGCGTTGGAGCCACCGCCGATGCATGCCACCAGGCTGTCCGGCAGGCGGCCTTCCTGTGCTTGCATCTGGTCGCGGGTTTCCTTGCCGATCACGGCCTGGAAGTCGCGCACCATCGCCGGGTAAGGATGCGGGCCAGCCACGGTGCCGATCAGGTAAAAGGTGCTGTCAACGTTGGTCACCCAGTCACGCAAGGCTTCGTTCATTGCATCTTTGAGGGTGCCAGTGCCGGCCACCACCGGGATCACTTCGGCGCCCAGCAGCTTCATGCGGAACACGTTGGCCTGCTGGCGCTCGATGTCGGTGGTGCCCATGTAGATCACGCACTGCAGGCCAAAGCGCGCAGCCACGGTGGCAGTGGCCACGCCGTGCATGCCGGCGCCGGTCTCGGCGATGATGCGTTTTTTGCCCATGCGCCGTGCCAGCAGGATCTGGCCGATGCAGTTGTTGATCTTGTGGGCGCCGGTGTGGTTCAGCTCTTCGCGCTTGAGGTAGATCTTGGCGCCGCCACAGAACTCGGTCAGCCGCTCGGCGAAGTACAGCGGGCTTGGGCGGCCCACGTAGTCGCGTTGGAAGTAGGCCAGCTCCTTGATGAACTCAGGGTCTTTTTTCGCCAGCTCGTACTCGCGATCCAGGTCAAGGATCAGCGGCATCAGGGTTTCAGCCACATAACGGCCGCCAAATGAGCCAAACAGGCCATTGGCATCAGGGCCGGTACGCAAAGTGGATTGAGTCATGTGACGCTCCAGATAAAAAATGGCGAAGGTCTATGGGCCTGACTGTACCCGTGACAGCCCGGGATGAAAACCGATAAGATCGCCGTAACCTGTCAGGAAAACTCACAGATACCATGAGCCGCGATCTCCCCCCTCTTAATGCCCTGCGTGCCTTTGAAGCCACCGCCCGCCTGAGCAGCGTCAGCCAGGCGGCTGAGCAGCTACACGTCACCCACGGTGCCGTCAGTCGGCAATTGAAAGTGCTGGAAGAGCACCTGGGGGTGAGCCTGTTCGTCAAGGAAGGGCGCGGGCTAAAGCTGACCGAAGCCGGTATCCGCTTGCGGGATGCCAGTAGCGAAGCCTTTGAGCGCTTGAGAAATGTATGCGCTGAACTCACGCAAAGCCAGGTTGACGCTCCGTTCGTGCTCGGCTGTTCAGGCAGTTTGCTGGCGCGCTGGTTTATTCCGCGCCTGGGCCGATTGAATGCCGACTTGCCTGACTTGCGCCTGCACCTGTCGGCCGGTGAAGGCGATCTGGACCCGCGTCGCCCCGGGCTGGATGCATTGCTGGTGTTTGCCGAGCCACCCTGGCCAGCAGACATGCAGGTTTACGAATTAGCCAGCGAGCGCATTGGCCCGGTGGTCAGTCCCCGTTATGCGCGGTACGAACAACTGCGCCATGCCCCGGCCAGCGCCTTGCTCGACGAACCGTTGCTGCACACCACTTCGCGGCCGCAGGCATGGCCGAGCTGGGCGCAAAAAAACGCAATTGAGACGAAGGATTTAAAATACGGGCAGGGGTTTGAGCACTTGTATTACTTGCTGGAAGCCGCCGTTGCGGGGCTGGGTGTGGCGATTGCTCCCGAGCCGCTGGTGGCCCAGGACCTGCAAGCAGGACGGCTGGCTGCGCCCTGGGGCTTCAATGAAACCCCGGGGCAACTGACGTTATGGTTGCCCAAGCGCGCCGCAGACGGACGCGCCAGGCAACTTGCGCAATGGCTCAAGGCAGAGCTTGCGCGCAGCGCAGATTAATTGCCGCGCTTGCACAACAGGAAGGCTGCCAGCAGACCCAGTGCGCCGATGGCAACGCCAGCGGTGGCATACGGATGCTCTTGGGCGTATTCACGGGTAGCGATCGCGGTTTCGCGGGTTTTGTCCTTCACTTCTTCCAGCGCATCGCTGAGCAGATGACGTGAATGCTTCAGCGCGTTCTCGGCGTTGTTCTTGAGAATGCCAAGGGTCTTTTTGGACTCGTCCGAAGCGTCGTGCTTGAGGCTTTCAAGAGACTTGAGCAGGCTCTCGATCTCTGCTTCCATGCTTTGCAATGAGGCTTTACGTAAAGAGTTGCTAGCCATTAGGGCTCTCCTGCATTGATGAGTGAGGTGCTTGTTAAGTCGGACTACAGGGGCGTGAGAAAGTGCAGTTAACCTGAACTTTTCCTTTTAGATTGCCTACAAAGTATTTAGCACATTCGCTGCTAGGCTTTGATTTACGACAAAGGAGAACGTTATGTCTGACCATCACACCTACAAGAAAGTCGAATTGGTAGGCTCGTCCCCGACCAGCATAGAAGACGCCATCGGTAATGCACTGGCCGAAGCCAACAAAAGCATCAAGCACCTTGAATGGTTCGAGGTGATCGACACCCGCGGCCATATCAAGGACGGCAAGGTGGCGCACTATCAGGTAACGCTCAAAATCGGCTTCAGGATTGCCAGCAGTTGATTTGAGGCAAGGTTTTGCCCCGTGGACTGGCCGTTTGCCATAAAGTCCGCTACACAGTCTGGGTGCAATGCGGCATGTTCGCATTGCACCCTTTTTGTTTTGACCGGGGAATGTGACCGATGAAAAAGCTTTTATTGGCTGTAGGTTTGCTGAGTCTGGCAGGAACGGCGTTCGCGGCGGGCAAGCCGTGCGAAGAACTGAAAAGCGAAATCGCGGCGAAGATTGAAGCTAACGGCGCCAGACATTATTCGCTGACGGTTGTGGAAAAAGGTGCTGCCGCTGACGGCAAGGTAGTGGGCTCTTGCGAAGCCGGCACCAAAGAAATTGTCTATAAGCGCGGGTAAGTCCAGCTCAGTAGTAGATCTTGTGGGAGCGGGCTTGCTCGCGATGTGCACGCTGCGGTGTTTCAGATCAATCGCGTCGATACCATCGCGAGCAAGCCCGCTCCCACACTTCCCTTTGCGTCAGGCCCCTTTCATCACCTGCGACAGCAATTCATACGAGTGAATGCGGTCTGCGTGTTCGTACAGATCACAGGTAAAAATCAACTCATCGGCCTGGGTCTGCTCGACCAGCACGTCCAGCTTGGCCTTGATCTTCTGCGGGCTGCCGACCATCGCCAGGCCCAGGAAACTCATCACCGTCTCTTTTTCGTGGGGCAGCCACAAACCGTCCATCGTCGCCACCGGCGCGCGCTGCACCAGACTCTGCCCGCGCATCAGCGCCAGGATTCGCTGGTACACCGAGGTGGCCAGGTACTCGGCCTGCTCGTCGGTATCAGCAGCCACCAGCGGCACGCCCAACATCACGTAGGGCTTGTCCAGCACGGCAGAAGGCTTGAAGTGGTTGCGATAAACGCGAATCGCTTCATGCATCAACCGTGGTGCGAAATGTGATGCAAAGGCGTAAGGCAAACCCAGTTCACCGGCCAATTGTGCACTGAACAGACTGGAGCCCAGCAGCCAGACCGGCACATTGGTGCCAGTGCCCGGCATGGCAATGATCCGTTGGTCGGGAGTACGTGGGCCCAGATAGCGCATCAGCTCGGCCACATCCTGCGGGAAATCATCGGCACTGCCCGAACGCTCACGACGCAGGGCGCGGGCGGTCATCTGATCCGAGCCGGGCGCGCGGCCAAGGCCCAGGTCAATGCGTCCCGGGTACAGGCTTTCGAGGGTGCCGAACTGCTCGGCGATAACCAGCGGCGCATGGTTGGGCAGCATCACGCCGCCCGAGCCGACACGGATGGTTGACGTACCGCCGGCGAGATAACCGATCAACACCGAGGTCGCCGAACTGGCAATCCCATCCATGTTGTGGTGTTCCGCTACCCAGAAACGGTTGTAGCCGAATTTTTCCACATGCTGTGCCAGATCCAGCGAATTACGCAACGACTGGGCTGCACTGCCGTTTTCGCGGACAGGGACCAGGTCGAGGGTCGAGAATTTGATGTCAGACAGTCGTTTCATCAGCCGGCTACTCCAGGTGGGATGCAGGTCAGGGTGCTCGCATAACCTGCCAGTACTTACAGCAATATGGGCATATACCCGAGTTTCAATGGTCGACTGGGAATTGAGCTACTAAAAATGAAGATTGGTCCGACAGGGTGAACTTTGTGGGGCGAACTACCCTCACTAGTTCATTCAAGGCGTGAAACCTTCGCGCCGTTCTTCAGGAGGCACGCATGAGTATTAAAAAGAAAGCATCGGCTCATTGGGCAGGCGACCTTAAAACCGGCATTGGCTCCATCTCCACAGAAACCGGAGTGCTGCGCGAAGCGCCTTATGGCTTCAAGGCGAGGTTCGAAGGCGGTAAGGGCACCAACCCCGAAGAGCTGATCGGCGCAGCCCATGCAGGCTGTTTCTCGATGGCCTTGTCGATGATTCTCGGTGATGCCGGCCTCAAGGCCGACAGTATCGATACCACTGCTGAAGTAACCCTGGATCAAGTGGACGGCGGTTTTGCAATTACGGCCGTGCATCTGGTGCTCAAGGCCAAGGTGCCCGGCGCCACCCAGGCGCAATTCGACGAACTGACCACCAAAGCCAAAGAGGGCTGCCCGGTGTCCAAGGTACTGAACGCCAAAATCACCCTCGACGCGACGCTGGTGAGCTGACACCACCTGTGTGCCCCGCTAACCGCTAGCGGGGCACAATCGATACCCGGCTGCGACAGATCAGTCCTGCGCTGTGCGATATGTGATCGAATGGTCGTTACTCGCGTCAGATCATGACTTTGCGTTCTGCCTCAAGGGAGTCTCACCATGAAACGTTTTGCTCTAGCTGTAGTTTGCTGCGCCTTGGCCACCTCGGCTCTGGCGGCGCCCAAGCCGTGCGAAGAACTGAAAGCCGAAATCGAAGCCAAGATCCAGGCGAACAATGTGTCGTCCTACACCCTCGAAATCGTGAGCAATGAAGAAGTTCATGACGAGAACATGGTGGTTGGTTCGTGTGAAAGCGGCACCAAGAAAATCATCTACCAGAACAACGACCGTCAGCCTTCAAGGTAAGCAGTTGACCAGCCGCTCCTCGGCGACCACCTTGCCCGTTGCGTCGTACAGCCGGGCGTAGGCGTTGAAGCCCAGTGAGCGGGCCTGTAGCCGGTAACGCTGGCCGGGCTGGAAGTTGTCGTAATCGACGGTGACGTAACACAGGCGCTCCTGTGGGTCACTGAACATACCCATGCCGCCGACAAACACCTCGAAATCGAAGCGCACCATCAACTCGTGGCTACCTGGCGTTACTTGAAAATAGCGGCCATCGGCCTGTCGCTTGTTATCCAGACGCTCGGCCATTACCAGCTTGCCGGTTTGGGTTTCAAGGTCGACCCAGGCCATGGCGGGATCAGCCGGGGGGATTGGCGTGCTGGTACAGGCGCTGAGCAGACAAGCAGCCAGCAACCACAAAAGCGTGCGCATGATGATGTCCAAAAAAAGTGTTACGCAAGCATAGCGTGCATTATGGTCACATCACTCGCCTACTGGATCGCTTTATGACCTCGCGTGTTCGCGGCTTGTTGGTCCTTGCCTTGCCGCTTCTGCTCAGCGGTTGCTCCAGTGCGGGCTACTACTCGCAATTGGTCACCGGCCAATGGAATTTATTGCAGGCCCGTGAACCCGTGAGCAAGGTGATTGTTGATCCCCGGCGCCCGACAGTGTTGCGTGAGCAATTGGCAAAAGCCCAGGCTGCGCGCTCCTTCGCCAGCGAGCATTTACACCTGCCGGACAACCAGAGCTATCGTCTGTATGCCGACCTGAAACGGCAGTACGTGGTGTGGAATGTCTTTGCCACCCCGGCGTACTCCCTCGACCCCGTCACCCATTGCTTTCCCATAGCCGGGTGCGTGGCCTACCGGGGTTATTACAGTCAGGGAGCGGCGCGAGGCGAGGCGGCCCTGCAACACCAGCAGGGCATGGACGTGTTTGTCAGCGGCGTTGAAGCCTATTCCACCCTGGGATGGTTTGATGACCCGATCCTCAATGGCATGCTCAATTGGGGTGATGAGCGCTTGGCCACACTGATCTTTCACGAGCTGGCCCATCAGCAGTTTTATGTGAAGGACGACACTGAATTCAATGAGTCTTTTGCCAGTTTCGTGGAACAGGAAGGCACCCGCCAATGGCGCGTCGAACAAGGCTTGCCACCCTCCGACGGCAGCCATGTGCAGCAACGTGAACAATTTATCACCCTGGTGCTCGACACTCGCCAGCGCTTGAAGACCCTTTATGCACAGCCGTTGCCGGCAGCCGAAATGCAGCAGCGTAAAACCGCTGCATTCGAACGAATGCGCCGTGATTATCGTCAGTTACGGGATGAGCAATGGGCGGGAAATCCGCGCTATGACGCGTGGGTCAATGGCCCTCTCAATAACGCCAAATTGTTGCCCTTCGGTCTTTACGATCAATGGGTGCCTGCCTTCTCAGCCCTGTTCAAGCACGTGGGCGGCGACTGGCCGAGTTTTTATGCCGAAGTTGAACAGCTGGGTAAATTGCCCCCCGAACAGCGTAAGGCTGCCTTGTATAAATGGGCTGAACGCTGAGCTTTTTGAGGCTGCACTACATAGATAGCCCCCCTGAAATCCCTGTCTCAATAGGCTGAGAACCCACCGATACTCAGCCCGAAATGAAGCAGAACTTTCAAGGAATGCTGCCATGGAGCCAACCAACCCGCTGTTGAGCGCGCCCCTTCTGCCCCTTTACAGCAAGGTACGTCTAGAACATCTCAAGCCGGCAATCGAACACATTGTTGCCGACAACCTGCAGTCAATCAGCCGAATCGTCAGTGCCCAGTCCCAACCCACATGGTCGGGCCTGGTGTTGCCGATGGAAGCCCTGACGGCGCGGCTGGATGAAGCCATTGCCGTCATCACGACACTGGGGCAGGTACCAAGAGAAGTGTCATGGGAAACAGACATCGGCCAATGTTTTCTGGCTGCCTACAATTACAAGGCGCAAGTCTTGCAAAATCGCGAGCTTTATCTGGCCTGCAAGGCTTTGGCAGAAAGCCCTGAAGCCATGCAATTTGATCGCTCGCAGCAGGCTCTATTGGGCAAGATACTGCGCGACTACCGGTTGGCTGGGAGTGAGCTGTCAGCCTCTGGCAGAGGCGAACTCATCGAGCTCAACCACGAGATATCCCGACAGGAATGGGTTTTTTACGAAAACGCACGACAATCCAGAAAGTCCTGGAGCAAGCTGGTTACCGATGAGTCCTTGCTTGCGGGGCTTGCGAGTGAACTCAAGGGGCAGTTGGCAGACATTGCCACGGACGCCGACCTGCAAGGCTGGCTGATAACTCTTCAGGAGCGCGCTACCTACACCGCGATCATGCGCTCATGCGAAAACAGGGCGCTGCGCGAGGAGTTGTTCACGGCCTACAACACGCGGGCTTCCGAGCAGGGCCCCGCAGGCGGGCAATATGGCAATGGCCCGGTGCTCCATGATCTGCTCAGGCTGCGTCAGCAGAAGGCGCGCCTGCTGGGGTATGACAGCCATGCCGAGCTGAGCCTGCAGGGCAAGACGGCAACCTCGGTTGATGAGGTGCTGAGTTTTCTGCGCACTCGAATTGAACGCAAGTCGGCATTTTTTTCAACTCAAACCGCAGAGCTGAATGCCCTGGCGTCGGCCATGCAATACGACGGACTCAAACCATGGGATCTGTTGTTTCTGGCGCAAAAACGCGCTCTGCAACTAAGCCCGCTGGCGGGCGATCAATTGAAATCATATTTTGCGTTCACACGTGTTTTTGAAGGCATCGTGTTACTCGTCAAGCGCCTCTTCGCGGTCGATCTGGTCGAACAGGTATCGTTTGATACCTGGCACCCGGACGTTCGTTTGTTTGAGGTGGTCGAGTCAGGTGTTCGGGTGGGGCATCTTTATCTCGATCCTTACCTTCGTGAATCCAAGCCGAATATGTGCTGGATGCAGTCGGCACGTAACCGCAGAATCAATCAGCAAGGGGACCTGACCACCCCGGTGGCCATTCTCTATGGCAACTTCTCACCCGAATCCCCTGGCTCCCCATCACTGCTTACGCCGCAGCAGTTAACCCTGCTTTTCCATGAGTTGGGTTGTTGCATGAAGCAACTGCTGACCCGCAGTCCCTACGGTACATTTTCCCGCGTGGATGTACTGAATGCTGAGGCGTCCGGGTTTTCAGGCAAATGCGCTGAAAAGTGGTGCTGGTCACGGGACGGTCTGCGCTGGTTGGCCAGGCATGCCCAGCATGACAGTGAGCTGACCTATGAGCAGATAGACCAAGTACTTGAAGCGCGCAGTGCCGAGCGTTGGCTTGAAATGGCCCGCGAGCTTGGGCTTGCGCTGTTTGATTTTGAACTGCACCGCACCTGGGGCGATGGCCGCAGCGTGGAAGAGATCTGGCGCAGTGCACACAATGAACTCCAGCCCTTACCGTTGGCGCAGAACGACCGATCTGCCAACACTTTCGATGCGATCGTCTCGGGCCATGATGGCGCTTATTTCGTCAATGAATGGGCCGAAGCGATGGCTGAGCAGGTTTTTGCAAGGTTTGAACAGCAAGGTGTGTTTAACCCGCAAACGGGCTTGGCCTATCGCGAAGCCTTCCATGCACCGGGCATCGAACGCCCGCTGCATGAGTCTTTCGAGGTGTTTATGGGCCAGCCGCCCGCGAGCGTGTAGGTATCTTCAGGACTTGAGCCAGTTCTTCACCACGCATGAAGCAAAAGGGCTGGTACTGCATGCGCCGCTGCTCAGGGCTGCGCGCAACTGTGGGATATCCGCCTTCATCATGTAGCTCTCGCCATCTTTGTGGTGCGAGTTTTCGCCAAAGCCGCCCTGGGTCATTTCTTTCAGGGCGTCTTCCTTGCTCCAGTCCTGCACGACCACGCGGTACATCGCCGCCATCAGCCCGGTACGGTCCGAACCGTGCTTGCAGTGCATCAATACAGGGCCCTGTGCTTGTGCCGTCTGGATGGCACGCAGCGCGGCCAGCACATCGGTGTCATCTACATGGTTGGTGCGATAAGGCAGTTGGACTTGAGCGACGCCTGGAGTCTTGAGCCAGGAGCTGTCGGCATCAGGCAAGAAGTTGATGACGGTGGTTATCTGTAATTTTTCCAGCAGCGGCTGCGCGGCACTGTCAGGCAGTGCGCTGCGGTACAGGGTCGGGGACATTTGATAGAGGTTGTATTGCGTGGCAATGGGCTGTGCCCACTGTACAGGCCGGGCCTGGGCTGTTTCGTCGGCCAGGGCCTGAGGCACAGAAAACGCTGCCAGCAAGGTCAGGCACAGAGCAGGAAAAAACCGGGCTTTGGGCATATCAGTTCGACCATTAACAAAGAATTTGGAAGTTGAAACGCTAGATTGAGGGATGACTTATCAAAACTGTGTCAGGCATTTGTCAAAAAAGCGTGAGGGCGCAGCCAGTGATGGCCTGATGCTATTGGTGCGGCAAATTTACGCATGAAACGATTCATCTGGTCGCCTGGCCTGTTAGTATTTGTAACCAAACTTTGCCTGCGTCTTTTTTCTCAGGTCGATTTCGACCCGTATCGCTGCCAAAACGAAAAGCTGCCCATGAGCGGCTGTAATCCGTGAATGCCTGATGAGGTGCCCCGCATGTCTGAGCAAGACAACCCCCGGCGTGAGTTTTTGCGCAAAACCCTGACCCTGATTCCAGTGGTCACTG
Source organism: Pseudomonas bubulae (assembly GCF_037023725.1). Taxonomy (NCBI): domain Bacteria; kingdom Pseudomonadati; phylum Pseudomonadota; class Gammaproteobacteria; order Pseudomonadales; family Pseudomonadaceae; genus Pseudomonas; species Pseudomonas bubulae. Next base: position 782,621 of record NZ_CP146077.1, read on the forward strand.
TTGCGAGCACGGGCCTGGGTGGTTCCGTTCTGATGGCTACGCCAGACGCTCAAGCCGCACCGGTCGCTGCGCCGCCCGTTGCCGCATCAGGCCCGGCCTATGAACCAACGTACTTCACGGCTGAAGAGTGGGCGTTCGTTAACGCCGCCGTCGCGCGTCTGATCCCGGCTGACGAGCAAGGCCCGGGGGCGCTCGAAGCTGGCGTTCCGGAATATATCGACCGTCAGATGAACACGCCTTACGCCAGCGGCGCGCTGTGGTTTATGCAGGGGCCGTTCAATGCCGACGCTGCGCCGGAAATGGGCTGGCAGAGCAAACTGGTGCCAAAACAGATCTATCGCCTGGGCATTGCTGCCACGGAGGAGCTCTGCAAAAAAGCCTATAACTCAACATTTGCTGGGCTAGACAGCGCTACCCGAGACGAAGTGCTCAAACAGCTGGAAGCCGGCACGCCTAAATTCGATAGCGTCCCGGCCAAGATGTTTTTCAGCTTTTTGCTGCAAAACACCAAGGAAGGCTTCTTTTGCGACCCTATTCACGGTGGCAACAAAGGCATGATCGGCTGGACCATGATCGGCTTCCCCGGCGCGCGCGCTGATTTCATGGACTGGGTAGAACGCAACGAGCAATACCCCTTCCCGGCAGTTTCCATTCGCGGCGAGAGGGCTTGAGCATGTCGACCGTTATGAAAAAAGTTGATGCAGTAATCGTTGGTTTCGGTTGGACCGGCGCGATCATGGCCAAAGAGCTGACCGAAGCCGGCCTGAATGTTGTGGCCCTGGAGCGCGGTCCGATGCAGGACACCTATCCAGACGGCAACTATCCACAGGTCATCGACGAACTTACCTACAGCGTGCGCAAAAAGCTGTTCCAGGACGTCTCCAAAGAAACCGTCACCATTCGCCATAGCGTCAATGACGTGGCCCTGCCCAACCGCCAGTTGGGCGCTTTCCTGCCGGGTAACGGTGTGGGCGGTGCAGGCTTGCACTGGTCGGGTGTGCACTTTCGGGTCGACCCGATCGAACTGCGCATGCGCAGCCATTACGAAGAGCGTTACGGCAAGAACTTTATCCCCAAGGACATGACCATCCAGGACTTCGGCGTCAGCTACGAAGAGCTGGAGCCGTTCTTCGACTATGCCGAAAAGGTTTTTGGTACGTCGGGTCAGGCCTGGACCGTCAATGGCCAACGGGTCGGTGAAGGCAAGGGCGGCAACCCTTATGCGCCGGACCGTTCGGACCACTTTCCGTTGGTGTCGCAGAAGAACACCTACTCCGCACAGCTGTTTCAGAAAGCGGCCAATGAGGTTGGCTACAAGCCTTATAACCTGCCGTCGGCAAACACCTCCGGGCCATACACCAACCCCTATGGCGCGCAGATGGGTCCGTGCAACTTCTGCGGTTTTTGCAGCGGTTATGTCTGCTACATGTATTCCAAGGCATCGCCCAACGTAAACATTCTTCCTGCCCTGAAGCCGTTGCCGAACTTCGAGCTGCGCCCGAATGCCCATGTGATCCGGGTCAACCTGGACAGCAGCAAAACCAAGGCTACCGGCGTGACCTATATCGATGCCCTGGGCCGAGAAATCGAGCAGCAGGCCGATCTGGTGATCCTGGGCGCGTTCCAGTTCCACAATGTGCGTCTGATGTTGTTGTCGGGCATTGGCAAGCCGTATGACCCGAAAACCGGCGAAGGTGTTGTCGGTAAAAACTTTGCTTACCAGAACATGGGCACCATCAAGGCCTACTTCGACAAAGACGTGCACACCAATAACTTTATCGGTGCAGGCGGCAATGGCGTGGCAATTGATGATTTCAACGCCGACAACTTCGACCACGGGCCGCACGGTTTTGTCGGCGGCTCGCCGATGTGGGTCAACCAGGCCGGTAGCCGGCCGATTGCAGGCACGTCCAACCCGCCGGGTACGCCGGCTTGGGGCAGCGCGTGGAAGCGTGCAACCGCCGATTACTACACTCACCAAGTGTCGATGGACGCCCACGGTGCGCATCAGTCCTACCGTGGCAACTACCTCGATCTGGACCCGGTGTATCGCGATGCCTACGGCCAGCCGTTGCTACGCATGACGTTCGACTGGCAAGAAAACGACATCAAGATGAACCGTTTCATGATGGAAAAAATGGGCAAGATCGCCGAAGCGATGAACCCCAAGGCCATTGCGCGTATCGGCAAACAAGTGGGTGACCACTTCAATACGTCGTCGTACCAGACCACCCACCTTAATGGTGGAGCGATCATGGGGACCAACCCGAAAACCAGTGCACTGAACCGTTACCTGCAAAGCTGGGACGTGCACAACGTGTTTGTGCCGGGTGCATCGGCTTTCCCACAAGGTTTGGGCTACAACCCTACGGGGCTGGTGGCTGCATTGACCTATTGGTCGGCGCGGGCAATCCGTGAGCAGTATCTGAAGAACCCCGGCCCACTGGTTCAGGCATAAGGAGCGATGACCATGAAAGCACTTGTTATCGCAACCCTGAGCCTGCTCGCCAGCTTTTCGGCGGTGGCCGCTGAAAGCGACCCGCAGGCGTTGATCAAACAAGGTGAATATCTCGCCCGTGCCGGTGACTGCGTGGCGTGCCATACGGCCAAGGGCGGCAAGCCGTTCGCCGGTGGCCTGGCGATGGAGACGCCGATCGGCACCATTTATTCGACTAACATCACGCCAGACAAAAACGGCATTGGCACTTACAGCTTTGAAGATTTCGACAAAGCCGTGCGTCACGGTGTTGCTCAGAACGGCAGCACCTTGTATCCGGCCATGCCGTATCCGTCCTATGCACGGGTCAACGAGGCCGATATGCGGGCGTTGTATGCCTACTTCATGAAGGGCGTTAAACCTGTCGAGCAAGCGAACCAGGAAGCCGATATCCCGTGGCCGTTGAGCATGCGCTGGCCGCTGGCGATCTGGCGCTGGCTGTTTGCCCCTGCGGTTGAAGATTTCAAGCCGCAAGCCGGGCAGGACGCGGTAGTTAGTCGTGGGGCGTATCTGGTGGAAGGCTTGGGCCACTGCGGTGCATGCCATACGCCACGGGCCCTGACCATGCAGGAAAAAGCCTTGAGTGCCAGTGATAGCCCGGCATTTCTGTCAGGCAGTGCACCGCTGGAAGGCTGGATCGCGAAGAACCTGCGCGGTGATCACAAGGACGGTCTGGGCAGCTGGAGCGAAGACCAGCTGGTGCAGTTCCTCAAGACCGGTCGCAGTGATCGCAGTGCGGTATTTGGCGGCATGAGCGATGTGATCGTACACAGCATGCAGTACATGTCCGACGCTGATCTGACGGCCATTGCCCGTTACCTGAAGTCGTTGCCAGCGGTGAATCCGGCTGACAAACCGCATCAGTACAACCCGGCAGTGGCGGACGCCCTGTGGAACGGTGATGACAGCAAGCGTGGCGCTGCGGTGTACATCGACAACTGTGCGGCTTGCCATCGTACCGACGGTCACGGCTATACCCGTGTGTTCCCTGCCCTGGCGGGCAACCCGGTATTGCAGTCGGCCGACCCGACGTCGTTGATACATATCGTGCTTAAGGGGGGGACGTTGCCTGCAACGCATACAGCGCCATCAACGTTCACCATGCCCGCATTCGACTGGCGTTTGTCGGATCAGGAAGTGGCCGATGTGGTCAATTTCATCCGCACCAGTTGGGGCAACCAGGCGGCTGAGGTGAAGGCCGGGGATGTGAAGGCGATTCGTTAACCCTGAGTATTCGGTGGGAGCGGGCTTGCTCGCGATGCAGACAACTCGGTATGCCTGACTTACCGAGTCGCTCCCATCGCGGGCAAGCCTGCTCCCACATTGGGTCTTCAGGGCTGTCTTGCAGACATCCCGAACCACTTCTGCGACAACGCCTCCAGCCTCCCGTCTGCCTTGATCCGCTGCAAGGCCTTGTCCAGGCTGGCCTGGAACGCCGGGTTGCCTTTCTGGAAGGGGATCACCAGGGCAACCTCCTCATCTGTGACCGGCGTTTTCTGCGCCACCGTGACCAATGGCCCACGTTCGACAAACCCATTGCCCTGAGCTACGCCTAAAGTCTGGCCTTGAAACATTGCAAGGCTGTTGAGTGAGCGCGGCTGCTCTTGCCGGGCAATCGTCTGCGCTGGCAGATGGCTGTAAGGTTCGCTGAAATCGAACCGATCCTGGAGTTCCTGGGTCAAAGCCACATGATTGATCGCGACATCGTATTTGCCGCTCTCAACCCCTGACAGCAAGTCAGCGTTACCGGTGACCAGAATGGAGGAATGTACTTCCAGTTCCTGAGCCAGCAACTCGGCCAGTTCAACGTCAAAGCCGGTCAGACGCCCGTCCTGCTTGAAGCTGAACGGTGCCATGTCGGCTTCCAGGGCTATGCGCAGTTCACCACGGTCGTTGATGTCGTCGATCAGTTCGGCCTGAGCAAAAGGGCTCGCCAGTGGCAGTAAAAGCATCAGGCCCGGCAATAAACGCATGGTCACTCCTTTGGTTGGGATGCAAGCGAATCGCATTTAACGTTCGCTTTGCTTTATGTTGGTCACTTGCGGGGTTGGACAACGGTTTGGCTCTAAGTTGTCAGGCACCGAAGAATTTTGCAAAAAACCGGAGAAAAAAATGAAAGCTCTACTGTCTCGTGTTGCGCTGGCTTCTGTATTGATGGGCGCTTCGGTCATGGCCACAGCGGCTGGCCTGGAATCGGAGCCTGCACCAAAAGGCGCCAAAGTGTTTATCGTCGAACCTAAAGACGGTGCCACAGTTGATCATACTTTCACCGTTAAATTCGGTATTGAAGGCATGCCTCTGGCGCCTATCACCGAGGCCACGCCGCATGCGGGCCATCACCACCTGCTGATCGATGTCGACCAGTTGCCGGCCGAGAACGCACCGATCCCGGCCGATGCCAACCATATCCATTTCGGCAAGGCCCAGACCGAAACCCAGGTCACCCTGCCACCTGGCAAGCACACCCTGCAACTGGTGCTGGGTAACCAGGTTCATGTGCCGTTCAAGCCAAGCATCGTGTCGGAAAAAATCACGGTTAATGTGAAATAAGCTTTTTCGACGCATAAAAAAGGGAGACCCGAGGGTCTCCCTTTTTAGTGAGAGGCGTTTAGAACAACACGCGGCAGCGAATAGTGCCGTTGATGGTCTGCAGCTTCTCTTGCGCCAGGTCCGAAGACTCGGCGTCGACGTCGATCACTACATAGCCAACTTTCTCGTTGGTTTGCAGGAATTGGCCGGAGATGTTGATCCCGTTTTCGGCGAAGATCTTGTTGATCTCGCTCATCACGCCCGGGATGTTCTGGTGGATGTGCAGCAGGCGGTGCTTGCCAGGGTGGGCCGGCAGGGCCACTTCCGGGAAGTTCACGGACGATACCGAGGTACCGTTGTCGCTGTACTTGACCAATTTTTCTGCCACTTCCAGACCAATGTTGGCTTGCGCTTCAGCGGTAGAACCGCCGATGTGCGGGGTCAGGATCACGTTGTCCAGGCCACGCAGCGGGCTTTCGAACACGTCGTCGTTGGAGCGCGGTTCAACCGGGAACACGTCGATGGCGGCGCCGATCAGGTGCTTGTCCTTGATTGCGTCAGCCAGGGCGTCCAGCTCAACCACTGTGCCGCGAGCGGCGTTGATCAGAATGCCGCCCTTTTTAATGGCACGGATTTCTTTCTCGCCGATCATCCACTGGGTGGCTGCGGTTTCCGGTACGTGCAAGGTGACGATGTCGGACATGCCCAACAGTTCGTGCAGATTGCCGACCTGGGTGGCGTTGCCCAATGGCAGCTTGGTCACGGTGTCGTAGAAGAACACCTGCATGCCCAGGCCTTCAGCCAGAACCGACAGCTGGGTACCGATCGAGCCGTAACCCACGATACCCAGCTTTTTGCCGCGGATTTCGAAGGAGTTGGCTGCGCTTTTGATCCAGCCGCCACGGTGGCAGGAAGCGTTTTTCTCAGGGATGCCACGCAACAACAGGATCGCTTCAGCCAGCACCAACTCGGCCACCGAACGGGTGTTGGAGTAAGGGGCGTTGAAAACAGCGATACCGCGTTCGCGAGCAGCGTTGAGGTCGACCTGGTTGGTGCCGATGCAGAAACAACCAACAGCGACCAGTTTCTTGGCGCAATCGAACACTTCTTCGGTCAGCTGGGTACGAGAACGGATGCCGATAAAGTGGGCATCAGCGATCTTTTCCTTCAGCTGGGCTTCAGGCAAGGAACTGGTGATGTACTCAATGCTGGTGTACCCGGCGGATTTGAGCACTTCAACAGCGGATTGGTGGACGCCTTCCAAAAGAAGGAACTTGATCTTGCTCTTATCGAGAGAAGTCTTGCTCATCTGCGTAAACCTGTGTCCCAGAGAAAAAATGGCAGGGAATGGACAGCGCGAGCTGACCTGGCCGGCGTGAAAACCGGCCCCGAGAATCGTCCTGTGGCTCGATTCTGCGGGGGGGTCGTATGCTAGCATAAGCGCCCCGCTAAACACCCATTCCTGCGACGTGAAGCGTTCTCAGGATGACCATGAATTGTTCGAGAGTTCTGTTGATGACCCATCCTGCCTTGATTGATGAGCTGAAGACCCTGGTAGAGCCTGGCAAGGTTTTGACCGACGCTGACTCCCTTAATGCTTACGGCAAGGACTGGACCAAGCATTTCGCTCCCGCCCCGTTGGCCATTGTGTTCCCGAAAACCACCGAGCAGGTGCAGGCTATCGTGCTGTGGGCCAACGCCCATGACGTGGCACTGGTACCGTCGGGTGGCCGTACCGGCCTGTCCGCTGCTGCCGTGGCCGCCAATGGCGAAGTAGTAGTGTCGTTCGACTACATGAATCAGGTGCTGGACATCAACCTGACCGACCGCACCGTGGTCTGCCAGCCAGGGGTGGTCACCGAGCATCTGCAGAACCTGGCCGAAGAAAACGGTCTGTACTACCCGGTGGACTTCGCTTCGGCTGGCTCCAGCCAGATTGGCGGCAATATCGGCACCAATGCCGGCGGCATCAAGGTGATTCGCTACGGCATGACCCGTAACTGGGTGGCCGGCATGAAAGTGGTCACCGGCAAGGGCGATGTGCTGGAGCTCAACAAGGACCTGATCAAGAACGCCACCGGCTATGACATGCGCCAGCTGTTTATCGGTGCCGAAGGCACCCTGGGCTTTGTGGTGGAAGCCACCATGCGCCTGGACCGTGCGCCGAAAAATCTGACGGCGATGGTGTTGGGCACGGCAGATTTCGATTCGATCATGCCGGTACTGCACGCCTTCCAGAACAAGCTCGATCTGACGGCTTTCGAGTTCTTCTCCGACAAGGCGCTGGCCAAGGTCATGGGTCGTGGCGACGTGCCTTCCCCGTTTGAAACCGACTGTCCGTTCTATGCGCTGCTGGAATTCGAGGCGACCACTGAAGAGGTTGCCAATGCGGCCCTGGAAACCTTCGAGCACTGCATGGAAGAAGGCTGGGTACTTGATGGCGTGATGAGCCAGAGCGAAACCCAACTGCAGAACCTGTGGAAACTGCGCGAGTACATCTCGGAGACCATTTCCCACTGGACGCCATACAAAAACGACATTTCGGTCACCGTGTCGAAAGTCCCGGCATTTTTGAAAGAAATTGACGCGATCGTCGGCGAACACTACCCGGATTTCGAAATTGTCTGGTTCGGCCACATTGGCGACGGCAACCTGCATCTAAACATCCTCAAGCCCGAAAACCTGAGCAAGGATGAGTTCTTCGCCAAGTGCGCGACGGTGAACAAGTGGGTGTTTGAAACCGTTGAGAAATACAACGGCTCGATCTCTGCCGAGCATGGCGTGGGCATGACCAAGCGTGACTACCTGACCTACAGCCGTTCGCCGGTTGAGATCGAGTACATGAAAGCGCTCAAGGCCGTGTTCGACCCTAAAGGCATCATGAACCCCGGCAAGATTTTTGCGGTTTAAAGTTAACGGTATTCAATAGCGGAGTCTGTCCATGAGCTATCAGCACCAGTATGTCGACGGTACCCGGATCCACTTTCCGATCGGTAAAGTGGTGTGCATCGGCCGCAACTATGCCGAGCACGCCAAAGAGCTGGACAACCCGATCCCGACCGAGCCCCTGCTCTTCATCAAACCGGGCAGTTGTGTCGTGCCACTGGAAGGCGGCTTTGCGATCCCCACCGAGCGCGGTTCGGTGCATTACGAAGCCGAAATTTCGGTACTGATCGGCAAGCCCCTGTCGAACAACCCGAGCGCCGAAGAAGTGCTGGATGCGATCTCCGGTTTTGCCCCTGGCCTGGACCTGACCCTGCGCGACAAACAGGCCGAGCTCAAAGGCAAAGGCCTGCCGTGGGAAATTGCCAAGTCGTTCGATGGCGCCTGTGTGCTGGCTCCTTTCGTACAGAGCAGCACTTTTGCTGACCTGGCCGATATCGGCATTCGTTTGACCATCAATGGCGAAGTGCGTCAGGACGGTAATAGCGCCCTGATGCTCAACCCGATCGTACCGATGATCCAGCACATGGCTGCGTGCTTCTCGCTACAAGCCGGTGATGTGATCATGACTGGCACACCGGTGGGCGTCGGCCCACTGAATGTGGGCGATGAGCTGGTGCTGGAGCTGACGGGCGTTAGCCGCTTCGAGAGCCGCGTTCGTTAGTCCGGGCCTGGCAATTGAAACAGCCTGTGGCAACGGCCACAGGCTTTGGCATTACACCGCCATCGGCGCGGTCATTGGTGCGTGGTGCTGGTAGCCTTCGAGGCTGAAGTCGCCCGGCTCGATCATGCCCAGCCACTCCGGCTGGTACACGCCGGTCTTGGCGAATTCCGGTACGCGGTCCGAGATTACCAGTTTGGGCATCGGGAACGGCTCGCGGGTGAGCTGCTCGTTAAGCATGTCCAGGTGGTTTTCGTACACGTGGGCATCGCCGATAAAGTAGGTGAACCAGCGTGGTGTATAGCCGGTCAGGCGGCCGATCAGGCTCAGCAGCGCAGCGCCTTCGGTCAGGTTGAACGGTGTCCCCAGGCCCAGGTCGTTGGAACGGATGTAGAGGGTCAGGGAAATCTCCCTGGTCTCGACATTCGGGTGGAACTGGTACAGCAGGTGGCACGGTGGCAGGGCCATTTCGTCGAGCTGGGCGCAGTTCCAGCCGTGGAACAGGATACGGCGGCTGCCCGGGTCATTGATGATGGTGTCGACGCACTGGCGCACCTGGTCGATGGCCTTGTACAGCACCACATAGGCCTGGCCGTCTTCTTCGCCTTCGGCAATCTGGCGATAACCCTGGCTCAGGCACAACTCGATAGCGGCCACATTGCTGCGATCAACTTGCTTGTAGGCCGGCCATTTGCGCCATTGCACACCGTAGATCTCGCCAAGGTCGTCTTCGCCCTGACGGAACGGGTTGGCCAGCCACTGGGCGTTTTCGTTGGCGTTCTGGTCCCACACCTTGCAGCCCAATGCGCGGAAGTCTGCAGCGCTATTGACCGGGCGCAAGAAACCGCACATCTCGCCAATGGCCGATTTGAACGCCATGCGCCGGGTGGTGATGGCCGGGAAGCCTTCCTTGAGGTCATAGCGCAGCATGGCGCCGGGCAGGCTGATGGTTTTTACGCCGGTACGGTTGGCTTGCAGGGTGCCGTTTTTAATGACGTTGGCAACGAGGTCGAGATATTGCTTCATGGTTTTCCTACCGTTTGAATGCGGGGCTTTATAAGCCCCGCCATCCGAATGTATTACGCAGCTTTTTGAGCCGCTGGATCGCGGTGGTAAGCCCACCAGATCAGGAACAGGCCGCCCGCGATCATCGGGATACAGAGAATTTGCCCCATCGTCACCCAGCCGAACGCGAGATAACCCAATTGGGCATCCGGCACACGGACGAATTCGACGATAAAGCGGAAGATGCCGTAGAACAGGGCGAACATCCCGGAAACCGCCATGGTTGGACGGGGTTTGCGCGAGTACAGCCAAAGAATCAGGAAGAGTGCCACACCTTCGAGGGCGAACTGGTAAAGCTGCGACGGATGACGCGCCAGTTGTTGTGGGTCGGTAGGGAAGATCATCGCCCACGGCACATCGCTGGCCTTGCCCCACAGTTCGGCGTTGATAAAGTTGCCGATGCGCCCTGCACCCAGGCCAATGGGCACTACAGGGGCGATAAAGTCCATGATCTGGAAGAATGACTTGCCGTTGCGCTTGCCAAAACCCCACACCGCCAGCATCACGCCGATCAGGCCGCCGTGGAACGCCATGCCGCCTTTCCACACTTCAAAAATCAGCAGCGGGTTGGCGATATAGGCGCTCAGGTCGTAAAACAGCACATAGCCCAGGCGCCCGCCGACAATCACGCCCATGGCCACCCAGAACACCAGGTCGGAGAGTTTCTCCTTGGTCCAGGTCGGGTCGAAGCGGTTGAGGCGGCGTGACAGGATCAGCCAGGCAGCGCCAATGCCGATCAGGTACATCAAGCCGTACCAATGAATTTTCAGCGGGCCGATGGCCAGTGCCACCGGATCAATCTGCGGGTAAGGCAGCATTGCGACTCCTTGTTAGATCAGGAAACTCAAGCCGACACAGAACAACAGTGCGGCAAACAGCCGTTTCAGCAGGCGTGGCGAGAGCTTGTGGGCCAGTCGCGCACCGAAACGGGCGAAAAACATGCTGGTCAGGGCGATCCCGAGCAGCGCGGGCAGGTAGACAAAACCGAGACTATGCGCGGGCAGGTCGGGGTTGTGCCAGCCAATGATCATGAAACTTGCTGCACCTGCCAGTGCAATCGGCAGCCCGCAGGCTGACGACGTGGCCACGGCCTGCTGCATCGGCACGCTACGCCAGCTCAGAAATGGCACGGTCAGCGAGCCGCCGCCGATGCCGAAAATCGCCGAAGCCCAGCCAATCACCGTACCGGCCAGGGTCAGCCCGACCTTGCCAGGTACCGTGCCAGTGGCCTTGGGTTGCAAGCCCAGGGCCATCTGAATGGCGATCACCACGGCGAACACACCGATGATTTTCTGCAAGTGGGGGCCGGCAATGGCTTCTGCGGTCAACGCACCGATGCCCGCACCGATCAGGATGCCCAGCGTCATCCAGAGCACCAGAGGCCAGCGCACGGCGCCTTTTCGATGGTGCTCGCGAATCGAGTTGATCGAGGTAAAAATGATCGTGGCCAGTGACGTGCCAACGGCCAGATGGGTCAGCACCTCGCTGTCAAAACCCTGCAAGGTGAAGCTGAACACCAGCACTGGCACGATGATCAACCCGCCGCCGACCCCGAACAGCCCGGCCAGCACCCCCGCAAAACCTCCCAGTACCAGATAGAGCAGAAATTCCATGACGCCCCCCCCAAATTTGATCCGCATGGTAACGGAGCAAGGGCTTTGGCTCCACTGCGCTGCACGGTATGGCGCGAGCCGCCCGAGCAATCTATAAGTAGTGTGGTTAAAAAAACATTAAGGACTGCCCATGTGTCTGATTGTCTTCGCCTGGCGCCCCGGCCATGCACAGCCTTTGGTCGTTGCGGCCAACCGCGATGAATTCTATGCCCGCCCCGCCAAACCCCTGGCGCAGTGGGCCAATGCGCCACAGGTATATGCCGGGCGCGACCTTGAAGCGGGAGGAACCTGGCTGGGCATCGGCGCCGATGGACGCTTTGCGGCCCTGACCAATATCCGCGAACCGCACAAGCCGCCTTCACGGCGCTCACGGGGCGAGCTGGTGGCAGACTTTCTCATCGGCCACCAGTCAATTGCCGAGTATTTCACCCAGGTAGGCCGACGTTCTGTCGACTATGCCGGTTTTAATCTGCTGTTGGGCACCGCAGATCAGCTCTGGCATTTCAATTCCGGGGAACTGGCGCCGCAACCGCTGAGCGCGGGGATTTATGGTTTGTCCAACGGCGGGCTGGATACGCCGTGGCCCAAACTGCTCAAAGCCAAGGCCGCGCTGGCCGAGGTGCTGGACAACCCGCAGCCACAAGCGCTGCTGGCGTTGCTCAAGGACCCGCAGACGGCCCCGTTCAGCGAACTGCCGGACACCGGCGTAGGTCTGGCCACGGAGAGTCTGCTGTCGAGTGTGTTTATCACCAGCCCCAGCTATGGCACCCGTGCCAGTACCGCGCTTATTGTGAATGCAGACGGGTCAAGGGTGATGGTGGAACACAGCTTCGGGCCGCATGGGGGGCGGTTGGGAGAGGTAAGGCTGGTGGTGTGACGCTAGCCCTCACCCCAACCCTCTCCCTCCGGGAGTGGGTTAGGGTGAGGGCGCTTTTCAGTAAGGCTTGATCGCCGCCGGGTTCATCATGCGGGTCAGGCCCATGTTTTTCAGCGCCAGTTGAATGGTGCTGCGAATGACCTGCGGGTTGTCGATGGTCATCACTTCGGCCAGCAGTTCCTTGGCGCGACTCAGGCTGACCTGACGCAGCATCCATTTCACTTTCGGCAAGTTGGTGGCGTTCATCGACAGGCTGTCAAAGCCCATCGCCATCAACAAGATCGCCGCCGCCGGGTCACCGGCCATTTCTCCACAGATGCTCGCCGGCTTGCCTTCGGCATGGGCGTCACGCACCACCGACTGCAGGGCCTGCAGCACCGCCGGGTGCAGATAGTCGTACAAGTCCGCCACGCGTGGGTTGTTGCGGTCCACAGCGAGCAGATACTGGGTCAAATCGTTGGAACCCACCGACAGAAAGTCGACCTGACGGGCCAGCTCCTTGGTCTGATAAACCGCAGCCGGGATTTCGATCATCACCCCAATAGGCGGCATCGGCACGTCGGTGCCTTCGTCGCGCACTTCACCCCAGGCGCGGTGCAACAGGTGCAGGGCTTCTTCGAGTTCGTGGGTGCCCGAGATCATCGGCAGCAAGATACGCAGGTTGTTCAGGCCTTCACTGGCCTTGAGCATGGCCCGGGCCTGCACCAGAAAGATTTCAGGGTGGTCGAGGGTCACGCGAATCCCGCGCCAGCCCAGGAACGGGTTTTCTTCCTTGATCGGGAAGTAAGACAGTGACTTGTCGCCGCCGATGTCCAGGCTGCGCATGGTCACCGGTTGCGGATGGAAGGCAGATAATTGCTCGCGATAAATCGCCAGCTGCTCCTTTTCGCTGGGAAAGCGCTGGTTGATCATGAACGGCACTTCGGTGCGGTACAGACCTACGCCTTCAGCGCCACGCTGTTGTGCTCGCGCCACATCGGCCAGCAGGCCGGTATTGACCCACAGCGGCATGCGATGCCCGTCAGGGGTGATGCAGGGTAGCTCGCGCAGGGCATCAAGCCCCAGGGACAGCTGGCGCTCTTCCTCGACCACCTCGGCGTATTGCTTGCGCAGCACTTCGCTGGGGTTGGTATAGACCTCGCCGTGGTAGCCGTCGACGATCATCTGGATGCCGTCGACCCTGGAGTACGGCAGGTCGACCACGCCCATCGCCGTCGGGATACCCATGGCGCGGGCCAGGATGGCAACGTGGGAGTTGCCCGAACCCAGTACCGACACCAGGCCTGCCAGCTTGCCTTCGGGCACTTCACCGAGCATGGTGGCCGTCAGCTCTTCGCTGACCAGAATGGTGTTGTCCGGGTAGACCATGGTTTGCTGGCGATCATGCTGCAAATAGGCCAGCAGACGACGGCCAAGGTCACGCACATCCGACGCCCGCTCACGCAGGTAGTCGTCGTCCATCAGTTCGAAACGGTTGACGTGATCGGTCACGACCTGGCGCAGCGCGCCCTGGGCCCATTGACCGGTCTTGATGACATTTTTGACTTCGCTGCCCAGCGACGCATCGTCGAGCATCATCAGGTACACGTCGAACAATGCCTGTTCTTCGGGGCGCAACTGGGTGGCGAGTTTCTTGGACACCGCGCGCATATCGTTGCGCACGCCTTCCAGGGCGGTCTTGAACAACGCAATTTCGGCGGGGATATCGGTGATGGTCTTGTCGGGCACCACATCCAGATCCGCGGGTGGCAGCATCACCACGGCGGTACCCACGGCAGCGCCCGGCGAACCCGGTACGCCGACGAACTTGGCTTCCTGGATGCCCTTGCCCTGACGGCCCAGGCCACGAATCGAACCCGTGGCTTCGGCGTGGGCAATAACCCCGGCCAACTGGGCGCTCATGGTCACCAGGAAGGCTTCTTCACCTTCGTCGAACTGACGGCGCTCCTTTTGCTGAATGACCAGGACCCCGACCACGCGCCGGTGGTGGATGATCGGCGCACCCAGGAAGGAGGCATAGCGCTCCTCACCGGTTTCGGCAAAGTAGCGATAGCGCGGGTGATCGGCGGCGTTTTCGAGGTTCAGAGGCTCTTCACGGGTGCCCACAAGGCCCACAAGGCCTTCGTTGGGCGCCATGCTGACTTTGCCGATCGAGCGCTTGTTCAAGCCCTCGGTGGCCATCAGGACAAAGCGGTTGGTCTCTGGATCAAGCAAATAGACCGAGCAGACCTGGCTGCTCATGGCCTCTTTGACGCGCAACACAATAATCCCCAACGCCGCCTTGAGATCCTTGGCGGAGTTAACTTCCTGGACGATCTTGCGCAGCGTATTGAGCATGGCTCGGGGTCGAACTCCGTGTCAGGCGCGCGTTAAAAGGCGCGGGGCAAGCTCTTTGAGAGCGCGACGGTAGACCTCGCGCTTGAATGTCACCACCTGGCCCAACGGGTACCAATAACTGACCCAACGCCAGCCATCGAACTCCGGTTTACCGGTCAAATCCATCCGCACCCGTTGCTCGTTGGAGACCAGGCGCAGCAAAAACCACTTTTGCTTCTGGCCGATGCACAGCGGTTGGCTGTGGGTACGTACCAGGCGTTGCGGCAAACGATAACGCAACCAGCCTCGCGTGCAGGCGAGTATTTCTACATCTTCGCGTTCAAGGCCAACTTCTTCGTTCAGCTCACGGTACAAGGCGTCTTCCGGCGTTTCGTCAGGGTTGATGCCACCCTGTGGAAACTGCCAGGCGTCTTGATTGATACGGCGAGCCCAAAGTACCTGACCAGCGTCATTTGTCAGAATAATCCCGACATTAGGGCGGAAACCATCGGGGTCGATCACGGCAACAACCTCGCAAACGCATGTCGCCGCATTGTTCCACAAAGGTTGTGAAAGCAGCAACGCGCCTTCCTGCCTTATGTGCACTCTTGTTAAAAGACCGTATTCTTGTGGCCTTTTCTCAGGCAACTCAACGGGTAACCTCAATGCGTCTGGCTTTATTCGACTTGGACAACACCCTCCTGGGCGGTGACAGCGATCACGCCTGGGGCGATTACCTGTGCCGCCGGGGCATTCTCGACGGCGACGCCTACAAGGCGCGCAACGACGCGTTCTATCAGGACTACCTGGCCGGCAAGCTGGACAACGCCGCCTACCTTAATTTCAGCATGGAAATCTTTGGCCGCCATGACATGGCGCAACTGGATCAATGGCACCGCGAATTCATGCGCGACTGCATTGATGGCCTGATGCTGCCCAAGGCCCATGCCCTGCTGGCCAAACACCGTGAAGCCGGCGACACCCTGGTGATCATCACTGCCACCAACCGCGTGATCACGGCCCCCATTGCCGAAAAACTCGGCGTGGAACATTTGATTGCCACCGAATGCGAAATCATCGATGGCCGTTACACCGGTCGCAGCACAGACGTACCGTGCTTCCGTGAAGGCAAGGTGACACGCCTGAACCGCTGGATCGAAGAAAACGGCTATAGCCTGGCAGACAGCTACTTCTACAGCGATTCGATGAATGACTTGCCGCTGCTGGAGCAGGTTGACCATCCGGTGGCGGTCGACCCGGATCCGAACTTGCGTGCGGAGGCCATCAAGCGTGGCTGGGAAGTCATCTCGCTGCGCGACTGACACACAACCTGTGGGAGCGGGCTTGCTCGCGATAAGATCGCCGCGGTTTTTCTGCAAGACCTCAGTGATGCCATCGCGAGCAAGCCCGCTCCCACACAAGCACGTGTGCTTAAACCGGCTTGGCGCCCATCAATCCCGCGATGGCGATAAAGCAGACTGCACAAAAAATGGCCAGCACCAGGGTAAACCACGGGTATCTGGCCATTCGCCCCAAGCGCAGACGGTTAAGGCGCACCACCAGCCACAGCCAGCTCAGGCTGCCGAGCAGGTACAAACAACTGCCCGCCAGCAGCCATATCTGGCTCAACGGCCAACCGGCCAGATGCACCAGAAACCAGCCACTGACGGGCAACGCCAGCAGACACAGGCCCATCAGCGCCCAAATATAACTCCAGGGCCGCTGCACCACTCCGCCTGACAGGTTTTTATCCCCTGCCCGCCAGCGGCGAATTACCACAACCAGCAAGGCAATGGCGCTGACAAACAGCAGCAGTGTCGACACGCCATGCAGCAGTTTTAACGCTGTGAACGTTTCCATTTGATTAATCCCTTGAGCCGTTCAATCAGCGTAGCGCCTATCAGCCAAGAAACAGCTGGTAGGCAGGGTTATCGCTCTCATCCCAGTACGGGTAGCCGATTTCTTCCAGCGCCGCCGGCACCAGGTGGCGCTCGTCCGCCGGTACCTGCAGGCCGGCCATGACCCGGCCATCCGCCGCGCCGTGGTTGCGGTAATGGAACATCGAGATGTTCCAGCGCCCGCCCAGCTTGTTGAGGAAGTTGAACAGCGCCCCCGGCCGCTCCGGGAACTCGAAACGGAACAGCAACTCATCGCTGACCTTCGCAGCATGGCCGCCAACCATATGACGGATATGCAACTTGGCCAGCTCGTTCTCGGTCAGGTCGACCACCGGGAAGCCCTGCTCAGTCAGACTGACCAGCAGCGCGCTGCGGGGATCGTTCTCGGGGTGGGTCTGCACGCCAACGAAAATGTGCGCTTCGCTGCCAGTGTGGTAGCGGTAGTTGAACTCGGTGATCTGACGCTTGCCCACGGCCTGGCAGAACGCCTTGAAGCTACCCGGCACCTCAGGAATGGTCACCGCAATGATGGCTTCACGGCCTTCACCCAGCTCGGCCCGCTCGGCCACATGACGCAGTCGGTCAAAGTTGACATTGGCACCGGAGTCGATTGCCACCAGGGTCTGGCCGCGCACGCCGCGCTGCTCGACGTACTTCTTGATTCCGGCCACGCCCAGCGCACCGGCAGGTTCGGTGATCGAGCGGGTATCGTCGAAGATATCCTTGATGGCTGCGCAGATCTCGTCAGTGCTGACGGTGATCACTTCATCCACATAGTCCTTGCAGATATCGAACGTGTGCTGGCCAATCTGCGCCACGGCCACGCCGTCGGCGAAAATCCCCACGGTTGGCAGCACCACGCGCTCGCCCGCCGCCATCGCGGCTTGCAGGCAGTTGGAGTCATCGGGCTCGACACCAATGATCTTGATGTCCGGGCGCAGGTACTTCACATACGCCGCAATACCGGCAATCAGCCCGCCGCCGCCCACCGGTACGAAGATCGCATCCAGCGGCGCCGGGTGCTGGCGCAGAATTTCCATCGCCACGGTGCCCTGCCCGGCAATGGTGTGCGGGTCATCGTAGGGGTGAACGTAGACGTAGCCTTCTTTTTCGACCAGTTGCAGCGAGTAGGCCAGCGCCTCGGGGAACGTGTCGCCATGCAGCACCACAATGCCACCACGGGAGCGCACGCCTTCGACCTTGATCTCGGGGGTGGTCTTGGGCATCACGATGGTCGCTTTGACCCCCAGCACCTTGGCCGCCAGGGCCAGGCCCTGGGCGTGATTGCCCGCTGACGCCGTCACCACGCCGCACGCGCGCTCGGCGTCGGTCAGGTGCATCAGTTTGTTGTAAGCGCCACGAATCTTGAACGAGTACACCGGCTGCAAATCTTCGCGTTTGAGCAAAATCTGGTTGCCCAACCGCTGGGTAAGCTGGTTGGCAGCTTGCAGTGGGGTTTCTACGGCAACGTCATAAACGCGCGAGGTGAGGATCTTCTTAACGTACTGTTCGAGCATCGGAAAGCTTCACTGGGCGGGTTGGCAGGGACCAAGGAGTCTACCCCAGCGTTTGCGCAGGCGACCATACGAATCCAAAGGTTTTAAAGCCTTGGGTTATACTCAGCTCCTTTCTTTTTCCCCCTTCCCGCCCCGGAGCCCGCATGACCCAGGATCAACTCAAACAGGCCGTAGCCCAGGCTGCTGTCGACTTCATCCTTCCAAAACTGGATGACAAGAGCATCGTCGGGGTCGGTACCGGCTCCACTGCCAACTGCTTTATCGATGCCCTGGCCCAGCACAAGGGTGCATTCGACGGCGCGGTAGCGAGCTCCGAAGCCACCGCCGCGCGTCTCAAGGGCCACGGCATTCCGGTGTACGAACTGAACACGGTCAGTGATCTTGAGTTCTACGTTGATGGCGCCGATGAAAGTGACGAAAACCTCAACCTGATCAAGGGCGGTGGCGCAGCCCTGACCCGCGAAAAAATCGTCGCTGCCGTGGCCAAGACCTTTATCTGCATCGCCGATGCCAGCAAGCTGGTTCCGGTGCTGGGCGCATTCCCGCTGCCAGTCGAAGTTATCCCGATGGCCCGCAGCCACGTGGCTCGCGAGCTGGTAAAACTGGGCGGCGATCCGGTGTACCGCGAAGGTGTGGTTACGGACAACGGCAATATCATCATTGACGTGTTCAACATGCAGATCACCAACCCGGTTGAGCTGGAGCGTCAGATCAACGCCATCGTCGGTGTTGTGACCAACGGTCTGTTCGCCGCCCGCCCGGCCGACCTGCTGTTACTGGGCACGCCTGAGGGCGTGAAAACCCTGAGCAAGTAACTGCGCCAGCAGGAAAATTTCAACTGTGGGAGCGAGCCTGCTCGCGAACGAACTTCGCGAGCAGGCTCGCTCCCACAAGAGAAAATGATCGGCCATTTCTCATCTACAAAGCCGGTTTCTTGAACACGTAAAACAGATTCGGCTCGCTCACCACATAGATAGTCCCTTCATCGTCCATCGCGACGCCTTCTGCCTGTGGCACTGAGCGGGTCAGACCGTGCTTGCCCTTCTTCAGCGACAGTGTGCTGATCGGTTGGCCGTCCAGACCCAGTTCAAGCAGCAATTTCGACTCATCTGACAGTGCCAGCAAATGCCCGGTGCGTTCGTCAAACTGCAAGCTCGACAAATCCCTTACAAACAACCGTGCATCCCGTCGCGGATTGCTCACAACATGGGTGGCATAAGGTTGCTGGGGGTTGGCTTGAGGGAAGCCGCGCACTTCATAAATCAGCATGGGGTCGCGCTCCTTGGCTACAAACAGGCGCTTGCCCACCGAGTCATAGGCCAAACCTTCAAAGCCCTTGTTGCCCGACTGATTGATCCCCAGCGTCAATTGCTCGGCATCCCGGGCATCCAGAACCCGGGTGTTGTCATCGACCTTGACCTTGATCAGGCGCTGTTGACGTTCATCGGTAATGACGTAGGTATTCTCGCCAATAAATTCGACTGCCTCGGCATCGCCGAACCCGACCAGTGCAATGCGGCGCAAGACCCGGCCATCAAGGGACAGCTCGATCAGCTCGGCTTTCTTGTTGGTCACGGTAAACAGGCTCTTACGCAATGGATCGAAGGTCAGTGCCGAGACATCATCCTCAAGCCCTTCGATGACCTTGCCCTGCATTACGGCGCGGTAGTCTCCCAGGTTGATTGCATCAGGATTGGCGGGGTGCCACATCTGGCTGATCTGGAACCAGGTCCGTTCAAACAGGCGAAAATGTTGCGCGGCAAAGCCGGCGGCCAGCAAGGCCACCAGCGTTATACAGAGAGTAAAAACGGTAGTGCGGTTGACACGGCGCATGGGTCGAACTCTAAACAGATCAGGCCAATGAAATACCACGGCTGTCTGAATTGAACCTTAAACCTCAACGGGCAACATGTCTTGCGCGGGCGCGGGATTTATTTGGCCACCTTCTCGAAGCGATAAAACAGGTTCGGTTCGCTCACCATATACAGCGTGCCGTGTTCATCAATCGCGACACCTTCGGCCCGGGGAATGGTGTTCTTCAGGCCATTGAAGCCACCGAGTAAGGTGATGAAGCTGACCTGCTCACCCAGCTCATCGAGCTCCAGCAGCATGTGCGAATCGGCCGACAGTACGAGTGTATGGCCTGTACGCGGATCGATGCTCAGGGCCGACAGGTTACGCAGATCCAGCTCATCGCTTGGCACTTTCTGCTTGCTGCCGGTTAGCACCTGGCTACCGTCGCTCTTCCATACAAACAACTGCGGCGGACGCTCTTCACCCAGCAGCAGTTGTTGGCGGCGAGGGTCCCAGGCAATGGCTTCGAAGGCCTTGTTCTGGTTTTTCGAAGGCCCCAGGTCGTACTTGGGGAAGTCGGCAATATTCAGGGACTTGGTGTCCGCGTCGATGTTGATGATGCTCAGCATATGCTCACGCTCATCGACAATGGCCAGCAGGCCGTTCTCCATGACTGTCAGGCCCTCCGGGTTGCTCCAGCCCACCAGCGGAATTTTGCGTAGTACGTCGCCATCCAGAGTCAGTTCCACGAGAAAAGGGTTTTTACCCATCACCGAGAACAGTGTTTTGGTCAGCGGGTTATAGGCCAGGTCCGATGCCTCGTCCTTTTCCATTCCTGGCAACACCTTGGCATCAATCACCGCCCTGTAGTCAGGTAGCCATATGCTTTCGTTCTGCTCGGACGGGCTCTCAAACCGCTCCAGTACCCACAACGCACCGCGGTCATCCCAATGCATGATCCACGCGAGCCCGTAGACCAATACCCCCACCAGTAATACCCAGGAATACCAGCGCATGCTGAAACGTGAGGGCCGGGGAACAGGCGGTATCAACTGTGGGTTTGTTGCCATTTGAGTGGGCTTCCGAAATGTTGGGCCAGATCTAAATATCACAAAGCGGGCTAACCAGCTGCCTCGTGCATGGCGATTATGCAGACGGAGTGTGAAATAAATGGCAAAAACGCAAAAAAATCATGCTGGCTGAGGTCCCGAGTGATTGGGCGTGTGCAAAGGCCTGGTGAGAGAGGACCATTAAACAGCCTGTAAACTTAGACTGATGACTCATCGCTCATCGCCAGAACTACTTGTCATGCAACTTTAAAGTACTCTTTCAGTAGGAACATTCTGAATAATTCAGGGACATTTATATTACTTCTGTTCGCCCTTGACACTCATACCCACAGACTCTTATCTAATAAAAATAATCGAGCCCAGCCACTTGTCAAAAAGCAAATATTTATCGCGTTAACCATGTGCGGCCAGTACTCGGTGCTGAAAGCGAGGGCCGGTCTGCGCAGACGTGTACCGTTCCCTTACATACTGGAAAGGAATCTTTAAATATGCCCTTTACCTCATGTTTCAACAAACTCCCTCCGCCCGTACTTTCAAACTCCGCAAGGCATACTGTGTGCGCGCGCGCGGCCGAGCACTTGCTTATTACAATAAACCCTTACAAGAACATGGAAGAAGGTGACCTTGTAGAGTTGTTCTGGGATGGTTGCTATGTCGCCTCGCGGCAGATTTTCAAAGCCGGTATTGGCCAGCCTGTCATGTTAAGAGTGCCAGAGAGTTTTATTCAAAATGGTACGGCGCGCCTTTACTACCGGGTGATGCATATCGGCAGCAGCCCGGTTCTTTCTGCGCAACTTAAAATATTGGTCAAACTTGACTGCCCTGGCGGCGAAGCCATTGGCGACGAAAACCAGGGCCTGGCCCCGCTTGTAATTCCGCAGCCCATCCAGCGCTACGGGGTTAACCCAAGCCAGATGAAACGCGGTGTCCCGGTGAGTATCGAACCCTATCGCAACATGGCCAACAATGACGCCATCACCCTGCTCTGGGGGGATGTACGCCTGGATTTGCCCAAACTGCGCAAAGTGGATATCGACAAACCCGTCAGCGTGTTCGTGCCCCCCCACATCATCCAGGAGGCTGGCGAAGACGCCAAGCTGGAAGTCACCTACTGTGTGATCGACCGCGTGGGCAACAATTCGCGCTGGGCACCGGCGCGAGTGCTCAAGGTAGGTGCTCCCAAGCTCTATCTCAACCCTGCCCCGAGGGAGGTACTGCACGCCGCAGAGCCCCGTTCCAACTGGCGTAACCAGGAGCAGGGAGCCAGGGAATCGTCTATCCATATTCCTAAAAGTTAGTTCTTAAAATTTTTATACTCGATTAGGGTATATGAACCGGACCACCGGACTCTCAGCTTTTATCCGCGCCGCACGAGCGGCGCTCCCATGAAACGTGAGGTAGGTATGGTCCGTAACACAATCACCCTTGTGCATAACGCCAGGGCATTGAGTGCAGCCAAGGAGCGCAACTAATGTCCAGCTTGGCCAATGCACACCTGCAAAGCGACCAGGATGTCGCGCCTCTGTTGCTGGCAGCGCAGGTTCTGCGCACCGACAACGAAGCCCTTGAAGCCGCACACACACTGGCAGCCAGTGCACGCGAACACGCGGGCAAACGCGACCAGCAACGCAAGCTGCCGTGGTCGCTCATAGAAGCCTTCACCCGCAGCGGCCTGGGCAGTATTTCCATTGCCCGCGAATTTGGCGGCCCCCAGGTGTCATTTGTGACCCTGGCTGAAGTGTTCGCGATCATCTCGGCTGCCGATCCGGCGCTGGGGCAAATCCCGCAAAATCAGGTTGGCATTCTCAGCCTGATCGCTGCCACGGCCACCCAGGCGCAAAAAGAACAACTGTTCTCCAGCGTGCTGCAAGGCTGGCGCATCGGCAATGCGGGCCCGGAACGCGGCAGCAAAAACACCTTGGACATTAAGGCCCGGATCATCGCCGATGGCGACGACTTCGCCATTAACGGTCAGAAGTTTTACTCCACCGGCGCCCTGTTCGCCCACTGGATTGCGGTAAAAGCCGTCAACGATGAAGGCAGGCAGGTCATGGCCTTCGTTCGTCGCGGTACACCAGGCTTGCGCGTCGTGGATGACTGGTCCGGTTTTGGTCAGCGCACCACCGCCAGTGGCACCGTATTACTTAACAACGTGCGGGTGGAAGCCGAACAGGTGGTCGACAGTTCGCGCCTCAACGATGCTCCGAACATTCAAGGCGCCGTGTCGCAATTGATCCAGGCCGCCATTGACCTGGGCATTGCCCGCGGTGCCATTGCCGACACCCTGAGTTTTGTCCGCGAGCGCTCACGCCCGTGGATCGACGCCAAGGTCGAACGCAACAGCGATGATCCTTATGTGATTGCCGATATCGGCAAACTGCACATTGAGCTGCACGCAGCCGAAGCCTTGTTGCGCAAAGCCGGACGCGTTCTGGACGAAGTCAGCGCGGCAGCGATCGACGCCCCTGGCGCTGCCCGCGCATCGATTGCGGTGGCCGAAGCCAAGGTGCTGAGCACCGAGCTGTCGCTGCTGGCCAGCGAAAAATTGTTCGAACTGGCCGGCAGCCGCGCCAGCCTTGCCGAGTTCAACCTCGACCGCCACTGGCGCAACGCCCGGGTGCACACCCTGCACGACCCGGTGCGCTGGAAATACCACGCCATCGGCGCGTATCGCCTCAACGGCACCCTGCCTGCCCGGCATTCCTGGATCTGACCCTGGAGACACCCATGTCACTGATATCCAAACAGGTCCCGGTTATCCACAGCGATGCCGAGGCCCTGAGCGTAGCCCGTGAACTGGCGGCGTTTTTCAAACGCGACAGTGCCCTGCGTGACCGCGAGCGGCGCTTGCCGTTTGATGAGCTTGAGCTGTTTTCCCATACCGGCCTGTGGGGCATCACCGTGCCCAAGGCCTACGGCGGCGCAGGCGTGTCCAGCGTCACCCTGGCGCAAGTGATCGCGCTGATCGCTGCGGCCGATGCCTCTCTGGGGCAAATCCCGCAAAACCACTTTTATGCACTCGAAGTTTTACGGGTCAATGGCACACACGAGCAAAAGCAGCGGCTCTATGCCGAGGTGCTGGCCGGAGAGCGCTTCGGCAATGCCCTGGCTGAAATCGGCACCAAGACTGCACACGATCGCACCACCCATCTGGCCCAGGCCGAACACGGCTACCGCATCACCGGCCGCAAGTTCTACGCCACTGGCGCACTGTATGCACAGCGGATACCTACCTCGGTTGTGGACGATAACGGCATCCAGCATCTTGCATTCGTGCGCCGCGACAGCGATGGCCTAAGCGTGATCGACGACTGGAGCGGTTTTGGCCAGCGTACTACGGGCAGCGGTTCGGTGGTTTTCGACAACGTACTGGTCGCAGCACAAGACGTGATCCCGTTTCAAAGCGCCTTCGAGCGTCCGACCCCGGTTGGTCCGCTGGCGCAGATCCTTCACGCGGCCATCGATACCGGTATCGCCCGCGCCGCCTTTGAAGACGCCCTGCATTTTGTGCGCAGCAAAACCCGGCCCTGGATTGATGCCACTACGGATATCGCCAGCGAAGACCCGCTGACCCTCAAAAGCTTCGGCCATTTGAGCGTACGTCTGCATGCCGCCGAAGCCCTGCTGGAACGTGCCGGAGCGTTTCTGGATATTGCTCAGAGCAACACCAGCGCCAGCACCGTCGCCGCAGCCTCGATTGCCATCGCAGAAGCCCGGGCCCTGAGTACAGAAATTTCCCTGGCCGCCGGCAGCACCCTGTTCGAGCTGGCGGGCAGCCAGGCCACCCTGGCCGAGCACGGCCTTGACCGTCACTGGCGCAACGCCCGCGTGCACACCCTGCATGACCCGGTGCGCTGGAAGTACCACGCGGTAGGCAATTACTACCTAAATGATGCCAACCCGCCATTGCGGGGGACCATCTGATGAGCAAAAAGAAGATTCTGATCAATGCCTTCAACATGAACTGCATTGGTCATATCAACCACGGTCTGTGGACTCATCCACGTGACAACTCGACCACCTTCAACACCCTTGAATACTGGACTGAGTTGGCGCAGCTGCTGGAACGCGGGCTGTTCGACGGGCTTTTTATCGCCGATATCGTGGGGGTGTACGACGTTTATCAACAATCGGTTGATATGCCACTCAAAGAGGCGATCCAGCTACCGGTCAATGATCCCCTGCTGCTGGTTTCGGCGATGGCTGCCGTCACCAAGAACCTCGGTTTTGGCCTGACCGCCAACCTGACCTACGACACGCCGTATTTATTCGCGCGTCGCATGTCGACCCTGGACCACCTGACCCGCGGTCGCGTGGGCTGGAATATTGTTACCGGCTACCTCGACAGTGCAGCCAAAGCCATGGGCCTGACCGAACAGGTCGAGCATGACCGGCGCTACGATCAGGCCGATGAGTACCTGCAAGTGCTCTACAAGCTATGGGAAGGCAGCTGGGAAAACGACGCCGTGCTCAATGACCCGGCCCGGCGCATCTATGCCCGGCCCGACAAGGTGCACAAGATCAAACACGAAGGTGAGTTCTATCAGGTGGAGGGTTATCACCTTTGCGCACCGTCGCCGCAACGCACCCCGGTGCTGTTTCAGGCGGGCAGCTCGGATCGCGGCCTGGTGTTTGCCG
The DNA here is from genome assembly GCF_037023725.1 of Pseudomonas bubulae. Lineage (NCBI taxonomy): Bacteria > Pseudomonadati > Pseudomonadota > Gammaproteobacteria > Pseudomonadales > Pseudomonadaceae > Pseudomonas > Pseudomonas bubulae. The sequence continues at coordinate 808,039 of NZ_CP146077.1, forward strand.
GTCGCCATGCCGAGTGCGTGTTTATCAGCGGGCAGACCAAGGCAGCGACCAGAGCCCAGGTCGACAAGGTGCGCGCCAGCGCTGTGGCTGCGGGCCGCAACCCGGACGACATCAAGCTGTTTATGGGGATCAACGTGATCGTGGCGCCGACCGAGGCCCAGGCATTGGCCAAGCGTGACGAGTACCTGAGCTATGCCAGTGCCGAAGCCGGCGTGGCGCACTTTTCCAGCTCCACGGGTATCGACTTTGCCGATTACGAACTGGACGAGCCGATCCAGTACGTGAAGAGCAACGCGATCCAGTCCGCCACCAAAGTGCTGCAAAACAACGACTGGACCCGGCGCAAGCTGCTCGAACAGCACGCCCTGGGCGGGCGTTACATCACGCTGGTGGGTTCGCCTGCGCAAGTGGCCGACGAGCTGGAATCCTGGATTGCAGAAACCGGCCTGGACGGGTTCAACCTGACCCGCATCGTCACCCCTGAAAGCTACGTCGATTTTATCGACTTGGTGGTCCCCGAACTGCAGCGCCGGGGCTCTTATAAAACCGCTTATGACACTGGCAGCCTGCGTCAGAAGCTGTTTGTGGAAGGCGATGCGCACTTGCCGCAACGCCATACAGGTGCGGCCTTCAGGCACAGCGCATAACTGTTTTTTTGTGGGAGCGAGCCTGCTCGCGAAGCTTGCAGGACTGCCAAACTTTCGCGAGCAGGCTCGCTCCCACAGGGTTCGAATTCCGACTCTTTGACTGGGCAATTATCATGAACAAAAAACACGCACTGGTTCTGGCCCTCGGGCTGTTTAGCGGTTTGCTCCACGCGGCCGATAAGCCGCTCAAGGTCGGCACCACCGCCGCGTTCGCCATTCCCCTGGAAACCGCAGTGGCCGAGGCCGACAAGCAAGGGCTCAAGGTCGAGCTGGTGGAGTTCACCGACTGGATCGCACCCAACGTCAGCCTGGCCAGCGGCGATATCGATGTGAATTACTTCCAGCACATCCCGTTCCTGGAAAACGCCAAGGCCGCCGCCGGGTTCGATTTGGCACCCTACGCCAAAGGCATCATCAACAACGTGGGCCTGTACTCGAAAAAATACAAAAGCCTCGACGCCCTGCCTGAAGGCGCAACTGTTGCCATCGCCAATGACCCGATCAATAGCGGGCGTGGCCTGCAACTGCTGGCCAAGGCCGGGCTGATTACACTCAAGCCGGGCGTTGGCTACAAGGCGACGGAAGAGGACATCATCGCCAACCCGAAAAAGATCAAGATCCTGCAGGTTGAGGCCGTGCAACTGGTACGCGCCTACGACGATGCCGACCTGGTGCAGGGTTATCCAGCCTACATTCGCCTGTCGAAAACCTTCGATGCCGAGTCGGCCTTGCTGTTCGACGGCATCGATCACCCCGAGTATGTGATTCAGTTCGTGATCCAGCCCAAGAACAAAGACGACCCGCGTCTGGCCAAATTTATTGATATCTATCAGCACTCGCCAGTGGTCAAAGCTGCGCTGGATAAGACCTACGGCACTCTGTACCAGCCCGGCTGGGGAGGCTGACCATGAATGTGGCCATTGCTCGCGAGCGGCTCGATCAGCCGCAGCCCGGCGCCAACCACACCGAGCTGCACCCTGAGTTGAGCCACGCCCATGTGCGTTTTATCGGTATCGGCAAAACATATGACGGCCGCCAGGGCCCTGTGGATGCCCTCACGGGTATTGATCTGGCAATCCAGCGCGGGGAGATCTTCGGCATCATCGGGCGCAGCGGTGCTGGCAAGTCGTCGTTGATTCGCACCATCAACCGCCTCGAACAGCCTACCCGCGGCCGCGTGCTGATCGATCAGGTCGATATCGCCAGCTTTGACGAAGACAAGCTGGTGGCGCTGCGGCGCAAGATCGGCATGATCTTCCAGCACTTCAACCTGATGTCGGCCAAAACCGTATGGCAGAACGTCGAGTTGCCACTCAAGGTGGCGGGCGTGCCCAAGCTGCAACGGGAGCAGAAGGTGCGTGAGCTGCTGGAGCTGGTTGGCCTGCAAGGCAAGCACACGGCTTACCCGGCGCAACTGTCGGGCGGGCAAAAACAGCGTGTGGGCATTGCCCGTGCGCTGGTGCACGATCCGGCGATTTTGCTGTGCGATGAAGCCACCTCGGCCCTGGACCCCGAAACCACTCAGTCGATCCTCGGTCTGCTGCGCGAAATCAACCAGCGCCTGGGCCTGACCATCATCCTCATTACCCATGAAATGGCCGTGATTCGTGATATCTGTCACCGCGTAGTGGTACTGGAGCAAGGTCGCGTGGTCGAGCAAGGCCCTGTGTGGCAGGTCTTCGGCGATCCTCAGCATGACGTCAGCAAGACCCTGCTGGCGCCTTTGCAGGCGACCCTGCCTGAAGCGCTGCGTAACCGTATTTCGGCGCAGGCACAGTCCGCACAAGCCAGCGTGATCTTGCGCCTGCGTTTTACCGGCCGGCAGGCCCAAGAGCCTGACCTGGGCGCGCTGTTCAGCGCGCTGGGAGGGCAAGTGCGACTGCTCCACGGCGGCGTCGAACACATCCAGGGGCATGCCCTGGGGCAACTGCTGCTCAGCGTAACCAGCACTTCGCTGGGCGCCGAAGAGCTGCGCAAACGGGCCGGGCAATGGGCACAACAGGTCGAGGTAGTGGGCTATGGGATTTGATCGTTTATGGCAGGGGGTGATCGACACCTTCCTGATGGTCGGTGTGTCGTCGCTGATCGCGCTGGTTCTGGGCATACCGCTGGCGGTGATCCTTGTCACCAGCGGCAAAGGCGGGATTTATCAAGCCCCCACACTGAACAAGGCTCTGGGTGCGTTCGTCAATCTGTTCCGTTCAATCCCGTTTCTGATTTTGATGGTGGCATTGATCCCGTTCACCCGCCTGATTGTGGGCACTACCTACGGCGTATGGGCGGCGGTCGTACCGCTGACCATCGCCGCCACACCGTTTTTTGCACGCATAGCTGAAGTCAGCTTGCGTGAGGTGGATCACGGTTTGATCGAGGCCGCCCAGGCCATGGGCTGTAAGCGCCATCACATTATCTGGCACGTACTGTTGCCCGAAGCCTTACCCGGCATCGTCGGCGGTTTTACCATCACCCTGGTAACGATGATCAATTCGTCTGCCATGGCCGGTGCGATTGGTGCCGGCGGGCTGGGTGACATCGCGTACCGCTATGGTTACCAGCGCTTCGACTCGCAGGTGATGCTGACCGTGATCGTATTGCTGGTGATTCTGGTGGCCGTGATTCAGCTGGGTGGTGACCGCCTGGCCCTGGCACTGAACAAACGCTGAGGTATAGTCGGCGGCCAGCCCTGCCGCCGCCCGAGCCTGCGATGACCCTCGATGCAAAAACTCTCGAACAGATTGCCGCCACGACCCTGAGCCACTATCAACAGAGCGCCGAGGGCTTTCGTGAAGGCACCCGCGACCATGACGTGAGCCAGAACATCGACGCCCTGTTGCGTCATATTCAAGGTTCGGCGCCCTTCACTGTCCTGGATTTCGGCTGCGGACCGGGTCGCGACCTGCAGGCTTTCACCCGCCTCGGGCATGTGGCAATCGGGCTGGACGGCACCGAACGCTTCACCCAAATGGCCCGCGAAGACAGCGGCTGTGAAGTGTGGCACCAGGACTTCCTCAAGCTCGACTTGCCCGCTGAACGCTTCGACGGCATCTTCGCCAATGCTTCGCTGTTCCATGTGCCGACCCAGGAACTGGGCCAGGTGCTGGGCAAGCTGCATGCAGCCCTGAAATCCGGCGGCGTACTGCTCAGTTCCAACCCGCGCGGCGACAACCGCGAAGGCTGGAACGGTGAGCGTTACGGGGCTTATCACGATCTGCAGAACTGGCGGACGATGCTGACGGCTGCAGGGTTTGCCGAGCTGGAGCACTACTACCGCCCGGCGGGCTTGCCCCGTGACCAGCAACCGTGGCTGGTGAGTGTGTGGCGTAAAACCCTGTAAACCTGTGGGAGCGGGCTTGCTCGCGATGCAGGCAACACGGTTTACCTGCGTGGCCGCGGTGATGCCATCGCGAGCAAGCCCGCTCCCACAAGGTGGCCTGGGTTAGCCGAAGAACCAGTAGCACACCGCAATCGCCGCCACCACGCCGGCAAACTCGGCCAGCAGGGCGCAACCCACCGCATGCCGGGCACGCTGGATGCCCACGGCGCCGAAGTACACCGCCAGCACATAGAACGTGGTTTCCGTGCTGCCCTGCACCGTGGCCGCCACTAGCGCCGGGAAGCTGTCCACCCCCTGGGTCTGCATGGTCTCGATCAGCAAGGCCCGCGCCGCACTGCCCGAAAAGGGTTTGACCATGGCCGTTGGCAGCGCATCGACAAAGCGCGTATCCCAACCCAGCCACTCAACCACATGGCGAATACCGTCCAGGCCAAAATCCAGTGCCCCGGAAGCACGCAGCACACCCACCGCGCACAGCATCGCCACCAGATACGGCAACAGGTTTTTCGCGACGTCGAAGCCTTCCTTGGCCCCTTCCACAAACGCTTCGTAGACCTTGACCTTGCGCAGCGCCCCGATCACCAGAAACAGCATGATCAGGCCGAACAGCGTGAGGTTGCCCAGGATCGACGACAAGCTGGCCAGCGCCGTGGCTGACAGGGTCGCCAGCAATGCCATGAAACCGCCCAGGATCAGCGCGCCAGGCACCAGGTACGCCAGCACCACCGGGTCCCACAGACGCAGGCGCTGGACAATGGCCACCGACAGCAAGCCGACCAGGGTCGAGGCGCTGGTGGCCAGCAGGATCGGCAGGAATACCAGTGTCGGGTCCGGCGCCCCTTGCTGGGCACGGTACATGAAGATAGTGACCGGCAGCAGGGTCAGGGACGAGGCGTTGAGCACCAGAAACAGGATCTGTGCATTACTCGCACTGGTCGGGCTCGGGTTGAGCTCTTGCAGGGCACGCATGGCCTTGAGGCCGATGGGCGTGGCCGCGTTATCCAGCCCCAGGCCGTTGGCGGCGAAGTTCAGGGTGATAAAGCCCAGCGCCGGATGCCCAGGCGGGACTTCCGGCATCAGGCGCTTGAACAGAGGTCCCAGGGCCCTGCCCAGCCAATCGACGATGCCGGCTTTTTCGGCAATGCGCAGGAAGCCGAGCCATAACGTCAGGGTGCCGAAGAGCAAGATCATCACTTCGACGGACAACTTGGCCATGGCGAAGATGCTTTCCACGATCGCCGAGAAGATCCCCGCGTTGCCCCCCACCAGCCATTGGGCGAGCGCCGACACCGTAGCGACGACGAAAAAGCTGAGCCATAGGCCGTTGAGCATCAAGAAAACTCCTGGAAGATGATGCGAATGATAGCGGCCTACCCCCAGAAACAACAAACCCCGGCCAGGGCCGGGGTTTGTGGGAGTTGCGCTACCAGGCGAGGTTACTCACCTTTTGGCAGGGCTTCCTTGCTGCGCCAGTGCGGCAGCGAGTTCCAGTAGCGCTCGCCCTTGGCGTTGTCGTACATGCCTTCCCAACGGGAGATTACCAGTACCGCCAGGGCGTTACCGATCACGTTCAGGGCCGTACGGGCCATGTCCATCACACGGTCAACACCGGCGATAAAGGCCAGGCCTTCCAGCGGGATACCCACGCTGCCCAGGGTCGCCAGCAGTACCACGAAGGATACGCCTGGTACACCGGCGATGCCTTTGGAGGTCACCATCAGGGTCAGTACCAGCAGCAGTTGCTGGCTGATCGACAAGTCGATGCCATACAGCTGGGCGATAAAGATTGCCGCGATGCTCTGGTACAGGGTCGAGCCGTCAAGGTTGAACGAGTAGCCGGTCGGTACCACAAAGCTGCAGATCGCTTTCGGGCAGCCGTAGGCTTCCATCTTCTCGATCACGCGTGGCAGCACGGTTTCGGAGCTGGCGGTGGAGTAAGCCAGAACCAGTTCATCCTTGAAGATACGGATCAGCTTGAACACCGAGAAGCCGAACAGCTTGGCAATCAGGCCCAGCACCGCAACGGCGAAGAACAGGATGGCGCCGTAAACCAGCAGCACCAGCTTGGCCAGAGGCACCAGCGAGGCGAAACCGAAGTTGGCGACGGTCACGGCGATCAGGGCGAACACACCGATTGGCGCGTAGTTCATGATCATGTGAGTGACTTTGAACATCGACTCGGACACGCCCTGGAAGGTTTTCACCAGCGGGTCGCGCAGTTCGGCGTTCAGGCTCGACAAACCGAGACCGAAGAGCACCGAGAAGAAGATGATCGGCAACATCTCACCGCGAGCCATGGCCGCGAAGATGTTCGATGGAATCAGGTTGAGGATGGTCTCGATAAACGCATGTTCATGCGTGACTTCAGCTGCCGTGGCTGCGTACTTGGAAATATCGACCGTGCCCAGGGTGCTCATGTCGATACCGGCACCGGGTTGGAACACGTTGGCCAGCACCAGGCCGACCAGGATCGCGATGGTGGTGACCACCTCGAAGTAAATGATGGTTTTAAAACCGATACGACCGAGTTTCTTCGCATCTCCCACGCCTGCAATCCCGACAACCAGTGAAGAAATCACGATTGGGATTACGATCATCTTGATCAGACGGATAAAGATATCGCCGGCAGGTTGCAGAACGTTACTGATCCACCAGGCCTTTTCAGCACTGAAATGGTTAAGCAGCGCGCCGATTGCAATCCCGAGGACCAGACCAATCAGGATCTGCCAGGCGAGGCTAAGTTTTGCCTTCTTCATGTCATTACCCTTACTTCAAGTGGACTCGGGCAGAGGCTCTGAATAGAGCGCTTGAAAGCGCAAAAAGCAGAAACCGCCACCCCCGTAGAAGGTCGCCCAAACCGAGCCCGAAAGGCTCTTTGGCAGGCGAAAAAAGGCGCAACTATTCCCATGCATGAGGTGGCCGTCTAATGCCGTAAACGCCTACCCTATGCCGAATCGGCATGGGTTTTGTCCGACAAGACCTCAAATCGCCCCTCCTGAGAATCCACAGAATAGACGACATAAGTGCCGTAGACCGGCTGTTTCAAGGTCTTTTTGGCTAAGGAGGGGGTGGCATTAAGCCGCTTATATCCAAGAAATATCCGACAACACAAATCAGATATAAGTCCGGGCTATTTTTCTACAAGTCGATATACGGTCGACGTTTCGAAGTGCTGTTCAGGCCACATTTGTTTTCAAAAAAATGAACCCTGATAAGGCATTACAGCCGCCGAAAGATTTTCTCCGGGCACAAAAAAACCAAGGTAGAACCTTGGCTGCCTGCATCCATGTAACCGGTTTCATGCCCCTCGGCCGCCGCCCGTTACCAGGACAGCGACCGTAGCCTTAAAGGAGGGGGCGGTCATCTCTAGCCTCGACCGCGGCGACCAAAGATAAAGGACACCACAAACATCACCAGGAACACGACAAAGAGAATCTTGGCAATGCCGGTAGCGGTGCCCGCAATACCACCGAAGCCAAGGACAGCAGCGATGATGGCGATAATCAGGAAGGTAATGGCCCAACTCAACATGGTGATTCTCCTTATTACTGTGCGAAACAGGGTGATGAGGGTGTGTCTCGACGCCCGATCAGGGCCTCAAGGTTGTGAACACTTAAAACACCCAACGTTCAGGTGCTGGTTGCGAGCGGGCGATTTGGGTTTCGTCCGAGGCTGCGAGTTCGTAACGGCCAGTGGTATCAGACACTGGGCCAAATGCCTTGAAGTGCTGCTGGGGAGCGATGTAGTGCTGTGCAGCGGCAACCGGCTGCGGTGCTTGCTCCAACCGGCCCAACTGCTGACCACCGATCAGGGTCACCGACAACGCAAGGCTGGCGAACAGACCTTGTTGCAGATGCAATGACGAAACACGCAAGTTGGAGAATTCGTGAATATTCATGTTCAAACTCCTGCCACCCGGTGGTCAATGTGAGGTTGAGCCGCTCTGTGCGACGCTCTGTACAAGGGTAATTGCAGGGGCCGTGCCAGCTTTTGGCACAATAAAAAACCGTTATAAATCAATATGTTATCTATTTGTTCGGATGGATTTGACGCGCAACCTGCACGATGCCCGGCCTGCGGGTCGGGCGTTCTGCACGATCAGGGGATACCACACGTCGCGTAGCAGCTGACTCGCGGAGCGAGGCTGCGTGCGGCGGCACAGCCGTCGCAAATCAGACACCACGGTGTGCCAGTAAAATCCGGTTTTCAGGGTTTACGACGGCTTCGCCGTCGGACGCAGCCTTGCTCCGCGAGTCAGCTGCTGCGAGAGGGATTAATTTCGACCTGCGACTCAACGCAAAAAGCCGCAAAATCAGCCAGTTACCTTATGCAGGCCAGAGCCTTCGGTGCTAGCCTCGGAATCAATCAGAAAAATCATGCAACTTGCCCGATTATTCCGACACTAACCAAGACCACATATAAAGGAACGTAGGAAATGGATTCAGCCAAAGAGCAACAGGGCCGCATTCTGCTGGTCGACGATGAGTCCGCCATCCTGCGTACATTCCGCTATTGCCTCGAAGACGAGGGCTACACTGTCGCCACCGCTAACAGCGCAGCGCAGGCCGACGCACTGCTGCAACGACAGGTGTTCGATCTGTGTTTTCTCGATCTGCGCCTGGGCGAAGACAACGGTCTGGATGTGCTGGCTCAAATGCGTATCCAGGCGCCGTGGATGCGTGTTGTGATAGTCACTGCCCACTCGGCCGTCGATACAGCCGTTGATGCGATCCAGGCAGGTGCCGCCGATTATCTGGTCAAGCCGTGCAGCCCCGACCAGCTAAGGCTGGCCACGGCCAAGCAACTGGAAGTGCGCCAGTTGGCGGCCCGGCTTGAAGCCCTGGAGGGTGAAGTACGCAAGCCCAAAGAAGGCCTCGACTCCCATAGCCCGGCCATGATGGCGGTGCTCGAAACCGCCCGCCAGGTGGCCGGTACGGATGCCAATATTCTTATTCTGGGCGAGTCGGGTACCGGTAAGGGGGAACTGGCACGCGCAATCCACGGCTGGAGCAAACGGGCGAAAAAGTCCTGTGTCACGATCAATTGTCCGTCACTGACGGCCGAGCTGATGGAAAGCGAACTGTTTGGCCATACCCGTGGAGCCTTTACCGGTGCCAGCGAAAGCACCCTGGGCCGGGTGAATCAGGCCGATGGCGGTACCTTGTTCCTCGATGAAATCGGCGATTTCCCGCTGGCCCTACAGCCAAAACTGCTGCGCTTTATTCAGGACAAAGAATACGAGCGCGTCGGCGACCCCGTTACCCGCCGCGCCGATGTACGGATTCTGGCCGCCACCAACCTCCACCTTGAGGACATGGTGCGCGATGGCCGCTTCCGTGAAGACCTGCTCTACCGTCTCAACGTGATCACCCTGCATTTGCCGCCGCTGCGCGAGCGCAGTGAGGATATCCTGACCCTGGCCGACCGTTTCCTGGCCCGTTTCGTCAAGGAATATGCTCGCCCTGCCCGCGGCTTCAGTGAGGAAGCCCGCCGGGCCCTGGCCAATTACCGTTGGCCGGGCAATATCCGCGAGTTGCGCAATGTGGTTGAGCGCGCGAGTATTATTTGCCCGCAGGAAGTGGTTGAAGTCAGCCATCTGGGCATGGCCGAACAAACGGTACCCAACGCCCCGCGCATTGGCGCTGCTCTGAGCCTCGATCAACTGGAGAAAGCCCATATCGGCGCCGTCCTGGCCACCAGTGAAACCCTGGATCAGGCAGCAAAAACCCTGGGTATCGATGCCTCGACGCTGTACCGCAAACGTAAGCAGTACAACCTGTGAGCCCGCGATGAAACTTGCGATCAAGCTGCGCACCCGCCTGTTCCTGAGCATTTCCGCGTTAATCACGGTGGCGCTGCTTGGCCTGTTGCTTGGCGTCGTCAGCGTGATGCAAATGGCGAAAACCCAGGAAGCGCTGATTCGTAACAACTTCATTACCCTCGATCTGGGCCTGAAACTGCGTCAGTCGCTGGGCGATCAGTTGGTGATGATGCTGCACAACCAGCCAGATCCTGAAGCGCTGAAGTCATCAGCCCGGGAGTATTTGAAGCTGCTCGACGAGGGCATCGAGCATGAGCGTAAAAACAATCTGCATAGCGGTTTTGCCCAGGCCCGGGAGGATTACAGCAGTTTTTTGCTGGCCTTCAACAAGGCCAGCGACGCGCAACTGAACCTGAGCAATGACAAGGATCTGACCAGCCGCTTCAATCAACTGCGCAACGGTCTGATTACCGAACACCGTCGTGCGCTCGACACCATATATGCCGCCCAGGCCGCAGCCCGGGATCGCGCCTTGGTCGTCGCCGCCTTGCTCGGCCTGGTCGGCATTGCCGTGCTGATCATCGGCTTTATCACTGCCCACGGTATTGCCAGGCGTTTTGGTGCCCCGATCGAGGCACTGGCCAAGGCCGCGGATAACATTGGCAAAGGCAATTTCGAAGTGGTGTTGCCGCTCTCCTCGGCCACAGAGATGAACCTGCTGACGCGGCGCTTTGGGATTATGGCCGAGGCATTGCGCCAGCATCAGGCAACCAACATCGACGAGCTGCTGGCGGGCCAGCAGCGGCTGCAAGCGGTACTCGACAGTATCGATGACGGGTTGTTGATGATCGATCAGCAAGGCCGGCTGGAGCACTTGAACCCCGTCGCACAGCGCCAGCTGGGTTGGGATGAAGGGCGATTGGGGCAGTCGCTGGGTGAGGCCTTGCAACGTCCGGAACTCGACCAGCAACTGCAAACAGTACTGCGCGGAGGCAGTCTTGAGCGCTTGCCGGAAGACTTGAGCGTCGACATTGAAGGCGAAACCCGACTCCTGACCTACAGCTTGACCCCGGTGAGCCAGCCCAAGGGGCCTATCCTCGGCGCCGTCATGGTGCTGCACGACGTCACCGAGCAGCGTGCCTTTGAGCGGGTACGCAGCGAGTTCGTGTTGCGGGCCTCCCATGAGTTGCGCACCCCCGTCACCGGCATGCATATGGCGTTCGGGTTGTTTCTGGAGCGTTCACGCTTTGATCCCCAGTCACGGGAAACCGACCTGCTCAACACCGTCAACGAAGAAATGCAGCGCCTGATGCAGTTGATCAATGACCTGCTGAACTTCTCCCGCTATCAAAACGGCATGCAGAAGCTGACGCTGGCCCCTTGCAGTGTCGAACACATGCTCGAGGACGCCCGTGTCCGTTTCGCCGACCGTGCGCGGGTAAAAAATGTCGAGCTGCTGGTGCAGCTGCAACAACCGCTACCTGAGTTGCGGGCCGATCAGGCCCAGTTGGAGCGGGTGCTGGACAACCTGCTGGACAACGCCTTGCGCCACACCGCCAGTGGCGGGCAGATCTGCCTGCAGGCCAGGCGCCATGGGGAACGGGTGATTATCAGCATCGAAGACAATGGCGAAGGCATTGCCTATAGCCAACAAGGGCGGATTTTTGAGCCCTTTGTGCAAGTGGGGCGCAAAAAGGGTGGCGCCGGCCTTGGGCTGGCACTGTGCAAAGAGATTGTGCAACTGCATGGCGGGCGCATTGGGGTGTATTCGCGTCCAGGGCAAGGCACACAATTTTACATGGCCCTGCCATTGCTCTAGCTCATCAGTGCTTTTGCGTGTTCAGCACTTTCAAAATGGCCGCACTTTCAGCATCCGGAGTGCCATCGTATCGCGAAGGCCTGAAATGCATCTGGAAGGCGGCCAGAACGTGGCGAGTGGCGACATCCAGCTCTCCGGTTTGCGGGGTTTCGTAGCCCAGAAGCGCCAGTTGCTGCTGGAACCAGGTGATGCTTGGCAAGTTGCTGGCGTACAGTGCTTGCTCCCGGGCTACGGCCCGGGCGTTCGGCCAGATGCCAAAGCCTGCGTCGGCCAGGCGCTTCCAGGGAAACAGCGGGCCTGGATCCAGCTTGCGCAAGGGCGCGATATCGCTATGGCCAATAATGTTGCGCGGGTCGATCTGATAGCGGGTTGAAATATCTTTGAGCAGTGCGATAACCGACTGGACCTGACCCTCTGTATAGGGGTACCAGACTCGACCTTCGGGCGTATCGCGAAAACCCTTGTTGACGATTTCAATGCCGATGGAGCTGGAGTTAAGCCAGGTGCGGCCCTTCCATTGGCTTTCACCGGCGTGCCAGGCGCGCTGGTTTTCATCCACCAGTTTGTAAATGGTCGGCGGAGTATCCCCGACCAGGTAATGGCTGCTGACCGGGCCGCGGGTTAACAGCTCCAGGGAGCGCTCCAGCGAGGTTGAGGTGTAGTGAAGCACCACAAACTGCACGCGGCTGTCGTGGTTGATTGAAGGATGACTGGTGTCCATGCGCAGACCGTTGCTGCAACCGGCCAGCAGGGCAAGGGACAAGATCAGGGCGGAGAATTTCATGGGCGAGAACAACACGACTGAGCAATTAATAGGCAAGCATACCTTACCGCCCGTGTCGTGCAGCTGTACCGGATGAAGACAAGGGCTGCGACCTTGTAAACACCAACAGGGTCGCAGCCTTCGGAAGGTGATTTATTTGCCGCACACCAGGTAAAAACTCATCGATGAATCCCCGGATGGCCCGTTGGCACCCAGCATCAAGCCTATAACATTCACTTCGGATCGGGTCGGTTTGCTCGACAATTTGGCGATGCTATAAAGGGTATGTTCATAGCTTGAATTGTCGTAAGTCGATGCCACACAAAATTTTGGCTCCTTTTGAAAGGCATCGGGCATCAGATTAACTTTATAACTGGCTGCATAATCGGGTTGGCTGGAGTATTCAATACTTTCAATCCAGTGCGGCGATTGTGCGGCCAGTGTTCCATCCTTGTTAATGGAGGCCGAATAGATCGGGGTTTTAGTGGCTGCACTTACCGAAACAGAGCCCGTGATCAAAAAGAACACAGGTAACAAGTAAATCAATATTTTCATACACTACCTTTTACGGCCGTACACCGTACTGGCTTTATACCACCGGGCTAGAGCCTGCAGTGCCCGGCGGCATTGTCGATGGGGGTTTGATAAAGAGATGTCTACAGTGCCGTCGTTACTTGTCGGGTAACCAAACCGGACTGTTATTTTATATAAGTCGCCCACTCACAACCCGTCAAGAAAGCCGCGAGGGAATCCGTTAATTAATTTTAAATACCGACAGGGACTACTTGCTGTCTAGAAAGTAACTACATAAAGCGACAAATAAATATCAAGTTTCAATAGTCGCTGCTTGAGGCTCCACGCAGTTACGTCCACGCCGTTTGGCCCGATACAGTGCTTCATCAGCCCGTTTAAGCACATGGTCACTGCGATCACCCGGCCTGAACGCGGATACACCGATAGACGTGGTGATGGTCACGGGTTCGCCCTTGAAGTGGAACGGACAGGCCTGGATTGCTGCCCGCAGCTTCTCGATCAGATGCAAACCTGCGCTCAACGGCGTATCGGGCATCAGTAGCACAAACTCTTCGCCACCAAAGCGGGCAATAAAGTCGATCGGCCGCAGATGCTTGCGCAACTGGGTGGCAATGATCTTGAGCACCTTGTCGCCCGCCAGGTGGCCGTAACCATCATTGATACGCTTGAAATGATCGAGGTCGAGCATGGCAATCAGTAGAGGATTACCGTTTTTTTGCCACTGATCGACTTCATATTGCAGGCGTTCGCCCCATGCCGCCCGGTTAGGCAGATCGGTCAGGGGGTCTATCAGTGCTTTTTGGCGCTGTTCTTCAAGATGCTCGCGATAGCCCTGGGCCTGCTGTTCCATGCTCGCGATACGCTCGGCCAGCCCCTGGAGGTGGGCCGAGACCTCCTGTTCACGGGCGATGCGCTGCTGCTGGTGCTGGTCCATCGTGCCCAGCAGCCCTTCGAGACGATTCTCCAGCAGGTGCTTGAGGCTGTTAAGGTCAACGGCGTCCTGCACGCTGTTTTGCAAACCGTCCACATGTTCGCGCAGTTGGCTGTGCAAGTCGTCGGCGGCGGATCGACCCTCGGCATGACCCTCGCTGGCCGCCTGGAGGTTGTTCTGAAATGACTCCAGGCGTTCATTGAGCTGTTTGAGGTAAGCCTCGAACTCATGCTGGCCGCTGTCAGTGATGGCCAGCATCAAAACCGCAAGATCGTCGAGGATCGGCAGTAATTCGTACCAGTTGAGCCCTTTTTCCAGACGTCGGCACATGGCCTCGGCCTGTGGCCTGTGGTGTTCAGGCAGCGACAGGCCGCTCAACAACCCGAGCAGTGTGGACTCAATGTGCTCGGCCACGCTGCTGTAGGTTGGCTCGGGGGCATCAGGCAGGGCATAGACAGCATCGACTTCGGCCAGCTCAGTCTGTTCGTCGAGCGGCGACTGCTCAACGAAATCCCTGGCTTGATCATTTTCGGCCTCAACCATCGCGACCACTGACTCAAGTGCACCGCTGGATGCATGCTCTTGAGCCTCTTGAGGTACCGAAGGGGACGGCTCGGCAAGCGCCTGGGCGTCATCGTCAGCCGTAGCAACGGGCGGCAAGGGCTGTGGTTCGGCTTCAACAATTACCGGTTCAGGCTGAGGCGTGGGTACTGCCGGCGGCTCGGCAACATGCGCTGGGACCACGCTGTTCGGCGCAGCCGGTCGCGGCGCCTGAGTCTCAACCGGAATCGGAACCACAGTCGCTTCGCCAAGTGCCTTTTCAGCGTCTTGTGCACCAAATAATCGCTGTAACAAGCCCGGCTTGGGCGGCTGGGCGTCATTGAGTTGCGGCGCCAGTGCCTGCCCTTGCAAGTGACTCAGCTCACCAAGCAGCAGCGGTATTTCTCGGGCGTGCGTCACCCGGTTTTCGAGCTGTTTGGCATAGGCCTTGAGCGGCTTGCTGACCTCACGGGGCAGTGGCAGGGCCTGCAGTTGGGTGACCAGCGTATTGAGCGCTGCGCTGACTTGCTCAACCCGGGTTTCACGTCGCTGCTCGGAGTCGAGCACGGCTTTTTCAAGGCGCGGGAGCAAGGCGGCAAGGGCGGCGTCCATCTCATTGGTGCGCACCGCTTCGCGCATTTCTTTCATGCATTGGTCGACCGTGCGGTCCGTGCCCTCAGCGGCCAGGGTGCTACGCACCAGGCCACGGCGCAGCAAGTCGAGGCGGGCATTCCAGCGGCGCTCAAGCTTGTCTTGCAGCTCCACGCTTTTAAGGTATTTCTCTTTCCAGCGCGCGGCCTCGTCCCTCATGCCTTCGCCCCGTTGTCAGGCGGGCGCAGCGCGATCTGGGAGTCGACGCCGACAGAGCCTGGCAGACGGATATCGACGGCTACCGGCAGATGGTCCGAGATAGGCTGATCCAGTACCTGGACGCGCTCAAGGGTCAGGCTTGGGCTGAGCAAAATATGATCCAGGCAACGTTGCGGGCGCCAACTGGGGAAGGTGGCCTCCATTTGCGGCGCCAGCAGCCCGAGGTCCCGCAGTGGCGAGGTGTGCAGCAGGTCGTTGGCATGGGTGTTCATGTCGCCCATCAACACCTGGTGCTGATAGTCGCCAATCAACTCGCGAATATAGGCCAGCTGCCGGGTGCGGGTTTTGGTTCCCAGCGCCAGGTGCATGACCACGACCACCAAAGCGTCGGGGCCTTCACCAAAGCGCACCAGAATCGCACCACGCCCCGCAGGGCCGGGCAAGGGATGATCTTCAATCGCGGCAGGGCGCAACCGGCTGAGCACACCATTACTGTGCTGGGCCAGACGCCCGAGATTGCGATTGAGTTGTTGATACCAGTAGGGAAATTCGCCCTGCTGGGCAAGATACTTGACCTGATTGATGTAGCCAGAACGATGGCTACCACCGTCGGCCTCTTGCAGGGCGACCAGGTCGAAGTCGCCGAGCAGGTCACCAATACGCTCCAGGTTACCGGCCCGCCCCTTATGGGGGAGCACATGCTGCCAACTGCGGGTCAGGTAATGCCGGTAACCCTGGGTGCTGTTACCCACCTGGATATTGAAACTGAGCAGTCGTAAACGTCGATCATCCGGCATCCCGCAGGACGCCAGATGATCTTCGTTGATCTGCGGCTCATGCAGACCAACACTTCGCTCGCCTTTCCAGCGGAGCATGGGCGAGGGCGCCGCTTAGTTTTTTGCGCCCGCTGCGCGCTCTTTGGCGATCAGCTGGTCAGCCACGCTCAAAGCGCCTTCAGGGCCACCGGCAGTGCCCAGGTCGAAGCGGTACTTGCCGTTGACGACCATGGTCGGTACGCCGGAGATTTGATAGGCCTGTGCCTTCTTCTTGGCGTCTTCAACTTTGCCTTTGACGGCGAACGAGTTGTAAGTGCTCAGGAACTTGTCTTTATCGATGCCTTCACCGGCCAGGAAATCAGCCATTTCTTCTGGGGTTGCCAGCTTCTTGCCGTCGTGGATGGCCTGGAACACGGCTTTGTGAACCTTGTTTTCAACGCCCATGGCTTCAAGGGTGATGAACAATTGGCCATGAACATTCCAGATCCCGCCAAACATGGCAGGGATACGCACGAAGCTCACGTCGGCGGGCAGTTTTTCTGCCCAGGGATTGATGGTTGGCTCGAATGCAAAGCAATGCGGGCAGCCATACCAGAACAGCTCGACCACTTCGATCTTGCCAGGCACGGCAACCGGAACGGCGCTGCTCAGCTCTACATATTGTTTGCCCGCTTCAAGCGGCTCGGCAGCTTGAGCGGTCATGCCAAACAGGCTGGCACTGACGAGAGCGGCGCTGAGAATCAGATTACGCATGCTTTACTCCTGGACAGATAAGGTCATATCAACGTGACCTGTATTCAGACAGGTCCATGCTGGCTTGAGTTCGATAGTGTAACTGTAGACGCGATGCAAAAGGGCAGCCGAAGCTGCCCTTTGAGGTTCACATTCAAGGATTAAACGATCGTTAACGTGACCTCTGGTATCAAGACCTGGCCCCGCCGACCGTACAGACCTTAGTGCAGGCCTTGAATATAGCTGGCCAGCGCCTTGATGTCCTTGTTGCTCATTTTGGCCGCGATGCCGCGCATGATCATCGAGTCACCATCGTTGGCGCGGTCGCCTTCACGGAAGTCTGTCAGCTGTTTCTCGATATAGCTGGCGTGCTGGCCGCCCAGGTGCGGGAAGCCGGCAGCGGCAAGGCCCTGGCCGTCTGGCGAGTGGCAGCCGATGCACGCTGGCATGCCTTTCTCAAGGTTGCCACCACGGAACAGGGCCTCACCCTGGGCTACCAGGGCCGGGTCAGCAGCGCCAACCGAACCTTTCTGGCTTGAGTAGTAGGCCGCGATGTCGGCAAGGTCCTGATCGTTCAGGTTCGCCAGCAGGCCGGTCATTTCCAGCACCTGACGCTTGCCGTCCTTGATTTCATGCAACTGCTTGAGCAGGTAGCGATCACCTTGCCCGGCCAGCTTGGGGAAGTTTGGGGCCATGCTATTGCCGTCCGGACCGTGACAAGCGCCACATACAGCGGTTTTTGCCTGACCTGCAGCAGCATCACCTACCACAGCGGTGCTAGCAGCCTGGGCAATACCGCTGACGCCCAAGGTCAACAGCAGACTCACGAGTAATTTGTTCATCAGCTAATCCAACTACGGCTAAGGGTTAAAGAGTTATGGGCCGGGCTCACTCGCTTATCCACTGTAGGACAGTTCGGTAATCCTCGACACTGCAGTCCATGCACAAACCACGCGGCGGCATCGCCTTGAAACCCTGGGTCACATGTCGTACCAGCGCCTACATACCTTGCTCTTACCTTGGCCTATTAGCTGACCAGCATGGCAGACAATACAAACGCGGTTGTACACGGCTTCCGGATCCTGTGTAGCCTGAATGCTGTAACGTGGCATCAAGACACCGTCACCAGCAGTCATAAAACGACCTTTTCAGGGTTGGGAGCCTGCTGCGTTCTAATGCGCAACCTGGGTTTTTTGCTCCCGTGTTCTTCATCCTACGCTGGGACAAAGCGCACACAAAATCTGCGGCATTATATACTGGCGTCACTGAAACGGAAACGACACGCTCGCCGCGTCCATTCCTGACGCCGCTCACATCGGAAATCCCATGCAACTCAAGAACCCCATTCTCGGTCTGTGCCAACAGGCCACCTTCATGCTCAGCGCTGCCAAAGTCGATCAATGCCCCGATGACGAAGGCTACGAAGTCGCGTTTGCCGGGCGCTCCAACGCCGGCAAGTCCAGTGCACTCAACACTTTGACCCACGCCAGCCTGGCGCGCACGTCGAAAACTCCGGGCCGCACTCAGTTGCTGAACTTCTTCCAACTGGACGAAGAACGTCGCCTGGTCGACTTGCCAGGTTACGGTTATGCCAAGGTGCCGATCCCGCTGAAATTGCACTGGCAGCGCCACCTTGAAGCATATTTCGGCAGCCGTGAAAGCCTCAAGGGTGTGATCTTGATGATGGATATCCGTCATCCAATGACCGATTTCGACCTTTTGATGCTTGATTGGACCGTGTCCAGCGGCATGCCTATGCACATTTTGCTGACCAAAGCCGACAAACTGACGTACGGCGCTGCAAAAAATACGCTGCTTAAAATCCAGTCGGACATTCGCAAGCAATGGGGCGATGCCGTCACCATCCAGTTGTTCTCCACGCCAAAGCGCATGGGCCTGGAAGAGGCGTACACCGTGCTGGCACGCTGGATGGAATTGCCGAACAAAGGCGAAGAACTGGTTGAAGCTGACGAGTAACAAATCGCAGGCAAAAAAAACCCCGGACTTCGCATGGGGGGAAGGAGGTCCGGGGTTCAAGTACTGAACCGCTAGGGCGGGGTTCAGGTATCTGCCAACACTTAACACAACATTAGGAGCTTTGAAGGGCTTCACCACCCATTCAATAAATCTGAGTGGTGTTGGCAGATTTAGTTCCGGGAGCTTAAAAACTCTTTGGAATAAGCCCGGTCTCTGCAGCAGCAATAAATTTTTAGTGTGGGAGCGGGCTTGCTCGCGATGGCATCAACGCGGTCATTGCGACAGACCGCGTCGCCTGCATCGCGAGCAAGCCCGCTCCCACATTCCCTCATTAATGCGCTTCATCCCAGTTGTTGCCCACGCCTACTTCAACCACTAGCGGCACATCCAGCTTCGCCGCTTCGCTCATGTGTATCCGCACTTCATCACGCACCTGGTCCACCAGGTCTTCGCGCACTTCTAGCACCAGTTCATCGTGTACCTGCAGGATGACGCGGGCATCGAGGCCTGAGGCGCTGAGCCAGTTATCCACAGACACCATGGCTTTTTTGATGATATCGGCTGCCGTGCCCTGCATCGGTGCGTTGATTGCCGTGCGTTCGGCGCCTTTGCGCAGCGCCGGGTTTTTCGCGTTGATTTCCGGCAGGTACAAGCGACGACCGAAAATGGTCTCGACATAGCCTTGCTCGGCAGCCTGGGTGCGCGTGCGCTCCATGTAGTCCAGCACGCCCGGGTAACGTGCGAAATAACGGTCGATATAGGCTTGCGACTGTTTGCGGTCGACGCCGATCTGTTTGGCCAGGCCAAAGGCGCTCATGCCATAGATCAGGCCGAAGTTGATGGCCTTGGCACTGCGGCGCTGGTCGATGGTGACGTCCGCCAGATCAACCCCGAATACCTCGGCAGCGGTGGCGCTGTGCACGTCCAGGTTGTTGCGGAAGGCATGCAGCAAACCTTCGTCCTTGGCCAGGTGGGCCATGATCCGCAGCTCGATTTGCGAGTAGTCGGCCGCCAGCAGTTTGTAGCCTTTAGGGGCCACAAAGGCCTGACGGATCCGACGACCTTCGGCGGTACGGATCGGAATGTTCTGCAAGTTTGGATCACTTGAAGACAAACGACCGGTCGCCGTGACGGCCTGGTGGTAGGAGGTGTGGATACGGCCCGTACGCGGGTTGATCTGCTCAGGCAGGCGATCGGTGTAGGTGCTTTTCAGCTTGCTCATGGAGCGGTACTGCATCAGCACCTTGGGTAGCGGGAAGTCCTGCTCGGCCAGTTCCGCCAGCACGGCTTCGGCAGTCGAAGGCTGGCCTTTGGCCGTTTTGCTGATGATTGGCAGACCGAGTTTTTCATACAGGATCACACCCAGTTGCTTGGGTGAGCTCAGGTTGAACTCCTCACCGGCAATGGCAAAAGCCTCACGCTCCAGCGCAACCAGCTTGTCACCCAGCTCAACACTCTGGATACCCAGCAGGTTGGCATCCACCAGCGCGCCCTGGCGTTCAATACGCGCCAGTACCGGCACCAGCGGCATCTCGATGTCCGTCAATACGCTGTTGAGGCTAGGGATCGCTGCGAGTTTTTCGTGCAGTACATGGTGCAGGCGCAAGGTCACGTCGGCATCTTCGGCCGCATACGGGCCGGCCTGCTCCAGGGAAATCTGGTCGAAGGTCAGTTGCTTGACGCCCTTGCCGGCAATGTCCTGGAAGCTGGTGGTGGTGTGGCCCAGGTATTTGAGGGCCAGGCTGTCCATATCGTGGCGGCTGCCCGTGGAGTCGAGCACATAGGACTCAAGCATGGTGTCGAAGGCAACGCCCTGAACCATGATCCCGCACGATTGATCGCCACCGATGGCGCAGTTGGCCAGAATATTCATGTCGTACTTGGCGTGTTGTCCGACCTTGGCTTTGCTCGGGTCTTCCAGCAGCGGCTTGAGGGCACGCAATACCGTGTCGCGATCCAGTTGCTCGGGTACGCCCATGTAGGAATGGGTCAATGGAATGTAAGCCGCTTCGCCAGGCTTGACCGCGAACGACAGGCCCACCAGCTGCGCTTGCTGCGCGTCCAGGCCGGTGGTTTCGGTATCAAAGGCAATCAATTTGGCGTCGTTGAGTTTTTTTAGCCATACATCAAAGCGAGCCTGATCGAGGATGGTCTCGTACTGTTGCTCCGCTTCGGCGGGCGCTTCAGGAGCCTCATGCACAATCACCTGCCCGGCACGCTTGGCCTCGCGCTCAACTTCGGCAATCCAGCTTTTGAACTCAAGTTCGGTGTACAGCTCAATCAACTTTTCGCAGTCAGGCGCCTTGAGGTGCAAGTCTTCCAGGCCGATATCCAGCGGCACATCGATCTTGATCGTCGCCAATTGATAGGACAAAAACGCCATTTCGCGATGTTCTTCGAGTTTGGCAGGCAAGTTTTTGGCGCCGCGAATGGGCAGGGTCGGCACGATATCGAGCTTTTCGTACAGATCGACCAAACCACCGCCTACACCCACCAGCAAGCCGGACGCTGTCTTGGGACCAATACCAGGTACGCCTGGAATGTTGTCAGACGAATCGCCCATCAGCGCGAGGTAGTCGATGATCTGCTCGGGCGATACGCCAAATTTCTCTTTAACGCCCTCAATGTCCATCACGCTGCCGGTCATGGTGTTAACCAGCGTGATGTGGCCATCAACCAGCTGGGCCATGTCCTTGTCACCGGTGGAGATGACCACTGGTCGGTCTGCCGCGGCGCTGCTGCGGGCCAGCGTGCCGATGACATCATCGGCCTCCACGCCTTCAACGCACAGCAAGGGGAAACCCAGCGCAATCACACTGGCGTGCAATGGCTCGATTTGCACCCGCATGTCATCGGGCATGCTCGGGCGGTTGGCCTTGTACTCGGCGTACATGTCATCGCGAAATGTCCCGCCCTTGGCATCGAAAACCACCGCGAACGGGCTGTCCGGATACTGCTTGCGCAGGCTTTTGAGCATGTTCAATACGCCCTTCACGGCGCCTGTCGGCAGCCCTTTGGACGTAGTCAGCGGCGGCAGCGCGTGGAAGGCGCGGTACAGATATGAAGAACCGTCCACCAGGACGAGGGGAGCTTGGCTCATGAGCAGGATCAACCTTTTCGGCGAGTCCGGCGCTAGAATGTCCGGACCAATGACGACAAAGGGACAAGGTTATCATGCGCACACTCAATCGCCTGTTGCTGACCGGTTTGTTTGCATTCACTCCGCTGGTAACCTTCGCAGCAGATGAAGCAGTCACCGCCGATCCAGATGTAACCATTCGCACGGAAGGCGATAAAACCATTCAGGAGTACCGTCAAAACGGTTTCCTGTACGCCATCAAGGTCACCCCAAAAGGGGGCAAACCGTACTTCCTGGTACGGGCTGATGGTACTGATGCCAATTACATCCGTTCCGACCAGCCGGATATGCTGATTCCTTCGTGGAAAATCTTCGAATGGAAGTAGCGTCTTAACTTTAATTGGCGCCGCCTTGCGCGGCGCCCGTACTGGCAATTTAAATCATGTCTGTATTCACCCCACTGACTCGCAGCGAGTTGGAAACCTTCCTTGCGCCTTATGAACTCGGCCGTTTGCTCGATTTCCAGGGGATTGCTGCGGGCAGCGAAAATACCAACTACTTCATCAGCCTGGAGCGCGGTGAATTTGTCCTGACCCTGGTTGAGCGTGGGCCGGTCAAAGAGATGCCGTTCTTTATCGAGCTGCTGGATGTGCTGCATGACGCCGACCTGCCGGTGCCATTCGCCTTGCGCACCGTTGACGGCCAGGCCCTGCGCGAACTCAAGGGCAAGCCGGCGCTGCTGCAGCCGCGCCTGGCGGGCAAGCATATTCGTGAGGCCAACGCCCAGCATTGCGCCCAGGTTGGGGAACTGCTCGGCCACTTGCATACCGCGACCCGCAACAACGTACTGGAACGCAAGACAGACCGCGGCCTGGACTGGATGCTGGCTGAAGGTCCTGCCTTGATGGCTGGTTTGTCGCCTGATTCAGCAGATTTGCTGCAAAAGGCGCTGCAGGAAATTACTGAGCGTAAGGCGCAGATTCTGGCACTGCCCCGGGCGAACCTGCATGGCGACCTGTTTCGTGATAACGCGATGTTTGAAGGCACTCATCTGACCGGGCTGATCGATTTTTACAACGCCTGCTCGGGCCCGATGCTGTACGACGTGGCCATTGCCCTGAATGACTGGTGTGCAGACGAAGACGGTCAGATCGATGCTCCCCGCGCCCGTGCGCTGCTGGGTGCCTATGCCGCCCTGCGTCCGTTCACTGCCGCCGAGGCCGAGTTGTGGCCGACCCTGTTGCGCGTTGCTTGCGTGCGGTTCTGGCTGTCGCGCCTGATCGCAGCCCAGACCTTTGCCGGTCAGGACGTGCTGATTCATGATCCGGGCGAGTTTGAAAAACGCCTGGCTTTGCGTCAGACGGTGACCGTACAGCTGCCGTTCGCGTTGTAACAAACACTGAAATCAATTGTGGGAGCGGGCTTGCTCGCGATTGTAGCGACGCGGTGTATCTGAACAACCGCGTCGATCCAATCGCGAGCAAGCCCGCTCCCACAGAGGTTCTGGCAAGCCGCAACTTTTGTGAATGTCACACAATCTGTGGGAGTCGGCTTACAAGCTTTCCAGACACCCCGCCAGGTCATTGCCGAGTTTTTCCAGCAACTGCTCATACCCCTGCGCCGTCGCCGGGGTGTAGCCACCCAGGGCATCCAGCTCCGCCAACTTGACCGGCAACCCGGCCGTCAGGGTGTCAGCCAGGCGCGGACGCAGCGGCGGATCGCTGAAGACACAGGTCTTGCCCACTTCCTGCAGACGCTTGCGCATGGCGGCTACGTGCTGGGCGCCCGGCTGAACTTCCGAAGCCACACTGAAGGTGCCCGTGTGCTTGATGCCGTAAGCGCTTTCAAAATAGTCGTAGCCTTCGTGGAAGACGAAGAACGGTTTGTCGGCAATCCCGGCCAGTCGCGTTTTGAGGCGCGCATTCAACGCATCCAGGCGTTCATTGAAGGCCTTGAGATTGCTTTGATACCTGGTCGCATTGGCAGGGTCTTTTTCACTCAGGTCCGCCGCCATTTTCGCGGCGATCACCCGCGCATTGTCCGGAGCCAGCCACAAGTGTGCATCCAGGGTGCCGGGACGATGATCGTGATCATGTTCGGCGGCATCTTCTTCGTGCGAATGGCTATCTTCGGCGAAATGACGCAATTTCAAGCCCGGCAGGGTTTGTACCGTAACCGATGGCAGGGTGCGGCCCTTGATCACTCGTGGCAGAAACCCTTCCATGTCCGGACCGATCCAGTAGAGAAGGTCTGCTGACTGCACGCGCCGTACGTCGGATGGGCGCAGCGCATAGTTATGCGGTGAGGCATTGGGCGGTAAAAGCACCTCCGGATGCCCCACGCCGTCCTGCACGGCAGCGGCAATCAGTTGCAGGGGCTTGATGCTGGTCAGCACGTTGACCTCGGCCCGGGCCGGGCTGATCACAAGCAAACTGGCGCTTAGAGCAAGAAAAAGGGAAAAAAGACGGGGCACGATAAGCACTCATGATGGCTGAAACAGGTAACATAATAACGTCTCTCTCAATAATCGTCGCCGCCCATGCCTATAACACCGCTTGCCAGCCGTCCCCACGACCATTCTCATTGTGTCCATAGCGCCCTGACCGAGGCCGATGCCTTGTGTGCGCAAAAGGGCCTGCGCCTGACCGCCTTGCGTCGACGGGTGCTTGAGCTGGTGTGGCAAAGCCACAAGCCGCTGGGTGCCTACGACATTCTTGCAGTACTGAGCGAGCAGGATGGCCGTCGCGCTGCGCCGCCTACCGTTTATCGGGCTTTGGACTTCCTGCTCGACAATGGCCTGGTGCACCGCATTTCCTCACTCAACGCTTTTGTTGGCTGCAGCCACCCCGAGCACCCGCACCAGGGCCAGTTCCTGATTTGCCGCAACTGCCACGCCGCCATCGAGCTTGAGCAAAAGTCCATCAGCGACGCAATTATCAATAGCGCCCGGGATGTCGGCTTTACTGTCGAAGGCCAGACTGTCGAAGTGGTCGGTTTGTGTTCGGGTTGCCGGGAGGCCTGATGAGCGCTGCACTGATACGCCTGCAACATGTCACTGTGACCTATGCCGGGCAAAACGTACTCGACAATATCGAGCTGAGCGTTGAACCGGGCCAGATCGTGACCCTGATCGGTCCCAACGGCGCCGGCAAGACCACGCTGGTCAAAGCCGTGCTCGGCCTGCTCAAGCCCACCAGCGGCAGCGTATGGCGCAAGCCCAAGCTGCGCGTGGGCTATATGCCGCAAAAGCTTCACGTTGACCCGACATTGCCATTGTCCGTGTTGCGCTTTTTGCGCCTGGTGCCCGGTGTAGACCGTGCCCAGGCCCTTGAGGCGCTAAAGGAAGTCGGTGCTGAAAAGGTCATCGATAGCCCGGTGCAAAGCGTGTCCGGTGGTGAAATGCAGCGCGTGCTGCTGGCCCGCGCCCTGCTGCGCAAGCCCGAATTGCTGGTGCTCGACGAGCCGGTGCAAGGCGTGGACGTGGCCGGTCAATCGGAGCTGTATGCCCTCATCACCCGCCTGCGCGACCGCCACGGCTGCGGCGTGCTGATGGTCTCCCACGATTTGCATCTGGTGATGAGCACCACCGATCAGGTGGTATGCCTCAACCGCCACGTCTGTTGTTCGGGCCATCCCGAGCAGGTGAGTGGTGACCCGGCTTTCGTTGAGCTATTTGGCAAAAACGCACAAAGCCTGGCGATTTATCACCACCATCACGACCATGCTCATGACTTGCATGGCTCAGTGGTTAGCGAAAATAACCCGGCGGCATCCGCCCACGTTCATGGAGAAGGCTGCAAGCATGGCTGATTTTCTGCTTTACGCCCTGCTGGCAGGTCTGGCTTTGGCAATAGTTGCAGGCCCTTTGGGGTCATTCGTGGTGTGGCGGCGCATGGCCTACTTCGGCGACACGTTATCGCACGCAGCCCTGTTGGGCGTAGCCCTGGGGTTCCTGCTGGATATCAGCCCGACCATTGCCGTGACCGTGGGCTGCCTGTTGCTGGCGGTGCTGTTGGTCACGCTGCAGCAGCGACAGTCGCTGGCATCCGACACACTGCTCGGAATTCTCGCCCCCAGCACCTTGTCCCTCGGGCTGGTCGTACTAAGCTTCATGCATGAAGTGCGGATCGACCTGATGGCGTATTTGTTTGGTGACCTGCTGGCCATCAGCCCAACCGACCTGATGTGGATCCTGGGTGGCAGCGCGACGGTTCTGGCCTTGCTGGTTGCACTGTGGCGACCATTGCTGGCGATCACCGTGCATGAAGAGCTGGCCATGGTTGAAGGCCTGCCCGTGGCGGCGTTACGATTGGCCCTGATGCTGTTGATTGCGGTGGTGATTGCCGTGGCGATGAAAATCGTCGGCGTGTTGCTGATTACCTCCTTGCTGATTATTCCGGCGGCCGCGGCCCAGCGTCATGCTCGCTCGCCGGAGCAAATGGCACTGGGCGCCAGCGCACTGGGCATATTGGCCGTAGTGGGTGGCCTTGCGCTGTCATGGTTTAAGGACACGCCAGCAGGCCCGTCGATTGTGGTGTGTGCCGCAGCACTGTTTTTGTTGAGTTTTGTTCTACCCCGTCGAGGGGTGTAGACTTGCTTGTTTTTTGCGCACTTAGAGAGCCGCAGGAATGAAGCTGTTCAACTCCCGTTACTTGCTCCTGGCCGCATTTTCCCTGCTGCTGGGCGCCTGCCAAAGCACGCCGTCGGCCGACACTACTGCCGCCGCCGCACGCGCTACGGCCATCGCACAGCTGGAGCAAAACCTGGCCAGCAGTGAACTCGCGACCGCTGAAGACCAATTGAGCGCCTTGCAGGCGCAAACCCCGGATGATCCGCAGTTGGTGCAGTACCAGCGCCAACTGGCCGAGGCCTACCTGCAACGCAGCCAGATCGTCCTGCAAAAGGGTGATGTCAACGCGGCAGCTACCGCCCTGAGCCGTGCCCGCGCCCTGATGCCCAAGGCCCCTGCACTGACCGGTGGGGTCAATAGCGCCATTGCCCAGGCCCGCAAGGCCGAGCTGGACAAGGCTGAAGCCGCCCTCAAGGCTGCCGAGGCCCGACCACCGGCCAAGGTGATCGACCCGGCGGCCGAAAGCACCACCGTTGCACTGAACATCAACGATATTGCCAAACTTCGCCATCAACTGGATTTGATCGCGCAAGATATCGTCAATTACCAGTGCGCCGTCAGCCTGCAGGTTCCGCGTACGGCGGATTATCCATGGCTGGCCACACTGATCAGCAAGCGGGTTAAAAAGATCGACCCCGGGTTTGACCTCAAGCTGAACCGTCAAGTCATTCGCCACGTACCCGCACAAATGGTGCTGATCCCCAGCAAACCGGAATAAAACATCCGGGCATGAAAAACCCGTAGCAGCCAAAGGCTGCTACGGGTTTTTTGTTTTCGGCTAGGCCGGTATTGCCTTGGCCCTGGCCTCCCGTGACCACACGCGGTGTTGCCCGATGGCTGCAAAAAAGGCTTTTAGATCCTGGGCATCCTTGATCGCCAGCAACCCTTCATCTGCCTGTAGGTGCAGCACGTCCAGCAGTTGTCTGGCATCACCCTGCAAGGCGATGGCCTTGAGGTGCTTGTACGCTTCCAGCAGGTAGTGCAAGGCCACTCCGTCGCCGCTCAGTGCCTTGATCGACGCCGCGCCACCCGGTACGTACACCGCGTCGAACGCCACCGAAGGCAAGCCTTCCATCGACGCATCCACAGCCAGCAATGTGCCGTCAGCGGTTTTCACCGGGGCTGACGTCGGCCCCAGCAATTTGGCGTGGGCACCCTCTGCTGCAAGCGCCTGTTTCAGCGCATCGATCGCTTTGCCATCCACCCCGTTGGCCGCCAGGATCGCCACTTTTCGGGTTTTGATATTCCCTGCCAGCAGATTGGCCTGGCTCAGGGCCGGTGACTGGGTAAAGCGAGTCTTGCGCTCAGCTACCGTACCGGCCTTGGGTGCGGGCAAGCCCAGATTTTCGGCGACGCGCCTGGCCAGGCCCAAATCAATATTGGCCAGAATCTCATTCACCTGCCGCGCACGGATAGACTCGCGCTCAACTTTACCCAGCTCAAAGCTGTAGGCAGCAATGATGTGCTCTTGCTCATGGTTGCTCATGCTGTTGAAGAACAGCCGCGCCTGGGAGAAATGGTCACCGAATGATTCGCTGCGCTGACGGATTTTGTTGGCGTCGATGCGTTCCGGGTAACTCTCAAAACCGCCGTCACTGGCCGCCGGTGGGGTTTCTTTTGGCCAGCCGCCATCGATCGAGTTGGGTTCGTAGGCTGCACGCCCCTTGTGGAGGGTGCTGCGGTGCTGGGCATCACGCTGGTTGTTGTGGAATGGCGCCACCGGACGGTTGATCGGGATCTCATGAAAATTCGGCCCGCCAAGGCGACTGATCTGCGTATCCGTATAGGAAAACAGGCGCCCTTGCAGCAACGGGTCATTGGAAAAGTCGATCCCTGGAACAATGTGGCCAGGGCAGAAGGCGACTTGTTCGGTTTCTGCGAAAAAATTGTCCGGGTTGCGGTTGAGGACCATTTTTCCCAATGGCGTAATCGGTATCAGTTCTTCCGGGATCAGCTTGGTCGGGTCAAGGATATCGAAATCAAACTTATGCTCATCTTCCTCCGGGATGATCTGGACACCGAACTCCCACTCCGGGTAATCGCCCGTCTCAATGGCGTCCCACAGGTCACGGCGATGGAAGTCCGTGTCTTTGCCTGCGAGCTTCTGCGCTTCGTCCCACACCAACGAGCAAGTGCCTACACTTGGGCGCCAGTGAAATTTTACGAAGTTAGACTGGCCTTGCGCGTTGATGAAACGAAAGGTGTGCACGCCAAAGCCCTGCATGCTTCTCAGGCTTTTCGGAATGGCCCGGTCGGACATGGCCCAAATGACCATGTGAGCGGACTCCGGAACCAGTGAGACAAAGTCCCAGAAGGTGTCATGGGCCGAGCCGCCAGTAGGGATTTCATTGTGTGGCTCAGGTTTTACAGCATGTACAAAGTCTGGAAACTTCACCGCATCCTGTATGAAAAATACCGGCATATTGTTCCCGACCAGATCGAAGTTACCTTCGTCGGTGAAAAACTTGACCGCGAAACCGCGAACATCACGCACCGTATCCCCGGAGCCCCGCGGGCCTTGCACGGTGGAGAAACGCACGAATACGGGGGTTTGCTTGCCGGGGTCCTGCAAGAATCCTGCTTTGGTCAGTGCGCTGTGGGACTTGTACGCCTGAAAATAACCATGAGCACCAGTGCCTCGCGCATGCACGATGCGCTCGGGAATACGCTCATGGTCAAAATGCGTGATCTTCTCGCGCATGATGAAGTCTTCGAGCAGCGACGGCCCGCGCGAACCGGCCTTGAGGGTGTTCTGATTGTCAGCAATCTTCACCCCTTGGTTGGTTCGTAAGGCCTGATCGGTGGCGTCGTCGCGAAAGGTTTCAAGGCTTTCCAGTTTGACGTTGGTGTTACCACGATCCAGGGTGTCGGTGCCGGCCATCTGGCTCTTGTTGGAAGACGGTTTTTTGCTGCTCATCAGACTAAACTCCTTGTATGCGAAAGCCCTGTGGTAAGGGCTTTGTAGACAAATACCGCCCAAGCGGATGCGAGTTGCCTAAGTACTGACGTCTGGCCGTTACCGTCGTTCCTTTTTTCTGACCTTTAGTCGTCTTATTGCCAAATCAAAGGTTTGTGCGCAAATAAATGCTAAGTGCATCTATACGGACAGGCTAAAATGCGCGCCCGGCTTACCGCTGAACTTCTATTTACGCGCCCACAAGGTTCGCTACGTGATTGAGTTTCATAACGTTCATAAAACTTACCGGGTTGCCGGTAAGGACATCCCCGCGCTGCACTCCACCACTTTGCGTGTTGAGAGCGGCCAGGTGTTCGGCCTGATAGGCCACTCCGGTGCGGGTAAAAGTACATTGCTGCGCCTGATCAACCGCCTCGAAACGCCGAGCGGCGGCAAAATCATCGTCGATAACGAAGACGTGACCGCGATGGACGCCAACGGCCTGCGCCGTTTCCGTCAGCAGGTCGGCATGATTTTCCAGCACTTCAACCTGCTGGCTTCCAAGACCGTGGCTGATAACGTCGCGATGCCTCTGACACTGGCCGGTGAATTGTCCCGCAGTGCTATTGATAAGCGCGTTGCAGAGTTGCTCGAGCGCGTGGGCCTGTCTGATCACGCCAAAAAATACCCGGCCCAACTTTCAGGCGGCCAAAAACAGCGTGTGGGCATTGCCCGTGCGCTGGCCACCAAGCCAAAAGTGTTGCTGTGCGACGAAGCCACCAGCGCCCTCGACCCGCAAACCACCGCCTCGGTGCTGCAATTGCTGGCCGAGATCAACCGTGAGCTGAAGTTGACCATCGTGCTGATCACCCACGAGATGGATGTTATCCGTCGCGTGTGTGACGAAGTGGCAGTGATGGACGCGGGGGTGATCGTTGAGCAAGGCCCGGTGGCCGATGTATTCCTGCACCCCAAGCACCCGACCACCAAGCGTTTTGTGCAGGAAGACGAGCAGATCGACGAGAGTGAGCAGCGCGACGATTTCGCTCATGTACCTGGTCGCATCGTACGCCTGACCTTCCAGGGCGAAGCTACCTACGCACCACTGCTGGGCACAATCGCCCGCGAAACAGGTGTGGACTACAGCATCCTGGCCGGTCGTATTGACCGCATCAAAGACACCCCTTATGGGCAATTGACCCTCGCCATCACCGGTGGCGATATGAAAGCGGCGTTCGCCCGCTTCGTTGCCGCTGACGTTCATATGGAGGTGCTGCGCTAATGGACGCTTTCTTGAGTTTTTTCTCCAATATCGACTGGCTGGAAATCTGGCTGGCTACCGGCGACACCCTGATGATGCTCGGCGGTTCGCTGCTGTTTACCATCGTGTTGGGCCTGCCGCTGGGCGTGCTGCTGTTTTTGTGCAGCCCGCGCCAACTGTTTGAACAAAAGGCGGTGTATGCCTTTCTGTCGCTGGCGGTGAACATTCTGCGCTCGCTGCCGTTCATCATCCTGCTGATTGTGATGATCCCCTTCACGGTACTGATTACCGGCACCTCGCTGGGCGTTGCCGGCGCCATCCCACCACTGGTGGTCGGCGCCACGCCGTTCTTCGCCCGTCTGGTGGAGACTGCCTTGCGTGAAGTGGACCGCGGCATCATCGAGGCGACCCAGGCCATGGGCGCCAGCACGCGGCAGATCATCACCAGCGCCCTGTTGCCTGAGGCGCGCCCTGGTATCTTTGCGGCGATCACCGTGACCGCCATTACCCTGGTGAGCTACACCGCGATGGCCGGTGTGGTGGGCGCAGGTGGTCTGGGCGATCTGGCGATCCGCTTCGGTTATCAGCGCTTCCAGACCGACGTGATGATCGTCACGGTGGTGCTGCTGCTGATTCTGGTGCAGATTCTGCAAACCGTTGGCGACAGGCTGGTGGTGCATTTTTCGCGCAAGTAAGTACCCCCCGGATTAATAAACGTAACCGCCAGCCTGTGGCTGGCAGATACCTGATTTCAGGTATTCCCAAGGAGTTGCTGCATGAAGAAGTTATTTGCTGCTGTGGCCGCTGTTGCGGCGTTCTCGGCCCACGCGGGCGATCTGTCGGTTGCGGCCACCCCAGTGCCTCACGCCGAAATCCTGGAGTTCGTGAAACCTGCACTGGCCAAAGAGGGTGTAAACCTCAAGGTCAAGGTGTTCACCGACTACATCCAGCCAAACGTGCAGGTGGCCGAAAAGCGCCTGGACGCCAACTTCTTCCAGCACCAACCGTACCTGGATGAGTTCAACAAGGCCAAGGGCACCCACCTGATCAACGTTGCAGCCGTTCACCTGG
Source organism: Pseudomonas bubulae (assembly GCF_037023725.1). Classification (NCBI taxonomy): domain Bacteria; kingdom Pseudomonadati; phylum Pseudomonadota; class Gammaproteobacteria; order Pseudomonadales; family Pseudomonadaceae; genus Pseudomonas; species Pseudomonas bubulae. The sequence continues at coordinate 839,600 of NZ_CP146077.1, forward strand.
AGCCGCTGGGCGCTTACTCGAGCAAGTACAAAAAGCTGGATGAAATCAAAGACGGTTCTACCGTGGTGATCCCGAATGACGCCACCAACGGCGGCCGTGCGCTGTTGTTGCTGGATAAGGCCGGGCTGATTACGCTCAAGGACAAGACCAACATCCTGTCGACACCCAAAGACATTACCGCCAACCCCAAGAAGCTGAAGTTCCGCGAGTTGGAAGCAGCCACCATTCCACGGGTGCTGACCCAGGTTGATCTGGCGCTGATCAACACCAACTACGCGCTGGAAGCCAAGCTGAACCCGGAAACAGACGCACTGGTCATCGAAGGCAGCGACTCGCCTTACGTGAATATTCTGGTAGCTCGCCCGGATGACAAGGACTCGGCTGACATGCAAAAGCTGGTTGCAGCCCTGCACAGCCCGGAAGTGAAAGCGTTCATTCTTGAGAAGTACAAAGGCGCCATCGTTCCGGCGTTCTGACACCCACTGTCGGAGCAATCCCGCCCCTCTGTGGGAGCGGGCTTGCTCGCGATGGCATCATTGCGGTTTGTCTGAAAGACCGTGTCGCCTGCATCGCAGGCAAGCCAGCGCCCACCCAGTAACCTGCAGACCCCCTCCTTACTTGCGTTCAACCAATCCCGGCAACTGGGCAACCATCTTCTGGTTGTTGAACGGTGCGCGGATAAACCCTCGCTGAGTGCCGTCCGGCCCGATCAGCGCAAGATTGCCACTGTGATCCACCGTGTAGTTCGCCTTGCTGGTATCGGCGGGAATAAATGGGATGCTCACCGCGTTGGCGAGTGTCTGCAGCTCTTCAATGGAGCCCGGCGTCAGCCCCACAAACTGCGGGTCAAAGTAGCCCAGGTATTGCTTGAGCTGCTGCGGCGTGTCGCGATGGGGATCAACGCTGACCAGCACGATCTGCAGCTTGTCCTGTACCTCTTTGGGCAGCTCGCTTTTGATCTGGCGCAGTTGGGCGAGGGTGGTCGGGCAAATGTCCGGGCAGAAGGTGTAGCCAAAAAACAGCATGCTCCACTTGCCTTTCAGCGCGTTCATCACCACCGGCTGACCATCCTGGTTGGTCATCGTCACGTCCGGCAGTTGGCGGCTTTGCGGCAGCAAAATGATCCCGGCATCGATCAGCGACGTGTTATCGCCCTGGTTTTTACCCGACATCATTTTGTTAAACGTCAGGCCCATGACCAAGGCCACCAGCGCAACGAGAATAAAGACGGTCTTTTGAATTTTAGTCATAGGTTCAACATCAGATAGTGGTCGACAAGCAGCGCGATAAACAGCAGGAACAGGTAGTAGATAGAGTACTTGAACGTGTTGATCGCCGCGTGCGGCTGGGTGCCACGGTACAGCACCCACGCCCAATGCAGAAAGCGTGCGCCCAACCCTAGCGCACAGCCCAGATAGAGCAAGCCGCTCATATGGATCACAAACGGCAGCAGACTCACTGCCAGCAGGGCACAGGTGTACAGCAGGATATGCACCTTGGTGTAGTGTTCGCCGTGAGTGACCGGCAGCATCGGGATATCGGCCTTGGCGTATTCTTCCTTGCGATGAATGGCCAGGGCCCAGAAATGCGGCGGGGTCCAGGCGAAGATGATCAACACCAGCAGCAACGGCTCGGCGGTGACCTGCCCGGTAACCGCCACCCAACCCAGCAGCGGTGGGGCAGCCCCGGCGAGCCCCCCGATAACGATATTTTGCGGTGTGGCCCGTTTCAAAAAACCGGTGTAGATCACCGCATAGCCGAGCAACGACGCCAGCGTCAGCCAGGCTGTCAGCGGATTGGTAAACACCAGCAGCAATCCCATGCCCGCCAGCGCCAGCAACAGAGCGAAGGTCAGCGCAGCAACCGGCGACACTCGCCCCTGTGCCAGCGGGCGCTTGTGGGTGCGGGCCATGACGGCGTCAATGCGCCGGTCCACTACATGATTGACCGCGGCCGCAGCACCGGCACACAGGCTGATGCCCAGATTGCCGAAGATCAGCACCGGCCAGGGCACGCCGGCGCGGGTCGCCAGGAACATGCCCACCAGCGACGTAATCAGCATCAAGACCAGCACCTTGGGCTTGGTCAGCTCCAGATAATCGCGCCACAACGCCCGCTGTGCCTGCTCGCCCATCAAGGTCGCCACGGTTGTTCTCCTTTGAGGCTGTAGGTCCAGCGGGAAAATCGTGGCGCCCGGGCCCGTACCAGCACTGCGCGTGCGTGGTAATTGACCAGCACCAGGGTCAGCAGCAAAGCCGCACCCCCGGCGTTGTGGGCCACCGCCACTGCCAGCGGCAAGCCAAACAGCACATTGCTCAGGCCCAGGCCGATCTGTGCCGCCAGCGCCACCAGCAGTAACCCCGCAAGACGGCTCATGCCGACCTTGCGCAATTGCCAGGCCAGACCCAGCAGCACGCCGGTCAGCAGCATGGCGCCCAAACGATGGGTGAGGTGAATCGCTGTACGGGCTTCGCTGTCCAGTTGCCCACCCAGATAGTTGGGGCCAATGTGCTGAGTCAGATGAAAACCATTGGCGAAATCGGCTTCAGGCCACCATTGGCCATGGCAGGTCGGCACATCAACACACGCCACGGCGGCATAGTTGGAGCTGACCCATCCCCCCAATGCGATCTGCAGGATTGCCAGCATCAGCCCGGCGCTGGCCCAACGTTGCAAACGCCGCGGTACCGCCAGCGCGGGCAATACGCCAGAGAGGCGCAAGGTCAGCAAAAACAGCAAACTCAAGGTGGCAAAGCCGCCGAGCAGATGCCCGGTGACAACCTGCGGCCATAGTTTGAGCGTCACCGTCCACATGCCAAAGGCCGCCTGGGCGATCACCACCAGCAGGATAAACAGCGGCAGCTTGAGCGGCTGATCGGGCAAGTGCCGCTGCCGCCAGGCACGGGCTGCCAGGAGTACGATCATCAGGCCCAGGGTGCCAGCGAAGTAACGATGGGTCATCTCGCTCCACCCTTTATCGGCCTCCACCGGGGTATCGGGAAAATGCAGCTCGGCATGGGCCAGTTGCGCCTCGGTCTTGGGCACGCTGATAAAACCGTAGCAGCCCGGCCAGTCAGGGCAGCCCAGCCCTGCATGGGTCAGGCGGGTGTAGGCGCCGAGCAGCACCACCACCAGCGCCAGCAAGGTGGCAAGCAAGGCGAGACGAAATCCGGCTTTGGCCATGGCGTAGCCCTCTATCCGATATTGGACAGCTTCAGCAGCAGGCGCAGGTCGTTGAGCACGTCCTTGCCGATCACCCCGTAGGCGTAGCGCAGCACCAGATTGCCGTGGGGGTCGATGATCCACAGTTGCGCTGCACCGTTGCCCTCGGCACCCTGCGTATAAGTTGGCAGGTCCAGGGCGTAGCGCTGCAGTTGCGGGTATTCGAGTTGCAGCTTGGCCGCGTAGGCCGCATCTACGGGGTGTGCCGCTGCCAGTGCGTGGGTTGCGCGGGAGGCATCGCGACCCAGGCCGATCTGCAGCTGGCGGGCCAGGTACACCAGTTGCTGGCAATCCGTAGCGCAACCCTGAGGCGCGGTCACCAGCAGCTGCCAGCGTTGTTCATCGGCCGTCACCCCAAGGGCAGCGCGGCTTTGCCCGTTGCCGATTAGCTCGCCGTGGTAGCTGCGGCTTTCGGGCAGCCAGAATTTGAGTTGGTACATGCACGTGGCCAGCACCATCGGGCCGACGGTGAGCAGCAAAATAAGGATCAGTTGCAAGCGCCCGCGCCGTCGTGTGGTCGGGGGCAGGGTGCGTGTGCTTTCAGGCGGATTGATGGCCGTTCCCATGGCGTTTCTCCTGAGCAGTGTGCCAGCCGAGATACAGATAAAGACCGAGTAACGCCAGTGCCATGGCGAACCATTGCACGGCATAGGCGGTGTGTTTTTCCGGGCCCATGCCCGTGGAGATCAGTGGCCAGTCGGCCAGATACGCTGCGGGCCCGGGGGCGATGCGCACCTCGTCGGCAAAGCCTTCACGGCCCAGTTCGGCCCACAGTTTGGCTGGCATCACAGCCGTCACCAGCCGTGGCCAGGGTGCGCCCAGCGGGTCGGGGTGCAGCTGGAAGGGCGCTCCCGGTGATTCGTAGACCCAGGCCTGAATATCCAGTATCTGCTCCGGGGTGCTGAACTCGGGTGGCTTAAGGCGGCTCGGCCATGGCAACCAGCCGCGATTAAGCCACAGCCACTGGCCGCTGGCCTGATCCTGAAAGGGCTGCAGCAACTCCACACCGACCTTGCCATCGCGCATGCGGTTGTCCAGGAGCAGGCTGTGTTGACCGTCGAAATGGCCGCGCAGCTGCACGCGGCGAAAGGCCGGATCATCGAAGGTGAGCAATTGCCCGACGGTCACCGGTGCAGCCACCTGACGCTCGGCGTAGTGGTTGAGCAACTCACGCTTTTGCTCGCCCCGGTCAAGCTGCCAGAAGCCCAGAAACACCAGCAGCGGCAGCACCGCCAACACCACCAGCGTGGGGGCAAAACCAGGGCGAAAGCGCGTCATAGCACGTAAACAAACAAGAACAAGCCGAGCCACACAACATCAACAAAATGCCAGTACCAGGTTGCGGCCTGGAATCCGAACTGGTGCTCGGCATTGAAGTGGCCGCGCACAATACGGATCAGCATGATCAGCAAAATCAGCGCGCCGATGGTCACGTGGGCACCGTGAAAACCGGTGAGCATAAAGAAGGTCGCACCATAGATGCCTGAGCCCAGAGTCAACCCCAGCTCTTTGTAGGCGTGAACATATTCCTCGGCCTGGAACCCCAGGAAGCCTGCACCCAGCAACACCGTCAGCCCCAGCCAGAACTTCAACGCGCCGCGATGGCCCTTGTTCAGTGCATGGTGGGCGATGGTCAGGGTGACGCTGGAACTGACCAGCAATACGGTGTTGAGCAGCGGCAAGCCCCACGGGCTGATGGTGCCTTTGGGGGGCGGGTACAGGGCAGGGTCGGGGGTGTGCAGCAGTGGCCAGGTGAACTGAAAGTCGGGCCACAGCATATGTGCCACTGCCTTGCTGCCTTCGCCCCCCAACCACGGGCCGGCAAAGTGGCGTACATAAAACAGCGCACCAAAAAAGGCGAGAAAGAACATCACCTCGGAAAAAATAAACCAGGTCATGCCCCAGCGAAAGGAGCGGTCGAGCTGCGAGCTGTAAAGCCCGGCGCGACTCTCTTTGATCACCGCGCCAAACCAGCCGAACATCATGTAGGCAACGATCAGACCGCCGACGAAAAAGATCAGCGGCCCGTGGGATTCAGGCCGCGCCGCCTTCAGATCGTTGAACCATGTCCCCAGTCCATACACCGTGACCAGCAAGCCAATGGTGGCAATGATCGGCCACTTGCTTTGCGCCGGGACGTAGTACTGATCGTGAGTTGCCATGGGGCGTTCTCCTTATCGGGAAGGCTGGTCAGCGGCCTTGCCGGCGATGGCGGCGACGGGCGGATGGCGAGCGGTGATATCGAACAGCGTGTAAGCCAGCGTCAGGTGTTTCACATCCTTGGGCATGGCCTGATCGACGATAAAGCGCATGGGCATTTCGATCCGTTCACCCGGTTGCAGCACCTGTTGGGTAAAGCAAAAGCACTCGGTCTTGTGGAAGTACCGGGCCGCTTCGGCGGGCGAAATGCTCGGCACTGCCTGCGCTGACATCGGTTGACCGGTAGGGTTGTAGGCAACAAAGACCATCTCGTTGACCGCGCCCGGATTGACCACCAGTTGATCGCCCTTGGGGTAGAACTCCCACACCATGTCGATGGCATTGGTAGACAGGAATTGCACCCGTACCTGACGGCTCGGGTCGACCACTTGCTCCCCTTCGTACTGCCCGGCGGTCTTGCCATTGATGCCAAAGGCCTTGCACATCACGTCGTAAATCGGCACCAGGGCAAAGCCGAAGGCAAACATCACCACCACCAGCAGCGACAGGCGCAGGACCAGGCGTTTGATGGGGGTTGAGTTGTTCACGCTTGATCTCCTTGGAGCAAAAGCCCCTCTCCCAAAGGGAGAGGGGACTGACCGCACGCGGCCTCAAGAGCACCGCCAATCTGCTCCCTCTCCCTCTGGGAGAGGGTTGGGATGAGGGGCCTTTGGCCTTTCACTTGATTTCCGGCGGCGTGGTAAAGGTGTGGTACGGCGCGGGCGAAGGCACGCTCCATTCCAGACCTTCGGCGCCGTCCCACGGCTTGGCCGGTGCTGGCGGCCCACCGCGGATGCATTTGATGACAATAAACAGGAACAAAAACTGCGTCGCTCCAAACATGAACCCACCAATCGACGACACCATGTTGAAATCGGCAAATTGCAGGTTGTAGTCCGGAATCCGCCGCGGCATACCCGCCAGTCCGACAAAGTGCATCGGGAAGAACGTCAGGTTCATGCCCACAAAGGACAGCCAGAAGTGCAGCTTGCCCAGGGTTTCGTCGTACATGTGACCGGTCCATTTCGGCAGCCAGTAGTAGGTCGAAGCGAAGATGCCAAAGATTGCCCCCGGCACCAGCACATAGTGGAAATGCGCCACCACAAAATAGGTGTCGTGGTACTGAAAGTCCGCCGGGGCAATGGCCAGCATCAACCCGGAAAACCCGCCGATGGTGAACAGAATCACAAAGGCCACGGCAAACAGCATCGGCGTTTCAAAGGTCAGTGAGCCTTGCCACATGGTGCTGGCCCAGTTGAACACCTTGACCCCGGTGGGCACCGCGATCAGCAGCGTGGCGTACATGAAGAACAGCTCGCCCACCAGCGGAATGCCCACCACAAACATATGGTGCGCCCATACGATAAACGACAGGAAGGCGATGCTGGCTGTGGCGTAGACCATCGAGGTGTAGCCAAACAGCGGCTTGCGCGAGAAGGTTGGAATGATCGCGCTGACCGCACCGAAGGCCGGCAGGATCATGATGTACACCTCGGGATGGCCGAAAAACCAGAACACATGCTGGAACAGCACAGGGTCACCGCCACCTGCGGCGCTGAAAAAGCTGGTGCCGAAGTGGATATCCATCAGCATCATCGTCACCACACCCGCGAGCACCGGCATTACCGCAATCAGCAGAAAGGCGGTGATTAACCAGGTCCAGACAAACAGGGGCATTTTCATCAGGGTCATGCCGGGGGCGCGCAGGTTGAGGATGGTGGCGATCACGTTTATCGCGCCCATGATCGAGCTGATGCCCATCAAATGGATTGCAAAAATGAAAAAGGTCACGCTTTCGGGTGCGTAGGTCGTGGACAGCGGCGCGTAGAACGTCCAGCCGAAGTTGGGCCCACCTCCGGCGGTGAATAGCGTCGAAACCAGCAGTAAAAATGCGGCGGGCAACAGCCAGAAGCTGAAGTTGTTCATCCGTGGCAAGGCCATGTCCGGTGCGCCGATCATCAGCGGGATCATCCAGTTGGCCAGGCCGACAAACGCCGGCATCACCGCGCCGAAGACCATGATCAGACCGTGCATGGTGGTCATCTGGTTGAAAAAGGCCGGGGCCACGATCTGCAGGCCGGGCTGGAACAGCTCGGCGCGAATCACCATGGCAAACGAGCCGCCAAGCAGAAACATGCAGAAGCTGAACCACAGGTACAAGGTGCCGATGTCCTTGTGGTTGGTGGTCAGCACCCAGCGCATCAGGCCTTTGGCCGGGCCATGGGCCTGACCGTCTGCATGGCCGTGGTCATCGATAACAGCACTCATGTCCTGACTCCTGCAAACAGCTGGACCAAGAAGCCAGTGGCAGATTGCCCCCGACCGTTACGTGCACACATCCCCGGGCGGCTCATTTGCCTTGTTCCTGCTTGAGCGCCAGCACGTCTTTTGGTGTCACCATGTCGCCCTTGTTGTTGCCCCAGGCGTTGCGCTCGTAAGTCACCACCGCAGCGATGTCGACTTCCGACAGTTGCTTGCCGAAAGCGGCCATGGCGGTACCCGGTTTGCCGAAGAACACGCGGTGCAGGTGGTCGGCGGCAGGGCCGGTGGCAACAGGAGAACCCTTGAGTGCCGGGAACATCGGCGGCAGGCCCTGGCCCTGAGCCTGGTGACAGGCCACGCAGGCGGTGTGATAGACCTTGTCGCCACGCGCCACCAACTCGTCGAGGGTCCACTCTTTACTGGTCAACTCCTTGAGTTGCGCGGCCTGGGCCTTGCGTTCGGTCAACCAGGCGTCGTAATCGGCCCTGGTTTTGACATCAACCACAATCGGCATAAAGCCGTGGTCCTTGCCACACAGTTCGGCGCACTGGCCGCGGTAAAGGCCAGGCTTCTCGACGCGGGTCCAGGCCTCGTTGATAAACCCCGGAATGGCGTCACGTTTGAGTGCAAAAGCCGGCACCCACCAGGAATGGATGACATCGGCCGAGGTCACCAAAAACCGCACCTTGGCGCCTATGGGCAAAACCAGCGGTTCATCGACCTCGAGCAGGTAATGCTCGCCCTTGGGGGCCTGGTTGTGGATCTGGTCGGCGGGGGTGGCCAGGTTGCTGAAAAACTCGACGTCCTGGCCCAGGTATTTGTAATGCCATTTCCACTGATAGCCAGTGACCTGGATATCCACATCCGATTCACTGCTGTCATAGATATGGATCAGAGTGCGGGTCGCGGGTACAGCCATGGCGATCAGGATCACCAGGGGGATGACTGTCCACAGGATTTCGACTCTGGTGCTCTCATGAAACCTGGCCGGTTGCTGGCCGGTGGAGCGACGGTGGACGATCATCGACCAGAACATGGCCCCGAAGACGATGATGCCGATCACCACACAGATCCAGAAGATGGTCATGTGCAGGTCGAAGACCGCATGACTGACTTCGGTTGCACCTGGCGTCATATTCACGGTCCAGGCCGCTTGTGCCTGGCTGAACACTGACCACAACAGCAGGCCCATCCATAACTGTGGATGTCGCATCGCGGTGTTCCCCTTTATTTTTCTTGTTATTGCGCCGGTCTGCATCTGTACACGGGCAGCGCTACAAGGGGGCGGTGTTCCAACCAGCTGTTCCTTACCGCCGAGCCTCGTCTGCTCAAGCAGTCGGGCGTCATCGAATAACGGTTACAAAAACGAGTATAGACACAGGGCCCGGCCCCGCAATATGAGGGGCCAAAACAATGAAATAAGGGGCCATCGACAAATGGCACTCACTGCCCGGTCACAAAATGAATGACAATACTCCCCCTGAAAAACCCCTCTCCTTGACCTGAGAGGGCTACTTTTTTAAAAGTACCCCCCTGTCTAGCACCCCCCTGGAGTTCCCATGAACACCGCCGCCATCCGCGTGCAGATCTCGCGTGCCCAAGACCATGAGGCTGAAACGGGTCTGCTCGCCAAGCATCTGGCCGCTCAATTGCCACACCTTCACACCGCCATCCAATTGCCTGAAGTCGACCGTAATGTGGTGATGACGCGTTTCGTCAGCGCCTATATCGACCAGGTGCCCGACTTGCTCGATGCGGCCAATGAAGTCGCTCGCGAGGCCGGTATCGAGTCGCAGATCAAGCCGATCCTGAAAATCGCCGAGCAATTCTTTGCCCAGCCATTGCCGCTGCTCGTTGGCCACGAAGGGCTGGAGGGTTTGCTGGACGAAGCGTACCTGGCGCACCGCCTGGTCGAAGAGGTCAACGACCTCTATATCAAGCACTTCCAGCAGCCGTTGATTCCGCTGGACATGACCGTGGCCAACCTGATCGCCCACCAGTTGATTGGCGAAGACTTTGCCAACCAGCTGGATGCCGCCGTGCATCATGCGGTTGACCTGATGCTCAACGAAGAGAGCTTTGCCCTGGAGTCGGTCGAAGCCTATCGCGAGCGCCTGACCAGCCCTGAAACGGGCGCAGCCTGGAAGCGCTGGCCGTGCCTGTCCAAGCAATTGGGTGTTGGGCTGGCGTTGTAAGATTTTTGCAGGCTTTTTGTGGGAGCTGGCTTGCCTGCGATGCAGACGCTGCGGTTTAACTGACATACCGCGCTGATGCAATCGCGAGCAAGCCCGCTCCCACCGCTCATGCGCGTTTAAAACCGCGCTTTGGGCGTCGCGCTCGGGATCGGGCTGGTGCCGTCCAGTGGCAGGAATTCGCCCTTGTCGGCGTCGTAGGCCTTGATTGCGCTGGTTTCGATGTCGTAGACCCAGCCATGGATAAACAGATGCCCATTGGCCATACGCGACGCTACCGACGGGTGCGTGCGCAAGTGCTGCAGTTGGGCAATCACGTTCTCTTCCGTCAGCACGTGCATGCTTTCAGATTCATTGGCGCAGTTGCAGTTGTCCTGCACCATGGTCTTGGCCACTTCCACGTGGTGCAACCAGGCCTTTACCGTCGGCATTTTTTTCAGGCTGGCGGGGTTGAGCACGGCGCGCATCGCGCCACAATCGGAATGCCCGCAAATGATGATGTGCTGCACGCCCAGTGCCAGTACCGCGTACTCGATCGCCGTGGAAACACCACCGTTCATCTGACCGTAAGGCGGTACAACGTTGCCGACGTTACGGGTCACGAACAGATCGCCCGGTGCGCTCTGGGTGATCAGCTCCGGCACGATGCGCGAATCGGCACAGGCAATAAACATCGCACGGGGGTTTTGCGCCGTGGCCAGCTTTTTGAAAAAGGCTTCTTGTTCAGGGAAGATTTCGTGATGAAAGTGCAAAAAACCATCAACGATATGGTGCAGTGCTGAATCGGCACTTTCAGCTGCGGCCGAGGGCTGCGATTTAGGCTTGTCAGTCATCGTTGTATCCCTGGGCAATGTGATGGCGGATATTACCTGAACTCATTTCTGCGTCAAAACACCCAGTGCTTTGGCCGCTTCTTCGAGCTCCAGCTCACTGAATACCTGCACCCCTGCACGGGTCAGCAAGGCTGCAGTCACGCCCTGCCCCTCGACTTTGACACCCCTAAAGCTGCCGTCATAGGTCAGTCGATTGCCGCAGGACGGGCTGTTGGCCTTGAGAATGGCAATGCGGATGCCGTGGCGCTCAACCAGCGCCAGTGCCTGACGCGCGCCGGACACAAACGCCTCGGTTACGTCTTCGCCTTCAGTGGTAATGACTGCAGCCTTGCCCGCGAGCACCTCGACCCCTTGGCCGCCGGGGATCTCTGCTGCAGCGCGTGGCGTGGGCAAGCCGCCCGCCACTTCCGGGCACAAGGCAATCACCCGGCCTTCGGCCTGCCATTGCGCCAGTAGTGCATAGGGGCCGCTGGCGCCGCCGTCGTAGCGTACGCGATGCCCCAGCAGGCAGCGACTGACCAGTACTTTGGGGCTCATACAAACACCTCGGTGGCACGACGGCGAAACCAACCGGTCAACGACAGACGGTCACGGGTCGCAGGCATGACTTCATGGGGGATTTCGCCCGAGAGAAAGACCACCAGACACCCGCCGGTCGGCAACACGTCATAGTCGATATCGCCGTCCAGGTACATGCGCAAATGCCCACCATGCTCGGGCAGCCAGCCCTGGTTGAGATAGACCACGGCCGAAACCATGCGCCGGTCATCATCCCGAAAGCGGTCCAGATGCTTGAGGTAAAACGCACCGGGCGGGTAGAGCGCAAAGTGGCTTTCAAAGTCCTCCAGGCCCAAAAAAAGCCTGCGATTCATGGCGATTCGCAGGCTTTCCATTAACCCCAGGTAACTGTCGCAAGCCAGCGCCTCTCCCGGCTCCAGCCATTGGATATGGTCACCGCGTATTCCCTCGCGTACCTCCTGAGTCACACCGCGGCCGACCGCTGCCGGGGTCAGTTCGCCTTCAGCTGAACGTTTATGGCACTCAGCCGCCAGTTCGAGGGTCAGAGCCTCGGGCAGGAAAATATTTTGCTGTGACCATCCCTGCGTATACAGGTCGTCGACGATGCGTAGCAACAGCGGGTGATCAGAGGGTATTTGCATGGCGCGCATAGTATCGAGCCGCCTCAAAATCTGACAGCTCCGTCTGGCTGGCAATGTCGAAATAAATCACCTGCACGCTTTAATGCCCATATGAGCAAGACGAATTCTCGACAAGTCCTACGCCACACCCGGACAATAGCGCCCTGCAGACAGGAGCCCCTCATGCGCCGCTTGTTTTTACTGTTAATGATGTTTTGTACGTTACCCGCATGGGCAGACAACCTTGATGATCTGTTTACGGTCGCCGGCTGGCCGCAACAACGTGAGCACTTCAATGATGCGCTGGGCGCTGCTCAGGAGCGTTATCGCAACAATTTGCCGCCAGCGGTCTACCAGGCGTTGGTCAACAACAGTAGCCAGCGTTTTGCACCTGCGGCGATGGATAAGCGGGCCAAGGAACAGATGCGTAGCAACTTGCCTGATCCGAAGCCGGCGCTGGTGTTTTTCCGCTCGCCATTGGGCGGCAAAATTGTCGCCGCCGAGCTGTTGGCCACGCGCCGCGATCAATTGGCCATGCATGCGCAGGGCCTGCCGCGCATGGACGCCGACGCTACCCGCCAGTTGCTGATCAATCATTTGTCTCGCGCACTGCCTGCCCGTGAAGCCGGGGCCGAAGTCAGCCTGGCGATTGCCGGTGTTGCCGCGGACAGCTTGAGTTCGATGATCCCGGGGCTACTGGGTGGCGGGCAAGCGCAGAGCATGTTGAACGGGCAGCGCCAGCGGTTGATGGATCAGATCGGCGGCGAGCTGGATAACACCTTGCTCTACGTGTATCGCGATCTGTCTGACCCGGAGCTGGAAGAGTTCGTTACCTTTGCGCAATCGCCTGAAGGCAAGACCTATTATCAAGCAGCCCTGGCAGCGGTTCGCGCCGGGCTGGCAGTGGGGCAAAGCACTGCCAACCTGAACCCATAGGACAGCGCCCTTCAGGGTCTCAGAAATACTTGTCCAGAAAAGCGAAATATCGCTCACGTATCTCGGGCGTTTCATTCGCCAGATGGTGCCGGGCTTCAGGCAACAGCAGTGTCTGCGGCTGATTGAACTTGGCCTTGAGCACCTCAAGGTTATGCTGCCAATCCACCGTTTTATCGTCCTGGCCCTGAATCACCAGCGGCTGCCGCGCACTCGGTGCCGCGCCTTCAATTCGCGGGATCCAGCGCGCCAGGGCACCCACCCAGGCCGTCGGCAAGCGCACCGGTTGCAGAGGGTCGGCTTGCAGAAACGGCAAAAAAGCCGGGTCGTTGGAGTTTTCGCTAAAACGCCGGGCAATGCCTTTGACGAACGGGCGCAGCAGGTAGTAGCTGAGTTTCGACCAGCTCCAGCCCTTGGGTCGCACCAGGGGCGAAAGCAGTATTGCCTGGCCCTGTGCCGGGCTTTGCGCACCGCAGCGCAACAGGTGATCGAGCACAATCGCTCCCCCCGTGCTTTGCCCGCACAGATGCCAGGGCTGCGGCAACTGCAATGATTGCGCTTCGATAAACAGGCCTTGCAGCACCGCCTGGTACCGCGCGAAATCGTCGATACTGGCCCGCTCGCCACTGGACAGCCCGTGCCCCGGCAGATCACAGGCGATCACTACAAATCCGTGGTCCAGCCCCCATTCGATCACATGCCGGTAAAGCCCCATATGATCGTAAAACCCGTGAATCACAAACAAGGTCGCCACGGGTGACGAGGCTGGCCACCACACCTGACTGACGATCTCGTAACCCCCCGCAGTGAAGCGCCCCAACTGACGTTTGACTGGCGCCTGACGATGGGGAAAATCCAGACCGTAATAACGCTGATACGCCAGGGCTTCACTCGATAACGGCTGGCCCGCAGCCAGCGGCTGCAGGCTGGCGCGCAAGGAATCGGGAGAAAACAGGGCAGGCATAGAGGCTTCCAGACAGGGCGCAGGCGCGCAAAACAGGCTTTATAGACCTTCAATATTCATCTGTCAGGTCAAGCATGGCAAGCTACGCGGCCTTCAAGGAGCTTTCCAATGCCGGTGCCCCCGTTCAAAACCCTGTTGGCCTGCCTGCTGACGCTGATCTGCGCGGTGGGGTTGTGGACGGCCTACGACTGGTTCCAGGGCCGCTATATCCGTGCCTTCAGTGATCAGGCCGCTTTGTTCTCCGGAGATGTACTGAGCCTGCCCGCCGAACTGTCGGGTCCGGGTGCCATTCGCGTGGTGCACTTCTGGGACCCGGCGTGCCCCTGCAACGTTGGCAACCAGCAGCACCTCAGCGAGCTGCTGGCTCATTACGCGCCCCAAGGCGTCGAATTCTACTCACTGCAAAAGCCCGGCACTCACGGTCAATTACCCGCCACCCTGGGCGCGATCAAGGCGCTGGCCAGCCTGCCCGGCGCCGAGCATCTGAGTGCCAGCCCGGCCGTGGCCATCTGGGACCGCAGTGGCCAACTGGCCTACTTTGGCCCCTACAGCGAAGGGGCCACCTGCAACGCCAGCAACAGTTTCATAGAACCCATCCTGCAAGCCCTGAGCGAAGGTCGCCCGGTCAAGGCCACCCATACCATGGCGGTGGGCTGTTACTGCTCCTGGCAAGATAAAAGCGCCGCCCACTGATATCGCCCCGGCGCGTACGACCAGAACAAGGAGTTGCTTCATGAATCGCAGCCTGACCGTTATCGCCGTTGCCATTGTCGTCCTTGCAGGCGGCGGGGCCTGGTACGTGCAGAGCAAACTGCCCGTACGCCAGGGGCAAGTGGCGCTTGCAGCGTTGCAGGGGCCGGTCACGGTGCGTTATGACGAGCGCGGTGTGCCGCATATTCGTGCAGGCAACCAGGCGGATATGTACCGGGCCCTGGGCTACGTTCAGGCACAAGACCGGCTGTTTCAGATGGAGATCATGCGCCGCCTCGCCCGGGGCGAACTGGCCGAGGTGCTGGGCCCCAAGCTGGTCGATACCGACAAGCTGTTTCGCAGCCTGCGCATCCGTGAGCGGGCTGCGAGTTACTTGACTGAGCTGGATCACCAGTCCCCGTCATTTCTGGCCTTGCAGGCTTACCTGGACGGGATCAATCAATACCAGGCCAACAACCCCAAACCCGTGGAGTTCGACCTGCTGGGCATCGCCCCCCGGCCCTTTACCGGCGAAGATACCATCAGTGTCGCCGGCTACATGGCTTACAGCTTTGCCGCCGGCTTTCGTACCGAACCGCTGCTGACCTATATACGTGACCAACTGGGCAGCGATTACCTGAAAATCTTCGACCTCGACTGGCAGCCCCAGGGCGTATTGTCTCCTGCACTGGCGGCCAGCGACTGGGAAACCCTGGGGGCGCTGGCCCAACTGAGCGATCAGGCCCTGAGCCAGGCGGGCTTGCCGCAGTTTGAAGGCAGCAACGCCTGGGTGGTGTCAGGCAAACGCACACAAAGTGGCAAGCCACTGCTGGCGGGTGACCCGCATATCCGTTTTGCGGCACCGTCTGTGTGGTACGAAGCGCAGCTGTCGGCACCGGATTTCGACCTGTATGGCTACCATCAGGCGCTGGTGCCGTTCGCTTTTCTGGGCAACAACCCCGATTTTGGCTGGAGCCTGACCATGTTCCAGAACGACGACCTGGACCTGATCGCGGAAAAGACCAACCCCGCCAACCCCAACCAGGTGTGGTACTACGGCCAGTGGGTCGACATGACCCGCAGCGAGCAACAGATTGCCGTCAAGGGCGAGGCGCCGGTGACCCTCACCCTGCGCCAGTCACCCCACGGGCCGATTATCAATGACGTGCTGGGCGCCACGGCGGGCAACACGCCGATTGCCATGTGGTGGGGCTTTCTGGAAACGAAAAATCCGATCCTCGAAGGCTTCTACCAGCTCAACCGCGCCGACACCCTGAGCAGGGCGCGTACGGCAGCGACGTTTATTCAGGCGCCGGGGCTGAACCTGGTGTGGGCAAACGCCAAGGGGGATATCGGATGGTGGGCAGCAGCGCAGTTGCCCAAACGCCCGGCGGGGGTCAACCCGGCATTCATCCTCGATGGCAGCACCTCACAGGCCGATAAAGACGGTTTTTACCCGTTCAGCGCCAACCCCCAGGAAGAAAACCCGGCGCGGGGCTATATCGTGTCGGCCAACTTTCAGCCGCTGTCGCCTGCCGGCATCGAGATTCCCGGTTATTACAACCTGGCCGATCGCGGCCAGCAGCTTGATCGCCAGCTCAGCGATGCCAGCGTGAAGTGGAACCTGAAAAACAGCCAGGCCTTGCAGTTGGGGACTGCCACGGGCTACGCGCAGCGTGTGCTCAAGCCCCTGTTGCCGGTGCTGCGCGAAGTGGTCACGGACCCGGGCGAACGCAAACTGGTGGAGCAACTGGCACAGTGGAAGGGCGATTATCCGCTGGACTCAACTGCGGCGACCTTGTTCAACCAGTTTTTGTACAGCCTCACAGAGGCCACCATGCGCGACAAACTGGGCGACAGTTTTTTTGATGCCATGCTGACTACGCGTGTGATCGATGCTGCCTTGCCGCGCCTTGCGGCCAGCCCGGATTCACTGTGGTGGGACAACCGCAGCACCGCGCGCACAGAAACCCGCGCCGATACGGTCAAGGTGGCGTGGCAGGCCAGCATCGCCCATTTGAAGGCCACCCTGGGTGACGACCCCGGGCAATGGCGCTGGGGCGTGGCCCACACCCTGACCCATGAACACCCGCTGGGGCGGCAAAAGCCCCTGGACTGGCTGCTCAACGTCGGCCCCTTCGCCGCCCCCGGCGGCCACGAAGTGCCCAACAACCTCAGCGCCAAACTGGGCAATGCCCCGTGGCCAGTGAGCTACGGCCCGTCTACCCGGCGCCTGATCGACTTTGCCGAGCCGTCCCACGGGCTGACCATCAACCCGGTCGGGCAAAGTGGCGTGCCGTTCGACAAGCACTACCGCGACCAGGCCGAGTCCTACATCGAGGGTGATTACGACAAACCGCATATGGACGAAAACGAAATCCAGCTCAATACCCGCAGCACCTTGCGGCTGGTGCCAGCGGGGTAAGGCCGATGTGGGAGCGGGCTTGCTCGCGACTGGATCGTCGCGGTCTTGCAGCGCCACCGCGCTGTCCGCATCGCGAGCAAGCCCGCTCCCACACGGGTTGGGTCAGCGTTGAAAAAACTCGCGGGGCAGGGGCTCAAGCCACCGCATAATTGAGCACGATCCCCACAAAAATCGCCAACCCTGCCCAGTGGTTGTGCAGGAAGGCCTTGAAGCAGCGCTGCGGATCACGGTCGCGGGTGTACCAGAATTCCCACACAAAACAGCCCGCCGCCGCCAGCAGGCCAAGGTGGAACCAGCCGCCCAGCTCAAAGTGCGACCCTGCCAGCAGCAGGCAACCCAGGGCCAGACCCTGCAGGCTGAGGATGATCACGCGGTCGGCATCGCCAAACAGGATGGCAGTGGATTTAACCCCGATCTTGAGATCATCTTCGCGGTCGGTCATGGCGTAGTAGGTGTCGTAGGCCACTGTCCACAGCAGGTTGGCGATGTACAGCAGCCAGGCCGCAGCAGGCAGGCTGCCGGTCTCGGCCGTAAAGGCCATCGGTATGCCCCACGAGAACGCTGCGCCCAGCACCACTTGCGGGTAGTAGGTGTAGCGCTTCATGAACGGGTAAGTGGCCGCCAGTGCCAGCGCGCCAAATGAAAGCCAGATGGTCGGAGCATTGGTGCACAGCACCAGCAGGAAGCTGACCCCCATCAACAGCGCAAAGAACACCAGGGCTTCTTTGCTGCTGATTTTGCCACTGGCCATAGGCCGTTGTTCTGTTCGTTTGACATGACCATCCACCTTGCGGTCGGCAAAGTCGTTGATCACGCAGCCGGCAGCACGGGTCAACACCACGCCTAAGACAAAAATCAGCAGGTTACCCACCGAGGGTACGCCTTTGGCGGCCACCCACAATGCCCACAAGGTCGGCCACAGCAGCAGGTAGATGCCGATGGGCTTGTCCATGCGGGTCAGCTGGATAAAGTCCCAGGCACGGGGGTTGAAACGGTTGAGTGATTTGAGCAGGCGCGTGTACATCAATTGTTCTCCGACCGGGCACCGAGGGCGGCCCACAGTTTGGGTAAAAACACTTCGGCCACCAGCACGCTCAGTTTGCCACGCACAAAGCGCGAGCGGCGTGCCCACAGGTGATCGACCTGATCAACCTGCGGCAACCAGTTACGCGGGTAATGGCACACCTGCAGGGCTCCGCGCTCAAAGGCCTGGTCGCTGAACAGCAACTCCCCCAGCGAGCGGTTGCCCAGTTCGTCCATGTTCAGGCCACCCTCTTGCAGTGAGCTTTTACCCGCGACACTGCGTGCAAACACCCAAGGCTCACCGTGCCCGCGCAAATACACTTCGCGCACCCAGCCCTGAACGCCTTCAGGCAGGTCCAACGCAGCGCATTCATCCGGGCGCAGTACTTGCCAACCTTCATAAAGTGGAAGCACGCTGAAGGCATTATCTGAAATTGCAGTGAGACGCCGAGTCAGAGAGCCCTCGTCAAATAGCCAGTCCAGGGTCTGTGTGTCAGGCAGCGCAGGAAGTTGGCCTTGTTCAAGCCATACAGGGGGGATAAGCGGAGAAGTTATGTGCGGCACGGTGGGTCATAATTGGCAGCCATTGAGGTCGGCGAGCTTATCACGCGGATCCTCGAATGAGCGTCCAAGGGACTTTTGCCCGTATTGGTGCTTGCATCTGCGGGTGGTCATCAGTACAAAACGCCCTGAATTTGACGAGTAACACGGCGCCTGTTGATAAGTCCGTGGCCTTGTCCAAGCCTGAACCTTTAGGAAATACCCAGATGAAGAAGTGGCAATGCATTGTATGTGGACTGATTTATAACGAAGCCGACGGCTGGCCGGATGATGGCATCGCCCCCGGTACCCTGTGGCAGGACGTACCTGAAGACTGGCTGTGCCCGGATTGTGGCGTCGGTAAAATGGATTTCGAGATGATTGAAATCAACTGATCAACCCTTTTAAAACCTGATTCAACTTCTGGAGATTGGCATGAACGCACCTGTCGTGATCGTTGGCACCGGGCTGGCCGGCTATAACCTGGCCCGTGAGTTTCGCAAGCTGGACAGCGAAACCCCGCTGCTGTTGATCACCTCCGATGACGGGCGCTCTTACTCCAAGCCAATGCTGTCTACCGGCTTTGGCAAAAACAAAGAGGCTGACGGCCTGAGCATGGCCACGCCCGAGGCGATGGCCGAGCAGCTCAAGGCCCAGGTGCGTATCCATACCCGCATCAGCGGTATCGACCCGGGCCACAAGCAATTGTGGATCGGTGAAGAGGCGGTGCCCTATCGTGACCTGGTGCTGGCCTGGGGTGCGCAAACGGTGCAGGTCCCGGTGGAGGGCGACGCCCAGGATGCGATCTTCCCGATCAATGACCTGGAAGACTACGCGCGTTTTCGCGCAGCTGCCGCAGGTAAACGCCGCGTCTTGATCCTGGGCGCCGGGCTGATCGGCTGCGAATTTGCCAACGATCTGATCGCAGGCGGTTATGAGGTCGATCTGGTCGCGCCCTGCGAGCAAGTGATGCCAACCCTTTTACACCCCGCTGCTGCAGCGGCGGTGCAGGCTGGCCTCGAAAGCCTGGGCGCACGCTTTCATCTGGGCCCGGTGTTGACCCGCCTGCAACGTACCGACAGCGGCCTCGAGGCGCATTTGTCGGATGGCAGTGTCGTTCCGTGCGATGTGGTGGTGTCCGCCATCGGTTTGCGCCCTCGCATTGATATGGCCGCCGCTGCGGGGATCAAGGTCAATCGCGGGGTTGAGGTGGATCGTCATCTTAAAACCTCTCACTCCCATATCTACGCGCTGGGCGATTGTGCCGAGGTCGACGGCCTTAACCTGCTGTATGTGATGCCGTTGATGAGTTGCGCCCGGGCGCTGGCGCAAACCCTGGCAGGCAACCCGACCGCGGTCAGTTACGGAGCCATGCCCATTACGGTGAAAACCCCGGTTTGCCCGCTGGTGGTGTCACCTGTGCCGCGTGGCTATGAGGGTGTGTGGACCGTGGAAGGCCAGGGCGCCGATATCAAGGCGCTGTGCCGCGACGCAGACGGCAAGTTGCTCGGTTATGCGCTGACGGGTGAGGCTGTTCGAGAAAAACTCGCGCTAAACAAAGAGCTGCCTGCACTTTTGGCGTAAAAGCGGCTCATTCTGTCGCATATGCCATTGCCTTGACTCAACAAAGCCTGTGCAGAGGCTGGCGCCGACCTTGGTCGCGTGCCATTCTCACACGGGTCTGCCGCAGTTTAGAGCCTGCGGCGCCTTGGGCGCTGTTCCGTAGAGAGCAGCACGGACATAACAACAAAAAACCGTCAATGAGGCTTCATCATGCGTAAACCCGATCTCGCCGCAGCTATCGCTGAAAAGGCTGACCTAACCAAAGAACAAGCCAACCGCGTTCTCAATGCGGTGCTGGAAGAAATCACCCAGGCCCTGCATCGCAAGGACAGCGTTACGCTGGTCGGCTTTGGCACCTTTATCCAGCGCCACCGCGGTGCCCGTACGGGGCAAAACCCGCAAACCGGTCAGCCGGTCACCATCAAGGCCAGCAACACGGTGGCGTTCAAACCGGGCAAATTCCTCAAGGACAGCGTGAATCCTTAAGGCACGGGCTACATGAAGAATGGGCAAGCTGGCCTTGCCAGCGGCCCGTTCTTGAGAAAACACGGGCCGATTGTGCGGCCATAAGTGGCAAAACCTAGCCCATCTACGCCTAACTCTGCAGAAATATGGCGTTCTTCGCTCAAATCGTTACACTGCGCCGGCCATTTTTTATTTCCCCGAGGCCGCGTACATGAAATTTCGTTTTCTGCTCTGGATGCTGGGCTTTTTGATGGGCAAAGCCAGCCGCAACAATCCTGCTTTCCAGCAACAATTGGTGGACAAGGATCTGGTGTTCCAGCTGCAAACCCTCGACGGCAAAGTGGCCCGTCATTTCAAGGTCAAAGACCAGCGCATCACCAGCCACGGCGGCCTGTACCCCGAGCCGGCGTTTGCCATCGCCTTTAAAGATGCCGCCTACGGCTTCGCTACGCTGCAGGCGAAGAACAAGCAACTGGCGTTCATGACAGGGATTCAGGACAAGTCGATTCAGATCAAGGGCAACCCGGCGCTGGTGATCTGGTTCCAGGGCCTGACCAAGTACCTCAAGCCGCGTAAAAAGGCCAAGGCTTAAGATCAAGAGCCCCTCACCCTAGCCCTCTCCCAGAGGGAGAGGGAACTGACCGCGCGCGATTTCAAGAACACCGACAATCAGCTCCCTCACCCTCTGGGAGAGGGATGGGGTGAGGGGCTTGTGCTTTTAGTTATTCAAGCCTGACCGAACTGCGCCGCCATCTCGCGCAGCAACACTTCAGCCTCCAATACTTTGCCCACCACCGCCTCAGCCTTTTCTCGTGGCACGCCAAGACGCTCGAACAACGCATCCGGCAACGGCGCACACGCACCGTGACCGACTCCACGGCTGCGCAGCAAGCCCAGCGCCACACACACCAGGTTCGGATACTGCGCATCCACCCCCACATAAGCCGGGTCGTGTTGATAGCGTACGGCAATCGCCAACTCATCCGGCATCCCCCAAAAGCGCATCAGCCAGGCGCCCATCTGTTCACGGCTGATACCCAACAGGTGCTGCTCGATCAGGCTGTGGCTGACGTGGGGGTTTACCTCAAGATGCCGGCAGATCAGCGAAAAATGCGGCGGAAATACATGGGCCAGCAGCAGGTAACCAAAATTGTGCAGCAACCCGCCCAGGTAAGTCATGCCGACTTCGGGGCGCTGCTCCCGAGGCATGGCCCGGGTCAGCCCTTCAATCACCGCCGCGGTGTAGATCGACTGCTGCCAGTAAGGAGTGCTCGATTGCGGATGGTCCTTGGGCAGGCTCAGGGTTTTGCCCAGCGACAGGCTGAGTGCCAGGTTGATCACCAGATCAACCCCCAGCACGCGCACAATGGCGTCTTCGACCGAGCGAATCTTGCTCTGCGAGGCGTAAAACGATGACGAGGCCCAGCTCATGACCTGCGCCGCCAGCGCCGGGTCAGTTTCCACCACGCTGGTGATTTCATCGATGGTCACGTCAGGGTCGGAGCGCAGCCGCATGATTCTGCGCACGCTCTCGGACAGCGGTGGCAGTTCGATGGTGGCCTCCAGCCGCTGCTGGATGCGCCGCGCCGTGAAGGCCTGCACTGCCCGGGTGATGGCCTCGCCATCGTCCCCGCCGAGATCAGGTGTGATGGCGCCCAAAGGCTCGCCAAAACGGCCGGCGCTGGCGTTTTTGAGCAGGGGTTTGAAGTCTTGCTGGGCAATCTCCAGCCACAGGCCCGGTTCACCCGTGCTGATTAGCAGCGAGGGTTGTTGCAGCAAGTGTTCTTCGTACAGGCAGGGCGAGTTGACCAGCGCCGGCAAGCCCGGCAGCTGGCTCAGGCCATGCTTGTCCAGCAAGACCTGCAGGCGCTCCGGCGCAACGGCGGTCATGCGCCGCCCGGTCAAGTCGGCCAGACGGTTCAGATCAAGTAAATGATTCTGGGTGAACAGCACCAGCAGGGGACCGATCGAATCGTCGAGCAGTACGGCGTGCACCTTGCGCGCAGGGTCGAGCTCCGGGTGATCCGGGACTTTGCGATAGGCAACAGCCAGGTCACCGAGCAAGCGCCCGATAACGGACGGCGTGCTCGCAGCAACAAGGGCACTGGCAACTTCAGTCATGGTCTGCATCCGTTCTGTACAACTTGATTTTGATTAGCTCTTGATCGGCCGCCGGGCCATTTACTGAATGGTCTTTTACACCTGACCATATTGCTGACCGTGGCGCAGCCAGCGATCAAGCAGGGGGCTGACATGGCTCGGCCAGCGTTCGATCAACGCCTGGGCGGCCTCGCGCACGGCGGGTAGCAGGTCGGCATCGCGCATCAGGTCGGCGACCTTGAATTGCAGAAGACCGGTCTGGCGGGTGCCGAGCATTTCGCCGGGGCCGCGCAGTTCGAGGTCTTTTTCGGCGATCACAAAGCCATCGTTGGTCTCGCGCATGATGCCCAGGCGCTGACGGCCGATTTGTGACAGCGGCGGGTGATACAGCAGCACGCAATGGCTGACGGCGCTGCCCCGGCCCACGCGACCGCGCAACTGGTGCAGCTGGGACAGGCCGAGGCGCTCGGGGTTTTCGATGATCATCAAGCTTGAGTTGGGCACGTCGACGCCCACCTCAATCACCGTGGTGGCCACGAGCAATTGCAGCTCGCCAGCCTTGAAGCGCGCCATGACTTCGGCTTTTTCAGCGGGCTTCATTCGCCCGTGAATCAACCCGACGCGCAGCTCACCCAAGGCGCTGGAGAGGTCTTCAAAGGTGGTTTCGGCAGCCTGGCAGGTCATTTCTTCCGACTCTTCGATCAGGGTGCACACCCAATACGCCTGGCGCCCTTCAGCGCAGGCGGCGCGCACCCGCTCGATCACTTCGAGACGCCGCGTATCGACCACCAGTACCGTATTAACCGGAGTACGGCCCGGCGGCAGCTCGTCGAGGATCGAGGTGTCGAGGTCGGCATAGGCGCTCATGGCCAGGGTGCGCGGGATCGGCGTGGCAGTCATGATCAGCTGGTGCGGGCACATCACTCCGCCCACGCCCTTGTTGCGCAGGGCCAGACGTTGCTGCACGCCAAAGCGGTGCTGTTCGTCGATGATCACCAGCGCCAGGTTCTTGAACTGCACGTTGTCCTGGAACAGAGCATGGGTACCGACCACCATCGGTACGCCGCTGGCGATTTGCTCCAGCGCACTGACCCGGGCCTTGCCCTTGAGCTTGCCGGCCAGCCACGCCACTTCAAGGCCCAAAGGCTCGAGCCAGCGCTTGAAGTTGATGAAGTGCTGCTCGGCGAGGATTTCCGTGGGGGCCATCAGGGCAACCTGATAACCCGCCTCAAGTGCTTGTAACGCTGCCATGGCCGCAACCACGGTCTTGCCGGAGCCCACGTCGCCCTGAATCAGGCGCAACATGGGTTCGGGCTGACTGAGGTCGTAGGCAATCTCGTTGCCAACCCGGGTCTGCGCGCCCGTCGGCGGGAAACCCAGATTGGCGAGGAACTGCACTGGCAGTTTTTTCGCCTTGGGCAACGCCGGGGCTTGTTGTGAACGCAGGCTCTCGCGCAGTCGCTGTTGCGACAGCTGGTGAGTCAGCAGCTCCTCAAAGGCCAGGCGGTGCTGGGCCCAGTGATGGCCCAGGGCGAGTTCTTCAACATCAGCATTGGCAGGCGGCTGATGCAGATAGCGAATGGCTTCATCCAGCGGGGCCAGTTGATAGTCCTTGGCCAGCTCCGGCGGCAACCAGTCGGGCAGGCTGCGCGGGCCGAGCATGGCCAGGCTTTGCTGGCTGAGCTGACGCAGGCGCTGTTGGGTCAGGCCTTCGGTGGTGGGGTAGATGGGCGTCAGCGTGGTGTCGACAGGTGGCGGTTCGTCGCCGGTAATGGCGCGGTATTCGGGATGGTAGATCTCCAGCCCCGAAGCGCCGGGGCGGGCTTCGCCATAGCAGCGCACTTCGGTGCCACGTTTGAGGCTTTCCTTCTGCGCATTGCTGAAGTGGTAGAAGCGCAGACTCAGGCCGCCGGTGCCATCGTTGATGCGCACCAGCAAGCTGCGGCGCTTGCCCATGACCACGTCGGCGCCAATGACCCGGCCCTCGACAACGGCATCCTGACCGGGGCGCAAAGCGCCAATCGGGACAACGCGGGTGCGGTCCTGATAGCGCAACGGCAAATGGAACAGCACGTCCTGGACGTTTTCCAGTCCGACCTTGGCCAATTTTTCGGCCATGGCCTCACCGACGCCCTTGAGCGCGGTGACCGACACTTTCGACAACTCGGTCATTGCAGTGGCACTTAGGTCGCGGCAGGCGGCTTGGCCACCGAGCACAGGCGGATCGAGTCTGCGAGGATTTCAATCGCCTTTGGCCGCGGGAAGCTGGCGCGCCAGGCGATGGCAACGGTGCGGAACGGTACCGGCGGGGTCAGCGGACGCACAGCCAGGATGCCCGGGGCATAGTGATGACTGTCGACAGCCGACAACGGCAGAATCGAGATACCCAGGCCGGAAGCGACCATGTGGCGGATGGTTTCCAGCGAGCTGGATTCGACCGTAGTGTGCATGGCGCCATCATTGCCTTTGGCCACAGTCGGGCAGGCTTCCAGCACCTGATCGCGGAAGCAGTGACCTTCGCCCAGCAACAGCAGGCTCTTGTCGTTGAGCAGGCTGGCGTCGATGGTGTCTTTTTTGGTCCACGGGTGCTCGCTGGGCATGAGCACGTAAAACGGCTCGTCATACAGCGGCATGGTCAGCACGTCGGCTTCCTGGAACGGCAGGGCGATGATGATTGCATCCAGCTCGCCGTTGCGCAGTTTGTCGCGCAGCACATGGGTGAAGTTTTCTTCGATATACAACGGCATCTGCGGGGCAACCCGGTGCAGTTGCGGGATCAGATGCGGGAACAGATACGGACCCACGGTATAGATCGCGCCTACTTTAAGCGGAGCGGTCAGCTGGTTCTTGCCGGCCTGAGCCAGTTCGCGAATGCCCTGGGCCTGCTCCAGCACCTTTTGCGCCTGGGCCACGATGGCTTCGCCCACGGGGGTTACACGCACGGCACTTTTGCTGCGCTCGAAAATCAGCACACCGAGTTCGTCTTCCAGTTTTTTCACACCCACCGACAGGGTCGGCTGGCTGACATGGCAGCGCTCGGCGGCGTGGCCGAAGTGCTGCTCTTGGGCGAGGGTAACGATGTAGCGTAATTCTGTAAGCGTCATAGCGTGCGTCCCTGTGGTTGCGGGCCAAGCATAGCGGCTGCAATCGATAGACGCACGTTATCAGACATTACCCTCAGAGCTACAGTAGCCAATCAAGGTATGACTGGTTTTTTATCCAGACCGCAGATGCACAAAGGGCACCCTGAGGTGCCCTTTGTGGTGTTAGCGCCGACGTTTATCGATGGAATAAACGAAGGGTGCCACGATCTCGATGCTGCCATTGGTCAGCATTTCAGGCGGCGGCTTGGGCAGGGGTTGTGCCCGGCGAATCATTTCCAGGGTGGCCCGGTCCAGATCGGCGTTGCCAGAGCGCCCTACCAGTTCGTAGGACAGTACCTTGCCTTCGGCGTCTACCACGAAGCGCAGACGGTTCAAGCCTTCCTTGCCACGGGATTGCGCAGCAGGCGGGTACTTTTTGTACTTGCCCAGGTGACTGAGCAAAGTGCCTTCCCAACTGGCCTTGGCCGCCAGTTGTTGCGCCGACGGCCCCGGTGCCGGTGCAGCGGATTTCTCGCTGGTATTTTTGGTCGGCGTTGCGTCGCTCGGTTTCTCTTCTGAAGGTTTCTCTTTGACCGGGTCCGGTTTTTCCACAGGCTTGGGCGGTTGAGGCTTTTGCTTGGGCTTGACCGGTTTGGGTACAGAAATCTTCGGTTTGGGCGCTTCGGCCAGCTTGGGTATCGGCAACTCTTCCACCGGCGCCGGGGGTTGTGGCGGTGTCACCACTTTGGGCGGCGCAGGCGGCGGTGGTGCTGGCAACGGCGCCAGGTCAACCATCATCGCTTGCGGCGGAAGTTCGATAGCGCGCGGGTTGGACCATTGCAGGGCCAGAATCACGGCCACGGCATGGATGGCCAACACCGCGGCCAGGCTGATTGCGTAACGCGTCATCTTTTGGCGCGCTATGGTCATTTCTTGGCTGCCGTCTCAAGTCCGACCAGACCCACCTTCAAATAACCCGCTGCGCGCAAAGCATCCATCACGCTCATCAGGTCACCGTAGTCCACGCCCTTGTCGGCCTGGAAGAAGATCGTCGTGTCTTTGTTGTTGTGGGTCCTGGCATCCAGGGTCGGGCCCAGGGCTTCAACCGTGACCGGCTCTTCGCCCAGGTACAGGCGCTGATCAGCCTTGACGCTGAGGAACACAGGTTTCTCAGGGCGAGGCGCCGGTTTGGCGCTGGAAGCAGGCAAGTCAACCTTGATATCCACAGTGGCCAGCGGTGCTGCCACCATAAAGATGATCAGCAGTACCAGCATCACGTCAATAAAGGGGGTGACGTTGATTTCATGGTTTTCGGCGAGATCGTCATCGCCTTCTTTTAAATGCAGGCCCATGGCCGATTACCCCACTTTCACCATGTGCGGTTGCGAGCTGCGCTCGGGCGGCAGGTGATCGAGGTCACGGCTAACCAACAGCAACACTTCAGCAGACGCATCCGCCACCTGGGCCTTGTAGCCGGTGATGGAGCGGGCGAAGACGTTGTAAATCACTACCGCAGGGATCGCTGCGACCAGACCCAGTGCCGTGGCCAGCAGGGCTTCGGCAATACCCGGCGCAACAACTGCCAGGTTGGTGGTCTGGGTTTTGGCGATGCCGATAAAGCTGTTCATGATGCCCCATACGGTACCGAACAGACCGACGAACGGTGCTGTGGAACCGATGGTGGCGAGTACGCCAGTGCCGCTGCTCATGTTGCGACCGCACGCTGCAACCAGACGCTCAAGACGGAAGCTTACACGCTCCTTGATGCCTTCTTTTTCACGGCTGTTGGCCGACAGGCGCATTTCTTCAAGGGCGTCCTGCACCAGCAAGTGGGCCAGGGTGCCTTCTTTGCCAGCCGTCTCGCTGGCTTCTTTCAAGGTGCGAGCTTTTTTCAGTTGGGCAATTTCGCTGCGCAGACGACGCTTGGCACCCAGGACTTCAAAGCCTTTGGCAATCCAGATCGTCCAGGTGATGATCGAAGCAATAGCCAGGCCGATCATTACGATTTTGACGATGATGTCTGCGTTTTTGTACATGCCCCAAGGCGACAGGTCATGGGCCATGCCCAGGCTGTTGTCTTCTTCTGCGACTATTTGCGGCGCGTTATCGGCTGGCGCAGCAGCGCCTTCAACCAGTGTAGGATCAGTCGTACCCGGTGCAGCAACAGGTGCCGGGGCAGCTGCTTCAGTGGCCGCGTGCACGGCCGGGGCAGCAGGCTCGTCGGCAAATGCCGCAACAGGTGCCAACATCAAGCTGAACATCAGCGCCGCAACCCCACGCCAGACGCGTGCAGGGCTCGAAGGCTGGGTTGGCGAAGCGGTGGGATGATTGCGTGTCATGCTAGCCGGACCTGAGAAAAGTAATGAGGTAATGCCCTACAACGCGTTGTAAGACCAAGGGCAAAATGATGGGTTATTATTGCAAGTAATTCTTGTTAACAAAAGCAATAGCATCTGTTTTTTTCGGAAGTCACGACTTTGGTCGTGCCAAATTACGTCTTTTTGTAACTTTTCATTAGGATTTTTGCGATGCCCAAAGCCTCTGTATTGATCGTCGGATGCGGTGATGTCGGCAGCCGTCTGGCGACTCAACTGCTCGACCAGGATTGGCAGGTCTACGGCCTGCGCCGCTCCATTGACCGTTT
This sequence comes from Pseudomonas bubulae, assembly GCF_037023725.1. NCBI lineage: Bacteria > Pseudomonadati > Pseudomonadota > Gammaproteobacteria > Pseudomonadales > Pseudomonadaceae > Pseudomonas > Pseudomonas bubulae. The sequence goes on from NZ_CP146077.1 coordinate 867,877, forward strand.
ACCCACGGGCGTTATCGGTGTGGAGGGCGATTTGTTCAGCGAGCAATGCCCGACGCAATGGCCAACCGGGCAAATTGATTACGTGGTGTACAGCGCGGCGGCGACCGAGCATGACGAAGCGGGCTATCAGGCGGCATATGTAGACGGCCTGAAAAACACCCTGAGTTGGCTGGAGCAGCATGGTCAGCGACCCAAGCGTCTGCTGTTTGTATCCAGCAGTGGCGTTTACGCCCAGAAAGACGGGGAATGGATCGACGAAACATCGCCCGCCCTGAGCACCAACTACTCTGGCCGGATCATCCTGGATGCCGAGCGGGTGGCGCTGGAGAGTGGCATCGCTGCCAGCGCGGTACGCCTGACCGGGATCTACGGGCCGGGTCGTGAATGGCTGCTGGGGCAAGTGCGCAAAGGTTATCGCGTGGCGGTTGAGCCGCCGCTGTATGGCAACCGTATCCATGCCGATGATGCTGCGGGGCTGCTGGCCTTTCTGCTGGAGGCTGATCGTCAGGGCAAGGCGCTGGATGACTGCTATATAGGTGTGGATAACGCACCGGCGCCACTGGCAGAAGTGGTGGACTGGTTGCGCGAGCGGTTGGGCATTACCGAATGGGCCGCCGAAGCGAGCGTGCGCCGCGCAGGCAGCAAGCGCTGCAGCAATGCCCGCGCCAAGGCGCTGGGCTGGGAGCCGCGCTATTCGAATTATCGCGAGGGCTATGCTGCGATTTTGGGGGAGCAGGCCTGAGAGTTGTCTTGTGGGAGCGGGCGTTTGGTTGGCTTACAGCTTCTCCAGCGCCCACTCACGCTTGCCCGGGTAGAGCTGGGGCATTTCGTCGGGCGCTGAGACGTCCACCGCCTCGAAGATTTCAAGTGTGCGGCCTTTGCGCACAAAAATATGCGCTGCGCCCATTTCCCCCTGCTGAAGCCAGAGGCTGTCCAAACCGCCGCTCATAGTGGCGCAGTCACCTCCCAGGCACAGCTCATAGCCATTGATGCCAGGCAATCCACTGACTTGCCCCTTGGGCGAGAATGTCACCTTGGCACCCTGACCTGCACCACTCAGTACGCGCCATTCGCCCCCAAGATAGGCTGACTTGAGTGCCTGCTCAAAATGCACCGATTTGAACAAATCTGCATTTGTGCCCCGGGAAACTTCACCGACATCACTTTGAGCTGGACGTACGAACGCCTGCCGCGGAAAGAATTCAGTCGCTGACTGTATTAATTCAGAGCCTTCGAGCTTCAGGTCAGTATTCTCACCGCCATAGAAATTGACCTTCCACGACGCGCTGCCATCAGGCACCAGCGTACCCTCGTCCCGCTCAAAGCTGCTTCGCCAGGTGGCCTTGGCGTTTTTGGCGTCGATGCTCCATTCCAGGGTTGGCCCTGACGACGACAAGGCGTCAAGCAGGCCGCCACCCTTGGCCGCTTCATCTATTGCTGCCTGATTGATCCAGATGCCACTGATATCACGGGGGGCGGGTTCGCTGGCACAACCACCCAAAACAATGGAGAGCAGTGACAACACTAGCGCTTTGCGCATGGTGGAATCCTTTTGAAGCCGGGAAGAGCGGGGGGGTGGCGCAGCATGAAGACGCTGCGCCGAGGGCGTTACTCAATAACCAGAATAGCGTCCATTTCTACCTGCGAGCCCTTTGGCAGTGCAGCAACGCCAATGGCGGCGCGGGCCGGATAGGGTTGTTCGAAGTAGGTGCCCATGATCTCGTTGACCTTGGCGAAGTGGCTCAGGTCAGTCAGGAAGATGTTCAGCTTGACGATGTCCTTGAACGAACCGCCTGCGGCTTCAGCGACCGACTTCAGGTTTTCGAAAACCTGGATGGTCTGGGCTTCAAAGCCTTCAACCAGTTCCATGGTTTTTGGGTCCAGCGGGATTTGACCGGACATGTAGACAGTATTGCCAGCTTTGATCGCCTGAGAATAAGTACCGATTGCAGCAGGTGCCTTGTCGCTGGTGATAACAGTCTTGGACATGGGTGACTCCTTGTAATTAGATGGCTACGCACGCATGCGAGTGATGCGGATAACCCCGGTAAGGGCGCGCAGTTTTTTGATCACGCGGGCCAGGTGTACACGGTCGTGTACGCTGACCACCAGTTGGACCACGCTGATGCGACCATCGCGTTCGTCCATGCTGATCTTTTCGATATTGCCGTCGGCAGCGTTGACGCTGCTGGCCAGCAGCGCAATCAGGCCGCGCTGGTGTTCCAGTTCGACGCGCAATTCAACGTTGAACTCGCCGGTAACGTCCTTGGCCCACGACAGCTGAATGCACTTTTCGGGGTTGTGGCGGATTTCACTGATATTGCGGCAGTTGTCCAGGTGCACGACCATGCCTTTGCCTGCGGACAAATGGCCAACGATCGGATCCCCCGGGATCGGCGTACAGCATTTGGCGTAGCTGAGCACCAGGCCTTCGGTGCCGCGAATCGCCAGCGGGCCTTCCGGGCTCGGCAATGCTTCGCCTTCGCCCAGCAGGCGTCGGGCCACTACATAGGCCATGCGATTGCCGAGGCCGATATCTTCGAGCAGGTCTTCGATATGCTCCAGGCGGTATTCCTGGAGCATGGCCTGAACGCGCTCGGCCGGGATCTTGTCCAGCGCGCTGTTGAAGCCGTTAAGCACCTTGTTGAGCAGGCGTTCGCCCAGGTTGACCGACTCGGAACGACGTTGCAGCTTGAGCGCATGGCGAATATGGGTACGCGCCTTGCCGGTGACCACAAAGTTAAGCCAGGCCGGGTTGGGTCGGGCGCCGGGAGCGCTGACGATCTCGACCGTGGAGCCGCTTTGCAGCGGCTCGGACAGCGGTGCGAGACGCCGGTTGATGCGACAGGCGATGCAGCTGTTGCCCACATCGGTGTGCACCGCGTAGGCAAAGTCGACGGCCGTGGAGCCTTTGGGCAGCTCCATGATCCGTCCTTTGGGCGTAAACACGTAGACCTCGTCCGGGAACAGGTCGATCTTCACGCTTTCGATGAATTCGAGGGAGTTGCCGGCGCGTTGCTGCATTTCCAGCACGCCCTTGACCCATTGCCGCGCCCGGGCGTGGGTGCCCGTGTGCTGCTCGTCGCCACTGGACTTGTAAAGCCAGTGGGCGGCGATGCCGTTGTTGGCCATTTCTTCCATTTCACGGGTACGGATCTGGATCTCGATCGGTACGCCATGCATGCCAAACAGCGTGGTATGCAACGACTGGTAGCCGTTGGCCTTGGGAATGGCGATGTAGTCCTTGAACCGGCCCGGCAGGGGCTTGTACAAATTATGTACAGCGCCCAGCACGCGGTAGCAGGTGTCGACCTTGTCGACGATGATCCGGAATGCGTAAACATCCATGATCTCGTTAAAAGCCCGGCGTTTGCCGCGCATCTTCTTGTAGATGCCGTAGATATGCTTTTGACGACCGCTGACTTCGCCCTGAATGCCATCGATGGCCAGGCAGTGGCTGAGCGATTCTTCAATTTTGTTGACGATTTCCTTGCGATTGCCCCGGGCGCGTTTGACCGCCTGATAAATGCGCGCGGAGCGCATCGGGTACATCGCCTTGAAACCGAGGTCTTCGAATTCGATACGAATGCTGTGCATGCCCAGCCGATTGGCGATGGGTGCGTAGATTTCCAGGGTTTCCTTGGCAATCCGTCGGCGTTTTTCGCCGGACAGCACTTCGAGGGTGCGCATGTTGTGCAGACGGTCAGCCAGCTTCACCAGGATCACGCGGATATCGCGTGCCATGGCCATGGCCATCTTCTGGAAGTTTTCAGCCTGGGCTTCGGCCTTGGTTTCGAAGTTCATCTGAGTCAGCTTGCTGACTCCATCGACCAGGTCGGCCACGGTTTCGCCGAACTGCGCTACCAGCGCTTCCTTGGCAATACCGGTGTCTTCAATCACGTCATGCAGCATGGCCGCCATCAGGCTCTGATGGTCCATATGCATGTCGGCAAGGATATTTGCCACTGCCAGCGGGTGCGTGACATAAGGCTCGCCGCTGCGTCGGCGTTGGCCGTCGTGGGCTTGTTCTGCGTAGAAGTACGCCCGGCGGACCAGATTGACCTGGTCCGGGCCGAGGTACGCCGACAAGCGATCGGCGAGGGCGTCTATGCTCGGCATGAGGAAACCTCCTGCCAAAACTTTTTACCCTTCGCCGTGCTACGTCGACCGGGCATAGGCTTAGTTCGCCTCGTTGGACTCGTCCTCGAACGCTGCGAACAGCGGTTCGTCTTCGACGATTTCAGCGTTGGCGATAAACTCGTAGCTCATCAGGCCTTCTGCGATTTCGCGCAGGGCAACAACGGTAGGCTTGTCGTTTTCCCACTGCACCAGAGGCTCTTTACCGCCGGTGGCCAGTTGACGGGCACGCTTGGTAGAGAGCATGACCAGCTCAAAGCGGTTATCCACGTGTTCTAGACAGTCTTCAACGGTTACGCGGGCCATGGTCTTCCTCGTAGCAAATGCAATATGCGCGCTGCCCGGATGGGCGAGCGGACTGAACAGTTTAAAAAATCACCAGCCATTAGGGAAGCGCTGATTTTTCCGTCACTGCTCCTAAAACCTCTGTAAGCGCCAATGTAAAGCCCTTACAGGGGTTTTGGGAAGTGTTCATTAACCGAGCAGTTCGGCCAGTAATTTGCCAAAACGCTGTTGCTGGCGTTTTTGCTGAAGGCGATTGGCACGGAAAATGGCCTTCAAGTCTTCAAGTGCCAGGGCAAAATCGTCGTTGATGATCAGGTAGTCATAGTCCACATAGTGGCTCATTTCACTCACGGCTTCGCGCATGCGTGCGTCAATGATTTCGTCGCTGTCCTGGCCACGGTTGTCCAGACGCTGACGCAAGGCTTCCTGGCTCGGCGGCAGGATAAAGATCGAGCGCGCCTGCGGCATCAGCTTGCGCACCTGCTCTGCACCTTGCCAGTCGATTTCCAGAATCAGGTCGTGGCCTTCATCCAGGGTCTGCTGCAGGTGGCTTTGCGAAGTGCCGTAAAGGTTGCCGAACACTTCGGCACGTTCCAGGAAGTCACCGTGCTCGATCATTTTCACGAACTCTTCGCGCTCGACAAAATGATAGTTCACGCCATTCACTTCACCTGGGCGCATGGCACGGGTGGTGTGCGAGACCGATACCCGGATCTGCGGCTCAACGTCGATCAATGCCTTGACCAGGCTGGTCTTGCCTGCGCCCGAAGGAGCAGAAACGATATAAAGGGTGCCAGTGCTGTGGGTCATGTCAGGGTGTGCCTTACTCAATATTCTGTACTTGTTCACGCATCTGCTCGATCAACACCTTGAGGTTGACCGCCGCTTGGGTACTGCGTGGATCGAATGCCTTGGAGCCCAGGGTATTGGCCTCGCGATTCAGTTCTTGCATCAGGAAGTCCAGGCGTCGCCCGGCAGCACCCCCCGACTTGAGTACGCGGCGTACTTCAAGAATATGGGTGCTCAGGCGGTCCAGCTCTTCGGCCACGTCGCTTTTTTGCGCGAGCAGAACCATTTCCTGTTCAAGGCGCTGGGGGTCAAGCTCGGCCTTCATGTCGGCAAAGCGATCGAGGACCTTTTGACGCTGGGTGGCGAGCATTTGCGGTACCAGCTCGCGCAGGGTTTCGACATCGCTTTCGATGGCGGTCAAGCGATCGCTGATCAGGCGGGCCAGTTCCGCGCCTTCGCGCTCACGGCCGTTTTTCAGTTCTTGCAGGCCTTGCTTGAACAGCGCCAGGGCCTGGGTGTTCAAGGCTTGCGGGTCGCTGGCATCGGCTACCAGAACACCGGGCCAGGCCAGGACTTCCAGCGGGTTGAGCGCGGCAGGCTGCTTGATCAGGCTGGCGATGGTCTCGGCGGCGGCCACCAGCTGGGCGGCACGCTCGCGGTCAACCTGCAGCGGCTTGCCGGTGGTTTCTTCAGTGAAACGCAAAGTGCATTCCAGCTTGCCCCGGGAGATGCCCTGGCGCAGCGCTTCACGCACCGCGCCCTCGAGGTCACGGAAAGATTCAGGCAGACGCAGGTGCGGCTCCAGGTAGCGGCTGTTGACCGAACGCAGCTCCCAACTCAGGGTGCCCTGAGTGCCGGCGCTTTCGACGCGGGCAAAGGCGGTCATGCTGTGCACCATGGACGGTACCTCGCGATTGGATGAGTTAAGCCTGGCGGCAGGTTAGACGACAGATTGTAACGCAGTGCGGGCAACTGCCCCAAATGGCGTCGGTCGTAAATACATCCAATCTTCGTTCCCCGCCAGGGTTCACAGACGCGCCCTGCGCAGCCATGGCCTTTCCTTTATAATGCTCGGCAGTTTTCCGTCCCGTACAGGTATCCCACATGAAACGTCCAAGTGGTCGCGTTGCCGATCAGCTCCGCCCGATCCGCATCACCCGCAACTACACCAAACACGCAGAGGGTTCTGTACTGGTCGAGTTCGGTGACACCAAAGTCATCTGCACCGTCAGCGTCGAGAATGGCGTACCGCGGTTCCTCAAAGGCCAGGGCCAGGGCTGGCTGACTGCCGAATACGGCATGCTGCCACGCGCCACCGGCGACCGTAACCAGCGCGAAGCCAGCCGCGGCAAGCAAGGCGGGCGCACCCTGGAAATCCAGCGCCTGATCGGCCGCTCCCTGCGTGCTGCACTGGATATGTCCAAACTGGGCGATATCACTTTGTACGTCGACTGCGACGTAATCCAGGCTGACGGCGGCACCCGCACTGCCTCGATCACCGGCGCCATGGTTGCTCTGGTCGACGCCCTGAAGATCATCAAGAAGCGTGGCGGCCTCAAAGGCGGTGACCCGATCAAGCAGATGATCGCGGCGGTATCGGTGGGCATGTACCAGGGCGTACCGGTACTTGACCTGGACTATCCTGAAGATTCGGCAGCCGAAACCGACCTCAACGTGGTGATGACCAGCAGCGGCGGTTTCATCGAAGTTCAGGGCACCGCCGAAGGCGCACCGTTCCAGCCTGAAGAGCTGAACGCCATGCTGGCACTGGCACAAAAAGGCATGAACGAAATTTTTGCCCTGCAACAAGCGGCATTGGCCGACTAAATTGCCGGATTGACTGTCAAAGCCTTCAAACGACCAACCGGAGAACGTGATGAGTGAGCTGGATCTTTCAACACCCAAACCGGGCCGCGACGCCCGGAAATGGGCGATGTTCTGTCATTTTTCGGCGTTCCTCGGGATGTGGTTTCCGTTTGGCAGCCTGATCGGCCCGCTGATCCTGTGGCAGGTAAAGCGCGAGAGCGACCCGTTTATTGACGACCAGGGCAAGGAAGCACTGAACTTCCAGATCACCGTGGCGATTGCTTCGGCCATTTGCTATGTGCTGATGTTCGTGCTGATCGGCTTTGCGCTGCTGGGCCTGGTACTGATTGGCGCGGTAGTGCTGGTGGTGATTGCAGGGGTCAAGGCCAATGACGGGGTGGTGTACCGTTATCCCTTCACCTGGCGGCCGATCAAGTAAGGTTTCAGTCAGCAACTCAGGCACCTTGTAGAAAAGCCCACCTCGGTGGGCTTTTCTACGCTTGCTGATTGCGGGAGCCAAAACAACAGGTGAGTGGACGTCAGTACGATGCTTTGTTTATCCAGGCATTCGTTTAACGACAACTACTTACTTATGCGCGCTAAATAAACCATGCCTTTAAGAGAGCCTCATTTTAAAGCGCACCGTTATTTATCGCGCCATGTTAGTGCAATGGCCATCTGTGAATACCGAATTTAAAGAAAGGCCAAGTGGCACTTGAAAATATGCTGTTGACTATTTGTTTTTACTCGTCTAGTTTTTATGTCGACTGCTTGATCAGTCTTCGCCACTATCTTTAAGGATAAAGATATTATGAAAACTGCCGTGATGAATTCTCAAAAAGGTGCTGCACCCCATTGCTCTGCCGGCAGTGGACACCGATAGAAGCTGAGATAGCGATCCAGTATTATAAAAACTTTTGTTTCTCAATAAAAATACCAGGCAATGTATCCCGTCCTGCCACCCGCGCTGGAAGTGGATGAAATCTGGCATCATCTTATCTTGGATATGCGAACTTATAGGGATGCCTGTTAGCCTATATTTGGGCATTACATGATAACCCTATGGAAACGTCGAACGTGAAGTTGACCTATGAGCAAAATCTAAAGGAAAACTTATGGAATTTTATTGTCAGTCGACTCTTTCCATTTTTTGGCATTTCCATCGCTGCGGCGCTGCTCGCGCACAAGAATATTGCCGATCTTCCTGTGTTCGCCTATGTCCTGGCGATCTTTTCAGTTATATCTACCCTTTTCTACATGCCGCTGGCGGCCATTGGCAATATCGTTCATCATCAAAAAAATGCGCTCACTCCCCAGGCAATCTTTGAGAGCGGACTGTCGATAGCGGTTTTATTCGCTGCCATTGCGTTTGCCGCAGCCCTTGCCGTATTCGCTTACCTCCCCTCCATCCGTTTTCTGGACAGCCTTGACAGGGATAAACTTTTTTACCTGTCTCTTATTTATATTCCGGCCATCCCTTTGCTGGTAATCAATACCTTCACCCATCTTTTCCACGAAGCCTCTGGACACTCCTTGCCGTGTGCAACCGTAAAGAAGTGGTGCACGTGTGCAGGCTGCGCATTCCTGATGTTTTGTTTTGTTTTTTGCAGCAAGCACGACTTTGTTTTCTTGGCTGTTGGCTACTTCTTGATTGTCGAAACAGCCCTCTTCATCTCCCTGGCCTGCCTCTCTATGCGGCTCGGATACCGGCACATCCTCGTCAAGCCAAAAATACTGGCAGACGTCGTTTCAATGGGCTTTCCTATTGCCGCCGGGGTAGCGGGGCAAAAATTGTACTTTTACCTGCTTAACGGAAAACTGCTGTCGCTGAATGAAAGCCTGGTTGCCGATCTTTCGATCTGTATGTCTATTATCGGATTTCTCAGCATTCCGGTCATAGCGTTCGCTCAGCTTCATAGCGTCTATACCAGCCAGCATATCGTGGATGCGGACAAGATCTACCCGCGCGGACAACTAGCCGCCGCCGTGCTCATGGCCGTGATTGCAGGGGGTTTTTATGCGCTGGGAAGCGGTTTGTTTTTTATCTTTGGCGACCGCTCGCTGACGTTTACCAGTGAAGGATTTGTGGCGATATGCATGTCGGTATTGAGCTCGCTTTACTTCTCGCTCACGGCAAGCCACTTGCGGGCAATGCGAGACACCCTGATCCCTCAAGTACTGATCAATACCTTTATGCTTGCAGGGTTTATCCCGGTCATTTACCTGTATGACTTTAATAGCCCTTCAATCTATCTATTCATCGTACTGCAGGCTGTTGTCACTTTTATTGCCGCTGTGCTTTTGCAGTACCGGATACGCACCTTGCATAAACGAACGCCCAGTTTCGCCTGAAAGTGCCTCGGATACAAAAAAGGCCCCCGCCCTTGATAACAGAGCGGGAGCCTTTTTCTGGATCTGCGATCAACACTTAGATAGTCAGTGTCCAGTCGTAGTCCACGATCAATGGCGCGTGCTGCGAGAAGCGTGGCTGACGCGGCATGCGAGCGCTTCGTACAAAGCGGCGCAAGCCCGGTGTCAGCAGCTGGTAGTCAAAACGCCAGCCCAGATTCAGCATCTCGGCCTGTTCGTTATCCGGCCACCAGCTGTACTGGTCACCTTCCCGACTGACTTCACGCAGGGCATCGACATATCCCATGTTGCCGACAATCTCATCCATCCAGGCCCGTTCAGGCGCCAGGAAGCCGGGCGATTGCTGGCTGTCGCGCCAGTTTTTAATGTCGAGTTTCTGCTGCGCCACATACAGCGAGCCGCAGTAGATGTACTCACGACGCTTGCGACGCTGCTTATCCAGGTAGCGGGCAAAGTCGTCCATTAACTTGAATTTTTGATTCAAGTCTTCATCGCCGTTCTGCCCCGAAGGGAGCAGCAAGGTCGCGATGCTGACCTTATCGAAATCGGCTTGCAGGTAGCGCCCGTAGCGATCGGCCGTCTCGAAGCCAAGCCCGGTGATGACTGCTTTCGGCTGTAACCGCGAGTACAAAGCCACGCCACCTTGGGCGGGGACTTCGGCGTCACAGGCATAAAGAAAGTAGCCATCGAGCTGGTAGGCTGGATCGTCCAGTTCAAAGGCGGAGGCACGGGTGTCCTGCAGGCAGATAACGTCGGCATTCTGAGCTTGCAGCCAACTGAGCAAACCGCGCTCGACTGCCGTCTGAATACCATTGACGTTCACACTGATGATCCGCATAAATGGCCCCAAAAATCACGTGCGTGTATGATACACGCCGTCTTACTAATTAGCTAAATCCGTGGTATCTGGGGACTTTTTTCATGCAAGCGTATCAGCGCGATTTCATCCGCTTTGCCATCGATCGTGGCGTTTTGCGCTTCGGTGAGTTCACCCTGAAGTCGGGCCGTACCAGCCCTTACTTCTTCAATGCCGGGCTGTTCAACACCGGCTCTGCACTGGCCCAGCTGGGGCGCTTCTATGCTGCCGCCATCGTTGACAGCGGTATTTCCTTCGACGTGCTGTTTGGTCCGGCCTATAAGGGCATCCCCCTGGCGGCGACCACTGCCGTAGCGCTTGCCGAGCACCACGACCGTGATCTGCCGTGGTGCTTCAACCGCAAGGAAGCCAAGGCTCATGGCGAAGGCGGTAGCCTGGTTGGCTCGCCGCTTGAAGGCGATATCCTGATCATCGACGACGTGATCACGGCCGGTACCGCTATCCGTGAAGTGATGCAAATCATCCAGGCCCAGGGCGCCAAGGCGGCCGGCGTGATGATTGCCCTCAACCGTCAGGAGCGCGGCAATGGCGAGCTGTCGGCGATCCAGGAAGTCGAGCGCGACTTCGGTATTCCGGTGATCAGCATCGTTTCGTTGAACCAGGTTTTGCAGTTCCTGGCCGAAGACGAAACCCTCAAGCAATACCTGCCAGCCGTTGAAGCGTACCGGGCGCAGTACGGGATTTAATCCCCTCGCCCATCAAAAAGCCCCGCCCGGATCACTCCGGGCGGGGCTTTTTTTGGTTCTGCTTAAGCCGGTTTGCTGTTGGTAATCAGCGTACCCACACCGGTATCGGTGAAGATTTCCAGCAGTACGGCATTCGGCACGCGACCGTCGACGATATGCGCCGTGGTCACGCCACCTTGCACGGCTTCCAGCGCGCAGCGGATTTTTGGCAGCATGCCACCATAAATGGTGCCGTCGGCGATCAGGTCATCCACCTGAGCGGTAGTCAGGCCGGTCAGCACCTTGCCCTCCTTGTCCATCAAGCCGGCGATGTTGGTCAGCAGCATCAGTTTCTCGGCCTTGAGGGCTTCGGCAACCTTGCCCGCCACCAGGTCGGCGTTGATGTTGTAGGATTCGCCATTGGCGCCCACACCGATTGGCGCGATAACCGGGATGAAATCACCCTTGGTCAACATGTGCAGCAGGTCGGTATTGATGTCGATGACCTCGCCCACATGACCGAAGTCGATGATTTCCGGCTTGGTCATTTCCGGCGTCTGACGGGTCACGACCATCTTTTTGGCGCGAATCAGCGTCGCGTCCTTACCGGTCAGGCCGATGGCACTGCCGCCGTGGCGGTTGATCAGGTTGACGATTTCCTTGTTCACATGGCCGCCCAGCACCATTTCCACCACATCCATGGTTTGCGAGTCGGTCACGCGCATGCCGTCGATAAAATGGCTCTCGATGGATAAACGCTTGAGCAGATCACCGATTTGCGGGCCGCCACCGTGGACCACGACCGGGTTGATACCCACGGCCTTCATCAGCACGATGTCACGGGCAAAGCCGGTTTTCAGGTCATCGTTCTCCATAGCGTTGCCGCCGTACTTGATCACCAGCGTCTTGCCGACGTAACGGCGAATGTAGGGCAGCGCTTCGGACAAAACCTTGGCGACGTTGGAGGCGGCATCACGTTCGAGGGTCATTCAGGGCTCCGGTAGAACAAGTCGATCAAAACGGTAGTTGGAGATCAGGTGCCACACGCTTCAATTGAGCGTGAAAGACATCCTTGATGCGTTGCAGTTCGGCCTCTGTTTCGGCCTCGAATCGCAGCACCAGCACCGGCGTGGTGTTGGAGGCGCGAACCAGGCCCCAGCCATGAGGGTAGTCAACCCGCACACCATCAATGGAGGTCAACTCGGCGGCCTCGCCCCATTGAGCATCGTGCAGAGCCTCAATGATGCTGAATTTGCTCTCGTCCGTCACATCGATATTGATTTCAGGCGTAGAAATATCGTTCGGGAAGGTCTCAAACAGCTCTTCAGCGGTTGCCTGACGCTTGCTGAGGATCTCCAGCAGGCGCGCAGCGCTGTAGATACCGTCGTCAAAACCGAACCAGCGCTCTTTGAAAAAGATATGCCCGCTCATTTCGCCAGCCAGCAGGGCGCCGGTTTCTTTCATTTTCTTTTTCATCAGCGAATGACCGGTCTTCCACATCAATGGTCGGCCACCGAATTCCTTGATGAGCGGGATCAGGCGACGGGTGCATTTCACATCGAAGATGATCTCGGCACCCGGGTTGCGCTCCATTACATCCTGTGCGAACAGCATCAGTAAGTGGTCTGCAAAGATCATGGTGCCAGTGTTGGTCACGACACCCACGCGATCAGCATCGCCATCAAAGGCAAGCCCTATGTCGGCATTGGTTTCTTTGACCTTGGCGATCAAATCCACGAGGTTTTCCGGCTTGCTCGGGTCGGGGTGATGGTTGGGGAAATTGCCGTTCACCTCGCAAAAAATGCCGGTCACATCACAGCCCAAAGCTTCAATCAACTGAGGCGCGATGACTCCGGCCACGCCGTTTCCGCAGTCCACAACTACCTTCAAGCGCTTGGCCAGCTTGATATCGCGGGTAATCACTTCGGCATAGAGGGGCAAAATATCTACACGTTCTATATGCCCTTCGCCCCAGGTCAGGTCATTGACCTTGAGCCGCGTATGCAGAGCCTTGATCTGCTCATCAGCCAGCGTATCGCCCGCGATCACGATCTTGAAACCGTTGTAGTCCGGCGGGTTATGGCTGCCCGTGAGCATTACCCCCGACTTGCCTGCCAGCACATGCGTGGCGTAATACAGCGCAGGGGTCGGCACCAGCCCTACATCGCTAACCTGGCAGCCACTGTCAGCCACGCCCTGAATCAGCCGTTCGACCAACTCAGGGCCCGACAGACGCCCGTCCCGACCTACCGACACATGGGGCTCACCCTTGGCCAAGCTCTCGGCACCGACGGCACGGCCGATCCAGTACGCGGTTTCAGCGTTCAGGGTTTGTGGCACCACACCGCGAATGTCATAGGCGCGGAAAATGCTGTCAGGCAGTATCGGCGGAACCGAAGCGGGGTTACTCATTGCAGGGGGCTCCACGCTCAGAGGATTCAGGAGGGGGCAAAAGGCCAGGCAGGACGCCTGGCCTTGAAATACAAATCAGAGCTTGCCGGAGTGGCCAAAACCGCCAGCGCCACGCTGGCTTTCGTCGAACTCTTCGACCAGCTCAAAGTGCGCCTGCACTACCGGCACCAACACCAGTTGAGCGATACGCTCGCCGATGGTGATGTTGAAGGCGGTCTGGCCACGGTTCCAGCACGACACCATCAGTTCGCCTTGATAGTCAGAGTCGATAAGGCCGACCAGGTTCCCCAGTACGATACCGTGCTTATGGCCCAGGCCCGAGCGCGGCAGGATCAGGGCGGCAAGGCCCGGGTCGCCGATGTACACCGACAGGCCGGTGGGGATCAGCAGTGTCTGGCCCGGCTCCAGAACGGTGTCTTCTTTAAGCATGGCGCGCAGGTCCAGGCCGGCAGAGCCAGGAGTGGCGTACTGCGGCAGCGGGAATTCGTTACCAATGCGAGGGTCGAGGATTTTGGCTTGCAAAGCGTGCATACGAGTTAAACCTGGTTCAGACGTTCGGCGATAAAAGTGACCAGCTGGCGGGCAATCTTGCCCTTGCTGGTCTGGGCAAATACGGTGGCGTGCAGTTCGCGATCGATCACGCTGCAGGCGTTCTCTTCGCTGTTGAAACCGATGCTGGGGTTGGCCACATCATTGGCGACAATCAGGTCGAGGTTTTTGTCTTTGAGCTTGCGCGCAGCGTAATCGAGCAAGTTCTCGGTTTCTGCGGCAAAGCCGACACTGAAAGGGCGATCAGGGCGTGAAGCGATAGTGGCCAGAATGTCTGGATTGCGCACCATTTGCAGCAACAGGCCGTCACCCTTGGTAGGGTCTTTCTTTAGTTTTTGCGGGGCAATGACTTCCGGGCGGTAGTCTGCAACAGCAGCAGACGCTATAAACACGTCACAGGGGATCGCCGCCTCACAGGCTGCGAGCATGTCACGGGCACTGACCACGTCGATACGGGTCACGCGATCCGGGGTCGGCAGGTGTACCGGGCCGGTAATCAGGGTCACACGGGCGCCGGCTTCCACTGCTGCTTCAGCCAGGGCGAAGCCCATTTTTCCGGAGCTGTGGTTGGTGATGTAGCGCACCGGGTCGATGTTTTCCTGGGTAGGGCCTGCGGTGATCAGCACGTGCTTGCCGGTTAGCACCTGACGCTGAAAACACTCGGCGGCGCAGCTCACCAGATCATCCGCCTCGAGCATGCGGCCAAAGCCCACGTCGCCACAGGCCTGGCTTCCGGAGGCCGGGCCAAACACGCGCAGGCCGCGGCTTTCGAGCAACCGGGTATTGGCCTGGGTAGCCGGGTCGCGCCACATGGCCTGGTTCATCGCCGGAGCGATGGCAACCGTGGCATCCGTGGCGAGCACCAGGGTGGTCAGCAGGTCATTGGCCAGGCCTTGGGCAAGGCGGGCAATCAGGTCAGCGGTTGCAGGTGCAATCAGTACCAGGTCGGCCCACTTGGCCAGCTCGATATGCCCCATGGCCGCTTCAGCCGCAGGGTCGAGCAAATCCAGATGAACGGGGTGCCCGGACAACGCCTGCATGGTCAGAGGCGTGATGAATTCGCTGCCGCCACGGGTCATGACAACCCTTACTTCCGCGCCTTGGTCCAGTAGACGGCGAACCAGCTCTGCACTCTTGTAAGCCGCGATGCCGCCGCCGACGCCCAAAACAATGCGTTTTCGATACAGCCGCTGCATAGGCCTGCCTTTTAGTTCGATGATGACTGCGCAGAAAATGGCCAAATGCCGCGCAAAAATGATGGGCTAAGATAACACAGCGCCTGCCAGGGAACAGCGGCGCCCATTTACAAGGAGGTGTTATGAGCATTCGAGATTGGCCTGCGGCGGAGCGCCCGCGGGAGAAGCTTTTGCAGCACGGATCAGGCAGTCTTTCAGACGCCGAACTGCTGGCAATCTTCTTGCGCACCGGGGTTTCGGGCAAAAGTGCAGTCGATCTGGCGCGCCATCTGCTCAGCGAGTTTGGCAGCCTGCGGGCCTTGCTCGAAGCCGATCTGCGCGCATTCTGTCTCCCGCTCGGGCTGGGCCCGGCCAAGTTCAGCCAGTTGCAGGCCGTACTCGAAATGAGCCGCCGCCACCTGGCCGAACGCTTGCGCCGCGACAGCGCGCTGGAGAGCCCGCAAGTCGTTCGGGATTATCTCAAGTCATTGCTGCGTCATGAGCCACACGAAGCCTTCGGCTGCCTGTTTCTGGACTCCAGGCACCGCATGCTGGCCTTCGAGGTGCTGTTCAGGGGCTCGATAGACAGCGCCAGTGTCTACCCGCGCCAGGTGGTCAAGCGTGCCCTGGCGCACAATGCGGCAGCGGTGATTTTCTGCCACAACCATCCCTCGGGCATCAGCGACCCCAGCCAGGCTGACCGCACGTTGACCAAGCGCCTGATCCAGGCGCTTGATCTGATCGAAGTGCGGGTGCTGGATCATTTTATAGTCGGTGACGGCCAGCCGCTTTCAATGGTCGAGCGCGGCTGGATGTAAGGCTCAGGGCTTAACGCTGACTGTTGAAAAGTCTTGACGCCCAAACGGACTCACCTGATATCCCTGTACGTCTTTACGGGTCAGTGCGTAGGCCGTTGGATGGGCCAGCGGTAGCCACAGTGCCTGTTGCTGGATCTGCGCTTGCGCCTTTTGATACAAAGCACTGCGTTTGTCCTGATCGGTCAGGGTTTTGCCCTGGCTGATCAAACCGTCCAGCGCCTTGTCGCAATAACGCGCAAAGTTGGTTCCGGATTTCACTGCCGCACAGGAAAACTGCGGCGTGAGGAAGTTGTCCGGGTCACCGTTATCGCCTGCCCAGCCCATAAACAGCAGGTCATGCTCGCCAGCCTTGGCGCGACGGATCAGCTCGCCCCATTCGATCACCCGGATATCGGCCTGCACACCCACCTTGGCCAGGTCGGCTTGCAGCAACTGCGCGCCCAGGCTCGGGTTGGGATTGAGCACGCTGCCTGTCGGGCGCGTCCAGATCGTGGTTTTGAAGCCGTTTTTCAGACCCGCCCTGGCCAGCAATTCACGGGCTTTTTGCGGATTGTGGGCATAGCCCGGCAAGTCTTTGGCATAACTCCAGGTGGTCGCCGGGTAAATACCGTTGGCCGCTTGGGCGCTGTTTTCAAACACGGCCTTGAGATAAGTGTCCTTGTCGAAAGCCAGATTGATGGCCTGACGTACCTCGGGTTTATCCAGCGGTGGATGCTGGCTATTGATGGCCACAAACGCGGTCATGAAGGCCGGGGTCTGCGCTACAGCCAGCGCTGGATCCTTGGCGGCAGCTGCGACGTCCAGCGGCTTGGGCGAGAGAGCAATCTGGCATTCATTGCGACGCAATTTTTGCAGCCGCACGTTGGCGTCCGGGGTGATGGCAAAAATCAGCCCGTCAACGGCTGGCTTGCCGGCAAAGTAGTCCGGGTTGGCCTTGTAGCGCACCACCGCGTCTTTCTGGAAACGGTTGAATACAAAAGGCCCGGTACCTATCGGCTGGCTGTTCATCAGCTCCGGTGTGCCTGCTTTCATCAGCTTGTCGGCATATTCGGCCGAGTAGATCGAGGCAAAGCCCATGCTCAGCGCTGGCAAAAAGGTCGAATCAGGGCGACTCAGGGTGAAGCGCACGGTCAGCGGATCCGGAGTTTCAATTTTTTTGATCAGCTCAGGCAACTGCAAGGATTGTGCGTGGGGAAAACCGCTTTGCGCCACCTTGTGCCATGGGTTGGCAGGGTCAAGCATGCGTTCGAAGCTGAAACGTACGTCATCGGCATTCAACTCACGGCTTGGGGAAAAATAAGGCGTGCTGTGGAACTTGATCCCGGGGCGCAGCTTGAAATCGTACACAAGACCTTCAGGGGACACTGACCAGCTTTGCGCCAGTGAAGGCACCAGCTTCGCGGCTTTAGCGTCAAAGTCCAGCAGGCGGTTCATCAGCACGTCTGCCGAGGCATTGGTGGTACTGAGCGAGTTGTACTGCACAACGTCGAACCCTTCAGGGCTGGCCTCGGTGCAAACGCTCAAGGTGGCCGCGTGTACGAGCGGGCTCAGGCAAAAGGTGAGCAAAAAGGGGACGGCAGCGAGGCGCATGATCTGTTTCCTGTACAAGTCGATAAGGCCCATCTGCAAGTGCAGTCTGGAAAAGTCTTACCCTAGTGTTCTGGTACTCAAATGACCACTTTTTAATGGCATTCGACATCCTGTAGTCGCTGTCGCAGGCCGGGAAAGGGCTTCCAGGGCCTTGAGCAAGCGTGAAAAGGCGACCACTACGTGCTCGATCGCAGCCTTCGGCAGCGGCTACGAGCGGGCACCAGCCCCCGATACCTTTCACCCAGCGACGAGCGGTAAAACGCCACAAGGCATAGACGCCGCGCGGATTGGCGTTAAAATGGCGGCTTCATTAATTACACCAAATCACACTGCTTGTTGTTGCTCTTTAGTCTTTCTGGTATAAAGCAGCGCTCTTTTCTAGGGGCCCGGTTCCTGCGTTTGTAGGTGTAGCCGGTAAGACCCTTAAAGAAACGCGGCGCCTGGCGCCATGACTGAGAGATTAAGCGGCCAACCCATGCCGGGTTGGGCATGTGGTTTTAGAGGGCTGAGGCATGTCGAGAGTCTGTCAAGTTACCGGTAAGGGTCCGGTGACTGGGAATAACATTTCCCACGCAAATAACAAAACCCGTCGTCGTTTCCTGCCGAACCTGCAGCATCACCGCTTCTGGGTTGAAGAAGAGAAACGTTTCGTACGTCTGCGCGTATCTGCTAAAGGCATGCGTATCATCGACAAGCGTGGCATCACTGTCGTGCTGGCCGAAATCCGCCGTGCTGGCAAGATCTAAGGGAGCTAATCATGCGTGAATTGATCCGTTTGGTGTCGAGCGCTGGTACAGGCCATTTCTACACCACTGATAAGAACAAGCGCACCACTCCGGACAAAATCGAAATCAAAAAATTCGATCCGCGGGTTCGCAAGCACGTGATCTACAAAGAAGCCAAAATCAAGTAATTGGTTTTTCTTCTTACGAAAAAGGCCCATATCTCACGATACGGGCCTTTTTTGTGCGCGTTTGTCAGCCTTAGCCGCACATATAGCTCTGCATAAGGTTGTTTTCGTCGACGACCACGCGAAGGCGGTCTGCGTTGTGCTCTCGGGTGTAGCCTATGCCCGGCCTCTCGACACGCAACTCGGTTGCCCCGGACTCCCGGCGCAGCATCTCCAGCAAAGCAGGCGTCGCCTCAGGCGCAACCAGAAAATTGATCGCAACCGTTTTGCACTTGCCGTCCTCCTCAGCCATCGCGGGCATGGAGCAAAACCCCAGCAGGACGCTGGTGGTCAACAACAGGCGTTTCAAAGTATTCAGACTGGACATGGGGCTTCCCTGTTTTCAGATAAATGAAATAACGCTGCGGGCCTGCTCATTCCTTAAGTGCCCGGCGTTCTCCCAAGACTGGCTCACATTGACGCGAAGGGCGCTGGCGACGTATTTCTGAATTTGTAGCCTGTAGCCCTGGAGGGCAGGCATAAAAAAGCCCCGCCATCAAAGCGTGGCAGGGCTTGTTGAAGGCTCTGGATCAGCTGTCTCAGGCCTTGCTCTCAAAGACTACGTAAATTTTCCGACAGGGCTCCAGCACTTCCCATGTCCCTTTGAATCCCGCTGGGATGACAAAGCGATCGCCGGCGCGCAGGGTCTTGGCGTTACCTTCATGGTCACGCAAAACGGAAACGCCCTGCACGATCTCGCAGTATTCGTGCTCGGTGTAATTGACGGTCCACTGGCCCACAGCTCCTTCCCACACCCCGGCGTTCATTTGCCCACAGGGGCTGTCGTAGTGGTTGTGGATAACTTGCTCAGGGTTGCCTTTAAGCACCTTTTCCGGGGCCGGGCTAAAACGTTCAGCCTGGGTATTGGCAGTGCTGAAGTCGACTACGCTTGCGATGCTCATCTTTGTTATCCCCCCGAAATTGCGGCATGTGTGGTCAGCAAAATTAAAGTCTATGTTTATTAAAACGAACAAGCCATGGTGTTTACGCCACCTGTGTCAAATATATTGAAAGTTCCAGGGCCACTGGTTTAGGGTGGCGCTTCCATTTCAACAAGAGGAGGACACTCGAATGACCACCCTGACGCGTGCTGACTGGGAACAACGGGCCCAACAGCTGAAAATCGAAGGTCGCGCCTTCATCAACGGTGAATACACCGATGCGGTCTCCAATGAAACGTTCGAGTGTCTGAGCCCGGTCGATGGCCGTTTGCTGGGTAAGGTTGCCAGCTGCGACAGCGCTGACGCCCAGCGCGCCGTGGAAGTGGCCCGCAAGACGTTCGAGTCCGGCGTCTGGTCCCGCCTGGCTCCGGCCAAGCGCAAAGCCGCAATGATCCGCTTTGCCGGCCTGCTCAAGCAAAACGCTGAAGAACTGGCCCTGCTTGAAACCCTGGACATGGGCAAGCCGATCAGTGACTCCCTGCACATCGATGTGCCCGGTGCTGCCGGCGCGCTGAGCTGGAGCGGCGAGGCCATCGACAAGATCTACGACGAAGTCGCCGCCACCCCGCACGACCAACTGGGCTTGGTAACCCGCGAGCCGGTGGGCGTTGTCGCTGCCATTGTGCCGTGGAACTTCCCGCTGATGATGGCCTGCTGGAAACTGGGCCCGGCCCTGTCGACTGGTAACTCGGTCATCCTCAAGCCGTCCGAAAAGTCCCCTCTGACGGCTATCCGTATCGCTGCGCTGGCCGTTGAAGCCGGCATTCCAGCGGGCGTCTTCAACGTGCTGCCAGGCTACGGCCACACGGTCGGCAAGGCGCTGGCCCTGCATATGGACGTCGATACGCTGGTGTTTACCGGTTCGACCAAAATCGCCAAGCAGCTGATGATCTACGCTGGCGAGTCCAACATGAAGCGCATCTGGCTTGAGGCCGGTGGCAAGAGCCCGAACATCGTTTTCGCTGATGCGCCGGATCTGCAAGCGGCTGCCGAAGCCGCTGCCAGCGCCATTGCCTTTAACCAGGGTGAAGTTTGCACTGCGGGTTCGCGCCTGCTGGTGGAGCGCTCGATCAAGGACAAATTCCTGCCGCTGGTGATCGACGCCCTCAAGGGCTGGAAGCCCGGCAACCCGCTGGACCCGGAAACCACCGTGGGCGCGCTGGTGGATACCCAGCAAATGAACACCGTGCTGTCGTACATCAAGTCCGGCCATAGCGAAGGCGCAAAACTGGTAGCAGGCGGTAATCAAATTCTGCAAGAAACCGGCGGCACCTACGTTGAACCGACCATTTTCGACGGCGTCAGCAATGCGATGAAAATCGCCCAGGAAGAAATCTTCGGCCCGGTATTGTCGGTTATCACCTTCGACAGTGCCGAAGAGGCCATCAAGATTGCCAACGACACGCCATACGGCCTGGCGGCAGCCGTCTGGACGGCCGATATCTCCAAGGCTCACCTGACCGCCAAGGCCCTGCGCGCCGGTAGCGTATGGGTCAACCAATACGATGGCGGCGACATGACCGCGCCGTTTGGTGGCTTCAAACAGTCGGGCAACGGCCGTGACAAGTCTCTGCACGCGTTTGATAAATACACCGAGCTGAAGTCCACCTGGATCAAGCTGTAATCCTCTAAACGCAACACCCTGTGGGAGCGGGCTTGCCCGCGATGACAGCACCGGGTCTGATTGACAGACCGCGGTGCCTTCATCGCGAGCAAGCCCGCTCCCACAATGGTTTTTACACCACATAATTGGAGCACAGACATGCGTTGGGCGACTTGTTTCGCCGTGCTGGTCGCATACGTCTATAGAATCGCCGTCGATCAGCGCCCTCTCCCTCCGGGAGAGGGTTGGGGAGAGGGCAGCCGCCAATCAGAGCATTTTTTCCAGCCCCACACTTTTGCTGAACCAGGCATTGAGCCGGCGCCACCAGTTGCCCGGTTCATGATGCAAGGTGTGCAACTGGCCATTGTCTTCGGTCACCCAGACCATCTTGCCCTGCTCCAGTTTCGGCTCATAGCTCAAGGCCGGGGCCATGCCCTGCAACGCCAGTTTGCGGGCCTCGGCGGCCAGCTCGGGGCTGTCCACCAGCACGCCGACTTCGGTGTTCCACAAGCCTGAGCGCGGATCGAAATTGAATGAACCGATAAAGGATTTTTGCCGATCAAAGATCATCGCCTTGCTGTGCAGGCTCGAATCCGAACTCATCCCGGGCTTGAACCAGTGCGGGCCACTGCCACCGCTGCTGCCCGGCTGGCGGCGCAATTCGAAGAGTTTGACCCCATGCTCCAGCAGCGCCTTGCGATAGGGTGCATAACCGCCATGCACCACGGGCACGTCTGTAGCCTCCAGGGAGTTGGTCAATAAACGTACATCGACCCCGGCATCGGCGCGGCCCGTGAGGTACACCAACCCGGTTTCACCCGGCACAAAGTAGGCTGAAACCAGAATCAGCTCCTGATTAACGCCTACCAGCTCCGGCGCCAGTTGTGTGGTCAGCAGTAGATGCGGGTCAGGCTCATCCCGGGCCAGCACCTTGCTCGGGGCATCCCACAGCGCCTGATTCCAGGCCCAGATCAGCTCCTTGCGCCACACGTCGAGCTGCGGGCGGGTTTCGTATGAGGCCAGCTCCTGATAGAGCGCCGGGTTGCGTTGCTGCGCACGCTTGAGCGAGGTCTCCAGTTGTTTGCGCGCCTTGCCCAGCTCCTGCTCAGAGAGTTGCGAGGAGACAAAATCACCAATCGGCTGGCTCAGGGCACTGTTCCAGTACTGATCGAAGCTGTGCCCCAACTGCTCGGCCACCGGGCCGACGCCAAGCAGGTCGATATCGGTAAAATTCAGCTCCGGTTTGGCATCGAAGTACTCATCGCCCAGATTGCGCCCGCCCACGATCGCCGCACTGTTATCGGCCAGCCAGAGTTTGTTGTGCATGCGCCGGTGCTGGCGCGAGAGGTTGAACAGCCTTCCCATCGCCCGGGTTACACCCGTTCCACGGCCCAGTTGCAGGGGGTTGAACAGGCGAATCTGGATATTGGGATGAGCGGCGAGGGTGGCCAGGATATCGTCCAGGCCATCACTGGCGGTGTCATCGAGCAGGATGCGCACACGCACGCCGCGATCTGCGGCCTTGAGCAATTCGTCAATCAGCATGCGCGTACTCAAGCCGTCGTGGACGATGTAGTACTGCAGGTCGAGGCTGGTTTGCGCGTTGCGAATCAACTCGGCCCGGGCCCTGAAGGCTTCGCCGCTGTTGGGCAGCAGCCTGAACCCCGAGCGACCTTGATACGGCGCGGCCTGGGCCTGGATCGAGCGGCCAAAGGCCGAGTCTGCGGCGGGTAACGCCTGGGTGGGTTCACGGGGTACGTCCAACGTGGCACAGCCTCCCAGCAAGACGACTAAAAACAATGCGCAAAGTGATTTCAACGGGTAAAGCCTCGGGCCAGACGTCACTGGAGTTAAACGGTATCTGCCAGCAGTTTACTGGCTGCCATACCCACTTTGCGCACCGCTTCTTCGATCTGCGGCGTAGGCTTTGCAGCGTAGTTCATGCGCAAGCAATTACGGTACTTGCCCGAAGCCGAAAAAATACTGCCCACCGCGATCTGCACGCCCTGGTCCAGCAACATGCGGTTGAGGCGCAGGCTGTCGAAGCCGTCAGGCAGCTCAAGCCACAGCATAAAGCTGCCCTGGGGCCTGCTGGCACGGGTGCCGGGCGGAAAGTAGCGGCTGATCCAGCCCAGCATCAGGTCGCGATTGCGCTGGTATTGGCTGCGCATTTTGCGCAGGTGCGGCTCGAAATGACCGTTTTTCAGGAAGTCGGCAACCGCCAGTTGCGGCTGCGGTGCGCAAGAGCCGGTGCTGATGTATTTCATGTGCAGCACCCGCTCCAGATAACGCCCCGGCGCCACCCAGCCAACGCGCAAGCCGGGGGCCAGGGTTTTGGAGAATGAACTGCACAGCAGGACACGACCGTCATCGTCGAAGGACTTGATGGTTCGCGGGCGAGGGTAGGTGTAGGCCAATTCGCCATACACATCGTCTTCTATGATCGCCACATCAAAACGCTGGGCCAGGGTCACCAGCGCCCGCTTGCGGGCTTCGGGCATGATGTAGCCCAGTGGGTTGTTGCAACTGGGGGTGAGCTGGATAGCCTTGATCGGCCACTGTTCCAGGGCCAGTTCCAGGGCTTCGAGGCTGATGCCGGTCAGCGGATCGGTAGGGATCTCCAGGGCCTTCATCCCCAGGCCTTTGAGGGTTTGCATGGCGCCATGAAAGCTTGGCGAGTCGACCGCGACGATATCCCCCGGTTCGCACACGGCTCGAATACTGCACGACAAGGCCTCATGGCAGCCGGTGGTGATTACCAGATCTTCTGCGCCCAACTGGCAGCCCGAATCGAGCAACAACCGCGCCACCTGCTCGCGCAGGCCGAGTACCCCGTAGACGTTGTCGTAATACAGACCGGGCAAGTCCAGGCGCCGGCTGATCTGCGCCAGGCTGCGCAACAGCGGCTTGATGGTTGGCGTGGTGACGTCCGGCATGCCGCGCCCCAACTGGATCACGTCCTTTTGCGGCACTGAGCGAACCAGTTCCAGCACTTGCTCCCACTGTGAAATTTCCACGGGTCGCTGGGCAGGTTTACCCATGCCCGGCAGGGCGGGCAGCTCACGCTCCATCGGCACGAAGTACCCGGACTTGGGCCGCGGCGACGCCAGGCCATTGTCCTCCAGCAAGCGATACGCCTGCTGCACCGTACTCAGGCTCACACCATGCTCGGCGCTTAGCGCCCGCACCGACGGCAAACGGTCGCCAGGGCGATAAAAGCCCTGCTCGATGCGCGTACCGAGCAGGTCGGCGAGGTTGACATAAAGGGTCATGGCAGAACTCCCGAAGGGTGGACCAGTACAGATGGGGCGTAAACCAAGGATTCAGCGCCTGAAATGGCAGATCTGTATGTATTTAAAAAGACTTTGCTGAATCTGTCATGGTTTCCAGCGCACGGCCATCATGCTGACTCATGGCAATCGAGTCAAAAGGAGCTGTCTGATGAATGGTTTGAGCGATGTGCGCCTGACGCTGCACAGCCAACAATTACTGGCTGAGCATGAAGCCCGTCAAGTCACCAGCACCCCGGCCGGTCTTGGGGTGTGGGGGCTGTTCTGCCACCGTGCTCGCAGCCGCCGGATGCTGCTGAACCTGGACGAACAGCAGCTGCGCGATGTGGGGTTGACCCGCGAAATGGCCCGGCAGGAAGGCTGCAAGCCATTTTGGCGTTCGTAACCAAACCTGCGGCAGCGGCTACAGGTTTGAATCAGCGCAGCTCTTTTAACCGGTGCCACAGCATCCCCAGCGCCAGCAATGGCGAACGCAGGTATTTGCCACCCGGGAAGGTGATATGCGGGACCTTGGCAAACAGATCAAAACCGTCACTGTGCTGGCCACTGATAGCTTCGGCCAGCAACTTGCCCGCCAGGTGGGTTGCGTTAACCCCGTGCCCTGAATACGCCTGGGCGTAATACACATTGGGATGCTCTTGCAGGCGGCCGATCTGCGGCAGGCGGTTGGCACCAATGCCGATCATGCCGCCCCACTGGTAGTCGATTTTCACGTCTTTAAGATGCGGGAACACCTCGAGCATTTTAGGACGCATGTACGCGGCAATATCATGCGGATCCCGCCCAGAATAATGACAGGCCCCACCGAATAACAGACGCCGATCTGCCGAAAGACGGTAGTAGTCCAGCGCCACGCGCTGGTCGCACACGGCCATGTTCTGTGGCAGCAAGGCGTGAGCCCGGGCTTCGCTCAACGGCTCGGTGGCAATGATGTAGCTGCCCGCAGGCAGCACTTTGCCGCTTAGTTGCGGGTTGAGGTCCTTGAGATAGGCGTTGCAGCCCAGTACCAGACTTTTGGCCCGCACTGAGCCCTGGGCCGTGTGCACCCGTACTTCAGGGCCATAATCGATGCGGGTTACTGCGGAGTTTTCAAACAGCTTTACACCCAGTTGCGCAGCGGCCGCTGCTTCGCCCAGCGCCAGATTCAGCGGGTGCAAATGGCCCGAGCCCATATCGACAAAGCCGCCGACATACCGATCCGAACCCACCACGCTGTGCACTTCGTTGGCCTGCAACAGACGGGTTTCATGGCGATAACCCAGATCGCGCAGCTCCTGGGCCTCTTCAGCAAAACCTTCAAGGTCACGGGGTTTGTTGGCCAGGTCGCAATAGCCCCAGGTCAGGTCACAGGCAATATTGAAACGCTCGACGCGCTGGCGCACTATTTCCACCGCCTCCAGCCCCATCAGCTTCATTTGCCGCACACCGTCCTTGCCGATGATGCCTTCAAACTGCTCAACACCATGGCCGACCCCGCGAATCAGTTGCCCGCCATTGCGCCCGCTGGCGCCCCAACCGATTTTGTGCGCTTCCAGCAAGACCACGCTCATGCCGCGCTCGGCCAGCTCCAGCGCCGTATTCAGGCCGGAAAAGCCACCGCCCACCACACACACATCCGCCACCAGCTCGCCCTGCAACACCGGATGATCGGGTTGTGGCAGGCTGCTGGCGGCGTAATAAGAAGCGGTGTGCTGGCTGCGCTGAACAGGGGCGTTCATGTGCGTAATCCTGATTATTGATGTTTGGAAAATTTGACGGAGCATAAGCCGTGCCATTCCCGTGGGGCAAGAACAGCCGAATGGCCCTGTCTAGGGCAGGGGTTTTCAGGCAGACTCTGCGGCCTTTTCTCAATCGGTACGTTCTGGATGAGCTGTAACAGTCACAAGATCCGCTTTCTCAGGCAGCAAATCCCCTCGTTCGAATGCGTGCCGGGTTGCCATGACTGCTGCGGGCCTGTGACCACTTCATCCGAAGAAATGGCCCGCTTGCCGCGCAAGACGGCTGCCGAACAAGAAGCAGCAATGGATGAGCTGAACTGTGTGCATCTGGGGCCCAATGGCTGCACGGTGTATGAAGAGCGGCCATTGATCTGTCGGTTGTTTGGCACTACCCCCACCTTGCCGTGCCCCAACGGTCGACGCCCGGTAGAGATGATTCACCCCAGCGCAGAGAAGCTGGTGCATGAGTACATCGCCAGTACGCGGCAGGTGCTGGTCTAGATCAAGAGCCCCCTCACCCTGCCCCTCTCCCGGAGGGAGAGGGGACTAAAGGCAAAAGCCGGTCTGCGCAGCCCCTCTAAGGGAAAGCCGTCAATCTGCAATCGGCAGATTCAGGCTCTCTTTGACTTCTTCCATCACGATATAGCTTTTGGACTCACGCACGTGGGGCAGCTTAAGCAAGATGTCACCCAGCAGCTTGCGGTAAGAAGCCATCTCGCTGATCCGCGCCTTCACCAGATAGTCGAAGTCCCCCGACACCAGATGACACTCCAGCACATGGGGCAACTTCAACACGGCGCGTCGGAATTCATCAAAGGTATCGCCTGATTTGTAGTCCAGGCTGATTTCCACAAATACCAGCAGGCTGCCCTGTAAATGTTGCGGGTTCAGCCGGGCGTTGTAGCCCATGATGATCCCTTCACGTTCCAGCCTGCGCACTCGTTCTGTACAGGGAGTGGTCGACAACCCAACCTTCTCTCCCAGCTCGGTAAACGAGATGCGGCCATCGACCTGGAGGATGCGCAAAATGTTGCGATCTATCTTGTCCAATTCACGCTTTGTTTGATGATTTGTACGCATAGGAGATTCTCCTCCGTGAAAAGGGTTATGCCCGAGAATTGTCGCCAAATATAGCTTCTTATACAGTGAATACCACTGCTCAATGCTTCATATACTGCGCTCATCTTTGCATCGAACAATAAACGTCTGCGGCTGGCCGCGATGAGGGAATGAATATGCGAGTTATGGTATTGGGTGGCGGCGTTATTGGTACTGCCAGCGCCTATTATCTGGCCCGAGCCGGTTTTGATGTGGTTGTCGTGGACCGTCAGCCAGCCGTTGCAATGGAAACCAGCTTTGCCAACGCGGGCCAGGTGTCCCCGGGCTACGCTTCGCCGTGGGCCGCACCGGGCGTGCCGCTCAAGGCGATCAAGTGGTTGCTCGAACGCCACGCACCTCTGGCCATCAAGGCCACGACCAGCATTGATCAGTACCTGTGGATGGCACAGATGCTGCGCAACTGCACCGCCAGCCGCTATGCCGTGAACAAGGAGCGCATGGTTCGCCTGTCCGAGTACAGCCGTGACTGCCTCGACGAACTGCGCGCCGAAACGGGTATTGCCTACGAAGCCCGTAACCTCGGCACCACACAACTGTTCCGCACTCAGGCCCAGCTCGATGGCGCCGCCAAGGACATCGCTGTCCTGAAAGAATCCGGTGTACCGTTCGAACTGCTCGACCGTGCCGGTATTGCCCGGGTTGAGCCCGCACTGGCCAGCGTGACCGACATTTTGGCCGGCGCCCTGCGCCTGCCCAATGACCAGACTGGCGACTGTCAGATGTTTACCACCCGCCTGGCTGAAATGGCCAAAAACCTGGGTGTTGAGTTCCGCTTCGGCCAGGATATCCAGCGTCTGGACTACGCAGGTGATCGCATCAATGGCGTGATGATCGACGGCAAACTCGAAACTGCCGATCGTTACGTACTGGCACTGGGCAGCTACTCGCCGCAAATGCTCAAGCCACTGGGCATCAAGGCGCCGGTTTACCCGCTCAAGGGCTACTCGCTGACCATTCCGATTACCAATTCGGACATGGCACCGACCTCGACCATTCTCGATGAGACCTACAAGGTCGCGATCACCCGTTTCGACAACCGCATTCGCGTTGGCGGCATGGCTGAAATCGCCGGTTTTGACCTGTCGCTGAACCCGCGCCGACGCGAAACCCTGGAGATGATCGTCAACGACCTTTATCCTCAGGGCGGTGATCTGAGCCAGGCCAGTTTCTGGACCGGCCTGCGCCCGACCACCCCGGACGGCACGCCGATTGTAGGCGCAACCCCGTTCAAAAACCTGTTCCTGAACACCGGGCATGGCACACTGGGTTGGACCATGGCCTGCGGTTCCGGTCGTTTCCTCGCGGACGTAATGGCCAAAAAGACCCCGCAAATCAGCGCCGAAGGCCTTGATATTTCCCGCTACGGCAACCACCAGGAGACTGCAAAACATGGCAATCCAGCGCCAGCTCACCAATGAACGCATGAGCCAGATCGTTACCCATAACGGCACTGTCTACCTGTCCGGGCAAGTCGGCGACGACATGAACGCCGGGGTCGAGCAACAGACCCGTGAAACACTGGCCAATATCGAGCATTTGCTGGACCTGGCGGGCTCCGATAAAAGCCGTATCCTGTCGGTCACTATCTACCTCAAAGACATCGATGCCGACTTTGCCGGCATGAACAGCGTCTGGGACCAATGGCTGCCCAAGGGTGTAGCGCCGGCCCGCGCAACTGTCGAGGCCAAGCTGTGCGAGCCCGAAATCCTGGTTGAACTGTCTGTTGTGGCAGCATTGCCGTAAGTTTTTTGATCACGTAACAGTCCCTCTTGCGGTGCAGCACGCAGTTCACGCTGCGGGTGTGCACCGTTTTTTATTCTTTTGCCGTTAGAAGCCCGCCGCCATGCGCCCAGCCCGTGCCCTGATCGACCTCCAAGCCCTGCGTCACAATTACCAACTGGCCCGTGAAGTCACGGGGGCCAAGGCCCTTGCTGTGATCAAGGCCGATGCCTACGGCCACGGTGCCGTGCGCTGCGCCCAGGCTCTTGAGGCCGAGGCTGACGGTTTTGCCGTGGCCTGTATTGAAGAAGCACTGGAACTGCGCGCCGCCGGTATTCGCGCGCCAATCCTGCTGCTGGAAGGTTTTTTTGAAGCGGATGAACTGCCACTGATCGTCGAACATGACTTTTGGTGTGTGGTGCATTCGCTGTGGCAGCTTGATGCCATCGAGCAGGCCCGACTCGCCAAACCCATCCATGTGTGGCTGAAACTGGACAGTGGCATGCACCGCGTTGGCTTGCACCCCAACGATTACAAGGCCGCTTACCAGCGTCTGCAGGCCAGTGCCAATGTGGCGAAAATCGTGCTGATGAGCCATTTTGCCCGCGCCGATGAGCTCGATTGCACCCGAAGCGTAGAGCAGGTTGCTGTGTTCCTCGGCGCTCGCGCCGATTTGACGGCAGAAATCAGCTTGCGCAACTCGCCGGCCGTACTCGGCTGGCCACGCGTGCCAAGTGACTGGGTACGCCCGGGCTTGATGTTGTATGGCAGCTCGCCATTTGACGAGCCACAGGCCACTGCCTCTCGCTTGCAACCGGTGATGACCCTGGAGTCCAAAGTGATCTGCGTGCGCGAACTGCCCGCCGGTGAGCCAGTGGGCTACGGTGCCAGGTTCATCACCCCAAAACCCATGCGAATCGGCGTGGTGGCCATGGGTTATGCCGACGGCTACCCGCGCCAGGCTCCCACCGGTACCCCGGTATTTGTGGACGGTGTGCGCAGCCAGTTGCTGGGTCGTGTGTCGATGGACATGCTGTGCATCGACCTCACCGATGTGCCGCAAGCGGGCCTGGGTTCGACGGTCGAGTTGTGGGGTAAAAACATTCTCGCCAGCGAAGTGGCCACTGCAGCAGATACCATTCCTTACCAGATTTTCTGCAACCTCAAACGCGTTCCACGGCTCTATTCCGGTAACTGATGGGTTGTATCCAATATGCAGGGGCGAATGGGCGTCCGGGTTTGAAGTCGAAGTGTTGTAAATACTGAACGCTATCGCCATGATGGCGGCTTCTCGACCCGAATCTGACCCCCAGGAGGCTCCCGCATTGGACGTCGGTGAACGACTGCAATCCATCCGCAAACTCAAAGGCCTGTCGCAGCGTGAACTCGCCAAGCGCGCGGGCGTCACCAACAGCACCATTTCGATGATCGAAAAGAACAGCGTGAGCCCGTCCATAAGCTCCCTGCGAAAAGTGCTGAGTGGCATCCCCATGTCCATGGTCGAGTTTTTTTCCGAAGAAATCCTTCAAGAAAACCCAACTCAAATTGTCTACAAAGCCAATGAGCTGATCGACATTTCCGACGGTGCGGTGACCATGAAACTGGTGGGCAAGGCACATCCGAGCCGGGCCATTGCCTTTCTCAACGAGATTTATCCACCGGGTGCCGATACCGGGGACGAAATGCTGACTCATGAAGGCGAAGAAACCGGGATTTTGGTGGAAGGTCGCCTAGAGTTAACCGTGGGTCTTGAGACCTTCGTGCTGGAAGCCGGTGACAGCTATTATTTCGAAAGCTCCAAACCACACCGCTTTCGTAATCCGTTCGACGTCGCGGCGCGACTAATCAGCGCAGCCACCCCGGCGAATTTCTAAGAACAGAGGCGCCCTGTCTGCTTGCAGAGGCACCCGTAGATGCATTTCGCCAGCTCTATTCCCCCTTTGTCTTTAGGGTTGTTTCAGAGAGGCGGGCTAACCGTTATACTTTCGCCGCCCGCGAAACCGTGGTTGTGGGCGTGAATAGCCACCATTGAGGGTGAACGCGTGAACCTAATTATGAAAATGCTGGCCGTACCAGCAGCAGTAGTGGCCCTATGGGCAGTCAACGCTCAGGCAGCAACGAACGATGACATCGCAAAACGTCTTGAGCCAGTGGGTAAGGTCTGTGTTCAAGGGCAAGAATGCAAAGGGATGGACGTAGCAGCCTCGGTGGGCGGCGGCGGTGGCATGACCCCCGACGACATTATTGCCAAGCATTGCAGTGCATGCCACGGCACCGGCCTGTTGGGCGCACCGAAAATCGGTGACACCGCGGCCTGGAAAGAGCGCGCCGATCATCAGGGCGGCCTTGATGGCATCCTGGCCAAAGCCATCACCGGTATCAACGCCATGCCGCCAAAAGGCACTTGCATGACCTGTACCGATGAAGAGCTAAAAGGCGCCATCGAGAAAATGTCCGGTTTGAAATAACCCGACCTTCTCTGAAAAAGCCGCTGATGGGCGGCTTTTTTGTGCCCGAAATTTGAGCTCGTCCGCGTCCTCTGCGCTATCACGTCTATATTCAAGACTGGATAAGGAGGATCAGATGGTGCAGTCCTGTTCGATCGAGCGCGCAGTCGATGATGTGCTGGCGCGATTACCGATGCATATTCACCTTGGCCTGCCGCTGGGCCTGGGCAAGGCCAACCGCTTCGTCAATGCGCTGTATCAGCGGATCAGGCAGCTGCCCGAACGCCAACTGACGATCTATACCGCTTTGAGTCTGGGCCGCCCCCCACTTGGGGACGGACTGCAACGGTTGTTTCTGGAGCCTTTTGTCGAGCGGGTATTTGGCGATTACATTGAGCTGGATTACCTGGCCGACCTGCTTCACAACAGCATGCCCACCAACATCCACGTCGAGCAGTTCTTTTTGCAGCCGGGCAGTTTGCTCAACAGCCCGCCTGCCCAGCAGGATTACGTCAGCAGCAATTACAGTCACGCGGCCCGCGACATCAATGCCAGCGGCCTGAACCTGGTGGCCCAACTGGTTGCTCGACACCCCGAGGATGCAGCGCGTCTGAGCCTGAGCTGCAACCCGGATATTACCCTCGATTTGTTGCCCATGATTGCCAAGCGGCGTGCGGCGGGCGAGACCATTCTGATACTGGGCCAGGTACATGGTGACCTGCCTTATATGCCCGGCGACTCGGAGCTGAGTATCGAAGATTTTGATCTGTTGATTGACGAAGATGAGCACACTACGTTGTTTTCAACGCCCAGCATGCCGGTCAATCTGCAAGACCATATGATCGGCCTGCATGCCAGCACCCTGATACGCGACGGCGGCACCCTGCAGATCGGCATTGGCTCGATGGGTGATGCCCTGAGTGCAGCCCTGCTCGCACGCCAGGGTGACAACGAGGGCTACCGCGACCTGCTCGACGCTATCGATATCACCCAGTGGCGCACGCTGATCGAGCAACAAGGTGGCGTCGAGCCATTTGCCCGGGGCCTGTATGGTTGCAGCGAGATGTTTGTCCACGGCCTGATGGTGCTGGCCGATGCCGGGATTGTGCGACGCAAGGTCTACCCCGATGCCGACAGGCAAGCCCAGGCCAATGCGGGCACCCTGGATGAAAGCTTGCAGGGTGACGGGGTCAGCATCCACGGCGGTTTTATCCTAGGCCCCCGCGATTTTTACCAGCGGCTAAGGGAGTTGCCCCACAGCAAGCGCCTTGAATTCAATATGACCGCCATCAGCTATATCAACGAACTATACGGCCAGGAAGAGTTGAAACGCCTGCAACGGCGTGATGCGCGCTTCGTCAACAGCGCATTCACCGTGACCTTGCTCGGTGCCGCCGTGGCTGATCAGCTCGAAGACGGCCGGGTGCTGAGCGGGGTCGGCGGGCAATACAACTTTGTTGCCCAGGGCCATGCCCTGCATGACGCACGCTCGGTAATCATGTTGCGCAGCTGGCGAGAGTCGGGCGGTGATGTAAGTTCCAATATTGTCTGGGAATACGGTCACTGCACCATCCCGCGGCATTTGCGCGACATTGTGGTCACCGAATACGGGATTGCTGATTTGCGCGGCAAAACCGACAGCAAAGTCATCGAGGCGCTGCTCAACATCACCGATTCGCGCTTCCAGACCGAACTGACCACCCAGGCACAACTGATGGGCAAGCTGCCCAAGGACTTTCGCCTTGATCCACGTTTTGCCGACAACAGCCCGCAGCGTTTGCAGGAGATCGCCGACCGGCACCCGCATTTGTTCCCGGAATACCCGCTGGGCAGTGATTTCAGCGCGCAGGAGCAAGACCTGCTGCGAGCGTTGAACTGGCTTAAAAGCAAATTCAAGCTCACGCAGATGTACCAACTGGGCAAGGCTACGCTGGACGCGCCTTCGCCCCAGGCATTCCCCGAACACCTGGAGCGCATGCAGCTCGCACAACCCGACGGGTTGCGCGATGAGCTGTACCAGCGTTTGCTGCTGGCAGGGCTGCAGGCAACCGCGAAAAGCAATTGACGCGCCTTTCGTAGCAGCTGCCGCCAGGCTGCGTTCGGCGGCGCAGCCTTCGTGCCTCGGCAGCTGCTACGGACTGAAAGGGTTACTCGATAAAGGTCACTTTACCGCCCGCCAGGGATTTGACCCGGGCCAGGGATTCAACGCGGTAGCCCTGTGCATCCAGCTCGGCACGGCCGCCCTGGAACGACTTCTCGATCACGATGCCCAGACCGGCCACGGTGGCGCCAGCTTGCTTGATGATCGAAATCAGCGCTTGCGAGGCCTTGCCATTGGCCAGGAAGTCGTCGATCACCAGCACGCGGTCGCTGCTTTGCAGGTGGCGCGGGGAAATCGCAACGGTGCTTTCAGTCTGCTTGGTGAACGAATACACCGTGGCCGACAGCAGGTTTTCAGTCAGGGTCAGGGACTGGTGCTTACGCGCAAAAATCACAGGTACACCCAAGTTCAAGCCAGTCATCACAGCAGGGGCGATACCCGATGCTTCGATAGTGACGATCTTGGTGATGCCCGAATCCTTGAACAAACGCGCGAACTCGTCGCCGATTTCCTTCATCAGCTGAGGATCGATCTGATGGTTCAAAAAGGCGTCGACTTTCAAAACCTGATCGGAAAGCACGATGCCTTCTTCGCGAATTTTCTTGTGCAGTGCTTCCAACGTAACGTCCTCAAATAGCGCTTTTGCGCTGAAGGTAGAGTAAAAAATAGTCGATTTTAGCGTTTTAGCATCGCGCGTATATCAGCCAGTGCTGTATTGCCGCGAACCGCTTTAACTTCGGTGGGGGTGTCATCGTTGCCTTCCCAGGCCAGATCGTCCGGGGGTAACTCATCGAGGAAACGGCTCGGCGCACAGTCAATGATCTCGCCGTACTGTTTACGCTTGGCGGCAAAGGTGAATGCCAGCGTCTCACGGGCACGGGTAATGCCCACATAGGCCAGGCGCCGTTCTTCTTCAATGGTGTCTGCTTCAATGCTGGAGCGGTGCGGGAGGATTTCTTCTTCCATGCCCATGATGAACACGTAAGGAAATTCCAGACCCTTGGAGGCGTGCAAGGTCATCATCTGCACGCCTTCGGCACCGTCTTCCTCTTCCTGTTGGCGCTCGAGCATGTCGCGCAGCACCAGTTTGCCGATGGCTTCCTCGATGGTCATGGCGCCGTCTTCGTCTTTTTCGAGGGTGTTTTTCAACGCCTCGACCAAAAACCAGACATTGGACATGCGGTAGTCCGCCGCCTTGTCGCTGGAGCTGTTGGTGCGCAGCCAGTTTTCGTAGTCGATGTCCATGATCATGCTGCGCAGCGCTGCAATCGGGTCTTCGCCCGAGCAATGCTCACGTACACGGTCCATAAAGCGCTTGAAACGTACCAGGCGGTCAGTGAAGCGTGCGTCCAGATGTTCGCCCAGGCCGATTTCATCGGTGGCGGCATACATCGAGATCTTTCGCTCGGTCGCGTAGTTACCCAGCTTTTCCAGGGTAGTCGAACCGATCTCGCGACGTGGGACGTTGATTACGCGCAGGAAGGCGTTATCGTCATCCGGGTTTACGATCAGGCGGAAGTAAGCCATCAGGTCTTTAACTTCCTGACGTCCGAAGAAGCTGTTGCCGCCCGACAAACGGTACGGGATCTGATGGTGCTGCAGCTTCAATTCGATCAGTTTGGCTTGATAGTTCCCGCGGTACAGGATCGCGAAGTCGCTGTACGGTCGATCGGTGCGCAGGTGCAGGGTGAGGATTTCGACGGCCACTCGCTCGGCTTCGGCGTCTTCGTTGCGGCAGCGGATCACCCGCACTTCGTCGCCGTGGCCCATCTCGCTCCACAACTGCTTTTCAAACTCGTGGGGGTTGTTGGCAATCAAGATATTGGCGCAGCGCAGAATACGGCTGGTGGAGCGGTAGTTTTGCTCCAGCATCACCACTTTCAAGGACGGGTAATCATCCTTGAGCAGCATCAGGTTTTCCGGGCGAGCGCCGCGCCAGGCGTAGATCGACTGGTCGTCGTCACCTACCACGGTGAACTGGTTGCGCTTGCCGATCAGGTATTTAACCAGCAGATACTGACTGGCGTTGGTGTCCTGATATTCGTCCACCAGCAGGTAACGCACCTTGTTCTGCCACTTTTCCAGAATGTCGGCATGTTCTTCGAACAGCTTGACCGGCAGCAGGATCAGGTCGTCAAAGTCCACCGCGTTGTAGGCCTTGAGCGTGCGCTGGTAGTGGGTGTAGACGATGGCTGCGGTCTGCTCCTTGGGGTTGCGCGCGTTTTCCAGAGCCTGGGGCGGCAGGATCAGGTCGTTTTTCCACGAGCCGATCATGTTCTTGATTTCGTCGACCCCGTCGTCGCCCGAATATTCCTTTTGCATGATGTCGGCCATCAGCGCCTTGACGTCAGCCTCGTCAAAGATCGAGAAGCCGGGCTTATAGCCCAGCCGCGCGTGCTCCTTGCGGATGATGTTGAGGCCCAGGTTGTGGAACGTGCACACCGTCAAGCCGCGGCCTTCACCCTTTTTAAGCAGGGTACCGACACGCTCTTTCATCTCGCGGGCGGCTTTGTTGGTAAAGGTCATGGCGACGATGTATTGGGCACGGATGCCACAGTTCTGGATCAGGTGCGCGATTTTGCGGGTAATCACGCTGGTTTTGCCGGAGCCTGCGCCGGCGAGCACCAATAGAGGGCCGCCGACGTAGCTCACGGCTTCTTGCTGCCGGGGATTGAGTCGGGACATGACGAGATCAGGGGTCGTTTGTAAAAAGGGCGGGCATTTTAACAGGCTGAGCAAATATTGCTGCCTCTGTGCGACGGTGTGACATGCCACATCCTTTAAATTTACTGCTTTTGTTACTTTCGCACAGGATGTAAAGAGTATTTCCAGCTACCGTAGGGTTAATGCAGCAAATAAGTATTTGATAACCAGTGTCATTGCCATTGGTTGCCGGCACGTCATAATGCCCACTGCCCGAATTTTTGCAGAGTCTAGGGAGCTAGCTTGTCTACGCCTGTCGAACCCTTGCGTTTGCTGCTATTGGCCGAAGAGCCATCTTGGGCAGCGTTGTTGCGCGAGTGTCTGGCGCCAATGGGAAGTGCGGCCGTCCTGATATGCGCGCCGAGCTGGGAGTCTGTCAGCCATCTGTTCGAAAACGATCGCAATGCGCTGCTCCTGACGACCCCGGCCCTGCAGCCCCCAGCGGGCCGCTGCCGCCTGCCCACGGTTTTGCTGCTCGACAGCGAGCCTGATAGCGCTCCAGCGGGCGTCAGCGACTGGCTGGTCGGCGCCAGCCTGACGGGCGATGTACTGCGCCGCTGTCTGCGCCATGTGCGTGAACGCGGCCTGCTGGAACACACCTTGCAGCGCCTCGCCGAAGAGGATCCACTGACCGGCATTGCCAACAGGCAAGGCTTCCAGACCCTGCTGGCCGTGCGTCTGGCCGAAAGTGACGGCCGTGGCATTGCCTTGGGCCATCTGGACCTGGACAACTTTCGTCACGCCAACGATGCATTGGGCCATCAGGCTGGCGACCGCCTGATCCTGCAAGTAGTGGCGCGCCTCAAAAGCCAGCTTGAAGCGGGTGACCAACTGGCCCGTCTTGGCAGTGATGAATTCGCCCTGTTGATCAATACCCATCGCGCGCCCGAGCGTGCCGAATGGATGGCCGAGCGCATTACCGAGGTGATGGCCGAGCCCTACTGGGTCGACGGCGAAAGCCTGTTGATCGGCTGCAGCCTGGGTATTGCCCATGCCCGCGCCAACGCCGGGGCCGACCCGTTGATGTGGCACGCGCACATTGCCATGCAACAGGCCAAAAGCACCCAGGGCTGTACCTTCCACGTATTCAACGAGCGTATCAATCGCAATGCCCGCAGCCTGGCCGACCTCGAAAGCGAGTTGCGCCGGGCGTTGCGCCGTGACGAACTGGAACTGCATTACCAGCCGCGCCTGGATCTTGGCACGGGGCAGATCGTCGGGCTGGAAGCGCTGGTGCGCTGGCGCCATGCCGAGCGTGGCCTGTTGGCTCCGAGTGAGTTCGTGCCTTTGGCCGAGCAAAGCGGGCTGATTGTTCCGCTGGGGTACTGGGTTATCTCCCGTGCCCTGCGGGATATGCAGGCGTTGCGCGAACGCGGGCTTGAGCCGCTGCACATGGCGGTCAACCTGTCGTTTCGCCAGTTTCAGGACAGCCAGTTGCTTTCGACCCTCAGCCGCCTGATCAGCGAACGCGGCGTAGAAGCACAGTGGCTGGAGTTCGAGCTGACCGAAACGGCCGTGATGCGGCGCAGTGATCTGGTCAAACAGACCATGGATGCCCTGGGCCGACTGGGTGTGCGTTTTTCGCTGGATGATTTCGGTACGGGTTTTTCATCGTTTGTGCACCTCAATAGCCTGCCGATTACGCTGCTCAAGATCGACAAAAGCTTTGTGGGCGGCATGGAAAGCCGCGAAGAGAACCGCAAACTGGTCCACGCCATGATCAACCTGGCCCACAACCTGAAACTGGAAGTGGTTGCCGAAGGCGTCGAAACTCCCGAACAGCTTGCTCTTTTGCGTGATTTTGGCTGCGATCAGGTGCAGGGCTACTTCATCAGCAAGCCGCTGCCGCTGGCCGAACTGGTGGAGTATTTGACGTTTGGGGCCGGGCAGCAGGTGCCAATTGCGCTCTAGGGCTTAAGAAAAACTTCCGTAGCAGCCTCGTTCCTTCGGCAGCTGCTACACAGCTACGCCCGCCACTTTGGCCGCCTTGCGCTCCAGCTTGATCATGCGCCGTACCTTCCACTCGAACGCCAGGGTCAAGCTGATCGCTGCACAGGCCAGGCCCGTCGCCAGCCCCCACCAGACACCTGCCGGGCCCCAACCGAAGGTAAAGGCCAGCATCCAGGCCATTGGCGCGCCAATCACCCAATAGCAGAACAGCCCCACCAGAAAGGTGGTCTTGGCATCCTTGAGCCCGCGAATCGCGCCCATGGCGATGGTTTGTGCGCCATCAAACAGCTCAAACCATGCCGCTACCGCCAGCAGGCTGACGGCCAGCTCAAATACCGGACGGAATGCAGGGTCATTGTAATCGAGGAACAACCCCACCAGATCCCTTGGCCAAAACCAGAACACCACGGAAAACCCGAGCATCACACATGCACCAAAACCGATACCGACCCGTCCTGCCAGCCGCGCCCGCTGCAAGTCACCACCACCATAGTGCTGGCCAATACGCATGGTGATCGCATACGACATGCCTGCAGGTACCATAAATGCCACCGATACGATTTGCAGTGCGATCTGGTGCGCTGCCAGCTGTGTACTGCCCATGGTGCCCATGCACAGTGCTGCGAAGGCAAACAAACCGACTTCCACGGCATAGGTCCCGCCAATCGGCAGGCCGAGCCGCCACAGTTCCCGCAAATATGTCAGATTGATCCGCGACAGGCCCTTGCTGATCGGGTACGCGTTGTAGGCCGGATGCCGATGGATATGCCAGGCCAACCCCAGCGCCATGCAGGTCGCCACAATCGCCGTGACCAGGCCGATACCCATCAAGCCCAGTTTTGGCAGGCCGAACATGCCGGTAATCAGCGCGTAATTGAGCACAAAGTTGGCCACGGTACCGATCAGGCTGATCACCATCACCGGTGTGGCCCGGCCCATTGCACTGGTAAAGCCGCGCAGGGCCATAAAAGTCATATAGCCGGGCAGGGCAAACGGTAGCAGCAGCAGAAACTGGCCAGCCGCTTCAACGTTGGTGGGCGTCTGGCCAAACAGCAACAATAGCGGTTTGATATTCCACAGCATTACCGCGCCGCCCAGCGCCAGTGCCCAAGCGAGCCACAACCCGGCCTGAGTCAGGCGGGTCGCCCCTTCGATATCCCCTGCACCCTGGCGAATCGACACCAGCGTGCCCACGGCAGCGATGACGCCAATGCAGAAAATCGACACGAACGAGTAGCTGGCCGCTCCCAGGCTCCCGCCAGCCAGAGCCTCCGGGCTCAAGCGCGCCATCATCAGGGTATCGGTGAGTACCATCAGCATGTGAGCCAGCTGCGAAGCGATCAGCGGCCCGGCCAACCTCATAATGGCCGAGAGTTCGATACGTGCAGGATGCTGTTTGGTCATTGTAGAAATTTCTATAGGTGCGTTGAAAGGCTTGATTCTCGGCGCGTTGAGTGTTTTAAGCAAAGGGATAAAAACGATCATTGGCATGATTTAAACTCATGGTTGATCTTGCCTTCTGTGCCATCACCTTTTGAGCTATAGGAATATGAGTAATGGCTCGTAGCCTTCCTCCGCTTTACGCCTTGCGCGCCTTTGAGGCTGCAGCTCGCCATAGTTCATTCACCCGGGCGGGAGAAGAGCTGTCCATTACCCAGAGCGCTGTCAGTCGCCATATCAAAACCCTGGAAGCGCATTTCGCCTGCCGGTTATTTCAGCGCAGCGGGCGCAGCCTGCAACTCACCGAAGCCGCGCGCTTGCTGCTGCCGGGAGTGCGCGAAGGCTTTGCCGCTCTGGAACGCGCCTGTACTACCTTGCGCGCCGAAGATGACATCTTGCGCATGAAAGCCCCCTCGACCCTGACCATGCGCTGGTTATTGGCCCGCCTGAGCCGCTTTCGCCACTTGCAGAGCGGCAATGAGGTGCAACTGACCAGTGCCTGGATGGACATTGACCATGTGGATTTCAATCACGAGCCATTCGACTGTGCAGTGCTGTTGAGCAACGGCCACTTTCCGCCTGACTGGGAGGCCACGCTGCTGTTCCCGGAGATGCTGATCCCGGTCGGTGCGCCCGCCATTCAGGGCGACGCGCCATGGGACGTCACACGCCTGGCGAGCACTGAGCTGCTGCACCCTACGCCTGACCGCCGCGACTGGCGGCGTTGGCTCGACTGCATGGGCCTGGGCGGGCAAGTGTCACTCAAGGGCGGGCAAGTTTTCGACACCCTGGAGCTGGGCATGATTGCCGCCGCCCGGGGCTACGGCATTTCCATGGGGGATTTGTTGATGGTGGCCGAAGACGTTGCCCAGGGGCGCCTGAGCCTGCCGTTCCCTGCTGCCGTGGCCAGCGGCGATAATTACTATCTGGTTTGGCCCAAGACCCGTCCCGGGGGCGAGCGTTTGCGTCGGCTCAGCGACTTTTTGCAGCAGGAAGTCGCCGCCATGGTGTTGCCAACCGTTGAGCAGTTGCACTGACCGCCATAATCAGCCACTGAATGGCCGATATTGCAACGCCTCTGCGAGATGCTTGCGCTCTATATTGTGTACCTGCTCCAGATCCGCCAGGGTCCTTGCCACTTTCAGCAGTCGGTGTGCCGCTCGCAGTGACAAGGTCATGCGCTCGCAAGCCGCCTCCAGCCAGCTGTTATCCATATCGCTCAAGCGGCATTGGGTTCGCACTCCCGGCAGATCGAGAAAGGCATTGGCGCAGCCCTGACGTTGCAGTTGGCGCTCACGCGCCGCAGCCACAAGCCCGGCGGCGTTGGCCGTGGTGTCACCTGAGGCAAGCGGCGGGTTGAGAGAGGTGGTCTCGCGGGCTACGGTCAGGTGCAGGTCGATGCGATCGAGCAATGGGCCGGAAAGTTTGTTGCGATAGCGCTGGATTTGCTCCGGTGTACAGCGGCAGCGGCCAGTGGGTTCGCCAAGATATCCACAGGGGCAGGGATTCATCGCCGCAACCAGTTGGAAGCGCGCCGGAAAACGCATGCGATCTTTCGCCCGTGCAATCACGATAAAGCCGCTTTCCATGGGCTCCCGCAAGACTTCCAGAACCTTGCGATCAAACTCGGGAAGCTCATCCAGAAACAATACGCCGTGATGGGCCAGGGTTATTTCCCCGGGCCGCGGTTTGGAGCCGCCGCCCACCAGCGCCGGCCCCGAGGCCGAATGATGAGGTTGGCGAAACGGTCGCTGTGGCCAGCAGTTCAATGGCACCTGGCTGGCCACTGACTGAATGGCGGCCACTTCCAGCGCCTCTTGCTCATTGAGCGGTGGCAACAAGCCGGGCAGGCGGCTGGCCAGCAAGGTTTTACCCGTGCCCGGCGGCCCGGTAAACAGCAGGTTGTGACTGCCAGCAGCAGCGACCAGCAATGCCCGTTTGGCCGAAAGCTGCCCTTGGACATCGCTCAGGTCGGGGTAGGGTTTGCTGATATGCAGCAAGCCGCTGGGGATATAGGGCTCTATCACCTCCCGACCTGCGAAATGGGCCACCAACTGCAACAAGTGCTCGGCCGCAATTACTGTCAGCCCGCAGGCCAGGCAGGCTTCTTCGGCATTGGCCTGCGGTACCACCAGCGCCCGGCCTGCGGCCCTTGCTGCCAGGGCGGCAGGCAATATGCCCTGCACTGGCCTGATTGCGCCCGATAGCGCCAGTTCGCCCAAACACTCCACCTGCTCCAGCGCCACGGCCGGCAGTTGCCCGCTGGCCGCCAAAATGCCCAGGGCAATGGCCACATCAAAACGCCCGCCGTCCTTGGGCAGGTCGGCGGGCGCGAGGTTGAGGGTGATACGCCGGGCCGGGAAATCCAGCGTGGAGTTGATGATTGCGCTGCGTACCCGGTCTTTACTTTCCTTGACCGCTGTTTCGGGCAAACCAACCAGCGTCAACGCAGGCAACCCATTGGCCAGATGCGCCTCGACCGTAACGGCAGGCGCCTCGACGCCCACCTGGGCGCGGCTGTAAACAATCGCCAGAGCCATGACTCTTTCCTTGAGTTCGCAAAAAAACCATGGTGCGCGAATCTCAAGCCAGGGGCAGGCATGGAATGGATACGGGATGTTAACGGGTATGGGAGCACGGCCAACGAACTGCCAAAGTGCGATTGCGAAAAAATTATAAGACCCTATGATTAATCAATAACGTTATTCATTAATCATGATTGTAAGTTTTAAATGCAACAGAACTGAAAGTCTGTATCGAAATGGCAAGACGCGCTTATGGTCAGACATTCTCAATGTCATTGAATGAAAATTAACCATGCTGGACGCTGCAAGCGTGCTGACAGATCTAGCGTCACCACCTGGCAACCGGCTCGAGGCTCTCAGCGGTACACGCAAGGGCCAGCACAGCATCCGCATCAACGCACAATGGCGAATCTGCTTCGTCTGGGGCGCCAATGGCCCTGAAGCAGTAGAAATAGCTGATTACCAATGAGGTCATCATGATCAAAAATGGCATGCGCCCGGTTCACCCGGGTGAAGTTCTCAAGGAAGAATACCTTGAGCCCCTGAGCCTCTCGTCTGCTGCTTTGGCCAGGGCGCTGGGGGTGTCCGCGCCGACGGTCAACGATATCGTGCTGCAGCGCCGTGGCGTCAGTGCCGATATGGCACTGCGCCTGTCAATTTGCCTGGCAACCACCCCGGAGTTCTGGCTTAACCTGCAAACCACTTACGACCTGCGCACAGCAGAAATCGACCGCGGTGCAGCGATTCGCGAACAGGTGCAACCCATTCACCACTGCGCCTGACTCACTGCTCCAGCGCTCGGGTCCCCAGATCCTCGGCAAAGCGCAACAAATAGCCATCGGGGTCGAGCACCAAAAAGTTGCACTCGCCAAACAGCACTTCATTGCTGCGGTACCAGCGTTCTTCCAGGGGTTTGCGCAGGGTATGGCCAGCGGCTTGCAGGCGCTCGATCAGGCAATCGGCAGCCGGGCATTTGATCGACAGGTTCATGCCCCGGCCGAACGGCTGCTCCAGCGGGCCGACCCGCCAGGAAGACTCTTCGAGGTCGTCCTGTTCCAGCATCAACTGGCTGCCATGGAATGACAGAAACGCAAAAAGATGCTCGGGCCGTTGGTACTCGATCTTGAAACCGAGCACTTCACAGTAAAAATGCAGACTGCGCGAAAGGTCCGAGACGATCATCTCGGGCACTAGCGGGTTCATCACCAGCATATAAAAACATCCTTGTTAATACAGGCGAATGCACCGCCTTTGAGCGTTATTCGCTCGGCGGCAACAGCCTTGCTTCCATTTCGGCCACTTTGGCCTCCAGGCTTTCGAGGCGAGCACGGGTGCGCGCCAAAACCACCATCTGGCT
This sequence comes from Pseudomonas bubulae, assembly GCF_037023725.1. Classification (NCBI taxonomy): domain Bacteria; kingdom Pseudomonadati; phylum Pseudomonadota; class Gammaproteobacteria; order Pseudomonadales; family Pseudomonadaceae; genus Pseudomonas; species Pseudomonas bubulae. The sequence continues at coordinate 911,212 of NZ_CP146077.1, forward strand.
GTCGAACTCTTCGCGGCTCACCAGATCAAGCTTGCTGAAACCGCTTTGCAGCAAGGCTTTGAACTGGCTTTCGATTTCATTGCGCGGCAGCGCGGTTTCGCCACTGAACAAGCGGGAGGCATGGCCGCCAAGGGCGTCGAGAAAATCTTTGGGCGCGAGCATGGATAAGGTCCTTAAAACTGATGGTGACGAGTGTATCACGGGGTGTAGGCCCCCATTGGCGGGGGCTTTCTGCACATTTTTCGCGCACCACCCCCGCAAGCTGCGCACCATCATCGAGCACAAATACCCCGAGAAATCAGGCCAAAAGCCATCAACTTCCTCTAAATCGCTGTAATTATTGATTTTTCCAGACATGGCAAGGTTTCTGCTAAGACCAACATGACTCATGCACTGATGCAGTAGCTGTGACGAAGGCAGTGCGGCAGGTGGTTCAAGGAGTGTTTTCGTCACCAGCGATTTACACACGTTGTACAGCCTGAAGAAGGCTGACGATGCGTTACAAAGCCAGACACTGCGCTTAGACTTGAGCCGGGTTTGTTTTCCTGGGGCAAGTCCACCAATTCGGGAGAAGTTTCATGAAGCTAGTCACCGCCATTATCAAGCCGTTCAAGTTGGATGACGTGCGCGAGTCGCTGTCTGAGATCGGCGTACAAGGCATTACCGTTACTGAGGTCAAAGGCTTCGGCCGTCAGAAGGGCCATACCGAGCTGTATCGCGGTGCGGAATATGTGGTCGATTTTCTGCCAAAGGTGAAGATTGATGTCGCCATTGACGACAAGGATCTTGATCGGGTTATCGAGGCGATCACCAAGGCTGCCAACACCGGCAAGATTGGTGACGGCAAGATTTTCGTAGTCAATCTGGAACAGGCTATTCGCATCCGTACCGGCGAAACCGATACCGACGCAATCTAAGCCGCCAAACCCAACGCCCCAGGAGAAAACACTATGACTCTGCGTAAAATCGCAGGGCTCGGAGCCCTGTTGTCCGTCGTAATGCCTGGCCTGGCCATGGCGGCAGACGGAGTGGCTGCTCCAGTCCTCAACTCCGGCGACACCGCCTGGATGCTGACTGCTACAGCCTTGGTGCTGTTTATGACCATTCCCGGCCTGGCGCTGTTCTACGGCGGCATGGTGCGCTCCAAAAACATTCTTTCCGTGATGATGCAGTGCTTCGCCATTACCGGTCTGATCAGCATTCTGTGGGTCATTTACGGCTACAGCATCACGTTCGACACCACGGGCATGGAGCAGGGCGTCACCAACTTCAATTCCTTTATCGGCGGGTTTGGCAAAGCATTCCTGGCGGGTGTAACGCCTGAAAGCCTGACCTCATCCACCGCGCTGTTCCCGGAAGCCGTGTTCATCACCTTCCAGATGACCTTCGCCATCATCACCCCGGCGCTGATCGTCGGTGCCTTTGCAGAGCGCATGAAATTTTCCGCCATGCTGATCTTCATGGGCGTGTGGTTCACCCTGGTGTATGCACCGATTGCGCACATGGTGTGGAGCGGCAACGGCGGCCTGCTGTGGGACTGGGGCGTACTCGACTTTGCGGGCGGCACTGTGGTGCATATCAACGCCGGTATCGCCGGCCTGGTAGCGTGCATCGTGCTCGGCAAGCGCAAAGGCTACCCAAGCACCCCGATGGCGCCACACAACCTGGGTTACACCCTGGTGGGCGCTGCCATGCTGTGGATCGGCTGGTTCGGCTTCAACGCAGGCTCTGCAGCGGCCGCCAACGGTACTGCCGGCATGGCCATGCTGGTGACCCAGATCGCCACCGCAGCCGCAGCCCTGGGCTGGATGTTTGCCGAGTGGATTACCCATGGCAAACCTAGCGCACTGGGCATCGCCTCGGGCGTGGTAGCAGGCCTGGTGGCAATCACCCCGGCTGCCGGCACCGTAGGCCCGATGGGCTCGGTGGTGATCGGCTTGTCGGCTGGCGTGATCTGCTTCTTCTGCGCCACCAGCCTCAAGCGCAAGCTGGGCTACGATGACTCGCTGGATGCGTTCGGTGTGCACGGTATCGGCGGTATCGTCGGTGCAATCCTCACTGGCGTGTTTGCAGCCCCGGCACTGGGCGGCTTCGGCACCGTGACCGACATCGCAGCGCAAGTCTGGATCCAGTTCAAGGGCGTAGCCTTCACTGTAGTCTACACCGCGATCGTCACCTTCATCATCCTCAAGGTACTGGATGCCGTGATGGGGCTGCGCGTGACAGAAGAGGAAGAGGCTGTGGGCCTCGACCTGGCTCAGCACAACGAGCGTGGTTACAACCTGTAAGGTTCCCTCTATAAAAAAACCCGGCGTGCCGGGTTTTTTTTTGCCGGTAATAAGGCGATATTCGGTGCTATGAAATGATTTCCCCTACAGGTTATTGGGGTTGCGAAGTTCTACGCTTGTTTATGCGACCCGTGCTTGCGACACAACTCGACTATTAGCCGCTTTGCTTTTTTCTTCAGCACGCTAGAATGCGCGCCGAGGGCAGAAAACAATGCTCGAGTACGACGAAGGCGAGGATGATCTCCCGACGCTTTCAAGGCCCGTGATCCGTGTGCTGGAGCATTCGGCACAGGGCGCCTGGCGAGGTGTTAATTCAGGCGGATGCCGTAATGATGGTGGTATTCGCCAAACCCTCTTCACCTTACAACGATGAAGAGGCGTAAGCCGCGGTTTGCCCAAGGCTACTTTTTCACCAGCGGTGGTCGACAGTCGCCACAGCTGGTCTATAACTAATCTGCTATACGTATGTCATGGGGTAGAACATGAGCGACGACGATCTGGAAAACGATGACCTCGAAGTAGGCGAAGACGACGATACCGAAGAGGGCCTGGAAACGGCCGCCGAGGATGTTGCAGACGACGATGGTGGCGATGATGCGCCGGCCCCTGCGGCCAAAGGCAAGTCAAAGGCCGCTGTGTCGGTTGATGACCTGCCGAGCGTAGAAGCCAAAAACAAGGAGCGTGATGCTCTGGCCCGCGCCATGGAAGAGTTTTTGTCCAAGGGCGGCAAGGTGCAGGAAGTTGAGGCCAATGTGGTGGCTGACCCGCCCAAAAAGCCTGACAACAAGTACGGCAGCCGTCCTATCTAAGGATAAGGACCGCTTGCATGCTTGAAGAAAAAACCCGCCGTCGCTGCGGGTTTTTTTGTGGGCGTTGGAAAACTTCACATCCCTGTGGCGCGGGCTTATCGTGATTGCAACATTCCGGTTTGTCTGGCGACCGCGGTGCCTGCAACGCGAGCAAGCCCGCTCCCACAGTTACAAGTGCTTCAACACCAGCGGCAACTCGCTCAAACAGCCAATTTCCGCATCGGGAGCCTTGTCCCCGTCCCAGTGCTTGCCGCCGGGGTTGAACCACACTGCACGCAGGCCTGCCAATTGCGCTCCGGCAATATCGTCACCGGGGTGATCGCCCACATGCACCGCCGCCCCTGCTGCCACGCCACCGCGCGCCAGCGCTTCGTGAAACAGGCGCGCGTCCGGTTTGGCAATGCCAATGTCTTCAGCACACAACACAAACTTGAAGTGATGGCCCAAACCTATTCTTCGCACATCGGCGTTACCGTTGGTCACCACACCCAGGGCGTAATCCCGTGCCAGCACCATCAGGGTCGGCTCGGCCTGGGGGAATACGTCCAGGGCGTGACGCGCCTCAATAAACACCTCAAAGGCATCATCGGCCAAAGACGCAGCGTTGGCGTAACCCGCACCGTGCAGCGCATGAAACAGAATGCGCCGACGCAGGGCACTGATCCGGTGCTTGAGCTGCGGCTCCTCGCTCAATACCCGCTCGCGAATCGCCTGGAAATGCCCGGCCTCAACAGCGCCCATTTTTGGTGCGTTATCCGTCAGCCAGTTACGCAACACGGCTTCAGCGCTGACGATCACCGGGGCGGTGTCCCACAGAGTGTCGTCGAGGTCGAAGGTAATCAGCTCAATCGTCATTCACTGTCCTTACTGCGTTTGGCCCTTGGATGGGCGCTGTCGTAGACCGATGCCAGATGCTGGAAATCCAGATGAGTATAAATTTGCGTGGTTTTGATGTCCGCATGCCCGAGCAACTCTTGCACGGCACGCAAGTCCTGGGAGGACTCCAGCAGATGGCTGGCAAATGAATGGCGCAGCATGTGCGGGTGCAGATTCTGTCCCAGCTCACGCTCACCGGCAGCCTTGACCCGCATTTGAATTGCCCTTGGCCCAAGGCGCGTACCACGCTGGCTGACGAATACGGCGTCGTCCTTGGGGTTGGCCAGCAACCGCACTGCCAGCCAGGCCTGAAGCGCCTCCCGGGCCTTCTTGCCGACGGGCAGCACGCGGGTCTTGCTGCCTTTGCCGAGCACTTCGACCAGCCCGTCAGCCAGATCCAGCTGTTCCAGATTTAGCCCGGTCAGCTCCGACAAGCGCAGGCCCGACGAGTAAAACAGCTCCAGAATGGCCTGATCGCGTTGGGCCAGAAAATCGTCCTCGACACCACCCTCCAGCAATTGCAGGGCGCGATCGGTATCCAGGGTCTTGGGCAGGCGACGTTCGCCTTTTGGCGGGGCCAGGCCGTTTGCCGGATCGTGGTCGCACAGGCCTTCTCGATTGAGGTAGTGATAAAGCCCGCGTACCGCCGACAGCAGACGGGCAATACTGCGCGAGGACTGCCCTTGCTGATGCAGACGCGACACCAGTTGGCGCATGCGCTGGATATCCAGTGCCGCCCAGCTGGGGATTGATTCCTTGGCGCAAAACGCCAGCACCTTGTTCAGGTCGCGGCGGTAGGCCTCAAGCGTATGCGGGGACACCTGGCGCTCACTGCGCAGGTGAATGCAGTAAGCGTCCAGTTGCCGTTCCATCTAGCGCACCGAGCGCAGCGCGTTGGTAAAGCGCGGCAGCACCCGGCCCAGCACTTCGGCGATATAGCCGAGGAACAGCGTGCCCACCGAGCTTTTGTAGTGCTGCGGATCGCGACTGGCAATCGCCAGTACACCGTGCAACCCCAGATGATTAAGGGCTACCACGGCCGTGGAACCGATTTGCTTGCGCTGCTCTTCGCCAAACAGGAAGTCCAGCTCGTGCTCGCGCAAGCTGCCGCTGACGGTCTTGCCTTCAGTCAACAAGCCACCCAGCGCCCGTTGCGCATCGGCGCTGCTGACCCAACGGCCGACCGGCATCGGGTTGTCACCAAACAGCACCAGGCTGACAAAGGGCACCTGGAAGTCCTGGCGCAGGCTGTCTTCGACGGCAATCACCAGCTCTTCGAGGCTGGTGGCGTCCATCAGGGCCAGGTTCAGGCGACGGGTTTTTTCGAACAGACGGTCGTTGTCACGGGCCACGTCCATCAGTTGCGACAAGCGATGACGCATCTCGATATTGCGACTGCGCAGCAGCTCCAGTTGACGTTCCACCAGCGAAATGGTGTCGCCACGCTGATGCGGAATGCGCAGCGACAGCAACAGCTCTTCGCGCTGGCTGAAGAAATCCGGATGCTCCTGCAGATACGCTACAACCGTTGCGGCTTGCGAGTTATCCACAGGGACGTCGAGTGCTGCTGGCTGCGTCTTGTCGGTCATCGGTTGCGCTCGCTCATAAACGGACTTGTCCTTCGTAAACACGCATGGCCGGGCCGGTCATGATCACAGAGTGGCCAGGGCCTGCCCATTCGATGGACAACCGGCCACCAGGCAGATCGAGGATCAGCGGTGAGTCCATCCAGCCCTGGCTGATGGCTGCCACGGCCGCTGCACAGGCGCCGGTGCCGCAGGCCTGGGTTTCCCCGGCGCCGCGTTCCCAGACGCGCAGTTGCCCGCGCTGACGATCTATCACGTGCAGAAAACCGACATTGACCCGTGCGGGAAAGCGCGGATGGTGTTCAATTTTGGGGCCCAGTTCATGCACCGGTGCAGCGTTGATATCGTCTACGCGCAGCACCGCATGGGGGTTGCCCATCGAAACGGCAGCCAACTCGACGGTCTGGCCATCGACATCCAGCTCATAGCTCAACGCCTGGGCGTCGGCCACAAACGGGATATCTGCCGGAACCAGGCGCGGCGGCCCCATGTCGACGCTGATTTGCCCATCGCTGCGCACGTTCAGTTCGATAATGCCGCTCTTGGTTTCGACCTTGATCTGGCGCTTGGTGGTCAGGCGCTTGTCGAGCACGAAGCGCGCAAAGCAGCGCGCCCCGTTGCCGCATTGCTCCACTTCGGAACCGTCGGAGTTGAAGATCCGGTAACGGAAGTCCACCTCCGGGTTACTCGGTGCTTCAACGATCAATAGCTGATCAAAGCCGACACCCGTGTGCCTGTCACCCCATTGCTTGGCATGCTTGGGCAGGATGTGCGCGTGCTGGCTGACCAGGTCGAGAATCATGAAATCATTGCCCAGGCCGTGCATTTTGGTAAAACGCAGCAACATGGGTTTACTCCGGCAGCAGGCTTTCGCCAGCAAACAACTCGGCAACAGTCTCGCGACGACGCACTTCAAACGCCTGATCGCCATCCACCAGTACTTCGGCGGCGCGGCCACGGGTGTTGTAGTTCGAGCTCATGACAAAACCATAGGCACCGGCCGAATGCACGGCCAGCAAATCACCTTCGGCCAGCGCCAGCTGGCGGTCCTTGGCCAGGAAGTCACCGGTTTCGCAGATCGGGCCGACGATGTCGTAGGCGCGGGCTTCGCTGTCACGCGGGCGAACTGCAGTCACGTCCATCCAGGCCTGGTACAGGGCCGGGCGGATCAGATCGTTCATCGCCGCATCGACGATGGCGAAATCCTTGTGCTCGGTGTGCTTGAGGTACTCGACCTGAGTCAGCAGCACGCCAGCATTGGCCACGATGTAACGACCCGGCTCGAACACCAGCGCCAGGTCACGCCCGTCGAGGCGCTCACGCACGGCCTTGATGTAATCACCGGCCAGTGGCGGCTCTTCATCGCGGTAACGCACGCCCAGGCCGCCACCGAGGTCGATATGACGCAGGTAGATGCCGCAATCGCCCAGTCGGTCGATCAGTGCCAGCAGGCGGTCGAGAGCGTCGATGAACGGTTCGAGGGTGGTCAGTTGGGAGCCGATATGGCAATCGACACCGACCACTTCCAGGTTCGGCAATTGAGCGGCACGGATGTAGACATCTTCGGCGTCAGCGATGGCGATGCCGAACTTGTTTTCTTTCAGACCGGTGGAGATGTACGGGTGGGTTCCCGCATCGACGTCCGGGTTGACCCGCAGCGAAATCGGGGCGCGAACGCCCATTTCGGCGGCCACCACCTGCAAGCGCTCAAGCTCTTCGGTGGACTCGACGTTGAAGCAGTGCACGCCCACTTCCAGAGCGCGACGCATGTCATCGCGGGTTTTGCCGACACCGGAAAACACGATCTTGTCAGCCGTGCCGCCAGCGGCCAGAACACGCTCCAGCTCGCCACGGGACACGATGTCAAAACCGGCGCCCAGACGCGCCAGGACATTGAGCACGCCCAGGTTGGAGTTGGCCTTGACCGCGAAGCACACCAGGTGCGGCATGCCGTTCAGGGCATCGGCGAAAGCGTTGTACTGCGCCTCGATGTGTGCCCGGGAATAAACATACGTCGGCGTGCCAAAACGCTCGGCAATGGCCGTCAGCGCAACACCTTCGGCGAACAGCTCGCCGTCCCGGTAATTAAAAGCGTCCATGGTGTTCCCTTATTGGTGCTTGTGCGATTGCGATTGCGACGACTTCGCTTGGTCTTCAGGGGATTTGCTGTCATCGGGAAGATACAGCGGTCCTTTTTGACCACAGGCAGAAACAAGGCAGGCGACCGCGACGAGCGCAGCAATAGAAGAGATCAGGCGCTTCATGGCGAAATCCTTTGAAAAGCATTAATTGCGCCCGAGTATACCGAGCACCCACCAGCTTGCCTATGCAGCAGAGCGGCCGAGCGTTACGTCCTGTGTGGATGATCAGTGGTCGCGGGCAGATGGCTGTTATGGGGTTTGCAATCGGCCTGGAGCGCCCGTATCTTGCGAGCTCCGAGCATGACTAGATATTACGAGGTTCCACCATGAGTTTGACTGAAGCCCGTTTTCACGATCTGGTCGATGCCACCCAGGAAAATCTGGAAGACATCTTTGATGACTCTGATCTGGATGTAGATGTAGAGAATTCCGCCGGCATCCTGACAATCAAGTTCGAGAATGGCAAAGCCCTGATCTTCAGCCGTCAGGCGCCGCTGCTGCAGCTCTGGCTGGCGGCACCCAGCGGCGGTTTTCACTTCGACTACGATGAAAAACGCAGTTCGTGGAAGTGCGATAAAAGCGACGAGCTGCTCAGCGAAATGGTTCAGCGCCTGACACTGGAACACGCAGGCGCCGAGCTGGAATTTGAAGAGATCTGACAGTGACCGCTTCTGCTAAACCTGCAAAACCGCTCTACAGTAACGTTAGTCCGGCAGTGCCGTCCCCCTGCATCAGCACCTGCCGGCTGGATGAGCACAAAGTCTGCCTGGGCTGTTTTCGCCACGTTGAAGATATTCGCGAGTGGCGCTCGGCAGACGACCAGCGGCGCCGGGTGATTTGTGAACAGGCCCAATTGCGGCAGCGGCTCCCGTAGCAGCTGCCGCAGGCTGCGTTCGATTGCGTAGCAATCGCAAAACCTGAGCCCTTTGTTCAACTGACACACCGCAGAGCCTGACTTTACGACGACTGCGTCGCCGAACGCAGCCTGCGGCAGCTGCTACGGATAATCGTCGTACGCAATCAGGGGGCAGTGTCCCCCCTGCTTGTGTATTTATTTTGCTGTGGTAGTGTCCGGGTTCGCCTCGCACTAACGAGGTTCGTCAAAACCCCGCCATATTCCGGCGGGGTTTTGCTTTTTCGTGCAGAAAAAAGGAGTCTGCCAGGTCATGAGCACACCAACCCCACTCATCCTCACCCGCCTGGACGTACAGCGTCTGGAGCAATTGATCGACAGCTTGCCAGAAACGACTCCTGGCATTGAGGCACTGCAAGCCGAGCTCGATCGCGCCGAAACCATCGTTGGCCACGAAGAAGTGCCTGCCGGCGTCGTGACCATGAATTCCCGTGTGCATTGTCGCGAAGAAAGCAGTGGCAAGGACTACCGCCTGACGCTGGTATACCCAAAAGACGCCAACGCCGACGAAGGCAAGATTTCGATTCTGGCCCCTGTGGGCAGCGCGTTGCTGGGGCTGCAAGTTGGCCAGCACATCAACTGGCCTGCTCCCGGTGGCAAGACCCTCAAGCTGGAACTGCTTGAAGTGGAATACCAGCCAAAAGCAGCAAGCGATTTCAGCGCTTAAGACCTTCCGGATCAGTCATGTCACAGCGCAGGCGTTTGCTCGTCACGGGCAAACTGACGCAAAGACCGGTAGCTGACGCTCAGCTCCCGGGCCAGGGCCCGACGCTCATGACTGACCTGCTGCGCCTGCCATTGCGAGCGATTGTCGAGCATTGCCAGGTGCTGCTCATCCCAGCCCCATTCGCGGGTCAGGCGCTTGAGTAACCGCCGCTGCCACAACATGCCTGCCTCGCCATTGCTCAACTCGTGGCCGACCTTCAGGTAGAGGCTGCGGCGAACCAGTTCCAGTCGCTGCAACTCACCCCGGCCCTCCAGGTAACGCTCAATACGTCGGTAAACCACCACGTAGGGGTCCATCTCATCCAGGTCCAGTTGATTGGCGTACACCCTCTGTTTGAACCCCAGGCTCAGGCAGCTCACCTGCGGGTGCTCGCTGGCGTACACCTCAATCAGCAGCAGCTTGAGCAGCGACTTGTAGGGCGCCTCAATGCCCTTGAGCAATTGCCACAGCCCGGCGCCCAGAAACTCGCCGGGGGCAATATGGGCTAGGTGGCCAAGATCAATGGTTTCGTCACGGTCGATTACCCCTGTTTCCAGTAGCCCACAGGCGAATTCAGCGTACCGCGCTTCCTCATGCACCGGCACCCACCACCACATCGGTGTGCGCCCGGCGAGCCAGATGGCGGTGCGATAAAACTCATCGAGCAACAACCTCTGTCGTGGCTCGTCGCCCTCGTCGTTGCGCAATTGTGCATCGATCAAAAAGAAGTGTGCTTCACAGCCCTGGCTCGTCGCCCAAGCTTCCAGGCGTCGGCATTTTTTGCGCAAGGCCGACACGGCGGCATCATTCAAGTCCGGAGCGAGGCAAACCCACACGTCCATATCGCTTTGCGCGGTCTGGGCCAATGTGCCGAGGCTGCCCATCAAAAAAAGCCCATGGATCGGTTGTGACTGGCAAGCGTTGCCCATGCTGCAAGAAAAGTCGTGAATCAGATGTCGGGCAGAGGCGAGGGCGAGTGCGTCAGGTTTATAACCCGACACCCCGGCGGGAGTGCAGTCAGACACATAACCGGGCAAGAGCGGGTGATTGATATGAAAGAGCAGCGCCAACAGGTTCAGTAGCGCTTGTTGGCGAGGGGCCAGCCCCTCTACCGCTCGGGCCAGGCGACCCTGATTGACGCGCAAAAAGCGCCCACGCAACTGCTGGAGAACCTGTCGCTCAGTTCTCTGGTTCAGTGCGGGCGGAGATAAGTGTGCCCGCGGAATCATTAATCGTTCAGATCCCGAGGGCGGGGCGTGGCGTCAGGCAACTTCTTTGGATTCAACAAGAATCGACAGCAGTACTTGGACACTTTCGGCAGCATCACGTCCCAGGCTTGTCAGATAGCCACCATCGGGTTGATCGATCAGTTTTTTCTCGAACAGGCGCTGCGCCGCGGCGACTTTTTCTGGCGCGGCATGTTGATGAATCTTCAGGCCCTCAAGGGTACTTTCCAAGTCAAACAGTGCAAGGACTTCCAGTTCGGCAACCAACTCAGGGGTAAACGACATAAAGACTCCAGACTATGCAGGAAAAGACGACAGCCGCTCTAAGGTGATCCCACTTGTGCTGACTGTCCAGCAACAGTTCCCACCTTTGCAAAACATCCTGTCGTTATAAGGCAGTTGGAGTGTAGTCGCGTCCCACTTTGCCGCTGGGAAATTCGTAGCAGCTGCCGAAGGAACGAGGCTGCGTCCGGCCGCGCCGCGGTCGTAAAACCGAACCCTGGGCTGTGTCAGAAAAACATCGCGCGCAGTATTTACGGTCGCTTCGCAACCGGACGCAGCCCTCGGCAGCTGCTACACATGGTGCTCAAGCGCCTATTTTGAGCTTTCAGTTATATAAACATTCTTAAATAGTATTTTTAAGAATATCTACACCTCACTACTATTGCCCCTACGCCAGCAACCCTGTCGGCACCCCATTTTCAGGAGCAGCACCATGAGCGCATCTCTGCGTAGCGTTGACGGCCAGGACGAAGCAACCATCCTGCGGGAAATCCAGAGCGCGCTGCGAGACCTGCGCTTTGGTGCTGTGGAAATCACTGTGCATAACGCGCAAGTGGTGCAGATCGAACGCAAAGAGAAATTCCGCCTGCAAAACCCGAGTCAGAAAAACGCCTGAATCGTTCAAGCGCATTCACCTGAGTGCGCTCAATAAAAATTAAAAAATGCTTTGGAGCCTCACCTATGTCCCTACGCCGTTACGCTTTGGCCGCGCTGGCCAGTGCCATTTTTGCTGGCTCCGCTGTAGCCAAAGATTACGAGTTGTTGAACGTTTCCTACGATCCAACCCGCGAGCTGTACCAGGATTACAACACTGAGTTCACCCAGTTCTGGAAAGCCAGCCACCCGGGTGACAACGTCAAAATCCAGCAATCCCACGGCGGCTCGGGCAAACAGGCCCGCGGCGTGGTCGACGGCCTGCGCGCTGACGTGGTAACCCTGGCCCTGGCCGGTGACATCGACGAAATCGCCAGGCTGAACAAGGGCTCGCTGCCGGAAAACTGGCAAACCCGCCTGCCGGACGCCAGCACCCCGTACACCTCGACCATCGTGTTCCTGGTGCGCAAGGGCAACCCTAAAGGCATCAAGGACTGGGGCGACCTTACCAAGGACGGCGTATCGGTCATTACCCCGAACCCTAAAACCAGCGGCGGCGCGCGCTGGAACTTCCTTGCAGCCTACGCTTACGGCCTGAAAGCCAACGGCGGCAACGAAGAAAAAGCCAAAGAATATGTAAAAACCCTGTTCAAACACGTGCCAGTGCTGGACACCGGTGCACGCGGTTCGACCATCACCTTCGTCAACAACGGTCAGGGTGATGTGTTGCTGGCCTGGGAAAACGAAGCATTCCTGGCACTCAAGGAGGATGGCGGTACCGATAAATTCGACATCGTCGTACCTTCCCTGTCGATCCTGGCTGAGCCGCCAGTGGCTGTAGTCGACAAAAACGCCGATAAAAAGGGCAATGCCGAAATCGCCAAAGCCTACCTCGAACACCTGTACAGCCCGGCCGGCCAGGAAATTGCTGCAAAAAATTTCTACCGCCCGCGTGACGCAGCAATCGCTGCCAAGTACGCACAGCAGTTTCCGAAACTGGAACTTGTGACTATCGACAAAGACTTCGGTGGCTGGAAAACTGCGCAGCCGAAATTTTTCAATGACGGTGGTGTGTTCGACCAGATCTACCAGGCGCAGTAACCTGTGGGGTGGGGCCTTTGGCCTCGCTGAAAGCTAGAACATAGAGCCCGCGACCGAGTTGCGGGCTTCGTGCGTTAACCAAGGACTCTTATGTCTCGTCGTATCTCCCCCGTCATACCCGGCTTCGGGCTGACACTGGGCTACACCTTGGTGTACCTCAGTCTGATTGTGCTGATCCCGCTGGCTGCGATGTTCGTGCATGCCGCCCAACTGACCTGGGACCAGTTCTGGGCCATTATCACTGCCCCCCGGGTGCTGGCCGCCCTGCAACTGAGCTTTGGCACCGCCTTTGTCGCCGCCATTATCAACGGCGTGATCGGCACCGTGCTGGCCTGGGTGCTGGTGCGCTATACCTTCCCCGGACGCAAGGTCATCGATGCCATGATCGACCTGCCGTTTGCCCTGCCGACTGCCGTGGCCGGTATCGCCCTGACAGCCCTGTACGCCCCCAACGGCTGGATCGGCCAGTTCGCCAACGACCTGGGTTTCAAGATTGCCTACACCCCGATGGGCATCACCCTGGCACTGACGTTCGTCACGCTGCCGTTTGTAGTGCGCACCGTGCAGCCAGTGCTGGCCGATATCCCCCGTGAAATCGAAGAAGCCGCTGCCTGCCTGGGCGCCAAGCCCCTGCAAGTGTTCCGCTACATCCTGGTGCCAGCCTTGCTGCCCGCCTGGTTGACCGGTTTTGCCCTGGCCTTTGCCCGCGGTGTGGGCGAGTACGGCTCGGTGATTTTTATCGCGGGTAACATGCCGTTCAAAACCGAAATCCTGCCGCTGCTGATCATGGTCAAGCTGGACCAGTACGACTACACCGGCGCCACGGCCATTGGCGTGATGATGCTGGTGGTTTCCTTCATTTTGCTGCTGATCATCAATTTGATTCAGCGTCGCATCGAAAAACCGTGAAGGAGGCCTGACCATGTCCAGCTCAACACAGAGCGCTTCATCCGTGGCCAATGCCGCCCGCCGTGGCAGCCCGCTGTCGCGGCGCCTGCTGATCGGCTTCGGCTGGTTGTTTTTTACCCTGTTCCTGCTGCTGCCGCTGCTGATCGTGGTGTCCCAGGGTTTGAAAATGGGGGTCGGTACTTTTTTCGACGCCATCCTCGAACCCGACGCCCTGTCGGCCCTCAAGCTGACCATTATCGCCGTGGTGATTTCGGTGCCACTGAACGTGGTCTTCGGCGTCAGCGCGGCCTGGTGCGTGAGCAAGTACAGCTTTCGCGGCAAGAGCATCCTGGTCACCCTGATCGACCTGCCGTTTTCGGTCTCACCGGTGATCGCCGGTCTGGTCTACGTGCTGATGTTTGGCGCGCAGGGCTTTCTCGGTCCGTGGTTGCAGGACCACGACATCCAGATCGTATTCGCCTTGCCGGGTATCGTGCTGGCCACCATCTTCGTGACCGTGCCCTTTGTGGCCCGGGAACTGATCCCGCTGATGCAGGAGCAGGGCACTCAGGAAGAGGAGGCCGCACGCCTGCTGGGCGCCAACGGCTGGCAAATGTTCTGGCACGTGACCGTACCCAACATCAAATGGGGCCTGATCTACGGCGTGGTGCTGTGTACTGCGCGGGCGATGGGTGAGTTCGGTGCGGTGTCGGTGGTTTCCGGGCACATTCGCGGGGTGACCAACACCCTGCCGCTGCACGTCGAGATTCTCTACAACGAATACAACCACGTTGCCGCCTTCGCCGTGGCCACCCTGTTGCTGATCCTGGCGCTCTTCATCCTGCTGCTCAAGCAGTGGAGCGAATCCCGTATTAACCGCCTGCGCGCCAGCGCCGCGGAGGAATAAACCATGTCGATCGAAGTCCGTAACGTCAGCAAGAACTTCAATGCCTTCAAGGCCCTGAACAGCATCAATCTGGACATTCATAGCGGTGAGCTGGTGGCCCTGCTCGGCCCGTCGGGCTGCGGCAAGACCACTTTGCTGCGCATTATCGCCGGCCTCGAAACCCCGGACGAAGGCAACATCGTGTTCCACGGTGAAGACGTCTCTGGGCACGATGTGCGTGATCGCAACGTCGGTTTTGTGTTCCAGCATTACGCCTTGTTCCGCCATATGACGGTGTTCGATAACGTGGCTTTCGGCCTGCGCATGAAGCCGAAAAAGGAACGCCCGAGCGAAACCCGCATCGCTGAAAAAGTCCACGAGTTGCTGAACATGGTGCAGCTGGACTGGTTGTCGGATCGCTACCCTGAGCAGCTGTCAGGCGGTCAGCGTCAGCGTATCGCCCTGGCCCGTGCCCTGGCGGTAGAACCCAAGGTACTGCTGCTGGACGAGCCGTTTGGTGCGTTGGACGCCAAGGTGCGCAAAGAACTGCGCCGCTGGCTGGCGCGCCTGCACGAAGATATCAACCTGACCTCCGTGTTCGTGACCCATGACCAGGAAGAAGCGATGGAAGTCGCCGACCGTATCGTGGTGATGAACAAGGGTGTAATCGAGCAGATCGGCTCACCGGGCGAAGTTTATGAAAACCCGGCCAGCGACTTTGTGTATCACTTCCTGGGTGACTCCAACCGCCTGCATATCGGTGAGGACCAGCATGTGCTGTTCCGTCCGCATGAAGTGTCACTGTCGCGTCACGAGATCGAAGACCATCATGCTGCAGAGGTGCGTGACATTCGCCCATTGGGTGCAACCACCCGGGTGACATTGAAGGTTGAAGGGCAGAGCGAGTTGATCGAAGTGGAAGTGGTCAAGGACCATGACAGCCTGACCGATCTGGCGCGCGGCGAGACGTTGTTCTTCAAGCCCAAGGTGTGGCAGAAGGCTTAAAAGCACGAGCGCCCTCACCCCAACCCTCTCCCGGAGGGAGAGGGTGAGGGGCTGTTGATCTTCAGGGCTTTTTCAGTTTCGGATTAGGAAAAAACTGCACCGCCTGCACCTTGGGATCCGGTGCTTTTTTCAGCGCTGACGTATTGACCCGCGTACCCAACTCCTTGGGCACCGACAAACCCTGTTCATTCAACGTATCCGAATAACCGCAGGCCACGCATTCGCGGTGCGGCACTTCGTCTTCGTTCCACATCATCAACTTGTCAGGTTCGCTGCACGCCGGGCAGACAGCCCCGGCGATAAAGCGTTTTTTGCTCACGTTCACCGGTGCATCACTCATGCTGCCGAGTCCTCGGTCAGGCCGCTGTGACGCAACAGGGCGTCAATCGACGGCTCACGGCCACGGAAGTCCTTGAACAGCTCCATCGGGGCCTTCGAGCCGCCACGGGCCAGGATCGCCTGGCGGAACGCTTTGCCGGTGTGCGGGTTGAACACGCCTTCTTCTTCAAAACGCGAGAACGCATCGGCCGACAGCACTTCTGCCCACTTGTAGCTGTAGTAACCCGCGGCGTAACCGCCGGCGAAAATATGCGCAAAGCTGTTCGGGAAGCGATTGTAGGCAGGCGGACGCATCACCGAAACTTCGTCGCGGATGCCGTCAAGCACCTGCGCAACGCTGCGACCGTCACCGTGGGTGGCGTGCAGTTCGAAGTCAAACAACGAGAACTCCAGCTGACGAATCATCATCAGCCCGGACTGGAAGTTCTTGGCTGCGAGCATTTTATCCAGCAGGTCTTTTGGCAGTGCTTCGCCGGTTTCGTAGTGGCTGGAAATCAGCGCCAGGCCTTCAGGTTCCCAGCACCAGTTCTCCATGAACTGGCTCGGCAGCTCGACCGCATCCCAGGCTACGCCGTTGATGCCCGACACACCCGCGTGTTCGATCTCGGTCAGCATATGGTGCAAGCCGTGGCCGAATTCGTGGAACAGGGTGGTCACTTCGTCGTGGGTCAGCAGTGCAGGCTTGCCCGCAACGGCTGGAGTGAAGTTGCACACCAGGTTGGCCACCGGGCTTTGCAGCTTGCCGGCTGCGGTGCGGCGACGGTCGCGAGCACCGTCCATCCAGGCACCGCCACGCTTGTTGGCGCGGGCATAGAGGTCGAAGAAGAAGCGCCCGACGTGCTGGCCGTTTTCCTTGATTTCGAACAGGCGAACATCCGGGTGCCAGGTATCGAAACCTTTGATTTCGGCAATTTCGATGCCGTACAGGCGCTGGACAATGGCGAACAGCCCGCCCAGTACCTTGTCGATCGGGAAGTAGGCGCGCAGGGCTTCTTGCGACACGCTGTAGCGCTGCTCACGCAGTTTTTCGCCAAAGAAGCCGGTGTCCCAGCTTTTCAGCTCAGGGGTACCTTGCTCGCTGGCGTAGGCTTGCAGTTGCTCAAGGTCGCGGGCAGCGAACGGCTTGCTGCGCTTGGCCAGGTCACGCAGGAAGGTCAGCACCTGATCCGGTGTCTCGGCCATTTTGGTGGCCAGGCTCAGTTCGGCGAAGCTGGCAAAACCCAGCAGCTTGGCCAGCTCCTGGCGCAGGTCGAGAATTTCTTCCATCACCGGGCCGTTGTCGAACTTGCCGGCATTCGGGCCCTGGTCCGAGGCGCGGGTGCAGTAAGCCGCGTAGACTTCTTCGCGCAGGGCGCGGTCTTCGGCGTAGGTCATCACCGGGAAGTAGCTGGGGAACTCGAGGCTGATCAGCCAGCCGTCCAGGCCCTTGGCCTGTGCGGCAGCCGCCATTTGCGCCTTGGCCGAGTCGGTCAGGCCCGCCAGTGCTGTTTCGTCGGTGATGTGCTTGGTCCAGGCCTGGGTGGCGTCCAGCAACTGGTTGGAGAACTTGCTGCCCAACTCGGAAAGCTTGCTTTGTACCTCGGCGTAACGCTTTTGCTCGGCCTCCGGCAGGTCGATACCCGACAGGCGGAAGTCGCGCAGCGAATGCTCAAGAATGGTTTTCTGGGCCTGGTCGAAGTCGCCGACTTGCGGGCTGTGGGCCAGGGCTTCAAAGGCCTGGAACAGTTCGCGGTTCTGGCCCATCTCGGTGGAGTAAGCGCTCAATGCCGGCAGGCAGGCCTCATAGGCTTCACGCAGCTCTGCGCTGTTGCACACCGCGTTAAGGTGGCTGACCGGGCTCCAGGCCGCGCCCAGCCGGTCGTTCAACTCATCCATCGCCAATACCAGGCCTGCCCATGTCGGGTTCTGGCCCTGATCCTTGAGGATGGCTTTAATGCCGGCACGGTTGTCGGCGAGGATCTGCTCGATGGCCGGCTGTACGTGCTCAGGACGGATCGCCGAGAACGGCGGCAGGTCATAGGGCTGCAATAGAGGGTTGTTCTCGCTCACGTTTGGCACCTTGGCTGGAAGAAACATTGGCTCATCTTAATTACAATCGACGCTGACCGCAGCATTGCAACGCCCTATTACGGCTAAAGAAGGAAGCTATTTGTGTCCATTCGTCCATTCCAGCAGCACACACCGACCTTGGGCGAGCGTGCCTTTGTCGATCGCTCGGCGGTGGTGATCGGTGACGTCGAAATCGGCGCCGACAGTTCCATCTGGCCACTGACCGTGATTCGCGGCGATATGCACCGCATCCGCATCGGTGCGCGCACCAGCGTGCAGGACGGTTGCGTACTCCACATCACCCACGCCGGGCCCTTCAACCCTGAAGGCTTCCCGCTGCTGATCGGTGATGACGTGACCATCGCCCACAAAGTCATGTTGCACGGCTGTAACGTGGGCAGCCGCATCCTGATCGGCATGGGTAGCATCGTGATGGACGGCGCCGTGATTGAAGACGACGTGATCGTCGGTGCGGGCAGTCTGGTGCCGCCGGGCAAACGCCTGGCCAGCGGCTTTCTGTATGTGGGCAGCCCGGTGAAGCAAGTGCGCGAATTGACCGAAAAAGAAAAGGCCTTCTTTACCTACAGTGCCGGCAATTACGTCAAGCTCAAGGACCAGCACTTGGCCGAAGGCTACGACCAGCCCGTTTAAGCCCCCCTTTTTGGAGCCCTGCATGCATTACCAGAACGTATTGTTCGACCTCGATGGCACCCTGACCGACCCACGGGAAGGGATCACCCGCTCAATCCAGTTCGGTTTGAGCAAACTGGGCATTGATGAGCCAGACCTGAGCAAACTCGAGCACTTTATCGGCCCGCCGCTGCTGCAACAGTTCATGGCCAGTTATGGCTTCGACGAGGCGAAGGCGTGGGAAGCGATGGGCTTTTACCGCGAGCGTTTTGCCGTGACCGGGCTGTACGAAAATGAAGTGTTCGAGGGTGTCACTCCCTTGCTGGAAGAGCTGGTTGCACAGGGCCGCCAACTGTTTATCGCTACCTCAAAGCCGCATATCTATGCCCGCGAAATTGCCCGCCACTTTGATTTCGCCAGGCACTTCAAGGTGATCTACGGTAGCGAGCTGGACGGTACCCGCACCAACAAGGTTGAGCTGATTGCCCATCTGGTCAACGAACAAGGACTGGACCCGGCGCAAACCCTGATGATCGGTGATCGCAAGCACGACCTGATCGGTGCCCGCGACAACGGCATGGACGCAGCGGCGGTGGGCTATGGCTTTGGCAGCTTTGAAGAGCTGAACTCGTTTGCACCCAAGTACCACTTCGAAACCCTGGCGCAGTTGCATCAGGCGTTCAAGCGCTGACCTGCCCTTGTGGGAGCGGGCTTGCCCGCGATGGCCACGACGCGGTGACTCTTTCACCCTGCGGTGGCCCAATCGCGAGCAAGCCCGCTCCCACAATGCGCTAACCGGCGCGCAGCGCCATCTCTCGACGCAAATCCTCGCGCCAGCCCAGCAAAAACCCCAGTTCCACCACCACGAACAGCGGTCCCACGATCAGCCCGGTGACGTCATCGATAAACGCCGGCTTGCGCCCCTCGTAGTAATGCCCGACAAACTGGAACACCCAGCCCACCACAAACAGTCCAATGCCCCAGCCCAGCCAGGCAGCGGTGCCCAACCCCGCCAGCGCGTGCCCCAGCCACACCGTCAAAGCCAGCAGCAGCGTCATCAACAACCCCAGGCGCAACTCAAGGCGCAGGTAAAACACGGCACTGGCCAGCATCACCAGCACTGCCGGTGAAATACCCATCCATTGCGGGCGCGACAGCAGGGTTGCAACGGCAATCACGATCAGCGGGATGCCCACGAAATGCGTGGCGATATTGTGCGGGTCGCGGTGATAGGCAGCATATTGGCTCAAATGGTCGACCAGGCTTTTCATGGTGCACAACCCTCAAGTTTTTATTTTTAGTTATAAACAAATAGCTTCTTATTCCTTAGCGAATCTAAAAACCGTCCCTATACTGACTTGGTAACACACATACCGCTGGAGGCGCACACCCATGGGCAACGATTCGATTCGCTATTTGATAGTGCCGGGCTGGCAAGGTTCGTCCGACGATCATTGGCAAACCCACTGGCAAAACAGCTTGCCGAACAGTGCTCGGGTGGAGCAGGCCGACTGGCTGACGCCCCGCCGCGAAGACTGGATCGCCGCCCTGGCCGAAGCCATTGCTGCCGACAGCACCCCCGTGATCCTGATCGCCCACAGCCTGGGTTGCATTACCGTAGCCCATTGGGCCGAGCGTGCGCCAGAAAGCCTGTTAAACCAAGTGCGCGGCGCGTTGCTGGTGGCCCCGGCAGACGTCGAGCGCCCGGCCTGTGCGCCGGCCTTGCGCAACTTTGCCCCGATCCCGACCCGGTCGTTGCCTTTTCCAAGCCACATCGTCAGCTCGGATAACGATGGTGCTGTCAGCGCGCCACGGGCTATGGAATTTGCCCGTCAATGGGGCGCCGAGATCGGCATCATCAGCGGCGCCGGGCATATCAACGTTAAATCCGGACACCAGCGCTGGGAGCAAGGCTTCGCCTTTTTATACCGCCTGCAAACCCGTATCGAGCACGGCGCCCTGCGTCGCGCGTGAATTCCTGTAACGCCCGCGCCCACCCTCCGGCGGCGGGCGGGAGCCTGCCATGAGCCTGCATGAAACCTTCGGTCAGCCGCTGCTGACCTTTCCTGACGCGGAAAAAAGCCCGCTGAGCATTCGCGCCAAAGCGCTGGTGTTTGTCGACCCCCGCTCGCGCCAATTACGCAACGATCTGGAGCTGCTCGCGCCGCGCGCCTTGCCCGTGCTGATTCGTGGTGAAACCGGCAGCGGCAAAGAGCTGCTCGCTCGACATATCCACCGCGCCAGTGACCGCACCGGCCTGTTTGTGTCAGTCAATTGCGGTGCCATCAGCCCCACTTACGCTGACGCCGAGCTGTTTGGCTATGCCGCCGGAACACACAGCAGTTCGGCCAGCAGCCGCGCCGGGTGGTTTGGTTCGGCCAATGGCGGGACTCTTTATCTGGACGAAATCGGCGACTTGCCATGGGCAATCCAGACCAAGCTGCTGGCGGCCCTGGAAACCCACGAAGTTACCCGTGTGGGCGCCCATCAACCGAGCCCGGTGGACGTGCGCCTGGTGGCGGCCACCAGTATCGATCTGGCGCAGGCGGTGGCTGCCGGAAAATTCCACGAGCGGCTGTATCACTACCTCAGCGAAGGGCGGCTGGACTTGCCCGCGTTGCGCGAGCGGCCGGGAGACATCCTTTCGCTGGCCGAATATTTCCTGGGCATTTACAGCCAGCGCCTGAACCTGCCCGTGCCGTTTATCAGCGACAGAGCCCAGCGGGTACTTGAGCGCCACAGCTGGCCGGGCAATACCCGTGAGCTGGAAAACGTGATTCATTTTGCTTTGCTGGTGAGCACGGGCGAGGAGATCCAGCCCGAGCACTTGAACCTGCCTGACGCCCTGAGCCAGATCGAGCTGTTTATAAAAGGCGCCACGGCGCAGGAGTTGGCGGCGATCAGGCAGTTGTTGCCTTGACCCTGTGGGAGCGGGCTTGCCCGCGATGGCAGCGACGCGGTGTATCTGTCACACCACGGCGTTCCTATCGCGGGCAAGCCCGCTCCCAAAAAAACTCAAGTGAACAAAATGGCATAAGAAGCTGAATAAATATTATTGTTCTGGAATAAAGAAACTCGGTATTGTCCGCTTCGTCTTCCAGGAAAACCGTCATACGAACGGTCACACACATAAGGGTATCGCATGAAAAAGGTTCTGTTGTTTACCGCATTGGCGGCTGCTTTGACTGCAGGCCTGGCACAGGCTGGCGAAAAACTGGTGGTTGCCGCTACGCCGGTGCCTCACGCCGAAATCCTTGAGCTGATCAAACCAACCCTCGCCAAAGAAGGCGTGGATCTGGAAATCAAAGTGTTCACCGACTACGTGCAACCTAACGTGCAAGTGGCCGAAAAACACCTGGACGCCAACTACTTCCAGACCCTTCCATACCTGGAAAGCTTCAATAAAGGCAAAGGCACCAACCTGACCACCGTGATCGGTGTTCACGTTGAACCCTTCGGTGGCTACTCGAAGAAAGTCAAAAACCTGTCCGAGCTTAAAGACGGCGCAACCATCGCTATCCCTAACGAAGGCAGCAACAGCGGCCGTGCCCTGATTCTGCTGCAAAAGGCCGGTCTGATCGAACTCAAAGACCCGACCAACGCTGTGTCGACCCCGAAGGACATCGCCAAGAACCCGCACAACTTCAAGTTCAAGGAACTTGAGTCCGCACTGCTGCCACGGGTGCTGGACCAGGTTGACCTGGACATGATCAACACCAACTACGCGCTGGAAGCAGGCCTGAACCCGGCCACTGACGCGCTGATCATCGAAGGTGCTGATTCGCCATACGTGAACTTCCTGGTTGCCCGCCCTGACAACAAGGACAGCGTCGCAATCCAGAAGCTGGCCAAGGCCCTGACCAGCCCTGAAGTAAAAGCCTTTATTGCTGAAAAATACAAAGGTGCGGTACTGCCAGCGTTCTGATTACACGCCAGGCTACTGAAAACGCCGACGGCTTTTATAGCGTCGGCGTTTTTATTTGTCGGGCCAATACCAGGCGGGCTGGTCCAGCATGCGTTGGCCGACCACTTCTGTCTGGCCAAGGTTTTTTTCCAGCACGATGCAGTTGCACTCAGGGTCTTGTTGCAGGGCGGCGATCAGACGCCGGGCATGGGATACCACCCACACCTGCGAGTGCTGCGAAGCACTGATGATCAGCCGCGCCAGCGCGGGCAACAAATCGGGGTGCAAGCTGGTTTCCGGTTCGTTGAGCACCATCATGCTCGGCGGACGCGGGGTCAGCAAAGCCGCAACCAGCAGCAGATAGCGCAAGGTACCGTCCGAGAGCTCGGCGGCAGACAACGGGCGCAGCAGCCCCTCTTGATAAAACTCGATATAAAAATGCCCGCCGGGCACACATTCGATTTCCAGCCGTGCGCCAGGGAATGCATCGCTGATCGCGGCATGCAAGGCTTCAGGGTTGCCGACCTCAAGGATTGTTTGCAACGCAGCGGCCAGATCACGGCCATCATGATGCAGCACCGGCGTGCGCGTGCCCAGTTGTGGTTGGCGCACAGGCGCGTCGGGGTCAGTGCGAAAGTGATCGTAAAAACGCCAGCCACGGATGGACTCGCGCAACTGCAACACTTCAGGGGATGCCTGCAAGCTGCCGACCTGATCGAACAGACTGTCGAAAAGCGGCGTGTGCTGTGCCAACACCTGCCAGTTGCGGCCGTCACGGGCGCGGATCATGGGGCCTTTACGTTCAACCAGCTCGCTGGCCGGGCGGTAAAAAGGCCCTGCCCAGAGGCTCTCATGCTTGATCTGCGGGTCGAGGTTGAACTGCGTGCGTCCGGGTATCGGCAAGCCCAGGGCGATGGCGTAGCTGAAGTCTTCTCCGGCAAAACCAAGGCGCAGGCGCTTGGCTTCCTGGCGCACGCTGGCGTTGACATCAACCTCGCCCAGCTTCATGCGGCGGGAGATCACCTCAGGCCCGGCCCAGAACGTCGAGCTCAGGCCGCCTTCACGGGCCAGGGCATTGACCACACCCCCCTGGGCGGTTTCGGCCAACAAGCGCAGGGCGCGATAAAGGTTGGATTTGCCACTGCCATTGGGGCCGGTGATCAGATTCAGCCGGGCCAGGGGCACCACCAACTGATTGATGGAACGGTAGTTGGCCACGGCCAGGGTGGTGAGCATGGGGTGACCTCATTTCGTGAAACTGATAGGCGGTAATAGAGTCCCACAGACGCTGAACACTGTTCTACGCTATCAACCGTATCCGCATGTTAAACGGCATCACGCAAAGGAGCTTGCATGGCTGGTCCACTGAACACGGGCATTTTGGGCTTGAGCCTGTTGGCGCTTCTCACCGCGTGCGGCAAGGAGGGCCCCAAAGAGCCTCTGTCCCCCCGGGTGTATGTGCAACAGGTGAGTACCCGTGAGTTCGCCCCACCGATCCAGCTCAGCGGTGATATTCAGGCCCGGGTCGAAACCCAGCTGTCATTCCGGGTGGGTGGCAAGATTATCGAGCGCAAGGTGGATGTAGGTGACCATATCCAGGCCCATCAGGTGCTGGCCCGTCTCGACCCCAAAGACCTGAAGATCCAGGTCGAGACCGCCCAGGCCAGCGTTAACGCGCAACAGGCGCAAGTGGTGCAAACCCGCGCAGCGTTTGTGCGTCAGCAAAAGCTGCTGCCAAAGGGCTACACCAGCCAAAGCGAATACGATGCTGCCAATGCCGCCCAACTGAGCGCCAAAAGTGCCCTGGCAGCGGCCCAGGCGCAATTGGCCAACGCCCGCGAACAACTGAGTTACAGCAACCTGGAGGCCGAGGCACCGGGCATCATCACCGCGCGCCAGGCCGAAGTGGGCCAGGTGGTACAGGCCACCATGCCGATTTTTACCCTGGCTCGCGATGGCGCACGGGATGCCGTGTTCAACGTGTATGAATCGCTGTTTATCGAACCGCCCAAAGACCCCACGGTACAGGTCACGCTGCTGAGCGATCCGACAATCAAGGTCAACGGCCAGATCCGTGAAATCACTCCCACGGTTGCGGCACAAAGCGGTACGTTGCAGATCAAGGTGCAGCTCGACGCCTTGCCCAAGGGCATGGACCTGGGCTCGATTGTCAGTGTCAACCTGACCCCGCCGCCCAGCGCCAGCATTGAACTGCCATGGTCGGCCCTGACCAAGGACATCAGCGAGCCCGCCGTATGGATCGCCGACGAGCAAAGCAATGTACGCCTGCAACGGGTCAAGGTCGGGCGCTACCTGACCGGCAGCGTGATTGTCAGCGAAGGCCTCAAGGATGGAGAAAAAGTCGTGTTTGCAGGGGGGCAGTTGTTACACCCGGGCATGAAAGTTGAAATCGTCCCCGCACCGGCCGAAGGGGTGCAGCTATGAGGCGTTTATGGATGATGCCGCTGGCTGCTGCAATGCTGATGGGCTGCTCGGAGAAACAGCCGCCGGAACCCGTTCGCCCGGCGCTGTATGTGATTGCCCGGCCCGAACTGGTCCAGGATCTGGGCCGCTTTGCTGGGAGTATCGAAGCTCGTTATGAAAGCACCCTGGGCTTTCGTGTTCCGGGGCGCATCGTGCGCCGTTATTACGATGTAGGTGCGGTGGTGAAACAGGGTGACATTCTGGCCAACCTCGACCCCACCGATCAGCAAAACCAGCTGCGTGCGGCCCAGGGTGATCTGGCCAAGGTACAGGCACAATTGATCAACGCCAGGGCCAATGCCCGTCGTCAGCAAGAGCTGTTCGACCGTGGTGTGGGCGCCCAGGCCCAACTGGACACCGCGCAAGCCGACCTCAAGACCACACAGGCTTCGATGCAGCAGGCGCAGGCTGCGGTCAATCAGGCTCAGGACCAGCTCAGCTACTGCAACCTGCGCGCCGACCATGATGCCGTGATTACCCAATGGCATGCCGAGGCCGGGCAAGTGGTGAGCATTGGCCAGGAAGTGGTCACACTGGCCCGCCCTGAAATCAAGGAGGCGGTCATCGACCTCCCGGGTCCGTTGGCCGAAGCACTGCCCAAAGGTATCGAATTCCTCGTCGCCGGCCAGCTCGACCCGACTATCAACACCCGCGCCCATGTCCGCGAAATCGCCCCGCAAGCCGACAGCGCCACCCGCACCCGGCGCACCCGCCTGACACTGGACCAGACGCCGGCGGCATTCCGTCTTGGCAGCTCGGTGAGCGTGACCGTCAGCAGCCCGACAGCCGAGCACTTCCAGCTGCCGCTCACTGCCCTGCAGGAAGTCGACGGCCACAGCCGCGTATGGATCATTGACAGCGCCACTCAAACCGTCAGCCCGCGTGACGTCAGCGTACTGCGCCGCGACGCCCGCAACGTGCTGTTGTCGGGTGGTATCAAAACCGGCGACAGGGTGGTCAGTGCAGGTGTGTACAGCCTCACCCCCGGGCAGAAAGTCAGACTCGATAAGGAAAGCTCGCAATGAATGGGAAGTTCAACCTGTCCGAGTGGGCTCTGAAGCATCAGTCATTTGTCTGGTATTTGATGTTTGTCGCGGTGGTCGCCGGGATTTTTTCATACATCAATCTGGGGCGCGCTGAAGACCCGTCCTTCGCCATCAAAACCATGGTCATCCAGTCCAAATGGCCCGGTGCTACGGTCGACGAAACCCGCCTGCAAATCACCGATCGCATCGAGAAAAAGCTTGAGGAGCTGGATTCTCTCGACTACGTGCAAAGTTACACCCGGCCCGGTGAGTCGACGGTGTTTGTGTTCCTCAAGGACACCACCAAAGCCGATGCCATCCCGCATATCTGGTATGAGGTGCGCAAAAAGATCGGCGACATTCGCGGCGACTTTCCCCAGGGCATTCAAGGCCCAGGGTTCGACGATGAGTTCGGTGATGTCTATGGCACCATTTTCGCCTTCACCGGCGACGGCTTCACCATGCGTCAGCTGCGCGACTATGTAGAGCAAGTGCGCACCGGCATTCGCGATGTACCCAATCGCGGCAAGGTGATGACCATCGGTGAACAGGACGAAACTTTCTACCTGGATTTCTCGACCCGCAAACTGGCAGCTTTGGGCCTCGACCAACAGCACATTCTGGAAAGCCTGCAAGAACAGAACGCCGTCACTCCCGCCGGGGTAATCGAGGCCGGGCCGGAGCGCATGTCGGTACGCACCTCGGGGCAGTTCCACAGCGTTGAGGATCTGGCCGCCGTGAATCTGCGGGTCAACGACCGTTTTTACCGCCTGGCCGACATTGCCGAAATCACCCGTGGCTACGTCGACCCCGCGGCCCCCATGTTCCATTACAACGGCAAGCCGGCCATTGGTCTGGCAATCGCCATGATTGATGGTGGCAACATTCAGGAGTTCGGTAAGCAACTACAGCAGCGCATCGACGACCTGACCGCGCAGTTACCGGTAGGTGTTGGCGTGCATATGGTGTCCGATCAGGCGCAAGTGGTCGAGGAGGCTGTCAGCGGCTTCACCAGCGCCCTGTTTGAGGCGGTGGTGATTGTACTGGCGGTGAGTTTCATCAGCCTGGGCCTGCGCGCCGGTCTGGTGGTGGCGATCTCGATCCCGTTGGTGCTGGCGCTGGTGTTCGTGTTTATGGAATTTACCGGCATCGCCATGCAGCGCGTGTCGCTGGGTGCGCTGATCATCGCCCTGGGCCTGCTGGTGGACGATGCGATGATCACGGTGGAGATGATGATCACCCGGCTGGAACTTGGGGAAACCAAGGAGCAGGCGGCGACCTTTGCCTATCATTCCACGGCGTTCCCGATGCTCACCGGGACACTGGTGACCGTGGCAGGCTTTGTGCCCATCGGCCTTAACAACAGCTCGGCGGGGGAGTACACCTTCACCCTGTTCGCGGTGATTGCCGTGGCAATGCTGGTGTCGTGGGTGGTGGCCGTGCTGTTCGCGCCGGTGCTGGGCGTGCATATCCTCAGCGCCAAGGTCAAACCCAAGCCCGAGAAACCCGGGCGCCTGGCCCAGGCCTTCGACACCGCGCTGCTGTGGTGCATGCGTTATCGCTGGACGACCATTGGCGCGACAGTGCTGATGTTTGTACTGGCGGTGTTCGGCATGGGCCTGGTGCAGAACCAGTTTTTCCCGGCCTCTGACCGCCCCGAGATTCTGGTGGACCTGAACCTGCCGCAAAACGCCTCGATCCAGGAGACGCTCAAGGTCACCCAGCGTTTTGAAGAGTCGCTCAAGGGTGATGACGATATCGTGCGCTGGAGTTCTTATATCGGTGAGGGCGCGATCCGCTTCTACCTGCCGCTCGATCAGCAACTGCAAAACCCTTTCGATGCCCAGTTGGTGATTGTCAGCAAAGGCCTGGAAAGCCGTGATGCCCTGATCGAACGGCTCAACAAACGCTTGCGCGAGGACTTTGTGGGGGTGGGCAGCTTCGTACACACCCTGGAACTGGGCCCGCCGGTGGGCCAGCCGCTGCAATATCGGGTCAGCGGGCCGAATATCGACCTGGTGCGCAAGTACTCGATCGACCTGGCCTCGGTGCTCGACGCCAACCCCAATGTCGGTGAAACCATCTTCAACTGGAACGAGCCCGGCAAGGTGCTGCGTATCGACATTGCCCAGGACAAGGCCCGCCAGTTCGGGCTGTCATCCGAAGACGTGGCCCATGTGATGAACAGCATCGTCAGCGGTGCCGCCGTCAGCCAGGTCAAGGACAACATTTACCTGATCAATATCGTCGGGCGGGCCAACAGCAACGAGCGCGGTACCCCGGAAACCCTGCTCAACCTGCAGATCACCACCCCCAGCGGCACCTCGATCCCGCTATTGGCCTTTGCCACGGTGCGCTACGAGCTTGAGCAACCGCTGATCTGGAGCCGCGACCGGATCCCCACCCTGACCCTCAAGGCCTCCGTACGTGGCTCGATGCAGCCGACCGATCTGGTCAAGGTGCTCAAGCCCGAAGTCGACAAGTTTGCCGCCAACCTGCCTGAAGGCTACAACGTGCAAACCGGCGGTACGGTAGAGCAGAGCGCCAAGGCCCAGGGCCCGATCGCCAAAGTCGTGCCGTTGATGCTGTTCTTGATGGCAACCTTCCTGATGATCCAGCTGCAAAGCGTGCACAAGATGTTCCTGGTGGTCAGTGTCGCGCCGCTGGGGCTGATCGGTGTGGTGCTGGCGCTGGTGCCCACCGGCACGCCGATGGGCTTTGTAGCGATCCTGGGGATTCTGGCGCTGGTGGGCATCATCGTGCGTAACTCGGTGATCCTGGTGACCCAGATCGACCAGTACGAACGCGACGGCTTCGATCCGTGGCACGCGGTGATGCAAGCCACCCAGCATCGTCGTCGGCCTATTCTGCTGACCGCGGCAGCGGCCAGCCTGGGCATGATTCCGATTGCCCGGGACGTGTTCTGGGGGCCGATGGCCTACGCCATGATCGGCGGCATTCTATCGGCCACCTTGCTCACGCTGTTGTTTTTGCCAGCGCTGTATGTGGCTTCGTACAAGATCAAGGAGAACAAGAACCCGCCGCCAGAACATGCGTAACCCCGTGGGAGCGGGCTTGCTCGCGATTCGGACGACGTGGTCTGACAGACACACCGCGTCGATCCCATCGCGAGCAAGCCCGCTCCTACAGCAGGGTGATTAGTGAGAATTTACGAATGCCGGTATCAAGACAGCGGTCTTTAATTGAAGGGAGGTGTGAACCTAGTTTCAACCCTCTCCGCAGGGAGAGGGTTAGGGGGAGGGGCTTTTGGCTCTTGCTTCGGGCTTTTTAACGCTGCGCCTGCCCCTGCTGCATCACCCACTGCACCACTTGTGGCATCAGCACATCACTGGCCTGGCCAAAACCTGCGACCACGCCTGGTACCATCGGGTTGCTCAGCGGCTGGCGCGTCTCAAAGCGTTTGGAAGCAATGACCCGCTGATCACTGCTGCGTACCAGGCGGGCGTTGTACTGGATCAGCACTTCCGGGCTTTTGCCGTTGTAGTGGGTCTGAAACGCCAACAATTCGCCCCCCAGTTCGTAATCGGACTGCAAGTTGCTGTCATCGGTGCTCAAGCCCTGGATCCTGCCATCCTGCAAGAAGGCCTCAAGCAGACGGTTGCGCAACAGCACCGGGGCCGTATCGCTCCAGCGGGCACCTTTGTAGTTACTGATCAGGTTGCCCTCAGGCACCACCACGATGTTCTGGCTGTTCAACGCGCCAGTGGTCATCGGCTTTTCCAGACGCAATGACCACTTCACTGGCGTACTCTGGCTGACGGCCATAGGTGCTTGCGCCGCCGGCAGCCGATACACGTCGACTATCTCGGGTTTGGGCAAAATCGAGCAGGCGCTGAGCAGGCTCAGACCAGTAGCAAGGGCGATGGAACCTGCCAGGCGATAGGTGCGCTTCATGGGGTGAATTCCTTGTTCTGCTCGCGGCCCAGCAAGTAACCGCTTGGATTGGATTCCAGGCGCCGCGAGATCGAGCGCAATGTGCCAAGGGTTTCGCGCAGTTCATTGACTGCAGGGCCGAGCTGATTCAGCCCCTGCAGGCCGCTGTTGAGCGAGTCCTCATTGTTGTTGATCAGTTTGTTGATCGTCGCGGTGCTCTGCTGCAGCGAGTTCATGGCCTGCTCGGCGCTGTTGAACATCTGTTTGCCTTCGGTGCTCAACAGGCCGTTGGCGTTGCGCATCAGCACGTTGGTTTGCTCAAGCGTGACGCTGGCCTGTTTGCCGACC
Organism: Pseudomonas bubulae; assembly: GCF_037023725.1. Lineage (NCBI taxonomy): Bacteria > Pseudomonadati > Pseudomonadota > Gammaproteobacteria > Pseudomonadales > Pseudomonadaceae > Pseudomonas > Pseudomonas bubulae. The sequence goes on from NZ_CP146077.1 coordinate 941,186, forward strand.
TGGGCCAGCTGTTTCAATGTCTGGCTGATATCGCCGCGCTGACCGGCAATGGCCGTAGTGGTTTGCTCAAGGTTGTCCAGGGTCTTGCTGACACGGTTGACGTTGTCTTCGGAGAACAACGCATTGGCGTTATGCAGCAGCATATTGACGTTGGCCATCACGTCAGAGCCGTCGGTGAGCAGGCGGGCAATGGGCGAGGGCGAAGCCACGATTTCCGGCAGCTTGCCGTCCTTGCCCTTGAGGGGCGGGCTGTTGGGGTCACCGCCACTGAGCTGGATGATCGAAGTCCCGGTCACGCCGGTCAGCGCCAGCTTGGCCTTGGTGTCGACCTTGACCGGGGTGTTGGCCGCCAGACGAATGCGCGCCAGTACCCGGCGCGGGTCCTTGTCGTCCAGGCGCAGTTCGATCACGTCGCCGACCTTGATGCCGTTGTATTGCACCGAGCTGCCTTTGGACAGGCCGCTGACGGCTTCGTTGAACACCACTTCGTAATCCTTGAACGTGCTGTCCATGCTCGCCTTGGCCAGCCACAGGCCAAACAGCATGGCCCCGACGACAATCAGGACGCTGAACAGGCCGATCAATACATGATGGGCACGGGTTTCCATGTCATTGCTCCTTGAGGTGGGTTGCCGCTTCGTACGCGGCGCGGCCACGGGGGCCATGGAAATAGTCATGAATCCACGGGTCGTCGTAGTCTTCGACCTCAGTGATGGGTGCCGCCACCAGCACCCGTTTTTGCGACAGCACCGCCACCCGGTCAGTGATGGTGTACAGCGTGTCGAGATCGTGGGTGACCAGGAACACGCTTAACCCCAGCGCATCGCGCAGTGTCAGGATAAGTTGGTCAAAGGCCGCCGCGCCGATCGGATCCAGCCCAGCGGTGGGTTCGTCCAGAAACAGGATGTCCGGGTCCAGCGCCAGCGCCCGGGCCAGCGCTGCGCGCTTGACCATGCCACCGGACAGTGAAGACGGGTACTTGTCTGCTGCCGACAGGGGCAATCCCGACAGCGCCAGCTTGACGCACGCCAGGTGCTCGGCATCAGGCCGGCTCAGGCCGGCGTGCTCGATCAGGGGCAGGGCGATGTTCTCTTTTACCGTCAGTGAAGAAAACAGCGCGCCCATCTGAAACAGCACACCAAAGCGCCGCTCGATCATTGAGCGCGCCTGTTCATCAAGGCTCATCAAGTCCTGGCCAAACACCCGGACCTGCCCTTCAGTGGGCCGACGCAAACCGACAATACTGCGCAGCAGCACGGATTTGCCGGTGCCGGAGCCGCCGACCACGCCGAGAATCTCACCTTTGTACACATCAAGGTCGAGGTGTTCATGCACGGTCTGGCTACCAAAGCGGTTGCACAGGTCACGCACCTCGATCACGGTCTCGCCGGGTTTGCGCAGGGACGTACTCACCAGCCCATCTCCATAAAGAACAACGCGGCCACGGCGTCGAGGACGATCACGATAAAGATCGACTGGACCACGCTGGACGTGGTGTGGGCGCCCACCGACTCGGCGCTGCCGCTGACTTTAAAGCCTTCAAGGCAGCCCACCGCGGCAATCAGGAAGGCAAAGAACGGCGCTTTGACCATGCCCACCAAAAAGTGCTGCACGCCGATATCCGAGTGCAGCAGCGAAATAAACATGTCCGGCGAGATACCCAGGGACACCACGCAGACCACGGCACCGCCGAGGATGCCCGCCATCATGGCCATGAATGTCAGCAGCGGCAGGGAAATCAACAGCGCCAGCACCCGTGGCAACACCAGCAAGTCCATCGGATCGAGGCCCAGGGTGCGGATCGCGTCAATTTCTTCGTTGGCCTTCATCGAGCCGATTTGTGCGGTAAAGGCACTGGCCGTGCGCCCGGCGAGCAGGATGGCGGTGAGCAACACGCCGAATTCACGCAGGAAGGAAAACGCCACCAGGTCAACGGTAAAAATCCCCGCACCAAAGTTGGCCAGTACCGTGGCCCCGAGAAACGCCACTACGGCGCCCACCATAAAGGTCAGCAACACCACGATCGGCGCGGCGTTAAGACCGATCTGCTCGATATGCGCCACCACCGGGGTAATGCGCCATTGTTTGGGTCGAAACAGGTTGCGCGCCAGGGTCTGCAGGATCAGGCCGATAAACCCCAGCAGTTGCAGGGAGTCTTGCCACAGCTTGTAGACCGCGCTGCCGATGCGGCTGAGCAAGAGGATGCCGACGTTCTGTTCCTGGGCTGCGACCGGCACGCAAAAATCGCGCATCGAGGAATAGACCGTTTGCAGCAAGGCGCGGTCGGCGGCGGGGAGTTTTTGGGCGGTGTCGGTCAACTGACTGACGCGCTCTGCCCCCAGCAGCTCCACCAGCAGCGAAGCCCCGGCCGTATCGATGCTGGACACGTCGTCCAGGTTGATGGCGGTCTGGGCATCGTACTTGCCGACCAGTTGTTCGGTCTGCTGCTTGAGGCGTGTGTAATGGGCAAGCGTCCAGTCGCCGCTGATCAGCAGTCGCGCCGGATTACCGGAAGTGTCTAGTTGGGCATTGCCCGCCATGGCCGTAATAGTCTTAAGCTCCCAGCTCGGTACGTTTGAACGCAGACCTTATGTAATAGCACAATCCGGCAAAAGTGCTTCAGTTTGCCTTAACAACCGCAGGCGCAGATTGATCCAGGTTAACCCTGAAGCGCAAAACGCCGATCAGTTGCCCATCCTCGGTCAACACCCGGACTTGCCAGCGACCCACCGGGTCCGGCGGGAAATTCTGCTTGTGGGTCCAGGCGCGATAACCCTCTTTGCGCCCGCCATGAATATCCAGGGCGATGCGGTCGACCTCCTGGCCGTTGAGTTGCCACACATGGTAAATCCGCTCATTCAAACCCCGGGGCGCATTGATCGAGGTATAGGCGTACAGGCCACGACTGCGCAGCTCGCTGACGCTGATGTGCTTGATGCTCTCGCCCGGCGTGCGGTCCTGCAACTGGGTGGTGACGGCCACTTCGGTCATCCACAGCGTAGCTGGTGGCACCCAGGATCGCAGCAGCCAGCCGGTGCCGCCCAGGGCCAGGACTATCAAGGGCAATACCAGCCAGCCACGCCAGGTTTTCAGCGGCAGGCTCACGGCCAGGCTGGGAATTGACAGCAGCACGGCGGTGCCCAGCGCCAGTTTGTAGCTCTCGGAGGTGGTGAGGTTGAGGATGATCGGCAACGCCGTCAGCATGGCCGCGAACAGGGCCAGGGTGTGCAGGGCCAGAAACAGCCAGCGCCGGGGGGCCAGCCATTTGTAATACAGCGGGTCAGTGATGGCGATCAGTGCGCACACGCCCAGAAGTCCGGTAAAGACCAGTTGGCCACTGTTCCAGGTGGTGGTGATAAAGAAAAATGGCAGGACGAAAAAAAAACTTTCCTGGTGGATCATCTGGGTGGCATAGCGCAGCAGCGGTTCAGGTATTTCGCGCTTGAACACCCGGCTGAACAGCCGGGTGAAGGTGTTTTCCAGCATCAACCAGACCCAGCTCACCAGCAGGATCACCGCAATCCAGCGGGCCATGCCTTGCTGGCGGTCCACCAGAATGAAACTGCCCACCCCCGAGCAAAAGCCAAACGCCGCGATCAGCCCTGGATAGCGCTTCATCAACTCAAGGATGCGCTGTAGGTAGTGGTTCCAGTCTGGCATTTGGCAGTTCACATTCTGTAAGGGGAAAACCTGGACAGAATAGCGTTTTAGGCGCTCCGCGTCCGGCACGATTGAAGGGCCAAGGCCTGCATCGGCGCCCTGCAATCAATGCCCGTGGCTTCTGCCCACATGGCTGGGCTCGCCTTCCGGCGGGCTGACCGAGCCGCTGACTTCCAGCTGCTGCAAAATCCCGCAATGCTCCCCGTCCGGCCCCTCGCCACACTTTTGCCGCAGGTCGAGCAATTGCGCCTGCAGGGCCAGCAAACTGTCGACCCGCGCCTTGACGTGATGAATATGTTCGTCGATCAGCGCATTCACGCTTTCGCACTGGTCCTGGGGGCTGTCACGCAGGTTGAGCAGGCTGCGGATTTCTTCCAGGGTCATGTCCAGGCTGCGGCAATTGCGGATAAACGTCAGCCGCTCAACATGGGCCTGGGTGTACAAACGGTAGTTGCCTTCACTGCGCGCAGGCTCTGGCAGCAGCCCTTCGCGTTCGTAATAACGGATGGTTTCGACCTGACAGTCGGTCAATTTCGCCAGTTCGCCAATTTTCATCAAGCAGATCTCCAAAAGGATGCTTGACCCTATAGTGGCTACAGGGTCTTTACTTGGCAACAGGCACCTTTCCCGGACGCAATCTGATGAGCGATTCCATTCACGCACCGAACAAGCATGGTCACGATCACGATCACGATCACGATCACGATCACGAACATGGGCATGGCGACACGCACGCTCACGCCCATAGCTGCTGCCCTGGCGCAGCGGGACCGAGCGTCGTCAAGCTGGCCGCCGCGGCCACTGCGGGCGCGCGCCTGAGCAGCTTTCGCATTGAAGCGATGGACTGCCCCACCGAGCAGACCCTGATCCAGAACAAGCTGGGCAAGCTGGCGGGTGTGCAGCAACTGGAATTCAACCTCATCAACCGGGTATTGGGCGTGACCCACGACCTGCCGTCCGTCGGGCCGATTGTCGACGCAATCAAATCCCTCGGCATGCACGCCGAGCCCATCGATTCCGGTGCGGATGCGGCCCCGCCTGCACTGCCAGCGAAAAAACACTGGTGGCCTCTGGCCGTGGCCGGTGTGGGCGCGTTGGCGGCTGAAGTGCTGCACTTTACCGATGCTGCACCCACCTGGGTGATTGCGCTGGTGGCGCTGGTGTCGATCCTCAGCGGCGGCCTGACCACCTATAAAAAGGGCTGGATCGCCCTGAAAAACCTCAACCTGAACATCAATGCACTGATGAGCATCGCCGTGACGGGGGCCGTGCTGATCGGCCAATGGCCGGAAGCGGCGATGGTGATGTTCCTGTTTACTGTGGCCGAGCTGATCGAAGCCAAATCCCTCGATCGTGCGCGCAATGCCATCAGTGGCTTGATGCAAATGGCGCCGGACAAGGCCACCGTGCAGCAGGCGGATGGCAGCTGGATTGAGCTTGAGGTCAAAGACATCGCCCTGGGCAGCCTGGTCAGGGTACGGCCGGGCGAGCGTATCGGCCTGGACGGTGAAGTGGTAGCGGGCAACTCCACAGTCGATCAGGCGCCGATCACCGGTGAAAGCCTGCCCATCGAGAAAGCGCTGGGCGACAAAGTCTTCGCGGGCACCATCAACCAGTCCGGCGCCCTGGAATACCGGGTGACGGCAGCGGCCAACAACTCGACCCTGGCGCGGATCATTCACGCTGTAGAGCAGGCCCAGGGCGCCCGGGCACCGACCCAGCGTTTCGTCGACAGCTTCGCGAAAATCTATACCCCGCTGGTGTTTGCCTTTGCCCTGGCAGTGGCGGTGATCCCGCCGTTGTTTATGGGCGGCGTATGGTTTGACTGGATCTACCGTGCGCTGGTGTTACTGGTGGTGGCGTGCCCTTGTGCGCTGGTGATTTCGACGCCGGTAACCATCGTCAGCGGCCTGGCGGCTGCGGCCCGCAAGGGGATTTTGGTCAAGGGCGGGGTGTACCTGGAAGGCGGCCACAAGCTCGACTTCCTGGCCCTGGACAAGACCGGCACCATCACCCACGGCAAACCGGTGCAAACCGATTACCTGCCCCTTGATCCGCTGTTCACTGACAGCGCGGTGCTGTTGGCCGCCAGCCTTGCAAGCCGTTCCGATCATCCGGTGTCGCTGGCTGTGGCTAATGCTGCTGTGGATAAGAATCTGCCTTTGAGTGCTGTGGATAACTTCACCGCGCTGGCGGGACGCGGAGTGCGTGGCGAAATCGACGGCAAGCTCTACCACCTGGGCAATCACCGCCTGGTTGAAGAATTGGGCCTGTGCTCTCCTGAACTCGAGACAGAGCTGTTTGCGCTGGAAGAACAGGGCAAAACCGTGATCTTGCTGTGCGACAGCGCAGGCCCGCTGGCGCTGTTCGCCGTGGCAGACACAGTCAAGCAAACCAGCCGTGAAGCGATCCGCGAGTTGCATGAGTTGGGCATCAAGACCCTGATGCTGACCGGCGATAATCCTCACACGGCCAACGCCATTGCCGCCCAGGTCGGTATCGACGAAGCCCAGGGCAACCTGCTCCCGGAAGACAAGCTCAAGGCGATCGAAGCGCTGTATGCCAAGGGCCATCATGTAGGCATGGTGGGCGACGGCATTAATGACGCTCCGGCCCTGGCCCGTGCCGAGATCGGTTTTGCCATGGCCGCGGCAGGTACGGATACCGCGATCGAGACCGCCGATGTTGCCCTGATGGACGACGATCTGCGCAAGATACCGGCTTTTATTCGCCTGTCACGGCAGACCTCCAGCATCCTGAAACAGAACATTGCCTTGGCATTGGTCATCAAGGCGATCTTTCTTGCGGTAACCTTCCTCGGTTTGGCCACCATGTGGATGGCCGTGTTTGCCGACATGGGCGTCAGCCTGTTGGTGGTGTTCAACGGTTTGCGCCTGTTGCGCAAATAGATCAAGAGGGGCTGTTGTGCTGAGTGCCGAGCTGAAAGCGTTTTACCGGGTGGCCCAACTGGGCAGCATTACTCAGGCCGCCAAAAAGCTCGGGCTGAGCCAGCCGACTGTGACCACGCAAATCCGCAATCTCGAAAGCCAGTACGGTGTAGAGCTGTTTTACCGTGGCGGCCGGCGCCTGACCCTCAGCGATGACGGCGTACGCCTGCTGCCGATGGTCAAGGCGTTGCTGCAGCAAGAAGCCGATATCGAATTCTTTTTGCGCAACAGCGGCCAGGGCACCGGCATGCTGCGCATTGCCGCGACCGCGCCGTATTACATCCTGGATCTGGTTAAAGCCTTTCGCGAACGCTTGCCGCAGATCGAGGTGGCGGTGGATATCGGCAACTCCCAGCAGGTGCTGGAGGCACTGGACGAATACCGGGTCGATATCGCGGCTTCCTCACAACTGGTGGAAGACCCGCGCCTGATCCGCCGCGTCCTGGGTGCCGATCCGCTGGTGCTGGCGGTGCATCGCAATCACCCACTGGCCAAGCTAGAGCATGTACCGCTCAGTGCGCTGGCCGGGCATTGCTTGTTGATGCGTGAGCAAGGTTCGACCACGCGCCAGTTGACCGAAGACCTGCTGGCCAATGCCGGGGTGAGTTTTGGTCCGCTGCTGGAAATTGGCAGCCGGGAGTCGATCCGCGAAGCGGTGCTGCGCAATATCGGCATCAGCATCATCGCTCGCCAGGAAGTACCTCATGACCCGCAGTTACGGGTACTGACCCTTGAGAATGCGCCAGTGATCCATGAGTACCTGTACTGCCTCAAAGAGCGAAAAGCCGCGCGTTTGCCGGCGGCGTTTCTGGGGCTGGCGCAGGAAATGGCCCCGGCCTGACCACAACCACTGTGGGAGCGGGCTTGCTCGCGATGCAGACGATGCGGTGTGTCAGGCAAAACGCGGTAAGGCCATCGCGAGCAAGCCCGCTCCCACAATGACCCTGCACCCATACCCAAATCCACCAATACCACTATCGGCTGCTTTGGCCTTGCTGCCACATCTTGTACGCATTGCATCTCTAGGATGGCCCTTATCTGCTTGATGAGGTGCATCCATGAACAGCTCGAACACAACCGCTTTTACCCAGCCCGGCGTGCCGATGAAGGTGCGCAATGTGAGCAAGCGCTTTGGCGCCTTTACCGCGCTGGATAACGTCTCGCTGGAGGTGGCTGCAGGCGAGCTGGTGTGTCTGCTCGGCCCGTCCGGTTGCGGCAAGACCACGCTGTTGCGTTGTATCGCAGGCCTGGAGCATCAGGACAAGGGCGCACTGTACCTGGGTGATCGCGATGTCTCCGAGCTGGCGCCGCAGGCCCGTGATTACGGGATTCTGTTTCAGTCCTATGCTTTGTTCCCAAATCTGACTGTTGAGGCCAACATTGCCTACGGCCTGGCTGGCAGCAATCGTGAGGTGGTGCGCAAGCGCGTCGGCGACATGCTGGAGTTGGTGGGCCTGACCGGCAGCGAAAAGAAATTCCCGGGTCAGCTTTCCGGTGGCCAGCAGCAGCGGGTCGCCCTGGCCCGTGCCCTGGCGCCATCGCCGTCTCTGCTATTACTCGACGAGCCAATGTCGGCCCTGGATGCCCGCGTCCGTGAGCATTTATGTACCGAACTGCGCCAATTGCAGCGCAGCCTGGGCATCACCACGCTGATGGTCACCCACAATCAGGACGAAGCCATGCTGATGGCCGACCGTATTGCTGTGATGAACAACGGCAAGGTCGAGCAGTACGCCACCCCGCAAGAAATCTACAACAAGCCGGCCACGCCGTTTGTCGCCGAATTTGTGGGGCAGGGCAACTGGCTACCGTTTTTGCGCAACAGTGCCACCCACGCTCAGGTCGGCGGCATGAACATGCGCCTGGCAGATGACGCTGGCCGCGCCGCCTCGGGGCGTTTGTTCTGCCGTCCCGAAGCCATCAGCGTCAATCCGGTACTGCATCAGGAAAACCTGTTCCCGGCCCGGGTTCGGGAAATTACCTTTCTTGGCAATCGCTGCCGCATGAGCTTCGAACTCAACCACCTGCCGGGTCATGCCCTGACGGCCGAAGTCGGCAGTCAGGACCTGCCGCGCCTTGGCACACCGGATATTTTTGTCGCCCTGCCACCCGGCAGCCTGCAGGTGTTTGCCTGACATGGCCGCTGAAATGGCCCTGCCATTGCCCGGCAAAATGTCCCGCCAAGCCAGCAGAGCGGAACTCGGTGACCGTATCTTCGTGGTCGGCGGCAAGCTGCTGTTACTGCTGTTGTTGAGCGTGGCGGTGCTGATGCCGTTGCTGGCTATCTTCTGGCGCGGCTTCAGTGCCGAAGACGGCCAGGGCGGCGGCTGGGTCGCGGCGCGAGAACTGGTCACCAGCGCCAACTTTCACTGGCTACTGGGTAATAGCCTTAAGGTTTCCCTCAGCGTGGCGGCCATCGTCGTACCGCTGGCGTATCTGTTTGCCTACGCCCTGCAAAGGACTATGATCCCCGGCAAACGCATCTGGCGCGGGTTGTCGTTGCTGCCACTGATGGCACCTTCAATGCTGCCGGGCATCGCGCTGGTGTATCTGTTTGGTAACCAGGGCATGTTACGTGGGCTGGTTAGCGACAATATCTACGGCTTCTGGGGCATCGTTCTCGGTGAGGCCATCTACACCTTCCCGCACGCCTTGATGATTTTGCTGTCGGCTTTGTCTCTGGCCGATGCACGTTTGTTTGACGCTGCATCGAGCATGGGGGCCGGGCCTTTCAAGGCCTTTCGCAGCATTACCTGGCCGGGCACCAAACAGGCCGTGTTTGCCGCGTTCTGCCTGGTCTTCACCCTGACCATCACCGACTTCGGTGTGCCCGTGGTGGTGGGTGGCGACTATCAGGTGCTGGCGCTTGAAGCCTACAAGGCCGTGGTCGGCCAGCAGCAATTCGGTCGCGGCGCCTTGATCGGCATGGTCCTGCTGTTGCCTGCGCTGTTCAGTTTCGGCGTTGATGCCTGGCTGCGCCGCCAGCATGGCGATTCGATGAGTGGCCGCGCCCAAGTGTTCAAACCCGTGCCGTCGAAGGGCCGTGACCGCTGTTATCTGGCCATTGTGCTGCTGATTTGCGCCACCCTGCTGCTGGTCTTCGGGATGGCGGTGTACTCGTCGCTGGTCAAGTTCTGGCCATATAACCTGTCGCTATCGCTCAACCACTACCAGTTCAACGACACCGCAGGCGGCGGCTGGCTGGCCTATCGCAACAGTGTAACGATGGCGCTGTGTACGGCGGTGATTGGCAGTCTGGTGATCTTCACCGGCGCCTATCTGATGGAGAAAACCAGAAGCCAGAAAGGCCTCAACCTGGCCCTGCGCATGCTCAGCTTTGTACCGATGGCCGTGCCGGGGCTGGTGCTGGGACTGGGCTACGTGTTCTTTTTCAACCTGCCGGGCAACCCGCTGCATGTGCTCTACGGCAGCATGACCCTGCTGGTGGCCTGCACCATTGCGCATTATTTGACCACTGCACAAATGACTGCGACCACGGCCCTGCGCCAGCTCGACGGCGAATTCGAAGCCGCCGCACTGTCGCTCAAGGCGCCGCTCTATCGCCATTACTGGCGCGTCACCGTGCCGATCTGTCTACCCGCACTGCTGGACATCATGCGCTACCTGTTTGTCTCGGCGATGACCACCGTGTCGGCGGCGATCTTCCTTTACAGCCCCGACACCATCCTCGCGGCGGTGGCGGTGCTGAACATGGACGACGCCGGCAACGTTGGCGGCGCGGCGGCGATGTCGACCCTGATCCTGTTCACTTCGGCGGGTATGTCCTTGCTGCTGGCATGGGCTTCGCGCGGTTTGCTGCGCCGCTCCCAGGCCTGGCGCCAGGGTGCGCCCGCGCAATAACAACAACCCTGCCCCTACACCCCAAAAGGAACCGCACCATGTTCAAGCCTCTTGCTCTTGCCGCTGCTGTCCTCACTGCTTTTAGCTTCAATGCGTTCGCTGCCAAAACTGAACTGACCGTGTACACGGCCCTGGAAGCCGAACAGCTCAAGACCTACAAGCAGGCCTTTGAAAAGGCCAACCCGGACATTGAGATCAAGTGGGTGCGCGATTCCACGGGCATCATCACCGCCAAGCTGCTGGCGGAAAAAGCCCGTCCGCAAGCAGATGCGGTGTGGGGCCTGGCGGCATCCAGCCTGGCGATCCTCGACCAGCAGGGCATGCTGCAAAGCTACGCCCCCAGGGACCTGGCCAAGATCGGCGGCAACTACCGCGATGCAGCCAACCCGCCGGCCTGGGTGGGCATGGACGTGTGGGCCGCGACCATTTGCTTCAACACCATCGAGGCGGAAAAACAGGGCCTGAGCAAGCCGGTGAGCTGGCAGGACCTGACCAAGCCTGAATACAAGGGCAAAATCGTGATGCCCAACCCGGCCTCGTCCGGCACCGGCTTTCTGGATGTGAGCGCCTGGCTGCAGACCTTCGGCGAGAAACAGGGCTGGCAATTTATGGACGACCTGCACCAGAACATCGGCCAGTACGTTCATTCAGGTTCCAAGCCTTGCAAGCTGGCAGCTGCGGGGGAATTCCCGATCGGTATCTCCTTTGAATACCCGGCCGTACAGCTCAAGCGTCAGGGGGCACCGCTGGATATCGTGTTGCCTAAAGAAGGCCTGGGTTGGGAAATCGAAGCGACGGCTGTAATCAAGGGGACGCCGCACGAAGAGGCAGCAAAAAAGCTGGCTGACTTCTCCGCAAGCCCCGCGGCGATGGAGCTTTATAAAGAGAACTTCGCGGTACTCGCCCAGCCCGGCATCGCCAAGCCACAGACCGAGCTGCCAGCCGACTACGAGCAGCGCCTGATCAAGAACGACTTCGCCTGGGCCTCACAGAACCGCGACAGCATCCTGGCCGAGTGGCGCAAACGCTATGACGGCAAGTCCGAGAAAGCGGCGCAGTAGTTTTGTAGCCACAAAAGACCTGTGGGAGCGGGCTTGCCCGCGATTGGATCGCTGCGGTTGGACAGCCGCACCGCGGCGCTTGTATCGCGAGCAAGCCCGCTCCCACAAGGGAAGTGAAGTTGCCCTTCAGGACATCGTGATGACTCAACCAATCCTTATCGTCGGCGCCGGCATTCTGGGCTTGTCCCACGCCTACGCCGCTGCAAGACGCGGTCTCAAGGTACGCGTCTTCGAGCGCACCGCCACGCCACTGGGCGCCTCGGTGCGCAATTTTGGCCAGGCGCTGGTCACCGGCCAACCACCGGGCGTGATGCTCGATCTGGCCCGTGCCAGCCGCGACATTTGGGCAGTCTGGGCGCAGCGCGCAGGCTTTGATCTCAAGCGCAACGGCTCGTACCTGTTCGCCCGCACCGAAGCCGAAGAGCACTTGCTTGAGGCGTTCTGCCAAGGTCGTGCACGCGAGCTCGGCTACCGCGCCGAATTATTGCGCGGTGCAGAAATGGATGCGCTTTACGGTGGCCAGTTCAGCCATCATCGCGCCGCTTTGCATGGCCTTGACGACCAGCAGGTGTATTCACGCGAAGCCATTCCGGCCCTTATCAACTATTTGCAGTGTGAGCTGGGCGTCGAATTTCATTTTTCGACCCTGGTGCGCGAGGTCGAACCCGGTCAGGTCCATACCACGGCGGGGAGTTTCAAGGGTTCGCAGGTGATTGTGTGCTCGGGGCACGATTACCTGACCCTGCTGGCCGAGCCACTGGCCCGGCTCAACCCGAAGATCTGTCGCCTGCAAATGCTGCGCGTGCGGCCCAAGGTCAACTTGAGGCTGCAACACGCCCTGCTGACCGGCCTGAGCTGTGTGCATTACGGCGCTTTTGCCGACTTGCCCGAAACGGCGCCAGTGCAGGCCGAAATCCTGCGTGACAGCCCGCATCTGGAGCAGCACGGCATTCACCTGCTGATCAGCCCGACACCTTATGGTGATTTGATCGTCGGCGATTCTCATGATTACAGTGAGGATCCCTCACCCTTCAACGGCGAACAGGTGGATAACTGGATGCTGCAACTGTGCGAAGACACACTGGGCTGTGAAGTGCAGGTGGTCGAGCGCTGGCAGGGCGTCTATGGTGCCAGGGGGGCCAGGCCATTCACCTGGCTGCAGGTGGCGCCCGGCTTGAATGCGGCGCTGATGCACACCGGCGTGGGCATGAGCGTGGGCCCGGCGATGGCCGAGGGCAATATCGCCCGGATGCTGGAGGAGATGTGATGACACACGCACAGCAAGTGGTTGAAGACATTTTTGGTTTGTACCGGCAATACGGTACCGATGATTACATCGGCGAGCCGGTGTCACAGATCGAGCATATGTCCCAGGCCGCGCAGCTTGCGCTGGATGAAGGTTATGACGATGAAGTGGTGTTGGCCGCGTTCTTTCACGATATCGGGCACTTTTGCGTCAATGATGCGAAGAACATGGATGGATACGGTGTAGTCAGCCATGAGCGGGTGGGCGCCGATTATCTGCGCCGTGCCGGGTTTAGCGAGCGGCTGGCCAAACTGGTGGAATACCACGTACAGGCCAAGCGTTACCTGACTTTGCGTCAGCCGGGGTATTTCGATTTGTTGAGTGAGGCGAGCATTCGCACCCTGGGTTATCAGGGCGGGGTGATGAGCGAGGCCGAGGCGGATGCCTTCGAGCAGGACCCGTTGTGCGGGTTGAGCCTGCGCATGCGGGTGTGGGATGAACAGGCCAAGCAGATGCATGTGCCAGTTATCGACCTGCAAATCCTCAAGGCCAAAGCCGTCCGCCTGTTAGAGGGTTAAGTACCCATTCTTGTGGGAGCGAGCCTGCTCGCGAAACAAACGACGCGGTGTATCAGTGATGATCCAATCGCGAGCAGGCTCGCTCCCACGGGGGGTAAGCCGGTACTTAGATCTGCCCGGCCAACAACTCAATCTGCTCCTGACGCTCAGCCTGGCTCAACTTCGGATGCGGGTTGAGCGACGACCATTGCGGGTGCGCCCGCGCCTTGTTCAGGGCTTCGGGCAGTTTGCCTTCGCGCCAGGTCTTGTCCTGCGGGGTGGCGACCTTGATGCTGTCCACCGCCGCATGCCCGCGAGCATTGAGAGCGTGCAGCAATTGCCGTTGGCGCAACGCCAGCAGGCGTAACACGCTGTCGTCCACGGTCAACTCGCGCTGGCCCTTGAACTTGCCCAGCAAGCGGCTGCCGTAGCTGCGCGCGGTTTGCAGCGCACCGCCGGCAATGGCCCCGGCCAGCGCCGCCGCGCCCAGCGTCAGGCCGCCCACCATCAAGTCCACGCCAGCCCCGGCCGCAGCCCCTGCGGCAATCCCGCTACCGACCCGCACGCCCAGATGCTTGAGCGTCTCGGGGTTGAACAAGTCATCGCCCCAGCGCCCGTCGAGCAGCGGCAAGTCGCTGGCCGCCGCATCGCTGGTGCGAAAACCGTACAGCTTGAGCAGGGCTTCTACGCAGCGTTGCTCGCGTTGGCGAATCGTTTCGCGCAACTGCTGGGTAGCTTGTTGTTCGGCGGTTTTTTCGCTGGCCACGCTGCGTCGGCAAGCGGCGCAGTCGATCAGCAGTTCGGCAATCAGGCGCAGGGCGCTGTGCTTGCGGGCTTCACGCTGGGCCTCCTGGTCGGTAATCAGTCGTTGCAGCGCGCCCCGCGAATGCTCCAGCAGCAGCGCCAGGCTTTCATATAAACGGCGTTCGCCATCTTCGGGCGGGGCCACGCTGTCGAAGCGTACCAGTGCATGCAGGCCCAGACGGGCCAGGGCTTCGCGCCACTCGGGCTCGCGGTGCTGCGGGCTGCTGACAAAGTTGAGCACCGGCAGCAGCGGTTTGCCACAACTGGCCAGTACGCTGAGTTCGTCGCGGTACTTGGCCAGCACCGGCTCGCGGGCGTCGATCACATACAGTCCGGCGTCCGAGGCCAGCAGTTGGCGTAACACTTTGGCTTCCTGCTCAAAGCGCTGGCGCGCCTCGCTGCCTTCGAGAAAACGCGCGACCCGCGCCGGGCCATCCAGGCGTTCACCGGGGTGGTCGAGGCGCTCAAGGTAGTCGAGCAGGGCGATGGCATCTTCCAGCCCCGGCGTGTCGTACAGCTCCAGCAACGGCTCGCCGTCGACCGACAGCCGTGCGCCTTCGACATGGCGCGTGGTGCTGGGACGATGGGACACTTCACCAAAACCGACATCTCGGGTCAGGGTCCGCAGCAACGAGGTTTTGCCGACATTGGTATGGCCCACCACGGCCAGCGTCAGTGGCTTAGTCATGGCCTGTCTCCAGCCAGTTCAGGGGGGCGCTGGCGGCGAACGGTAAACCCAGTTTCTCCAGCGCCGTGTGCCAGTCGCCCAGGCGATCAGCGTCCAGTGCCTGGCCGGGGGGGGCTTGCAGTAGCCATATGCGGGTTTCGCGGGCACTGCGGGCCAGTTCGCCGATCAGCGCCAGGCTGCCACGGTCCGGCGAGCGTCGCGGGTCGCAGGCAATGGCCAGGCGCGCCGGGGGGAAACGGGTCATTTGTTCGAGCAGTTTTTGCCTGGATTCGCGGCTGTCGAGAATGCCCGCATCCTTGACCGTAGCCGGCAACGTGGGTGGCCAAGGGTGTTGATCGTCCAGCTCGATGGCCACGATCAAGGCGCCATCGGTGTGCAGGTCGCTGTGCCCGGCCTGCACGTTATGCAACTGCCCGGGGGCTATGTCATTTACGCCCAGGCGCTCGCTGCTGGGCATCAGACGCTCGCGCAGCTGGCTGTAACCGGGCAGATTAAGGTCAAGTTGCAGTGCGTTGCGCCCGGCATTCCAGCGCCACAGGCAGAATGCCGCCAGTAGCAGACGCGGAATCACCCCGTAAATAAGGACCACGCCCACCAGCCAGACTGCCCATGCCTGACGCACCAGTTCATTGTCATAGAGGTTGGTGTCGTTGCTGATGCGGATCATCTCCACGGTGGGTACGCTCATGCCCAGCCAGTTGGGCAGGGCGCCAAGGGCGCGGGTGGCGGCGACAAACACATCGGCACCAAGAATCGTGGTTTCCCAGATAAACCCGTAACGGCGGGTGGCCATTAGCAGCAGCATCATCACCAACGCGCTGAGCATCGCCAGCAACCACAGGACGTTGACCAGCGTGCCGAGTGCCCAGCGATTGAGCTTGCGCCGTTGCAGCAACAGCAATAAGGCGGGGGCCAGTTGTGCGGCCTTGGCGTCGCGGGCGAGTTTTTCGCTGAGCCACAGCCACAGGCGGCCGAGGCTGGCGCCGTGTTCACCGGCAAACAGCAGGCCCAGCGCCCAGCTCAACAGCAGGATCATATTGAGGCCAAGCAGGCTGCCCAGCGCCCAGAACACATTGACCGGGGTTTGCCCGTTGCCCAGGGCGGCAAAGGCCAGCCCGGCGCCGCTGAGCACCGCCAGTACGGCCAATACCAGCAGCGCCAGCCGCGCACCTTGCAGCCAGTGCTGCATGGCGGCGAGCAAGCCATCCCGTTCCGCCAGCCAGAGGGCGCGGTTTTGCAGGCGTGTGGGCAGGTCGCCGGCGCTGGTGCGGGCGCGCCGATTGGCTTCAAGATCGTCCAGCGGGCCGGCGTGTTCTTCGCGCAGACGCACGGTCTCGGTCAGCCAGAGGCGTTGTAATGGGGAAAGTTGATTCACAGGCCAGTCCATTCAAGTGAGCCATGAGCATAACCGCTGTTAGTCAGGCAGGGTACTGTCGGCGCGGGTGGCTCTGGTATCCTCGGCGCCATGAAAAAAACACTCCCCCTTAGCCTGATCGCGGCACTCGCTGAAAACCGCGTGATTGGCGTCGACAACAGCATGCCGTGGCATTTGCCAGCGGATTTCAAATACTTCAAGGCCACCACCCTGGGCAAGCCGATCATCATGGGGCGCAAGACTTGGGATTCGCTGGGCCGCCCGTTGCCGGGCCGACTTAATCTGGTGGTCAGTCGTCAGACCGGCTTGCAGCTTGAAGGTGCCGAGGTATTTGCATCCCTTGAGGCGGCTGTGGAGCGTGCCGAGGCGTGGGCAATCGAGCAAGGCGTCAGTGAAGTGATGCTGATTGGCGGCGCGCAGTTGTACACCCAGGGATTGGTGGATGCCGACCGGTTGTACCTGACGCGAGTGGGCCTGAGCCCGGAAGGCGATGCGTGGTTCCCTGAGTTTGATCAGGCGCAGTGGAAACGGGTATCAGAGGAATTGCACGAGGCTGCAGAGGGCAAGCCGGCGTTCAGTTTTGAGGTGTGGGAAAGGGCTTAGTTACAAAAAGCCCCTCACCCCAACCCTCTCCCGGAGGGAGAGGGGGCTGATCTGTGGTGTTACGCAAATCTGCTTTTGTCTTTAGTCCCCTCTCCCTCCGGGAGAGGGTTAGGGCAAGCTTTTAGGCGTGCGCCAGATCACCATGATCGTCTTCAGCCAGGATGGCCTTGTCGGTCTGGTGCAGGATCTGGCTGGTGACGGTGCCTGCCACCATCGAACCGCTGACGTTCAGTGCCGTACGGCCCATGTCGATCAGGGGCTCGACCGAAATCAGCAATGCCACCAGCGACACCGGCAATCCCATGGCCGGCAACACGATCAGTGCAGCGAAGGTTGCACCACCGCCCACACCGGCCACGCCTACCGAACTCAAGGTCACGATGGCCACCAGCGATGCGATCCACACAGGGTCCAGCGGGTTGATGCCCACGGTCGGGGCAACCATCACCGCCAGCATGGCCGGGTACAGACCGGCACAGCCGTTCTGGCCAATGGTCGCGCCAAACGAAGCGGCAAAGCTGGCGATCGAAGACGGAATGCCCAGGCGTCGGGTTTGCGCTTCGATGCTCAACGGGATGCTGGCCGCGCTCGAACGGCTGGTGAAAGCAAAGGTCAGAACCGGCCATACCTTGCGGAAGAAGCGCAGCGGGTTAACCCCGGAAAACGACACGATCACGCCGTGAATCACAAACATCAGCGCCAGGGCGATGTAGGACACCACCACAAAGCTGCCGAGTTTGATGATGTCCTGCACGTTGGACATGGCGACCACTTTGGTCATCAAGGCCAGTACGCCGTAGGGGGTCAGTTTCATCACCAGGCGCACCAGGCGCATCACCCAGGCTTGCAGGGTGTCGATGGCGCTGAGGATCTTGCCGCCTTTTTCCGGCTCGTCCTTGAACAGCTGCAACGCGGCGATGCCCAGGAATGCCGCGAAAATCACCACGCTGATGATCGAGGTCGGCTTGGCACGGGCCAGGTCGGCAAACGGGTTTTGCGGGATAAACGACAGCAGCAGTTGTGGCACGTTCAGGTCCGACACCTTGCCCGCGTAGTCGCTCTGGATCACTTGCAGGCGGCTCATTTCTGCAGCACCGGCCACCAGGCCATCGGCGGTGAGGCCGAACAGGTTGGTCAGGCCGATACCGATCAGTGCCGCGATCATGGTGGTAAACAGCAATGTGCCGATGGTCAGGAAGCTGATCTTGCCGAGGGACGAAGCGTTATGCAGACGGGCTACGGCGCTGAGGATCGAGGCGAATACCAGCGGTATCACGATCATTTGCAGCAATTGCACGTAGCCACTGCCGACCAGGTCGAACCAGCCAATGGAGGCTTTCAGTGTCGGGCTGTCTGTACCGTAGGTCAGGTGCAGGCACAGGCCGAAGACCACGCCTATAACCAGTGCCAGCAAGACTTTTTTCGCCAGGCTCCACGCAGTGTGGCGGGTCAGCGACAAGCCGAACAGCAACGCGAGGAACACCAGCAGATTGAGGATCAGCGGGAAATTCATGAAAGCTCCGAGGGGACGACTTGTACCAGTCTTGGATGTAACTATTGCGAACCGGAAATCGTAACAGGTTGATATATCTACAAATATACCGATGTGGAATGACAACCAAGGTTTTTGGAATAAGCAGGTGACGCAGACAGGACGATGATAGTCGTGCCCAAGCCAAAAACTGTCATACAGGTTTGTTAGCGTCTGTGCTTTTGACTAGGAGCATAGCTGATGAACCTGACCGCCAAGCTGACAGCGTTAACTCTGTGTATGGGGCTTGCGGGCCAGGTGTTGGCCACAGAACTCAAACACTGGCCCGCCGATCAGGCCAGGCAACTGGACGCCATGATTGCGGCCAACGCGAACAAGGGTAATTTCGCGGTCTTTGACATGGATAACACCAGCTACCGCAACGATCTGGAAGAAGCGCTGCTGCCGTTTATGGAAAACAAGGGCCTGATCACCCGTGACAGTCTCGACCCGTCGCTCAAACTGATCCCGTTCAAAGACACTGCCGAACATAAAGAAAGCCTGTTCAGTTACTACTATCGCTTGTGCGAAGTGGACGACATGGTGTGTTACCCGTGGGTGGCCCAGGTGTTTTCCGGCTTTACCCTGCAACAGCTCAAGGGTTACGTGGATGAGCTGATGGCCTCGGGCAAACCGGTGCCAGTGACTTACTTCGAGGGGGATGTGGTCAAGACCTCCGAGGTTCAGCCGCCCAAGGTGTTTACCGGACAGGTCGAACTGTTCAACAAACTGATGGAAAACGGCATTGAGGTCTATGTCATGACCGCGGCTTCGGAAGAGCTGGTGCGCATGGTCGCGGCCGATCCCAAGTACGGTTACAACGTCAAACCGCAAAACGTGATTGGCGTGAGTACGCTGCTCAAGGACCGCAAAACTGGTGAGCTGACCACTGCCCGCAAACAGATCAGCGCCGGTACATACAACGAGAAAGCCAACCTGGGGCTGGAGTTGACCCCTTATCTGTGGACTCCGGCGACATGGATGGCGGGCAAGCAGGCGGCGATCCTGACCTATATCGACCAGTGGAAAAAGCCGGTGCTGGTGGGCGGCGGTACGCCGTCCAGTGATGGCTATATGCTATTTCACGGCGTGGACGTGGCCAAGGGCGGGGTGCACTTGTGGATCAACCGCAAAGACAAATACATGGCGCAACTGGAAGGC
Organism: Pseudomonas bubulae; assembly: GCF_037023725.1. Classification (NCBI taxonomy): domain Bacteria; kingdom Pseudomonadati; phylum Pseudomonadota; class Gammaproteobacteria; order Pseudomonadales; family Pseudomonadaceae; genus Pseudomonas; species Pseudomonas bubulae. Next base: position 960,681 of record NZ_CP146077.1, read on the forward strand.
ATGATGGCCAAGAATGCGGCGGCGCAAGCCAAAGAGGGGTTGCCGGTAACGGCGGATAAAAACTGGGTAATCGTCAAGCCGGATCAGATCCAGTAGTGACGTAGCAGCTGCCGAGGGACGAAGGCTGCGTTCGGCGACGTAGTCGTCGTAAACCTGAGTCTTCAATATTTCTGATGTACCGAAGTGTCTGATTTCACGACGGCTTTGCCGCCGAACGCAGCCTCGTTCCTACGGCAACTGCTACAGAGTTGGTGTATGAACCAAAAATCCCGGCACATGGCCGGGATTTTTGTTCAACGTATTGGCTTATGGCACCAATTTGTCCAACAGCGCTTTATCACGCACCGCGCCCTTGTCGGCGCTGGTGGCCAGCAACGCGTAGGCCTTGAGGGCCGTGGTGACTTTGCGCGGACGCACTTCCACCGGCTTCCAGCCTTTCTTGTCTTGCTCGGCACGACGGGCTGCCATCTCTTCGTCGCTGATCAACAGGTTGATCGAACGGTTCGGGATGTCGATCAGCACTTTGTCGCCGTCCTGCACCAGGCCAATCGCGCCACCAGCGGCTGCTTCCGGTGAAGCATGACCGATGGACAGGCCCGAAGTACCGCCCGAGAAACGACCGTCGGTGAGCAGCGCACAGGCTTTGCCCAGGCCTTTGGATTTCAGGTACGACGTCGGGTAGAGCATCTCTTGCATACCCGGGCCGCCTTTAGGGCCTTCGTAACGGATGATCACGATGTCGCCGGCCTGTACTTCGTCCGCCAGAATGCCGCGCACGGCGCTGTCCTGGCTTTCGAAGATCTTGGCGTTGCCTTCGAACACGTGGATCGACTCGTCGACGCCCGCGGTTTTAACCACGCAACCATCCAGAGCGATGTTGCCGTACAGCACGGCCAGGCCGCCTTCTTGCGAGTAGGCATGCTCGACACTGCGGATGCAGCCGTTTTCACGGTCGTCGTCGAGGGTGTCCCAGCGGGTCGACTGGCTGAACGCGGTTTGCGTCGGGATACCGGCCGGGCCTGCACGGAAGAACGTGTGCACGGCTTCGTCGTCAGTCTGGGTGATGTCCCATTTGGCGATGCCTTCGGCCATGGTCTTGCTGTGTACGGTCGGCAAATCGGTGTGCAGCAGGCCGCCGCGGGCCAACGAGCCAAGGATGGAAAAAATACCACCGGCGCGGTGAACGTCTTCCATATGGTACTTCTGGATGTTCGGCGCCACTTTGCACAGCTGCGGCACATGACGTGACAGGCGGTCGATGTCTTTAAGGTCGAAGTCGATTTCGGCTTCTTGGGCCGCAGCCAGCAAGTGCAGGATGGTGTTGGTCGAACCGCCCATGGCGATGTCCAGCGTCATGGCGTTTTCGAACGCCTTGAAGTTGGCGATATTGCGCGGCAATACCGACTCGTCGTTCTCGACGTAGTACTGGCGGCACAGATCAACGATGGTGCGTCCGGCTTGCAGGAACAATTGTTCGCGGTCGCTGTGGGTGGCCAGTGCCGAGCCGTTGCCCGGCAAGGCCAGACCCAGGGCTTCGGTCAGGCAGTTCATTGAGTTGGCAGTGAACATGCCGGAGCACGAACCGCACGTCGGGCAAGCGCTGCGCTCGTACTCGGCAACCTTCTCGTCAGAAGCGCTGGAGTCGGCGGCGATCACCATGGCGTCTACCAGATCCAGACCGTGGCTGGCGAGCTTGGTCTTGCCTGCTTCCATCGGCCCGCCGGAAACGAAAATCACCGGGATGTTGAGGCGCAAGGAGGCCATCAGCATGCCAGGGGTGATCTTGTCGCAGTTGGAGATGCACACAATGGCGTCGGCGCAGTGGGCGTTGACCATGTATTCCACGGAGTCGGCGATGATCTCGCGGCTAGGCAGCGAGTACAGCATGCCGTCATGGCCCATGGCGATGCCGTCGTCGACGGCAATGGTGTTGAATTCTTTGGCAACGCCGCCTGCGCGCTCGATCTCGCGGGCTACCAGCTGGCCCATGTCCTTGAGGTGGACGTGGCCGGGTACGAACTGGGTGAAGGAGTTGGCAATGGCGATGATCGGCTTTTTAAAGTCGGCATCTTTCATCCCCGTGGCGCGCCACAAAGCGCGGGCACCGGCCATGTTGCGGCCATGGGTGGAGGTTTTCGAACGATAGTCAGGCATGGAGCAACTCCGGGCGGCTAATCAGGTAACAAACAGGGAAGTGAGCTTCTAATGACAGGCGGATCACACAGAAAATGACCACGTATCCGCGAGTTGCCGTAAACGCTGCGGGATCGCCGCGCGTCTGGGCTTGAGCTCATAAACCCGCCGGGGATGATTGGCGATGAATGCGTCGATTCTACACGGCTGGCGGCGGGAGGGAATGGGCCCGAGGGTTGCGCCAGGGTACAAATGAGCGACTTGGGATACTGCATGAGGCAATCAGCTCTAGTAAGGCCTGGCCTGCTTTTGTGTGGGAAAGAACTATTTTTAATAAGTGGCACGACCATTTAACGGCAATCAAGTAATAGTGTGCGATTGGTTTTGTAGTGAGGGTTCCAAATGCTGACGCTTGAGCGATCTGTCAAAACGTATCTGGTCATCGGCCTGGTGCAAGGGCTGTTGCTGTGGCTGAGCACCGCCATAGGCGAGCCGGGAGTCCGTTATGGCCTGATGACGGCAGTGCTGGTGGGTGGCATCAACCTGTTGCTGCTGGATGAGAATATCCGCCAGCGTGGCACGGTATGGCGGGTGCTCGGACTCACGGCAGTCATGACGTCAATCAGTGCCTGGGTATTTTGGGACGGCGATGAGTATTGGCGCTCAGGCAGCTGGCTGGTGGGCAGCTGGACCTTCTTTGCCGTAGTCGTTACCTATGTGTGTACGGTTTTTATTCTGAGCTGGCCGACCCGTGAAGAGCGCTACCCACGCTACCAGGACCTGTTTCGCCATGCTTGGGACACGGTGTTTATCGTGCTTCTGGGGTTGCTGTTGAATGGCGTGTTCTGGGCATTGCTGCTGTTGTGGGGCGGGCTGTTCAAGATGCTCGGCATCGTGGCGCTCAACAAGCTGTTCTCAACTGACGGGTTTATGTATGTCAGTTCGGCGATGGTGTTTGCCCTGGGCGTTCATATGGGGCGTGAAAAGGACCGGGTGATCGGGCTGCTGCGCGGGATTCTGCTGGCGCTATGCCGCTTTTTGCTGCCGTTGAGTGCGTTGATTGTCATTGTGTTCACCTTCGCTTTGCCCTTTACCGGGCTGGAGCCGATCTGGGATACCGGTTATTCGACGCCAATCATGCTGTGGCTGGTGGCGGTCAGTTTGTTTTTGCTCAATGGCGTGTTTCAGGATGGCACCCAGGGCAGCGGGTACCCGGTCTGGCTGGTGCGGGTGATCGACCTGTGCCTGCTGTGTTTACCGGTGCTGGTGGTATTGGCAGGGTATTCGACCTGGCTGCGTATCGAGCAGTACGGCCTGACCCCGTCACGGATCCTCGCCATGGTGCTGGTGCTGGTTATTTTTGTTCACAGCCTGGCGGCGGTTTGGGCCGTGTTTGCTTCAAGGGCCGTCTGGCTGGGCAGCTTGCGCGCCAGCAATCCGCTGATTGCGCTGCTGTGCGTGGTGGTGCTGCTGGGGTTGCATACGCCGTGGTTCAGCCCGCTCAAGTTGAGTGCGAACAATCAGGTGCAGCGCTTGCTCAGCGGCAAGACTGCGGTGGATACCTTTGATGCAGATACCTTGCGCAATCGTCTGGGGCCTCAGGGCAAGCAGGCGTATGACGCGTTGTTGGTGCAAGTCGAGCAAGGGCTGGTACTGACCGGGCCGCAGCGGCAAGTCTTGCTGAAACGCCTCAAGGAAGCAGGTTCGGGCAATGGCCCCAGAGGGTCGGAGCGGTTGCTGGAATGGATCGGGCCCAAGGTCGAGGGCAGTGAGCAGTTTGAGGACAAGGGGTTTGACGGGCAGTTGTGCCTGGCGCCAGGTTGCGCCCTGTGGGCCGTGGATCTGGATCAGGACGGGCAGCCGGAGGTCCTGCAATTACCCAAGAACAAGTGGTCCGAACCGTTGCACTTCTTCAAGCGTGATGCTCAGGGCAAATGGCGGCGAGCCGGGACTTACCTGGGGGATGAGAGTGCGCTGGAGCTGATCGAGAAGATCCGCCAGGGCAATGTGAAGGTGGTGAAGCCGACTTATCAATCGTTGCAGATTGGCGAGGTTGAGCTGACGCCGAAGCTGGAGAAGCTTCGCAAGCCTTGAGCCCCCCGTAGCAGCTGCCGAGGAACGAAGGCTGCGTTCGGCGGCGCAGCCGTCGTAAAACCTGAGCTCGCGGTTTAACTAACAGACCGGGAGTTCAGGTTTTACGATTGCTTCGCAATCGAACGCAGCCTCGTTCCTTCGGCAGCTACTACGAGGTGATGTGCGTCTTAGCTGTTAGGCAGCAAACGGCAGGTGATGCTCTTGATGTAGCGTGTTTCCGGGATGGCCGGGTGCACCGGGTGGTCCGGGCCCTGGCCGCCGCGCTCCAGCAGCTGCATGTTGCGGTCCAGATGGCGGGCGCTGGTCAGCAGGATGTTTTGCAGGTCGTCTTCGGGCAGGTGCATCGAGCACGATGCGCTGACCAGAATGCCGTCCTTGTTGAGCAGGCGCATGGCTTGCTCGTTCAGGCGGCGGTAAGCGCCTTCGCCATTTTTCAGGTCTTTTTTGCGTTTGATGAACGCCGGTGGGTCGGCCACGATCACGTCGAAACGCTCTTCGTTGGCTTTAAGCTCCTTGAGAGCTTCAAACACGTCGCCTTCCATGCAGGTGACTTTCTCGGCAAAGCCGTTCAGCGCAGCGTTGCGCTCAACGCCGTCAAGGGCGAAGGACGAGGCGTCAACGCAGAACACTTCGCTGGCGCCAAACGCACCGGCTTGAATACCCCAGCCGCCGATGTAGCTGTACAGATCCAGTACGCGTTTACCTTTGACGTACGGGGCCAGACGCGCACGGTTCATGCGGTGGTCATAGAACCAGCCGGTTTTTTGCCCGGCGATCACCGGTGCTTCGAACTTCACGCCGTTTTCTTCCAGGGCAACCCACTCCGGTACCAGGCCGAAGACGGTTTCAACGTAGCGTTCAAGGCCTTCGGCATCACGGGCAGCCGAGTCGTTCTTGAACAGGATGCCGCTTGGCTTGATGACTTGCACCAGGGCTGCGATCACGTCTTCTTTGTGGTGTTCCATTGTGGCCGAGGCCAGTTGAACCACCAGAATGTCGCCGAAACGGTCAACCACCAGGCCCGGCAACAAATCGGAGTCGCCGTAGACCAGGCGGTAGTAAGGCTTGTCGAACAGGCGCTCACGCAGGGACAGGGCCACGTTCAGGCGGTGTACCAGCAGCGACTTGTCCAGTGGCAGCTTGATGTCACGCGACAGCAGGCGTGCACAGATCAGGTTGTTGGGGCTCATGGCAACGATGCCCAGCGGCTTGCCGCCGGCGGTTTCGAGTACCGCTTGGTCGCCGGCCTTAAAACCGTTCAGTGGTGTGGCAGCTACATCGATTTCGTTGCTGTAGACCCACAGGTGGCCGGCGCGCAGGCGTCGATCGGCATTGGCTTTAAGGCGCAGGCTTGGCAGGGACATGACGTCGCTCCGGGTATTGAAAAGGGCGCGATTATAGCCTTAGACGCAACCCTGAGGCTTGGCTGATTCACCGCATTGCGTCGGATCACGGGGTCAGTGGCGCTGAAATTTCCGCTAGAATCGCCAGCTATTCCAGAGTGCGGAGCCCCCATGCCTGAATTACCTGAAGTCGAAACCACCCGCCGCGGCATCGCCCCGCACCTTGAAGGGCAGCGGGTCAGTCGGGTGATTGTGCGCGAGCGTCGTTTGCGCTGGCCGATCCCTGAGGATCTCGATGTGCGGTTGTCGGGGCAGCGTATTGTGCTGGTCGAGCGCCGGGCCAAGTATTTGCTGATCAATGCCGAGGTTGGGACACTGATCAGCCACTTGGGCATGTCGGGCAACCTGCGGCTGGTGGAGGCCGGGTTACCTGCGGCCAGGCATGAGCATGTGGATATCGAGCTGGAGTCCGGGCTGGCCCTGCGTTATACCGACCCGCGCCGGTTCGGGGCGATGCTCTGGAGCCTTGACCCTCTGAACCATGAGCTGCTGGTGCGCCTGGGGCCGGAGCCGCTGACCGACCTGTTTGATGGTGAGCGGCTGTTTCAGCTGTCGCGCAAGCGTTCGATGGCGGTCAAACCCTTCATCATGGACAACGCGGTGGTGGTGGGGGTCGGCAATATTTATGCGACCGAAGCGCTGTTTGCCGCAGGTATTGACCCGCGTCGCGCTGCCGGGAGTATTTCCCGGGCACGCTATTTGAAGCTGGCGATTGAGATCAAGCGGATTCTGGCGGCCGCTATCGAGCGGGGCGGCACCACATTGCGCGACTTTATTGGTGGCGATGGCCAGCCCGGTTATTTTCAGCAGGAGCTGTTTGTATACGGGCGTGGTTATGAACCGTGCAAGATTTGCGGCACGGAACTGCGTGACGTCAAACTGGGCCAGCGTGCGAGCGTGTTTTGCCCGCGTTGCCAGACGTAGCCACCAGTCCTGCGCTGAACTCTTGTGGGAGCGGGCTTGCTCGCGATGCAACCACCTCGGTCGAACGGGTCGATCGCAGTGAATCTATCGCGAGCAGCCCGCTCCCACATACATCGCATAGACGATGAATCAGGCCTTCCCGGTAATTGCCCGGTACTTTTCCATCAGCTGTTCTTCGGTTTCCGGGTGGGCTTCATCCAGCGGGATGCAGTCAACCGGGCACACCTGCTGGCATTGCGGCTCATCGTAATGGCCAACGCACTGGGTGCACAGGTTGGGGTCGATCACGTAGATCTCTTCACCCTGGGAAATGGCGGCGTTCGGACACTCGGGTTCGCAGACGTCGCAGTTAATGCAATCGTCGGTGATGATCAGGGACATGGGTACTCCGGCCGGGGCGCTCGGCCCGGGCAACTGAAATCGAATGCGGCAATTGTGCCGCATTGGCGCCCGCAGTGCACGCGGACGCCGCTTCAGTGGTTATTTCTTGCGAAAACGCTCGGTCAGGGCATCAGCCACGGCCGGGTGTACGAATTTGTTGATATCACCGCCTAATGCTGCGATTTCGCGCACCAACGTCGAGGATATAAACGAATAACGTTCTGACGGCGTGAGGAACAGGCTCTCGACATCGGGGGCCAGTTGGCGATTCATGTTCGCCAGCTGGAACTCGTATTCGAAGTCCGACACGGCACGCAGGCCACGCAGGAACACATTGGCATTCTGTTCTTTGGCAAAGTGCGCGAGCAGCGTCGAGAAACCGACCACCTCAACATTGGGCAGGTGTTTGGTGACTTCACGAGCCAGCTCCACCCGCTGTTCCAGAGGGAATAGCGGGTTTTTCTTGGTGCTGGCAGCGACAGCAATGATCACGTGGTCAAACAGGCGCGAAGCGCGTTCGACCAGATCGCCATGGCCCTTGGTAATAGGGTCGAATGTACCTGGGTACAACACTCGGTTCATCGCGTCGTCCTGGCGGGAATCCGTTGGGGAGTCGGATGGTATCGCAGCATTCCCGGTCGGCCAAGTCGCCATTCGCAGAAGAAAGCACTATAGACGCGACGAATTTACTGCTTTTTCATGATTTTTTCAGGCGTTGGCCCAGTAGGCTCGCCAGTTTTTCGATAAAGCCCGTTAGCGGATAAACAGCTTCTGGATCATGCGTACCAGTTGCCGGTCATAAGGCGGATAGATCATCGGCGAGCTGTTCAGGCGCTGTTTGCACAGCACGCCCTTGGCTTTGCTGAAGGTCAGGAAACCTTCGTGGCCGTGGTAATGCCCCATGCCTGAATGCCCGACGCCGCCAAAAGGCAGGTCGTCGATAGCCACATGCAACAACGTTTCGTTGATGCTGACCCCGCCCGAGTGAGTGGTGTGGATAACCCTCTGTTGCTCGGCTTTGTTGTAGCCGAAGTAATACAGTGCCAGAGGGCGGGGTCTACGGTTGATGTAGGCCATTGCCTGATCCAGATTGGAGTAGGGCACAACGGGTAGTAGAGGGCCGAAGATTTCGTCCTGCATGACGTGCATCTCGTCGTTTACATCCAGCACCAGCGTATGGGGCATGCGCCGCCCCTGGCCCTGTTCATACAGCGGGATCAACCGTGCGCCCTTGAGGGTGGCGTCGGTTTGCAGCCGTTCAAGGCGCGCCAGCTGCCGGTCATTGATAATTGCGGTGTAGTCCGGGTTATCGATGAGGGTCGGATAAAAGCTGTGAACGGCCTGGCGGTAGGCATCGACGAAGCCGTCTACCCGATCCTGGGGTACCAGCACATAATCCGGAGCGATACAGGTTTGCCCGGCGTTGAGTGTTTTGCCCCAGGCGATGCGCTGGGCAGCGTCTTTGAGCGGTACATCGGCCGACACGATAGCGGGAGATTTACCACCCAGCTCCAGTGTTACGGGGGTCAGGTTTTCAGAAGCCGCACGCATCACCCGTTTGCCCACATGGGTGGAACCGGTGAACAGCAAGTGATCGAACGCCAGCCCGGAGAACGCCACCGCCACATCTGCCTCGCCCAGTACCACCGCAACCATGTCTTCGGGGAAGATCCGCCCCAGCAAATCCTTGAGCCAGTGGCCGGTGACCGGGGTGAACTCGCTGAGCTTGAGCATGACCCGGTTGCCGGCAGCCAATGCGCCAACCAACGGGCCGATGGCCAGATACAGCGGGTAGTTCCACGGCACAATAATTCCCACAACCCCCAGCGGCTGATACATCACTTTGGCACTGGCGGGCGCGAACATCATGCCTACGCTGCGTGAGGAAGGTTTCATCCAGCGCTTAAGGTGTTTGAGGGCATAATCAATGCTGTGCAAGCACGGCATCAATTCGGCAAACAGGGTCTCGTCCGGGCTGCGATGGCTGAAATCCTGGCTGATGGCATCGATCAGCACCTCGCGCTCGCGACTCAACAGCTGGCGCAGGCTTTTGAGCCATTGCTGGCGCTGCGCAAGTGGCGGGAATGGATGAGCGGCATAGGCCTGGCGCTGCTTGTCGAGCAGGGACTGGAGAGCGTCCGGTTGAACCGGGGCGTCGTGAGTGTGAGTGCTGTCGACAGGCATGATGGCTCCAGGCAGTTTTTATCGGTATTTATCGTAGAAGAGCACTATGTTTTTAGAGCTTGTGCTCTAACCTGTCAATTGAAGGCCTGCCCCGTGTTGTTTATCGATTCAAGGTTAGGCCGTAAGATGCCTTTCGTTTTTAATTTAAGCGCAAGCCCATGGCCATACGACTAAAAACCAGTCAGCGCATCGCCAACAGCAGCCTGGAGCTTTTCAACCAGTTGGGCGAACGCAGTGTGAGCACTAATCACATTGCGGCCCATATGGAAATTTCGCCCGGTAATCTGTACTACCACTTCCCCAACAAGCAGGCGATTATCGCGGTCTTGTTCAGCGAGTACGAAACGCTGGTATTGAGCTTTTTGCACCCTCCCCAAGGGCGTTTGCCAACCGTTGCCGACAAGCACCACTACCTGCAGCAACTGCTGGATGCCATGTGGCGCTACCGTTTTTTGTATCGAGATATCGAGCATTTATTGCACAGCGACACGGAACTGGCCATCCGCTATCGACGTTTTTCCCAGCACTGCCTCACACAGGCCCAGGCCATATACGCTGGCTTTGTCGAGGCCGAAATCTTGTGCATGAGCCCCCGGCAAATTGAATCCCTGAGCCTGAATGCATGGATTATTCTCACCTCATGGGTAGGTTTTTTATGCGCCACCCGTGAAAACAGTGACCAGCTCAGCGAGCAGGCCATCAAGCGCGGTGTGTACCAACTGCTGGTGCTGGAATCAGGTTTTGTTACCGACCAGGCACGGGAAGCCATCGATGAATTGATCAAGGAATACTACGTCCCTCTGGAACACGCGTTGTACGCTCAATAACTGCATTTCACCCCCTTACAGGAGTTCACTATGCCCGTTGCGCAACTGATCAGCCCTCATGCCCTGAATGAACGTCAGGCGCAGCCCGGCCTGGTTATCCTGGATTGCCGCTTTGCCCTCGAAGACCCGGACTACGGCCGTTGCAGTTATGCCGAGGGGCATATTGCCGGCGCGCAATTTGCCGATCTCGAACGCGACCTGAGCGGGCCTGTAATCAAAGGTGTGACCGGTCGTCATCCATTGCCCGATCCACGTACTCTGGTTGAGCGTCTGCAGGCCTGGGGCATCAATGCCGACAGCGATGTGGTGTTGTATGACGACGGCCCGGGTGCTTTTGCGGCCCGGGCATGGTGGTTGCTGACCTGGCTGGGCAAGCGCGAGGGTGTATTTATCCTTGATGGTGGTCTCAAGGCCTGGCATGCCGCGGGCTTCCCGCTGAGCCTGGATGCGTCACCGACCTTGCGTGGCACTTTCGAAGGCAAACCCGACAGCCATATGCTGCTGAGCGCCGAACAATTGCAAAAGCGCCTGACCAAGCCGGGACTGACCTTGATCGATGCCCGTGCCCAGCCGCGTTTTCGAGGTGAGGTCGAGCCGATTGACCCGATCGCCGGGCATATTCCGGGCGCGCAATGTGCCGCCTTCAGCGAAAACCTGGATCCTACGGGGCGCTTTTTGCCTGCGGCGCAGCTCAAGCAGCGCTTTGCCGAAAAACTTGCCGGCCGCTCTCCCGAGGAGCTGGTTGCCTATTGCGGCTCAGGGGTGACGGCGTGTCACAACCTTTTTGCATTGGGCTTGGCGGGTTATCCGCTAGGCAAGCTTTATGCGGGTTCGTGGAGCGAGTGGATCAATGATCCTGCGCGGGGCATTGCTACTGGCGATTGAGCCAGTTGGCTTAAGGGGTGCCGACACTGGCCAACCGGTATGCACCGGGGCCAACACCATAGACTTTCTTGAATTGCCGGTTCAGGTGGCTCTGGTCGGCAAAGCCCAGTTGCGTCGCCACCTGGAGTGGCAAACAGCCTTGTTGCAGCAAGGCTCTGGCATGGGCGATACGCTGTTGCATCAACCAGGTGTGCGGTGGCATGCCGGTGGCGCGCTGAAATACGCGGGCAAAGTGGAATGGCGACAGATTGACTGCGGCGGCGAGTTCTTCCAGTGATGGTGGCTCTGCCAGCCGGGCTTGCAGTACTTCCTTGGCACGGCTTACAGCGCGGTGTTCGACCCCGGGCTTGGCTGGTAGTGGCAGGCGGGCATGGCGGTTGAGCAGGGCAAGCATCATCTGACGCCATGCGGTTTGCTGCTGCAGCGCAGTCTCCGGCCCTTCGAGCAATTGATGTAGCTGGAATAACCCGCGAAACAGGTCGCAGTCGTACAGCAATGTGTCATTGAAGGTCGGCAAGTGGGTGGCGGGCAGTTCCAGTTCTTCCAGCAACTGCTGAATTTGCACGTTGTCCGGGTAAAAAGCCCGGTAACGCCAGCCCGCATCATGACCTTTGTGACCGTTATGGACTTCGTCCGGGTTGATCAGCACCAGCGTACCGGTGGCAGCCAGATGCTCGGCGCCGCGATAGCGATAGCGCTGGGCGCCTTCGAGGATCATGCCGATCACAAAACCATCATGCACATGGGGCACAAAGCGATGTTCGATATAACGTGCCGTCAGCAGTTCGACACCCGTCAGGGGGGGTGTTTGCCAGAAACGGATCGACTCACCCTGTTCTACGTCCATTACGCAGATTCAAGCCGCAGTGCGGCCAGCCATTGCGGAATTCTTCGTTCAAGGTAATAGCCCGGTTTTCTTGGGGAGCCCTCCAGAAATCCGACATGCCCGCCCCTGGTGTGCAACTCCAGTTGCGTGCAGGCTGACAGCTCGCTGGTGTCGGGGATGCTGTGCTTGAACACGAACGGATCGTCCATGGCCTGGATAATCAGCGTCGGCGTGTGGATGGCGCCGAGGAAGTAGCGGCTGGAGGCGCGACGGTAGTAGTCATCGACATTCAGATAGCCGTTAAGAGGTGCCGTTACGCGGTCATCGAACTCCCAGAAGGTGCGTATTTTGCTCAGGGCTTCGACCGAGCCAAGCCTGGTCAGGCTGGCCAGACCTTCGTGTTGGGCATCGAGCTGGAATCGATGCTTTTTTTCTTTGACGTAAGCCAGCATCTCGCGCATGAAGTGAGCTTGATAGACCCTGGAAAATCCCATACCGATCCGGTCGGCACACTGGTCAAGCCGGAACGGCACCGATACCGCGACAGCGCCGTGCAACCCGCTGTCGCTGCCGCTTTCGCCCAGATACTTGAGCAGCACATTGCCCCCCAGCGAATAGCCCACGGCATACAGGGGGGCCAGCGGATGTGCGGCACGTAAATGGGCCACTGCCTCGGCCAGGTCTTCGCTGGCCCCTGAGTGATAACTGCGGGCCAGTAAATTGGGTTCGCCGGAGCACCCTCGCCAGTTCAGTGCGGCGCTGGTCCAGCCGCGTGCGGCGAGGGCGGTTTGCAGCCCCAGTACATAGTGAGAGCCCGACGAGCCGGTCAGGCCGTGCAGCACCAGTACCACCGGCGCATGGTCTGAGGGTGTGCCGTGCCAGTCCAGATCGAGAAAATCGCCATCCTTTAGCCAGATACGTTCACGTCGATGTTCAATGGCAGGCTTGGTACGCCACAACGGCCCCCATAGCGTCTGGACATGGGGGTTGCCCAGACCTGTAGCCGGAGTAAAAGGCTTGAGGGGTGAAGCATGACTGGCTGGAAAAGGCACGGAGGTTCTCATCGAGTAACAGGTACGGCGGATGTCTAAATTGCCACATCAGGGCCCGACACCCAAGTGTTGCGTGCGGGTGCCGGGGTTATCTGATGGCAGGCATACAACTTTGTGCCATCGTCGTTTCTGGCACCATCACCTTGGGCAGGGGCAGTTGAGCAACACTGGGGCCGACGGTTACGCCGACCCAGCCGTCAGCCGTGAAGTGACGGTTCATCGCCGCTTTGATCTGCTCACTGGTCAAGGCTTGAATCTGTTGGATCTTGTAGTTGAAGGCCAGGGGCTGGTTAAAGCGGTTGATGATGGACAGTTCGTTGCGCATATCCAGGTTGCTGGCCGTGAGCTGTGGCAGCGCCCGCATCAGGAACTGCTTGATGTCGTCCAGTTCGGTTTCGCTGGGTCCGTCCTGCAGGTACTGGGCAAACAGGGCTTTGATATGAACCAGGGCGCTTTGGCTGTAGCGCGAGGGGGTATTGAGGCTGATGATCCAGGGGGTTGGTCCCTGCGCATGGGGAATTTGCGATAGCACGCCATAGGTAATGCTGCGCTCCTCCCTTAACTGCCTGTTGAGGATATGGCTGAAAATAATATGCCCGGCCCGGATCGCTACCCCGTCAGGGTGCTGATTGGGCAAGGCATTCTGTGCCAGCATCAGTACGGTATGGGTTGCTTCATCTTCGATATGCAGGGTTTTGCCATGGGGCAGCGGGGCAGGCACCGAGTGTCTTTCAGCGAGTGCTGGTCCGGCGGGCAAGGCATTGGCCAGTGAGCGGCTGAGGCTCTGCGCCTGTTGCAGGGTCAGGTCGCCGACGATCACGATCTGTGCGTTGGCAGCAGTGTAGGCGCGACGGTAAAAGGCCCTTAGGTGTGATTCATCTATGCGCTCCAGGCTCTCGACCGAGCCGAAGTCGGAGCGGGTGTAAGGTTGCCCCGGATAGAGTTCGTTGTAGATCTGCATCCGTGCAAGAGCGTGTGGGTCTTCGTGGTTTATTTTGAGTTTGGTGAACAGTTCGTTTTTGACCCGTCGCTGGCCTTCGACGGTAAAGCCCGGTTGGGCGAGCATCTCGGTGAACAACTGCATGGCGGGTTCGCGGATGTGCGGGGCGCTCAAGCTGCGCAGGGTGAAGAAACTCCGCTCTTTATCGATACCGTTACCCAGATCCACGCCCAGGCTATCAAACCCTTTGGCCAGTGCGTTGGCGTCCTTGAGCGTCGAGCCTTCGTTAAACAGGCTCAGTACAGTCGCTGCCAGGCCGGGTGTATCGCCATCCTGATTGCTGCCCGCGGCAAAGGTGATTTGCACATCGATCATGGGCAAGGTGTGGCTTTCGACAAACAGGACTTTGGTGTTTTGGCTCAGTTTCCAGGCCTTGATTGTCGGCAGGCGGGTGGCAGGCACGGCAGTGCTCAACTCAAGCAGCGATTGCAGTCGTGCTTGTGGTTCTTGTGCTCGGGCTTGCACGCAGACACAGGCAAGGGTGAACAGCAGCGTAGCGACGCGCAAGGCGCGGCTGGCTGCGATTGCGTGAGGCTTATTCATGGCGCGCCTCCTTGGGCAGTACATAGCTGAGGGTCAAGCGGTCGTGGGTCAGGAAAGTTTGAGCGGCGAGCTGGATATCTTCAGGGGTGATTTTCGCCAATATCTGCATGCGCTTTTCGTCGTCCTCTGGCGACAAGCCCGCAATGTCCAGTTCACCGAGATACAGAGCCAGGCTTTGCAGGTCATCACGGCTGAAAACATGCCGTGCAATGATCCGCGTACGGGCGCGTTCAAGGTCACTGCCGGAGGGGGGTGTTTTTTTCACTGAGTCGATCACGGCCCAAATCCGTTCTTGAACCTCGCTCAGCGGTTTCATCTTTTTAAGGTTGAGGGTGGCGTCGATGCTGAACAGCTCATCACCGCGGCTGATGCTGCTGTAATGTGAGCCGACGCTGATCAGCAATTCCTCGCCGCGCCACAATCTGCTTTTGAGTTCTGAACTGTCGCCGCCACCGAGCAACTCGCTGAGCAGCTCCAGTGCTGGAGCTGAACGCGGGTCGGTCTGGGTGTGCAGGCTTGGCACGTTGAACGTCATGCTCAGGTTCGGGATTTGATGATCGATGTACTGAGTCATGGTGCGCTCACCGGGAGCTGCCAGTTCGAGCGGGGCCTTGATCACAGGTAGCTTGCGTGAGGCAATCGGGCCGAAGTAGCGTGTGGCCAGGGCCTTGACCTGCTCGGTGTCGATATCGCCGACGATGATCAGGGTGGCGTTATTGGGCGCATACCAGCTTCTATACCAGTGCTTGAGTTCATCGATGTGCATGCGTTCGAGGTCGTGCATCCAGCCGATGACCGGGCTGCCGGAAGCGCTGGTCAGGAATGCCAGGCGGCGTGGCAGTTCAAGTGCGCGCTGATGGGGGTCGTTGTCGACGCTTTCGCTGCGTTCGCTTTTGATGACTTCGCGCTCACCGGCCCAATGAGCAGCGGACAGGTGTGCAGTGCTCATCTGGTCTGCCATCACTTCAAGTGCGACTGCCAGGGCATGGGGGGGCAGGGTTTGAAAGAAAATGGTGGCGTCATTTTGCGTCGCCGCATTGTCCGTTGCGCCCAGGCTTTGAAAGATGTGGTCTGACTCGGCCGGACATAGTTTGCTGCTGCCTTTGAAAATCATGTGTTCAAGGGCGTGGGACAACCCGGATTGGCCTGGGGGCTCATAGCTTGAGCCGACCCTATACCAGAGCTGTGAGTGAACCACGGCTGCACGGTGGTCTTCGTGAACGATAACCTTGAGGCCGTTATCCAGGGTGAAATGTTGAGTGGAGGGTTGGCTGCTGGCCAGGGCCATCAGCGGTTGCAACATAAAGCCGAGAGCCAGCCCGGCAAGGGGGTGTTTCATGGTGGGTGTCCTGACTGTTTATCGTCAGAACAGATTGGGCTTGAGAGGGGAGAGGCGGGCGGTACATAGATACCTTGTACCGCAAAAATCTGTAGCCGCTGCCGCAGGCTGCGATAAGGACCGAAGGGCCTTCGCTTTTGAAAAAGCGACCCCTCCGGGCTTGATCGCAGCCTGCGGCAGCGACTACAGGTTCGTCAGGCTTGAGTGGCTTCGCGTTGCCACAGGGCGTAGTTCACGCCGCCGGCTTTTTGCTCGCGGTGCAGGCGCCAGTTGGCAGGCAAGCCCAGCTCTGACGGGCGCAACTCGCTTTCGGTGTAAACCCAGGCGTCTTCAGCCAGCCAGCCGCGTTGCTCGAGCAGATCACAAGCAGGTTTGAGCAGGTCCTTGTTGAACGGCGGGTCGAGGAATACCACATCAAAGGTTGTGCTTGGCGTGGTGTCCAGATAACGCAGGGCGTCAGTCTGCTGAACTTCGCCGACAGTGCAGCGCAGAATGCCCATGTTCTCGCGGATGTTGGAGATCGCATCGCGGTTGCTGTCCAGTGCCACGCCCTTGGCTGCGCCGCGGGACATGGCTTCAAGGAACAGTGCGCCGCTGCCGGCGAAAACGTCCAGTACCCTGGCGCCGCCGATATAGGGGGCCAACCAGTTGAACAGGGTTTCACGCACGCGATCTGGCGTCGGGCGCAGGCCCTCTACATGGGGGAAGTCCAGCTTGCGGCTGCGCCATTCCCCGCCAATGATGCGTAACTGACCAGCACCTGAGTGCGATGTGTTTTTTGGCTTTGCCATTAATGCTCCGGAACCCCAAGAGGTTGCTCTGAAGGTTTGTCGGTAGGAGGTGGCAGTGGTTTTTGCGGCACGGTCGGGCCGGCGGTCACTACGACCATTTTGTCGGCGCTCAGGTGCTTGTTCATGGCGTCCTTGACCTGTTCGGTGGTCAGGTCCTGGGACTTCTGCATGAAGGTTTCCAGGTAATCCAGGGGCAAATCATAAAAGCCCATTGCGCCAAGTTGGCCGACGATGGCGGCGTTGCTGGCCGTGGACAGCGGGAAGCTGCCAGCCAGTTCACGCTTGGCATCGTCGAGTTCTTTTTGCGTCGGACCATTTTTCAGGTAGTCGGCCAAAATGTCTTGCACCAGTTTGAGCGTACCTTCGCTCAGTTCGGCGCGGGTTTGCAGGTTGATCATGAACGGGCCGCGAGCCTGCATCGGGCTGAAGCCGGAGTACACGCCGTAGGTCAGGCCGCGCTTTTCACGCACTTCGGTCATCAGGCGCGTACCGAAACCGCCACCGCCCAGAATGCTGTTGCCCAATGCCAGTGCGGCATAGTCGGGATCGTCACGGTCAATGCCCAGCTGCGACAGCAGCAGGTGGGTTTGTTTGGACGGGAACTCGATATGGGTTTGGCCAGCCTTGGGCTCGCTTGGTTGCACGGTCTTGGCCACTGCAGGGCCTTTGGGCAGTGCGGCAGATACCTGGGCTGCAATGGCTTCGGCTTCGGCACGCGACAGGTCGCCAACAATCGCAATCACGGCGTTGCCTGCGGTGTAGGCCTTGTTGTGAAAGGCCTTGAGCTGGTCAATGGTGATCGAGGCGATGCTTTGGGCATTGCCATCACTGGCGTGGGCATACGGGTGGTTACCGTACAGGCGCTTGAACAGTTCGTCGCTGGCCAGTTTGCCGGGGTTTTGTTTCTGAAACTCGAAGCTGGCGAGCAACTGGTTCTTGATCCGCGCCAGGGAGTCGGCCGGGAAGGTGGGTTTGCCCACCACCTCGGCGAACAGGTTGAGCGCAGGTGTGCGTTTATCTACATCGCTCAGGCTGCGCAGCGAGGCCACGGCCATGTCGCGATATGCGCCATTGCCGAAGTCCGCGCCCAGGCCTTCAAAGCCCTGGGCGATGGCGCCCACATCTTTACCCGCTACACCTTCGTTGAGCATGGCGTTGGTCAGCAGGGCCAGGCCCGGGGTGTTTTCGTCCTGGCTGCTGCCAGCGGCGAAGGTCAGGCGCAGGTCGAACATCGGCAATTGCCGTGCTTCGACGAACAGCACTTTGGAGCCTTCGGCGGTTTTCCAGGTTTGCACGTTCAGCGCACGGTGGCTGGGCGCCTTGCCGTCCAGCTCAGCCAGGGATTCGAGCTTGTGCTCGCTCTTGGCCTGGTCCAGTGCCTGGCTGGCGACCGATTGCTGCGGGTTGGTAAAAAAGTAGCCGAGTGCACCCACCAGTATGGCGGCGCTCAGACCAAGCAGGGCGTAGCGGGGGCCTTTACGCTCACTCATGGGTTTTCTCCTCGGGCAGTACATGGGCAACGCTGAGACGGTCGCGAGTGAAATAGGTGCGGGCAGCCTGCTGGATATCGGCCGGGGTGACCTTTTGCAGGTCGGCCAGTTCGGAGTCCATCAGCTTCCACGACAGGCCGACGGTTTCCAGCTGGCCGATCGAAGTGGCCTGGCTGGTGATCGAGTCGCGCTCGTAGACCAGTCCGGCAATTACCTGGGCACGCACACGTTCAAGCTCTTCAGTGGTCGGCGGGGTCTTTTTCAGGTCATCGAGCAAGCGCCACAAGCCTGCCTCGGCCTGGGCCATGGTGACTTTCTTCTGGCTGTTGGGCATCGCCGAAAGCATGAACAGGCTGTCACCACGGGTGAAGGCGTTGTAGCTGGACGATGCACCGGAGACCAGTTCTTCGCCCCGCTCGAGCTGCGTCGGCATGCGTGCGCTGTAGCCGCCGTCCAGCAGCGCGGAAATCAGGCGCAGGGCATTGGCGGTGATCGGGTCCTTGGCCGTGGCAACGCTGGGCACGTTAAAGCCCAGCATCAAGCTTGGCAGTTGGGTCTGGACGTGGATCTTGAGCAGACGTTCGCCAGGGGTCGGCAGTTCCAGCGGGATTTTGGCGACAGGTATCTCGCGTTTTTGCACCTTGCCAAAGTAACGCTGGGCCAGGGCTTTGACTTCATCCGGGGTGACGTCACCGACCACCACTAAAGTGGCGTTGTTGGGGGCATACCACTCTTCATACCATGCGCGCAGTTCGCCAACGCTCATGCGCTCCAGGTCGACCATCCAGCCGATGGTCGGGGTGTGGTAGCCGCTGGAAGGGAAGGCCATGGCGCTGAACAGCTCGTAGGCTTTGCTCATGGGCTGGTCGTCGGTGCGCAGGCGGCGCTCTTCCTTGATGACTTCGATCTCGCGCTTGAATTCTTCGGGCGGCAAGCGAAGGCTGGCCATGCGGTCGGCCTCAAGCTCAAAGGCCACGCCCAGGCGGTCACGGGCCAGTACCTGGTAGTAGGCGGTGTAGTCGTCGCTGGTGAAGGCGTTTTCCTGGGCGCCAAGGTCGCGCAGGATCAACGAGGCTTCGCCGGGACCGACCTTGTTGCTGCCCTTGAACATCATGTGCTCAAGCGCGTGGGACAGGCCGGTCTTGCCAGGGGTTTCGTAGCTGGAACCCACTTTGTACCAGACCTGGGAGACCACCACCGGGGCGCGATGGTCTTCGCGCACGATGACCTTGAGGCCGTTGTCCAGGCGGAACTCGTGGGTGGGCTGCGGTTCGGCCGCCAGGGCCGAAAGCGGTAATAAAACTGTGCTGAGCAACAGGCCAGCAGCGCGGCGGGCTAGATTCATTCGTTTTTTAACCTGTTGGGCTACCCGCTCGGCCTTAGCGTCTGCGGGTGAGGAGGTGCTAGGATACTGATCCGTTTTACTGGCGGCCACGCCTATCAGGCCTTTGACGATCAGACGACGTTTGATCGGGCAGTATAGGAGCCCGCTTGGAAGTGTGGATGTATACCGGTAAATTTCGCATTTTTGCCGACTTTCCCGTGACAGACCCGAGTTAAGACGAAGTTTACGAGGTGTGTTTTACCCTCTGAATACAGTTGCGTGCGAACAAGCTGACAAAATTACAGTCTGTTTCACACCGAATATTATTTGCCGGGGCGCCACAGTGGCGCGTCGCTACGATGAGATAGCCGTCCTCCATGTTTGGTTCCAACGACGACAAGAAGACCCCAGCTGCGGCTGGCGAGAAAAAAGGCCTGTTCGGATGGCTGCGCAGAAAGCCGCAGGAAACCGTCGTGGAACAACCCGCGCCTGCGCCCGAAATCATCCCTGAGACGCTGGTTGAGGCCACTCCGGTGGGGGTCGAGGCCGCGCCCGAAGTGGTCGTGGTTGCCGCCGAGCCTGCGGTTGAATTGGCCCCCGAGCCGGCACCGTGGCCGCACTTGCCTGTCGCCGAAGAACCGGTGGCGCTTGTCGAGGATGTGCAGGCACCGCATATCGTGCCGCCGATCCCCGAGCCCGAGCCTGTTGTTGAAGCGCTTGCGGTGGTCGAGACTGTTGTTGAGCCAGAGCCAGAGCCAGAGCCAGAGCCAGTTGCCGTCGTCGCGCCTGTAGTCGCTCCTGCACCTGCACCTGCGCCTGTGGTGGCTGCCCCAGCCCCGTTGGTCGAGGCCCCGGCCCCCGCGCCAGTTGCGCCCCCCGAGCAAAAAACAGGCTTTTTCGCTCGTCTCAAGCAAGGCTTGTCCAAGACCAGCGCCAGCATTGGTGAAGGCATGGCCAGCCTGTTTCTGGGCAAAAAAGCCATTGATGACGATCTGCTCGAAGAGATCGAAACCCGACTGTTGACCGCCGACGTGGGTGTTGAAGCAACCTCGGTGATCATCAAGAACCTGACGCAGAAGGTCGCGCGCAAGCAACTGACCGATGCCGATGCACTCTACAAGTCGCTGCAGGACGAGCTGGCGGCCATGCTCAAGCCGGTGGAGCAACCGCTGAAAATCGAATCGCAAAACAAGCCATTCGTGATTCTGGTGGTAGGCGTCAACGGCGCGGGTAAAACCACCACCATCGGCAAACTGGCGAAAAAACTGCAGCTTGAAGGCAAGAAAGTCATGCTGGCTGCCGGTGATACCTTCCGTGCGGCCGCCGTCGAGCAGCTGCAAGTGTGGGGCGAGCGCAACCATATCCCGGTCATTGCCCAGCACACTGGCGCGGATTCGGCGTCGGTGATTTTTGACGCTGTGCAAGCTGCCAAGGCCCGTGGCATCGACGTATTGATCGCCGATACCGCCGGTCGCCTGCATACCAAAGACAACCTGATGGAAGAACTCAAGAAAGTTCGCCGGGTCATGGGCAAGCTTGACGAAGACGCTCCCCACGAAGTGCTGTTGGTGCTCGATGCCGGTACCGGGCAGAACGCTATCAACCAGACCAAGCAGTTTGATCAGACCGTTGCCCTCACGGGTCTGGCGCTGACCAAGCTCGATGGCACGGCCAAAGGCGGGGTGATTTTCGCCCTGGCCAAGCAATTCAATATTCCTATCCGCTTTATCGGTGTGGGTGAAGGCATCGATGATTTGCGTGATTTTGAGTCCGAACCCTTTGTCCAGGCTCTGTTTGCGGAGCGGGAGCGTCCATGATTCGTTTCGAGCAGGTCGGTAAGCGCTATCCAAATGGACACGTGGGCCTGCACGAGCTGAGCTTTCGGGTCCGTCGAGGCGAATTCCTTTTTGTGACCGGCCACTCCGGCGCAGGTAAAAGCACGCTGTTGCGCCTGTTGCTGGCGATGGAACGCCCGACCAGCGGCAAATTGCTACTGGCGGGGCAGGACTTGGGGCAAATCAGCAACGCGCAGATCCCTTTTTTACGTCGCCAGATCGGTGTGGTTTTCCAGAACCACCAGTTGCTGTTTGACCGCACAGTGTTCAACAACGTCGCCCTGCCGCTGCAAATTCTCGGCCTGTCCAAGGCTGAAGTCGCCAAGCGTGTCGACTCGGCGCTGGAGCGCGTAGCGCTGTCGGACAAGACCGACCTGTACCCGGGTGACTTATCCACGGGTCAGCAACAGCGTGTAGGCATTGCCCGCGCCATCGTGCATCGCCCGGCCTTGCTGCTGGCCGATGAACCCACCGGTAACCTCGACCCGCGTCTGGCGGCGGAAATCATGGGCGTATTTGAAGACATCAACCGCTTGGGCACCAGCGTACTGATTGCCAGTCATGACCTGGCGCTGATCGCACGCATGCGCCATCGCATGCTGACCTTGCAGCGCGGACGTCTGATCGGTGACGGGGAGGCCGCGCAATGAGTGCCACCCGCAGTTCCAAAGTATCCGAGCGCGTAGCTCCAAAGGCTGCCGACCCGCAGCCGCCGAAGAAAAAACACGATGATGACGATGGCCCGACCTTCGCCATGTTGTTTCACGCCTGGGTTGAGGCTCACCGGGCCAGTCTGCTCGACAGCCTGAAGCGCCTTGGCAAGCAGCCGATTGGCAGCTTTTTTACCTGCCTGGTGATGGCGGTTGCCTTGAGTCTGCCGATGGGCCTGTCGTTGTTGCTTAACAACGTCGAGCGCCTGGGTGGTTCCTGGCAGCGTGCAGCACAGATTTCGCTGTATCTGCAGATGGATGCCAGCAGCCAGCAGGGTGAAAATCTCAGCGATCAGATAAAAGGTATGGCAGGGGTGGCTGACGCGGAATTTATCAGCCGCGAAAAGGCACTCGAAGAGTTCCAGCAGCAGTCAGGGCTGGGCGAAGCGCTTAAAGAGTTGCCCGATAACCCGTTGCCCGGTGTGGTCCTGGTAACCCCGGCAGAAGTCGATAAAGCGACGCTTGAAGCCCTTCGCGAACGCCTTGCGCAGTTGCCGAAGGTGCAACAGGCGCAACTTGATCTAGTCTGGGTCGAACGTCTGGCGGCAATCCTGAAATTGGGTGACCGTTTTGTGTTTGGCTTGACGGTGTTGCTGGTTTCAGCTTTGCTGCTGGTTATCGGTAATACGATTCGTTTGCATATCGAGAATCGTCGCATCGAAATCGAAGTCATCAAGCTGGTCGGCGGTACTGACAGCTATGTGCGCAGGCCCTTTCTTTATATGGGTGCGCTCTATGGCTTTGGTGCGGGAGTTTTATCCTGGGGCGTTTTGGCATTCGGCCTGAACTGGCTTAACGACGCGGTGGTGGGGCTGGCTGGCTTGTACGGCAGCAATTTTGCCTTGGCGGGTGTGCCGGTAGCCGATGGTCTGTCTCTCTTGCTTGGCGCGGTGCTGTTAGGGTATATCGGTGCATGGATTGCAGTTGCGCGTCACTTACGTGAGCTTTCGCCTAAATAGTTTTCTTTTTGCCTGTTGACCTTTTCAGCTTTTTTTGGGAACTTTTTTCCAGGTTTCCGGTCAACTTTCGCAGTGCTGAACTGCACGAGTTATGTGAGACGGAGGTTTTTTCGTATGACCACTTCTTTGCAACCTGCGTATGCGTTGGTCCCTGGTGCGAACCTCGAGGCCTATGTCAATACGGTGAACAGCATTCCATTGCTGACACCGGAGCAGGAGCGTGAACTGGCCGAGAGTCTCTATTATGAGCAGGATTTGGGGGCGGCTCGGCAGATGGTGCTCGCCCACCTGCGTTTTGTTGTACACATTGCCCGTAGTTATTCGGGCTATGGCCTGGCTCAGGCTGACCTGATCCAGGAAGGCAACGTCGGCCTGATGAAGGCGGTCAAACGCTTCAACCCTGAAATGGGTGTGCGTCTGGTGTCTTTTGCGGTGCACTGGATCAAGGCAGAGATCCACGAATTTATCCTGCGCAACTGGCGGATCGTGAAAGTCGCGACCACCAAGGCTCAGCGCAAATTGTTCTTCAACCTGCGCAGCCAGAAAAAACGTCTCGCCTGGTTGAACAACGATGAAGTGCATCGTGTGGCTGAAAGCCTCGGCGTAGAGCCTCGCGAAGTGCGCGAGATGGAAAGCCGCCTGACCGGTCATGATATGGCGTTCGACCCGGCAGCCGAAGCTGACGACGACAGTGCGTTCCAGTCGCCAGCCAACTACCTGGAAGACCACCGGTATGACCCGGCGCGCCAACTGGAAGATGCTGACTGGACCGACAACTCCACCAGCAACCTTCACGAAGCGCTGGAAGTGCTGGACGACCGCAGCCGTGACATTCTGTATCAGCGCTGGCTGGCTGAAGAAAAAGCCACGCTGCACGACCTGGCGCAGAAGTACAACGTGTCAGCCGAGCGGATTCGTCAGCTGGAAAAAAGCGCGATGAACAAGCTCAAACTGTCGATTGCCGCCTGACCGGCCCGACCAAAAAACGCCTCGATCTGATCGGGGCGTTTTTTTTTTGGAGGAATTAAAGCCCCCCCTTGCCAGCCTGCTTCGCGCAGGGCCAGTTTGACGGTTGTGCCTTTAGCAACTCTGGATCAACACCATTGGCCCTGAGCAGTGAGTCCACCAGTGATCGGGACATCTCCACCGAATGCACCAGCGACCACACCAGCCCACGCTCTATGCCGCTGGCGTATGCGGTGATTTCATCCGAGACCTCTTCTGCGCTTTTGAGCATCAGCGACACATGGGACAGCGCTTCGATTGCACGGATATCAGGCAGCACGGCAAAGGGTGATTGCTTGCCTGCCCTTAGTGCACGGGTGGGTTTGAGGTTTTCCAGGCAAACGGGCGGGGCCTGAAGCAGGGCGTCGAGAATAAGCCGGGTGGTTTCATCGTGCTGATGATCATCCCGGGGAGTGTGAATGGCTTTGGGATCGTCGGGCGTCGGCTTTTTCATGTTTCTTCCACGGGGGAGCATCGGCGACTGGTGAAGATAGCCCTGTGAGTTTGCGGGTCGCAAGCAGCGCTTGTGTGCATCGTGTTTTCTCGGAAGCGTCTGCCTTTTGGCAGCGTAAAAGTCTGACGTGGGCGCCTGGGGATCGAATTCGCTACACTGGCGCACTTTTACGCTGTGCGTTGGCGCCCCATGACTGTGCTCAAATACCTCCAGGCTTACCCCCAGACCTTGCAAGAGCAGGTGCGCCAATTGATCGAGCGCAACCAGCTGGGCAGTTACCTGAGCGAGCGTTATCCACAGCGTCATGCCGTGCAAAGCGACAAGGCCCTGTATGCCTACGCTCAGGAGCTCAAACAGGAATACCTGCGCAATGCGCCATCCTTTGACAAGGTGCTGTTTGATAACCGGCTCGACCTGACCCACCGTGCGCTGGGTTTGCATACTGCTATTTCACGGGTTCAGGGCGGCAAGCTCAAGGCTAAAAAGGAACTGCGCGTGGCCTCGCTGTTCAAGGAAGCGGCGCCCGAGTTTTTGAAGATGATCGTGGTCCACGAGCTGGCCCACTTGAAAGAGTCAGACCACAACAAGGCGTTCTACAAGCTGTGTGAGCACATGTTGCCGGGTTATCACCAGCTGGAGTTCGACCTGCGGGTGTACCTCACGTGGCGGGATATGCAGGGCAAAACCTGACACTTACTTTATGTGTGGGAGCGGACCCGTAAAGACGGGCAGGAGTTCTGAATGGAAGTCAGCAAAACCAAAAGCAGCTTTTACCGGCGCTTGTATGTGGCCTGGTTGATCGATAGCCAGATCGCCAGCAGCGTGCCTGCCTTGACCGAAGTCACCGGCATGCCGCGTCGTACCGCCCAGGACACCATTGCTGCCCTGGCCGATCTGGACATCATCTGCGAATTTGAACAGCAGGATGGCGCCCGCAACCATGCCGGACGCTACCTGATCCGCAACTGGGGGCCGGTGGACAAAAACTGGGTCGCTGGGCATCTGGTGCAGATCAAGCAGGTGCTGGGTTACCCCTGAGATGTCAGGCGCATGCCGATGTGCGGGATGTTGTCTTCTAGGTAGATCTCGCCCTGGGTGTTGAACCCGTGTTGCTCGTAAAAGGGTTGCAGGTGCGCTTGGGCGGACAGGAATACGGGCTGCCCCGCCCAGTACTCTTCGATATTTTTCAGGGCCTGTTCAAGCAGGGTATGCCCAAGCTTTTGCCCGCGGCCTTCGACGGCAACGATTACGCGGCCGATCACTACGTCACCTCCCTGGGACTCGGGGTCGAGGATGCGGGCGTAGGCCACCAGCTGGTCGTCTTGCCAGCCCATCACATGCAGCGTATCGCCCGTCAGGTCTTGCCCGTCGACGTCCTGATAGGCGCATTTCTGCTCGGCGACAAATACTTTTGAGCGCAATTCGAGGATTGCGTAGAGCTGTTCCTTGCCCAGGTCGTTGTGGTGTTTGCAGAGCCAGTCGGTGGTCACGATCTTGTCCTTGTTGGCGAGTTCATGTCTCGATAGTAGGCGTGATGCCGACTGGCGCCAAGGCCTAAGGTGCCTTGACCAAATGCGCGGCCAGGGTGCGCAGTGGTCCGAGCTGGCGGCAAATCAGCGCCAGTTGGGTTTGTACCAGCCTCTGGTTTTCATCTATTTCATCGGGCATTTGTTCAAGTTCGCCGGCCAGGGCCTCTTCCTCATCACTTTGCACTGCAACCGCCTGCTTGGTGGCCAGGCCCTGGGCAATCTGGTCGATGCTGTCGGCAATCTTGCCCCCGGCCCCTTCAATCAACTGCTCGCGCACTTCGGCAGGCAATTGGGTGTCGCGGTGGGCGCCCAGGCCAGAGAGGTAACTGAGCAAAGTGTGGGACAGCACCAAAAAGCGGAAGCCCATGTCTGCATCCTTACGGAAATGCCCGGGTTCCATCAGCATATTGGCCAGGGTGGTCGACAGCGCCGCATCGGCGTTATGTGCGTTACGCCGTGCCAACCGATAGGCCAGGCTGTCGCTTTTACCCTGGGCATATTGCTGCATGATCTGGCGCAGGTACTGGCTGTTGCAGCTCAGGGTATTGGCCAGCACCTGGTTCAGGCGACGACCCTGCCAGTCAGGCAAGAACAGGAACACAGCCGCTGCCGCGATCACGCTACCCACCAGGGTGTCGAACAGGCGCGGCAGGAACAGTCCGTAACCATCGCCCACCTGATTGAAGCAAAACAGAATCATCAGGGTGATGGCCGCCGTGCTCAGGGTGTAGCGCGTGGTGCGGTTGATAAAGAACACCACCCCGGCCACGACGGCAAACATCGACTGTACCAGCGGGTTGGGGAACAGATCGAACAACGCCCAGCCCACGGCCAGGCCGATGGCAGTGCCGATAATCCGCTGGCTGAACTTGCGCCGCGTGGCGCCGTAGCTTGGCTGGCACACGAACAGCGTGGTGAGGATGATCCAGTAGCCCTGGCTTGGGTGAATCCAGTGCACCATCGCAAAACCGATACTCAGCGCCAGGGGCAGGCGCAAGGCGTGGCGGAAGATCAGCGAGGTAGGTGTCAGATGCTGGCGCAGGCGTGACCAGACATCCTTGAGGTTGCGTGGCGAGCGGTCGAGCAGGCTGCTATCGGTGGCATCGGCCAGGGTGTCGGGGTTGCTTGCATCGCTCAGCAGGCGGTCGAGGGTGCCGAGGTTGGCGGCCAGTGCCCGCAATGAACGCAATAGTCCGCGCCAGGCCGGGTTGCTCTGGATGCGCAAGTGTTCGAGGGAGGCGTGCAGGTCTCCCAGAGCCTCGGCAAAGCTGTCGTCATAGACGAATGGCTGGCGCAGCTTGATCGACTCCGACAGGCGCTGGCAGGCCACGCCTTGCTGGCGCAGCAGACGTTGGCAGCGGAACATCACATCACTGTGGAAGAAGGCGTCGGCCAGGGCGTTGTACGGGTAGTGTGAAGAGCTGGCACGTTCGTGGATGTCTTGGGCGAGGAAATACAGCTTGAGGTAGCGGCTGAGTTTGGAACCTGGCCGAGTATTGCCGACCCGGTGCAGGATGATTTCCTTGGCGGTGTTCAGCGCCGCCACCACCCTGCCGTTTTGCCGGGCCAGTTCCAGCCGTCCCGCTTCCACGTCCAGTTTGCGGATCGGCTCGAACAGCGCCGACTTGATTTTCAGGTACAGGCCAAGTTCCCAGAACAACCGGGCCAGGCTCTGTTGCACCGGCTGATTGGAAAACAGCGCCTGCCACAGCACCGACAGTATCCCGTACCAGGCGGCACCGGCCACCAGCAGCAAGGGTTCATGCCAGAAGTTGGTGACTTCGCCGCCGCGCTGATCTACGCCGATCATGGTGTACACGGCCAGAATCAGTGTGGCTGAAGCAATCGCCCCGTAGCGCTCGCCCAGCGCGCCGAGCATGGTCAGGCCGAAACTGGCCAGGGCCAGCGCGCAGACCATCAGCCAGGGGTAGGGGAAAAGCAACTCGACACTCAGGGCCGAGGCGGTGAAACACACCAGCGTCACCAGCAAGGCGTTGAGACGGCCTTGCCAGCTGTCATCGGTTTCAGACAGCGCACTGGCGATAACCCCCAGAAACAACGGGATCAGCAGTGACATCTCATCCTGATACCAGCAAAAAGCCATGCTGCCGGTCAGGGCGACAAATACCCGCACGCTGTAACTGAACTTGTCCAGTGCCCACAGGCGGCGCAGGGAATGCTGAAAGCTTTTCGATGACATGAAGTGGCGGTGCCTGGCTCGTGATTCGCTAACTTGAGCCAGATAAGACGACAGTGCAATGGGGCTGTCACATCGAACCAAAAATATTTTTCATGCGCCCCTGCAGACGCTGCTGCAGGTTGCAGCAGCGGCTACGGGGGGCAGGTCAGACGTACTGCGCCGCTGCATACCCCGAAGCCCACGCCCACTGGAAGTTGAAGCCGCCAAGATGGCCGCTTACATCCAGCACTTCGCCGACAAAATACAGGCCGGGGCTTTTCAGCGATTCCATGGTCTTGGACGACACTTCGCGGGTATCGACCCCACCCAGGGTCACTTCAGCGGTGCGATAACCTTCGGTGCCCGCGGGGACCACCTTCCAGCACGCCAGTTTGTCCGCCACCTGCGCCAGCTCCGCCGGGGTGTACTGCTTCATTGGCTTGGACTCGAGCCAGTGCTCGGCCAGCAGATTGGCCATCTTCTTGGTGAAGATTTCACCCAGCAGGGTTTTCAACTCGCTGTTGGGGCGCTCAACCTGCTGTGTTTGCAGCCAGCTCAGGGCGTCGAGGTCGGGCAGCAGATTGATCTCAACCGTATCACCGGGGTTCCAGAACGAGGAAATCTGCAAGATCGCCGGCCCGCTCAAACCACGGTGGGTGAACAGGATATTTTCGCGAAAGCTCTGGTCGTTGCAGCTCACCAGGCAATCCACCGACGTGCCCGACAGCTCGGTGCAGATCTCTTTGAGCTGATCGGTGATAGTGAACGGCACCAGGCCTGCCCGGGTTGGCAGCAAGGTGTGGCCGAACTGTTTGGCGATTTGATAGCCGAAGCCTGTGGCGCCCAGGGTCGGGATCGACAGCCCGCCGGTGGCGACCACCAGAGACTGGCAGTCAACCGGCCCCAGCGTTGTATTGAGGCTGTAGCCGTTGTCGGTTTTTTCGATCTGTTCGACTGAAGTGTCCAGGTGCAGGCTGACGCCGGCCTGTTTGCACTCGTCGAGGAGCATTTCGAGGATGTCGCTGGATTTGTTGTCGCAAAACAGCTGGCCGAGTTTTTTCTCGTGGTAGGGCACCCCGTGTTTGGCGACCATCTCGATAAAGTCCCACTGGGTGTAGCGGGCCAGGGCCGACTTGCAAAAGTGCGGGTTCTGCGACAGGAAATTGTTGGGCTCGGTGTACATGTTGGTGAAGTTGCAGCGGCCACCGCCCGACATCAGGATCTTTTTGCCTGCCTTGTTGGCGTGGTCGATCAGCATCACCTTGCGCCCACGGTTGGCGGCGGTCAGTGCGCACATCAGGCCTGCGGCGCCAGCGCCAATAATCACAACGTCGGTAGAGCGCAAAGCGGTGTCCTCGGTAAAAGCAGCCCTCACCCCAGCCCTCTCCCTGAGGGAGAGGGAGCTTGACCAGGGTGATTTCGAATTCTATGCAAATCTGCCCCCTCTCCCTCCGGGAGAGGGTTGGGGTGAGGGGGCTCTTGAAGCGTCTTACAAAACCCGTACGCGCAATACGCGGCCTTTGATTTTGCCTTCGCTCAGGCGCTGTGCAGCCTGCTTGGCAATGGTGCGGTCAACCGCCACGTAGGCCTGGAAGTCAAAGATGGCGATCTTGCCAACCTGGGCACCCGGGATGCCTGCGTCGCCGGTCAGTGCGCCAAGGATATCGCCTGGGCGAACCTTGTCTTTACGACCTGCGCCGATCACCAGTGTGCTCATGGCCGGCAGCAACGGTGCGCCGCCCTGAGAGGTGAGGGTGTCCAGGGTTTCCCAGTTCAGCGGAGCTTTCTGCAACTGCTCGATGGCCTGGGCGCGGTGCGCTTCGGACGGTGCAACCAGGCTGATGGCCACGCCTTTTTCGCCCGCACGGCCGGTACGGCCAACACGGTGAATATGGATTTCCGAATCGCGGGCCAGCTCAACGTTGAGCACCATGTCCAGCGCGTCGATGTCCAGACCACGGGCGGCTACGTCGGTGGCAACCAGTACCGAAGTCGAACGGTTGGCAAACATGGCCAGTACCTGGTCACGGTCGCGCTGCTCCAGGTCGCCGTGCAGGCCGACGGCCGAAATGCCCTTGGAGGTCAGGTGATCAACGGTTTCCTGCACCTGCTGCTTGGTGAAGCAGAACGCCACGCAAGACTGCGGGCGGAAGTGGCCCAGTACCTTGGTCACGGCGCTCATGCGCTCTTCAGGCGAGATTTCGTAGAAACGCTGCTCGATTTGGCTGTCAGTGTGCAGCGCCTCTGCTTTTACCTGCTGAGGGTTGCGCATGAACTTGGACGACAGCTGCTTGATACCGGCCGGGTAAGTGGCCGAGAACAGCAAGGTCTGGCGACGCTCCGGGGTTTTGACAATGATGTCTTCGATGGCGTCATAGAAGCCCATGTCCAGCATGCGGTCAGCTTCGTCCAGTACCAGGGTGTTCAGACCGTCCAGTACCAGCGAGCCTTTGCGCAAGTGTTGCTGGATACGCCCCGGAGTGCCGACGATGATGTGCGCGCCGTGCTCCAGCGAACCGATCTGCGGGCCGAACGACACGCCACCACACAGGGTCAGGACCTTGATGTTGTCTTCGGCGCGGGCCAGGCGGCGGATTTCCTTGGCGACCTGGTCAGCCAGTTCGCGGGTCGGGCAGATCACAAGGGCCTGGCAGCCGAAGAAGCGCGGGTTGATCGGGTTCAGCAGGCCGATGCCGAAGGCGGCAGTTTTGCCACTACCGGTCTTGGCCTGGGCGATCAGGTCCATGCCTTTGAGGATCACCGGCAAGCTCTGCGCCTGAATCGGCGTCATCTGGGCATAACCGAGGGAGTCGAGGTTAGCCAGCATGGCGGCGGACAGAGGCAGAGTGTTAAAAGCGGTGGCAATGGTGGTCACGGGACTGGCCTGCAAAACAAAATGTCGCGCAGTGTACCAGTCCCATGCCCTTTGCCTGAACATTCTGGACGAGATGTCATCCAGTTCTTGGCGAAAAGTAGCTTAATGTTCCAGCTCATGTTCCGAGTTGGCCTTGGGTTTGCGGCCATCCTGGGGTGACAGTTGCAGGAAAATCGCCGCTGCCAGCATCGCCATGATCCCTACTGTGAGGAAGGTCAGCTGGAACGCGCCCAGCACCGTGTCCACCCCATCGTTGCCGCCATCCCCGGTAAAGCCGCCAAGCAATGCCCCGGCGCAAGCCACGCCCAGGCTCAGGGACAGTTGCGCCACCACCGACAGCAAACTGTTGCCGCTGCTGGCGCTGGCGTCGTCGAGATCGATCAGGGTGACGGTGTTCATGGCGGTGAACTGCAATGAGTTGATCGCTCCCAAAACGGCCAGCATTGACAGCAACAACGGGTATGGCGTGTGTTCGGTAACCAGCCCCATGCTGGCCAGCATCAGGCCAAGGGCGAAGGTGTTGGCCGTCAGCACGGTGCGGTATCCCACGCGCTCGATCAATGGCCTGGCCACCCATTTGGCCAGCATGGCGGCCGCGGCCAGTGGCAGCATGCTCATCCCGGCCTGTGACGGGGAATAGCCCAGCGCGACCTGCAACAGCAAGGGCACCAGAAACGGCAGGGCGCCGCTGCCCAGGCGGGCGAACAGGTTACCGAGGATGCCCACTGCGAAGGTCTTGGTTTTGAACAGCACCGGGGAGAACAGCGGGTTGCTGATATTGCCCGCGCGTAACCAGTACGCTGCCAGACAGGCCATGCCCGCAAACAGCAGCAACATCACCCGCAGGTGCGGCATATGCAGCTCGCCCAGGCCTTCCATGGCAATGGTGATAAACACCATCGCCGCGCCAAACAGCACAAAACCCAACCCGTCAAAACGGGTGCGCTCGCTGCCGCGCAAATCCGGAATGAAGTGCCAGACGGCCCAGCAACCGAGAACGCCCACGGGCAGGTTGATCAGGAAAATCCAGTGCCAGCTCAGGTACTGCACCATCCAGCCGCCCATCGTGGGGCCTATCAGCGGGCCGAGCAGGCCGGGAATGGTGATAAAACCCATGATCCGCACCAGCTCCGAGCGCGGATAGGCCTTGAGCACCACCAGCCGGCCGATGGGCAGCATCAGGGCACCACCCAGGCCCTGGACGATCCGTGCGCCGATCAGCTCGTTGAGAGTGCCGGACAGGGCGCAGAGCAACGAGCCGAAACTGAACAGCAGGATGGCGCTGAAAAAGATTTTTTTGGTGCCGAAGCGGTCGGCGATCCACCCCGAGGCCGGGATCAGCAAGGCAACGGTGAGCATGTAGGCAACGATCACACCTTGCATGCGCAGCGGGTTTTCGTCGAGGTCGCGGGCCATGTCGGGCAGGGCGGTGTTGAGGATGGTGCCGTCGAGTGACTGCATGAAAAACGCGATGGCCACCACCCACGGCAACCAGCGCAGGGTTTCAGGGCTTAGAACCGGGCGTACGGGCATAGGACCTCTTTTTATGGACTGTCGATAATCCTCTGTGGGAGCGGGCTTGCTCGCGATGCAGAGGCCCGGGTTTTTTCAGGTAAACCGCGGCGACGCAATCGCGAGCAAGCCCGCTCCCACAGGTGTTACAGCGTCAGCGTGAGCTTTTTGACCAATGCCCCCGGCAGCAGATTTGACGCCGTCTGGCGTTGGTCGTAGGTGCTGGCCGAGAGCAACAACTCACGCTCGGCTGTCAGCGCTTCCAGTTGTGAACCCAGCAGACTATAGACGCTGTCATCAAAGCGCATGGTGTTGACCGGGGCCTTTATCTCGCCGTTTTCCACCCAGAAAGTGGCAAAGCGGGTCATGCCGGTCAGGCGGGCGGCCGGTTGGTCCGAGTAGTTCAGGTACCACAGGTTGCTGATATACAACCCGGTGCCCAACTGCTTGAGGATGTCGGCCTGCACCAGGCTCCCTGCCGCCATCGCCAGTGCGCTCGGGGCTTCGCCCTCCGGTGCGCCGTTGACCTCAAGGCCATACTCGGCGGCACTGCGAGAACTCACCAGTTGCTGCTCGGCTTTGCCGTGTTTGACCAGCGACAAGTCCTGACGCGGATACCCCTCGCCGGAAAACGCCGGGCTCAGGGACTGGCTGACCTGCTCGTCAAACGACACCAGCGGGCTCAGTTGCGCATCGCCCGCGTAGAGCTTTTGCAGCGGGCTGGATTTGCTGGCCAGTGCCTGGGCCGAAAAACCGCCCCAGCACAGCATGCTCATCACTTCTTCCAGCGCCGCCGGCGCCAGGTAGGCTCGGTACTCACCGGGCGCCAGGGCATGCAGCGGGCGATCGAGGAAACTCAGTTGCTCGCGGGCCAGTTGCATGCGCCGGGCGAAACGTTCGCTGTCCCAGTCGGCGCCGGCGTAGCTGGCCTTGACCGCCTGACCGTTGCTGTGGAACAAACTCCAGTCGAAATTGAAGCTATTGGCCTGATGCCAGCCAAACGCGCCCTCGGAGCTGGCATAGCCGTAGCTGATCGGGCCGCTGGCATAAAATCCGACCAGATCTACGCCTTTGGATGCACTGCGGATTTCTTCCAGAACCCGGGCCGTGTCCGGCAGGGGCTGGTTCTGCACGTTATGGCTGTTCCACGGCTGCGGGTTGAGCAGTAAATACGGATCGGCGGGCAACAATGGCAAGGTGTCGCGCAGTTGCCGCAGGGCATCGGCCAGGCGCTGTTTGTCGACATTAGGCTCGCCAGCCAGGGTGAGGTTCACATCGGCGTGGCGGCCGTCGTGGATCAGCTTCAGGCTCAGGCTGGCCTGTTGCACCTGTCCGGCCTGACGCACCTTGCCCTTGTTGAAACGGATAAATTCCGATGCTTCGCCGTTATAGCCCAGGGTGAACTGCTCAGGCGCAAGGATCGCTTTGCCCAACCACTCGACCAACCCCTTGAACTGCTCGGCCTGACTCAATGGGGTACTCATCAGGCATCACCTCCAAACACATCGATTTGACTGAACACGCAGGCGGGGGACGCATGGCCCACGCGGATCACCTGGTTGGGTTCGCCCTTGCCGCAGTTCGGGGTGCCCAGCACCTTGAAGGTGCTGGCGTCGCCCACGGCGCTGAGGTTGCGCCAGAACTGATCGGAAATGCCCCGGTAGTTGGGGTTTTTGACCACGCCCTTGAGTTCACCTTCCTCGATCAACTGGCCCCACTCGCAACCGAACTGGAACTTGTTGCGCGCGTCGTCGATCGACCAGGACCGGTTGGTGGCCATCAGAATACCGCTTTCGATACCGCCGATCATTTGCTCAAGCGACTGATCGCCTGGCTCGATATTGAGGTTGGCCATACGGTCAATCGGTGGCCGGTTCCAGCCGCAGGCGCGGCTGTTGGCCACGCCTTCGAGGCCCGAGCGGAACTGTGACAGTGCGCCACCCAGCGGGCGTAGCAGCAAGCCTTCGCGGATCAGGAACTCCTTGTAGGCCGGGGTGCCGTCGTCGTCGAAGCGGTAGCTGGCGAGCTCCTCGGGGATGGTTGGGTCGAAGGTCACGTTCAGCAGCTTTGAGCCATATTGCAGGCTGCCGAAGTCGCTGGCCTTGACGAAGCTGGTACCGGCGTAATTGCGCTCGTCACCGAGAATGCGGTCCAGTTCCAGCGGGTGTCCGATGGACTCATGGATTTGCAGGATCATCTGGTCGGGCATCAGCAGCAGATCGCGTTTGCCGACAGGAGCATTGGGTGCCAGCAGCAATTGCAGGGCCTGATCGGCGACCTGGGGTGCGGCACCGATCAGCCCGCAGCGGCTGATCACATCGGCGCCACCTTGCTGGCCGAAGTTTTCGCGGCCCAGGCTACGGCTTTGACTGTCGTTGCCGTCATAGGCAGTGACACTCATGCCCGGGTAAACAAAGCGCTGCGCCCGGCGCAGCTCGGCGCCGGCGCTGTTCAGGTAAATTTGCTCGACGTGATTGAGGCCCAGTGAAACCACCCAGCTCACCAGCCGCTCGTCTTTGGGCACGGCGGCTGATTCGGCGCCCAGCAGGGCAAAGCACTCGCTGAGTGAGGGGAAAGCCTGGTCAAGATCGGGTGAGAAAAAGTCGGCGCGCTCATGGCACACCGGTTCCTGGCTCAGGTTGAGCAGCGCATGCCCGGCGATCAGCTGGGCCTGGGTTTCAGCGCGATCAAGCGCGGCCTGCAGGCCGGCCTGGGACAGGTCGTTGGTGGCGGCGTAGGCTTCGATACCGCGCAACCGCACGGTGAGCATGGCGCCCTGGTCGTGACTGAATGAGGGAGGCTCTGCGACGTTCTTGCGTACCGACAGGTATTGCCCGGACTCGCGTACATAGCGTAACGAAAAGAACTCGGCCCGGGTGCGCAGTGCGGCAAAGCGCTGCTTGAGCTGAGGGTAGAAATCGAACATGCACAGACCTCCTTGGACTTGGTGGGTCTGTGGGAGCGGGCTTGCTCACGATGCAGGCAGTGCGGTTAACCCGCTGGACCGCGGTGATGCCATCGCGAGCAAGCCCGCTCCCACAGGGGCGCGCGTAGCGTGTTAAACCGGGCAACCCTTGGCGCGCAGGATGGCGTCAAAACGGTCCGGGTCCAGGGTGCCTTCTTTGATTGCCTTGAGCGTTGCCTGCTCACGGGCCAGCAGATCGTGGCAACGGATCAGCAATTCCGGCAGTTCACTGCGCGAAGCCGCAACCACGCCGTCACCGTCGCCGATCATCAGGTCGCCTGGCATTACCAGCATACCGGCACACGAGATGGGGACGTTGATTTCGCCGCCGCCGTCAGTGCTCGGGCCGCGATGTACGCCGCCGATGGCATAGGCGGGCAGTTCACCGGTCTGCCACTCGTCGAGGTCGCGCAGGGCGCCGTTGATCACCACGCCGACAATCCCGGCCTTGAGGGCCATGGCACGCATGATGCCGCCGAACACGGCACGGGTCAGGTCGGCACTGCCGTCGATCACCAGCACATCGCCGGGGCGGGCCATTTGCATGGCTTTGAGGATCATCAGGTTGTCGCCCGGGCGTACACGGACGGTCAGCGCGCTGCCCAGCATCGGGCGGGTACCGTGGAACGGCTTGAGGCCCAGACCACCCACGTTGCGGCCCAGACAGTCACTGACTGCGGCTGCGGGGATCTTGCTGAATTCGGTGAGCCATTTTGGATCGAGAGGTTCTGCGTTTGGATTAATCAGGAAGCCGGTCGGCCATTTGCTCGAAGAGACAACATCAAACATAGAAAACCTCTTGGCCAGGCAAGGCTGGCATGTCGGGTGGGGCGGGGGGGTGTGGCGCGAAGCGAGGCACTAGATTAGGCCTGCGCTGAAGCGGGGGCAAGCGGGGCAAGATGAAACTCAAGAGTTACACAAAATTCGTAGCAGCTGCCGAAGGAAGGAGGCTGCGTCCGGTTGCGAAGCGACCGTGAAACCAGATGACGCGATTCATCAGAAGAACCGCATCACCTGAATTTACGACGGCTGTGCCGCCGGACGTAGCCTCGCTCCGCTCGTCAACTGCTACGGATAGTGCTTACTGCGCAGTACGGCTCACTTCACGCAGCGGCTTGCCGCGTACCGGCGCGTCGCCTGCGACGTAGTAGTCGGCAGTGCTGCGCGGCTCCGGCTGGCGGCCACGGATCTTGTCGGCAATTTTCTCGGCGATCATGATCGTCGGTGCATTGAGGTTGCCGGTGGTGATCAGCGGCATGATCGAGGCATCGACCACACGCAGGCCCTGCATGCCATGCACACGGCCTTCGCCGTCGACCACAGCCATTTCGTCGGTGCCCATTTTGCACGAGCAGGACGGGTGGAACGCGGTCTCGGCGTGTTCGCGGATAAAGGTATCCAGCTCTTCGTCGGTCTGCTTGTCGATGCCCGGGCTGATTTCACGGCCACGGAATGCATCCAGTGCTGGCTGCTGCATGATTTCACGGGTCAGGCGGATGCCGTCGCGGAATTCCTGCCAGTCCTGCTCGCTGGCCATGTAGTTGAACAGGATGCTCGGATACTCGCGCGGGTCCTTGGACTTCACATTGATCCGGCCACGGCTCGGCGAACGCATGGAGCCCATGTGCGCCTGGAAACCGTGCTCTTTCACCCCGTTGCTGCCGTTGTAGTTAATCGCTACCGGCAGGAAGTGGTACTGGATGTTCGGCCATTCGAACTCTTCGCGGGTGCGAATAAAACCACCGGCTTCAAACTGGTTGCTGGCACCGATGCCTTTGCCCAGGAACAGCCACTCGGCACCAATGGCCGGCTGGTTGTACCAAAGCAGCGACGGGTACAGCGACACCGGCTGGGTGCAGGCGTATTGCAGGTACAACTCAAGGTGATCCTGCAGGTTCTGGCCCACGCCCGGGAGGTCGTGCACCACCGGGATATCGAGGCTGTTGAGCAGTTCGGCCGGGCCGACGCCGGAGCGTTGCAGCACGGTTGGCGAGCCGATTGCGCCGCTGCACAGCAGCACTTCCTTGCGGGCCTTGGCCTGGATTCGGGTGTCGCTGTCGCCGACCATGTAGGAAACGCCAACGGCGCGTTTACCTTCAAACAGGATCTTGTCGGTCAGGGCGTGGGTGACGATTTTCAGGGTCGAACGCTGCTTGGCCGTGTCCAGGTAGCCGCGGGCGGTACTGGCGCGACGGCCGTTCGGCGTCACGGTACGGTCCATCGGGCCGAAACCTTCCTGCTGATAGCCGTTCAGGTCTTCGGTGCGCGGGTAACCGGCCTGTACACCGGCTTCAACCATGGCGTGGAACAACACGTTGTTCCCGGCTTTGGGCGTGGTCACGCTGACCGGACCATCGCCACCGTGGTAGTCGTTGGGGCCGATATCGCGGGTTTCGGCTTTGCGGAAGTATGGCAGGCAGTCCAGGTACGACCAGTCTTCGAGGCCCGGGTATTTCGCCCAGCCGTCGTAGTCCATCGCGTTACCGCGGATGTAGCACATGCCGTTGATCAGGGACGAACCGCCCAGGCCCTTGCCGCGGCCACATTCCATGCGACGGTTATCCATGTGTGGCTCTGGATCGGTCTCGAAGGCCCAGTTGTAGCGACGCCCTTGCAGCGGGAATGCCAGCGCCGCAGGCATCTGCGTGCGGAAGTCGAAACGGTAGTCCGGGCCGCCTGCTTCAAGCAGCAGCACGGTGACGCCTTGGTCTTCAGTCAGACGGGTCGCCAGGGTGTTACCGGCAGAGCCGGCACCAATGATGATGTAATCGAATTCTTGGGACATAAATGCACCCTCTTTGAAGTTGTGGCAGAGCTTGTGGGAGCGAGCCTGCTCGCGATTGCATCAGCGCGGTGCAACTGATGCACCGCGTCGCCTGTATCGCGAGCAAGCCCGCTCCCACAGGGTTTATGCGGGCCTGTCGGTTTAGAACACCGAAACGTAGTCGCCCAGCTCTACCTGTACCGATTTGATCTGGGTGTACTGAGCCAGCGAGCTGATACCGTTTTCACGGCCAATGCCCGATTGCTTGTAGCCGCCCACCGGCATTTTTGCGTCGGACTCACCCCAGGCGTTGATCCAGCAAATGCCCGCTTCCAGCTGATGAATCACGCGGTGAGCGCGGTTCAGGTCCTTGGTCACGACGCCGGCAGCCAGGCCGAACTCGGTGTCGTTGGCGCGGCGGATCACTTCTTCTTCGCTGTCGTAGGTGAGGATGCTCATGACCGGGCCGAAGATTTCTTCTTTGACGATGGTCATGTCATCGGTGCAGTCGGTGAACACGGTCGGTGCCACGAATGCGCCTTTGGCCAGATCACCTTCGGTCAGGCGTTCACCGCCGCACAGCAGGCGGGCGCCTTCTTCTTTGCCCTTGGCAATGTAGCCCAGCACGCTTTCCATGTGAGCAAAGCTGACCAGCGGGCCGAAGTTGGTGTTTTCGTCTTGCGGGTTGCCGATACGGATGCGCGCTACGCGCTCCAGAATCTTGGCTTCAAACGCCGCTTTCATGGCCGTCGGGATAAATACGCGGGTGCCGTTGGTGCACACCTGGCCCGAGCTGTAGAAGTTGGCCATCATCGCGGTATCCGCGGCGCGATCCAGGTCGGCGTCGTCGAAAATGATCAGCGGTGATTTGCCGCCCAGTTCCATGGTCACGTCTTTGAGCGACGACTGGGTAGCACTGGCGGTGACTTTCTTGCCGGTATCGGTGCCGCCGGTGAACGAGATTTTCGCGATGCGCGGGTGCTCGGTCAGCCAGGTGCCCACTTCACGGCCGCTGCCAGTCAGAACGTTGAACACGCCGTCCGGCAGGCCCGCTGCGGTGAAGACTTCGGCGAGCTTCAGGGTAGTCAGGGAAGTGACTTCACTTGGCTTGAAGATCATTGCGTTGCCGGCAGCCAGGGCCGGTGCGGATTTCCACAGGGCGATCTGGATCGGGTAGTTCCACGCGCCGATACCGGCCACAACGCCCAACGGCTCGCGACGGGTGTACACGAACGAAGTGTCGCGCAGCGGGATTTGCTCGCCTTCGATGGCGGGCGCCAGACCTGCGTAGTACTCCAGTACGTCGGCGCCGGTGACGATGTCGACATAACGGGTTTCGGAGTACGACTTGCCGGTGTCCAGGGTTTCCAGGGCGGCCAGTTCATCGTTGCGCTCGCGCAGGATTTCCACGGCGCGACGCAGGATTCGCGAACGCTCCATGGACGTCATGGCGGCCCAGATTTTCTGGCCTTTTTCGGCGCTGACTACAGCGCGCTCGACGTCTTCTTTGGTAGCGCGTTGCACTTGCGCGAGGACTTCGCCGTTAGCCGGGTTGATGGCATCGAAAGTAGCGTCGCTACCGGCGTCGGTGTAGCCGCCGTCGATGTAGAGTTTTTGCAGTTCGAAACGGGCCATAAAATCCTCGCAAGTGCAGACAAGTGGTGGGCGTTAATCGTGAGTCGGGTGCCCTCTAGCTGTGGCACCGCAGATTCACGACAGTTCAGGGGTTAAGCGTTAATTGGGCCTAACTCACCTGTTTCGCCAGTTGTAGATCCATATATTCGTAGCAGATGCGTTGTGCCTGGTCGGTGTCGAAGCCGTCACCGGAAAGGGCACCCCGCAACCATAGACCATCGATGAGCGCTGCCAGGCCTCGTGCTGCATTGCGGGCCTGGGCCTGGGGCAACACCCGGCGGAACTGGCAGCACAGATTGGAGTACAAGCGGTGGTCGTTGATCCGCTGCAATCTGTGCAACGACGGTTGGTGCATGCTGGCCGCCCAAAAGGCCAGCCAGGTTTTCATTGCCGGGCCATTGACCTGGCTGGCGTCGAAGTTGCCCTCGACGATGACCTGTAAATGAGCCCGCGGGCTGTCGTCGCCCAACGCCTGGCGGCGCTCGGTGACGTTATCGATCAAGACGTTCATCAAGTACCGCATGGTGGCGGCAATCAGACCGTTCTTGTCTTTGAAGTAGTGACTGATGATGCCGTTGGACACACCGGCCAGACGGGCAATCAGCGCAATGCTGGCATCTGCCATCCCGACCTGATCGACAGCCGTCAATGTGGCTTCGATCAACTGCTGGCGGCGTATGGGTTGCATACCGACCTTGGGCATTTCGCAAATCTCCTTGGGCCGGCGGTCAGTGCAAAAACATCACTGAACGGCAGCCAGTCTATTTTGTTTTGATTGAACGTTCAATCAACAAAGAATAAGCTCTGCGACAAATCGTCGCGATTTATGTCGTTTTCCTACGCATGAATGGCGCAAATCGACACGGTAAATTCCCATGGAACCCAAGCAGAAGCAGGCTTTCGCAGGCGCTGACGGGAGATCCAAACAGGCACAACGCATCAGACCACGCGGGGCAGCCCTTGATTTCAAGGGGACGCACACAGGTTTTGAACGCGGTCTGGGCGGGTCCGGTTTTTTAGCGGTGTCTTTATATCACTCGACCGTTGGTCGCTATCTAGGCGAATGGTCGTGTGGTGCGTTGCCTTAAGTCCTTGTCTCGCACTCCCTGGAGCATCCGTGCAATGAGTTCTGCCTCTCTTATAAAGACCCCACCGCAAAAGGTGACGGTCAACGGTTGGGTGTTTTACACCTCCACTGCCTTGATACTTTTGCTGACTGCCATCCTGATCATTGCTCCCGAAGAAGCGGGCCGTA
This sequence comes from Pseudomonas bubulae, assembly GCF_037023725.1. Lineage (NCBI taxonomy): Bacteria > Pseudomonadati > Pseudomonadota > Gammaproteobacteria > Pseudomonadales > Pseudomonadaceae > Pseudomonas > Pseudomonas bubulae. The sequence goes on from NZ_CP146077.1 coordinate 1,001,554, forward strand.
TCCTGGGTGTGGCCCAGGAATGGCTGTCGCGCAGCTTCGGCTGGTACTACATGGTAGTCATCGCTGCTTATCTGATCTTTGTGGTCGGGTTGGCGTTTTCGTCCTACGGAAAATTGAAACTGGGAACGAAACAGGACACCCCGGATTTCAGCTATGGCGCCTGGGCCGGGATGCTGTTCTCGTCCGGTATCGGTATTTCGCTGCTGTACTTCGGCGCATCCGAGCCGCTGGATCACTACTTCAACCCGCCTGAAGGCGTGTCGGGCAGCCATGAAGCAGCGCGCCAGGCGTTGCAACTGACTTTCCTGCACTGGGGTCTGCATGGCTGGGCGATTTACGCGCTGGTCGGTCTGGCCGTGGCCTATTTTGCCTACCGTCACAACCAGCCGCTGGCGTTGCGTTCGGCGCTGTATCCGTTGATGGGCGAGCGCTGGGTCAAAGGTGCTGCGGGCCATGCGGTGGATGGCTTCGGTATGTTCGTGACACTGCTGGGCCTGGTGACCAACCTGGGCATTGGTTCGATGCAAGTGTCGTCGGGGCTTGAGAACCTGTTCGGCATGGAGCACAGCAACACCAACCTGTTGATCGTGATCATCGTGATGAGCACCGTGGCGACCATTGCTGCAGTCTCGGGCGTTGAAAACGGCATCCGCCGACTGTCCAACCTGAACATTATCCTGTTCAGTGGCCTGCTGATTTTCGTGCTGCTGTTCGGTCCGACCCTGCACCTGCTCAACGGTTTTGTGCAAAACACCGGCGACTACCTCAACGGTATCGTGATGAAAACCTTCGACCTGTACGTGTACGAAGGCGACAGCAGGAAAACCGAAGGCTGGCTGGGCCTGTGGACTCTGTTCTACTGGGCCTGGTGGATTTCCTGGGCCCCATTTGTCGGGATGTTTATCGCGCGTATTTCCCGTGGTCGCACGGTGCGTGAACTGGTGGCGGGCGTGCTGTTGATTCCGCTGGGCTTCACCTTGGCCTGGTTGTCGATCTTCGGTAACTCGGCGCTGGACCTGGTGGTTAACCACGGTGCCGTGGAGCTGGGTAAAACGGCGCTTGAGCAGCCGTCGATGGCGATTTATCAACTGCTTGAGCATTACCCTGCGTCGAAAATTGTTATCGGTGTCTCGATCTTTGTCGGCTTTGTGCTGTTCCTGACCCCGGCCGACTCCGGCGCGGTGATGATGGCCAACCTGTCGTGCAAAGGCGGTGATGTGGACGAAGATGCGCCGCACTGGCTGCGGATCTTCTGGTCGGCGGTAATCACGCTGGTGACTATCGGCCTGCTGTTTGCCGGTAACTTTGCGGCGATGCAAACCATGGTGGTACTGGCCGGTTTGCCGTTTTCGGTGGTATTGATCCTGTTTATGTTTGGCCTGCACAAGGCGATGCGCCAGGACACTCTGGTTGAACAGGAACAAGCCGAGCTGGCTGCCCGTGGCCGTCGTGGTTTCAGCGAGCGGCTGACTGCACAGGACCTGCAACCGACTCAAGCCGTGGTGCAGCGTTTTATGGACAAACACGTGACCCCGGCACTGGAAGATGCGGCGGTACAATTGCGTAGTCAGGGGCTTGATGTGCAGACCCTGCTGGGCAGCGCCAAGCGTTGCATGGGCGTGCGGGTTGAAATGGAAGAAGGCAACCCGTTTGTCTACGAAGTCAGCCTGGATGGCTACCTGGCCGCACCGAGCGAGTCGGGTGAAGACGAAGTGCGCAGCCGTTATTACCGAGCTGAGGTGTACTTGCACAACGGTAACCAGGAGTACGACTTGATGGGCTTCACCCAGGAGCAGATCAGCCGTGACGTGCTCGATCAGTTTGAAAGCCATCGCCAACTCCTTGGCCGCGTATATAGCTAAGAACTGCAAAAGCCCCTCACCCTAACCCTCTCCCGGAGGGAGAGGGGACTGACTGCATGCTGACTCACTATCTCCACAAGTCAGCTCCCTCTCCCTCCGGGAGAGGGTTGGGGTGAGGGTAATGCCTACCCCAGATTCTTGCCCAGCAGCGCGTGATACAGCTCTGTATCCCCCAGTATCCCTACCACTTTGTGATCGTCGTGCAGCACCAGTTTGTTGCCGGTCTGGTAACGGATCTGTAGTGCATCGCGCATGCCGATGCCACTGTCCACCAGGGTTGGCCCACGCCCCAGGCCTTCTACTGCCTGACCGCTTTTCCAGTGTTGCAGGTCCACCACAGCAGCACCCTGGCGCACGCCTTTTATGGTGTTGCCCTCCGCCAGATCAATCCACGAGTCATCCCCCGGGTCGATGCACACCGAGCCATTGATGCGTTTGCAGTTGTCCAGTGTGCGCATCAGGCTGCGTCCGCACAGCACGTTGAGCGGGTTGGTATGGGCAACAAAGGTGCGTACATAGTCATCGGCGGGGTTGAGCACGATTTCTTCAGGCTTGCTGTACTGCACGATCTTGCCGTCTTTCATGATCGCAATGCGGCTGCCCAGCTTGAGTGCTTCGTCCAGGTCATGGCTGACAAACACAATGGTCTTGTTCAGCTTGTGTTGCAGTTCCAGCAGCTCATCCTGCAAGCCCTGGCGGATCAACGGGTCAAGTGCCGAAAAGGGTTCGTCCATCAGCAGGATATCGGCGTCCATCGCCAGTGCCCGCGCCAGGCCAACCCGCTGCTGCATGCCGCCGCTCAACTCATCGGGCTTTTTATTGCGCCATTGAGTCAGACCCACCAGCTCAAGTTTTTCATCCACCAGGGTGCGGCGTTCCTTTTCGGGACGGCCCTGCATCTCCAGCCCGAAGCTGATGTTTTCGCGCACCGTCAGCCAGGGCATCAGGGCGAATTTCTGAAACACCATGGCGATGCGCTTGGTGCGCATCATCTTCAGTTCGGCAGGGGTGCACGAGGCAATGTCTATCTGCTTGCCTTCGTGCTCTACATACAACTGGCCGCGACTGACCGTATTGAGCCCGTTGATGCAGCGCAGCAAGCTGGATTTCCCCGAGCCTGACAAACCCATCAGTACGCAGATTTCACCTTTTTCGATGTCCAGGCTGGCCTTTTCGACGCCAACAATCTGCCCGGTTTTTTTCAGGATCTGATCCCGCGACAAGCCCTGGTCCAGAAGGCCGAGTGCTGCGCGGGGGTCTTTGGCGAAGATCACGTCAACATTATCGAAACGGATAATACTCATGCGTCGGCTCCTGCTTTGGCGTCCGGCTGCTTGCAGATACGGTCGAGCATGATGGCCAGCAGCACGATCGCCAGCCCGGCTTCAAAGCCCAAGGCGATATCGGCAGTGTTGAGGGCATTGACCACCGGTTTGCCCAGACCATCGGCACCCACCAGGGCGGCGATCACCACCATCGACAATGACAGCATGATGCATTGGGTAATCCCGGCGGCGATGCTCGGCATGGCGTGGGGAAGCTCGATACGGGTGAGCAACTGGCGACGGGAGCAGCCAAAGGCCTTGCCCGCATCAAGCAACTCATGGGGGACATCGCGGATGCCCAGGTAAGTCAGGCGGATCGGCGCGGCAATGGCAAATACCACTGTGGAAATCAGCCCCGGCACCACGCCCAGCCCGAACAGGGTCAGGGTCGGGATCAGGTAAACGAAGGTAGGAACGGTCTGCATCAGGTCGAGAACAGGACGCATAAAGGTGTAGAACATGGGTTTGTGCGCCGCGAGAATTCCTAGCGGCACGCCGATGATCACGCATACAAATGTAGCGAACAGCACCTGGGCCAGGGTTTCCATGGTTTCTTGCCAATACCCCAGGTTAAGGATCAGCAGAAACGACAGCGCCACAAAAACCGTGAGCCCCCACTTGCGCTGGATAAAGTGGGCAAACAGTGCAATCAGCCCGATAAACACAAAGGGATTGAACCAGGTCAGGGCAAAGGTCACGGCGTGGATCATGGCTTCCAGCGTGCTGGCGATGGCATCGAAGGTGCTGGCGCCGTGCTGGGTCAGCCAGTCGACGAAGTTTGCAATGTAATCGCCCAGAGGGATTTTTTGATCAATCAGCATGGTAGTGAACGTCCGCATGCAGGGGAATTGAAACGGAGCCGGGCGCAGTTGCCGCCCGACGCCCGCGATTACTTCGCAAGGCTGGCTTTAACGGCCTCAAGCCCGGGCTTGCCATCCACCGTGGTAACACCCGCGAGCCAGCTTTCAAGCACTTGCGGGTTTTGTTTGAGCCAGGCTTTGGCGGCCGCGTCGGGTTTGATCTTGTCGTCCAGCACCTTGCCCATCAGGGTGCTTTCCATGTCCAGGGTAAACACCAGATTCTTCAGTAACTGACCCACGTTGCTGCATTCTTCGGTGTAGCCCTTGCGGGTGTTGGTGTAGATGGTCGCCTGACCATAGTTGGGGCCGAAGAACTCATCGCCACCGGTGAGGTATTTCATTTTGAAGCGAGTGTTCATCGGGTGGGGTTCCCAGCCCAGGAACACCACCTCGGTGCCACGACGCTGGGCGCGGTCAACCTGCGACAGCATCCCCGCTTCGCTGGATTCCACCACTTTGAAGCCGGCGTCCTTCAGGCCGAAGGCGTTTTTGTCGATCATGGTCTGGATCATGCGGTTGCCGTCGTTGCCCGGCTCGATGCCGTAGATCTTGCCGTCCAGTTCCTTGCTGAATTTGGGCAGATCGGAGAAGTCCTTGAGGCCCTTCTCATAGAGGGCTTCGGGTACGGCGAGGGTGTATTTGGCGTTCTCCAGGTTGGCGCGCACTGTCTCGACGGTGCCCGCGTCGCGGTAGGCCTTGATGTCGTTTTCCATGGTCGGCATCCAGTTGCCGAGAAACACGTCCATGTTCTTGCCATCGGCCAGCGACTTGTAGGTAACCGGCACGGAAATCATGGTGGTTTTGGTTTTGTAGCCCAGGCCCTTGAGCACTTCGCTGGTAACGGCGGTGGTGACGGTGATGTCGGTCCAGCCGACATCCGAAAAATTGACGGTACTGCATTGCGCCGGTTCTGCTGCCTGGGCGATGACGGGCAGACTCAGCAATGCAGCCAGCAACAACGATGAGGAATGTGTCATGGAGCGACTCCTGTGTGTCCGGGTTGCGGTTTTCGATCGAAAAGCCGCACATATCAGTTGCGGTCGGGCGATGCCCGGCAGGCGTGTTGCCAGCGCATCTTGCAATCGAGTCAGAACCGATCATGTAACAGCGAAAATCAAACGCCTACAGGGGGCGTCGCATCCAGTACAGGCAGGGTCGTATCTAGTACCTGCGAGGTCGTATCTGGACGAATGAGGCTTGAAAACTGTCTTTTTCATACCTCTGCGCCCTATAAAACGTCGGGGGCGCTGGCAGGCAAAGGCGGGTCGTAGCTGGACGTTTTTGCCGACTGCAAACACCCCATGATGCAAGGCATTCACCCCCGAGGTTCGTGCTCATGGCTATCAGCGTGTTTGACCTGTTCAAGATCGGTATCGGCCCTTCCAGTTCCCACACCGTGGGCCCGATGCGGGCGGCGGCGCTGTTTGTGCAGGGCTTGCGTGAACGCGATCAACTGCAACAGGTAAGCCGTATCGAAGTGCAGCTCTATGGCTCGCTGTCGGCCACCGGTATCGGTCATGGCAGTGACAACGCGGTCATCATGGGTTTGATGGGGGAATGGCCGGATGCGATTGATCCGTCCTGCATTGGTTCGCGTATCGCGCAGCTGCGCGAAAGCCGCACCCTGTTACTCGACGGCCATGTACCGATTCCGTTCGACTGGGCGCAGGATATGCGCCTGATAGACGAGAACCTGGCATTTCATCCCAATGCCATGACCCTGGTAGCGCACAGCGGGCACAGCATATTGCATGGCGATACTTATTACTCGGTTGGCGGTGGCTTTGTAGTGGATGCGGCGCAAGCGGCCAGTGGCGTATTGGACATGGATCGCACCGAGCTGCCTTACGATTTTAATAGTGCCGTCGAACTGCTGGACCTGTGCCGCACACATCACCTGAGCGTGGCGGCATTGATGATGGCCAACGAACGCATCTGGCGCAGCGAAGATGAAATCCGCTGCGGTCTGATCAAACTTTGGCGCGCCATGCAGGACTGCGTGGAGCAAGGCCTGAAACATGAAGGCATCCTGCCCGGCGGCCTCAATGTACGTCGGCGTGCTGCGCGCCTGCACCGCAGCCTGCTGGAACTGGGCAAGCCCAATGTGATCGGCTCGACCCTGAGCGCGATGGAATGGGTCAACCTGTTCGCCCTGGCGGTCAACGAAGAAAACGCAGCCGGCGGGCGCATGGTCACGGCGCCCACCAATGGTGCGGCAGGGATCATCCCGGCAGTGTTGCACTACTTTATGAAATTCAGCGATGAAGTCAGCGAAGCGCATGTGGTCGACTACCTGCTGAGCGCCGCGGCGATCGGCATTTTGTGCAAAAAGAATGCGTCGATTTCCGGGGCTGAAGTGGGCTGCCAGGGCGAAGTCGGCTCGGCCTGCGCGATGGCGGCTGCCGGGCTGGCGCAAATCCTCGGCGCCACCCCGGAGCAACTGTGCAACGCCGCTGAAATTGGTCTGGAGCATAACCTGGGCCTGACCTGTGACCCGGTGGGCGGGTTGGTTCAAGTACCCTGCATCGAGCGCAACGCGATTGCCGCAGTCAAGGCGATCAATGCGGCGCAGATGGCCTTGCGCGGTGACGGCCAGCACTTTATTTCCCTGGACCGGGTGATCCGCACCATGCGCGACACCGGTGCCGACATGCACGACAAATACAAGGAAACCTCGCGCGGCGGCCTGGCCGTCAGTGCGGTGGAATGTTGAACCCCCAAACACCTCTGGGAGCGGGCTTGCTCCTACAGCCTCGGCGCTTTTTCAGCGCACACCGACCCGTTTTGGCGCACTCGTACTTTCGGTGACATTCTGTAACCGAGCAGCTCCTACACCCTTCCCACAAGTGCTACCGATGTGCTCAACAGCCTCGGTCAGCACCTGTGTATCCGTGTTTAACCGTCATTTCCCATCACCCTGCCAGACACATTGCGACGTCGTTTTCAGGCTTTGTTGAATAGCCATTCAAGTTTAGGCATGGCATTTGCGTTGTCATTTCAAAGCCCCGTGAAACGAGGGTAATAACAAGAGCCTGTGCCTGAGGCCATCACCCGCTTTGTGTGAGGAGATACCGCGATGACGTCGTTCAACTCCGGGGTCCAACCCCAGAACCGTACGCCTCAATCCATCGGCTTTCTGCTGCTGGACAATTTCACGCTCATTTCCCTGGCTTCCGCGATAGAACCTTTGCGCATGGCCAACCAGTTGTCGGGCCGTGAGTTGTATCGCTGGAGCACCCTCAGCGCCGATGGCAGTCAGGTCTGGGCCAGTGACGGTCTGCAGGTGACCCCCGACGCCAGCATGCACAAGGCTCCGGCGCTGGACATGGTCATCGTGTGTGGTGGTATCGGCATTCAGCGCACCGTGACCCGTGAGCATGTGTCCTGGTTGCAGAGTCAGGCGCGCCAGTCCCGTCGCCTGGGTGCCGTGTGCACCGGCAGCTGGGCCCTGGCCTATGCCGGCTTGCTCGACGGTTTTGATTGCAGTGTGCACTGGGAATGCCTGGCCTCGATGCAGGAAGCCTTCCCGCGCGTGGCCATGAGCACGCGGCTGTTTACCCTCGACCGCAGCCGTTTTACCAGCTCGGGCGGCACGGCACCGCTGGACATGATGCTGCACCTGATCAGCCGCGATCATGGCCGTGAACTGTCGGCGGCGATTTCGGAAATGTTTGTGTATGAACGTATCCGCAACGAGCAGGACCACCAGCGCGTGCCGCTCAAGCACATGCTTGGCACCAACCAGCCCAAGCTGCAGGAAATCGTCGCGTTGATGGAAGCCAACCTCGAAGAGCCCATCGACCTTGATGAGCTGGCGGTGTATGTGACTGTGTCGCGGCGCCAGCTCGAGCGCTTGTTCCAGAAGTACCTGCATTGTTCGCCGTCGCGCTATTACCTGAAGTTGCGGCTGGTGCGGGCGCGGCAGTTGCTCAAGCAAACACCGATGTCGATTATTGAAGTGGCGGCGGTGTGCGGATTTGTGTCCACGCCGCATTTTTCCAAGTGCTACCGCGAATACTTCGGCATTCCGCCACGGGATGAGCGGGTGGGTTCCAACACTGCGCAGCAGACCACCCTGGTGCAGATCCCGCAGTCCCTGTTGCTGGCGCCGCTGGCCGGGCCGATGTCGGCGTTGAATCAGGCGCGCAATGAGTCGACGTTTGCCAGTGTGAGGATTTAACAATCAAAAGCGCCCTCACCCGGGGTGGGGAGGGCGCTTGATCTGTATCGAGGCGCAAAACTGCTTTTGCTTTTAGTCCCCCTCCCTTCGGGAGAGGGCTAGGGTGAGGACGCTTTTGCCTTACCCGACCTTGCTCTGCTTGAACTGCGCCAAGCCCGGCAGCAACTGCCGGTCAATGGCCTCGCGCACTGCAGGCAAAATGGTTGCGCTGCCGGTGTAGAGCTTTTCGACCAACCCCTTGAGGGCGCGGGCATTGGTCTCGTTCAGCCCACAGACTGCCGTTGTGCAGGCCTGCTCCGCCGTACCTGACACTTCAAAGCCCAGCGAGCGCAGTTGGCCAACCAGATCCTGCTCATCAATCAAATCCGCGTGCATCATGACTTTTTATCCTTCTACAAAGCGCGATCGAAGTCTGATTCTGGTAGGGCTTTAGCCAGTGGGCAAGGGCGGTTTGGTGATATGTCTGATATGCCTAAGAACAGGTCGTTTTAAGGCACAGGCAAGGCAATCACCCGACTCACATACTCGGGTCTCGGCAGATCACGCTGTTGCTCCCCGATGGCCTGCAATACGGCCAGCGTGTGCTCGCCAAAGGGTGCGGAACGCGGGCCTGCCAAGTCCACGTGCAGCAGCATTTGCTCATTGCCCGCGAGGGCTCGCCCATCACCTGCCAGGTGCAGGCTGTGATAGACATGCAGGCGTTTTTTGTCGTGGCCGATGAGCTGGGTACGCACTTCAACGTGGGCGCCGAGCTTCACCTCGTGCAGGTAATTAAGATGCACCTCCAGGGTGAACAGTGAATGACCGCTGGCTTCGCGGCCCTGGCTGTCCAGCCCCAGGCGGTCCATCAGGGCATCCGTGGCGTAGCTGAAAATCAGCAGATAAAAGGCGTCGCGCAAGTGGCCGTTGTAATCGACCCATTCTTCAAGAATGGGCGTGGTGTAGGTGGTGAGGGTGGGCATGCTGTACCTCGCGGTTCGATCAGTCGTTGATGGTCATGCCATGTTTGAGTCTGGTTGCGTTCACCGCTTCCATCACCGCCAGCAGGCAGTCATCCCGATAGCTTTCCAGCGCGGCAATGCTGTGCTGGCCGAGTTGTTCAGTGGTGCCTTCCACCACATCGTCGATCAGTTTTTCGCTCAGTTCCGGAGCGGGCAAATACGTCCACGGCAGTTGCAGCGCCGGGCCGAACTGGTTCATGAAATGTCGCATTCCGGCATCGCCACCGGCCAGGGTGTAGGTCAAAAAGGTACCCATGAACGACCAGCGCAACCCTGCGCCAAAGCGAATGGCGTCGTCAATTTCACCGGTGCTGGCCACACCGTCATTGACCAGGTGCAGCGCCTCGCGCCACAAGGCTTCGAGCAGACGATCGGCAATAAACCCGGGCACTTCCTTGCGCACATGCAGGGGGCGCATGCCCAGGGATTGATAAACCTTGATCGCCGCCTGAATGGCCTCGGGAGCGGTTTTTTGCCCGCCCACCACCTCGACCAATGGCAACAGGTAAACCGGGTTGAACGGGTGCCCGACAATGCAGCGCTCGGGGTGTGTGGAGGTTTCATAAAATTCGCTGGGCAGCAGGCCCGAGGTGCTGGAGCCGATCAATGCATCGGGTTTGGCGGCGGCGCTGATTTTGCTGTGCAGTTCAAGCTTCAGGTCGAGCCGCTCCGGGGCGCTTTCCTGAATAAAATCGGCATCGCGCACGCATTCATCAATGGTGCTGACAAACCGCAACCGGTGTTGGGATGCGCCTTCAGCAAGGCCGCTTTTTTCCAGTGCGGGCCAGGCTTTGGCGACGCGTTTGCGCAGGGCCGCTTCGGCACCGGGGGCCGGGTCCCAGGCCACCACGTCCAGGCCGTGGGCGAGGGCGCGAGCAACCCAGCCGCTGCCAATGACACCGCTGCCCAGGGCGGCGAAGGTTTTAATCTCGGTGATAAAGGTCATGGCGTGCTCCTGGATAACAATAATGAGAGTGCGTGGGAGCGAGCCTGCTCGCGAAGGCCCCAAGGGCACCGCGATAACTCAGTCAACAGGCGTTATCGTTGACGACCTTCGCGAGCAGGCTCGCTCCCACAGGCAATGCTGCTGCGTAGTTGCTTAGCGGCGTTCTTTAAGGCCCATCTTCACCCGGCCTTCTGCCGGGCTCAGCACCCGTGCGCCCAGGCGGCTGAGGATCTCTGTGGCGCGCTCCACCAGTTGCCCGTTGGTGGCCAGCACTCCTCGGTCCAGCCATAAATTGTCCTCAAGCCCGACCCGCACGTTGCCGCCCAGCAGCACCGCCTGCGCGGCCATCGGCATTTGCATGCGACCAATGCCGAAACCGGCCCACACCGCATCAGGCGGCAAATTGTCGACCATGGCTTTCATGCTGGTGGTGTCTGCCGGAGCGCCCCACGGGATACCCAGGCATAGTTGAAACAGCGGGTCATCCAGCAGGCCTTCCTTGATCATCTGTTTGGCGAACCACAAATGGCCGGTGTCGAAAATTTCCAGTTCGGCTTTAACGCCAAGTTCCTGGATGCGCTTGGCGCCCGCTCGCAGCTGTGCCGGGGTGGACACGTAAATCGTGTCGCCGTCGCCAAAGTTCAGGGTGCCGCAGTCCAGGGTGCAAATTTCCGGCAACAGCTCCTCGACGTGAGCCAGACGGGTCAGCGGGCCGACCAGGTCGGTGTTGGGACCAAACTCCATCGGGTTCTCACCCGGGCCGATATGCAAGTCCCCTCCCATCCCGGCCGTGAGGTTGACGATGATGTCGATGTCCGCCTCGCGGATGCGCTCCATCAGTTCGCGGTACAGCGCTACATCGCGGCTGAACTGTCCGGTCTTTGGATCACGTACATGGCAATGCACCACTGTGGCTCCGGCCTTGGCCGCTTCCACGGCAGCTTCGGCAATTTGCTTGGGGGTGACCGGTACCAGAGGGCTTCGGCCGCTGGTGTCGCCGGCACCGGTGAGTGCGCAGGTGATGATGACGTCGTGGTTCATGGGGCATTTCCTTGGGACGTAGAGCGCCACACCGCAGCCATTGCAGGCTGCGCAGGGCGGGCTCGGTGTTGAATTATTTAGCGCTGAGTTTCAGGTTCCCGGCAGCGGGTTTGCCGTCTACCGTGGTCACCCCTTCAAGCCAGCGCTGCTGGTCTTGCGGGTGGTCCTTGAGCCACTGCCGGGCGGAGGCTTGAGCATCCTTGTGATCAAGCAGCGGCTGCATCATGCGGCTCTCGTCTTCGGCGCTGAAGGTCAGGTTGCTGAGCAAACGGCTGACGTTCGGGCAGCGGCTGGCGTAGTCCGGAGCAGTGACCGTCCACACCGTAGCCCGGCCTTCATCAGGGCCAAGGGCATCTTCACTGCCCGTCAGGTAGGTCATGTCCTGATTAATATTCATCGGGTGCGGGGTCCAGCCGAAGAACACAATCGGCTCATTGCGTTTTACTGCGCGGGTCACCGCCGAGAGCATGCCGGCTTCACTGGACTCCACCAACTGGAACTTGCCCAGGCCAAACTGGTTTTTCTCGATCATGGCCTTGATCTGGGTATTGGCGCCGGAGCCCGGTTCGATCCCGTAAATCTTGCCGCCCAGTTCTTTCTCGAATGTGGCAATGTCAGCAAAGCTTTTGAGCCCCTTGTCAGCCATATAGGTTGGAACGGCAAGCATGGCCTTGGCGTCTTTAAGGCTCGGTTCGGCCAGTACCGTGACCTGTTTGGCGTCCACAAACGGGGTAATGCTCTGGTTCATGATCGGGTTCCAGTAACCCAGAAACATGTCCAGCCGCTTGTCACGCAGGCCGGCGAAAATAATTTGCTGTGAGGCACTGGTCTGTTTGGTTTTATAGCCCAGACCGTCGAGCAGGGTTTGCGCCATGGCGCTGGTGGCGATTACATCGGTCCAATTGACCACGCCCATGCGTACGTTCTTGCACGAAGCATCTTCAGCCGCCAACGCGTAGGGGCTCAGTACCAGCAGGCAACAGCTGATCAGTCGTTTCATGGGGAGGGCCTCGGCAGGTTGTTATTGGGGGATCGGCGTCTTTGTGCACCGTGATACCAAGGTACGCAGGCGGCGTGCTGCGCAACCGCACTGGGGCGACGTGGATTTGCACTGCAGCGACCTGACTGTGGTTCAATCCGCTGAACCGACGTGAGAGCGCCCCCTATGGCCCAGGATTTCTACTTCCTTCTGCTGCCCGGATTTTCCTCAATGGGCTTTATTTCGGCCATCGAGCCGCTGCGGGTGGCCAACCGTTTTCGCGGTGAGCTGTACCGCTGGCATGTGCTCAGTTGCGGGGGTGGCGCCGTGTTGGCGAGCAACGGTATGTCGGTCAATGCCGAAGGCGGGTTTGAGGCACTTGAAGCCGGGGCGACGTTGTTGGTGGTGGCCGGCTTTGATCCGCTGACCCACGTGACCCCGGCGCTGATTCAGTGGCTGCGTCGCCTGGACAACGACGGCGTCACCTTGGGTGGCATCGACACGGGTAGCGTGGTACTGGCGCAGGCAGGTTTGCTCGACGGCTATCGCCTGACCTTGCATTGGGAGGCGCTGGAAGCGTTCAAGGAGTCATACCCCAGGCTGCATGTGACTCAAGAGCTGTTTGAGATTGACCGCCAGCGCATCACCTGTGCAGGCGGTACAGCCTCCATCGACCTGATGCTCGACCTGATAGCCCAGGCTTATGGGCCTGAGTTGGCGATTCAGGTGTCCGAGCAATTCGTGCTTGGCCGTATCCGTCAGCGCAAAGACCACCAGCGCATGCAGGTCGCGAGCCGTTATGGCATTCATAACAAGAAATTGGTGCAGGTGATTGGCGAGATGGAACAGCACAGCGAGCCGCCACTGAGCACTGCGCAACTGGCGCTTGGCATCAACGTTACGCGGCGCCAGCTGGAGCGTCTGTTCCGTCTGCACCTGAACGACACCCCGCGCAACTTCTATCTGGGCCTGCGCCTGGAAAAGGCCCGGCAACTGCTGCGTCAGACCGACATGAGCGTGCTGGACATCAGCATTGCCTGCGGCTTTGAGTCACCGTCGTATTTCACCCGCAGCTACCGGGCGCGGTTTACCTGTGCGCCGAGGCAGGATCGGGTTGCCGCTACTAACCCTTGAGCAACGCCGCACACGCCGCCTTGTAGGCCTCATGCTGATACTTGTTCAGCGAGGCGGGCAAGTCGAAGGCGTGTTTCTTGTATTGCGCATTGAGGGTCTGTGGCGACAGCAACTGCACCTCGCAATCGTCCAGCAACTGGATGATGCCCTCGATCTTGAAGGTAGTCGGGCCACCGGCAAATTCACCCTTTTTGCTGCGCTTCTTGATTGCAATGCGGGTGATGCCGTTGGCTTTCACAAAGGCCGCTATTTGCATGGCGAAGGCTTTGACGTTGACGCTCTCGTCATCGTCGTCCAGGGCGATTTTCTTGGTGGCATTGGCCCTGTGTTCAAGGCCATTGGCGCCTTGGGCTGCCATTGCAAAAATGGCTTCGCTGCCTTTGATCTCGATACCGCAAATAGTCATAAAAACCCTGGTTTATTCAATATGAAGATCAGTCCTGCCCGATCGATTCCAGAAACTCTGAACGGTCATCGCTGATACGCGCCATGCAATCGTTCTGGGCAATGTTGAACGCTTCGGTGCCGGCGGTGGCGGGGAACACGGCAATTGCGCAATCGGCGTCGCGCTGGTGCAACCACAGGGCCTGGGCGGTCTTTATCTTGCTCAGGATGTTATTGAGTTGCGTCGCGTTACTGCCGTACAGCGAAGTCATGCGTTCCTGCAGGGCTTCGTAGTTTTCGCTCAGCAATTGTTCGGCAGCATTCTTGCTGAACACCGAGCACGCCAGGGTTTGGCGGTCGTTTTCTACCGCGTCGCACGGGTTGTAGTCGGCATTTTCAGCTGCATGAGCGCCGCCGGTGAACAATGCCAAGGCCAGGAGAATCGATTTCATTGCCGCTTCCTAATCCATAGTTGGGGCCGATTCTGGCTTATGCGTGAGCCAAAGAACAGATAGCTCATGACATTGCTGTCGGCGGCTTTGTCGCGTGTTGACGCTTTCGGCAATTGCGCTGTCGCTTTTGCACCCGGCTGGTTTTGACCCCGGGCCTATGCTGGCCCCAATAGCGCCGGCAGACGATTCGGCGCAGCAAACGCCAATAAGGGGACGCCTGATGAGCCCAACCGAGTTGCACGCAGACAGTATCGTTATCGACGGGCTGATCATTGCCAAATGGAACCGCGAACTGTTTGAAGACATGCGCAAGGGCGGCCTCACCGCTGCCAACTGCACTGTGTCGGTATGGGAGGGCTTCCAGGCCACGATCAACAACATCGTCGCCAGCCAGACCCTGATCCGCGACAACAGCGACCTGGTGCTTGCGGTCAAGACCACTGCCGATATCCGTCGCGCCAAGGAACAGGGCAAGACCGGGATCATCTTCGGCTTCCAGAATGCCCATGCCTTTGAAGACCAGCTGGGCTATATCGAGATCTTCAAGCAGCTCGGCGTTGGCGTGGTGCAGATGTGCTACAACACCCAGAACCTGGTGGGCACCGGCTGCTATGAACGCGATGGCGGGCTCTCGGGGTTTGGCCGTGAAGTAGTGGCTGAAATGAACCGTGTCGGGATCATGTGCGACCTGTCCCACGTGGGTTCGAAAACCTCGGAAGAGGTGATTCTGGAATCGAAAAAACCGGTCTGCTATTCCCACTGCTTGCCTTCCGGCCTCAAGGAACATCCACGCAACAAATCCGACGCCGAGCTCAAGTTCATTGCCGATCATGGCGGTTTTGTCGGGGTGACCATGTTCGCGCCGTTTCTGGCCAAGGGTATTGATTCGACCATCGACGACTACGCCGAAGCGATCGAATACACCATGAATATTGTCGGCGAAGATTCGATCGGTATCGGCACTGACTTTACCCAGGGCCACGGTCAGGACTTTTTCGAAATGCTGACCCACGACAAGGGCTACGCCCGCCGCCTGACCAGCTTCGGCAAGATCATCAACCCGCTGGGCATCCGCACCGTGGGCGAGTTCCCCAACCTGACCGAAACCCTGCTCAAGCGCGGCCACAACGAGCGCGTGGTGCGCAAGATCATGGGCGAGAACTGGGTCAACGTGCTCAAGGATGTCTGGGGCGAGTAACCGCACCGTATTTGTTGCGTAGCAGCTGCCGAAGGCTGAGTCCGGCTGCGAAGCAGTCGTAAACCCATATTGCACATTTTTCCTGTCAGGGCGCAGTGAGCGGTTTTGCGACCGCTTCGCGCTCGAACGCAGCCTTCGACAGCTGCACGGGACTTCATCATCTTTTGGAGCGCTACCCATGGCCAAAATCGCCCCGCAATTACCCATCGAAGTCGACAGCGAAACCGGCGTCTGGACTTCCGACGCCTTGCCGATGCTCTATGTGCCGCGCCACTTTTTCGTCAACAACCACATGGGCATTGAAGAAGTCCTTGGCGCTGATACCTACGCCGACATTCTTTACAAGGCCGGCTACAAATCCGCCTGGCACTGGTGCGAAAAAGAAGCCGAATGCCACGGCATCGAAGGCGTCGCGGTGTTCGAACACTACATGAAACGCCTGTCCCAGCGCGGCTGGGGCCTGTTCAAGATTCAGGACATCGATCTCGACAAAGGCACTGCCACCATCAAGCTGGAACACTCCTGCTTTGTGTACGTGTACGGCAAGGTCGGGCGCAAGGTCGACTACATGTTCACCGGCTGGTTTGCCGGCGCCATGGACCAGATTCTGCACGCCCGTGGCAGCAACATCCGCACCGTGGCAGAACAGGTTTATAGCGGATCGGAAGAAGGCCACGACCACGGCCTGTTTATCGTCAAGCCGTTGTAAGTCGAGGATCGGGATATGGCGTTCGAAGCAATGTTTGAGCCGATTCAAATCGGCAAGCTGACCATCCGCAACCGTGTGCTGAGCACCGCCCATGCCGAGGTGTATGCCACCGATGGCGGCATGACCACCGAGCGTTATGTGCAGTACTACGAAGAAAAGGCCAAGGGCGGTATCGGCCTGGCGATTTGCGGCGGCTCTTCGGTGGTGGCCATCGACAGTCCGCAAGAGTGGTGGAGTTCGGTCAACCTGAGCACCGACCGCATTATCCCGCACTTCCAGAACCTGGCCGATGCCATGCACAAGCATGGCGCCAAGATCATGATCCAGATTACCCACATGGGCCGCCGCTCGCGCTGGGACGGCTTCAACTGGCCGACCCTGATGTCACCTTCCGGTGTACGTGAGCCGGTGCACCGGGCCACATGCAAAACCATCGAGCCTGAAGAAATCTGGCGGATCATCGGTAACTACGCCAGTGCCGCAGGCCGGGCCAAAGCCGGTGGACTGGACGGGGTTGAGCTGTCGGCGGTGCACCAGCACATGATCGACCAGTTCTGGAGCCCGCGTGTCAACAAACGCACCGATGAATGGGGCGGCAGTTTTGAAAATCGCATGCGTTTCGGCCTCGAAGTGCTCAAGGCCGTGCGCGCTGAAGTCGGCCCGGATTTCTGCGTGGGCATCCGCCTGTGCGGGGATGAGTTTCACCCTGATGGCCTGAGCCATGAGGACATGAAACAAATCGCCAAGTACTACGACGACACCGGCATGCTCGACTTTATCGGCGTGGTCGGCTCGGGATGTGACACCCACAACACCCTGGCCAACGTAATCCCCAACATGAGCTTTCCGCCGGAGCCGTTTTTGCACCTGGCCGCCGGGATCAAGGAAGTGGTCAAGGCCCCGGTGCTGCATGCGCAGAACATCAAGGACCCGAACCAGGCCACGCGGATTCTGGAGGGGGGTTATGTCGACATGGTGGGCATGACCCGTGCCCATATCGCCGATCCGCACCTGATCGCCAAGATCAAGATGGGCCAGGTCGACCAGATTAAACAATGCGTGGGTGCCAACTACTGCATTGACCGTCAGTACCAGGGGCTGGACGTGCTGTGCATCCAGAACGCGGCCACCTCCCGGGAATATATGGGCGTGCCGCATATCATCGAAAAATCCACCGGGGCCAAACGCAAGGTGGTGATTGTCGGCGCCGGGCCAGCAGGGATGGAGGCGGCACGGGTAGCTGCCGAGCGCGGTCATGACGTGACCCTGTTCGAGAAAAAGGACGCCATCGGCGGGCAGATCACCACCGCCTCCAAAGCGCCCCAGCGTGACCAGATGGCAGGCATCACTCGCTGGTTTCAACTGGAACTGGCGCGCCTGAAAGTTGACCTGCGCCTGGGCACCGCAGCGGATGCGGCGACGATCATGGACTTGCGTCCGGACATTGTGGTGCTGGCGGTGGGCGGGCACCCGTTTGTGGAGCAGAACGAACACTGGGGCGCGGCCGAAGGGCTGGTGGTCAGCAGCTGGGATGTACTCGACGGCAAAGTGGCGCCCGGTAAAAACGTGCTGGTGTACGACACCATTTGCGAATTTACCGGTATGTCGGTGGCCGATTTTGCGGCGGACAAGGGAGCGCAGGTCGAGATCGTGACCGACGACACCAAGCCCGGTGTGGCCATTGGCGGCACGTCATTCCCCACGTATTACCGCAGCCTGTATCCCAAGGAAGTGGTCATGACCGGCGACATGATGCTGGAGAAGGTCTACCGCGAGGGTGACAAGGTGATTGCTGTGCTGGAGAACGAATACACCGGTGTCAAAGAGGAGCGGGTGGTCGATCAGGTAATCATCGAAAACGGTGTGCGACCGGATGAAGAGCTGTATTACGGGCTCAAGCCGGATTCGCGCAACAAGGGCCAGATCGACGTCGAAGCGCTGTTCGCGATCAAGCCGCAACCGTGCTTGAGCGAGGCGGGGGACGGCTACCTGCTGTTTCGTATCGGTGACTGTGTGGCCCAGCGCAACGTGCATGCAGCGATCTATGACGCGCTGCGGTTGTGCAAGGATTTTTGACCCGACACCGAACCAATGTGGGAGCGGGCTTGCTCGCGATAAACGATCACGCGGTGGTGCTGATGCACCGCGTCGCCTGAATCGCGAGCAAGCCCGCTCTCACATCAGACCTCCGTGGTCTTTGGGAGCTTCACCATGCTCAATATCGTTCTTCCCATCCTGCTGTTCGCCGCCCTCGTCCTGGCGATTGCGGGCGCCATTCGGCGCATGAACATGTGGCGCCGTGGTCGCCCGGCCAAGGTCGATCTGCTTGGCGGGCTGCTGGCCATGCCCCGGCGCTACATGGTCGATCTGCACCACGTGGTCGCCCGCGACAAATACATGGCCAACACCCACGTCGCCACTGCTGGCGGCTTTGTGCTGGCGGCCGTGCTGGCGATCCTGGTGCATGGCCTGGGCCTGCATAACCGCATCCTCGGCTATGCCTTGCTGTTGGCCACGGCGCTGATGTTTGTGGGCGCGCTGTTCGTGTTCAAGCGTCGCCTGAACCCACCCTCGCGCCTGTCCAAAGGCCCGTGGATGCGCCTGCCGAAAAGCTTGCTGGTGTTTTCCGCCAGTTTTTTCATCCTCACCTTGCCGGTTGCAGGGCTGTTGCCCGAAGGCTTCGGCGGTTGGATGCTGGCGGCGGTTTTAAGCGTGGGCGTGGCGTGGGGTGTGTCGGAATTATTTTTCGGCATGACCTGGGGCGGGCCGATGAAGCACGCCTTCGCGGGCGCATTGCATCTGGCCTGGCACCGCCGCGCCGAGCGCTTTGGCGGCGGCCGTTCAACAGGGCTGAAACCGCTGGATTTAAACGATCGCAGTGCGCCCCTGGGCGTGGAAAAACCCAAGGATTTCACCTGGAACCAATTGCTGGGGTTTGACGCCTGCGTGCAATGCGGCAAATGCGAAGCCGCCTGCCCGGCTTTCGCCGCCGGCCAGCCGCTCAATCCAAAGAAACTGATTCAGGACATGGTGGTCGGCCTCGCGGGCGGCACCGATGCTCACTTTGCTGGCAGTCCCTATCCCGGTAAACCTATTGGTGAGCATGGCGGCAACCCGCATCAGCCGATCGTCAACGGGCTGGTCGATGCCGACACGCTGTGGTCCTGCACCACTTGCCGCGCCTGCGTTGAAGAGTGCCCGATGATGATCGAGCATGTGGACGCCATCGTCGATATGCGCCGTTTCCTGACCCTGGAAAAAGGTGCGACACCGAACAATGGCGCGCAGGTGCTGGACAACCTGATCGCCACCGATAACCCCGGCGGTTTTGCCCCCGGCGGGCGGATGAACTGGGCAGCGGACCTGAACCTCGACCTGATGCGCGACAAGCCCGCCGTGGACGTGTTGTTCTGGGTCGGTGACGGGGCTTTCGACATGCGTAACCAGCGCACCTTGCGTGCCTTTGTCAAAGTGCTCAAGGCCGCCCGGGTCAACTTTGCCGTGTTGGGCCTGGAAGAGCGCGACAGTGGCGACGTGGCCCGGCGTCTGGGGGATGAAGCGACCTTTCAGGCGCTGGCTAAGCGCAATATCCAGACCCTGGCGCAGTACAGCTTCCAGCGCATCGTCACC
The DNA here is from genome assembly GCF_037023725.1 of Pseudomonas bubulae. NCBI lineage: Bacteria > Pseudomonadati > Pseudomonadota > Gammaproteobacteria > Pseudomonadales > Pseudomonadaceae > Pseudomonas > Pseudomonas bubulae. The sequence goes on from NZ_CP146077.1 coordinate 1,021,255, forward strand.
TGCGATCCGCACAGTTTTCATGTGCTGAAAAACGAATACGGCGCCTTTGGCGGCGACTACCTTGTGCAACATCACAGCACTTATATGGCCGAGTTGATCGATGCCGGCCTGCTCAATCTTGCCGCGGATGCGGGCGGCAGCGTGACCTATCACGACCCCTGCTACCTGGGCCGCTATAACGGCGAATACGAGGCGCCGCGTGCGGTACTGCGCGCCTTGGGTATCGAGGTCAAGGAGATGCAGCGTTCGGGCTTTCGTTCCCGTTGCTGCGGTGGCGGTGGCGGCGCGCCGATTACCGACATCCCCGGCAAGCAGAGGATCCCCGACATGCGCATGGACGATATCCGTGAGACGGGCGCCGAGCGTGTGGCGGTGGGTTGCCCGCAATGCACGGCGATGCTCGAAGGGGTGGTCGAACCCCGTCCGCAAATCAAGGACATTGCCGAACTGGTGGCCGATGCGCTGATTGAAGACGTCGTGGCCAAACCTGTCCGACGGCCAGAATCGGAGGTGATCGCATGAGTGACATTATCCGCCGTGACCCACGGGCCGAGTGGATCGCCCGTAACCGCCTGCATCCGTTGCACGCGGCCATGCAACCCGTGCAGCAGAGCTGGATGGGGCCCAATGGCGTAGTGCGCAAAAATGTCCATGGTGCGGGTTTCATCGGCCCCAACGGCATCAAGCGCATAGACCGCAGCGGCGTGCAGCAGGGCGGGACCAGCAGGCGCGCGGCCAGCGTCGAGGTGCAATTACCGCTGCATCAGATCGCGGCCCCGGCGTTTTATATCGCCGTGGTGCCGGATATGGTCGGGGGCCGCCTGAGCAGCCACGACCGCGATCTGCTGGGGCTGGCCCACCAATTGGCGGGCAGCGATGGAGCGGTGCTGGCGGTGGTATTCGGCGAGTCCAGAGAGACCGCCTTTGCCACGGCCGGGGTTGATCGGCTGTTGATGCTCGACAGTGAAGGTTATGCACCGGAGCACCAGGTGCTGGGTTTACGGGCTGTGGATAACCAGTTCACGCCACGCCACTGGCTATTGCCTGACAGCCGCAGTGGTGGCGGTGAATTGGGCCGGCGCTTTGCCGCCAGCTTGGGAGAACGCCCGGCCACGCGGGTGTGGCAACTCAAGGATGGCGTTTGCATCGGCCGTGCCGGGGCAGGTCAGCAAGATGTCGTCCAGCCGTTGCGGCGGTTGATTCTGGCAGCGGCCGAGTGTGCCGAGCCGGTCAGTGAAACCCGGCATGAAGCGCTGGAGGTGCAGTTATCCACAGCAGCTGCCAGCTGTTTGCCGCGTATTGAGGATCTGGGCGCGGTTGAAGTTGACCCTGCTGCGATTCCCATGGCTGAAGCCGAATTTATCCTCAGCGGTGGTAACGGGATCAAGGACTGGGGACTTTTCCACAGGGCTGCCACTGCCCTTGGCGCCACCGAAGGTGCATCACGGGTGGCGGTGGACGATGGCTTTATGGGTCGCGAGCGTCAGGTGGGGGCCAGCGGGGTATGGGTCACGGCGCGGGTGTATGTGGCGGTCGGGATCAGCGGTGCGATCCAGCATCTGCAAGGGATTGGTGCCTGTGACAAGGTGGTGGCGATCAACCTTGACCCTGGCTGCGACATGGTCAAACGCGCGGATGTGTCGGTGATTGGTGACGGTGCGGCGGTGCTTGAGGCACTGATCGAGGCTGTGGATAACTGGCGCAGCGCAACCTCTGTGGGAGCGGGCTTGCCCGCGATTCGGGCGACCCGGTCAGCCTGATACACCGCAGTGATTCCATCGCGAGCAAGCCCGCTCCCACAGGATTGAGTTCAGTCTGGAGATTTGCAAATGACCATCGCCACCGTTGCACTGGTTTCAATCGGCGCCCATCCTGCTTCAGGCCGCGCCCGTCGCGCCGAACAGGACGCCCGTGCCGTCGAACTGGGCCTGCAACTTGCCGGAGACAGCCTGCACGTGCTGCACGCGGGCAACCCCCATGAACCGGCCTTGCGCGCCTATCTGGGCATGGGGCTGGAGGAGTTGCATGTGCTGGAGCAACCCGACGGCGCCGATGCCGTGCCAGCGTTGCGCGATTACATCCGTGAAGCGGGCGTGCAACTGGTACTCACCGGCAGCCAGGCCGAAACCGGTGAGGGTTCGGGCATGCTGCCGTACCTGTTGGCCGAAGAGCTGGGCTGGCCACTGCTGGTAGGTGTGGCGCAGATCGAATCTATCCAAAATGGCGTGGCCCAGGTGCTGCAAGCCTTGCCCCGGGGGCAGCGGCGCAGGCTGCAAGTGCGACTGCCATTTATGGTTACTGTGGATAACGCTGCTCCCAAGGCGCGCCAAAGCGCCTACGGCCCCGCCACGCGGGGTGTGGTTAACGCCGAAGTAGTTGAAATCGTTGCCGATGAGTTATCCACAACCGGCGTATTGCAACCTGCCCGACCACGGCCCAAGCGCTTGAAGGTGATAAGGGCCAAAAGTGGCGCAGATCGCATGAAAGCAGCTACCGCCAAGGCGGCTGGGGGGGCCGGGCAAGTTCACAAAGGGCTCAGTGCTCAAGCGGGAGCCGAGGTGATTCTCAAGCTCCTGATCGAAGAAGGCGTTGTGCGCTAGCGTTTGCGGCCGGAACCTGAGTCAGCGACATCATTTGAATTTGCGCTCGCCGCCAGATGCAAATATGGCCTGAGATTTACGGGCGCTAGCCTGGAGTCTTTGCTCGCGCTGGCTGACTAACTGCCCGTAGTACCCCTTGACGCGAAGGGCGTAGCGATTGCGCAGATGTTCACGATTTGCCTTTGTTCCGGCGTTATAGGCGCCCACGGCGTCCCAGCTGTAACCCAGTTGTTTGACAAATTTGGCGAGGATCCAGGCACCGGCCATGACACTGGTGCAGGGTTGAGTCTGTAGTTGATATTCACTAATGCCAAAAGTGGCAAGGTGTTTCAAATGGCGACTGTTGACTTGCATCAAACCTATATCGTAAGTCCCGTCTTTATTGACGTTGCGTGCGGCCGGATTCATTTTCGATTCAACTTGGGCAATGGCATGTAACAGCAACGGATCAATGTCATAGCGGTTGCCTGCATCCTGCCAGCAATTGGCATGAGCGAAGGTCGGTGTTAGTCCGGCACATATGACAAGTATAATCAAAAATGAATGTTTCATATAAAGACCTCGCCGTTTCAGATAACGGATAAAGCAGGGGTGCCAATCTAATCGATAGATTGTCTTATCCTGTTGAATCTGCACGGTTTTATTGATAATTAATAAGGAATCCGCAGTGTTAAGTGTGGCGCGCAAGATCACAAAATTTTCACGTTTAAACTATAAGTATTGGCGGGTTTTAGGGGCGTGTTACCTGCAGTTTTTGTAGGTGGTTGAGTGCCTGTATAAACAGGGTGGCGAACAGGCTGCATAAAAATAAATATAGGACTTATTCGATTGATGGCAATTATCCTTCAATCAAAATTGGATCCATTGAAATGAACCAGCTAATAGTGAGTTGGTTATCTTTTTGTTGGATTGTTCATTTTGTGAGTGTTTAGAGTTGTTTAATAAGGGGAAGGGGCCTTGCAGGCTGAAATTGATATAATGTTTGGCGTGATGCCAAATCTCTAAAAAGTCTAAGAAACGTGGCAGATGATGGTGATCGATCCATTGTTTTTAACGTCTGATATCACTGCCTTCGCGAGCGAGTTTGCGGACAGCATTTTAGTAGGCAAGGTACCGCCAGACATCTGCGCAAAGTTACCCCGGGTTTCTGTGTGCCTGCCTGTGGGTAACCTGTCTGTATTTGCTTGCAGGGCCCGGCTGACGTGGCTCCTGCAGGTTTGTACAAAAAATGATCGCTGCCAGGAAATCACACTTGCAGAGCGCTTGCTCTGTTTACCCACAAACTCTGTTGGTGAAGGTGTGGATAAGTTGTTCGCTCTATCCTGCAGGCCTTTATATTAAAGGGCTCCACGGTGCTGATCAAAAAATGTTCAATCCACGTTGGCATCGTCTTTTGATGGGATAAAACCAGCCAATACAAGGGCTAAGGGAGTTTTCAACAGGGTGGATAAAGTTGCGCACATATTCAGTTGGTCAAACTGTGGATAAGGTGGGTGTGGTTATCTGCAGGCCTTTAAAACCGTGGCTTGTGCAGGTTTGCACAAAAAATGTACAGATGTCTGCCCCGGTAGTGATCCATGACTTCCCCACAGTTGCTGTGGGTGTGCCTGTGGACAAGATGTTGGTGAAGGGCTGTAGCCCTTTGATTGCATGGGCTAGAGGGGAGTGGTTAAAAAACGATCATTAGCATGCAATACATGGACATAAATGAGGCCAGGGTTGTGTGTTGTTGACTTGAATCGGTTTGAGCTAAAAAGAGTCCTGTGCCCCCGTGGAGTAAAACGAATGAGCGTTTCATTTCGTCCAGCAGTGCGTGCCGATGCACGCGAAATTGCACGTCTTTTTCAGATATCGTCCGAAGGCTGCGCCGATTACATCTGGAGTCAGATGGCGCAGCCGGGTCAGCAACTACTGGACGTCGGGGAGATGCGTTATGCCCGTGCGGGGGTCATATTTTCGTATGAAAACTGCTGGATTGCCGAGGCCGAGGGCCTGGTGATCGGCATGATGCACAGCTTTGAGATGCGCGACGACCCGGATGCCCAGCCTGAGACTGACCCGGTGCTGGCACCTTATGCGGATATGGAAATCCCGGACACGCTGTATATCTCAAGCCTGGCTTTGCATAAGGGCTGGCGAAACCTCGGGTTGGGCGCCAGGTTCTTGCTGCATGCCAAGGCGCGTTGCGGCGAACTGGGGCTGAACGGTTTGAGCCTGATCGACTATGCGGCGAACACAGGTGCCCGTCGATTTTATGAGCGCCATGGTTTTGAGATCGTCAAAACCTGCCAGATAACGCCCCACCCGCTGATCCGCGTAACGGGTGAGGCGTATTTGATGCATTGTCCACTTCCCAGTTAAACGCCCCCTGCGCAGATGCAGGTTTACTGGGCAACCACACCCTTGAGATACGCCGCAGGCGCCGCCCCCAGGTTGTTCAGCAGCCGCTCGCTGTACCAGTCGACAAAGTTGACCACGCCAAACTCGTAGGTTTGCGAGTACGGCCCTGGCTGGTAGGCGACCGAGTTGATGCCGCGCTGGTTTTCTTCAGCCAGCCGGCGATCCTGGTCGTTGGTGGCGTCCCAGACCTTGCGCATGCGCTCCACGTCGTAGTCCACGCCTTCTACCGCATCCTTGTGCACCAGCCATTTGGTGCTGACCACGGTTTCCTGCGCGCTGATCGGCCATACGGTAAATACGATGATATGGTCGCCCATGCAGTGGTTCCACGAGTGCGGCAAGTGCAGGATGCGCATTGAGCCCAGGTCCGGGTTTTTGATGCGCCCCATCAGTTTTGCACAGCCTTGCTTGCCGTCCAGGGTCATCGAGACCGTGCCCTTGAGCAGTGGCATGCGCACGATGCGGTTACGCAGGCCGAAGCTGGCGTGGGCATAAGGAATTTTCTCGGCGTCCCAGGCGGCTGCGGAGGCGGCGACGTGATCCTTGAACGCTTGATCGGCGCGCGGGTCGGTGACGTCGTCCCATTCGAGCAGGGTCTTGAGCAACTCAGGGTGCGACGCGTTGCAGTGGTAGCACTCGCGGTTATTTTCCAGTACCAGTTTCCAGTTGGCCTTTTCCACCAGGGTGGTTTGAATCGCCACCTTGGTGTTTTCCATGTCGTAAGGTTCCATATAGTGGTTCAGTGTGGCGAGGAACTCATCGATGGCGGGAGGGTTCTCGGCCAGGCTGATAAAGATATAGCCGCCCGCGGTTTTGACGTTCACCGGCTTGAGGCCGTATTGCTTCATGTCGAAGTCCGCACCCATCTCGGTGCCGGCAAACAACAGGCGCCCGTCCAGCTCATAGGTCCACTGGTGGTAATGACACACCAGTTTGGCGACCTTGCCTTTTTCGCTGGTGCACAGTCGTGAACCACGATGGCGGCACACGTTATGAAAGGCATGCACCTGACCTTCTGCGCCGCGAATCACGATAATCGGGTTCTTGCCCACCTGCAGGGTCAGGAAGTTGCCCTTGGCCGGTATCTCGCAAGTCATGCCTGCAATCAGCCACTCCTTCTGGAAGATCTCCTGCATATCGATTTCGAACAGGCGCTCGTCGTTATAAAACGGCTGTGGCAGCGAAAATGTCCGCTCGCGGTTCTGCAGCATCTCGGCGGTGGCCTTGCGTGCGGGTTCCAGTGGATCGCCCAGGCTCAAGTTTGCGGTGACGTCCATCGTTGTAGTCCTCATGGCCATCGGATGTGGCCTAAAAATGGCTGATCAGGGGTTCGACGCAAGGCAAAGCAATACAAGTGGTAGTGGCGCTGAGTGTGCGTTCGAAGTGCGCCGCAGCCATATCTACGGGCGACATGGCCCAATCTGTTCCCGACGCTGAAGGTGCTGTTTTCAGGGGCTGGTCGCGATAAGTATGTGGATGTCGCGAATGGATAAATGGCCGCTTCGGGGCATGCGCAGAATCGCCAGCAAGAGGCCGGCTGTCGGCCGTGGAGAAGCGCATGTCCAATAGCTTTCTGAACCCGGTAACCACCCAGACCTGGGCCAATGGCCGACACATCGTGCGATGCGTCAAAGTGATTCAGGAAACCTGGGATGTGCGCACTTTCTGTTTTATGGCTGACCAGCCGATCCTGTTCTTTTTCAAACCGGGGCAATTCGTGACCCTGGAGCTGGAAATCGACGGTGACCCGGTGATGCGCTCGTACACTATTTCCAGCTCACCCTCGGTGCCGTACAGCTTTTCGGTGACCATCAAGCGGGTGCCCGGTGGCCGGGTTTCCAACTGGCTGCACGACACCTTGAGCGAAGGCCAGGAGCTGGCCGTGCACGGGCCGGTGGGACTGTTTAACGCCATCGACGCGCCGAGCCCCAAAGTGCTCTATCTGAGCGGCGGTGTCGGTATAACCCCGGTAATGTCGATGGCACGCTGGTTTTACGACACCAACGCCAATGTCGACATGGTGTTTATCCACAGCGCCCGCTCGCCCAAGGACATCATTTATCACCGCGAGCTGGAGCATATGGCCTCGCGTATCGACAACTTCAGCCTGCACCTGATCTGCGAGAAGCACGGGCTGGGCGAACCCTGGGCCGGGTATCGCGGTTATCTGAATCATAAGATGCTCGACCTGATGGCCCCCGACTTCATGGAGCGCGAGGTGTTTTGCTGCGGGCCGACGCCTTACATGAACGCGGTCAAGCGCCTGCTGGAAAGCAACGGTTTTGACATGAGCCGTTACCACGAAGAATCCTTTGGCGCGACGCCGCCTGAAGTGCGGGCTGAAGCGGTAGAACAGGCCGAGCAGGCGGCGGACGCACCGGAGCTGGACGTGGCGGACTTGAACCAGGTGGAATTCACCGCGTCCGGCAAGAGCATTCGTGTGGGACCAGCCGAGACCGTGCATGCGGCAGCGGCCAAACTCGGACTGATGATCCCCAAGGCTTGCGGCATGGGCATTTGCGGGACATGCAAGGTGTTGAAACTGGGGGGGGAGGTGGACATGGAGCACAACGGCGGCATTACCGACGAAGATGTGGCCGAGGGTTATATCCTGTCGTGCTGCAGCGTACCGAAAGGGGATGTGCGGATTGAGTTTTGACGGGCTTTCGTGGCTCCAGAACCCTGGCAGGGAACAAAGGTTGCAAACCACAGTCTTTAGGGGTCTGAAAGCAAGGTTGCCGCTAGCTTAGCCGCTGACTTTTCTTTATCGTACGCGCCCTTCGAAACTGCTTGAGAACATCACCATGATTGAGTCATCCCTTAGCAAACTGGAACAACTGGTCAGCGACCTGGTACAGCAAAAACAAGAACTGCTGGATGCCAACGAGCAACTGAACACCGAACTGGCCCAGGCCCGTGACGAGAACGAAAGCCTGCAACTGACCCTGATGGAACAGGAAGAAAAGCAAGGCGCGACCGCAGCCCGCATCCAGGCACTGGTTGAGCGCGCGAGCCCTGTCAGCGCATGAGCCTTGACAGAGACGGAGTAAATGTCGTCTCGATTTTGGGTAACGACTACACGATCAAGGCGCCGGAGGGGGAGCAGAAAACCCTGATGGCGGCCACGGTCATGTTGAAAGCCGCCCTGGCCGAAACGAAAAGAAAGTACCCGAGCCTGATCGGGGACAAGCTGCTGGTGCTGGCAGCACTGAATCTGTGTTCAAAACAGATTGAGTTGCAACTGAGCCACAAACAGGAACTCGACCGTTATCAAGAGCAAGTCAGCGCCACGGTCGATGTGATTGAGCGAACCCTGGGGCAATCCTGACGGTTCGCAAACCAATCACCCCCTGTGGGAGCGGGCTTGCTCGCGATTCAGGCAACGCGGCTTGTCTGCACGACCGCGCTGATGCCATCGCGAGCAAGCCCGCTCCCACAGTGTTATTGATGTTACGTGCGCTTTAAGCGGACATCACTTCGCGAATATCCGCCGCAAGTTCCCGCACCCGTGCTTCCTCGGTATCCCACGAGCACATGAAGCGTGCCCCGCCCTTGCCGATAAAGGTATAGAAGCGCCAGCCCCTGGCGGTCAGTGCCGCTACGGCCGGTTCCGACAGTTGCAGGAACACGCCATTGGCTTCCACCGGAAACATCAGCTCGACCCCCGGAATGTCACTCACCAACTGACTCAGCAACTGCGCGCAGTGGTTGGCATGGCGCGAGTGTTTGAGCCAGGCGTCGTTTTCCAGCAGGCCCACCCACGGCGCCGATAAAAAACGCATTTTCGAAGCCAGTTGCCCGGCCTGTTTGCAGCGGTAGTCAAAATCCACTGACAAGGCGTGGTCGAAAAATAGAATCGCCTCGCCCACCGCCATACCGTTCTTGGTGCCGCCAAAGCACAGCACATCCACCCCGGCTTTCCAGCTCAGTTCGGCGGGCGTGCAGCCCAGAAATGCGCAGGCATTGGAGAACCGTGCGCCGTCCATGTGCAACAACAGGCCCAACTCCTTGCAGGTGTCGCTGATCGCGCGGATTTCTTCAGGGCGGTACACGCTGCCGACTTCAGTGGCCTGGGTGATGGTGACCACCCGCGGTTTTGGATAGTGGATATCTTTGCGCTTGAGGGCGATCTCGCGGATTGACTCGGGGGTGATCTTGCCGTTTTCAGTGCGGGCGATCAGCAGCTTGGAGCCGTTGGAAAAAAATTCCGGAGCGCCACATTCGTCCGTCTCGACGTGGGCGGTCTCGGAGCAGATCACGCTGTGAAAGCTCTGGCACAGGGACGACAGCGCCAGGGAGTTGGCCGCCGTGCCGTTAAAGGCGAAATACACTTCGCAGTCGGTTTCGAACAGTTTGCGAAAATCGTTCGAGGCGCGCAGCGTCCATTCGTCGTCGCCGTAAGAGCGCTGGTGGCCGTGGTTGGCTTTTTCCATGGCGGACCAGACTTCAGGGCAGATACCGGAGTAGTTGTCGCTGGCGAATTGTTGGCTCTTGTCAGTCATTTCCCGGTTCCATGGTCGAATAGTGTTGTGCACTTTATCCAAGAATCTGGCAGGTGCACAGGCGCGACTTAAAGTGCGGAAATGCCCTACAAAAGAATAACCCAAAGGCCTGTAACAAAATGTGGGAGCGGGCTTGCCCGCGATGGCATCTCCCGGTTTCGCCAGACAAACCTCGCAGCCAGTATCGCGAGCAAGCCCGCTCCCACAGGGTTATGGGAAACCATGTCGTAAACGCACCATTGCGTGGCGTCCATGGGCATTTGGTCTGCCTGCGCCAGCTCTACCATCTGGCTCAAAGGGCATTAGCCCCACCGAGACCAAAAGGCGCGCTGGCGCTGGGAGAACGCGATGTTCAGCAAGCAGGATCAGATCCAGGGTTACGATGACGCCTTGTTGGCGGCCATGAATGCTGAAGATCAGCGCCAGGAAGATCACATCGAACTGATCGCCTCCGAAAACTACACCAGCCAGCGGGTGATGGAAGCCCAGGGCAGCGGTCTGACCAACAAGTACGCCGAAGGCTACCCAGGCAAACGCTATTACGGCGGCTGCGAACATGTGGATAAAGTTGAGCAGTTGGCCATCGACCGCGCCAAACAGTTGTTCGGCGCCGATTACGCCAACGTGCAGCCGCATTCCGGCAGCCAGGCCAACGCAGCCGTCTACCTGGCATTGCTCAACGCCGGTGACACCGTGCTGGGCATGAGCCTGGCCCATGGTGGTCACTTGACCCATGGGGCCAGCGTCAGTTTTTCGGGCAAGCTGTACAACGCCGTGCAGTACGGCATCGACACCAGCACCGGCTTGATCGACTACGACGAAGTCGAGCGTCTGGCTGTTGAACATCAACCCAAAATGATCATTGCCGGGTTCTCGGCCTACTCAAAATTCCTCGACTTCCCACGCTTTCGTCAGATTGCAGACAAGGTGGGAGCCTACCTGTTTGTCGACATGGCCCACGTTGCCGGTCTAGTCGCTGCCGGGTTGTACCCCAACCCGCTGCCGTATGCCGATGTGGTGACCACCACCACCCACAAAACCCTGCGCGGTCCCCGTGGCGGCCTGATTCTGGCCAAGGCCAACGAAGCCCTGGAAAAGAAACTCAATTCGGCGGTGTTCCCCGGCGGTCAGGGCGGGCCCTTGATGCACGTGATCGCGGCCAAGGCAGTGTGCTTCAAGGAAGCGCTGGAACCGGGTTTCAAAACCTATCAAAAGCAGGTCATCGACAACGCCCAGGCCATGGCCGAGGTGTTTATCAAGCGTGGCTATGACGTGGTCTCGGGTGGTACCGACAATCATCTGTTCCTGCTCAGCCTGATCCGCCAGGGATTGACCGGCAAGGACGCCGACGCCGCCCTGGGCCGCGCCCATATCACGGTCAACAAGAATGCCGTGCCTAACGACCCGCAATCACCGTTTGTGACCTCGGGCCTGCGTATCGGCACCCCGGCGGTGACCACCCGTGGTTTCAAAGTGGCGCAATGCACGGAGCTGGCAGGCTGGATCTGCGACGTTCTCGATCACCTCGGCGATGCCGATATCGAGGCCGATGTGGCCCGCCAGGTGACTTCGCTGTGCCAAGACTTCCCGGTTTATCGCTGAGCGCGTTTTTGGAGTAGATCCTATGCAACGGTATTCAGGCTTCGGCCTCTTCAAGCACTCCCTCAGCCACCACGAAAACTGGCAGAAGATGTGGCGCACGCCGACCCCGAAAAAGGTCTATGACGTGGTCATCGTCGGCGGCGGCGGCCATGGTCTGGCAACTGCTTACTATCTGGCCAAGGAACACGGCATCACCAACGTGGCCGTGGTTGAAAAAGGCTGGTTGGGTGGCGGCAACACGGCACGCAACACCACCATCGTGCGCTCCAACTATTTGTGGGACGAGTCGGCGCACCTGTACGAACACGCGATGAAGCTATGGGAAGGTTTGTCCCAGGACTTGAACTACAACGTGATGTTCTCCCAGCGCGGCGTCTATAACCTGTGCCACACCCTGCAGGACATGCGTGACTCCGAGCGTCGGGTCAGCGCCAACCGCCTCAATGGTGTGGACGGTGAACTGCTCAACGGCAAACAAGTAGCGGACGAGATTCCCTACCTCGATTGCTCGAAGAACACCCGCTACCCGATCATCGGCGCCACCGTACAACGGCGTGGCGGCGTGGCCCGCCATGATGCCGTGGCCTGGGGCTTTGCCCGTGCCGCCGATGCTCTGGGCGTAGACCTGATCCAGCAAACCGAAGTGCTCGGCTTTCGCAAGGAAAACGGCGTGTGCATCGGCGTCGAAACCAGCAAGGGCTTTATCGGCGCCAAGCGCGTCGGTGTGGTCACGGCTGGCAACTCGGGGCATATGGCGCGTCAGGCCGGCTTTCGCCTGCCGATCGAATCCCACCCGCTGCAAGCGCTGGTGTCGGAGCCGATCAAGCCGATTATCGACAGCGTGATCATGTCCAACGCTGTACACGGCTATATCAGCCAGTCCGACAAGGGCGACCTGGTGATCGGCGCGGGTATCGACGGTTGGGTCGGCTACGGCCAGCGCGGTTCGTACCCGGTGATCGAGCACACGATCCAGGCGATTGTGGAAATGTTCCCTGTGTTGTCCCGCGTGCGCATGAACCGTCAGTGGGGCGGCATCGTCGACACCACACCCGACGCCTGCCCGATCATCTCGAAAACCCCGGTGCCCAACCTGTTCTTTAACTGCGGCTGGGGCACGGGTGGATTCAAGGCCACGCCGGGTTCGGGCAACGTGTTTGCTGCCAGCCTGGCCAAGGGCGAGATGCACCCGCTGGCCGCGCCGTTTTCCATTGACCGGTTCCACACCGGTGCCCTGATCGACGAACACGGCGCTGCCGCTGTCGCCCACTAACAGGAGAAATACCCATGTTGCATATCTTCTGTCCCCATTGCGGCGAGCTTCGCTCCGAAGAGGAATTCCACGCCAGCGGCCAGGCGCATATCCCGCGCCCGCTCGACCCTGGCAGTTGCACCGACGCAGAATGGGGCGACTACCTGTTCTTTCGCGACAACCCCCGTGGCCTGCACCACGAACTGTGGAACCACGTCGCCGGTTGCCGGCAGTTTTTCAATGCCACGCGCAATACCGTGAGCTACGAAATTCTTGAAACCTACCTGATCGGCAGCAAGCCGCAGTTCACTGAGCAGGCAGTACCTGCGGCCACCACGGCCACCCGCGAGCTGGGAGAAAAAGTATGAGCCAGACCCATCGCTTGCCCAATGGCGGCCGCGTTGACCGCACCAAGGTGCTGAGCTTCACATTCAACGGTCAACAATACAAAGGCTACGAGGGCGACAGCCTGGCGGCCGCTTTGCTGGCCAACGGCGTTGACGTGATTGGCCGCAGTTTCAAATATTCCCGGCCCCGAGGCATTTACGCCGCCGGTGCTGAAGAGCCCAACGCGGTGTTGCAGATCGGTGCCACCGAGGCCACGCAAATCCCCAACGTGCGCGCCACGCAGCAGGCTTTGTACCAGGGCCTGGTGGCCACCAGTACCAACGGCTGGCCCAACGTCAACAATGATGTGATGGGCATCCTCGGCAAGGTCGGCGGCAAGCTGATGCCGCCGGGCTTTTACTACAAAACTTTTATGTACCCGCAGTCGTTCTGGATGACTTACGAGAAGTACATCCGCAAAGCCGCAGGCCTGGGTCGCTCGCCGACCCAGAACGATCCCGACACCTACGACTATATGAACCACCACTGCGACGTGCTGATTGTCGGCGCAGGCCCTGCAGGTCTGGCCGCGGCACTGGCAGCAGCGCGCAGCGGTGCGCGGGTGATCATCGCCGATGAACAGGAAGAATTCGGCGGCAGCCTGCTCGACAGCCGCGAAAGCCTGGACGGCAAACCGGCCATGGAGTGGGTGGCCAAGGTGATCGCCGAACTCAAGACGCTACCCGACGTGATCCTGTTGCCCCGCGCGACGGTGAACGGCTATCACGACCACAACTTCCTGACTATTCACGAACGTATCACCGACCACCTCGGCGATCGCGCCCCTATCGGTCAGGTACGCCAGCGTATTCACCGGGTCCGGGCCAAGCGCGTGGTATTGGCCACCGGTGCCTGCGAGCGGCCGTTGGTGTACGGTAACAACGACGTACCGGGCAATATGCTCGCCGGAGCCGTGTCCACCTATGTGCGCCGCTATGGCGTGGCACCGGGCAAAAAACTGGTGCTCAGTACCAACAACGATCATGCCTACCGCGTAGCCCTGGACTGGCTCGACGCCGGCCAGCAAGTGGTTGCTGTTGCCGATGCACGCAGCAACCCCCGTGGTGCGCTGGTCGAAGAAGCTCGGGCCAAAGGCATTCGCATCCTCACCGGGAGTGCGGTGATCGAAGCCCGTGGCAGCAAGCATGTAACGGGTGCACGAGTGGCGGCGATCGACGTCAAGGCTCTCAGCGTTGCCAGCCCCGGCGAGTGGCTGGAGTGCGATTTGCTGGCCACTTCGGGCGGCTACAGCCCGGTGGTTCACTTGGCCTCGCACCTGGGCGGCAAGCCGACCTGGCGTGAAGATATTCTCGGTTTCGTCCCCGGCGAAGCACCGCAAAAGCGCGTATGTGTGGGCGGTATCAATGGTGTCTACCCGCTGGGCGACAGCCTCGCCGATGGTTTTGAAGGCGGCGCACGTGCGGCCAGCGAAGCCGGTTTCAAGGCCGTGGAAGGGGTGTTGCCCAAAGCCCTGAATCAGCTGCAGGAACCGACCCTGGCGCTGTTCCATGTGCCCCACGAAAAAGGTACGGCGCGGGCACCGAAGCAATTTGTCGACCTGCAAAACGACGTCACTGCTGCGGCCATCGAACTGGCGACCCGTGAAGGGTTCGAGTCGGTTGAGCACGTCAAACGCTATACCGCGCTGGGCTTCGGCACGGATCAAGGCAAGTTGGGCAACGTCAACGGCCTGGCCATTGCCGCCCGCTCGCTGAACGTGACCATCCCGCAGATGGGCACCACCATGTTCCGCCCCAACTACACGCCGGTGACCTTCGGCGCGGTGGCGGGGCGCCATTGCGGGCATATTTTCGAGCCGGTGCGCTACACCGCGCTGCAAGCCTGGCACGTCAAGCAAGGCGCTGAATTTGAAGACGTCGGCCAGTGGAAACGGCCGTGGTACTTCCCGCGTAACGGCGAAGACATGCATGCGGCGGTCAAGCGCGAATGCAAAGCGGTGCGTGACAGCGTCGGCATTCTCGATGCCTCTACCCTGGGCAAGATCGACATCCAGGGCCCGGATGCCCGCGAGTTTCTCAACCGTATCTACACCAATGCCTGGACCAAACTTGATGTGGGCAAGGCCCGCTACGGGCTGATGTGCAAGGAAGACGGCATGGTCTTCGACGACGGCGTGACGGCCTGCCTGGCCGACAATCATTTCGTCATGACCACCACTACCGGCGGCGCGGCCCGTGTGTTGCAGTGGCTGGAAATTTACCAGCAGACCGAATGGCCCGAGCTGAAGGTCTACTTCACCTCGGTCACCGACCACTACGCGACCCTGACCTTGTCCGGCCCCAATAGCCGCAAGTTGCTGAGCGAAGTGACCGACATTGATCTGGATCGCGAGGCGTTCCCGTTCATGACCTGGAAAGAAGGCCTGGTGGGCGGTGTGCCGGCGCGGGTGTTCCGTATCTCGTTTACCGGCGAGCTGTCCTACGAGGTCAATACCCAGGCTGACTACGCCATGGGCGTGCTGGAAAAAATCGTCGAGGCGGGCAAGCAGTACAACCTCACCCCTTATGGCACCGAGACCATGCACGTGTTGCGGGCCGAGAAGGGCTTCATCATCGTTGGTCAGGACACTGACGGTTCCATGACCCCCGACGACCTGAACATGGGCTGGTGCGTGGGCCGCACCAAACCGTTCTCGTGGATCGGCTGGCGCGGCATGAACCGTGAAGACTGCGTACGTGACCAGCGCAAGCAGCTGGTGGGGCTCAAGCCCATCAACCCGACCCAATGGCTGCCCGAAGGCGCGCAACTGGTGTTCGATGCCAAGCAGTCGATCCCGATGACCATGGTCGGCCACGTGACGTCGAGTTATGCCCACAACTCACTGGGTTATTCATTTGCCATGGGTGTGGTCAAGGGCGGCTTGAAGTGTATCGGCGAACGGGTGTTCTCGCCCCAGGTCGACGGCAGCGTGATCGAGGCTGAAATTGTGTCTTCGGTGTTCTTCGACCCGAAAGGCGACCGGCAGAATATTTGAATGGGTGATCTCATGACCACAGCCAACGTATACCAACAGCGCCCGGAGTCGGGCGCCAAAGCCGAATCCTCGCTGCACCATGCCAGCCTGGCCGGCCTGATCGGCAAGGGCCGGAAAAACCCTGGCGTGACCGTACGCGAGAAAAAACTGCTGGGCCACCTGACCCTGCGCGGTGACGCCAAAGACCCGGCCTTTGCCGAAGGCGTGCACAAGGCCCTGGGCCTGGAACTGCCCGTGGCCCTGAGCCTGGTGGCCAACGCTGATACCTCGCTGCAATGGATGGGGCCGGATGAGTGGCTGCTGATCGTCCCCGGTGGCCAGGAGTTCGCCGTGGAGCAAGCCCTGCGGGCGGCGCTGGCGGGGCTGCATATTTCGGTGGTCAACGTCAGTGGCGGGCAACAGCTGCTGGAACTGAGCGGGCCGAAGGTGCGCGAGGTGCTGATGAAGTCCACCAGTTATGACGTACACCCCGACAATTTCCCGGTGGGCAAGGCGGTGGGCACGGTCTTCGCCAAGTCGCAGCTGGTGATTCGTCATACCGGCGAAGACACCTGGGAACTGCTGATCCGCCGCAGTTTTTCGGATTACTGGTGGTTATGGTTGCAGGATGCGGCGGCTGAATACGGGTTGAGCGTGGAGGCGTAAACCCGCCTGCTGTCCCCTGTGGGAGCGGGCTTGCTCGCGATGGCAGCCCCTCGGTCAACCGGATGCACCGAGTTGTTTGCATCGCGGGCAAGCCCGCTCCCACACCTGTACGTGCGCATTCCAACAACAACCAAGGACTCCCGCCATGAGCCGCGCCCCCGACACCTGGATCCTCACCGCCGACTGCCCGAGCCTGCTGGGCACCGTCGACGCGGTGACGCGTTATCTGTTTGAGCACCGCTGCTACGTCACCGAACACCATTCCTTCGACGATCAGCGTTCGGCGCGTTTTTTTATCCGCGTTGAGTTCCGCCAGCCCGACGGCTTCGATGAACACGAATTTCGCGCCGGCCTGGCCGAGCGCGGCCAGGCCTTTGGCATGACGTTCGAACTGACACCGCCACACCATCGGCCCAAAGTGCTGATTATGGTGTCCAAGGCTGACCACTGCCTCAACGACCTGCTCTATCGCCAGCGCATTGGCCAGTTGTCGATGGACGTGGTGGCCGTGGTCTCCAATCACCCGGATCTGGAGCCTCTGGCGCAGTGGCACGGCATCCCCTACCACCACTTCGCCCTCGACCCGGCCAACAAGCCTGCGCAGGAGGCCAAGGTTTGGCAGGTGATCGAAGACACCGGCGCCGAGCTGGTGATCCTCGCCCGCTACATGCAAGTGCTGTCCCCCGAGCTGTGTCGCAAGCTCGACGGCAAGGCGATCAATATTCACCACTCCCTGCTGCCCGGCTTCAAGGGCGCCAAGCCCTATCATCAGGCCTACGAGAAGGGCGTCAAACTGGTCGGTGCTACCGCCCATTACATCAACAACGACCTCGACGAAGGCCCGATCATTGCCCAGGGCGTCGAGGTGGTAGACCACAGCCACTACCCCGAAGACCTGATCGCCAAGGGCCGTGATATCGAAGCGCAAACCCTGGCGCGAGGCGTGGGCTATCACATTGAGCGGCGCGTTTTCCTAAATGGAGGTCGTACCGTGGTGCTGTGACCCCGCGCCACCTTCTAAGCTGCAAGCAGCAAGTTAATCCCGCCAATAACAACTAAGGGTGAATACGATGGCTGACAATCGCGGTGTGGTGTACCTGGGCAACGGCCAGGTTGAAGTGCAAAGCATTCCTTTCCCCAAGATGCAGAACCCTCAGGGCAAGCCCATCCACCACGGCGTAATCCTGCGGGTAGTGTCGACCAATATCTGCGGCTCCGACCAGCATATGGTGCGTGGCCGCACCACGGCGCAAACCGGGCTGGTGCTGGGTCATGAGATCACCGGCGAGGTGATCGAGGCCGGGCGTGATGTGGAACACCTGAAAGTCGGCGACCTGGTTTCGGTGCCGTTCAACGTGGCGTGCGGCCGCTGCCGCAGCTGCAAGGAACAGAACACCGGCGTGTGCCTGACCGTCAACCCGGCCCGTCCCGGCGGCGCATATGGTTACGTGGACATGGGCGACTGGGTTGGCGGTCAGGCTGAATATGTATTGGTGCCTTACGCCGATTTCAACCTGCTCAAGCTGCCGAATCGCGATGCGGCGATGGAAAAAATCCGCGACCTGACCTGCCTCTCCGACATCCTGCCCACCGGCTATCACGGCGCCGTCACTGCTGGCGTTGGCCCTGGCAGCACGGTGTATATCGCCGGTGCTGGCCCGGTGGGTCTGGCGGCTGCGGCTTCGGCGCGCTTGCTGGGTGCGGCGGTGGTGATTGTCGGTGACGTTAATCCGATTCGTCTGGCCCACGCCAAGGCGCAGGGTTTTGAAATTGCCGACCTGTCCAAAGATACGCCCCTGCACGAACAGATCGCCGAACTGCTGGGCGAGCCGGAAGTGGATTGTGCGGTGGATGCAGTGGGTTTTGAAGCTCGCGGGCACGGCCATGACGGGGTCAAGCATGAAGCACCGGCCACGGTGCTCAACTCGCTGATGGGCGTGGTGCGGGTGGCGGGCAAGATCGGCATTCCGGGCCTGTATGTGACCGAAGACCCGGGTGCGGTAGACGCGGCGGCGAAGAAGGGCAGCCTGAGCATCCGCTTCGGGTTGGGCTGGGCCAAGTCCCACAGCTTCCACACCGGGCAGACGCCAGTGATGAAATACAACCGCCAGCTGATGCAGGCGATCATGTGGGACCGAATCAAGATCGCTGACATCGTAGGTGTTGAAGTGATCAGCCTGGACGACGCGCCGCGGGGCTATGGCGAGTTCGATGCCGGTGTGCCGAAGAAGTTCGTGATCGACCCGCACCGGATGTTCAGCAAGGCATAAACACCAGCGCCAACCCTGTGGGAGCGGGCTTGCCCGCGATTGCAGCACCTCGGTTATTGAGATGTACCGAGTTGTCTGCATCGCGAGCAAGCCCGCTCCCACAACTGCGTGGATTGTTTTTACAGGCTGGCCAGCGGCCCCTGATACAGCACGGGGCCCGTCGGCTGACCGGTTGGCGAGCCGCCTTGCGGTTCCAGGCTCACGGCGAGCACCACCGGCACCCTGATGAGTTGCTGCTGACTTTGGCTAAGGGTTATGCGGCCATCGCCATCGCGGGGGATCAGTCCAAGGGACACCGGTTTGCCTTCAACCGGTATCGCCCACAGTTCCAGGCTGCTGCCCCCATCCACCGCCGACAGCTCCAGCGGTTTTACTTTCAGATAATCGCTGTGGGCCTCGATGCTCAGGCCGGGCTGCGCAGTGCCGCTGAGCAGGGTGGCTTTGTATTGCACGCTGTCGCGATTGTAGAGCAGGCCGGCAGTCACGACGATCAGCAATGAGCAGGCAAGTGCACTCAAACGCAGCCAGTTCCAGAACGGACGCTTTGCCGGCACATGCAGGGTTTGCGGCTCGATACGGGCCACGATGGCCCGCCACACGCGATCCGGTACGGGTTGCTCGATCAGTGGCTCGGTCAGCAGGTTGAGGTGTTCCAGCCAGCGGGCCAGTTCGGCGCGCAGGAGCGCGTCGCCCTGCAGCAGGTGCTCAAAACGCCTGCGGGCCGTGGGCGGCATCAGCCCGATGGCGTAATCGGCGGTCAGCGCACGGCGTAACTCGGGTGTTTGATAGTTCATGATTCGAGGCACCTGCGCAGTCGCTGCATACCCCGGCGAATCCAGGATTTGACCGAACCGAGGGGTGCAGCCAGTTGCTGTGCCAGCTCGCTGGCGCTCAGCCCATGGAAGTAGGCGCTGGTGATGCTCTGGAGTTGCATGCCTTCGAGTTGTTCCAGGCACTGGTTGAGGGCGCAGGCTTCACGGGCGCTGCCCAGTTGGTCGAGGGCGCTGGGACTGTCATCGGCCACGTTGTCTTGCTGCTGGTCACTCAAGGGCAATTCACGGTGTTTGCGCAACTGGTCGATGGCCTGGTTGCGGGTGATGGTGATCATCCAGGTCAGCGGTGCCGACAAATGGGCTTCGTAACGTGAGGCGCTGTGCCAGATACGCACAAAACTTTCCTGCACCACATCCTCTGCCAGGTCGCGTCGGCCCATGCAGCGCAAGGCCACGCTGTACAAGCGCGGGGCCACGCTGCGGTAGAGGGTTTCAAAGGCGCGTCGATTACCCAATGAACATTGGGCCAACAGCTTTTCAAGGTAATCGGTATTGGCGGTTAAAATAGCTGTTCTCCCCTCAAAAAAAGCCAGGACTTCAGACCAGTTGTCGGTTGAGGGTAGTTCAGGGTATAGGGTTGTTCCAATCATGTGAGTTACCTCGCTGCTCTGTATACGCAGGCAAGGGCTCAGCGGATGCACTCGTTTTCAATTAAGATTACAGACCGTTTGACCCGATAGTGGCACTTGGGAACATCTGCCCGGTTTTTGGGTCTTACCCATAGTTTTACCGCTCCCTGGCGGGCGGCTTTTTGGTTCTAGAGGTTGAAGCGATGAAAAAGTTGAGCGGCGTGGCACTGGCAACATTGATGACCGTGGCAGCGAGCCCGGTGTTCGCAGGTTTCAGCCTGAGCGACGTAGCCAACGTGGCCGCGCAGGTTCAGGGTGGCAACGGTAATGGCGCCACCACGGACAAATCGGCCCAGGCCGTGCAGATGCTGACCAAGGTCAACGAGCTGGGCGTCAAGCCTGAGCAGGCAGCGGGCGGTATTGGCGCGATGTTGAGCCTGGCGAAAAACCAGCTGACCTCCAGCGACTACTCCGAACTGACCCAGCAAGTGCCGGGCGTGAACAAGCTGGCTGGCGCCGGTGCCCTGGGTCAGTTGAGCCAGTTGGGCGGCCTGCTGGGCAAATCCAGCGGTGTTTCCGAGACCGCGACCAGCGCTGTCAGCAACGTGGCCAACACTGACCAGCTGAACGCCGCATTCACTGCGCTGGGCATGCAGGACGGTATGGTTGCCAAGTTTGCTCCGGTACTGCTGGACTACTTCAAGGGCCAGAACGTCAGCACTTCGCTGCTGAGCAAGCTGGGCAGCGCCTGGGGCGTTTAAAGGCTAGCCGCGCTCGGCACGCAAGGTGCTGATACGCTGGTCTTTCAGGGTCCAGAGCTGGTTGACCCAGCTCTGGACCTGCTCACGAAACACCGGGTCGTTTTCGTAATCCCCCTGCCACAATGCCGGATCCAGTTCGCGGGTCTGTATATCGACAATCACCTTGGGCACCTGCCCGCTGATCAACTGCCAAAAGCCCGGAATCTTTGCCTGTGGATACACCACAGTCACGTCGAGCACGGCATCCAGCTGTTCGCCCATCGCCGCCAGCACAAACGCCACCCCGCCTGCCTTGGGCTTGAGCAGCCAGGTATAGGATGAATGTTGTTGCGCGTGTTTGGCCGGGGTAAAGCGCGTGCCCTCGAGGTAATTGACGATCGTCACCGGCTGGCGCTTGAACAGTTCGCAGGCAGCCCGGGTGATCTTCAGGTCTTCGCCTTTGAGCTGCGGATGTTTGGCCAGAAAGGCCTTGGAATAGCGCTTCATGAACGGGTAGTCGAGCGCCCACCATGCCAGGCCCAGAAAGGGGACCCAGATCAGTTCTTTTTTCAGGAAGAATTTGAAGAACGGCGTGCGCCGGTTCAGGCCCTGCATTAACGCGGGGATATCGACCCACGACTGGTGGTTGCTGATCACCAGATACGAGGTATCGCGGCTCAGACCTTCGGCGCCGCGAATATCCCATTGGGTGGGCAGGCACAGGGCAAAAATGCGTTTGTCGATTTCGGACCAGGTTTCGGCAATCCACATCACCGCCCGCGAATTGTAATCGCGCAGGCGCCCCGACGATGCCAGTTTGAGCAGGGCAAACAGCATCAACGGCCCGAACAGGATCAGGGTGTTGCACAGCAACAGCAGGGTAACCAGACAGCCGGTGAGCAGGCGGCGCATAAGCAACTCTTGAACGTTTAAGGACTGGCCATGATAAGCAGACTGGTGCTGAACGCCAAATCCATGGACCTTGTGGGAGCGAGCCTGCTCGCGATAGCCTCAACGCGGTGAAGCAGACTCACCAGGTCGCCAGTATCGCGAGCAGGCTCGCTCCCACACACCCAGTGTGAACCTACTGTGGATAAGTGGTCTAACTCTTACTTTTTCAAAGGAAATGCCTGCATGAAGTCTGTTCTTGCGTTGCTGTCTGTATTGGCGCTGCCGGTGATGGCCGCCGAGCCGACCCTTTACGGGCGTTACGAGTACATCAAATTGCCGGAAATCGGCGAGACCCTTAAAGCCAAGATGGACACGGGTGCCTTGACCGCGTCGCTGTCGGCCAAAAATATCCAGACCTTTACCCGTGACGGTGAAGAGTGGGTGCGCTTCCAGCTGGCCACCGAAGGTGCCAGCAGCAAAGTGTATGAACATAAGGTGGCGCGCATCAGCAAGATCAAAAGCCGCGCCGATGAAGATGAAGACCGGGAAACCCCCGAAAGCGCCAAGCGCCCGGTGGTCGATCTGGAAATGTGCCTGGGTGATGTCAAACGCACGGTGGAGGTCAACCTCACCGACCGGAGCAGCTTCAACTACCCGCTGTTGATTGGCGCCAAGGCACTGCGTGAGTTTGGTGCGGCGGTAAACCCGGCGCGGCGCTATACAGCGGACAAACCGGATTGCTGAGTGAGTGCTTGGCCCTCACCCCAGCCGCTTGATCGGGGTTGACGTGGATTTTGAACTCGCTGGAGATCGGCCCCCTCTCCCTTTGGGAGAGGGCTGGGGTGAGGGGCTTGCAGATTTTCAGGTTAGCCCGCCCAAGGCGCCTTGCGTGAGTTGTTCAGTGTGGTGAGATAGCTGTCGCCCCCCAACTGGCTCATCTGCTGACGAATCCACCCGGCGCGGCGGCTGACATAGGTGCTGGGGTGGCTTGCACTCCAGTTCAGCGGGCTGGGCAGCACGGCCGCCAGATAACTGGCCTGCTGGCGCGTAAGGTTTTTGGCACTCACGCCAAAGTGATGCTGCGCTGCGGCCTCGGCGCCGAACACGCCTTCATCCCACTCCGCACTATTGAGGTACACCTCAAGAATCCGCTGCTTGGGCCACAACACCTCGATCAACGCGGTAAACCAGGCTTCCAGGCCTTTGCGCAGCCAGCTGCGACCGGACCACAAAAACAGGTTCTTCGACACTTGCTGGCTCAGCGTACTGGCACCGCGCAGCGTTCCGCCTTGTTCGTTGTGGATCAGCGCAGCCCTGATCGCCCCGAAGTCAAAACCCCAGTGCTCGGGGAATTTCTGATCCTCACCTGCCATGACCGCAACTTTCAGTTCGTCGGATATTTCATCCCACGGCCGCCAACTGCGCTGCAGGTCAATCGGCTGGCCGTCAAGCCATGACTCGACCTTGCGTTCGACCATCAGCGCCGTGCCGGGAAGCGGTACCCAGCGAAAAACCAGCACCAGCAATGCGCTGCCCACTGCGAACCAGAGCAGGACCTTGAGAAAGCGATGAACAAGAAAACGCAGCATGGATGACTTGGCCGAACCCGTTGAGCGGGCCATTATACAGACCCTGCGCCATTCCATGATCCTGACTGGAGTAACCCCATGCTGCGCGTTTTTTTGATGCTGGCCGCATTCTTCGGCTTTACCGGTGTTGCTTTGGGTGCTTTCGCGGCCCATGGCCTTAAAGGCCGCCTGACTGAACAGTATCTGGCTATTTTTCATACAGGCGTGACCTACCAGTTGGTCCACACCCTGGCCCTGTTTGGCGTGGCCTTGCTGGCCACTCATCTGCCCGGGCGCCTTGTGACCTGGGCAGGTGTCTGTTTTGCTGTCGGCATTGTGCTGTTTTCCGGCAGCTTGTATGTGCTGACCATGACCGGCATCAGCAAGCTGGGGATCATCACGCCCTTCGGCGGCCTGGCATTTCTGGCCGGCTGGCTGTGTTTGGGGCTGGCCGCCTGGCGCCTGAGCTGAGCCTGCAAGATGAATGGCTTGGGTCGGCCTGACTGATCGGGCTAGAATGCTGGCCCCTTAAAATGAAGGCAGCGTCGCGCATGCTCATTCAGTTGAACGGTGAATCCTTTGAACTACCCGACGGCGAGACCGTCGCCGACTTGCTGGCCCGTCAGGAACTGACCGGCCGCAGGGTTGCGGTCGAGCTGAACCTGGACATTGTCCCGCGCAGCCAGCATGCCGAGACGGTACTCAAAGCCGGTGACCAGGTCGAAGTGGTGCATGCCATCGGTGGCGGCTAGGTTTTTGCCCTGCCCATCATGCTCGACCCGCAAGTGCACATAATTAAAGAGGATTCCCGATGAGCAACGTTCGCAGCGACAAGCCTTTTACCCTGGCCGGCCGTACCTACCAGTCGCGCCTGCTGGTGGGCACCGGCAAGTACCGTGACCTTGAAGAAACCCGCCTGGCCATTGAAGCCTCGGGTGCCGAGATCGTCACCGTCGCCGTACGCCGCACCAACATCGGTCAGAACCCGGGCGAGCCGAACCTGCTCGATGTGTTGCCGCCGGATCGCTACACCATCCTGCCCAACACTGCAGGCTGCTATGACGCGGTTGAAGCCGTACGTACCTGCCGCCTGGCCCGTGAACTGCTCGATGGCCACAAGCTGGTCAAGCTTGAAGTGCTGGCCGACCAGAAAACCCTGTTCCCCAACGTGATCGAAACCCTCAAGGCCGCCGAGATTCTGGTCAAGGACGGTTTCGACGTAATGGTATACACCAGCGATGATCCGATCATTGCCCGCGAGCTGGAAGCCATGGGCTGTATTGCCGTGATGCCGCTGGCTGGCCTGATTGGCACCGGTCTGGGGATCTGCAATCCCTACAACCTGCGCATCATCCTTGAAGAAGCAAAAATTCCGGTACTGGTCGATGCGGGTGTGGGCACTGCCTCCGACGCGACCATCGCCATGGAAATGGGCTGCGAAGCGGTGCTGATGAACTCGGCCATCGCCAATGCCCAGCATCCGATCATCATGGCCGAAGCCATGAAACACGCCATTGTGGCGGGCCGCCTGGCGTACCTGGCCGGGCGCATGCCGAAAAAACTCTATGCCAGCGCCTCTTCGCCGCTGGATGGTCTGATCAAGTAAGAGCCACTGATGACTGAATTACTAGACACCCCAATCCCGGAAGAAGGCGACGATCGCCAACACCGTCGCATCAAGAGTTTTGTGATGCGCGCCGGGCGCATGACCGAAGGCCAGCAACGCGGCCTCGATCAAGGCACGCCGCTGTATGTACTGCCACTGGCTGACGCGCCGGTCGATTTCGACCAGGTGTTTGGTCGCTCTGCGCCGCGCACCCTGGAAATCGGTTTTGGCATGGGCCATTCCCTGCTGGAAATGGCAGCGGCTTCGCCTGAGCAGGACTTTATCGGCGTAGAGGTTCACCGTCCGGGTGTGGGCGCGCTGCTTAACGGCGTGTTGACCCAGGGCCTGACCAACTTGCGGGTATACGATTGCGATGCAATCGAAGTCCTGACCCGTTGCGTGGCAGACAACAGCCTTGATCGCCTGCTGCTGTTCTTCCCGGACCCTTGGCACAAGAGCCGTCACCACAAGCGCCGGATCGTGCAAGCGTCCTTCGCCGAACTGGTGCGCTCCAAGCTCAAGGTTGGCGGCGTGTTGCACATGGCTACCGACTGGGAACCCTATGCGGAATACATGCTGGAAGTGATGAACGTCGCCCCGGGTTACCGCAATCTGGCTGAAGACGGCAAGTGCGTGCCACGTCCGCCTGAGCGCCCGGTGACCAAGTTCGAACGCCGCGGCGAACGTCTTGGGCACGGCGTGTGGGATTTGAAGTTCGAAAAACTGGCTTAAGCGGTTTTTCAATCACCGGCCCCACCCTGCTTTGGGGTCGGTGAAGTTCGTACGAAATCTGTGGGAGCGGGCTTGCTCGCGATGGCATCACAGCGGTGAATCAGATGCACCGCGTAGCCTGTATCGCGAGCAAGCCCGCTCCCACACGATATCCTGGGTGTTCTTCAGCGCCGATCCGCCACCACCCCGATCAATACCAGCACCACCAACAGCACCGGTGCCAAGCTGTAGTTGTTGAACTGGCTCAACCCGCGTTCGACCCAGGGCGTGGCGTAGATCAGGGCCGCACCGCTGCCGATCAGGCAAAGCAGGGCCATCAGCGGCACGCGCAGGGCGCCCGCAATGCTGCCCAGACGTTGTTCGACCCAGCCCTTGAAGTCGGCACCGAACAGCACCAGTACACAGCCAATCAAGGCCAGAGCGATCTCCGAGAGGTGACTGCGGCTCCAGCGCGATACGTTGGCAAGCAGGTCGAGTACCAAGTCCATTCGATTTCCTTAGGTCAAAAAGTGCTGCAACAGGTCATTGAGAAACAGCTGGCCCCGGGCAGTTGCCGCCAGGCGTGACGGTTCGACCTGCAATAAGCCACTTTGTTCGGCTGCTTTGCGTCCAGTGCTCAAGCTGTCCAGTGGTAACCCCGTGCGCTGAGGATAGAGCGCCGAGTCAACGCCGTCGGTCAGGCGCAAGGCGTTCATTAGAAACTCAAATGGCAGCTCTTCTGCTGTAAGAGCTTTCTCTCCTGCTTGAAAGGATTTCGCTGGATTCAGGTAGTCCTTTGGCAGACGAGTTTTCCAGGTGCGCACGATACGGCCATCAGGATGGCTCAGTTTGCCGTGGGCGCCAGCGCCGATGCCGATAAAGTCGCCGAAACTCCAGTAATTGAGATTGTGCCGCGCCGGCCGGCCGGGCTGGGCGTAGGCCGACACTTCGTACTGGGTGTAGCCGTGCTCGGCGAGCAGCGCTTGACCGGCTTCCTGAATGTCCCACAGGGTGTCGTCTTCCGGCAGCACGGGGGGCTGGTTCCAGAACACCGTGTTGGGCTCCAGGGTCAGCTGATACCACGACAGATGCGTCGGCTTGAGCGCAATAGCCTGGCGCAGGTCGCTCAGGGCGTCCTCCAGGGACTGATCGGGCAAGCCGTGCATCAGGTCCAGGTTGAAGTTGTCAAAGCCCGCCAGTCGCGCCATTGAGGCTGCACGCACAGCTTCATCGCCGTTGTGGATGCGACCCAGGGCCTGCAGCTTCTCTTGCTGGAAGCTCTGGATACCGATCGACAGGCGATTGATGCCCAGCTTGCGGTAAGCCACGAACTTTTCCTGCTCGAATGTGCCCGGGTTGGCTTCCAGGGTGATTTCGATATCACTGGCAAACGGGATGCGCGCTTCAACGCCTTTTAGCAGGCGCCCCAGAGCGTGTGCGCTGAACAGGCTCGGTGTGCCGCCGCCGAAGAAGATCGAGCTGAGCTCGCGACCATAAACAGCGTGCAGGTCCTGATCGAGGTCGGCCAGCAGCGCGTCGACGTATTCTTCTTCGGGCAGCACCGGGCTGGCGGTGTGGGAGTTGAAGTCGCAATACGGGCATTTGCGCACGCACCACGGAATATGGATATACAGCGACAGAGGGGGCAATTGGCTCAGCGGCGCGCGCGGCGCCTGCTGGGTAAAGCCAGCCGCGCCCAGATAGAGCGGCTGTGGAGGTGTGTCGTGGGTCATTTCAGGCCCAAACGCTGACGCAGCAAAACCATGGCGCGCGCACGGTGGCTCAGCTGGTTTTTCTCCGTGGGGCTGAGTTCGGCGCTGGAGCAGTTGCGCTCCGGTACCCAGAACAGCGGGTCATAGCCGAAACCGTGTTCGCCGCTGGCTGCAGGCAGGATGCGCCCGTGCCACAGGCCTTCACAGATGATCGGCAGCGGGTCGTCGGCGTGGCGTACCAGTGCCAGCACGCAGACAAACTGTGCACCGCGCTCTGCCTCGGGCACGTCTTTGAGGGCGTCGAGCAGCTTGGCGTTGTTGGCCGCGTCGCCTTTGCCGTCTGCATAACGTGCCGAATAAATGCCCGGCGCGCCGCCGAGAAAGTCCACGGCCAGCCCCGAGTCGTCGGCCAGTGCCGGCAAGCCCGAGAGGCGTGCGGCATTGCGGGCTTTAAGAATTGCGTTCTCAACAAACGACAAGCCGGTTTCTTCCGGCTCAACGCTGCTGAATTCTCCAATCGAGCGCAACTGCACCGACTCGCCGAGCATGGCCTGAAGTTCTTTGAGTTTGCCGGCGTTGTGGCTAGCCAGTACCAGTTGCGTGAGGTTCATCATTCGATTGGAGCGACCATTTGAGAAAATTGGATGGTTTCAGAGGTAGCGCCGCCTGCCTTCACATCCACTTTGAAGGTGAAGGTCTGCGGCCCGGCCACCGGGAACTGGGCCAGATAATTGATTTCGCCGTTCTTGCCCACCTGACGGAAGGTCAAGGGTATCGGCTTGGCATCGCCCGTCCGGACCGTGCCTTGAACGTTGGCGGCAATGTTCTTGCCGCCCTTGTTCAGGGTGATGTTGAGCACCGCATTGGTTTTGCTGCGGGTGACTTCAAATTCGTTGGCGATTTCCGGCGTCAGGAAAGTCGACGGGAACGCGTTGTAATACACCGTTGTGTCGCCAAACGTCTGTTGACGCTGGGCAGATGTGCCGTCACCGGCAAAAGCCTGCATGCCAAAACACATCGAAAGCAGTAGTAATCCAATACGACCCATTGTCACTCTCCTTAGAACTTGCTGGTTTAGACCGCGACCTGATGATCCTGAAGGCCGGGACTGCTGACACGATAAATGCCAATCTCGCCCAACAGGTTAGGCCATATCTTGCTCGCCCACCCGTGTCGGTGTTGTTGATCTACGGCAAGGCGGTTGATCACTTGTGCTTCGCGCTCGCGGCACAGCGCCTCGAAGTCTTCGAAAGTGCAGAAGTGAATGTTCGGCGTGTTGTACCAGGTGTAAGGCAGGAATTCGGAGACCGGCATCCGCCCCTTGCTGGCAAGGTACCAGCGGCAACGCCAGTGGCCGAAGTTCGGAAAGGTGATGATGCACTGGCGACCGACGCGCAGCATTTCATCGAGGATCCGGTCGGGGTAGTGCACGGCTTGCAGCGCCTGGGTCATGACCACGATATCAAAGCTGTTGCTGGCGAAGTTGCCCAGGCCCTTGTCGAGGTCCTGCTCGATGACGTTGATGCCCTTGGCCACACATTCGGCAATGTTGTCCGGGTCGTTTTCCAGGCCGTAACCGGTGACTTGCTTGTTGTCGCGCAGCCAGCTCAGCAGTTCGCCATCACCACAACCAAGGTCGAGCACGCGGCTGCCGGCGGGGATCCAGTCTTGGATGATTTCCAGGTCGGCTCTCATGGCGTTCTCACAGTTCTATGCGGTTCATGTAATTGCTGAAGGCTTGCAGGTAGCGCGGAATCGGGATCAGAAAGGCGTCATGGCCTTGCGGAGCGTCGATTTCCAGGTAGCAGACGTCTTTTTTCGCGGCCATCAATGCATCCACCAGCTCCCGCGAGCGGGCCGGCGAGAAGCGCCAGTCGGTGGTGAACGACATCACGCAGAAGCGTGCCTTGGCCCCGGCAAAAGTTTTGGCCAGGTCGTCGTCAAAGTTGGCCGCCGGGTCGAAGTAGTCCAGCGCCTTGGTCATCAACAGGTAAGTGTTGGCGTCGAAACGCCCGGAGAACTCTTCGCCCTGATAACGCAGGTAGCTCTCGACCTGGAACTCGACGCTGTGGAAGTCGTAGTTGAGGTTTTCGTTCTTCAGGCCACGGCCGAATTTTTCGCCCATCGAGTCATCGGAGAGGTAGGTGATATGCCCGACCATGCGTGCCAGCATCAGGCCGCGCTTGGGAATCACGCCTTTTTCCTGGAACGAACCGCCGTGGAACTCGGGGTCGGTAAGGATGGCCTGACGAGCGACTTCGTTGAACGCGATATTTTGCGCGGACAATTTGGGCGCCGAGGCAATCGCCAGGCAATGGCGCAGGCGATCAGGGTAACTGATGCTCCACTGCAGCGCCTGCATGCCACCCAGGCTGCCGCCGATCACGGCGGCCCATTGGCTGATGCCCAGCCGGTCCGCCAGGCGGGCCTGACTGTGGACCCAATCTTCAACGGTCAACACCGGGAACTCGGCGCCAAACGGCCGGCCGGTTTCAGGGTTCATGCTGCTTGGGCCGGTAGAACCGTTGCAGCCGCCCAGGTTGTTGAGGCTGACGACGAAGAACTTGTTGGTGTCGATTGGCTTGCCGGGACCGATGCAACTGTCCCACCAGCCGGGCTTGCGATCATCGGCGCTGTGGTAGCCCGCCGCGTGATGGTGCCCTGACAGTGCGTGACAGATGAGTACGGCGTTGCTGGCCGAGGCATTGAGCTGGCCGTAGGTTTCGTAGATCAGATCATAGGCAGGCAGTGAGCGACCGCAGGCTAGCGCCAGGGGCTCGTTGAAGTGCGCTGTTTGCGGCACGACCAGACCAACGGAATCGGGGGGAAAGGCAGCTGGCATCGACCCTGCTCTCATTTAAATGAGGCGTAAGTCTAATGAGCGGGGGGCGTAGCAGCAAGCAATGGTCTGGGCTGATTTTATGACCTGTAGCCAAACTCTGTGGGAGCGGGCTTGCTCGCGATTGCATCACCGCAGTTTGTCGACCGAGCGCGGTGCCAGTATCGCGAGCAAGCCCGCTCCCACAGGTTCAGGGCCTGGCCAGCCCCGGCAAGTCCGGCAGTTTTTTGGGTGCATGCAAGCGCACGCGTTTCTGCCGGTTAAGCTCGCCGCTCACCAGGCTGACCTGACTTTTGGCTATGCCGAACGCCTTGGCCAGAAAGGCCATCAGGTGGGCGTTGGCCTTGCCCTCTACCGGTGGGGCGGTGAGACGGATTTTCAGGCGGTCACCGTGCAGGCCGGCGAACTCGTCGCTGCTGGCCTTGGGTTGCAGGTGACAGTCGAGAATCAGGTCCTCGCCGTCCCAACGGTAGTAGCTCATCAGATCAGGCCGAACAAGATGACCGGCATGCCGACGTACATGGCCAATGGCGGGATCACGAAGCTCTGGATCAGCTGGATCACCATAAACGCCAGGATGGGCGAGATATCCAGGCCGCCCATGCTTGGCAGGAAGCGGCGGAACGGGGCCAGGGCAGGTTCGGTGATCTGGTTGACCAGTTCAGCGCCAGGGCTGGTGCTGCCGGGTGCCACCCACGACAGGATCACGCTGATGATCATGGCGAAGAAGAACACTTTCAAAAACAGCGCAGTCACGCCAATGATCGCCCAGAGCAGCAGGCCAAAGACGTTGAACGACATGTAGCTGAGCGTCAGGACCACGGCGAAGATCACCATCTGCACGATGATCGCCAGTACCAGCGATGACATGTCCAGGCCGAACAGGCTCGGGATCACCCGGCGCAGCGGCTTGAGCAGCGGCTGGGTGGCCTTGACGATGAACTGGCACAGCGGGTTGTAGAAGTTCGCCCGCACCAGTTGCAGGATAAACCGCAGCAGTACGATCAGCAGGTAGAGGCTACCCAGGGTTTGAATCACGAAAATGGCAGCGCCATTAAGTCCGGACATCATGTGCTCCTTTATTGACCCAGTTGTTCGGCCATTTCGGCCGAGCGGTGCGCGGCGGCACTCAATGCTTTTTCGACCGTGGCGGCAAAGCCGTCGGCCTGGAATGACTTGATCGCTGCTTCAGTAGTACCGGCAGGCGAGGTCACGCGGCGGCGCAGCTCGGCAGCATCGACATCGCTGGCCACGGCCATGTGCGCGGCACCCAGTGCAGTCTGCTCGGCAAGCTGCTTGGCCACGTCACGGGGCAGGCCGAGCTTGACGCCGGCATCGGTCATGGCTTCGATCAACAGGAAGAAGTACGCCGGGCCGCTGCCGGACACGGCAGTCACGGCATCGATCTGCGCTTCGCTGTCCACCCACACCACAATGCCCACGGCACTTAGCAGTTGTTCAGCCTGCTGGCGTTGCTCGGCGGTAACATCGGCGGTGGCAAACAGGCCACTTACGCCCTTGCCCAGCAGGGCCGGGGTGTTGGGCATGCAGCGTACCAGCGGCTGGTTGCCCAGCCAGTCAAGCAGGCTGGCGCAGGTAATGCCGGCGGCAATGGATACCAGCAATTGATGGGGCTTGAGGTGCGGGCGCAGGTCCTGGCACACGGCTTTCATGGCCTGTGGCTTGACCGCGATCACGATCACATCGGCGTCCTGAATGGCTTGCGCGTTATCGGCAAACAGTTCGATGCCATGCTCGGCGGCCACTTTGGCCCGCGTCTCGGCACCCGGATCGCTGGCGCGGATCTGTGCTGCATCCAGGCCTTTGGCTAACAGGCCGCCGATCAAGCTGGAAGCCATGTTGCCGGCGCCGATAAAGGCAATACGCATTTTGCTCATAACCGATCCTTATAAAAAATGAGACAGGCCGTTTCAGGCCTGGCCGTAGTCGCGGGCGCCAAATAATGCCGTGCCGATGCGTACCCAGGTGGCGCCTTGGGCAATCGCAGACTCCAGGTCATGGCTCATGCCCATTGAAAGCGTATCAAGGCCCATGTCCAGGCTTTCTTGCAATGTGCGTACTGTCGCAAAGGCTGCGTCCTGCTCGGCGCGGTCCTCCGTGGGCTCGGGTATCGCCATCAGGCCGCGCAGTTTCAAGCGTGGCAGGGCGCTGATGGCGGCCGCCAGCGCAGGAAGGTCTGCCGGGGTACAGCCCGACTTGCTGGCCTCACCGCTGACATTGACCTGAATGCAGATATTGAGCGGCGGCAGGTTTGCCGGGCGCTGTTCAGACAGGCGCTGGGCAATTTTGAGCCGGTCAACGGAATGCACCCACGCAAAATGCTCGGCGATGTCGCGCGTCTTGTTCGATTGAATGGGGCCGATGAAGTGCCAACACAAGGGCAGGTCGGCTAATTCGAGCTGTTTGGCGCGGGCTTCCTGCAGGTAGTTTTCGCCAAAGTCGCGAATGCCCGCGGCATGGGCTTCACGCAGCGCGCCAGCAGGTTTGGTCTTGCTGACAGCGAGTAGATGAATGCTCGTTACATCACGTTGCACAGCCAGTGCGGCTGCACGGATGCGCGCCTCAACCCGGGCAATGTTGCCTGCTATCGTGGACATTCGTGTAAGCCCGCTGTTGTGAAAGTCAGCGGCATTCTACTGGAATTGGGAGGGGGGATGGATATCGCTGACCTGGTTGGCATGCAGCCGCTGGAAGCGGCTGCATGATTTGCCTGCGCTTAGCGTTGCACAACCTGCAGCGCGCCTTTCTCTTTAGGCAGCACACGCTTGGCAACCACATAGTGGTTCTGCCAGTAAGGCTTTTGCAGCGTGTCGATAGTCACCGACTTGCCGCGACGCGGAGCGTGGATAAAGCGGTCGTTGCCCAGGTAGATGGCAACGTGGTTGACCTTGCGGCTCTTGATGTTGAAAAACAGCAAGTCGCCAGGCTTCAAGTCCTTGCGCTCGACCTTTTGGCCATGGCCGCTGGCCATTTCGCTGGAGGTGCGTGGCAAATCAACGGCGGCCACGTCATTAAAGGCGTATTTGACCAGCCCGCTGCAGTCGAACCCTTTACTTGGGCTGCTGCCGCCCCAACGATAAGGGGTGCCCAGCACGTTGACGGCGCGGCTCAGCACCGTGCTGCTCTGCTTGTTGGCGGCGGCCAGGGAAGCGGCCGCAATTTTGCCCGGGGCCTTGCGGTGGGCTTTACTGGAGGCAGGACGTGCTACGGTCTTGCTGGTAGAGGCAACATAAGGCGCACTCGCAGATGACTTTGCGGTGTAGCCGGTGAAGCCCGAAGGAAGGTGTTGCTCACGATTGGTGGCGTGGGCGGCCAGTGGCAATAATAGGCAAATGGTTAGCCATGTCTTGAATATAGGACGCATTCGGCAGGGCTCAATGGTTATAAACGCGAAACTTTATAACAGCTTTTTTGTCCTTTCTCAGGCCATTTGTCAGGTGGACTGTAGGGTCAATTTCCGTAACGATGATGGCAAATTGTCGCATGGCGAGGGTGCAGGTCAGGTAACACAAGGCTTTGCGCCAATTTCTGTAAGACACTTTTACCTTTTGCACGACAGTAAAAAAGTCACAAAAAACTTCACAATATTTTTCTATCAGCAGCAAAGAGGGCATTTATGAGCGGCTATCGAGACGATGTTCAGCGCGATACTCACAGCAAAGTGCTGGGCTATTTGCTGTGGATTTTTGGTTTCCTGGGCGCGCACCGCTTTTATTACGGCAAGCCGGTAACCGGGACGATCTGGTTTTTCACCCTGGGCTTGTTGGGTATTGGCTGGTTGATCGACTTGTTCCTGATCCCGAGCATGGACCGTGAAGCCGACTTGCGGTTTACCGCAGGTAATACTGACTACAGCGTGGCCTGGATTCTGCTGACGTTTCTGGGCGTCTTGGGCGTACATCGGATGTACATGGGCAAATGGATCACAGGGATCATTTACCTGTTCACCGGCGGTTTTTTCCTGATCGGCGTCCTGTATGACTTCTGGACTCTGAACGATCAGATTTCGATCAAGAACGCAGAGCGTCGTTAAGACACAAATCCTGCCTATGTGGGAGCGAGCCTGCTCGCGAATGATCTTCGCGAGCAGGCTCGCTCCCACGACTACAGGTTATTGGTAGCGCGTTAGCCTTCGTAACTGATCCGCCCATCTACCAGCGTGTAACGCACGGCACTCGGCAGGCAATGGCCGAGGAACGGGCAGTTGTCGCCTTTGGAGTGCCATTGTTCACCGACCAGGGTCGAGGCCGCCGGGTCAAACAGCACCAGGTCCGCCGCCGAACCCACTGCCAGCTTGCCGGCTGGCAGGCGCAAGGCGTCAGCCGGGCCAGCGCTCAGGCGGTTGAGCAGCGTCGGCAGGTCGAGCAAGCCGTCTTCCACCAATGTCATCGCCAGCGGTAGCAGCACTTCAACACTGCTCATGCCCGGTTCGGTCGCGCCGAATGGTGCCAGTTTGGCATCGCGTTCGTGGGGCTGGTGATGGCTGGAGATGGCTTGCACCACGCCCGACTTCACAGCTTCGCGCAGGCCGTCACGGTCGGCGCGGGTGCGCAGTGGCGGTTGCACATGGTAAACGCTGGAAAAATCCACCAGCGCTTCGTCAGTCAGAATCAACTGATACAAGGCTACATCCGCAGTGACTTTCAGGCCACGAGCCTGGGCCTGAGCGATCAGGGCCACGCCACGGGCGCTGGTCAGCTGGCTGAAGTGTGCGCGCACGCCACTTTGTTCAACCAGCAGCAGGTCGCGGGCCAGGGCTACGGTTTCGGCGGTTTCCGGAATGCCCGGCAAGCCTCGGAACGCAGCCATTGCACCGTCGTGGGCAATCCCGCCTTCGGCCAGATCACGATCCTGGGAGTGGAAGATCACCGTCAGGTCGAACGTGGCGGCGTACTCCAGTGCCCGGCACAGGGTGCGGGTGTTGCTGAAACTGTTGAGGCCGTTGCCAAATGCCACGCAGCCCGCGTCACGCAGGGCGATCAGTTCGGCCAGTTGCTCGCCGTCCAGGCCTTTGCTCAATGCACCGATCGGGAACACCTTGCAGTTACCGGCTTCGCGGGCGCGGTCAAGGATCAGCTCGGCAACGGCCGAGGTGTCCAGCACCGGCTTGGTGTGCGGTGGGCAGCACAGGCTGGTGACGCCACCGGCCGCAGCCGCGCGGGTCTCGCTGGCGATGGTGCCTTTGCGGCTGTAGCCCGGTTCACGCAGGGCAACGTTGAGGTCAACCAGCCCGGGGGCGGCCACCAGGCCTTTGGCTTCGATGGTTTGCGTCGGGGTGAAACCGGCTGGCGCTGCGCCAATGGCAACGATCTTGCCGGCCTCCAGGTGCAGGTCAGTCACTTGATCCAGCTGGCTGGTCGGATCAATTACACGGGCGCCGAGAATGCTGAGCTTCACTGGGCGTTCTCCTGTTCGAATTGGCGCTGGGCGGTTTGCCCGCTCATGGTCATGGACAACACCGCCATGCGCACGGCAATGCCATAGGTCACCTGGTTGAGGATCACCGAGTGCGGGCCATCGGCCACCGCGGATTCAATCTCGACCCCCCGGTTGATCGGCCCCGGGTGCATCACGATGCAATCAGGCTTGGCCCCGGCCAGGCGGGCGGTGGTCAGGCCGAACAGGCGGTAGAACTCGCCTTCGCTCGGCAGCAGGCCACCGGACATGCGCTCGCGCTGCAGGCGCAGCATGATCACCACATCCACGTCTTTCAGGCCTTCGGTCATGTCGGTGTAGACCTTCACGCCGTACTGCTCGATGCCGATCGGCAACAGGGTCTTCGGCGCGATAACGCGAATGTCCTTACAACCCAGGGTCTTGAGGGCGATCATGTTCGAACGTGCCACCCGCGAGTGCAGGATGTCACCGACGATGGCCACCGACAGGTTTTCGAAGCCGCCCTTGTGCCGACGGATGGTCAGCATGTCGAGCATGCCCTGGGTCGGGTGGGCATGGCGGCCGTCGCCGCCGTTGATGATTGCCACCTGCGGGCACACGTGCTCGGCAATGAAGTGCGCGGCGCCGGAGTCACCGTGGCGCACCACAAACATGTCGGCGGCCATGGCTTCTAGGTTGCGCAGGGTGTCGAGCAGGGTTTCGCCCTTGCTCGCCGACGAGGTCGACACGTTCAGCGTGATCACGTCGGCCGACAGGCGCTGGGCGGCCATTTCAAAGGTGGTGCGGGTGCGGGTGGAGTTTTCGAAGAACACGTTGCACACGGTCTTGCCGCGCAACAACGGGACTTTTTTCACGGCTCGGGCGCCGACTTCAAGGAACGAGTCGGCGGTGTCGAGGATTTCTGTCAGCAGTTCACGGGGCAAACCGTCGAGCGACAGAAAGTGGCGCAGCTGGCCCTGATCATTGAGCTGCAGCGGGCGCTTGGCGTCTGTAGGCGTCATCGCAATGGTCTCTTAGAGGGCTAGGTCTTGAAGTTCGAGTGTCAGTGGCGCGGGGCCGGACAATTTTACCCGCTCGCTCGGCTTGAGCGACAAGGTCGCGCCCACCACATCCGGACGGATCGGCAGCTCGGCGGCGTCCAGGTCCAGCAGGCTGACCAGGGTCACGCTGGCCGGACGACCATAGTCGAACAGCTCGTTCAGCGCTGCGCGAATGGTCCGACCGCTCATCAGCACATCGTCGATCAGCACCAGGTGCTGGCCTTCAATTTCGAATGGCAATTCGGAAGGCCGCACTTGCGGGTGCAGGCCGTTCTGGCTGAAATCATCGCGGTAGAACGACACGTCCAGCGTGCCCAGCGGGGCGTCGCTGTTCAGCGCCTTGAGCAGCGCCTGGGCAACCCAGATGCCGCCGGTGCGGATACCGATGTAACGTGGTTCGGTGATACCGCGACGGGCCAGGTGGGCCTTGAGATCAAGGGCCATCTGGGAGATCAGTTCAGCGGGAACAGGCAGGATCATGGTGGCTCCTTAAAAGGCCCGCGCAGCAGAACGTGCGGCGGCGGGCGCAAACAATGAGGCGGGTCAATTGTACAAGCGCCGGGTCAGTCTTGAGAGTGCGCCGGGTTTTCGTCGAGCCAGCCTTGCAGCACCAGTTTGGCGGCGATGGCATCAACGGGGTTGTCGCGGTAGCTGCCGCGCTGGCCGCCCTGGGCCCGGCGCTCGCCCTTGGCCTCGAAGGTGGTCAGGCGTTCATCATGGGTAAAAACCGGCAAATTGAAGCGGCCATTCAGACGATTGGCAAATTTCTGCGCCCGGGCGCAGAAGTCGCTCGGGGTGCCGTCCATGTTCAGGGGCATGCCGACCACCATTGCGTCGGGCTGCCACTCCTTGATCAGCTTTTCGATTTCTTCCCACTTGGGGATGCCATTCTCGGCTTTCAGGTTGCACAGTTCGCGGGCCTGGCCAGTAATCATCTGGCCCACAGCCACGCCGATGGAGCGGGTGCCGTAGTCGAAGCCCAGCAGTAAACGAAGGCTGGCCATCAGCAATGGCCTGCTTGGGTGCTTAACAAATTGAGGTTCACTCCGAGGTGTTTGGCGGCTGCGTCGAGGCGCAGCTCGCTTGGGGTATCAAACAGGATATGAGCGGAATAGGGGCAGGTCAGCCAGGCGTTGTCGGCCAATTCGGCCTCCAGCTGGCCAGCATCCCAGCCGGCATAGCCCAGGCAGATCAGGCTGCGGTTCGGGCCGCGGCCGTCGGCAATGCTGAACAACACATCGGCAGAGGTACTCAGGGCCAGCCCGTCGTCGAGTTCGACGGTCGCGTCAAAGTTCATGCTTGCCGGATGCAGGACAAAGCCACGGTCGATCATGACAGGCCCGCCACCGAAGACCGGCACGTGCTGGCACAGGGGTGAAGAAAGTTTTTCCGGGCGCAACTGCTCAAGAACATCCGCCAGGTTCAGTTCCAGCGGACGGTTGATCATCAACCCCATGGCACCATTGGCCGTGTGCTCGACGATGTAGGTCAAGGAGTGGGCAAAGTTCGGGTCGGCCATATGAGGCATGGCGATCAGGAATTGATGCTTGAGGTAAGTCGGCGCGTGTTTTTTCATGAGTCTTAGTGTGGCGCTGGCAGCGTGAACTGACAAGTTTGCAGCTCAAGATTCCTGGGTCTTTGTGGGAGCGGGCTTGCTCGCGATACAGGCGGCGCGGTTTAACGTTAAAACGCAGCGATCCAATCGCGAGCAAGCCCGCTCCCACAGTAGTTCAGTTGCTGGACAGGCGGTCGCCTTCGGCGAATTTCCAGGTGCGGATGATCTCCAGCCGGTCGATGTCCGCCAGATCACCGGTAAAGGGGGCAAAAGGTGCCGCCAGGCGCACGATGCGTTGTGCCGCCTGGTCCAGCAGCGGCTGGCCCGACGATTCAAGCACCAGCAC
This sequence comes from Pseudomonas bubulae, assembly GCF_037023725.1. Taxonomy (NCBI): domain Bacteria; kingdom Pseudomonadati; phylum Pseudomonadota; class Gammaproteobacteria; order Pseudomonadales; family Pseudomonadaceae; genus Pseudomonas; species Pseudomonas bubulae. Next base: position 1,059,736 of record NZ_CP146077.1, read on the forward strand.
TTCATGCAGCGAACCGTCGCGGTTGATCGACACCAGCAGGCGCAGTTTGCCGTAGATCTTTTCCCGGCGTGCCTGCTCGGGGTAGTTGAGGTTGCCGATGCGTTCAATCTTCTTGCGCCAGTCTTCTTTATACCAGGCGCCCTTGTCGCGCATGGTCGAAGCCGCGCTCATGCGGTAGATCTTCGGGCGCTTGGCGTACAGCTGCTGCTCGTTGGCCAATTCGGCTTCGAGGCTGGAAATCTCGCTGGACAGCTGGGAACTGTCGAACGTTGGAATGCTGGCCTTGGGTGCCGCTTCGGTCTTGACCTTCTGCGGCTGGCTCGGGGCTTTTTTTGCTGTGGGCGCCACGGTAGTCACGGCGGCCTTGGGTGCGGCCTGGGTCTGTTCGGGTTTGGCGGCAGGCGGCGGGGTGACCTTCTTGACGCTGTTGTCCTGGAAAGGGGCGATTTCCGTCGTCTTGGGCACCGCTTTCTTGTCCAGCGTGCCGCTGCCCTGCTGGTTGTCCTGGGCTAAAAAGTCGGCTTTTTCCGGCGCTTTTTCGCTTTTGAACGTGGACAGGGTGATTTCCAGGGTTTTGCTGATCTGTTTGGGCGCTTCCATGTTGAACCCCACGCCGACGATCACTGCAATATGCAGCAGTGCCGCGACAAACAGGGTAAATCCGAGGCGATCGGCCGCACGCACGCCTTTATGGCCGAGTTCGGGGGGCAGGTCGTTGGGAGGTGTCATGGCAAAAAGACCAACATCGCGGGTTTCACGGGGTGCCCATGATAGCGCAATGTTGGTCTTTTATAGGGCTTGCAGATCAGCGTGCAGCGAGCTTGCGCTCTATCGCATCCATCAACAGGGCGCCGATATTGGTGCCGAACGCATTATCGATCTCGCGGATGCAGGTCGGGCTGGTAACGTTGATTTCAGTCAGGTGCTCACCGATTACGTCCAGACCTACAAATAGCAGACCCTTTTCACGCAGCGTCGGGCCGACCTGAGCTGCAATCCAGCGGTCCTTTTCGCTCAACGGGCGGGCTTCGCCACGACCGCCTGCGGCGAGGTTGCCGCGGGTCTCACCTTGCGCCGGAATACGCGCCAGGCAGTAATCTACCGGCTCGCCGTCAATCATCAGGATGCGTTTGTCGCCATCCTTGATCGCCGGCAAATAGCCCTGCGCCATGATCTGCTGAGTGCCGTTGTTGGTCAGGGTTTCGAGAATCACCGACAGGTTCGGGTCGCCCACTCGGTGGCGGAAAATCGAGGTGCCGCCCATGCCGTCCAGCGGTTTGAGGATCACGTCACCGTGCAAGGCAGCAAATTCACGCAGCACGTCGGCGCGGCGGCTGACCACGGTTGGCGGCGTGCATTGGGTGAACTGGGTGGCGAACAGTTTTTCGTTACAGTCGCGCAGGCTCTGCGGTTTGTTGACGATCAGTACGCCATCGCGCTCGGCCTGTTCCAGCAGGTAGGTGGAGTACACAAACTCCATGTCGAAGGGCGGGTCCTTGCGCATCAGGATCACGTCCAGATCGCTCAGGGCCGTGTCGGTCTCGGCGTCCAGCTCAAACCAGTTTTGCGGGTTGGCGAACACCTTCAGCGGCTTCATGCGGGCCCGGGCCTTGCCTTCATTCAGGTAAAGGTCTTGCTGCTCCATGTAGAACAGGGTCCAGCCACGGTCCTGGGCTGCCAGCAACATGGCCAGCGAGCTGTCCTTTTTATAGGAGATGCCCGCAATGGGGTCCATGACAATCCCGACTCGAACGCTCATGGCAAATTCCTCAAATAAATAGTGGGCGCAAAGGCTTTGAAAAGTGGCGCCAGAGTGGCGCTGAGTGTGGCCCCGGTCAAGGAAAAACCGCCTGCTCCAGTCAGCCCGCAGCCCTTCGATAGATTGAAGGTCGTGACTGTGCTAAAAAGGCTCGCACAGTGCTTGCAGCCCTTGTCCATCAAGGAGTTGGGGTTTCAGGCCGTACAGTTGTAACAAAACGGGTCGCCTTGGCGATGGTAGAGCAGATATGGAAAAGCATTCCAGCGCCTTGAAGGTGATGGTGATCGACGATTCGAAAACCATTCGCCGCACCGCCGAAACACTCTTGAAAAACGTGGGCTGCGAGGTGATTACCGCCATCGATGGCTTTGATGCGCTGGCCAAGATTGTCGACCACCACCCGCACATTATCTTTGTCGACATCATGATGCCGCGCCTGGATGGCTATCAGACCTGCGCCCTGATCAAGAGCAACCGGGCTTTCAAGTCGATCCCGGTGATCATGTTGTCGTCCAAGGACGGTCTGTTCGACAAGGCCAAGGGGCGGATTGTTGGCTCTGATCAATTTTTGACCAAGCCCTTCAGTCGCGACGAACTGCTGAGCGCAATCAAGGCACATGTGCCAGCCTTCACTATCACCCAAAGTGCCCAATAACACCGGCCAGCCGGCCAACCACCTGATAAATGGGGAACACCATGGCTCGCATTCTGATCGTCGATGATTCGCCGACTGAAATGTACAAATTGACCGGCATGCTCGAAAAGCACGGCCATGTAGTGCTCAAGGCCGAAAACGGCGCAGACGGTGTTGCCCTGGCGCGTCAGGAAAAGCCCGATGTGGTCTTGATGGACATTGTGATGCCGGGCCTCAACGGCTTTCAGGCGACGCGTCAGCTCACAAAAGATCCGGAAACCGGCAAGATCCCGGTGATCGTCGTGACGACCAAGGATCAGGAAACCGACATGGTCTGGGCCCAGCGCCAGGGTGCCAAGGGCTACCTGACCAAACCGGTGGATGAAGAGCAACTGATCCTCAAGGTGAAACAAATCCTGGAAGAAAACCCTCCTAAATGACGGTCATCCTATGCCCGGCGCACTGACAGCCTTCGAACTGCTGCTTGAGATCGACCAGCGTTGTCGCTCGCTGGCGGCGGGTCTGGCGCCTGCACAGGCGCAGCTCGACACCTGGAGCGGTATTGGTTTTCGCATCGGCGAGCATTGTTTTGTGGCGCCGATGGGCGAAATTGCCGAGATCCTGCATGAACCACGGTTCACCCTGCTGCCCGGGGTAAAACCCTGGGTCAAGGGCGTGGCCAATTTGCGTGGGCAACTGCTGCCGATCATGGATTTGTGCGGTTTTTTCGGGGTCGAGCTGTCACCCTTGCGTAAACAGCGCCGTGTATTGGTGCTGGAATACAAAGACGTGTTTGTCGGCTTGCAGGTCGATGAAGTGCAGGGCATGCAGCACTTCGCCCATGCCGACCTCAATACGGATACGCAAACCTTGCCCCACCCGGTATTTGCACCTTATGTGCAAGGGCACTTTGCCGCTGAGCACCTGTGGTGGGTGTTCAGCCCGTTTGCCCTGGCCCGGGCGCCACAGTTCTGGGCGGTGGCCGTATGAGCAGGCTTTCAGCTTTAAAACGGGATTTCGGGACCTGATCGATGACCACAGCCAATACCGCTAAACCACTGGAAGGGTCGCGCAGTCGTTCGCAGATCATCGTGCTTTTTATCGCCCTGATCGTGTTCATCATGCTGTTATTCGCCAACTTTGCTTACCTCAATACCCAGTCCAACTACGACAAGCAGTACATCAGCCACGCAGGTGAGTTGCGGGTGCTGTCCCAGCGTATCGCCAAAAACGCCACCGAGGCCGCTGCCGGCAAAGCCGCCGCATTCAAGTTGCTGATTGATGCGCGCAATGATTTCAGCCAGCGCTGGGGTTATCTGAGAAAAGGCGACCCGGCCACCGGCCTGCCTCCTGCTCCTGCAGCCGTACATAAAGAAATGCAGGCGGTGCAACGTGACTGGGAGCTGCTGCTCAACAACGTCAACGCCATTCTGGCCAGCGAACAAACCGTGCTGTCGCTGCATCAGGTGGCTGCAACCCTGGCCGAGACCGTGCCGCAGTTGCAGGTTGAATACGAAAAAGTCGTCGAAATCCTTTTGCAGCGAGGCGCCCCTGCCAGCCAGGTAGCTCTGGCCCAGCGCCAGTCCTTGTTGGCCGAGCGTATTCTGGGTGCGGTCAATACCGTGCTGGCCGGTGACGAAAACGCTGCCCAGGCCGCCGGTGCCTTTGGCCGTGATGCCAGCCGCTTCGGGCTGGTGCTCAACGGCATGCTCGAAGGCAATGAAGGGATGAGAATTACCCAGGTTGAAGACAAGGATGCCCGCGCCCGCTTGCAGGAGATTTCCGAGCTGTTCCAGTTTGTGTCCGGTACGGTGGATGAAATCCTTGAAACCTCGCCGCAACTGTTCCATGTGCGCGAAGCGGCAAACAACATTTTCAGCCTGTCGCAAACCCTCCTCGATGAAGCCTCGACCCTGGCCAATGGTTTTGAAAACCTCGCCAGCGGGCGCTCGCTGGATATCATCGGCGGTTATGTTCTGGGCTTGCTGGCACTGGCATCGATTATCTTGATCGGCCTGGTGATGGTGCGCGAAACCAATCGCCAATTGCGCGAGACGGCGGAAAAGAACGAGCGAAACCAGAACGCGATCATGCGCTTGCTTGACGAGATTGCCGATCTGGCGGACGGCGACCTGACGGTGACCGCCTCGGTGACCGAAGATTTCACCGGTGCCATCGCCGACTCGATCAATTACTCCATCGACCAGCTGCGTGAACTGGTGGCCACCATCAACCTGACAGCAGGCCAGGTCGCGGCAGCGGTACAGGAAACCCAGGCCACCGCCATGCAGCTGGCCGAAGCTTCCGAGCATCAGGCCCAGCAGATTGCCGAGGCCTCCGGGGCGATCCAGGAAATGGCCCATTCGATCGACGAGGTATCGGCCAACGCTTCCGAATCTTCGGCGGTTGCCGAGCGTTCCGTAGCGATTGCCAACAAGGGCAATGAAGTGGTTCATAACACCATCCGCGGCATGGACAATATTCGCGATCAGATCCAGGACACCGCCAAGCGAATCAAGCGTCTTGGCGAGTCCTCACAGGAAATCGGCGATATCGTCAGCCTGATTGATGATATTGCCGATCAGACCAATATTTTGGCGCTCAACGCTGCCATTCAGGCCTCGATGGCCGGTGATGCCGGGCGCGGCTTTGCCGTGGTGGCCGACGAAGTGCAGCGCCTGGCCGAGCGCTCATCGGCGGCGACGCGGCAAATCGAAACCCTGGTGCGGGCCATTCAGGCCGATACCAACGAGGCCGTGATTTCGATGGAGCAAACCACTACCGAAGTGGTGCGCGGTGCCCGTCTGGCCCATGACGCTGGCGTGGCGCTGGAAGAGATCGAAGGGGTGTCGCAAAACCTGGCAGACCTGATTCAAAGTATCTCCAATGCCGCACAAAAGCAGACCACTTCGGCGGCGCAGATTTCCCTGACCATGAGTGTCATTCAGCAAATCACCAATCAGACCTCGTCCGGCTCCACGGCGACCGCCGAAAGCATCGGCAATCTGGCCAAAATGGCCAGCCAGCTGCGGCGCTCAGTGTCCGGTTTTACTTTGCCAGCTCCGTCCAAAGACCATGAGCCACAGTAATGCGCTGCAATTCTGACTGGAGTCGTTATGGTTGACCGGCACGACTATGTGGCCCTTGAATGGGTCAAAGGCGAAATTGCCCATACCCTGAAACAGGCCCGAGTGGCGCTGGACGCCTATGCCCAGCGGCCAGCCGCCGACGTGCTGGAACAGTGCCTGGATTGCATTCATCAGGTGCATGGCAGTTTGCTGATGGTGGAATTCTATGGCGCGGCTTTGCTGGCCGAAGAGATGGAGCAACTGGTGATTGCCCTGCAGGAGGGCCGCGTCAGCCAGCTCGACGAAGCCCTGCGCCTGCTGCAGCAAGCGTTCAGCCAATTGCCGTTGTATCTGGACCGCGTCCACAGTGCCCGGCGCGACTGGCCCCTGGTGGTGTTGCCGTTGCTCAACGATTTGCGCAGCGCCCGTGGCCAGGCCCTGCTCTCGGAAACCAGCCTGTTCAGCCCGCCCTTGCAGGTGTTGCCCGCCCTGGATAAGGCCGCCCTGGCCCGGCTGGCACCTGCTGACTTGCCGAGCCAGCTGCGCGTGATGCGCCACACCCTGCAGGCCGCGTTCCTGGCTTTGCGCCGCGGTGAAGCGGTGCAGGCCAACCTGGAAAAAATGGCCGCGGTGTTCGCGCAACTGCAAGGCATTTGCCAGGGAGCACCGCTCAACGCCTTGTGGAAAATTGCCGCTGCACTGGTCGACGGCATGCTTAAAGGTCGGGTACCCAACAGCCCGGCCCTGCGCAGCCTGCTGAAAAAATCCGACAAGGAACTCAAGCGCCTGCTGGCACAGGGCATCGAGGCCATCAATCATCCTGCCCCCGAAGAACTGCTGACCAGCCTGCTGTTTTATATTGCCAAGGCCGAGCATCCGACCACGAAAATGCTCGCGCTGAAAAACCACTACGAACTGGATCAGGCCATGCCCGATGCGGCGATGGTCGACGAGGAGCGGGCGCGGTTGGCCGGCCCTGACCGGGATGCCATGCGCTCGGTGGTGGCGGCGTTGTGCGAAGAACTGGTGCGGGTCAAGGAACGCCTCGACCTGTTTGTGCGCAGTGATCGCCTGCATGTCTCGGAACTGAGCAGCCTGATGGCGCCACTGCGTCAGATCGCCGACACTCTGGCCGTACTGGGGTTCGGGCAACCGCGTAAAGTCATCATTGATCAACTGGCGGTGTTGCAAAGCCTGGCCCAGGGCCAGCGCGAACCCACCGATGCGGTGTTGATGGATGTGGCCTCGGCCCTGCTTTATGTCGAGGCCACCCTGGCCGGTATGGTCGGCAGCGTCGAGCCCTCGCTGCGTGAAGAAAGCCGGTTGCCCACCACTGACCTGATGCAGATTCACCAGTTGGTAATCAAGGAAGCCCGCATCGGCCTTGAAGAAGTCAAAGACCTGATCGGCGATTATCTGGCGGCCGAGTACGACCGCCAGCACTTGCAGTCCGTGCCTGCGCTGTTGACGCAAATCCGCGGGGCGCTGGCGATGATTCCCCTGAATCGCGCGGCCAGCTTGCTGCAAGCCTGCAATGAATATTTGCGTGAGCGCGTGCTGCAAGGGTCTGATCACCCCGCGCACGAGCAACTTGATCACTTGGCCGATGCGTTGATCAGCATTGAGTATTACCTGGAACGCCTGGCCCAGGACCCTGGTGCTTCGAGCGAGCAGGTGCTGGATCGGGCCGAAAACAGCCTGGCTGCACTGGGTTACGCGCCGGCGACGCATCCCGTGCCATTGTCCGATGATAGGCCTGGCGGCCAAGAGCAATCGCTGATGCCGGACCTGCAGGCGCCTGGCCTGGCCGATGTACTGGCCAGCCCGCTGTCGGCGCTCAATCCTCCGGCGCAACACATGCCTGCCAGTTTGCTACCGCCACCCGTGGATGAAGCGCCGCTGGACGAAGAACTGCTGGAAGTCTTTCTCGAAGAAACGGACGAAGTCCTGATCAGCCTGCACGACAGCCTGCCGCAATGGGTCGCCAACCCGGCGGACAGTGTTGCGCTGGCCGAGTTGCGGCGCGGCTTCCATACCCTCAAGGGCAGCGGGCGCATGGTGCGTGCGCTGGTGCTGGCAGAGCTGGCGTGGGCGGTCGAAAACCTGCTCAACCGGGTGATTGAGCGTAGCGTGGCGCCGTCTGCGCAGATCTTCCAACTGCTTGAAGACGTTATGGCCATACTGCCCGAACTGATTCAGGCCTTTGCCGAACAAAGCCAGCGTCAACGCGAAGACGTCGACCAACTGGCCGCACGCGCGCAGCACCTGGCCCAAGGCGAGCCGCAACCACTGTTGATTGCCCAGGACGCCGGCAATTTCGATCCACAGTTGCTGGATATCTTCCGTCAGGAAGCACAAGCCCACCTTGAGCGCCTTGACCGTTTTCTGGACCAGGCCCGTGCACACATGCCGCTGCAGGCCAGTGACGATTTGCAACTGGCCGTGCACACCCTCAAAGGCAGCGCACATATGGCAGGCGTGATGCCCATGGCTGAACTGGCCGCGCCGTTGGACCATCTGGTGCGTGAATACAAGGCGCACACGCTTGCCCTGGGAGAGGATGAAATCGACCTGCTGCTGGAAGCTGACACCCTGCTGCATGCGGGGCTCAAGCAACTGGATAGCGACCCGCTGGCCGAGATCCAGGGTGCGCGCTCACTGATCGAGCGCACCGAGCAACTGATCGCCAGCCGCCTGGATACCCTGCTCAATAGCCCTGCAAGCAGTTGGGTGGCCAGGCGTGACCCGCAGCGCATTGCCGAGTTTCTGGCCGAGAGCATGGATATTCTGTTCGATGCCCAGGAGCTGCTTAAAACCTGGCACCAGAACCCCCATGAACGCGATGGCTTGGACAGCCTGCTGGATCAGCTGACCACCCTGGGTGAGTCTGCCCACCTGCTGGACTTGCAGCCCATGGATGCGCTGTGCGAAGCCCTGCTTGACCTCTATGGCGCGGTCGAAGAAAGCAGCCTGGCACCCAGCGAGCGTTTTTTCGAAGCGGCCGATGATGCCCAGGAAGCCCTGATCAACATGCTCGACCAGTTGGCGGCAGGGCAGGAAATCACCCCGCAGCCGCAGTTGGTCCAGACCCTGCACGCGCTGCTGCACGAAGGGCTCGCGCCTGACGCCACAGGGCTGATTCGCGGTGATGGCGGGCGGGTTACCGAGCTGGGGGCCGCCACCAGGCAATTGGGTGGAGGCCAGGACGAGGACATCGATGATGAAATCGTCGAGATTTTTCTCGAAGAGGCGGTGGACATCCTCGAGAGTGCCGCGCAGGCCTTGCAGCGCTGGCTCAGTGCACCCGACAGCCTGGCGTCGCTGTCGTCCTTGCAGCGCGATTTGCACACCCTCAAGGGTGGGGCGCGCATGGCCGGTATTGAACCGATCGCTGAACTGGCCCATGAGCTTGAACACTTGTATGAAGGCTTGCTGGACCGGCGCCTGAGTGACAGTCCGGCACTGGCTCGCCTGCTGGAGCGCAGCCACGAGCAACTGGCGCTGATGCTTGAAAAATTGCTGCACAAGCAAACGTTGAGCGAGCCTTATGAACTGATCGAGGCGATTCGCGGCTTTCGTCTTTACAGTGCAGCCCTGCCTGATGCTGGCAGCGTTGCCCCGCAAGCGCCACCGAGCAATGAAGATCCGCAGTTACAGGAAATCTTCCTCGAAGAAGCCTTCGATATTCTCGAAAGCTCGGGTGCGGCCCTGGCGCGTTGGCAAGCCGAGCCGCAAAGCCACCTTGAAGTGGAAAACCTGCTGCGCGACCTGCATACCCTCAAGGGCGGGGCGCGGATGGTGGAGGTCGCCGCGATTGGCGATTTTTCCCATGAGCTTGAAACCCTTTTCGAGGATATTTCGGTAGGTGCCATCACGCCCAGTGATGGGCTCTTTGTGTTGCTGCAGCGTTGCCACGACCAGCTTGCGCAAATGCTTGACGCGCTGCGCAGTGGTCAGGCGCTGCCTTCGCCCCAGGTGCTGATCGAGAAAATCCGCCAGATTGAGCGTAACGCCCGGCCGACACCTGCCACCCCGGTCAAGCCCGAGCCTGCGCCTGCACCGGTGCCCGAAGGTGAGCGCACCGGGCTGGACACCCTCAAGGTTCCGGCCGAGCTGCTCGAAGACCTGGTTAACCTGGCGGGTGAAGCCTCGATCATTCGGGGGCGTGTGGAGCAGCAGGTCAACGACGGTCAGGTCGCCCTCAACGAGATGCAGACCACCCTTGAGCGGATGCAGGATCAACTGCGGCGCCTCGACATCGAAACCCAGGGTCGCCTGCACAACCGCGCGCATACCGAAGCCGATGGCGTGGCCTACGACGAATTCGACCCGCTGGAAATGGACCGCCATTCCCTGCTGCAGCAGCTGTCCCGAGCCCTGTTCGAATCAGCTTCCGATCTGCTCGACCTCAAGGCGACCCTGACGGCCCGCTACCAGGACGCTCACGGGCTGCTGCAAAAACAGGCGCGGGTGAACACGCAATTGCAAGAGGGCCTGATGGGCACGCGCATGGTGCCGTTCGAGCGCGTATTGCCGCGCCTCAAGCGGGTGGTGCGCCAGGTTGCCAGCGAGCTGGGCAAGCAGGTTGAATTCAGCGTGATCAATGCCGAAGCCGAGATCGATCGCAACGTTCTGGAACGCATGGTTGCGCCCCTGGAGCATATGCTGCGCAATGCCGTCGACCATGGCCTGGAACCGGCCGACGTGCGCCATGCCAGCGGCAAGCCGGAGCAGGGGCTGATCAGCCTGGAACTGTCCTATGAAGGCGGCGACGTAGTATTCGACATGCACGACGATGGCGCGGGAGTGCCGCTGGAAGCCGTGCGCCGCAAAGCCATCCTGCGTGGCTTGCTGAACCCTGAAGCAAGCATCAGCGACCGTGAGGTGCTGCAGTTCATCCTGCAGCCCGGGTTTTCCACGGCCGAAAAAATCACCCAGATCTCCGGGCGTGGCGTCGGCATGGACGTGGTACATGAAGAGGTGCGCCAGTTGGGCGGCAGCATGACCATCGATTCGGTGGCGGGCCAGGGCGTGCATTTTCAGATTCGCCTGCCCTTCAGCGTGTCGCTCAACCGGGCTCTGATGGTGCAGTGCGCAGACGAACAATACGCCATTGCCCTCGACACCGTTGAAGGTGTGGTGCGCGTCATGCCCAACGAGCTGGAAGGCTACTACCAGCTCAACCCGCCGCTTTATCACTACGGTGGGCAAACCTACGAGCTGCGTTACCTGGGCGAGTTGCTGCAAACCGTGGGCAAACCCAAGCTGGTGGGCGAAAGCCATTCGCTGCCGGTGCTGCTGGTGCATTGCCAGGACCAGCGCGTGGCGTTGCAGGTGGATGCGCTGTTGGGTTCGCGGGAGATTGTGGTCAAGAGCCTCGGCCCGCAATTTACCGGGGTACAGGGCCTGTCGGGCGCGACCATTCTGGGGGACGGGCGGGTGGTGCTGATCCTCGACCTGCCGGCCTATATCCGTGCCCATCAGGCGCGTCAGCCGTTGCAGCGGGCGCAGCACGAGGCGGTGGGCGCCCTGGAATTCACCCCGGCCGTGCGCCCGCCGCTGGTACTGGTGGTGGACGACTCGGTCACCGTGCGCAAAGTCACCAGCCGCCTGCTGGAGCGCAACGGCATGAACGTCATCACGGCCAAGGACGGGGTCGACGCCATGAGCGTACTGGAAGAGCACACCCCTGACCTGATGCTGCTGGACATTGAAATGCCGCGCATGGACGGCTTCGAAGTGGCTACCCGCGTGCGTAACGACCCGCGCCTCAAGGACCTGCCGATCATCATGATCACCTCGCGCACCGGGCAAAAACATCAGAACCGGGCGATGGCCATTGGCGTCAACGACTACCTGGGCAAACCTTATCAAGAGTCCGTGCTGCTGGAGCGCATTGCCTACTGGAGCAACTTCCATGCTTGACCATCGCGTGGGCAGCCTGACCGGCTTGCTGCTGCCGCTAGCAGATCGCTATCTATTGCTGCCCAATGTGGCCATTGCCGAGCTTATCGGCTGGCAGCGCGGCGAGCCCAGCAGCGACTCCCCGCCCTGGCACCTGCGCCAGATTACCTGGCGCGACCACCAACTGCCGTTGATCAGCTTTGAAGCGGCATGCGGCGGGCCACTGGTGATCGGTGAGCGGGCGCGGATCGTCATCCTCAACACGCTGGGTGGTGACCCGGATTTCAAATTCATGGCCATGGTGATTCAGGGCATCCCGCGCTCCTACAAGGTCGACAGCCAGTTGAGCTTTGTCGACGTGCCGCTGTGCCCGCTGGAGCGCGCGGCGGTACAGGTGGGCGATCATGTGGCGAAAATCCCGGACTTGCTAGCGCTGGAACGGTTGGTGCGGGGCAGCGCGGATTAAGCAGCACTTGTGGGAGCTGGCTTGCTCGCGAGCAGGCGATGCGGTCAGTCAGATAAACCGCGGTGCTGCTATCGCGAGCAAGCCCGCTCCCACAGAGTTTCGTGGCAGGCCCCGAATTCTGGGAACACTGCAAAACCTGTGGGAGCTGGCTTGCCTGCGATGCAGGCGCCGCGGTCTGACGGGCACACCGCAGGGATTACATCGCGAGCAAGCCCGCTCCCACAGCGGGGGTACAGGTTGCCCTGCTCGACGAACGCCGCATTGCCCTTTAACCTCGCAACCCTGACCCTTATCTCATAACCAGGTGACACAGTCGCACTATCGGCTCTTGAGGATCTTGCACATGTATCACGGGGAAAAACTCAACGCCTGGACCCATCTGGTGGGTGCCGTGGCGGCAGCAATAGGCAGTATCTGGTTGTTGGTAATGGCCTGTCTGGACGGTAGCCCGCAGAAGATTGTCAGTGTGGCCATTTATGGTGTCACGCTGGTGCTGTTGTACAGCGTATCCACCGTGTACCACAGCGTGCGCGGGCGCTCCAAGGTGATCATGCAGAAGTTCGATCATCTCTCCATTTACCTGCTGATCGCCGGCAGTTACACGCCGTTTTGCCTGGTCACGCTGCACGGCCCCTGGGGCTGGTCGTTGTTTGGCATCGTGTGGGGAATGGCGGTGATCGGCATGCTGCAAGAGATCAAACCGCGCTCCGAAGCCCGCATCCTGTCCATCGTTATCTACGCGGTCATGGGCTGGATTGTACTGGTGGCCGTCAAGCCCTTGCTGGCAGCGCTGGGTACCGCAGGCTTTGTATGGCTGGCCACCGGCGGGGTGATGTACACCGTGGGGATCATCTTTTTTGCCCTCGATCACCGTCTGCGCCATGCCCACGGCATCTGGCACCTGTTTGTGATCGCCGGCAGCCTGCTGCACTTTGTGGCCATCGCCCATTATGTGATCTGACTCGGGGCTACTGAACCTCCTGCTTGGGCTTCTGGGTGTCGCTGCGGATCTGCGCGTGGCTGATCAGGGCGAAGATAAAACTGCCACCAATGATATTGCCGGCCAGGGTGGGGCCGGCAAAGATCAGCCAGAAGTCCTTCCAGGGCAACTCGCCAGCAAACACCAGATACGACACCTCGGCCGTACCGACCACGATATGGGTGAAGTCACCCAGGGCCATCAGGTAGGTGATGAGGATGATGATCCACATCTTGGCGCTTTCCATGGACGGGATCATCCACACCATGGTGGCAATCATCCAGCCCGAGATAATGCCTTTGGCGAACATCTGGCTGGCGTCGTTTTCCATGACCTTGCGGCCGATTTCCAGAAAGGCCTTGTCGGTCTGCGTGTCGAAAATCGGCAAATGCAGCATCACATAGGCCACCAGCAGGGTGCCCATCAGGTTGCCCACCAGCACCACCGCCCACAGCCGCAGCAGCCGCCCGAAATTGTTGAGTGTGGGTTTGCTCATGATCGGCAGAACGGCAGTCAGGGTGTTTTCGGTGAACAGTTGCTGGCGGGAGAGAATGACCGCCAGAAAGCCTGCGCAATAACCGAAGCTGGCGATGACCTTGAACCCGTCGCCGTCGGGCAGGCGTGAGTTGAGCAGGCCCATGGCCATAAGGGACAGGCCCATGGTCAGCCCGGCGGCCAGTGCCGACCAGAACAGGGCGGCGATGCTGCGCTCCAGTTCCAGATCGCCCTGCTGGCGGATGATTTCGTGCAGCACCGCGGCGCGCGGTGGCTGGTTTTTGCTGACCTCGTGCTTTTCTTCAGCCGTCAGGTTGGGGGTTTTGCCTGAATTTTGAGTGTCCATAAGGCTCCAGAACCGAAGGCGTGTGAAGGTACGACACGCATGGACTGTAGCTGTTCACTCTTGACCTGTAGATACTCTGTTGCCGGTCAACCCTCCCTGTGGGAGCGAGCCTGCTCGCGAAAGTCGTTCGCGAGCAGGCTCGCTCCCACAGTTAAAATTCCCTTCAGACCTTCGGCAGCTGCTACAGGTACCGTGCAACAACGCGGCTAATCAAGCCTGGCTGTCATCCTGGAACTGGTCCTTGACGTATTTGATCTCGGTACGCCCGTGCGGCGCCGGCAGGCCGTCTTCACCCAGGTTGACGAAAACCATCTTGTCCACAGTCAGGATGCTTTTGCGGGTGATCTTGTTGCGCACTTCGCAGGTCAGAGTAATCGAGGTGCGACCAAACTCGGTGGCGGTGATGCCCAGTTCGATGATGTCGCCCTGGCGCGAGGCACTGACGAAGTTGATTTCGGAGATGTACTTGGTCACCACACGCTGGTTGCCCAGCTGGACGATGGCGTAAATCGCGGCTTCTTCGTCGATCCAGCGCAGCAGGCTGCCACCGAACAGGGTGCCGTTGGGGTTGAGGTCTTCGGGTTTAACCCATTTGCGGGTGTGAAAATTCATATTCGCTCCTGACCGTCTTGCCTTAGATGCCGACCATGATGTCAGACCACGGCACTCAGCTCTATTAAGCTTCGACTATGGTCTCGATTAGGCAAATCAAAATGCCGTGGATAAATCCTTGGGAACATCGACGCGGATGGCTATAATGCCCCTCGCTTCAAAACGGTCATTTTTACCCGGTACCGTTCCCGCCACCTGTCCGAGGGGCGCTGCAGCAGGTTCAACCTGTCAGGCTCGGATGGGGCGTTGTTTGTTCAGGGCTCCCTGGGCAGGCACTAAACGCACAACGGCGCCCATTCGCGATTAAACGAATGGAGGCTCTTGATGAGCGCTGTAAACACGCCTGCAGGTTTTAACGACTTTAAAGTCGCCGATATGTCCCTCGCCCAATGGGGCCGCCGCGAAACCTTTATCGCCGAGTCCGAAATGCCTGCCCTGATGGGCCTGCGTCGCCGTTATGCAGCAGAACAACCGCTCAAGGGCGCGAAGATTCTGGGTTGCATCCACATGACCATCCAGACTGCCGTACTGATCGAAACCCTGGTTGCCCTGGGTGCCGAAGTGCGTTGGTCGTCGTGCAACATCTTCTCGACTCAGGATCAGGCTGCTGCCGCTATCGCTGCTGCCGGTATCCCGGTTTTCGCCTGGAAAGGCGAAACCGAAGAAGAGTACGAGTGGTGCCTGGAGCAAACCATCCTTAAAGATGGCGAGCCATGGGATGCCAACATGATCCTCGACGACGGCGGCGACCTGACCGAGCTGCTGCACAAGAAATACCCGGCCATGCTGAAAAAGATCCACGGCGTGACTGAAGAAACCACCACCGGTGTTCACCGTCTGCTGGACATGCTGGCCAAAGGCGAGCTGATGATCCCTGCGATCAACGTGAACGACTCGGTCACCAAAAGCAAAAACGACAACAAGTACGGCTGCCGTCACAGCCTGAACGATGCCATCAAGCGTGGTACTGACCACCTGCTGTCCGGCAAGCAGGCACTGGTTATCGGCTACGGTGACGTGGGCAAGGGTTCGTCCCAGTCCCTGCGTCAGGAAGGCATGATCGTTAAAGTGTCCGAAGTTGACCCGATCTGCGCCATGCAAGCCTGCATGGACGGTTTTGAAGTGGTTTCGCCGTTCATCAACGGCCAGAACGATGGCACCGCTGCCAGCATCGACGCTGCGCTGCTGGGCAAGATCGACCTGATCGTGACCACCACCGGTAACGTCAACGTGTGCGACAAGAACATGCTGGCCGCGCTGAAAAAACGCGCTGTGGTGTGCAACATCGGTCACTTCGACAACGAAATCGACACCGCTTTCATGCGCAAAAACTGGGCATGGGAAGAAGTGAAGCCACAGGTTCACAAGGTTCACCGTACTGGCCTGGGCGAATTCGACCCACAGAACGATGACTACCTGATCCTGCTGGCTGAAGGCCGTCTGGTTAACCTGGGCAACGCCACAGGTCACCCAAGCCGCATCATGGACGGTTCGTTCGCCAACCAGGTGCTGGCGCAGATCTTCCTGTTCGCCCAGAAGTACGCTGACCTGCCAGCCGAGCTTCAAGCCGAGCGTCTGACCGTAGAAGTGCTGCCGAAGAAGCTGGACGAAGAAGTGGCCCTGGAAATGGTTCGTGGTTTCGGTGGCGTTGTAACGCAACTGACCAAGCAACAGGCTGACTACATCGGCGTCACCGTCGAAGGCCCGTTCAAGCCAGAAACCTACCGTTACTGATTAAAGAAAGGCGGTCAGGCTTGCACTGACCGCCTTTTTTTTGTGTGAAAGTTCAGCGTCAGGGGTTGTCCATGCCCCCCTCGCGCACGCCAGGGTATTCCCATGTCTCAAGACCGTCGTTACAGCTTCGAGTTCTTCCCGACCAAGACCGATGCTGGACATGAAAAACTGATGAACACGGCTCGCCAGCTGGCGACCTACAACCCGGATTTCTTCTCCTGCACCTACGGTGCCGGTGGCTCGACCCGTGACCGCACGATCAATACCGTGCTGCAACTTGAGAGCGAAGTAAAAGTACCTGCTGCTCCGCACCTGTCGTGCGTGGGTGACAGCAAGGCCGATTTGCGCGGCCTGCTGGCCCAGTACAAGGCCGCGGGCATCAAGCGCATCGTTGCGCTGCGTGGCGACCTGCCTTCGGGCATGGGCATGGCCAGCGGCGAACTGCGCTATGCCAATGACCTGGTGAGCTTCATTCGTGAAGAAACCGGTGACCACTTCCATATCGAAGTGGCGGCTTACCCGGAAATGCACCCGCAAGCGCGCAACTTTGAAGACGATATCAACAACTTCGTGCGCAAGGCCCATGCTGGCGCTGACAGTGCCATCACCCAGTACTTCTTCAACGCCGACAGTTACTTCCGTTTTGTCGAGCGCGTACAAGCAGCGGGAGTGATGATTCCTGTGGTGCCGGGCATCATGCCGATCACCAATTACAGCAAGCTGGCGCGGTTCTCTGACGCCTGTGGCGCTGAAATCCCGCGCTGGATCCGCAAGCAACTTGAAGCCTACGGCGACGACACGCAGAGCATCCAGGCATTTGGTGAGCAGGTCATCAGCGAAATGTGCGAACGCCTGCTCGACGGCGGCGCCCCGGGGTTGCACTTCTACACCCTGAACCAGGCTGATCCGAGCCTGGCGATCTGGAACAACCTCAAGCTGCCGCGCTGATCTGCCTTTGTGGGAGCGGGCTTGCCCGCGATGGCATCGCTGCGGTCCGTCAAGGGATGCGCGTCGTATGCATCGCGAGCAAGCCCGCTCCCACATGGGTTTAAAGCCGTTGGGCAGCATGAAATCGGCGCGTCGTGATTGCTCTGTTATACTCCGGTTTTTCCGCCAGGCTTACGCCCGGCCGCTCGTCCTTGTACAAGGCATTCAACCTCCCGTTACGGCGCAGCTCTCAGCCAGCGCGAGCGGCATGAATGGGCCTTCAGGACTGGAGCAGGACCGGACGGGATTGCGTCATCTTAAACGCCATTCACGCCAGGCAAGACTATCCCTTTGGGCCAAGCCCTAACTAGAACAGGATTTCTCATGTCCTTTGCTTCCCTCGGTCTCTCCGAGGCTTTAGTCCGCGCCATTGAAGCTGCGGGCTATACCGAGCCTACTCCGGTGCAACAGCGGGCCATTCCCGCCGTGTTGCAAGGTCGCGACCTGATGGTTGCGGCACAGACAGGTACTGGTAAAACCGGTGGCTTCGCTCTTCCGATTCTGGAAAAGCTGTTTCCCAATGGCCACCCGGACAAATCCCAGCGCCACGGCCCACGCCAACCACGCGTGCTGGTCCTGACGCCTACCCGCGAACTCGCCGCCCAGGTGCATGAGAGCTTCAAGCTCTATGCCCGCGACCTGAAGTTCGTGAGCGCCTGTGTTTTTGGCGGTGTGGGTACCAACCCGCAGGTTCAGGCCCTGGCCCGTGGTGTTGACGTACTGGTTGCCTGCCCCGGTCGTTTGCTCGACCTGGCCGGTCAAGGCAGTGTTGACCTGTCCCACGTTGAAATCCTGGTACTCGACGAAGCCGACCGTATGCTCGACATGGGCTTTGTCCATGACGTGAAAAAAGTCCTCGCTCGTCTGCCGGCCAAGCGTCAAAACCTGCTGTTTTCGGCGACGTTCTCCAAGGACATCACCGATCTGGCTGGCAAGCTGCTGCGCAACCCGGAACGCATCGAAGTAACGCCACCGAACACCACGGTCGAGCGTATCGAGCAACGCGTGTTCCGTCTGCCTGCCACGCACAAGCGTGCCTTGCTGGCGCACCTGATCACCGCTGGCGCCTGGGAACAGGTTCTGGTCTTCACCCGTACCAAGCACGGTGCAAACCGCCTGGCCGAGTACCTGGACAAGCACGGCCTCAGCGCTGTGGCCATCCACGGTAACAAGAGCCAGAACGCGCGCACCAAAGCCCTGGCAGACTTCAAGGCCGGTACCGTACGCATTCTGGTAGCGACCGACATTGCCGCTCGTGGCCTGGACATCGACCAGCTGCCGCATGTGGTCAACTTCGAGCTGCCAAACGTCGACGAAGATTACGTTCACCGTATCGGCCGTACTGGCCGTGCCGGTCGTTCGGGCGAGGCGATCTCGCTGGTAGCGCCGGACGAAGAAAAACTGCTGAAAAGCATCGAGCGCATGACCAAACAGAAAATCGCCGATGGCGACCTGATGGGTTTTGACTCGAGCACGGTTGAAGCTGAAAAGCCTGAAGTACGCGAGCGTCCGGATGTGCGTAACCCGCGCAACCCGCCGCGCGGCCCGCGTGGCGACGGTCCGGGTAACCCGGGCGGTGGCGGCGGTCGTAAAGACAAGGGCAAGGAAAAGAGCAAAGAAAAGCCGGCAGCTGCTCGCAGCGAGCGTCCAGCTCGTGAGCAAAAGCCGCGCGAAGCTCAGCCTGCCCGTGAACAGCGTCAGCCAACCCCGCGTGCCGACGCCAATCGTGCGCCGGACGAGTTCCGTGATGACGATGTGGATAACTTTGGTAACCGCGCTGATTACGTCAGCCCGTACCAGAACAAGAACAACCAGAGCCGTGGCCGTCGCCCGGGGGCTCCGGCCCAGGGCGCAGGCACTGGCGCTGCGCCAGCGGGTCGTACCGGTGGCCGTCAGAACGGTCCGCGTACCGGTAGCGGTGCCAGCACTGGCACTCCGCCTGCCAAGCGCAGCGGTCCACGCAGTGGCGCTCCGCGTGACGGCCAGGCCCGTCGCGAAAACCGCCCGGCCCGTGACGATGCCCGTCAAGAGCCAGCGGTTAAAGGCCCACGCGAGAACCAGCCGAAGATCATGCACAAAGAGTCGAAAAGCGATCGCTTCCCGACGCCTGAGCAGCTCGATCAACTGCCGAACCGCCCGCGTGGCGAGAAGCCAGCGCTGCTGACGCGTAACCGCTAAAAATTGTGGGAGCGGGCTTGCTCGCGATTCAGGTACTTCGGGTTAACGGCTGCACCGAGGCAATCCAATCGCGAGCAAGCCCGCTCCTACGACAGCACACAAAAAAACGCCCCGGCTCTCACAAGCCGGGGCGTTTTTTTTAGCCGTTTAAAAGCGCTATTACTTGGCCTTTACGCCTTCCAGCGAGATATCCAGGCTCAGGGTCTGGTCCTTGCTTGGGGACTTGATGCCGAAATCCTGCAGGTTGATGGTGGTGGTCGCGTTGAAGCCAGCACGTTCGCCGCCCCACGGATCCTTGCCTTCGCCGTTGAACGTTGCCTTGAAGGTTACAGGCTTGGTCACACCGTGCAGGGTCAGGTCACCGGTTACGTCAGCTGTGTTGTCGCCAGTCGGCACAACCTTGGTCGACTTGAAGGTCGCTTCCGGGTACTTGCTCACGTCCAGGAAATCTTTGCTGGCGATATGCTTGTCACGTTCGGCGTGGTTGGAAAACAGGCTGGCGGTTTTCAGGGTCACGTCAATCTTGCTGTCGGCAGGTTTGGCTGCGTCCCACGAGAACGTACCGCTCCAGTCCTTGAAAGTACCGTGAATGAAGCTGAAGCCCAGGTGGCTGACTTTCCAGTCGATAAAGGCGTGCTGGCCTTCTTTGTCGATGGTGTAGTCAGCCGCCATGGCCTGACCTGCGGTCAGCATTGCGGTTCCGAGAGCCAGCGCAGCGAGGGTCTTTTTCAACATGCGTTCTATTCCTTTTGAGTTGAGGTTGAGCATCAGGCTTTGCGCCCCAGCATACGGTTCAGGGTCGCATCACGATCGATAAAGTGGTGTTTCAAAGCAACCAGACCATGAAGCCCTGCAAAAATGACCACGGCCCATGCCAGGTAAAGATGCACGACACCCGCTACATCAGCCTGGTCAGGCAGGTTGGAAATCAGTGCAGGGACTTCAAACAGGCCGAAAACCGGAATACCCACGCCTTCAGAGGTGGAAATCAGGTAGCCGGCGATCATCACGGCAAACAAACCCAGATACAAAAAACCATGCCCGAGTTTGGCACCGATTCGTGTTGCACGGCTGTAACTGGCCAGTGCCGGCGGTGCCGGGCTGAACCAGATCCATACAACGCGTAGCAGCATTACAGCGAATAGCGTCAGACCAATGCTTTTATGCAGGTCAGGCGCCTCTTTGCGCCAAGGGCTGTAATAGTCCAGACCGACCATCCACAACCCCAGAGCGAACAACCCGAACACCACCAACGCAACAGACCAGTGCATGAAGATGCTGACGGCACCATAGCGAGAAGAAGAGTTACGTAGCTGCATGACCAACATCCTGTAGGAACTTGGGTCTAAGACTAATGGTTTACCTATCGATTGAAAGCGCATTTTATTGCTGCAAGCTATCGATAAATACGATCTGAAGCCTGAGAGTCAAACGTTAAGCAAACGTTAACAATATTTGTGTTGCCTGTGGGTGTCCAAGGCCGTCTTTGAATACGGAGTAAACGTAATAGGTTGTTACACGCCTGCGCATTGCATAGGCTTGCACTCTTGTTTGCCCGCACACGCCGGGAGCCAGCGCCAGGAGAGTGAAAATGGGCCTGAATAACCAGTGGATGCAACGCGACCTTGCCGTGTTGTGGCATCCCTGCACCCAAATGAAAGACCATGAACAACTGCCCTTGATCCCTATCAAGCGCGGCGAAGGCGTGTGGCTGGAAGACTTTGAAGGCAAGCGCTACCTCGATGCCGTGAGTTCCTGGTGGGTCAATGTGTTTGGCCACTGCAACCCGCGAATCAACCAGCGCATCAAGGATCAGGTCGATCAGTTGGAGCACGTGATCCTTGCAGGCTTCAGCCATCAGCCGGTGATCGAACTGTCCGAGCGGCTGGTCAAGATGACACCTGAAGGCCTGACCCGTTGCTTCTATGCCGATAACGGTTCGTCGTGCATCGAAGTTGCGCTGAAGATGAGCTTCCACTACTGGCTCAACCGTGAACAGCCAGACAAAAAACGCTTCGTTACCCTGACCAACAGCTATCACGGTGAAACCATGGCCGCGATGGCCGTGGGCGATGTGCCGTTGTTCACTGAAACCTACAAGGCGTTGTTGCTCGACACCATCAAGGTGCCGAGCCCCGACTGCTACCTGCGCCCTGAAGGCGTGAGCTGGGAAGCGCATTCGCGCACGATGTTTTTGGCGATGGAGCAGACTCTCGCCGAAAATCATCAAACCGTGGCTGCGGTTATCGTCGAGCCGTTGATTCAGGGCGCGGGTGGCATGCGCATGTACCACCCGGTGTACCTCACACTGCTGCGCGAGGCCTGTGACCGTTACGGCGTGCACTTGATCCTTGATGAAATTGCCGTGGGCTTTGGCCGCACCGGCACCATGTTCGCCTGCGAACAGGCGGGTATCACGCCGGACTTCCTGTGTCTGTCCAAAGCGTTGACCGGTGGCTATTTGCCGTTGGCGGCCTGCATGACCACGGATGAGGTGTACAGCGCGTTCTACGACGATTACCCGACCCTGCGCGCCTTCCTGCATTCCCACAGCTATACGGGTAATCCGCTGGCCTGTGCCGCAGCGTTGGCGACGCTGGATATCTTCGAAGAAGACAACGTTATCGAGAACAACAAGGCCCTGGCTCAACGTATGGCCCTGGCGACTGCCCATCTGGTTGATCATCCTCATGTCTCGGAAGTGCGTCAGACCGGTATGGTGCTGGCCATTGAAATGGTTCAGGACAAGGCCAGCAAAACCGCTTACCCGTGGCAGGAGCGTCGGGGGCTTAAAGTCTTCCAGCACGCCCTGGAGCGGGGTGCGTTGTTGCGCCCACTGGGTAGCGTGGTGTATTTCTTGCCGCCTTACGTGATCACCCCCGAGCAGATCGACTTTTTGGCTGAAGTAGCCAGTGAAGGTATCGATATCGCGACCCGCAGCGACATCAGCGTGGCCGTGCCATCGAATTTTCACCCGGACTTCCGTGACCCGGGTTAAACCGGGCCGTACTGTATCTCCTGTGGGAGCGGGCCTGCTCCCACATTAGCACCCGAATTTTCAGAGAATTTAAATGAGATTGTCCCGCTTTTTTATCGACGCTCCTTTGAGCCTTGGTGAGCATGAATTGCCTGAGGCTCAGGCGCATTACATTGGCCGCGTGCTGCGTATGGCCGAGGGCGATGCCTTGCAAGTGTTCGACGGCTCGGGCCAGGAGTTTCTGGGACGCTTGCTGGAAGTCGGCAAAAAGCGCGTACGCGTGCTGCTGGACGAAACCTTCGCAGGGCAAGTTGAATCGCCGTTGGCCATTCACCTCGGTCAGGGCCTGTCCCGTGGCGAGCGTATGGACTGGGCGATTCAAAAGGCCACCGAGCTGGGCGTGCGTGAAATCACCCCGATCATGAGCGAGCGCTGCGAAGTGCGGCTCAAGGACGAACGCGCCGACAAACGTCTGGCCCACTGGCGGCAGGTGGCGATCAGCGCCTGTGAGCAATGCGGCCGTTCGCGGGTGCCCGTTATCCATCCGCCGGTGTTGCTCAGCGACTGGATCAAAACCACTGAAGCCGACCTCAAGCTGGTGCTGCACCCGGTGTCAGAACCCTTGGCCAGCCACGCGAAACCTTCGCGCCTGGCGTTTTTGATCGGCCCCGAAGGCGGCCTGACCGATAACGAAATCGACCTGGCCCAGGCCGCCGGCTACCAGCCTGCACGCCTTGGCCCACGGGTGCTGCGTACCGAAACTGCGCCGGTTGTAGCCCTGGCCGTGGCGCAGCAGTTGTGGGGTGATTTCTAAGTCAGGCCCTGCTTTTTTGCTTTTGTGGGAGCAGGCTTGCTCGCGATGGGGTCGACGCGATTATCTAGACCTACCGCGGCGCCTGCATCGCGAGCAAGCCCGCTCCCACAAAGGCGTGGCCTTCAATTTCAGTCGTTTCGTACGACGTTTCGCTTTCATTCTCGTGAATCATCCGAGAAGATTCCGCTCGCTTGCGCCTGTTCAAATCGGGGAATAGTCTCGGCCCATCGCTGCAAATCAGCGGTCGGGTTTAGTCGCCTGGTAGATGAGCAAGGCGCAAGGCGCCACCTTAGTGAGGCGCTTTTTTTCGGCCCCGCTTTATGGTGGCCGTGCGCAGGGCGCCCTCGGGCGCGCCGGTTTCCGAGCTCACCGGTCTACTAACCTGCGTACGGCTGCCACCCGTTCGTTTTGGTGTTGTCGGTCATGCACTTGGTGGAGCTGGCCAAGGGTTATGTCGACAAGTCGCTGGATACGCTGGCAACGCACTGAAGCAGCACGCGCCTGAGTGCAGCAGGCGCGTTTTGGGGCAGCTGGTTTGAAGGTGAGGGTGTAACGGAAGACTTTTTTTGACGCCCTTACTCCACCGGGTCACTCACCGGCTTGGCGATGATCTGTTTTAGCTCGGCGGTCATCGGGAACTCCAGGTTCAGGCCGTTGGGCGGGATCGGTTGTTCGAACCAGCGCTGGTAAATGCTGGTGATTTCCCCGGACTGATACAGGTCGGCCAGGGTCTTGTTCACCACCGCCAGGAACTGCGGGTCGTCCTTGCGCACCATGCAGCTGTAGATTTCACGGGATTGCTCATCCCCTACAACCACCCATTTGTGCGGATCACGAGCTTTGGCACGTTCGCCGTAGAGCAGCGCATCGTCCATATAAAACGCAACGGCGCGGCCGGTTTCGAGCATCTTGAAGGCTTCACCATGATCTTTGGCACTGATCACGTTCATGCCCATTTTGTGGTCGGCGCTGTAGCTTTTGATAAAGCGTTCGTTGGTGGTGCCTGCCGTTGTCACCACGTTTTTGTCGCGCAAATCATCAAAGCCCTTGATGCCGCTGTCCTTGGCGGTCAGCAGTTGGCCTTTGACGTAAATAAACCCATAGGAAAATGCCACCTGTTTTTGCCGTTCGGCGGTCACGCCGGTTGAGCCGCATTCCAGGTCTACGGTGCCGTTCTGCACCAGCGGGATGCGGGTTTGCGAGGTCACCAGGTTGTATTTGACCTTCAGCGGTTTGCTGCCCACTTGCTGCTGGATGCGCTCGACGATTTTATTGGCCAGCTCCACCGAATAGCCCATGGGCTTGCCGCTGTTATCGCCGACATAGGAGAACGGCACCGATGCATCGCGATAACCCAGGGTAATACTTCCCGAGTCGGCGATTTTTTTCAGTGTGCCCTGCAACGGGGCTTCGTTGGCTTGTACGGCATGGCTGATTAACAGGCCCAGCGTGCAACTGATCAAGGCAAATTTTTTCATTGTTGTTTTCCCCTCACACAGATTAATGACGAACTGCAATCACGCTGATTTCCACCAATACCTCAGGCCGTGCCAGCTCCGCCTGCAGGGTGGTGCGGGTGGGCGCCTTGCCTGCCGACAGCCAGGCTGACCACACGGCATTCATGGCCGCAAAGTCGCGCTGGATGTTTTGCAGGTAAAGGGTGGCGTTAACGATGTGGTCTTTATCGCTGCCAGCTTCGGCCAACAGGGCGTCGATCTTGCTCAACACTTCTTGCGTTTGCGCGGTAATGTCCTCGCTTTGCGTAGGCACCTGTCCCGACAGAAACACCAGGGCTTCAAACGTCGCGGCGGCGCTCAAGCGGTCATTGCTGTTGATGCGTTGAATGGTCATAGGGCTTTCCTTGTGGACGGGATGGCGCACTCAGGCGGCCAGACCTTGCATGTCAATGGAGGTTTTGCGTTGTGCAATCAGCTCGCTGAGCAAGCGCCCGCTGCCGCAGGCCAGGGTGAAGCCCAGGGCGCCGTGGCCCAGGTTGAGCCACAGGTTGCGATAACCGCTGGCACCCAGGATGGGTACGCCGCTGGGGGTTGCAGGGCGCATGCCAGCCCATTCGATGGCGGTTTGATAGTTGCCCGCATCCGGGAAAGTGCTGCTGGCCAGTTGACGCATTTGCGCCAGGCGCTTGGGGTCCGGGGCAGGGTCGAAGCCGACGATATCGACCATCGCGGCGATGCGCAGTTGCTTGCCGATACGCGCGTAGACAATTTTGCGGTCGTAGTCGGTAATGCTCACTTGTGGTGCCTTTTGCGGGTCGGTCAGGGCCAGCGTAAGGCTGTAACCCTTGAGCGGGTACAACGGCAGGTGCAGCCCCGGCAGGCGCAGGGCCGGGCTGTTGTGCCCGGCGGCGAGCACCAGTTGGTCCACGGCCAGAACCTCGTCGCCCATTTCCACTGCCTGTACCGCCCCGTTGGCGTGGCGAAGCCGGGTGACGGTCTTGCCCAGCATAAAGGTGCAACGGCCACTGGCCTGCAAGCGGGCGGCCAGTTGCTGACAGAATCCGTGGCAATCCCCGACCTCTTCGCTGGGGGTATAGATACCGCCGATAAACGACGAGCCTTGCAGCCCGGGTTCCAGGCTGGCGCACTCGCCGGCAGTCAGTGCTTGTTGAAATGAGCTGTGGATAACTTTTTTCCGGGCCTTTTCAAAGTTGCCGCGCTCACGGAACGCCACCAGCTTGCCGTTGCGCTGCCAGGCGAAGCCGTCGAGCTGATCTTCTTCGCGCCACTGCTGCAGCGTGGCCTGGCTGAGCAATGCCAGGCGCAGCAAATGCGCGCCATTGCGCTGGTTCACCGAGCCACGGCAGGCAGCCACAAACGAGGCCAGCCAGCGCCATTGGGCCGGGTCCATGCGCGGGCGCAGCTTGAGGGGCGAGTCGCCGCGCAACATCCAGCCCATCGCTTGCCACGGCACGCCGGCATCGGCCAGCGGTGCTACATAGCGGTAGGAGAGCTGGCCACCATTGGCAAAGCTGGTCTGGCTGCCCAAAGTCGGGCGGGCCTCGATCACCGTCACTTCAAAGCCGTCGCGCACCAGGGCATACGCTGTAGCCAGCCCGATTACGCCCCCGCCGATGATGCAAACTCGCTGTGCCATGTCAGTCCTCACCCTTGTTGTTCGGGCTTCAGATTAGGGGCAGGTGACAGGCGGCGAACAATGAATAAAGATGGTCATCCCATAAACAAAGGTTATGGACTACTGCCATGCGCTTGCGTCATATCGAAGTGTTTCAGGCGATTCGCCAAACCGGTTCTGTCAGTGCGGCGGCGCAGTTGCTGCATGTGTCGCAGCCTGCGGTGAGCAAGGTGCTGCAACACGCTGAGCAGCGGCTGGGGTTCCCGTTGTTTTTGCGGGTACGCGGCAAATTGCAGCCCACCCCGGAAGCGCTATTGCTCGAGCGCGAAGTCGACAAGGTGACCGAGAGCCTGCAAGGGGTGCAGCGTCTGGCGCAAAGCCTGCGGCGTACGCCGGGGCATCGTTTGCGCATTGGCAGTACGCCAGCCTTGGCATTGGCACTACTGCCGCCCGTGATCAGCGAGTGGAAGCACCGATATCCGGACATCAACTGTGAACTGGTCAGTGCTCATACACGTGAATTGATCCAGAACCTGTTGATGCGCGAACTGGACGTAGCCCTGACCTTCAAACTGCCCGATCACCCGGGCCTCAAGGCCCAGGCGTTGGCCCACGGCGTATTGGTGGCACTGGCTCCGCGGGGGTTCTGGCCTGATGCAAGTGAAGGTGTGCCACTGGCGCTGGATGAACTGGCGGATGCGCCTTTGATCGGCCTGAGCAGTGCCGATCCGTTGTTTGCACGGCTGGACAGCTACCTGCAATCGGTTGAGCCGCCGCCACGTATCAGCATTGCGGTACAAACCTATTCACTGGCGCGGGCGATGGTGGAGGCGGGGGCGGGGTTGGCGGTGATCGATCCATTTACGGCGCTGGGGGCGTCGCGGGCGAGTACCGTGATCCGGCCTCTGAGCCCCGCACTACCGATTACGCTGTATGCGCTGACCCGGGCCGATGAGGCCCCGGTACATACGCTGGAAGGGTTGCTGCAACTGTTCGCAGAGCGTGCCAGCGAACAGTTGCAGCGGTTGGCGGGTTGATAACGCGATTTAACAGTGTGGGAGCGGGCTTGCTCGCGATAATGGCCGCGCGATTTGTCTGAGTGACCACCGCGCTACCATCGCGAGCAAGCCCGCTCCCACAGGGTGGGGGGTTACTTCGGCAAGGCGTACACCACCACCTGATCACCTACCTGATCTTTCAAGATCGAGTTGCCCCCCGCTACAAACGCCACATACTGACGGCCCTTGTATTCATAGATCGCGGGGTTGGCCACGGCAGGGGCCATAACGATATCCGACCACAATTCCTTGCCGTCATCCAGGGAGTAGGCGCGCACCTTGGCATCCATCGAGGCACCGATAAACACCACGCCACCGGCCGTTACTGCCGGGCCACCAATGGTCGGTGAGCCCATGCTTTCAGGCATGTACCAGCCCCACTGCTGCACGGCACCCATCGGCCGACGCCATTTTACGTCACCGGTGTTCATGTTGATTGCCACGATTTCACCGAAAGGCGGTGCCCAGCACGGCATGCCTGCCCAGTTTTGCGCGTTCAGCAAACTCATGCCGTAAGGCGCGCCGATCTGTGGGTAGAAGCCGTTTTCGTTGCCGGAGTCTTTAGGCTGTTTGTCGTAGGAAGCGCGATCCCACAGCTTGATCATCTGCACGATGTGCGAGGTGTTGACGATCGCCACCTGACTCACCGGGTCAAACGCGACACCGCCCCATTGCACGCCACCGGCACTGTCCGGGTAAGCCAGGACGCCGTTGCCTTTGGTCGAAGGCGGTGAGTACATGCCGTTGTATTCCAGGCCGTCCCACATTTTGCTGCACTGGCCGAAACCGACGATATCGGCGATTTTCCAGATGGCTGGTTTTTTCGACTGATCCAGCAGCGGCGCAGGTTTGGTCGG
Organism: Pseudomonas bubulae; assembly: GCF_037023725.1. NCBI lineage: Bacteria > Pseudomonadati > Pseudomonadota > Gammaproteobacteria > Pseudomonadales > Pseudomonadaceae > Pseudomonas > Pseudomonas bubulae. The sequence goes on from NZ_CP146077.1 coordinate 1,087,697, forward strand.
GAACGGTTGGGTCGGTGAGTAGACTTCGCCATCGGCGTCGCCTTTGGGTACGGGGCGCTCTTCGATCGGCCACACGTCTTCACCGGTACGGCGGTCAACAGTGAACAGGAAACCCATCTTGGTCGCTTGCACCAGCGCGGCGACAGGCTTGCCGTCGACGGTGATATCCATCAGCGTGGGCGCCGAGTTGATGTCGTAGTCCCACAAGTCATGGTGAACCCACTGACGAGACCAGACGACCTTGCCGGTATTGATATCCAGCGCAGTGGTGGAGGTGCCCAGAGGAATCGGTTTGGTCCGGTTGCCGCCCCAGTAGTTGGGTGACGGTGAGGACACGGGGATGTACAGCAAGCCCAGAGCCGGGTCATAAGACATCGCGGTCCAGATGTTGGCGGTACCGGTTTTGCCAGCTTCTTCATCCGGGATCGGCTTGAATTCCCATTCCAGCTCACCGGTGCGAGCATTGAGGGCAAACAGCGAGCCCGGTGATTCAACTTCGTATTCCCAGTCTTTGCCGGCCCAGCCCACGATCAGCTTGTCGCCAATAACGGTGGGGGGTTGCAGCTGGGAAAGTGGCCACTTGGCGTTGACCTTGTTCCACTGGTTGACGTCCACCACGCCATTTTTACCGAAGCCTGCGCAGGGTTTGCCGGTATCGGCATCCACCGCGTACAGCTGTGCGGTCATATTGCCCAGGTACACGACCTTCTGGCAGGCCACGCCGGCTTGCGGGTTTTTTTCCTGCCAGTAGGCCACACCGCGTGATTTAAGCGCGGGCTGGGTTTCGGCCACCAGGGGCGATTTGGTGTCGTAGGTCCACTTCTCTTTGCCGGTCTCGGGCTCAAGGGCGATGATCCGGTAGAACGGCGTGCCGACGTAGAGTGTGTCATTGGCGAAAATGGGCGTGGCGGACCATACCGATGGCGGAATTTTGCCGGTGCCGGTGGACATGTCGCCGGTGAAGTACTGCCAGACTTTGGTCAGTTTACCGACGTTGTCCTTGTTGATCTGGGTGAGGGGCGAGTACTTCTGCGAGCTGAGCTGGCCGTGGAAGCTGTCCCATTCCTTGCCGCTGGGGATCGGGATTCTGGCGTCTTCGGCAGAGATGCTCGACGGTGCCAGCAACGGTGGCGGTACGGTGTAGGTGTCCTGGGCGTAAGCGTTGGATACCCCGGCGAGCAGGCACAGCGCCGGTGCTGTCAAAATGTGCTTCTTGATCCCGTTCATATCGCGCTCCTTGCTGGCTTGGGGCCAAAGGTTTCAATGACAACACCCACGGCGTAGACCAGCAGGGCAATCACTGTCCACCAACCATGCAGCAGGCTGGCGGCAAAAATGGTGCCTATCGCACCGGCCCAGCCCAGAAACAGGACGAAGTTGCGCAAGCCTCCTGCCCCGGTCTTGAGCAGCAGTACGCCCAGGACAAACAGCACCAGTTCGGCAAACATAGTGGTCATTGCCCCGCCGGAACCCGTCACACCGGACAATGGCATAAAGAACCGCCCTGCCGTAATGGCCAGGGCAGCCAGAGCCGCGATGATCATGATATGGGCACCCAGTTGGCGCCTGGGCGGTGCGTAGGCTGCAGAAGTACTCATCCCTTTCTCCTTAGCGATTCATGCCCGAGGGCATCACGGAAAGTGAGTGTAGCCAAGGCGGAGGAAATCGCCGGGAGGATGCAAGCGGCAGCAATCTTTGTGGGAGCGGGCTTGCTCGCGATACAGGCGGCTCGGTCTCTTTGACAGACCGAGTAGATGCCATCGCGGGCAAGCCCGCTCCCACAGGAAATGTGAGTGTCAGTGCGCCTGCTCAGCCTCCACCGGCGCATCCTTGGTCACATGCTTGACCAGTTTGCCGATAGTCAGGCCCTGGAACAGGATCGAGGACAGCACCACGATATAAGTGATACTCAGGATCAGGTCGCGCTCCGGGCCCAGCGGCAAGGCCAGGGCCAGCGCCACCGAAACACCACCGCGCAAGCCGCCCCAGGTGAGGATGCGGATCGTGCCGCGCGGCACGGTGCGCCAGCGGCGCAGCAAGACAATGGCCGGGGCCACAGTCAGCAGGCGCGACAGCAAAATGGCCACGGCCAAACCGCTGGCAGCCAGCAAATGCAGCCACGAGAACGGCAGCAGCAAGAGTTCCATGCCGATCAGCGCAAACAGCAGCGCATTGAGCATGTCATCCAGCAGCTCCCAAAAACCGTCCATGTAGCGACGGGTCATCTCGTTCATGGCCTTGTTGCGGCCCAGGTTGCCGATGATCAAACCGGCGACCACCATCGCAATCGGTGCCGATACATGCAGCTCACTGGCCATGGCCGAGCCGCCAATCACCAGGGCCAGGGTCAGCATCACTTCGATCTGGTATTGCTCGATGCTCTTGATCATGCGGTACACCAGGTAACCGATCAGGCCGCCGAACACCACGCCGCCAATGGCTTCGTGGGCGAACAGCATGGCCGTGGCGCTCAGGCTCGGGGTTTCGCCCAGTTGCACGATGCCCAACAGCACGGTGAACACCACAACGGCGGTGCCGTCATTGAACAGCGACTCCCCGACGATGGTGGTTTTCAGTGGCTTGGAGGCATTGGCTGTACGCAGCACGCCGAGCACGGCAATCGGATCGGTGGGGGAGATCAGTGCACCAAACAGCAGGCAGTACAGGAAGCTGATATGCCAGCCGAACAGGCCGAAAATCCAGTACGCGAGGCTGCCGATCACCGTAGTGGCGATCAATACGCCGACCGTGGCCAGCAAACCAATGGGCCAGCGATAGCTGCGCACGTCGTTGAAATTCACATGCAGGGCGCCGGCAAACAGCAGGAACGACAGCATCCAGTTCATCAGCAGGTCGCCGAAGTCGATCTGGCCGATCAGCTCTTGCACGCGCTCTTCCAGCCCGGGGTAACCGAGAAAGCTCAAGCCTTGCAACAGCAGGGAAAACATCAGGGCGGTGACCATCACGCCAATCGTCGGCGGCAGGCCGATAAAGCGGAAGTTCACATAAGTCAGTAGTGAGGTCAGGCAGATAAACGCAGCAACAAGCTCAAGCATCCGGGATCCTGTGGTGGCGAGAGTGAATGGAAATCCGATGGGTTCGGGTCATGTTTGGATGCAAAAACGGGCGTCAGGGGCACATCCCGGGGGTGTGGCAAACGGACGCGAAGTGCGAGGTCATTGACCACAATGCTGCACTGAGGTTGCATGGTGGCGCTTGCGGCAGTCGCAGGTTGATAACAATAAGGAGTCTGCGGTGCTGGCAACGGTGTTGGTGTTGGTCGCGGCGGTATTGCACGCGATCTGGAACACCCTGATCAAGTTCAGCGGTGAGCGCTTGCTGGTGATCGCCTGCATGGACACGGTGGCGCTGGTGGTGGTGGCGGTGCTGGTGGGGTTTGCGCAATGGCCACCGGCGGATATCTGGCCGTGGATCCTGGCGTCGGTATTTTTCGAGCTGGTGTACCGGGTGCTGCTGATCCGCGCGTATCGGGTGGGGGATCTGGGTCTGGTGTACCCGCTGATGCGCGGGCTGTCGCCATTGGTGGTGCTGGCGCTGACCCTGACCTTTGCCGGAGAAGTGCTGACCGGGCAGCAGATTATCGGTATTTTGCTGATCCCGTGCGGCATGGCCTGCCTGTTGTGGCAGGGCGGTGGCGGTGATCGCCTGCCCTGGTCGATGCTGCCGGTCGTGGCGCTGATCGGCCTGTGCATTGGTTGCTATACCTTCCTGGATGGCCAGGCTATCCGCCGCTGGTCGCACCCGCTGGATTACCTGGTGTGGGTCACGCTGCTCAGCGCCTGGCCGTTTCCGTTGCTGGCGGTTACCCGCAAGCGTGCCGCGTTTGCGCTGTTCTGGCGTACACAATGGCGATTGGGCGTGGCGGTGGGGGTTTGCGTGCTGGCCAGCTATGCGCTGGTGCTGTGGGCCATGCAACTGGGCTCGATTGCCGAGGCGGCGGCGCTGCGTGAAGTCAGTGTGATTCTGGTGGTGCTGTTCGGTATGCGTTACCTCAAAGAACCTTTCGGCGGACCGAGGCTCTTAGCCTGTGGGCTGGTGCTGATCGGCATGCTCGTGATGAAACTCTAAAAAGGAAATTCCAATGACGGTTGCTTTCTGGTGTGTGCTGATTGCCTTCTGTTTGACCTATGTGTGTACCGCCTTTGCCAAGTTCAGTGACGGCAAGTTCGGGCCCAGGCAAAACCATGATCCGCGTACGTTTCTTGACGGCCTGCAAGGGTTTGCCAAGCGTGCCCACAGTGCCCAGCTCAACAGCTTTGAAGTGACCCCGGCGTTTGCCGCGGCGGTGATCATTGCCGATATCGTCGGCAACGCCCAGCCGGTGACCATTGACGTGCTGGCGGTGCTGTTTATTACCAGTCGCATGCTCTACATCATCTGCTACCTGGCTGACTGGGCGATGCTGCGCTCCATCGTGTGGTTTATCGGCATGGGGCTGGTGGTCAGCTTCTTTTTTGTGTCGATGTAACGCAATCACCACACTGCCTGTGGGAGCGGGCTTGCTCGCGATGTCGGCGATGCGGTTTACCTGATGCGCCGCAGTGATGCCATCGCGAGCAGGCTCGCTCCCACAAGGGCAGTTACAACGGCAACGCCGCCCCTTTAGGCCACAGCAGCCAGATATTGCCCTTCTGTTTCATGTCACCTGCAATTTGCCCTGCCTCGGGGCCCGTACCGACAAAGAAGTCGGCCCGCACTTCGCCGGCAATGGCGCCGCCAGTGTCCTGGGCGGCAACCGGGCGAACGATGGGCTGGCCGTCGGCCTGGGTGGTCGATAACCACAACAGGCTGCCCAGCGGGATTACCTTGCGGTCCACGGCCACGCTGTAACCGGCCGTCAGCGGCACGTTCAGCGAGCCGCGCGGGCCTTCGTTGCTGTCGGGGTTCTGAGTGAAGAACACGTAGCTGGGGTTGCTGGCCAGCATCTCGTGGACGCGTTGCGGGTTGGCCATGGCCCAGGCGTGAATGGTGCCCATGGTCACGTCTTCTTTCTTCAATTCGCCTTGCTCGACCAGCCAGCGGCCAATCGGTTTGTACGGGTGGCCGTTCTGGTCGGCATAGCCAATGCGCAGTTGACGGCCATTGTCCAGCTGGACCCGGCCAGAGCCCTGGATCTGCAGGAATTGCAGGTCCATCGGATCGGTAAGCCACGCCAGTACCGGAGCATTCAGGCCGTTGCTGTTGATGGTTTCAGCGGTGTCGTAAGGTTTGAGTACACGGCCTTCGAGGCGACCGCGCAGGCGTTTGCCTTTGAGCTCGGGGTAAATGCTGTCCAGGTTGACCACGATCAGATCAGACGGTACGCCGTAGATCGGTACATTGGCCGCCTGGGTGGGCTTGAGGCTGCCCGGGTAAACGGGTTCGTAGTAACCGGTGATCAGGCCGTCGCTGCTGCCTTCGGCCGAACGCAGGCTGTACACGTCGAGGTGGGTTTGCAGGAAATTGCTGATTTCAGCCACGCTGGGGCTGGCAGGCAGGGCCGCAGCGTCGCTGCATACCGGACCCCAGTTGGCGTCGGCCTTGAGACGGGTGCAGGCGCTGCGCCATGAAGCGAAGCCGCTTTGCAGGTCATTGCCTGTCACTTCCGGCAGCGCACTCCAGTCGGCTTTGCTGTAGGTCGTGTGAGGTTCAGGTTTTGCGGCATTTTTGTCCGCGTCCTTGTCGGTGCCGTTGCACCCGGCCAGGAGCATGACAACGGGCAGCGCCCAGGCCAGTGGTTTGAAAAATATGTTCATTGACGCTGTTCCTTAACGGCTGCCGAGGTCTGATGGCCTTCAAGGCAACCCGTATATTTAATAAGGGTATTGGTCTTTACGGGTGACACGAGGATACTGGCGGCCGATTTCCGTGACCTGAAGCCACCATGATTCTTAAACGATTGACTGTTGTAGTGCTGGCCTGCCTGACGCTGACGGCGTGTGGCGGGGTTGATCCCGATTCGCCGCTGGGCCAGCGTAAAGCGATTTTCAAGCAAATGCTAAAGACCAGTGAAGATCTGGGCGGCATGTTGCGGGGTCGAATTCCGTTCGATGGTCCGCGCTTTACCGCAGGCGCTATCAAGTTGGATGCGTTGGCTTACGAGCCGTGGAAGCATTTCCCTCAAGTAAAGGAGAGCGATCAAACCAGCGCTACTGATGACGTCTGGCAAAAGCAGGCACGTTTTCAGGAGTTGGCGCGGCAGTTGGAGGCTGCTACGGGTGAGCTGGTTATCGCCAGCCAGGTGCAACCCTACAAGGCCAGTAACCTGATGCCTGCGGTGCAGAAGGTCGAAGACACCTGCAGTGCGTGCCACAAGGCATTCAGGAATCACTGAGTAAAGTTGAGCCGGTACCCACCTGCTGTGGGAGCGGGCTTGCTCGCGATGCAGGCGACGCGATCTGTCAGGCAGACCGCAGCGATCCCATCGCGAGCAAGCCCGCTCCCACAGGGCGAATTACTTGTCCAGCTGATCCAGCGCTTCCTGCAACTCTTTGCGCGATTCGGCCAGCTTGTTTTTGCGCTTGTCGATTTTTTCCGGATCGCCTTTCTTCATGGCCTTGTCCAGATCTGCCTGGCGCTTGCTGACTTCGTGCTTGGCTTCCAGCACCTTGTTTTCGCGTTCCTTGCGCAGGCCCGCGTCGGTGCAATGGGCTTCAACTTCGCTCAGGGCTTTTTCCAGGCCTGCTACCTGGTTGCTGTTGCCGTGGGCACGCGCTTGCTCAAGTTGCAGGGTGATGGCCTGCTTCTTGGCAGCACAGCCGGTCAGTTCAGGCGCTGTGTCGGCGGCCATCAGCGGGGCAGCCAACAGGCCGCAGACAGTAAACAGGGCGAGCGGTGAAAGTAATTTCATAAATAGCTCCATGACCAAAGATGACAATTAAATAAGGTCGAAAGAACGCTGCACAAGCGTCGTTCGGCGGTTCGAAACCGTGGATGTTAGCAGCATCCGTACGCAAGCAATCCGTTGCGCGATGCCCGCCAGCAGCAAAAAGCCCCGAACAGTCGCCTGTCCGGGGCTTTTGGTGCAGCAGGCTTACTTACAAACCAGCGGCAGTACGCAGTTCTTCAGCGCGGTCGGTACGCTCCCACGTGAACGTGGTGAAGGTATCGTCGCCAACCGTTTTGGTCTGCGGGATACGGCCGAAGTGACCGTATGCTGCAGTTTCCTGGTACATCGGGTGCAGCAGATCAAGCATCTTGGTGATGGCGTATGGACGCAAGTCGAACACCTCACGCACCAGCTTGATGATCTTGTCGTCGGAAATTTTGCCAGTGCCGAAAGTATTCAACGAAATCGAAGTCGGTTGAGCGACGCCGATTGCGTAGGAAACCTGGATCTCGCAACGCTCAGCCAGGCCGGCAGCCACGATGTTCTTGGCCACGTAACGACCGGCGTAGGCCGCCGAACGGTCAACCTTGGATGGATCTTTACCCGAGAACGCGCCGCCGCCGTGACGGGCCATGCCGCCGTAGGTGTCAACGATGATCTTGCGACCGGTCAGGCCGCAGTCGCCAACCGGGCCACCGATGATGAACTGGCCAGTAGGGTTGATGTGGAACTGGGTGTCTTTGTGCAACAGATCAGCAGGCAGCACGTGCTTGACGATCAGCTCCATGACGCCTTCGCGCAGGTCTTTGTTCGACACTTCCGGGTTGTGCTGGGTCGACAGCACGATGGCGTCGATGGCCACAACCTTGCCGCCTTCGTAACGGCAAGTGACCTGGGACTTGGCGTCCGGGCGCAGCCAGGGCAGCAGGCCGGATTTGCGGGCTTCTGCCTGGCGCTGTACCAACTGGTGAGAGAAGGTGATCGGTGCCGGCATCAGCACGTCGGTTTCGTTGCTGGCGTAGCCGAACATCAGGCCCTGGTCGCCGGCGCCCTGATCTTCAGGCTTGGCGCGGTCTACACCCTGGTTGATGTCAGGAGACTGCTTGCCGATGATGTTCATCACGCCGCAGGTAGCACCGTCGAAGCCGACGTCGGAGCTGGTGTAACCGATGTCGGTGATCACGTCACGAACGATCTGCTCCAGGTCAACCCAGGCCGAAGTGGTGACTTCGCCGGCGATGATTGCTACGCCGGTTTTCACCAGAGTCTCGCACGCCACACGGGCGAACTTGTCTTCAGCAATGATGGCGTCCAGCACCGCGTCAGAAATCTGGTCGGCGATTTTGTCCGGATGCCCTTCAGACACGGACTCGGAGGTGAAAAGGGAGTATTCGCTCATCTCGACGGTTTCCTAATATTTACCGATGGTGAGTGTCGCCAGCTGGCCGCTGAAAGTGGCGGACCTGAAGCTGGAAACCATTACGTAAGCCTACATAGAGGCTTTCCCCGGGAACGAGTCCCGCAGCGGTGGCCCAACGGGCCAGATCATCTTGTTCAAAACCCAGCCATAAATCACCGCAGGCCTCGCGGGCCCACGCCTGATTATGGCTGCACAACTCTGTTACCAGCAGGCTACCGCCCGGTTGCAGCAAGGTCGCCAGTTGCCTGAGTGCTTCGGCCGGTGCAGCGAAATGGTGCAAGACCATGTTCACGACCACGCAATCGACCTGGATCGGTGCTTCATGCAGCGCGTCGGCCAGGATCAGGCTGACGTTGTTCAGTGACTCGCGTTCACACAACTGGCGGGCCAGCTCCAGCATCACCGGGCTGTTGTCCAGCGCCGTGACCTGATGGAAACGACGAGCCAGGTCGGGCAAGAAGCTGCCATCGCCGGGGCCGACTTCCAGGGCTGTGGCCCCCGGGCCGAAGCTCAGTTTGTCGAGCAGGGTTAAAACACTGTCACGGTATTGCGGCAAGCCGGCGATCAAATCCTGTTGAGCGCGAAATTTCTCGGCTATGCGTGAGAAAAAGTCCTGACTGGCGGCTGCACGTTGGCCGTGTACGGCGCTGATGCGCGCCTGTACATCGGCGGGCAAGGCCAGGTTATCGACCTCTTCCAGCAGTGCTGCATGCAATTTGCCGCCCAGTTGTTCGGTATGGGGCAGGGCGCGGCGATAAAAAATCGCGTTGCCTTCACGCCGGGTTGCAACCAGCCGTGCCTGGGACAGCACCTTGAGGTGGTGGCTCATGCCGGACTGCCCGGTGGCGAAAATCTGTGTCAGTTCCAGCACACCAAACGAATCATTGGCCAACGCGCGCAGCACATTGAGTCGCAGCGGGTCGCCTCCAGCCTTGCACAGGGCGGAGAGCTCGTCGCAATCGTCATGGCGGATTGAAGGCACGCGTAAGTTCATGGGGCCGCAGTCTAGTTACCCGCTCAAGCCCCCGCAAGTTCAATATCAAAACTTTTTGATATTGGTCGATAAATGGCACGTTTGTCGGGTGAGATGTGCTTATTAACGAAATGAAATGTCCGATCCTTAACAGATTGCCTGCCTGAACAAAGGAAAAACGTTTCAGCTGACTATCTGTCATTGCCCCGAGGGGGTGGGTGAGGGAAAATGCTCGCCTTTTTTCCGTTTCGATTTAACTTCCAATACCCAGGAGAACAGCGATGCCCAGCCGTCGTGAGCGTGCCAACGCCATTCGTGCACTCAGCATGGATGCCGTGCAAAAAGCCAACAGCGGTCATCCAGGTGCCCCTATGGGTATGGCGGATATCGCCGAAGTACTGTGGCGCGATTATCTGAAGCACAACCCGAGCAATCCTTCGTTCGCTGACCGTGACCGCTTCGTGCTGTCCAACGGCCACGGTTCGATGCTGATCTACTCGTTGTTGCACCTGACCGGCTATGACCTGTCGATCGACGACCTGAAAAACTTCCGCCAGCTGCACAGCCGCACCCCGGGCCACCCGGAGCTGGGCTACACGCCGGGCGTTGAAACCACCACTGGCCCGTTGGGTCAGGGCCTGGCCAACGCTGTGGGCTTTGCCCTGGCCGAAAAAGTCATGGGCGCGCAGTTCAACCGTCCTGGCCATAACGTTGTCGATCACCACACCTACGTGTTCCTGGGTGATGGCTGCATGATGGAAGGCATTTCCCACGAAGTTGGCTCGCTGGCCGGCACCCTGGGCCTGAGCAAACTGATCGCTTTCTACGATGACAACGGCATCTCCATCGATGGCGAAGTTGAAGGCTGGTTTACCGACGATACGCCAAAGCGTTTCGAAGCCTACAACTGGCAAGTGATCCGTAACGTTGACGGTCACGACCCGGAAGAAATCAAGACCGCGATCGAAACCGCACGCAAAAGCGACCAGCCAACGCTGATCTGCTGCAAGACCACCATCGGTTTCGGTTCGCCGAACAAGCAGGGCAAAGAAGACTGCCACGGTGCTCCACTGGGCAACGATGAAATCGCCCTGACCCGCAAGGCCCTGAACTGGAACCACGGTCCATTTGAAATCCCGGCTGATATCTACGCCGAATGGGATGCCAAGGAAGTCGGTGCTGCGGTTGAGTCCGAGTGGGACAAGCGCTTCGCTGCCTACGCTGCCGAGTTCCCTGAGCTGGCCGCCGAGCTGTCCCGTCGCCTGAGCGGCAAGCTGCCAGCTGACTTCGATGCCAAGGCCAACGCCTACATCGCTGAAGTCGCGGCCAAAGGCGAAACCATCGCCAGCCGTAAAGCCAGCCAGAACGCGCTGAATGCCTTCGGCCCGTTGCTGCCTGAGCTGCTGGGCGGCTCCGCTGACCTGGCCGGCTCCAACCTGACCCTGTGGAAAGGTTGCAAAGGTGTTTCGGCTGAAGACGCCAGCGGCAACTACGTGTACTACGGTGTACGTGAGTTCGGCATGAGCGCCATCATGAACGGCGTTGCCCTGCACGGCGGCCTGGTGCCTTACGGTGCAACCTTCCTGATGTTCATGGAATACGCCCGCAACGCCATCCGCATGTCGGCCCTGATGAAACAGCGCGTGATCTATGTGTTCACCCACGACTCCATCGGTCTGGGCGAAGACGGCCCGACTCACCAGCCGATCGAACAGCTGACCAGCCTGCGTACTACGCCGAACCTGGACACCTGGCGCCCGGCCGATGCGGTGGAATCCGCAGCTGCCTGGAAATACGCCCTGGAGCGCAACGATGGCCCGTCCGCGTTGATCTTCTCGCGTCAGAACCTCAACCACCAGACCCGTGATGCCGGCCAGATTGCCGATATCAACCGTGGTGGCTACGTGCTCAAGGACTGCGCAGGCGAGCCTGAGCTGATCCTGATCTCGGCCGGTTCCGAAGTGGGCCTGGCTGTTCAGGCCTGGGAAAAACTGACCGAACAGGGCCGCAAGGTTCGTGTGGTGTCGATGCCATGCACCAGCGTGTACGAAGCTCAAGATGCGGGCTACAAGCAGTCGGTTCTGCCGCTGCAGGTGAGCGCCCGTATCGCCATCGAAGCCTCCCACGCTGACTACTGGTACAAGTACGTGGGCCTGGAAGGCCGCGTGATCGGCATGACCACCTACGGCGAGTCGGCGCCTGCGCCTGCCTTGTTCGAGGAGTTCGGCTTCACCCTGGAAAACATCCTGGGTCAGGCTGACGAGCTGCTGGAAGACTAAGTAACAAAGTGGCTGCCTTATTCGCGAGCAGGCTCGCTCCCACATGGGCTATGTAGATCCCTGTGGGAGCGAGCCTGCTCGCGAAATAGTAGTGGTGAAGGATTCACCTTGGTAATCGAGAACCCCATGCCTCAACCGCGTCCCTACAAAGTTGCACTCAACGGCTACGGCCGGATTGGTCGTTGTGTCTTGCGTGCGTTGTTCGAGCGAGGGGCTTCTGCCGGGTTTGAAATTGTTGCACTCAATGATTTGGCCGATATGGCCAGTCTCGAATATTTGACGCGCTTCGACTCCACCCATGGCCGGTTTCCCGGCGAGATACGGATCGAAGGCGACTGCCTGCATATCAATGGCGACTGCGTGAAAGTGTTCCGCAGTGCCACCCCCGAAGGGATCGACTGGGCCGCGCTGGGCATTGACCTGGTGCTGGAATGCTCCGGTGTCTACAACACCCGTGCCGACGGCCAGCGCTTTCTGGATGCCGGGGCTCCCGGCGTACTTTTTTCGCAACCGATGGCCAGCGACGCCGATGTCGACGCCACCATTGTCTACGGCGTCAACCAGCACAGCCTGACGGGCGAAGAGCGCCTGGTGTCCAACGCTTCCTGCACCACCAATTGCGGCGTACCGCTGTTGCGTCTGCTGGATCAGGCGCTTGGCCTGGAGTACGTGTCGATCACCACGATTCACTCGGCGATGAACGATCAGCCGGTCATCGATGCCTACCATCATGAAGACCTGCGACGTACTCGCTCGGCCTTTCAGTCGGTGATTCCGGTATCGACCGGCCTGGCCAAAGGCATTGAGCGCCTGTTGCCGGAACTTGCCGGCCGAATTCAGGCCAAAGCAGTACGGGTGCCGACCTTGAACGTGTCGTGCCTGGACATCACCCTGACCACGGCCCGGGATACCGATGCCGCAGAAGTGAACCGCCTGCTGCGCGAGGCTGCCACCAGCGGCCCGCTCAAAGGCTTGCTGGCCTACACCGAGCTGCCGCACGCCAGCTGTGATTTCAATCATGACCCTCATTCGGCCATTGTCGATGCCAGCCAAACCCGCGTTTCCGGCCCCCGGCTGGTGAACCTGCTGGCCTGGTTCGACAACGAATGGGGTTTTGCCAATCGAATGATCGATGTGGCAGAGCACTACTTGCACGTTACCCACCCAAAATCCGTTCTCTAACATTAGAAACTCAGGAATTGCGACCCATGACCGTGTTGAAGATGACCGACCTCGATCTGCAAGGTAAACGCGTACTGATCCGCGAAGACCTCAACGTCCCAGTCAAGGACGGTGTAGTCACCAGCGATGCGCGTATCCTCGCTTCGCTGCCGACCATCAAGCTGGCGTTGGAAAAAGGCGCGGCGGTTATGGTCTGCTCGCACCTGGGACGTCCGACTGAAGGCGAGTTCTCGGCTGAAAACAGCCTCAAGCCTGTAGCCGAGTACCTGAGCAAGGCCCTGGGCCGTGAAGTGCCGCTGGTCAGCGATTACCTCAATGGTGTCGACGTCAAAGCCGGCGACATCGTGCTGTTCGAGAACGTGCGCTTCAACAAGGGCGAAAAGAAAAACGCCGACGAACTGGCCAAGCAATACGCCGCCCTGTGCGACGTGTTTGTGATGGACGCTTTCGGCACCGCTCACCGCGCCGAAGGTTCGACCCACGGCGTGGCCAAGTTTGCCAAGGTTGCTGCGGCAGGCCCTCTGCTGGCTGCTGAACTGGAAGCACTGGGCAAGGCCCTGGGCGCCCCGGCCAAGCCAATGGCGGCCATTGTTGCCGGCTCCAAGGTGTCGACCAAGCTTGAAGTGCTCAACAGCCTGAGCCAGATCTGCGATCTGCTGATCGTGGGTGGCGGTATCGCCAACACTTTCCTGGCCGCTGCCGGTCACCCGGTGGGCAAGTCGCTGTACGAGCCCGACCTGCTGGAAACTGCCCGCGCCATCGCTGCCAAGGTCAACGTGCCCCTGCCTACCGACGTAGTCGTGGCCAAAGAATTCGCTGAAAGTGCCGCTGCCACCGTCAAGCTGATTGCCGACGTGGCTGCTGACGACATGATCCTGGATATCGGCCCGCAAACTGCTGCGCATTTCGCCGAGCTGCTCAAGTCTTCGAAGACTATCCTGTGGAACGGTCCGGTTGGCGTGTTCGAGTTCGACCAGTTCGGCAACGGCACCAAGGTTCTGGCCCGGGCCATTGCCGACAGCGCAGCGTTCTCGATTGCGGGTGGCGGCGACACTCTGGCGGCGATCGACAAATACGGCATTGCTGATCAAATCTCCTACATCTCCACCGGCGGTGGTGCATTCCTGGAGTTCGTCGAAGGCAAGGTACTGCCTGCCGTTGAAATCCTGGAAAGCCGCGCCAAAGCCTGAAGGTGTTTCAGGCCCTGAAAGGAAGCATGGACATGGTCAAGTTGTTACCGCTGTTGATGATCGCGGGCTTTTTGGCCGGTTGCGCCGGCTCGAGCGAGTCGGTGCCCGAGGCTGCAACCCCTGAAGAGAGTGGTTGTTACCAGGCTGACTGGCAGGCGCAAAGCGTGCCGCTGGTCAATAAACGCTCAGGGCCCGAGGCGCTGGAAAAATACGAGTCGCCCAAGCCTTCACAAGAGCGCGGGTGCCCATGATTTGAAATGCGGCCCACCCAATGGGCCGCATAGCTATAGCTGAAGCTGTAACGTTTCAGCTAAATCGCATTGGCCATATCGGGGCAAACCCCCGATCTGCAATAACTTGAATAGCAGCCGCCGCTACGGCAGGCTTGCACGATTAACGACCCTTGTCCGGGAGAGACACACACAATGGCACTTATCAGCATGCGCCAGATGTTGGACCACGCCGCCGAATTCGGCTACGGCGTTCCAGCCTTCAACGTAAACAACCTTGAGCAGATGCGCGCCATTATGGAAGCCGCTGACAAGACCGACTCCCCGGTGATCGTTCAGGCCTCGGCCGGTGCGCGCAAGTACGCGGGTGCTCCTTTCCTGCGTCACCTGATCCTGGCTGCAATCGAAGAATTTCCGCATATCCCGGTGTGCATGCACCAGGACCACGGCACCAGCCCTGACGTGTGCCAGCGCTCGATCCAGCTGGGCTTCAGCTCGGTGATGATGGACGGCTCGCTGGGTGAAGACGGCAAGACCCCGACCGACTACGACTACAACGTTCGCGTGACTCAGCAAACCGTTGCCCTGGCGCACGCTTGCGGCGTATCGGTTGAAGGCGAGCTGGGCTGCCTGGGTTCGCTGGAAACCGGTATGGCTGGCGAAGAAGACGGCATCGGTGCAGAAGGCGTTCTGGATCACAGCCAGATGCTGACCGACCCGGAAGAAGCGGCTGACTTCGTCAAGCGCACCCAGGTAGATGCCCTGGCAATTGCCATCGGTACTTCCCACGGCGCTTACAAGTTCACCAAGCCACCGACTGGCGACGTACTGGCAATCGACCGTATCAAAGAGATCCACAAGCGCATTCCGAACACTCACCTGGTGATGCACGGTTCGTCCTCTGTTCCACAAGAGTGGCTGGCGATCATCAACGAGTTCGGCGGCGACATCAAAGAAACCTACGGTGTGCCGGTAGAAGAAATCGTTGAAGGCATCAAGCACGGCGTGCGCAAGGTCAACATCGACACCGACCTGCGTCTGGCATCGACTGGCGCGATGCGTCGCCTGATGGCAACCAACCCGAGCGAGTTTGACCCGCGCAAGTTCTTCGGCGCCACTGTAACGGCCATGCGTGACGTGTGTATTGCCCGTTACGAAGCCTTCGGTACTGCCGGTAATGCTTCGAAGATCAAGCCGATCTCCCTCGAAGCCATGTACCAGCGTTACCTCAAAGGTGAGCTGAACGCCAAGGTCAACTAAGACCGGCGCGTACTAAAAAGCCCGCAGCGATGCGGGCTTTTTTGTGGGTGTCAGTTGCAGCCCTCTCCCTCCGGGAGAGGGCTAGGGTGAGGGTCACTTGAGCAACCCGCGCACACTGATCCACACAGGAATACCCAAGCCAATCCAGCTCAATACATCCCACGCCTCGTCACCCAATAGCGCACTGAACAAGCCCATCACGCTGACCAGGCCAATCGCCAGCGGGATGGAAAACACTTTCCAGAAGTTCGACTGACGGGGCCTCATCGTGCGCTCTCCCTGGCCGCTCGGCGGCGCACCCACCACAGGTAGAGTCCGCTGCCGAGCACCACAATGGTCAGCACGTCGAGAGCCGCCCAGAGAATTTTCATCGGCATGCCGCCGTAATCGCCGAAGTGCAGCGGTTGCGACATGCCCATAGCGTCCATGTACCACGGGCGCCCGGCCACTGCGGTGACCTCCAGGGTACTGGCATCGATCAATACCGGGGTCAGCAGGTGAGAAGTCAGGTGCGTGCTGCCTTTCATAAAGACCGCGTAATGGTGCTCGCTGGAGAACCGTGTACCGGGGAAGGCGATAAAGTCCGGGCGCATGCCGGGCGCGGCTTTGGCTGCGATCTCCAGCAACTGGCTGGCCGGGGCAAGACGGGTCAGTGGCGGAGCATCGCGGTAGGGTTCGATCATGGCGCTGAGGCTGTCATTGCGCCATGCGGCAATGATCAGGTCAGCACAGGCACTGATAACGCCGGTCACCCCTACCACCAGGGCCCAGGTCAGGGTCACGGCGCCAATCAGGTTGTGCAGGTCGAGCCAGCGCAGGCGTTTGGATTTGTCGGTGCGCACGGTAGCGAATTCATGGCGGCGCATAAAAGGCAGGTACAGCACTGTGCCGGAGATGATGGCCAATACAAACAGCAGGCCCATAAAGGCCAGTAGCAGCTTGCCGGGCAGCCCGGCGAACATGTCCACATGCAGGCGCAGCATGACCATCATGAGTCCGCCATTGGCTGACGGCACCTCTATGGCTTCGCCCGTGCGCGCATCGAGCATAAAGGTGTGGGAGGAATTGGGTTCGGTGCCGGCGGTGGGTGCCATGATGGTCAGGACGGCATTGGGTTCGTCTTCGTCCCAGCCGAAATACTGCATGACCTCGCCCGGGCGATGAGCTTCGGCGGCGCGCACCAGTTGTTGCAGGTCGAGGGTTGGGGTATCGGCAGGCAGGGTTTTGACCTGCGGCGCATCGCCTAGCAGATGGTCGATTTCATGATGAAAAATCAACGGCAGGCCGGTCAGTGCCAGCATCAGCAAGAACGCAGTGCAAATCAGGCTGGTCCAGGTGTGGATAAAGGACCAGCGGCGGATGGTTTTGCTTTTCATGAAAATCCTGAATGCGTAAACCCCCTGTGGGAGCGGGCTTGCTCGCGATGGCATCAACTCGTTTTTGCAGTTGCACCGAGTTGTCTGCATCGCGGGCAAGCCCGCTCCCACAGGGGGAAGGTGGTGCAGCCCTTAGCGGGTTACCACTTGTAGTTGACGCTGGCCATGACGTTACGCCGGTCGCCGTAGTAGCAATAGAAACCGTCGCAGGTCGACAGGTATTCCTTGTCGAATACGTTGTTGGCGTTCACAGAAACCGTGGCGCCCTTGAGCGTTTTGCTGACCTTGCCCAAGTCGTAATGCACCGCGGCGTCGTAGACGGTATAAGCGTCGGTGTGGCCATAAGAAGCGTCGGGCACATAAGCCATGCTGCCGATTGCGATGTTGTCGGTCTCACCAATGTAGCGGGCACCAAAGCCGACGCCGAAGCCATCCAGCGCGCCTTTGTGCCAGGTGTAGTCAGCCCAGATCGAGGCTTGATGTTCAGGCGTCAGGGGCAGTGGACGGTTCTTGTCCAGCGGGTCGGAGACCTTGGTCATCTTGGTGTTGGCATAGGTGTAGGCAGCGGTCAGTTTAAGGTTCTCGTTGACGTTACCCACGGCCTCCAGCTCCACGCCGCGCACGTTGGCTTCACCCAGTGGCCGGCTTACACCCAGGGTGTCGCTGAGCACGATGTTTTTACGGGTCAGGTCATACACGGCAGCGGTGAACAGCATCTCGGTGCCGGGTGGCTGGTACTTGAGGCCCACTTCGTATTGCTTGCCAGTACCGGGCTTGAACGCCTTGCCGCCAAAACCACCCGGCTCGGCCTGGAACGATTCGGCATAGGACACATAAGGCGTGAAGCCGGAATCGAACACATAGCTCAGCGCGGCATTGCCGGTGAAGGCGCTGTCGTCACGTTTGTCGCGCGCATTGTTCTCGTTGTAGAACGTGGTGTCGGTGTGCAGCCAGTCCTGGCGTCCGCCCAAGGTCAAACGCCAGTTATCCAGCGCCATCTGGTCTTGCAGGTAGAGGCCTGTGTCACGGGTTTTCTGGTTGTAGTCGTTGTAAGCGGTGTATTTGACGTTGCTGAAATCCTGCCCGTAGATCGGGTTGATGATGTTGCTGGCCGGGGCTGCGCCGTATTGCCACTTGTAGTTGGTATTGACGCGTTGGTGATCGAGGCCGATCAGTACCGTGTGCTTGAGGGCGCCCGTATTGAAGTCTGCCTGGAAGTTGTTATCCACGGCGAACTGGCTGATGTCTTCGTTCACGATATTGGCGCCGCGCTGCACGGTACCGTCGTCGGCAACGGAGCCGTAGTAACCGCCTGCAGTGATGCCCTGAAATGACAGGTCGCTTTTGGTGTAGCGCAAGTTCTGACGGAACTGCCACACATCGTCAAAGCGGTGTTCGAAGGCGTAGCCGAGTGCGTAGTAGGTCTTGTCGTAGAACTCCCACTTCGGATCACCCAGGTTCTCGTGATACTTCACACTGCCCGCCGGTGAGTCAACCTTAGTGCCCTGGATCGGCAAGAACTGACTTGTGATACCGGTGTCGTCACGATTGAACTGGCTGAGGAACGTCAGTTTGGTGTCCGGGTCGATGTTCCAGGTCAGACTGGGCGCGAGGTTATAGCGCTTGTCTTCGTTGTGATCGATGGCGGTGTTGCTGTCGCGTACCAGGCCGCTGATACGGTACAAAAAGCGGCCTTCATCATCGATCGGGGCAGTGCTGTCGAAGCTGATCTGCTTGCGCTGGTAGCTGCCGACCTGGACCTGCACTTCATGGCTGGGGGTGTCCTGCGGGCGACGGCTGACCATGTCCAGCAAACCCCCGGCAGGTGTCTGGCCGTAGACCGATGACGCTGGGCCACGCAGCAGGGCTACGCGCTCCAGGTCCCAGGTTTCCAGCTTGGGCATGGTGTAGGAGCCCTTGGGCAGCGGTAGGCCGTCGAGAAACTGGGTGGGTTCGAAGCCGCGTACCTTCAGCCACTCCGAGCGGCTGTCGCTGCCATAGCTGCTGGCCGTAACGCCGGGCATGTAACGTACTGCATCATCCAGGTTCTGCACCGCCCGGTCCTGCATTTGGCTACGGGTGGCCACGGAGATGGAGCGCGGGGCTTCAGCCAAAGAGGTATCGGTTTTGGTACCCGACGCCGTGCGCTGGGCGAGGTAGCCGTCCACCGGGCCCCAGGCGCTTTCGTAGCTGCCCTGGGCGGAGATGGTCGTTGCTCCTAGAGCCAATGCGCCCTGGGGAATCTCGATCAGAGTAAAGCTGCCAGCCGAGCCGGGCACCAGCTGCAAACCGCTCCCCTGCAACGCCTCACGCAACGCAGTCGTGGCTTCAAATGTGCCGTTGACCGGCGCCGAGGTTTTGCCTGCCAGCAAGGACGAGTCGATGGCCAGGGTGATGTCAGCCTGGCTGGCGATCTGGTTCAGGGTGGCCGCCAATGGGCCGGCGGGCAAGTTGTAGCTGCGCGCAGAGGATGCCTGTTCGGCGGCAATCAGCGTGGTGCTGGCCAGCGGAGCGCCAAGGGCAATGGCAACAGCCAGCAGGCTGGGGCGCAAAAACGTGTCGAGGGTGCGGGACATTCGGCGGGTTCCTGAATGGAAATGTTTCTCAATGCCTATCTGCCGCACGAGATTTGAAAAGTGATAGGGCTTATTGAAAATAATTTAGATTCAGTTCGCCGCAGGCCTGGCGCTGACAGTGATCCACCACGGGGTGCGCTGTTCTATTTGCACCGGCAAGGTCGGCAACAGGGCGTTGAGCGCCAGTTCGACGTTGTTCAGCGGGAAGCTGCCAGTGATGCGCAGGTCGGCCACTTCGGGGGCTACACCCAGGTGGCCACGGTGATAGCGGTTGAGTTCGCCAACCATGTCGCCCAGGCGCACGTTGTCCAGTACCAGCATGCCCCGTGTCCAGGCGTCGGCCCCGGGACTCACTGCATACATCTGGCCCAGACGGTCGCGGTGCATCAGCACTTGCTGCCCTTCGCTGTAGATGGTCTGTTCGACGCTATCTTCTGGATGGGCCTGGACACGCGATTGCAGCACGCTCAGGCGCGTGCCGTCGTCTTCGCGTTTGACCATGAACCGGGTGCCAAGGGCCAGCAAGCTGCCATCGCGGGTTTGTACGATAAACGGGCGAGGGTCGCCGTGGCCGGTTTCGACCATGATCTCGCCTTCTTGCAGGATGATGCGCCGGGTGCTGTTGTCAAAACGTACATCGACTGCACTGTGGGTATTGAGGTTGAGCAACGTGCCGTCGGCCAGGCGCATCTGGCGCTGTTCACCGGTGGCAGTGCGCTGGTCGGCCATCCAGTAATCGATGGGCAAGTAGTTCTTGCCGGCAAACAGGGCCAGCCCGCACACCAGGGCGATACTCGCCAGGCCGCTGCCGATCTTGCGTGCCTGCTGCTGCACGCCATTGCGCGCATTGAGTAGAGCATTGCGTGCCGGGATGCCGGTATTGCTGAAGCGCTGGTCGAGCATGCCCAGTTGTAACCAGGCCCGGGCGTGTTCTTCGCTGGCGCTGTACCACTTGGCGAACTCGGCCTGTTCCACGGCGCTGCCGTTGCCGCAATCCAGGCACAGTTGCCAGGCGATGGCGGCGTCCAGCACCTGGGCCGAGACCGGTTTGGTATTGGCCTGGCTCATGTTGGTTCGCCATACAGGGCGATATAGCACTGGCGGATGCCCTGGGCCAGGTATTGGCGCACACGGGGCACCGACACGCCCAGGCGTTCGGCGATTTCGCCGTGGGTCATGCCGTCGAGCCGACTGTGCAGGAAGGCCGCACGCGACTTGCTCGACAGTTTGGCCAACATGCGGTCGATGGCTCGCAGGTCTTCGAGGATCAACTGCTGGGCCTCGGGCGAGGGGTGCTCGGCTTCGGGGATCAGCATCAACTCGTTGAGCCAGGCCTGCTCCAGGGCGGCGCGGCGAAAATAGTCGAACAGCAGGCCCTTGGCGATGGCCGCCAGAAAGGCCCGGGGTTCGCGCGGGGCTTGCAGTTCGGTACGGCCAAGCAGGCGTACAAAAGTGTCCTGGCTGAGGTCCTCTGCCCGCTGCGGGCAGGCCACGTTGCGCCGTAACCACGCCAGCAGCCAGCCGCGATGGTCGCGATAAAGCGCTCCAACCAGCTCACTGTGGGGGGTTTGGACTGACGACAAGAGCATCACCGACTGCAAGTTTTAACTAACGATAATTATTCGCGATTGTGGCAGAGGGAGTGATCCTACGCAATTGACGCTCATCGGATGACATATAAGCGGGGGAGGGTCGTTATTGTGGGAGCGGGCTTGCACGCGATGGGATCGCCGCGTTTCGCCTGATGAGCCGCGTCGCATGAATCGCGAGCAAGACCCCTCCCACAGATTAAAAGCCGTGAATCTGCTTGCGTCGCTGCCACTGGTTAAGCCGCTGTTGCAAGGCCAGGGGGCTGTCGATGCCCTGGACGCTGGCACGGCTGAACAGGATCAGTGCCAGCTCGGCCGTGGCCAGCGCGTCTGCACTGGCGTTGTGACGGTCTTCAACCTGCAGGTTGAAGTGGTTGATCCAGTGATCAAGCCCTGCCTGGCGCGGGTTGAACTGCGGGCAGAGCATCGGTGCCAGTGCGGCCACATCCATAAACGGATGCTGCAACCGATAGCCCAGGCTGTCCTTGAGGGCTCGGGTGAGCATGTGCTGGTCAAATGGTGCATGGAAGGCCAGTACCGGGCTATCGCCGACAAAGTCCATGAAATCCAGCAGCGCATCCACCGGGTCGCTGCCGGCGGCAATGGCGGCAGGTCCCAGTTCATGCAGCAGCATGCTGGGGCTCAGGGGGTGGTCGGGGCGCAGCAGGGTGCGCTCAAAGGCCTGGCTCAAGTCAATGGCGCCGTCTTCAATCACTACTGCGCCAATCGACAACACTTGATCGCGGTTGAGATTAAGACCGCTGGTTTCCAGGTCTACCACCACCCAACGCTGACTGCGCAATGGCACATTGCTCAAGGCGGTGGCGGACGGCAATTGCAGCAGGCGTTGCTGTTGCTCAAGGCTTAGCAGCGGTTTTTTGCGGGGTAACAGCCAGGACAACAGGCTCATAGCTGATACCGCAGGGCCAGGCTGCTTTGCAGGCGCTGGGCCTGGCGCAGGGCTTCACGCAGGATACGGCGATCCAGCTGGTTGAGGTTGTCCGGGTCGACGCGATTGGAGTACGGGCGATTTTCCCGGGTTTGCAACTGGTGCTGCTGCATGCGGGTTTGCTGGATAAAGTGGTAAGCCTCTTCGTAGGCACCGCCGTCCAGCGGTTCGATCACGTCGAGAGCAACCAGTTGGCGCAAGCGCTCAAGGGTATTGTTGGCTTCTACACCGTTGGCCAGTGCCAGCAAGCGAGCCCCGTCGACAAAGGGCGTAAGGCCCTGCACCTTGAGGTCGAGGGTGGCCTTGTCACTGCCTTTGCGCTCCAGCACAAACTCGCGAAAGCGCCCCACCGGTGGCCGGTGACGCAGGGCGTTGTCGGCCATCATGCGCTGGAACAGGCGGTTGTCGGCCACTTGCTCAAGGATGCCGCGACGTAGTTGCGCGCAGCCCTGTTCATCGCCCCAGACCACGCGCAGGTCGAAGTAGATGGTGGAGGCCAGCAGATTTTCCGGGGTCGCTTCACGAATAAACGCCGCAAAGCGCCGCGCCCATTCGGTACGGGACAAGCACAGGTCGGGGTTGCCGGCCATGATATTGCCCTTGCACAGGGTAAAGCCGCAGGCCGCCAGGTGCTGGTTGATCTGCTGGGCGATGGGCAGCAGGCGCTGGCGAATGTCGGCGGCCTCGGCAGCGTCCCTGGCCTCGAACAGGATGCCGTTGTCCTGGTCGGTGTGCAGGGTTTGTTCGCTCCGTCCTTCGCTGCCAAAACACAGCCAGGTAAACGGCACGCCGGGGTCACCCTTGTCGGCCAGCACCAGTTCAATCACCCGGCAGACGGTGTGATCGTTCAGTTGGGTGATGATATGGGTGATTTGCGTGGAAGATGCGCCGTGGGCCAGCATGCGCTCAACCAGCTGGCCGATTTCGCCGCGCAGGCTGATCAGGGTTTCCAGCCGTGGAGCATGGCGAATGGTACGTGCCAGATGCACCAGGTCGACCCGTTGCAGCGAAAACAGGTCACGCTCGGAAACAACCCCACACAGGCGTTGATCTTTAACCAGGCACACGTGGGCAATATGCCGCTGGGTCATGGCGATTGCAGCGTCGAAAGCGCTGTGATCGGGGCTCAGGTAGAACGGCCCGGGGGTCATGTGCAGGTCGATGGCCTGGTCGAAATCCTCAATGCCATTGGCAACGACCTGACGCAGGTCGCGCAGGGTGAAAATCCCCAGCGGGACCTTGAATTCGTCGACCACCACAATGCTGCCCACCTGCTGTTCGTGCATCAGACGCACGGCTTCACGCAGTGCAACCTGAGGCGCGCAGGTCACGGGATGACGCATGGCCAGTTCACCCAGGCGGGTGTTGAGCGAGTACTGGGTGCCGAGGGTTTCAGCGGCTTTTTGCTGCACCTGCTGATTGACCTTGTCCAGCAGGCTGCTGACGCCGCGCAAGGCAAAGTCGCGAAATTCGTCGGACAGGCCAAACAGTTTGATAAACGCGGTTTTGTTCAGTTGCAGGCAGAACGTATCTTCGGCGGCCCGGTGTTCGGTGCGGGTGGCGCGCTCGCCCAGCAGCGCGGCCAGGGGGAAGCATTCGCCGGCGGTGATCTCGAAGGTGGTCTGGGCTTCTTCGCGACCGGCGTGGGTGCGCTCGCCCACCACTCGGCCCTGCTTGACGATATAGAAGTGCTCCACCGGCCCGTCGGTGGGTCGGATGATGCTTTCGCCCGGGGCATAGAAGCGCAGTTGGCACTGCTCGACCAGGTACGCCAGGTGAGTGTTTTCCATTTGGTTGAAGGGCGGGAATCGCTGCAAGAATTGCATGGTGCCGTGAATGTTCTGCAACACCGCGGTTTTCCCTGCCTGGAGAAACGCATCCGATTTACTCATTACTGATACCGCGTCGTTGGTTGTGAGCCGTTGTTGTTATGACCGGACAGGGCATCGCCCCAAGGTGTATTTCTATCCCTCATGCTCGGTGGTCTGCGCGCGGGTGCCCATTGGACGTAAGTCTATGGGGCAGCGTTGTGCTGCTGTTTTAAAAACATCGCACATTGGTTTCAGATATTTCTTGTGCTGGCAGGCTTGGAAATACCGGAATGTGAGCGCACATTTACACCCAGTAATGGATAACCGACTACGCTATTAGGATATTTCGCCTGCAAGTCAGCTTCCGAGAAGCCTATGACCGAACACGACATTTTGACTGACGCCGAAAGAGAGGCCTTACAAGAGGTCATGCAGACACCTGCTTCGGTCTCGTCATGTGTGTTGATTGTCGAAGATGATGTTTTGGCTCGGGAGTTGTTGGCGGAGTTTCTTGAACTCAATGCCATTGAGTGCCTCCAGGCCAGCAATGAAGAAGAAGCGCTGGCGCTATTGGCATCGGGCCAGCCGATCAACCTGATGCTCACCGATTTGCGCATGCTGCCCCACGATGGCTTGCATCTGATCCGCAAAGTGCGTGAATCCGAGCGGGCGGCCTTGCCGGTTATCATCATGTCGGGGGATGCGAATGTACGGGATGCCATCGATGCCATGCATTTGAGCGTGGTGGACTTTTTGCTCAAGCCGATTGATACCGACAGGTTGCTCAAGCTGATCCGTGAGGAGTTGGGGATGTAAGGTTGGTCTCCCACCGTGTCAAAAAAAAGCCCCGAATGATCGGGGCTTTTTTTATTGCTGCGGGTTACAGGCCGTTTCTGGCCTTGAACTCGCGCCGACGACGGTGCAGTACCGGCTCGGTGTAGCCGTTAGGCTGTTTGGTGCCTTCGATGACCAGTTCGACCGCCGCCTGGAAGGCGATATTGCTGTCGAAGTCCGGCGCCAGCGGACGGTACAGCGCGTCGTTGGCGTTCTGGCGGTCAACCACCGGTGCCATGCGCTTGAGGCTTGCCATGACCTGCTCTTCGTTGACGATGCCGTGACGCAGCCAGTTGGCGATGTGCTGGCTGGAGATACGCAGCGTGGCACGGTCTTCCATCAGGCCGATGTCGTTGATGTCCGGCACCTTGGAGCACCCCACGCCCTGGTCGATCCAGCGCACAACGTAGCCCAGGATGCCCTGGGAGTTGTTGTCCAGTTCGTTCTGGATCTGTTCCGGGGTCCACTGCGGGTTCACCGCCAGCGGGATGGTCAGGATGTCGTCCACCGAAGCCGGAGCGCGCTTGGCCAGTTCGGCCTGACGGGCGAACACGTCAACCTTGTGGTAATGCAGCGCGTGCAGGGCGGCGGCGGTCGGTGACGGCACCCAGGCAGTGTTGGCGCCGGCCAGCGGGTGAGCGATTTTCTGCTCCAGCATGGCGGCCATCAGATCGGGCATGGCCCACATGCCTTTACCGATTTGTGCACGACCTTGCAGGCCAGTGCTCAAGCCGACATCGACGTTGTTGTTTTCGTAGGCCGAAATCCACTTCTGGGCTTTCATATCGGCCTTGCGTACGACCGGGCCGGCTTCCATCGAGGTGTGAATCTCGTCGCCGGTACGGTCCAGGAAGCCGGTGTTGATAAACACCACACGCTCGCTGGCGGCCTTGATGCAGGCCTTGAGGTTGATCGTGGTACGGCGCTCTTCGTCCATGATTCCGACCTTGAGCGTGTTGCGTGGCAGCTTGAGCACGTCTTCGATGCGGCCGAACAGCTCGTTGGTGAACGCGGCTTCTTCAGCCCCGTGCATCTTCGGCTTGACGATATACACCGAGCCGGTGCGGCTGTTGCTGCGCGTGGTCTGGCCATTGAGGCTGTGGATAGCCGCCAGGCTGGTGAGCAGGCCGTCGAGGATGCCTTCGGGCACTTCG
The DNA here is from genome assembly GCF_037023725.1 of Pseudomonas bubulae. NCBI lineage: Bacteria > Pseudomonadati > Pseudomonadota > Gammaproteobacteria > Pseudomonadales > Pseudomonadaceae > Pseudomonas > Pseudomonas bubulae. The sequence continues at coordinate 1,113,349 of NZ_CP146077.1, forward strand.
TTGCCGTCTTTGTCGAGGATCGCATCGATGGTCATCAGGTGGCCGACGTTGCGCACGAACAACAGCGAGCGGCCGTGGAGGCTGACGGTGCCGCCGTTTGGCGCGGTGTACTCGCGATCCGGGTTCATGGTGCGGGTAAAGGTCTGGCCGCCCTTGGATACTTGCTCGCTGAGGTCACCCTTCATCAGGCCGAGCCAGTTGCGGTAGATCACCACCTTGTCATCGGCATCGACCGCAGCGACCGAGTCTTCGCAGTCCATGATGGTGGTCAGGGCGGCTTCCATCAGCACGTCTTTGACGCCTGCAGCATCGGTCTGGCCGACGGGGCTGGCCGCGTCGACCTGGATTTCGAAATGCAGGCCGTTGTGCTTGAGCAGCACGGCCGTCGGCGCTGCGGCCGTGCCGTGGTAACCGATCAACTGCGCGGTGTCGCGCAGGCCGGTGCTGGCGCCGCCCTTGAGGGTGACCTGCAAGGCGCCGTCAACAATGGCGTAGCCGCTGGAATCAACGTGGGAGCCGCTGGCCAGAGGTGCAGCTTCGTCGAGGAAGGCGCGGGCGAAGGCGATGACCTTGTCGCCGCGAACCTTGTTGTAGCCTTTGCCCTTTTCGGCGCCGTCGGCTTCGCTGATGGCGTCGGTGCCGTAAAGCGCGTCGTACAGCGAGCCCCATCGGGCGTTAGAGGCGTTGAGGGCAAAGCGCGCATTCATCACCGGCACCACCAATTGCGGGCCGGCCATGCGGGCGATTTCGTCATCGACGTTTTGCGTCGTTGCCTGGAAATCCGCAGCTTCTGGCTGCAGATACCCGATATCCTGGAGGAAGGCCTTATAAGCCACGGCGTCATGGGCCTTGCCGGCCTGCGCCTGGTGCCAGGCGTCGATGCGCGCCTGCAAATCATCGCGTTTGGCGAGCAGTGCTTTGTTCTTGGGTGCCAGGTCGTTGATGACCTTGTCGGCACCGGCCCAGAACTGATCGGCGGTGAGGCCGGTACCGGGGATAGCTTCGTTGTTGACGAAGTCGAACAGGACTTTGGCGACCTGCAGGCCACCGACGTGAACGTGTTCAGTCATTGCTTGCCTCACTCATTTTTATTTAAAGCCTGGAGCGCTTCTCAAAACACCGCCAGAGCGGGTTTGTACGGGGATTGCAGACGCTTTGGCAGACCATGTTGCAAGTTATGTAGTGGTCGCCGAGGCATACTACATGATCAATTGCAGATGTGAAAATCAGACTGATCACGTCGTTCTGCGACCATTTTTACGCAAACGGTCACTCAGAAGAACGGGATGTTCTCAAGAAACAGGCAGGTTGTTCCAGATAATTCTAAAAACAGTACACAATTTGTGATTTTGAAGGCATCTGTGGAGCAGGCTTGCTCGTGATTCGGGCGACGCGGTCTGTCAGGCAAACCGTGGCGAGACCATCGCGAGCAAGCCCGCTCCCACAGGGAAGGGTGTTGCCTATACTCAATCGACCCCCTAATAAGAGAGTCCCGCCATGAATCATCTTGTTATCACTGTCTTTGCCCAGGACAAGGCCGGGCAGGTCGAGCGTATTGCCCAGTGCATCGCCGAGCATGGAGGTAACTGGCTGGAGAGTCGCATGTCGCGTATGGCCGGGCAATTTGCCGGGATCCTGCGTGTCGGCGTGCCTGCCGAAGCCCACGATGAGCTGGTCGATGCGCTGCAGCGGTTGGGCAAGGAAGGGATTCGGGTATTGATCGCCGAAAGCGGGATCGAGCAGTCCTGCACCTGGAAGCCCATCGCCATGGAGCTGGTGGGCAACGACCGCCCCGGCATTGTGCGCGATATCACCCGGGTGCTGACGGAGCAGGGGGTGAGCCTGGAGCGGCTGGTGACCGATGTGCGGCCCGCGCCCATGAGCAACGAGCCGCTGTTTCATGCCGAGGCCATTCTGGCTGTGCCCCTGACCTTGTCGCTGGATGTGCTGCAAAAGCGTCTGGAAACCCTGGCCGATGAACTGCTGGTAGACCTCAAGTTCAGCACCGAAGAGTAACTGCGCCGGTTCAGCTGCGCTGGCGCAGGCTGAACCAGGCATCGAGGCTGTACACCACCAGCCCGGCCCAGATAAACGCAAAGGCGATCAAGGTGCTTTCGGACAGGTGTTCGCCATACACCCAGACCGCCAGGATCAGCACCAGCGTCGGCGCGATGTACTGCATAAAGCCCAGGGTCGTGTAGGGCAGATGTCGTGCGGCGGCGTTGAAACTGACCAGGGGTATCAGCGTGGCCGGGCCGGCAAATACCAGCAGCCAGGCCTCTGAGGTACTCCAGAAGTCAACGTGGGCGCTGTTGGCTTCCGGATGCAGCAACAGCCAGCCGATGGCAACCGGGACCAGGATCCAGGTTTCTACCACCAGCCCCGGTAGCGCCTTGACCGGTGCTTGCTTGCGAATCAGCCCGTAAAAGCCAAACGTCAGTGCCAGCACCAGCGATACCCACGGCAGGCTGCCCACTTGCCACACTTGTTGTGCCACGCCCGCAGCTGCCAGGCCTACGGCAATCCACTGCAAGCGGCGCAGGCGTTCGCCCAGCAGCAACATGCCGAGCAATACGTTTACCAGCGGGTTGATGTAATAGCCCAGGCTGGCTTCGACCATGCGGTCGTTATTTACGGCCCACACATAGGTCAGCCAGTTGGCGGCAATCAGCAGGCCGCTGATGGTCAGCACGCCCAGGCGTTTGGGGTTGTCGCGCAGTTCCTGCCACCAGCCGGGGTGCTTCCACACCAGCAGCAGCAACGAGCCGAACAAGGCCGACCAAAGCACCCGGTTGACGATGATTTCGGCCGCCGGAACGCTGGCCAGCAGTTTGAAGTAGAGCGGGAAAATGCCCCAGATGACATAGGCCGTGAGGCCTAAAATATACCCGCGGCGCGGGTTGGCGGCTTGCATGCAGAATCCTTGCTTAGGCAACTAACAGACACGGAAGAAGTCAGGATTGTAAGCAGGTTTTGCAGGCGTGTCGTGCAGGAGATTTGCAAGGCAGACAGTTGTTTTTGCACCAGCAGCGGTCCCGGATTTTCTGTGGGAGCGGGCTTGCTCGCGATGCGGGCGCTGCGGTCTGACAGTTAAACCGCATCGAGCCAATCGCGAGCAAGCCCGCTCCTGCAAGAGCCACATACATGGCGTCAGAACAGTTTCAGCGGCTCCTCATTGAGTGCTGAAAGCTGTTCACGCAATGCCAGGATCTGGTCGCCCCAGTAGCGTTCGGTACCAAACCACGGGAAGCTGTGGGGGAAGGCCGGGTCGTCCCAGCGTCGCGCCAGCCAGGCACTGTAGTGCATCAGGCGCAAAGCGCGCAGCGGCTCGATCAACGCTAGTTCGCGGGGGTTGAAGTCATGGAATTCGCTGTAGCCGTCCATTAACTCTGACAGCTGGCCCAGGCATTCCTGGCGATCACCGGCCAGCATCATCCACAAATCCTGCACCGCAGGGCCCATGCGGCAGTCATCGAGGTCGACGATATGGAACACTTCGTCGCGGCACATCATGTTGCCGGGGTGGCAATCGCCATGCATGCGGATGTTGGTGTGCGGGGTGGCGGCGTAGACGTCTTCAACGCGCTTGAGCAGGTCGCGGGCGACGGACTCGTAGGCCGGGAGCAAGCTGCGCGGTATGAAGTTGCCTTCGAGCAGGGTGGTCAGCGAGTCGTGACCGAAGTTTTTCACGCCCAGTGCTTCGCGGTGTTCGAACGGCTTGGTTGCGCCTACGGCATGCAGGCGGCCGAGCAGTTGCCCGAGACGATACAGCTGGTCGAGGTTTCCCGGCTCTGGCGCACGGCCACCACGGCGTGGGAACAAGGTAAAGCGAAAGCCCTGGTGCTCGAACAGGCTTTGGCCGTTGTGAATCATCGGGGCCACGACCGGGACTTCGCAGTCGGCCAGTTCGAAGGTGAAGCGGTGCTCTTCGAGGATCGCTTCGTTGGTCCAGCGCTGAGGGCGATAGAACTTGGCGATCAGCGGCTGCGAGTCTTCGATGCCGACCTGATACACGCGGTTTTCGTAGCTGTTGAGCGCCAACACGCGGGCATCGCTCAGGAAACCGATGCTCTCGACGGCGTCGAGCACCAGATCAGGGGTAAGTGTTGCAAACGGATGAGACATGCTGACTCCTGCGCGCAGCAGGCTGCCGCGTCCGGCCATGCATGTTAGCGCAGACCGGGGCCCGGAAGGCGACTTAATCCGCTGTGGGAGCGGGCTTGCTCACGATGCAGGCGCTGCGGTCTGTCAGTTAAATCGCACCAACCCGATCGCGAGCAAGCCCGCTCCCACACCGAAAGGGTCAGGCGCCGACGATACCGCCGTCTTCACGGCTGATGGCCATGACCGAAGAACGCGGTTTGCCGTTGGGCAGATGCTCGGGGAAGGTGGATCCGCCGTTTTCGCCGGGGTGCTGAATACCAACGAACAGGGTTTTGTGGTCGGGCGAGAAGCTGATGCCGGTGACTTCACAGCCAATCGGCCCGACCATGAAGCGGCGGATTTCACCGCTGGCCGGGTCGGCGCAGAGCATCTGGTTATTGCCCATGCCGGCAAAGTCGCCGCTGTTGCTGGCGTCGCCGTCGGTGAGGATCCACAAGCGCCCTGCGTCGTCGAAACCCAGGCCGTCGGGGCTGTTGAACATGTTTTGCGGGGTAATGTTGGCCGAGCCACCTTTGGCCGTTTTGCCGTGCACTGCCGGGTTGCCGGCCACCACGAACAGGTCCCAGTCAAAGGTGTCCGAGCCGTGATCACCCTTATGGGCGTTCCAGCGCAGGATTTGTCCGTAGACGTTTTTCTCACGCGGGTTGGGTCCGCCAGCCGGTTGTCCATCCTCGCCACGTTTGACGTTGTTGGTCAGGGTGCAATAAACCTGGCCGTCTTTGGGGCTGACCACTATCCATTCCGGGCGGTCCATGCGTGTGGCGCCGACTGTGCTGCCTGCCAGGCGGGCATGGATCAGGGTATCGGCCTGGCTGGCGAAACCATGGTCGGCATCAATGCCGTTTTTGCCGTGACTCAGTTCAAGCCACTGGCCCTGGCCCTTGGGGCGATCAGGGTTGCTGTCGCCATTGTCAAAGCGCGCCACATAAAGCGTGCCGTGGTCGAGCAGGTCGCGATTGGCCTTGGGGTTCTGGTGGTCGATCTTGTCGCGGCTGATAAATTTGTAGATGAACTCGCCGCGTTCATCGTCGCCCATATAGACCACGGCACGACCGTCGCCGGTTTCGGCCAGGGCGGCGTTTTCGTGTTTGAAACGGCCCAGGGCGGTGCGTTTGACCGGTGTTGAAAGCGGGTCGAACGGGTCGATTTCCACTACCCAGCCGTGACGGTTGAGTTCGTTGGGGTTGAGTGCCAGGTCGAAGCGCGGGTCGTGTTGGTGCCAGTTGATATCCTTGCTGGCCGCCACGGCACCATAGCGCTTTTGCGCGGTGTCGAAGGTTTGCTTGGCATCAGAGCTGCCGAAACAATCAGTGAAGTTTTCTTCGCACGTCAGATAAGTGCCCCACGGGGTTTTGCCGTTGGCGCAGTTCTGGAACGTGCCTAGGGCACGGCTGCCGGTGGCATCGGCCCGGGTGCGCAGCAGTTCGTGGCCCGCCGCGGGACCGCTGAGGCGGATCGGCGTGTTGCCGTGGATGCGCCGGTTAAAGGGTGAGCCCTGAACAAACTGCCAGCTGTCGCCCTTGCGCTGGATTTCGATCACCGACACGCCTTCACTGGCCAGGGCCTTGCGCACTTCTTCAAGGGAAGTGGGTGAGCCACCGTGAGGGTAGAGGTAGCGGTAGTTGGTGTATTCGTTGTTGATCGCCATGAGGGCCCGGTTCGGGTCATCGGGGAAGGCGAACAGGCTCATGCCGTCATTGTTGTCGCCAAATTGCACTTCCTGCTCGCTGGCGGTGCCTTTACCGGAAGGGTCAAACGCCGGGCCTTTGGCCTGCAACGGCTGACCCCAGCTGATGAGCACCGAGGAACGGTAGCCGGGCGGCAGGCTGATGGTGTCGGTGGTGGCTGCGTTGATGCTGTCGAACCCCAGCAGGTTGCTGTTGGCGGCGCTGACCCCGGCCGCCAGGGCGCTGCGACCAAGCAGGCCGCCGCCGAGGAACATCGCCGCACCACACAAGGCGCCCGCACTGATAAAGCCCCGACGGCTCAGGCCGATGATCTGCTCAAGGTCGGTGGATTGGTTTTCTTCTAATAGGCTCATGGCTGGCTCGTCTGGCAACGGTTTTGGCAGACACCATAAGCAGCGGGTATGACAGGGATGTTTCAGTTTTTGTTTGAAAACCCCCTCTCCCATAGGGAGAGGGGACTGGTTTAGGGGGGGGTGAAGGCGCATGCGGTCAGCTCCCTCTCCCTCCTGGAGAAGGGTGGGGTGAGGGCAGCGGTTTAGAGCGCTGTGCCCAGCAACACCAGCGTCGGCGCAAACTGCACCTGTGCCGTACTGCCCACGGCCAGTCCAAGTGTTTCAAGGTGTTGCGGTTCGGTCAGCGCACACAGCGTCTGGCCGCCAGGCAGGCTGATGCGCACTTCACTGGGGCCGTCGGCGATGTGCAGGATCTGTTGGATCTGCCCGTGCAGGTGATTGTGTTCGGGGCTGGGCACTTGTGCGACGTCGATCAACTGCAGCCAGCCCGCTTTGATCAGCGCCACCGCCGGGCTATTGATCACCAGTTCCAGGTGCTGGGTGCTGTCGTGGGTGATTTGCGCCTGCAAGGTCAGGCCACCGGGCAACTCAAGGTCAATCAGATCGTTGTGACCATGCCTGTGGATGGCAATCACGGTACCGTGCAACTGGTTACGGGCGCTGGTACGCAACATCAGGCGGCCGAGCAGATCGAGATCCCGGGCGTCTTCGGCGGCGTCCAGCACCTGAGCCTGTAACGCCTGCAAGCGCTGATAAAGGCGCAGCACCCGCTCACCGGCCACGGACAACCGGGCGCCGCCTCCGCCCTTGCCGCCAATGCTGCGCTGCACCAAGGGGGTTTGCGCCAGGTTGTTCAGCTCATCGATGGCATCCCACGCAGCCTTGTAGCTGATGCCCGCACTTTTGGCGGCAGCCGTGATCGAGCCCTGCTCGGCGATGTGTTGCAACAGGGCAATACGTTGCGGGCGGTGGACAATATGCTGGGCAAGCAGGGCAGGCAGGTGCATGAAGACAGGTTCGCAAGACGGGGAGTGCCCGAAAAGTGCCTGCTCCACGGGGAGACGTCAAGCAAGCCCATCAGGTTTTGGCGTGCGCGCCAGGCAATACACATCGACCCGCCGCGCCCCACCCTTGAGCAACAGGCGCGCCAGGCTTTCTGCCGTGGCGCCGGTGGTCAGCACGTCATCGATCAGGGCCAGATGCAAGCCATTCACCTGCACCCCTGGCGCGAGGCTGAATGCGTGGCGCAGGTTGCGTTTGCGGGTTTTGGCGTCCAGATCCTGTTGCGCAGCGGTGTTCCGCGAACGCAGCAGCCAGTGCGGCTGGCAGGGGATGCACAACTGCTTGCCGAGCCAATCCCCCAGCATCCCGGCCTGGTTATAGCCACGCTCACGCAGGCGTTTGGTGGACAGGGGTACCGGCAGCAGGGCGTCAGGTCGAGGTTCACCCATGTTGAAGCTATCAAGCAGTGATTGCCCAAGAATTTCGGCCAAAAGGCGGCCGTAGGGCCATTTGCTGTGGTGCTTGAAGCGCACGATCAGGCTGTCGATCGGAAAGCCATACACCCAAGGTGCATGAACTCGTTCGAAGGCGGGTGGCTGTCTGATGCAATGGCCGCAAACCAGTCCCGCCATGGGCAGCGGCAAAGCGCAGCGCTGGCAGCGGTCACCCAGCCAGGGCAGTTCCAGTTCGCAGGCGACGCACAGGGCCTGCTCTGTACGGGCGCGCTCGTCACACAACAAACATGACTGGTTGTTTATTAACCAATTGTAAACCAATCGAATCCATAGTGGTTGACAGTTCATGTCACATCCTTAAACATGCCGATATCCGTGCCGTGCCTGGGTTTTTTGCCTCGGGTTCTAGTCAAAGCATAAACAAGAGAAACGCCGATGAGCGCCAGCAGCCTTGCCAACTTGCGACATGATTGGTCATTAGCCGAAGTCCGGGCGATGTTCACCCAGCCTTTCAACGACCTGCTTTTCGAGGCGCAGACCGTTCACCGCAAGCATTTCAATGCCAACCGGGTTCAAGTTTCGACGCTGTTATCGATCAAGACCGGGGCCTGCCCGGAAGATTGCAAATATTGTCCGCAGTCGGGCCACTACAACACCGGCCTGGCCAAAGAGAAGCTGATGCAGGTGCAGAAGGTGCTTGAAGAAGCACAGCGGGCCAAGGACATCGGTGCCACCCGTTTTTGCATGGGCGCAGCCTGGAAGCACCCTTCGGCCAAAGACATGCCCTACGTGCTGGAAATGGTCAAAGGGGTGAAGGCCATGGGCCTGGAAACCTGCATGACCCTGGGCAAGCTTGATCAGGAGCAGACCGCTGCACTGGCCCATGCCGGTCTCGACTACTACAACCACAACCTCGACACCTCGCCCGAGTTCTACACCAGCATCATCACCACGCGGACCTACAGCGAACGCCTGCAAACCCTGAGTTACGTGCGCGACAGCGGGATGAAAATCTGCTCCGGTGGCATCCTGGGCATGGGCGAGTCGCTGGACGACCGCGCCAACCTGCTGATCCAGCTGGCCAATCTGCCTGAGCACCCGGAATCGGTGCCCATCAACATGCTGGTGAAAGTGGCCGGCACGCCGATGGAGAACGCCGAAGACATCGACCCCTTTGATTTCATCCGCATGCTGGCAGTAGCGCGAATCATGATGCCTCTGAGCCATGTACGCCTGTCCGCAGGTCGTGAGGCAATGAACGAGCAAATGCAGGCGCTGGCGTTCTTTGCCGGGGCCAACTCTATCTTTTACGGCGACAAACTGCTGACCACGGCCAACCCGCAGGCAGACAAGGACATGCGGCTGTTCAGCCGTTTGGGCATTCTGCCGGAGGAGGGTAAAGATCACGCTGACGAGGTGCATCAGGCGGCGATAGAGCACGCGCTTAGGGATCAGAAGTCCAGCGAGCAGTTCTATAACGCTGTGGTTTAACCACCGTGCAGGCCTGTAGTCGTTGCCGCAGGCTGCGATAAGGTCCGCAGGACCTTCGCTTTCAATACCGAAGCCGGGGCCGCTTCGCTGCCCATCGCAGCCTGCGCCAGCGGCTACAAGGGATTATAGTCAGCATGTCATTCGATCTACGCTCCCGGCTGGCCGCACGCCGCGCCGATAACCTGTATCGCCAGCGCCCGCTGCTAGAAAGCCCGCAAGGGCCGCAGGTGGTGGTCGATGGCAAGCCTCTGCTCGCCTTCTGCAATAACGACTACCTGGGCCTGGCCAGTCACCCGCAAGTGATTGAAGCCTGGCAAGCGGGAGCATCGCGCTGGGGCGTAGGCGGCGGTGCGTCGCATCTGGTCATCGGTCACAGCACCCCGCACCACGCACTGGAGGAGGCCCTGGCCGAGTTCACCGGTCGCCCGCGTGCGCTGCTGTTCAGTAACGGATACATGGCCAACATGGGAGCCGTCACCGCGTTGGTCGGGCAAGGCGATACGGTGCTGGAAGACCGCCTCAACCATGCCTCCCTGCTGGATGCCGGTTTGTTGAGCGGGGCGCGCTTCAACCGCTACCTGCATAACGATGCAAGTAGCCTTGCCAAGCGTCTGGAAAAAGCCAGCGGCAGTACGCTGGTGGTCACCGATGGCGTATTCAGCATGGACGGCGATCTGGCCGACCTCCCCGCTCTGGCCCGTGAAACCAGGGCCAAGGGTGCCTGGTTGATGGTAGACGATGCCCACGGTTTTGGTCCGTTGGGCGCCAATGGCGGCGGGATTGCCGAACATTTTGGCCTGAGTGCTGACGATGTGCCGGTACTGGTCGGAACGCTGGGCAAGGCATTTGGCACCAGCGGTGCATTTGTCGCGGGCAGCGAAGAACTGATCGAAAGCCTGATCCAGTTCGCCCGACCTTACATCTACACCACCAGCCAGCCTCCGGCGCTGGCCTGTGCGACGCTCAAAAGCCTTGAGCTGCTGCGCACCGAGCATTGGCGCCGTGAGCATCTGAACAAGTTGATTGCTCAGTTTCGCCTTGGTGCCGGGCAAATTGGCCTGCAGTTGATGGACAGCTTTACGCCGATCCAGCCGATCATGATCGGTGACAGTGGCCAAGCCATTCGCCTGTCGCAGAGGCTGCGCGAACGCGGCTTGCTGGTGACTGCAATTCGCCCGCCCACTGTCCCCGCAGGCAGCGCCCGTTTGCGCGTGACACTGTCGGCCGCCCACACAGAAGCACAGGTACAGCTATTGTTAACGGCACTCGACGACTGTTGGCGTACGTTGGAGCCTGCTCATGCGTGATCGTTTGATTCTGCTGCCGGGCTGGGGCCTGGGGGTTTCACCTCTGGAGCCTCTGGCCGAGGCCTTGCGCGGGCTGGACGAGCACTTGCGGGTCGAAATCGAACCGCTACCGGTGCTGCTGTCCACCGCTCTTGACGACTGGCTCGATGAACTCGACGCGACCCTGCCCGACAACGTCTGGCTGGGTGGATGGTCGCTGGGCGGGATGCTTGCCAGCGAGCTGGCTGCGCGTCGCGGCGATCGCTGCTGCGGGCTGGTTACCTTGGCCAGCAACCCGAGCTTTGTCAGTCGCGCGGATTGGCCAGGCGCCATGCCTGTCTCCACGTTCGAGCCGTTCCTGAGCGGTTTTGGTGATGCGCCGAATACCACGCTCAAACGTTTTTGCCTGCTCTGCAGCCAGGGCTCGGATGAGCCGCGGGCGCTTGCCAGCCTGCTGCTGGCCGGCGCACCCAATGCTCAGCCCGATGCCTTGTCGGCCGGCCTTGAATTGCTCGGCAGGCTGGATACGCGGGCAGCCTTGCAGCGTTTCAACGGGCCGCAATTGCACCTGTTTGCGGGGCTTGATGCCCTGGTTCCGGAGCAGGCGGCAAGTGATGTGCTGGCGCTGTTACCCGATGTCGAAGTGGGTCTGATTGAACAGGCCTGTCATGCATTTTTACTGGAAGCCCCGCACGAACTGGCGGCGGCGATTCAGGCTTTTTTACACGAGTCGGGCGATGAATGATTTGAGTATTGCGATGCTTGCGGCCAGCTTGCCGAACAAGCGTCAAGTGGCTGTCTCGTTTTCCCGTGCGGCCGCCAGTTACGACAGCGTCGCCCAATTGCAGCGTGACGTTGGCCATGAGCTGATGGCCCGTTTACCGCAGGATTTGAGCCCGCAGCGCTGGCTGGATCTGGGCAGTGGCACAGGTTATTTCAGCCGCGTGCTGGGTCAGCGCTTTACCCATAGTCAGGGGGTGGCACTGGATATCGCCCAAGGCATGCTGGCGTATGCCCGGCCTTTGGGCGGGGCACAGCATTTTATCGCTGGCGATGCCGAAAGCCTGCCGCTGCAAGCAAACAGTTGTGATCTGATTTTCTCCAGCCTGGCGCTGCAATGGTGTGCTGATTTTCGCGCGGTGCTGAATGAGGCGCAGCGTGTGCTCAAACCTGGTGGGGTCCTGGCCTTCACCAGTTTGTGCGTGGGCACCTTGAATGAGCTGCGTGATAGCTGGCGGGCAGTCGACGGCCAGGCTCACGTCAATCGTTTTCGTGAGTTCACGGCCTATCAGCAGCTTTGCGCCGACAGCGGTCTGCAGGTGCTCGGCTTGCAGAATCAGCCGCATGTGCTGCACTACCCGCAAGTACGCCAGCTGACCCATGAGCTTAAAGCGCTCGGTGCACATAATCTCAACCCGGGACGTCCTGAGGGGCTGACCGGCAGGGCGCGGGTTCAGGGGCTGGTTGGCGCCTACGAGCAGTTTCGTCAGCCGCTGGGGTTACCGGCGACTTATCAGGTGGTCTACGGCATTCTGGAGAAAGCGCGATGAGCCCAGCGTACTTCATCACCGGTACGGACACAGATGTAGGCAAAACCACGGTGGCGGCAGGTTTTCTGTATGCCGCGCGCACGGCCGGGCTGAGTACGGCCGCGGGCAAGCCGGTTGCCTCGGGTTGTGAAGTCACTCCTCAGGGATTGCGCAATGCTGACGCACTGGCATTGATGGCCGAGAGCTCGATCAAGTTGAGTTATGACGAGGTCAACCCGGTGGCGTTCGAGCCGGCCATCGCCCCGCATATCGCAGCGCGTGAAGCCGGGGTGGTACTGACGGTGCGCTCGCTGCTGGAGCCGATGCAGCACATTCTGGGTCAAAAGGCCGACTTCACCCTGATTGAAGGCGCCGGCGGCTGGCGCGTGCCGTTATCCGGTCAGGACAGTTTGTCGGAGTTGGCACAGGCGCTGGACCTGCCGGTAATCCTGGTGGTGGGCGTGCGTCTGGGCTGTATCAGCCATGCACTGTTGACCGCCGAGGCGATTGCCCGTGATGGCCTGCAGCTGGCTGGCTGGGTCGCCAATATCATTGGCCCGAAAACCTCACGCCTGGAAGAAAACCTCGCCACCCTGGCGGAGCGATTGCCCGCGCCTTGCCTTGGGCGTGTGCCTAAACTCAAATCAGCGTCGGCGCAGTCCGTGGCTGAATACCTGCAACTGGATTTGCTGGACTGATACACCGCTTGAATCTGTGGGAGCGGGCTTGCTCGCGATGGCCTCGCCTCGGTCTGCCTGACTGTCCGAACCGGCTGTATCGCGAGCAAGCCCACCCCAAAAATATCCCCTCCCTTGATCAGACAAATCCGACCCAAGACGAACGGCGGCTTCGCGCTGCTTGACAATAAATAGGCGTAAACGTATGTTTCAAACACCTGTTTGACCGCCATAACAAATCCACGCGGTTGTTCATCCCCGGTTTCATCAGCAGAGGTTTATCGCTATGCCTGACTACAAGGCCCCCTTGCGTGATATTCGCTTCGTTCGTGACGAACTGCTCGGTTACGAAGCGCACTATCAGAGCCTGCCGGCTTGCCAGGACGCCACTCCAGATATGGTTGACGCCATTCTTGAAGAAGGCGCCAAGTTTTGTGAGCAGGTGCTGGCACCTCTGAACCGCGTGGGTGACATCGAAGGCTGCACCTGGAGCGAAACCGGGGTTAAAACCCCTACAGGCTTCAAAGAAGCCTACAAACAATTCGTTGAAGGCGGCTGGCCGAGCCTGGCTCACGACGTAGAGCACGGTGGTCAAGGCCTGCCGGAATCGCTGGGCCTGGCCGTGAGCGAAATGGTCGGTGCAGCCAACTGGTCGTGGGGCATGTACCCTGGCCTGTCCCATGGTGCGATGAACACCATCTCCGAGCACGGCACCCCCGAGCAGCAAGAGACCTACCTGACCAAGCTGGTGACCGGCGAATGGACCGGCACCATGTGCCTGACCGAATCGCACTGCGGTACTGACCTGGGCCTGCTGCGCACCAAGGCTGAACCTCAGGCTGACGGTTCCTACAAGATTTCCGGCACCAAGATCTTTATCTCGGCCGGTGAACACGATATGGCCGATAACATCGTGCACATCGTGCTGGCTCGCCTGCCGGATGCACCGGCTGGCACCAAAGGCATTTCGCTGTTTATCGTGCCCAAGTTCAACGCCAACGCCGATGGCAGCATCGGTGAGCGCAACGCCGTGTCCTGTGGCTCGCTTGAGCACAAAATGGGCATTCACGGTAACGCCACCTGCGTGATGAACTTCGACGGCGCCACCGGCTACCTGATCGGCCCGCCGAACAAAGGCCTGAACTGCATGTTCACCTTTATGAACACCGCACGTCTGGGCACCGCGCTGCAAGGCCTGTCCCACGCTGAAATCGCCTTCCAGGGCGGCCTGAAATACGCTCGTGACCGCCTGCAGATGCGTTCGTTGACCGGCCCGAAGGCGCCTGAAAAGGCGGCTGACCCGATCATCGTTCACCCGGACGTACGTCGCATGCTGTTGACCACCAAGGCATTCGCCGAAGGCAACCGTGCGATGGTGTACTTCACCGCCAAGCAAGTCGACATCGTCAAATACGGCGTTGATGAAGAAGAGAAGAAGAAAGCTGACGCACTGCTGGCCTTCATGACACCGATCGCCAAAGCCTTTATGACTGAAGTCGGTTTTGAGTCCGCCAACCACGGCGTGCAAATCTACGGCGGCCACGGCTTTATCGCCGAGTGGGGCATGGAGCAGAACGTTCGCGACAGCCGCATTTCGATGCTGTACGAAGGCACCACCGGCATCCAGGCACTCGACCTGCTGGGCCGTAAAGTGCTGATGACCCAGGGCGAGGCGCTCAAGGGCTTCACCAAGATCGTGCACAAGTTCTGCCAGAGCAACGAAGGCAACGACGTACTCAACGAGTTCGTCACGCCACTGGCTGCGCTGAACAAGGAATGGGGCGAGCTGACCATGAAGGTCGGTATGGCCGCGATGAAAGACCGTGAAGAAGTGGGTGCGGCCTCGGTCGACTACCTGATGTACTCCGGTTATGCCTGCCTGGCTTACTTCTGGGCTGACATGGCGCGCCTGGCAGCTGAAAAGCTGGCGGCCGGCACGTCCGAAGAAGCGTTCTACAAAGCCAAGCTGCAAACGGCCCGCTTCTACTTCCAGCGCATCCTGCCGCGCACCCGCGCGCACGTTGCCACCATGCTGTCGGGCGCTGCCAACCTGATGGACATGAAAGAAGAAGACTTCGACCTGGGCTACTAAGCCTCGGCGGGTCATCTTGCAAAGCCGCTTCTCCTTTTGGGGAGGCGGCTTTTTTAGTTTTGGTGCGCCTTAACTTTCTGTGGGAGCGAGCCTGCTCGCGAAAGCCCTCGCGAGCAGGCTCGCTCCCACATCAGATATGCTATCGACCAAAACATGTACATTAGTCACAGCATGACCCTATGTATCGCTATCGTCGTTAAGCTAGACTGGGTCCTACATTAATAATCGCCGTTTACAGATTACGAGGTTTGCCATGGCTGACTACAAAGCGCCCCTGCGCGATATGCGCTTCGTCCTCAATGAAGTCTTTGAGGTCGCCAAGCTCTGGGCGCAATTGCCTGCGTTGGCAGAGACCGTAGATGCTGAAACGGTTGAAGCCATTCTCGAAGAAGCGGGTAAGGTCACCGCGAAAAGCATCGCGCCGCTGAGCCGCAGTGGTGATGAGGAAGGCTGCCACTGGGACAATGGTGCAGTGACCACCCCGGCCGGTTTTGTCGATGCCTATCGCACCTACGCCGAAGGCGGTTGGGTGGGTGTGGGCGGCGACCCGCAGTTCGGCGGCATGGGCATGCCCAAGGCTGTGTCGGCCCAGGTCGAAGAGATGATCAACTCCTCCAGCTTGTCGTTCGGCCTGTACCCGATGTTGACCGCCGGCGCCTGTGTGTCGATCAACGCGCACGCCAGCGAAGCATTGAAAACGACCTATTTGCCGAATATGTACTCGGGTGTGTGGGCGGGTTCCATGTGTTTGACCGAGCCCCATGCGGGTACTGATCTGGGGATTATTCGGACAAAAGCCGAGCCTCAGGTTGATGGTTCCTACAAAGTCAGCGGCACCAAGATTTTCATCACCGGTGGTGAGCACGACCTGACCGAAAACATTATCCATCTGGTACTGGCCAAATTGCCGGACGCGCCTGCGGGGCCTAAAGGCATCTCGCTGTTTCTGGTGCCCAAGTTCATGGTCAATGCTGATGGCAGCCTGGGTGAGCGCAACCCGGTGACCTGCGGCTCTATCGAGCACAAGATGGGTATTCAGGCTTCGGCCACCTGTGTGATGAACTTCGATGAAGCTGTCGGCTACCTGGTGGGAGAGCCCAACCGTGGCTTGGCCGCCATGTTCACCATGATGAACTATGAGCGTCTGGGCGTTGGCATCCAAGGCCTGGCTTCGGGTGAGCGTTCGTATCAGAACGCCGTGGAATATGCCCGCGATCGCTTGCAGGGGCGCGCTGCAACAGGCGCAGTGGCCAAGGATAAAGTGGCGGACCCGATCATCGTTCACGCCGACGTCCGACGCATGCTGCTGACCATGAAGGCCTCGAACGAAGGCGGTCGGGCCTTTTCTACTTATGTTGCCAACCAGCTGGATATCGCCAAGTTCAGTGAAGACCCGGCAGCCCGTGAGCGCGCCGATGGCCTGGTGGCCTTGCTGACCCCGGTGGCCAAGGCCTTCCTGACCGATCTGGGCCTGGAAACCACCGTGCATGGCCAACAGGTGTTCGGCGGCCACGGTTACATTCGCGAATGGGGCCAGGAGCAACTGGTGCGTGATGTGCGCATCACGCAAATTTACGAAGGCACCAACGGTATCCAGGCGCTGGATCTGGTGGGGCGCAAGATCGTTGGCAACCACGGGGCTTACTACCGCCAGTTTGCTGATGAAATCCGACAGTTCATCGCCACCGCCAACAGCGACCTGAACGAGTTTACCCAGCCACTGGCGGCGGCTTTGGACACACTTGACCAGTTGACAGCCTGGGTACTGGACCGTTCGCAAAGCAACCCGAACGAGATCGGCGCAGCCTCCGTTGAGTACCTGCAGGTTTTTGGTTACACAACGTATGCGTACATGTGGGCGTTGATGGCCAGGGCCGCGTTGGGTAAAGAGGCCGATGAAGCCTTCTATGCCAGCAAGCTGGGCACGGCACGCTTCTATTTCGCCCGTTTGCTGCCGCGTATCCACTCGCTGAGCGCGTCGGTCAAGGCGGGTAGCGAGTCGCTTTACCTGCTGGACGAAGCACACTTTTAACCTGTTTAGTGTTTTGTAAGCATTTGCTTACATTACATGCTGACAATCTCCCATATCGGCAGATTGGATCCAGGGGTAATCTACTTTCCATGGACGTAGAGCAGGAAGCTCAAAGCAACAACACGGACACGTAGGATTCTGCCAGGATGGCGGAGTGAAAAGGATGTCAGGGAAACAGTCTGCAAAACCCCGCCTCGGCGGGGTTTTCTTTTTTGTGCGTCAGAATTTTCTCGATTTCCCAGTTCCTGTGGGAGCGGGCTTGCTCGCGACCGCATCACCACGGTCTTCCTGGAGCACCGAGTCGCCTGAATCGCGAGCAAGCCCGCTCCCACAAGGTGGTCAGCTACAGCGCCCCTTCATCGCCCTGCATCACATCTTCAAGCAACGTGCGCAACAGTCCCAAAGTGGCTTGCTGGCGTTGCACATCGCGACACACCAGCCCCACTTGCAGCGGTACCCGTGGCTCGCTCAGCGGCTTCCACAGCAGCGCCTTGTCGTCGTGTTGATGACGCGAGCGCCCTGGCAAGACAGTGGCCAGCTTGCTATGGGGCAGGCTGTCGAGGATCCCCGCCATGGTGTTGAGCTCGGCCTGCACCTGCGGGCGACGGCCCAGATTGGCAAGCTGGGCTTGCCAGATCTG
The DNA here is from genome assembly GCF_037023725.1 of Pseudomonas bubulae. Classification (NCBI taxonomy): domain Bacteria; kingdom Pseudomonadati; phylum Pseudomonadota; class Gammaproteobacteria; order Pseudomonadales; family Pseudomonadaceae; genus Pseudomonas; species Pseudomonas bubulae. The sequence goes on from NZ_CP146077.1 coordinate 1,130,698, forward strand.
GCGCACCTGAAACTCCTCCCCCAGCAGCAACATTGGCAGCTCTGCCGCCTGGCTCAAGGACACTTTCTTGAATTCGCGCAATGGATGATCCGCCGGGATCACCAGTTGCAGTTCGTCTTCGTAAAGCATCATGGCGTGCAGCCCAGGCTGGCGTGGCGGCAGGTAACTGATGCCAATGTCGAGTGAACCATTCAGCAGGCGCCGTTCGATCTCTATGCCCGTGAGCTCGTAGATCTGTACCACCAAATGGGGTTGGGCCTGACGTACACGCTCCAGCATCTGCGGCACCAGGCTGGTATGCACAGTTTGCAATACACCGATGGCAATGGTGCGCAGGGCCTGGCCCTGAAAGTTGTGCAGAGCCTCTTTGGCCCGCTGCAATCCGTCGAGCAAGGGCAGCGCGTGGTTGTACAGCGTGTGTGCTGCCAAAGTAGGCAGCAGGCGCTTGCTGCTGCGCTCGAACAGGCTCACATCAAGGTTGTGTTCGAGCTGACGGATCTGCTGGGAGAGGGCTGGCTGCGAGATGCAAAGCCGCTCGGCGGCACGGCCCACATGGCCTTCTTCATAGACCGCGACGAAATAACGCAGTTGCTTGAAATCCATAAGTAATACTTATCGAAAATGCTTAAAAAACGAAATGGCTCAACGGCCTGCCGGCGCCTAGTCTACGCCCATTCCACAAGGCTCATCGAGCCAGAGATGCTGATAGGCAACGGCGTTTTACATAGGCAGGACAATAAACCCGAGCAGAGGTTTACCTTTCCCATGAAGCGTCGGCGGTTGCAAATCGAATCTGTTTATGGTCACAAGGTCCGCGTGCATGAACCTGTTTAACCTGCGTCGCCATTCCCCCAGCCTCGAAGAAATGGCCGCCCACTCTGCGCCATCCAAAGCTGGCAACCACCCGTCCCGAGACTGCCTGATGCCCTGCGTTGAGCGTGAAGCCCAAGTGTTTGTGCGCGGCCAGGGCTCATGGATGTGGGACAGCGACAGCCGTGCATATCTGGATTTTACCCAGGGCAGTGCGGCCAACAGCCTGGGCCACAGCCCGGCGGTGCTGGTCAAGGCAATGACCGAGCAGGCGCAATCATTGCTAAACCCGGGTGCAGGTTTTCTAAACCGCGGGATGTTGAACCTGGCGCAGCGCTTGTGTGAAAGCACCGGTAGTGATCAGGTGCATTTGCTCAACACCGGCGCTGAGGCCAATGAAGGTGCGATCAAGCTGGCACGCAAATGGGGCCAGCTGCATCGCGGTGGCGCCCATCGGATCATCACGGCCAGCCGCAGCTGCCACGGTCGCAGCTTTGGCGCGATGTCGGCTTCGGGCAGCGCATCTGTGGATAACCGCTTCGAGCCACAGTTGCCGGGTTTTATCAATGTGCCGTTCAACGATTTGCCGGCGCTGCATGCGGCAGTCGATGCGCAGACCGTGGCCATCATGCTGGAGCCGGTACAAAGCGAAGCCGGGGTGATTCCTGCGACTGAGCACTACCTCAAGGGTGTTGAGCGCTTGTGTCGCGAGCTGGGCATTTTGCTGATCCTGGATGAAGTGCAGACCGGCGTGGGGCGTTGCGGCACCTTGCTGGCAGAACAGAATTACGCCATTCGCGCCGACATCATTACGTTAGGCAAGGGCCTGGGCGGCGGTGTACCAGTGGCCGCATTGCTGGCTCGGGGCAAGGCCTGTTGCCTGGAGCCCGGCGAGCTGGGCGGTACCCATCATGGCAATGCCTTGATGAGCGCAGCGGGGTTGGCGGTGCTGGATACCGTGCTGGACAAGGGCTTTCTGCAGCAGGTTCGCGACGCGGGGCAACACCTGCGCGAGGGTTTGGGCCGGTTGGCGAATAGTTATGCACAGGGCGAATTGCGCGGCCAGGGTCTGCTTTGGGGTCTGACCTTGTCGGATAACTCGGCAGACGCTGTGGTCAAGGCGGCGTTGTATGAGGGCTTGCTGATCAGCGCCCCGCAGCCCGACTGCCTGCGTTTTACCCCGGCCCTGTGTGTGAGCAAGGGCAATATCGATGAAATGCTGCTGCGTCTGGCCCGGGCGTTTTCCCGGGTTCGAACGGCGCAATTGCAGTGCCGTCGCGGGGTTGCCGTCTGATTGCAGCCGTTACACAGAATTTAAAGAACCGTCTCGCGGTATAACGCATCGCCCCGTGCCTGATTTCTTCGGTACGGGGCGTTTTTTTTTGTCTGTGGATAAGTTCAGTCTGAACCTTTGGCTTGCGCCTGGAGTAGATTAGAAGCAGGGCCATTTCTGGCCCGCCACTATCAGGGAGCTGCGCATATGGATCTTATTAAAATCATCTTTGCCATTCTGCTTCCACCGCTGGGTGTGTTTATGCAGGTGGGTTTTGCCGGTGCGTTCTGGCTGAATATTCTGCTGACCCTGTGCGGCTATATCCCGGGCATCGTGCATGCGGTGTGGATTATCGCCAAGCGGTAAACAGGCAGCGACTACAGTTATGTATCGGCCTGCATCACCTGGCTATAAAACAACCATTCCTGTTCCAGTGCATGGGCCTGGTTACTGGCCTTGCGAAAGCCGTGGCGCTCGTCCGGGTAGTAATGGGCCTGGGCCGGGATGCCGTTGTATTGCAGGGCCTGGAGCATGTCGCGGGTTTGTTGCGGCACCACTACAGCGTCCAGCTCACCCTGGAAGAAAATAACCGGCACGCTGATCTGGTTGGCGTACAGCAACGGAGTGCGCGCTGCATAGCGTTCAGCGTCGCGCTCCGGATCGCCAATCAGCCAGTCCAGGTAGTCACCTTCAAACTTGTGGGTGGACCGCGTCAGCGCAATCGGGTCGCTGACCCCGTACAGGCTGGCACCCGCCCGGAACACTTTATGGAATGCCAGCGCGCACAAGGTGGTGTAACCCCCCGCGCTGCCGCCACGAATAAACGCACGGCGGGGAGCAATCAGATCTTGTTCGGTGAGATAACTGACCACCGCGCAGGCATCTTCGACATCCACCACGCCCCAATTCAAATGCAAGGCTTGACGATACTCACGGCCATAGCCGGTGCTGCCGCGATAGTTGAGGTCAGCCACGGCAAAGCCGCGCTGGGTCCAGTATTGAATGCGCGGGTCTAGCATCGGGTAACAGGCCGAAGTCGGACCGCCGTGGATAAATACCAGCAGGGGCGGTTTTTTTTCGCCGTTCATAGCCGGGTAGAAAAAACCGTGGGCATGGCCCGTTCCAGAGGGATAACGCAGAGTTCTCGGGCGGCTGATACGTTCGGGGGGCAGCGGTGCAATGCCACCTGCCAGTACCTCCACCTTATGCTCGGCACGGCAGATACGGATCACGGCTGAAGGGCGTATCGGCGATGCTGCGATGCAGTAGATAAATGCCTCATCCAATGCCAGGCTGCGAAAATGGCTGTAGTCACCGGTGAAGTCTTCGAGGTTGCCGTCAGCTGTGCGGATGCCCAGTCGCCCGAAGCCGTCCTCGGTCCAACTGGCCAGATAGGCCTGCTCTCCCAGTGGCACAAAGGTGCTGGTGCCCAGTTGCCAAGGGGCCGGGGCGTGATCGGCGCGCGCGCTGGGCGCGGGTACCAGGCCTTCGCCAGATTCGGCCCAGGGCTGCCAGAAACCTGCGCGGTCGGTCAGGCAATGGAGCCGGTTATGTTCGTCGAAACGCGGCTGTTGCAGCGATTCCTCATCAAGATCACCGGCCAGGCATTGCGCGGTGTTCCAGCGCCCGGCGGTTTGGCCTTCGGCCAGCATCAAACGGGTAGAGGTCCACGGCTGGTGTGGACGGCTCCATTCAACCCAGGCCAGGCGCTGGCCGTCAGGGCTCAGCGCCGGTGCGCCGTAGAAGTCGGCACCTTCAGCCAGGATCTGACGTTCAAGGGTGTCCAGGTCGATGCTGACCAGTCGGTGTTGGTCGCCGGTTTCTTCGACTGCCAGCACCTGCCCGCCGGCAAACTGCACGCCGCCGTAGCGGCATTCGCCCTGGGTCAGTGCCTGCGGGGCGCTACCTTCCAGAGGTTGCAGATACAGCTGCTGATCGGTTTCGTTGACGAACACCACGGCGTTATCGCTCAGGCAAAACCCGCCACCGCCGTACTCATAGACCCGGCTGCGTGCGCTGAAACCAGCGGGCGTCAGGCAGTGGGCCTGGCCATCGCGCCAGTGCCAGATGCGCGAGGCCGCATCCTGTGGACGATATTCGTTCCAGAACAGGCCTTGAGGGCCGACTCGCAATTCTGCGAAATCAACCCCGGCGGCCACGGCGAGTGCGGCGCTGAAGGGCTCAGCTTTTGGCGATAAGACGTGAGTTTCGTTCATTTCGGAAGGCCAATTGTTCGATGGTCTGGGTGGCGTGCTCGGCTTCTTCGCGCGCCTTGAGAATCAGGTTGTGTTGGGGCGATTTGCTGCACACCGGGTCCGCATTGCTGGCGTCCCCGGTGAGCATAAAGGCCTGGCAACGGCAGCCGCCGAAGTCCTTTTCTTTCTCGTCGCACGAGCGGCAGGGCTCGGGCATCCAGTCATAACCACGAAAACGGTTGAAGCCAAACGAGTCGTACCAGATGTGCTGCATGCTGTGGTCACGCACATTGGGGAACTCGACCGGCATTTGTCGGGCACCATGACACGGCAGGGCCGTGCCGTCAGGTGTAACGGTCAAAAAGATGCTGCCCCAGCCGTTCATGCAGGCTTTTGGGCGTTCTTCGTAATAGTCCGGCGTCACGAAGATCAGCTTGCAGGGGTGACCCTCTGCTTCCAGTTTGGCCCGGTATTCGTTGGTGATGCGCTCAGCCCGTACCAGTTGCTCCTTGGTCGGTAGCAGGCCGACACGGTTGAGCTGGGCCCAGCCGTAGAACTGACAGGTGGCCAGCTCAACAAAGTCGGCTTCAAGGGCGATGCACAGCTCGATGATGCGGTCGATTTTGTCGATGTTGTGCCGATGGGTGACGAAGTTCAGCACCATCGGGTAGCCGTGGGCCTTGACGGCCCTGGCCATTTCGAGCTTTTGCGCGAAGGCTTTTTTCGAGCCGGCCAGCAGGTTGTTGACCTGCTCGTCGCTGGCCTGGAAGCTGATCTGGATATGGTCCAGCCCGGCTTTTTTGAAGTCGCTGATCTTTTGCTCGGTCAGGCCGATGCCCGAGGTGATCAAGTTGGTATAGAAACCCAGCTTGCGCGCTTCGCCAATCAACTCTGCCAGATCCTGGCGCACCAGTGGCTCGCCACCGGAGAACCCCAGTTGCGCTGCACCCATCTCCCGCGCCTCGCGAAACACCTTGATCCACTGTTCGGTGCTCAGTTCTTTGCCCTGCTGGGCGAAGTCCAGAGGGTTGGAGCAATACGGACATTGTAACGGGCAGCGGTAGGTCAATTCAGCCAGCAGCCACAGCGGCAGGCCGACTTCAGGCTTGGGCGGGATACGGCTGTCAGGCAAGTTCGATCCAGTGCTCTGCACGAGCGACCTCCATAAATTGCTCGATATCTGCGCCGAGCTCGGGTACGCCGGGGAACTGTTTTTCCAGTTCGCCAATAATGGCCGCGACGTCGCGCTGGCCGTCGATCAGGCCGCCGATCAGGGCCGCGCTGTCATTGAGCTTGATCATGCCTTCGGGGTACAGCAACACATGGCCTTTTTGCGCGGGCTCGTACTGGTAACGATAGCCGGTGCGCCAGGTCGGGATTTTGCTGCGATCAAAGCTCATAGGGTGATTCCTTTGTGCCAGACACGTTGGCTGGTCACGCTGTGATAGGGCGGGCGGTCCAGCTCGTAGGCCATGGTCATGGCATCGAGCATGCTCCACAGGATATCGAGTTTGAACTGCAGGATTTCCAGCATGCGCTGCTGGCCTTCATAAGTAGTGTAGTGCTGCAGGGTGATTGCCAGCCCGTGCTCCACGTCGCGTCGGGCCTGGCCCAACCGGGTGCGGAAGTATTCGTAGCCGGCGGGGTCGATCCACGGGTAATGCTGGGGCCAGCTGTCCAGGCGCGACTGATGGATTTGCGGCGCAAACATTTCGGTCAGCGAGCTGCTGGCGGCTTCTTCCCATGTAGCGCGGCGGGCGAAGTTGACGTAGGCATCCACGGCAAAACGAACGCCGGGCAGGACCAGCTCTTGAGAGCGCAGTTGATCCGGGTCCAGGCCAACCGCTTGACCGAGGCGCAGCCAGGCTTCGATGCCGCCGTCTTCACCGGGCGCGCCGTCGTGGTCGATCATGCGTTGAATCCACTCGCGGCGCACTTCACGGTCAGGGCAGTTGGCCAGGATCGCGGCATCCTTAAGCGGGATATTGACCTGGTAGTAGTAACGGTTGGCGACCCAGCCCTGGATCTGCTCGCGAGTCGCGCGGCCTTCGTACATTGCCACCTGATAGGGGTGGTAGACGTGGTAATACGCGCCTTTGGCCCGCAGGGCGGCCTCGAATTCGGCGGTAGAGAGTGGGGCTTGGGTCATCTGGTGCCTCCAAAAAAATGTGATGCCTTTGTAGCAGCTGCCGAAGGCTGCGTTCGGCAGCTGCTACAGATTCAGCTTTTACAATTCGATACTCATGCCATCAAAGGCCACTTCAACCCCCCGGCGAACCAGTTCGGCACGCTCGGCGGAGTCTTCGTCGAGAATCGGGTTGGTGTTGTTGATGTGGATAAGCACTTTGCGCTGCTCGGGCAGTTGCTCAAGCACTTCGAGCATGCCACCGGGGCCGTTTTGCGCCAGATGGCCCATTTCCCGGCCGGTACGGGTGCCTACGCCGCGGCGCTGCATTTCGTCGTCGTCCCACATGGTGCCATCTACCAGCAGGCAGTCGCTGCCCGCCATGATTTCCAGCAAGGGTGCGTCAACCTTGCCCAGGCCGGGGGCGTAGAACAGTTTGCCGCCGGTGCGCAGGTCTTCGACGATCAGGCCGATGTTGTCGCCCGGGTGCGGGTCGAAGCGATGCGGCGAATACGGCGGCGCGGCACTGCGCAGGGGCAGCGGGCTGAAACGCAGGTTGGGGCAGGCCGGGATGGTGAACGAACCTTCCAGCTCGATGCGGTTCCAGTTCAGGCCACCATTCCAGTGCTTAAGCATGGTGAACAGCGGGAAACCGGTGCTCAGGTCTTCGTGGACCATGTCAGTGCACCAGACTTCGTGGGGGCAGCCTTCGCGCAGGCTCAGCAGGCCGGTGGTGTGGTCGATCTGGCTGTCCATCAGAATGATGGCGCTGATCCCGGTATCACGCAGGGCACGGCCCGGTTGCATCGGGGCGAAGTCCTGGAGTTGCGCGCGAATGTCGGGCGAGGTGTTGCACAGCACCCAGTTCACGCCGTCGTCGGAGATCGCAATCGACGATTGGGTACGTGCCTTGGCGTTTAACGAACCATCACGAAAACCCGCGCAGTTGACGCAGTTGCAGTTCCACTGCGGGAAACCACCGCCAGCGGCGGAACCTAGAATCTGGACAAACATGGCGTGTTCTCTTGCAAATCTGGAAATAAAAACGCCCCGGCGAACCGAGGCGTTGGGTTGCTCTGCTCAGTGAAGAAGCAGATCAACGGCTAGCGAAGTACATGGTGACTTCAAAGCCAATACGCAGGTCGGTGTAAGCAGGTTTAGTCCAAGCCATAACATGACTCCTTCAGCGGGTGGGTGAGTAGTGTCTCTTGATTAGTCCAGCTCCCGAAGGAGATGTTCAAAAGCTTAGGTGGCTATGTTACTAAATTTGACGCTTTTTGAACGCCCAATGTCGAAGAAAGCCCTTTGCAGGGTTGGTAATTATCAGCTTCTTCCGGGATAAAACGTTTCAGTTACAGGACCGGTAGCCACACATAACCAGCGGCTGTCAGGTTGTGTGGTTTGCTGTGCAGCCTTGAGTGTAGTGTCTTGATCCAGCGCCATAAGCGCAGTGTAGAGGGCTGTCAGGTAATCCGACGGGTGGCCTGCAAGCTTGCTTTGCCATAGCAATTCGCTGGTCTGGGACACGCCCAGGGCCTCGCTTGAGAATTGCTGTGCCAGGGCGGCGCGGGCCTGGGTGAAAGATGTTTCATCCAGTGCCGAGACCAGATTTGGCAAATCTACGAGGAAGTTACGGATGTGCTCAAAGATTTGTGCCGTGCTCGCGTGGGGCGATTGCACACCAAACAGCAGGCCGGTTTGGCCATTGATTTGGCGCAAGCCACTGAACACCGCGTATCCCAATTGCAGTTCAACCCGCAGGCGTTGATAGAAAGGGGTTTGCGCCACTTGGGCAAGCAGACGCCAGGCAGCTTCGCCCGCCACTGTGGCCTCGGCGGCCGGGCAAAACAGCAGCAGTGCGTGTTCGCTGGAATCACAGGGTACTGTGTGCCAATGGCGCTCGACAGGATGCCCGGACTGAAGCGTCAGTTGCGCATCCGGGGTACCAGGCACCTTGTTCAGCACGGGGCCAATCAAGGCCTGTGTGGCAGATGGCAGGCCGACTGTCAGCCCGTCCCAGCGTGTTTCTGACCAATTGTGGGCCCCGTCACTTTCGCCAGCGGGCGGGCACAGTTCGGGCAGGCGCTTGAGCAGTTGGCGAATGGGCATCAACGTCGCCTCAGGGGGCGTGCCGGCTGATTGCCCGGTGCACGGGCTGGCGAGCGTACGCAGGGCGCTTTCCAGAATGGCGGGCATCGGCTCGTGGTAACCGTACATCTTCAGCAGCCAGTCATTGCCCAAAGCGTTGAGCGAAAGTTCGACACCAGCGTCACGAGCATCCTGGATCAACGGGCGCAGGCTGTTCTGCAGCGCAGGCATCGGGTTGTCGGCAGGTGTAGCGGGCAAACGCCAGCGCAGGTAAATCGCTGCTTCGCCGCTGAGGTTGGGTATTGCCGTGCTGAAACTCATGGCAGACACGTCGCGGCGACTGCGCAAACGATCCTGGGCAAAGGTGCGCAAACCACGGTGAGCGCTGGTTTGCCCGCGAATCAGGCCGGCACTCACCGGCTCCTTCGCTGCTTGCAGAAATGGATTGGGCGCTGGCAGTTGCCAGGCATGGTGCGATAACTGCATTGCCCCTGGCTGCAGCTGCCCCAGCACGACCTTGAGGGTTGTTACGCCTTGATCCGATAAGCCGGGCACATGTTGCTTGCAGTCACTTCGAGCAAGCTCCAGTGCGCCACTGATGTCTTGCTGGCGTTGTTGCAGCAGACAGAACTCTTCACGTAACGCAGGCCAGTCCTGTTGTGCGCGGAAGAACCCCAGCCAGTCATGGAAGGTGTCGCTGATTAGCGTGGCATGTTGGGCAATGGCGTTGGTTGCAGTGAACTCAATCTGTAGCAGTGCCTGGTCTTTGAAGCAGTAGAGCGACGTGGCCTTAAGGGTGTCGATCAGTTGCTGCTGGCGTAACTGTGCGAACAGACCGCCGGCTTTGTCGGCATTGATCCAGTTGCACAGGAACTCCAGCGCCTTGTCAGACTCCGGCGGCAGCTGTTCCAGGGCAAACATCAGGCTCAGGCGCGAGCCGTCAATGTGTTGATAATGTCGCTGCTGACCGGTCATCAAGGCGGGTGCATCGGCCTGTTGCACGGCTTTGCCGGGGCGCAACACAGCGCTGCAGCGCTCGGCCAGGGTGCTCAGTTCACGGATTGCCGACGGGCCGCTCAGGCTCAAGGTCATTTGTCCGGCCTGATAAAAGGTCTGGTAGAAACCTTTCAGGGCTTGCTGAAAACCCGCGCGAGGTACTGGCAGGCTATAACGGTTACCGGCATGGAATGCGCGCAGTGGATGGGCCGGGTTCAATGGCTGGAACAGTTTGATCTCACGCTGTGCCGAAGGCTCACGGGCCCAGGCAATAAACTCGGCATGTAGCACTTCACGTTCGCGCAGTTGGTCAGGCAGAGTCATGCGCGGATGGGCGAGCATGTCGCACAAGCGTTCAAGACCCCCTTCGAAAGCACCCATGGGCAGTTCGAAAAAAAAGTCGGTATGTCGCTCGCAGGTTCTGGCATTGACCTGACCGCCGTGGCGCTGTACCCAGGCCATCAGGTTGTCTGCCGCCGGGAAGCGTGCGGTGCCCAGAAACAGCAAGTGTTCAAGGAAGTGCGCCAGGCCCGGCCAGGCCGCAGGCACATCATGGCTGCCTGCGGCGACCCTTAAAACGGCCGCGCAGCGCTTGAGGCGCGGCTCGTGGCGCACGCAGAGGGTCAGGCCGTTTTCAAGGGTCAGACGTTGGGTGTGAGGGTGGTTCAGCGCAGGCATGGGCACTTCCGGAACAGAGAAGCGCTCATGCTAGCGGATTTAGCCCTTGCTCAGCTCGCCATATAGCTCGGGCCGACGGTCTGCGAGGTAAAAGTTGCCGGTTTTTGCATCAGTCAGCTGTTGGCGTTGCAACGTTGCCACCAGCAGGGTCTCATCCTGTTCGGCCAGGGCAATCTGCTTGCCGTTGGGTGCGGCGATGCTGCTTTGGCCGCAGTAATGGATCTCGCCTTCATGGCCACAGTAGTTGGCGTAGGCTACATAGCAGTGGTTTTCGAAAGCGCGGCAACGCACGGTGACATCGGCGATGAACTCGAAGGGCACCATATTCGCGGTGGGTACCACAATCACTTCAGCTCCGGCCAGGGCCAGCCTGCGGGTGTTTTCCGGAAACTCGAGGTCGTAGCAGATCAGCAGGCCGAGCTTCCAGCCGTTGAGTTCAATGACCGGGAATGAGTCGGGGCCCTGGCTGAACATCGAGTGATCGAGTTCGCCGAACAGGTGAGTCTTGCGGTAGTTGCACAGACTTTTGCCGTGTGCGTCGATCAACTGTGCACTGTTGTAGATATGTCCGTCTGCACCGCGCTCGGGGTAGCCGTACACAATGGCCATGCCCGTGGCTTTGGCCAGTTTGGCAATTTGCTGTGCGGCGTCGCCGTCGTGGGCTTGTGCGAGTTCGGCTACGGCTTGCGCGCCGATGTTGTAGCCGGTGAGGAACATTTCGGGCAACACCAGCAGGTCAATGTTATCGGCTTGCTGGGCTGTTTCACGCAAACGCTGCAGATTGCCCGCAACATCCAAGGGCAGAGGCGGGCATTGGTAAAGGGCAATGCGCATGGGGTTCTCCTGGTGTTGACTGTTGGTGTGGGAGCGGGCTTGCTCGCGATGGCATCCACCCGATATGCCTGATGCACCGCGTTGCCTGAATCGCGAGCAAGCCCGCTCCCACTGGAATCAATTCACCCTGCGGAGTCAATCCGGCAGCGCAATCGGGCCAATTTCGTGGAACACATCTCCCGGCCCCGGGTTGGCCGCATGGGTGCTGCCGCCAAAGTGATGCATGATGCCCCAGACCGCGTTCAATGAAGTCTGCACCGCACCCTCAACCCAGGCCGGGGTCCACGACACGTCATCGCCGGCAATAAAGATCCCGCGTTGTTCTGCGGGCATGTCCTTTTGCATGAAGTGCGCATACATCCGCTGGTTGTAGCGGTAATGCCCCGGCAGTGCACCCTTGAAGGCGCCCAGGAAATGCGGGTCTGCCTCCCATGAAATGGTGATCGGGTCGCCGATGATGCGGCTGGCGATATCCACCTTCGGATAAATCTTTTTCAGCGAGTCGAGGGCCAGCTTCACGCGCTTTTCCACTGGGTGCGGGAGCATTTTCAGCGCATCGCTCATCCACGAGTACGACAGGCATATCACCCCCGGCTTGTCGTCGCCGTTGTCGAACAGGTAGGTGCCACGGGTCAGGCGGTCGGTGAGGGTCATGCTCATCAGGTCGCGGCCGGTTTCCGGGTCTTTGTCCTTCCAGAACGGGCGGTCGACCATGACAAAGGTTTTCGATGATTGCATGTAGCGCGTACGGTCAAGGGCCATCCACAGCTTCTGTGAGAACAGCGACTCTTCGCATTCGATCTGGGTGGTCAGTAGCCAGCTTTGACATGTGACCAGCACGGCTTCGTAGGGGCGTGTGACTCCGAGAATGTCAGTGACGGAAAACATCCCATCTTGTGTGCGAGAGATCGCCTTGACCCCGGTGCGAGGTGCGCCGTTGTGCAGCGAACTCAGGCTGGTGCCTGTAGGCCAATGGGCACAGCATTCGGGGGCGTGGCGCCAGATTCCCAGTGGCACTTGTTCGACACCGCCAACGACCAGATGCTGATGGTCGTCGCAGTTGGTCATCACCACCCGGAAGATTTCCAGCATCGAGTTGGGGAAGTCCGAATCCCATCCGCCAGTACCGAAACCCACCTGGCCAAACACTTCGCGGTGCTGGAATGACAGTTTGGCAAAGGCCTTGGAGGTCGCGACGAAGTCGTAGAACGTGCGGTCGTCCCACAGAGGAACCAGCGTGTTCCACAGTTCTTTGAGGCGAGGGACGTCGCGGTCACGGATGGCTTGCTGAATATCGCCAAAGCGCGAACCTTCCTCCAGCGCATCGGCCCAGGCGTCGGCCACTTCCTGAAACAGGGCAGGCAGATCCGCCAGTTTTTGTGCGTAGAAGGTTTGCCCTTCGAGGTCGATAACCGTACTGCCGGAAGCTGGGGTCAGCGGGTTGGGGAAGGGTTTGGTCTCCAGCCCCAGCTTGTCGACATAGTGGTAAAACGCTGTTGACGACACTGGAAAGCGCATGCCGCCGAGCTCGGCAATCACCCCTTCACTGCCCTCAAAGGCTTGCGAGCGCAGGCGCCCACCCATTTTCGAGGCTTCATATACCACGGGTTTGAGGCCCAGCTTCATCAACTCGTAGGCCGCCACCATCCCGGCCATGCCAGCACCGACAATCGCTACCTCAGCGCCAAGTTTATGTGTGGGGATACTGCCCAGGCCAGCGGGGTGTTCGATCCAGTCATCGAAGGCAAACGGGAAGTCCGGGCCGAAGATGGTGACGGGTTTTTTACCGTCGACAGGGTGACGATTATTCTTGTTCATGGCTGACCTTGCTGGCGACCCAAGCTTTACCTTGAGTATAGAAAAAGACAGGCACCATGATAGGCAGCGCAGAACACGTAAATAAGACGCAAACTGTCGTCGTTATGACTTTTATTTAGTCAATATGACGAAGCGGCTAGTCGATGTGACTTATCCGCGATCAACTTTGCTGCTGAGGATGATTGAGGTGGTGGTTTTCTCGACGCCTTCGACACTGCCGATCTGATCGAGCAACTGGTCCAGCTGCTCGGGTGAATCGCTGCGCAGCCAAGCCACGTAATCGAATTCGCCACTGACTGCGCACAGTTGCTGCACCTGGGCCATCGCACTCAAGCGTCGCACCACGTCCTTGCCGGAGCGTGGCTGCACGGTAATCCCGACATAGGCCTGCAGGCCGCCATCAATCAGGCGCTGGCCCAAGCGAACCCCGTAGCCGGTAATCACCCCGGTTTTCTCCAGCCGCGCCAGGCGTGATGTCACGGTGGTGCGGGCAATCCCCAATTGGCGTGCCAGCATTGCCACGCTTTCCCGGGCATTGAGCTGCAAGGCCGCGATCAATTGACGGTCGATTTCATCCAGTGCAGGGGGGCGGGTGTCAGGCAAGGGTGGCTCCAGGGGCTGCGTGATTGTTGGTCTTAGTCGAGTTTGCTACTCAGTGTCTGGTCACCTTGGAGGCTGACGCCGTACTGAATTTGGTAGCGTGTGCTGCGCCCACTGCCAGGCAGGCGAGTGATGCAGCCTTTCGCAAGCAGGTCACCCAGGTGGCGGGTCGCGGTAGCCTTGGAGACTTTGGTCACGGCTTGGTATTGAGCGGCGTTTATACCGTTCTCGAAGCCGCGTTCGCCACCGTCGAGCAGGTGGTTCAGCACCTTGAGCTGTTCGGCTAGCAGGGCCTGGTCGCGGTGTAGTTGCCAGAAACGGGCCTTGCTCAATACTCGTTCAATCCGGGCAAGGGCTTGCTCCAGGCTTTTAAGCAGCGTGGCTAGAAACCACTGCAACCAAGGAGTGATATCCAGTGTGCCTTTCTGGCTGGACTCCAGAATTCGGTAATAACCGGTGCGGTCATCAAGAATGCTGGCTGACATGGCATAGAAGCGGATGGATTGCTGCTCACTCTGGGCCAATGCCAAATCGGTGAGCGTGCGAGTGAGGCGGCCGTTGCCGTCATCGAACGGATGCAAGGTAACGAACCAAAAGTGGGCAATGCCTGCACGTAGTAAAGGATCAAGGCTTACATCGATTCTGCTGCTCTCGAACCAAGTGAGGAAATCGCCCAGTTGTTCTTCCAGCCCGGCACGTGGTGGTGCTTCAAAATGCACGGTGGGGTGGTGGAGGGGCCCGGATACTACCTGCATGGGTTCTTCGCCGCGCAGCGTGCCAGTGTGCAGTGGGCGGGCCAACAGCTTGTCCTCGCCGGGGAACAGCCAGCAGTGCCACTTATAGAGGCGTTCAAGATCCAGCAAGCGTTGATGCGCACTTGTGGCATCGAACAACAATTGTGCCAAGCCTTCGGAGCGTGCAGTTGTGCGACCTGTTCCGGTCAGCCCCATGCGGCGAGCCAGGGATGAACGTACAGAGCCTGCATTCAGCTGTTCGCCCTCAATGGCTGATGAGGTAACGATGTTTTGCAGTATGGTGTCCAGGCTGTTGAGCGCTTCATTATCACTTCCGACAGCGCCAATCATCCCCAGCAAACGGCCCTGAGCCTGGGTACAGGCACGCAATAGCGGGTTAAGCATCTCAGCTTGCCAGCTAAAGTTTGGCCAGCCGGGCTGTTGCCAGATCCAGGGGGAATCGTTCATGGGCTTTACTCGTCTATGAGCCGATTAACGAATATATTCGGCTCATATAGTGAGCCGATAATGCCGGCAAATCGGCTCACTGTCTAACCTGGGATGCAGGGTAAGCCGACGAAAGGACTATAGAGCTGGCCTGTGGACGTTTTGTGGACGCAAACCGGTTTTCTGGGCGTTTTGAAAAGCAAAATCCCAAACCCCGGAAACACAAAAGCCGCGCAGTGCGCGGCTTTGAGTATGGTGGGCCCAGTAGGACTCGAACCTACGACCAAGGGATTATGAGTCACAAGATTAGTGGTATTGAGCTACCTCGTGAAACATGAAAGTCCCTATTTTTAAGGCTTATAGCTTGATCTGACGTTTCTCGTTGTTTCCTGAAATCCTCTAAAGTTGCTATGATTCGTTGAGCAATTCGTTAAGAAAGGAATAGGGCTGAAAATGGCGCAGAAACTGGTTCACAGCAAGATAACAGCATTGAAAACCACGCTTTCTGAGGCCTTAGAAGGGAAAGGGACGGGTTCTATTCTCTTTGAGCGCCGAGCTACTGGCGTGTTGGTCTATCTGAGTCTGCGCCGAGAGAAAAAGCAGGAGCGGCTAAAGCTGGGGAACTATTCCGAAAAAACGCTGGTTGAGTGGCGAGCCTATGCCGCTGCGAAGTCGTTGGAGATTCGAGCCTTCCTGACTATTGATGACTATCAGAAAGCGGAAGAGGAGCGTCAACGCCTAACCCAACGTGCTGCGGATGTTGAGGCAAGGCAGGGAACGTGGGCTCAAATGCTGAATGCCTACGTTGACGATATGGAGCGTAGGGGCAAGTCCAGTGCTAGGGCCGTGCGTGGTGCACTGAAGCTGGATGTTCTCGATCCATTCCCTGAGCTGTCGCAATGCAAGGCCAAGGAAGTCGAACCTAGCGATATTGCGAACATCCTGCGTCGCTGCCTAACTCGATCAGTCGCCAGTAAAGGACGGGGCACCCGCTTGACCAAGGCATCTGCAACCAATGGTAAAAAGCGACAGGCAGATAAATTACGCTCTTACCTTCAGGCGGCTTTTTCGTTTGGTCTTGCTAGCGATCTAAACCCGCTACGTGCTGGTGACGCTGTTCAATACGGACTCAAATCAAATCCTGCGCGTGATGTGCCGACTATTGAAGGCGCCAATCAGGCGAATACCTGGGCGCTGACAAAAGAAGAACTGAAAGCGGTTGTTCTGGCTGTTGAAGGTTTACCGGCTCGGCGTAGTGCAATTGCAAAAGCGATGCTTTATCTCGCTGGGCAGCGTGTAGAAATGCTTTGTCGGGTTACTTGGGCAGACATCTATGACGATGGCGAGCATGGGGAAGTGATGCGGCTAATCGACCTCAAGGGCGGTAAAGGGACTCCGCCGCGTGAGCATCTGTTGCCGATGACTCAGCGACTCTGTGAAATCCTGTCACCGCTATTAGCGCTTCAAGATGCAGGCAAAGCACCTGGGCCGTTCTCTCTGCGTGGAAAAGTCAGCATTACACCCGGTACTGCACTAGATATTTTCTCAGCGCTTGGCGATCAGCTTTCGACAAAGGGGGAGACCCGCCGTTTCACTTGGCGCACGTTGCGCGCAACCATCGAAACGCATTTAGCCGCGCTGGGGGTGAATCAGGAGCGCCGAGCATGGTTACTGTCGCATGGTCGGTCAGGTGTGCAAGCAAAGCACTATGACCGGTGGAACTATCTACCGGAAAAACGTGCGGATTTAGACAGGTGGGCGCGCTATCTGGATGAGTTGGCGGGAGTGCCGCAGAGTGCGGAAGTGGTGCAGTTATCGGCACGCAGCGTGGTACGTCAATGAGCTGGCGATTTGAGGAAATGGCGCGCCTGCAAGAGCGCCAGAAGCTGCTAGAGCAACCGCTTGACCCTTTAGCAGTTACCGCCCGAGTCCTGGCGATGTTCTCCAGTGTTCTTCCTAGTAAACCCGTGGACTGGGACGGTTATCCGATGCACGTCCGGTCTATCTCGTGGCGTAAAGTTGAGGGTGTCACGCGTGCATACGTCGATGGCGTGGATTTGATCGAGGCTGCCGCGACCAACCGTAACGCATGGGATGAGGCTGCGCGGTTCGCGGCTCAATATATTGAGAAGGGGGAGCCGGTTCCTGAGTTCCTGCGCGTGTTTACTGCCGAGGTGCTGCGTGGGGTGCGACCACGTCCAGCTTGCAGAGGAAGGCCAGCCGACCCGAACCGGAACTTTGCAATCTGCCTGGGACTGGAGGCGCTAAGTCGTGCAGGCATAAAGCCCACTCGCAACGAAGCCACCGAAGATGTGCAATCAGGCTGCGACATCCTGGCCGCGACATTGGGACGCGATACCTCAGCTTACGTCGATATTTGGAAGCTGCGGAAGAAACACCTATACGCGCAATCGAGCTGGGAACTCCACTTGGAGCGTCTGCTTGTAGGGGATTAATCCCTGATTTATCCCCTTCGCCGAAGCCACTTGTGTCCTATAAAGTCCCTCTACTTTCACAGCGCACTGATGAATGCAAGGAGGGTGGCGGGCCAGAGATTTTCTTAAATGCGACACAAAAAAGTCGAAAATGCGACATTTTTTGTGTGAGAGAGGTTTGCCAAATAACCTTGATATTAAGTAAATCAAAGGGTTATGAGTAGACGTGACTTAGTAGTCGTCGAATGACTTCAAACTGAAGTTGGGCTGTTTTTACCAATGGTACAATGAGTGTGTTCCAGAAACACAAAAGCCCAAGAGATGAGATTCTTGGGCTGGTGTGGGGGTAATAACGAAAATTTAACTTAAGCTCTACCCGCTAAATCTTGTATTAACATGACGTAGGTTAGGCAGTTGAATGCCGCCCGTCAACAGGTTTTTCCGGGCCACGTGATCTAGGAGATCAGATGGTCAATTTTAACATCCCGCATCATCCCGCAGTTTTTTTCTGCAAACTCTACGCTGTTAGCCGCACCACTTGGTGGCGGTTGTCTGGTCGCTCAGGCTTCCCTTCGCCGATTCGTATTGGAAGGGCGGTCCGCTGGAATGCTTCGGAAATCGAAGCTTATCTAACCCAGCACAAGGCCTACTGAAAATGGAAAACTTCCAACTCCGCAAAATCGCGAGGCCGACTTCTGCTGCCCCTGAAAAAGCTACTGCCTTGGTTGACGTTAGCGCCGAAGCTCAGCGCCAACGTGTATTGAACCTGCTTATGGATCATTCGCGCTCCACGTTTGAGCTAGGCGACGCTTTCAACGTGTTAATGCCAGCCGCTCGGGTCAAGGAGCTGAAAGAGTTGGGTCATGAGATCCACCGGACTCTTTCGACTCTGCCCGATAGTGAAGGGCGTTTGCATCCGCGTATAGCGACTTACGCATTGATCAAATTGGCCGAAGGCGAGGGCGCGGTATGAATGCTCAGCAAATCACGCAAGTGAAAGCCCTTGCAGGCCTGTATCAAATGATCGGTAACGCCTCGTTGATCAGTGCTAACGATAACGACGATGCGCTCGCAATCAGCGTCTTCGTGGACGCCTTTGATCTTCTTAAGTCCGCCCCACTTGATGTGGTTGAGGTCAATCGACGTTATGTGGCTGCCTTCAATTCAGGCAAAGTGCTTGCCGGTCTCATTGAGGCTGAACGTGTGCAAATAATCGCCAGCTACCATGGGGGTTTGCAATGACTATCACTGCACAAGAGCTGTTGCCGGACGTTGATGAGGCTTTGCGATTCTTGGCGTTGTTGGACCCTGATTCGCAACCACAAGACTGGCACTATCGAGCAATCCACCCGATGCAAGGGGCTCGAAAGGCAAATTCGTTGTACGACCTACAGGCAAAAAACATTGATGGGTGGGGGGCATACGCTGTTGTGAATGCAGGGGGGCATGACGCCGCTAGCATTACCCGCGTTCGGGCTTTGTATGTTGACTTCGACATCATCGATAACCACCTTGATAGGTTGGCGGCTGTCCCCTTTGCTCCGTCGATCATTGTTGAGTCGTCACCCGGTAAGCACCACGCCTATTGGTGCGTGGATGGTGTGCCGTTGAGTGAGTTTGAAGCTGCTCAGCGAAAGCTGATTGCGTTAGTGGACAGTGACAAGAGCATTCACGACTTGCCGCGTGTAATGCGTCTGCCTGGGTTCAACCACACAAAAGCACAGCCGGTAAGATCGAGCATTGTTCACGAGGGCGGTCAGCGTTACACGTGGGCCGATTTATCGGAATGGCTGGGCACGCTCAAGGAGCCACACCGAAGCGCAGCTAACGATTCTGGAGAGCGTGGCAGCAGTGATCACACAGAGCTGTTAGCTGAGTTGTTGCAGGGTGAGAGTGTTCACGAAAACGCTTTGCGAATTGTTGGCCGATTGGTGGCAAAGGGTGTTGACGATCAGTTGATTCATTTGGTTTTTTCCGCCGTAGCTCCTGAAGTGGTAAAGCAGCGAGGTGCAGAACGTGCCTCGGCACTATTGGGTACAGAGCTGGCTGGAATGATTGAGGGCGCTCGCCGCAAAGGGTATGCACCTGTTCCGGCGCGGCCATACTCAGAAATCAGTGCGGATGTGAAATTACTGAGTGATGAGAGCGAATCGTCCGATATTGAAAGGCTAGTGGCAGAAGCTTTGTCCCGGAGCCCTATCGAGCGTGACCGACTGCTCAAAGCGATCAAGCAACAAACAGGTATCGGCCTGGGCACTTTGCGCGAGATGGCCCCTGCTGCGAATGATGATGATCACGAGGACCATCTTGAACTTGCGCAGCGTGTTTTGGTTTCTATCGGTGCTGACAACATCCTTGCATCCGGGCCGTTGGTTTACGAGTGGCTCAGTCGCGGTGTCTGGAGAGTTGCTGAGGATCGAGCGGTAAAGCAGTTGGTTCAAAGGGCGCTTGCACCACACACGGCTATTACAGCGAACGTGGTCAATAACGTCGCGGACGTTTTCAAAACTGCGATCTACGCCAAAGACCATGCTTTCAATCTGGGGGACCCGGAGTCTGTAAATTGCCTATCTGGAGCTCTGGTGCGGCATGATTTGACGGGTGAATGGGAGCTTGAGCCTCATAACAAGCTGGAGTATCGAACCACTCAAGTTCCACTTGAGTACCAGCCTGAAGCCGCTGCGCCTCGCTTCTCTCAGTTTCTGGGCGAGATTTTCGAGCCTGACAGCGATGGCAAGGAAAAGGCGCGGGCGCTGTTGGAAATGCTCGGATACACGCTGATGACGCATTGCAGGCATGAGCGATTCATTATGCTCATCGGTGGTGGCAGCAACGGTAAATCCGTCCTGCTGTCGGTGCTGGAGGCGCTGCTAGGGTCTGAGAATGTGTCCGGTGTGCAGCCTTCGCAGTTCGACCGTGCTTTTTCTCGTGCGCATCTGCATATGAAGCTAGCCAATATCGTTACCGAAATTCGGGAAGGCGAGGTAATCGCTGACGCCGCTTTGAAAGGCATTGTGTCGGGAGAGCCTGCGACGGTTGAGCATAAGTTCCAAGACCCTTTTGTCATGCGCCCATACGCTACTTGCTGGTTTGGTACGAACCACATGCCACACACACGGGACTTTTCTGATGCCTTGTTCCGGCGTGCGTTGGTCATTCGCTTCAACAGAAAATTTGACGCCAGCTTGGGCCAGACGGACCCGATGCTCAAAGAGAAACTGCTGGCTGAGCTTCCCGGCATTTTCAACCTGTCTTTAGCTGCGTATAGCGAGGCGCTAGAGCGTGGCTTTACTGATCCTGAGAGCAGTCGCCAAGCTAAAGAGGAATGGCGCCTAGAGGCTGATCAAGTGGCCCAGTTCGTTGATGATGTGTGTGAGCGGAGTACCTTAGGTAAGGTCGGTTCTCAAAAGCTGTATGACACGTTTACGAGTTGGGCGTCTGGTCAGGGTATCGGTCAGAAGGTTAAGCAGAAATCTTTTGTAGATAGGCTGGAGCGGCTGGGCTTCGGGCGTACGCGTGATCGACATGGGAAGTATGTAAGTGGCTTGGAGATTCGTCCAGGTTGGAGCATGCAACAGCAATAACAAGGAGGGGCCATCGCGGCCCCTTTTCTTTGTGCAATGTGTGCCGCTTGTGCCGTGTTATCTGAGATACCCCAACCTTTCAAAAAATATAAGCAGTGAAATATCAATACATTGTTTTTTTAGAAAGATAATGAATGTCGAAAAACCCGGCACGCCCGGCACACCATACATAAATCCAAATCCTGATCAATATATCGCCTGATACTTAACTTGTTATCGATATTTGTGAGCTTTTTGAAACTTGGTGTCGTCATAGACGTATTTTTATCTCGCGTATAATTAACTGGTAAACCCAATTAAACTTAAGCGGAATGCCTTACATGACCGAAGAGCTACTTAAAGCAATGATTACGGCGATGGAGAAATTCACTGCTGAACTTGCCGCCCTCAAGATCGCGAACAAGCAAACTCAAAATACGCTGGCAACTATTCTTAATTTGAATCTCCAAACCAACGCCAAGCCCAAAGATGACGAGTTCACAGGCTACAGCTTGAACACTGCTGACCAGGAACACGCGCATGGCTAAAGCATTTGAGGTTGGCACTGCACAACCCATCGCCAGAGACATGAAGGGCCGTTTCCAGCCGGGCCACCCAGCCCTTAATGGTTCTGGTCGGCCAGTCGGATCGAAGACCCAGCCCAGCGCATTACGCGACCTGTTGAACCTATTGAAGAGCATATGAAAATGACCACTGTTGAACTGATCGAGCAGCACAAGAAACAACTGAACGAAGCCGAAGCTCTGGCTGACGCACTCGGTATCGAATGGGAGCAGGGCGCTCGTAGTGGCGCGGACGTATGCGAAATCGAGGATCGTATCGACCATACCGCCCGACTTGTTAAGCGCTTGTCGCTGCGTTTGGAAACCCTGAACGATCAGCTCGCCTACTAAATCGAGCAAGATCGTATTAGCCGTGCTGCTGCGCTGCGTGATCAGGTGATTAGCAAATACGAGGCGCTGGCAGAGGACTACAGCAAGATCAAGGCCGCTGCTGACAAGCTCACTGGCCAGCTTGAGCGATTCAACAAGCAAGGCATAGAAGTCGCTGAGGTGGACATTCGACGCCTCAAACAATTAGGTGGCTCGCCGTTGCCGCATGAGGTCGCCAGCATTTTTGTCGGTCATACCTTTGACTCGCTTGCATTCGATGATGCTTGGCGAACTGCGCACCATATGGCTGTGCATGGACTTGAGAGTGCGACATATCTCATTGGCTGATTCTACCGGCCCGATCCTAGCCGGTCGGGCAATACCAGGAGAGCAAGATATGCTGGTCTCTGAGGATGCAGTTGAGTTTGAATAGGACAATCAGCCGAGCGATGAACAGTTGCTTATCTGGGCTATCGAGGCGGCAGAAGTAATGCCGCCAAGGCGCTGGCTGGCACGTTGGGGCGGTTTCCTGACTCCTCGCATGTACCGGTGCAATGGTAAGACAAAGCGGCGCTACAACGATTTAGTGAAGGGCATAGCGAAGGCCACTAAACCGGTGCCAGGCCCGGAGGCCACGCCTTATCCGGGAGTGATATGGGCTTGATCGTAATCGTTTTGGAGAGAGGCATCCTTGCCGATGTTCAGCGTCGATGATGCACGCATGAGAAGTTACTTTCCTTCCTTAATGAAATTTATATACCACTTTATATTGGTGACTTCTTGAGCGGTCAGCTGCTTTTCTAGGTAATAGTTTTGCCCAGATAATCGAACTATGACGGTTTGCGCCTGAGTTAGTGCAGTGATCAGTTCTTGTGGGGCTGGGCTAAACTGGCGCTCAGATACTCCGACTGAATGGACGATTTCTCTGTTGTTGTTTGTTGAAGGGGAGTTGGTTATTTTTCCGTCAATATTGAATGCGATATTGTTGACGAAAAGCCAATCTTTTCCTAGCCAGTACGTCTCTATATTCCAACTGCTGGTAGTGCCTTTCTTTAAGGTGTTAAATCTGAACCACGCCGATCCGTTGCCGCCAAACGTAATTGGCTGTATATCAATTGGTGAGCTAAAGAGGTGCTCTGAGCCTGGGTTGAAATTGTCTGGTGCCGCTCTATATGCTTGGAATGGGCTTTCAGCGCATCCTGTCAGTAATATGCTTATGAGTAATGCAGTTGTTAGAGCTAGTATTGTTCTTATAGAAGCCATTGTTGGTTTTCCATTTTTATGCTGGTGTTAGTTGTGTTTGCCATTTGGAATTGGTTTGCGGCTATTGGTCAAGCTTGGCTAGGTTTGTTGTTATCTTCTCGACAATTGCGTCTGGAGCGTGGAAGGAAAGTTCGGATGTGGTTTTGTTAGTTTCGATGGTCACTTCCAAAAGCTCCTCTTCGCTGAGGAACTGAGAAATCATTTTTCGTGCTCGGATTTCCATTTCTTTTGCTAGGTCGAAATTGCCTGTTCTCTTTATGGGCATGAGAGGCTTCCTTGGCTATGTGGTTGTTGATTAGTTTGTGGTCGAGTTGTAAGGGTTTTGTCCCTCGTTGAACGTAAAGTTAATTACCGTGTCGTTACGAATCAGCACGTCGAGAGTTTTCTGGGTGCCGGTGGTGGTGACTTTCATGGTGACGATGTAGCTCTGTGCGTGAGCAGAGCCGTTTGCGTAGGTGTAGACCCACTTTTCATCGGTGTCGTTGACTGGGCTTTTACTGAAGGGGTCGCCAAACAGGGCTTTGAGCTCTGTTGTTGTCGTCTTTCCTTTGATGATGCTAGCTACGTTCTCAGATGGGAAATCTCTACCGCTTGTGTAGTGGGAGGTAGCGCAACCGCTAAGCGCCAGGCTCATTGCTAGTACTGCCAGTGCCTTTCTCATATCGATCCCTGATGACGTGATTTTTCACAGCATACGCTTGGATGAAATCGAAAGGCTACTACTTGGCGCATGTCTAATCGGTGGCGCGGAGGCACAGGCCGCATTCGTTTAGCAATTCGTTAAGATTTTCCATCGGAAAACAAAAAAGGCCTACGCCCTTAAGCGTAAGCCTTTGTTTTGTATGGTGGGCCCAGTAGGACTCGAACCTACGACCAAGGGATTATGAGTCCCCTGCTCTAACCAACTGAGCTATAGGCCCTCAGTAGGTCGCGGATTATAACGATGGTTTCTAAGTAGTGCTATCCGAAAGATCTGAAATTGCCAGGTGAAGGAAAGTTGCTGCAAATTTTTCGGGAAGTAACGGCGGGCTGACGATCTCGCCCTGGATCAGTTCGCAACCTGCCTGCGCCAGGAAAATCTGTTGTTCCCGGTTTTGAACACCGTCGGCAATGATGGTGAAGTGCATGCTGTGCCCCAGCGCGATGATGGCATGCACGATGGCAGCATCATGGGGGTCGTCGGGCAAGCCATGTACAAATGACGGGTCGATTTTCAACGTGTCCAACGGCAAGCGCTTCAGGTAACTGAGGGACGAGTTGCCAGTACCAAAATTGTCGATGGACAGTTTTACTCCCAGTTGTTTGAGCCGATGCAGGGCATCAAATGCCGCTTCGGTCTGGCCGGTGAGAAAAGTTTCGGTGATTTTCAGTTTCAGGCTCTCGGGTTTGAGCTTGCAGGTTTCGAGCAGTTGCTGGATGTGCGCCATCAGCCCCGGCTGGTGTAATTGGGCGCTGGCAAGGTTGACCGAGATGGGTCCAAAGGGCTTGTACAGTTGATTCCATGAGCACAGTTGCTGGCACGCACGCTCGAGCATCCAGTCACCAATTTGAATGATCATGCCGTTTTCTTCTGCCAGATGAATCAAGCGCTCATGTGAGATTCCTCCGAGTAGAGGGTGGTTCCAATGCAACAGTGCTTCGGCGCCAGCCAGCGTATGGTCGCGCAGACGGACTTTGGGCTGATACAGCAGTGAGACCTGGCCTCGCTCCAGGGCGCGGCGCAGTTCCTGGCCCAGAAGGATGCGGGCACTGGTCTGGGAGTTAAGGTCGTGGCTGTAACGTTCGACGCGATTGCGCCCTTTGAGTTTGGAGTGGTACATCGCGATATCGGCATTTTTGATCAGTGTGGCCACGTCGTCGCCATCATCCGGGTAGATGCTGATACCGACGCTGGCGCTGATAAACAGTTCGCTTTCGTCGGTCAGAAAGGGTTCGTTGAAGCTGTTCAGCAGCTTTTCGGCAATCTTCTGTGCATCTTCCGGGTGTTTGAGCCCAGGCAGCAGGACGATAAATTCATCGCCGCCAAGACGGGCGACCGTGTCGATGTCGCGCAATTGTTCGGTGAGGCGGGCTGCGATGCCCCTCAGCAACTGATCGCCCACAGGGTGCCCGAGGCTGTCATTGATGTTCTTGAAGCGATCAAGGTCCAGAAACAGCACCGCGCTATGTTGATCATTACGCCGCTGATCGGAGAGTACCTGGCGCACCCGGCTTTCAAACAGCAAACGGTTGGGAAGGTTGGTCAGCGGGTCGTGGTGGGCCTGGTGATCAAGGCGTTCCTGGGCCAGTTTGAGGGTGGAAATATCAGAAAATACGGCGACGAAATGTGTCACCACATCATTGTTGTTGCGCACGGCGCTGATGGTCATCCAGCTGGGGTAGATTTCACCGTTTTTGCGTCTGTTGAAGATTTCGCCCTGCCAGTTGTCAGCGGTCGATAGCTGGTACCACATGGTTGCAAAGAACAGTTTGTCGTGTCGGCCAGACCCCAGCATGCGCGGCGTCTGGCCCAGGACTTCACTTTCGGAGTAACCGGTGATTTCGCCGAAGGCCCGGTTGACCGCGGTAATTTTTTGCTCGGGATCGGTAAAGATGATGCCTTCGGCCGTGCTCTCGAACACGGTGGCTGTTTGCAGAAGTTTTTCCTGCATCTGATGCCGTTCGGTAATGTCGTGGACGATGGTCAAAATGCAGTCGTCGGCGCCGATCAGCAACGGGTAGCTGGAGATTTCACAGAGGCGAACTTGCCCGTCCTTGTGTCGGATATGGCAGGTGAAGTCGCGCACAAAGCCGTTTTTTTCCAGGACCGCAAGCAATTCACGGCGCTCATGGGGGTCGACCCACAATTGCAGTTCCAGGGTTGAGTGGTACAAGGCACTGGCACTGTCATAGCCGATGACCCGGCTGAAACCTTCGTTGATCTCGAGTATCAGGCCATCGCTTTGACGGCTCAGTAAAAGGCCGTCCAGCGATGCATGAAATGCTTTGGCAAACTTTTCTTCGGAAAGAAGCAAGGCTTCTTCAGTCTGCTTGGTTTCGCTGATATTGATCAGCAAGCCGCGAACCACGGCTTGCTGATTGTGGGTCGTGATACTGGCAATGTCCCGTAGCCAGAGGATGTTGCCCTCTGCGGTGATCACCCGATAGTCCAAACTGTGATCGTGGCCTGCGCTGATCTCTTTTTTACGCCAGGCCTGGATTCTGGGCAGGTCATCGGGGTGAACGACCCGTTTCCAGAACCCCGGGCTTAGCCAGTCAGAGACTGGATAGCCGAGCAAGGCTTCGGCCTGGGGGGAGACATAGGTATAGGTGTCGTTGTCCAGCTGTGCTTCCCAGGCAATAGCCGAAAGGCTTTCAATCAACCCCTTGTAGTGATCCTCGCTGCTGCGCAGTTCCTGTTCGAGGGTGGTTCGCCGGGAAATCTCGGAGCTCAGGCGTCGGTTGATGCGGATGACTACGAACAAAATGATGATCAGCAGCAGTATGCCAGGCAGGACATAGAGCAGCAGGGTGCGCCACAGGGGTCGGTAATCGTTGATATCGCCTACCCAGTGCTGCTGAATGCGCTGGGTTTCACTCGGGCTTATATTGGCCAGCACCTTGTCCAGCAGTCCTAGCAGAACGGTCTGGTTTTTAGGAACGGCCATGGCCAATTGAAAGCGATACGGGGTTTCCCCGCTGACGTACAGGCCATCGAGCTTGAGCTGGCGCAAGCTCCATACGCTGGAAGCCAGATCACCCACCATGGCATCCACCTGGTCCGTGGCCAGAGCCTGCAACGCCGAGCTGACGTTGGGCAGGGCGACGATGTTGAGGTCAGGGTGTTGAGCGCGCAGTAATTCGTGGGGGGCGTAGTTTTCAATTACACCCACTCTGAGGCCGTAGAGTTCCTGGATATTTTTAGGCGCCGCGCCGCCCTTGTGGGCGAGGATGACAATGGGGAAGTCCAGATAGGGCCGGGTAAATGCCAGGCGTTTTTGGCGCTCGGGGGTCGACATGACGCCGGGTAACCAGTCGAGTTTGCCTTCCTTGGTTTGCTCCAGGACTTCGCTCCAGCTTGACGCAGCGACTTGCTTGACGCTTACGCCCAACTGGTTGGTGATCAGGTTTACATAGTCGGCAGCGAGGCCTGTATAGGTGCCCTGTGCGTTGAGGAACTCAAAAGGCGGCCATGTGGTATCGATGCCGAGGAGCAGTTCGGGGTGCTCTTTGAGCCATTGCTGTTCTTCATCGGTGAACGTCAGGGCTTGGGCGCCAGAGGTCCAAACGAGAAGTGACAGAAGCAGGGTAGCCAGCAAGCGTGACATACGCATCCCTTCAATACACCTGGATGCATCCAGTGTAGTCGGGCTGTGGCAGAGGCGAGGGGGCAGGAGGTTTTTAGCTGTAAAGCAAAACCCCCGGCAGGGCCGGGGGTTTTGTTGTCACTCGTCGAGGAAGGAGCGCAAATGCTCGCTTCTCGTCGGGTGGCGCAGCTTGCGCAGCGCCTTGGCTTCGATCTGACGAATCCGCTCACGGGTCACGTCGAACTGTTTACCAACCTCCTCAAGGGTGTGGTCGGTATTCATGTCGATACCGAAACGCATGCGCAGTACCTTGGCTTCACGGGCTGTGAGGCCGCCGAGTACGTCGCGTGTCGCTTCTTTAAGGCTCTCAACGGTAGCAACATCGATTGGCGACTGCATGGTCGAGTCTTCGATGAAGTCACCCAGATGGGAGTCTTCGTCATCACCGATCGGGGTTTCCATGGAGATCGGCTCTTTAGCGATCTTCAATACCTTGCGGATTTTATCCTCAGGCATTTCCATGCGTTCGCCCAGCTCTTCCGGGGTCGGTTCACGGCCCATTTCCTGCAACATCTGACGGGAAATACGGTTGAGCTTGTTGATCGTCTCGATCATGTGCACCGGAATACGGATGGTGCGGGCCTGGTCGGCGATCGAGCGAGTGATCGCCTGACGGATCCACCAGGTGGCATAAGTCGAGAATTTGTAGCCGCGGCGGTATTCAAACTTGTCTACCGCTTTCATCAAGCCGATGTTGCCTTCCTGGATCAGATCGAGGAACTGCAGGCCACGGTTGGTGTACTTCTTGGCGATGGAGATCACCAGACGCAAGTTGGCTTCAACCATTTCTTTCTTCGCGCGGCGGGCCTTGGCCTCGCCGATCGACATGCGACGGTTGATGTCCTTGATCTCGGCAATCTTCAAGCCGGTTTCTGCTTCCAGAGCAGAGAGCTTTTGCTGGCAACGGATGATGTCCGGTTGCAGGCGACCAATGGCTTCAGCATATTTGCTTTTGCCTTTGGCCAGCGCATCGCTCCAGCTTTCGTCGACTTCGTTGCCCGGGAACAGGCGCAGGAAATCGGTGCGCGGCATGCGTGCATCACGTACACACAGCTGCATGATTGCGCGCTCTTGTGCACGCAGACGCTCCAGGGCGCTGCGAACACGCTCAACCAGGCCTTCGAATTGCTTCGGAACCAGTTTGATCGGCATGAACAGCTCAGCCAGTGCAACCAGCTCGGCAATTGCCTGCTTGCTGCCGCGACCGTGCTTTTTCAGGGCCTTGCGAGCGATTTCCATCTGATCGGAAACAGCGCCAAAGCGCTGGGCCGCGATGATCGGATCAGGGCCGCTTTCGACCTCTTCCTCGTCTTCGCCGGAATCTTCCTTGTCGTCCTCTTCGTCATCACCTTCGGCTTTCACCTTGGTGTCGACAGGAGGAGGTACTTCGGCTGCGGGCGGCGCAATACCGTCGTCCGGGTCGATATAACCGCTCAGAACGTCGGACAGGCGGCCACCTTCGGTGGTGACGCGAGTGTACTCGGAGAGAATATGGTCAACCGTGCCAGGGAAGTGCGCGATTGCGCCCATCACTTCACGGATGCCTTCTTCGATACGCTTGGCGATTTCGATTTCGCCTTCACGTGTCAGCAGTTCTACCGTGCCCATTTCACGCATATACATGCGCACAGGGTCGGTAGTACGACCAATGTCGGTCTCTACTGCCGCCAACGCTGCAGCCGCTTCTTCAGCTGCTGCTTCGTCGGTGTCGGCATCGGCCAACATAAGGGCGTCCGCATCCGGAGCACTCTCGTGTACGGGGATCCCCATGTCATTAATCATGCGGATGATGTCTTCCACTTGCTCCGGATCTGAAATATCTTCGGGCAGGTGGTCGTTGACCTCTGCGTAAGTCAGATACTTCTGCTCACGGCCGAGGGTGATCAACTCTTTGATACGAGACTGCTGTTGCGCTTTTCCGGACATAACACCCTATCCACTGAAGGTCTTGGCGGGCAAAAAACAAGCCGAGGATTATACCTTAGCTATGACCTCACGCGCCAGTTGAGGTCGGGTTTGATGCAGGATTATTGCGACTTAAAAGGTCGCGTAACTGATTTTTTTCCTCGCTACTTAGCTCGCCTTGACGTGCTTTTCGAAGAAGTTGCTCTAGATTTCGCTCGCGTTGGCGAGCTGACAGGCTAGTTATGGTGTCGAAAAACTGTTGTTCAAGGTTATCGGCATCAATTAGCCATTCCTTTTCCAGCAGTCTTTGCAGCAAACGGCCCTGTTCAGTGCCGTGCCAGCGGGACAGTAGCTGAATAGAGCTTAGCTTAGGATTTTTCTGTACAGCCTCGACCAGAGCAATCAGTAGTTGATTATTAGTCTGGTCTTCTGCAGCAAAGTGCCCGGCGTCCTCAACTTTTTTGGCCAGTTGCGGGTGATGCAGCAGGGTGCGCAGGGCTGTCAGGGTCGGGGGTTCAACACCTACCGGGATCCAGGCCTGCTCGCGTTCGCCGCCGCGCTTGCCTTTTTTGTCCCAGGGTTTGTTTTCCCACTTTTTGCCGCCAGCGCCGGTCTTTTTCGGGGTCCATTCCTGTTGGGGGATGTACATGTCCGGTTGCTGGAAGTCGCTGTAGTCGGGCATTGCATCGTAATCAATGCCCGGGTCATAGGTTGGCTGTGCCTGGATTTTTGCGGGCGTATTTTGTGCCAGCTGGCTGACGGTTTCGCTGGTAAGGCCGGTTATTTCGCTCAGGCGCTGACGCATCAGGGTCCGCAGGTTGGCGCCCGGGACTTTGTCGATCAGCGGTGCTGCCAGCGTGGCCATATGGGCCTTGCCTTCGAGCGAGCGAGGGTCGGCTTCTTCGGTCAATTGCTGGAAGAAGTAGTCTGCCAGCGGCTGGGCATGCTGGTTGATACGGGCCTTGAAGGCATCGGTGCCTTCAGAGCGCACCAGGGTGTCCGGGTCTTCACCTTCGGGCAAAAACAGGAAGCGTGCGCGGCGCCCGTCCTGCAGGCAGGGCAGCGTGGCTTCAAGTGCGCGCCATGCCGCATTGCGGCCGGCCTGGTCGCCGTCAAAACAGAACAGCACGCTGGGCACCACGCGAAACAGGCGCTTCATGTGCTCTTCGCTGGTAGCGGTGCCCAGTGTCGCGACAGCATTGCGCAGGCCTTGCTGGGCCAGGGCAATGACGTCCATATAGCCTTCAACCACGATGATTTCGTCGAGGCTGCGATTGAACTTGCGTGCTTCGAACAGCCCGTACAGTTCCTGGCCTTTGTGAAAGACCGGGGTTTCCGGGGAGTTCAGGTATTTGGGCTTGTCGTCGCCGAGCACCCGGCCACCAAAAGCGATGATGCGGCCACGGCTGTCGCGGATCGGAAACATTACCCGGTCGCGAAAGCGGTCGTAACGCTTGCCGGTCTCGGCGTTTTCGACCAGCAGGCCAGCGTCGATCATGGCTTTTTGTTGCAGCGTGTCACTGCTCAGGTGTTTGTAGAGGTTGTCCCAGCCTGGTGGCGCAAAGCCCAAGCCGAAGTCGCGAGCGATTTCGCCGGTCAGGCCTCGGCCTTTCAGGTAGTCCACCGCTGCTTTTCGTGCCGGATGGCTTTTCAAGGCCTGGCGATAAAAGTCAGCAGCTGCAGTAAGAAGCGGGTATAGCGGGGAGTCAGTCGGTTGCCGAGGTTTGTGCGCCCGGCCGCTTTCTTCCCGTGGGATTTCCATCCCGGCAGCTTTGGCCAGTTCTTCGACAGCCTGGGGGAAGTCCAGGTTGTCATGATCCATGATGAAGCCGAGGGCGTTACCGCCAGCGCCGCAGCCAAAGCAGTAATAGAACTGCTTGTCCGGGCTGACGCTGAACGACGGGGTTTTTTCTTTGTGGAAGGGGCAGCAGGCGGTGTAGTTCTTGCCAGCTTTCTTCATTTGCACGCGCGAGCTGACGACATCGACGATATCGGTACGGTTCAGAAGGTCGTCAATAAAGCTCTGGGGGATTAACCCGGCCATGGCGTTCTCGTCATCACTGCGCAGAATTGGGTCCGAATAAAGAGCTTGGTCATCGTGCGTGCAGGCAAAAGCTCTGCTCGATCGTGGGGCGTCTGCTCAATTATCTCGGGGAAGTGTATCTGTCGAAATCCGCTCTACTCATATTAATCAGAGTCGACGGGATCGATAAATGTCACGCTCTGAGTCCGGCACTGACCAATGGCTGGTCTCGGATAGCTCATAAGCAGGCACTGGAGAGGTGCCTTGGGCTGATCGTCTTTAAGGATAATCAGAGAGGTGTGCTCGTCGGTAGCCTTGGAAGGCTCGTCAGTAAAGACGTGCACCGCTGGCTATTAGGCCAGGTCTGACGTGTTGTAACGCTTGTCGCGGTCGCATCTGCGGCCTTGACGATAAAGCATGTAACTTGCAACAACTGCCTACGGCCCGGCTTTAGGCCGGGCTTGGCAGAAGCGTGCAACGAACGTCTGTGTATTAGTACAGACGAACGGCGCGGCGCTGCTCGCGCTGAACTTTCTTCGCGTGACGCTTAACAGCAGCTGCTGCTTTACGCTTACGCTCAGAAGTCGGCTTCTCGTAAAATTCGCGGCTGCGAACTTCAGCCAGAACACCGGCTTTTTCGCAGGAGCGCTTGAAACGACGCAGAGCTACGTCGAAGGGTTCGTTCTCTTTTACTTTGACGGCTGGCATCCAGAGCTACCTTCATTCATTACCGGGGTCAACGTCTCAAGGCAAAATCGCGTTGGAAGACGTCGGTTTTTAAGGGTTGCGGATGTTAACCCCTCATCGCCCGGAATGCAAAGCCTCTGATCGAAAACCGCTGGCCGGGGGCGGGAGTGGCGACTATTATGCGCGCCTTCGAATTTAGCCTCTACAAGGCGTAAACCCATGCTAGTACTGGGATTAGAAACCTCCTGCGACGAAACCGGCGTCGCGCTATACGACAGTGAACGCGGGCTTTTGGCCGATGCACTGTTCAGCCAGATCGACCTTCACCGCGCCTATGGCGGTGTGGTACCGGAGCTGGCTTCCAGAGATCACGTCAAGCGAATGCTGCCGTTGATTCGTCAGGTGCTGGCCGAGGCCGACTGTGTGCCTACCGAGATCGACGCAATTGCCTATACGGCGGGCCCGGGATTGGTTGGAGCCCTGCTGGTTGGGGCTTCTTGCGCCCAGGCGCTGGCGTTTGCCTGGGGCATTCCGGCCCTTGGCGTGCATCACATGGAAGGCCATTTACTGGCCCCTATGCTGGAAGAGCAACCTCCGGAATTTCCGTTCGTCGCTTTGTTGGTCTCGGGCGGTCATACGCAGCTGGTTCGCGTTGATGGCATCGGCCAATACGAGTTGCTGGGCGAGACACTGGATGACGCCGCGGGTGAAGCGTTCGACAAGACCGCGAAGATGATGGGGCTTAACTACCCGGGTGGCCCTGAGATCGCGCGGTTGGCCGCCCAGGGCGTTGCAGGACGCTTTGTCTTCCCCAGGCCCATGACAGACCGTCCGGGCCTGCAATTCAGCTTCAGCGGCCTCAAGACGTTTGCCCTGAACACCTGGCAGCGTTGTGTGGCAGAGGGCGACGACACTGAGCAGACCCGTTGCGATATCTCCCTGGCGTTCCAGCAGGCCGTGGTTGAAACGCTGACCATCAAGTGCAAGCGTGCCTTGAAGCATGCAGGCATGAAGCGCCTGGTGATTGCAGGCGGGGTGAGTGCCAACAAGGCGCTGCGCGTTTCCCTTGAGAAAATGCTCGGTGAGATGAAGGGCAATGTGTATTACGCCCGTCCGGAATTTTGTACGGATAATGGCGCGATGATTGCGTTTGCGGGTTGTCAGCGCTTGCAGGCCGGTCAGCACGAATCATTGGCGATCAGCGTGCAGGCACGCTGGCCGATGGAGCAACTGCAGCCCCTGTGAGAATGGGGGCTGGAGCCGGCGTGAAGATTTTTCACGGGCAAGATTCAGAAATGCCGTTCGCGCCCGGCCATCAGGTCGCGTAAATTGCCGCGATGGCGCCATACAATCAGCGCCGTCAAGGCGCTCATTGGCAGTAGCGCGGCAGGCTCTTGCCAGGCCAGCAATGGCAGGGTCAGGGGAGTGGCGATCAACGCCGCCAGTGAGCTGGTACGGGTCAGCTGGAAGGTCAGCAGCCATGCGGCGACTGCCAACAGTGCAGCAGGGGGATACAGTCCCAGCAGCATGCCGGCCGCCGTGGCGACACCCTTGCCGCCGCGAAAGCGGAAGTAGGCAGGGTACATGTGACCTACAACGGCGCAGCCGCCGATCCAGGCCTGGTCCTGGAGCGAGAGATCCAGTTGGTTGGCCAGCAGGACGGGCAAAAGCCCCTTGCACAGGTCACCGAGCAAGGTCAGGACGGCAAGTTTTTTGCCGGCCAGACGCAACATGTTGGTTGCGCCGGCATTGCCGGAGCCACTCATTCGCGGGTCGGGGGTTCCCGTCAGGCGGCTGAGCAAAATGGCAAAGGACAGAGAGCCGAGCAGGTAGGCGAGGATCGCCAGTAACCAAAACATGCTAACTATTCCGGGCGAGGACGCCCTGATTCTAACGGCGCTTTGCGCCCTTGTCGTGCTGCGGAGAAGAGTGCTTGGACAGAGTGTTTATCGAAGGCCTGGAAGTTGACACCGTAATCGGTGCTTATGACTGGGAACGTGGCATCCGTCAGTGTCTGCGCCTTGATCTGAGTTTTGCGTGGGATAACCGTCCAGCTGCGGCTGGCGATGATCTGACGTTGGCGCTGGATTATGCGAGCGTTTCGTCGCGAATTCAGGCGTTCGCCGAGCAGGCTCAATTCCAGCTGGTGGAGACCTTTGCAGAGCGACTGGCCGAAGTGTTGATGAGTGAGTTCACTATCCCCTGGCTGCACCTCAAGCTGACCAAGCCCGGCGCAGTTGCGGCGGCCACTGGGGTGGGCGTGGAGATTGAGCGCGGATGTCGCTAACTCAGGTTTATCTCGGGCTGGGCAGTAATGTCGAGCGTGAAAAGCACTTGCTGGCAGGGCTGGAAGCGCTGAGCGGATTCTTGCAGGAGATGCGCTGTTCGGCGGTGTTTGAAAGCCAGCCGGTGGGTATCAAGAGCGGGCCGTTTTTCAACCTCGTGGTGTCGGCAAAAACCGATTTTCCACTGGTTGAGTTAAGTCGTCGTTTGAAGCTGATCGAAGCTGATAACGGGCGTTACGCTCAAGATCGCAAAGGTTTGCCGCTGGATATCGACGTGTTGTTCTTTGGCGATCTGGTGGGCAACTTTGACGGTTTGACCTTGCCCCGTGCCGAAATCCTCAAGAACGCTTTTGTGTTGTGGCCGCTGTCTTTGATTGCCCCAGACAAAGTTCATCCCGGTGTGGGCAAGACGCTTGCGCAGATTTGGGCCGAGGCGCAGATCGAGCAGGTGCTTGCGCCTGCAGCCTTCGAGTGGCGGGGGGAGTCCTTGACGCCGCTGGAGATGCTGGCGGGCTGAGAGTCGATTGAATGGGCTGCAGGTTGCTGCTTTTTTGTGGGAGCGGGCTTGCTCGCGATGGCGTCGATGCGGTCTGAGTGTAAGACCGTGGTGCCCTAATCACGAGCAAGCCCGCTCCCACAAGGTTTGCACTACGCCGCATCCTTGTAAGCTTGTAGTGCCTTGAGCCGTTCGCGCTTGAGTGCTTCGCCCAGTTCGGGGCCCTTGTAACCCTGCTCCAGTAACGGCTGCACCGCTACCGAAAGGGCGGCCCGCGCCGCGCCGCGCAGGTAGTCGGCCTGCGGGTAGGGTCGGTCTTCCAGGCCCAGGCGGCCTTTGGCGTCCATCTCGCACGCTACGATAAACTCCTCGAACCGCTGTGGCCGACGGTATACGTCGAAGCGCTGCAGCAATTCCAGTAGCGTCGAAGCCTTGAGCTCAAGGGCGCGATGGCCGTGGGTGTGGTATTCGCCTACCAGCAATGCCAGCTCCTGACAGTCCCTCGGCACCTTATAGCGTTCATTGACCGCCTTGATCAGGCGCAGTCCCTTGTGTTCGTGGGCAATATGCCTTGGCCAGTCTTTCTCTGGCGTAAGCCCCTTGCCCAGATCGTGCAGTAAACAAGCCCAGCGAACCGTCAGCGGTTGCTTGTGCAGCGCCGATTGCTCCAGCACGCTGAGGGTATGTACACCACTGTCGATTTCCGGGTGATGGGCGGGGGGCTGAGGGACGCCGAACAGGGCGTTCACTTCGGGTAGCAGTACTTCAAGAGCGTCGCAGCTGCGCAGCACTTCGATAAAAACCTGAGGCTGATCTTCCATCAGGGCGCGGGAAATTTCCTTCCAGCAGCGTTCCGGGGTCAAGGCTTGCAGTTCGCCGGACCGGGACAGTTGGCGCATCAGCTCCAGAGTCTCGGGAGCGATGCTGAAGCCCAGGCTGGCGTAGCGCGCAGCGAATCGGGCTACGCGCAGTACTCTTAGGGGATCTTCGGCGAATGCGGGGGAAACGTGGCGCAAAATGCGGGCTTCAAGGTCGCGCTGGCCATGGTAAGGGTCGGTTACGTTGCCAGCCTCGTCCTCTGCCATCGCATTGATGGTCAGGTCGCGACGGATCAGGTCTTCTTCGAGGGTGACGTCGGGGCTGGCGTGAAAAACAAAGCCCCCATAACCATGCCCGCTTTTGCGTTCGGTGCGGGCCAGTGCATATTCGTCACCCGTCTTGGGGTGAAGAAATACCGGGAAGTCAGAACCAACAGGGCGATAGCCCAAGGCCTGCATTTGTTCGGCTGTTGCGCCCACCACCACCCAGTCAATATCGGTGACAGGCTTGCCCAGCAGGCGATCGCGCACTGCGCCGCCAACTTTATAGATCTTCATAAAAAACCTCCGTTAGCGCGACAGGATAGCGCGTGTGCCGTGCTAACGGAGGCCTGCTTTACAGGTGAATGGCTCCCATATCCAGGCGACCGCGGTCAATCTCACCGTGGTCGCCTTTTGGCGGGACATGGTGGACCTTCATGACCTGGTCGCCTTGCAGTGTTTCCAGGTGGATGTCGAAGCCCCACAAGCGGTGCAAGTGCTTGAGAACTTCTTCGGTGGAGTCGCCCAGGGGTTTGCGGTCATGTTGCTGGTGACGCAGGGTCAGTGAACGGTCGCCCCGGCGGTCGATGCTCCAGATCTGGATATTGGGTTCGCGATTGCCCAGGTTGTATTGCGCGGCCAGGGTTTCGCGAATGATGCGGTAGCCATTTTCGTCGTGGATGGCTGGCACCAGCAGGTCGTCTTTTTGATCGTCGTCCATGATGCTGAACAGCTTCAGGTCACGGATCACTTTGGGTGAGAGGTATTGCAGGATAAAACTCTCGTCCTTGAAGCTGCTCATGGCGAATTTGATGCTCGACAGCCAGTCGCTGCCCGCAAGATCCGGGAACCAGTAACGATCCTCCTCGGTCGGGTGTTCGCATATGCGCCGGATATCGCAATACATCGCAAACCCAAGCGCGTAGGGGTTGATACCGCTGTAGTAAGGGCTGTCAAAGCCAGGCTGGAACACCACGCTGGTGTGGGAAATGAGGAACTCCATCATAAAGCCCTCGGTCACCAGGCCTTCGTCGTACAGGTCGTTCATCAAGGTGTAATGCCAGAAAGTCGCCCACCCCTCGTTCATCACTTGTGTTTGCCGCTGCGGATAAAAGTACTGGGCTATTTTGCGCACGATACGTACAACTTCGCGCTGCCAGGGCTCCAGCAGCGGGGCGTGTTTTTCCAGGAAGTAGAGGATGTTTTCCTGAGGCTCTTCGGGGAAACGGGCGTTGTCCTTCTCGCTGAGCTTGTCTGCGCTTTTGGGGATGGTGCGCCACAGGTCGTTGATCTGTTTTTGCAGGTGCTCTTCGCGTTCCTTTTGTCGACGGCGCTCCTCCTCGGCAGAGATCGGGTCAGGCCTTTTGTAGCGGTCCACACCGTAGTTCATCAAGGCATGGCAGGAATCGAGCAGGTCTTCCACCGCATCGATGCCGTGGCGTTCCTCACATTGCATGATGTATTGCTTGGCGAATACCAGGTAATCGATGATCGAACTGGCGTCAGTCCAGGTGCGGAACAGGTAGTTGCCCTTGAAGAAGCTGTTGTGGCCATAGCAGGCGTGGGCTACTACCAGTGCCTGCATGCAGATGGTGTTTTCTTCCATCAGATAGGCAATGCAGGGGTCTGAGTTGATAACGATTTCGTAGGCCAGACCCATCTGGCCCCGAGTGTAGGATTTTTCAGTACTAAGGAAGTGTTTGCCATAGGACCAGTGGTGATAACCCAGCGGCATGCCCACTGATGCGTAGGCATCCATCATTTGTTCGGCGGTGATGACTTCGATCTGGTTAGGGTAAGTGTCCAGCGCATAGCGGCCAGCCAGGCGGCCGATTTCGCGGTCATACGCCTGGATCAGGTCAAAGGTCCACTCTGAGCCGGTGGAGATGGGTTGGCGCTTATTCTCTTTGGCGGTCATGTCACTAACCTGCGCTGGAAGAGTTCACGGAAGACCGGATAAATATCGCCGGCCGAGACCAGTTGCTGTTGAGCGAAGGTGTCGGAAAACGCCTCGCTGATGCGTTCGTACTCATACCAGAGCGCCTGGTGTTCGCGCGGGGTGATCTCTACATAAGTGTAGTACTGCACAAATGGCATGATCTGGTTGATCAGAATGTCGCGGCAGATGGGTGAGTCGTCGTTCCAGTTGTCTCCGTCAGAGGCTTGGGCTGCGTAGATGTTCCATTCGTTGGTGGGGTAGCGTTCGGCCATGATCTCCTGCATCAGTTTGAGTGCGCTGGAGACGATAGTGCCGCCGGTTTCCCGGGAATAGAAAAACTCCTCTTCGTCCACCTCTCGTGCGCTGGTGTGATGGCGAATAAACACTACGTCAATCTTGTCGTAGTTACGCTTCAGGAACAGGTACAGAAGGATGAAAAAGCGTTTGGCAATGTCTTTGGTGGCTTGGGTCATGGAGCCTGAAACGTCCATGAGGCAGAACATGACGGCTTTGGAGCTGGGGTTGGGCTGTTTGATCAACAGGTTGTACTTGAGGTCAAAGGTGTCGAGAAATGGCACGCGATGAATGCGGGCGCTGAGTTTCTCGATTTCGGCCTCGATGGTCTTGATATCGCCGAAGTTATCGGGCTCCTCGCGTTTTAATCGCTCCAGTTCGGCCTTGGCTTCCCGCAGTTTCGCCCGGCTGCTGCCGGACAGCGCGATGCGTCGAGCGTGAGCTGAGCGCAAGGTACGAATGATGTTGATACGAGACGGGTTGCCCTCGTTGCTGATACCGGCACGTACGGTTTTGAACGTGTCGGTGCCGGTCAGGTTGCGTTTGACCAGATTGGGCAGTTCGAGGTCTTCGAACATGAATTCGAGGAACTCTTCCTGAGTGATCTGGAACACGAATTCGTCCATGCCTTCGCCGGAATTCCCCGCTTTGCCAGGGCCGCCGCCACCTCCCGATCCACCTTGGGGCCGGGGGATATGTTCGCCGCTGGTAAACTCTTTGTTGCCGGGGTGAACCACGGTTTGCTTGCCACCACGCCCGTGATGCATCACCGGCTCATCGATATCGCGGCCAGGGATGCTGATTTGCTCGCCATGTTCCATATCCGTAATGGAGCGGCGGCCCACGGCCTCTTCTACGGCCTTTTTAATGTGGTCACGGTAGCGACGCAGAAAACGCTGACGGTTAACCGTGCTCTTGTTCTTGCCATTGAGGCGTCGGTCGATCACATAGCTCATTAGGCCCTCCGGGCAGCTTCAAGTTGTGAGCTGCAAGCTGCAAGTCCAGGCATTTACCCATGCCTTTTCCTGCAGCTTGAGGCTTGAGGCTTACAACTGCCTCACTGCGACTTGCGGACCCGCAGGTACCACTCGGAGAGCAGCCGCACTTGTTTGTCGGTATAGCCACGTTCGACCATTCGAGTAACAAAGTCGTTGTGTTTTTGCTGGTCCTCTTTGCTTGCCTTGGCGTTGAAACTGATAACCGGCAGCAGGTCTTCGGTGTTGGAGAACATTTTTTTCTCGATCACCACCCGCAGTTTCTCGTAACTGAGCCAGGTTGGATTCTTACCGTTGTTGTTCGCCCGGGCACGCAGTACGAAGTTGACGATTTCGTTGCGGAAATCTTTCGGATTGCTGATGCCGGCCGGTTTCTCGATTTTTTCCAACTCTTCGTTGAGGGCCACGCGGTTGAGGATTTCGCCGGTTTCCGGATCCCGGTATTCCTGGTCCTGAATCCAGAAGTCGGCGTAGAGCACATAACGGTCGAAGATGTTTTGCCCGTATTCGCTGTAGGACTCCAGGTAAGCGGTCTGGATTTCCTTGCCGATAAATTCGATGTAGCGCGGCGCCAGGTATTCCTTGAGGAAACGCAGGTAGCGCTCGCGGGTTTCGGCCTGGAATTGTTCCTGTTCGATCTGCTGTTCGAGCACATAAAGCAGGTGCACCGGGTTGGCGGCAATTTCGTGGGGGTCGAAGTTGAATACCTTGGACAGGATCTTGAACGCAAAACGGGTCGACAGGCCATTCATGCCTTCGTCCACACCCGCGTTGTCACGGTACTCCTGGATGGACTTGGCTTTCGGGTCGGTGTCCTTGAGGTTCTCGCCGTCATAAACCCGCATCTTGGAATAGATGTTGGAGTTTTCCGGTTCTTTGAGGCGCGACAGTACGGTGAACTGGGCCAGCATCTTCAGGGTGTCGGGTGCGCAATGGGCTTTGGCCAGTGAGCTGTTGAACAGCAGTTTGTCGTAGATTTTCACTTCGTCACTGACACGCAGGCAGTACGGTACTTTGACGATGTAGATCCGGTCGATAAACGCTTCGTTGTTCTTGTTGTTGCGGAAGGTATGCCATTCCGATTCGTTGGAGTGGGCAAGCAGGATGCCGGTAAACGGAATCGCGCCCAAGCCTTCGGTACTGTTGTAGTTACCTTCCTGGGTGGCCGTCAGCAGTGGGTGCAGCACCTTGATGGGTGCCTTGAACATCTCGACGAACTCCATCAGGCCCTGGTTGGACCGGCACAGAGCGCCCGAGTAGCTGTAGGCGTCGGCATCGTTCTGCGGGAATTCTTCCAGTTTGCGGATATCGACCTTACCTACAAGGGCCGAAATGTCCTGGTTGTTTTCGTCACCGGGCTCGGTTTTGGCTACACCGATCTGGTTGAGGATCGACGGGTACAGTTTTACTACGCGGAACTGGCTGATATCACCGCCAAACTCGGCAAGGCGCTTGGTGGCCCACGGCGACATGATGGTGCTCAGGTAGCGTTTGGGAATGCCGAAGTCTTCTTCTAGGATCGCGCCATCTTCGGTGGCGTTGAACAGGCCCAAAGGCGACTCGAAAACCGGTGAGCCCTTGATTGCATAGAAGGGGACTTTTTCAATCAACTGTTTGAGCTTTTCGGCAAGGGATGACTTGCCGCCCCCTACCGGGCCCAGCAGGTAAAGGATTTGTTTTTTCTCTTCCAGGCCCTGTGCGGCATGGCGGAAGTAGGAAACTATCTGGTCGATGCATTCTTCCATTCCGTGGAAGTCTTCAAAGGCCGGGTAGCGGCGAATCACCTTGTTGGAGAAAATCCTCGACAGCCGGGAGTCGGTTGAGGTGTCCAGCAGTTCCGGCTCGCCAATGGCCAGCAGTAGCCGTTCCGCGGCTGAGGCGTAAGTGCTTTTGTCCTGTTTGCACAGCTCAAGATATTCCTGGAGCGTAAGCTCTTCCTGGCGTGTGGACTCGAAGCGTTGTTGGAAGTGGCTAAAAATACTCATGACGTCACCTCGCTCGATACGTGGAGTCGGCGATAGATCGGTCAGTTCGAGTGCTGGCATGCAGCAGCATTTCAGCTGCTGTGTACCCCCCAGGACACCATCAAGGTGGCTAACCCCTTGAAGTTACTACCGATGATCCATTCGCCGGTGTACCGGCTCTCCCCAGATTTGGATGGCCTGAGGTAAAGGATAGTTGGTAATACGGGAGGTCAAGGTCAGATGCGTGAATTGTTGCCTTAGACCGTTGGTCAGGCAGGCCCCAAGCCCTCTGATCACGGGGGCTGGGGCTGATAAAAATATTATTCGCCCGGGCTTTGGGCGGTTTCGTCCGGGTAAGTGGTACGCCACAACTCGAAGCCGCCATCCAGGCTGTAGACCTCGCTAAAGCCCTGGCCGACAAGATACGCCGCAGCGCTCTGGCTGGAGTTGCCGTGGTAGCAGGCCACGATCAGAGGGGCGTCGAGGTCGGCGTTGGCGATGAAATCGTGCAGCGAGTGGTTGTCCAGATGTTTTGAACCGCTGATGTGATTGGCGGCAAAAGCTTGCGGGTCACGCACGTCGACGACTACGGCGCCTTGTTCGCGCAGGGCCTGAGCCTGTTCTGGCGGGATGCGTTTGAATTCGGTCATGGGAAATTCCTGTGGCCTGAAAGCGGGCGCGGCTGGCTGGCGCCCAAGGGTTGGGAAGTTGGTGCGGAGTGTGGGGCAATGCCGGGTACGGCAAGTGTCGGATCGTCGCAATCGCAGAGCAGGCGTTGGCCGGTGTCGACATTGAGCAGGGTCATGGCGCCGCCCCAGACACAGCCGGTATCGAGTGCGAAGATGCCGGGTTCCTTGCAGTTGCCCTCCAGTGCTGCCCAATGCCCGAAGATGATCTTGAGGCCTTGGGTTTTGCGTTCTTTGTAGCTGAACCATGGAGCGAAGCCGGGCGGTGCAGTACCTACGCCTTCTTTGCTTTTCAGGTCGAGCTTGCCGTCCCGGGTGCAGAACCGCATACGGGTGAAATAGTTGGTAATAACCCGCAACCGGGTAACGCCGGTCAGTCCGTTATCCCATTTGGCCGGGTCGTTGCCGTACATGCCGTCGAGATAGGGGCCGACAAGGTTGTCATCGCGCAGCGCCTGTTCGACTTCGCTGGCGCATTTGAGGGCTTTTTTCAGCGTCCACTGGGGCGGTATTCCGGCATGCACCAGTGCAACCTCACGCTCGGCATCGTAATGCAGCAGCGGTTGCTGACGCAGCCAGTTCAACAACTCATCGCAATCGGGGGCCTGGAGAATTTCGCGCAAAGTGTCGCCTTTTTTCAGGCGTTCGATATTGCGCCCCACGGCCAGCAGGTGCAGGTCATGGTTGCCCAGTACACACACCAGCGACTCGCGCATGCGATACAGAAAGCGCAGGGTTTCCAGTGATTCGGGACCGCGGTTGACCAGGTCGCCCACCAGCCAGAGCTTGTCTTTGGTGGGGTCGAAGGCCACGCGTTCGAGCAGGCGCTTGAGCGGTTTCAGGCAGCCTTGCAAGTCGCCAACGGCATACACCGCCATCAGTGCAGGGCTCCGGGTACCGCCAGGCGAAAGGGCGCAATAATGGCTTTGAACTCATGACCGTCATCGGCATGCATCAGGTAGCTGCCCTGCATGGTGCCGACTTTGGTTGTGATGACCGACCCACTGCTGTAGGTGTGCTCGCTGCCGGGATCAATCTTGGGTTGCAGTCCTACAACACCGGCGCCACGGACTTCTTCTACATGACCATCGCCGTCGGTGATTACCCAGTGCCGTGACAACAGCTTGGCAGGTATTGAACCGTTGTTGCGTACCGTGATGGTGTACGCAAAGGCAAAGCGCTGATGCTCGGGCTGTGATTGTTCTGGCAGGTAACGTGTGACGACGCTGACGTCGACCAGATAGCGGGGATCGTGCATGCGAGAGGCCTTACTTGAAAGCGAAGACACAGTTCGGGATAAAACTGATGCCTGAGTCTAGGCCAAACAGCGGGTACCCGGCTAGACGTGGCGTCTGGCCGGGTACCCGTTTTTTCTCGGCGATCAGTCGGCGGCGGGCGCCACGACCGGTTGCTCGCTGAGCTTGTCGGCCAGGCGCACGAAGGCGGCCAGGTCGAGTTGCTCCGGGCGTTTGCTGCCATCGACGCCTGCGGCTTCGATTTCAGCGTTGCTGAGCAAGGCTTTGAGGGTGTTGCGCAGGGTCTTGCGGCGCTGGTTGAAGGCTTCGCGAACCACGCGCTCAAGCAGGCGGTGGTCTTTGGCCGGATGCGGCAGCACTTCGTGGGGCACCAGACGGACAATCGCTGAATCAACTTTCGGCGGCGGGTTGAATGCACCC
Source organism: Pseudomonas bubulae (assembly GCF_037023725.1). Taxonomy (NCBI): domain Bacteria; kingdom Pseudomonadati; phylum Pseudomonadota; class Gammaproteobacteria; order Pseudomonadales; family Pseudomonadaceae; genus Pseudomonas; species Pseudomonas bubulae. The sequence continues at coordinate 1,173,825 of NZ_CP146077.1, forward strand.
GGGCCTACGTTGAATAAGTGTTCGACGCGGCAGTGGTACTGAACCATGATCGACAGACGACCCCAATCACCACCGCCAGGCCCGGCGGCCATGCGCTCAACCACTTCTTTTTGCAGCATGAAGTGCATGTCGCGGATCAGCTCGGCGTTTTTCAGCAGGTGAAAAATCAGCGGCGTGGAGATGTTGTAAGGCAGGTTACCAACCACGCGCAGGGTGCGAGGGGCAGCATTGAGGCTCTTGAAGTCGAACTTCAGGGCATCACCCTGGTGCAGGGTGAAGTTGCTCATGCCGGCAAACTGGCGGTTGAGGATCGGCACCAGATCCTTGTCGAGCTCCACAACGTCGAGCTGGCCACCGCTGTTGAGAATGCCTTCGGTGAGGGCACCCTGGCCCGGGCCGATTTCCAGCAGGCGTTCGCCAGCCTTGGCGTTGATGGCGCGCAGGATGCGGTCGATAACCCCGGCATCGTGCAGGAAGTTCTGACCAAAGCGCTTGCGCGCCTTGTGTTGGTATTGCTCGTTCATATACGGGTCTCGGCCATCTGGTAGGCGGTTTCCAGGGCGACTTGCAGGCTGCCGGTATCGATCTTGCCACTACCCGCCAGATCCAGGGCGGTGCCGTGGTCGACAGAGGTGCGGATAATCGGCAAGCCCAGGGTGATGTTGACTGCGGCACCAAACCCTTTGTACTTGAGTACGGGCAGGCCTTGGTCGTGGTACATCGCCAGCACTGCGTCGCAGTGTTCCAGATATTTGGGGGTAAACAGAGTGTCGGCAGGCAGCGGGCCACGCAGGTCCATGCCCTCGCTGCGCAGGCGCTCCAGGGTTGGTTCGATGATGTCTGTTTCTTCGTGGCCCAAATGGCCGCCTTCACCTGCATGGGGGTTGAGCCCGCAAACCAGGATGCGCGGCCGGGCGATGCCAAATTTTTGTTTTAGGTCGGCGTGCAGAATGCGGGTGACCCGCATCAGTCGCTCGGGGGTGATTGCATCGCTGACCTGACGCAGGGGCAGGTGAGTGGTGACCAGTGCCACGCGCAGTCCGCGGGTGGCAAGCATCATCACGACCTGCGGTGTATGGGTCAGGTCGGCGAGGAATTCGGTATGCCCGGAGAACGGGATGCCCGCTTCGTTGATCACGCCCTTGTGCACCGGGGCGGTGATCATGCCGGCAAAGTCGCCATCCACGCAGCCCTGGGCGGCGCGTGTGAGGGTTTGCAGCACAAAGGCTGCGTTGGCCTTGTCCAGCTTGCCGGCGGTAACCGTGGCGTTCAACGGGGTGTCCCACACGTACAGGCTGCCTGCCGGAGCCGGCTGATCGGGCCAGTTGCCCGGCTCGACCGGTAGCAGGCTGACAGCCACACCGAGCTGCGCGGCCCGCTCAAGGAGCAGGTCGCAGCTGGTGATGGCGATCAGGGGGTGTGGCTGGTGTTGCGAGGCGAGAAGCAGGCACAGGTCGGGACCTATGCCTGCCGGTTCGCCGGGTGTCAGGGCAAAACGCTGTGTGTTCACTGCGCGGCCTGGCCTGCGCTGTCAGTACCGGTTGCGCCTGGCAGCTTGATTTCAACATAGGCTTCGTCGCGGATCTGACGCAGCCAGGATTGCAGCTCTTCATCGTATTTGCGGTTACGCAGAGCGTTCATAGCCTGTTGCTCGCGCGCCTGGGTGGTGCTGTCAGTGGCACGACGGCCAAGGACTTCCAGAACATGCCAGCCGTATTGGGTCTTGAACGGCTTGGACAGCACACCTTGCGGAGTGTCGGCCATGGCTTCGCGGAACTCGGGCACCAGCGAATTCGGGTCAACCCAGTTCAGGTCGCCGCCGTTGAGGGCGGAGCCCGGGTCTTCCGAGTAAGTCTTGGCCAAGGTGGCAAAGTCTTCGCCCGACGTAATGCGGTCGTAGATTTTGGCTGCCAGTTCCTTGGTTTGCGCTTCAGTACGAATTTCGCTTGGCTTGATCAGGATATGACGGACATGAACTTCGTCCACCACCACTGATCCACCGCCGCGTTTCGCGTTCAGCTTGAGGATGATGAAGCCGCCTGGCGTGCGCACTGGAGGTGTAACGTCGCCTACAGGCATCTCACTGAGCATGCGGTCGAAAGGGGGAGGCAGTTGAGCAGCTTTACGCCAGCCCATGTCGCCACCTTCCAGTGCCGTGTCGCTGCCGGAGCGGGCGATGGCCATTTGGGCAAAGTCAGCGCCCTGTTTGAGCTTGTTGTAGACCTCTTCAGCTTGCTTGGCCGCGTTCTGGATGGCTTCCGAGCTCGCGCTTTCAGGCGTCGGGATCAGGATATTGGCCAGGTGGAACTCTTCGGACATCTGCAATTTGCCCAGGTCCGAGGCCAGGAAGTTTTTCACTTCCTGATCCGTGACCTGAATGCGCTCAGCCACGCGGCGTTGACGCACACGGCTGATGATCATCTCGCGACGCACCTGTTCACGGGCATCTTCATACGACAGACCGTCGTGGGCCAGGGCCTGACGGAATTGCTCGATGGTCATGTTGTTGCGCTGGGCAATGGTGCCGATAGCCTGGTTCAGTTCTTCGTCCGTGATGCGAATGCCTGAACGCTCGCCGATCTGCAGTTGCAGGTTTTCGACGATCAGGCGCTCAAGCACTTGCTGATCCAGAACACTGGCAGGCGGTACACCCTGGCCACGCTTGGCGATGGTTTGCTGAACTTCGTGGACACGCTGGTCCAGTTGGCTCTGCATGATCACGTCGTTGTCGACGATGGCCACCACTTTATCCAGGGGCTGTACTGCAGCGTTGGCTGCAGTACCCAGGAACAACGCGCCCAGCATTAGCGGGCGCAGACACTCAGAAAGCTTGATCTTCACGTTCACGATAACCTTGGATGCCTTTGTCGAGGAAGCTCTCTACTTTGGTGCCAACAACGCCACCGAGACCTTTCAGCACAACTTGGAGGAAGAGACCATGGTCGCCCTTCTCGTTTTGAGGGGCTTCCTGGGTGTACTCGTCGTTGGATACCCAGTAACGGCTGATCAGACGAAGCTTCCAGCAGCAGTTGTCGTACTCGAAGCCACCGAAGGCTTCCAGGGTACGGTTGCGGTTGTAGTCGTACTGCCAGCGGCTGATGGCGTTCCATTGCGGCACGATCGGCCAGATAACCGAGAAGTCGTGCTGCTTGATCTTGTAGTAATCCTTGATGTAGCCAGGATCACCCGGGGACAGATAGTCGCCACCGCCCACAGTCCACTTGCCGGTGTACTGGTCGTAGCGCACCTGGTCGTTGCGGTAGCGGAAGCCTGCGTTGACCACCTTGTTCGGGTTGTCTTCAGGCTGGTAGTGCATCATCGCACTGCCTGAGCGCGGGCTGCGGGTTTCCGGATCCCAGTTGTAGTCAGCAGTCGCACGCCAGTCGCGGTTGAAGCGATAGGCGTATTCAAGGGCATAAGGGGACACGCTGGATGTAGCATCCTTGCGGTCTGCGTCAATGCCCGGTAACTGAACTTTGCGGTCCTTGAAGTAGTAGGCCTGGCCCACGCTGATGCGTTGACGCTCAAAGCCGTTGTCTTCGATCAGGCGGCTGGTCAGACCCAGCGACAGCTTGTTCTCGTCGCCTACACGGTCAGTACCGGTAAAGCGGTTGTCACGCCACAGCGAGGAATAGCTGAAGGTGGTTTCGCTGGTGTCGAAGATCGGGATGTCATCCTGATTTTTCTCTGGGACATACAGATAAAACGCACGCGGCTCGAGGGTCTGGCGGTAGTTGGTACCGAACCAGTTGGTGTTGCGGTCGAAGTACAGGCCGCTGTCGACGCTGGCGATTGGCACGCTGCGGTTGACGGTACTGTCGAATTTTTGACCATTGTCGGTCATGTACTTTTTGCCAGTGCCATCCAGATCCAAGTCGTACTGGGTGTACATGTACTTCAGGGACGGCGTCAGGAAACCATAGCTCCAGTTCAGCGGCAGGCTGACATTTGGCGCAAGGTTCATGCGCGTACCGTTGGCACGGGCTAGACCTGCAACGTTGGTGTCTAGTCTTGGTGTGCCGATAGTTCCATCAGCATTTATAGGGCCGCCGTTTTCATCAATGAACCTGCCAGTTTTTAGGTCACGATCAAACCGCACCAGTTCGGTGTTGTAGGCGAAGTTCAGGCCACCTGGGTGAGTTGGCAGCATCCCGTTGAGGGTGAGCTGCGGCAACATGTCGTAAGGCGTGATCTGGGTAACGGTAGCCAGTTGATAGGCCTGCACGTTCAGCTTGGCGGTGTAGTCATCGCCACGGTAGCTGACGGCGCCCTGCTGGTTCAGGTAGTCACGGCTTTCAACGCCGATCTGGTCACTTTCCAGGTCCTGGAAGTAATACGGATCGCTGATTTTGGTGTAGTCGACTTCGGTCAGTACACGGGAGTCGAGACCACCCTTGTGCTGCCAGTTAAGCATGTAGCGCTTGTCGGTGTAGTCGGTCTGGCGCTTGCGGTCGTCGTTGTCGTCGTTGAGGTACGCGGCACCGAACTGGCCTTCGCTCGATTCGGTCAGGTAGCGGAACTCGCCTTCCATCAACAGGCCGCGCTTGGTCATGTAGCGCGGGTACAACGTGGCATCGTAGTTGGGTGCCAGGTTGAAGTAGTACGGGGTCACGAGCATAAAGCCGGTGTCGGTGCTGCTGCTGAAGGACGGCGGCAGGAAACCGGACTGGCGGCGATCGTCGATCGGGAAATAGATGTACGGGGTGTAGAACACCGGAATGTCCTTGACCCGCAGCGTCACGTTGGTGGCCGTACCGAAACCGGTGGCCGGGTTCAACGTGATGTTATTGCCCTTGAGCTGCCAGGCGTTGCTGTTTGGCTCGCAGGTGGTGTAGGTACCATCCTTGAGGCGGATGATCGAGTCTTCGGCACGCTTGGCATACAGCGCACTGCCGCGGATGCGCGACTTGTGCAGCACATATTCGGCGTTGTCGACCTTGGCCGCACCCGTGTCCAGTTGCACATCGGCGTGGTCGCCGACGATCAGTGCGCCGTTGTCACGCAGGCGCACCTTGCCGTTGAGTTCGCCACGACTTTCAGCCTGGTACAGGCTGGCTTCGTCGGCTTCGATCTGCATGCTGCCCTGGCGCATGACTACGTCACCGGCCAGGGTCGCAACCTGCTCTTCCTGCTCATAGCGGGAGGCTTTGGCGCCGATAAAGGTCGGGGCGTCGCTTTTGCTGGTGGGGTCGTTCATGCCCGGACGGATGGGCTCTACGTACGAACCGGAGCAGTACGGGCCGGTTTCGGCCAACTGCGCAGCGGTCAGCTTGTCCCGGGGCACCCAGTCGAGGTGACTGTAATCGTCACTGCGCGCCTTGAGCCCACGGCCTTTGGCCTCGGTGACCAGCGGGGCCTGTTTGGCCTGCTCGCTGGTTTCACCGCTGGCACCCACAGACCCGTCACCGTGCGCAGGACGCGGTGGCAGTTGCGCCACGTTGGTTTTTGGTGCGCAATCCCAGCCCCCCGTAGCCGACACGGAACAGTCATACTGCTCCTCGGCAAACGCGAACGGCGTGGCGAGAGGTTGCATGGCCAGCAAACTGCCGGTTACCAGCAACGGAAATTTTTTACGAAACGCGGGGGATTTCAATGCCATCTTATTAGTCCGGGCTTCCTGCGTGCCATCAGCCCGCGGTGGGGGACCGCACGCCTATCGATGGTCTGGAAAAGATTCTGGATAATAAAGCATGACCCGCTTGACGGCTAGCGCCGTCGGAGACCCTTGTAATGCCTGACCAAGATGTACGCCTGCAACACCTGAAAGTTTGGCTGGATGAGCAGTTGGCAACCGTGTTCGAGAATGAGGGTTGGGGAGCTGTGCCCCCGGCCACGTTGACTGCTGCCAGTAGCGATGCGAGCTTCAGACGCTATTTTCGCTGGGAGGGCGAGGGCCGCAGTTTTGTTGTCATGGACGCGCCGCCGCCCCAGGAAAACTGCAAACCTTTCGTCGATATTGCTGATTTTTTGCGAACTTGCCTGATTAACGTACCGAAAATTTACGCTCAGGATCTTGATCGCGGCTTTCTATTGCTCAACGATCTGGGCAACAAGACCTTCCTGGACGTGATCAACAGCAGCAACGCCGACGAGTTGTTCAAGGATGCCATTGAAGCCTTGCTGGCCTTTCAGCAATTGCCGATGACCGAGCCTTTGCCCAGCTATGACGTGGCCTTGTTGCGTCGCGAGCTGGAGCTGTTCCCCGAGTGGTACGTGCGAGCTCACCTGGGGGTGGATTTCAATGAGCAGCAACAGGCCGTCTGGCAACGAGTCAGTACGCTGCTGATCGACAGTGCCCTGGCGCAGCCCAAAGTGCTGGTGCACCGCGACTTTATGCCGCGCAACCTGATGCTCAGCATTCCCAATCCTGGGGTGCTGGATTTCCAGGACGCAGTGTATGGCCCGGTGACGTACGACATTACGTGCCTGTTCAAGGACGCCTTCTTGAGCTGGCCTGAAGAGCGTGTGCGCAACTGGCTGCAGGATTACTGGAAGCTGGCGCTGCCGTTGGGCATCCCGGTGCAGCGCGATTTTGAAGAATTCTTGCGCGCCAGCGACCTGATGGGTGTGCAGCGGCATTTGAAAGTGATCGGCATTTTTGCCCGCATTTGTCATCGCGATGGTAAACCACGCTATCTGGCCGATGTACCGCGCTTCTTCTCTTATATAGAAGCTGTGCTGGCGCGACGTCCCGAGCTGGCAGAGCTGGGTGAGTTGTTCAGCAGCCTGGGGCTGGTCAGCGAGGTCGATGCATGAAAGCGATGATTCTGGCCGCCGGTAAGGGCGAGCGCTTGCGGCCACTGACCCTGCATACACCAAAGCCCTTGGTGCGTGTGGGTGGCGTGCCGTTGATCGAGTACCACTTGCGGGCGCTGGCCGCGGCAGGTTTTACCGACATTGTGATCAACCATGCCTGGCTGGGTCAGCAAATTGAAGATCATCTGGGCGACGGTTCGCAGTTTGGTGTCAGCATCCAGTACTCCCCGGAAGGCGAACCGCTAGAGACCGGTGGCGGAATTTTCCAGGCGCTGGCGTTGCTTGGCGATGAACCCTTTGCCGTGGTGAACGGTGATATCTGGACCGATTACGAGTTTGCTGCCTTGCGTCAGCCGTTGACCGGGCTGGCTCATCTGGTTCTTGTGGATAACCCGGCACACCACACGAGCGGTGATTTCAGCTTGAGCGGCGGACAGGTTCAAGATGGCATGTCGGGTGCCGATACGCTGACCTACAGCGGTATCGCCGTGCTTCACCCCGATCTGTTCAGGGGCTGTACGGCGGGTGCATTCAAACTGGCACCGCTATTACGTAACGCCATGGCGGCAGGGCAAGTGACAGGTGAGCGATTGCAAGGGCATTGGGTGGATGTAGGGACGCACGAGCGCCTGGCCGAGGTCGAGTCGTTGATCAAGGACGCGCGCTAGCATGTTGTGGCCAGGGACTCTGATCGGAGCCGGAGCAGGCTTTTTCATAGCCAGTATTCCGGGGGCCATGCTCGGTGCTTTACTGGGGCAGGCGCTCGACCGGCGCTTGCAACTGCACAGTTGGGCCGATCTGCTTGAGCGTTTTGGTGCCCGGCCGGTGCTGCGCAACGATGAGTTGTTGTTTGTGTTGCTCGGTCGTCTGGCCAAAAGCGGCGGACAGGTGGTGGGCAAGCATATCGAGCAGGCGCGGCTGGAAATGCGTCAGCTCGATATGGAGCCTGCAGCGCAAAAGCGTGCCATTGCCGCGTTCAACCGTGGCAAATCCGGTACTGATTCGCTGCGCGGTTACCTGAAACGGCTCAAGGCTCAGCCTCATGCGGCAGAAGGTGTATTGCGTGCCTGCTGGCGAATGATCCTGGCCGATGGCCGGGTGGCTCCCCAGGAACGTGAGCTGATAGTGCTTTGGGGGGGCTGGCTGGGCTGGACCCGCCAACAGGTTCTGGTGTTGGGTGGCGAACATGAGCCTCAGCCCAAACCGCTGGCGACCCGTGGCGGTACCTACCGGCAAGCGCTGCTTCTGCTGGGGGTGACCGAGGCCAGTGATCCTGAGCAAATCAAGCGAGCCTATCGCCGCCTGCTCAGTCGTCATCACCCGGACAAGGTTGCCGGCAGCGGTGCGGGCCCGGCGCAGGTGCGCGAGGCCACGGAAAAAACCCGTGAACTGCACCAGGCCTACGCCTCGATCCGTGAACGGCGTGGTTTTTAGCGCAGTTTACTTATCCACAGGTTGCGGGCTGAGCCAGCCGCGTACACGGCGAAACAACTGCTCCTGTTCACCATCCCGGTTGCCCGGGGTGGCGAACAATCCGACCTGCTTGAAATTCGACCCGTTGGCTCGCTTGCTGGCCTGCAATCTTTGCAGGGCGGCTTCGCGGGCCAGGGGTTGGTCTTTATAGAAGATATCCAGCAGCGCCACGTTGAGGGCCGGGGTCAACTGGCTCAGGTCCGGCTCTGCCAACACAGGTTTGCGGGCAGACACCATGATCAGTTTCTGGATCTGGGCAGGATGCTTGGTACTGATATAACGCGACGCCCAGTAGGCCCCGGAACCATGGCCGAGCAGAACGATAGTGCGCATGTTCTGGTGCTGGGCAAAGGCAATCGCTGCATCAATACGGGCGAAGATGCGCTCGGCATCGGCCTTGTCCAGGTCTTGCCCGGTTTGAGCCGCTTCGGGTTCCGTGCTTTCGGTGCCGTCACTGGCGGCCTGCTCGATGGGTTTGGCCGTGGTGGTGGCTGCCTTGCTGCTACTGTCTGTCGCAATTGCAGCAGGAGGTTTCTCTGGTTCGGCTTCGCGCGGCTGGCTGGCTTCGCTTTGCATGTCCGGCAGACTCAGGCTCAGGCTGGCCCAGTTGGCGTCCGGCAGCTTGTTGCGCAGAGGGCTGACGGTCAGTGGCCAGTCAGCGGTTTCACCGGCTCCGGGGATGATGATGACCGCACCCTCGGGGGCGCTGCTGTTTGCGGGCTTCCACAGGGCGAGAAAACTGTCATTGGGTGCTTGCAGTTGTTGTTGCTCATGTTGCGGCAATTGCCGCTCAAGGGCCGCCGCATCTTCCAGACTGCGCTCGGGCAGGGGCGCGCGAACTGCGGGTTCTGGCTCGACTTGGGGCTTGGTCTCGGCTGCAAGCACTGGCAGGGCGAACGGCAATATCAGCGACAGGCACAAAGCCGGTAGTGCCAGACGATAAGAAAACATCGGTTATTCCAGGCCAGAAGTAGTACCGGCAGCGTAATGGGTTGATCAGTATTTGTCAGGGTATGACGGTTGAGATGAAATGTTTTTGCTCTCTGTGAGTTATCGGCTCCTGCTGTGGTTGCGTGGGCGTAGCGAGAAAATGCGTACGGCTCGGGTCTAGATCCAGCAGGCATCCCACAGGGGGTAATCACCGATCCGCGAGGTCAGTTGAGAGCGGATCGGGTTTTTGATGATGTAGCGGGCGATGTTTTTAATGTCCTCTTCCTGTCTGACAGCCCTGTCGTGATAGCCCCTTTGCCAGATTCGCTCACTGGATCGGCATGCTTTATTGACCGTAATGCTGCTGCGTGACTTGAATCGGCACATCAACTCGCCCAGGGTTTTGGTACGTAACTCTACGAGCCAGTGGCAGTGGTCAGGCATGACCACCCAGGCGATGGACCTGACGATGCCGTCGTCGTGAGCATGCCGGAGTTGGTTCACCACAAGACGGCCTAGATGGAAGTCGGTAAATACGGGTCGCCGTAGCTCGGTGACGGCGGTGAGCAGGTAAATGTGGCCGGGTTCGGAGTAGCGCCCTGTGCGCAGGTGACAAGCGTTGTTTGAAATTGGCAATCCTTTGCCCTCGGTCTGTTTTTTTCTAACGCTAGATCAGCCATCGGCAAGTATCAAAGTAAACACTTAACCGGATATTGCACTTTGCGTAGCAGCTGCCGAAGGAACGAGGCTGCGTTCGGCGGCGAAGCCGTCGTAAAAACAGGCAACACGGTGTGTCATCTAAAACCGGGGTTGAGGGTTTACGGTCGCTGCGCAACCGAACGCAGCCTCGTTCCTTCGGCAGCTGCTACAAATGGCCAATCATCGCTGCTACGGTGTGCGGCACATAGCCAGCGGTATACAATGCGCGCCACCGTGTTTAGCCCACTAAAAGGTGCGTCATGCAGCCCTTCGCTATTGCCCCATCGATTCTTTCCGCCGATTTCGCCCGTCTCGGCGAAGAAGTGGACAACGTACTCGCCGCGGGTGCTGATATCGTTCACTTCGATGTCATGGACAACCATTACGTACCCAACCTGACCATCGGCCCGATGGTCTGCGCCGCCCTGCGCAAGTACGGCGTCACCGCACCGATTGATGCGCATCTGATGGTCAGCCCGGTCGATCGCATCATCGGCGACTTTATCGAAGCCGGCGCCACCTATATCACCTTCCACCCCGAAGCGACCCAGCACATCGACCGCTCCCTGCAACTGATCCGCGAAGGCGGCTGCAAGGCTGGTCTGGTGTTCAACCCGGCCACCCCGCTGGATGTGCTCAAGTACGTGATGGACAAGGTCGACATGATCTTGCTGATGAGCGTGAACCCGGGCTTTGGCGGGCAAAAATTCATTCCCGGCACGCTCAACAAACTGCGCGAAGCCCGTGCCCTGATCGATGCCAGCGGTCGCGAGATTCGCCTGGAAATCGACGGCGGCGTAAACGTTGGCAATATCCGTGAAATCGCTGAAGCCGGTGCCGATACCTTTGTCGCCGGCTCCGCCATTTTCAACACGCCAAACTATGAAGAAGTGATTCAGAAAATGCGTGCCGAGCTTGCGTTGGCCCGCCCATGAGCCGCTTTGAGCAGCTACTCCAGGGGCAGCTGCCAAAATTGGTGATGTTCGATCTGGATGGCACCCTGATTGATTCGGTACCGGATTTGGCCGTTGCCGTGGAGGCCATGCTGCTCAAGCTCGGTCGTCCGCCCGCCGGGATTGAAAACGTACGGCTGTGGATCGGTAACGGCGCGCCCATGCTGGTGCGCCGTGCCCTGGCCGGGAATATGGACGGCAGTGGTGTTGATGACACAGAGGCCGAACAGGCACTGGAAATTTTCATGGAAGCCTACGACGGTGGCCATGCACACACCAAGGTTTACCCCGGTGTGCGCGAAAGCCTCAAGTGGCTGCAAAAACAGGGCGTTGAAATGGCCCTGATCACCAACAAGCCCGAACGCTTTGTGGCGCCATTACTGGATGAGTTGAAACTGGGGCGGTTTTTCCGCTGGATTATCGGTGGCGACACCCTGCCACAGACAAAACCCGACCCTGCTGCCTTACTGTTTGTAATGAAAATGGCTGGCGCTACTCCCGCGCAATCGATATTTGTCGGCGATTCGCGAAATGACGTGCTGGCCGCCAAGGCTGCCGGTGTTCGTTGCGTAGCGCTGAGTTACGGCTACAACCACGGTCGCCCGATTGAAGAAGAGTCACCGGATATGGTGATTGGTAACCTGCAAGAGCTGATAGCCGGTTGCTTAGAATCTGCGCCTGAGATAACGTTGGGCAATTCTGTTTCCCCCTCTCGAAGAGATTCCATCGTGGTGGTCACCCGCAAACTCTGGATGAAAGTCATCAAGGCCCTGGCCCGCTGGCGTTGGCGCGCCTGACTTGAATCTGGCCGCGCAGTCGGCACGTTTGCATACCTGACCGTTTTACCCTCAGACCACGAGGCACCTCATGATCCGCGAAGAATTCCTGCGTTTGGCCGCTGCCGGCTATAACCGTATCCCCCTTGCACGCGAAACCCTGGCTGACTTCGACACGCCGTTGTCGATCTACCTGAAGCTGGCCGATCAGCCCAACTCCTATTTGCTGGAGTCGGTGCAGGGCGGCGAGAAGTGGGGGCGTTATTCGATTATTGGCTTGCCATGCCGCACTGTGTTGCGTGTGCATGATCATCAGGTCAGCGTGACCCATGACGGTGTCGAGATCGAAGCCTGTGAGGTTGAGGATCCACTGACCTTCGTCGAGCAGTTCAAGGCCCGTTACAACGTGCCGACCATCGCCGGCTTACCGCGTTTCAACGGTGGCCTGGTGGGCTATTTCGGCTATGACTGCGTACGTTATGTGGAGAAACGCCTGGGCAAGTGCCCGAACCCCGATCCTCTGGGTGTGCCGGATATTTTGCTGATGGTATCGGACGCCGTGGTGGTGTTCGACAACCTGGCGGGCAAGATGCACGCGATTGTGCTGGTCGACCCGGCTCAGCCTGAGGCTTATGAAGAAGGCCAGGCCCGGCTTGAGGCGCTGCTTGAACAACTGCGTCAACCGATCACCCCGCGTCGCGGCCTGGACTTTACAGCGCAGCAGTCGGCTGACCCGGTGTTTCGCTCCAGCTTCACCCAGGGCGATTACGAGAAAGCCGTCGATACCATCAAGGACTACATCCTTGCGGGCGATTGCATGCAGGTAGTGCCCTCGCAGCGAATGTCCATCGACTTCAAGGCTGCGCCCATCGACCTGTATCGCGCTCTGCGCTGCTTCAACCCTACGCCGTATATGTACTTCTTCAACTTTGGCGACTTCCATGTTGTGGGCAGCTCGCCGGAAGTGCTGGTACGGGTTGAAGACAATCTGATTACCGTACGCCCGATTGCCGGCACGCGTCCGCGTGGCGCAACCGAAGAGGCTGATCTGGCGCTTGAAGAAGACCTGCTCAGTGATGACAAGGAAATCGCCGAGCACCTGATGCTGATCGACCTGGGCCGTAATGACACGGGTCGTGTATCTGAAGTCGGTTCGGTCAAGCTCACCGAGAAAATGGTGATCGAGCGTTATTCCAACGTCATGCACATTGTGTCCAACGTCACCGGCCAGCTTAAAAGCGGGCTGACAGCGATGGATGCACTGCGGGCGATTCTGCCGGCGGGTACGTTGTCTGGCGCACCGAAAATTCGTGCGATGGAAATCATCGACGAACTGGAACCGGTCAAGCGCGGTGTGTATGGCGGGGCTGTGGGTTACTTCGCCTGGAACGGCAATATGGATACAGCGATTGCGATCCGTACTGCAGTGATCAAGGACGGAGAGCTGCATGTGCAGGCCGGTGGCGGCATTGTTGCTGATTCGGTCCCGGCCCTGGAATGGGAAGAAACGCTGAACAAGCGCCGAGCAATGTTCCGTGCCGTGGCCCTGGCCGAGCACACCCCGCGGGATTAAAAACCTGCAACCGGCCTTGTGGGAGCGAGCGTGCCCGCTCCCTTCCACAGGCTTTAGTAATTCAGACTTAGCCCGATATTGGCGCCCTGCTGCGTCACGCCATCACTTTTCCTTACGTTATAAGTCGCCTGCAGCCTGAGGTCGGCGGTCAGCCTGTGGCTAGCCCCCAGGCTGATACGCCCGAGGTTGCTTGGCGGCGTATAGCCTTCGAGTTTGAAGCGATTGTTGGGCAGGCTGTTGAGCGCGGTATTCAGGCGCTGGATATCGCTCTGGAACTCATGCTCATGGGCGGCTTCGCCGAACAGCAGAGTCTGTGGGGTGGCCTGGTAACTGGCGAGCAAACCCGCGCCCAGGCGCTTTGAAACCAGTGTCTGCTCTTCGTAGTTCAATGCAGTCGAACGTCGGCCCTTTTCTTCATAGCGGTTAACTTCCACCCGCGAGTAGTCGGCACTGATAAAAGGCGACAGCTGCCACAGGTCTGCAGCCTGTACGATTTCATACCCCAGGCGTGTACTTAATGCCCGCAGATGTCCGTCGGCCTGGCCTTGCTCCATGCCTTCACCTACACCAAGCGCGAATTTACGCTTTAGGCTGTCGTAATCCAACCTGCCCAAAGTCAGTGCGGCATCACCCCACCAGTGATTGTGCTGGTATTGGGCAAACACGCTGCCCATATAGCTGTTGAGCTTGTAGTCCGATTCATTGGCTCCGGTCTCCAGGCGTTGCCGGTAAAACCCGCCTGCAACGCCAAATCGCCAGGTTTCATCCAGCCTGTAGCTGGTGCCGATGCTCAGGTTGTAGCCTTTGCCATCGGCACTCACGGACGTGGCCTGCTTGTCGATTTCCAGGCGTTGCCCGCCACCGGCGAGCAGGGGTCTCCATTGGCCAACGGCTTGCCAATGGCCGTTATCGCCAGCCCATTGGTGACGCAGTTGGTCTTGATGGGCGTTTAGCGAGCCTTGGGCCATGACGGGTAACAAGGTCAGCTCCCATGGGGTGGCCAGCAATGAGTAGGCATAGTCGGCAATCAGCTGTTGTCCTGTCTCGGTGGGGTGTACCGAGTCGTTGAACAGCAGTTTGGCCGGGTTGGGGGTTGCGCTGTTGAGGCCGTACTGCGGGTTTTCCGTACACTCTTCGCCGTTGAAACAGGTCGCGACAAGGTCCTGCCCCAGTGCCAGGCCATAACGGGTGGGGTCTGCGATGGCTTCACGCAGCAGCAGCGGGATATTGAGGGGGATCACCTCGGCGTCAATCTGCGCCAGTTGCTGGGTTAGCTCATGATTGAACAGAGCGCTCAGGGCGCTGGTGCCAGCCTGTGTGGGTGTACCGTAAACGGCTGGCGTGAGGCCCAGATCGGGCAGCAGCCAGACCATGATGTAGCGTGCCCCTGCCTGTTGCAGGGTGTGGGCGCTTGCCGCCAGCCTTTGTGCGGCTTGGCCTGCTTCGGCGGGGTTGGTGACCTTGCCTTGGAGAAAGTCATTGCCGCCACCTGAAATGAAATACAACGCCTTGGGGTCAGCCGTGAAGCTGTTCTGCACAAGGTAACCAGGCTTGCTGCGCAGGACGTAGCCGCCTACCAAGGCCCAGTCATCCGGGAAGGCGACCTTTGACTCGGTCTTGATGGAATTGAGTATCTGGTCTGTGCGATAGCCGCCCACCGCCCAGTTGTTGCCGTCGGGTTCCCCGGTAAGAAAGTTACCCGGCGATGTGGACGGGCGCAGATCTGCGGGTGCGATACCCAGTTTTATGCCCAGCCGAGTGGGCGCAACGCCAGCATATTCCTCACCCCGGTATTCCTTGTACGTCGGTCCGGTGAGATTGGTGAAACGCATGCCACTGCCTACCCCTGGATAATGCCCCGAGTCGCTCAGGCTGTCGCCGAACACAATCATGGTGGAGTACGGGGAGGGTGCTGCAACTGCTCGTTCACTGACGACGGACAAGATACATCCCGCCAGGGGGATAAGTAGGGAAAACCTGCGCATGTGACGACCTGTTTTTATTATTTGGGTTACAGACCTTAGCAAGACAATCTGTATTAAATGTTTCATGAAAAACAAAGTCACAAAGTACTTAACAGGTGTTTTTCCCCGTATGTGCTGCCCCGTGTTGCACCTGTTGCAAGGCTACGTTACTGTGCCATGACGTAGAAATGAGACCCTTCCTGTGTTGATCATCAGCAAACTCTTTATGCGAGTTCTCAAGGCCCATGGCCGTTGGCGTTGGCGCGCCTAATATTTCTCTGCCGGCCTCGCCGGACCTGCCCCCTGCGTTTTCCTGAATGGCTACCCCTCGGTTGGTGTGTTCAATCCAGCAATCGAAACTGCGGGTAATGCATTCTGAAAACAGTTTTGAATGTCAGTGAATTCAGAGGTTTAGCAACATGTTGCTGATGATCGATAATTACGACTCTTTTACTTACAACGTTGTGCAGTACCTCGGCGAGTTGGGTGCCGAGGTCAAGGTGGTACGCAACGATGAGTTGACCGTGGCCCAGATCGAAGCGCTCCAGCCCGAGCGCATTGTGGTCTCGCCCGGTCCATGCACGCCGAATGAGGCGGGCATCTCTCTTGAAGCCATCAAGCACTTTGCGGGCAAACTACCGATCCTGGGCGTGTGCCTGGGCCATCAGTCCATCGGCCAGGCCTTTGGCGGCGATGTGGTACGCGCGCGCCAGGTGATGCACGGCAAGACCAGTCCGGTTTATCACCTCGATACCGGAGTGTTCCAGGGCCTCAATAATCCGCTGACCGTAACCCGTTACCACTCGTTGGTGGTCAAGCGCGACACCCTGCCGGATTGCCTGGAGCTGACGGCCTGGACCCAGCTTGAAGATGGCTCGGTCGACGAGATCATGGGCCTGCGCCACAAGACGCTGAACATCGAAGGGGTGCAGTTTCACCCTGAGTCGATCCTGACCGAACAGGGTCATGAACTGTTTGCCAACTTTCTTAAACAAACCGGCGGCACGCGCTAAGGACTTCAAATGGATATCAAGACAGCCCTGAACCGTATCGTCGGTCACCTCGACCTGACCACCGATGAAATGCGTGATGTGATGCGCGACATCATGACCGGTCAATGCACCGAGGCGCAGATTGGCGCGTTCATGATGGGCATGCGCATGAAGAGCGAAAGCATCGACGAAATCGTCGGTGCCGTGACCGTGATGCGCGAGCTGGCAGACAAGGTTGAACTCAAGACCCTGGACGGCGTGGTCGATATCGTTGGTACCGGCGGCGACGGCGCGAATATTTTCAACGTGTCCACCGCTTCGGCGTTGGTGATTTCGGCCGCTGGCTGCACGGTGGCCAAGCATGGCAACCGCGCGGTGTCCGGTAAAAGCGGCAGTGCCGACCTGCTGGAAGCGGCCGGTGTGTACCTGAACCTGACCCCGGTTCAAGTTGCCCGCTGCATTGACAGCGTGGGCATCGGTTTTATGTTCGCACAATGCCATCATGGCGCCATGAAGCATGCGGCCATCCCTCGTCGCGATCTTGGCCTGCGTACCCTGTTCAATATGCTTGGCCCGCTTACGAATCCGGCTGGTGTATTGCATCAAGTGGTCGGCGTGTTCAACCAGGCGCTGTGCCGGCCCCTGGCTGAAGTGTTGCAACGTCTGGGCAGCAAGCACGTGCTGGTGGTGCACTCGCAGGATGGCCTGGATGAGTTCAGCCTGGCAGCACCGACCTTTGTAGCGGAATTGCATAAAGGTGAAATCAAGGAGTATTGGGTTCAGCCTGAAGACCTTGGCATCAAGAGCCAAAGCCTGTTTGGCCTGGTGGTCGACAGCCCGGAGCAATCGCTGGAGCTGATCCGTGATGCCTTGGGGCGGCGCAAAACCGAAGCAGGCCAGAAAGCGGCTGAAATGATTGTACTCAATGCAGGTGCTGCTCTGTACGCCGCGGACCTTGCCTACACACTCAAAGAAGGTGTGGAATTGGCCCACGACGCGCTGCATACCGGGCTGGCCCGGGAAAAGCTCGAAGAGCTCGGCGCCTTTACCGCGATTTTCAAGCAGGAGAATGAAGCATGAGTGTGCCAACCGTTCTGGAAAATATTCTGGCGCGTAAAGTTCAGGAGGTTGCCGAGCGCAGTGCGCGGGTAAGCCTGGCTGAACTTGAGCGTTTGGCCGCTCAGGCTGATCCTGTTCGTGGTTTCGCCAGTGCCTTGCTGGCGCAGGCCAGGAAAAAACAGCCCGCGGTGATTGCTGAAATCAAAAAGGCATCGCCGAGCAAGGGTGTGATTCGCGAGCACTTCGTGCCTGCCGAGATTGCTAAAAGCTATCAGGCAGGTGGCGCTACCTGCCTGTCAGTGCTGACCGATATCGACTACTTCCAGGGTGCCGATGCGTACCTGCAGCAGGCACGTGCCGCGAGTACTTTGCCGGTTATCCGCAAGGACTTCATGATCGACCCTTACCAGATCGTCGAAGCCCGGGCGTTGGGCGCCGACTGTGTGCTGTTGATAGTCTCTGCCCTGGACGACGTAAAAATGGCCGAGCTGGCGGCTGTTGCCAAAAGCGTCGGGCTGGATGTGCTGGTGGAAGTGCATGATGGCGATGAGCTTGAACGTGCGCTTAAAACCCTAGACACACCGCTGGTGGGTATCAACAACCGCAACCTGCACACCTTTGAAGTCAGCCTGGAAACCACGCTGGACCTGTTGCCGCGCGTTCCCCGTGACCGCTTGGTGATTACCGAAAGCGGCATTCTCAACCGGGCGGATGTGGAGTTGATGGAAATCAGCGAAGTGTATTCGTTCCTGGTGGGCGAAGCCTTTATGCGTGCCGAAAACCCGGGCAATGAACTGCAGCGCTTGTTCTTCCCTGAGCGTGCTGTGGCGGTAACCGGTTCGACTCTGGACTGACCCAATCCCCCCCTGTGGGAGCGGGCTTGCTCGCGATAGCATCAGTGCGATTTGCCTGTCAGGCCACGGCGCCTGAATCGCGGGCAAGCCCGCTCCCACAAGGGCTCAGTGTCTGATAAGGAATCCCATGACACCCATTCAGCAACTCACCGTCGAAGCCGGCCTCAAGGCCGAACAGGATTTACTGGCATCTGTGTGTGCCGGTGAGTGCGAGGCGGGTGTGCTGTTCTGGCAGCCCACCGACCGGGCGCTGGTCATGCCACGGCGCTTGAGTCGCCTGCCCGGTTTTGAGCAGGCCAGTGTCGAACTGGCTGCCAGTGGCTGGCCAATCCTGCTGCGTGAAACCGGTGGCGAACCCGTTCCGCAATCGGCATCGACCGTCAATATTGCCCTGGTTTACGCACCTTTACCCAGTGAAGGCGATCATGGGCGTATCGAAACGGCTTATCGCCGTTTGTGCGAGCCCATCTGTGATTTGTTGACGCAATTGGGTGGGGAGGCGTCTTTGGGGGAGGTTGAAGGCGCGTTTTGTGATGGTCGCTTCAACGTCAATCTCAATGCCCGAAAACTGGTAGGCACCGCCCAGCGCTGGCGCCAGAGCAAAGGCGGGCAGCGCCCTGTCGGTCTTGTGCACGGTGCCTTGCTGGTGGATAACGAACGTGAGTCGATGGTGGCTGCAGTCAATCGATTCAATCGGTTATGCGATCTGGAGCAACATTGCATGGCCGACAGCCATATTGCGCTGCACGAGGCCTTTGCCGCTCCGGATTTCTTTGAGCGCTTGAGTGCCAGTTATCAACAGCTCCTGGCGCCCTTGCTCAAGGTTTAGCGCGTACCGAACACCACCATGGTCTTGCCTTTGACGCTTACCAGGTTCTGTTCTTCCAGGCTTTTGAGTACGCGTCCTACCATCTCTCGCGAACAGCCGACAATCCTGCCGATTTCCTGCCGAGTGATCTTGATTTGCATGCCATCGGGATGGGTCATGGCGTCCGGTTGCTTGCACAGTTCCAGCAGGCAGCGAGCCACTCTTCCGGTGACATCAAAGAACGCAAGATCACCGACCTTGCGTGTGGTGTTGCGCAGGCGCTGTGCGATTTGGCCACTCATCGCGTAAAGAATTTCTGGTTCTTGCTGGGTGTACTCTCGGAATTTTGGGTAGCTGATTTCAGCAACTTCGCACTCGGTCTTGGCTCGAACCCATGCACTGCGCGTCTGCTCCTGGCCTGCCTGTTCAAACAGACCCAGCTCGCCGATAAAGTCGCCGCTATTGAGGTAGGCAATGATCATTTCACGACCTTCCTCGTCTTCAATCAAAACCGTTACCGAGCCTTTGATGATGAAAAACAGGGTGTGTGAAGATTCGCCAGCGCAGATGATATTGCTCTTGGCGGGGTAGCGTTTGCGCTGGCAAAAAGTCAAAAACTTGTCGAGGTTTTTGATCTTGGGTATGGGAGTAAGAGCAACCATGGTTGTTTCCCGAAAAGCTGGCACAGTAAGGGTCAGATCTATTTTTATATAGAGTGCTAGCTGGCTGGCGCCGGCTATTTGGCGCCAGCTTACCAGACAGGTTCTGTGTGGTTAGTAGAATTTTCAGAGTGGCTTATCGGAGAAACGCTTCAGTGCGGCGAGTTATGAGTTTCTGGCCCTGTGCTAAGCTGGCGCCCCTTTTAAAACAGTGGAGTCTGGGCGATGAAGGCACGCATTCAATGGGCTGGCGAAGCCATGTTTTTGGGCGAATCCGGAAGTGGCCACGTTGTTGTAATGGATGGCCCGCCTGAGAGTGGCGGTCGCAACCTGGGCGTGCGTCCGATGGAAATGCTGCTGTTGGGCCTCGGCGGCTGCAGCAACTTTGACGTGGTCAGCATTCTCAAGAAGTCGCGTCAGGCGGTTGAGAGCTGTGAAGCGTTTCTGGAGGCTGAGCGCGCCACCGAAGATCCAAAGGTGTTCACCAAAATACACCTGCACTTTGTGGTCAAGGGTCGTGGTTTGAAAGAAGCCCAGGTCAAGCGCGCCATCGAGCTGTCGGCCGAGAAGTATTGTTCGGCTTCGATCATGCTCGGCGCTGCGGGTGTTGCCATCAGCCATGACTATGAAATTATTGAACTGGCCTGAGCGGACATTCAATTTTCATAAAAGCGATGCAGACTCTGGCGATCAGTCGCTGACGTCTGCATAATGCGCCACTTTTTTCAGGGTAGTGGCGGGGTTGATTCCCGGCCGCATGTCCGAACAGATAACCAAAATCGCCATCGCGAAGAGGTGTTAACCGTCCTACGCAGGTGCGTCCCACGCACTTGACGGGCATGCTGGATCACGCGGCCGAGCCGCATCGACATAGAGAGTTTTATAACGGTGAAAAGCAAACTCAAGCTCCACGGGTTCAATAACCTGACAAAGACCTTGAGCTTCAACATCTATGACATCTGTTATGCGGAAACCCCGCAAGACCAGCAGGCATATGTTGAGTACATCAATCAAGAGTACGACGCAGAGCGCCTGACGCAGATCCTTACAGATGTGGTTGATATCATTGGTGCCAACATCCTGAACATTGCCCGTCAGGATTACGACCCCCAAGGCGCCAGCGTGACTATTCTGATCTCCGAGCAGCCGGTAATACCTACCGAAAGCCAGATCGAAGAGTCCCCAGGCCCGCTGCCCGAGACCATCCTGGCTCACCTCGACAAAAGCCATATCACGGTGCATACCTACCCGGAAATTCATCCGGTTGATGGGATTGCAACATTCCGTGTGGATATTGACGTGTCGACGTGCGGCGTTATTTCACCGCTTAAAGCTCTCAACTATCTGATCCATCAGTTTGATTCGGATATCGTGACTGTCGATTACCGTGTACGGGGTTTCACCCGTGACGTGGAAGGCAAAAAGCACTTTATCGATCACGAGATCAATTCGATCCAGAACTACCTCTCCGAAGACACCCGCGACGGTTACCAGATGACCGACGTAAATGTGTACCAGGAAAACCTGTTCCACACCAAGATGCTGCTCAAGGAGTTCGAACTGGATAACTACCTGTTCGGCGATGCCACCAGCAATCTGTCGGTTGAACAGCGCGCCCAGGTCACTGAACGGGTGAAACACGAAATGCTCGAGATTTTCTACGCGCGCAACATGGCGTAAATTCTCGGCATATAAAAAGGCGGCTACCTCACGGTAGCCGCCTTTTTTTGTGCTTCGCAGAACCCCTGTGGGAGCGGGCTTGCTCGCGATGGCCTGACCACGGTTAGACAGAAAGGCCGCGGCGCTTGAATCGCAAACTGGCCTGCTTGCACAAAGACTGTGCTGTCAGATCCGGTAGGTGCTTTTGGTCATGACCTTGGCCATCAGGCTCATGCCGAACTTCACCGGGGCAGGGAAGCGAAAACCGCCGGCATTGAGCGCGGACTCTGCGTGCTGTTCTTCGTCGATACGCATTTGCTCAAGAATTGCCCGGGACTTTTCATCCTCAGGCGGCAGTTGCTCAAGATGCTCGTTCAGATGCTTGCACACCTGATCTTCAGTCGCTGCCACGAACCCCAGGCTGACCTTGTCACTAATCAAGCCGGCAGCGGCGCCTATCCCAAAGGACATGCCGTAAAATAACGGGTTCAGCACGCTGGGGTGGCTATCCAGTTGACGGATGCGTTGTTCACACCAGGCCAGATGATCGATTTCTTCTTCCGCGGCATGTTCCATCGCCTCACGCACATGGGGAAGCTTGGCTGTCAGCGCCTGGCCTTGATACAAGGCTTGAGCACAGACTTCGCCGGTATGGTTGATACGCATCAGACCGGCAACATGACGCTTGGCCTGTGGGTCCAAAGGGTGTTCAGGTTTGACGATGGCAGGCGACGGCCGATGCGGCTGACCGCTGAACGGCAGCAGTGTTCGCAAGGCGGTATCGGCTTGTAACAGAAGACGGTCAATCGGCCAGTAGTGACGTTGGGTAGTCATGCTTACCTCCGGAAAAAATCACGGCGGTCAGTTTACCCCAATCCCGCAGCCGGGGTTTGCGTTGGATCACGGGTGAACGCGAGAGCCATCGGGCTCACGCGTCATAGTTATTGATCAATCAACCCGGCGGCCAGTTCATCTGGCGCTGACCCAGGACATGCATATGAATGTGGTAGACGGTCTGACCGCCCTTTTCATTGCAGTTCATCACCACGCGAAAGCCGTCTTCGCAGCCCAGCTCTTTGGCCAGACGCTGTGCCGTGAACAGGATATGGCCTGCCAGCGGCTTGTCTTCTTCGGTCAGGTCGTTGAGCGTGCGGATCGGTTTTTTCGGGATAACCAGAAAGTGGACCGGTGCTTGTGGGGCGATATCGTGAAAAGCCAACACTTGATCGTCTTCATAGATGATGTTGGCGGGTATTTCGCGGTTGATGATCTTGGTGAACAGAGTATCCAAAGCTGTGTCTCCGTGAGTGAAGTCCGGTCTGAGTGTACTCAGGGCAGTCAGTTACGCCCAGCCTCGTTAACGAGGGCAGTAGGATTTGTTGACTGAGGCGGCTATTTTTCGCGTCATCCAGCGTGAGAGCAGGCGTGGCAAGCGAGTTATCCAGCGATTGCGCCGCCCGGGAATGATGATCGCCCTGTTTTTGTCGAGTGCGCGCACAGTGTAGAGCGCAACTTCTTCTGGGGTCATGGCGCTGGTACTTTGCTTGATGGCGTCGGTATTCATGTTGGCCGCATCAAAAAAACGGGTGCGGGTGATGCCGGGGCAAAGGACTGAAACCTTGATGCCGGTTTTTTTCACTTCCTCGCGCAAACCTTCGGAAAAATGCAGCACATAGGCCTTGCTCGCAAAGTAGGTGCTGAGCCAGGGCCCGGGCTGGAAGGCGGCGATCGAAGCTACATTGAGAATTTGCCCGCCGCCCTGGACGGCCATCATATTGCCGACGGCGTGGCACAAGCGGGTGAGCGCCAGCACATTGAGCTCGATCAGATCTTGTTCGGCACTCCAGTCGTGGGCCAGGAACGGCCCGCAGGTGCCTATGCCCGCGCAGTTGACCAGCAGATCGATCTGACGATCGCCTTCTTCGAGTTCGAGCAAAAAACCGGACAGGCGCAGGGGCTCGCCAAGATCACAGGCGCGGAACAACACCTCGATACCGAAACGCTGGGTCAGCTCAAGGGCAATGGTTTCCAGCGCATCCCGTTGGCGGGCCACCAAAATCAGGCTGCGCCCACGTCGGGCAAGGGCTTCAGCCAGGGCCAGGCCAATGCCGCTGGTGGCGCCAGTGATTAAAGCGTAACGGGTCATGCTGTTCTCCATTGCAACGGTACAGTCCGGTGACAATGATGTCCCTGGCGTTAACGCGTTCATTAAGGCACGCAGTCTACAGGCTGTTGCTGTTCACTGCGTTGATCACCGCAGTCATCAGGCCCAAAGCCAGCACGGCAACCATTGCGCAAATGCCCAATCCAATCAAAAAGATCGTGATTGCCGCCAGCACGTTGACGGCCCGGCTGTTGGGCGGTGGCGGCGGGCCATATTTATTTGGGCCGGGCGTGCCGGGCATCAGCAGCATCATGAGGGACAGAACCAGATTGGCCACTGGCACCAGATGCAGCAACAGCATCCAGGCAGACCAGTTTATGTCGTGTAAACGCTGGGCGCTGATTCTCAGGCTGATGATGAAGTAGGCCAATGTGAGCGTTGCACCACAGGTAATGCCAAGCGTGGGGGAAACCTTGACGGCAAGCAGCACCAGCAGTGACGTGATCATGGCGATGATGCTGATGATCATGCTCCAGGCCAGTAGCCGTAAACGCCCGATCCGGCCGCTGAATCCCAAAGGGTCAAGCGGTGCGTAGTGTTCTTGAGGGGTTTTGTCCAGGCTCAGCTCGGGCATGGTGGCTTCCTTGTCCGGATGTGTTTAACAAAAGCCCGCCGGGATTGGCGGGCTTGGTGCTGTCAGTGATGCGGCCAATGTCGGGCCAGCGTCGAAGTGAGGTTATGCGCCTTGCGGTATTCCTCATCGAGGCGTGCAATCAATTGATCGGTGGTGGGTAGATCGTGGATTTCTCCTACGCCTTGGCCCGCAGACCAGACCGTTTTCCATGCTTTGGCTTCATCGGTCAGCGGTTTGAGCCTGGCTTCGCTTTTGCCCTGGAGTGCCGCAAGGTCGAAACCTGCATTTTCAAGGCTTTGGCGCATAAAGCTGGCGGGTACCCCTGACACTGCCGGGGTGTGGATGATATCGGCAGCGCGGGATGCCAGCAGCATCTCTTTGTAGGCATCAGGCGCTTGGCTCTCTTGTGTAGCGATAAAGCGCGTGCCGAGGTAGGCAAGGTCTGCGCCCATAATCTGCGCGGCCAGGATCTCGTGGCCGTGGTTCAGGCAACCCGAGAGCAATACGGTTTTGTCGAAGAACTGGCGAATTTCGGCCAGCAATGCAAACGGGCTCCAGGTGCCCGCATGGCCACCGGCTCCGGCGGCGACGGCAATCAGCCCGTCGACCCCGGCTTCTGCGGCTTTTTCGGCATGACGACGGGTGGTGACATCGTGGAACACCAGCCCGCCATAACTGTGGACGGCATCCACCACCTCTTTGACTGCGCCCAGGCTGGTAATGACGATGGGCACCTTGTGCTCGATGCAGATCGCCAGGTCGGCCTGTAGCCGTGGGTTGCTGTTGTGCACGATCAGGTTCACGGCGTAGGGCGCAGGGTTATCCAATGTGGCGAGCCCGGCTTCGATCTCTTCCAGCCAGGCCTTGAACCCGCTGCTTTCACGCTGGTTGAGTGCAGGGAAGCTGCCCACTACCCCGTTGCGACAGCAGGCCAGCACCAGTTGCGGGTTGGAAATCAGAAACATGGGCGCAGCAACTACCGGCAGGCGCAAGCGTTGTTCAAGCAGGGCGGGCAGCGACATTGGATAACCTCGGCTAGTCAGGATGTGAGTTTAAAACGGTTTGACCACCACCAGAATTACGATAGCCAGCAAGAACACCACCGGCACTTCGTTGAACCAACGGTAGAACACGTGAGTGTGTTTGTTTTCACCACGGGCAAAACGCTTTACCTGCGCGCCGCACATATGGTGATAACCAATCAGCAGAAACACCAGTGTCAACTTGGCGTGCATCCAGCCCTGGCTGAGAAAGCCTGGGCTTAGCCACAATAGCCAGCCGCCGAAGATCAGGGTCGCAATCATTGCAGGCCCCATGATGCCGCGATACAGCTTGCGTTCCATGATGCTGAAGCGTTCTTTGCTGACGGAATCTTCGCTTTGTGCGTGGTAAACAAAGAGGCGGGGCAAGTAAAAAAGGCCTGCAAACCAGCAGACAATGCTGATGATGTGGAAGGCTTTTAGCCATAGATAAAGCATTTTTAGTTATTCCCAGGTTCACGGTAGATCAAATAGTAGTAGTAGAGCGTCTGTGAGTCACCTTGGCGGTTGTCGCAGGGGCGCGCTGACCCTATTATCAAAGGCTTTCCAGTGGTTTCGTTGAGGGCAGGTTATGGTCAAGGTCGGTATTGTCGGCGGCACGGGTTACACCGGGGTCGAATTGCTGCGTTTGCTGGCACAGCATCCGCAGGCAGAAGTGGTAGTCATCACTTCTCGATCCGAGGCGGGCCTGCCGGTTGCCGATATGTATCCCAACCTGCGCGGCCACTATGACGGCCTGGCCTTCAGCGTGCCGGACACGCAAACCTTGGGCGCGTGCGATGTGGTGTTCTTCGCTACACCTCACGGCGTAGCCCATGCCCTGGCGGGTGAACTGCTGGCCGCAGGCACCAAAGTTATCGACCTCTCTGCTGACTTCCGTCTGCAGGATGCCGAAGAGTGG
Source organism: Pseudomonas bubulae (assembly GCF_037023725.1). Taxonomy (NCBI): domain Bacteria; kingdom Pseudomonadati; phylum Pseudomonadota; class Gammaproteobacteria; order Pseudomonadales; family Pseudomonadaceae; genus Pseudomonas; species Pseudomonas bubulae. The sequence goes on from NZ_CP146077.1 coordinate 1,199,659, forward strand.
GCCAAGTGGTACGGTCAGCCCCACGGTGCGCCAGAATTACTGGACGAAGCCGTATACGGCCTGCCGGAAGTGAACCGCGAGCAAATCAAAAAGGCCCGCTTGATCGCTGTGCCAGGTTGCTATCCGACCTCGGCGCAGTTGGGTTTCCTGCCGCTATTGGAGGCCGGTCTTGCAGAGACGACGCAGTTGATTGCTGACTGCAAGTCAGGTGTGAGCGGTGCCGGTCGGGGTGCCAGTGTGGGCGCGCTGTATGCCGAAACGTCAGAAAGCATGAAGGCGTATGCCGTTAAAGGTCATCGTCATTTGCCAGAAATTCGTCAGGGTCTGCGCCGCGCAGCGGGCAAGGATGTGGGGCTGACCTTCGTTCCGCATTTGACGCCGATGATCCGTGGTATCCATTCCACGCTCTACGCAACCGTGGTTGATCGCTCCGTTGATCTGCAGGCCTTGTACGAGAAGCGTTATGCCAACGAACCTTTCGTCGATGTGATGCCGGCTGGCAGCCACCCTGAAACCCGTAGCGTTCGCGGTGCCAACGTATGCCGTATTGCGGTGCATCGTCCGCAGGATGGCGACCTGGTGGTGGTGTTGTCGGTGATCGACAACCTGGTCAAGGGCGCGTCTGGCCAGGCCGTGCAGAACATGAACATCATGTTCGGTCTGGATGAGCGTCTGGGCTTGTCCCATGCTGGGATGTTGCCTTGACTGCAGCGTAGATTTGCGGCTTCAAACGGCAAGCGGGCAGTGCTTCGCTTGCCGTTGCTACTTATGAATAGTTGACCGCTTTTCTAGGAGAAGCGGATAATGCGCGTCATCACGCATTATGGCGGCATAACGCCGGGAGATAGTCAGCATGAGCGTCGAATCCTTCACCCCCATGGCTTTGCAATTCACCGAAGGTGCTGCGCACAAGGTGAAGAGCCTGGTCGATGAAGAGGGTAATGATCGTTTGAAGTTGCGCGTATTCGTTACGGGCGGCGGTTGTTCCGGTTTTCAGTATGGCTTCACCTTCGATGAAGAAGTGGCCGATGACGACACCCTGGTTGAGCGCGAAGGCGTTAGCCTGGTGGTCGATCCCATGAGCTTCCAGTACCTGGCGGGTGCCGAGGTGGATTATCAGGAAGGTCTGGAAGGCTCGCGCTTTGTAATCAAGAACCCGAATGCCACCACCACCTGTGGTTGCGGCTCGTCGTTCTCGATCTGATTGCATTAACAGGCTTTAAACTCAACGCCGCGTCGATTCGCGGCGTTTTGCTGTCTGGCGTTTGGCGGAGGAGTCAGGCGGGGTAGATGGCGCCCAGCACGCGAAGGCCGCGTGCGCCGGTAACGCTGGGGCGGTTGGTGGGGATGCCTTCCAGGCAGCAGTGGGCAAGCCAGGCAAAGGCCATGGCTTCAACCCAGTCAGGGTCAACCCCCTTGGCCTGGGTGCTGCTCACTCGAGCGGGTGCAAGCAAATCGCCAAGGCGGGCCATCAAGGCTGCGTTATGGGCGCCACCACCGCATACCAGCAGCTCGTCCGTGTGTGGCTGGGCTGTTTGCAGCGACTGCACGATGGTCTGTGCGGTGAGTTCCAGCAAGGTTGCTTGAACGTCTTCGGCAGGAAAGGTCGGCAGATTGAACAGGTGCTGCTTCAGCCATGCGAGGTTGAATACCTCACGGCCTGTGCTTTTTGGGCCCTGGGTCTGGAAGAACGGGTCGCTGAGCAGGGCGTTGAGCAGCAGCGGTTCAACCTTGCCGCTGGCTGCCCAGTCGCCGTTGCGGTCATAGAGTTCGCCACGTTTTTCCTGTATCCAGGCATCCAGCAAGACGTTTCCGGGGCCGCAGTCGAATCCTGCAACGGGAAGGGCGGGGGTTATCAGGCTCAGATTACTGAAGCCGCCTACGTTCAGTACCGCGCGGTTGCCGCCTTCACCTGTGAACAAGGCCTCGTGGAACGCAGGAACCAAGGGCGCGCCCTGGCCCCCGGCAGCCACATCGCGACGACGGAAATCACCGACGACGCAGATGTCAGTCAGTTCGGCCAGCAGTGCCGGATTGCCGATCTGCACGGTAAAGCCCCGGGCGGGCTCGTGGCGAATGGTCTGACCATGACTGCCGATTGCGCGGATATCAGCAGGGGAGAGTTGTTGCTGTGCGAGAAGGGTGTTGACGCCCTGAGCCGCCAGCTCGACCCAGTGGTTTTCGGCAATTGCACAGCGGGCCACTTCATCTGCGCCGCTGGCGCACAAGCCAAGCAACTCGCTGCGCAAGGCCTTCGGCATGGGGGTGTAATGGGTGGCGAGCAACCTGATGCCTGCCTCCAGCTCTATAAGGGCAATGTCCATACCGTCCAGGCTGGTTCCGGACATCACGCCTATATAGAGGGCCATGGCTTAGCGCTTGCTCGAGGCCAGAAGAGTGGCCTTTTCCTGGTTCATGCGCGCCATCAACGGCTGGCTCTGCTGCAGGAAGCGGGTGCGTTCGGCCTTGGCGATCGGGTCGGCCATCGGCAGTTTCTGGCCCAGCGGGTCAACGTGTACGCCGTTAACCTGGAATTCGTAGTGCAAGTGCGGGCCGGTCGAAAGGCCGGTAGTGCCGATATAGCCAATCACCTGGCCCTGCTTGACCGAACCGCCTGTTTTCACGCCCTTGGCGAAGCCTTGCATGTGCCCGTAAAGGGTACGGTAGGTGTTGCCGTGTTGAATGATCACGGTGTTGCCATAGCCTCCCCGACGGCCGGCTAGAAGCACTTTGCCGTCACCGGTAGCCTTGATTGGAGTACCGCGTGGCGCTGCGTAATCCACACCTTTGTGGGCGCGGATCTTGTTCAGGATCGGGTGCTTGCGGCCTGAGGAAAAGCGCGAGCTGATACGGGCAAAGTCCACCGGTGTGCGGATGAATGCCTTGCGCATGCTGCTGCCATCAGCGGTGTAGTAATTGCTGATCCCCTGTTTATTGGTATAGCGCACTGCGGTGAAGGTTTTGCCGCGGTTGGTAAAGCGTGCAGAGAGGATATTGCCGGTGCCAACGGTTTTGCCGTTGATCACTTTCTGCTCATAGATCACTTCAAACTGGTCGCCAGGGCGAATGTCCTGGGCGAAGTCGATGTCGTAACCGAATACTTTGGCCATATCCATCGTGGTGCTGTGTGGCAAGCCTGCGCGCTGACCCGAAACAGACAGGGAGCTGCTGATCACGCCGTGTGCATACGCCGAACGCATGGTCGGCTGGGTGGTCACGCGGCGAAAGGTATAGCCTTTGGCGGTTTTGTTGAGGGTGATGGTCTCCAGGTCGCTGACCTGGCTGTGCAGCTTGTTCAGCTGCTGACCGTCGGGGCTCATTTCAAATTCGAGTTTCTGGCCGTGCTTGAGCTGGCTGAACTGCTTGGCTTGCTTGTCGCTTGCCAGTACTTCATGCACGGAGGTCGCAGGCAGGCCGACCTTCTGGAACAGGGTTGAAAGCGTATCGCCCTTGCTGACGATCACTTCGCGGTGGCTTGGGGCAGGGGCAACTTCTGGCTCGACTTTGGCGGTCGCTACCGGGGCGCTGTCCTGCTGTTCAATCTGGGCAAATGGCGATGGATTCGCTTCATTTGTGGCTTGAACGAGATCTGCAGCGTCTTGATCTTGTGTCAGTTGTTCTGCCGGGCTTTCCAGCTCCAGACTCAGGGTCGTTCTTTTGGCTTCTACTTCGCTGGAGGGAAAGACCAGCAAGGCCAGACTTAAGAGGGCGGCGATACCACTTGCGGCAAGCAGGTGGGTCTTCGGATAAAGCGGTGGCGCTTTAGGCGGTTGACTGGTCATAGATGATTTTGACTTTGAGATAAGGATGAATTGGAAAAGATGACTGACACAATGAATATGAAATAACTGTATAAAATATAACCAAATCGCCCTTGAAGCAAGTCTGCGAACCATTCGCGCGCGGATAGTCGGCCGTATGCCTGCCGGAACTTGTAATTAGTCCCTGATCTTGTATCGTTGGTTCCCTTTGAATTTGAGCCTTACGGGTCTGATATGAAGTCGGTAGAAGAGCAGCTAGCGCTAATCAAGCGGGGTGCCGAAGAGGTACTGGTCGAGTCTGAATTGGTCGAGAAACTCAAGCGCGGTCAGCCGTTGCGAATCAAGGCCGGCTTCGACCCTACGGCGCCCGATCTGCACTTGGGTCATACCGTGCTTATTAATAAGCTGCGCCAGTTCCAGGAACTGGGTCATCAGGTGATCTTCCTGATTGGTGATTTCACCGGGATGATCGGTGATCCAAGTGGCAAAAGCGCAACCCGTCCACCGCTGACGCGTGAGCAGGTGCTCGAGAACGCCGAGACCTACAAGACTCAGGTGTTCAAGATCCTTGATCCGGCAAAAACCGAGGTGGCATTCAACTCCACCTGGATGGATCAAATGGGGCCTGCCGACTTCATTCGGCTTACCTCTCAATACACCGTTGCTCGCATGCTTGAGCGCGATGACTTCGACAAGCGCTACACCACCAATCAGCCTATCGCGATTCACGAGTTCCTTTATCCGCTTGTGCAGGGTTATGACTCGGTTGCGCTCAAGGCAGACGTTGAGTTGGGCGGTACTGATCAGAAGTTCAACTTGCTGATGGGTCGTGAGTTGCAGCGCGGCTACGGTCAGGAAGCTCAGTGTATTGTGACCATGCCTTTGCTCGAAGGTCTGGATGGCGTCAAGAAGATGTCCAAGTCCCTGGGTAACTATGTCGGTATCCAGGAAGCGCCAGGCGTGATGTACAGCAAGCTGGTTTCCATTCCTGATGCTCTGATGTGGCGTTACTTTGAATTGCTGAGCTTTCGTTCCATGGACGAAATCAATGCATTCAAGGCTGAAGTCGAAGCCGGTGCCAATCCTCGAGACATCAAGATCAAGCTGGCTGAAGAGATTGTTGCCCGCTTCCACGGTGAGGAGGCTGCTGCCAATGCGCATCGTGGCGCCGGTAACCGGATGAAGGATGGCGAGCTGCCTGATGATCTGCCGGAGGTTGAACTGACTGCTACTGAGGATATGCCTATTGCTGCTGTCCTTAATAAAGCGGGCCTGGTGAAGAACTCTGCAGTGGCGCGCGACCTGTTGGGGTCGGGTGGTGTGCGTATAGATGGTGAAGTGGTTGATCGCACCTATATATATGCATTGGGTTCCACCCATGTGTGTCAGGCAGGTAAGAAGGCTTTCGCGCGAATCACCCTGAAAGCCGAGTAATGCTGGGGTTTAGGGTTAATTGATAGGTTTGTTCAATTAACCCTTGACTCGGAATTGTAACTGTCTATAATTCGCCCCACTTCCGGCGCAGTCGAAGCGGAAAACTCCTTGAGTTTCAATGAGTTGGATGGTTTTCGGCGGTGTCAGCTTCAAGTCATCGAAGCAGGAAATGAGGTGTTGACAGCAGCGTGTAACGCTGTAGAATTCGCCTCCCGCTAACGAGAGATCGAAAGCGCAAGTGGTTGATGTTACAGAGGAAACTTTGAAAACATCTTAAGATAACCGCTTGACAGATACAGAGGCTGCTGTAGAATGCGCGCCTCGGTACAGCGAAAGCTGACCAACCGCTCTTTAACAATTGAATCAAGCAATTCGTGTGGGTGCTTGTGGAGTCAGACTGATAGTCAACAAGATTATCAGCATCACAAGTTACTCCGCGAGAAATCAAAGATGTAACCAACGATTGCTGAGCCAAGTTTAGGGTTTCTTAAAAACCCAAAGATGTTTGAACTGAAGAGTTTGATCATGGCTCAGATTGAACGCTGGCGGCAGGCCTAACACATGCAAGTCGAGCGGTAGAGAGAAGCTTGCTTCTCTTGAGAGCGGCGGACGGGTGAGTAATACCTAGGAATCTGCCTGATAGTGGGGGATAACGTTCGGAAACGGACGCTAATACCGCATACGTCCTACGGGAGAAAGCAGGGGACCTTCGGGCCTTGCGCTATCAGATGAGCCTAGGTCGGATTAGCTAGTTGGTGAGGTAATGGCTCACCAAGGCTACGATCCGTAACTGGTCTGAGAGGATGATCAGTCACACTGGAACTGAGACACGGTCCAGACTCCTACGGGAGGCAGCAGTGGGGAATATTGGACAATGGGCGAAAGCCTGATCCAGCCATGCCGCGTGTGTGAAGAAGGTCTTCGGATTGTAAAGCACTTTAAGTTGGGAGGAAGGGCAGTTACCTAATACGTGATTGTCTTGACGTTACCGACAGAATAAGCACCGGCTAACTCTGTGCCAGCAGCCGCGGTAATACAGAGGGTGCAAGCGTTAATCGGAATTACTGGGCGTAAAGCGCGCGTAGGTGGTTTGTTAAGTTGAATGTGAAATCCCCGGGCTCAACCTGGGAACTGCATCCAAAACTGGCAAGCTAGAGTATGGTAGAGGGTAGTGGAATTTCCTGTGTAGCGGTGAAATGCGTAGATATAGGAAGGAACACCAGTGGCGAAGGCGACTACCTGGACTGATACTGACACTGAGGTGCGAAAGCGTGGGGAGCAAACAGGATTAGATACCCTGGTAGTCCACGCCGTAAACGATGTCAACTAGCCGTTGGGAGTCTTGAACTCTTAGTGGCGCAGCTAACGCATTAAGTTGACCGCCTGGGGAGTACGGCCGCAAGGTTAAAACTCAAATGAATTGACGGGGGCCCGCACAAGCGGTGGAGCATGTGGTTTAATTCGAAGCAACGCGAAGAACCTTACCAGGCCTTGACATCCAATGAACTTTCTAGAGATAGATTGGTGCCTTCGGGAACATTGAGACAGGTGCTGCATGGCTGTCGTCAGCTCGTGTCGTGAGATGTTGGGTTAAGTCCCGTAACGAGCGCAACCCTTGTCCTTAGTTACCAGCACGTAATGGTGGGCACTCTAAGGAGACTGCCGGTGACAAACCGGAGGAAGGTGGGGATGACGTCAAGTCATCATGGCCCTTACGGCCTGGGCTACACACGTGCTACAATGGTCGGTACAAAGGGTTGCCAAGCCGCGAGGTGGAGCTAATCCCATAAAACCGATCGTAGTCCGGATCGCAGTCTGCAACTCGACTGCGTGAAGTCGGAATCGCTAGTAATCGTGAATCAGAATGTCACGGTGAATACGTTCCCGGGCCTTGTACACACCGCCCGTCACACCATGGGAGTGGGTTGCACCAGAAGTAGCTAGTCTAACCCTCGGGAGGACGGTTACCACGGTGTGATTCATGACTGGGGTGAAGTCGTAACAAGGTAGCCGTAGGGGAACCTGCGGCTGGATCACCTCCTTAATCGACGACATCAGCTGCTCCATAAGTTCCCACACGAATTGCTTGATTCATTGTAGAAGACGATAACTGCAGAGTTGATCTGCGGTTTTTCTGTCGTAAAGCTTAGAAATGAGCATTCCATCAAATGATGGTGAATGTTGATTTCTGATCTTTTGATTAGATCGTTCTTTAAAAATTTGGGTATGTAATAGAAAGTTAGACTGGATAGCACTTTCACTGGTGTTTATTCAGGCTAAGGTAAAATTTGTGATTGCTCTTAATTGAGCAGCGAATTTTCGGCGAATGTCGTCTTCATAGTATAACCAGATTGCTTGGGGTTATATGGTCAAGTGAAGAAGCGCATACGGTGGATGCCTTGGCAGTCAGAGGCGATGAAAGACGTGGTAGCCTGCGAAAAGCTTCGGGGAGTCGGCAAACAGACTTTGATCCGGAGATGTCTGAATGGGGGAACCCACCTAACATAAGTTAGGTATCTTAAGCTGAATACATAGGCTTAAGAAGCGAACCAGGGGAACTGAAACATCTAAGTACCCTGAGGAAAAGAAATCAACCGAGATTCCCTTAGTAGTGGCGAGCGAACGGGGACCAGCCCTTAAGCTGTATTGATGTTAGCGGAACGCTCTGGAAAGTGCGGCCATAGTGGGTGATAGCCCTGTACGCGAAAACATCTTTGCAGTGAAATCGAGTAGGACGGAGCACGAGAAACTTTGTCTGAATATGGGGGGACCATCCTCCAAGGCTAAATACTACTGACTGACCGATAGTGAACTAGTACCGTGAGGGAAAGGCGAAAAGAACCCCGGAGAGGGGAGTGAAATAGATCCTGAAACCGTATGCGTACAAGCAGTGGGAGCCCACTTTGTTGGGTGACTGCGTACCTTTTGTATAATGGGTCAGCGACTTATTTTCAGTGGCAAGCTTAACCGAATAGGGGAGGCGTAGCGAAAGCGAGTCTTAATAGGGCGTCTAGTCGCTGGGAATAGACCCGAAACCGGGCGATCTATCCATGGGCAGGTTGAAGGTTGGGTAACACTAACTGGAGGACCGAACCGACTACCGTTGAAAAGTTAGCGGATGACCTGTGGATCGGAGTGAAAGGCTAATCAAGCTCGGAGATAGCTGGTTCTCCTCGAAAGCTATTTAGGTAGCGCCTCATGTATCACTGTAGGGGGTAGAGCACTGTTTCGGCTAGGGGGCCATCCCGGCTTACCAAACCGATGCAAACTCCGAATACCTACAAGTGCCGAGCATGGGAGACACACGGCGGGTGCTAACGTCCGTCGTGAAAAGGGAAACAACCCAGACCGTCAGCTAAGGTCCCAAAGTTATGGTTAAGTGGGAAACGATGTGGGAAGGCTTAGACAGCTAGGAGGTTGGCTTAGAAGCAGCCACCCTTTAAAGAAAGCGTAATAGCTCACTAGTCGAGTCGGCCTGCGCGGAAGATTTAACGGGGCTCAAACCATACACCGAAGCTACGGGTATCATCTTAGGATGATGCGGTAGAGGAGCGTTCTGTAAGCCTGTGAAGGTGAGTTGAGAAGCTTGCTGGAGGTATCAGAAGTGCGAATGCTGACATGAGTAACGATAATGGGTGTGAAAAACACCCACGCCGAAAGACCAAGGTTTCCTGCGCAACGTTAATCGACGCAGGGTTAGTCGGTCCCTAAGGCGAGGCTGAAAAGCGTAGTCGATGGAAAACAGGTTAATATTCCTGTACTTCTGGTTATTGCGATGGAGGGACGGAGAAGGCTAGGCCAGCTTGGCGTTGGTTGTCCAAGTTTAAGGTGGTAGGCTGGAATCTTAGGTAAATCCGGGATTCTAAGGCCGAGAGCTGATGACGAGTGTTCTTTTAGAACACGAAGTGGTTGATGCCATGCTTCCAAGAAAAGCTTCTAAGCTTCAGGTAACCAGGAACCGTACCCCAAACCGACACAGGTGGTTGGGTAGAGAATACCAAGGCGCTTGAGAGAACTCGGGTGAAGGAACTAGGCAAAATGGCACCGTAACTTCGGGAGAAGGTGCGCCGATGGAGGTGAAGCATTTACTGCGTAAGCCCCTGTCGGTCGAAGATACCAGGCCGCTGCGACTGTTTATTAAAAACACAGCACTCTGCAAACACGAAAGTGGACGTATAGGGTGTGACGCCTGCCCGGTGCCGGAAGGTTAATTGATGGGGTTAGCTAACGCGAAGCTCTTGATCGAAGCCCCGGTAAACGGCGGCCGTAACTATAACGGTCCTAAGGTAGCGAAATTCCTTGTCGGGTAAGTTCCGACCTGCACGAATGGCGTAACGATGGCGGCGCTGTCTCCACCCGAGACTCAGTGAAATTGAAATCGCTGTGAAGATGCAGTGTATCCGCGGCTAGACGGAAAGACCCCGTGAACCTTTACTATAGCTTTGCACTGGACTTTGAATTTGCTTGTGTAGGATAGGTGGGAGGCTTTGAAGCGTGAACGCCAGTTTGCGTGGAGCCAACCTTGAAATACCACCCTGGCAACTTTGAGGTTCTAACTCAGGTCCGTTATCCGGATCGAGGACAGTGTATGGTGGGTAGTTTGACTGGGGCGGTCTCCTCCTAAAGAGTAACGGAGGAGTACGAAGGTGCGCTCAGACCGGTCGGAAATCGGTCGTAGAGTATAAAGGCAAAAGCGCGCTTGACTGCGAGACAGACACGTCGAGCAGGTACGAAAGTAGGTCTTAGTGATCCGGTGGTTCTGTATGGAAGGGCCATCGCTCAACGGATAAAAGGTACTCCGGGGATAACAGGCTGATACCGCCCAAGAGTTCATATCGACGGCGGTGTTTGGCACCTCGATGTCGGCTCATCACATCCTGGGGCTGAAGCCGGTCCCAAGGGTATGGCTGTTCGCCATTTAAAGTGGTACGCGAGCTGGGTTTAGAACGTCGTGAGACAGTTCGGTCCCTATCTGCCGTGGACGTTTGAGATTTGAGAGGGGCTGCTCCTAGTACGAGAGGACCGGAGTGGACGAACCTCTGGTGTTCCGGTTGTCACGCCAGTGGCATTGCCGGGTAGCTATGTTCGGGAAAGATAACCGCTGAAAGCATCTAAGCGGGAAACTTGCCTCAAGATGAGATCTCACTGGAACCTTGAGTTCCCTAAAGGGCCGTCGAAGACTACGACGTTGATAGGTTGGGTGTGTAAGCGCTGTGAGGCGTTGAGCTAACCAATACTAATTGCCCGTGAGGCTTGACCATATAACACCCAAGCAATTTGCTTAGAGCAAGTTGCGGTGTGTGAAGACGATACAGACCGAAAGTTTGCGGTTCACAAAACACCATATCTATTACATACCCATTCGCTGGAGCGTAAACCGAAAGGTAAACGACCTGGCTACCGAATTTCTTGACGACCATAGAGCATTGGAACCACCTGATCCCATCCCGAACTCAGTAGTGAAACGATGCATCGCCGATGGTAGTGTGGGGTTTCCCCATGTGAGAGTAGGTCATCGTCAAGATTAAATTCCAAACCCCCTGTCTGCTCACGCAGACAGGGGGTTTGTTTTTGTGCGCGAAAAAGCGGTCGCAAGCTTCAAACTGTGTGCTCTCGGCTTGCCCCAAGCTGTTAGCTTGCTGTGTGCGCGGGGTTTCTATGCAATGGCGCCGCTCATGGCTATCATGCGTGCCTCATTGTGAGGCGATACATGCATGCTGACGTTGTTGAAACTCCTCAAAGATGGTCGATTCCACTCAGGGCAAGCGCTTGGTGCTGCACTTGGCGTTAGCCGCAGTGCAGTCTGGAAGCAGCTCCAGCTTTTGGAATCCAACCTGAACCTGTCGATTCATAAAGTTCGTGGTCGTGGCTATCAGTTAGCTGCACCGCTTGAGCTCCTTGAGCAGGACCAGTTGACTGCCAGCCCATGGCCTGTCTCTATTCATGATTCATTAGACTCCACCAATGCCGAGGCCTTGCGCGCGATCGACAGTGGCACTGCGGCGCCGTTTGTTGTTACGGCTGAGCGGCAAACTGCTGGTCGTGGACGAAGAGGCCGCAAATGGGTCAGTCCTTTCGCAGAAAATATCTACTACAGCCTTGTTCTTCGCATGGATGGCGGGATGCGCCAGCTTGAAGGGCTTAGCCTTGTGGTTGGTCTGGCAGTACTGAGTGCGCTTCGCGGGGTGGGGATATCTGACGCCGGCCTCAAATGGCCAAATGATGTGCTCGTAGGCAACAAGAAAATTGCCGGCATTTTGCTTGAGTTGGTCGGCGATCCGGCTGATGTGTGTCATGTGGTTCTGGGGATCGGCATTAACGTCAATATGCGGGTGGCCAGCGAGGTAGATCAGGCCTGGACCTCGGTATTTCTCGAGTCAGGTCATTCGGTAAACCGCAATGCGCTGATTTCGAAACTCAACGATAGCCTGCTGGTGTATCTGAAGCGCCATGCTACCGAGGGCTTTTCGGCATTGCAGGCGCAGTGGGAGCAAAACCACTTGTGGCAGGGTCGTGAAGTCTCTCTGATAGCTGGAGTGCATCAGGTGGATGGCACTGTCATGGGTATTGATCAGCAGGGCGCGCTGCGCATGAGTGTCAATGGCGAAGAGAAAGTGTACAGCGGCGGTGAGCTTAGCTTGAGGTTGCGCCATGATTCTTGAGATGGACTGTGGCAACAGTTTTATAAAGTGGCGTGCCCTTGACGCCGGGGTGGCGGTGGGTGGGGGCGTAGTTGACTCTGATGCTGCGCTGCTGGCCGCGGTGTTGGCCGTTCCGGGGTTGAACATCACCCACTGCCGGTTGGTCAGTGTGCGCAGTGATGATGAGACATCGAGCCTGGTGGCCTCCATCGTGACGACCTTTGGTGTGGCTGCACAGTGCGCGCAGCCTGCAAGGAGTGCCGCAGGTGTCAGTAACGGTTATGAGGAGTTTGCCCGTTTGGGGCTCGATCGCTGGCTTGCCGTGGTTGGTGCTTTTGAGTTGGCGAAGAGCGCGTGCCTGGTACTGGATTTCGGCACGGCGGTAACGGCGGACTTCGTGGCTGCTGACGGTCAGCACCTGGGCGGGTTTATTTGTCCCGGGATGCCCTTGATGCGCGATCAGTTGCGTACTCATACACGCCGTATCCGGTATGACGACCTCTCTGCGGAGCAGGCCTTGCTCCAGCGTACGCCCGGGCGTACGACGGTTGAGGCTGTTGAGCGTGGGTGTTTGTTGATGCTGCGGGGCTTTGTGATGACCCAGCTGGAATTGGCGCGCGAGTACTGGGGAGAAGACTTTGAAGTTTTTCTTACCGGCGGTGACGCAAGCCTGGTAAAGGATATGGTTCCAGAAGCGCGCTTGGTGCAAGACCTGGTATTTGTCGGTTTGGCGGTGGTTTGTCCCCTTCCTTGAGGTTTCTATGCGTTGGCTGTTTCTGCTGCTGGTTGTACTGAATGTCTTTTATTACATATGGCACCAGCAAGAGGCTCCGTTGAGGGCCAAAGAAGTTGTTTCCTTGTCTTTGTACAAGGGCAGTCATCAGGGCATACGCCTGCTTGGCGAGGTGCAGCCGGCAGGTGGGGGAGGTGCAGTCGCCATTGACCAGGCGCTGAGTGCGCAATGCATGTTTTTAGGCAATTTACCTGTGCAAGAACAGCTGCACGGCCTGCAGCGCAGGTTGTCTGAGATGGGGATAGCATCTACCCAAGTCGAAGGTGAGCAGGCTGAAATGCCTGGCTATGCCCTCAAGATCAGCCCGCAAGGCACTGCTGCGGCCAGTGAAATGGTTTTGCAGAACCTTGTTAATGAATTCAATGGGTTAAAATACAAAAAAATGCGCTGTGAGGGCTTGCAGGTACCCGATAGTTTGCATAGAATGGCGCCCGCTCCACAGTGAACGCCAAACAGGCTACTAGGTGTGAAGCGAGTCAAGTTGCTAACTTCCTGATTTAATTGAAGAAAGTGGTTGACATAAGGTTGGAATGATGTAGAATTCTAACCAGCTCAGGAGGGGTTCCCGAGCGGCCAAAGGGATCAGACTGTAAATCTGACGTCTACGACTTCGAAGGTTCGAATCCTTCCCCCTCCACCATATTTAAGCTAGAGCAGCAAGATTTGCGGGTGTAGTTTAGTGGTAGAACCTTAGCCTTCCAAGCTAATGATGCGGGTTCGATTCCCGCCACCCGCTCCAGTCTAGCTGTTTTCGCGACATGTTTTGCTCTTGTAGCTCAGTTGGTAGAGCACACCCTTGGTAAGGGTGAGGTCAGCGGTTCAAATCCGCTCAAGAGCTCCATATAACAAGGCAGATATGAAAATATCTGCCTTTGTTTTAACAGGTGCATAGCCTGTCTGGGGTGTTTGCTGGTGGCGCTGTTTTTAGGTGTCACTGCCCTGGTTGGTTGTTACGGTTGTGAGTAGCTCGCATTCTGCTATTCGCTGGCAATTCTCTGCTTGGATAGGGTTGATTGCAAAAGTAATTGCGCTTGTTGTTGAAAAGTCTCTCTCGTGTCGGCATAATCCGCGGCTCGATAATGTTTTAGGTCAGTAGCTCAATTGGCAGAGCGACGGTCTCCAAAACCGTAGGTTGGGGGTTCGATTCCCTCCTGACCTGCCAGATTCGCTCATTGCGTCTGGCTTTCTTTTCACAGGATCCTCTTTGATGACTCCCAAGGCTGAAGTTCAAGGCTCTCGCTTCGATCTCCTCAAGTGGCTTGTAGTGGTAGCTCTTGTGGTGGTTGGCGTTGTTGGGAATCAGTATTATTCTGGTTCGCCGATCCTGTATCGCGTCATTGCACTTCTTGTGATTGCTGCTGTTGCTGCCTATGTGGGCTTGCAGACGGCAAAAGGCAAGTCGTTCGCTGTCCTGGTAAAGGAAGCTCGTACTGAGATTCGTAAAGTCGTATGGCCAACTCGCCAAGAAACTACGCAGACCACGTTGATCGTGGTGGCTGTTGTTCTTGTTATGGCGTTGCTGTTGTGGGGTTTGGATTCCCTGCTCGGCTGGCTCGTTTCCTTGATTGTTGGCTAAGGGTGTCCCGTGGCTAAGCGTTGGTACGTAGTGCATGCTTATTCGGGTTACGAAAAGCATGTTATGCGCTCTCTGATAGAGCGTATTAAGCTGGCAGGCATGGAAGATGGCTTCGGCGAAATTCTGGTTCCCACTGAAGAAGTGGTTGAAATGCGTAATGGCCAGAAGCGCAAAAGCGAACGCAAGTTCTTCCCTGGTTATGTGCTGGTTCAGATGGACATGAGCGAAGGGACTTGGCACTTGGTCAAGGACACTCCGCGTGTCATGGGCTTCATTGGTGGTACTGCTGATAAACCGGCACCTATCACTGATAAAGAAGCAGAAGCAATTCTGCGTCGCGTAGCTGATGGCAGCGACAAGCCCAAGCCGAAAACACTGTTCGAGCCGGGCGAAGTTGTCCGTGTTACCGACGGTCCGTTTGCCGATTTCAATGGCACGGTCGAAGAAGTTAACTACGAAAAGAGCCGCATTCAAGTGGCGGTGCTCATTTTCGGTCGCTCTACTCCGGTAGAGCTAGAGTTTAGCCAGGTCGAAAAGGTCTAGTTAAACACGAATCCCAACCCCATGGCCTAGGCTGTGGGGTTTTGTCGTCACTGGGATAAACGCGCAAGTAACCGGGGAGCCTCTTTAGGCGATTGAACCCGTAATTGGAGTGCCTCATGGCTAAGAAGATTACCGCTTACATCAAGCTGCAAGTGAAGGCCGCTCAGGCTAACCCAAGCCCACCTGTTGGTCCGGCTCTGGGTCAGCACGGCGTGAACATCATGGAATTCTGCAAGGCTTTCAACGCCCGTACTCAGGGTATTGAGCCAGGCCTGCCGACTCCAGTGATCATCACTGTATACAGCGACCGTAGCTTCACGTTCGAAACCAAGTCGACCCCTGCTTCGGTTCTGCTGAAGAAGGCTGCCGGTCTGACTAGCGGTTCCGCTCGTCCAAACACCGTTAAGGTTGGCACTGTAACTCGTGCTCAGCTGGAAGAAATCGCGAAAACCAAAAACGCGGATCTGACTGCAGCTGATATGGAAGCAGCCGTGCGTACTATCGCCGGTTCTGCTCGTAGCATGGGCCTTAACGTGGAGGGTGTGTAATGGCTAAGCTGACCAAGCGTCAAAAGGCAATCGCCGGTAAAATCGAAGCTGGCAAGTCTTACAATTTTGTAGACGCTGCTGCTTTGCTGGCTGAGCTGTCGACTGTAAAATTCAGCGAGTCTTTCGACATCGCCGTTAACCTGGGCGTAGACCCACGTAAATCTGACCAGGTTGTTCGTAGCGCTACTGTGCTGCCACACGGCACTGGCAAGACTGTACGTGTTGCTGTGTTCACTCAGGGTCCAGCTGCTGAAGCTGCTCTGGCTGCCGGCGCTGATCGCGTTGGTATGGACGACCTGGCTGCCGAAATGAAAGGCGGCGACCTGAACTACGACGTAGTTATTGCATCCCCGGACGCAATGCGTGTTGTTGGTCAGTTGGGTCAGATCCTGGGCCCACGTGGTCTGATGCCTAACCCTAAGGTTGGTACTGTAACTCCAGACGTAGCCACCGCTGTTAAGAACGCGAAGGCTGGTCAGGTTCGTTATCGCACCGACAAAAACGGTATCATTCACACTTCCGTTGGCAAGATCGGCTTCGACGCCGTTCAGCTGAAGGAAAACGTTGAAGCCCTGATCGCTGATCTGAAGCGTATCAAACCAGCTTCCTCGAAAGGTATTTATGTTAAGCGCGTAACCCTGAGCACCACTATGGGCCCGGGCCTGGTCATCGACCAGGGTTCCCTGGACGCGTAAGACAAAATTGGCGCAGTCAAATGCGCCAATTGAAAGATTGGGGTCCCTGCCTGGCGGGGGCTATCCAAGACCGTAGGCGGCGAAAGCCTTAAACCTCAAGCCTACGCAGATGGTGCTCCCGGTTCCTTACCGAATCAGACACCAAAACGACATCAGGCCTCGGCCAGATGAAACGGTAACAAGCAGGAGTTAAACCCGTGGCAATTAAACTCGAAGACAAGAAGGCCATCGTCGCTGAAGTCAACGAGGCTGCCAAAGTTGCCCTGTCCGCTGTTGTGGCTGATGCCCGCGGTGTGACAGTAGGCGCTATGACCGGACTCCGTAAAGAGGCTCGTGAAGCTGGCGTTTACGTACGTGTTGTACGTAACACCCTGCTCAAGCGCGCTGTTGCTGACACTGAATACAGTGTTCTCAACGACGTGTTCACTGGCCCGACCTTGATTGCATTCTCGCAAGAACATCCGGGCGCTGCTGCTCGTATCTTCAAAGAGTTCGCAAAAGGTCAGGATAAGTTCGAGATCAAGGCAGCTGCGTTCGAGGGCAAGTTCCTCGCAGCTAATCAGATCGACGTACTGGCAAGTCTGCCGACCCGTGACGAAGCAATTTCTCAGCTGATGAGCGTGATTCAAGGCGCTACCAGCAAATTGGCTCGTACTCTGGCGGCCCTTCGCGACCAGAAAGAAGCTGCTGCAGCCTAAGGCTGAGCGACTCCTTTCAGCGTTTATTGTTTATTTCGATGGCCGCGTAGGCTGTCACCCCAATACAGGAATTTATAGTCATGTCTCTGACTAACGACCAAATCATCGAAGCAATCGGCGAAAAATCCGTTCTGGAAATCGTTGAACTGATCAAAGCAATGGAAGAGAAGTTCGGCGTTTCCGCTGCTGCTGCTTCTGCTGGTCCTGCTGCTGCCGCTGCTGTTGTTGAAGAGCAAACTGAATTCAACGTTATGCTGCTGGAAGCTGGCGAGAAGAAAGTTAACGTGATCAAGGCTGTTCGTGAGCTGACTGGTCTGGGCTTGAAAGAAGCCAAGGCAGTAGTTGACGGCGCTCCAGCTATGGTACTGGAAGCTGTTGCTAAAGAAGCAGCTGACAAAGCCAAGGCTACCTTGGAAGAAGCAGGCGCTAAAGTCGAGCTGAAGTAAGCATCGACCTTGCGTTTCCAGCCCAGGCGTTAAGCTGAGGCTGATGGCTGGTGGCTCTTGCCACCGGCCTTTTTCCGTTATTGGCAGCCGACTAGGTTGGTGCCTTTAACGTGCTGTAACCACCCTGTGCGGTGGAGCAAACCAAGGGGTTTGCACGATTTTCTGGCTGCTCCCGTCGGGAGAGGCCAAACAAGCAGGTGACCAAGCTGGGGAACGCTGATGGCTTACTCATATACTGAGAAAAAACGTATCCGCAAGGACTTTAGCAAGTTGCCGGACGTCATGGATGTGCCGTATCTCTTGGCAATCCAGCTGGATTCGTATCGTGAATTCTTGCAGGCGGGAGCGACTAAAGATCAGTTCCGCGACGTGGGCCTGCATGCGGCCTTCAAATCCGTTTTCCCGATCATCAGCTACTCCGGCAATGCTGCGCTGGAGTACGTCGGTTATCGCTTGGGCGAACCGGCATTTGATGTCAAAGAATGCGTGTTGCGTGGCGTAACGTACGCCGTACCTTTGCGGGTAAAAGTTCGTTTGATCATTTTCGACAAAGAATCGTCGAACAAAGCGATCAAGGACATCAAAGAGCAAGAAGTCTACATGGGTGAAATCCCCCTGATGACTGAAAACGGTACCTTCGTAATCAACGGTACCGAGCGTGTAATTGTTTCCCAGCTGCACCGTTCCCCGGGCGTGTTCTTTGACCACGACCGCGGCAAGACGCACAGCTCCGGTAAGCTGCTTTATTCCGCGCGTATCATTCCTTACCGTGGTTCGTGGCTCGATTTCGAGTTCGACCCGAAAGACTGCGTGTTCGTGCGTATTGACCGTCGTCGCAAGCTGCCTGCATCGGTATTGCTGCGCGCGCTGGGTTATACCACTGAGCAAGTGCTGGACGCGTTCTACACCACCAACGTGTTCCACGTTCAGGGTGAGAGCATCAGCCTGGAGCTGGTTCCACAGCGTCTGCGCGGTGAAATCGCGGCCATCGATATTACCGATGACAAAGGCAAGGTGATTGTTGAGCAGGGTCGTCGTATCACTGCCCGTCATATCAACCAGCTGGAAAAAGCCGGTGTCAAAGAGCTCGTTATGCCTCTGGACTATGTCCTGGGTCGCACAACGGCCAAGGCTATCGTGCATCCGGCTACTGGCGAAATCATTGCTGAGTGCAACACCGAGCTGACCACTGAAATCCTGGCAAAAGTTGCCAAGGGCCAGGTTGTTCGCATCGAAACGTTGTACACCAACGATATCGACTGCGGTCCGTTCGTCTCCGACACGCTGAAGATCGACTCCACCAGCAACCAACTGGAAGCGCTGGTCGAAATCTATCGCATGATGCGTCCAGGCGAGCCGCCAACCAAAGACGCTGCCGAGACTCTGTTCAACAACCTGTTCTTCAGCCCTGAGCGCTATGACCTGTCTGCGGTCGGCCGGATGAAGTTCAACCGTCGTATCGGTCGTACCGAGATCGAAGGTTCGGGCGTGTTGTGCAAAGAAGACATCGTTGCCGTGCTGAAGACCCTGGTCGACATCCGTAACGGTAAAGGCATCGTCGATGACATCGACCACCTGGGTAACCGTCGTGTTCGCTGTGTAGGCGAAATGGCCGAGAACCAGTTCCGCGTTGGCCTGGTACGTGTTGAGCGTGCGGTCAAAGAGCGTCTGTCGATGGCTGAAAGCGAAGGCCTGATGCCGCAAGACCTGATCAACGCCAAGCCTGTGGCTGCGGCGGTGAAAGAGTTCTTCGGTTCCAGCCAGCTGTCCCAGTTCATGGACCAGAACAACCCTC
This sequence comes from Pseudomonas bubulae, assembly GCF_037023725.1. Lineage (NCBI taxonomy): Bacteria > Pseudomonadati > Pseudomonadota > Gammaproteobacteria > Pseudomonadales > Pseudomonadaceae > Pseudomonas > Pseudomonas bubulae. The sequence goes on from NZ_CP146077.1 coordinate 1,218,589, forward strand.
TGTCCGAGATCACCCACAAGCGCCGTGTTTCTGCACTGGGCCCGGGCGGTCTGACGCGTGAGCGTGCGGGCTTTGAAGTTCGTGACGTACACCCGACTCACTACGGCCGTGTTTGCCCTATTGAGACGCCGGAAGGTCCGAACATCGGTCTGATCAACTCCCTGGCTGCCTATGCGCGCACCAACCAGTACGGCTTCCTCGAGAGCCCGTACCGTGTAGTGAAAGACGCACTGGTAACTGACGAGATCGTTTTCCTGTCCGCCATCGAAGAAGCTGATCACGTGATCGCTCAGGCCTCGGCCACGATGAACGACAAGAAAGTGCTGATCGACGAGCTGGTTGCTGTTCGTCACTTGAACGAATTCACCGTCAAGGCGCCGGAAGACGTCACCTTGATGGACGTTTCGCCGAAGCAGGTTGTTTCGGTTGCAGCGTCGCTGATCCCGTTCCTGGAACACGATGACGCCAACCGTGCGTTGATGGGTTCCAACATGCAGCGTCAAGCTGTACCAACCCTGCGCGCTGACAAGCCGCTGGTAGGTACCGGCATGGAGCGTAACGTAGCTCGTGACTCCGGCGTTTGCGTCGTGGCTCGTCGTGGCGGCGTGATCGACTCTGTTGATGCCAGCCGTATCGTGGTTCGTGTTGCTGATGACGAAGTTGAAACTGGCGAAGCCGGTGTCGACATCTACAACCTGACCAAATACACCCGTTCCAACCAGAACACTTGCATCAACCAGCGTCCGCTGGTGCGCAAGGGTGACCGTGTACAGCGTAGCGACATCATGGCTGACGGCCCGTCCACCGATATGGGTGAGCTGGCGCTGGGTCAAAACATGCGCATCGCGTTCATGGCCTGGAACGGTTACAACTTCGAAGACTCCATCTGCTTGTCGGAACGAGTTGTTCAAGAAGACCGCTTTACCACGATCCACATTCAGGAACTGACCTGTGTGGCACGTGACACCAAGCTTGGGCCTGAAGAGATCACTGCAGACATCCCTAACGTGGGTGAAGCTGCACTGAACAAACTGGACGAAGCCGGTATCGTTTACGTAGGTGCTGAAGTTGGCGCCGGCGACATTCTGGTAGGTAAGGTCACTCCGAAAGGCGAGACCCAGCTGACTCCGGAAGAGAAGCTGTTGCGTGCCATCTTCGGTGAAAAAGCCAGCGACGTTAAAGACACCTCCCTGCGCGTACCTACCGGTACCAAAGGTACTGTTATCGACGTGCAGGTCTTCACCCGTGACGGCGTTGAGCGTGATGCTCGTGCACTGTCGATCGAGAAGACCCAGCTGGACGAGATCCGCAAGGATCTGAACGAAGAGTTCCGTATCGTTGAAGGCGCTACCTTCGAACGTCTGCGCTCTGCTCTGGTTGGCCGCATTGCCGAAGGTGGTGCCGGTCTGAAGAAAGGTCAGGAAATCACCAATGAAATCCTGGACGGTCTTGAGCATGGTCAGTGGTTCAAACTGCGCATGGCTGAAGATGCTCTGAACGAGCAGCTTGAAAAGGCTCAGGCTTACATCATCGATCGCCGTCGTCTGCTGGACGACAAGTTCGAAGACAAGAAGCGCAAACTGCAGCAGGGCGATGACCTGGCTCCAGGCGTGCTGAAAATCGTCAAGGTTTACCTGGCAATCCGCCGTCGCATCCAGCCGGGTGACAAGATGGCCGGTCGTCACGGTAACAAGGGTGTGGTCTCCGTGATCATGCCGGTTGAAGACATGCCGTACGATGCCAATGGCACCCCGGTTGATGTGGTCCTCAACCCGTTGGGCGTACCTTCGCGTATGAACGTTGGTCAGATTCTCGAAACTCACCTGGGCCTCGCGGCCAAAGGTCTGGGCGAGAAGATCAACCTCATGATTGAAGAACAACGCAAGGTCGCTGACCTGCGTAAGTTCCTGCATGAGATCTACAACGAAATTGGCGGTCGTCAAGAAAGCCTGGATGACTTCTCCGATCAGGAAATCCTGGATCTGGCGAAGAACCTTCGCGGCGGTGTGCCAATGGCTACCCCGGTGTTCGACGGTGCCAAGGAAAGCGAAATCAAGGCAATGCTTCGTTTGGCAGACCTGCCAGACAGCGGCCAGATGGTGCTGACTGATGGTCGTACCGGCAACAAGTTCGAGCGTCCGGTTACCGTTGGCTACATGTACATGCTGAAGCTGAACCACTTGGTAGACGACAAGATGCACGCTCGTTCTACCGGTTCTTACAGCCTGGTTACCCAGCAGCCGCTGGGTGGTAAGGCACAGTTCGGTGGTCAGCGTTTCGGGGAGATGGAGGTCTGGGCGCTGGAAGCCTACGGCGCGGCATACACTCTGCAAGAAATGCTCACAGTGAAGTCGGACGATGTGAACGGCCGTACCAAGATGTACAAAAACATCGTGGACGGCGATCACCGTATGGAGCCGGGCATGCCCGAGTCCTTCAACGTGTTGATCAAAGAAATTCGTTCCCTCGGCATCGATATCGATCTGGAAACCGAATAACACGTGACGCGAATCGAGAGCGGGGCTGTATGGCCCGCTCTCTGCTCCGCCAGGAGGAAAGGCCTTGAAAGACCTACTGAATTTGCTGAAAAACCAGGGTCAAGTCGAAGAGTTCGACGCCATCCGTATTGGATTGGCATCGCCTGAGATGATCCGTTCGTGGTCGTTCGGTGAAGTTAAAAAGCCGGAAACCATCAACTACCGTACGTTCAAGCCTGAGCGTGACGGCCTGTTCTGCGCCAAGATCTTTGGCCCGGTAAAGGATTACGAGTGCCTGTGCGGTAAGTACAAGCGCTTGAAGCACCGCGGTGTGATCTGTGAGAAGTGTGGCGTTGAAGTCGCACTGGCCAAGGTCCGTCGCGAGCGCATGGCTCACATCGAACTGGCTTCGCCGGTTGCTCACATCTGGTTCCTGAAATCGCTGCCGTCCCGTATCGGCTTGCTGATGGACATGACCCTGCGTGATATCGAACGCGTTCTCTACTTCGAGAGCTATGTCGTTATCGATCCGGGCATGACCACTCTGGAAAAAGGTCAGCTGCTGAACGATGAGCAGTACTTCGAAGCGCTGGAAGAGTTCGGCGACGACTTTGATGCCCGCATGGGTGCTGAAGCTGTCCGTGAACTGCTGCACGCTATCGACCTGGAGCACGAGATTGGCCGTCTGCGTGAAGAAATTCCGCAAACCAACTCTGAAACCAAAATCAAGAAGCTGTCCAAGCGCCTGAAGTTGATGGAAGCCTTCCTGGGCTCCGGCAACCTTCCGGAGTGGATGGTTCTGACCGTTCTGCCGGTTCTGCCGCCAGATCTGCGTCCTCTGGTACCGTTGGATGGCGGTCGTTTCGCGACTTCCGACCTCAACGACCTGTACCGTCGAGTGATCAACCGTAACAACCGCTTGAAGCGCCTGCTTGATCTGTCCGCTCCGGACATCATCGTGCGCAACGAAAAGCGTATGTTGCAAGAAGCGGTCGACGCACTGCTCGACAACGGCCGTCGTGGTCGCGCTATCACCGGTTCGAACAAGCGTCCTCTGAAATCCCTGGCTGACATGATCAAGGGTAAGCAAGGTCGTTTCCGTCAGAACTTGCTCGGTAAGCGTGTTGACTACTCGGGTCGTTCGGTAATTACCGTAGGTCCGACCCTGCGTCTGCACCAGTGCGGTCTGCCGAAGAAAATGGCTCTCGAGCTGTTCAAGCCGTTCATTTTCGGCAAGCTGGAAATGCGTGGTCTTGCTACCACCATCAAAGCCGCCAAGAAGATGGTTGAGCGCGAGTTGCCGGAAGTGTGGGACGTTCTCGCTGAAGTTATCCGCGAACACCCGGTTCTTCTCAACCGTGCACCGACCCTTCACCGTCTGGGTATCCAGGCGTTTGAACCGGTACTGATCGAAGGTAAAGCTATCCAGCTGCACCCTCTGGTCTGTGCTGCGTACAACGCCGACTTCGACGGCGACCAAATGGCCGTGCACGTACCGCTGACACTGGAAGCCCAGTTGGAAGCGCGCGCGTTGATGATGTCGACCAACAACATTCTGTCGCCAGCCAACGGTGAGCCAATCATCGTTCCGTCGCAGGACGTTGTATTGGGTCTGTACTACATGACGCGTGAAGCGATCAACGCCAAAGGCGAAGGTCGTGTATTCGCTGACTTGCAGGAAGTTGACCGTGTATTCCGTGCCGGCGAAGCCGCACTGCACGCCAAGGTCAAGGTTCGTATCAACGAAACCGTCAACGACCGTGATGGCGGCAGCGTGACCAACACCCGTATCGTCGACACCACTGTCGGCCGTGCGCTGTTGTTCCAGGTTGTGCCAAAAGGTTTGTCGTACGACGTCGTCAACCTGCCGATGAAGAAAAAAGCGATCTCCAAGCTGATCAACCAGTGCTACCGCGTGGTTGGTTTGAAAGAGACCGTGATCTTCGCTGACCAGTTGATGTACACCGGTTTTGCTTACTCGACCATCTCCGGCGTTTCCATCGGTGTTAACGACTTCGTTATCCCGGATGAAAAAGCTCGCATCATCGCTGCTGCAACCGATGAAGTGAAAGAGATCGAAAGTCAGTACGCCTCCGGCCTGGTAACCCAGGGCGAGAAGTACAACAAGGTAATCGACCTTTGGTCGAAAGCTAACGATGAAGTTTCCAAGGCGATGATGTCCAACCTCTCGAAAGAGAAGGTAATCGACCGCCACGGCAACGAAGTCGAGCAAGAATCGTTCAACTCGATGTACATGATGGCCGACTCCGGCGCACGGGGTTCTGCTGCGCAGATCCGTCAGCTGGCCGGTATGCGTGGTCTGATGGCCAAGCCGGACGGTTCCATCATCGAAACGCCGATTACTGCGAACTTCCGTGAAGGTTTGAGCGTACTTCAGTACTTCATCTCGACTCACGGTGCTCGTAAGGGTCTGGCGGATACCGCCTTGAAAACAGCTAACTCCGGTTACCTGACACGTCGTCTGGTAGACGTTGCACAAGATCTGGTTGTGACTGAAGTTGACTGCGGTACCGAACACGGTCTGCTGATGACTCCGCACATCGAAGGCGGCGACGTTGTTGAGCCATTGGGTGAGCGCGTACTGGGTCGAGTAATCGCCCGTGACGTATTCAAGCCGGGCACCGAGGAAGTTATCGTTCCTGCAGGCACCCTGGTTGACGAGAAGTGGGTTGAATTCATCGAGCTGAACAGCATCGACGAAGTGATCGTGCGCTCGCCAATCAGCTGCGAAACCCGTTTCGGTATCTGCGCCAAGTGCTACGGCCGTGATCTGGCTCGTGGTCACCAGGTGAACATCGGTGAAGCTGTCGGCGTTATCGCTGCCCAGTCGATCGGTGAGCCGGGTACACAGCTGACCATGCGTACGTTCCACATCGGTGGTGCGGCAAGCCGGACCTCCGCTGCTGACAGCGTTCAGGTGAAGAATGGCGGTACTGTCCGTCTGCACAACCTGAAGCACGTTGAGCGTGTAGATGGCTGCCTGGTTGCAGTATCCCGTTCCGGTGAGCTGGCCATTGCTGATGACTTCGGTCGTGAGCGTGAGCGTTACAAGCTGCCGTACGGCGCCGTGATTTCGGTTAAAGAAGGTGACAAGGTTGACGCTGGCTCTATCGTAGCCAAGTGGGATCCTCACACTCACCCAATCGTTACCGAAATGAAAGGTACCGTGACCTACGTGGGCATGGAAGAAGGCATCACGATCAAGCGTCAGACTGACGAATTGACCGGTATGACCAACATTGAAGTACTTGATGCCAAAGACCGTCCAGCTGCCGGCAAGGACATTCGTCCAGCCGTCAAGATGGTGGGTGTTGATGGCAAGGATCTGCTGTTGCCAGGTACCGACGTACCGGCTCAGTACTTCCTGCCAGCGAACGCCTTGGTCGGTGTAGCGGATGGTGCGGAAATCGCGATCGGTGACGTTATCGCTCGTATTCCGCAAGAAACTTCGAAAACTCGAGACATCACCGGTGGTCTGCCACGGGTTGCTGACTTGTTCGAAGCCCGTCGTCCGAAAGAAGCCTCGATTCTGGCTGAAGTCAGCGGCACCATCGCGTTCGGTAAAGAAACCAAAGGCAAGCGCCGTCTGGTTATTACCCCGAACGACGGTACTGATCCGTACGAAGAGCTGATTCCAAAGTGGCGCCACCTGAACGTCTTCGAAGGCGAACAAGTGAACCGCGGCGAAGTTATCTCCGACGGTCCAAGCGATCCACACGACATCCTGCGTCTGCTGGGTGTGAGTGCGCTGGCCAAGTACATCGTTAACGAGATCCAGGACGTTTACCGTCTGCAAGGCGTAAAAATCAACGATAAGCACATCGAGACCATTCTGCGTCAGATGCTGCGTAAAGTTGAGATTGCCGAGTCTGGCGATTCCACCTTCATCAAGGGCGACCAGATGGAGTTGACGCAGGTATTGACCGAGAACGAGCGTCTGGGCAACGAAGACAAGTTCGTGTCCAAGTTCACTCGCGTCCTGCTGGGTATCACCAAGGCGTCGTTGTCGACTGAATCGTTCATCTCGGCGGCCTCTTTCCAGGAGACCACTCGAGTACTGACCGAAGCGGCGGTAACCGGCAAGCGCGATTACCTGCGCGGCCTGAAAGAAAACGTTGTCGTGGGTCGTCTGATCCCGGCAGGTACCGGTTTGGCATACCACAGCGAGCGTAAGCGCCGCCGTGAGGCTGACAAGCCGTTGCGCGTAAGCGCCAGTGAAGTGGAAGCTGCACTGACCGAAGCGCTGAACTCGAGCGGTAACTGAGTTCTGCGGTAAATGATGGGCGGGCCCCGGCAGTTCCGTTCATCGAATCGAGACAATTTGTCTGGGTTTGATGAGTGGAAGTGTCGGGGCCTTGCCTTGACTGGGGGCAAGATCCTCTTTAGACTCTTGTACCCCTAAATTTGGCGGGAATTCGTTCCTGCCATTTTGCTTTTCTTGCAAGACAATAGCGTCGCAAGACAACAGTGGAGCTAGTAGATGGCAACTATCAACCAGCTGGTACGTCAGCCGCGTAAGCGTATCGTCGAGAAATCCGACGTACCTGCGCTGCAAAACTGCCCGCAACGTCGTGGCGTATGCACCCGTGTGTATACAACTACGCCGAAAAAACCTAACTCGGCACTGCGTAAAGTATGCCGTGTGCGCCTGACCAACGGTTTCGAGGTTTCCTCGTACATCGGTGGTGAAGGTCACAACCTGCAAGAACACAGCGTGGTACTGATTCGTGGCGGTCGTGTAAAAGACTTGCCAGGTGTTCGTTACCACACCGTTCGCGGCTCTTTGGATACTTCCGGCGTTAAAGGTCGTAACCAAGGTCGTTCGAAGTACGGTACCAAGAAGCCGAAGTAGTCTTCGGTTTCCGGTAAATAATGCAGATTTCTTTTTTTCTGAGTCGATAAGAGTAAGGTCGGACCTGCATCCCTGGGGTGTAATGGTTCCGAGCTAACCTGAAGACCGTTTGAGGGCTTATCCATGCCAAGAAGACGCGTAGCAGCCAAGCGCGAAGTGCTTGACGATCCAAAATACGGAAGCCAAATTCTGGCCAAGTTCATGAACCACGTGATGGAAAGCGGCAAAAAAGCCGTTGCCGAGCGTATCGTTTATGGCGCGCTGGAAAAGGTTAAAGAACGCAAGAACAGTGATCCCCTGGAACTCTTCGAGAAAGCTCTCGACGCCATCGCTCCGCTGGTCGAAGTGAAGTCGCGCCGTGTAGGCGGTGCTACTTACCAGGTTCCGGTCGAAGTTCGCCCGTCCCGTCGTAACGCCCTGGCAATGCGCTGGTTGGTAGACTTCGCCCGCAAGCGCGGCGAGAAGTCTATGGCTCTGCGTTTGGCTGGCGAACTGTTGGACGCTGCCGAAGGTAAAGGTGCTGCTGTTAAGAAGCGTGAAGACGTGCACCGTATGGCCGAAGCTAACAAAGCTTTCTCGCACTACCGCTTCTAATTTCAGCTTCACTAATTTTGCGAGGGCTTTATGGCTCGTACTACTCCGATTAGTCGCTACCGTAACATCGGTATCGTCGCTCACGTGGATGCTGGTAAAACCACCACCACCGAGCGCGTACTGTTTTACACTGGCAAAAGTCACAAAATGGGCGAGGTGCATGATGGCGCCGCGACCACAGACTGGATGGTTCAGGAGCAGGAGCGTGGTATTACCATTACTTCTGCTGCCATTACCGCCTTCTGGAAAGGTTCTGCCAAGCAGTACAAGGACGAGCACCGCTTCAACGTAATCGATACCCCGGGCCACGTTGACTTCACTATTGAAGTTGAGCGTTCCCTGCGTGTACTCGACGGCGCTGTCGTTGTGTTCTGTGGTACCTCGGGCGTTGAGCCTCAGTCGGAAACCGTATGGCGTCAAGCCAACAAATACGGCGTTCCACGTCTTGTTTACGTAAACAAGATGGACCGTGCTGGTGCCAACTTCCTGCGCGTTATCGAGCAGATCAAGAAGCGTCTGGGCCACACTCCAGTTCCAATCCAGTTGGCTATCGGTTCCGAAGACAACTTCCAGGGTCAGATCGATCTGATCAACATGGAAGCTGTGTACTGGAACGATGCTGACAAAGGTATGGTTCCTGTTCGCAAAGAAATTCCAGCTGAGCTGAAAGATCTTGCTGACGAGTGGCGCGACAACATGGTTCAGGCTGCGGCCGAAGCCAATGAAGAGCTGATGAACAAGTACCTCGAAGGTGAAGAATTCACCATCGCGGAAATCAAGGCGGCTCTGCGTCAGCGTACTATCGCTGGTGAGATCGTCCTGGCTGTTTGCGGTTCTTCCTTCAAGAACAAGGGTGTTCCCCTGGTTCTCGACGCCGTTATCGACTTCCTGCCGGCTCCGACTGATATTCCTGCCATCAAGGGTACTGACCCGGATGACGAGACTATCGAGCTGGAGCGTCATGCAGACGACAACGAGCCGTTCTCGGCTCTGGCGTTCAAGATCGCTACCGACCCATTCGTGGGTACCTTGACCTTCGTCCGTGTTTACTCGGGCGTGTTGAACTCCGGCGACGGCGTAATCAACTCGGTTAAGGGCAAGAAAGAGCGCGTGGGTCGTATGGTGCAAATGCACGCAAACGCCCGTGAAGAAATCAAGGAAGTACGCGCTGGTGACATCGCGGCCTTGATCGGCATGAAGGACGTCACCACTGGTGAGACTTTGTGCAACGCTGACAAGCCAATCATTCTGGTTCGTATGGACTTCCCGGAGCCGGTTATTTCGGTTGCCGTAGAGCCTAAGACCAAGGATGACCAGGAAAAAATGGGTGTTGCACTGGGCAAGCTTGCTCAGGAAGATCCATCTTTCCGCGTTAAAACTGATGAAGAGACTGGTCAAACGATCATCTCTGGCATGGGCGAGCTGCACCTGGACATCCTGGTTGACCGGATGCGCCGTGAGTTCAACGTCGAAGCCAACATCGGTAAGCCTCAGGTTTCCTATCGTGAGCGCATCACGAAGAACTGTGAGATCGAAGGCAAGTTCGTTCGTCAGTCCGGCGGTCGTGGCCAGTTTGGTCACTGCTGGATTCGTTTTGCACCTGCTGACGAAGGTCAGGAAGGTCTGCAGTTCGTGAACGAAGTGGTAGGTGGTGTGGTTCCTAAGGAATACATCCCGGCTATCCAGAAGGGTATCGAAGAGCAGATGAAGAACGGTGTTGTTGCCGGCTATCCGCTGATCGGCCTGAAGGCTACCGTGTTTGATGGTTCTTACCACGACGTCGACTCCAACGAGATGGCGTTTAAGGTGGCTGCTTCCATGGCGACCAAGCAACTGGCTACCAAAGGTGGCGGTGAGCTGCTTGAGCCGATCATGGCGGTAGAGGTTGTTACACCTGAAGACTATATGGGTGACGTGATGGGCGACTTGAACCGTCGTCGCGGCATGATCCAGGGTATGGAAGATACGGTCTCCGGCAAAGTAATTCGTGCTGAAGTACCGTTGGGTGAAATGTTCGGTTATGCGACCGACGTTCGTTCCATGTCCCAGGGTCGCGCAAGCTACTCTATGGAATTCAAAAAATACGATACAGCTCCGGCGCACATCGTCGAAACTGTTACTAAAAAACAAGGCTGATTTAGTTCAGTCCTTTAGGCAAGGAGTTAATTGTCGTGGCTAAAGAAAAATTTGATCGTTCCCTACCGCACGTCAACGTTGGCACTATCGGTCACGTTGACCATGGTAAAACCACGCTGACTGCAGCTCTGACCCGTGTTTGCTCCGAAGTTTTCGGTTCGGCAATCGTTGACTTCGATAAAATCGACAGCGCGCCAGAAGAAAAAGCTCGTGGTATCACGATCAACACTGCGCACGTTGAATACAACTCGCACATTCGTCACTACGCTCACGTTGACTGCCCAGGTCACGCTGACTATGTGAAGAACATGATCACCGGTGCTGCTCAGATGGACGGCGCTATCCTGGTTTGTTCGGCCGCTGATGGTCCGATGCCACAAACCCGTGAGCACATCCTGCTGTCCCGTCAGGTTGGCGTTCCGTACATCGTGGTTTTCCTGAACAAGGCTGACCTGGTAGACGACGCTGAGCTGCTGGAACTGGTTGAGATGGAAGTTCGTGACCTGCTGTCGACTTACGACTTCCCAGGCGACGACACTCCGATCATCATCGGTTCGGCTCGTATGGCGCTGGAAGGCAAAGACGACAACGAAATGGGCACCACTGCCGTTCGTAAACTGGTTGAAACTCTGGATACCTACATTCCAGATCCAGTACGTGTTATCGACAAGCCGTTCCTGATGCCAATCGAAGACGTATTCTCGATCTCCGGTCGCGGTACTGTTGTAACTGGTCGTATCGAGCGCGGTATCGTTCGCGTTCAAGATCCGCTGGAAATCGTTGGTCTGCGTGACACTACTGTTACCACCTGCACCGGCGTTGAAATGTTCCGTAAGCTGCTCGACGAAGGTCGTGCGGGCGAGAACTGCGGCGTGCTGCTGCGCGGCACCAAGCGTGACGACGTTGAGCGTGGCCAGGTTCTGGTTAAGCCAGGCTCGGTTAAGCCGCACACTACCTTCGAAGCTGAAGTGTACGTGTTGAGCAAAGAAGAAGGCGGCCGTCACACTCCGTTCTTCAAAGGCTACCGTCCTCAGTTCTACTTCCGTACAACTGACGTAACTGGTAACTGCGAACTGCCGGAAGGCGTTGAGATGGTAATGCCGGGCGACAACATCAAAATGGTTGTTACCCTGATCAAAACCATCGCAATGGAAGACGGTCTGCGTTTCGCAATCCGTGAAGGCGGTCGTACCGTTGGCGCTGGCGTTGTAGCCAAAATCATCGCGTAAGTGATGATTGCCTGAAAAAAGCCCCCGCTCAGCGGGGGCTTTTTTTATTGAGTTGACACCTACTGGGGTCGTCTATAGAATTGCGCCTCCTTTTAACGGGCGTATTGCGCTCGGTGGGAACAGCAATCTGGAGTCTGAAATCCAATGCAAAATCAGCAAATCCGTATCAGGTTGAAGGCTTTTGACCATCGCCTGATCGACCAATCAACCCAGGAAATCGTGGAAACCGCGAAACGTACTGGTGCTCAAGTGCGTGGTCCAATTCCACTGCCTACCCGTAAAGAGCGGTTCACCGTTCTGGTCTCCCCGCACGTCAACAAAGACGCGCGTGACCAGTACGAGATCCGTACTCATAAGCGCGTACTGGACATCGTCCAGCCAACGGATAAAACCGTTGATGCACTTATGAAGCTTGATCTTGCGGCCGGTGTGGAAGTGCAGATCAGCCTCGGCTAAGACTTGGGTCTTAGTCGTGTAACGCTCTGAAATGGGCGGCCATAGCGGGTGAAAGCCCCGTACACTCATGAGGTTTACAACATGACTATTGGTGTAGTCGGTCGTAAATGCGGTATGACCCGTATTTTCACCGAAGAAGGTGTCTCCATTCCGGTCACGGTCATTGAGATCGAGCCGAATCGCGTCACCCAGTTCAAAACTGAAGAAACCGATGGCTATCGTGCAGTGCAAGTCACTGTCGGCGAGCGTCGCGCTTCGCGTGTAACAGCTGCTCAAGCGGGTCACTTCGCTAAAGCAAACGTTGCCGCCGGTCGTACCGTAATGGAATTCCGTCTTGAAGAAGGCGAGTACCAGGCTGGCGATCTGATCAACACTGAAATCTTCACCGCTGGCCAACTGGTTGATGTAACCGGTCAGTCCAAGGGTAAAGGCTTCCAGGGTACGATCAAGCGTTGGAATTTCCGTGGCCAAGACAACACTCACGGTAACTCCGTTTCCCACCGCGTCCCGGGCTCTATTGGCCAGTGCCAGACTCCTGGTCGTGTATTCAAGGGCAAAAAAATGTCCGGTCATATGGGCGCTGAGCGCGTGACCGTGCAGTCCCTGGAAGTAGTGCGCGTCGACGCTGAACGCAATCTGTTGTTGGTCAAGGGTGCTGTTCCTGGCGCTACTGGCGGCAACCTGGTTGTACGTCCAGCGGCCAAGGCTCGCGGTTAAGGGGAAGCTGACATGCAATTAAATGTAAATGACGCTCAAGCGATCGAAGTTTCCGAACTGACTTTCGGCGGCGAATTCAACGAGACGCTGGTTCACCAAGCAGTCGTGGCCTACATGGCCGGCGGCCGTCAAGGTAGCAAGCAGCAAAAGACCCGTTCCGACGTTCGTGGTGGCGGTAAGCGCCCTTGGCGTCAGAAAGGTACTGGCCGTGCTCGTGCCGGTACTATCCGTAGCCCAATCTGGCGTGGCGGCGGTACCACTTTCGCAGCTCGTCCACAGGATCACTCCCAGAAGCTGAACAAGAAGATGTATCGCGCAGCAATGCGTTCCATCCTTGCTGAGCTGGTGCGTACTGATCGTCTGGTCGTGGTTCAGGACTTCGCTGTTGAAGCGCCGAAAACCAAAGATCTGCTCAACAAGCTGAATGGCATGGGTCTGACTGATGTCCTGATCGTGTCTGAAGGTGTTGATCAGAACCTGTACCTGGCTGCTCGTAACCTGCCACACGTTGATGTACGTGACGTGCAAGGTTCCGATCCAGTTAGTCTGATCGCATACGACAAGGTGTTGATCACCGTGTCGGCCGTGAAGAAATTCGAGGAGCTGCTGGGATGAACCAGGAACGCGTATTTAAAGTTCTGCTTGGCCCGCACGTTTCCGAGAAGGCTACGGTTCTGGCAGACAAGAAAGGCCAGTTCGTTTTCAAGGTTGCTACCGATGCAACCAAGCTGGAAATCAAGAAGGCCGTCGAAAGCCTGTTCAGCGTGAAAGTTGAGCGTGTTACTACCCTGAACGTTCTGGGTAAGAGCAAGCGCACCGCTCGCGGCGTGGGCAAGCGTAATGACTGGAAGAAGGCAGTAATCTCCCTTCAGCCAGGCCAAGATCTCGATTTCAGCAGCAGTGCTGAGTAAGGAAGGGGTGCATCATGGCAATCGTTAAATGCAAACCGACTTCCCCTGGCCGCCGTCATGTGGTCAAGGTGGTCAACCAGGAGCTGCATAAAGGCGCTCCTCACGCACCGCTGCTCGAGAAGAAATCGAAGTCTGGTGGTCGTAACAACAATGGCCGTATTACCACTCGTCACATCGGTGGTGGTCATAAGCAGCATTACCGTATGGTCGACTTCCGTCGCAACGACAAAGATGGCATTCCAGCCACTGTTGAGCGTATCGAATACGATCCAAACCGTACTGCTCACATCGCTCTGATGCTGTACGCAGACGGCGAGCGCCGCTACATCATTGCCCCTAAAGGCGTGAGTGCTGGCGACCAGCTGATTTCGGGTGCTTTGGCCCCAATCAAGCCGGGTAACTCGTTGCAACTGCGCAGCATTCCAGTTGGTAGCACCGTACACGGCATCGAATTGAAGCCGGGTAAAGGCGCGCAAATCGCACGTTCCGCTGGTGCTTCGGCTCAGCTGGTCGCTCGTGATGGTGTCTATGTGACCCTGCGTCTGCGCTCTGGTGAAATGCGTAAAGTACTGGCTGAATGCCGTGCGACCCTGGGTGAAGTCTCGAACTCCGAGCACAGCCTGCGTTCGCTGGGTAAAGCTGGTGCCAAACGCTGGCGTGGCGTTCGCCCAACCGTTCGTGGTGTTGCCATGAACCCGGTTGACCACCCACATGGTGGTGGTGAAGGTCGTACCTCTGGTGGTCGTCATCCGGTATCGCCATGGGGCTTCCCGACTAAGGGCGCGAAGACTCGTGGTAATAAGCGTACCGACAAAATGATCGTCCGTCGTCGCAAGTAAATAGAGGGATACGACAGTGCCACGTTCTCTGAAAAAAGGTCCTTTTATTGATCTTCACCTACTGAAGAAGATCGAAGTGGCGGCGGAAAAGAACGATCGCAAACCGGTGAAAACCTGGTCGCGTCGTTCGATGATCCTGCCACAAATGGTCGGTCTGACCATCGCTGTGCATAACGGTCGTCTTCATGTCCCAGTTCTCGTGAACGAAGACATGGTTGGCCATAAACTAGGCGAGTTTGCCGGTACCCGCACTTATCGTGGGCACGTGGCAGACAAGAAAGCCAAGCGTTAAGGGGTAAGGAACGATGGAAGTAGCCGCTAAGTTGTCGGGCGCTCGAATCTCCGCCCAGAAAGCCCGCTTGGTCGCCGACCAGATCCGCGGGAAGAAGGTGGGCGAAGCGCTCAACCTGTTGGCTTTCAGCAACAAGAAAGCCGCCGAGATCATCAAGAAAGTGCTGGAGTCGGCCGTAGCCAACGCCGAGCATAACGAAGGCGCAGACGTTGACGACTTGAAAGTCGCCACCGTTTTCGTCAACGAAGGGCGTTCGCTGAAGCGCATCATGCCGCGTGCCAAAGGCCGCGCTGATCGCATCGTCAAGCGGTCTTGCCATATCACTGTCAAGGTTGCTGACAAGTAACGGAGTCGAAGAGATGGGTCAGAAAGTACATCCCATTGGCATTCGCCTGGGAATCGTCAAGGAGCACACCTCCGTCTGGTACGCAGACGGCCGGACTTATGCGGACTACTTGTTCGCTGATCTGAAGGTGCGTGAATACCTCCAAGACAAACTAAAAAGCGCGTCCGTAAGCCGTATCGATATCCATCGTCCGGCCCAAACTGCACGTATCACCATCCACACCGCTCGTCCAGGTATCGTTATCGGGAAGAAAGGTGAAGATGTTGAGAAACTGCGTCAGGACCTGACCAAGCAAATGGGTGTGCCTGTGCACATCAATATCGAAGAGATCCGCAAGCCGGAACTCGACGGTATGCTGGTTGCGCAGAGCGTAGCTCAGCAGCTGGAGCGTCGTGTAATGTTCCGTCGCGCGATGAAACGCGCTGTACAGAACGCTATGCGCATTGGTGCCAAAGGCATCAAAATCCAAGTGAGCGGTCGTCTCGGCGGTGCTGAAATCGCACGTACTGAATGGTATCGCGAAGGTCGTGTGCCATTGCACACCCTGCGTGCCGACATCGACTATGCCAACTACGAAGCTCACACCACTTACGGTGTGATCGGTGTAAAGGTTTGGATCTTCAAAGGCGAAGTAATTGGTGGTCGCCAAGAAGAACTGAAGCCACAAGCACCAGCGCCTCGTAAAAAAGCTGCTAAGTAAGGGGTACGCCAAATGTTACAACCTAAGCGTACGAAGTTCCGCAAGCAAATGACTGGCCACAACCGTGGCTTGGCATTGCGCGGTAGCAAAGTCAGCTTCGGCGAATACGCGCTGAAGTCTGTTGCTCGTGGTCGTCTCACCGCTCGTCAGATCGAATCAGCGCGTCGTGCACTGACCCGTCACGTTAAGCGTGGCGGCAAGATCTGGATCCGTGTATTCCCGGACAAGCCTATTTCCAAAAAGCCCCTAGAAGTTCGTATGGGTAAAGGTAAGGGTAACGTGGAATATTGGGTTGCCCAGATTCAGCCAGGCAAAGTCCTGTATGAAATCGAGGGTGTTACTGAAGAGCTGGCGCGTGAGGCTTTCGCCCTGGCTGCTGCAAAGCTGCCGCTCGCCACCTCCTTTGTTAAACGGACGGTGATGTGATGAAAGCGAATGAACTTCGTGAAAAATCCGCACAGCAGCTGAACGAGCAACTGCTCGGCTTGCTGCGCGACCAGTTCAATCTGCGTATGCAGAAAGCAACTGGCCAGTTGGGGCAGTCGCATCTGCTCTCGCAAGTTAAGCGTGACATCGCTCGCGTGAAGACTGTGCTCAAACAGCAGGCAGGTAAGTAATCATGGCTGAAGCCGAAAAGACTGTCCGTACGCTGACTGGCCGTGTTGTCAGCGACAAGATGGACAAAACCATCACCGTTCTGATCGAGCGTCGCGTTAAGCACCCGATCTACGGTAAATACGTTAAGCGTTCGACTAAGCTGCACGCGCACGACGAAACCAATCAGTGCCACATCGGCGACAAAGTCACTATTCGTGAAACTCGTCCGATGGCCAAGACCAAGTCTTGGGCACTGGTTGATGTTCTCGAACGCGCTGTGGAAGTCTAAGGACTAGGGGTCGGAGAAATTATATGATTCAGACTCAATCCATGCTCGATGTGGCCGATAACAGCGGCGCACGCCGCGTTATGTGCATCAAGGTGCTGGGTGGCTCCCATCGTCGTTACGCTGGTATCGGTGACATCATCAAAGTTACCGTGAAGGAAGCAATTCCTCGCGGTAAAGTGAAAAAAGGCCAAGTGATGACTGCTGTTGTAGTCCGCACTCGTCACGGCGTACGTCGTGCTGATGGCTCCATTATCCGCTTTGATGGCAACGCTGCTGTTCTTCTGAACAACAAGCAAGAGCCGATCGGCACCCGTATCTTTGGGCCAGTGACCCGTGAACTTCGTACTGAGAAGTTCATGAAGATCGTCTCGCTCGCCCCAGAAGTGCTGTAAGGAGATCCGACATGCAAAAGATTCGTCGTGACGACGAGATCATCGTGATCGCCGGCAAAGACAAAGGTAAGCGCGGTAAGGTGCTTAAGGTTCTCGCTAACAACCGTTTGGTTATTGGCGGTCTGAACCTGGTTAAGCGTCATACCAAGCCTAACCCGATGTCGGGCGTACAAGGCGGTATCGTCGAGAAAGAAGCTCCACTGGACGCTTCTAACGTGGCCATCTTCAACAGCGAAACCAGCAAAGCAGATCGCGTTGGTTTCAAAGTAGAAGAAGGCAAAAAAATTCGTGTCTTCAAGTCGACCCAAAAAGCGGTTGATGCTTGAACACTGCTAGGTAGATGAGACCATGGCACGACTAAAAGAGATTTACCGGAAGGAAATCGCTCCGAAACTTAAGGAAGAACTTAAGCTTTCGAACGTGATGGAAGTTCCGCGCGTTACCAAAATCACCCTGAACATGGGTTTGGGCGAAGCGATCGGTGATAAGAAAATCATCGAGCACGCTGTAGCTGATTTGGAAAAAATCACGGGTCAAAAATGTGTAGTGACCTACGCTCGCAAGTCCATCGCAGGCTTCAAAGTTCGCGAAGGCTGGCCGATCGGCGTTAAGGTTACTCTGCGCCGTGAGCGTATGTACGAATTCCTAGATCGTCTGCTGTCGATCTCCCTGCCTCGGGTACGCGACTTCCGCGGCCTGAATGCCAAGTCCTTCGATGGTCGTGGTAACTACAGCATGGGCGTAAAAGAGCAGATCATCTTCCCGGAAATCGACTACGACAAAATCGATGCTCTCCGCGGTCTGGACATTACCCTGACCACCACTGCTCGGACAGATGATGAAGGTCGCGCCTTGCTGCGTGCTTTCAAATTCCCGTTCCGCAACTGATTGGAGTAGGACCATGGCTAAGATGAGCATGAAAAACCGCGAGCTGAAACGTCAGCTCACGGTTGCCAAGTTCGCCAAGAAGCGTGCAGCACTGAAAGCTATCATCGTGGATCTGAACGCAAGTCCAGAAGCACGTTGGGAAGCTCAAGTTGCTCTGCAGAAGCAGCCACGTGACGCAAGCGCTGCGCGCATGCGTAACCGCTGCCGCCTGACTGGCCGTCCGCATGGTGTTTACCGCAAGTTCGGCCTTGGCCGTAACAAATTGCGTGAAGCAGCAATGCGTGGCGACGTACCAGGTCTGGTTAAAGCCAGCTGGTAAGGCGCACAGGCAAAGTTACCCCTGTCAGGGTTGCAAGATCCTGACAGCCGGTGACCTTGAATATGAATCAAGCCCCTATTGGGGCTTGATTCATTTCTGGCGTGTGTCTAGAATGACCGGCTCGCCTGAGCCCGTGCTTTTTAAGCATTGAGTACTCGGCGACAGTTGTAGCCGCAAGGCTAATTCTTTTTGTATCAGGAGCGTCTAGCCCATGAGTATGCAGGACCCGTTAGCGGACATGCTAACTCGAATCCGTAATGCCCAGATGGCTGAAAAGTCCGTCGTAAGCATGCCATCTTCCACGTTGAAGGTAGCTGTAGCCAAAGTTCTCAAAGACGAAGGTTACATCGCGGATTATCAGATCAGCAGCGAAATCAAGCCACTGCTGTCTATCGAGCTGAAGTACTTCGAAGGCCGTTCGGTTATCGAAGAAGTTAAGCGCGTTAGCCGTCCAGGCCTGCGTCAGTACAAGTCCTCCGAAGATCTGCCGAAAGTTCGTGGCGGTCTGGGTGTGTCTATCGTCTCCACCAGCAAAGGTGTGATGACGGATCGTGCTGCGCGCGCTGCCGGTGTCGGCGGCGAAGTTCTTTGCACTGTGTTCTAAGGGGGGATAAGCATGTCACGCGTCGCTAAGAACCCCGTTAAGCTGCCAGCTGGTGTCGAAGTAAAATTCGCCGGCCAACAGCTTTCGGTGAAGGGTGCCAAGGGTACTCTAGAACTGAACATCCATTCGTCCGTTGAGATTGTTGAAGAAGCTGGTGAGCTGCGTTTCGCTGCTCGCAATGGCGATCAACAAACTCGCGCAATGGCTGGTACCACTCGTGCGTTGGTAAACAACATGGTCCAAGGCGTAAGCCAAGGCTTCGAGCGCAAGCTCCAGCTGGTCGGTGTTGGTTACAAAGCGCAAGCAAAAGGCACAGTGCTGAACCTGGCTCTTGGCTTCTCGCACCCAGTGGATTACGAGTTGCCGGAAGGCATCACCGCTGAGACTCCTAGCCAAACCGATATCCTGATCAAGGGTATTGATAAGCAGCTGGTAGGTCAGGTGGCCGCTGAGATCCGCGGTTTCCGTCCGCCAGAGCCTTATAAAGGCAAGGGTGTACGTTACGCGGACGAAGTCGTCCGTCGTAAAGAAGCCAAGAAGAAGTAGGGCATAGCAAATGACCGACAAAAAAGTTACTCGCCTGCGCCGCGCTCGCAAAGCACGTCTGAAAATGCACGAACTCGAAGTCGTGCGTCTCTGCGTGTTCCGCTCGGCACAGCACATATACGCCCAGGTCATCTCGGCCGACGGCAGCAAAGTCCTGGCAAGCGCCTCGACTTTGGACAAAGAACTGCGTGATGGTGCCACTGGCAACATCGACGCGGCCACAAAGGTTGGCCAGCTGGTCGCTACGCGTGCAAAAGCCGCTGGCGTCTCGCAGGTGGCTTTCGACCGCTCTGGCTTCAAGTACCACGGCCGCGTGAAAGCGCTGGCTGAGGCTGCTCGTGAAGCTGGGCTGGAGTTCTAAGTTATGTCAAATAACGACCAAAAGCGCGACGAAGGCTACATTGAGAAGCTGGTTCAAGTTAACCGCGTAGCCAAAACCGTTAAAGGCGGCCGTATCTTCACTTTCACCGCGTTGACCGTGGTTGGTGATGGTAAAGGGCGCGTTGGCTTCGGCCGTGGCAAGTCACGTGAAGTGCCTGCTGCGATCCAGAAGGCAATGGAAGCTGCTCGCCGCAACATGATTCAAGTGGACCTTAACGGCACCACTCTGCAGTACGCCATGAAATCCGCCCACGGCGCTTCCAAGGTTTACATGCAGCCTGCTTCTGAAGGTACCGGTATCATCGCTGGCGGCGCTATGCGTGCTGTCCTCGAAGTTGCTGGCGTTCAGAACGTACTGGCCAAGTGCTACGGCTCGACTAACCCGGTAAACGTGGTTCACGCCACTTTCAAAGGTTTGAAAGCTATGCAATCTCCTGAATCTATTGCCGCCAAGCGTGGCAAAAGCGTCAAGGAGATCTTCTGATCATGGCTACCGTTAAAGTAACGCTGATCAAAAGCATGACCGGCCGTATCCCTAACCACAAACTGTGCGTTAAGGGTCTGGGTCTGCGTCGCATCGGTCACACTGTAGAAGTACTTGATACTCCCGAGAATCGCGGGATGATCAACAAGGCTTACTACATGCTGCGTGTAGAGGGTTAATCGATGAAACTCAATGATCTGAGTCCAGCGCCGGGTTCCCGTCGCGAAAAGCATCGTCCGGGCCGTGGTATCGGTAGTGGTTTGGGTAAGACTGGTGGCCGTGGTCACAAAGGTCAGACCTCCCGCTCCGGTGGCACCATTGCTCCAGGCTTTGAAGGCGGTCAACAGCCGCTGCATCGCCGTCTGCCTAAGTTCGGTTTCGTATCCCTGAAAGCCATGGATCGCGCAGAAGTGCGTTTGTCCGAGCTGGCTAAAGTGGAAGGCGACATCGTAACTGTGCAGACCCTGAAAGATGCCAACGTGATCAACGTCAACGTACTGCGTGTGAAAATCATGCTGTCCGGTGAAGTGACTCGCGCTGTCACAATCGGCAAGGGAATCGGCGCCACCAAAGGTGCGCGTTCGGCTATCGAAGCAGCTGGCGGCAAGTTCGAGGAATAAATGGCTAAGCAAGGTGCTCTCTCAGCGCTCAGCAAAGGCGGGTTATCCGAGCTCTGGGCTCGACTGCGTTTTCTATTCCTGGCGATTATCGTCTACCGGATAGGCGCACACATCCCAGTTCCAGGTATCAACCCGGACCGGCTGGCGGACCTGTTTCGACAGAATGAGGGGACCATACTTAGCTTGTTCAACATGTTTTCCGGCGGCGCGCTGGAGCGGATGAGTATTTTTGCGCTGGGGATCATGCCGTACATTTCGGCATCGATCATCATGCAGCTTATGTCCGCTGTCAGCCCGCAACTGGAGCAGTTGAAGAAGGAAGGTGAAGCTGGCCGTCGCAAGATTAGCCAGTACACCCGCTACCTCACTGTCGCTCTTGCTCTTGTCCAGGCTATTGGCATGTCCATTGGTCTGGCAGGGCAAGGCGTAGCGTTCACTGGTGACCTGGGCTTCCATTTCGTTGCAGTAACCACGTTTGTGGCGGGTGCAATGTTCATGATGTGGCTGGGTGAGCAGATTACTGAGCGTGGTGTTGGCAACGGTATCTCGATGTTGATTTTTTCGGGTATCGTCGCCGGTCTTCCGAGAGCAATCGGGCAGTCTTTCGAGTCTGCACGTCAGGGCGATATCAATATCTTCGCTCTGGTTGCTATCGGTTTGCTGGCAGTAGCGATTATCGGTTTTGTGGTGTTCATTGAGCGTGGCCAGCGTCGTATTGCTGTTCACTACGCCAAGCGTCAGCAGGGCCGCAAGGTGTTTGCTGCGCAGACTAGCCACCTACCGCTGAAAGTGAATATGGCCGGTGTTATCCCGGCTATTTTTGCGAGCAGCATTTTGCTGTTCCCGGCTTCGCTGGGTGCCTGGTTCGGTCAGTCTGAAGGTATGGGCTGGTTGCAGGACATCTCGCAGTCGATCGCTCCTGGTCAGCCGTTGAATATTCTGCTGTTTAGTGCAGGGATTATTTTCTTCTGCTTCTTCTATACGGCGTTGATGTTCAATCCGAAAGACGTAGCGGAAAACCTGAAGAAGTCCGGTGCCTTTATTCCGGGTATCCGTCCAGGTGAGCAGTCGGCACGCTATATTGATGGCGTTTTGACTCGTTTGACTCTGTTCGGTGCTCTTTATATGACGGCCGTGTGCCTGTTGCCCCAGTTCCTGGTGGTTGCGGCAAACGTTCCGTTCTACCTTGGCGGGACCTCGTTGCTGATCGTTGTTGTGGTTGTTATGGACTTCATGTCCCAAGTACAATCGCACCTCGTTTCGCACCAGTACGAATCCCTGATGAAGAAAGCCAACCTGAAGGGCTACGGCAGCGGCATGCTCCGCTGAAGTACTACCCCGTAAGGTGAGAGGAGTTGGTGATGAAAGTTCGTGCATCGGTGAAAAAGCTGTGCCGTAACTGCAAGATTATTCGCCGCGAAGGTGTTGTTCGGGTAATTTGCAGCGCGGAACCACGTCACAAACAGCGCCAAGGCTGAGTGTGATCTGTTTGAAGCCCAGCAGCTAGTGCGCTGCTGGGTTGATTATTTGTTATTACAGCGATATTATCTCGCGCCCTATTTCTTGGCTTCCGGGGCGTAGGTAGCTGTCAATTGGAGTCCCACTGAATGGCCCGTATTGCAGGCGTTAACATTCCAGATAACAAGCACACTGTTATCTCGCTGACCTACATCTATGGTGTTGGTCGCACTACCTCACAGAAAATCTGTGCGGATGCTGGTGTAAACCCAGCCGCTAAGATCAAGGATCTGAGCGACGAGCAGATTGAGTTGCTGCGTGGCGAAGTGGCGAAGTTCACCACTGAAGGTGACCTGCGTCGTGAAGTCAACATGAAAATCAAACGCTTGATGGACCTGGGCTGCTACCGCGGTCTGCGCCATCGTCGTGGTCTTCCAGTGCGCGGTCAGCGTACCAAGACCAACGCGCGTACTCGCAAAGGTCCGCGTAAGCCGATCCGCAAGTAATCGCACCAGCGAATCGACAGGAATTTAGTCATGGCAAAACCTGCTGCTCGTCCTCGTAAAAAAATTAAAAAGACAGTGGTTGATGGCATCGCCCACATCCACGCGTCTTTCAACAACACCATCGTGACCATCACGGATCGTCAGGGTAACGCGCTTTCTTGGGCTACCTCTGGTGGTTCGGGTTTCCGCGGTTCACGCAAGTCCACCCCGTTCGCTGCTCAAGTAGCTGCTGAACGTGCTGGTCAAGCTGCGCTGGAATATGGCCTGAAAAACCTTGACGTTAACGTCAAGGGCCCAGGTCCAGGTCGTGAGTCCGCTGTCCGTGCTTTGAACGGCTGTGGCTATAAGATCGCCAGCATCACCGACGTGACGCCAATCCCGCACAACGGGTGCCGTCCGCCGAAGAAGCGCCGCGTGTAATCAGGAGACTGTAAAGAATGGCTCGTTACATTGGTCCAAAATGCAAACTGGCACGTCGTGAAGGCACTGATCTCTTCCTGAAGAGTGGTGTGCGCGCTATCGAATCGAAGTGCAATATTGAAGCTGCTCCAGGCATCCACGGCCAACGCCGCGGTCGCCAATCCGACTACGGTACCCAACTGCGTGAAAAGCAGAAGGTCCGTCGTATCTACGGCGTTCTCGAGCGTCAGTTCAGCGGCTACTACAAACAAGCTGCTGGCAAAAAAGGTGCAACCGGTGAAAACCTGCTGCAACTGCTCGAATGCCGCCTGGATAACGTCGTATACCGTATGGGTTTCGGTTCTACTCGTGCCGAATCTCGTCAGTTGGTATCGCACAAGTCGATCAGCGTTAACGGTCAGACCGTAAACGTTCCGTCCTACCAGGTTCGTGCTGGTGACGTGGTCGCTATCCGCGAGAAAGCAAAGAACCAGCTTCGCATTGTCCAAGCTCTCGATCTGTGTGCCCAACGTGGCCGCGTAGAATGGGTAGAAGTAGACACTGAGAAGAAGTCGGGCGTTTTCAAGAACGTTCCTGCTCGCAGTGATCTGTCCGCCGACATCAACGAAAGCCTGATTGTCGAGCTCTACTCCAAGTAAGGGCTAGAAAATAGGTGCATCCATGCAGATTTCGGTAAATGAGTTCCTGACACCTCGCCATATTGATGTGCAAGTTGTCAGTCCAACCCGCGCTAAAATCACTCTCGAGCCTCTCGAGCGTGGTTTTGGCCACACCCTGGGCAACGCGCTGCGCCGCATCCTGTTGTCCTCAATGCCAGGCTGTGCAGTAGTCGAGGCCGAGATTGACGGTGTGCTCCACGAGTACAGCGCCATCGAAGGTGTACAGGAAGACGTAATTGAAATCCTGTTGAACCTTAAAGGTCTGGCTATCAAGCTGCACGGCCGTGACGAAGTTACGCTGACCTTGTCGAAGAAGGGTTCGGGGGTGGTTACCGCTGCCGATATTCAGCTGGATCATGATGTCGAGATCGTTAATCCCGATCACGTAATCGCCAACCTGGCGTCTAACGGCGCCTTGAACATGAAGCTCACCGTAGCTCGTGGTCGTGGTTATGAACCAGCAGACTCGCGTCAGAGCGATGAAGACGAAAGCCGCAGCATTGGTCGCTTGCAGCTGGATTCTTCGTTCAGCCCGGTTCGCCGTATCGCATACGTGGTGGAAAACGCCCGTGTCGAGCAGCGCACCAACCTGGACAAGCTGGTTATTGATCTGGAAACCAACGGTACACTGGATCCTGAAGAGGCCATTCGTCGTGCTGCAACCATCCTGCAACAGCAGTTGGCTGCATTCGTCGACCTCAAAGGTGACAGCGAGCCAGTGGTAATCGAGCAGGAAGACGAGATCGATCCGATCCTGCTTCGTCCTGTTGACGATCTGGAACTGACCGTGCGTTCGGCCAACTGCCTTAAGGCGGAGAACATTTACTACATCGGTGACCTGATTCAGCGCACCGAAGTAGAACTGTTGAAGACTCCGAACCTGGGCAAGAAATCCTTGACTGAAATCAAGGACGTTCTGGCCTCCCGTGGTCTGTCCCTCGGCATGCGCCTCGACAACTGGCCGCCTGCAAGTCTTAAGAAGGACGACAAGGCGACTGCCTGATCGTCGTAATCACCGAACGTTGTGTTTGGTAAGGAATGAACCATGCGTCATCGTAAAAGTGGTCGTCACCTGAGCCGCACTAGCTCGCACCGCAAGGCTATGTTTCAAAACATGGCAGTGTCGTTGTTCGAGCACGAGCTGATCAAAACGACTCTGCCGAAAGCCAAAGAATTGCGTCGCGTTGCTGAGCCGCTGATTACTCTGGCCAAGATTGATTCTGTTGCTAACCGCCGTCTGGCCTTCGACCGTACTCGTTCGAAAGCCATGGTTGGTAAGCTGTTCAACGATCTGGGCAAGCGTTATGCAACTCGTGAGGGTGGCTACCTGCGCATCCTCAAGTGCGGTTTCCGCGCTGGCGACAACGCGCCTATGGCGTACGTCGAGTTGGTTGATCGTCCAGTTGGCGGTGAAGCTGTATCCGCTGAGTAAGACGTCAGTCTCTACAAAGAACCGGGCCTAGTGCCCGGTTTTTTGTGCGCGTTCGATTATGATTATCTATTGATTCTGATCATTTAATGCATTTGCCCATGTGTAATTCATGGTCAATACTCCTCGTCAGCCGATTAGCCGGCAGTACAAAGACTGACTGAGGAAGCAAACATATGAGCCAGACCAAAACGCTTACAACCGCCAGCGGCGCTCCAGTTGCGGATAACCAGAATTCTCGTTCTGCCGGTCCTCGTGGCCCATTGCTGCTTGACGATTTTCATCTGATCGAAAAGCTCGCGCACTTCAACCGTGAAAACATTCCTGAGCGTCGCGTACACGCCAAGGGTTCAGGCGCCCATGGCACTTTCACCCTGACCCGTGACATGGCTCAGTACAGCAGTGCCAAGCTGTTTGACACCATCGGCAAGCAAACCCCCACTTTTCTGCGCTTCTCAACGGTAGGTGGCGAGCGCGGCTCGGCTGATACCGAGCGTGATCCACGTGGCTTTGCCCTCAAGTTCTACACCGAGGAAGGTAACTGGGACATCGTCGGTAATAACACCCCGGTGTTTTTCATCCGTGACCCGCTTAAATTTCCCGACTTTATCCACACCCAAAAACGCCTCCCGCAAAGCAACCTGAAAAGCGCACAGATGATGTGGGACTTCTGGTCGCACTCCCCTGAGTCGCTGCACCAGGTCACCATCCTGTTTTCCGATCGCGGCATTCCAGATGGTTACCGCCATATGCATGGCTTTGGCAGCCACACGTACAGCCTGATCAATGCTGCGGGTGAGCGTCACTGGGTCAAATGGCATTACAAAACCAAGCAGGGCATCAAGAACCTGCCGCCTGCAGAGGCTGCGCGCCTTGCCGGTACCGACCCGGATTACGCACAGCGTGACTTGTTTGCCGCCATCGAACGCGGTGACTTTCCGAAATGGCGCGTATGCATGCAGGTCATGACTGAAGCTCAGGCTGCAGCCCACTATGAGAACCCGTTTGACGTGACCAAGACCTGGTCGCAGAAAGAGTTCCCGCTGATTGAAATCGGTGAGCTGGAGCTGAACCGCAACCCGCTGAACTACTTTGCCGAAGTGGAGCAGGCTGCGTTCGGGCCAAGCAATATGATCCCGGGTGTGGGCCTGTCGCCTGACCGCATGCTGCAAGGCCGTGTGTTCGCGTATGCCGATGCCCATCGCTACCGTGTAGGCACCAACCACCAGCACCTGCCGATCAACTCACCACGGGTACCTGTGCATAACTATCAGCGTGATGGCTCTATGGCCTTCGGCAACAATGGTGGTGCTGCACCGAACTATGAGCCGAACAGCTATGGCGACGCGCCAAAACAAGCACCGCAATATGCTGAGCCGCCATTGGCCCTCAGTGGTGCAGCTGATCGTTACGATCATCGTGTAGACAGCGATTACTACAGCCACGCCGGTGCCCTGTTCCGACTGATGAACGACGAGCAGAAAGCCCTGCTGATCAACAATATTGCAGGGGCTATGGAGGGTGTGACGGGGGATGTCGTCGAGCGTCAGCTGCAGCATTTCTACAATGCTGATCAGGCTTATGGTGATGGTGTTGCCAAGGCGTTGGGTGTACAGCGTAACTAACTCTAAGTGAGAAGCAGAACCGCCCTCAATTGGGCGGTTTTTGCGTTATTTAACCCTGTTTTCTCTGAAAAACAGGGTTTTTATTGCGATTTGGCCGTGACCTCTCAGTCGGCTTGGTTCAAACTACAGCCTTTCAAGCAGGGAGATGTAAGGCAATGCAAGGCCACCCGGATGTAATCGATTATCTCAATACGTTGCTGACCGGCGAGTTGGCTGCGCGTGACCAATATTTCGTCCATTCCCGTATGTACGAGGATTGGGGTTTCACCAAGCTTTACGAGCGTATCAACCACGAGATGGAGGAAGAGGCACAACACGCTGATGCGTTGATGCGCCGGATTCTGATGCTCGAGGGTACGCCGCGCATGCGCCCTGACGACCTGGATGTGGGTACTACGGTGCCTGAGATGTTCGCTGCCGACCTGCGCCTGGAATATAAAGTCCGTGCCGCGCTGTGCAAAGGCATCGCCCTGTGCGAACTGCACAAGGACTACGTGAGCCGTGACATGTTGCGTGTTCAGCTGGCAGACACCGAAGAAGACCACACCTACTGGCTGGAAAAACAGCTGGGCCTGATCAAGTCGATCGGCTTGCAGAACTACCTGCAATCGCAGTTCTGATCCAGGGAAGCTGAGATGCTTTTGGTGGGAGCGTGGCTTGCCCGCGATGCAGGCAACACGGTCTGGCTTGTGTGTCGCGGCGTTACCTTCGCGAGCAAGCCCGCTCCCACAAGAGCTTGATTTGCGCTCAGTAAAAAGCCCCTGCCATCTCACGATGGCAGGGGCTTTTTCGTACCGCGATTTAAGCCTTGTCGCGAATCAACAGTGGCTTCAGGTAGAAGCCCGTGTGTGATTGCTTCATCTCGGCTACTTCTTCCGGTGTACCGGTAGCAATGATCTGCCCGCCCTTGGAACCCCCCTCAGGGCCGAGATCCACCAGCCAGTCAGCGGTCTTGATCACGTCCAGGTTGTGTTCGATCACTACCACGGTGTTGCCATGGTCGCGAAGACGATGCAGCACATCCAGCAACTGCTGGATGTCAGCAAAGTGCAAACCGGTAGTAGGCTCATCGAGGATATACAAGGTCTTGCCTGTATCGCGCTTGGACAGCTCACGGGACAACTTGACCCGTTGCGCCTCACCGCCTGACAGCGTGGTGGCGGATTGTCCTAGCTTGATATAGGACAAGCCTACATCCATCAGCGTTTGCAGCTTACGCGCCAGTGCAGGCACGGCATCGAAGAACACTCGCGCTTCTTCGATGGTCATTTCCAGCACTTCGTGGATGCTCTTGCCCTTGTATTTGATCTCAAGGGTTTCACGGTTGTAACGCTTGCTTTTGCACACATCGCAAGGCACATAGATGTCCGGCAGAAAGTGCATTTCTACCTTGATCAGGCCATCACCCTGACAGGCCTCGCAGCGTCCGCCCTTTACGTTGAAAGAGAAACGCCCCGGGCCGTAACCGCGCGAGCGCGACTCGGGCACACCCGAGAACAACTCGCGGATTGGCGTAAACAACCCGGTGTAGGTCGCAGGGTTGGAGCGCGGCGTACGGCCAATCGGGCTTTGGTCGATATCGACGACCTTGTCCAGATGCTCAAGCCCCTTGATGCTGTCGTGCGCCGCCGCTTCCAGCGTGGTCGCGCCATTCAGTGCCGTGGCGCTGAGCGGGTAGAGTGTGTTGTTGATCAGGGTGGATTTGCCTGACCCCGAGACCCCAGTGACACAGGTCAGCAGGCCAATCGGAATTTCCAGATCAACATTGCGCAAGTTATTGCCGCGAGCACCCTTGAGCGACAGTGTCAGCTTCTTGTTGCGCGGTGTGCGCTTGGCGGGTACGGCAATCTTCACACGCCCCGACAGGTATTTGCCTGTCAGTGAGTCAGGGTGAGCCATCACCTCGGCCGGTGTACCTTCAGCAACAATATGACCGCCATGCACGCCAGCACCAGGGCCGATATCCACCACATAGTCCGCCAGGCGTATGGCGTCTTCGTCGTGCTCCACCACAATCACGGTGTTACCGATATCACGCAGATGCTTGAGGGTGCCCAGCAGGCGATCGTTATCGCGCTGATGCAGGCCGATGGAGGGCTCGTCGAGGATATACAGCACGCCAACCAGGCCTGCACCAATCTGACTGGCCAGACGAATACGCTGGGCTTCACCGCCTGACAGGGTATCGGCACTACGGTCCAGCGACAGATAGTCCAGCCCCACATTCACCAGGAACTGCAGGCGCTCGCGAATTTCCTTAAGGATTTTGTCAGCGATTTCGCCACGGCGTCCGCTCAGGCTCAGCGTGCTGAAGTATTCGGTCGCATCACCGATAGGCATGCTGGTGACCGCGGGCAGGGTTTTTTCGCCGACCCATACATGACGGGCTTCGCGACGCAGTCGGGTACCACGGCAATCCGGGCAGGACTGGGTGCTGAGGAACTTGGCCAGCTCTTCGCGCACGGTGGCCGACTCGGTTTCGCGATAACGGCGTTCCAGGTTTGGCACGATGCCTTCGAACGGGTGCGCACGCTTGACGATATCGCCACGATCATTCAGATAGCGGAAATCCACGTTTTGCGTGCCGCTGCCATACAGGATCACCTTTTGCTTGTCGGCCGGCAGCTCGCTGAACGGCACTTCAAGGCTGAAGTCGTAATGCTTGGCCAATGCCCCGAGCATCTGGAAGTAATAAACGTTGCGCCTGTCCCAACCGCGGATCGCGCCTTCGGCCAGCGTCAGCTCACCATTGACCAGGCGCTTGATATCGAAGAACTGCTTGACCCCCAGACCATCGCAGGTCGGGCATGCACCTGCCGGGTTGTTGAAGGAAAACAGCTTGGGTTCCAGCTCGCTGATCGCATGGCCGCAAATCGGGCAGGCGAAGCGCGCGGAGAAGATTATTTCTTCGCCCGGCTCATCGTCCATCGGCGCAACCAGGGCAATGCCATCAGCCAGTTTCAGCGCTGTCTCGAAAGACTCGGCCAGGCGCTGCTGCAGATCGGCACGCACTTTAAAGCGGTCAACCACCACATCAATGCTGTGCTTTTTCTGTTTGTCGAGCTTGGGCAGTTCGTCCAGCTCGCAAAGCTTGCCGTTGACCCGGGCGCGAACAAAACCCTGGGCGCGCAGTTCTTCAAATACTGAAAGGTGTTCGCCCTTACGCTCGCGGATCACCGGCGCCAGCAGCATCAGCTTGCTGCCTTCGGGCTGGGCCAGTACCAGGTCGACCATTTGGCTGACGGTCTGGGCTTCCAGAGGAATGTCGTGATCCGGGCAGCGCGGGATACCTACGCGGGCATACAGCAGGCGCAGGTAGTCGTAGATTTCGGTGATGGTGCCGACCGTGGAGCGCGGGTTGTGCGAGGTCGATTTTTGCTCGATGGAAATCGCCGGCGACAGACCCTCGATGGTATCGACGTCAGGCTTTTCCATCATCGACAGGAACTGCCGCGCATAGGCTGACAACGACTCGACATAACGGCGCTGGCCTTCGGCATACAGCGTGTCAAACGCGAGGGATGATTTGCCGGAGCCAGACAGTCCGGTGATAACGATCAGTTTGTCCCTTGGCAGGGTCAGGTCGATGTTCTTCAGGTTGTGGGTTCGTGCCCCACGTATCAGGATCTTGTCCACTGCGGCCTCGCTTGGCGGGCATAACGTAAACGAATGAGTATACGGATCTGTGCGAAAGCTGTGCAGGCCCTTGATGGCACACTGTCATTCAAGCAGCCTTTATAACTTTTGCGTGACAAAGCGTCGCGTCTCTCTCGTGTATGTGCTGTTAGACGATGGGACTGATAGAATCGCCGCCGGTTCACATGAGGTTTTTCCATGCACGATCCCCACAGCGAACGCATGAGTAGCGGCGAGACCCGGGCAGCAAGCGGTCTGGCCCTTGTGTTCGCCTTCCGTATGCTGGGCATGTTTATGGTGTTGCCGGTTCTGGCAACCTATGGAATGGACCTTGCCGGTGCAACGCCCGCCCTGATTGGTCTGGCGATTGGCGCTTATGGCCTGACCCAGGCCATTTTCCAGATCCCCTTTGGTGTTATTTCCGATCGTATTGGACGGCGCCCGGTCATTTACCTGGGCTTGATTGTCTTCGCGCTGGGCAGTGTGCTGGCGGCCAATTCCGATTCGATCTGGGGCGTCATTGCGGGACGCATCCTGCAAGGTGCGGGGGCGATTTCTGCAGCGGTCATGGCGCTGTTGTCAGACCTTACCCGTGAACAGCATCGCACCAAGGCCATGGCCATGATCGGCATGACCATCGGCTTGTCATTTGCCGTGGCCATGGTGGTGGGCCCGCTCCTGACTCGCGCTTTCGGGTTGTCCGGGCTGTTTCTGGCGACGGGGGCAATGGCGCTGTGCGGGATCGTGATTGTGATGTTTATGGTGCCGCGTTCCACCGGAACCTTGCAGCATCGTGAGTCCGGAGTGGCGAAGCAGGCCTTGCTGCCGACCTTGCGCCATCCCGACCTGTTGCGCCTGGACCTTGGCATTTTTGTGCTGCACGCCATGTTGATGTCGAGCTTTATCGCACTGCCGCTGGCGCTGGTCGAGAAGGCCGGCCTGCCCAAGGAACAACATTGGTGGGTGTATCTGACGGCCTTGCTGATTTCATTCTTCGCCATGATCCCGTTCATCATCTACGGCGAAAAGAAACGCAAAATGAAACGAGTTTTGCTCGGCGCCGTCGTGACGTTGATGCTCACTGAGCTATTCTTCTGGAAGTTCGGCGACAGTTTACGAACGCTGGTGATTGGCACTGTGGTGTTTTTCACTGCGTTTAACCTGTTGGAGGCTTCATTGCCTTCGCTGATCAGCAAAGTTTCACCCGCAGGCGGCAAGGGCACGGCGATGGGGGTTTACTCCACCAGCCAGTTCCTCGGGTCGGCACTGGGCGGCATACTCGGCGGCTGGCTGTTTCAGCATGGCGGTCTGTCGGTTGTGTTCCTGGGAGGCGCAGGTCTGGCTGCACTCTGGTTGGCCTTTGCTGTTACCATGCGTGAACCACCGTATGTAACAAGCCTGCGCCTGCCGTTATCGCCCGAGGCGTTGCGCGAAGCAGGTCTGGCTGAGCGTCTAAAGGCAGTCAATGGCGTTACAGATGCAGTGATCGTGGCTGAAGAGGCTGCGATTTATATCAAATTGGACACCGAACTATTGGATCGCGCGACACTCGAGCAGTTGGTTAACCCAGCGCCGACGTGCGAAGCCTAGGAGAACGTTATGGCCCGTGGGGTTAACAAAGTTATATTGGTCGGCACATGCGGCCAGGATCCCGAAGTTCGCTACTTGCCTAACGGTAATGCCGTGACCAACCTGAGTCTGGCAACCAGCGAACAATGGACTGACAAGCAAACCGGTCAGAAAGTCGAGAAGACTGAATGGCACCGTGTATCGATGTTCGGCAAAGTGGCCGAAATCGCCGGCGAATACCTGCGCAAGGGTTCGCAGGTGTACATCGAAGGCAAGCTGCAAACCCGTGAGTGGGAAAAAGACGGTATCAAGCGTTACACCACCGAAATCGTGGTCGACATGCAAGGCACCATGCAACTGCTGGGTGGCCGTCCACAGGGCGACCAGCAAAACCAGGGTGGTGGCAACAACTACCAGCAACAACAGTCGGCTCCGCGTCAGCAGGCTCAACGCCCTGCACCGCAGCAACAGCAACAGTCGCGCCCTGCGCCGCAACAGCAGGCCCCGCAGCCAGCTCCGGATTTCGACAGCTTTGATGACGATATTCCGTTCTAGGTCTTGCCTTGGGCTTAACAGCTTCAGCGTTACCTAAAAAGCCCCGAGAGTTCTGCTCTCGGGGCTTTTTGTTTGCCTCAAAAATAATCCCCGTAAACGGGGATTATTTTTTACATAAACGCAACCAGCCGTTTATTTTTCAGCGCTGTCCGGTAATGCATACGCAATGATGTAATCACCTACGTCAGGGGAGTGGCTCATGCCCCCTGCAGAGATCACCACGTATTGTTTTCCGGTAACCGGTGATTTGTAGATCAGCGGTGCGGCCACTGCGCCGACAGGCAAGCGTGCTTTCCACACTTCTTTACCGGTTGCCGAGTCGAGCGCACGCAGGTAGTAGTCTTGAGTCCCTGCAAAGAACACCAGGCCCGAGGCTGTTGAGGTTGGACCACCCAGTGTTGGCATGCCCAGCGGTATCGGCATGTGGGTTTTAATTCCCATAGGGCCGGTATCCTGGACGGTGCCCATAGGCACTTGCCACACCAGTTTCTGAGTATTGAGATCAATCGCACTCATGCTGCCGAACGGGGGTGTATTGCACGGCACGCCCAGTGGCGATTGCAGAATGTCGATTCTCACGCCGCCATAGATACCGGCGACTTGTGGGCGAATGGTTCCCATGAAACCGGGCACTTCGTCAGTCGATACTTTGAACTTGCTGGTGTCTTCCTTCGTCACCAGCGACATCCGCAGGGGCACACGCATGTCGTTAACAAACATCATGCCTGTATTTTCGTCGATGGAGATGCCCCCCCAGTTCATACCGCCCAACAAGCCTGGCCATTCGATGTACGGTTTCTCGGACGGAGGTGTAAACGGGCCCACGTAAACGGAGTCCTTGAACATGATCCGGCAGTACAGTTGATCGAAAGTCGTCACGCCCCACATGGACTTCTCAGTCAGTGGCTCAACACCAATAGTTGGCATTCCGACCGAAAACGGTTGAGTCGGTGACAGGTGCTCGCCTTCAGCAGCAGGTGAGGTTGGAACCGGACGTTCTTCAACTTCGGTAACAGGTTTGCCTGTACGACGGTCCAGAACAAAAATATTGCCTGTTTTGCTGGTCTGGATCAAAACCGGCGTTTTCTCGCCGTCAGCGCTCTTCCAGTCATACATAACTGGCTGAGAAGGCAGGTCGTAATCCCACACATCGTGGTGAACGATCTGGTAAACCCACTTGGCTTTACCGGTCGATGCATCCACAGCTACAACCGCCGAGCCATATTTTTCCTTGGCCGCGTTGCGATCACCGCCCCAGTAGTCCGGTGGGCCATTGCCTGTTGGCAGGTAGACCAGGTTCAACTCTTTATCGTAAGTAGGAATAGTCCATACGTTAGGCGTTTCCAGCGTGAACTGGTGATCGTCGGCAGTAGCGTCCTTACCCTCAGGTGCGCCTATGTCCCATGCCCAGACCAAATCACCGGTCAGCACGTCAAATGCACGCACGGCCCCTGAAGGCTCGCCCGCTACAATGTCACGCACCCAGCCGCCGACTACGGTCAGATGACCCATCACAACCGGCAGAGAGGTTGGGTGATAGCGTTTGCTCTTCTCGGTCGGGCCCATGCCTTTCTTGAGATCGACGTAACCGTTCTCACCAAAGCTCGAGCACAGGGCGCCGGTGTGCGCGTCAAGCGCAAACAGACGGGCATCTACCGACGACACCAGAATGCGCTGACGGCATTGTTGGTCGTTGTCGTGCGAAGCCTTGACCTCAGCACTCAGGCTGTCGTCTTTATCGATGTCGTAATAACCCACGCCGCGGCAGGTGACGTGTTCTTCAGTTTTGGCTTTAGGGTCGAACTTCCAGAGAGGAGCCCCAGTATCACCATCCAGTGCGGTGATCAGATTCTCCGGTGTGCATGAATACAGCACGTTGCCAATCTGCAACGGCGTGTTTTCGTCTACGCCTGCACCAGCCCCGGTCGTTCTGCGCCCTGTTCTGTATGTCCAGGCGACCTGTAGGTCCTTGACGTTTTCTGGGGTGATCTGCGTGTAAGGCGCAAACCGGGTACCCGATGCGCTGCGACCATAGTATTCCCAATTTTCAGGCGTATCGGCAGTAGGTTCCTTCGGCTCGGATGCCTTCGACGCGACCACAGGATTTGAGATCGCACCGTGAGGGTAAAACGCAGCAATAAAGGTGGCGATCAACGCGGCAAACACCGCAAAGCCAAACCGGTTAGCCATGCGCCGAGTCATCAGGGATGTACCCGGGAACGTCGCGCCCACCCACAAACTAAGTGTCAGGATAATGGCTGGAACGACAAGGCGTGGCAGCAGTTCCCAATAACTGAACTGACCTACCTCATAAAATGCCCAGACGCATGTGGCAAGGAAAATAAGTGCCGAAAATATAATGCTGAAACGTTTACGCCATAACAATAACGGGGCGAGTAGCAAATAAGCCAACCCGGCTATTAGATAATAACTTGATCCGTCCAGGGCCAATAACATGACCCCGCCGTATATCAATGTCACTGCAACAGCAAAAACGAAGAGGGAAAATATTATTCTCGCGAGCGAGCTGATTGCCCGTCTTTTAGTGGGTGATTGATGGTCATCCGTCATTTTCATGAATGCTCTATGGGTGAATACAAAACTGTTCGTCGTCGGTGCGAACAGCCCGGCCGAATGATCGATTCGGACGTAATTGGTTGGGCGTAAATCCTCTGGCACCTCGTCAATCAAGCGTTAAAGCGCTGAAAAACCAGGTCGTTACCCGGTGAGTCGGATGCCGAACGCGCAGTTGCACACAAAGGACTGAAGGTTCTACGAAACCTGGAGCGGAGCATCAGTGCTCTATAGGGTTGGATTTTGTGACTTTGTTTGCGCAAGCAGGCTAATTTTAATCGGATGATGTCTCGGATAAATCCAGCGCATTGGAAAACAATATTGATGAAACAGTAACAATCAAGTAGTCGTGAGCGACTCAATAGGTGCAGAACGTCATCGGTGCTGGGTGGCCAACGAGCAATGAGTCATAGGCACGATGAGCAGATCTGTTGAGTCATCGCTTCAGGTTCGTGCCTGTTAGTTCAAGAGCTGGCATTCAGGCGAATTGTTACGAACGCACCAACAATGTTTCTTGCAGAGTTGGATGTATTCCAAAAAAGCTAATGCTTACACTTAAGCGTTGTTACTAACGTCAAGCGACGTTATCCAATCCAATCCAGTCCTTACACCCTGACGCAAGCAGCATAAGGCGACTTGCTAAACAGCCTTGATCATCTGCGTTTTTTCAACGGAGCACCTTTCGAATGTTTTTTTCTTTCCGCGCGCTGCTGAGTACCAGCCTGTGCAGCGGTTTGTCGTTCTGTATGTTGGCCCCTGCTTCAGCGTTGGCAGATTCTACGGACTTGATGAGTCGCTCAACACTCACCGGCGATTGGGGAGGGGAGCGACAGAAGCTGGTCGACAAGGGGATTAAGCTGACGGGTGAATACAGCTCCGAGACGATTTCGAACCTGCACGGCGGGATAAAACGCGGCACTCGCTATGCGCAACAAATACGCATTGGCGCGCAGTTTGATCTGAGCAAGTTACTCGACACTCCGGATGCTGGGGTGGTGCAGATCATTATCAATGACCGTCGTGGCCACAGCGCCACGGAAGATTTGCTCGGTAACCGCTTATCAGCTCAGGAAAACTATGGGGGTGAATACACCCGGCTGACCGAGTTCAGCTATCAACGCAATCTGTTTTCCAAAGAACTGTCGGCCAAGGTTGGATATATGGTCATGGGCACCGAATTTGGGGGGATGCCGATCCTGACCAACTTTGTAAGCGCCGGTTTTTGTGCACACCCGTTAACCATGTCGAGCGGCAGTGGATGGGGTAACTATCCGACGGCACACTGGGGGGGAGAACTGCGTTACGACGTTAACCCGTCTCTAACGCTGCAAACCGCTGTGTTCCAAGTCAACCCGGAGCACAACGCACGCCCTTCT
This sequence comes from Pseudomonas bubulae, assembly GCF_037023725.1. Taxonomy (NCBI): domain Bacteria; kingdom Pseudomonadati; phylum Pseudomonadota; class Gammaproteobacteria; order Pseudomonadales; family Pseudomonadaceae; genus Pseudomonas; species Pseudomonas bubulae. The sequence goes on from NZ_CP146077.1 coordinate 1,255,086, forward strand.
GAAGCGTTTTCCATGCCCAGCAACGGCACCACCGGGGCTATTTTGCCACTGGAGGCGATTTTCAATAATCATGCCTTTCTGGATGGTCAGTACAAAGTCGGTTGGTATTACGACACGTCCAATTACCAGAAAATTGGCAGCACAGAAAAGAGCAGTAACCGTACCGGGGCTTACGTGTTGTTTGATCAGGCCATCTGGAAGGACGAGCAAGACCCTGAAAGCGTATTGCGCCTTTTCGGGCAAGCGGCCACCAGTAACGCTGCGACTTCACCGATGCGTCGTTGGTATTCGGTGGGTCTGGTCAAGCAGAAGCCCTTTGCAAACCGCCCCAAAGATACTATCGCCTTTGGTTATGGCCGCGCCGTGATCAATTCGCGCACGCGCGATGAGCAAGAAGCGGCTGCAATCAATTTTGGGGAGTCAGACATGATCGCCAGCCTCGACAACGGCGAGCAGATGCTTGAACTCAACTATGGCGCGCAAGTCACGCCCTGGCTGCTGGTGCGACCGGACATGCAGTACTACATCGAACCGGGCGCGTTCTTCGGTAAAAAAAGAGGAAACGCATTGGCTGTAGGACTACAGATCAAAGCGACTTTTTAACAGACGGGCTGGCGCTTTGTGCGTTACGAACCTGAAAGCGCAGGCTATTAAGCGATCTCCGCGGCTCAGGCAAGCACACATTGCCCATTGACCATGCGCCACAGTTCGAGCGGATTGCCCTCCTGTAGCGCTTCAGGCATCAAGGCCGCAGGCAGGTCCTGATAACACACCGGCCGCAAGAACCTGTCGATGGCGCTGGCGCCGACGGCGCTACTTCGACTGTCCGAACTGGCCGGGAACGGGCCGCCATGTACCATCGCGTGAGAGACCTCGACGTTGTTCGGATAACCGTTCACCAGGATGCGGCCCGCCTTGCGCTCAAGAATGGGCAGCAGCTTTCTGGCCAGCGAATGATCAGCATCATCCAATTGCATTGTAGCCGTCAGCTGTCCTGACAGGTGCTCGGCCACCGCCAGCATTTCATCTGCATTCTTGCAGGCGACGATCAGCGAGCTGGGGCCGAATGTTTCGTCGCCCAGTCGTCCTGTTGTGAGAAAGGTGGCTGCATCGGTTACGAACACTGTGGCCTGCGCGGCACTTGGCTTTTCTGCAGGGCACCCTTGGCCCAGCGTTGTAATACCGCTGATGTTGCCTGTCTCCTCGATCCCAGCGAGGTAGGCATGATGAATCCCCGGCGTCAGCATGGTTGCTGCCGCCTTTTTGTGCAGGGCGTCCAGGGCCGTGCTGCAAAACTGGGTCAGCGGCTGACCTTCCAGGGCAATCACCAAGCCTGGATTTGTACACAATTGGCCGGCACTCATCGTCAGAGCCTCAACGAATCCACGGCCGATTTCGCTGGCGCGCATCGACAGCGCATGCGGCAACAGGAACACGGGATTGATGCAGCTCATTTCGGCGTACACCGGAATCGGTTCGCTGCGTTGCGCCGCGGTACGCATCAGCGCCAGACCGCCTTGTCGCGAACCCGTGAAGGCGACTGCCTTGATCGCGGGATGGCTGACCAGGGACTGGCCGAACGGATGACTGTCGCCAATGAGCAGGGAAAACACGCCCTCTGGCAAGTTGTGGGCAGCGGCGGCCTGTTGAATCACCTGGCCTACCAGTTCAGACGTACCCAGGTGAGCTTCGTGTGCCTTGACCACTATCGGGCAGCCAGCGGCCAGGGCAGCGGCGCTGTCGCCGCCGGCAACCGAAAACGCCAGGGGAAAATTGCTTGCACCAAATACAGCCACCGGGCCGAGCGCGATCTTGTGCAGCCTCAGGTCGGGGCGAGCAGGGAGGCGCGTCGGCAAAGCGCTGTCCAGGGTGGCGCCGAGGTAGTGGCCGTCGCGCACCACTTGGGCAAAGAGCCGCAACTGGCTCACGGTGCGGCCCCGTTCGATGATCAGGCGCGCTGCCGGCAATCCGGTTTCGAGAGACGCGCGCCCGATCAGCGTGACCCCCAACGCCAGGATGCCCGTGGCGATCGCTTCCAGAAACTGGGCACGCTGTTCTGCCGTGGTCGCGCGGTAGCGATCGCAGGCCTGCTGCGCCAACGTGCAGGCCTGTTCAATGTCAGCGATACCGCCGACGCCGAAGTCAGGCCCCAGCGTTTCATGGGTGGCAGGGTTGATTGCAGACAGCAATCCTTTGTCGCCACGCACTGCCGACTGGCCGATGAGCATTTTGCCGGTAATCATCATGTGTCCTATTGTTTGCTGTGCCATCGTCAGGCCCGATTTTTCCTGGAAATGAAATGCGCAGGAGGTTGGTTCTATGTGTAGCGGTAGCGGCCCAACACAGCTTGGGGATCCATTAAAAGCTGCATAGCCCTGCTGATTTCCTGCACCTCTGGGGGCGTGTACTTGCCGTAATAAGCTGCATTCACAGGCCCGACGCCATGCTCTGCACTGAAGCAGCCGCCGTTTTCGGTCACCAGCTTATAGATGCCGCTACGCACAGCGACGACCTTGGCGATGCCGTACTGGCTGATGTGGGCGTGCGGCACCAGCACAATCAAATGGCAGCCGCCGTCGGCAAAATGGCCGAAATCGTAAAGCTGTAGCAGCGGATGTTCGCGCTGTAACCACTGTGCAGCCTGATCACGGAAAGCGACCAAGCGTGAGCGCGAAAACGCTACGTCGAACGACAGTGGGATACCTTCCTTGGCGATGGCCAGCGGCAGGTTGTCTCGCAGTGGCCAAAAGCTGCTGGTATTTCCAAAGGCGGCGTCGAGAATTCGGCCGCTTTCATACAGCGCTTCCAGCACCTGTTCGGTTCGTTGCGCAAAAAGGCTGTGCAAGCCAGGCATGCTGCTGGCGATCTCAATCAGGGCGTAGCAGCTTGCCGACGATTGGCCGAACGGGTGGCGCAGCGTGGGGAAGTTGCGCAACGTAATGGCGAGCGCCGCCTCGGAGATCACTTCGAACGCGCACAGCAGATCGCCAAATTGAAGTTCGAAAGCCTGCAACACCTCAAGCGCTGTCCCATGGTCAGGCAAGGCCACAAACACGCTTTGCGTCGACTGGTCGATGCGTTTGAGCTCAAGCGTCGCCGCCGTAATGATGCCGAAGGCGCCACCGGTGCCGACAAACAACTGCTTGAGGTCAAGCCCGGTATTGTTCTTGCGCAGCGGTGCGAGGAGTTGCACCACGGTGCCGTCGCCATCGGGCAGCACCACTTCGATACCGAGCAGGTTATGGCGCACGTCGCCATGCTTGAGCAAGCGGCTGCCGCCGGCATTGGCGCCAATTAATCCGCCTATGGCCGGGTCGCTGCCGATATCAATAGGGAAATACAGCGAATGGGTTTCCAGTGTGCGATTCAGTGCTGACAAGAGCGTGCCGGCTTCGACAATCACCGTGCGGTTCAAGGGATCAATCTCGCGCACTTGGCGCATGCGCGAAAGTGAGACGATCACTTGCTTGCCGGAGTTGTCGGTGACGGCACCGCCCACCAATCCGCTGCGGTTGCCTTGGGCGACCAGCCGTATGCGATGGCGCACCGCGATGCGCATAAGCGCGCTGACAGCGTGGGTATCGCACGGGATGACGACCGCCGCCGCTTTGCCGCGGCAATGAGCAACGTCGATTTCATAGGGGGCACAGTCCGCCCCGGTCAGCAGCGACGCCTGCCCCAGAACTTCGGCGACTTCGGCCAGAAACGCGTCGAGGCCCGAGGCTTGTCGGTCCACGGTATGTTCCAGGTCGCTCATTGCGCCGCCGCCATGCGCTTGAGCAACTGGCTGCGTACCAGCACCAGTGCGACGACCGGCAATACGCCTCCCAGCAACGTGTTATGGCGAAAAATCAACGACACGGCGACGGCGATGGCCGCGCCAATCAGCAGCATCACAGAGAGTTTTCGAACCAAAGCCTGATCGCTGCTGGTTTCGCCGATGAAGCCGAGTGGAGAAAACCGGGTGGCACCCATGCCAATCACCAATACGCACGCCAGCACGGGAGCAGCACCCAGCTCCTGCCCCCACACTTGCAACGCAGCGGTAGAGACCGTGGCCAACAGGGCGCCAATCATCAGGTACAGGTCGACGCCCATTGCGATCCAATGGCCAGGGCGGTAATTGAACAGCCAGAACAGGTGCGCAATGCTGAGAATACCGCTGAGCACATACGCGGTATCCCAGCGTACGCCTGCCTCACCCGGGCCGAAACGGCCATACAACAGGAACACGATGACCGGAATGAATGCGCTGGCATTCGACAAATAGGCACGGCCTAGCTTGCTGATAGACATGCGGGTTTCCTTGGATAGAGATGCAATGAAATGCCTGAGTCCCGGGCTTAACTCTTGTGCCAGCGGAACATTAAGGTGGCTGCGGTGAGAAACAACGTGGTCCAGCCTGCCATGGCCAACAAGGGCAGCCACAGCGAAGGCAAGGGCGCTCCTTCGAGCATCACTTGGCGCAGTACAGAGACAAACTGGTTGATCGGAATCACCGAGAGAATGCTTTTGATCCAGGCTGGCGCATCGTTCAACGGGATGGTCAGGTTGCCGAAGAACAGGGCCGGGTAATGGATCAGATGGCACAGCAATTCGGTTTCCTTGACCGAGGAGGTGCGACTGGCCAGCAGGGTGCCGAGGCTCAGCAACATGGCGCCGCCCAGCAGAATGACCGGCAACGCACGCATGGACTGCACGCTCCACAGCGAGATATCAATGCCGTACCCGTACCGCGCCACCAGCAGCAAGGTGCCGACAGAAATCAGCATCATGAGCACCCGCGACACGAGAATAGAGGCTAGAAAGACCAGCTTCGGCACTGGAAAGCAGGCGTAGATCTTGAGTGCATTATGTTCACGCAAGCTTGCAATCGATAAGGCGGTGGACATGATGCCGAGTGACATCAAACAGATGACCAGAATGCCGGTTGTAAAGAACTGGCCGTAGTCGAAGGGCTTGGCACCGGAGGCCGTATCCTCGAAACGCACCAGGTCTGTTGAGACGATGCCGCGTCTGGCCGCTGAACACCTGACCGCGGCGATCTCGATCACGCGCGCTGCGGCGCGTACCGCCAGCTGACCCTTGAAGTCATAGTGCACCTGCAACGGTTCGTCGCCGGCCGCAAAGACGATGCGTACCGTGTCTGCTGCGATGGGGGCAGTGCTGCTGACGGTTGAAAAATTGGCCTTTACCGGATCTCCGCCAGCAAATGCCTGCTGGATCGCTAGCTGGCAACTGGTGTCCGAACTGGCCTGGGCGTCAGCCTCCAGAAACTGGATATTTACCGTGCCGAGTGAACCAGGATGACCGAACGCCATCAGCATCACGGTCAGCAGCAGTATGGGAAAGGCCAGCGCCCAGAACAGCGCCGACTTGCTGCGAAAAAACCCCAGCAGCTCGTTGCGCGTCAATATCGCCAGTATGCTAAACATCCTGTTCTCCCTGGGCGCAGAGGTGCAACATGTCGCGGTAATGGGTGGGGCCGAACTCAAAGTGCTGGAACGCAACATTGCCGATCAGGCGGCGTATCGACTGATCCAGTTCCTGCGTGCCATAGACGCTGATTTCAGTGTTTGATGGCCTCGACAACCGCAACGTGGCGCTTTCGCGTTCCAGCTGGCGATAGATGGCGTTGATATGATCACTGTCGTCCAGCTGCAGATAGGCATGGAAGGCGCCAACCAGGCGGTTCTTCAATGCTTCTTTATCGCCTCGATACTCAACCCCGCCGTTGCACACCCACACCACATCGCTTGCGGCATCCAGCTCTTCCTCCGAGTGGCAAATCATGATGATGGTCAGTTCCGTCAGGTCGTAGCGCAGCAGGTGTGCGACGCGCTCGATATACGCTCGGTCGAGCCCGGTAAACGGTTCGTCAAGGATTGCGATTTCCGGGTGGTGTGCCAGCGCCACGAACAAATCGAGCCGCTGTTTCTGGCCGCGTGACAGTGCCCGATAGGGCAGTGTGCGCAGCGCTTCGATATCCAGTGCCTGCGCCACCTGCGGGTCTTGCTTGCCGTACAGGGCCTGATGCAAATCGAGGATTTCCCTGACATTCGACGAGTCTTCATATTCGACCCGCTGCAATTGCACCCCCAACCGCTTGCGGTGCCGGGTGCTTTGCAGAAAACGCGACGCCGCAACCCCCAGAATCTGCGCTTCTTCCAGATGCGCCTGACGGAAGCCGAGCAAGGCTTCGATCAGGGTAGTTTTGCCAGCACCATTGGGGCCAATGATGGCGGTATGTCGACCGCGCCGGAACTGCAGATCGCGGACCTCGAAGTGGAAACTGCCAGCGCTGACCCGGATCAGTTTGGCCGCTGCCGCATAGGGTTCATCAGTGCGCGTAGGTGCCAACTGCACCTCACGGTGCAGGGTAGGTTCGGACAGCCCGTGTGTTTCGTCCGTCAGCAGGATTTGACTGTTCATGTTCAATCGAACAACGCGACTTGGACATCGCGTTTGCCTTTGTAGGGATTGCGGCCATGGGCGACGGCAATGTTATCGATCAACAACATGTCACCGCTGTGCCAGGGAAACGCAATTTCCTGCGCCTCCAAGGCGTCGTATATCGGCGCGATTTCATCCTCCGAGATCGGCGAGCCGTCGCCCAGCCGCACATCGTAAGGGCGTGCCGGTTTGTCCTGATAGGCGTGCTGAATGTAGGCGTAGCCCGGCTTGCCGAGGGAGCGGGCGTTGTTGTGTTGGGTCGACAGTTGATTGAACCAGATCGCTTCGCCGGTCAGCGGATGTTTCAACATGGCATCACCGGTATGCGAGACCGTGATGCTGCCATCGTCGAGCCACTGGTAATCGAGGTGGGTATCGCGGCACAGCTGTTCCACCTGCTGCGGATCATCGGTCAGGAACGCTTCATCCCAGGGGCGGTGGTATTCGCGCATATGGGTGTTACGCGGTTCATTCTCGGGTGTGCTGGGGGCACGGAAGTTGCGCAAGTACTGGATGCGCGCGGCGCTGAGGCGTTCGATCAATGACGGTGACAGGCGACGCGTGACGGCTCGCATATCACACAGTATGGTTTCGCCGCCTTGGTCAGAGGGCTGTTTGCAAAAGAAAGCCAGTTTCTGTGGATAGTGCGCCATGTAGGCCTTTTCCTGATGCAGACCGATTTTCAGGGTGGCCGGGATGCGTGTCGATTCGTAGACTCTGCCTTCGATGTTCTTGCGTGGCGTGGCGCCGCCGATATAACCGAACGCATGCTCAGGATAGTGTTGCGCAATGGCCTGGAAGTCCGCGTTTTCGCGCAATGGAAAACCACGGAACAACAGGCAACCGAACTCCAGCAGCATGCTGTCAAAGATTGCCTGGTGCTGGCGATACCACGTCGTAAAAGCCTCGCGGTCATCGCTTAGCGTACTGTCGACAGGCGTTATGACGAGCGGCATGTGCTCCGGCGACAGAAAGCCACACTGTATCCGCGAGCCGCCCAGCATTTCGTTAAAGTGCTCAACCCTATCTAAACGATGATCCATAGCCTTTTCCCCGACGAGTTGCGTATCAAGCCAGCAAAGGCTTTTTGATAAGGATTTCGAAACCCAGTGCGCCCATGCCGGAACTTGGGCTGGTCACTACCGTGCAATGGTCCAGACCCGCTTCGATGACCAGTGCGCGTGCTTCTTCCAGGGTGACTTTTTCTTCAACGTGGGTCGGTGGATAACCCACTGAAGCGCGCATTTGAGTGAACTTCTCCAGCAAGTCGGGGGCGACGTCGCGGCGCATGTCGTGCACCAGGCCAACCCCGCCCGGCTGCAGTACGCGATACATCTCCGTCAGGCTTTTCAGCTTGTCCGGCAAGTGATGCAAGGTGGCACGGCTGACCGCCATGGTCAGGCTGTTGTCGGCGAATGGCAGGTCCAGAGCATCGCCCACCTTGAGTTCGATGGTATCGCTCAGGCCTAGCGCTTCGATGCGCGGTCGGCCTCCTTCGAGCATGGTTTCGTCCAGATCCAGGCCGATGAAATGCCAGCCTTTCAAAACCGGGTCGGCCGCCAGACGCACCGGGACCACGACGGTGGCGGTGCCGATATCGACCAGGGCGCCCGGCGGCAAGTCGCGGGCAATCTGGCGGATGCGGGTGACGAACAACACATCCCAGGGTTCCAGTGCTTGCGAGGCAAAGCGGTCGTACTCGTCAGCAGGGCGTAGATTTTTCAATAACATGGATACGTTCTCGTCTTGGTTAGCGTTAGAAGAAGATTCAGCGTTGAACTAGCCAGTGCGTGTGGCTCATTTCTTGTCTTACAGCCACCCCACTGGAACGGTGGCCAACAACTTGCGCGCGGCTTTGCTGTTGACACCGAAAGCAGGGCGATCGCGCCGCTCGATGGCATGCGCGACCATGGCCGCCACCCGGCCACAGAGCCCCAGGCCGACACCCCAACGGGCTTGGGTCACGCCGAGATCGAGCAGGGCTGCGGCGGTGATGAAGTCAATATTCGGACGTAGGCCTTTGCGCTCCAGAACGTGGGCACAAACAACGTCGTAAATCTCCAGATAGCGCCCCCCGAAACCCCACTGGGAAAACAGGGCCCTGATGTGCGGCGGTCGTGGGTCCTGCACAAACAGCGGATGGCCAAAGCCAAACAACAGGTTGCCCGGCTGATCCAGCGCGAGGTCGACCGCTTGCCGTATGTCAGCAGGGCTGGCTTGCGCACTGATGGTCTTGAGCCAGGTCATCGCTTCTTCTGCTGCGCCGACATGGTTCGGTCCGCTGGCCATGAAACCGGCCGCCACGGCCTGGGCAAGGGTGACACCGGTGCCGATGGCGGTACGGGGTACCAGCACCGTCGGCGTGATGTAGCCGAAACCGGCGTGCCAGGCCACCAGCAGGGCATCAACGACACTAATGGCTAATGGGTCGATATCGGTCGCGCCCATTGCCGTCAACACGACCTCGGCGTGATGCGTCGATGCTGCGCCGGGGGCGCTATAACCGAGCGCCGTTTGCAGAAAGTGCGGCGTTGAAGCAACGCTGACCAGGCCCTCGATAAAATCCTGATGCGTAGGCAAGTCGCGAACGGTGGCTTCGATCAGGACAATATGTTCCAGCGCTGCCAGATCACCGAGAAGGCCGCAGGCGGCGGCCTGAACGATGCCGGCACCGCTGTCGGCCACGGCTTCGATGCCACGTCGATAGGCAGGCTCCGCCGACAGGTGGCTGGCAATGCGTACCAGAAGGGCGTCAACGGCCTGGCTCTCAGCAGGGGTCGGCAGGCTGCCAAACCACGCCAGCCATAGCGCTGTGGGGAAGTCGACAATGCCGATCAGGTCATTGAGGTTGCGACCCCTGACCCACAGCCCTTCATTAGGCTCAATCGTGGCGCCGTCGATATTGGTACCGCGATACAGGGTGCGTGGTCCGCCAAACAGGCTCTGCGGCGGTGTGGGTATCAGCGTGTCGGCCTGTGCCAACTCATCAAGCGCAATGCCGCAGTGGGCGACCAGCAGGTTTTCTATTGTGTGTGCGTGTTGCGTGACCGTCGGCAGGATGTTGGCGAAAAAATAATGGGCGGTTTTGACCTTGCCACGGTAAAAAGCGGCTTCTTCGGCACTCAGTGGCTCGCGCAACTGACGCTCGGCCAGGCAGGCCGATTCAAGCAAGACCCAGGCGCTGGCGGTGAGACCGAGCATTTCCAGGAAGCGGGTATAGAACTGGCTGGTTTCGTGTGTGCGGCCTTCACGCACGTGCTCATTGATATGGGTTAGCGCCTGCTCCACGGCAACCATGGCGTTTTCCAGCGCCGGGAATTGGTCGTGCAGCTCAGAACCGACACCCGTTGTGTTGTTCAAGAAGGCATCCAGCTCTTCGCGCAGAAACTTGATCAGGCGTGAGTTCCTGCCAAAACCGAGCTTGTCGCGCACCAGGTCCTGGGACTGGATGTAGTTGGTCCCTTCCCAGATCGACAGGATTTTCACGTCGCGCGCATTTTGCTCGACAGGGTAAGCATCGGTGTAGCCGATACCGCCATGCACTTGTATCGCCAGTTCGCAGATTTTCCAGGCCTGGTCCGAGACGAATGCCTTGCACACCGGCGTGAACAGCAGCACCAGCTTGCGGTATTTTTCGACCTGGGCTTCGTCCAGTACCGGCTCGGCTTCCAGGGCAAATGCCTGGGTCGATGCGCCGGTCAACTTACCGAGCAGGCCACGGCAACCTTCTACCCGGGCCTTCATTTCCAGCAGCATGCGCTGCACGTCGGCGTGTTCGATGATGGCCACAGGCGGGGCGCTGGCATCGGAGGTGCGACTGATTGCACGGCCCTGGAACCGTTTGCCGGCGAAATCGACTGAATGCAGATAAGCGCTGGAAGCCAGGCCCAAGCCGATAATTGCCGTGCTCATACGGGCCTGGTTCATCAAGGGCACCAGTTGCAGCAATCCGGCATTCTTGCGGTCGCCCAGCAGTACGGCGCGGGTGGTGCCGGTTCGACCAAACACCAGTTGGGTATTAGCGCAGCCCTTCAATCCCATCTTGCGCAGCAATGAAGTGCACTCGACATGGTTGTCTTCCAGCTCGCCCGTTTCGGGATTAGGCCAGAAGCGCGGCACCAGCAGGCAGGACAGCGAGTAGGAGGTCGAGGTGGTGGTATTGATGCGGCCCAGGACAAAGTAAACGGTGTTTTCGGTCAGCGTATGCATGCCCGCCGAGATGTAGACCTTTTCGCCGCTGACGGCGTATTCGCCGTTTTCAAGGGGTTTTGCGACAGTGGTGACCGCTGTCAGGTCGCTGCCGGCCTGCTGCTCGGTGGCGCAGAAACACGCGTCCCAGTCGTAGCGCTGAAGCTTGCGCAGGTACGTTGCCTTTTGCGCTGCGGTAGCGTGCAGCTTCAACAGCTTGATGGCCGGAAAATTGAAGCCGCCGTAGGTCATGAACGCCGGATTGGCGCCCATGAACATTTCCTGGGTGGTTTGCCGGATCAGGGGTGGCAAGGCCGGTTGCTGGGATTCGCTGTCGATGCCCAGCACCTGAATCCACTCTTCCTTATAGCGCTGCCAAAGTCCGTGGAACTCTTTGGGGATTTCGACCTTGCCGTTTTCCAGCAAGTGGCATTCCTGTCGGTCGGAGGCTTGATAGGCCTTGCCTAACTCATAAGCGAACGCCCTGGCGCGCTCCAGCAAGGCATCGTAGTAGGTACGATTTTTGTCGTTGAACGGCGCCCGTGTGAGAAAATTCTGGTCGGTTTTATGCAGTTCCCACAAAAAAAAGCGAAGCTCACGCAGGCTGACTTTATAAGCAGACATAGGTTTTCCTGATTAATAAGCGGTGTGTATCTGGGTTCAGGCGCCAGCCTGGATCTCGGCCACAATGGCGCCAGCGGTGCCGCACAACGCCGCATCCCAAAGCAGGGCAGTGGCTGTTTTACCCTGAGGCAGGGTGGCGCGCAGGCGCATAAGCGACAGCAAGGGGGCCGCGCTCGAGTGGTGCGCGCGGGCACCGAGTTCGAAATGTCGCTCTTGTGCAATGCCCAGTTCGCGACTGACGCCCAAGGTGAAGCTGTCGCTGAATCCGGCCGGTAATACCCAATCGATATCACTGGCTTTCAGGCCGGAACGTTCGATTGCCGTTTGCGCTGCGTTCACCGCCATCGGATGCAGGCGCTCAGCCAGAGCGGCAGGGGTCAGCCCCCAGGGGTTGTCAATGGCCGCGCCATAGTGCACCGCCGAGGCGCGTATCGCCCCCCAGCCAGGCGTCGTCTGAGCGTCGCCATCGAGCAAGATGGCGGCTGCGCCGTCGCCGTACACAACCAGATCCCCCCAGGCGCGAAAGAAGGGGTAGAGCCACTTATCGGACGCCACCAGCAGCACCTTGCCGCCGAGACTGACCAGCGCTTCGATCATGGTCAGTGCGTTGAACACGCCGCAAGTACCCGATTGGCCGATGGCGAACGGCAACGCGTTGGGCAAGCCCAGTGCATGCTGGATACGGCCTGCGACCGACTCATTAATGCGTTGGTTAAGGGCGCTATTGGTCACCACAATATGGGTCACCTGTGCCAGCGTTTCTGCCGGAACCTGTTGACGCAATCGCGTGACCGCTTCCAGTGCCAGGTCGGCGCAGCTTTGCAAGGGTGGCGCTACCGGCAGGGCGATGCTCGCCGTTGGAAGCAGTCGACGCTCTTCTTCGGCGTCGATCCTGCCTTTGCCACGAGGCATGGAAAAGACCGCCGACTTGTACAACAGATGGCCATAGCCGATGTTTTTTTCCTGAGCTTGTACCGCCCGGAACGGGGTCGTATCGGGGACGTGAGAAGCGATAGCGCGGATTCGAAGCATGAGGCTATTCCGTGACCGTAAGTGAGGTGGAGAAAAACTCGGAAAACTGCTGCTTCAGCTGCTTTCGGTCGATCTTGCCGTTCGGATTGCGCGGTAAAGGCGAGTCATGGAAGGACACATGCAGCGGCACCATATAGGTCGGCAGTTTGTCCCGGCACAGCTTGATCAGTGCCTGGGCGCTGGTTTGTATCTGCGGATGGGCGAACAGGCTGATGATGATGGCTTCGCCCTGTTGCGGATGCGGTACACCAAACGCTGCCGCCTCGGTCACGTCATCCACGGCAAAGAGGATTTCTTCGACTTCGGTGGGGCTGACGCGATAACCGGAGGTCTTGATCATGTCGTCGCTGCGCGCAACGAAATACAGATAATCGTCGCTGTCGCGGTAGACGATATCGCCCGACCAGACCGCTGTTTCGGTACGCGAAATCTGCTGGTCCGGGTGTAACCAGGGACGAAAGCGTTGAGCGGTCAGTTCTGGATCATTCCAGTACCCGAGCGTGACGAACGCCCCGCGGTGCACCAATTCACCGTGCTCTCCAGCGGCACATTCGCTGCCGTCCTGGCGCATCACGCGAATATCAGCATTGGGGACCGCCTTGCCGATGGAGTCGGGCCGTGTGACGGCCGCTTCCGGCGCCAGGTAGGTGGAGCGGAAAGCCTCGGTCAAGCCGTACATCAGGTAGGGCAGCGCATTGGGAAATGCGCTTTTGAGTTTTTCCAGCAAAGGCGGTGGCATATGCCCGCCGGTATTGGCGAAGCAGCGAATGCGAGCGCCGGCAGGCTGCGGCCATTGCACTGACGCCAGTTGCATCCACAGTGGCGGCACGCCGGTAATCACGGTGACGCCATGGGCTTCACAGAACGTCGGGACTTCGCCCGCTTGCAGGAAATCCAGCGGGGCGTAGCAAGCACCGCTGACCAGCGCCGTGGTCAGCTGACTGAACCCGGCATCGAAGCTCAGCGGCAATACGCCCAGGATGACGTCATCGGCCCGCAAGCGCAGATAGTGAGCGACGCTATAGGCGCCAGACACCAGGTTACGTTGCGACAGCACCACGCCTTTGGGCCGTCCCGTAGAGCCGGAGGTGTACAAAATGGCCGCAGGATCACTGTCTGTGACGGCGGCGTATGCGTTGACAAACGCCGCATCGGTCAGCGTGTTCAGGGTCTCGGACTGTAGTTTTTCCAGTTGCCAGGTATCGAGTTCGATGTCATTCAACGCCGCCTCGATGCGTCTTAGGCGTGCCCCCGTACTGATGAGCAAGCGTGCACCGCTGTCCAGCAGGATATGGCGTACCTGTTGCTCTTTGAGCTGAGGATTGATGGGCACCAGGATCGCACCCCGGGCATTGATTGCCAGGAACATGACGACGGTTTCGTACTGCTTGCCCGTATAGACAGCGACGCGTTCGCCCGCTTGCACGCCGCTATCGGCCAGCCTCTTTGCCGCCAGGCGCACGTCCTCCAGCAATTGGGAATAAGTCGCCATCTTTGCGCCTTGCGCGAACGCACGGCGGTCGCCATGGTGTTGGGCGCTGTCTTTCAACAGGTCGTACAAACTGATGTGGGCGGTCATGGTGACGTCCCTAGGATTGGTGGATATAGGTGTGTGCCGGGCTCTGCGAGAGGAAAGCGCTGACGCTGTACGTCTGGTTGTAGGCGCCGCAGTTGTCGAAGATCACCAGATCGCCCACGCTCGGCGGGGCCGACAGTTCATGACTCCAGCCGATCACGTCGGCGCGGCTGCAGGTGCTGCCCACGAACTGGATCGGCAACGGGGGCGCGTCCCCCGGTGCCTGTTGACGCCGCAGCAGGCGCGGCTGCGCGTAGTTCTTCAACATGGCCTCAGTTTTGGCCAGCAGGAAATTGTGGCTCAGACCTCCGTCGCAGACTGCAACGTAGCGCTCACCCAAGGCTTTGACTGAACGTACGCGGGTCACGAAAGTGCCTGCGCCAGCGAAGACGCCACGCCCGGACTCGTGGACGACCTTGAAGTCTTTTTGCAGCGGCGCAATGCGCTGGCGATAAGCGTCAAACGTCTGTGCCTGGCTAGGGAAGTGCTCGGAGAAACCGCCACCGACGTTAAGAAACTCAACCGGCATGCCGGTGAGACGTGCTACTTGTGGCGCGAATGCAGCGAGCGCATTGGCAAGGGCGGCGGCATCGGCACCCTTGTCATCGATGTGAAAGCTATTGGAGCCCGCAAACGTATGGAGGCCGATGATTGGCACGTTGGCCTGGGCCAATGCAACCGTCGTCAGCAAGGCGTCTTGGCGACTCATGCCGAAGTGGTCCGCCGGGTGTTTGCCCGAGCTGACCAGTTGGCCCGCGTTCAAGCGCAAAACCGTTTGCGGCGCGGTCTGTTTGCCGATGACGCGAATCAGTCTCTGCGCCTGCTCCAGGCTGTCGATGATGAACGTGCAGCGTGAGGCCAGAGCCGCGCGCATGAAATCTTCATCCATTGACGGATTGTTTACGTATTTGGGGGTGTTGATGCGACCCGCCACAATATCGAGTTCGCCCAGGCTGGCCAGCTCCACACCGTCGATGAAGGCATGGCCGCAGCGGATCAACAAATCCAGGTTTGGATTGGCCTTGAGCGACACAATCAACGGTGTACCCAGACGCTCGCGTAAATCAGCGTAACGCGCCTGTACGACAGTGGGGTCCAGTACGTAGCAAGGCGTTTTCAGATTCAGCAGCCATTGGTCGGTCGTTGCGTCGTCGCTTCTGACAGGCGCGCAGGCGGTGGTCATGGTCATGTCAATTCACCGGATGAAGGGTCAATGCCGAAAATGAACCGTTGTCCGATTCCGTTATGTTCATCAGGTGCGCCCCGGCATCGACCTTGCTCAAGCCAATATCGGCCAGGTTGATCGCCAGGTCCGAGCCAAAGGAGTGGCCTTTGTTCAGAATGTTGTCGGAGTAGAGCGTGGAGGAGGGAATGGCCATGGCGCCACAGAAGGCTTTCCAGCCAGAGTGGTTGGAGTTGTAAGGCAAAATGCATGAGAAATCGCTAAGCGCCATGCCACAGTCGGCCACGGCTTCCTTCATGACTTTGCGGGTGTAGTGCCACTCCAGATTGAACATTTCCTTTTTCACCGCGTTGTTGGTCACGGAGCCCAGATACCAGCTGCCGTAATTGCGCACGGCCGTTGCACCGACCCGGTTACGCCGGCTGTTACGGGTCACCAGCAAGCACCCTGCGCCATCACTTAAGATGCTTGCCTGCAACACCCGGAAACGCTCGATAAAGACGCGGTCGGACGACACGATCAGCACCGAGTGCAATTGGCTATGGACATTCATCAAGGCCTTGGCCATCTGAATGGCGACGCTGATCGACGAGCAATTGAGCTGTGCGATCGAGCCGGCCCAGACAGGCTTTATGCCGAATGCAGTGGCCACTTCCATGGGCAGGCTGCGTGGCGCCGGCGGTACGCTGAATAGCCCGGTATGAACATGGATGACCGCACCGATGTCGCTGCCCTTGAAGCCTTGCTCCTCTTGCAGGCGAGCGACAGCGCGCTTGGCCAGCTCGACCTCGTCGATGTCCGGTGATACATGGAAATAACGGCAACCCGCATTGCGGATCATGTCAAAGCGCTCGGCGGGCAACTTATGGTGCTGAGCCCAGTCATTGAGATCCTGGCGTTCGCCGGGTAACTCGTAAGCGGCGGCTTCAATACCGATCGTGAAGGGGGCGGGGCTGTTTGTTGCCGCAGTAGTTGGGGGCGTCATGACTGTATTCCTGTTAAGCCGGCATTGGCATGGCGGCGTAGTCCAGCACTCTGAGCTTTTCAAAGGCATCGCTTACACGGGGCGTCAGCAAACCCATTTCGCGGATGGTCGGCACCAGCCGCCGGAAAATGGAACGGCGCATGGAGTTGGCCACTTCAGAACTCCTGACCAGGTGGCTGCACTCTTTTTTGGATAAGCCCATCGGCTCCCATATGTCGTCGGCGCACAGGTGCTCGTACAAGGTGTAAGCACCTTCAACCACAAACTCTTCGCGCTCCTTGCGTTCAGTTCCGCTCATTTCCTTGTACACACTGCCCAGCGTGATGCGGCCAATGGCGAAATGGCGCGCCTCATCGCGCTGAATGCGCGTCATCAGGTCTTTGATAAAAGGGTCTTTGGTGTAGGCGACCATGCTTTGAAACAGTGACAGCGCAATGCCCTCCACCAGCACTTGCATGCCGAGGTTGGTCATATCGAGTTTGCTGGTGGTAATGGTGTCTTCCAGCAGGCCTTTGAGCGCCTTGCTCATGGGGTAGCTGATGGGCAGCTTGTTATTCACCAGGCGCCCGAATGCTTCAATATGACGGGCTTCATCGATGATTTGCCCGGCAGCACAGAGGCGAGCCGAGAGGCTTTCTTCTGCCACCGCCAGTTTCGATGCGCAAATCAGGGCAGCCTGTTCACCGTGCAGTACCTGTGACAGGGTCCAGCCTTGCGAGTGATGGCGAATTTCGGCGCGGTTTTTTTCATTCATTTTGTTCCAGACATCGGTGCCGTAGATCAGCAGTGTGCCGTCCGGCATGCCCAGTGGATTGTCCGGGTTGAGCTCGTAGCTCCAATCGATGTCGGTATTGACATCCCACTGGTTGGCCTTGGTTTTCTGATACAGCGCATTCAAGCTGTCATTGCTGAAATCGTAGGTCTGAGACATGTAAGCCTCGACCGAGAAATTCCACTTGATCGGCTCGCCATCATCCAATGTCGGTTTGTGCTCTGTTTGCATGATCACACCTGTACGTGCGTGCATTTCGGTTGAGAGGTGGTGAACGGCTCATGCACAGGAGATGTGTGCACCTGTGCCGCGAAGTAGTCCAGATCGGGTAAGAACCACTCGGTGATGGCTGGCATTTGCGCGGTATTCCAGGCTGCGATGTGCAGGAGGTTATCGCCGCCGTCCCACAGGTCGCGGCGAATCTGTTCGGCGCTGATCCAGACCACCGGCGTCTGTAGCTGGCGCGCCCAGAACAAGGCTTCGTTCCATAAATGGGCGCCCATCGTCACGCGTGGATCGAGCAGGTTTTTTGGCAACGCAAGGTCGATGGAAGGCATGCGTACCTGCGCCAGGAGAAGCGTTTGCTCACCGCAGCTGTCCCAAATGTACTGGGCCAGCGTGGACAGCAGGGTGTAGTACTGCTGGTTGTTGACCAGCACAGGCGCGGGATTGTCGTGTGCGTACACACTTCGGCGTGCATAGTCTTGCGTTTCGAGCAGTGGCAGGTTGCGAGCCGAACAAGGGATCGCCAGGTTGTAATCGGGGTTACGCTGCAACAGCAGGGAACAGGTTTGCGCGCTCTTCACATTTCACCTTCCAATGCATAGTGCAGATCAGGCGCGAGGGTTATCTGGGCAATCGAAAAATAGCCGTTCATTGCCAGCGAAGAAACGATGCAATCGCTACCCGTGTGCGCGGAACCCGCGCCCAGCTCCCCCAATAGCGAAAGCCAGGGGTCGCTGCCGAATGAATGGCCAAATCGTTGATAATGGTCGGCGTGCACAGACGAAGTGTCGAAGCACTTGAACAGCGCGCGGCGCGACATCTCTGGAAAAAACGGTACTGCAATGCCTAGACCTGGCCGGTTTTCGGTGAAACTGCGCAGGTTTCGTCCTAATTGCAGCAGCGCATTAGCCTGGCTTGAAGTGCCGATGACCAGCATGTTTTTGGCCTCTGGAGTCACGTCAATCACTAACGTGCAGATGCCAAAACCGGAATTCCCCCAGCGGTTGTTGCCTAACCAGTAAGTAAAATTGTGGATATCGGTATCGACAATCTGCAGTAACAGCCTGCGACGACCGCTGAACTGAGCCTTCCCCTGGATATATCGCAGGATGAAACCCCAGCCCGTGCATTCATAGGCGTTGGTGACCCAGTCAGGACGGCGCCCATACTGGGTGGCTATCGCCTCCTGGAAATAGCCTGCATGTGGCGAACCGTCTGCCAAAAACTGTGACAGCACAGTAGAGCTCACCACGTAATCGTCGATAGGGCCTGCGTCGCTTGCATAGCGGCAAGCCTCATCGCCTACCCGCTGCCCCAATGCCAACGCTGCATCCTCCAGGCTGACCTGGTGCGATACAAAGGGCGTTTCTGTGCGTCGGTAAGCTAGCGTATGGACCCTGAAAGCCGGAGCGGTGCCAAGCGACTGCGTTGATGCAAAGGGCTGCGAGTTCGACATGTTGAGCTTCTGGTATGAGGGTGGCTGGCGATCAGGCGACTTGTTGCTGCTGCAACTGCGAGTCGATTTGCTCCAGAGTGGTGTACTGCGTGATGTTCAGTTGCTCAGGATCAATCGATCCGTAGAGCTGTTCGCAATAGACGATCAGCTCAACCACATTGAGTGAATCGATACCCAGTTCGCCCAAACCGACATGGGTATCGACGGATTCGATATTGAGAATCTTGGCGGCTTCTTTCTTCAGAAGTTCCAGCGTGTTGAGGGTTTCAGTCGTCATTGGTGCATCTCCTGGGGTTAAAGCGGATTAAAGTGAGTCGGATACGGGCTTGGCTACGCGCATGCTTGCGCGCAATTCGTGATAACAGCGGTAAGAGCTGCCTTCCATTTTGGTAAACGCCAACAGGTCACGCTGGTCGAGAAAACTCGGTACGGCAGAGCGGCTGACCAGATGCAAAAGCAGTTCATTGGAGGCGAATTTCAGTGCCAGCACGCGGTGCACGTCTTCGCTCTCATAGCGGTCGGACAGCGTCTTGGTACGGGCGGCGGCAGCGATGAAGTCGCGTGACGCGCGTTCGTCGGGTGTCAGTTCGAGGCGGCCCTGACTTGCCAGCCAGTCAACATGGGCCATCAGTGCGCGCACCAGGAAAGGCCGTACCGTCGTCAGGTATTTATTGAGTACCGCAGGGCCGCCCACTTTCAGACGATCTTCCTGGGAAACCTGCACCGTGCCCTTGACGTTCCCCAACTGCACAACATCGCCGAGAAAGGGCTCGCCGCAGAGGGTTCGCTTGAGGGTCTTGTATTGCTCGGGCCAGACCAGGAAGGCTGAAGGGAAAAACGAGCCCGGCGTGCGGGCGGCAACGATTGCCATGCCATCAAGGTTGGCGTACATGCCCCATACCTTGTCGATATGCAGCTTGAAACCATCCCCTTCCGGCTGGGCGACAGTGCGCCAGCTAGTGAGGGTAGGGCCGCCGGCATCACTCATCAGAAAACGCAGGGCGCTGCCGGCATCAATGCTGGCGCGCGCCCGTTCGTATTGATCCGGCGTCAGGAACAGCGAAAACAAATGGGCGAAGTTCTGCATGAACGATCGGTAGTGCAACGCCAGACCGTCTTGCCGAATGCGCTCCAGAATATGTTCCAAGTCATGGCTCGGCTGCGACAGGGCCACCGAGGGGCGGTTTAATTGCTCGGCAGGCTCATAGTCTTGCGGTGTCTGCGAAATCAACATATCTGAATCCATCAGTCGCACTGAAGCGCGCGAAATAATATGGATCAAGTGAGCAGGCAGTTCGCCGTATGTCGATAAGCGATGAAGAACCGGTTGTGCACACACATTCAATAATGAATGGCGTGACGAAGCCGTATCCCCACCTTGCGTCAAAGTGTGCATAGTGTGTGATCCAGTATTTGAAAGTTGCAGTGCTTCAGTGTGTCGATGTTATTGGCGTGGTTGTAGATTAACTAACAAGCTGTTCGCGATCGGCCTTGTCTTTGTTGTCCAGTACGGTTTGCAGATAAATAGTTCGGCATTCCAAGCGCTTGAGTTTGTTGCTGGTCGTACGTGGCAAACTTCCGGGTAGCACGAATGTAATGGCGTGGGCACCAAATCCGAACTTCTCACGCAATTGGTTTTGAAGTTGGGTGCGCAGTTCGATAGGGTTATGCTTCGTTTCAAGCTCGATCAGAATCGCCAGGCTCTCGGTTCTCTGTGTCTCGTCGTAGATACCGAAGGCCGCTATTGCATTACCCCCGCTGGCCAATAAAGGGTGTGAGGCAATGACGTCTTCAATTTCATGGGGGAAATAATTACTGCCGCGGATAATGATGAGTTCTTTCTTGCGGCCGAGTACAAACAAGTGCTCATCCACTCGATAACCTATATCCCCGGTCGCAAACCAGTCGCCGCTCTGGTAGTGCTCGGTCTGGCCTTCGGCGGGTAAATAGCCGGACATGACCGAAGAACCACGTATGAAAATTTCGCCCACTTCGCGGTCCTTGGCGTCGGAACTGTCCAAAGCCCTTACCGCCACTTGCATCCCGTCAATCGGCCGGCCCATCGACAGTACGGTTTCTACCCGCCGACTGTTATCGTCGGCGCGGCGTGCCTGCCAATGATCGATTACCGCGCCGGAGTCGATACGGTCAGGAATCACGTAGGAGAGCGCCTGCTTGTCGTAATCAAAGGTCGTGTTATGCATGGTCACTGCCAGCGTCGATTCCGCCATGCCGTAGCAGGGTTGCAGCGCAGAACGTGAAAGGCCGTGGGGCGAGAATGTCTGTGCAAACTCCCTCAGGCAGGCTTCATCGACCCTTTCGGCGCCGACAAAGATATTGCGCAACTTGCTCAGATCCACCTCTTTCATTGACGCTTCGCGGTAACGGCGAATGCAATACTGCAGGGCGAAAGTCGGCGCCGCCGTGGTGGTTGCGCCAAAGCTGGACATGCGCTTGAGCCAGCCAAGCGGGTTGCGAATAAAACTGGCCGGCTGCATCAATAGCAGCGGTGCCTGGTAATACAGGTTCGACAGTAGCGTCACCAGGCCCATGTCGTGATGCAGCGGCAGCCAGGACGCAGAGGCGTCGCCGCGTTCGACACTGTAGCCAACAACACCGCCGATACCGCGCACATTGGCGATGACATTGCGATGGCTCAGGATGGCGGCCTTGGGGCGACCGGTCGAGCCCGAGGTCAGTTGCACATGATGGCCGCTGTCAGCCTGGCAGCGTTCCACGCGCACTGGAAACCCTGCGCTGGCAGCGAGGCTCACCTCTGCGCTCGTGACCACGCGTACAGGCAGGTTGGAAAGCAAGCGCTGGAGTGCCGGTGTATTGCTTTCGGATGCGATCAGCAGGCGCGGTGCAAACAACTGACAGGCCACATATATCTGATTGCGCGGTGAGTCTGCCATCAATCTTCCAGGCAGCGCGACGGTGCAAGGCAAGGCGCCAATCAACACGCATCCAGTCAGCAGTAACAAGTGATCGATCGATGCCGGCAGGGCAAGAATAACTAGGTCATTACGAACAACCCCCAGTTCGGTCAGGGCTGAAGAGACCGCCAATGCTTGTTGTGCCAACGCTGCATAGGAAATGCTTTTTTCTTCCCCGTTCTCTTCTATAACAGTAATTTGCCGCAGTGCACTTTGCTGTGGATTATCCAAGGCAGACAAAATAGCATCGATCATTGTTTCCAATTTCCGATCTCCGGGAAGTCAATCAAACAAGTCTGTCAAATATTACAAATTCAATACAACGCTCTAGTGAGCATACAAACCTGTAGTGCCCGGTCTGGCGGACTTTATGGGATGGAACAGTGTTTGTAAATCGGTCGGGTGAAAGTTTCATAATCTTTCATGTTCGTTTGTAGTCGGCGCTATTGCCCGGTTCTAAAGCAAGTTTATAGTTGTTTAAGTGTCTAAACACTTGTTACTCGGCGTTGGATGTTTTGTATTTAAGTCGTGCGCGCAGTCGTTTACTTTTGTAGTACGTGTCGACTCTTTAATTGTGGGAGTGTCTCGAATAAGTCGTTGGTGGTGCGGGGTAAGCGTGCTCTTCAAGATCACGTATTTCGGCGCTTCCGGCGTATTCTTATAACGGGCGTACTCGTCGTCCAATGAGTACTTTCTCTCCCGGTTTGGTGTTTGCTGCAGTTACGATGCCTGATCTTCGGGTTACACATTTTGTCTAGTGGTGTATTGAATGGCGGCAGTTTCAGGCAAGCCTCAACCGATTATTTCCCGCGCCTGACGTGTCATTGACTACGCTGTACCTGATCGAAATTACAGACGCGCCCTGTCTCGAACCTAATCCCTTCGATACGGTTGGCCTATCAAGGATGTGCAGGAGGCCCCCGGGTTTGTACAAATTCAAAACAGTGTTTCTGCTTCTTGTCCTGTTGTGCTCGGGCAATGGCATGCTTTTGGCCGCCCCTACGCTGGCCTCTGTGATCAAGGCCGAGGAATCCGATGGCAAGCCTCCCGTGCTGGTGGATGGCGGGCTGCTGGGTGCCTTGGGTGCGGGGATGGACGAGGTTCAAGGTCAGCTCGGCCTGAGTATGCAGTTGCTGGACGCCTGGCGTTTACGCACCGAGCGGGCGGCAGGTGAAGTAGGGCAACTGGTCGAGCAGGCATCCACACATCCTTCCTGGAGTGGTGTAGGCGACTTTTTCTTGCTGACGGTTATCTGGTCCGGCGTTTTTTTCGGGTTGATGCTCGCAGGAAGATTGCTGGCGCGTTATTTGTGTACCACGCGTTCGATGGTTGACCGGCCACGCATCCAGACGCTGGTGGGTTATGTGGTGCCCTACATGTTGCCTGCGCTGGTCTCGTTGATGCTGGCCCTGTACGCCAGCCGCATGCTGCAAGACACCTTGGGTCGCTCGTTCGGCCTGACCCTGACCTATGCCGGCAGCGCCGGGGTGTTCTGTGTGGCGCTGGTGCTGTCACTGAGTACCTTGTTTGAAACGGGCCACAAGCGCCGCGCGGTGCAGATTATTCGTCAGTACTCGAAACGGGCGCTGTTCTTGATCGGCTTTTTTTCGGCACTGAGCGACGCAATGAGCAGCCCGCAAATTGCGCGGCAAATCGGCGGCAATATCGCCAGTTGTCTGTCGGTATTCGCCGGCCTGCTGGCGTGCGCCATTCTGGGCTGGCTGGTGGTACGGCTGCGGCGGCCCGTGGCTCACCTGATCCGCAATCGGGCCCTGGCACAACGGCTCGGGCAGCCAGCCTTGCAAGAGTCGTTGCGCATTTTTTCGGTACTCTGGTACTGGCCCGTGCTGCTGATGTTGCTGGTGAGCGCGCGCAATTTACTGGGCGTGGGTGAGGGCAGTGAACGTGCCTTGCGCAGTGCATTGCTGACATCGGGCCTGCTGATCGGCACGGTATTTCTGAGCACGATTCTGCATCATTCATTTCGGGCGCGAACCCAGCATACAGGGGCCTATAAAGAGCGTTTTATCGGTGTGGTTTACGCATTGCTGCGCATTGCCCTGGCCGTGACCTTTATTGAGTTGCTGGCGAAGATCTGGGGTTTCTCGCTGTTGGCCTTCGCTTCCGACAGCAATACCGGCAAGGTCATCAGTGATTCCCTGGGCCATATCCTGTTGATCCTTCTGGTGACCTGGTTGACCTGGGTGGTGCTCGACACGGCCATTCAACAAGCGCTGGAACCGGCCACCAACCGGCGCGGGAGCCATGAGCCCAGTACGCGAATCAAGACCATCCTGCCGCTGGCGCGCAATGCTATCAAAGTGATTCTGGTGGTGATCTGTACCATCACCACCATGGCCAATCTGGGGGTGAACGTCGCGCCCTTCCTGGCTGGCGCCGGGGTGATAGGCCTGGCCATCGGCTTTGGCTCCCAGCAGTTGGTGCAGGACGTGATTACCGGGCTGTTTATCATTATTGAAGACACCATCTCGGTGGGTGACTGGGTGGTGATCGACTCCGCCCATGCCGGCACCGTCGAGGGGTTGACCATACGAACCCTGCGCCTTCGCGATTCGAGAGGTTTTGTCCATTCGGTGCCTTTCGGTCAGATCAAGGCCGTCATCAACCATTCCCGGCAGTTTGCCTATGCCTTTTTTTCCGTGCAGTTCACCTATGACACCGATATGGACAAAGCGACGGCCCTGATTCGGGAAGCGGGGAGCCAGATCAGCAGCGATCCTTTGCTCAGCCTGAGCCTGCAGGGTTCGCTGACGATCTTTGGCGTCGACAGCATGAACCTCGATGGCGTGACCATAACCGCGCAGTTCCGAACCATGTCCGGGGCGCAGAACACCGTGAGCCGGGCATTCAATGACCGGCTTAAAAAGCTTGTGGATAAGTCGCCGGATGTTCACTTCGCACAGCATTATCCACAGGGGTTTCTGCTGCCCGTGCGGGAGCCGGAACAAACGCTGCCAGCGGACTCCTTGGCGCAACGGTCTACGGTATTACTGACTGATATTCCGCCCAGATCCCAATGAAGGCCTTTTAGCATGAGGCAGTTTGTCAGTGACGGGTGGGCAAGAAACCCGCAAAATGCGGCTATCTTGATTAGGGTCAGCAGCTTTCACGGCTGGTTTTCTGGTATACATCACCGTTCTAAATAGACTGAGCCTGCATACTTTATGCGAATGCGCCTTATGTTATTGGGCGGCGGAAATGCCCTCGGGCAGGCGCTGATTCGTCTGGGTGCCGAGGAAGACATCAATTTCCTAGCCCCGCGCCCGCCACAAGACGGTTGGGACGCCGCGAGCCTCACGCAACTGCTCGATGACACCCGCCCGGATGCTGTCATCAACCTTGCGTACTACTTCGACTGGTTTCAGGCGCAGACAGTAAGCGAGTCGCGTCTTGCCGCGCAGGAGCGCGCTGTCGAGCGTCTGGCCGAGCTGTGCCAGCACCACAGCATCACCTTGTTGCAACCTTCCAGCTATCGGGTTTTCGATGGCTCGCGTGCGACGGCCTACAGCGAAAAAGACGAACCCGTCCCGCTCGGGTTACGCGGTCAGGCACTGTGGCGTATCGAACAAAGTGTGCGGGCCATTTGCCCGCAACATGTGCTGCTGCGTTTTGGCTGGTTGCTCGATGACAGCCCGGATGGCACCCTCGGGCGGTTTCTGGCCCAGGCCGAAAAACCGGGTGAGTTGTTGATGGCCGATGATCGACGGGGCAACCCGACGCCGGTGGATGATGCTGCGCGGGTGATTATCTCGGTACTGAAGCAGCTCGATTGCGCGGCGCCGCTGTGGGGCACTTACCACTACGCCGGGCACGAAGCGACAACGCCGCTGGCGCTGGGGCAGGCAATCCTGGCCGAGGCCCGTAACCTGCACGAACTGGCAATCGAAGCGCCGACACCCCAGGCGCACGCCGCGCGGCCCGACGCGGCAGAAGAACCCCAGCACGCGGTGCTGGCGTGCAAAAAAATTCTACACACCTTCGGGATCAAGCCTCGCGCCTGGCGTGCGGCGCTCCCCACTTTACTGGACAGGTTTTATCGTCATGGTTGATGCTCCCGTTTTAATCACCGGTGGTGCCGGTTTTATTGGCTCCAACCTGGTAGACGCCTTGTTGGCCAAGGGCTACTCCGTAAGAATTCTCGATGACATGTCCACAGGCAAACGCAGCAACTTGCCAATGGCCAACTCGCGGGTCGAGCTGATTGAAGGTGACGTGGCCGATGCCGCACTGGTTGCCAAAGTCATGGCCGGTTGCAGCGCAGTGGTTCACCTGGCGGCGGTTGCTTCGGTACAGGCCTCGGTAGACGACCCGGTGCGTACTCACCAAAGCAACTTCATCGGCACCCTGAATGTGTGCGAAGCCATGCGCGAAACAGGGATCAAGCGCGTTGTTTTCGCCTCCAGTGCTGCGGTCTACGGCAATAACGGCGAAGGCGAGTCGATTGTCGAAGACACGCCTAAAGCGCCATTGACACCTTATGCCGCCGACAAGTTGTCCAGCGAGTACTACCTGGATTTCTATCGTCGCCAGCACGGTCTGGAGCCGGTGATCTTTCGCTTCTTCAATATCTTTGGCCCGCGCCAGGACCCCTCCTCGCCTTATTCGGGCGTGATCAGCATTTTCAGTGAGCGTGCTGAAAAGGGCCTGCCGATCACTATCTTTGGCGATGGCGAACAAACGCGCGACTTCGTGTATGTGGGTGATCTGGTCAAGATTCTGGTGCAAGCCGTCGAAACCGAGAACGCTGAAGCGGGTGCCGTGAACGTAGGCTTGAACAAGGCCACTACACTCAATCAAATGCTGGCAGCGTTGAGCGAAGTGGTCGGCGAGTTGCCACCGATCAGCCACGGTCCGGCCCGCTCGGGTGATATCCGCCATTCCCGTGCTGACAATAGCCGTTTGTTGCAACGCTTCACCCTCGGTGAAACCACACCAATGAGTGTCGGGCTGGCACGCCTGCTGGGCCGCTAAGAATCTCCCGCCCACAAAAAAGGCGCCTTTCGAAGGCGCCTTTTTTATGATTGCCGGACTTAGAATTTGTAGCCCAGGCCAACCATGTATACCCATGGGTCCACGTCTACGTTGACCTTGGCACGAGTGCCTGGTGCAACGGCGTTGTTTTCCACAGTGGCGCGGGTGTCGATATCGATATAACGCGCCTGGGCGTTGATCATGATGTTGTCGGTCAGCATGTAGTCAGCACCCAGCTGCCAGGCCATGCCCCAGGAGTTTTTTGCCTTGAAGTTGTCGAACCCTTCGGCGCTGGCACGGCTGCCGACGTGTTCGTCGTAGATCCAGGTGTAGTTGATGCCGGCACCGACGTAAGGCTGGAATGCCGATTTGGTATCCAGTGGGTAGTACACAACGCTCAGGGTTGGCGGCAAGTGTTTGAGGCTACCCAGTTTGCCGTTGGCGGCTGCCAGGCCAGTACCCTTGAGTTTCACGTCATGCTCAAACGGTGTGGCTGCCAGCAATTCGATACCCACATGGTCGGTGATCATGTAAGCGAAGTTCAGACCCAGTTGCGTGTCGCTGCTCATGGTCGCCTTGCCACCCAGATCAGCACCTGCCAACGGGCCTTGATCAACCTTGACGCTGGAGCTGTCGGCTTTCGGGTTTACCGTGATAGCACCGGCACGCACGATGATGTCGCCTTCCGTGTGCGCGTGGGCAAGAGGGGCGACGACGGCGAGCGCAAGGGCGGCTGCGCTGAGCAAAGACTTGTGCATGGGAGCTCCATTTGGATATTTAAAATTTATATAACCAATGGTAATGAGCGCCCAGGCCTGTTCAGTTGACCCAGCTCAATGAAAGCGTGAAGTTGTGAAAAATTCGTTAATTGCCCAGAGCCCCTCACCCCAACCTTCTCCCGGAGGGAGAGGGAGCTGATGGGTGGCGTTGCGCAAACCTGCTTTTGCTTTCAGTCCCTTCTCCCACTGGGAGAGGGCTAGGTTGAGGGGCCTTTGGGGTTACTCCGGCAATTCATACACCACGATCCGCTGCGCATCCATCTGATACCCCGCATCCGCCAGTTCGCTAGTGCTGGCCTTGACCTGCAGCGCGCCCACGATCCAGTACGGCTGGTACAACTCGTCGAGTTTGACCCCTTCCTTGCTGGTCACGTGCACGATCTGGTTCGACGGCGGTGGCGGTACATGGATGCAGGCACCGAAGTACGGCACCAGCAAAAAGTCCGTGGTGCGCCCGTCTTCGCTGACTTCAAGGGGCACGATATACCCCGGCAGGCGAATCAACTGGCCATCCAGCGCCGGGACCACCGGCGCATTGGGCAAGTCCTGCCTGGCTGCCGGGGCGGCTTCCATATTGCCCATCTGCGAGAGGTCATGCAGGGGCGTCATGTCCGGTGCTTCAGGCGGCGCATCCGCCGGGATCATTTCCGACCAGGTCAGCTCTTTCGGTTCGGCCGCCCACAGCGGCGTCGCAACCAGCAGTAACAGTGCCAGCAGCACGCGAGACATTGCAGACCTTTTCATAAATGTAAGCTCATAAACGAATGGACAGACCATCTGCCAGCGATTGTCGGTAGGCGCGCCAGGCAGGCACGCAGCCCATCAACAGGGCCGCTGCCAGAATACCGCCGAGCAGCGTCCATTCATATTCACTTGGCCACGCCAGTGGCAAATACAACCCGTAGTTCGATTGCACATAGCCTTGGGCCACGGCAATGCACACATACAACAGACCGACACCGGCGATCACTCCGGCGAGTGCCAGAGCCAGTGCTTCGAACACCAGTAACGTGGCGATATGCCAAGGGCGGGCGCCCACGGAGCGCAAGATCGCCATCTCGCGGCGCCGCTCATTGAGGCTGGTCAAGATTGCGGTGAGCATGCCGATCAGTCCGGTCAGTACCACAAACAGCGACACCACAAACAACGCTTTTTCAGCAGTGCTCATCAAGCTCCAGAGTTCCTGCAGGGCTACCCCCGGTAAAATGGCCATCATCGGCTCACCGCGAAAATCGTTGATCTCCCGTTGCAGGGCAAAAGTCGAAATTTTGCTGTTCAGGCCCAGCATGAACGCAGTGATGGCCTGGGGGGTTAGGTCCATATTGCGGGCCTGGTCAGCGCTGATACGCCCGGCACCGTGGGCGGGCACGCCGTTATGCCAGTCGATATGGATTGCTTCCATACCGCCCAGGCTGATATGCAGCGTGCGGTCCACCGGGGTACCGGTGCGCGCGAGAATGCCAACCACGGTGAACGGTTTGTCGTCGTGCTTGACCAGGCTGATCGCCGCCACGCCATGAGCCAGCACCAGTTTGTCGCCCAGTTTGTAATGCAGGGCATCGGCGACTTCGGCACCCAGTACCACTTCGAACGGATCGCTGGCAAAAGGACGGCCGCTGGCCAGTTTCAGGTTTTGCTTGTGGCCGTACTGGTAGTGCTCGAAGTACGCCTCGCTGGTGCCCATCACCCGATAGCCGCGGTGCGAGTCGCCCAGGGACATGGGGATGGCCCATTTCACTTTCGGGTTGTTGGCGAAATGTTCAAAGCTGTCCCAACGAATATTGTTGGTGGCATTGCCGATGCGGAACACCGAATACAGCAGCAGATTGACCGAGCCCGAGCGGGCACCCACGATCAGGTCGGTGCCGCTGATGGTACTGGCGAAGCTGGCGCGGGCTTCGGTGCGGACCCGCTCCACGGCCAGCAGCAGGCACACCGACAGGGCAATGGCGAAGGCGGTCAGCATTGCGGTAAAGCGGCGGTTGGCCAGGCTGGCCAACGCTAGACGAAACAGATACATCTCAGACCTCTACCGACAGGGCGGCGCGATTGAGTTCAGACAACGACAGGTTACGGTCGAACAGAGGGGCCAGGCTTTGATCGTGGCTGACAAACAACAGGCTGGCACCCGCTTCACGGCATTCGGCAAACAGCAGCTGGATAAAGGCTTCGCGAGCGTCCGCGTCCAGCGCTGATGTGGGCTCGTCGGCAATCACCAGTTCGGGCTGACCGATCAGTGCGCGGGCGGCGGCAACACGCTGCTGCTGGCCGATGGATAACGAGTCTGCACGTCGCTCCAGCAGGGCCGGGTCTTTAAGGCCCAGATGGGCCAGCAGGGTTTGCGCGGCGTTATCCACACTGCCGTGGCGTTGCACGGCGCGGCTGGCACGCAGTTTGGAAAAGTGGCAAGGCAGCTCGACGTTCTCGCGAACCGACAAAAATGGCAGCAAATTGAATTGCTGGAAGATATAGCCCGTGTGGTCAACCCGGAAACGGTCACGGGCCCCGGAACCCAGCTCTCCCAGCTCCTGGCCGAGCAAGCGGATGCTGCCGCTGTTGGCTTTTTGCACGCCGCCAAGCAACCCCAGCAAAGTGGTTTTGCCACTGCCACTGGGGCCTTTGAGGAACAGGGTTTCACCTGCTTGCAGGCGAAACGCCGGAATATCCAGTAGCACGGGGTGCCCCGGCCAGCCGAAACTCAGGTCGCTCAGTTCGATAAGTGCTTGGGTCATTGGGGGAGGAGATCGCCTGGGAGTTGGTGGAAGTCTTTCTGTGGGAGCTGTTTAAAACTTCAGCACAGGTGCCTTGGCTGTCACTTCCACGGCTTGCTGACCGCTCGGGCCGATCAGTTGTACCTTGAATTTATGGGTGCCGGGGAATGTCTTGAAAAACTGCGCCAGATCCAGCGCTTTCAAAGCGTCCGGCGTGCTGCAGGTAAACGCATAGTGGGCTTCGATATCGCTGTGATGGTGCTCGCCCTTGGCGCTGCCTTCTTCCGGCGCCGGTTCGAACAGCGGGCTTTTCAGTTCCTGCGCTTCAGCTGTGCAACCGGCGGCCTTGGGGATGCTGAACAGCACCAGTGGGTCTTCCAGTTGTTTGCGTACCGAGCTGACTTTGGCCTTGTCAGCATCAGTGGTAGCAACGTGTTCAAAGCCCACCAGGTTCATCGACGGGCCATCCAGGTCCAGTTCCAGGGTCTGGCCGTCGAGCGCGACATTCAAGCTGCCTACGCCATGTTCATGGGGCGCCAGGCTGCTGTGTTCATGGTCGTGATCATGATCGTCGGCGGCGTGAGCCATCGCCAGCGGCAACAAGGCAAACGGCAAAGCAAGAAGCAAACGGCGCATGGGAGCACTCCAGCAGAAATGTGAAAATATTGTTATGTGATCTTATAACAACTGTTGCGAGAGTTTGCCCGTGTGCTTGGCGTTACGCAAGGCGCGTGGGAGCATGGCTGCAAGAAAATTGAGGAGCACGACGATGGTGCGCATTCGCGGAACGATAGGCGACTGGCCGGTGGATTTGACGGTGGAGCTGGATGAGAGCGACTGGATAAAGCTGGGCGCGCAACTGCACGTCAGTGAAGCACCGATCAGCCAGCCGCCCGCAAAACCTGCGAATCAGGATGATGCCGTGTGGGAAGCCACCAAGGATTTGCTGCGCAAGGCCGGACAGATCACCGGGCCTGAACTGCTGGGGCAGCTTGAAGCGCTGACCGGCAGCACGGGCGCAGGCAAACGCTTGTTGGTGCGCCTGCGTCATTGTGCCGAGGTGAAAGTGGTTAGCGGTGCTGATTCGCCGATTTACAGCTGGGTTGACGTGGCGTAACAAAAACTCCCGTAGCAGCTGCCGAGGGACGAGGCTGCGTTCGGCAGCTACAGGAACGCTCCCACAATAGGGCTTGACCTGCAACAGAGTATCTACAGATATGTATCGGGGTTTAGTACAGCGCTGCAAACAGCTTGCGGCGGTAGGTGGTGACCAGCGGGTGATCATTGCCCAGCAGGTCGAACACCTGCAGCAGGGTCTTGTGGGTGATGCCTTCGTTGTAGCTGCGGTTGCGGGTAAACAGTTTCAGTAGCCCGTCCAATGCGCCTTCATATTGCTGGCGTGCCAGTTGCTGGATTGCCAGTTGATACGCCGCTTCGTCGTCCTGCGGGTTTTGTGCCACGCGGGTTTTCAGATCGGCCACATCCGGCAAGTCCGCCGCCTGGCGCAAGAACGTCAGTTGCGCCTTGGCCCCGGCCAGTTCGGCCTTGTGCTCGTCGCTCTTGACCGCATCCAGCACCGCTTGTGCTTCAGTCAGCTCGCCACGTTCAGCCAGGCAGCGGCCATACAGGATCAGCGCTTTGGCGTTGCTGTTGTCTTCAGTCAGGATGCTTTTGAGCAAGGCTTCAGCATCGGCAAAACGGCTTTCGGCAAACAGCGCCTGGGCTTGAACCAGCGGGTCTTCAACCGCAGCTTCGGGCATCACCACATGGGGCGCGAGCATGGCACGGATCGCTGATTCCGGCTGGGCTTCCTGGAAACCGTCGACCACCTTGCCGTCCTTGAACAGCACCACGGTGGGCAAGGTCTGAATGCCAATGCGGCCAACAATATCCTGCTCGACATCACAGTTGACCTTTGCCAGCAGCAGTTCGCCCTGATAGTCCTCGGCAATTTGCTCCAGGATCGGCAGCATCACCTTGCAGGGAGCGCACCACTCGGCCCAGAAATCCACCAGTACGGGTTGGTCGAATGAGGCCTGGACCACCAGCCTGTCGAAGTCAGTGGAGGTCACGTCGAAGCTGTAAGAAGGCGTAGGCTGATTCATTTCGTGTCTCGAAGCAGGTAAATAAGAGCAACTATAAAGGCTGGGCGCAGTGGCTGAAAGGCGCAGGCTCGCGTTGTGCGTGATACAGGCTGACGTTGCGAAATTCGTGGGGCTCGGCCAGGTCGGGCAGGGTCAGGGCCTTGAGCATGGCCAGTTGCCGATAAAGCGGGTGCTTGAAGTCGCGTACGCGGGAATCGGCTACCAGGGTCTGCTGGCCGCGGCTAGGGAACTGATCCAGCAGCGGCAGGTTTTCGCGGTCGTAGAGCACATCAGCCACCAGGATCAGATCGAACCGGTCCGCCTCGGCAAAAAAGTCGCTGGAGTAGCCCAGCGCGACATCGTTGAGCTGGGCATTGGCCCTGCAGGCCGCCAGTGCCAGCGGGTCAAGGTCACAGGCCACCACTTCCAGCGCCCCGGCCCTGGCTGCTGCAATCGCTGCAACGCCCGAACCGGCACCAAAATCCAGAACGCGCTTGCCCTTGACCCACTGCGGTTGCTCGGCCAGAAAGCGTGCGAGCGCCAGCCCGCTGGCCCAGCAAAAGGCCCAGTAGGGAGGTTCGTAGAGAATGCGCCGGGTTTCGTCGGGGGTGAAGGCGCGATCCATATTGTGGGCATCGATCAACCAGAGTTTGAGCGCGGTGCCGGGCAAGTCGGTCGCCACCAGCCGCGCATCACCCAGCAACTCGCTCAACGACTGCTGCAGGCCAAACGGTATATTCATGGTGCTTTGACGAAGGCCAGGGTACCCAGCGCCTGCGTGGTGGGCTGGTTGATGATCCGCGAAGGCAGATGCAGGATCAATTGCCCGGACTGGCTGGCGCGGCCGCGCAGCTCGACCCGCATGCCGGTCGGGAAGGCTTGCGGGTTGAAGCGCAGCTTGAAGGGCAGCGCCTGGCTGTTGCCGAGGATCTTGCTGCTGGCCATCAAGCCTTGGGGGCGGCCACGATCGTCAACGATCAGCATGGCCAGCTCGACCTCGGCGCCTGCCGGCACACCGGTCAGCACTCCGCTCAACTCGCGCTGATATGACGGCAGCGGGCCAAGGTCAGCCGGGGCATCGGTTTTTGGCTGCGTCAGCACTTGGGGCTGTGCCGATTTTGGCGGCTCACTGCTACAAGCGACCAGCAAACTGGCAAGGCACAGCAAAACAAGCGTTCGTAGCGGCATACACGGCTCCAGCGGCAGGTCAGTCGGTGTATCAGATTGTGTAAAAGATAGTAGCCCGTCTGTATACCGTAAAGCCTATGGCTTGTCTTGCCAGTGGGATGCGCTAACATGGCGCTCCCCATTTTTGTTGGCTGCCACCATGCACTGTCCCTTCTGCGGTGCCAACGACACTAAAGTCATCGACTCGCGTCTGGTTGCCGAGGGCGACCAGGTGCGCCGCCGGCGTGAATGCCTGGCCTGTGGTGAACGTTTCACCACCTTTGAAACAGCTGAGTTGGTATTACCCCGCCTTATCAAGCAGGACGGCAGCCGCCAGCCGTTCGATGAAGAAAAGCTGCGCGCCGGCATGCAGCGTGCGCTGGAAAAGCGCCCGGTGAGTGTCGAGCGTCTTGAAGCCGCGCTGGCCCGGATCAAGCACAAGCTGCGCGCCACTGGCGAACGCGAAGTCAAATCGCTGGTTGTTGGTGAACTGGTCATGGGCGAGCTGCAAAAGCTCGACGAAGTGGCCTATATCCGCTTTGCCTCGGTCTATCGACGTTTCCAGGACTTGAACGAGTTCCGCGAAGAGATCGACCGTCTTGCCCGTGAGCCTTCCAAAGAATGATCCAGTCCACAGAACAATCGATTTTAGACACCCATTACATGGCGCGGGCCATCGAGCTGGCGCGCAACGGGCTGTACACCACTCACCCCAACCCCCGTGTCGGTTGCGTCATCGTACGTGACGGGCAGATCGTCGGCGAAGGCTGGCATGTGCGCACCGGCGAGCCCCATGCCGAAGTCCACGCCTTGCGCGCGGCCGGTGAGCTGGCGCGGGGCGCCACGGCCTATGTCACCCTTGAGCCGTGCAGCCATCATGGGCACACCCCACCGTGCGCCGAAGGGCTGATTAGCGCAGGTGTGGCGCGTGTGGTTGCAGCCATGCAGGACCCCAACCCGGAAGTTGCCGGGCGTGGCCTCAAGCGTTTGGCCGATGCCGGTATTGAAGTGCGCAGTGGTGTGCTGGAAGCCGATGCCCGGGCGTTGAACCCTGGTTTTCTCAAGCGCATGGAGCACGGTCTGCCGTTCGTACGGGTCAAAATGGCCATGAGCCTTGATGGCCGCACCGCGATGGCCAACGGCGAAAGCCAGTGGATCACCGGGCCAGAAGCGCGCTCGGCGGTGCAGCGCTTGCGGGCCCAGGCCAGTGTGGTGCTGACGGGTGCGGATACCGTGCTGGCCGATGGCGCCCGCCTGACCGTGCGCGGCCCTGAACTGGGCCTGAGCCCAGAGCTGACCGCGCTGGCGCTCAGTCGTCCGCCGTTGCGGGTGTTGATCGACGGGCGTTTGCGGGTGCCGCTGGATGCACCGTTCTTCAAGGCCGGGCCAGCGCTGGTTGCCACCTGCGTGCCGCCTGCCGAGCAATACCGTACCGGGCCCGAGTGCCTGGTGATCCACGGCGCCAATGGCCAGGTCGACCTGCGCAAGTTGTTGCAGGCGCTGGCCGCCCGCGGCGTCAACGAAGTGCTGGTGGAGGCCGGGCCGCGTCTGGCGGGGGCTTTTGCCGAGCAGGGGTTGGTGGATGAATACCAGATATTTGTCGCGGCCAAGTTTTTGGGCTCTACGGCGCGGCCATTACTGGAGCTGCCGCTGACCCATATGAGCGAAGCGCCATTGCTCAAAATTACCGACATGCGCGCGGTAGGCGATGACTGGCGAGTCACTGCCATACCTGTGCCGTCAGCGAGCGTATAATTCTCAGCCTTCGTGTTACGCAGGCTTTGTTCTCAAGGGGAACGCCATGTTTACCGGCATCATTGAATCCATCGGCAGCATCCGTGCATTGACCCCCAAGGGCGGTGATGTGCGAGTTTCCATCGACACCGGCAAGCTCGACCTGAGCGACGTCAAACTCGGCGACAGTATCGCCATCAATGGCGTGTGCCTGACCGCCGTTGAGCTGTCGGGCAACGGCTTTGCCGCTGACGTCAGCCGCGAGACCCTCGATTGCACCGCGTTCAACGACTTGAAAAGCGGCAGCCGGGTCAACCTGGAAAAGGCCCTGACCCCGACCACGCGCCTGGGCGGTCATCTGGTCAGCGGCCACGTTGATGGCGTGGGCGAGGTGATCTCCCGTGAGGAGAACGCCCGTGCCATCGAGTTCCGCATCCGTGCACCCAAAGAACTGGCCAAGTACATTGCCCATAAAGGCTCGATCACGGTCGACGGCACCAGCCTGACGGTGAACGCGGTCAATGGCGCCGAGTTCTCGCTGACCATCATTCCGCACACCCTGAGCGAAACCATCATGGGTGACTACCGTCCGGGTCGCCGGGTCAACCTCGAGGTCGATTTGCTGGCGCGCTACCTTGAGCGTTTGCTGCTGGGTGACAAAGCTGCCGAGCCGACCTCGGGTGGCATCAGCGAAAGTTTTCTGGCCGCCAACGGCTTTCTCAAATCCTGACGTAAGGGGGTGCCGCGTGGCGCTCAACAGCATCGAAGAACTGGTTGAAGATATCCGCCAAGGCAAGATGGTCATCCTTATGGATGACGAAGACCGCGAGAACGAAGGCGACCTGATCATGGCCGCCGAGTGTTGTCAGGCCGAGCACATCAACTTCATGGCGCGCTTTGCCCGTGGCCTGATCTGCATGCCGATGAGCCGCGAGCGTTGCGAACTGCTCAAGCTGCCGTTGATGGCACCGCGCAACGGTTCCGGTTTTGGCACCAAGTTCACGGTCTCGATCGAAGCGGCCACCGGCGTCACTACCGGCATCTCTGCCGCTGACCGCGCGCGCACCGTGCAAGCGGCGGCCGCCAAGGACGCCAAAGCCGAAGACATCGTCAGCCCGGGCCATATCTTCCCGTTGATGGCTCAAGCCGGTGGCACCCTGGCCCGCGCCGGCCACACTGAAGCCGCCTGTGATCTGGCGCGCATGGCCGGGTTCGAGCCAAGCGGAGTGATCTGCGAAGTGATGAACGACGATGGCACCATGGCCCGTCGCCCTGAACTGGAAGCTTTCGCGGCCGAGCACGGCATCAAGATCGGCACCATTGCCGACCTGATCCACTACCGCATGATTCACGAACGTACCGTTCAGCGGATTGCCGAGCAGCCACTGGACAGCGAACTGGGCCAATTCAATTTGGTGACCTATCGTGATTCAGTCGAAGGCGATGTGCATATGGCACTGACCCTGGGCAAGATCTGCGCCGAAGAACCGACCCTGGTGCGCGTGCATAACATGGACCCGCTGCGCGACCTGCTGATGGTCAAGCAGCCCGGCCGCTGGAGCCTGCGCGCCGCCATGAGCGCGGTGGCTGAGGCCGGCAGCGGTGTGGTGCTGTTGCTCGGTCACCCCCTGGATGGCGATGTATTGCTGGCCAATATCCGCGAAACGGCAGACCACGCGCCGGTGAAAAAACCGACCACCTACAGCATCGTCGGTGCCGGTTCGCAGATCCTGCGTGACCTCGGTGTACGCAAAATGCGCCTGATGAGTTCACCAATGAAGTTCAATGCCATATCCGGTTTCGATCTGGAAGTTGTAGAATACGTGCCCTCCGAATAAAGACCGGTCGTGTCCAGTCCGAATTCGTGGCCCAATATCCTAAAGAGCGCATGCAAATGCGCTCTGGCTCTTTAATACGAGACATACCGAATGACCCTGAAGACCATCGAAGGTACCTTCATCGCCCCCAAAGGTCGCTACGCACTCGTAGTTGGCCGTTTCAACAGCTTCGTCGTCGAAAGCCTGGTGAGTGGTGCCGTTGATGCCCTGGTTCGCCACGGTGTGAACGAAAGCGACATCACCATCATCCGCGCACCTGGCGCGTTTGAAATCCCGCTGGTCGCGCAAAAAGTTGCCCAGCGCAACGAATTCGCCGCAATCATCGCCCTGGGCGCCGTGATTCGTGGCGGTACTCCGCATTTCGAATACGTTGCTGGCGAGTGCACCAAGGGCTTGTCCCAAGTGTCCATGCAGTTCGGCGTACCGGTTGCCTTCGGCGTGCTGACCGTTGACTCGATTGAACAAGCCATCGAGCGCTCGGGCACCAAAGCTGGCAACAAAGGCGCAGAAGCTGCCTTGTCCGCCCTTGAAATGGTTAGCCTGTTGGCACAGTTGGAGGCCAAGTGATTTCCGACGAAAGCGATCGTTTCAACCCGCGCGACCCGAAACCTGCGGACGCTGGCAAGCCTTCCAAGAGCGCCAAGCGCCGTGAAGCGCGTCAACTCGCAACTCAGGCCCTGTACCAATGGCACATGGCCAAGCAGTCGCTGAACGAAATCGAAGCGCAATTCCGCGTCGATAACGACTTCTCCGACGTTGATGCTGCCTACTTCCGTGAAATCCTGCACGGCGTGCCTGCGCACAAAGGCGAGATCGATGCTGCCCTGGTTCCGTGCCTGGACATCACCATCGAAGAACTCGATCCGGTTGAGCTGTCTGTTCTGCGCCTGTCCACCTGGGAGCTGATCAAGCGTGTTGACGTGCCTTACCGCGTTGTGATCAACGAAGGCATCGAGCTGGCGAAAGTGTTCGGCTCCACCGACGGCCACAAGTTCGTCAACGGTGTGCTCGACAAACTGGCGCCACGCCTGCGTGAAGCTGAAGTAAAGGCTTACAAGCGCTAAACCGCGCTGTCGGCCATGGGCGAGTTTGAGCTGATCCGCAACTTCTTCGCTGCCGCGCCCTGTGCGCAGGGCGGCGAGGGTGTTGCCCTGGGTATTGGCGACGACTGCGCCCTGCTGGATGTTCCCTTCGGGGAACAGCTGGCGATTTCCACCGACACCCTGGTAGCCGGGGTGCACTTCGCAGATCCCTGCGACCCTTTCCTGCTCGGTCAGCGTTCGCTGGCAGTGGCGGCCAGTGATTTGGCGGCCATGGGCGCAACTCCTGTCGCATTTACCCTTGCCCTGACCCTGCCGACGTTTGACGCCGAGTGGCTGCAAACCTATGCCCGTGGTTTGAACCTGATGGCCCAGACCTGTGGCCTGCGCCTTATCGGTGGCGACACCACGCGCGGGCCATTGTGTCTGACCCTTACAGTTTTCGGGCGAGTGCCCACGGGCCATGCCCTGACCCGCAGCGGCGCGCGCCCCGGTGACCTGCTGTGTGTGGGTGGCGAGCTGGGCAATGCGGCCGGGGCGTTGCCGTTGGTGCTGGGGCAGCGCACCGCGGCATCGATGATAGGCGAACCGTTGCTGGCCCATTACTGGTCGCCACAACCGCAGTTGGCGCTGGGCCAGGCCCTGCGTGGTAAAGCCACCTCGGCGCTGGATATTTCCGATGGCCTGCTGGCCGATTGCGGGCATATCGCGGCGGCGTCGAAGGTGGGGCTGGCGATTGAACTCGACCGGGTGCCGGTCTCGCTGGCGCTGGAAGAGTTCCTGGGCGAGGCGGGAGCGCAACAGGCAGCGTTGAGCGGCGGGGATGACTATGTACTGGCGTTTACCTTGCCTGAGGTTGAGGTGCCGACCCTGCTGGCCGATGGCTGGCCTATCCATGTGATTGGTCGCGTGGTTGAAGGGCAGGGCGTCACGCTGCTGGATGACGAAGGCCTGGACATTACTCCGGCAGTCCACGGCTATCAGCATTTTCGTGCGTGACCCTGTGGGAGCGGGCTTGCTCGCGATGGCAGCGCCACGTTCAGCCTGATACACCGCATCGCCTGTTTCGCGAGCAAGCCCGCTCCCACGGGGCCTGTGTAGCGTAAGTCATCAAACTTTTAGATATTTATCCTCGGTAATTCAGCCTAAGCGTCTGTAGGAACCTCCTGTTACAATGTCGCCTCTGCGAATTTCCAGTACTCAAACTGATCAGGAGCACACGGTGCCTGTCGTTTTCGTTGCCGCTTGCAAATTACCCACCCCCTTTGCCGAGTTCACTATGCATGGCTTCCTTGAGAAGGCCACGGGTCGTGAACACGTTGTGCTCAGTTTGGGCGACGTTACAGACGGTGCGCCGGTTCTGGGGCGTGTGCATTCCGAATGCCTGACCGGTGACGCCCTGTTCAGCCAGCGCTGCGACTGCGGCTCGCAGCTTGAAGCCGCCTTGCAAGCCATTGCCCGCGAAGGTCGTGGCGTATTGCTGTACCTGCGTCAGGAAGGCCGTGGCATCGGTTTGCTCAACAAAATCCGTGCCTACGAGTTGCAAGATGGCGGCGCCGATACCGTTGAAGCCAACGAGCGCCTCGGCTTTGCCGCCGACCAGCGCGATTACGCCATTTGCCTGCCGATGCTGGAGCACGTAGGCG
Organism: Pseudomonas bubulae; assembly: GCF_037023725.1. Classification (NCBI taxonomy): domain Bacteria; kingdom Pseudomonadati; phylum Pseudomonadota; class Gammaproteobacteria; order Pseudomonadales; family Pseudomonadaceae; genus Pseudomonas; species Pseudomonas bubulae. Next base: position 1,294,507 of record NZ_CP146077.1, read on the forward strand.
TGCATTCGCTGCGCCTGATGACCAACAATCCGCGCAAGGTCAAAGCCCTGACTGACATGGGCATCACCGTGGCCGAGCGTGTGCCGCTGCACACCGGGCACAACCCGCACAACAAGCTGTACCTGGCGACCAAAGCCAACAAGCTAGGGCACATGATGGGTAACCAGCATCAGAGCGAGGCTGACCCGGCATGACCCGTGGCCAGCGTCTTCGGCGCCTGAGTTTCAGTTGGTGGCAACAGCTGCTGCTGACCCTGCTGCCTCTGGTGCTGGTCTGCTGGTTTTTCGGCAGCGCCGAGCCGTTGCTGCCTGAGCTGGCAATGCCGTTATTTATTGCGGGCGTGGCTTCGATGTTCGTCACCCTGCGCACGTTCGGGCCTTACAAACATGGCCTGATCAATCTGCAGAAAGCCCTCGACACCCCACAGGAACCTGCAGCCTGGGATGAGCTGGCGCGTGCACGTCAGCGGTCCCTGCTAGCGGCGGGGCTGCCCACCTGGATTGCCACGCTGGCGGTGTTTGTCGGGCTTGAAGGCGTACCGCTATTGCTGCTGGTACTGTCAACGCTGGTGCTGTTTTACCTCTATCGCGTCCCCCGCCAGGTAGGCTGATGCGCGTCTGGCTGGCAGCTCTGTTGCTGACTGTCAGCTTTTCTGCCCAGGCTGTCAGCCGCGTGGTGAGCCTGTCACCGTCCCTTTCTGAAATGGTTGTCGAACTCGGCGCCGCCGATTTGCTGGTAGGGCGTCTGGAAGCAGGGGAGCCGTTACCTGAGCTTGCCGGCGTGCCTTCTGTGGGCCGCTACGGGCAACTGGACATGGAGCGTCTGCTCAGCCTGCAACCCGACCTGCTTTTGCTTTGGCCAGGCAGTGTGGGTGTTGCCCAGCGCGAGCAATTGCGTAACCTGAATATCCCCACCTTCACCGCCGAACCGGCAAGCCTCGATCAACTGGCCGATCAGGTTGAAGCCCTGGCCATCGCCCTGGGTCGCCCGCAGCGTGGAAGGGAGCAGGCAACGCAACTGCGCCAACGTCTGGCACAACTGCGTGAACAGTACCGGACTGACGTGCCTGTGCGGGTGTTTTATCAGGTGTGGGATCAGCCGCTGTACACCATCGGCGGCGGGCAAATCATCAGTGATGCGCTGGCAGTGTGCGGGGCAAGCAATATGTTTGACGACCTCAAACTGCCGGCGCCGCAGGTTGGTATAGAGTCTGTGTTACAGCGTAATCCTGAGGTGATTATCGCCGGCACCCAGGCGCAGCTGGATGCCTGGAAAGCCTGGCCGCAGATCGATGCGGTCAAGCATGGGCGTTTGCTGCTATTGGCCGACAAGGGCCTGGAGCGTCCGAGCGGGCAGATGCTGGAAGCGACGGCCAGATTGTGTGAGCAATTACAGAGATAAAAATTATCTGTGGGAGCGGGCTTGCTCGCGATGCAGGTGATGCGCAGTGTCAGGTAAGTCGCGGTGATGCTATCGCGAGCCATCCCGCGCCCACAGGTTTAGAACGTCGGCGTCCAGGTAATTGCCAGCTGCAGCGAGCGCCGTTCTTCGCGGTAGCCATAGTAGTTGCCGTCATAGCTGTACAGCGCGCGGGTGAAGCTTTTGTCCAGCAGGTTATCGACCTTCAGGTCGAGCCGCACTTCTGAGCTGGCCTGCCAGTTGCCGCGTAATCCCAGCAAGCCATAACCGCCAACGGGCTGCTTGTTGTCTTCATCATTGAAGCTGCTGCTCACCGCTTGCCAGCTGGCGCCGACACCTACCTTGTCAAATTGCCGATCCAGATCCAGGCTCAAGGTACGGCGTGCGCGGCGGCTCAGGGTATGGCCGGTATCACGATCGCGCGGGTCAATAATCGCGATACCCAGGCTGCTCTGCCAGCCGAACCATTCTTGCTGCAACGCGCTTTCGAAACCGGTGATCCGTGCTGCGCCGATGTTCTGCTGAATAAAGTCGGCATCGGCCACAATCGCGTCGCGAATATCGGTGCGATACAGCGAGGTTTCCAGGCGACTGGTCTCACTTAGCTGACTGCGCCATTGCAGCTCGTAGCTTTTTGAGTATTCCGGCTTGAGATCGGGATTGCCGAACTGCGGGTAGTACAAGTCATTGAACGTCGGTGCGCGAAACCCTTCACTGTAAGTCAGCATAACGTCGTTGTCGGCGTTCAGCGGCACCGTCAGGCTGGCGCTCCAGGTGTTGTGGCTGCCAAATTGCTGGTTCTGGTCGTGACGCAGGCCCAGCTCGGTCGAGAAGTACTCGCCGTGGAAGCGGTGCTGAACAAACGCGGCGCGGTTCCAGCGGCTGTCTTCCTCGAAAACGGTGCTGCTGCGTACCCGGTCTTGATAGGCGTCGGCGCCGAGGATCAGGCTGTTTTGATCGTCCAGCGTCAGGTTGTTCTGCCAGTTCAGCGAGTCGCGATAGGTGTTGAAGCTGTAGATCTCGGCGCTGAGTTTGTCCCGGGTTTTTTCACGGTTTTCGCTGTGGCCCAGCTCCAGGCGCGAGTTCCAGCGTTCGTTCAGTTGCGCGTCGATAAAACTGCCGACGCTGCTGATATCAAAATCGCTGTAGAGCTGTTGGCCACTGACAGTCTGGGTCTGCGGGTCCCAGCGCCCGAACGAATTGTCGAGTTCGGTCTTGCCGACGTTTTTCATGGCCGTCAGGCCAATTTCAAGCTCCTGGTTCAGGTAGTGGCTCAGGTTCAGGCTCAGTGACTTGTTGCGATAGGCGTCGTGGTCGCTGTCGCTGGGGAAGGATTCGTGGGTGCGGTTGATCCCGGCGGTTTGTTCCAGGCTGCCACTGAGGTTGTAGCGCGTTTGCCCGTCGCCACCGGAGATGCCCAGGCTGTTTTGCGAGCTGCCATAACTGCCCACTGCACTATGCAGGCGAAGCTGCGGGGCTTGATCGGCACCGCGTCGGGTGAAAATCTGGATCACACCGCCAATCGCATCGCTGCCGTAGATCACCGAGCGCGAGCCGCGCAGCACTTCAACCCGCTCGATCTGATCGATATTGAGGTACTGCAGATTACTGTCGGCCGAAGTGGCATTGGCCATGCGCTGGCCGTCGACCAGCACCAGGCTTTGCGCCGACTTGGTGCCGCGAATGTAAATCCCCGGCAAACCGCCGCGTCCACCGCTGCGGGCCACTTGTACACCGGGTACCCGGCCGAGCAAGTCGGTCAGGCTGGTGGGTTGCAGGCGGTCGATATCGTCACGGGTGAACACGCTGTTGGCGCTTGTGCTGTCCGAGCGAGCCTCGACCTGGCGATTGCCGGTGATCAGGATCTGCGGGAGTTTGAGCGCATCTTCGCGCTCCAGCGGCTCTGCAAGCAAAGGGCAGGCGGGGATAAAACCGAGGATCAGAGCAAGACGAAGGCGTTTCATGGTGTCTCAACAGGGTGTTGGGCGGACCGTAGCAGCTGCCGTAGGAACGAGGCTGCGTTCGGTGGCGTAGCCACCGTAAACCATGCCTCGCGGTGTATCAGTATCACCGAGGGGGGCGGATTTACGATCGCTTCGCAATCGAACGCAGCCTGCGGCAGCTGCTACGAAATCGCGCAGACCAAGTGGCTCAGAGCCCCAGGAGTTCCATGCGCTGACGTACCGAGGCTTCGATACCTGCCGCATCCAGGCCGCATTCGGCCAGCATCTGGCTCGGTTTGGCATGTTCGACGTAAATATCCGGCAAGCCCAGGTGCAGCACAGACTTGAGCACGTTTTCACGGGCCAGGAACTCGCTGACGCCGGCGCCTGCGCCGCCCATGACAGCGTTCTCTTCGATGGTCACCAGCAGCTCATGGCTGGCAGCCATTTCGCGAACCAGCTCTTCATCCATCGGCTTGACGAAGCGCATGTCGACCACGGTGGCGTCGATTTTTTCTGCCACTTGCAGGGCTTCTGCCAGTTGCACGCCGAATACCAGCATGGCGACTTTCGAACCCTGGCGACGAATCACGCCCTTGCCGATTTCCAGCGGCTCGAGGTTTTTTTCGATCACTGCGTTCGGGCCTGTGCCGCGAGGGTAACGCACTGCCGCCGGGCCGTTGTACAGGTGGCCGGTGGTGAGCATTTTGCGCAGTTCGTTCTCATCGCTCGGGGTCATGATAAGCATGCCCGGGATGCAGCGCAGGAACGACAGATCGAAGCTGCCTGCGTGGGTCGGGCCGTCTTCGCCCACCAGGCCGGCACGGTCGATGGCGAACAGCACGTCAAGATTCTGCACCGCGACGTCATGCACCAGCTGGTCGTAACCGCGCTGCAGGAACGTCGAGTAAATTGCCACTACCGGCTTGGAGCCTTCGCAGGCCATGCCGGCAGCAAAGGTCACGGCATGTTGCTCTGCAATCGCCACGTCGAAATAGCGCTTTGGATACCGCTCGCTGAACGCAATCAGATCCGAGCCTTCTTTCATGGCCGGGGTGATGCCCACCAGGCGCTCATCGGCAGCGGCCATGTCGCACAGCCACTCGCCAAACACGGCGGAGTACTTGGGCCCGCTGGGTGCCTTCGGTGCAGCTTTCGGAGCATTGAGCGGTTCGAGCTTGGTGATGGCGTGATAGCCGATCGGGTCCGCTTCGGCCGGAGCGAAGCCCTTGCCTTTTTTGGTGACGATATGCAGAAACTGCGGCCCTTTGAGGTCGCGCATATTGCGCAGCGTCGCGATCAAGGTCGGCAGGTCGTGGCCATCGATCGGGCCGATATAGTTCCAGCCCAACTCTTCGAACAGGGTGCCGGGTACCAGCATGCCCTTGGCATATTCTTCTGTGCGCCGCGCAATTTCCCACGCACCAGGCAGACGCGAGAGCACCTTTTTGCTGCCTTCGCGCATGCTTGCATAGGTGCGGCTCGACAGGATCTTGGCCAGGTAGTTGGACAAACCACCAACATTGCGCGAGATCGACATGTCGTTGTCGTTGAGGATCACCAGCATGTTGGCGTCGACTTCGGGCGCGTGGTTCAACGCCTCAAACGCCATGCCCGCAGTCAATGCGCCGTCACCGATCACGGCAATCGCCTTGCGCTCGCTTTTTTGCAGGCGGGCGGCAATGGCCATGCCCAGCGCTGCGCTGATCGAGGTGCTGGAGTGGCCGACACCAAAGGTGTCGTACTCGCTCTCGGCACGACGTGGGAAAGCGGCAATGCCGTCTTTCTGACGCAACGTTGCCATCTGCTCGCGACGGCCCGTGAGGATTTTATGCGGATACGCCTGATGGCCCACGTCCCACACCAGCCGGTCGTCCGGGGTGTCGAACACGTAGTGCAACGCGATGGTCAGCTCAATGACACCCAGGCCGGCACCGAAATGCCCGCCCGTCTGGCCGACGGTATAGAGCAATTCCAGGCGCAACTCATCGGCCAGGGTTTCCAGCTCGGCTTCTGCCAGGCGGCGCAGGCCCGCAGGCGTGCCTGCCCGGTCAAGCAGGGGCGTAGTCGGACGGTTGCGGGGAATCTCTTGAAACGTCGTTGGCATCAGGCGAATCGTTATAGGTATAAGAAGAGGCGGCAGTTTACCTTATGGAACGTAAGCTGCCCACGCAGTCTGGCATTCGTTCGTAAGACCTTGGCATTAGAGCTGTCAGAAAACGTTACCGAGGAGCGCCCTTTAGTGGCGTCGCTCAACGATATAACGTGCCAGTTCACGCAGCGGTTCGGCGGCTGCATCAAAATGTCGCAGGGCGTTGAGCGCCTGGTCGCGCAGCTCAAGCGCATAGCCTTTGGCCTGCTCCAGCCCCATCAGGGCGGGGTAGGTCGGTTTGTCCCGTGCTATGTCGGCCCCCTGGCGTTTACCCAGAGTTGCGGTATCGCTTTCAACATCCAGAATGTCGTCCTGAACCTGAAACGCCAGGCCAATGGCCCGTGCATAAACGCTCAGTGCGTGCAGGTTGTCTTCGTTTGCATGACCGCTGGCCAGGGCGCCCAGTTGCACGCTGGCTTCGATCAGGGCGCCGGTCTTGTGCCGGTGCATGTATTCCAGCGCGGCCTGGTCGAGCTTGAGCCCCACCGAACCGAGGTCGATCGCTTGCCCGCCGACCATGCCCGCCGGACCTGCAGCAAAAGCCAGGGCCGTGACCATGCGCAAACGGGTGTCGGCGTTCAGGTTGCTCAGGCGCGGGTCGAGCAAAGCGCTGAACGCCAGGCTTTGCAGGCCGTCGCCCGCCAGAATGGCGCAGGCTTCGTCGAACGCTTTGTGGGTGGTTGGCTGGCCGCGACGCAGATCGTCATCGTCCATTGCGGGCAAGTCGTCGTGCACCAGCGAATAGGCGTGGATCAATTCCACGGCACAGGCCGCGCCATTGGCTTGCTCAGGTGTACTGCCGAGGGCTTCGCAGGCGGCATAGGCCAGCAGCGGGCGAACCCGTTTGCCGCCATTCATGACGCTGTAGCGCATGGCCTCATAAAGACGGGCCAGCTCGGGAGCCGGAGCGACAAACAGGCTTTCAAGCGCCGCATTGACACGGGCCTGGCTGCTGATCTGGTAAGCATCAATCATTCGGACTGTTCCGCATCAAAAGGCTCTTGTGCCAGCTCACCGTCACGCTCAAGCAGGATCTGTACTTTCTGCTCGGCCTGGGCCAGTGCGCCCTGGCAATCACGGGTCAGGCGGATGCCTTGTTCGAAGGCGGTCAGGGAATCTTCCAGCGACAGCTCGCCATTTTCCAGACGCTCGACCAGTGTTTGCAGGTCAGCGAGTGACTGTTCGAAATCCGGGGAAGCTTTTTTGCGGGCCATGGCGGCATTCTCGGTAGGCGTTAAAACCGGCTGACACTAGCAGACGGCGGGTTTTGGGGCAAATCGACAGGGCGCCCATGTATCCAGGTGAGGGGGTTTTCACTTGTCGCTACTAAACGAGTGGGTGGCAGCCGTACGCAGGTTAGTCGACCGGTGCATCCGGAACCCGGCGCGCCACAAGGGCGCCCTGCGCACGGCCACCATAAAACGCAGGCCGTAAAAAGCACCTTGCGGAGGTGTTGCCTTGCGCCGGATTACAGATCGGGCGACTAAACCCGACCGCTGATTTTGCAGCGATGGCCCGAGACTATTTCCCGAAATTGGCAGGCGCAAGCGAACGGGATTTTTCTCGGAAGTTTCACGAGAATGAAAGCGAAGTGTCGTACGAAAAGACCGAATTTAAAGGCTTATGTTGTGTGCCCTGCCAGCGATTGGATCTGTGCACTGCAGATGTTTCGAGCACGCTGGCGTGGTCACGAGAGAAAAAGCCATGAGTGAAACTCCTGTTGGTTTGAGTGCGCAGCCCGATGGCTACAGTGACTGGTTGAGCGATCTTAAAGGCCGCATTCATGGCGCCCAGCAGCGCGCCACGTTGGCGGTGAACCGCGAGCTGGTACTGCTGTACTGGCAAATCGGTCACGACATTTTGACCCGCCAGACACAGCAAGGTTGGGGCACGAAAGTGATTGAGCGTCTGGCGCTGGATCTGCGCGCAGCCTTCCCGCACATGAAAGGTTTCTCGCCACGCAACCTCAAATATATGCGTGCCTTTGCCCAGGCATGGCCTGATACGGCAATTGTGCAGCAGGCTGTTGCACAATTGCCTTGGGGGCACAATCTGGTGCTGCTGGACAAACTCCCCGGTCCCGAAACCCGCCGTTGGTATGCGGCCAAGGCCATCGAACACAACTGGTCGCGAAATACGCTGGTCATGCAGATCGAGGGTCGTTTACTGGAGCGCAGTGGCAAGGCCGTGAGCAATTTTGAAAACTTCTTGCCCAAACCCCAGTCCGATTTGGCCCGTGAATCGTTGAAAGATCCTTACCGTTTCGACTTTCTTGGCCTTGGCGCTGATGCGCATGAACGAGAGATAGAAACTGCTTTGGTCAGGCATGTCACCGACTTTTTGCTGGAGCTGGGCGCAGGTTTTGCCTTCGTCGGCAAACAAGTGCTTTTGAATGTGGGAGGTGACGAGTTTTTCATCGATCTGCTGTTCTACCACCTCAAGCTGCGCTGCTATGTAGTGGTTGAACTCAAGGCCGGTAAATTCAAACCGGAGCACCTTGGGCAGTTGGGTTTTTATCTGGCCGCCGTGGATGGGCAGGTTAAGGATCCCCAGGACAGCCCCACCATCGGCCTGTTGCTGTGCTCCAGCAAGAACAAGGTGGTGGCCGAGTACGCCTTGCGCGATAACACCCGGCCCATCGGCGTGGCCGAGTACCAGTTGGTAGAGTCACTGCCAGCAGAGTTGCAGACCAGTTTGCCCAGCATCGAACAGATCGAACGCGAACTGGCGGGTGATGGCGTCGCTATCGAGGAGTGTCGAGTGAACGAGGATTATTTCAGGCATTAAAAAGCCGGCTTGTGGGCGGCGTTATTGTTTGGCTGTGGCCTTATTTTGCTGGGGCGCGTGGAGATTCCTATTTCTGTCCCCCCATTTATCCCCCCACTGCGCCAATGCGTGCGCTTATCTGTTCAAGCTCGTGGCTGGTGTCGTCAATGTCTGCGCTCATGCAGTCGAGCTCCCATTGGGCTGTGATTTTGAATACGTGGCAATTTGCCGGCTAGTAATACGTGATATTAATCCCTGGCTCCATGATAATCCCCTCAGCTCGCATAAAGGGATCCCTCCAAATGGAACTGATCGACAACATCAACACCCTGCTTGGTGAAAACCTAAAAGGTACGCTCAAGCCGGGCTCGAAGCTGAAGATTGCCGCCTCGTGCTTTTCGATCTACGCCTACGTCGCGTTGAAGAAGGAGCTGGAGAGCATCGACTCCCTGGAGTTCATCTTTACCTCGCCGACCTTTGTGCCCAACGAGGTGAGCGACAAGATCAAGAAGGAACAGCGCGAGTTTCATATTCCCAAGGCCGAGCGCGAGCGCAGCACCACCGGCAGTGAGTTTGAAATCCAGCTGAAGAACCAGCTCACCCAGAAGGCGATAGCCAGGGAATGTGCTGACTGGATTCAACGCAAGGCCAAGTTTCGCTCCAATCGAGGCCAGGCGCCTATGCAGCCCTTCGCGGGCGTGCAAGACAAAGTTGGCGACAGCGTCTACATGCCTTTGCAAGGCTTCACGGCCGTGGATCTGGGTTACCAGCAGGGTAACGCCGTATCGAACTTTGTCACCAAAATAGATGAGCCAAGCGTTACCGCGACTTTTCTCAATCTGTTTGATCAGATCTGGAGCGACCCAAGCAAGCTGGAAGACGTGACCTCACGGCTGTGCGAGCACATCGCCTCGGTTTATCAGGAGAATGCCCCTGAGCGCATTTACTTCTTGATGCTCTACAACATCTTCCGCGAGTTTCTGGAAGACATTAACGAGGACGTGCTGCCCAATGACCGTACCGGCTATCAAGACAGCCTGATCTGGCAGAAGCTGTTCAACTTCCAGCGTGACGCCGCCACCGGCCTGATCAACAAACTGGAGACCTATAGCGGCTGCATTCTTGCCGACAGTGTTGGCCTGGGTAAAACCTTCACTGCGCTGGCAGTGATCAAGTATTACGAGTTGCGTAACAAGTCGGTGCTGGTGCTCTGCCCGAAGAAACTGGCCGACAACTGGCTGAACTACAATCGCAACCTCAAGACCAACATCTTTGCCAAGGATCGCTTTAACTACGACGTGCTTTGCCACACCGACCTGACCCGCACCCGTGGCGAGTCGTTGGGCATTCCGCTGGATCGCGTCAACTGGGGTAACTACGACCTGGTGGTGATCGATGAGTCGCACAACTTCCGTAACAACGATATCTATAAAGACAAAGAGACCCGTTACCAGCGGCTGATGAATCAGGTCATTCGTCAAGGCGTGAAGACCAAGGTGCTGATGCTCTCAGCCACCCCGGTCAACAACCGTTTCAGCGACTTGCGCAACCAGTTGGCCTTGGCCTACGAGGGGGACAGCGACAACCTCAGCAAGAAGCTGCGCACTGAAAAGGACATCGACGGTATCTTCCGCCGCGCCCAGGCAGCCTTCAATGTGTGGACCGGTCTGCCACCGGAGAAACGCACTGCAGCGGCGATTCTCAATACCCTTGATTTCGACTTCTTCGAGCTGCTCGACAGCGTCACCATTGCCCGCTCTCGCCGGCATATCGAGACTTTCTACAACACCGCCGACATCGGCAGCTTCCCTGAGCGCCGCAAGCCACTGTCGTTTCATTGCCCGTTGACTCCGCGTGGTGACGTCATTGGCTTCAACGAGATCTTCAACCAGCTGTCGCTGCTTAAGCTCGCCGTGTACGCCCCGGTTAGCTACATCCTGCCCAGCCGGTTGAAAAAGTACGAAGAGATGTACGACACCGAAGTGGAGGGAGGTAAAGGCAAGCTCAAACAGGTCGACCGCGAGAGAAGCCTGCAAGCGCTGATGACCACCAACCTGCTAAAGCGCCTGGAAAGCTCGGTCGAGTCTTTCCGCCTGACCCTGAAAAATCTGCAAAACACGCATCGGAACGCGCTGGATAAAATCGCCACCTTCAAGAAAACCGGCCTTGCCAGTGACTTCGCCGACGTTACCGCTGCCTTTGAAGATGCCGATTTTGACGACGACAACTTACCGTTGCCCGGCGACATTACCATCGGTAAGAAGATTCAGATCAGCTTGGAAGACATGGACGTGCCGTCCTGGGAGCAAGACCTGCAAGGCGACCTGATCTTCATTGAAGAGTTGCTGGCTGAAATGGCCAAGGTCACACCAGCCGACGACGCCAAACTGCAGCACCTGAAAACCCAGATCACCAGCAAGCTGGCATCGCCGATCAATCCTGGCAATCGCAAGGTGCTGATTTTTACCGCTTTCGCCGATACCGCCAATTACCTCTACGACAACCTGGCTGAGTACCTGCTGAGCACTCACAATGTGCATTCCGGCAAGGTCACCGGCAGCGATGCGCCCAAGTCCACCCTCGGCACTATGCCGGGCAGTCGCCAGACTTACGACTTCCAAGGTTTGCTGACGCTGTTCTCGCCGCGCTCGAAAGAAAAAGCGCTGATTTACCCGGACGAGCCGCGTGAAATCGACATCCTCATCGGCACCGACTGCATCTCCGAAGGCCAGAACCTGCAGGACTGCGACTACCTGATCAACTACGACATTCACTGGAACCCGGTGCGCATCATCCAGCGCTTCGGCCGGGTGGATCGTATTGGCTCGCAGAACGCCAGCATCCAGTTGGTCAACTACTGGCCAGATATCAGCCTCGACGAGTACATCAACCTCAAAGAGCGGGTTGAAAACCGCATGATGATCGCTGACGTTACCGCCACTGGCGACGACAACGTGCTCAGCGCACAGGCCAATGACGTGGCCTACCGCAAAGAGCAACTGCGACGTTTGCAGGATGAAGTGATCGAGATGGAAGACATCAAGACCGGCGTCTCCATCACCGACCTCGGCCTCAATGATTTCCGCATGGATTTGCTCAGCTACATCAAGGCCAATGGTGACCTCGGCAGCATCCCCAATGGCTTGCACGCCGTGGTGCCGGCACGGCAGGAACTTGGCTTGGTGCCCGGCGTAATCTTCACCTTGCGCAATCGCAAGCACGGCGCCAGCCTCAATCAACAGAACCGCCTGCATCCCTTCTACCTGATCTATATCAGTCTGGAAGGGCAGATCATCAGTGATCAGACAGAAGCCAAGCGTCTGTTGGACCTGGCTCGCAGCGCCTGTAAGGGCCATAACCAGCCGATCATTGATGCCTACCAGCGGTTCAATCAGTCCACCCAGGACGGGCGTAACATGCGTGCCTACTCCAACCTACTCGACCAAGCGATTCGCTCGATGATCGATGTGAAGGAAGAGAAAGACATCGACAGTCTGTTCAGCGGCGGTAAGACCACCGCGCTGGTCGACACCATCTCTGGGCTGGATGATTTCGAGTTGATTACTTTCATCGTCATTCAGGGCGTGGCATGAGCCAGGCCGCAGTCACTCCGGCAGTTACGCCAGCGCTATTTAGTTTTCCGCCGCAGGCCAAGGTTGGCCGCGTGGTGGCGAAGAACAAAATCTACGAGCAGGGTTCTGTCAGTTCGACGCTGCGCGATAAATTTGTTGCCCAGGTCGAGCAAATTACCTGGGCTTACAAGCTGGCCCCGGAAACCATTAACCTGCCGGCGCGGGGCAGTGTCGTAGAAATTCAGATCTTCGACATCGCACTGAAAACCGCCGAACTGGATGAGGAAGTACTGCGCGCCATCGACCGCGCTATCCCACTGCCGATCATCTTTCAGTTGCACCATGAGCAGCGCACCCGCATGGTGGCGACCTTTAAACGCCCGAGCGAAGCCGATGCCAGTAAGTGGGTCATCGATGGCTACTTCTCCGGAGTCTGGTTAGCTGCTGATGCCGAGCGTCAGCTACTACCGGTGGCGCTGGATCTGTATGGCCTTTACGAACAACTGCTGCGCAGCTTGCTACCTCAGTCGGCGAGGCTCGGTGAAGGTCTGCCAGAGCAGCTGCAGCGACTGACACGGCTGCGCAACCTGCAAGCCGAGCAGCGCAAGCTGGAGGCTCGCTTGCACAAAGAAATACAGTTCAACCGCAAAGTAGAGCTCAACGCTCAACTGCGGGAGCTGAATACCCAAATTGATCAGCTGAGCGCCTAAGCGCCAGTTCGCAGCCAAGACCTCAAGAATTACAGGACGTCCGATGGACAAGCTGAAAATGCACTCTCAAAACATGACCGAAGCCAATATCGACAAGCTGGCTGAGCTGTTCCCCAATTGCATCACCGAAGCTCGGGATGAAGCGGGCGAACTGAAGAAGGCCATCGACTTCGATCTGCTGCGTCAGGAGTTGTCTTCTTCCATTGTTGATGGATCGCAGGAGCGCTATCAGCTGAATTGGCCAGGGAAGCGTGAGGCGCTACTGACAGCCAATGCACCTATTGCCAAGACGCTACGCCCTTGCAGAGAAGAAAGTGTTGGCTTTGATACCACACAGAATCTCTTTATCGAAGGGGACAACCTTGAGGCGTTAAAATTACTGCAGGAAGCTTATCTCAATAAAGTCAAGATGATTTATATCGATCCTCCTTATAACACGGGAACGGATTTAATTTATGAAGATGACTTCTCTGAGGAATCTAGTGAGTATTTTCAGCGTTCGAACCAAAAAGATGAACATGGGAATCGCCTAGTAGTTAACGCAGATACCAATGGTCGGTTCCACTCAGACTGGCTGTCGATGATTTATTCGAGAATAAAGCTTGCCCGAAACTTACTCCGTGATGATGGTGTCATTTTTGTTTCTATCGATTATCGCGAGTGCGCTAACCTAAGAAGAATGTGTGATGAGGTTTTTGGAGAGCAAAATTTTATTGCTGAGGTTGCATGGGAGAAAATGTATACAACCAAAAATGATTCGTCGCTGGTGTCATGCTGCCACGAAAATATTTTGGTTTATGCGAAGGTTGCAACCCCCTCGTGTATTGGGTTTCTACCTCGCTCTGCAGAAATGGATGCAAGGTACTCTAATCCCGACAACGACCCTCGCGGGAATTGGAAGGCCATTCCAATGTACGCTGATGGAGAGCGTAGAAATGGTCGCTTTAAGATAACTAGCCCTACTGGTAAGGAACATGAGCCGGAGCCAAACACTCACTGGCGTTATTCTGAGGCGGATATTCTTAAATTGATTTTGGATAACCGTGTTTGGTTTGGCCAGACAGGGAACTCTAAACCTAATCTAAAACGTTTTTTGTCCGAGCTGCGTGAAGGAGTAAAAGCAAAAACACTGTGGTCTCATAAAGAGGTTGGTAGTAATGACACTGCAAGTAGAGAGTTGAAGGAGTTGTTTGACGGACGGTCGCCATTTAGCTTTCCGAAACCTACATCTTTGATTCGGCGAATGCTCCAGTTGGGAGCGGAAAGTCGCGACTCTATAGTGCTCGATTTTTTTTCAGGATCTGCCTCAACTGCGCATGCTGTGATGGCAATGAATGGTGATGATGGAGGTCAAAGACGTTACATTATGGTGCAGTTGAACGAGCCTACTGATGAGAAGAGCGATGCTTTCCTCGCTGGGTATAAGTCGATTTCGGAGATCAGTAAAGAACGAATTCGACGCGCAGGCACCAAAATTAAAGCCGCGAGTGCTATGACGGCTCCGGACCTCGATACTGGTTTCCGAGCTCTAAAAATCGACACCTCCAATATGAAAGAGGTGTACTACACGCCGGATGCAGTGAGCCAGGATCTGCTCTCCGATCAAGTCGACAATATCCGCGAAGACCGCACCGCCGAGGATCTGCTGTTTCAGGTGCTGCTGGACTGGGGCGTGGATCTGGCCCTGCCGATCAACCAGCAAGTTATCGCCGGCAAGACCGTGTTCTTCGTTGACGGCAACGCACTGGTCGCCTGCTTCGATACTGGTATCGACGAAGACTTCGTCAAACAGCTCGCCGGACATAAGCCGCTACGTGTGGTGTTCCGCGACGCCGGCTTCGCCAGCGACAGCGTGAAAATCAACGTAGAGCAGGTGTTCAAGCTGCTGTCGCCGGCTACTGAAATCAAAACTCTCTGACCGACAGGAAGCCGTCGCTATGGACAATCAATCCCTGTCACAGCTGCAACAGCGATTTGATGCGCTGGTGCAACGGGTGCCCGATGAGGACATCGAGTTCTGGTTCGCCCGTGAGTTGCAAGAGCCCTTGGGCTATGCCCGCTGGGAGAATTTTCTTACTGCCATCCAGCGCGCTATAGCCTCGTGTGAAACCACTGGACTAGATGCCGCTGATCATTTTCGTGGCGTCACGAAAATGATCGAGATTGGCAAAGGCGGGCAGCGGTCGGTTGATGACTTCATGCTCACTCGTTATGCCTGCTACCTGATTGCTCAGAACGGCGACCCGCGTAAGCAGCCGATTGCCTTTGCTCAGAGCTACTTCGCGCTGCAAACGCGTAAGCAGGAGTTGGTCGAAGATCGGATGCGCCTGCAGGCTCGTTTCGATGCGCGGGATCGTTTGCGTGAGTCGGAAAAAGAGCTGTCACAGAACATCTACGAGCGCGGTGTGGATGACGAGGGCTTTGCCCGTATCCGCTCCCGAGGAGATGCCGCTCTGTTTGGCGGCAAAACCACGCAGGCGATGAAGGACAGATATGGCATCGTCAAAAGCCGTCCGCTGGCGGATTTTTTACCGACGCTGACCATCGCCGCAAAAAACCTAGCCACTGAGATGACCAACCACAACGTGCTGCAAGCTGATTTGCAAGGTGAGCCGGCCATTGTCAAGGAGCATGTTCAGAACAACCTGAGCGTGCGTGACATGCTGGAGCAACGCGGCATCAAGCCCGAAGAACTGCCCGCCGAAGAGGACATTCGTAAGCTTGAGCGTCGCGTGAAATCGGAAGAGAAAAAAATCGCCAAACAGGCGCCCAAGCTGCCGGCTGACGATTCGAGTACTGAAGCATGAAACTGAAGTTTAAAGTCCAGCCCTACCAGACCCATGCGGTCGACGCCTTCGCCGACTGTTTTTCCGGCCAGCCGAAATCTTCGAGCGTTAACTATCGTGTCGACCCTGGCATTAAATCAATTACGCCAGTGACTCCGCAGCAAATAGACCTTCTCGGTTCCAAGACGATCGAGCTACCCGAGGCTGGCTTCAAAAATGCTGAAATCAGCTTTTCGCTTGGAGAGAAGTGGTCCGGTGCTCACGAAGATCAGCTACTGAAAAATATTCAGGCTGTGCAGCGGCGGCAGAACCTGCCGCTTTCCTCTGGATTGGAGCAGGACAACAAAACCGGCTGCCCGATCAACCTTGATGTAGAGATGGAGACGGGGACTGGGAAAACCTACTGCTACATCAAGAGCATGTTCGAGCTGAACAAACGCTATGGCTGGAGCAAGTTCATCATCGTGGTGCCGAGCATTGCCATTCGTGAAGGTGTCTATAAGTCGCTGCAGATCACGGCTGAGCACTTCCTGGAGAGCTACGGCAAGAAGGCGCGCTTCTTCATTTATAACTCCAAGCAGCTGCACAACCTAGAAAGCTTTTCCTCGGATGCCGGCATCAACATCATGGTTATCAACGTCCAGGCGTTCGCAGCCCGTGGTGCAGACCAGCGGCGGATCTATGAAGAACTGGATGATTTTCAGTCGCGCCGCCCGATCGATGTGATCAAAGCCAACCGGCCGATCCTGTTTCTCGATGAGCCGCAGAAGATGGAGGGAGCCAAGACGCTAGCTTCCTTCAGCGAGTTCAACCCGTTGATGATCGTGCGCTACTCGGCCACCCACAAAACGGAGTACAACAAAATCCACCGCCTCGATGCGCTGGATGCCTACAACCAAAAGCTGGTGAAGAAGATCAGCGTGCGCGGCATCACGGTCAAAGGCCTGACCGGCACCAATGCCTATCTGTTTCTACAGGACATTGAAGTCTCGACCAATAAACCGCCTATGGCGCGGGTCGAGCTGGAGATCAAGCAAAGCAGTGGCATCAAGCGGGTTATGCGCAAGCTCGGTCGTAACGACAATCTGTACGACCTGTCCGGTGGCCTGGATCAGTACAAAGACTACGTGGTGGCCGACATCGACGCCCGTATCGACATGCTGAGCTTCACCAACGGCGTGGAGCTGGTGGCCGGGGAGGCCGTGGGCAACGTGGATGAGGCCGCGATGCGCCGCATCCAGATACGCGAAGCGGTAAAGGCGCACTTTCAGAAAGAGATGATGCTGTTTAGTAAGGGCATCAAAGTGCTGTCGCTGTTCTTCATCGACGAGGTGGCTAAATACCGAAAATACGACGAAACCGGCGAGCTGCTTGGTGAATACGCGCAGATCTTCGAGGAGGAGTACAACGACTACCTCACCAACGTGATGACCCTGGAAGACACGCCCTACAACAGCTACCTCAAGGGAATTCAGGCACGTCAAACTCACAATGGCTACTTCTCTATCGATAAGAAGAGCAAGCGCCTGGTCGATCCCTCTGTCGGTAAAAAGGCTACTGAGACCGACGACGTCGATGCCTACGACCTGATCCTCAAAGATAAGGAACGCTTACTGTCTTTCGATGAGCCGGTGCGCTTTATCTTCTCTCACTCGGCTCTGCGCGAAGGTTGGGATAACCCCAACGTCTTCGTTATCTGCACCCTGAAGCACAGCGACAATAGTATCTCCCGCCGCCAAGAGGTTGGTCGTGGCATGCGTCTGGCCGTCAACCAGTTGGGTGACCGTATGGATGATCCGGCAACGGTGCACCAAATCAACGAGCTGACGGTAGTGGCCAGTGAAAGCTACAAGGACTTCGTTAGTGCACTGCAGAAGGATATCAGCGAGTCTCTGTCGGCCAGGCCGCGTATTGCGGACAAGGCATTTTTCACCGGGAAAGTGTTGCCGACGGTAACGGGCGACGTTCCGGTCACAGAGGAAATGGCGACAGATATTGAGTTCTATCTGATCCAGAATGGCTACGTCGACAAAAAGCGGAACATCACTGACAAATACCACGAAGCAAAAAAAGAAGAGCTTCTCGCCGAGCTGCCTGAGGAACTGCTGCCCTTTGCCGAGCAAGTATTCCAGCTAATCGACAGTGTGTTCAGCGAAGCGCAGCTACCCGTGATCAGTAATGACCGTGGTAGCAAATTGAACCCGTTGAATACAGTGAACTTCGAAAAGAAAGAATTTCAGGCGCTCTGGAACAAGATCAACCGCAAGGCCGCTTACACGGTTCACTTTGAAACCGATGAGTTGGTGGGCAAGTGTATTGCCGCTCTCAACCATAAGGAGGAGGGGCTTCGGGTTAAACCGATGCAGTACATCATCGAGCGCGGTAGCCAGCTCGAGAATGCCAGCTTCGATGACATGAAGAGCGGCTCTGCCTTCAAGATTTCAGAAAGCTCGACCGAAAAGTACATGCACTCCGTTCATTCGGCGGTGAAATACGATCTGATCGGTAACCTGGCTGATGATACACAGCTGACGCGCAGCACCATTGCCAGCATTCTTAAGGGCATCAATGTTGCCGTGTTTAGCCAGTACAGGAGCAACCCAGAAGACTTCATCGCCAAAGCCGCTACGCTGATCAACGAGCAGAAGGCCACGACTATCGTCGAGCACATCGCCTACAACCCGGTGGATGAAACCCACAGTTCGGACATTTTCGCGGCAGAGAAGCCCAAGGACGATTTCAGTAAGGCCTTCGAGGCCAAACATCACGTCTACGACTACGTGTTCACCGACTCGAAGACTGAGCGTAAATTCGTTGAGGAGCTGGATGCCAGCACTGAGGTAGTGGTGTACGCCAAACTGCCTAAGAGCTTTTTCATCCCGACACCTGTCGGTAACTACAACCCCGACTGGGCCATCGCTTTCCACGAAGGCAAGGTGAAACACATCTACTTTATTGCCGAGACCAAGGGCTCTATGTCTTCACTTGAGTTGCGCGACATTGAAAAGTCAAAAATTGCCTGTGCACGCAAATTCTTCGCCAAAATCACCTCGGATCAAGTGAAGTACCAAGTGGTGGATAGCTATGAAAAATTGATGGAGTTGGTGAAGTTGGCTTAGCAGGGGGCAGTTGTGAGCGATTGTTCGCGGCCGAGAGTCATTGCTCGTAGTTTCAAAATAGGCTTTGTAGCCCTCCAGGCCTTTTTGAGGCAGTGATGGATCATTTAATCAACGAGATGCGTAAACGAGGGGGGCGAGAAATGCGGGTGTTCTCATACCGGACTAGCGGTGCATGGATTGCAATTCAGCGGCCCGAAGAGGAGGTAGGCGCGGATAGCGCATTGGATGAAATCCGGCGCGTGCTCTCAGATACACTTCGTTGTAGCAATTTGGTCGTTCTGACCGGCCTGGGCACATCTCTACATGTAAACGTTGACCATGCTGCAACCGAGGTAAATAAAAAAAGAACTGCTCAACCCGGCAAATTCATAGCGCCTACCATGTGGGATCTATGGGAGGCTGCTCGGGCTGAAAGTGGTGCGGATTTTCCAAGAGTCTTGGCGTTGTCAAAACTGCCAGAGTCAGAGCAGGAAAAAGGCAACATTGAAGCGCTCCTCTCTCATTGCAAGGCAGCGAGTGAGTTTGTCGACGATGAGAGCCAAAGGGACATCATTACATTATTTATTGAGAAGACCGAACGTATTGTCCGAGATCGTGTCCGGTTTCTTGGGGCTGCGGATGAGGTCTCTGTGCATGCCGATCTATTGCGTCGTCTGGCGAGACGTTCTAGTCGAAAAGTCAGATCAAAAATATTTACGACAAACTATGATCTTTGTTTTGAGCACGCGGCACGGCAAGGGCGATATATTGTTGTTGATGGGTTTTCACACACTACGCCACAGGTGTTTGACAGTATCTATTTTGGCTATGACATCGTAAAGCGTGAAAGTAATCCAGATAGTCACGACTTTATCTCAAACGTTTTTCAGCTATACAAACTCCATGGGTCTATAGATTGGACAAAAAACTCTACAACAAATGAAATTGAAAAAGATCCAGCAACTGAGAGTCCGGTACTTGTTTATCCTCGAAATACAAAATATGAGTTAGCCTTCGAGCAACCATATCTGGAAATGATGTCGGCGCTCCAAGCCGCAATTCGTCAGCCTGATACAGGCTTGCTTATTATGGGTTTTGGATTCAATGATAGCCATATCTCGGAGCCAATTCTTTCGGCAATTCGCTCAAACCTGAGCCTCAAGGTTGTGATTTGTGATCCTGCCCTAAGCAATAAGACTGCTGATGAGAATAATGGCAGAGCCCAGGCTGGCAGTGATACACAGAACCCATATCTTAAGAAAACGCGTTACTTGATTGAGCACGGTGACGCTCGGCTTGCATTGATCAGTGGAACCTTTGAGGAGGTTGTCCCTATGCTCCCGGACATTGCTGCGCAGACCGACTTAGAACAGCATCTAGAACGAGTGCGAATGCTTCGAGGTGAAGGGAATGTCTAAGCGGCCTCTCCCATCAAGTCCATTTGATCCAAGCAGATTTATCGGTTCAGTTTCTTCTGTTGGGCCTGACTCGGTGAAAATTAATTTGCCTAAGGCAGCGAATGCCTCAAGTACACAATACGCAGGATATCCAATACTTGGTGGCCAAGTCGGTGAGTTTGTATTTGTCGAAAGCGAGGATTATGCCGTTCTTGGGCGGATTACCGAAGTGTTTTTGCCAGACAGCGAGCGATTAAAGGCTGAGCCAAGTCTTGGACTGCCAGTAGATGTACACCCTATAGGGTTGGTGCAGCTATTGATTACATTAGAGCTCACAGAGGGACGAGTCGTCTCGGGTATACCTCAGCATCCACGTATCGGACAGTACGTTTTCTCTGCACATCCTTCGCTAGTGAAATTTGTTGTTGAGGGGGATCATTCCAAGAACATTGGTCTTATTGAGCTTGCTTCGATTCCGCAGGACTCACAGACCACCGTGAATGTGAATCCTGCTCACTTGCTGGGACGGCATTGTGCTGTACTGGGTGCGACGGGTGGAGGTAAGAGTTGGACTGTAGCGCGCATCGTTCAAGAAATTGCACGGATTGGAGGTCGGGTGATCCTCGTGGATCCCACTGGCGAGTTTCACACATTCCAAGATAGGGTCGACGACATCTACTTAGGGGGGGACAAAAGTAGTAACGAGGATCAGCGAACCTTTGTTGGGTTTCCGTACTGGGAACTTACAGAGGCGGATTTGTTCGCCATATTTCAACCGAGTGCTGGCGCACAAGTACCAAAGCTACGTGAAGCGCTAGCTAGCCTGAAGCTACAGCACGTTCTGAACGATGGAGGTCTTGAGCCAAAAACATATGTCAAAGCTAATCTGGAACGAGCGACTTTCTATCGAGCCCAGATGCAAAACTCTACGCGGTTGGAGGCATCGGATGCCAAATATTATATCCGGAACTTACCAGCACAAATCGTTCAGGAGTGCGTATATGAGACTGGAGGAACGCAAAATTCCCCTGATGACTCCAAGTGGGGGCGACTTGATGAACGAGTTCGCGGTTACTGCGAAACCCTAATCTCAAAAATTCACTCAATCATTCGATCCAAGCCATTAAGGTGCCTATTCTGCCCTGAAGAGTTTGAGTCTCTGCCGGAAAAAATTGACGAATTTCTTAAGTCTGATAACCGTGTTTTAAGACTCTCTATGGAATATCTTCCGTTCGAACATAACGCTAGAGAGTTGCTAGCCAACGCGCTTGGTCGGCACCTTTTGGGAATGGCAAGAGGAGGTGCGTTTTTAGAAAATCCCACAGTTGTCATCCTTGATGAGGCGCATCAGTTTTTGAATAGAGATATTGGTGATGAAATGAACAAGGTCAAACTTGATGCCTTCGGGCTGATTGCGAAGGAGGGGCGTAAATATGGGTTGACCGTACTACTTGCAACCCAGCGTCCAAGAGATATTCCGGAGGAGGTGTTGAGTCAGATGGGGATGTTTATTGTTCATCGACTCATTAATGAGAGAGATCGTTTAATTGTTGAAAAGGCCTGTGGAAGCCTAGATAAGTCAGCCGCAGCATTTCTACCGACGTTAGGCCAAGGAGAGGCGATTCTTGTAGGTGTTGACTTTCCGATGCCAACTCCAGTGAAAATTATTAAGCCGCGTTATCCACCTAAGTCTGAAGGGCCTGACTATGGAAAGTATTGGGGGAACGCTTGAAAAGTCGCCTGCAAGAGTGGGGTGTCGGCCAAACTGGACTCTAATTTTGTCATCAGTTAGAGTTCAGGGTTGGTGGCCAATATTTCAATGAAGGCAAACAGCAAAACATAAAGCCCCCAAAGCTCATGGAGGTTTTTTCTACAAATTTGAGTTGGACATGAGCTGCAGGGCAGTCCATGCCAGGTTGGCGATGCGCGGTTATTCAGTACGCTGTATTCCTAGGCTTCGAGCTTTTCGGCTAGTAGCTAAAATTGTGCCGTGGTCGGATGTGACCAAGGTGTTTTTTTTCCAGAGTTGAGATGGGTGGTAAGTTGGCTCTGTACTGTACGTTTTTGATTAGAGAATGACTCTAGGGGAGGGGATGGATTCTCGGTATTGGTAATATGCTTATATGCACTGCTACGTTTAGGCATATTGTAAGCTCTGACACTCACGTAGTACCTGCACCACTACATGGACGGATAGGTAAGCCAATGCCTGTTGCATCGTACTGCTCATTTTTAATTAGTTATAACTCTCTGATTCATTTGTGATGCCTCTTTGTTTGGTTTATAAGTCTGACTGCTTGGTTCTAGCTGGGCAGTCATGTAAGCCTGTTCTGTCTCGATAAGATAGGTAGGTTGGTTATTGTGGTTGTTGTAAGAAATTACTAAGGCTCACTTCGATATGTATTTAACATATCGGAGTATCAGTCATGAAACGTCATCCAGGAAACTCTAATCTCACGCTCTGCCATGAGGATCACTATCGTGGCCAGCCAATCCAGGTGAATAAAGGTCCTTTCGTTCGAAGCTACCTAAGGCGTCTTGATTGGGTGGTTTGTCGAGCGCTCGATGATTACTCTCGTGTTTTCGCCTTCAGATTTGATTTGCGCTTTCCCTCCGCTATAGATCTGCCCGATTATCTGTATACGAACGAGGTAATAGATCGCTTCCTGGAGTCCTTTAAAGCGAAGATCAAGCACAATCGATTAAAGGCTGGTTTGTCAATGAAGTATATCCATGACACTAAAGTGCGTTATGTTTGGGCGAGAGAGATCGGGTACTTGGGTAAACCTCATTATCACGTTCTGATCCTGCTCAACCGAGATGCGTTCACTGCGCTTGGTAAGTTCGAACCAGGCAGGGCCAACATCTTCAATCGCCTTGTAGAGGCCTGGGCCAGTGCTCTGAGACTATCACTCGATGAGTGTAGTGGGTTGGTACATATTCCAGATAACCCTGCCTACCACTTGCACAGAGATGATGAGTTGGGGCAGCAAGAGCTGTTCTACAGAGCCAGCTACCTCTGCAAGGCCAGCACTAAGGATTACGGGGATGGCCAGCACGGGTTTGGAGCCAGTCGGAGCTGAGGGGCGAATTGCTGTTGTTCAGTTGATGGGTATTCGTCCATATAGTACGTTATATGGGATGCGAATGAAGTGAGAGCTTACGGTGTCAATGACCGCTTCGGCATTGAGCAGATCGCGTCTGTCGGACGGAGTGACTAAGCCAGCCTTTATGGATTACAGGTAACCCCGTTCGGTAAACGACACACAGCCTGGACTTGCCCCTTCAATGCCCACGACGACATGATCCAATATCCGGGTACCAACCATGTTTAGGGCATTCTTGAGGGTGGTGGTAAGTGTACGATCGGCTTGACTTGGCTCGGGATCCTTAGACGGATCATAGTGGACCAGGATCACGGCCGCAGCATTGTGCTCCATGGCGACTTTTACCACTTCCCTTGGATATACGCTGGCGCCGTCTAGGGTGCCTCTAAACAGTTCGCGGAAACCGATAACCCGGTGCTTAGTATCGAGCAACAGCAACGCAAAGACTTCGTGCTCATGGTATTGCAGCAGTATTTGAAGGTGGCTGAATACGTGCCGAGGCTCGGTCAGTGTCTGGCCTTTAGACAGACGACTCATCGCAAGTTGTTGCGCCATCTGCAGGATGTCGGCCTCAGTGACTGGTGATTCCATGACATAGGTGCCGGTTGTTTCACCGGCTATGAGCTTGTGATATTTCATGAGGTATTCCTGTGCGGCATAAAAAATCCCCGGCCAGCAGAAGCTGACCAGGCGCTTTAACATTTGAGTTGGTGAGTGAGGCTAGGCTGCGAGTTGCAGCGCTGCGTTCAGTGCGCGCTCTTTGAGGGCTGCGCCGGCCCCAAACCACGCGGAGTCCATGCGGTATTCAGTACTCCTGGCGCGTCGCTCGTGATCGACATACTCGGTCACAGCGTTGAGCAAACCCCACGCAGTGCCTTGAGCTGATAACAGCGTGGCTCCACGACCTTGGCCTTCGTACAGGCTTTGCACTTTGCGCAGGGCGCGCTCATTCGGCAGCACTTCCGGCAGCTGACTGTTGGGGGACACATCACATAGCACATTCATGAAGAAGCCCATCGCCTCATGCCACTGCACCTTGCGCTCCGCCAGTGCGCGCATGCGGTACATAAACTCATCCCATTGCGAGACGGCGATGCCCAGTTGTTTCTTCACGGCCTGCGGATCAAAGCGCGTGTTGTGCGGCACCTTGATTGCGTGGGTAGCGCCGTTCAGGGAGATGGTCAGGGTGTTGTTGCAAACCACACGCACGGTGGTCGGGGTCGCGGTGGTGGCCAGCGTACCGTCACAGGAAGTGGCTAGCAGCAGATAGCCATTCACCTGATCGTTACCCTTAAGGGCGGTTGTTTGCCCCGTCCTGGCCAGAGCCCAGAACTTGCGGCCACCTTTGAGTATCCCCGCTGTTTCCAACTCGTAGCCGGAGACCTCAGTCAGATCGCGGTAGAACTCCAGCACCTCACGAGGCTGCACAACCTGGTAGCGGTTGGAAACCACCGACAAGGGGGCCTTGGTGTCGGAGCGGTACAGCACCTTCTGTTCCGGAAAGGAGTGAATCGTGCCTAGGTTGCCGACAGTGTCGGCCTTGAAGTGAACAGGACTTTCCTGAATCTGCCAGTTCATGCCAGCTTCACGCTGCCAGACTTCCAGCGGTTGTTTTTGCGTCAGGCGGTTACCCAGACCATGCCAAGGGGTAGCGCCAACGTAGGCCATTTGTTCGACGAGATGAGCCATGGGAGTGATTCCTTTGGGTGCGTGCTGGCATAAATGCTGCGCTCGCGCAGCACTGGCCGAAGAATGTTTTAAGAGGATTAGGCTGGTAGGTTGAAGCGATGATTGCAGGCGAGGCAGAGGTTGTTGGCGGACACATGGCGATCGAGCTTTTCTCCGAGCTGGGCGCCGAGGGCGCAGCCTCCGACGCCTCCAGCAAGTCCGCCGAGAATGGCCCCTGAGACAGTGCCTAGGGTGATACCAATTGGACCGGCAATAGCGCCGACAGAGGCGCCGACCTGGCCACCAGCAAGCGCGGCGCTTACTCCGCGAGCGGCACCGCCCACCGCGCCTACGGCGGCAGTGATTTTCATAGCTGTTCTTAACGATGCGATTTCGGGGGAATTACAGCAAGGGCACTTCAAAGACATGATTCTGAGCTCCATGGGGCGGATGTCATGGCAGTGATGTGTGACTGAATTTTCTTTGAATGTGATCCTGCGGGTACCGTCTACCTAGCTACCGCTGCTATTCGTAGCAGTAGTAGCAGCTACAGCTCAGCTTACGAGACTTGTCCTGAAGGCTGTTCATTGTTTCTAGATCGACTTGTGCCGCTCGCGTCAAGAGGTCTGCTTGAGTAAAAAATTACATTAAGCAGATGGTCAAATGATCCATTGGGATAGTTATAGATTCACTCATCGATTAGGAGCTTGAGGCAAAAACGATGAGCGTAACGGGCATGACAAGCTGTGTTTCTAGGGTGCTGAGGTTGAAGCATGTACAGGAGCGAGTTGGACTGGGTAGGTCCACAATTTACGATCGGATGAATCCGAAGTCGCCAAGGTATGACAGTACTTTCCCCAAGCCGATCAAGCTGGGCATCGCTGCGATAGGTTGGATTGAGGTTGAGATTGATGCCTGGATTAAATCAAGGGTTATTGCTGGATGGGGGGGCGCTTCAGGCATAGTTGTGCCTGAGGGCGGAAAATCTGCGGGATGCTACAGCGGTAACCAAGGGACTGAAGAGGAGGTGCAGCAGTGAGTATCCTCCTGAATGCAGTGAAGCTTCACGAGAGTCTACCGAGGGTAGGGGCACGCTTTCCGCGCTTTGTTCCTTGCGCCCTGCTAGCAGCTGCAGTTAATGAGGCGGAAAAAAATGTCCAAGCCCCGAGGGCGTTAATATTCTCAGGCGCGTTGACGGCTATTTCACTGGCGTGTCAGGGGTTAATAGATGTTTGCAAACCAACTGGTCAGTGTGTCCCGACATCCTTAATGTTGTTGTCAATAGCTGGGTCGGGTGAGCGAAAGTCGACTGCGGAAAATGTTTTTCTAGGTCCAATTCGTGAGTTTCAGTGCTTGGAGTATAAAAAATACCGAGAAGCTTTTGTCGAATGGAATGTTCAGCTAGAAGTCTGGAAGGAAAAAAGAAAGGTTGTCTTAAAGAAGATAAGCAAAAATACAGATAAAGGCATTAACTCCAGCGAGGAAGAGTCGCTTTTGAGTACACTTGAGAAGTCGAAGCCTGTAAGGCCAAGGCAATACAAGATGGTTTATGATGATGCGACATCAGAGGCTCTGTTCTTTGGCTTGTATAATAATCTCCCATCAGCTGGGTTAATATCGAGCGAAGGTGCCGGAATTCTTAATGGTGGGGCGCTGAATGATCTGTCTAAGCAGAATTCATTGTGGAGTGGCGACTCTATAACAGTTGATCGCGTTTCTGTTGAAAGTTATCAGATTTCAGATTCTCGCTTAACTGTATCCGTTATGCTGCAAGAGTCAGCATTTAAAGAGTATATGGAGCGTCGTGGCGAAAAAAGTCGTGGGTCAGGGTTGTGGGCTAGGTTTTTAGTTTGTCATCCTGAATCGACGCAAGGTACTAGAGTAATAGGTGATGACACATTGTCGTGGGAGAGATGTAATGATTTTTCTGCGCGTATTGGCGAATTGCTTGTCCTGAATCGGGCGTTGTTAGACTCTCCGAAAAAAGAGAGGTTGACTGTGCATTTTTCTCAGGAAGCCAAAGAAAGATGGCGGGATGTTTTCAATGAAATAGAAACAGGTATTGTTGAGGGTGGCAGATTTGAGGGCGCCTCGGATCATGCTTCAAAACTGGCCGACAATATCGCTAGGGTTGCGGCGTTGTTGCACTTTTTTGAAGGCGGACAGGGGGAGGTTTCGTGCGGGGAGCTAGACTTTGCTGTTGATTTATGTTGCTGGTACTCAGATCAGTTTTTTCAGATATTTGTTCCTCCACCACAAGAAAATATTGATGCGGATGATTTGTTGGAGTGGCTGTGTAGTTATTTTGGTAAGAGATATGGCGAGATTAGGAAGAATAAAATTCTTCAGTATGGGCCTGGCAAGTTAAGAAATAAGCTTCGTCTGGAACGTGCTTTGGATGTGCTTAAGGAAAGAAGGCTGATTGATATTGTTAGGCATAAAGGAGTTAATTACATTGATTTGATTTGATTTGATTTGATTTGATTTGATTTGATTTGATTTGAAGTGTTAAGTGAGGCTCTTTCGCTGTGGTTGGCTACGCGCCGTATTGATTTTTACGGCGCTAGTGGTTGAGGCGTGATTCAGCCTTCTGGTGAATCAAAAGCCTTGGCGACTTCTTTGTTTTCGTGAATAAGGGTTGTCAGTTTATGTATCAGGTCTTCCATGTTGTTCGGGATAGGGATGTTGCTTTCGTTAGCTATTGTCGATAACTCACTAGCGATGCTGTGTGCTGCATCGTAAGCGTTTCGCCAACCTTTTTTGGGTCTTTTTTTCGAAAGTAGTGTTATGACTAATCTCTCAAGTTCTAGCGCGTTTTGTGCTTTTTGACGGCCGCCCTTTTGGGCACGTTCAGTTTTTTTATGGTTTATGGGGTCTGTGAGCCCAGCGTGATAGGCTAAGTAGTGTTTGGCTTCTAGTAAAGCAGCCCAGGCGTTGTTTTGTGGTTCGTGTTTTATTAAGTGTTGAGCTATGGCTGTATATATAAAGGAAAGTATTACTGAGCTTTCCTTTTTTATAGATAGATCTTTGCTCAATAATCTTTCTGTGTTGTAGTTCAGTATGGTTTTTTTGGTGATTTGTCCGCTGAGGATCGCCCGTAAGTATTCATTTATTTCTTCTTTTGCGGTTCGCTCTCCAAATTCATCTTCCATATAGTCGTCAAGCCGGTTTACTAGGATGCTCAAACGTTTTTCTATTCCGTCATTTCCAATGATTGCGGACACTGGGTCTTGGGAAATGTCCTCGTCAAAATCGTGACTTGGTGAATTTTCTTTCATGGGCTGCGTTCCGTTTATATGTTATTAGTGTTTGGTCTTAGGTATCAGTCAGTAAGTGCTAGGCTGTAGTTGGAGAGGTTACAAATCTGCTCCACTCATTCATGAGTAAGCGCCTCTTATCGAGAAAGTCCGAGCGAGAGTAAGCCCCTTCAGTCTGGTCTCGCTCATCATGCGCAAGCGCCATTTCGCAAACCTCACGTGGGTAGTGAGTGCATTCACCGGCCCAATCTCGAAACGAGGATCGAAATCCGTGCCGGGTGATGTGCTCGTACCCTATGCCATGCAGGAGCGTTCGTACTGCGTTTGCGTGCATGGCCCCTGTCTTGCCCTGACCAGGGAATAGAAAGGCGCTTCCCTCATCTCGCGGAATGCTCTTCACCAGCTTTACGACTTCCTCGGCAAGCGGAATTACGAAAGCCACTCGCATCTTCATTCGCTCATCTGGCAGTGACCACGTGCCCCCTTCCAAATCAAATTCATCCCAACGAGCGAACCTGACCATGTGGGCGCGTGCGCTGGTCATGATCAGCAGTTGAGCGGCCCAAGATGGCGGTGAGGAGTTTGCCTGGAGCTTGGTCATCAGCGCCGGCACATCCTGCCAGCGCAAAGCTTCAAAGTGCTCACGCTTTCGAGCCTTTTTCTTTTCAGCACGACTCAACAGATTGTCTAAGTGCCCGCGCCAGCGTGCAGGGTTCTCCCCCTCTCGTAGATTGCGTGCCTTGGCTGCATCCAGAACCTGTTCAATCTGCCCGCGTACCTCGTCGGCAGTTCTAGTTTTGGTGGCCCAGATGGGTTGCAGCACCTTCAGTACCTGGGCAGTCCCAATCTCCTCGGCTGAAAATTTTCCGATGTGGGCAAACGCATACAGCTCCAGCTTACGCAGCCAGCCTTTACGCCACTTCTCTGACCAAGTGCCCCCATGCGCTTTGCAGTATTCTTTCGCGAGTGTTTCGAACTTCAGCTGTTTCGCCTCGCTGGCGCGCTGTGCTTCGCGTTGAGCAGCGCGCTCGATGTCGCGAGCGGCTAGCGGGTCGACCCCGTCGCTCAATTGGCTGCGTTTGGTGCTGGCTTCAAGCCTGGCCTTCTTAAGACTGACTTCAGGATAAGAGCCCAAGCCCATCTCTCTGCGACGGCCTGCCAGTTGGAAGCGAAGGAGCCAGGATTTACGCCCGGTAGGTTTGACGACCAAGCGAAGCCCGTCACCATCTTCGTAGGTGCCGGGTTCGGTCAGGTTTTCGACTTGTTTCGGATTCAGCTTACCCATTGGATTTCCCCTCTCGTCCCTTTTGTCCCCCCACCTGTCCCCCCACTTCATCGTCGGATGCGGTCAAATGGCATCGAACACCATCGGACAGGGGAGCGCCTGAAACGCCCGTGATAGCTAGGCTATCGGCAGAGTTCTCGGATGGGATAGGATTATTTTGGACAATTAAAAAGCCGGCTTGTGGCCGGCTTCTCGGGGGCGGGTTTGGCTTATTTTTGGTAAGCCGTACTCGCCTTCAATCGGGACATCCAGCGCGTTGTGGCTGGGTGTGGGGCGTAGCGGCTTTTTGCTGCCTGGCCCTGCATTCCGGCTCGCGTGCCGCGAGGGGGAGTGCACAAGTGCGACGAATCATACTGGGGTTTGAGTACTTTTCCCAGACCTAAGGTTGTTCGTCCAGTTTGTAAGGCACTGGCGGGCGTCGCTGGCTAAGCGTGGACCACCAGAATACCCAGCCCAGTATCCGTATCTGCTGCGCATGGACTTCTGTTGCGTCAAAGACTTCGTCCGGATACTCCAGGCAGTTGTGGCTGCGGATGCGCAGGCCGTTGTTGGGCAGGCGGTAGAGGTATTTGATGCGCAGCATGCCATCCTGCTCGAGCGCGTAGATTTCACCGTCGACGATTTGGGTCAGGCTGCGGTCGATGGCGACTGTGGAACCATCCTGGATCCTGTGCGCCATGCTGTTGCCAATCATGGGTGCGCAAATGGCCTGGTCGGGGCTGACATCCAGGGCCTGCAGGGTCGAGCAACTGAGCCGCACGGTGCAATCAGGAATTTTCACCACATGGGTTTTGCCTGATCCGTCGGGGTGCAAGGTTTCGTTGTAGAAGGGCGCGTCAATATCGCAGGCATTAGCCGGTTTGGGCTGTCCGGTCTGGGCAGGCGATTTTTCATCGTTGCTGCTGACAAGGCCCGGATGCTTGACGCCCTCGCCGGTACGTAGCCAGCGGCTGTTGACGCACAGCAGTTCGGCGATTTCGTCCAGGCGAGCCATCGGAATGCCCCGTTTGAACCAGTTGTTGACGTGCTGCGGCGTAACGCGGCGATTGGCTGCGAAGTCCGAAGCGGTTAAATGGCACTCCCGCAGGAGGGCTTTCAGGCGATCACCGGATGTATTCATGAACACAGAGTCTACGGGCAAGCCAAGCCTGTTTAAATAAACTAAGCGTTCAAAAAAAAACGGTAAAACCAGAAAATTCCTAGACTTGCAGCGATATTTCCTACTGGCATTGACTGGGCATTTTGCGCGCCGTAAACAGGCTGTTTTATTGCGTTTATGCAGGCATAAAAAAACCCCGGCGAGCCGAGGTTTTTTTTAACCGCTTGCTTAGCCTTTGTAGGCCGCAACCGATTTGGTGATTTCGGCACGGGCAGCTTCAGCATCGCCCCAACCTTCGATCTTCACCCATTTGCCTTTTTCGAGATCTTTGTAGTTCTCGAAGAAGTGCTGGATCTGCTGGATCAGCAGGGGTGGCAGGTCGGTGTACTCTTTCACGTCAACGTACAGCTGGGACAGCTTGTCGTGAGGCACTGCAACCACTTTGGCATCGCCGCCGCCGTCGTCAGTCATGTGCAGGATGCCAACCGGGCGAGCACGGATAACCGAGCCTGGAGCTACCGGGTAAGGGGTAACCACCAGCACGTCCAGCGGATCACCGTCGTCAGCCAGGGTGTTAGGGATAAAACCGTAGTTGGCCGGGTAGAACATCGGGGTGGCCATGAAGCGGTCAACGAACAGGCAATCGCTGTCTTTGTCGATTTCATATTTGATCGGCGCGTGGTTAGCCGGAATCTCGATAGCGACGTAGATGTCATTCGGCAGGTCTTTGCCAGCCGGAATCTTGCTGTAGCTCATTGGGCGGTGCCCCCGTTAGTAGGCCAGTTTGTTTGGCCGATTTGGCCAAAAAGTGGCGGCGATTATAGGCGTATTCCTATAAGGACGTCACCCTTGGGCGATCAGTGCTGCGCGCGGTATTCGGGGTGTTCGCTTTGCAGCTGCTTGAGGCGTGCCAGCGTGTCCTGACGATAAAACAGGCTCAGTTGTTGATAGACCAGCGGGTAGGCATGGTTCAACAGGTCGGGTGCGCTGAAAAAGTACTCGCTGGTGACCGCAAAGAACTCCGCCGGGTTTTCGGCGGCATAGGGGTCGATAGGCGCGTGGTCGGGGTTGTGGTGGTCGAGGTAGTGATTGAGATGGTCGTAGGCCTGTTGCATGGCTTGGGTCCAGTCACTGACATGCATGCTGCTGTGCAAGGGCGGCATGCCATTCGCGGCACCATTGAGCATGTCCAGCTTGTGCGCCAGTTCGTGGATGACCAGGTTGTAGCCTTCCCAGCCACCGCTGGCCAGCACGCCCGGCCAGGCCAGAACCACCGGGCCATGCTGCCAGGCTTCACCGCTGTGATGGCCTTCCCATTCATGCTCTACACCGCTGGAATCACGATGGCGCTGGGGGCTGACGAAGTCGTCGGGGTAGAGCACGATTTCGTGAAACCCCTGGTACCAGTCCAGGTCACCCAGGTTGAGCAGCGGCAATTGCGCCTGAGCGGCCAGCAACAGCCGGCCCTCTTCGGTCAGCTCAACCCCGGGCATGGGGGTGAGGTGCTTGGCTTGCAGAAACAATACGCTGCTGTCGCGCAGCCATTTGTCCTGCTCGTCATTCAGCCCGTCGAGAATGCTCAGATGCTGGCGCACGTTGTGCCATACGTCAGGCGTTACCGGGTGCTGCGCAAGGATTCGCTGGCGCCGCCATTCACTTAGAGACCACATGGTGGTGTCTCCCGATCAGGCTTTGGCTTTGGCTGGAGTACGGCCCAGACGGCTGCGGATCACGCCAATAATCATCGGTACCAGCGACAGTAGAATGATGCCCACCACCAGCAGCGACAGGTTCTTCTTGATAAATGGCACATTGCCGAAGAAATAACCCAGAGTGACCAGGCCGCCAACCCACAGGATGGTGCCGAATACGCTGAACATAAAGAAGCGCGGGTAGAACATGCGCGCCACACCGGCAACAAACGGAGCGAAGGTGCGGAAAATCGGCAGGAAACGGGCCATGGTTACGGTTTTACCGCCATGACGCTCATAGAAGTCGTGGGTTTTTTCCAGGTAGTCGCGACGGAAGATTTTCGAATTCGGGTTGCTGAACAAGCGCTCGCCTGCCGTTCGTCCGATAACGTAGTTGGTGCTGTCGCCCATGATCGCAGCCAGCATCAGCAAGCCTGCGAGCAGTACCGGGTCCATGCCGCCGCCGGCAGCTACGGCGCCCGCGATAAAGAGCAGCGAATCACCCGGCAAAAACGGCATGACCACCAGACCGGTTTCGCAAAAAATCACCAGAAACAGGATGGCGTAGATCCATGGCCCGTAATTGTTTACCAGCATGTCGAGGTACACATCGAGGTGCAGGATAATGTCGATCGGGTTGAAATCCATGTGAAGCACCTGTGTTGATGACCCGGCTCTGCAGGTCTGTGCGGGTAGGGATGCGTAGTTAACTACAACAATTGTAGTTTTTTCGTACTTTTTTGAAGAACCGGATTATACGGATTGAGACGAATTCTGCAGTGTGAGTTTGTAGCGAAGCGTGTATTGGTAGTCAAAAGCCGTAGCAGCAGCCTCGTTCCTTCGGCAGCTGCTACGCAGAGTTAATCGCCCTTGAGCAGAAAGTTTTCGCTGGGCGCTTCGACATCCAGGGTCTGCACCTGGGCTTCATCCTTCAGATTCACTCCCGATAATTGCCGCCGGCAGGCTTCGCGCATCAGGTACGCCAGCCGATGAGCGGCCATGCCGTAGCTCAGGCCTTCAAGCCGTACATTGGAAATACAGTTGCGATACGCATCGGTCAGGCCGATTTTCGGCGCGTAGGTGAAGTACAGCCCCAGGCTGTCGGGGGAGCTGAGCCCGGGGCGTTCGCCGATCAACATCACCACCATGCGTGCGCCCAGCAGTTCGCCAATTTCATCGGCCACGGCAACTCGCCCCTGCTCTACCAGAATCACCGGCGACAGCGACCAGCCTTCAGTCGCCGTGTGCTCTTCCATGCGCGCCAGGAAGGGCAAGGTGTGGCGATGCACGGCCAGTGCCGACAAGCCATCCGCTACCACCACGGCGACATCGATGCCGCCGGGGTTGGCCGCTGCGTAGTCGCGCAATTGCTGCGCAGAGTCGTCGTTGAGCTTGCGTCCCAGATCCGGGCGTTGCAGGTAGCTGTGGCGGTCAGCCGCGGCACTGTGCAGCAGCAGGCTCTCGCGCCCGCGCTCGGTTAACTGTGCACTCAGGCCGGGGTGATCAAACGGCAAATGCACCGCATCCCGGGCCTGGGCATGGGCGAATTGAAAGTCGAGCTGGGCCTGGGTCGGCATGCTGGTGCCGGTGCGTCCCAGGGCAATACGTGCGGGGGTCAGGCGGCGCAGCTCCAGCCACGGGTTAAGGTTGTCGGCCATGCCTAGCGTCCTCCCAAATGAGCCAGCGCCTGGCGAAATGCAGGTGGCAGTTGATGGCCGAACTCGATGCGGCCATCGTTCTGAGTAAAAATGCCCACCTTGCTGAGCCACTGTTCAAACTCCGGGGCGGGTTTTAACCCCAGGGTTTTGCGGGCATACAGGGCGTCATGGAACGACGTGGTCTGATAGTTGAGCATGATGTCGTCCGACCCCGGGATGCCCATGATGAAGTTGATCCCGGCCACCCCCAGCAATGTCAGCAGGGTGTCCATGTCGTCCTGGTCCGCTTCGGCATGGTTGGTGTAGCAGATATCACAGCCCATGGGCACACCCAGCAGCTTGCCGCAGAAGTGGTCCTCAAGGCCGGCGCGGATGATCTGCTTGCCGTTGTACAGGTACTCGGGGCCGATAAAACCGACCACGGTATTGACCAGAAACGGCTTGAAATGCCGTGCCACGGCGTAGGCGCGGGTTTCACAGGTTTGTTGATCCACGCCGAAATGAGCGTTGGCCGACAGCGCGCTGCCCTGACCTGTTTCGAAATACATCAGGTTATTGCCCAGAGTCCCGCGATTGAGGCTTAAACCTGCCTCGTAGCCTTCCTGCAGCACATTCAGGTTGATGCCAAAACTGGCGTTGGCTGCCTCGGTGCCGGCAATGGACTGAAATACCAGATCCAGCGGCACGCCGCGATTGATGGCTTCGATCGAGGTGGTGACGTGGGTCAGTACGCAGGACTGGGTGGGGATTTCATAGCGCTGGATGATGGCGTCGAGCATGTTCAGCAGGTCGCAGATCGAGGCAATGCTGTCAGTGGCCGGGTTGATGCCGATCATGGCATCGCCGTTGCCGTAGAGCAGCCCGTCGAGAATGCTGGCGGCAATGCCGGCCGGGTCATCGGTGGGGTGGTTGGGTTGCAGGCGTGTCGAAAGTCGGCCGCGCAGGCCCATGGTGCCGCGAAACCGGGTAACCACACGGATCTTTTGCGCGACCAGAATCAGGTCCTGTACGCGCATGATCTTCGACACGGCGGCGGCCATTTCCGGGGTCAGGCCCGGCGCCAGGGCCCGCAAGCTGTCCTCGCTGGCTGCGTCGCTGAGCAGCCAGTCGCGAAAGCCACCGACGGTCAGGTGGCTGACCGGGGCGAAGGCTTGAAGATCATGGCTGTCGATAATCAGCCGGGTGACCTCATCGGTCTCGTAGGGGATCAGAACTTCTTGCAGAAAATAGGCGAGCGGGATGTCAGCCAGCGCCATTTGCGCGGCCACCCGTTCGCCGTCGTTTTGCGCAGCCACGCCGGCCAGAAAATCCCCGGAACGGGCCGGGCCAGCCTTGGCCATTACATCTTTAAGGCTATCGAAACGGTAGGTCTGAGTGCCAACCGCATGTGAGAACGTTGCCATACAGGGTGCTCCATGACGCCAGACGCAAGGCGTCTGGCGGGATTCTCAGCGGTCAGTGCAAGGCTTTTTCGGCCTGTTGAATAGCCGCGAATTCCTCTTCCGGCGTACCGGCCACCAAATGGTGCCGACTGTAAAAAGCGAAGTAGGCAATTAATACTCCATAGATCACCGCAGCGCCAATCACCACCCGCGGGTCAACCAGGAAGCCGGCCACCACCGCGACACAGGCAAGCACCAAAGCAGTGCCCGAAGTGAAAATCCCGCCCGGCGTGCGATACGGGCGCTCCATTTTAGGGCGGCGAATACGCAGGGTGATATGCGCGGCCATCATCAGCACATAGGAAATGGTCGCGCCAAATACCGCCACCAGAATCAGCAAGTCGCCCTGGCCGGTCAGTGACAGACCAAAACCGATAATGCCGGGGATGATCAAGGCCAGCACCGGCGCCTTGCTCTTGTTGGTTTCGGACAGTTTGCGCGGCAAATAGCCGGCGCGGGACAAGGCGAAGATCTGACGTGAATAGGCGTAAATGATCGAGAAGAAGCTGGCAATCAAACCGGCCAGGCCCACCAGGTTCACAAAGCCGCCCATCCAGGTCGAGCCGCCATACGCCTTGCTCAGGGCTTCGACCAGCGGATTACCCGATGCCATCAAGTGGTGCGCGCCGGCGCCGCCCGGGCCGATCACCAGAATCAGCAGGGCAAAGGTGGCCAGAACCAGCATGGCGCCGATCAGGCCGCGAGGCAGGTCACGCTTGGGGTTCTTGGTTTCTTCAGCAGCCAGCGGCACGCCTTCGACAGCGAGGAAAAACCAGATCGCATAAGGGATGGCTGCCCAGACACCGACATAACCGAAGGGCAGAAATGCGCTGGCGCCCTTGGCCTCGGTGACCGGGATATCCAGCAGGTTGGCGACGCTGAAGTGCGGCACCATCGCGACCAGAAACACCCCCAGGGCAATGGCCGCCACGGCGGTGATGATGAACATCAGCTTGAGCGCTTCCCCGACCCCGAAAATATGGATGCCGATAAAGATGATGTAGAACGCCAGGTAGATCATCCAGCCGCCAATACCGAACAGCGACTCGCAATAGGCGCCGATAAAACAGGCAATCGCGGCAGGGGCGATGGCATATTCAATCAGGATCGCCGTACCGGTGAGGAACCCGCCCCACGGCCCGAAAGCACTGCGGGCAAAGCCGTAGCCGCCACCGGCGGTGGGGATCATCGAGGACAATTCGGCCAGTGAAAAGCACATGCACAAGTACATGGTGGCCATCAGCAATGTGGCGATAAACATTCCGCCCCAGCCGCCCTGGGCCAGGCCGAAGTTCCAGCCGGCGTAGTCGCCGGAAATCACATAGGCCACGCCCAGGCCCACCAGCAGGACCCAGCCGGCAGCGCCTTTTTTCAGTTCACGTTGTTGGAAATAATCGGAGCCGACTTTTTCAAAATCGACAGAGGACGCCGCCGCAGCGGCAGTAGGTTCGCTAGGCATGGGAATTCACCTGTTCTTTTATAGTTTGAGAAAATATGACAGGGAGATAAGCAAGAGCTAGGCCAGAAGGCCCGGTGTAGAGCTATTGATGCCAGTTTGTGGGAGCGGGCTTGCTCGCGATGCAGGCGCTGCGGTCGTTCAGTACAGCGCAGCGATCCTTTCGCGAACAAGCCCGCTCCTACAGGGTTCTGGGTTAGAAGAAACCCAGCGGGTTGATGTCGTAGCTCACCAGCAGGTTTTTGGTCTGTTGGTAGTGGTCGAGCATCATTTTGTGGGTTTCACGGCCGACGCCGGATTTTTTGTACCCGCCGAACGCGGCGTGTGCCGGGTAG
This sequence comes from Pseudomonas bubulae, assembly GCF_037023725.1. NCBI lineage: Bacteria > Pseudomonadati > Pseudomonadota > Gammaproteobacteria > Pseudomonadales > Pseudomonadaceae > Pseudomonas > Pseudomonas bubulae. The sequence goes on from NZ_CP146077.1 coordinate 1,331,348, forward strand.
AGGTGGTAACAGTTGGTCCACACGCGACCCGCCTTGATGGCACGGCCCATGCGATAGGCGCGGTTGATGTCGCGGGTCCACAGGCCGGCGCCGAGGCCAAACTCGGTGTCGTTGGCAATCGCCAGCGCTTCGGCTTCGTCCTTGAAGGTGGTGATGCTGACCACCGGGCCAAAGATTTCTTCCTGGAAGACGCGCATTTTGTTGGTGCCCTTGAGCAGGGTCGGCTGGATGTAATAGCCGGTTGCCAGATCGCCTTCGAGCTTGGCTACGGCACCGCCGGTCAGCAGTTCAGCGCCTTCGTTCCTGGCAATTTCAAGGTAGGACAGGATCTTGTCGAATTGCTGTTCGGAGGCCTGGGCGCCGACCATGGTGTCGGTGTCCAGCGGGTCTCCACGCTTGATTGCCTCGACCTTGCGCATCACCACTTTCATAAAGTCGTCGTAGATCGACTCCTGCACCAGCGCCCGCGACGGGCAGGTGCACACTTCGCCCTGGTTGAAGAATGCCAGCACCAGACCTTCAGCGGCTTTTTCAATAAAGGCCGGCTCGGCCTGCATGATGTCTTCGAAGAAGATGTTTGGCGACTTGCCACCCAGTTCCACGGTCGACGGGATGATGTTCTCGGCGGCACATTTCATGATGTGAGCGCCTACAGGTGTGGAGCCAGTGAAGGCGATCTTGGCAATGCGTTTGCTGGTAGCCAGCGCTTCGCCTGCTTCTTTACCGAACCCCTGCACGACGTTGAGGACGCCCGGTGGCAGCAGGTCGCCGATCAGTTCCATAAAAACGGTGATGCTCAGCGGCGTTTGCTCAGCCGGTTTGAGCACGATGCAGTTGCCCGCCGCCAGTGCAGGGGCAAGTTTCCAGGCGGCCATCAGCAGCGGGAAGTTCCACGGAATGATCTGCCCGACCACGCCCAGCGGTTCGTGGATGTGATACGCCACGGTATTGCCGTCAATTTCGGCGGCGCTGCCTTCTTGAGCGCGGATGCAGCCGGCGTAGTAACGGAAATGATCCGCAGCCAGCGGCACGTCGGCGTTCAGGGTTTCGCGTACGGCTTTGCCGTTGTCCCAGGTTTCGGTAATGGCCAGCAGTTCGAGGTTTTGCTCAATGCGGTCAGCAATCTTCAGCAACACCAGCGAACGTGCCTGCACTGAGGTCGCGCCCCAGGCATCAGCAGCGGCGTGGGCAGCGTCGAGGGCTTTTTCGATGTCTTCGGCAGTAGAACGCGGGAATTCGGCAATGGCTTTGCCGTTGACCGGCGAGGTGTTGGTGAAGTACTGGCCTTTGACCGGTGCCACGAATTCGCCGCCGATGTAGTTACCGTAACGGCTCTTGAACGAAACAATCGAGCCTTCAGTACCGGGTTGTGCGTAACGCATGGTGAGTGTCTCCTGGCTTTATTGTGCTTATGGGAGGACGCGCTGTGGCGCTGGCAAAAGTATGAGCAAGGGCTGGGCCATCTTTGTGCAGGCCTTGCCTTCCAAGGCTTTGCGGGTTTTGCCCGGTCGTTGGGGAGAGGGGCTTGTGGCACACCTGATACAGCTGTGGTGACAATTTGTACCAGTCTTGGCACAACCGATGACCGGCCGGTCAGTTCGCGATTGCAAAGGCCGGTGAGCAAGAGGATGCTGGGCGTTCGGTTTGGACTGGATCTTTGTTGCCGCTGAGGGCGAGTTGCCTCTGTTGAGCACGGGACCACCGAGACAGAGCGGAGAACAATAAGAAATGCACAGCACCGATTTGCGCCGTCACGCACGGCAAGTCATTGATGTCACCCGCGGTCGCCCGCAAGGGTGTGACCCGTCCATCGTCCGTTCCTGGCAGCGTTGCCTGGAGGACTATCACCTCGATCCTGCGCAAACCATCGCCCCGACCGTACTTGAGCAAGGCCGTATCCTTGAAGGCCGCGAGCGTTTGCAGCAGGTGCTGAAAATTGCCGGTCACGAAATGAACAGCCTGCATCAGCAACTCTCCGGTGCCGGGCACGCGGTGCTATTGACTGATGCCCGTGGCGTGATCCTCAACTGTGTCACTGCCCCCTCCGAACGCAAGGTGTTCGAGCAGGCGGGGCTTTGGCTGGGGGCCGACTGGAGCGAAGCCAGGGAGGGTACCAACGGCATCGGTACCTGCCTGGTCGAGCGTCAGGCACTGACCATCCATCAGGATGAACACTTTCGTGGCCGGCACACCGGGCTGACCTGCTCGGCCAGCCCGGTGTTCGATCCGCAGGGCGAATTGCTGGCGGTGCTCGACGTGTCTTCGGCCCGCCATGAGGCTTCCCGTCAGAGCCAGTTTCATACGATGGCGCTGGTTAATCTGTCAGCGAAAATCATCGAAAACAGCTACTTCCTCGGGCACTTTCAGAATCAGTGGCTGCTGCGTTTTCATCTGCACGCCGAGTCTGTCGGATTGTTCAGCGAAGGCATGCTGGCGTTTGATGGCGACGGAGTTATAGGCGCGGTTAACCAGAGTGCCCTGAACCTGCTAGGGCATGTGCGTGGCAGTTTGCTCGGGCAATCGGTCGACAGTGTTTTCGATTGCCCGCGGGATGAGCTTTTCAGTCGGGCCACCCTCCAGGCGAATGCCAGTTGGCCGCTGCATACCCGCGACGGGCGTCGATTATTTGCGGCACTGCGCGGCCAGCCACGGAACGGGCCTGCCCCGGTCATGGTGCAAGCCGAGCCACCGCGCCCGAGCAGCATCTGCCTGGGTGATGAGGCCCTGCAGACAGATTTTCGCCGGGCATTACGGGTGTTTGAGCGCGATGTGCCGCTGCTGGTCAATGGTGAAACCGGCTCCGGCAAAGAAGCCTTTGCCAAGGCTGTGCATCAAGCCAGCTTGCGCAGCAGTAAGCCGTTTGTGGCGCTCAACTGCGCGTCGATCCCCGAAAGCCTGATCGAGAGCGAACTGTTCGGCTATCGCGGTGGCAGTTTTACCGGGGCACGCAAGGAAGGCATGCAGGGCAAGTTGCAGCAGGCCGATGGCGGCACCCTGTTTCTGGATGAAATTGGCGATATGCCGCTGGCGTTGCAAACCCGGTTGTTAAGAGTGCTGGAGGACCGTGTGGTGGTGCCCATTGGTGGCGAGCCGATGGCGGTCAACGTGCGCATTATCAGCGCCACCCACCGTAACTTGCAGGAGCGCGTGGCGGACGGCAGTTTTCGTGAAGACCTGTATTACCGCCTTAATGGACTGGAAATCGGTTTGCCAGCGTTGCGCGAGCGCACGGACAAATCGCAGTTGCTGGACTTCTTGCTGGCCGAAGAGGCGGGAGGGCAGCGCCTGTTTATCAGCCCGGCGGCGCGTGAGGCGTTGCTGGATTTTGCCTGGCCAGGCAACGTGCGTCAGCTGCGCAATGTGCTGCGAACCCTGGCTGCACTCTGCGAAAACGACGTGATCCAGTACGAAGATCTGCCGGCCACTATTCGCCTGGCTCCGCCCAAAGCCCCTGAAGCATGTGAATACCCGCTTGAGGATGCCGAAAAGCAGGCCTTGTTGCTGGCGCTCGAACTGCACCGCTGGCATATGACCCATACCGCGCTGCAACTGGGGGTGAGCCGCAACACCCTGTATAGAAAGCTGCGCAAGCATGGGATTGAGCGGTAATGCTTAAAAGCCCCTCACCCCAACCGTCTCCCGGAGGGTGAGGGGGCTGACCTGAGGCGTTGCGCAAATCCGCTTTTGCTTTTAGTCGCCTCTCCCTCAGGGAGAGGGCTAGGGTGAGGGTTTCAGAATCATCAGGTGCGAAAAGAACCTTGCTACGCTACCCTTCGCCGATGGTTTACGAGGTCAACTATGCACATTCATATTTTGGGTATTTGCGGCACTTTCATGGGGTCGCTGGCGGTTCTGGCCAAAGAACTGGGCCATCACGTTACTGGCTCAGACGCCAACGTCTATCCGCCGATGAGCACCCAGCTGCAGGCTCAAGGTATTGAACTAACCCAGGGCTATGACCCGGTTCAGCTCGATCCGGCGCCAGATGTAGTGGTGATCGGCAATGCGCTGTCCCGTGGCAACCCCGCAGTTGAGTACGTGCTCAACAAGGGCCTGCCTTACGTGTCCGGCCCGCAATGGCTGGCTGACCATGTGCTGCAAGGCCGCTGGGTACTGGCCGTGGCAGGTACCCACGGTAAAACCACGACCAGCAGCATGCTGGCCTGGGTGCTGGAGTACGCGGGCATGGCCCCGGGTTTCCTGATTGGCGGTGTGCCGCAGAACTTTGCCGTGTCGGCCCGTCTGGGTGATACGCCGTTCTTTGTGGTAGAAGCCGATGAATATGACAGCGCCTTTTTCGACAAGCGCTCGAAGTTTGTCCACTACCGTCCGCGCACGGCAATCCTCAACAATCTCGAGTTCGATCACGCTGACATCTTCCCGGACTTGCCGGCCATTGAGCGGCAATTCCACCATTTGGTGCGCACTATCCCGAGTGAAGGGCTGGTTATCCACCCGACCACCGAGCCTGCATTGCAGCGTGTAATCGAAATGGGCTGCTGGACGCCGGTACAAACCACGGGCGTCGATGGTCAATGGCAAGCCAGGCTGCTCAGTGATGACGGCTCTCGCTTTGAGGTGCTGTTTGACGGCGCGCTGCAAGGTACCGTCGATTGGAACATGACCGGCCAGCATAACGTGGCCAACGCCCTGGCGACCCTGGCCGCAGCGCGCCATGTCGGCGTGGTGCCGAGCATGGCGATAGATGGGTTGAGCGCTTTCAAAAGCGTGAAACGACGTATGGAGAAAGTCGCCGAAGTCCACGGCATTACCCTCTACGACGACTTTGCCCACCATCCGACTGCGATCGCGACCACCCTCGATGGCCTGCGCAAGCACATTGGTGACGCGCCCTTGATCGCGGTGATTGAGCCGCGCTCCAACTCCATGAAGCTCGGAGCCCACCGTGATGGCCTGCCGCAAAGCGTGGTGCAGGCGGATCATGTGGTCTGGTATGCCCCGGCCAATCTGGGTTGGGATCTGGCCGCGACGGTGGCATCGAGCCCGGTGCCGACCAAGGTGTGCGATTCGCTGGACGCCATCATTGCCGAGGTCAAGGCCCAGGTTAAGCCCGGTACCCATGTGGTGATCATGAGCAATGGCGGCTTCGGCGGGCTGCATGGCAAGCTGGCGGAAGCGCTGCAATGAGTGGCCCGGAACGCATAACCCTGGCGGTCACCGGTGCTTCCGGCATGCCGTACGCCTTGCGCCTGCTCGATTGCCTGGTGCGCGAAGACCGCGAAGTCCACTTCCTGATCTCCAAGGCCGCACAATTGGTCATGGCAACCGAAACGGATGTCAGCCTGCCGCCAAAGCCACAAGCAATGCAGGCTTTTCTGACTGAATACACGGGCGCTGCCGCAGGGCAGATTCGCGTATACGGCAAGGAGGACTGGATGTCGCCCGTGGCTTCGGGGTCGGGAGCACCCGCTGCGATGGTGGTGGTGCCGTGTTCTACCGGCACCCTGTCGGGGATTGCCACCGGCGCTTGCAACAACCTGATCGAGCGGGCCGCAGACGTGACGCTCAAGGAGCGTCGCCAGCTGATTCTGGTGCCGCGTGAGGCGCCGTATTCCAGTATCCATCTGGAGAACATGCTCAAGCTGTCCAATATGGGCGCGGTAATAGTGCCTGCATCGCCCGGCTTTTATCATCAACCGCAGACTATCGATGACCTGGTGGATTTTGTGGTGGCGCGCATTCTCAACCTGCTCAATATCCCCCAGGACATGCTCCCGCGCTGGGGCGAGTACCATGTGGGCGGCGATGAGTAAGGCGCTATTGGCCCTGCTGGTGGCGGCTCTGGTTTGTGGTTGCGCCAGCGTGCGAACGCTGGATGCGGCCAAGCCGGGCGCTCCCGTTGTGTACTCGGGTACGCGGCTGGACGTGTATGCCCTTGAGGGCGGGTGCTGTGCCAAGGATCGCTTTGGCGCCGAGGCTCCGCGCTATCCGGGCCTGGACCTGCCCGCCAGCGCGTTGCTCGATACCGTACTATTGCCGTTGTCCGTGCTGACGGTGCTGGGTGTCGGGTTTCAGGCCAGCGGTGGTTTGTAGCCAGCAGGGCGGGTGACTATTTACCCAGCTTGCGCAACTCATCGGATTCGATCACCCGCACGCCGTCCTGTTCTTCCAGTGCCAGGCGCCACAGCGCACGGGCCAGCTGGCAGGCTTCGATACCGTGGTACTTGCCCGGAATCAGTTTGGACAGTGGCCCGGCGATCTGTTCGGCCAGACGTGGCTCGACGCGATCGCCCAGTAGCAGGGAAGGACGGGCAATGGTCAGTTGCGGCCAGTTTTGCGCGCGCAGCGACTGCTCCATTTCACCCTTGACCCGGTTATAGAACACCGAGGACTTGGGATCGGCGCCGATGGCACTGACCACCACCAGATGGCGTGCGCCCATTTCCCGCGCGCGTTTGGCGAAAGCCACCACCATGTCGTGATCCACCGCGCGGAAGGCTGCCTCGGAACCTGCCTGCTTGATCGTGGTGCCCAGGCAGCAGAAGGCGACATCGACCCGGCCACTGAGTTGAGGCAGGAACACGGCGGGGTCACCTACCGGGTTTTCCAGGTGCGGATGCGCCGCCAGAGGCTTGCGTGAAGGGGCGAGCACGCGGGTGATGGTGGGCTCGTTGAGCAGGCGGTCAAGTAGCAGTTCGCCGGTAAGGCCGGTAGCGCCTGCGAGCAAAATATGTGAAGGCGTCAAGTGCATAATGTTTCTCCCTTGATACAACCAGCTTAGCCATTCCAGGGTTATTTGCTTACTGCAAAGCCTGTTTCGCTTGTTGTTGACGCAAGCGTTGCCAGTGGTTCAGAACGCCTTTTGGCGCCCAGATTTGCGGTTCGGATGGCTCGTAGCCATCCGCTTGTTCGCGTTCGGCCACGTACTGCCTGGCCAGTTTGAAGGCTTTTTGCAGGTCGTCGGTCTGGTTCAGCGCCTGAGCAAACAAGGCATTGCCGAAGTAGGTAAAGTCGGCTTCTTCAGAGCAGCCAAAAGACACGCGGTCAGCCTGGGATGCGGTCATGATCAGGGTTTTTTCATCCTTGAGCGCGGGGATAAAACCGCCTGAATAGCAGGATGAAATCACGATGATCTTGTCGCGGTTTTTCAGTGGGGCCAAGGCTGCAGCTAGTTCGTCGGCGGGCAGGTCTGCCAGCTCCATGCGCGGTTGATCGAGTACCAGCTCGTGTTCCTGGGTGCCGTGGCTGGTCAGATAAATGAAAATCAGGTCTTCAGGGCCGGTGCGCCCGGCCAGGGTTTTTGCCGCGCGGTACAGGTTTTCGCGGGTGGCCATGGGGCGATCGAGCAGATGGTCGCGGTGGTTCACCAGGGTGATCCGGCCACGGCTGCCAAAACGGCTGGCCAGCATGTCGCTGACGTAATCGGCTTCGCGCTTGAACACGCTCTGCTTGCCGTCGCCCGCCAGCACCAGGCTGTACAGCTCGATTGCCGGGGTGGATGGGGCAACGCCGTCCAGCGCCTTGTTGAGCAATGTGCCCTGGTTGAGCAGCCCCAGCTCCAGCGGGTCGGGCAAGACTGTCCCTTTGGCATCGCGCACTCGCTGGCCGTTGAGCCAGTAGCCGCTTTGTACGGTACCGTCGCTCAGGGTCAGGGTGCCCTGGCCCTGATAGGTGTCTGCGGCGAACTCGCCAACATAGGTGCTGCCGTCGGGCAGGCTCAAATGGCCGGGACCGTTGAAGCGCCACTCGTTGAACATGCCGCTGTAGTGGCTGCCGTCGATGCCTGTCAGTTCGCCCTTGCCGGTTAAAGCGCCGTCCTTGAAGTCGCCGCTCCACACATCGCCGTCGGCATTCTCATAGCGGCCCTTGCCGTTGAGCTGGTTGTGCTTGAACGCGCCCTCGTACTGGTCGCCGTCGGCGCTGTTGAAGATGCCGTTGCCTTCAAGTTCGCCATTGACGAACTCGCCGACGAACTCATTGCCGCTGGCATCGCTGCGCCTGCCGGTGCCGTGGGGTTTGCCGTGGGCAAACTGGCCCTGGTACTGGCTGCCGTCTTCCAGCTCCAGATGGCCATCGCCCGAGAACTGGTCATCCTTGAAGTCGCCGCGATAGCTCAGGGTACCTTGCTTGAGCGTGCCCTCGCCCTCGCGGTTGCCCAGCTTGAACCCGCCCTCGTAGGTACTGTCGTGGGTGGTCAGGCGGCCATGGCCGCTGTACAGGCCTTGCGCGAAACCGCCGCGATAGCTATCGCCATTGCTGGCGTGCCACTCGCCCTGGCCGTGCCACTGGCCATTTTTGAACTCCCCTGCGTACCAATTGCCATTCGGATAGTCGATACGGCCCTGGCCCTGCAGCAACCCGTTGACCACTTCGCCTCGATAGCGCCCGCCATCGGGCAGGCGTGCGTCGGGCGGTAACAGTGATTCACCGTCTCCACAGGCCGTCAGCAGCAGGGTCAAAGCAAGGGGGGCAAATGGGCGCATAACGGGATCCGGATAATTAAGCCACCGAGTATGCCGCAGCAATGGAAGCTGTCTATAGGCCCGGATGAAACATCGGCAGTTATTGTATGCCAAGGTGCAAGCCTGGGCCGTTGGTCGGTAGGACGTGCTTATAATGCGGCACAAAAATATTCGCTGGAGAGGTGAAATGTTGCTACGCGGCTTGACTTGGCTGGTGCTGTTTCAATTGCTCGGTACCGCCCTCAATCACTTGTTCGTCCCCGTATTGCCCGGGCCCATTATCGGATTGCTGCTGTTGTTGGGCTTCTTGATGGTGCGCGGTCAAGTCAGCGAGCCATTGAGTCAGGCTGCCGGCGGGTTGTTGCGTTATTTACCCTTGCTGTTGGTGCCGCCCGCGGTGGGCGTGATGGTGTACGCCGCCGATATTGCCGCTGACTTCTGGGCGATTGTCGGGGCGCTGGTGCTGTCGCTATTGATCTCGATGGCATTCGTCGGCGTACTGATGCAGCGTCTGCTCAAGAATCACAGCCATCCCGAGGAGCGGCCATGAATCTGCAATGGCAGGGCGCCTGGGAGTCAGTCATCCATCATCCGTTGTTTGGTATCGGTATCACCCTGGGCGCCTATCAACTGGTGCTCGCCGCTTACGAGAAAACCCGCTGGCTCTTCCTGCAGCCGGTGCTGGCCTCGATGCTGCTGGTGATCGGTGTGCTGCTCAGTTGCGGCCTGAGCTACGCGGAGTACCGCAAGAGCACCGATATCCTGAGTATTTTGCTGGGCCCCGCAACGGTGGCGCTGGCGGTGCCGCTGTACCTGAACCTGCGGCGGATCCGGCAGTTGTTCTGGCCCATTTTTACTACGCTGGTAATTGGCGGCGTCTTCGCCACTGCGTTGGTGGTGGGCCTGGCCTGGTGGTTCGGGGCCGAGCACATGATGCTGATGACCCTGGCGCCCAAGTCGGTGACCTCACCGATTGCCATGCTGGTGGCCGAGCAGATTGGTGGTGTGGCGGCGCTGGCAGCAGTGTTTGTGCTGATTACCGGGGTGATCGGCGCAATTTGCGGGCCGGGCCTGTTGCGCCTGCTCGGGGTTCACAGCCCGGAGGCCCGAGGTATGGCCCTGGGCATGACGGCGCACGCGGTTGGCACTTCGGTGGCCCTGCAGGAAAGTGAAGAGTGTGGCGCCTTCGCGGCGCTGGCGATGAGTCTGATGGGTCTGGGTACGGCGGTGTTCCTGCCGTTGGCCGTGACCCTCATGGTGTAAGGGTGAAGCTATGACATTGCCGCTGTTTCCTTTGAATACCGTGCTGTTTCCAGGTTGTGTGCTGGATTTGCAGATATTTGAGGCGCGCTACCTGGACATGGTTGCCCGCTGCATGAAGCAGGGCACAGGCTTTGGTGTGGTGTGCATCCTGGATGGCCGTGAGGTCGGCAATGCACCCCAGGGTATCGCCGGGATTGGCTGTGAAGCCCTGATTCGCGATTTTCAGCAGCAGGACAACGGCCTGCTGGGCATTCGCGTCGAGGGCGGGCGGCGCTTTGAAGTGCTGGGCACTGAGTTGCAGCGCGATCAGCTACTGCTGGCGCATGTCGAGTGGCTGGATGACGCCCCCGAGCAGCCCCTGCAGGAAGAAGACCAGGACCTGCTGGCCTTGCTCAAGGCGCTGGCCGAGCACCCGATGGTGGTGGCCCTGAACATGAACACCGAGGTGGCGGGGCAACAGTCGCTGTCCAATCAACTGGCGTACCTATTGCCCTTTGCCGAGGCAGACAAGATCGAACTGCTGCAGGTCAATGACCCGCAGCAGCGTCTGGACGGGATACAAGTGCTGCTCGATGAGATCCAGGGCGAAGCCCTCAACTGATCTCAGTAGGCGTAGCGCAGCAGTTCCTTGGACAAGTGCCCGAGCATGAAAAACCCGTAGAGCGCAGTGACTGACGGCAAGATCAGCCACCAGATTTTCTGCGGGACCGGCTCAAGGGGCATGTATCGCTGGCTTAACGCCAGAGCGAATGCGTTGACAGTGATGGCGAGCAGGGCCCCAGCGGTGATGTCCGTTGGCCAGTGAGCGCCCAGGTACACCCGCGACATCGCCACGGTGATCGCCAGCAGGCAACCCAGCAATACCCAGGTGACGCGCATGCGTTGTGGCTGGTTGCGCCCGGCCAGAATGGCCAGGGCGACAAAAAACGCAAACGCCCCCGAACTGTGGCCGCTGGGCATGCTGTAGCTGGTCAGCGGGTCCACCAGCACTTCGGGGCGCACCCGGGCGAAGAAGTGCTTGGTCGCGGTATTGGCCAGCGCGGTAAACAGCGTGATCCCGCCAAAGAACCACATTGCCCGCCATTGCCGGGTAAACAGCAGAATGACGCACACCAGGGCTGCCGCCAGAAACTGGGTACGGAAGTTGCCGATTTGCGTCACCAGCACGGCGGCGCTGTCCATGGCACTGCTGCGATGCTCTTGTACCAGGGCCGTGATGCCCTGGTCGAAGGCGGTCATGTGTGGATAACCGATAAAGACGGCCAGTAGCAGGGCGAAGCTGAGTGTGCCGATCAGCAGCGTGGCCCGGGGTTGGCGACGGATACTGGCATTGATGCTCAGGCCCAGCAGGGCGGCGAGGCCCGCGGCAACAATGGCGGCCTGTAGCCAGAAGCCTTCGGGCAGTGGCAGGCGAATGGCAGCACCGGTGGCCCAGCCCGGTAGCAGGTACGCCACCGACCAGCCTGCTCCGGCCAGCAGGCTGACGCCGATAAAGCGCGGGATCGGCATGTCGCACATCCCGGCCACCATCGGCAGCATGGGCCGCAGCGGGCCGATAAAGCGCCCGACCAACAGGCTGACAATACCGTAGCGATGGAAGTAGCTCTCGGCCCCGTTCATCCATTCGGGATGAGTGCGCAAGAGGGGTAAGCGGCGAATGTTCTGGTGGAAGCGCCTGCCCAGGGCGTAGGACACCGCGTCGCCGAGCAACCCGCCGAGAAAGCCCAGCAGCAGGGTTTGGCCCAGGGACAGGGCGCCGCTGCCGGCCATGACGGCAATGGCGAACAACAATACGGTGCCGGGAACAATGATGCCGGCAATTGCCAGACACTCCACGCAAGCCACAATAAACACCGCGAGGCCCAGCCACTGCGGGTTGGCTGTCAGCCAGCCGGTGATGCTATCGAGCCATGGGCCCATGTTCCGATTTCCTTGTCTGCTTATTAGGTTGTTTGTAGGCGCTACAGTCTTGAAGCTGGCCCGGCTCTAGTTATGGGAGTGGGTTTGCACGCGATGCAGGCCCCGCGGTCTGTCAGGACAATTGCGGCGATGCCATCGCGAGCAAACCCGCTCCCACAGGATCAGTTGTGCTCCAGGGTGATGAAATCCCGCCCCTCAACCTGCCCGCGACGCAGCGGATTACGCGTGCAATACGCAGCGTAGTCAGCATCGACAAAGCGGTACATCAAATGCTCGTCGCGCCCGTGGGGGATGCCCAGACGGGTGGTCTGGATAATTTTCGAAGGTTGTTCTCTGACGTCATCGACCCACAAGCGTTCGGGGTCGAAACATTTTGCATCCCATTCGCGCACCTTCAACCCCAGCGCTTTGCACAGCAGGGTTTGCCCCGCACACAGTTTGTGTTCGGGCCGGGGGTTGCCTTTGGCGTCCGGGTTGTTGCGTTGCATCTGCGCCAGGCTGTCCGGGCCCGCCAGCTCATCAAGCCAGGGATGGGCCGATTTGATCAGCACTGCGTTGCCGGGGCCGTGGGCGCTGAAATTCAGCGAGTCGCCGCCGCGGGCGTAATACATGTAGATATGCCCGCCATCGAGAAACAGCGCCTTGCGCTTGTCGGTATAGCCCAGCGAGGCGTGGCTGCCTTTGTCGGTGAGGTAATAGGCTTCGGTTTCGATAATCCGGGCGCTGAGCCACAGCCCGTTGACCCGATGGCGAATGACTTTGCCCAGCAGTTGGCAAGCAACAAGCTGGGCATCTCGATCGAAAAAGGCATCAGGCAGCATCATGGGCATGTGCAGGACGGTCAGTGGATAGCTGAAAAGGTGCAGATCATAGCAAGTCATGCTTAATCGGGGCTGAACGCAGTGTATTTGTGGTCCATTTCGACCATCCGCCTGCCACCGCTGTGCGTGAGGCGGCGGGACCGCTATAATCGGCCGCTTTCCTCCCTGCCAAGACCCTTGAGACCATGACTGAGTCCGTTCTTGACTACATGACCCGCCTGGGTCGCGCTGCTCGCGAAGCCTCCCGCGTGATCGGCCGTGCCAGTACGGCGCAGAAAAACCGTGCCCTGCACGGCGCTGCTGCTGCATTGGATGCCGCACGTCTGGAGCTGGTTGCTGCCAACGAACTGGACCTGGCCGCCGGCCGGGCCAACGGCCTTGAGCCGGCCATGCTGGAGCGCCTGGCGCTGACCCCTGCACGCATCGACAGCATGATTGTCGGTTTGCGTCAGGTGGCAAGCCTGCCAGACCCCATCGGCGCGATTCGCGACATGAGCTACCGCCCTTCGGGTATTCAGGTCGGCAAGATGCGTGTACCGCTGGGTGTAGTCGGAATCATCTACGAGTCGCGTCCTAACGTGACCATTGATGCTGCCAGCCTGTGCTTGAAGTCGGGCAACGCAACCATCCTGCGCGGTGGCTCCGAGGCGATTCACTCAAACCGTGCCATTGCAGTGTGCATCCAGCGCGGCCTGGCCGAAGCCGGTTTGCCGCCCGCCGTGGTGCAAGTGGTTGAAGTGACCGATCGTGCCGCTGTCGGCGCGCTGATCACCATGCCCGAGTACGTTGATGTCATCGTGCCTCGCGGCGGCAAGGGGCTGATCGAACGGGTCAGCCGTGATGCCAAGGTGCCGGTGATCAAACACCTGGACGGCATCTGCCATGTATACGTCAGTCCCCATGCCGATCTTGCCAAGGCGCAGCGCATTGCGTTCAACGCCAAGACCTACCGTTATGGCATTTGCGGCGCGATGGAAACCCTGCTGGTGGATCAGGCCGTCGCGGCAGAATTTTTGCCGGCAATGGCTGAACAATTTCGCGCCAGGGGCGTCGAACTGCGCGGTTGCGAGCGTACCCGGGAGTTGATCGACGTGGTTGCCGCCACTGAAGACGACTGGAACACCGAGTACCTGGACGCCATCCTGTCGATTCGTATCGTGGAGGGTCTGGACCAGGCGATTGAGCATATCAATCACTATGGCTCCCATCACACCGACTCGATCGTCACCGAACACCAGGGCGATGCCCGGCGTTTTATGGCCGAAGTGGACTCCAGTTCCGTGATGCTCAACACACCAACCTGCTTTGCCGATGGATTTGAATACGGATTGGGTGCGGAGATTGGCATTTCTACTGATAAGCTGCACGCCCGCGGCCCGGTGGGTCTCGAAGGTCTGACCTGCGAGAAGTACATTGTGGTCGGCGATGGCCAGTTGCGCGGTCAGGAGCCAGTCTGACTTGGTCAAGCTGAAAGCGTCAGCGCCGGCACCTGTGATCGACGTGTTACCCCAGCGCATAGGCGTACTGGGCGGAACCTTCGATCCGGTGCATATCGGTCATCTGCGTGGCGGGCTGGAAGTGGCGGAGATGATGGGGCTCGACGAGCTGCGTCTTACCCCCAATGCCAGGCCACCGCACCGTGACACCCCCCAGGTGTCAGCCCACGACCGTTTGGCGATGGTCGAGTGCGCTGTCGCAGGAGTGGCTACGCTGGTAGTGGACGCCCGGGAGCTGCAAAGGGACAAACCGTCCTACACGATCGATACACTGGAATTGATGCGGGCCGAGATGGCCGCGTATGACCAGTTGTTTTTACTGTTGGGTTGGGACGCGTTTTGCGGCCTGCCCACATGGCATCGCTGGGAAGAGTTGCTCCAGCATTGCCATATCCTGGTGCTACAGCGCCCGGATGCCGACAGCGAACCGCCGGATGCCTTGCGCAACCTGCTGGCAGCGCGCTCGGTAAGCGACCCGCTGGCCCTGAAGGGGGCAAGCGGACAGATTGCATTCGTTTGGCAGACGCCGCTCGCGGTATCCGCCACCCAGATCCGCCAACTGCTGGCCAGCGGTAAGTCGGTACGTTACCTGGTGCCCGACGCGGTCCTGGCCTACATCGATGCGCACGGGCTTTACCGTGCGTCGAACTGAAAAAGGGTGTGTTTCAAGGCGCCAATTGTCGTGTATTGAAACACCCGAACATACGAGCAAAACGAGTTTTATATGACTGACAAAGATGTAAGCAAAGTAAAGCGCAAAGGCACCTTCAAAAGCGCGCCATTGCCGGAAAAAACCTTCAGCGCCGAGCCTCTCAAGGGTGAAGAGCTGGTCAAGGTTGCTGTTGCCGCCCTGGAAGACGTCAAGGCCCAGGATATCCAGGTCATCGACGTGCGTGACAAGCACAGCATCACTGACTTCATGATCATCGCTACCGGTACTTCGAACCGTCAGATCGGTGCGATGCTCGACAAGATCCGCGAAGCGGTGAAGGCTCTGGGCGTCAAGCCGCTGGGCGAAGAAGGCAAGGGCGACAGCGACTGGGTTCTGCTGGACATGGACGACGTGATCGTTCACATGATGACCGCCAGTGCCCGTCAGTTCTACGACCTGGAGCGTCTGTGGGCCGGTGCTGAACAAAGCCGTGCAGGCAGCGCTGCTCACCACAGCCCGGAAAACACCCATGAGCACTTCCTGAAGCTCAACAAAGACCAAGAGTAAGGGTTCGCTGTGCGCCTGCGTTTGATCGCTGTCGGTTCGCGTATGCCCAAGTGGGTGGAAGAAGGCTGGCATGAATATGCCAAGCGTCTGCCATCCGAGCTGGCACTTGAACTGGTGGAAATACCGCTCAACACCCGTGGCAAGAATGCTGACGTGGCCCGCTTCATCCGCCAGGAAGGCGAAGCCATGCTGGCCAAGGTAGGCCCGGGCGAGCGCATCGTAACCCTCGAAGTGCACGGCAAACCGTGGAGTACCGAGCAGCTGGCGGTTGAGCTTGACCGCTGGCGCCTGGATTCGCGCACGGTGAACTTTATGGTCGGTGGCCCGGAAGGGCTGGCGCCGGAAGTCTGTGCCCGCGCTGACCAGCGCTGGTCGCTGTCGCCATTGACGCTGCCGCACCCGTTGGTGAGGATTCTGATCGGTGAGCAGTTGTATCGCGCCTGGACAGTGCTGTCCGGGCACCCGTATCACAAATAGTCAGCGCTCTGAATGACTCAGCCGATCCGCCTTAAAGACCACGAGAAAGACGCACGCCTTGTGCGCGGACGAGTCGTGGTCGGTGCGATTGTGGTCGTGACGCTGATTTGTGTGCTGCTCGCGCGGCTTTATTACCTGCAGGTGGTGCAGTACGACTACCACTCCACCTTGTCAGAGAACAACCGGGTGCATGTGCAGCCGATCCCGCCTACCCGCGGTCTGATTTTTGACCGTAATGGCGTGGTGATCGCAGACAACCGCCCCAGCTTCAGCCTGAGCATGACCCGCGAACGCTCTGGTGACTGGCAGCAAGTGCTCGACGTTATTGTTGAAGTGTTGCAGCTTGCGCCTGAGGATCGCGCCCTGTTCGAAAAGCGCATGAAGCAGGGGCGGCGGCCGTTTGAGCCGGTGCCCATTCTGTTTGAGCTTAACGAAGAACAGATCGCCCGGATTGCCGTAAACCAGTTCCGCCTGCCCGGGGTTGAAGTGGTTGCGCAACTGGTGCGGCATTACCCTCAAGGCGCGCATTTTGCGCACTCGGTGGGTTACATGGGCCGGATCAACGAAAAAGAGCTTAAAACCCTCGATCCGGTCAATTACAGCGGCACCCACCATATCGGCAAAACCGGCATCGAACGTTTCTACGAAGCCGAGCTGCATGGCCAGGTGGGTTACGAAGAAGTCGAAACCAATGCCCGTGGCCGCGTGTTGCGAGTACTCAAGCGCACCGACCCGATCCCTGGCAAAGACATCGTACTCAGCCTCGATATCAAACTGCAGGAAGCAGCTGAAGAGGCGCTGGCAGGGCGTCGTGGTGCAGTGGTGGCACTCAACCCGATGACGGGGGAAGTGCTGGCCATGGTCAGCCAGCCGAGTTTTGACCCCAATCTGTTCGTGACCGGCATCAGCTTCAAGGCCTATGCCGAGCTGCGTGATTCGATAGACCGACCATTGTTCAACCGCATCCTGCGCGGCCTGTATCCGCCGGGCTCGACGATCAAGCCTGCAGTGGCGATTGCCGGCCTGGACAGCGGCGTGATCACCGGCTCCTCGCGGGTGTATGACCCCGGCTATTACCAGCTGCCCAATTACGATCACAAATACCGTAACTGGAACCGTAGCGGTGATGGCTACGTCGATCTGGATACCGCAATCATGCGCTCCAACGACACCTATTTTTATGATCTGGCCCACAAGCTGGGGATTGACCGTCTGTCGAGCTACATGAACCAGTTCGGTATCGGCCGCAAGGTCTCGCTGGACATGTTCGAAGAGTCCGCCGGGCTGATGCCGTCCCGCGAGTGGAAACGTGCCACCCGACGCCAGGCCTGGTTCCCGGGCGAGACGCTGATTCTGGGGATTGGCCAGGGCTATATGCAGTCCACCCCCTTGCAACTGGCCCAGGCCACCGCGTTGATCGCCAGCAAAGGCAAGTGGATCCGTCCGCACCTGGCCAAGACCATCGAGGGCGTACCGCCGGTGGACCCGGACCCGGTGCCGGATATTGTCCTGCGTGACCCGTCCAACTGGGCCAAGGTCAACCACGGCATGCAGCAAGTGGTGCATGGCGCTCGCGGCACGGCGCGGGTGGCGGGCGTTGGCGCGCAATACCTGATTGCCGGCAAGAGCGGTACGGCCCAGGTGGTGGCGATCAAGCAGGGCGAAAAATACGACCGTTCCAAGGTGCAGGAGCGTCACCGCGACCACGCCTTGTTCGTCGGCTTCGCGCCGGCCAACAACCCGCAGATCACCGTCTCGGTGATGATTGAAAACGGCGAAGCCGGCAGTCGTGTCGCCTCGCCCGTGGTGCGCAAGGTCATGGATGCCTGGTTGCTGGGTGAAGACGGCAAACTCAAACCCGAGTACGGCGGCCCCGTAAAGGCAGAGGTTCCGGCCAATGATGAGTAATTTTGACCGCATCCTCTCCAGTGAGGACGTGATGCGTCGCCGTGCCACGCTGCTTCAGCGTTTGCATATCGATGGCCCGCTGCTGATTCTGCTGCTGACCCTGGCGGCTGGCAGCCTGTTTGTACTGTATTCGGCCAGCGGCAAAAGCTGGGACTTGCTGAGCAAACAGGCGACTTCGTTCGGTATCGGGCTGGTATCGATGTTTATCATCGCCCAGCTGGAACCGCGATTCATGGCACGCTGGGTACCGATCGGCTATCTGATCGGGGTGATGTTGCTGGTGGTGGTGGATGTCATGGGCCACAACGCCATGGGCGCCACTCGCTGGATCAATATCCCCGGGGTGATTCGCTTTCAGCCCTCCGAGTTCATGAAAATCCTGATGCCCGCGACCATCGCCTGGTACCTGTCCAAGCGAACCTTGCCGCCGCAACTCAAGCATGTGGCGGTCAGCCTGATGCTTATCGGGGTGCCTTTTGCCCTGATTGTGCGCCAGCCCGACCTGGGTACGGCGCTGCTGGTACTGGCAGGCGGTGCATTTGTATTGTTCATGGGCGGTCTGCGCTGGCGCTGGATCCTCAGCGTACTGGCAGCGACGGTTCCAGTGGCGGTGGCCATGTGGATCTTCGTGATGCACGACTATCAGAAGCAGCGCGTGCTGACCTTCCTCGACCCTGAAAGCGACCCGCTGGGCACTGGCTGGAACATTATCCAGTCCAAGGCCGCGATTGGTTCGGGCGGGGTGTTCGGCAAGGGCTGGCTACTGGGTACCCAGTCGCACCTGGACTTCCTGCCCGAGAGCCATACCGACTTCATCATCGCGGTGATGGGCGAAGAGTTCGGTCTGGTCGGCATTTGCGCGCTGCTGCTTATTTATCTGTTGTTGATTGGTCGTGGCCTGGTGATCACCGCCCAGGCCCAGACCCTGTTCGGCAAATTGCTGGCAGGCAGCCTGACCATGACGTTTTTTGTTTATGTTTTCGTCAACATCGGTATGGTCAGTGGCCTGCTGCCGGTGGTGGGCGTGCCATTGCCCTTTATCAGTTACGGCGGCACTTCGCTCGTGACGCTGTTATCAGCGTTCGGGGTTTTGATGTCGATCCACACACATCGCAAGTGGATCGCACAAGTTTGATTAAGGTGAATTATTCAATGCAAGCAATGCGTGGCTGGGCTGCTCGATACGCGTCGTGGGTAGGCCTGCTGGGTCTGTTCGGGACCGCACAGGGTGCGCTGGCCGGTGACTACGAAGGCTCGCCCCAAGTGGCTGAGTTCGTAGGCGAAATGACCCGTGATTACGGATTTGCCGGCGAGCAGCTGATGGGCGTGTTCCGCGAAGCCGAGCGCAAGCAAAGCATCCTCGATGCCATTTCGCGCCCGGCCGAACGGGTCAAGCAGTGGAAAGAGTACGGCCCGATGTTTTTGACCGACGCCCGCGTCGCCCGCGGTGTCGATTTCTGGCGCGAGCACGAAGCTGTTCTGGCCCGCGCCGAGCAGGAGTATGGCGTTCCGGCCCAGGTGATTGTGTCGATTATCGGCGTCGAAACCTTTTATGGTCGCAACACCGGTAACTACCGCGTGATCGATGCCTTGTCGACCCTGGGTTTCGATTACCCGCCCCGCGCCGAGTTTTTCCGCAAGGAACTGCGAGAGTTCCTGTTGCTGAGCCGCGAAGAACAGGTTGACCCGCTGACCCTGAAGGGTTCCTATGCCGGAGCCATGGGCTTGCCGCAGTTTATGCCGAGCAGCTTTCGCGCCTATGCCGTGGATTTCGACGGTGATGGCCATATCAATATCTGGAGCAACCCGGACGATGCCATCGGTAGCGTTGCCAGCTACTTCAAACGTCATGGCTGGGTAGCCGGTGAGCCGGTGGTGATTCGCGCCGATGTGACCGGTGATCGCGCCGATGAAGGCCTGACCCAGGGCATTGAACCGGTCAAGACCGTCGGGGAGTTGCGAGCGCTGGGCTGGTCGAGTCATGATGCGCTGCGCGACGATATGCCGGTCACGGCGTTCCGTCTGGAAGGCGCCGATGGCCCTGAGTACTGGATGGGCCTGAAAAACTTTTATGCGATCACACGCTATAACCGAAGCGTGATGTACGCCATGGCAGTGCATCAACTGTCCGATCTGCTGGTTCAAGCACGGGGCAACAAGTAATGCCGTTTCTAGCGACCCGTACACCTTTGAAACTCGCCGCCTGCGCCGCTGTTGCGTTGCTGCTGGTGAGCTGCTCGAGCAGTCGCTCGACGCCCCCGCAAACATCGACCGCGGTCAGTTCCAAGCCGGGCCTGGATATCAACCGTGCCCACAAGGACGGTGCGCCGTGGTGGGATGTTGACGTTTCGCGCATCCCCGACGCCACGCCGACCCTGCACACCGGGCCTTACAAGGCGGCGCCGTACTCGGTGCTGGGCAAGACCTATTTCCCGATGCAAGAGTCCAAGACCTATGTGGCCTCGGGCACCGCGTCCTGGTACGGCACCAAGTTTCACGGCCAGAACACCGCCAATGGCGAGGTCTATGACCTGTACGGCATGAGCGCGGCGCACAAGACTTTGCCGCTGCCCAGCTACGTCAAGGTGACCAACCTGGATAACGGCAAGGCCGTGATCCTGCGCGTCAACGACCGTGGCCCGTTTTATTCGGATCGTATTATCGACTTGTCCTACGCTGCTGCCAAAAAGCTCGGCTATGCCGAAACCGGTACGGCCCGGGTCAAGGTTGAAGGTATTGACCCTCAGGCCTGGTGGGCTCAGCGCGGTCGCCCTGCGCCGCTGATGCTCAACGAACCGAAAGTGGCCCAGAACACCGCCCCGACCGTGTCCACCGGCAAGGTTGAGCAATGGACGCCGCCCGCACAGCAGCATGCTGCCGATGTGGTTCCGGTCAGTCCAATGGCCAAGGGCCAGGGTACCTACCTTCAGGTCGGTGCCTTTGCCAATCCGGACGCTGCCGAGTTGCTTCGTTCCAAACTCAGTGGCATGGTCAGTACCCCCGTGTTTATCAGTTCGATTGTGCGCAATCAGCAAACCTTGCATCGTGTACGCATGGGGCCAATAGCCTCGGCGGGTGAGGTGGCACAAACACAAAACAGCGTGCGCCTGGCCAATCTGGGCCAGCCGAGCGTTGTGACGTCGGATCAGTAACACCGAACAAAGCGTTGGGCCCTGAGCAGTCGGGGCCCAAACGCAGTTGCAGAGGTCAAGAATAAAAGCCCTTCCAGGGGCCGGGACTGCAACTGAATACGCGGCAGTCAGTCAAACGACTGCCTGTACAGTTTTGCCCGCGAGGGTAAGTTTCCATTAACAACTTCGAGAGACGGATGAACATCACCACCTTTGCCAAACGCCTGTGCCTGCTAGTACCGCTGATCGTCACTCCTGCCGCCTGGGCAGTCGAGATGATGCCGTCGCCACCACAACTTGCAGCCAAGTCCTATGTTCTGATGGATGCCAGCAGCGGTAACGTGCTGGTCGAGAACAACGGCGACCAGCGTCTGCCGCCAGCCAGCCTGACCAAGCTGATGACCGCTTACATCGCGACTCTGGAAATCCGTCGTGGCCAGATCGGCGAAAACGACCCGGTAACTGTCAGCGAAAACGCATGGCGCACCGGTGGTTCGCGGATGTTCATCAAGGTCGGCACCCAGGTGTCGGTCAGCGACCTGCTGCATGGCATCATCATCCAGTCGGGTAACGACGCCAGCGTCGCCCTGTCCGAGCACATTGCCGGCAGCGAAGACGCTTTTGCCGACATGATGAACAAGACCGCCGGTGAGCTGGGCATGTCCAACAGCCACTTCATGAACCCGACCGGCCTGCCGAATCCGGATCACTACTCGTCGGCTCACGACATGTCGTTGCTGGCTCGCGCCATCATCCACGAAGACCCGACTCACTACGCGATCTACTCGCAGAAAGAGTTCTTCTGGAACGGTATCAAGCAGCCTAACCGCAACCTGTTGTTGTGGCGCGACAAAACCGTTGATGGTCTGAAAACCGGTCACACCGACGAAGCCGGCTATTGCATGGTGTCTTCGGCCGTACGTGATGGCATGCGCCTGATCGCCGTGGTGTTCGGCACCAACAGTGAAGCGGCCCGTGCTGCAGAGACCCAGAAGCTGCTGACCTACGGTTTCCGTTTCTTCGAAACCCAGACCTTCTACCAGAAGGGCACCGAGCTGGCTCAGGCTCCGGTCTGGAAAGGCACCACCAACCAGGTCAAGGCTGGCCTGGCGGATGACCTGACCATGACCCTGCCAAAAGGCCAACTGAAAAAGCTGGCTGCAAGCATGACCATGAACCCGCAACTGATGGCCCCTATCGCCAAAGGTGATGTGATCGGCAAGGTTGAGGTCAAACTTGACGACAAGGTTGTGCACAGTGCTGACCTGATCGCCCTTGAGCCCGTCGAGGAAGGTGGTATTTTCCGACGCGTGTGGGATAGCATCCGTCTATTCTTCTACGGGCTGTTCAACTGATTGCACCCACCTGTGTGACCCCGCGCCTACCCTGCGCGGGGCCACCTTTGTTGTTCCGGGCTTACGAGGCCAATACGCCATGAGCGATACCGAAGTAAAGGCGCCAAAGATCGAATTCCCCAACGTGGATTACCCGGTTAAGGTGATCAGCGACACGGGTGTGGGCAATAAGGACAAAATCATCGATATCGTCAAGAAACACGCGACGGTCAACGATGATCGTGTCGATGAGCGCCAGAGCACCAACGGCAAGTACACGACGATCCAGCTGCATATCGTGGCAACTGATCAGGATCAGCTCTACAACATCAACAGCGAATTGCGAGCCACCGGCTTCGTACATATGGTGTTGTGATGTCGCAGGTCTTGGGTATTCGTGAGCTGGGCCAGCTTGATTACGAGCGCACCTGGCTGGCGATGCAGCGTTTCACCGATGAGCGCAAGCTTGTGCCGGACACGCAAGACGAAGTCTGGCTGGTGCAGCACCCGCCGGTGTTTACCCAAGGCCAGGCAGGCAAGGCCGAGCATCTGCTGCTACCGGGAGATATCCCGGTGGTGAAGTCGGATCGCGGTGGCCAGGTGACCTACCACGGCCCCGGCCAATTGGTTGCCTACCTGATGCTCGATGTGCGCCGGCTGGGCTATGGCGTACGTGAGCTGGTCACGCGGATGGAACAGTGCCTGATCGACTTGCTCGCCAGCTATGGCGTGAGCGCTGCAGCCAAGGCCGATGCGCCGGGCGTGTATGTCGATGGCGCGAAAATCGCCTCTTTGGGCCTGCGGATCCGCAATGGCTGCTCTTTCCACGGCCTGGCCCTGAATGTGGACATGGACCTGGAACCGTTTCGACGGATTAACCCCTGTGGCTATGCGGGGCTGGCGATGACCCAGCTGCGTGACCATGCAGGGCCGATTGAATTTGCCGAGGTTGGTGCCCGGCTGCGCTCGCAGCTCGTCAAACACCTCGACTATGCTGAGCAGACGACCCTGACGGGCGGAATCGATTGATATGACTACTGCGCAAGACGCTGTTCAAACCCTGATCCCAACGCTGGATATCTCAGAACGTGCGGCCCGCGCCAGCGAGGCCCGTTCCAAGGTTGAGACCGGCGTCAAGTTGCGCGGTGCCGAGAAGGTTGCGCGTATCCCGGTAAAGATCATTCCGACCACCGAACTGCCGAAGAAGCCTGACTGGATTCGCGTACGCATTCCGGTTTCTCCGGAAGTCGACCGTATCAAGTCCCTGCTGCGTAAGCACAAGCTGCACAGCGTGTGCGAAGAAGCCTCC
Organism: Pseudomonas bubulae; assembly: GCF_037023725.1. Classification (NCBI taxonomy): domain Bacteria; kingdom Pseudomonadati; phylum Pseudomonadota; class Gammaproteobacteria; order Pseudomonadales; family Pseudomonadaceae; genus Pseudomonas; species Pseudomonas bubulae. Next base: position 1,354,649 of record NZ_CP146077.1, read on the forward strand.
TGCCCGAACCTGGGCGAATGCTTCTCGGGCGGTACCGCGACCTTCATGATCATGGGTGACATCTGCACCCGTCGTTGCCCGTTCTGTGACGTGGGCCACGGCCGACCGAAGCCACTGGACACCAATGAGCCGGAAAGCCTGGCGATTGCCATCGCTGATCTGCGCCTGAAGTACGTGGTGATCACCTCGGTAGACCGCGATGACCTGCGTGACGGTGGTGCCCAGCACTTTGCCGACTGCATTCGCGAAATCCGCAAACTGTCGCCGGGCGTGCTGCTCGAAACACTTGTTCCGGACTACCGTGGGCGCATGGATGTTGCGCTTGAAATCACCGCAGCCGAGCCGCCGGACGTATTCAACCACAACCTCGAAACTGTGCCGCGCCTGTACAAGGCTGCGCGTCCGGGCTCCGATTACCAGTGGTCGCTGACCCTGCTGCAACGTTTCAAGCAGATGATGCCGCACATTCCGACCAAGTCGGGCCTGATGCTGGGGCTGGGCGAGACAGACGAGGAAGTGATCGAAGTGATGAAGCGCATGCGCGAACATGACATCGACATGCTGACCCTGGGTCAGTACCTGCAACCGTCACGCAACCACTTGCCGGTCCAGCGTTTCGTACACCCGGACACCTTCGCGTGGTTTGCCGAGGAAGGCTACAAAATGGGCTTTAAAAACGTGGCATCCGGTCCGCTGGTACGTTCTTCGTACCACGCTGATGAACAAGCCAAGCTGGTCAAATCCATGCTGGTGAGTGCCTGACTCCATGACTAACCGGCTCACCGCGCCAGTGTCCTTCAAGGCCCATAGCGCGGTGCCCGCGTTGCCCGCTGGCGGGGTGGTCGCCCTGATCGCCCCGGCAGGCCCTGCCGAACTTGACCTGAACCTCGCGACCCAATGGATGCATGCACGCGGCTATCAGCTGCGGGTCTATCCGGGGGTGTGGCAGCGGGAGGGTTATCTTGCCGGTTCTGATGCAGAGCGTTTACGCGACCTGCATGAGGCTTTTGCCGATGACAGCATTGATGCCATTTTCTGCCTGCGCGGCGGCTATGGCAGCCCGCGCTTGCTCGATGGCATCGACTTTGAGCTGTTGCGTCGTCATCCCAAGCCGTTTGTCGGCTACAGCGATATCACCGCGTTGCATCTGGCGATCACTCGTTACGCGGGCTTTGTGACCTTTCACGGGCCAATGGTGAACGCTGATCTGCTGGGCAACAAACAACCGCCTACCGAAACTTCATTGCTGCGTATGCTCGGCGGGCAACAGCCGCCCGTGCTGGAGCATCCCGCGGCCTGGCCGTTGACGACCATTGCCCCGGGCTGCGCCAGTGGCCGTTTGCTGGGTGGCAATCTGTCGATGATCTGCGCGGTGATGGGCACGGCGTTTGAACTGGACAGCGAAGACATCATCCTGTTTATCGAAGACGTCAACGAACCGTTGTACCGGGTCGACCGTCTGCTGACGCATTTGCGCCTGGCGGGCAAGCTCGACAGGTTGCGCGGAGTGCTGGTGGGGGACGTGGCCGGAGTTGATGTTGCGGCGCTGGAGCGGTTGCTCACCCAGGAGCTGGGCGGTCTGGGTATTCCGGTGCTGGCCGGTTGGCGCAGCGGGCATTGCGATCCGAACCTGACCTTGCCGATGGGTGCGCAGGTCAGGCTGGATGCTGATCAGCAGTTGCTGGTGCTTGAGCAGGATGTAGTTGTAAGCGCCTGAACCTGAAGCCCCTCTCCCATAGGGAGAGGGTAGCAACCTTACCGGCTACGCAAACTCTCCAGCAGCTTGTGGCTCGGATAGCCGTCTGCTGGCCAACCCATGGCCTGCTGCGCGCTGCGAATAGCCTTGCGGGTATTGGCGCCGATAATGCCGTCTGCATTACCCGCATCATAATTGCGCTGGCTCAGCAGCATTTGCAGTTCGACGCGCTCGGAGCGGCTCAGCGGTCGGTCGTCTTTTGGCCAGTCGGCCAAAATGGTCCCGCCACCGTTGAAACGTTGCGACAACAAGCCCACGGCCAGTGCATAGGATGATGAGTTGTTGTAACGCAAGATGGCGCGGAAGTTATCCAGTACCAGAAACGCCGGGCCACGATAGCCTGCAGGGAGCAGCAGGGCAGCGCTTAACTGCTCTGAGCCTGCGGCGCTGGCAGGTACCTTGACTCCCAGTTTTTGCCATTCGGCAACGCTCTTTTTGATTGCGCCATCAGCCAGGGCGTAGTCGAACCCGGCAGGCAGCGTCACTTCAAAGCCCCACGGCTGGCCTTGCTTCCAGCCCGAGCTTTGCAGGTAGTGGGCAGTCGAGGCCAGGGCATCTGCCGAGCTGTTCCATATATCACGACGGCCATCACCATCGAAATCCACCGCGTGGGTTTCATAGGTGGTGGGGATGAATTGGGTCTGGCCCATTGCGCCCGCCCACGAGCCGAGCATTTTTTCGGGGCTTATATCGCCTTCCTGAATGATCTTCAGTGCAGCGATCAATTGGCTTTGAGCAAACTCCGGGCGCCGCCCTTCATAGGCCAGGGTCGCGAGGGAGCGAATGACTGACTTGTTGCCCTGGAACGAGCCAAAATTGCTTTCCATGCCCCAGACCGAAACCAGCGCCTGGCGATCAACGCCATAACGCTGCTCGATGCGGCCCAGCAGTTCGGCATTCTGCTCCAGCAAACGCTGGCCATTACGTACACGCAAAGGCGACAGGGCACCGTCCAGGTACTCCCAGACCGGGCGGCTGAATTCGGGCTGGCTGCGGTCGGCCTTGATCACGCTCATGTCTGGCGTAATGCCGGCAAAGGCGTTATCGAATACCAGCGGGTTGATTCCGGCTTTAAGCGCCTGGGCGCGGAAATCGGCTTGCCACTCGCTGAAGCTTTGAGTGGGCTGAACAAGAGGGGTGTCGGTGCCTGGCACTGGCGCGCTGCTGATGACCGCAGGTGCCGGAGGTACCACAGGCAAGGTTTGAGCATCGGCTGCGGTCGGTTTCTCTGCGCAGGCGACTAAAAGGATGACGCTGGAAGCAGCGATCAGTTGGCGCATCGGCCAACGGCGTGTATGACGTGAGAGCATGCGCAGGTCCAGGTAATGCAAAACAGAAGCAGACCTTATCATCCCCGCCGTCAGGCAGCCAGAAAGTAAAAAGCCTCCCGGTCTCTCGACTGGAAGGCTTCGCGGCGGTAGCTGCCTTTGCCTTTGGCGGGGCGTTCCTGGCGGCTGCGGAACAGGGGTTGGGCAACAATGGATTTGGCCTTGTTGGGGCGCTTGCTCATGGCATGTGCTCTCGCTTGAGTTGAACAAGCGCAAATCATCGGCCGGTTTTTTCGTATTGTCTACAGGATAGTGATCGGTGGGAGCGGGCTTGCTCGCGTTAGCATCAACGCTATCAGCCTGTCAGGCCGCGACGCCCGTATCGCGAGCAAGCCCGCTCCCACAGAAAGCAGTGTTTATTCAGCTGGCAGATTCAGGCGTTGCCCGCACATCAGCAGCACCAGACGACTCAGGCTGCTCCAGGCAGACCCTGCTGCCTGGCCCTTGATCTGGGCATCGATACGCTGCGCGTCCAACAACAATTGTGCCCAGCGCTGCGCCGAATAACGCTGCAAGGCTTTGCTCATCAACGGTTTGCGCTTGTCCCACACCGGTGGTCGCGCCTGGCTGAACGCCTTGTCCAATGGCGTGCCCTGGCTGTACTGCAGGGCAATATTGGCCAGTACCCGCAGCTCACGCGCCAGGGCCCACAAGATCACAGGAGGCTCTACGCCTTCACCGCGCAAGCCTTCGAGCATACGCAGGGCATGTGCAGCTTCGCCGTTAAGTACCGCATCCACCAGGCCAAACACATCAAACCGCGCACTGTCAGCCACTGCGGCTTGCACGGTTTCGACAGTGATTTGCCCGTCTTCAGCCATTAACTTGAGCTTTTCGATTTCCTGCGCAGCAGCCAGAAGATTGCCTTCGACCCGGGCTGCTATCAGTTCCACCGCATCATGGGTGGCCGACAGCCCGGCCTGCGACAAGCGCTGGCGAATCCATTGCGGCAACTGGTTGGCGTCCACCGGCCAGATCTGCACGAACTGGGTTTGCGCCCCTTCAATCAGCGCCTTGCCCCACTTGGTCTTTTGCGCACTGCCGTCGAGTTTGGGCAGGCTGATCAGCAGCAGGGTGTCTTCGGCAGGGCGCGAGCAGTATTCGATCAACGCCGCAGCACCCTTGTCGCCAGGCTTGCCCGAAGGCAGGCGCAGTTCCAGCAGGCGCTTTTCGGCAAACAGCGACATGCTGGCACCGGCTTGCAGCAGCGTGCCCCAGTCAAAGCTGGCGTCGGCGCTGAACACCTGGCGCTCATCGAAACCCTGCTTGCGGGCGGTACTGCGGATGGCGTCGGCGGTTTCCTGGCACAACAACGGGTCATCGCCGCTGATGATGTAGACGGGCGAAAGAGGGCCTTGCAGATGCTTGGCGAGTTGGGCGGGAGCGAGTTTCATAGGACCATAACGATAGCGGGGCGCTTGAGCGCCCCGTATGCCTTACTGGTTTTGCAGTTCGAGAGGCGACTGTTGAGGAGTTTCCTCTTGAGCCTTGCGTGCAGCTTCGATGGCATCGGCTTCAGCCTTGGCCTTCGCTTCGGCTTGCTGTTGCAGTACTTCCAGCTGGGCCGGGGTCAATTGCTCCAGGCGCAGAACCAGTTGCTGGATCAGGTCGCGGCGCATTTCCTTACGGATCATGTCGCCTTCCTGGGTGCTGCCTGCCACGTTACTGCCATCCTGCAGGTAGACTTTGTAGGCTTCAACCTTGTCGCTCAGCAGCGTCAGATGGCTCGGCCCCTGAATTTCGTATTTCACTACGTTGTTCAACTGATACTCGGCGGTACCCGAATTGCCGGTGTAGCTGGCAGAACGCTGGGTTTCCTTCTCGTCGGTCAGAACCAGTTTGTATGGTGCGTTGGCAGTGATTTTCACGCCGCTGTTTTCCAGCACCTGACGCAGCTGGCGCACAGTGTCGCCATAGGCGTTGCGCGCGCTGACATCGAGTTCGGTGATCGTCAGCTGGTTGGTGCCGGTACCGCGCAGTTGAAAGCCGCAGGCGCTCAACAGAACTGCGAGACCCATCACCAGCAAGTTGCGTTTGATCATGTGTTGCTCCCCTTGAAACCAGATGGGCCGACCACGCGGCCCTGAAGGTCTTGTTGGGCGCCCGCGCATGACGCGGGCGCCTGTTCCAGTTAGCTGGCGACGATATTGACCAATTTGCCTGGTACCACGATCACTTTGCGAATCGTCAGGCCTTCTGTAAAGCGCAGTACGTTTTCGTTGGTGCGGGCAGCAGCTTCAACCTCTTCACGGCTGGCAGCAGCTGGCATTTCAATATGCCCGCGCAGCTTGCCGTTGACCTGGATAACCAGTTGCAGGGTGTCTTGAACCAGCGCGGTTTCATCCAGGGTTGGCCATGCAGCGTCGATGATTGCACCTGCATGCCCCAACCGGTTCCACAGCTCATGGCTGATGTGCGGTGTGATCGGCGCCAGTACCAGAGCTACAGTCTCGAGACCTTCCTGCAGCAGGGCGCGGTCTTGTTCAGTCGCTTGCGGTGCTTTTTCGAGCACGTTCATCACGGTCATCACCTGGGCGACGGCGGTGTTGAACTTGTGGTGCTGGCCGACGTCCTGGCTGGCTTGCTTGATAGCCTGGTGGATGGCACGGCGAATGACTTTTTGTTCATCGTTCAGGCTGGCGATATCCAGCGCGCCCGGCAGGCCTTGGCCTACATGGGCATGGGCCAGGCGCCATACACGCTTGAGGAAGCGGTGGGAGCCTTCAACACCCGAGTCGGACCATTCCAGGCTTGCGTCAGGCGGCGAAGCAAACATCATGAACAGGCGGCAGGTGTCTGCGCCGTACTGTTCGATCATGTATTGCGGGTCAACACCGTTGTTGAGCGACTTGGACATTTTCTGCGTGCCGCCGATTTCCACCGGCAGGCCGTCACTCTTCAGCGTGGCGCCGATGATCTTGGCCTTGGCATCACGTTCGATTTCCACGTCGTCCGGGTTGAAGTAATCCTTGCCGCCGTTGTCCAGCGTACGGAAGTAGGTCTCGGCGATCACCATGCCCTGGGTCAACAGGTTCTTGAACGGCTCGTTGGAGCTGACCAGGCCTTCGTCACGCATCAGCTTGTGGAAGAAGCGCGCGTACAGCAGGTGCAAAATGGCGTGTTCGATACCGCCGATGTACTGGTCCACCGGTAGCCAGTGGTCTGCTGCCGATTTCTCGACCAGACCACCTTCATAGTGCGGCGAGGCGTAACGTGCGTAGTACCACGACGACTCGACGAAGGTGTCCATCGTGTCGGTTTCGCGTTTGGCCGGTGCGCCACATTTAGGGCAGCTGCACTCGTAGAATTCAGGCATGCGTGCCAGTGGCGAACCGGCGCCATCGGGTACGACATCTTCTGGCAAGACCACTGGCAGCTGGGCTTCAGGCACTGGTACGTCACCGCAGGTATCGCAATGCACGATCGGGATCGGGCAGCCCCAGTAGCGCTGGCGGCTGATGCCCCAGTCACGCAGACGGAACTGGGTGCGCGCCTGGCCCAGGCCTTTGGCAGTCAGGGCGGCTTCGATGGCGGCGAATGCGGCGTCGAAATCCAGGCCGTCAAATTCGCCGGAGTTGATCAGCGGGCCGTGCTCGTTGTAAGCGTCCTGCCACGGTGCCGGTGACTCGTCGCCAGCACTGGTACGCACAACCGGCTTGATCGGCAGGTTGTACTTGGTGGCGAATTCGAAATCACGCTCGTCGTGTGCTGGTACAGCCATCACCGCGCCGTCGCCGTAATGCATCAGTACATAGTTGGCGACCCATACAGGAAGCTTTTCGCCGGTCAGCGGGTGCTCGACGAACAGGGAGGTTGGCAGGCCCATTTTTTCCTGGGTTGCCATGTCGGCTTCTGCCACGCTGCCGCCTTTGCACTGGGCGATAAACGCTTGCAGCTCGGGGTTGCCCTGCGCTGCCTGGGTGGCGAGCGGGTGCTCGGCAGCCACAGCGACATAGGTCGCGCCCATCAAGGTATCAGGGCGGGTGGTGAAGACCTTGAGCGCGCCTGCTGCGCCGATGGACTCGACGTTGTAAGGGAACTGCACTTCCATGCCGCGGGATTTGCCAATCCAGTTGCGCTGCATGGTTTTAACCTGCTCGGGCCAGCCCGGCATGTCGTCGAGGCTTTCAAGCAGCTCATCCGCGTAAGCGGTGATCTTGAAGTAGTACATCGGGATTTCGCGTTTTTCGATTACCGCGCCCGAACGCCAGCCACGGCCGTCGATCACTTGCTCGTTGGCCAGAACGGTCTGGTCCACCGGGTCCCAGTTCACGGTGCCGTTTTTACGGTAGATCACACCTTTTTCGAACAGGCGGGTGAACAGCCATTGTTCCCAACGGTAGTAATCCGGCTTGCAGGTCGTGATTTCGCGCGACCAGTCAACGGCCAGACCCAGGCTGCGCAGCTGGGTTTTCATGTAGGCGATGTTTTCGTACGTCCATTTGGCCGGCGCGACCTTGTTTTTCATCGCGGCGTTTTCGGCCGGCATGCCAAAGGCGTCCCAACCCATGGGTTGCAGGACGTTTTTGCCGAGCATGCGCTGGTAACGGGAGATCACGTCACCGATGGTGTAGTTGCGCACGTGCCCCATGTGTAGCTTGCCGCTTGGGTACGGGAACATCGATAGGCAGTAGAACGTCTCTTTGCCTAGATCTTCGCTGACTTCGAAGGACTTTTGGTTGTCCCAGAATGATTGGGCGGCGGCTTCTATTTCACGGGGCTGATATTGTTCGTGCATGGCTACTTGTACTGATAAAGGGTGGCCTAATCCTCTTCAACATAGACCGGCGACAGTGTTGCCCGGTCAGGTTGGAGCAGGGGTTACAGGAAGTCCCGTAGCATACATGACCCCGCTCTATCGAGGGAAACCCTGATTGCCTCATCACTCCGTTGGTCGCAGCAGCACGCCGCTTTTACAAGCGCAGCTAAGCTCTCCTGTGGGGGAGATTCATTTCCTTAAATGAGGTGGACGGATGGCAGAGTTGCAACGCAGCGTAGCAACATCGCAAGTGTATGAGCGGCTGATTGATCGTTTGAGTGTGGCTCTTGATTCAGCAAAGACGGCTGTCCAATTACGTGATGAACGCCCAGTCGAGTTGGAATTGCGAGGCTTGAGTCATGCCGAGCTGGAGTTGATCAACCTCTATTTGAACCGGATCGGGCGTGAGGCAATTAAACGCTCGCAAGGCAGCGTGAACATGCAGGATGCCCCCAGGGCCAAGGTTATCTGGCTTAAAGACAGGGTGCAGGGAGCTTAGGCCATACGGCGATTCAAGCCCGGCCTTCAACAAAGCCGCATCAAGAAAGTTGTACCTCCGGGTTGATGCATTACACGTTTGTGTTTGGGTTTCTCACCTGCGTTGTTGATGCGCTCAATCAACCCCCTTAGGCTTCGGGCATCTTTGGAGATGCTCGATGCCTATTCGATACTTTTTAAAACAGCTTCTATTACCCCCTGGCATTTTTCTGTTGCTCCTGGCGCTTGCCTGGTGGCTACGGCGTTCGCGCCCGCGAGTGGCGGGTGTGTTGTTTGCCCTGGGGCTGGGCGGCTTCTGGCTGATGAGTTTGCCGATAATGGTGGAGTGGGGCGCCCGTGTGCTGGAGCGCGAACCACCGCTGGCGCAGAGCGAGTGGTCGACGCTGGCCGCGCGTGCCGATGCCATTGTGGTGCTGGGCTCGGGGCGTGAGCGGGGGGATCCGGCCTGGGGCAGCGATCAGCCCACCGGCATCGGTCTGGAGCGCCAGCGCTATGCTGCCCGACTGGCGAAGGCTTCGGGCTTGCCGGTGTTGACCACTGGCGGTTTGCACTACGGCTCGCCGCCCAGTGAGGCGCAGTTGATGGCGGATTCATTGCGTGATGATTTCGGCGTGCAAGTACGGTGGAAAGAAGAGCAAAGCCGCACAACGTGGGAAAACGCCAAAATGACCGCAGACATTCTGCTGCCGCTGGGGGTCAAGCGGGTGGTCGTGGTGACGCACGGCTGGCATATGTCGCGTTCGGTGTGGAGTTTTGAAAAGGCTGGTTTTGACGTGGTGCCTGCGCCGGTCGGTTTTTTCAGTGCCGACAATGCGCGACCGCTGGGGGGCTGGATGCCTGAGTACAAAGCGTTCTGGCAGTCCGGGCTATTGATCAATGAAGTGGTAGGGCAGATTGCCTATCCGTTGTTTTATCGCTGACCCATTAAGCAAAAGCCCCTCACCCTGGCCCTCTCCCGGAGGGAGAGGGGATTAAAGGCAAAAGCAGCTCTACGCAACACCACCTGTCAGCTCCCTCCTCCTCCGGGAGAGGGTTGGGGTGAGGGTAGAAGACGCAGAAGCACAAGGCTAGACCGTCTTGGCAATCCGGCTGGTGACCAGGGCCCAGCCAATCAGCAGGCTGCACAGGATGATCAGTGGCCATGAGCGCCATTGCAGGTAAGGCGTGAGGTTGTGCATGGGCACCACTTCGCCGTACAGGATGCCTTGCTCGAACTGGGGAATTTGCGTGGTGATTTGCCCAAACGGGTTAATCAATGCCGTGACGCCATTGTTGGTGGCCCGAATCATCCAGCGCCCGGCTTCCAGGGCACGCATCTGCGCCATTTGCAGGTGTTGCAGCGGCCCAATCGAGGTGCCGAACCAGGTGTCATTGCTGATGGTCAGCAGGATATCGCTCTGGGCAGCAAGCCCGGCCACGAAGTCCGGATACACCACTTCATAGCAAATCAATGGCGCGATTTGATAACCCTTGGCCTGCAACATGGCCTGGTCCGCCGGGCCGCGGGCAAAGTCCGACATTGGCAGATCAAAAAATGCGATCAGGCCGCGCAGTACATCCTGCAGCGGCACATATTCGCCAAATGGCACCAGCTTCTGTTTCAGGTAAACACCATCGCCCTCGCCCACAGCGGTGATGCCGTTGAAGTAGCGCGGTTCATGTCGCACTTCCTGGCGGATCGGCACGCCGGTAATCAGCGCTGAGTTACGATCGGCGGCAAACCGGCCCATCATGCTCAAAAAGCCTTCAGCGTTCTCTTTGAGGACAGGGACAGCGGTTTCCGGCCAAACGATCAGGTCGACACGTTTGGAACTGAAGGTCATGTCACGGTAAAGGGCCAGCTGTGCATTGACCTGGGCCGGGTCCCATTTCATGCTTTGTTCGATATTGCCCTGGATCGCCGCCACGCTCAGCGGGTCACCTGAAGGGCTGGTCCAGGCGTGGTGCTTGAGGGCCTGGCCGACGGCCCAGGGGCCGATCAGCAAGACCACCCCTGCGGCGACAAAAGCCTTGCGTCTGGCCTTGATCAGGCGTGGCAAATTGCACAGCAGGGCTGCGGTCAGGGCCAGAGTGAAAGACACCAGCCACATGCCGCCCAACGGTGCGAGCCCGGCCAAAGGGCCGTCCAGCTGGCTGTAACCGGAATACAGCCATGGGAAACCGGTGAGGAACCAGCCGCGGAACGCCTCTTGAGCAACCCATAGCGCAGCAAATGCCAGGGTATCGGCCAACGGCGCTTCATTGCGACGGATCCAGCGCGCCCACACCCAGGCGGGCAGGGCAAAGAACCAGGCGATGGCTGCCGTGAACAACAACATCAGGAAACCGGCCAGCAGCACCGAAGCGCCGCCGAAGTGGTGGATGCTGTAGTAGATCCAGCTGGTGCCCGCGCCAAACAGGCCAAAACCGAAACACCAGCCTCGGCCCAGCGCCTGTTTTGGTGACAGGTCGCGCAAACCGAGATAGAACAGGGCCAGGGCAACCAGTGCCAATGGCCAGATATCGAAGGGGGCCAACGCCAGGGTTGTCAGTGCGCCGGCCACCACGGCCAGCAAGTTACCGGGCCAGCCGGGGGAGGTTATCCAGCGCATTTCAATCCTTGGTATTGAGATTTAGCGGGCAATAGGCGTGAGACGAATCAGATGGATCCGGCGGCTGTCAGCATTGAGGATGCGGAAGCGGTAGGGGCCGATTTCAGTGGTTTCGTTGCGTTTGGGCAAGTGCCCGAATGCGCTCATGACCAGGCCGCCCACGGTGTCGAACTCGTCGTCGGAGAATTCGGTGTCGAAGAACTCGTTGAAGTTCTCGATCGGGGTCAGGGCCTTGATCAGGAAGTCACCGCTGGGCAACGGCTTGATGTAGCTGTCTTCTTCGACGTCGTGCTCGTCTTCGATGTCGCCGACGATCTGCTCGAGAACGTCTTCAATCGTCACCAGACCCGCCACGCCGCCGTATTCGTCAATCACGATGGCCATGTGGTTGTGGTTGGCGCGGAACTCGCGCAACAACACGTTAAGGCGCTTGGACTCGGGGACAAATGTCGCCGGACGCAGCAAATCCTTGATGTTGTACTTGTCGCCGTTCTCTTGAAGGATCAGCGGCAGCAGGTCTTTGGCCAGGAGGACGCCAAGGACGTCGTCGTGGCTTTCGCCGATCACCGGGTAGCGCGAGTGCGCCGCGTCAATGATCGCCGGGAGAAATTCGCGGGGGGTCTGGGTTGCCTTGATGCTGATCATCTGCGAGCGAGGAACCATGATGTCCCGTACCTGCAGGTCAGCCACTTGAATGGCACCTTCGACGATGGCCAGCGCTTCACTGTCCAAAAGTTTGTTCTGGTGTGCTTCGCGCAGCAGCTCAAGCAGCTCCTGGCGGTTTTTCGGCTCATGGGCAAAGGCCTGGGTCAGCTTACCTAACCATGACTTTTGCCCGTTGCTCGATCGGTCTTCGCTCATAGCGATTTACTCGTATCCCTTGGTAGTTTCAGTGGGTGTTATTCGGTTTCGTCGTCTGCATACGGGTCAGGATGACCCAGTTCTGCAAGCAACGTTCGTTCCAGTGCTTCCATTTCTTCGGCTTCTTCGTCTTCTATATGGTCGTAACCCAGAAGATGCAAGCAACCGTGTATCACCAGATGGGCCCAGTGGGCCTCAAGGCTTTTGCCTTGTTCGGCGGCTTCGCGCTCAACCACGGCCACGCAAATCACCAGATCGCCCAATAGCGGGATATCGAGGAACTCATCAGGCACGTCGGCGGGGAAGGACAGCACATTGGTGGCGTAGTCTTTTTGGCGCCAGGTGTGGTTCAGTTCACGACCTTCGGGTTCGTCTACCAGACGAATGGTCATTTCCGAATCGGCGCTGCGCTGGCGCAAAGCCAGTTCACACCATTGGCGGAACTGGGTTTCGCTGGGGGCACTGGCGTCGGTCGCCAGTTGCAGGTCAAGCTCAAGCATCGTGGCGGTAATCCTTTGCAGCGGGCAGCGCGGCCAGCTTGTCGGCGGCTTCCTGTTCGTAGCGACCGTAGGCCTCGACGATGCGCTGCACCAGCGGGTGGCGCACGACGTCCTTGGACTGGAAGTGGGTAAAGCTGATGCCCGGCACGTCCTTGAGCACTTCAATGACATGGTTCAGCCCCGATTTCGTGCCTTTGGGCAGGTCGATCTGGGTGATGTCACCGGTGATCACGGCGGTCGAGCCGAAGCCGATGCGGGTCAGGAACATTTTCATCTGCTCGACCGTGGTGTTCTGGCTTTCGTCGAGAATGATGAAACTGTTGTTCAGCGTGCGGCCGCGCATGTAGGCCAGTGGCGCGACTTCGATCACCTGGCGCTCGATCAGCTTGGCCACGTATTCAAAACCAAGCATTTCGTACAGTGCGTCGTAGAGCGGGCGCAGGTACGGGTCTATTTTTTGCGACAGGTCACCCGGCAGGAAACCGAGCTTCTCTCCGGCCTCAACCGCCGGACGCACCAGCAGGATGCGGCGGATCTGCTCGCGTTCCAGGGCATCAACTGCGCAGGCCACAGCCAGATAGGTTTTACCCGTACCCGCCGGGCCAATGCCGAAGTTGATGTCGTTGCCCAGGATCTCTTTGACGTAACGCTGCTGGTTGATCCCGCGAGGGCGGATCATGCCCTTTTTGGTGCGCAGCGAAACACTGGCTTCAGCCACCGGGTTGCTGGCGAGGTCTTGTACCGCAGACTCTTGCAGGAACAGGTGAACCATGTCCGGCGAAAGCTCGGTAGCCTTGGTTTCGCGGTACAGGCGGCGCAGCAGGTTTTCTGCCGAAGAAGTGATTTTCGGGTCGCCGATCAGCTCGAACTGGTTACCGCGATTGCGGATTTCGATCGTCAGGCGTTGCTCGATCAAGCGCAGATGCTCGTCGAATTGCCCGCACAGATTGGCGAAACGGCGGGCCTCAAAGGGCTCGAGAAGGAAACGATGTGGTTCGATGGGTGCGTTCAAGGTCGTATTTAGCCGCCCTTAGGCAATTGATATGAAATTAAGGATAACGCTAGCAGGTCAAGCGTGAAAGGACTTCACCAAATGTTTGATGTGGGAGCGGGTTTGCTCGCGATTGCACCACCGCACTCATCCAGCCGGACCGTGTTGCGTGCATCGCGAGCAAGCCCGCTCCCACAAGGGACGATGGCGTGTGGTCAGTTCAGCAGCGAGCCCCGCAACGAGTGCGGCTGGGCCGCATCAATATGCACATCGGCGAATTGCCCGATCAACTGCGGGTTGTCGCAGCGGAAGTTGACGATGCGGTTGTTCTCGGTCCGGCCCTGCAACTCGCCCGGGTCTTTTTTCGAGTAGTCGGTTACCAGGATCCGCTGGGTCGACCCTACCATCTGGCGGCTGATCTCGAAGCCCTGTTGGTTGAGACGATGTTGCAGCGCGTTCAGACGCTCTTTCTTGCGCTCTTCCGGGGTGTCGTCCGTCAGGTCTGCTGCCGGGGTGCCCGGGCGCTGGCTGTAGACAAAAGAGTAGGAAAAGTCGAAACCCACGTCTTCGATCAGCTTCATGGTCTGTTCGAAGTCTTTTTCGGTTTCGCCCGGGAAGCCGACAATAAAGTCGGAGCTGATGCAGATACCCGGTACGGCAGCGCGCAGTTTGCGCAGCTTGGATTTGTACTCCAGCGCCGTGTGATTGCGTTTCATCGCCGACAGAATGCGGTCGGAGCCCGATTGCACCGGCAGATGCAGGTGCTTGACCAGTTCCGGGACTTCGGCGTGGGCCTGGATCAGGCTGTCGGAAAACTCCAGCGGGTGGGAGGTGGTGTAGCGGATACGCTCGATACCGTCGATCGCCGCCACCACACGGATCAGCTCGGCAAGGTCGGCGAGGCGGCCACCTTCGGTCAGGCCGCGATAGCCGTTGACGTTCTGGCCAAGCAGGGTCACTTCACGCACGCCGTTTTCAGCCAGGTGGATCACCTCGGCCAATACATCATCGAAGGGCCGGCTGACTTCTTCGCCGCGGGTGTAAGGCACCACGCAGAACGTGCAGTACTTGCTGCAACCTTCCATGACCGACACGTAGGCGCTTGGGCCGTCGATGCGAGGCTCTGGCAGGTGATCGAATTTCTCGATTTCAGGGAATGACACATCAACCTGCGGCAGTTTGGTGATGCGCGCGGCGTCAATCATTTCCGGCAGGCGGTGCAGGGTTTGCGGGCCGAATACCACGTCCACATACGGGGCGCGATCGCGGATCGCCGCGCCTTCCTGGCTGGCCACGCAACCGCCCACGGCGATAACCATGTCGGGGTTGGCCAGTTTCAGTTCGCGCCAGCGACCCAGTTGGGAGTACACGCGGTCCTGGGCACGTTCACGGATTGAACAGGTATTCAGCAGGATGACATCAGCGTCTTCGGCGCGCGCTGTGACTTCCAGGGCCTGATGTTCACCCAGCAGGTCGACCATGCGCGAGCTGTCGTACTCATTCATCTGGCAACCGTGGGTTTCGATGTAAAGCTTCTTGGCCATGGGTGTTCATCAAGTGGTTCAAAGAACCGCACATTATAGGGGTCATAGCCGTTGCTTCCTAGCGTTGTGCGTCTGATGGCTATGCTATAGTTCGCGCCCTCTTTTTTACCTTCAGATGCTTACCCGCCCACCATGACCAAACGTGAAGCTCCAATCTACAAGGTGATTTTCCTCAACCAGGGCCAGGTGTTCGAAATGTACGCCAAGCAGATCTATCAAAGTGATCTGTGGGGGTTTCTGGAAGTAGAGGAATTCGTCTTCGGTGAGCGCACACAAATGGTTGTCGACCCCAGCGAAGAAAAGCTCAAGGCTCAGTTTGAAGGTGTGGTGCGCAGCTTTGTGCCGATGCACTCGATTGTCCGTATCGATGAGGTTGAGCGGCTGGGCACGCCTAAAATCAGTGAAGCCCGTGGTGTCAGCAATGTGATGCCGTTTCCGTTTCCGATGCCGGACAAGTAAGGGCTTTTCTTTCCCTTCCCGCGCTCGCAATCCCTTCATGGCGACAGCAAGTCCCCTTGTCGATACGCCTGCGCCCCGGCGACATGGGCAATGGTCATTCCCGCAGTCGCCATGCGCCGCAATGAGCGGACATAGAGCAAGCCTTCGCGTTGACAGACCACTGGAGTAATACGGTCCGTGATGGGGTCAATGATGTCTGCCACCACAGCCCCCGCCTGCAGGTAGTCACCCACTTGCGCATAAAACACCAGCAAACCCCCCGTGGGGCTGTTCAACGGCTCGACGCCCGCTAGCGGGGTCGGCGGGTTGAGCAATGCCGGAAGTGCTTTTGGCTGCCCTTCGACTGCACCCGCATGGATCAAGTAGTCGATCAGCGCCTGGCTATCGTCACGCGCCAGTTCGTGGGTCACATCCGCCACCCCTCGCAGCTCAACGGTCACGGCAAAGCTGCAGCACGCCAGGGGGAAGCGTGGCGCAAAGCGCGCTTGCATCTGCGCCCAGAACAGGGTGAACCATTCATCGAAGGACTGCCCGCCCGACTCGGTGGCCATAAAGCAGGCTCGGGCCCCCAGGTAACGGGCCAGGGGCTCTACCTGCGGCCAGAAGGCCGGGGCCAGGTACAGGTGCTGCACGGCTTCGAAGTCGCAGTGCAGGTCCAGGACCATATCGGCATCGCACGCCAGGGTCTGCAGGGTCTGACGCAGGGCCTGCACGTGGGTCAGCGGCTGCGTGGCGACCAGGACACGGCGCAAGGCCGAGCGGATCAGTTGCGTATTGTGCTCTGGATCCTGGGTCAACTGGCCCTCGACACTATCGCCCACCTCCTGACTGACATCCACAAAGAAGCGGTTGAAATTCTGTCGGCTTTCGTTATCAAAACGCCCCTGGGGCACGTCCATCAGCACCTGCTCCAGCCCCGCGGGGTTGGCCACGGGCACCAGCACTATGTGCTTGCGCAACAGGCCGGCCTGCTCGAGCTCCAGCATGCGCTGCTTGAGATGCCAGATTACCAGCATGCCCGGCAGCTCGTCCGCGTGCAGCGACGCCTGGATATAGATTTTCCCGTGCTCTGGCGCTGGTCCGTAATGAAAACTATGGATTTGCCGACAGGTGCCCGGTACGGCGGCCAGCACATCATGACGTTGGTGGTGCATGGGGGTTCTCCTATCGGCGCGGGCCGAGAAATGCCAGCCAGCGCCGCTCGGCCAGGCGAAACAGGCCCACCAGGGCAAAGGTGGCGATAAGGTACAGCCCGGCAGCGATGACAAACGAAGGGAAGGTCTGAAGGGTGGCCGCGTTGGCATCCCGGGCGACTTTGAGAATGTCAGGGACCGTGGCGGTGAAGGCCAGGGTGGTGGAGTGCAGCAACAGGATCACTTCGTTGCTGTAAACCGGCAAGGCGCGGCGCAGTGCCTGGGGCATGACGACGCGGCAGTAGAGCTTCCAGCCATTGAAGCCATACGCCCGGGCAGCTTGTACCTCCCCCCGGGCGATTGAACGGATCGCACCGGCGAAGATTTCCGTGGTGTAGGCGCACGTATTGAGGGTGAAGGCCAGCAGGGTGCAGTTGATGGCATCGCGAAAAAATGCGCCCAGCAACGGCTGCGACTGAACGGCGGCAAGGCTGTAGATGCCCGAGTAGCAGATCAACAGCTGGATATACAGCGGCGTGCCGCGAAACAGGTAAGTAAAGCCATGCACCGGCCAGCGCACCCAGCGGTTTTCAGAAACCCGGGCAATGGCCAGCGGGATCGAGAGTACAAAACCCATGCCGATGGAAGCAGTGGTCAGCCACAAGGTCATGGCCAGACCGCTGATCTGCTGGCCATCGCTATACAAAAAAGGCTGCCAATACGACAGCAATACTTCGATCATCGCGCACCCCGCTCGAACCCCACGGCGAAGCGCCGCTCAAGCCTGTGCAATACGCTGTTGGAGGCAACGGCTATCAGCAGGTAGATCACTGCCGCCAGCACCAGGAAGTTAAACAGTTGAAAACTGCTTTTTCCCGCGTCGCTGGCTGCCTTTACCAGCTCGGCCAGGCCGATGATCGACACCAGCGAGGTTGCCTTGAGCAGCACCAGCCAGTTGTTGCCCAACCCCGGCAGCGCAAAGCGCATCATCTGCGGGAACAGCACACGACAAAAACACTGCATCGGGCTCAGGCCGTAGGCCCTGGCAGCCTCAATCTGCCCAAAGGGCACTGCGAGAATGGCGCCGCGCAAGGTTTCAGTGAAGTAAGCACCGTAGATAAAGCCCAGGGTCATCACCCCGGCAGTGAAGGCATCTATCTCTATATAGGCCCAGCCCAGCCTGTCCGTGAGTTGGCCGAGCCAGGTTTGCAGGCCGTAGAAGATCAGCAGCATCAGCACAAGGTCGGGCACGCCGCGGATCAGGGTGGTGTAAAGCCGGGCCATCCATCGCGCCGCACGGCTTGTGGATAACTTGGCTCCTGCGCCCAGCAGCCCCAGAAACAGGCTCAGCAGCAGTGATATCAGCGCCAGCTTGATCGTCATCCAGGTGCCCAGTGCCAGCAATGGCGCGTAAACCTGAAGGCCGCTCATTTATTGCTGTACAGAACAAGATCCCCGAAATACTGCTTTTGCAGCCGTGCGTAGGTGCCATCGGCATGCAGTTGGGCGAGGCCTTTATCGAGCATAGCCTTGAGTGCTTGATTGCCCTTGAGGATGCCAATGGCGCTGGTGCCCGGCATCAGGTCGCTTTCAATCGCCTTGCCGGCCTCAAAGGCAGCACCCTGGGGAGAGCGCAAAAAGCCCAGCTCGGCTTGAACCAGATCCTGGAGGGCCGCGTCCAGTCGCCCGACTTGCAGATCAGCGTAGGCCCGATCCTGATCCGGGTATGCCACGAGTTTCGCCCCGGCCTTGGCCAGCACCGCCTTGGCATAGACCTCCTGGGTGCTGCCCTGCAGGTAGCCGATGGCTTTGCCTTTTACCGCCTGCAGGCTGGCATCCAGGCCAGCGCCTTTTTTGAACACCAGCGCATTGGGCGTGGTCATCACCTCGGACGAGAAATCAATGACCCTTTGCCGCGCCGCCGTCACGGCCATAGTGGCCAGAATGCCGTCGATCTTGCGAGCATTGAGGCTGGGGATCATGCCGTCAAAATCGATTTCGACCCACTTGCAGCTTGCCTGCACGCGCTCGCACAGGGCGTTGCCCAGGTCAATTTCAAAGCCCACCAGTGAGCCGTCGGCACTTTTCGAGGCAAAGGGCGGGTAGGTCGGGTCGGTGCCAAAACGTATGACTTGGTAATCCTTGGCCAGCGCCGGGGCAATGACTACGACACAAGCCAGCACGGCCACCACCAGCAGTGCCAGCATCCACAGTATCTTTTTCATGGGTTGATTCCTTATTGTTGTTGTAATAACCGCCCGTCGGGTCGCTATTGCCCGTCGGGCGACAGGTTGACCACTCAAGAAAGAATTCAAGGCGCCGGCCAGTCTTCCAGCGCCACCAACTCCCGGCGCATGCGAAGCAACCCGGGGGGGGCGTCGAACTCCCGGGCAAAGCGATGCCCGGAGTACACCGCGGCAGCAATTGTGCCCGGAGCCAGGCAATCACCGATCTGGATCACCTGCTGCACACCCCGGGGCTCCGCCTGCAGGGCGTCGAACAGACCCTGCTCAGGCTCGCGGGAGGTCACCAGCAGCACCCCTGCGGCAGGAATGAAACGCGGGCGCCCGGTGTAGGTGCACGCTGCCTGTACACCGTACGGCGTGAGGCTGCACAGCGTATGGGAGGTGATGATGGTGACATCCAGTTCCAGCAAGCGGCGCTGGATCCGGTGCTGTTCAAGGGTATTGTGGGTCCAGGGGGCAACATCTGCGGCCGGGGTGACATACAGCACCTCGACTCCCCGGGCAATCAGGCTCTCGGCCAGTACGCTGCCCATGTAGTAGTGGTCATCGTCGAACACCACCACGGGCGAAGGCAGCACAGCGCCTGCCATCACATCATCCGGCGTGAATACGGGCAGGTTTTCCAGCCCAGGGAGAGGCTGGCGCAACACACGGCCCAGGCCATCGTTGCGCCAACGCGAACCGGTGGCGACAAACACGTGGCTGGCTTCAATGTCGAGAACGTCCTGCACTTCAAGGCGGCTTTCACGGTAGATCTCGACATTGCCCAGACGGCTCAAGGCATCCACCCTGTAATCGACCACCCGCGACCAGCTCGCCAGCCCCGGTAGCCGGGACTCGCTGGCCACGCGTCCGCCCAGGGTGCGAGTGGCTTCAGCCAGCATCACTTCCAGGCCGCGAGCGCCGAGTACCCGGGCACACTCAAGACCGGCAGGGCCTGCGCCGATTACCAGCGCTCGCCCCTCGGCACGCCGGACCGGAACCTGCTCCGGATGCCAGCCGCGTCGCCATTCCTCGCCCATAGTCGGATTTTGTGTGCAGCGCATTGGCGTGCTGGTGTGATCGCCGCTGACGCAAACATTGCAGCCGATGCACTCGCGAATTTCGTCGGTGCGCCCCTGGTCGATTTTGTTGGGCAGGAAAGGATCGGCTATAGAAGGGCGGGCCGCGCCGATCAGGTCCAACACCCCGCGGCGCACCAGCGAGGCCATGGTATCGGGCGAGGTGAAACGTCCTACACCCACCACCGGCTTGCTGGTCAAGGCCTTGAGCCCGGTGAGGAATGCCTCCTGATAACCCTCTGGGGCAAACCGCGAGGTCACGCTGTCATTGGCCCAGTCGGCAACGTTGATATCCCAAAGGTCCGGCAGCTCGGCCAGCATGGAAAACACTTCGACGCCTTCGCTGTCCCGGGTCAGGCCGGCGCAGCCCTGCTGCTCGTCAACGGCCAGGCGCACGGCAACGGCGCAGCGGTCACCGACGGCATCCCGGGTGTCTTCTATCAACTCGCGCAGCAGGCGCACACGATTGAACAGCGCTCCGCCATATTCATCCGTGCGGCGATTGTTGCGTTGCGTCAGAAAGTGGAACGGCAAGCCCAGATCATGGCCAGCGTATACATAAATGATGTCAAACCCTGCATCACGGGCACGCAAGGCCGCAGCCCTGTGCAGCTCGCGCAGTTGCTTGATGTCGGCGCGGCTCATGGCGCGGGCCTGCACCGGGTCGTAGCCGCGCACGGGGGTATTGGAGGGGGCCCAGGGGATTTCGCGGCTGGTGCGATTGGGCGCGGAATAGCCATTGAAGGCCAGTTCCACACCCGCCAGGCTACCGTGCCGGTGAACCGCGTCACACATGCGAGCCAGCGCCGGTATGTCGCGCTTGTCCCACAGGCGTGCTTCGATATAAGGCGAGAATTCGCTCAAGGGGCTGATTTCGCACTCTTCCGTGCAGACAACACCCCACCCGCCCTCGGCCTTTATTGCGCGCATACGTGCCATAGCCGAAGGATGTACATGCCCCATGCCATTACAGTGCGGTACCTGGTAAAAACGATTGCGCGTACGCACGGGCCCTATCTGGACCGGCTCAAACAAAATGTCATATCTCGGATCACGCACAGGTATTCCCCCGTGCCCAAATAGATCGACGCATTTGATACAAAAACAAAGAACAGCGCGTCAATCAAATGAGCACACTATTGCCACGTTTAAAGAGTGAACTGCGTGATGACACGCCAATAGCTACTGCGCAGCGCAAGACCGTGGGCAGCGAGAGGAAATCATGAGTTGTTTCTTGTAACGGGTCAAACCCGTTAAATCGAGGGTCGCGGCCTATCATCATATTCTGTTCAAGGCTCTAAGACAGGGCTTTGAACAATGATGGGCATAATAATCATGGGTGAAAACAACGTAATCAAGTTAACTTAAGCTTAAGTAAGGTTAATCTTTATTTGGCGTAAGAATAATTACCTAGATATATATTTAACAGCTTCAAGCTGCAGCGCTCAGCCCATGAATCACCCCGTGTGCATAATGCATAAGACGAGGTTGGTCTTCACGTAGCGTTTGAGGTTGTGCAGGCGCAGCATTAAGTTGAGTTGGGTAAAAAATGTTTTCGGTGCAGGGTTAAGTGATGCGCTATGAAAAATTCATGCGTCGCTCTATTAGTGCCACTCACCATCAGTCGAGTCATGCCCTATTACGGAATAACATTCTTGCGGACTTTGGTGGCTCACAAGCACGCGAGTGACCTGGCGTTGATTTCGTATGTGCTGGCGATTTTTTCTGTAGTGGCCGTGATGCTTTCAATGTCATTGGGGGCGACGGGTAATTTAATCGCTGAACATTCGGATGACATCCAGGAAAAGCCGTATCCGGCACAGGCACGTTGTCGCCAGCAAACCAGTAAGGGTTTGAAATCAGGGCAATGGTGAAAACGGCGAGCGGGCGTCGGTAGATTGCAGCTCCTGCAAATACTTGCGGAAGATCTGTCCGAGTATCTGGGTAGCCGTTTCGAGCTGGTCGCGCGGCATTTGCTCGGCCACCATGTCGGCGGTGTCCAGGGCGTCTTCGGCGCCGTTGACCGCAGCCATTTTCAGCACGATATAGGCCTGAATGTTGTTGGCCGGCACGCCTTCGCCTTTGAAAAACATGGTGCCGAGCTGGAACTGGGCCATGGCGTGGCCTTGCAGCGAGGCTTTTTCGAAGTAGCTCAGCGCCTTGTTGAAGTCTTGCGGGGTGTTTTTACCGTCGTAATAGAACTCGCCCAACTCGTATTCGGCTTCTGCATCCCCGGCTTTTGCCGCCTCTTCACAGGCTGCAAGCGCCTCGGCGAGGTCCTCAGGCTGAGTATTGAGGGTGCAGCGACCCATCGCTGGGATCAACAACGAGTTACCGCCTGCCTGGGCAAGCAACGGCTGTAGGAGCAACAGGCAGCCCAGTGCAAGGGCGCGGCCGGTGCGGTTCATGGGAATCGACGTACCTCTGGATGACGGGTTAACCCGATCATGGGATGTATAGGCGCGCATTATGAAATAAGCAGAGGCAACCTTACAAAGTCTTTACTCGTTTTTCTGCTGCCTGAGCGCGATATCCATTGATTTAAGACGATTATGGACGGGTGGGCTAAAAGATCTGCTCATTACTGGCATAAAAAAACGGCAAGGGCGCTCGCCCTTGCCGTTTCTTGGATTATTTCAGTGCAGCAAATGCGCGTTCTGCGGCGTCCAGGGTCAGTTGCAACTCGGCTTCGCCGTGGGCGATCGAGGTGAAACCGGCTTCGAAGGCGCTGGGTGCCAGGTATACGCCTCCTGCGAGCATCAAATGGAAGAATCGCTTGAACAGGTCGGCATCGCTGGCCATGACGTCGTCAAAGGTGACAATGTCATCGGCGCCGCTGAAGTACAGGCCAAACATACCGCCGGCCTGTGTGGTCACGAAGGGGATGCCGGCCGCGTCGGCGCGCTGTTGCAGGCCATCGAGCAGGCGGGTGGTGTAATCGCTCAGCTCGGCGTGGAAGCCCGGGCGGCTGATCAGGCGCAAAGTGGTCAGGCCGGCGGCCATGGCCAGCGGGTTGCCGGACAGGGTGCCCGCCTGGTAAACCGGGCCCAGCGGCGCGATGTGCTGCATGATCTCGCGTTTGCCGCCAAAGCAGCCGACGGGCATGCCGCCACCGATGATCTTGCCGAAGGTACTCAGGTCCGGAGTCACGCCGTAGTGGGCTTGGGCACCGCCGAGGGCGACGCGGAAGCCGGTCATCACTTCGTCAAAGATCAGAACCACGCCGTGCTGGTCGCACAGGCTGCGCAGACCTTCAAGGAAGCCTGGCGCAGGCGGCACGCAGTTCATGTTGCCGGCAACCGGTTCGATGATGATGCAGGCCACGGTGTCGCCGACTTCGCTCAGCAGCTGTGCAACCGCGTCGATATTGTTGAACTCGGTGGTCAGGGTGTGCTTGGCGAAATCTGCCGGCACGCCAGCCGAGCTTGGCACGCCCTGGGTCAGCAGGCCGGAACCGGCTTTTACCAGCAGGCTGTCGGAGTGACCGTGGTAGCAGCCTTCAAACTTGAGGATATTGTCGCGGCCAGTGAAGCCACGGGCCAGACGGATCGCGCTCATGGTCGCTTCAGTGCCGGAGCTGACCATGCGCACCATTTCCATTGACGGTACGATGGAGCACACCAGATCGGCCATTTCGGTTTCCATGGCGGTCGGGGCGCCGTACGACAGGCCGTGCTCCAGTTGCGCACGTACTGCGTCCAGCACGTCAGGGTGGCTGTGCCCAAGAATCATCGGGCCCCACGAGCCGACGTAATCGACATAACGCTTGTCGTCCTCGTCAGTCACGTAGGCGCCTTCGGCGTGTTTGAAGAACAACGGCGTGCCGCCCACGCTTTTGAAGGCACGCACTGGCGAGTTCACGCCACCGGGAATGTGTTTCTGGGCGTTGGCAAACAGGGTTTCGGAACGAGACATGGTGGGCTCTCTCAGAATTAGGATTCGGTATTTAAATAGACAACAAGGTGTTGAAGGCCTTGGCGCGCAGGGTGACTTCCCGGGCGCTTTCGGCGCCAAACAGGCCATGCACCACGGCCAGCAGGTCGGCACCGTGGGCCACCAGCGGCGCGGCATTGTCCAGGGTAATTCCGCCTATCACGCAGATCGGCAGGCTGAGGCGGGCGCGGGCCTGGTCCAGGGTCTCAAGGGTAGCGGTTGGCGCCCCGGGTTTGGTGCTGGAATTGAAAAAGCGGCCAAAGGCGACATAACTCGCACCTTCTTTGGCGGCTTGCTCGGCCAGTTCGACCTGGCTGTGGCAGGTCGAACCGATAATTGCCTGTGGCCCCAGCAGGGCGCGGGCAGGGGTCAGCGGGCCGTCGGTCTGCCCCAGGTGCACGCCGACACCCAGGCGGGCGGCCAGCTCGCCATCATCGTTGATGATCAGGTGTGCCTTGTAGCGTTCGCACAACCCGCGCAAGGCTTCGGCCTCGCGCAGTCGGCGGGCGTCGTCAGTGCTTTTGTCGCGATACTGCAACAGGGTCAGGCCGCCATCGAGGGCCGCCTCCACATAGGGCAGCAGTTTGCCAGCCAGCAACTGGCTATCAGTGATCGCATACAGGCCGCGAAGCGTCATGGGGTGAGCCTCATTGGTTACGAGCAAAAATCCAGCGGCAAGCGGCGCGGTACAAATTGCCCTTGCCCCAGTTGCTCTGCATCACGCAGGGTGCGCCATGTGTAATTGAGCGCGGTTTGCACGGCGCTGACCAGTTCTTCACCGATGGCCAGGCGCCCGGCCAACGTGCTGGCCAGGGTGCAACCCGAGCCGTGGTAACTGCCCGGCAAGCGATGGCAGGTAAAGGTGTGGCGGCTGCCGTCGCGGCTGTACAGGCGGTTATGCACTTCGTGCTCATCACCGTGACCGCCGGTGATCAGCAGGTGCCGACAAAATGGCAGGAGTTTTTCAGCGCACTCATCGGCGCTGCCATCGGGCAGTTCGGCCAGGATGCGGGCTTCGGGAAGGTTGGGGGTGGCAATGGTGGCCAGGGGGAGCAGGCGTTCGCGCATGGCGTAACCCACTTCGTCCTTGCCCAGTCGTCCGCCACCGCCTGCACGCAGCACCGGGTCACAGACCATCGGCAGATGCGGATTGGCCTGAAGCAGTTCGACTACGGTATCGACCATCTCCAGTGAACCGAGCATGCCCAGCTTGACCGCCGCAACGGTGGAGTCGCCGAGCACGGCATCGGCTTGCGCCAGTACCCACTCGCGATCCAGCACGCGGAAGTCGCGGACATTGACAGTGTTCTGCACAGTCAGGGCGGTCACTACCGGGGCGGCGTGACAGCCTTGAGCCAGCAGGGCTTCGATATCTGCCTGCAAGCCGGCACCACCACTGGGGTCATGGCCGGAGAGACAGAGGACAACGGGGCGAGAACTGTAGATATTCATGGTGCGCGAGCTTACCACCAAACAGTTTTTACGGGCGCTTGCTCGGTGTCAGGTTAGCGGAAGTTTGTAAGCCGTTGCCTGGCCTTAAGAATCTTCGGTCTCAGCGCTTATTTAGCTCTGTAATGCCCGTACTAGAGCCTTTGTGATGAATTGTTAGATGGTGTGTATGTGCCATTAATGGCTATGTTAAAGTGCCTTCAAATTATTAACCGGTCATTCGGTCGACGCGATCTCAAAGGGAATATGGGGTTGCCCGCGTCTTCGAGTGAGCTACGTTGGGGCTGTATGCGCTATTTGCTGATGATGTTGTTGGGCTGGCTACCGATGCTGGCCAGCGCAGTCGCTTTTGACGAATCCACACAAAGCCTGCCCTTGGGCCGCGTGATGCAGGTGTTCGAAGACGCGGGTGGCGAAGCGACTCTGGCAGATGTCACCGCACACGGCGAACTGTTCGAGCCCCATACCAAAGACACGCTGAACAAGGGCTACTCGCACTCGGCCTTCTGGATCAAAGTGGATTTGCACTACCAGCCACAAGACCCGCAGGTGCATCGCACCTGGCTGCTGGAGCTGGCATACCCGCCGCTTGATTCCATCGAGCTTTACCTGGCAGACGCCGCGGGCAATTACCGGCTGGCCGAACGAACGGGCGATGCACTGCCCTTCGACAGTCGTCAGATCAAAGAAAACAACTACCTGTTTGAGCTCAACTTCAGCCCGGGGCAAAGCCAGACGGTGTACCTGCGTCTGGCCAGTCAGGGTTCGGTTCAGGCGCCGCTGACGCTATGGTCGGCCCAGGCCTATCTTGAAGAGCAGCCCGTGCGGATTTACATCCTGGGCCTGATTTATGGCGTGTTGCTGGGGATGCTGGTCTACAACCTGTTTATTTACCTCAGCGTGCGTGACACCAGCTACCTCTACTACATCTTTTATATTGCCTCGTTCGGCCTTTACCAGCTGTCGGTCAACGGTGCGGCAGTGCAGTACTTCTGGCCTGACAGCCCGTGGTGGGCCAATGCCTCCACCCCGTTCCTGATTGGTGCATCGGCGTTTTTTGGTTGCCAGTTCGCCCGCTCCTTCTTGCACACCGCCTCCCACAGCCGCTGGCTTGACCGGGCACTGATGTTGCTGATGGGCGTGGGTGCTCTGGTGATGGTGCTCGCACTGACCACCAGCTATGCCGTGTCGTTGCGCCTGGCCACCGGCCTGGCGCTGGCGTTTATTGTCACCATTTTTACCGCTGGTGTGGTGGCATGGGTACGAGGCCTGCGGGTCGCGCGTTATTTTGTGATCGCCTGGTCGGCCTTCCTGCTCGGGGGGCTGGTCAATACGCTGATGGTGCTGGGTTACCTGCCGAACGTTTTCCTGACCATGTACGCCAGCCAGATAGGTTCGGCAATCGAGGTGGGGCTGCTGTCGCTGGCGCTTGCCGACCGGATCAACGCCATGCGTGACCTGCAGGCGCGTACGCTGCAGGAATCGGGACAGAAACTGGCCGCCATGAACCAGCAACTGGCCCGTACCAACCAGCTCAAAGACGAGTTTCTGGCAACCGTTACCCATGAATTGCGCACGCCCATGAACGGTGTCATTGGCTCTCTGGAATTGATCAAAACCCTGGACATGAGCCCTGAGCTGGAGCAGTACACCAAGACTGCGCAAGGTTCAGCACGAGAAATGATGCACATGGTCAATGGCATCCTGACCCTGACCGAACTGCAGGCCGGACGACTGGTCGCGCAACCCCGGCCCTTCAGCCTGAATGAACTGCTGCAGGGGCTGAGCGATCAGTTCAGGCCGGCGGCACGCAGTAAAGGGCTGGAGTTTTCGTACGAAGTGGGCCGCAATCTGCCGGATCAATGGGTAGGTGATGCGGATAAAATTCGCCAGTGCATGGAGTGCCTGCTGGATAACGCGATCAAGTTCACCCGTGAGGGCGGGGTGATTTTGCGTGTTACCGGTAAACCCGCAGAGACCGGGCGCTGGGCGCTGGCGTTCAATGTAATCGACAGCGGCATTGGTTTTGTTCACCAGGAAGAGGCCGAACTTTATCAGCACTTCTTTCAGGTTGATGGCTCCATGACCCGTGAATATGGCGGCCTGGGTATCGGCCTGGCGATTTGCCGGCGCCTTGTGGAACTGCTCGGCGGGCGCCTGACCCACCATTCCCAGCCGGGGCAAGGCTCACAGTTCCAGCTGTTGCTGGAGCTTGAACCCACGGTGCAAACCCCGTCGCACACGACTCATTCGGCGTTGCAGCTGAGGGCGCCCGGGGAGTGTGTGGTCTTGCTGGTAGAAGGCCCGGAAAACCCTGTGGTAGTGCGCGCCATGTTGCTCAAACTGGGTTATCGCGTGCTCGGCGTTGACACGGGGCAGGCGGCCATAGAAGCGTTGCGCCGCGAGCGGGTCGATGCGGTGCTGCTGGCGTGCCCGTTGGCCCAGGTCTGTGCTACGTCGATGGGCAGCCAGCTGCTGACATTGGCCGCCTGTGCGCAGTTGCCCGTGCTGGCGCTGTTCGAGTCGCAAGCCCAGGCGCAGCAAGCCCGCGAGCAGGTTGACGGGATCACGGATTATCTGCTGAAACCGCTGCGTTTTGAGGACTTGCAACAGACCTTGGCGCAACGCCTGCTGATCGACAATAACGATAAAAACGCCGAGTTTTAGGCGTTTATGCCCCTTGTTTAGCCGCAGATGCGTGCTTCACTGGCTCATTGGTACGATCCCAAGGAGCCCGCGCAATGAACTTGCATCAATACGCAGAAACCCATCAGGTGACCAATCAACCGCCGTCAATGGACGGCGTGAACCTGTACCGCATTGACCTGCCGTTGCAGTATTGGAGCCAGCATTTCGGCGCGGGATGGGCGCAGGCGCGGATTGACGAGTACGGTGCCCTGGCGGGCGGCCCGCTGATGGCTGCGGGTTTTCTGGCCAATGAAAACAAACCGCAGTTTGTCAGCCATGACCGTTTCGGGCATCGGATTGATCTGGTGGAGTTTCACCCGGCTTACCACGAACTGATGCGCACGGCGATTGAGCATGGTTTGCCGTCCTTGCCCTGGGCCCACCCGCAACCCGGTGCCCATGTGGCCCGCGCATCCATGACCTACCTGCACAGCCAGGCCGAAGCGGGCAGCGGCTGCCCCTTGACCATGACCTTCGCCAGCGTGCCGGCCTTGCGTCTGCAACCGGACCTGGCTGCCATCTGGCTGCCCAAAGTGCTGGCCACTGAATATGACCCGCGTAATGTCGATATCAGCCAAAAGGCCGGCGTGACCCTGGGCATGGCCATGACTGAAAAACAGGGCGGCACCGATGTGCGTGCCAATACCACGCGGGCTTACCCCGTAGGGGCCAAAGGGCCGGGGCAGGCCTATGAACTGCTGGGGCACAAATGGTTCTGCTCGGCACCCATGTGTGACGGCTTTCTGACCCTGGCCCAAACCGAAAAAGGCCTGAGCTGCTTTTTGCTGCCGCGCCATCGTCCGGATGGCAGCCGCAACCAATTCTATATTCAGCGCCTGAAGAACAAACTGGGCAATAGCTCCAACGCCTCCAGTGAAGTTGAGTTTCGTGGGGCATTGGCCTGGATGATCGGCGAAGAAGGTCGTGGCGTGCCGACCATTATTGAAATGGTCGCCATGACCCGGTTCGACTGCATGGTCGGCTCCAGTGCCTTGATGCGTCAGGCGCTGACCCAGGCCAGCCATCATTGCGCCCATCGACTGGTGGGCGGTCGGGTGTTGGCAGATCAGCCACTGATGCAGAACGTATTGGCTGACCTGGCGCTGGAAAGCGAGGCGGCACTGGCCCTGAGCCTGCGCATGGGGCGGGCGCTGGACAATCCGGATGACCCGCATGAGGCCAGGTTTTCCCGGTTGGTCACAGCGGTGGGCAAGTACTGGATCTGCAAGCGGGCTCCAGCCATGATCAACGAAGCGGCCGAATGCATGGGGGGCGCAGGTTATGTCGAAGACAGCATCCTGCCGCGCCTGTATCGCGAGGCGCCGGTCAATTCGACGTGGGAAGGGTCGGGTAATGTGCAGTGCCTGGACGTGTTGCGAGCCTTGTCCAAAGAGCCGGGCGTGCTCGATGCGCTGTTTGCCGAGTTGGGCGACGGGCATGGCGATGTGCGCCTGGGGCAGCACATTGTGCAGCTTAAGGCGGCGCTCAACGACACTGACGATATCCAGTATCGCGCTCGCCAACTGACAGAAGACATCGCCCTTGGCCTACAGGCAAAACTGCTACTTGAGGCTGGTAACAGTGATGTCAGCGACGCCTTTATCGCCAGCCGGCTACAGGGCAGCGGCCGGGTTTACGGCACATTGCCGCGGGGTTTGAATGTGGCAGCCATCGTTGCCCGCGCCACCCCGCAGGTTGCCTGAATATCCCCAACCCTGTGGGAGCTGGCTTGCCTGCGATGCAGACGACGGGTTTTATCTGCCAGACCCGGTCGATGCCATCGCGGGCAAGCCCGCTCCCACAGGGATTTGCGTGAGGCAGCCTATATTCTGTTTATCCCCAGCAGCCACAGGAAATCTTCGGCAGGCAATTTTGTAGCTGCCTTTAGCCATCGATACAGGCAAGATAAAGGCCTGCCCGCTCAGAAGACAGGATGCTTATCGTGACCGAAGCTTTTATTGTCGTTTCCACCGCTGAAGAGGCCGTTGACCGGCTTGCTGCCTTGCACGAGCGCGCAACCACGGCCTTGAGCCAGGCACTCAAGCGTTATCTCAAGGATCGGGTTGAACCCTCTGCGCAAGAACGCGCGCTGTTTCGCTACCCCGAACTGCGTTTGACCTACCGTATCAACGGTGAAGTGCCGACTACCACCCGTGCTTATGCCAAGGTCCAGTTACCGGGCACCTACAGTGTGACCGTCACCCATCCCGCCTCTTTCCGTAACTACCTGCTGGAACAGCTGGTGCCATTGATGCGCGACTTCACCGTTGAAGTAGAAGTCGGCGTCAGTGAGCAAAATATTCCTTACCCTTATGTGGTCGAGCAAGGTGATGAACTGGCCGGCTCCGGCGTTACCGCTGCTGCGCTGGCGCGGGTGTTTCCGAGCACCGACCTGTCTGCTGCCACCGACGGCATCGCCGATGGCCTGTACGACTGGGAAAACACCGATCCGTTGCCCCTGGCGCTGTTCGACGCCGCGCGGGTCGACTTCTCCCTGCGCCGCCTGGTGCACTACACCGGCAGCGACTGGCGCCATGTGCAGCCGTGGATTCTGCTGACCAACTACCATCGCTATGTTGACCAGTTCATCCTCCATGGCCTTGAGCAATTGCGCGACAACCCGCGCTTTGTGCGCATGGTGATGCCGGGCAATGTGATCATCGAAAAATCGATGGACTACGGCGAGGCCCAGGCCATCGCGGCGGGGGTGGTGTGGCATCGCTACCAGATGCCGGCGTATCACTTGCAGGCCAGTGATGGTCATGGCGTGACGCTGGTCAATATTGGCGTCGGCCCGTCCAATGCGAAAAACATTACCGACCACCTGGCCGTGCTGCGTCCGCATTGCTGGCTGATGATTGGTCACTGCGGCGGTCTGCGCCAGTCGCAGACCATTGGCGATTATGTGTTGGCCCATGCCTACATGCGTCGTGACGGCATTCTTGATCGGGTCGTGCCGCCGAACATTCCGATTCCGGCCCTGGCTGAAGTCCAGCTGGCACTGCAGGAGGCTGCCGCACAGGTTACCGGTGAGCGCGGCGATGAGCTGAAAAAACGCCTGCGTACCGGCACCGTACTGACCTATGACGATCGCAACTGGGAGCTGCGCTGGGCTCAGGAACGTCCGCTGATCAACCTGTCCCGTGCTGTTGCCGTGGACATGGAAAGCGGCACCATTGCTGCCCAGGGTTATCGCTTGCGCGTCCCGTATGGCACGCTGTTGTGTGTGTCGGACAAGCCGCTGCACAGTGAAATCAAACTGCCAGGTTCGGCCAATGCCTTCTATGAGCGCGCGGTCAGCCAGCATTTGAAAATCGGTATTGCTGCCGTGGACTTGATGCGCAGCCAGCTCAACTCCCTGCATTCGCGCAAGCTGCGCAGCTTTGATGAACCGCCGTTCCGTTGATCGGTGATGGTCATTTAGCGATCGGGGGACTAGCATTGCCAGCCCTGATCGCTAGATAGCCTTTTTTGTCATGTCTCGTCCCGCCCCACGCCGCCCGGCCTCGAAAAGCCTCACCGCGCCAGCTGCCAATCGCCGCGTGGCCAAAGCGCCACCGTCTGATCCCAAGCTGTACCTGTTCAATAAACCCTTCGATGTGCTGACCCAGTTCAGCGACGAAGGCGGGCGCGCCACGCTCAAGGACTTTATCCCGATTCCGGGCATCTACCCGGCCGGGCGACTGGACAGGGACAGTGAAGGTTTGCTGCTGTTGACCAATGATGGCCAGCTGCAGGCGCGGATAGCCGACCCCAAGCACAAGTTGCCCAAGACCTACTGGGTTCAAGTTGAAGGCGAGCCCACGCCGGAGCAACTGCAGCAGTTGCGTGATGGCGTTGAACTCAATGACGGCAAGACCCTGCCTGCCGAAGCGCGTGCCCTGGACGAGCCGCACCTATGGCCGCGCAACCCGCCGGTACGCTTTCGCAAAAGTATCCCGACCGCCTGGCTGGAACTGGTGATTCGTGAAGGTCGCAACCGTCAGGTGCGGCGCATGACGGCGGCAGTGGGCTTGCCGACCTTGCGCCTGGTGCGGGTACGCATTGGTGACTGGAGCATTGAAGGGCTGGAGCAGGGGCAGTACCGGGAAGTTCCGGCGCGGCTATAGGGCTCCGGATTCGATCAGGCCGATGACCACGCTTTTGATGATAAACGCGGCAACGCCCAGGCCGAGGACGAAAAACAGGATCATGGAGCCGAAGCGTCCAGCTTTGGACTTTTTCGCCAGATCCCAGACGATAAAGGCCATGAAAATGATCAGCACGCTGACCAGAATCGTCATCATCCATTCTTCAAGTACGGCAGGATCCATCGGTATTCTCCGGCGACATCGTGGGAAAAAGCCGTAGGAGTATACGCCAGGGAAGTGTGGGGATATTGATCTGGGTAGTGAGAGGATGTCGCTATACCTGTAGATACTCTGTTGCCGGTCAATCCTCCCTGTGGGAGCGAGCCTGCTCGCGAACGACCTTCGCGAGCAGGCTCGCTCCCACAGCTGGAGTTTCCTTCAGACCTTGTAGCTGCCGAGGAACGAAGGCTGCGTTCCTCGGCAGCTGCAGGTTCTATTTTTACGTGCGCAAATGGGTCAGCGGCAGCTCGGTGCTGTTGAGCACCTGATTGAGCACAAAGCTCGAACGCACGCTGGTTACGCCTTCGATACGGGTCAATTCACCCAGCAGCAGCTTCTGGTAGTGGTCCATGTCGGCAACCACCACTTTCAGTTGGTAGTCGGCGTCCATGCCGGTCACCAGGCTGCATTCCAGCACCTGCGGCAGGGCGCGGATGCAGGCTTCGAAGTTCTCGAAACGCTCTGGTGTATGTCGGTCCATTCCGATAAGCACGTAGGCTGTAAGGCTCAAGCCCAGCAGTTTGCGGTCGAGCAGCGCCACCTGACGGCTGATGTAACCGTCATCCTCAAGCTGTTTAACGCGGCGCGAGCAAGGAGATGGCGACAGGCCAATACGTTCGGCCAGTTCCTGGTTAGAGATGCGTGCGTCACGCTGCAATTCCGCCAAAATGCTCAGGTCATACCGGTCGAGTTTGCTCACGAAGTCACCCTTTGTCATAACTATTGCGTGAAAGTATCCACCTTAAGTCAAAAATTGCGCAAGTAATGTTTTATCGAGCAATCTTCGCAATCGCCTGCCGCGGCTAAACGCCTATTCTTTAAACCAGAATCACTGCCCGGACATAGAGTCCACTGCGGCCCGCCGAATCAGGCCAGCCGCGGCCGCCAACCCCACAGGGTTGCCCCGGCCCCCGGGCTACGCACTGTCCAGAAGACGGAGCGAGGTGAGCCAACATCACAAGTGTTGAGCCAGGACAGAAAATTCAAGGGGCGACCGACGGGTCGCCCTTTTTTCGTCTGGCAAAAAATAAGT
Source organism: Pseudomonas bubulae (assembly GCF_037023725.1). NCBI lineage: Bacteria > Pseudomonadati > Pseudomonadota > Gammaproteobacteria > Pseudomonadales > Pseudomonadaceae > Pseudomonas > Pseudomonas bubulae. Next base: position 1,387,828 of record NZ_CP146077.1, read on the forward strand.
TGCGTTATGCACTGCCTGGCGTAGAACCGCTTCCTGAAACCCCAGTCTTATCTATAAGCCCTGTCCTTCAGTGAGAAACAGCATGAAATCGCGTATCTGGCGTTTGGCTACAGTTGGCGTGCTCTTTGTGAGCGTCAGCGGCCAGGTGTTGGCCGATGAGCGTGGTGATGGCGGCTGGCAAGGTCGGCCACAGGGGGCAGACAATCATCAGCCGCGGCCGAATCAACAAGGTAATAACCTGCCGATCCAGCCGCGCCCCGACAGGGTTCAGCAGACTCAGTCGCCGAACCGGGGCGGCAATCAGAATTGGTATGGCGGCGGTTACGCTCCTGGCGCGAATAACCGTCATCCCAACGACCAGCGCTGGGCCGGTCGCCCGTCCGGGCATGGCAATGGCTGGGGCCCGGGGCCGCAATATCGCCCGGGTAATGTGGTAGAGCGGTTCCCCGGCCAGCACTGGCAAGTGCCGTATCGCGGCCAGAACTACTACTTTTCAGGCGGCTACTGGTATCGCCCTCAAGGCCCGCGTTACATCGTGGTGCAGCCGCCTTATGGACTGCGCGTAGGGTTTTTGCCTGATTACGCTAGGGAAGTGTGGTTTGGCAGTACCTTGATGTTTCTCGCGGCGGGGGCGTATTACGCCTATCAACCTGCAACTCGCGATTACATCGTGGTCCAGCCGCCGACGGTCTACCAACAGCCCGCGAGCAACAACTATGAGATGGTGGCTTACCCGATGAACGGTCAAAGCCCGGCCCAAATCGGTCAGGACCGTTATGACTGCTATCGCTGGGCTGTGGAGCAAAGCGGCTTCGACCCTGCCAAGGCGACATACGCCCCAGCGGCGCAAGTGGTGCAAGCCTATCGGCAGGCGCAGGGCAGTTGCCTGAGCAGTCGTGGTTATCAAGTGACGTATTGATCTGAAGCCTGCTACGGAGCCTTGCTCAGCCTCGGTTTGACCACTTCCTTCGGGTCTGCATGCACCAGTACTTCGGCCCGCGGATAGACCTGTTCAATGGCTTCAGCCGCGCGGTCACAGATGCTATGGGCTGCGGACAACGTCAGTTCACCCGGCAGCTCCAGGTGAAACTGCACAAACCAGGTATTGCCCGAGATCCGTGTGCGCAGGTCGTGGGCGCCGAGCACGCCGGGCACGCTGCAGGCCAGATTCAGCATGTTTTCACTGACATCCGTGGGTAACTCCTGATCCATCAACACGGCAAAACTCTCACGGGCGATCTGCAGTGCGCTCCACAGGATATACACCGCAATCCCCAGGCCAAACCAGGCGTCCAGCTGCGGGAAACCTACACTGGCCAGCACCAGCGCCAGCAAAATACTGCCATTGAGCATCAGGTCCGAGCGGTAATGCAGCGAGTCGGCGCGCACCGCGTTGGACCCCGTGGCCTTGATCACCCGGTGTTGCAGCACCAGCAGTGCCACGGTCATCAGCAACGAAAAGACAATGACGCCAATTCCGATCCACGGTGCGCCTACCGGCTCCGGGTTTTTCAGCCGTTCCACTGCCTGAAAGGCAATCAGCACTGCACTCACGCCAATAAACAGCGCTTGCGCCATGCCCGCCAGGGACTCGGCTTTGCCGTGACCATATCGGTGATCCTCATCGGCGGGACGCAGCGCGTAATGCACGGCCAGCAAATTGAGAAACGAAGTTACGCCATCGAGCAGCGAGTCGGTCAGGCCGGCGAGCATGCTGATCGAACCACTGAGCCACCACGCGATGGCCTTGGTTACGATCAACAGGCTGGCCACCGCCACTGATGCGCGGGTAGCCAGACGTAACAGGCGGGCGTGTTCCGGGCTGCTGGTCATGGTGCTTTCCTGATGAATGATGACGTGCTTCAGGCTGCTGGCTGCAAACCATACATAGCCAGTTGCTGGGCGCTGCCCCGGTGCTGGATCAGGCGTGGATCGTTCAGCGGGAAGCTGCGGCCCAGTTCGCTTTCAAGGATGGCCTGGAGCTTGGCGTTATCCACCTTGCCGTCTGCGCCGATGGCTTCGCGCAGTTTTTCCGGGGCGATTTGTGCGGTCTTGCCCGGCGGGAAATAAATTGCGCCGGTGGCGAAGTCGACACCGAAGGCGATCAGCCCCGGGATCACATAAAACAGCAGGCCCACGGCATCCAGTACGACGATCATGGGGTCGATCTTGCCGTCGATCTGGCCGCGGCGGTCTGGAAAGAAAATACTGCCGCAAGCAGTCAATTGGGTGAACAGTGCCGCAACCACGACACCGCCGATTACTCGCGAAGGCATACGCATACTTAAAACCTCAAACATGTTCAAAGGACTGGATCATTACTGTTCGCCGTTATACTCGCCGCTCTGTTCTGGAGCCACCATGATTTCTTTGCCGATTGATGAAGTTTTACCTGCGCTGCGCCTGGCCCTGGCCGAGCGCCATGAAACCGTGCTCGAAGCGCCGCCCGGCGCCGGTAAAACCACCCGTGTGCCGCTGGCCCTGCTCAACGAGCCCTGGCTGGCCGGGCAGAAGATCCTGATGCTCGAACCCCGGCGCCTGGCGGCCCGTGCGGCGGCCGAGCGGCTGGCCAGTGAACTGGGTGAAAAAGTCGGCGAAACCGTAGGTTACCGTATACGCCTCGACAGCAAGGTCGGCCCCAACACCCGTATCGAAGTGGTCACCGAGGGCATCCTTACTCGACGTCTGCAGCACGATCCGTCGCTGGAAGGGGTGGGCCTGCTGATTTTTGACGAATTCCATGAGCGTAGTCTGGATGCCGATCTGGCGTTGGCCTTGAGCCTCAATGGGCGTGAGCTGTTTCGGGATGAACAGCCGCTGAAAATTCTGCTGATGTCCGCCACTCTTGAGGGCGAACGGCTGGCGAGCATTCTCGACGATGCGCCGATCTTGCGCAGTGAGGGCCGCATGTACCCGGTGGCGATGCGCTGGGGGCGGCCGTTTGTGCCCGGTGAGTTTATCGAGCCGCGAGTGGTGCAGACCGTACTTGATGCCATCAACGATGAAAGCGGCAGCCTGCTGGTGTTCCTGCCCGGGCAGGCGGAGATTCGCCGGGTCAATCAGCAACTGGCCGACGCGCTGGGTTCGCGCAGCGATATTCTGCTGTGCCCTTTGCATGGAGAACTGGATCTGGCGGCCCAGCGTGCGGCCATCGAGCCTGCGCCAAAAGGCCTGCGCAAGGTGGTGCTGGCCACCAATATTGCCGAGACCAGCCTGACTATCGACGGCGTGCGCGTGGTGATCGATGCCGGGCTGGCGCGTGTTCCGCGGTTTGACCCGGGCAGCGGCATGACCCGCCTTGATACCCAGCGCATTTCCCGCGCCAGTGCCACCCAGCGCGCCGGCCGCGCCGGGCGTCTGGAACCGGGTGTGTGTTATCGGCTGTGGTCCGAGGACCAGCACGCGCAGTTGGCGGCCTATGGCAGTGCGGAGATCCTGCAGGCTGATCTGGCCGGGTTGGCGCTGCAACTGGCACGCTGGGGTGTCACTCCCGAGCAACTGATCTGGCTCGATATGCCGCCCTCGGCCAGTTATGCACAGGCCCGACAATTGCTCGATCGGCTGGGTGCCTTGCACGGAGCAAAACTCACCCCCCACGGCGAAGCGATGGCTGAACTGCCTGCACATCCGCGGATTGCCCATCTATTGCTGCGCGGTCAGGACCTTGGGCTGGCCGACATGGCCTGTGATATCGCGGCGTTGTTGGGGGAGCGCGATATCCTGCGCGGCGTCGGAGCGGACCTGCATAGCCGGCTGGCCCTGCTGTCAGGCGAAAGCCGCGCCGCACGGGGCGGGCAGGGCGGTGTGCAGCGGGCCAAACAACTGGCCCGGCAGTATCGCGGGTACTTGCGTGGCAAGGCCAGGCAGCCGGTCGCCGACCCCGACCACCCGCGCTGGCTGGGTGCCTTGCTGGCGCTGGCCTACCCCGATCGGGTCGCCCAACAGCGTAAACCCGGTGGGGCGGAATATCGTCTGGCCAATGGCCGTGCGGCGTTGTTCAGCGAAGTGGATGGCCTGATGAAACAGCCCTGGCTGGTCATCGCCGATTTGGGCAGCCGTCAGGGGCAACGTGAAGAACGCATTTATCTGGCGGCCGAGTTTGATCCTGCTTTGCTCGAGGGTGTCTTGAGCGAGCAGGTCAGCGTTGTTGATCAACTGGACTGGGATGAGCGCGAGGGCGTGCTGCGTGCCGAGCGCCAGCGCAAGGTCGGCGAGCTGGTCCTCAGTCGCGAGCCATTGACCGGGCTCGACGAAGCGGCCCGTACGCAAGCGCTGATCAATCTGGTGCGACGCAAGGGCCTGGAGCTGTTGCCGTGGACGCCCGAGCTGCGCCAGTGGCAGGCGCGGGTAGCGTTGTTGCGTCAACTGGACCTGCAGATCCAGGGGCACAGTGAATGGCCCGACGTCAGCGATGCCGCCTTGCTGGCCGGGCTTGAAGACTGGTTGGGGCCGTATCTGGGGCGTGTGTCGCGGCTCAGTCACTTTGCCAGCCTCGACCTGTCGAGCATTGTGCATAACATGCTCAAATGGCCGCTGCCCCAGCGCCTGGACGAACTGGCGCCCCACCATATCAAGGTGCCTTCAGGGTCTTCGGTGCGGCTGGACTACAGCGAACACCCGCCGATTCTGGCGGTGCGCCTGCAAGAGTTGTTTGGGCTGGCGGACACCCCGCGTATTGCGGGCGGGCGCCAGGTGGTCAAGTTGCACCTGCTTTCTCCGGCAAGGCGTCCGGTGCAAGTAACCCAGGATCTGGCCAACTTCTGGCGAAGTACCTATGCCGAAGTGAAAAAAGATTTGAAGGGGCGCTACCCCAAGCTATTCCATAAGTTGGACCCTTGGGTCGATTCGCTTAACAAGAAATGATTGACGCATTCAGGCTTCTGCTTCCACATAACGAGCAGCGTTGACTACGACGCGTTCACTGTCCCAGGTTGCTTGAGCTCTGGACGAGGAAGTAACTGCACTGAGTTGAGGTGAATCGAAAACGCGTACTCGCTAAGGTGGATTTTCCAACATCCACAGGTGAGCTATGCCATACAGCAACCCCTCTCATCGAAGTCGCCTGACCACGATTGCGCGTATTTCCGATCCCTTTTCAAACGTGTCAACGCTTGAAGCCGCTGGCGCCCGCGCGGAGCCTCTGACCGCAGACCAATCACTTGTCGTTTATGAGTTCAACTCGATCTGCGAACCGGGAAATTCAGAGCTATACCACCTTCCATTTTTGTTTCATGCCAACGGAGACCCTTGGCATGAGGCAAACTCATACGTGCTGAGTGTGATTCGTGATAGCCCAGTTAGGGTTAGCCGCACCGATGGGATAAGAAAGCTAGCAAGTAAGTTGTTAGATTATTTGAGGTTTTGCGAAGACAATGAACAAGAATGGCTCGACTTCTCGGGTACTAGGATGTCCATGCACCCAACTACCCGTTACTTTCATAGGCTGATAACGGAAGGTAAGAGAAGTAATTCTGTAATCAATCAATATACCGGGGCGGTATACGGTTTTTATCAATATGTCAGCGAGAACTGGCATCCATTAGATATGAATAAGGTTGATACGGTCAAGTACGTCAAAATGATGGTGGAGACGTCAACAGGTACCAAGTCATTCGAGGTAAGGAAAAGAGGGCAGACAAAAAAGGTGCCACGCAGGGCGATGCCGCAAATTGGATACATAAGAGAGGATGGCGAGGATTTGCGGCCTCTGCATAATTCTGAACTTCAGGTCTTGATGCTATCTCTGAGTGATGGTGAAGTTTGGTCTGCTGTAGAGCGGCTTATTGTGCATGTTTCTCTTCTTACTGGGGCAAGAAAACAAACAGTTTTGACATTGCGGCTTCGGCACCTGAAAAGATTTCGCCCTGAATTTCTGCAAAAAGATAATACTTATAAACTTTTTGCCGGGCCAGGAACCGGAATCGACACGAAAAATAACAAGCTGCAAGACCTCTATTTTCCTAGGCCGCTCGCCGAAGAATTATGCAGGTTAATTGCTAGCCCGTTGATGCTTGCCCGACAGAAAAAATTTCAAGCAAAGTTGGCAAAAGAATTTCCACAGGTGCAAATGACAGGCGATGAAATGTACGTATTTTTATCTGATCAGGGTAATAGCTATTACATGGCTAAGGATGATCCCCGGTATACCCTAGTGAAATCGCCTCAGTCCGGGCAGGTCGCAGATACGATTCGACGCAAAATAAGACGTCTTGATATTAAAAACTTTCCTTGCGATTTTACCTGCCACTGGCTGAGAGCAACATACGCCTATATTTTATATCAAAGGCTGAAAGCTCTCGTATCTAAAGAGTTGTTGCCGTCGGGGGATATCATCGATTTCATACAATCCAGAATGCATCATGAGGCAAGAGAGACTACGGAGAACTACTTAAAGCTCTTTACAATGACGCATGAGAAAGTGCTCGTACAGGAGTTTTGGGAGTATAGGTTGTTTGAAGGTGCGTACGAAATATCAGGCGGAGGCCTGTCCAATGCATGAGGATTACGTGCAGCGTGCAGACTTAATTCACATCCCACCGTCAGCGTTTCTGGAAGATTTTTCTGAGCCTGAGAGGCTTCTAGTTAGATTGACAAGGTCGGTCAAGAAAAAAGGCTTAGATTTTGGAAGTTTTGCGTATGCTGATACTCGGGCAGATTTGAATGTGCACGAGGATCGTGGCGAGTATGTTGTTCTTTCATCTTTTGTTGAATCTCGCCGGGAACTCATTCTTGCAATCATACAGAGCTTGTTTACTCTTCGTGAAGAAAGCGTGCTCCAAAACTTCGTACGCATACGGCTATTCATTCGATGGCTGAATAGAGAAGGCTTTGTGAGGCTGTTCGAAAGCGAGGAGGAAGCGCAAAGAGCGTATGTTGGATACACGGCTCACCTTATACATAGGCTTCATACTGGTGGGCTTAAGCCGCGTACTGCTGCACATTACCAAGAAGGTGCTTGTTCCGTTATTAAAGCAGCATTTCCCCAGACCTACCGACATGTCGTATCGGGAGTCACAAAAATTTCGGGAGTGACACAACCTGTTGCTCCTAGTGACGATCATATCCACTTTTATAGAGATGTATGTCTCGCTCTGGCTCGACAATGCAGTGAGTTCGTGTTGAACAAACGACCTTTCCCATGCGTGGTAAATATTCGCGATTATGAAGTGGTTGTTTTTCACTCTGTAGTAGGCGTTTCGAGCCCGTATAGACCTCCTATAGACGTTTATAATGCCGCGGAGCGGCGTATCGCTACGCTCGATGAATATAAGGCTAAATTGCTTGAGAAAAACATTGAAGTAAAAGACAGGATCCTTAAGCACGGCATAATGGATGCTCAAAAAACCTTGAGCAGAAATAACCGCGATGAACGATCTCGGCAGCGTCTTCGCATTGCATCCTTGGCAGTCAAGGCGTATGCGTGCCTTCTGCTCTTAATTACCGGGGCTACCCCTACGGAATTTTCTCAGTTTTTATACGCGGATGCCCTGCAAGTTAATAAATCGCCGTTAAAAAAAGAATTGTCGGCGGTGAAGTTTAGGGCAGGTGGGAAAGTTACAAATTATAATGTTGGTAGAAAAAATGGGCTGTCTATTCTCCAGGACTATCTCAAATTGCGGGAGTGGTTGCTAGACGGTCGGAGCTACGATAAGCTTTTTTTTACGGTCTCTGAACTGCGTAATCCATCCTACAAAGAGCTTGACGCTTTGAGGGATTTTCCAACTAGCGATGCGCTACAGACGTTCTATCGTACCCTTCATGCGGGGTTTATAGATCCTAGTATTCCAATCCTTACAGTGAGGGAGATGCGAAGACATAAGAGCGTCACCCAGCATATGGGGGGGTTTTCCGTATCTACAGTAGCGAATTCTCTGAATCATACAGAGACTATGAACCTAGGTCGGTATTCTGGAGGTACCCTCGAGCATCAAAAGTCAGAGCTTTCCAAATACTGGGAGGCTGTTCAAACGGCTGCTGCATCAATTAAAGAACAATCCGAGAAGGCGGATCAGCTGATACCTATCGCCAGCGGCCAATGCGAACAATTCGGCGCTGCTTCGCCAGCACCTCAATTTGCGTCGAGTATTTCCATACTACCGGACTGCCAAACCCAGCACGGATGCTTGTTTTGTGTTCACTATGTGTGTCACTCAGATGAGACTGACATAAATAAATTGATGAGTTTGCAGTACGTAGTAAATGCTGTACGTCGTTCTGCGCCAGATATGGAGCATGCTGAATTACTATACTCGGATTTGTCTGCAAGGATTGATTATATCCTTAACGCTCTTGCGGAACGCGGCGATTCGGTTGCGAAGATTGTTGAAAAAGTAAGAACTACTGTGCATGTCTATGGTGTATTAACCCCTTTTTGGGAAACGCGCTTGAGTCGCTTTGAAAGGCTAGGAGTTGTTTTTTGAATAAGAAGTTTTCATCCTCGGGCATATTATACGCAGCCAAAGGCTTGGATATGAAGAACAAGCCTGATGTTGCATGCGCAAGCGGTAAGGCACCAAGTAATTGTTTTGTTTTATGTCGAGATGGTGACGGCCTGGCCACCGCCGTTTATGGAAATAATATTTGGGATTTTAATCCGTACAGGCTGTCGGCGGTTCATATATGCAAGGTAAATTTTGCCAAGGTTTTCAAGGGCGAAGGCGAACACGAATTGCGCTTAATAGATGAGGCGAAATATATAATGTACTCATTGATTTATTACGGCGGAGGTGGACGGACCGGGGCTTTGAGCGCTACTACTCTTGGTTTGTATTGGGTGCATGTGCTGCGGGGAGCGCTGCGGTTTTGCTATGCTCAGCGCGCTAAACCCATGGTAGGGATTATCACACTGGGCGAGTTGTTTACTATTCCAGTTTATCTTGCTGCATTCTTGCGCGAATTGAACCCGTCCTATCACAAAGTTACATCTGCATTTCTAAGTCAAATGATAGGTGTCGGGGCGCGGCATCTGGGTTATGAAGTTGTTAATCCTCAAGCTCTTAAAATCGTCCGGCCGAAGAATAAACAACACCCCGTTATTCCCACAAGATTTTACCTTCAGATTATAAACGTTACCGGCGCTTTGCTCGATCAGATTTATCCGAATATTAAAGAGCTCGATACATTGATTTGTAAATTCTCCGATGAACATTACGGCATTGGGAGAGGTACACAGAAATCAAGGGGCTTAGGTGGGAAAAGACACTATCGTCCAGATTTGCACATGGCTATCAAGGAGCATGGTTTGCACGATTTGTTCAAGGGGGAATTTGAGTGTCAATCTCGGTTGGTATTTCAAAGAATCATTTTGAAACTTCAGTATGTTATGAAAACTGTAATCCAGTTGTATACCGGCATGCGGGAGCAGGAAGTCATGCGCATGTCATATAATTGTATAAGTGAGGTATCGTATCGTACTCCGTTTCAAGACCCGAAGCGTATCAGTACCGATCTTGGGCAATGCGTGAGCGTACTGTCTACGACGACCAAGTATTCTGGATATAAAATGGAAGGAAGGTGGCTTGCCCCCAAGGAAGTCACAAGGGCTGTGGAAGGCGCACAGGCCATTTGCAGAGGGTTGGCGACCTTATATGGAATAGACGTTGGTGATGAATGCCCACTGTTTCTTAGTCCTTCGGTGATCGGATTTATAAGAGGGGCGAAAAAAGTAGCAGTTGCTAACTTTGTATCAGAAAAGACCCAGCTTGCTGGCTTCTCTTCGATGCTTATTACCGCTGAGGATTTAGCTGAGCTCTCATTAACCGATCAGTCTCGTGACTTTTGGAATGAACCTGCTTACCAAGTTGGTCAGCCATGGCCGCTGACTGGACATCAATATAGACGCTCGCTAGCGTTTTATGGCAGTAGTAGCGGCTTCGTCTCTCTTCCAACGCTCAGATCTCAGTTTAAACATTTGTCTTTAGCAATGGCCCGATATTACGCTAACGGGTTTAATAAGTTGCGCACGATGTTCGGGTACTATGATCAAGGTAGAGGAGAGTTTGTCTTGCCGAAAAACCACATTGCATATGATTATCAGATGGCTATACCAATGTCAGTTGCTAATCAATTAATCGCAGACCTTCTGCATTCTGATGCCCCTCAGTTTGGCGGAGTCGGAACTTATGTGGAAAAGCAGCGTGGAAGAGTTCTCAGTGGTGAAATTAGTGTAGAGGAACTTCGAGCGGATACTCAGCGCAGAGTCAAGAACGGTGACATAAGCTTTCGCGAGACGCTCTTGGGTGGATGCACTAAGTTTGGTCGCTGCAATTCTTTTTTGCTCGGCGATTTTTTGAGTTGCCTAACGTGCGAGAGTGCGGTGATAAAGTTAGAAAGGATTGAAGTCGTGATATCGGATAGTCGTTCCGAATTGTTGATGTATCCACAGGCTTCTGGCGAGCGGCAGATAGTAGAGAAAGAAATTGAAAGACTATCCGACTTTTTGCGTCTAAAGACCACTGAGCGGGTTGGGGTAGAACTAGTATGAGTAAAGAACCCCAAAGCGGTTTATTACTTTGTTTTGAGGCGTTGGATCGATTGATTGCGGCGCAACCCGTAAAATCCAGATTTGTAGGGTTGTCTTTAAGTAAGCTTACGGCAAGTATAGTTAGCGAAGAGGCGGGGTATGATAGAGGATATCTTAAGCGCTCACGCGCCGCTCATCTTCCGCTACTGGCGAGAATTGATGCTTTACGCATGAGTGCGTCTAAAACTAAAACGTCATCAAGTGAGAGTACGCTGCAGTCATTGAAAAAAAAGGTACAGAATCTTGAGCAGCAGCTTATTGAAACCTCGTATCAGCGTGATCGGGCTCTGGCTCAAAATCTTAAACTTTGGGAGCGTATGAGGGTATTAGAGCAATCCAAGTCCGGCCGAATCGTGGCGCTGGGAGGTCCTAAAAGAGGTACTACCAATCGCTGATGTTCAAGTTGGCTGGGGTTGAGATTAGTAACGCGCTTTTCTTAGCCTCTGGCCATTTTTACTAGGTATCTGATAATAGAGTAGTAAGGATAAATGATCGATGTCGTGATTAATCGCCGTTGTATCCTCATCTTTATCTATTATGGTAGTTCAAAATTTCAGCGATTTCCACCTGGGATAGATTGCCAGATTTGCTCGATGGCGTATCTAAGAGGTGTGCCGGTCCCATGTTATCGGCTGTCAGGTAACAAGCATCTGGGATCACACCCTAGACTCTCCGCAATCTGATAGAGCTTCTCTACCGTAATGTTTGCCTCGCCCCGCTCAATCCGGCCCATATAGCTGCGATCAACTTTGCATACAAGTGCAAGCCCATCTTGGGATATGCCTTTTGCCTTCCTTGCTTCCCTCACTTTTTTCCCTAACGCCTTCGCCAAATCGCTCATAGCTGCCTCAATTCACTCGAGGCAGGACTATCGGGCGTTTACGGACGAATCAGCCACGGACTATAATCCGTATTTTGTCTGCGAAAGCTTGGTTCCCTGCATGAAACATGATTCATTCGAGTTTGACAGGCAGCTGTATGACCTCCTCTGCCATGAACACCATCAAAGTTTCACGATCCGGCAGCTCCGGGATGCCTACGTGCTGACTATGGAAGGAAGCCCGAAACTCGCTGCAGTTCGGATCTACGTGTATGAGCAGATCCGGCGGCTGGTGCGTGCCGGATGGGTGGCCAAGGCGCCTATGCTTCGTAAGCGTGGCCAAGTCTATCAAGTCTTAAGCAAGCCTCCTGGCATAGACCTCATGCTGGTTGCATCTCGCTTCCGATGTGCAGACATCTCAGACCCAGTTGTGGGGGGGCATCACGCAAGTGACAATACAATTGATCCATCAGATCCAATTTTGCCAATCGCTGATCCGGCGGTAGCCCATAGCCGCTTAGAGGAAATGCTGAAGGAGACTCGCCTAGACCTTCTTTCCTCAATGGGAGAAACAGAACGTTACAAGCAGCTCTTTGAGGAAATCCCCCATTTGAAAGGGCTTCTTGAAAACGCTTATTACGAGGTTCGAGACCGCTGCTCCCGCCTGTTGGGTCATCTCCGCGCGCTAGAGACGACACTCAAGGCTGTGACCGCGGTATGAGCATGGGACTTCGCACATGGCAGGATCAATGCAAAAACACGGCGTTGGCTCAATACCTTGAGACGCCCCATTTTTTCTGTCAGGCCACTCCCGGGGCCGGTAAGACCAGGATGGCGGCTGAACTTGCAAAAGCGCTGCTGGATCAGGGCAGAATTGACCTGGTTTTGTGTTTTGCTCCATCACGCCAAGTGGTTGAAGGCTTCCGGCGTACTTTTTCTGATGTGCTGTCGAGACGACTCGATGGGCTGATTGGCGCCGTCGGCGCTGTGTGCACCTACCAAGGGATGGAATACCGGGATGAGACCTTTTGGAAGCTGTTCGATGATTATCGTGTGTTCGCTGTGTTTGACGAAATTCATCATTGCGCTGGCCACGATGCACTCTTAAGCAATGCTTGGGGGCAGCGTATAATTCAGCGCGTCCAGGACAGGGCTGCGTACACGCTAGCGCTTTCTGGCACGCCTTGGAGGTCCGACCAAAAGGCGATAGTCCTGGCGCGCTACTCGACTCCAGAAGGCAACCTTATTTGTGACTACCGTTACGGTCTTGAAGAGGCGATCTCGGACGAGGTATGCCGATCACCGCGAATAGTTATTTTGGACAATACAATGGTCAGACTCACAGAGGCCATTGAGAGTGATAATACGGTTACTGTTTTCCCCAACATCGCTAGCTTGCTTACAGACTCGCCAGTTACCTATGAAAGCCTGCTGTTCCACGAAGATGTCCTGAGACAGCTTTTGCTATTAGGGTGCCGGAAGCTCAAGGAAATTCGTAACGTGAAACCGGACGCTGGCGGGCTTGTGGTGGCAACAAATATCGAACACGCTCACCAAGTCGCAGCGATGCTCCGACTTGAAGGTGAGAGCTGCGATGTAGTCACAAATAAAACCCCAAATGCTCAGCGAGTGATCAACGATTTCAGGCACAGCAATCGGCCGTGGATTGTGGCTGTTGGAATGATTAGTGAGGGTACTGACATTCCGAGGCTTCAAGTGTGCTGTCACCTAAGCAGGATCAGGACTGAGCTTTATTACAGACAGGTCTTGGGCCGGATTCTGCGTCGTTCCGCTAGTAATGACACAGAGGCCTGGCTGTACGTCTTGGCCGAGCCTTCGCTGCAGCAGTTTTCTGAGCGGGTTGCAGACGATCTTCCCCGCGACGTCGCGGTGCTGAACTATCTTCAGGGTGTCTCAGAGGAGGTCGCCGCTAGCCCAGTTGAGAACTCGGCTGACCAGTACAACTGTCACCCTGTGACGCCGTTCCAAGGCGAGTGCTTTGAGCGCGAAAGCCAACAGTTGCCGGATGAGATCTATAGCTACGATGTTGGCCGAACCTACGAGCTCAACTTCTCTCAGCATTACCGGACACAACTGCTTCGAGTTTGCTAACGCAAGGGGCCACCATGCCTTACCAATCTAGTCTTTTGGCACAGCAATGTGCCGGGGCGAGGCGTATTTTCGATGGGCCTCCCCCCTAGGCTGGATTCTACTCGGCTGCGTCGTAGTCAAAGACACATGTGAACAGTGCCTCTGTAGCCGCATAGTGCCCATAGTGCCCTTGGGGGCGTCCGCTCTCAGAAATCAAATGTAGATTCTTGCGGGCACGGGAACCTACGACGTAGAGGAGCTTGTTCGCGGCATCCAGGCTTGCTGCCTCGGTGAAATGAGGCACCATCCCCTGAAGAAGGCCGAACGCGATGACCACATCGTACTCGGCACCTTTTACCCCGTGGATCGTCGAAACGGTGATACCAGTCCGCTCGCGAAATACCTTCCTGAAGAAAGAGATATCGTTGATGTACGGGGCCCCGTCCTTTTGGAGCCTGTCGATCCGAGATAGTGAGCTGCGAAAGAACGCATCGCGGTGCTCCATTAATGCGGGGAAGCTATGAAGGGCTACCCCGAGTCGTTCAAGCAGCGCGGTGAAGGCTTGGTCAAGGTAGGCAATCCCATCCATTTCGGAGATTGAAATTGAGTTGCATTCCCTCAATAGGAGCCGCTGTGTCAGGCGCGATGTATCAACGCCCAAATCACCCAGGTCGCTGATCACATCTCTGGCCCATCGCATGCGACGAACAAGCATCTTCGGCGATGACTCAGTCAGGATGATTTTCGAAACCTTGAACCAGAAGTTGTCTATATCGTTACTAAAGGGGACTAGACCAGGGCCGTCAAACTGCTGATCCGGAAGCATCCTTACTAGATGCCGCGTCGTCGATGCCAATAAAATCCACCATGGGGCGAGCACGCAGATCTCCTCAGGAGGATGCCCGGCAGCAAGGCTTGCTTGGATCAGTCGTACTAGCTCGTCATGCAAATTGGTGAGTGTTACGTGCTGGTTGTACGAAACCTTGCTTGGAAACGACGCATCCGATCCCGCGCTCTCGATTGATGTCGGATAAACGCTGAAATTCGAGAAGTGGGAAATGATCCTATTACTCGAACGGTAATTCCGGGTAAGCGCCATTTCTCTTATCGGGATTCCAGCTTCGGCACGAAAATCAGCCACCGGAACTGCGTAGCCACCAAGCGAGCCGTAGATAGCTTGGTTTGGATCGCCTACGATGAAGGTCTTCGTTCGCCCCGCTCCGGCACGCAAAATAGCGGTAAGAAGGCCATATTGAATTTGTTTCGTGTCCTGATACTCGTCTACCAGAACATATGAGAAGACCGAAGCGAGAATTGATGCAATATGCTTTTGATCACTCATCAGGACCTGCGCATACCAAAGGATCAGCTCGAAATCGATCTGACGCGCTTCGCCGAGCTCGCGAAAATACTCACCAAGAATTTTATGTAGCGTTTCATGCTTCCAAGCATCTTTGCATCCTAGGTGATAGCCCGTTTTGCTGAAGTAATAATCGCAATCCCAGTGCGTGATCTTTGGGTAGGGCGCGCATAGCCTATCGAGCATGAGTTCGCGGTCGTGTCTGTCTAGGACTCGATAGCCGCGGGAAAGCTCTGGAAGGTAGATGCCATATGGCTTAATGATCCACTCGAGGCAAAATGAGTGAATGGTCCCGATCCACAGCTTTGACGTGTCAACACCGAGACCTTCAATGCGCTCCTGAATTTCATCTGCTGCGCGGTGCGTATAAGTAATCGCCACGACAATCCGCTTGTCCGTGGCCCGCGAAAGCTCATAAGCGATCTTATAGGTCAACGTCCGCGTTTTTCCGCTCCCAGGGCATGCGATGAGGAATACGCTCGAAGGCTCCTCGATTGCGGCAGACTGCTCGGCGTTCAATTCACGGGAATCCCAGGCGAACATCAGGCAATGCCAACCATGAACGAATTAATGGCATCGCCTGGTAGCGCGAGGGCGACAGCAGCTTTTAGGAAAACCAGATCGATTTCGCCGCGTTGGAAACGCTCAACCTCACCCCTCAGGAGTGTTAGTCGTGGCTGTGCTGAAGGATCGGCATGGATTTGGCGGGCAACTCGATACTGTAGGATTCTGGCGAGCAGCAGAGGGGACATGTGCCCATGCGCGAATTGAAGGGCCTGCAAGATGTAGGGAGGGATCGCTACCTGATGGTCCAGCTCTTCGGCGAGCATGATTGCAAACCAGCCTTTCCCCTCATACTCAGCCATCAACAGCGCACGAAAACCTACTAGGTGAGGTTGACCCGATCGAAGGGCTTCCACCGCCTCTTTGATAGTGTGCGGCGCTATATAGACCTTGCTCGCTGCTCGAGCGAACGCCTCTTCGTTGCCCGCTGATACGAGGTCAACTTCAAAGGTGTGTGGTGCATAGAAGGCCGAGATCCAAGGGTTTCCAGCGACAAAGGCATCGAGACCAACCTTGCGTTCGACGCCAGCTTTTTGGGAACCTATCGCCTTGCGTTTCTTGCTTGCCAGAAACTCATGATCAGTGGGCTGCGGCGTCACATCAAAGAAGGTGGTATCAAGGTCAGTAACTATCGCACAGCGCTTGCGGATTCGGAGGTCGTGAAAAAGGACTGCGACGTTTTTGAACCCCGTGCTGCGTATGTTGATGACACTAATACCCAACTCATCAACGCTCAGCCCAAGCACCTTTTTCACCAATATCGGGATCAGTATCTCCTCCGCATCGCCTTCAACGAGTAGTACGCTTTTAGCGAAGAGCAAATTACTGCGGACAGCATCCAGATATCTCTGGATGCTTCTCACCTCTGATGGCTCAAGCCCCGTAGCGGGTTGGTAAGCCTCGCAATATGAGCCTTGCCGCCCCAGAATGTTGACGTTAGTGACATTGCTCACTTCGGAGATGTGGGTCGAATGCGTTGTGTAGATAATCTGGGCATCGCTGTAGGAAATACGGTCGAACAGAGTCTTCTGGATATGGGTGTGAATGTGCGCTTCGGGCTCCTCGATCAGTAGAAAGTTGGCAATGGCAAGCTTCTCACGCTGATACTTGAACTCAAGAAGCTTCAGCGTCAGGTAGATGAGGTTTGCTCCGCCCAAGCTCAGCTCGTGAATACCACCCTCATACCCATCATCGGCCTCGCCTACAAAAAGGCGCAGGGACTGAAATAATTTTTCTGCCTCATCTGGTAGGTCAGATTTAATCGAAAGCGAAGCAGGCGAGTAGGTTTCTCCGGCCGCATCTTTGATCGTTTCGCGAATGTGGTTACGAACCGACTGCACATCTTCGAGTCCTTCGATAGAGGCATTCAGGTCTCTGACCATTTGGGTTATAGGAAGCATCGACACTGGATCTATCTCCCCACTCTTACTCTTGAGTAGCGCAAACAACGGGTTCGTTCGGTTGTTGTGAAACTCGGCAACGACGTCCCGGAGGGCTTGTATGAAGGTCAGTGACACTTCTTTCGTAACCGAGAGGAATCCAGGTACTTTAGCCCCGATCTGAGGGAATTCAGTTTCAGCACTGAAAGTACACGTTTCGAAATTACCCACAATCGACTGGTAGACGGAAGGGTCGCTGAAGTCGGCGCTGCTTCTTCCCGTGAACACAGTTTCGTAGTCATCGATCGTGATGGTACTGCGTATTTCCGCGAGCACCTCATCATCAAAAATATCTAGAGCAGCCAGCTTGAGCCGGATCTCCTTTTTCGGACGGAAGATGAGGTTATAGGTTGCCTTCGCTAGCGGTCCTTCTTCTAGCGCAGCGGTGCCGTGAAGAAATAGCGCCTGAACGGCTTCGTCGGCGCTGATCTGTTCAAACTCAACACTGATAATGATCCAGTGACCTCGCCATTCACCGAGCGATCGGCAGAAGTCGGACTCCTCCAGTCGATAGGCTGCACGCACCATGGTGTCATCCAATAGTAGACGGATTGCGCGCAGGATATTGGACTTACCTGAGCCATTTTCGCCGATGATGGTGTTGACGCCCCGCTGAAACTTTAGCGTTGTGTTGCTGAAGTTTCGGTAGTTCACCAAAGTCATTTTGGAAATGTGCATAATTCTCCAGAGCGCCAACGCTCATGAACAGTCTTGTCTGTTTGTGAACGATGGTAGCGTGAGGGAGCATCGTATTCCCACAGAAACCGCTCACAGGCGCCCACCAACAGGCGCAGGGATTGCGCTGTTCCGCAATAGCTTGATCTCATGGCTCAACCTCAGATGTTAACGAGGCAAATGTGATGCAAGACTCACGAGTTTTAGAACTCTTCTTTCGAGCCCCGGTCGAGTGCTGGAGTACAGATCGCCAGTTTGGATTTGGACATACAATCACGAGCGATCGAACATGGCCCTCGGAGGCATTCCCCCCCTAACAGAAGTTGGCCCTAGTAGCTTGATCTCTATTTCAGGCGAGTATCAAAAATGGGGGCATTATCAGGGGCAGTTTCATAAGGTTTTTTCCTTAAGGCTTAGTGGGTACAACCCGAGAGGTTCCGACGGCGCATTAAGCTGTAGGCTGCCGGTATGACAAACAGGGAAAGCAAGGGAGCAGTGACCATCCCGCCGACCATTGGCGCGGCGATGCGACTCATCACTTCACTACCGGTTCCGCTGCCCAACAGAATGGGCAACAGGCCGGCAATGATGACGGACACGGTCATGGCCTTGGGGCGAACGCGCTGTACAGCTCCTTCACGGATCGCCGCCACCAGCCCAACTTCCGTGTTGTCGCCGAGGTCTACACGTTCGACCCAAGCGTTCTTGAGGTAGAGCAGCATGATCACACCGAATTCGGCCGAAATTCCGGCCAGCGCGATAAAGCCGACCCCGGTTGCGACCGACAGGTTGTACCCCAATAGATAGAGGAACCATGCCCCGCCCGTGAGGGCGAATGGCAGAGTGGCCATGACCAAAAAGGCCTCATCGAAGCGGGCGAAAGTCATGTAGAGCAGCACGAAAATGATCAACAACGTGGCAGGCACAACTAGTTTTAGTCGGGCGTTGGCCCTTTCGAGAAATTCGAACTGCCCCGAGTAGCTCAGGCTCATACCTGGCTGCAACTTGACCTGTTCACTGACGACCCGGCGCAGATCGGCGACGACTGAGGCAATGTCCCGGCCCCGCACGTCGATATAAACCCAGCCCGAAGGCCGAGCATTTTCGCTCTTGAGCATCGGCGGGCCGTCGCTGACCTTAATCTTCGCCACAGTACCCAGGGTGATCTGGCTGCCTAACGGGGTGTAGATAGGTAATTGCTCCAAAGCACCGAGCGAGTCACGCCACTCCCGTGGGTAACGCACGTTGATTGGAAACCGTGCCAACCCCTCAATGGCCTCCCCAACGTTCTCTCCACCGATAGCACCGGCCACGATGGATTGCACATCGGCGATATTCAGGCCGTAGCGGGCGGCGGCCTTGCGATCGATATCCACATCGATATATCGGCCACCGGTCAGTCGCTCCGCCAGAGCCGAGCTGACACCAGGCACCCCCTTGGCCACGCGCTCGACCGCCTGAGTGACCGTATCAATTTCCATCAGATTGGTGCCGGCAACCTTCACCCCGATGGGGCTCTTGATCCCCGTAGCCAGCATGTCGATACGGTTGCGAATTGGCGGTATCCAGATATTGGTCAGCCCCGGAACTCGCACCACTCGATCCAATTCTTCCACCAGTTTTTCCGGTGTCATACCTTGACGCCATTGCTCGCGTGGTTTGAATTGAATGGTGGTTTCAAACATCTCCAGGGGAGCCGGATCGGTTGCGGTTTCGGCACGCCCTGCTTTACCGAAAACGTGTTCGACTTCAGGCACGGTTTTGATCAGACGGTCGGTTTGCTGCAGCAGCTGCGCGGCTTTGTGTGCCGATAACCCCGGAAGTGCAGAAGGCATGTAGAGCAGATCGCCTTCGTCCAGCGGTGGCAGAAACTCGCCCCCCAGGCGAGACATTGGCCATAGCGCACTGCAAAATACCAAGAGCGCCACCAGTAGCGTGACCTTGGGACGACGCAGTACTGCATCCAGGGCTGGCTGATAGAGTCGAATCAACCACCGGTTCAACGGGTTCTGTTGTTCATTGGGAATTCGACCTCGAATCCAGTAACCCATCAGCACTGGCACCAACGTCACTGACAGTCCCGCCGCTGCCGCCATGGCGTAGGTCTTGGTGAAAGCCAACGGGCCGAACAGCCGCCCTTCCTGGGCCTCAAGGGTAAATACCGGAATGAACGACAGGGTGATGATCAACAAGCAGAAGAACAGTGCCGGGCCTACCTCCGCAGCCGCTTCGGTCATCACGTGCCAATGACGCTCGCCGTTCAGTTCCTCCCCAGGGTTGGCAGCGTGCCAAGCCTCTATCTTCTTGTGGGCGTTCTCGATCATCACCACGGCGGCATCGACCATAGCGCCGATGGCGATGGCAATCCCGCCCAAGGACATGATGTTGGCGTTGATGCCTTGGTAGCGCATGACGATGAAGGCAATCAACACGCCCACCGGCAGCGAAATGATCGCCACTAGGGATGAGCGCAAGTGCCAGAGGAAGATCCCGCAGACCAGCGCGACGACGATGAACTCTTCGATGAGCTTGTGGCTGAGATTTTCCACCGCGCGATCGATCAGCTTGCTGCGGTCGTAGGTGGTGACGATTTCAACGCCGGCCGGCAAACTGGATTTCAGTTCGTCGAGTTTGGTCTTGACCGCCGCAATGGTCTCGCGGGCGTTCTTGCCGTTGCGCAAAATCACCACACCACCAACGGTCTCGCCTTCGCCGTCGAGTTCGGTGATGCCACGTCGCATTTCCGGGCCCAATTGGATGGTGGCGACATCGCCAAGGGTGACCGGCACTCCGGCCGCCCCCAGTTTTAGCGGGATGGCCCGAAAGTCATTGAGCGTCTTCAGGTAGCCGGAAGCTCGCACCATGTACTCAGTCTCGGCCATCTCCATCACGGCGCCGCCCGTCTCCTGGTTGGCCTTGCCGATAGCCTCGGTCACCTCCGCCTGTGTGATGCCCAGACTGGCCAACTTGAGCGGGTCAAGCTGCACCTGGTACTGCTTGACCATGCCTCCCACCGTAGCCACTTCAGCAACATTGGGCAGGGTCTTGAGTTCGAACTTGAGGAACCAGTCCTGAAGTGCGCGCAGCTGTGCCAAGTCGTGCCCACCCGTGCGATCCACCAGTGCGTACTGATAGATCCAGCCCACTCCCGTTGCATCCGGCCCCAACGCAGGTTTTGCACTGGCCGGCAATCGGTTTTGTATCTGACTCAGGTACTCCAGCACTCGCGAGCGGGCCCAGTACAAGTCCGTGCCGTCTTCGAACAGCACGTAAACGAAGCTGTCACCGAAGAAGGAATAACCACGTACCGTCTTGGCTCCCGGCACTGAGAGCATGGTGGTGGCCAGCGGATAGGTCACCTGGTTCTCGACAATCTGCGGCGCTTGTCCCGGATAAGGGGTGCGGATGATCACTTGCACATCTGAGAGATCCGGCAACGCATCGATCGGTGTGCTCTGTACCGACCAGATGCCCCAAGCAGTGACGAACAGCGTAGCCAGTAGCACCAGAAACCGGTTGGCCACCGACCAACGAATCAGTGCAGCAATCATGGCTGGCTCCCCGATTTGTCCAGGCGCTCGACACGCAAACCATCGTCAGTTTGGCTCACCGCGATCCGAACCTTGTCCCCCGCCTTGAGGCCCTGCATCAGCGCCGGACTGGCGAGAGGAAAAGTCATCGTCATGCCGGGCATGCCCAGCGTCTTGAAAGGACCATGGGCGAGCGTCACGTCTTTGTCGTTGATCTCAACAATCTGCCCATCGGCCTCATGAAAACTGGAGGCTGTTGCGCCGAGTGGTGAATCTTCCTCAGCGCTGGCAACAATGCCTTTAAGACTGGCTTCCGAGTCGAGCAGGAACTGGCCAGACGTAACCACTTTCTGTCCTTCTGTCAGACCTTTCACAATCGCCGTCTTGCCATCGCTTTCCTGCCCGAGTTGCACCTCCACCGGGCGATAGCGACCGGCGTCTTCAGCGAGCATCACCAGGGCGCGTCGGCCAGTGCGAATGACTGCTTCACTCGGCACCCACAACACACTTTCCCCGGTCGAATGACTCAGGCGCACCTGCGCCGTCAAACCGGGCCTGAGGTGCTCGTCCGGGTTGGGTAGTTCCACCCGCACCCGAAGAGTGCGGCTGTCCGGATTGGTCTCGGGCAAAATCGCGCTGACCTTGCCTCTGAACGTTGTCCCCGGGAAGGCTGGCAGACGCGCTTCGACCGCCTGCCCCACAGTGATGGCCCCGGCATCGGATTCTGGAACAGCCACGGCTAGCCATATACTGCTCAAGCCATTGACCCGTGCCAGAGTCTCGCCCGTCGCCACGGTCATGCCCGCGCGTACGTTCAGCTCTTGCAGCACACCGGCGATGGGACTGGTCAGGGTCAGATACGGTTGAACCTTACCGCTACGTTCAACCTGAGTAATCAGTGCTGCGGGCATCCCTGTGAGTCGCAGGCGCTGACGGGCCGCAACCAACAGATCGGCATCCCCGTTACGCCTCAGGGCCAGAAACTCTGTCTGAGCCGCGGCCCATTCCGGCACCAGAATATCCGCCAGGGCGGCATTGGCTTTGAGCACATCCCCTGGAGCAAGGGCATAGACCCGCTCCACAAAGCCGGCGGTACGGGCCTGAATCACCGCGACATCACGCTCGTTGAACGCCAAGACACCTGCCACATCTAGGCTGGAATCAAAGACTCCCCGGGTGACCGTCGCAAAACGCAAACCGAGGTTCTGGGTCAGGCTTGGATCGATACTGACGACCGCACGATCCCCTTCGCTGCTGGCGTATTGAGGCACCAACTGCATGTCCATAAAGGGGGACTTTCCGGGGTTATCAAACTTTTGCTGCGGGTACATGGGGTCGTACCAATACAGAGCCTTGCGTTCACCCGACGGGCTGACACCCCTCTCCTGGGCAGTACTGGATACTCCGTTCATCCGCTGCTGAGCGAACCAGTAACCACCGGCAACACCCAATGTCAGCGAGATGCCTACCAACAATGCCCCATTCCACTTTTTAAGGATCACTGGCTGGGCTCCCCATAGGCAAAGTACAGGCGCGCACTGGTCAGCGCCCGCTGCTCTTCCACCTCAATCTGTTTGAGACGCGCTTCGATGAGCTCACGCCGGGCCGCAACAACGGCATTTAAATCGCCTTTTCCGGCACGATAACTGGCCATGCTGAGTTCGACCTTTTCCTTGGCCAGAGGCAACAGACTGTCCTGGTTTCGGTGCACCGCACGATTCAGACGCTCATAGTCAGCCAGTTGGTTTTCCAGTTCCTGAGTGTGCTCGCGTGACAGGGCTTCACGCTCGGCCTCAAGCTGGCTGAGTTCAGCCTGCTTGGCTGCGATTTTGGGATTTTGGCGAGAGCCAGGAAACAGCGGCAGATCCCAGGAAAGCTGCACACTGACCATATCCCCAAACGCTCGGCCACGGTGCTGGTAATCCAGCTCCCAGCTCCAGTCTGACTGTTTCTCCGACACGGCTTCACGAACCTTGGCTTGCGCTTCTCGGGTCATCGGGGCAAACGCTGCCAGCTCGGGATGGTGCTGCAGGTTATGGGAGTAACCGGAGGTATCGACGGACCATTCAGGCAAGCGGCCCACAAGCTCGTCGTTGGCAGCGGGGCCAATCCAACGCTTGAGGGCAGCTCGGGCCTGCCTTCGCTGCTGAATCAGATCGTCCTGTTGCTCCGCTAGTCGAGCCGCTTCTTGCTTGGGTGTTACCGCATCGGCGGGTTGAGCCCGGCCACCGGCAATCTGAGCCAGGACGGTATTGCTCAGCAGGCGGTTCTCTTTGTAGAAGTCCTGGAACAGTGCATCTTTGCGCTCAACCGAGTAGCTACTGATCCAGGCCAACGCCGTGGATTGGCGTACGTTCAGACGTTCGACCCGCCGCTGCGCCGCGGCGCGTTCAACGGCCGCATCGGCGACCTCAATGCGCGCCTTGCGCTTGTCGCTGTTGGGCATTTCTTGCCTGACTCCAACCATTTGCATTGTCATGAAGTCTTGGTCGATGCTCCAGCGATCCGGGCCGCCAACAGGATAGTTCTGCACACCCAGCAGCAGTTTGGGGTCAGGCAACTCCCCCGCTGGAATGGCTGCGCTGCTGGCAGCCTGAATTTTGGCGTCTTGTGCGGTCAGCGACGGTGCATTGTTTTCGGCCAGCCGCAACGCTTCATCAAGCGTCAATCCACCCGCCAAGCTCGGCAATGCCAGAACGCTTACCGCCAGACCGGCCACGAGGGACCAGCCTATGCAATAGCACTTTGAGTTCATGTTTAGGATTCCTGTGATCATCCACTGCACGCATCAAAAGACATGCGCTCAGCTCTTGCATCCCGCCAATGCGGAATGAGGCTCAATATGGGACAGGAATCAAACGCGGGGCGGTCGCCACACCCTGGACGGGGTTTGTGCAGGCAAGGAATCACTAAAGAAGGAAAGTACTACGGGGCTAAACACGGCTACTGAAGGCTTGAAAGTCGAGACTTGCAATATGCCGCCTGCCTTGCATTCCTGTCCCGGTTTACATGGCTTTCCGTGCTCGGACAGGGTTTTCATATCGTTGCAGCAGTCCATGCCCATGTCGTCCATTATCGTCATGCCCATCGTCTTCATGGGGCACGGTTCTATCGATGCCTGAACTCCCGCCATCCCGCTGAGGGGAAGCGCCAAGCTAATCACGAAGATGATGCAAAACTGCACGTAGCGTTTCATTCGCTGGAGTGTAGTCGCTTCAAATGGTCGTTACAAATCGACTCATGTCATTAACACCCTGTCGCCAAGCTCCGACATATAGGTAATGAAGCCGACAAGGAATTAAGCCAACATTACGTTTAGAAAATAGACGCGGACGACGAGCTATCGATCCGCCTATATTTGAATTCATAGTGTTGATCTGAACTCAATCATGGATGAAATGGCTAGCCAACTGAGAAATCAAGCAGAAGCCGAGATGAAAAATTGGCGCGACAAAGACCTATCGGTCTACTAACATCTGATTCCGGGAAGTTTGGGTACAAATAATACGCGTATTCGCAGTACTGCTATTTTCTAGAGTGTGGGTGCCTTGGGGGAGCACAGGTCGCGTCCAAATAAGTGCTTTTCAGTTGCCTCTCTCCAAAACCGAAATCTCTTCTTGAGGAAGATTGACCCGTTGACGATCTTTTGAGTAGTTGCCGCATCCTTTCACCCGCATGGAGAGTCATATGAGCGCTGGTCATAGTCACGGTCAAGCTCGTGCAGGACACGAGAAAAAATTGTGGATCGCTCTGGCGTTAACGACAAGCTTCATGATCGCGGAGGTCATTGGGGCTTTCGTGACAGGCAGCTTGGCGTTGTTATCCGATGCGGCTCACATGCTAACTGATTCCACTGCCTTGGCTATTTCATTGATAGCTATTCAAATTGCCAAACGCGCTGCGGATAAAAAACGGACATTCGGCTATGCACGATTTGAGATCCTCGCAGCTGCTTTTAACGCGATTTTGTTGTTTATGGTGGCGGTGTACATCTTGTATGAAGCTTATCAGCGGTTTAAAGCCCCGACAGAAATCCAATCGACAGGGATGCTGATCGTCGCAGTGATCGGACTAGTTGTGAACCTTGTTTCAATGCGGTTGCTAATGTCTGCCAGTGCCGAAAGTCTTAACGTAAAAGGCGCGTACCTAGAAGTATGGAGCGACATGTTGGGCTCCATGGGCGTAATAGGGGCGGCATTGATCATTCGTTTTACCGGATTCACTTGGGTTGACTCGATCGTTGCCGCAGCTATCGGCCTGTGGGTGCTTCCCAGAACCTGGGTTTTGCTCAAAGAAAGCATGAACATCCTGTTGCAAGGGGTTCCGGATGGCATCGATATCGCTGAAGTGGAAGCGTGCATCAGGGCGGTTGAAGGCGTTGAGGATATCCATGACCTGCATATCTGGGCCCTGACCAGCGGCAAGAATGTCATGAGTGCTCACCTTGTAATCCTGCGTAGCTCCCGAACTGAGCAAGATATATTGGCTGAGGTGACTCGGCTGATGAGCGAGGTATTCCATATCAGCCATACGACTCTTCAATTGGAAAACTTACAGTTTCATGCAACGCTTGAAGAAAACGAAGGCATGCAGCACTAGAGCGGGATCTTGCAAACATCTCATGTCGGAGTAGGGGCTGCTGCGATGTACTCAGAACTCAGCGGACATTAAAAAACCTGACCACAGGCGCATATCCAGTGGTGCAGGGAGGGTTGCACAGGTTTGTTGCGGGAATTTACCCTTAAACCTTTCTAGCCTGTTGCCAAGTGGTCTGTCCGTCGAGGTTTGGGAAGCTCAGCCTGAAAACGGTCATGCTGCCAGGCATGCTTTGAACATCCGCAGTTCCCTGGTGGAGGCTCATGATCGATCGAACAATAGCTAAACCAAGACCAGTGCCACCCTCAGCACGCGAGCGACTTGTATCAATTCGATAAAAGCGGTCAAACAAGTGCAGCAGATGCTGAGGTTCGATTCCTGCTCCAGGGTTGCCTACAAGTAGCGATACCTGTTTGGCATAGTTTTCAATAACAATTGAAATAGATTGTCCCGCAGGGCAATGGCGTATTGCGTTGGACAATAGATTGGATATTGCTCGCTGTATCATTAACCTGTCGCCAATGGTCTTGCCATTTCCGGTAACATTCAGGGTGATACGTTTCTCTTCCGCAGACAGTGAAAACAGATCGACCACCTTAAATGCTTCATCTTCTAAGGTCCTGAATTCAACACATAAGTGCAACGCTCACCCCTGTATGCACTTCGTACGGCGTCTTCCAGCCCAAGCGCTTGCGCGGGCGTAGATTGATCCTCGCTACTGTCCGATTGACGGCTTCGACGGTCAGCTTGCTGAAGTCGCTGCCCTTGGGGAAATACTGGCGGAGCAGACCGTTGGTGTTTTCATTGGTGCCACGTTGCCAGGATGAATAGGGGTCTGCAAAAAAGACCTGGCACTGGCTCCGTAGCGCGATGCGTTCATGCCCGGCAAACTCCCTTCCGTTATCCAGCGTCAGCGTGTGAGCGGCATGGCCCTGAAGCATCAGATTGATCGCCCGCGTTACCTGCCGGCGCGTTCTGCGCTTGACCGGATAGGCGCTCAGATAGCCGCTTTTGCGATCAACCAGGGTCACCAGGTTACCGCCCAGTCCATGTACCGTATCGCCCTCCCAGTCCCCCAGGCGCTCGCGGCTTTCGACCTCGGCTGGGCGTTCACTGATTGACACGCGATTACGCAGCTGCCCGCGCCGATCGTGGCTTCCATAGCGTTTCCGGTAGCGCTTTCGGCGATGTCGCAGATAGGTATAAAGCTCACCACCGGCGCGCTGTTCGGCGGCAATGAACCGATAAATCCACTCATGGCTGACCGCCCGGCTTGGCTGCTCCTGCTTCAACCGCTGGGCGATCTGCTCCGGACTCATGCCATGCTTGAGCCACACCGGGAGATGATGGCTGAGCCATGTCGCCGGCTTGCAAAACTTGCGCGCACCCGCTCGACGAGCATCACTTTCATGGGCCGCAGAAACAGCCTTGTAGATATTCTGGGTGCTGTTGCGGCGAACCTCGCGACTGATCGTCGAGGGATGCACGCCGACCCGCTTTGCAATGCTCGCCTGGCTCTCTGCGGCGCTCAAGCCAGCCTCAATCTGGTAACGTTGTCCCTGAGTCAGCTGCCGGTAATGCGTAGTCATCTGCGCTTGAATCCTTCGGTGTGAGAGCCTGGATTCTACCGGTGGCTGGCTCTCTGCCTCTCGTTTCAAGCGTTGCGCTTATTCTATGAATTCAGGGGTGATTATTTCGAACGGGACAAGTGCCGCGGGATGGCTGACCTGAGCTAAGAAGAGCATATCCGAGACAATTCGCGTGACACGGCCCAACTCCTCGGTGCATGACTCCAGCACAGCTTTGTATTCTTCTGCCGGACGCTCCCGAGAAAGGGTAACCTGGGCCTTGCCCATCAAATTGGTGATCGGGGATCGTAATTCATGGGCTAAGTCATCTGAAAATTGCGACAGCTGCTGAATACCGCTGTCGAGCCGGTGCAGCATGAAGTTGATGCCATGAGCCAACTCACTAAGCTCCTGAGGCATTTTAACAACAGAAAGTCGATGGTTGAGATCTTGAGCCGAGATCATGGCGGCGACCTTCCGGAACTCTCTCAGTGGAGAAAGTCCTTGTTGTACTACGGCCCAAGCACTTGCTCCGATGAGTATCAGTAAAAGCGGTAGTGCAATAACCGTCGACCTAAGGTACGCGCTGAGCAGCGCTTCATCGTTCGCACAATCCATCGACAGCAATACGGGAACACTTACACCATTCTTTAATGGGATGAGCTTGGATGCGGTAAGGAAGTGTCGACCTTCACCATCTGAATTGGTGGAATAGGAAACCTTGTCAACGGCAGCAGTCGCAGCTTTCAACTCAGTCCGCGGATCCGACAATCCAGGCCCAAATTTCAGTAAGGGCGCCCTGAGGTTTTTCAGGTCATAGATGGTCAGATTCAGATTGTCATGTCCCATGACTTGATCCAGTAACGAATGCGGTTTTGAATTTACGTCGGCCGTGTCATCGTATAGCGAGAGGCTATGTTCAACCTGCTCCATCTTATTGATCAGGCTGTTTTTTGCCAACTTATCCAGCTCATGCGTCAGCGCAAAAAAGGCCAAGACAGCCAAAAACACTACCAACAACGCCCCTAAAATACTTACTGTCAAGCCTAGTCGCATTGACAGGCTGACCGGCTTCATACACGCGCCTCTAATACGTAACCAACACCGCGAAGGGTGTGGATCAACTTGTTATCGAAGGGGTCATCTATTTTGGCCCTCAGCCTACGGATTGAAACCTCGACAACGTTAGTGTCGCAATCAAAATTCATATCCCAGACCAGTGAAATGATTTGGGTGCGAGAAAGCACTTCTCCAGTTTGGCGCATCAGCAAGTGCAGCAGCGCAAACTCCTTGGTTGTCAGATCTATGCGCTGCTCACCGCGAAAAGCACGATGACGTCCTTGGTCTAGTTCCAGGTCGGCTACTTTTAGTACCTGCGGGACAGGTATGTGCTCACTGCGACGCATCAGGGTTCGTACCCGTGCAAGTAACTCAGGAAATTCAAACGGTTTAACCAGATAATCATCGGCACCCAAATCTAGTCCGCGTATCTTGTCCGCTAGGCGCCCTCGGGCCGTCAACATCATGACCCGGGCATTACTGCTTTGTCGTAGACGTTCAAGAACACCCCAGCCATCAAGTTCGGGAAGATTAACGTCAAGTATCACCAAATCATAAACATGTTGGCGCGCCAGATGTAGTCCATCCGCGCCAGTTATCGCACGATCAACAATGTAGCCACTTTCAGTCAGTCCCTGATGTAAGTATTCGGCAGTTTTGAGCTCGTCCTCAACTACAAGGATTCGCATGACATTTCACCTTCTTAATGACTAGAGTTAAAGGGGGCTCAGAAAAATAATAACCGTATTAGTGTGGTTTTCTGATTGGTGCTATCTTTTAATAGGATTTTCAATCCTCATATGGTTTGAATAACTTACGAGATGACAGCCCTCATTCTAAAGCCTGTAGCTGCTTCAGGGTCAAGCCAAAGCTGCGGTTTTGAGGCGCCAAAGCTAGGGTTGCGACAATCTGTCGCGGGAAATAATCCAGGGGCTATGTAGCACATCGTGTGCTCATATGAATACCCCAATTCGACAAGTGCGCTTCGGCAGATAATTGCTGAATTTTTGTTTCATCATATTGCTGCCTTAAGTTTTTTCTTTTTTAACACCTCCTATATTAGAGCAAAATCTACAGTAGTAGAGCTGGATAACATATTTGTAATTCTTCAGTCACCTTGTTGATAAGTGAAGAACTCTACAGTTACTACGTTGAGAAAATTCGCTTTAAAGGAAATATAAAATTGCGTTGGCTTAGAAAGTTCATTACCCCCTTGCGTATCATAAAATCCATGTTGGTAATAGGCCTAAGTTGCACGCTTGCACTATCAGGCACGGCTTTTTCCGCTGGTTCGGCTTCACAGGCGCTGACAATGGATCAAGTTCTTCAAATGGCGTTTGCCAACAATCCTGACCTAGCGGCAGCACAGTGGGAAATTGGTATCACTCAGGGAGATCGGCAGCAGGCGAGCTTGATTCCCAATCCTGAGTTGTCTTGGGAGGCTGAGGATACCCGGCGAAATTCGCGCACTACGACGGTGATGATCAATCAGCCGATCGAGCTTGGCGGTAAGCGAGGCGCTAGGATCGAAGTGGCAAGTCGAGCGCAAGATGCAGCCGAGATTGAATTGGAGCGCAAGCGTAATGCTCTACGTGCCGATGTCATTCAGGCGTTTTACAACACATCTACGGCTCAGCAAAGGTTGCTGTTATCACGTCAATCACTTGAGCTCGCACAGCGTGGCTTGCATGTAGCTCAAGGTCGCATCAGTAGTGGCAAGTCATCGCCTGTTGAAGGTACGCGAGCAGAAGTCCAGTTGTCGGAGGTACGCCTAGAGCTGAAACGGGCAGAGCGAGATGAGGCAAATGCCTATCAACAACTCGCTCGAGTCATGGGTGTGCCTTTGCCGGCGTTTGCGTCTGTAAGTGATTCAAGTCAGCCAATGCCAACTGTACCGGAACCTTCGCTGCTCCTTAATCGCATAGGTCAGACTGCGGAGTTACGGTTGGCAAAGCTGCAAATTGACCAGCGTGAAGCCTCACTTGGCTTGGAGAAAGCCCAGCGCATTCCTGACCTAACCGTAAGTTTAGGTAGCCAATACGATGAACGGGAGCGTGAGCGCGTGAATGTCGTAGGGCTGTCGATGCCCATCCCATTATTCAATCGTAACCAGGGCAATGTGTTGGCAGCCGCCCGCCGAACTGATCAGGCCCGCGACCTTCGCAATGCCAGCGAGTTACGCCTGCGCACAGAAATTCAGACCACTCTAGCTCAGTGGAATACAGCGAACACTGAAATCACGTCGTTCAATCAAACCATCCTACCTGCCGCGCAAAGTGCTGTAGATACCGCTACCCGTGGTTTCGAAATGGGGAAATTCAACTTCCTAGATGTGCTAGATGCCCAGCGCACCTTAATCAGCGCACGCGGTCAGTACATCCAGGCCATTGCTGAGGCGACAGACGCCTGGGTGCGTATCGAGCGAATTTTCGGTGATGTCGACAAGCTCACTCATACCCCTTGAATTTCATATAACACTTTTTTAACCGCTACTCAGCATCGCAGTGCCACGGTAATCCGTGACTGCCCACTGAGCTGCGTAGGGAGTCCCATGGATAAAAAACAAATCCTTGTCACCGCACTGACCCTCACGGTGGGCATATGTGTTGGTTCGCTCTGGATGGGTAGCACGTCAACAGCGTCCACCGGCGTACAGACGCAAGAAGAACAGGGCCACGATGCTGATCACAGCAACGAGGGTGCGGCCAAGGAGTCAGTTGATGGCGGGCATGCAGAAGGGGAAGCAGAAGAAGGTCACCTGACTCTGAGCGACGATCAGATCAGATCTGCCGGCATTCAGTTAATCGAAGCTAAGGAACAGAGCATCAGCCTCTCATTGCCGTTTCCTGGAGAAGTCCGTTTCGATGAAGACCGTACTGCGCATGTGGTACCCCGGGTTCCTGGTGTCGTCGAGTCGGTACATGTCAATCTTGGCCAAACAGTGAAAAAAGGTCAGCTACTAGCCGTGATTGCCAGTCAACAAATTTCTGATCAGCGCAGTGAGCAAGCCGCAGCGCAACGTCGTCTAGAGTTGGCGCGCACTACCTACGAGCGTGAACGCCAGTTATGGCAGGACAAAATCTCTGCCGAACAGGATTTCCTTCAAGCCCGTCAGGCTCTGCAAGAGGCCGAAATCGCTGTCAGTAATGCCCGACAAAAAATCAGCGTACTTAGTGGCAGCTCGGTGACCAGTGGTGGCAACCGGTATGAGCTGCGTGCACCGTTCGATGGCGTTGTGGTCGAAAAGCACTTGGGCCTTGGTGAGGTTGTCAGTGAAACCAGCAATGCGTTCACACTCTCGGACTTGTCGCATGTTTGGGTGACTTTTGGCGTTTCCCCTAAGGATTTGAGCAAAGTCCTGGTGGGCAAGTCTGTCACGGTTAGTGCCGCTGAGTTGAATGCGGAAGTTACGGGTGCCGTGGCCTACGTTGGGAGTTTACTGGGTGAGCAGACTCGTACCGCCACTGTCCGTGTGTCCATAGCGAATCCGCAAGGAGCTTGGCGTCCCGGGCTGTTCGTAACCGTACTGGTTGATACCGATACCCGGCTGGCGAAAGTCGCAGTACCAGAAGCAGCAATCCAGACGGTCGAGGATAGGCCAACAGTTTTCGTGCGAACTGATGACGGGTTTAAGGCGCAAGCAGTAGTAATAGGTAGTCGTGCAGCAGGTCTGGCTGAGATCACAGAGGGCCTGGAGCCCGGAGCTCAAGTCGCTGCTGCCGGCAGCTTCATTCTGAAATCAGAACTGGGTAAAGCCTCGGCTGAACACGCCCACTGATCCGCCACTTCCACGAGAAGGTTCTCATGTTCGAACGCCTAATCCAATTTGCCATCGAGCAACGCATAATCGTCCTGCTCGCGGTTCTCCTCATGGCCGGACTCGGCATTGCTAGCTACCAGAAGCTGCCGATCGACGCCGTGCCCGACATCACCAACGTCCAGGTGCAAATCAATACTGGTGCCGCAGGTTTCTCGCCACTGGAGACTGAGCAGCGCATCACTTTCCCTATTGAAACCGCCATGGCAGGTCTGCCGGCACTTGAGCAGACGCGTTCACTCTCACGCTCGGGTCTTTCACAAGTTACGGTGATTTTCAAGGAAGGCACCGACCTATTCTTCGCCCGGCAATTGGTCAATGAACGATTGCAGATGGCAAAGGAACAATTGCCCGAAGGCGTGGAAGCTGTCATGGGGCCGATTTCTACCGGTTTGGGTGAGATTTTTCTGTGGACTGTCGAGGCCCGAGAAGACGCCGTAAAAGAGGATGGTAGCCCCTATACGCCGACCGACCTGAGGGTAATCCAAGATTGGATTATTAAACCTCAGCTGCGCAACGTTCCTGGGGTCGCCGAAATTAACACCATTGGCGGATTCGCCAAGGAATACCAGATTGCTCCGGATCCAAAACGCTTGGCCGCTTACAAGCTGACCCTGACAGACATTGTGACCGCGCTGGAAAGCAACAACGCTAACGTAGGAGCCGGCTACATTGAGCGCAGTGGCGAACAACTACTGATTCGTGCCCCTGGCCAAGTGGCGACCACCGACGACATCGCCAATATCGTGATCGCCAACGTCGATGGCACTCCTATACGTATTAAAAATGTGGCGACCGTGGATATTGGGCGTGAAATGCGTACCGGTGCGGCGACCGAAAACGGTCGTGAAGTCGTACTCGGCACGGTGTTCATGCTGATAGGCGAGAACAGCCGTACCGTCTCTCAGGCCGTTGCAGTCAAGCTAGAGCAAATCAACCGTTCACTGCCCAAAGGGGTGGTTGCGATCACTGTTTACGACCGTACTAACTTGGTAGACAAGGCTATTGCCACGGTCAAGAAGAATCTGATTGAAGGTGCAATCCTAGTAATCGCGATTTTGTTCCTATTCCTAGGCAATATTCGCGCAGCACTGATCACTGCCATGGTCATTCCTTTAGCCATGCTCTTTACCTTCACAGGCATGTTCACCAACAAAGTCAGCGCCAACCTGATGAGCCTGGGGGCTCTGGACTTCGGTATTATCGTCGACGGTGCAGTGGTTATTGTCGAAAATGCTATACGGCGCCTCGCCAATGCGCAGCACCATCACGGGCGCCTCCTAACTCGCTCCGAGCGCTTTCACGAAGTGTTTGCAGCAGCCAAGGAAGCCCGTCGACCACTGATTTTCGGGCAGTTGATCATCATGGTCGTTTATCTACCTATTTTTGCCCTGACCGGTGTCGAAGGGAAAATGTTCCACCCCATGGCGTTCACCGTCGTGATCGCCTTGCTAGGCGCGATGCTGCTGTCCGTAACCTTTGTTCCTGCGGCAATTGCCATGTTCGTGACGGGCAAAGTCAAGGAAGAAGAGAACGTGGTAATGCGAGGAGCGCGACGGGCTTATGCCCCCGCGCTGGATTGGGTCATGAGTCATCGATCGCTGGCATTTGCCATGGCATTAGGTGTCATCGCTGCGAGTGGCGTGGTCGCCAGTCGAATGGGCAGTGAGTTTGTACCTAGTCTCAGCGAAGGCGATTTTGCACTGCAAGCATTACGAGTACCCGGTACAAGTCTGACGCAATCGGTGGAAATGCAGCAGCGCCTAGAAAAGCTTGTGCTGGAAAAAGTGCCTGAAGTCGAACGGATGTTTGCTCGAACCGGTACTGCAGAGATTGCTTCCGATCCAATGCCGCCGAACATCTCTGATAGTTATGTGATGCTCAAACCGAAGGATCAATGGCCTGATCCAAGTAAATCCCGGGAGACGTTGACAGAAGAGATCCAGAAAGCAGCGGCTGCTATGCCCGGTAGCAACTATGAGCTTTCCCAGCCTATCCAACTACGTTTCAACGAGTTGATTTCAGGCGTGCGAAGTGATGTGGCGGTCAAGGTCTTCGGTGATGACATGGCAGTGCTTAACAGTACCGCTGCGAAAATTGCCGCGTCAATGCAGGGGGTCGATGGCGCCTCCGAGGTCAAAGTCGAACAGACAACGGGGCTACCTGTACTGACCATAAACATAGACCGCGACAAAGCCGCACGTTACGGTCTGAACGTTGGAGACGTTCAAGACACCATTGCGGTGGCTGTCGGTGGCCGCCAGGCCGGGACGATGTATGAGGGAGATCGCCGCTTCGACATAGTGGTGCGTTTATCCGACGCCATGCGTAAGGACGTTGAGGGGTTGTCCACACTGCTGATTCCAGTCCCGGCGCTGCTCAATGGCAATGCCGATCAGATCGGTTTTATTGCCCTTTCAGAAGTGGCGACCCTCGATCTTGTACTTGGCCCGAATCAGATCAGTCGTGAGAACGGTAAGCGTCTGGTCATTGTCAGCGCCAATGTACGTGGACGGGATATCGGCTCATTCGTTAAGGAGGCTAGCATCGCCATTGATCAGCAGGTAGAGATTCCGGCCGGTTATTGGGCTACCTGGGGTGGGCAGTTTGAACAACTTCAATCAGCTGCCAAACGCTTGCAGATAGTTGTCCCTGTGGCTCTGCTCTTGGTATTCACCCTGCTGTTCATGATGTTTAACAATCTCAAAGACGGCATGCTGGTATTCACCGGGATTCCATTCGCATTGACGGGTGGTGTTATGGCGTTGTGGCTACGTGATATCCCACTGTCGATCTCGGCGGGTGTTGGTTTCATTGCATTGTCGGGTGTGGCAGTGCTGAACGGTCTGGTGATGATTGCTTTTATCCGCAACCTTCGAGAAGAGGGACATTCGTTGAATTCTGCGATCAATGAAGGAGCGCTAACGCGGTTGCGCCCAGTATTAATGACAGCTTTGGTGGCATCCCTTGGCTTTATCCCCATGGCTCTAGCTACTGGAACAGGCGCGGAAGTCCAGCGGCCCCTAGCTACCGTTGTAATCGGGGGAATACTGTCCTCAACTGCGTTGACCCTACTTATACTTCCTGCGTTATATCACTGGGCACACCGTAAAGATGAAGAGGCAGGCAGCGAAAAACAAGAAATAGTATAGCAGTTTGTTTTTAAAGCCCGCTGCTGATCCTCATTAGCGGGCTACTTATATCAATGATGACGGATATGTAATCTTAGTGCCACCGTATTGATAGCTTCGTATTGATACTCTAATGCCAGTATTTAATATGAGGTGTCGAAATGAAAATCGCACAAATTTACGCTCTTGTAGGAGCATTGATTCTTTCTTCCACTGCATTGGCTGAGGGTGGTGGAGACCGGACTTTTTCTAGAGCTACTCAAGCTACCGAGCAGGCTATGGAGAAGTTTTTAGCCAAAGAGCTGAAAAAAACTCCTCCGAAAATGTCAGGCGGTGA
Organism: Pseudomonas bubulae; assembly: GCF_037023725.1. Classification (NCBI taxonomy): domain Bacteria; kingdom Pseudomonadati; phylum Pseudomonadota; class Gammaproteobacteria; order Pseudomonadales; family Pseudomonadaceae; genus Pseudomonas; species Pseudomonas bubulae. Next base: position 1,423,337 of record NZ_CP146077.1, read on the forward strand.
TAAGGGCCAGATTAGTAAGTAAATGTAGTGGTGCTACACATAAGCCCCGCCCCGATTCCGGTTGCGGGGTTTTTATTGACATGTGAGGTGCAAAAAGTGAAGACTATTAATTCTGTGATTTTTATTGTGGTCGCTGCGATCTCTTCAAGCGTATTTGCTAAAGATAGTGACAAGGTTTTTGAAAAAAGAATGAGTGCCAACTCCGTAGCTATGGAGCAGTATGCGATTAGGCATGGAAAAAATATTCCCGTAGCTAAGCAATATAAATACGGAATGAAATTAGATGTTGTGAATGTAGTTAGCATGGTGCGACCAGCGAAAGGGTGCGGGGTGATGCCCGCAGCTATGACATACGAAGACTCTGAAGGAGTACTGAATACAGTCAGATACACAGTGGCCGGAACATGCCGTAAAGGTGGTTAGCCTCTACGCTCTTGGCATAGGGGCTCATATTTTTGACGTGCGTCATAAGACATAAAATGTGGGGGGTGTTTACGGCAGATCGAGTAGGAGGCGGGGTTACCCCCGCCGTCCTCTCACACCACCGTACGTACGGTTCCGTATACGGCGGTTCCTGCCTACTGACAAACAACGTCAGCGAGCTTGGTTCCGTTGATGTGTCGCCTGTGGTATCTAAGCGCCCAGACCGGCCCTCGGAGCTTCCGGCTCCTACCTCCTGATGGTCTCGACCCCCGCTACGCGGAGTTTCTGCTTTACGCTCCAACAGAGATCACACCCGACTGTCCACTCATGGCAGGTTCAGCCCTTCATTGCTCCGGTTTCGAGCAACTACTACGGCCTCGGCTGACTTCTGTCGCCCATCCCGTCATCTCGCGATGCCGGTAGCACGTGGCAGGCTAAACAGATCTCCCAGGGTAATTCGCGCGACCTTCCTGCTTATGCCTGTCGGATCTACGTCGTAGCGTTCCGTGCAAGTATTGGGCTTTGACGATTTGCGCCGTCTTACCCCGCTACGCCGCCTAATCCGCTTCCTGTTCGTCAGGCCAGCATTTTGCCTAAGGCTTCCTTCAGATTCGCAGTCGCCCGCGACACCCTTGCCTTCGGCTAACACTTCCCCTTGCTGGGTGTGTAGAGGACTTGCACCTCCAAGTCACCAGCGTGGCCACCACAGCCAAGCTGATTGCGCTCACGCGCAACGCGCCATGCCTGGCGCACGCATAAAAAAGACGCCCCGAAGGGCGTCTTAAAATACATCGTATTTAGATGAGTGATCTAAAAGTGGATGCGGAGCTTCAACTTGACAGCAGTGAGTTTCAGGTTTTTGCAGGGTATTACTTACCTGTAGCAATCTGGCCAGATGCGCTAGCAGATTGCTATAAACTCCAGTTTACTATAAGTGACTTAAGCTAACAGGAAGATGATTGAAAAATTACATTTTTGAAATTTTTCAGCAAAAAAGTAATGTTCGTCTAGGATGATTCATCCTGCGCAGATCTTAAAGAATAGCTAATGGATACTCAATAATCACACGAACCTCATCCAGATCCGACTCAAATGTGGTTGCACGAGTATTAGCTTGCCGTAGGCGCAAAGACATATCTTTCAAGGTGCCTGTCTGAACGACATATTTTACTTCGATGTCACGCTCCCAACGTTTCTGGTCGGTAAGTGGGTTTCCATCCGCATCGCGTCTCATGTACGTCGTATTGGCGTTAGAGTAATCAGCATCAGTGCCACGACCGTAACGCGTCATAAACGACAAGCCAGGCACGCCATACGATGTCATGTCGAGGTCGTAGCGAACCATCCAAGAGCGTTCTTTAGGTGAGTTGAAATCACTGTACTGAATTGAGTTATCAAGAAAGATCGAGTCCGACTGACGCAGGTAATCGAAATCGTTATTGCCATTATTTCTCTGATGGGATAGTGCAAGTGTGTGTGCACCATACTTCACGCCTACTTTACCGCTCCATATGTTATTGTCGAAATCGCCAAGTAATTTTTTTCCTTCGTCGACGGCCTTATAATAGTTAAGGCCTCCGAATACGGAAAGCTCATTTGATAATGAGTAGTTTAGCCCGGTGCCAGCATAGTATTGATTCCATGCGTCCTTGAGGCGACTGGAGTAAAGACTAAGGGTGACGTTTTTGTTTAAGTTATAATCACCACCAAAGTAGCCTACCCAAGGCGAGTTAACAGGCCCAGCATAGAAGGTCGCAAAGTTGTCGCGCATGTTGCTCGAAACTGGCTGGCTCATGGCATGTAGGCGACCGCCCTGAACGGTCAAGCCTTCAATGCTAGTATTGGTTGCTGTGACGCCAGTGAAACTTTCCGGTAGTAGTCTTGAGTCGCCAGCAGCCACAACTGGGGTGGATGGGAATACGTCACCGACTTTTACTACGGTGTCAAAGGCGCGAATTTTTGCCGCACCTCCCACTTTTGTGTATTCGTCCCTTGCCTCTCCGTTGCTATTGACTGGAAGGACATCAAATGAACTACGGCCGCCATTACGGCCGCCACCCGTGTCGAGTTTTATTCCAATCATAGCAAACGCATCCACTCCGACACCGATTGTGCCCAGGGTAAATCCAGACTCGAATTTAGTAATAATCGCGTTTGCCCATGCTTCGGAATATCCATTGCCTGTAGGGCTTGACTCTCCGTTACGATGTTCGCGATTGAAGTAGTAGTTGCGGTTAAGGACGGTAAGGCTACTATCCTCTATAAAACCGCCATTTTTTTCTTCCGCAATCACCATTGGCGGCACAGAGCTGACAATCATTGCCATAGCGGCTATCGAAAACTTTGTATTGTTAATCATTAATCACTCCTTCGGTTCGGCAGAACTAGAAAGCACTTCGGCTGGAATTGTTGTTTTAAGGAAGCTGGTCGCGCTTCCTGTATCATCGCCGAGTTGTATCGTTGCAATCTGTAGATAACAGGGGCATGATTGAGAAATTACAATTTTGTAATATTCGGCGGCTTTCTTGAAATGTTGACGCGCGTACCGTGCGATCAGCCGTTTACGGATCTGAGTTTTTACAATGCTAGTTGCTACACAGTGCTCACTTAGCGACCAGAAATCTCTAATTCGCACGTGAGAGGTGCGGATGCGCGGTGCTCGACCAGCTATAAGTGCAGTGGTCAACTAATTCCGGACACGACGTTAAGTTTTTACTCGGCCTGAGCCGGTGGCAGCCCACCATTAAATTGGTGCGGTCGAATCCAGTTGTACCGGTGCATCAAAAAATGGCTGATATCCCGCTGAGCTTGTTGGGCCGTCGTGTAGCCCGTGGTCGGTATCCACTCGGTTTTCAGGCTCCTGAACACCCGCTCCATCGGCGCGTTATCCCAACAATTTCCTCGCCGGCTCATACTCTGACGCATGCGATATCGCCAAAGGCGCTGACGAAAACTCCGGCTTCCATATTGCGAGCCCTGGTCGGAGTGGAACAGCAGACCTTGAGGCTTCCCTCGCTGCTCGTAAGCCATGTCCAAGGCCTTGATGACCAAGTCGGCATCCGGCTTTCCCGACAACGCCCAGCCCACAACACGGCGGGCAAAAAAATCCAGCACAACCGCCAGATACTGCCATTTCCCTTGAGCCCAGATGTAAGTGATATCGCCACACCAGACGTGGTCAGGAGTGGGCACATCAAACTCCCGGTTCAAAATATTAGGAATGTCGGGCCGCTCGACCGTCGCCTTTTTGTAAGCATGCGATCCCGGTTGTTTGCTGACCAACTCTAGCTCGCGCATCAGGCTGCGCACTTTGAATCGCCCGATCTGCTCGCCGTCGTCCTGCATCATGGCCATGATGCTACGGCTACCGGGAGCACTGCGGCCTTGGGTGAACAACTCGTTCACCCGACTGCGCAATCGAAGGCGTTCTACATCCGGTGTGCGGCGCCTGAGACGCCGAGCGTAGTAGCACGAGCGGGTCACTTCAAACACCTTGCACAGCCAATCAATCGGCTCGTGGATGCTCAACTGGTCAATCAGCGCGAACGCTCGAGATCTTCCGACATCAAGAGCGCGGTAGCCTAATGAGATGGTCACCCCCACACCTTGCGAGGGCTAGGCTTTAGCAGGGTGATTTATTTTCGGAGGGCATCATCATGAGCGAGTCAGCGCTGATAGGTATTGATCTCGGTAAACATACGTTCCATCTGCACGGCCAGGATAAGTCAGGCCGGGAGGTGTTTCACAAAAAATGTTCACGGGCGCAAATGATGCAGTTTTTCGCCCGCTTGCCGAGCTGTGTCGTGGCAATGGAGGCCTGTGCGGGGTCACACTATGTTGCTCGTCAGTTGGCGGCAATGGGACACGCGGCCAAGCTGATTTCCCCGCAGTTCGTTAAGCCCTTCGTCAAGGGGAACAAAAACGACTTTGTCGACGCTGAGGCGATTTGCGAAGCCGCTTCTCGTCCTTCGATGCGTTTCGTTACGCCCAAGACTGAATCCCAGCAAACCCTGTCTGTACTCCATTGGATGCGCGAATCGTTGGTGCGTGATCGCACCAGAACCGCTAATCAAATGCACGGTTTTCTATTGGAGTTTGGCGTCAGCTTACCCAGAGGTTTGGCCATCATGAAGCGTCTGGCGGTTGTTTTGGCTGAGCATGAACTTCCCGTTCGTCTGACGGTGCTGCTGCAGCGTTTGCACAATCACTTCGTCTATCTGGATGAGCAAATCAAGGCAATGGATAAAGAGTTGGCATGCCAACTGGCCGACGATGATCTGGGAAGTCGTTTGCTGAGCATTCCATGTGTCGGCCCGATCACCGCCAGCCTGCTGGCTGTGGAGATGGGCGATGGCAAGCAGTACCGATGCAGCCGGGACTTTGCCGCATCAGTGGGCTTGGTACCCAAGCAATACAGCACCGGCGGCAAGGCCAACTTACTGGGGATCAGTAAACGCGGCGACAAGCACCTTCGACAGTTGTTGGTGCAATGTTCCAGGCTCTACATGCAGAGACTCGATCACCAGAAAGGAGCCTTGGCCGACTGGGTTCGCTCATTGCTGAGCCGACGCCACTCTAATGTCGTAGCCTGTGCCTTGGCTAACAAGCTGGCGCGTATCGCTTGGGCGATGGCCGCGCACCATACGCAATACGAAGCAGGGCCAGACGCCTTGAACGCCTGATTCTGCAGTTGTTGCTGTACCACGATTCACCTTTCAGGTTTTGCGATAGCTGAATAATGGATGACGTAAACGGCCTACCGGCCTGACGAAGAACCTGTTTTAAAAATTGGCTCAGCAAGAAGCCGTTAGCCTTTTCAGGATCGTCAGGCGCGACTCTCATCATGGCGCGGGTGAATCATCCGGTAATCCCCCCTGAAAAAAGTACGCATCAGAAGTAGAATTTTCTCCTGACCGGATCAAGGAAATTTTGCGTGAAGACATCGCGTTTTTCAGACAGTCAAATCATGGCCATTCTCAAGCAAGCAGAGGCTGGAACCCCAGCCCCAGAGCTATGCCGTGAGCACGGCATCAGTTCGGCCACGTTCTATAAGTGGCGTACCAAATTCGGTGGCATGGACGCCTCGCTAATGGCTCGTTTACGTGAGCTGGAGGAAGAAAACCGGCGGCTTAAAAAAATGTATGCCGAAGAGCGCCTCAAAGCCGAAATCATCCAGGAAGCCATGGCAAAAAAGTGGTGATGCCATCTCGGCGACGAGAGATGGCGCAGGAGGTGGTTCGCTCAGGTCGGTGCAGTATCAAGCTGGCGTGCTTGGCCTTCAGGGTCAGCACCACGTGCTATCGCTATCAGCCGCGTTTGGCGTATGAAAACGCCGAGATTGCCGATCATTTAATCCGCCTGACACACAACCAGCGAAACTGGGGCTTCGGCTTATGCTTTCTGTACCTGCGCAACGTCAAAGGCTATCGCTGGAACCACAAGCGGGTGTACCGGATTTACCGCGAGCTGGAACTGAATCTGCGTATCAAGCCGCGCAAACGTATTGTGCGCGAGAAGCCCGAGCCGCTGGCTGTTCCTGAAGTCAGCAACCACTGCTGGTCGATGGATTTCATGCACGACCAATTGGCGGACGGACGCAGCTTTCGAGTTTTCAATCTGATCGACGACTTCAACCGCGAAGCCCTGAGTATGGAAATTGATTTTTCGCTTCCGGCTGAACGTGTGGTGCGAGCGCTGGATCAGGTCATTGAGTGGCGCGGGAAGCCACAAGTCATCCGCAGTGACAACGGCCCGGAATTCATCAGTGCCAAACTCACGGGTTGGGCTGAAAAACGGGGCATTCGTTTGGACTATATTCAGCCGGGCAACCCGCAGCAAAACGCTTACGTCGAGCGCTATAACAGCACAGTACGTTACGACTGGCTGGGGCATTACTTGTTTGGATCGATAGCGGAAGTTCAGAATTACGGCACAAGCTGGATCTGGACATACAATCACGAGCGCCCGAATATGGCCCTCGGCGGCATAACCCCTAAACAGAAATTGGCCCTGGTGGCCTGACCTCTATTTTTGACGAGTATTAAAAATGGGGGGATTACCATTCACCCTTGGGTCTTCTTTGTTGGCTGCCACTAACCCCTATTCCGCGCTCATTTCCATTACCGGACTTAAGGTGCCTAGCCACGCGACGAGGCAAATTATGACGATCGCCATTGTAAATTCCAGCGTCATGCTGCGGCGCAATGCATTAACTGCAACAGAATATTCTCCGTTGCGAACTGACTTTTCTAGTACCGGGCTTAAGTGGAAGCGGTTGAGCGCGGCTAACACGATCATTCCGGCAAAGAGCAAGGTTTTCAAAAATAGAAGTTGGCCATAAGTACTGAGCATCACTTCATCGAGGTTTGGTCCAACGATAAATAGGTAATTGACTATTCCAGTGATGCTTATGATTGCCACAATCACTCCGCCGGCCGACTCAAAGCCAGTCAATACCCGAGCAAGAATTTGTGCTTCCTGCTCGCTTTTGAGCGATTTTAAACGCAGTAGTAGGGCAAATGCCGCTAGAGCACCTAACCATCCACCGGCGGCCAAAAGATGGAAAATATCACTGATAAAATGCCAGTAGCGTCGACTGCCCTCATCCATGGCACCGTGCCCTGTCCATGCTAACGTCGCCAACGCAATCGCTCCGCATACAGTCACCATCCAGAGACTGAGTGTCGGAAATCTTTTATTCAGCGCTACGCCAATAATTGCCATAACCAAGGCAGCTATGCGGACCATCCAGGTCAGTCCGACGTCAGTCCCCATGAGGACCATTTGGAAAATATGGTGATGTAGTTCCATGAACCCCGATACACCGCTCATTGCTTTCGCAAGCAACAACATTGCTGCAAGGGATAGAGCTACACCTACAACAGAAGTACCGTAAAGAAGCGACTCAAAATTCAAGACCGTGCCCGATACTCTTTCTATTCCCCTAAGGCTGTACAAGCCGAAAATTGCCAATCCGAATAACAGCATCAGGTCTAAATAAAGAGCAAAGCGAACCACAATATTTATTGAGTCGCTCATGAATCATTTCACTTTGAATGAGAAGTTACCGGTGATCGGATGAGTGTCCGAGGAGACAGCACGCCATTCGACTTTGTAGGTGCCTGTGCTCAAAGGTGCTGCCGGTGTAATCACCATCGTTTTCGGATCACTGCCACCAGCGACGCTGGCCTTAACACCCATCGGGGAGTTCGGCATCCCAGGCATATCGGTCATGATCAGTTTTGCACCTGAAAACTGAGTAGTTAGATTTTCAGAAAAGTGCAGCTCAATTTTCGAAGGGGCCGCCGCATCCGAGCCTTCTACCGGAGTAGAAGAAAGGAGCTTTGGATGTGCTTGAGCTACTGCACTCAGAAGCAAGCCCGCAGTAAGTGCAACAGCTACGGTCGTAGTTTTAAGGAATGACATGCAAGACTCCTCACAGCAAGAGCTGTTGATTCGAGGTTTGTTTGGGAATATCTAGTTTTTTACTTTTCGACGCTTGTTAAAACCACTGGCGAATACCTAGCAGGTTCAGTGTCCTATGGCGGAACGAACAGGAGGAGCTCACAAGAATCTCCACGTCACAGCGCAAGTACACGATGCCACATGAATGTAAACTGTTCGATTACATTTCAGTCAGCTTGGGGCGGTTTTTTGGCTATTGGATGGCGCGGATAAGGGGCCTAAATACGGCCCCTCTTCGCGGCGTATCACGAGCTCTAACTCATTCAAAAAGGGGCCTTTAAGCTAATCCCATACTGCGTGGTTTAATATGTGCAGCTTGTCTCAGGCCTTTTTTTCGTCTGCACTAGGAAGCTCTATATTGAATGCCGTTTTCCCACCAGATGACGTACACCATATCTTGCCGTCATGCGCCTCGATTATCGATCGGGTGATCGATAAACCTAGCCCGGCGTTGCTTGGGCTCCCTTCTCTACGCGCAGGGTCCACTCGATAAAATCGATCGAAAAGCTTTTCAAGATGCTCAGGCGCAATGGACTCTCCAGGATTTTCCACTACGACCAATACCGACGTTCCTTTTTGTTGGATATCGACATTGATGCACTTCCCTTCAGAGGTATACCTGAGCGCATTTGATAGCAGATTAGAGATGGCTCGGTGCAGCATTAGAACATCGCCTCGGACGCTACCCCGCCCTGAAACCGTGAGGCCAATCCCTCGCTCATCAGCTAGTAGAGAGTAGTACTCCTGTAATTTCTCCACTATCTCTACTAGGTCTATCGGTTTCTTCTCGTGTGAAATCAGACCGTTGTCTGATTTTGCCAGAAAAAGCATGTCATCAATCATCCGACTCATACGCTTCAAGTCATCAAGATTTGAATACAAATTGTCTTCGTAGTCCTCAATATTTCTTTTTCTAGAAAGCACTACTTCTGTGTGGGTCATCAAATTGCTGACCGGCGTCCGTAACTCGTGAGCGATGTCCGCGGAAAAATTCGATAAACGGACAAATGCATCATCCAGCCTGGATAACATTGCGTTGAACGACAGCACCATCTGCTGAAGTTCTTTAGGAACAGATGCTAAGGGAATGCGCTCCTTAAGGGATTTAGCTGACATTGAAGCAGTGACCCGAGTGACTTGACGTATAGGCCGCAGACCGCTGCTCGCGACCATCCAACCCAAGGCAGCACTGATCAGCGCGCTGATCACCAGCCCTATCCAAAACCACCGCTCAAGTGTCTCGAAGAAAGACATATGCTGAGTCACATCAAAGATCAACATAACGGTTAATGGCCTGTCTTGCCCCGTCACGATCACTTGTGCAGTCACTCCACGGAACATTTTCTCCTGCTCCCGCCACTCCCAGACGTTGCTGTTCGGGATCGTACGAAATTCCTCTGGAACATCGATCGAGCCGGGATCAGCAAACAGTAACTTCCCGTCACCATCGATTATTATGGCAGTCAAATCACGGTGAGCACCAAGCAGCGCCTCCAGCTCAGGCTTAACATCACTGAATTGATCGATGCTATTCAATCCAGTCAAAATTCTCTGAGTAGAATGGAGCTTTTCGCTTAGTGCCTGTTGATCCAGCATCTTGAAGTGATGCTGGCTAAGGTTATTGAAGCTGAGGCCGGCAATAGTGAGCACCGCCGTTACAGCCAGCATGAACATCAGACTCATACGGCTCGTCAGAGACATTCGCTTCATTTCGACTCCGAATCAGGAGAGTCGAGCATGTAACCCATACCTCGCGAGGTATGAATCAGCTTGACCTCAAAATCATCATCGATTTTGGCTCTCAGTCGCCTGATCGCCACCTCGATAACGTTGGTATCGCTATCAAAATTCATGTCCCAAACTTGGGAAGCGATAAGCGATTTTGGCAACACCTCTCCTCGACGACGCAGCAACAGCTCAAGCAAAGCAAACTCTTTAGCTGTCAGATCTATACGTTTACCTCCACGGATGGCCCGACGCTTAAGCAGGTCCACTTCCAGATCGGCCAATTTCATATAGGTTTGCGAGGGAGCGCTGCTACCCCTACGCAGCAGCGTTCTAACGCGAGCCAAAAGCTCAGAAAAGGCGAACGGTTTGATCAGGTAATCATCTGCCCCGAGTTCAAGGCCCTTCACTCGATCTTCGACGCGGTCTCGCGCCGTGAGGAAGAGCACGGGAACATCCTTCCCGGATGCACGTACCTTCTGGAGGACTTCCCAGCCATCCAGCCCAGGCATCATGACGTCGAGAATCAGCAGGTCATAGGCTTCGCTCAAGGCGTGCTGAAGTGCCTCTTTGCCATCGGTAAACCGATCAACATTGAACCCCGCCTCGGTGAGTCCTTGCTGCAAATAGATGCCTATTTTTGGTTCGTCTTCAGCAACAAGAAGTCTCATAGGAGTGGCTCTCAAGTAATTATGAAACGGAGTCTGCAACGAAAAACACAAGCCAAGCAGCAACTGACAGAAAAGTAATATTGGCTTCAGGTATATGTCAGCGACCGCTGTCTATGGTCAAAAATGAGCATTTCCCTAATGCTCAGCCGACTCTTCAGCATGAACCGTATTTGGAGCCGGAAAACAATTCCAAAAGGAGCGGCACCATGAATCGCTTAAAAGTTCTTATTCTTGTGAGCTCGCTACTCGTCTCGTCTTCTCTATGGGCTGAAAGTGGCGGAGACCGGGTTGTAGAGCGTATGGAAAACCTGCGCAACAAGGCTGAATCTGTGCTTATACAAGCTGAAAGAGCTCCTGAAGGGCAGCGTCATGTCCACATGGCCGAGCATATGAATATGCTTGGGGAGATCATGAGTCAGCTCCATCAAGATCACCCAGACGCATCGATGTCACCTCAGCAGCACCTCGCTTGGATGGAAAAGCACGACAAAATAGTTGATGACGTTTTGAGCCAAATGCAGCGTGAGCACAAATTGATGCTTTCTGAAAACCATCAGTGACCAACCTAGTCTCATTGGGGTTTGTTAACCGCTCCGCTGAACACGGCGTTACCTGGGCGCCGTGTTTTCTTTTGAAAACTGACAGAAATGTAGTGTTCAGGTCAGTTAACTAGCAGCTCATTCCCTTTAGCATAGCCAGTGATTCCCTCTTACTCTCGAGGTCACCATGAAAGCTAAGCTCATTACCCCTGTTATTGCGGCAATCACCCTAATCTTCGGTGCTACGGCGATCGCCAGTGTTGGTCATGGTAAAGAGGACATCGGCCAGCCCGGTGTCTCTTCTAAGGTTACCCGTACGGTGGAAGTGGAGATGGGTGATGTTTTCTTCAAACCTAAAAGCATCGACGTCAAACCGGGTGAAACGGTCCGATTCGTCCTTCGCAATGAGGGTTCGCTGCTGCACGAGTTCAACATCGGCAAAGCCGCTGCTCATGCGGCACACCAAAAAGAAATGGCGAACATGTTCCAGAACGGGGCGCTAAGCCCCACCGGGGCCGGGAAAATGATGAGCGACATGGGCCATAGCATGGGAGGGATGAAGATGGTCGAAATGGAACACAACGACCCGAACAGCGTGCTGATCGAGCCAGGCGCAACCAAGGAGCTGATCTGGACCTTCAACACCACCACTGGGCTTCAATTTGCTTGCAACGTGCCGGGGCATTATCAATCAGGGATGGTCGGTCAGATTGTCCTGAAGTAGGTCGTAGTAGGCTGCAAACCACGCGTCGACGAAAGCGTTGGCGCGTGATAATCAACCGGCGTTCGATCCGCGCAGATCACGTTACCCTGGAAGAGTTGCGGGCACCATTGGAGGCCATAGTGAGGAGGCGCTGAATTAGACTGGTCGAAACTCGATCGTCAGATGGCTGACCTCGTGAACCGACTTGAGACGTTCACGAATGCTGTCGGCATTCGCAGTGGCCTCACCAAGGACGCTGACGATTGCCGCATGGGCTTGTGGCCCAATCTGCCAGACGTGCAAGTCCGTAATGGTGGCATCCCCCGGCGTCTCAACCAGTTCACGGATTTCCTCGGCAACATGCGCATCGGTCTGATCCAGCAGTACACCTGCAGTGACCCCCATCAAGGTCCATGCCCACCGCGCAATAACGATGGCACCGACGATGCCCATGACCGGGTCCAGCCACACCCAGCCGAGATAACGGCCGGCGAGCAGTGCCACAATGGCCAGAACCGAAGTCAGCGCGTCCGCGATGACGTGGACGTAGGCCGATTTCAGGTTGTTGTCGCTCCCGTGATGGGCATGGTCATGATCATCATGATCGTGCCCATGGCCCAGCAGCAGGGCGCTGGCAATGTTGACGATCAAACCGGCAATTGCGATGAGCGTAGCGGTGCCGAACTGCACGTCCGTTGGCTGGAAGAGGCGCATGACAGACTCAACGCCAATTCCCAGGGAGACCATGCCGAGAATCAACGCCGAGGCAAACCCGCCTAGGTCTCCAACCTTTCCGGTACCGAAACTGTAGCGCTGGCTGGAAGCGTGGCGTTTTGCATATCCGTAAGCGACGGCCGCGATGCCCAATGCTACGGCATGGGTTGCCATATGAAAGCCATCGGCCAGTAACGCCATTGAGCCAGTTATATAACCGGCGGTGATCTCGCCAACCATCATCACAACGGTAAGTGCCACAACCCAAAGCGTACGCTTGGCATTATCGTCGTGCGCTGAGCCAAGGAACACGTGGTCGTGGGTGTGTTTGATGTCGATACTGCTCATGAGTGATTCCTGACAGCGTTTACTTGGAGTAGCGGCGAATGGCTTCAAGAAGCTCTTCGACGCCCTTACTTCGCTCTTCTTCACTGAGAGCAGGGTTCGCGACATGCTCACGCGCATGCTCCTCGATGATTTCCTCCATCAAGCCGTTCATGGCACCGCGAGTGGCGGCAACAAGGTGCAGTGTTTTGGCGCAATCGAGATCCGATTCCAACGCTCGCTCAACCGCTTGAAGTTGTCCGGCGATACGTTTTACACGCTTGAGAAGATCATCTTTGTTTGCTGCGATATGGCCCATGGGATACCTCTCCTACCTATACGTCGCACATGATAGGCATACCCCCTATACCTATACAAGGTTCGCAGGCGTATGGGGCATTAAAAAACAGTGAGCAGGAAAGAGAGGTTCAAATCTGAGGATGAAGCAGAGGGCCTGGAGTGTTTTCTTCTGGCCGTGCTCTGCCGGCCATGGCCTAGATGCGTACTGGTCGAACTCGATGCAAATCGGGTGGTTAGATCAAATGAAAACGGTTGGTCAAGTCTGTGCTGTCATACATCAATGACACTCACAATTTGAAACAGACAATTATTGACATTGCCATAGTGTCAACCTTGATGCTGTCGGTGCGGTGTAAAGAGACCGCTCAGCACGAGAGGAATAATCATGTTCATCTTAGATGTATCAGGCATTGGTTGCGGCGGTTGCGTCAGCAAAATCACTAAAGCAATTCAGTCCTTGGACAACAAAGCTACGATTTCCGTGGATCGGTCCGCCGGAAAGGTGAGTGTTGAAAGTAGCGAAAGCTCAGAGCAAATTCGTAAAGCTGTCGAGGCGTTAGGTTTTCCTTCCCAAATCAGCACTTGAATGCTGACACCTACCCTTGGCCCATAGTCAGCGCCCCTTATGCGGATGGCTCACAAGACCCTGCGCTACTAATCTCCTCGCAGAGCTTTGAGCAAACCTTTGAATGCACCATTCAAACGAGTAAAAGCGGCATCGAAACGTATCCCATTTTCTGTGTATTTTGCGACCTCAACCTGCTGATCGACAGTATTTTGATCGATGGCAGGTTGAACCGGAGTGCTGTAAAGCAAACCGCTTCCGTAAATATCACTTGCTGAATCTTTTCCGGCAATATGTTTTACATTTGGCGTTTTCAAAGAAAACGTATTAGCAAGGTTTTCTCTATTCTGACTTGCAAGCACAGTAGAGAAGTCCATATCTCGAGCTTTGAAGTTCGGCGTATCGGCGTTTGCGATATTATTACTCAGGATTTCAGCTCTTTGACTACGATAAAATAACGCTCTTTCTGATGTGCCAAGTGCTTTCTCAAAGTTAATGCTCACACTCAATCACCCTTGATGGCTCAATTTTTTCCAAGAACAACTAATACTTTGATTTTGCCGCAGTGCATCTAGGTTCATACACGAAGCTCCGGCATAGAAATCTAAAAACGACTTCACCTTGAAAGCACCTAAACCAAATCAATTACCCACCTAAAGCTGAGGCTAAATAAACAGCCGTGCGACTCGAAAAGATCGATACTTTACGTATTGAATAGCGTATTCCTCAAGAGAAATATGCCAACCTGACACAACTGTAATATTCAGCTAAGGCTTCTGACAGGGCATGAGTTTTATAGTCCTATTGAGCCTTAAGCTCTCCCCTAAGAATCATCGTTTGATGTGGATTTAGGGATTACCAATACTCCCAGAGGACACTAAAATGAAATCCATCAAAGCTTTGTTCATCATTGCAGCCCTAACCGTCTCTTCTTTTGCTATGGCTGAAGGCGGTGGTGACCGGACGTTCGCCCGCATGGAAGTAGCTAGGAATAATTCAATGGAATCGTATCAAATAGCCCAACAACAGAGCACCCAGCCCCCGATCGCAGAAAGCAAAGTCAAAGCGATGGGCCACAAGAATTGCTGAATAGCTTACTGCGCATCAAAACTGACAGAAATGTAATCACTGTGATGGTTCAAATGTGGCAATTTCTGAGCTCGCTTGCCGTAAACACTCGTTTTTAGTGACGGCGAGCTAAGCTCATTCGGGCGCATCCCCCCGAGAGAGTTCCTTCAACCTGTTGAGCAACTCATTGGTTGTTTCGCACGGCTTCCCTTTTTCACTGATCGGACGTAAACGGCATGAATTCCAAAACCTCTAGGCGGACATTCGTTAAAGGCCTGGCCGCTGGTGGCGTTCTCGGCGGCCTTGGTCTGTGGCGCACTCCTGTATGGGCAGTGACCAGTCCTGGTCTGCCGAGCATTCTCACCGGTAACGAATTTGATCTGTTTATTGGTGAAACCCCTGTAAATATTACTGGCTCGCCGCGCACAGCCATGACCATCAATGGTTCGTTGCCCGGACCTTTGCTTCGTTGGCGCGAAGGCGAAACGGTCACACTGCGTGTGAAAAACCGCCTAGACCAAGACACGTCGATTCATTGGCACGGGATCATTCTGCCCGCCAATATGGACGGTGTACCGGGGTTGAGTTTCCATGGCATCGCGCCCGACGGGATGTACGAGTACAAATTCAATGTGCATCAAAACGGCACATACTGGTACCACAGCCATTCAGGCTTGCAGGAACAGGCAGGCGTATACGGTCCAATTGTCATCGACTCTAAAGAGCCTGAACCTTTTCAATACGATCGCGACTATGTGGTGATGTTGACTGACTGGACCGATGAAGATCCTAGTCGTGTCATGGCCAAGCTCAAGAAGCAATCGGACTACTACAACCACCACAAACGTACCGTGGGCGACTTTATCGGCGACGTCAGCAAGCAAGGTTGGTCTGCTGCTGTGGCCGACCGCAAGATGTGGGCTGAAATGAAAATGAACCCCACTGATCTCGCAGACGTCAGTGGGGATACTTACACCTATCTCATGAATGGCCAAGCGCCTAACGGTAACTGGACCGGTATTTTCAAGCCGGGCGAGAAGCTGCGCCTGCGCTTTATCAACGGTTCAGCTATGAGCTATTTCGACGTTCGCATCCCTGGTTTGAAAATGACCGTTGTGGCGGCTGACGGTCAACATGTCAAACCAGTCAGCGTCGATGAATTCCGCATCGCCGTGGCAGAAACGTATGACGTGATCGTAGAACCTACCAGCGAAGAGGCTTACACCATCTTTGCCCAGTCCATGGATAGAACCGGTTATGCACGTGGAACCTTGGCAGTTCGAGAAGGTTTGAAAGCACAGGTACCTGCGATCGATCCTCGGCCGCTTTTGACCATGGATGACATGGGTATGGGCGGTATGGAGGGCATGGACCATGGCGGCATGGCTGGTATGGGCGGCGATATGAAGCAAGGTGAAATGTCAGGCATGGCTGGCATGGATCACAGCAAGATGACGGGGATGAACCAAAGCGACATGACCGGCATGGACAGCGGTGACATGTCTAACATGGCCGGCATGGATCACAGCAAGATGGCGGGAATGGACAAAGGCGACACGTCCAATATGGCCGGCATGGACCACAGCCAGATGGCTGGGATGAGCGATATGAGTGGCGAAATGCAGGCCCATCCAGCATCCGAAACCAACAACCCCTTGGTTGATATGCAAGCCATGAGCCCTACGCCAAAGCTAAACGACCCTGGCATAGGTTTGCGGAATAATGGTCGTCGAGTCCTCACCTACTCTGATTTGAGAAGCACTTTCCAAGACCCTGACGGCCGCGAGCCCAATCGCACTATTGAACTTCATCTGACCGGTCACATGGAGAAGTTTTCGTGGTCCTTCAACGGAATCAAATTTTCAGACGCAGAGCCGCTTCGTCTGAAGTATGGGGAGCGTCTTCGGATCACCCTGGTGAATGACACCATGATGACCCATCCCATCCACCTTCACGGCATGTGGAGCGACCTTGAAGACGAAAATGGCAAGTTCATGGTGCGCAAGCACACAATTGACATGCCACCAGGTACTAAGCGCAGTTATCGAGTCACCGCTGATGCCTTAGGTCGCTGGGCCTATCACTGCCACCTACTTTTCCATATGGAAATGGGCATGTTCCGTGAAGTACGGGTTGATGAGTAAAGGAGACGATCTGTGAGCACATACGTAAATCGTAATAAATCGCTGGTGGGTTGCCTCTTTGCCGTTGGTCTGATGGGCGGACTCTCTTCTGTGGTGATGGCAGGAGAAGATAGTAGTGATCATTCATCTACTGCGAAAGCAACTAACAAACCTGCAACTACGGCAAACGAAACTAAGCCCGATCACGGTTCAATGGACCACAGCAAGATGGGGTCTATGGATCACAGTAAGATGAGCATGGACGACGGGGAAATGGAAGGTATGGAAAGCATGAATGGAGGGGCGACCGCCACGAGTCGAACCCCGATCCCTGTACTTACCGACGCTGACCGTGCAGCCGCCTTTCCAGATGTGGCAGGTCATGGTGTCCACGACAAACAACTCAACTCCTTCATGCTGCTGGATAAGTTTGAGTACCAGGATGCTGATAACGGTAGTGCACTGGCCTGGGATGCGAAAGGATGGATCGGCGGTGACGTTGACCGATTGTGGTTGCGCTCGGAAGGCGAACGTACCAATGGTGTAACGGAAAGCGCTGAACTCTCCGCACTTTGGGGACACGCCATCGGTCCGTGGTGGGATGTCGTCACCGGCGTACGGCAAGACTTCAAGCCCGGGTCGCCACAAACTTGGGGAGCGCTCGGTATACAGGGCATGGCCCTGTATAACTTTGAAGCCGAAGCCACTGCCTACATCGGTGAGAACGGTCAGACCGCTGCTCGATTTGAGGGCGACTACGACATTCTGCTGACCAATCGCCTGATCTTGCAGCCTACAGCCGAAGTAAATTTATACGGGAAAAATGATCCTCAGCGTGGCATTGGGTCTGGATTGGCTAACACCGAAGTAGGGTTGCGATTGCGTTACGAGATTGTTCGCCAATTTGCCCCCTACATTGGAGTTAGCTGGAACCGCTCCTACGGCAAGACGGCCGACCTGGCGAGCGATGAAGGAGAAAGGACCAGCGAGGCTCGATTTGTTGCCGGTATTCGGATGTGGTTCTGAGTGCATAGCATGAAAAAACATTGACCTCTGCTGGTGTGGTCGCCGCAATAGTAGCTGCCGGTAAGGTGCTCCCTCTGGATATCTTCATGCAGATGCAGCCGAAGAGGTAACTGAAGCAGAGGACCATCATGGCGAGAGACCGCGACTACGGTGAGGTAGCAGCACCTTCTCAGGATGAAAGTACCCAACATACCCATCCTTAGGGCGGTGAGGCTTCACATGACGCGTCTTCAACTCCGACCGCTTAGCCAAAAAATCATACCCATGCTGATGGGAAGGAACATACCCATGCGAAATAACATTTTTCGTCCTGGTCGGGCACTGCGCCTCGCTGCACTCTCGGTTCTGTTTATCAGTTCCGCAGGTCATGCCACAGAATTGCTGACGATCAACGTCCATCGTGACGCTAACTGTGGATGCTGCAAGAAGTGGATGGAGCACCTTGAAGCCACCGGTTTCACCGTCGTTGATCATGTAGAAACCAACATGAGCAGAGTCAAGAAAGACTTGGGTGTTATTCCGCGTCTCTCGTCATGCCACACCGCTATGGTCAACGGAAAATTTGTTGAAGGCCATGTACCTGCCGAGCAAATAGTTGCTTTGATCAAACGCGACGACCTTATCGGGATTGCTGTACCTGGCATGCCGACAGGGTCGCCTGGTATGGAGGTCGGTGGAAAGCAGGATGCTTATCAGGTCATTGGCCTGAGCAAAACAGGTATTAACCAAGTGATTGCCGAATACCCGGCAAACTAGTTTTCAAACTTTCCTTAATTCTTGCGTGGTCACTGCCCTTGATCATGCAAGTGACGGAGTGCTTACTCTAATGAGCTATCAAAATTGAGATGGACTCCGCACTGGCTATAACCATCTACCTGTAGGTTGGCAAAAAGCTATGGAGCATTTGTAGTCGTATGGGTGACACACCATAAAAAAGGCGCCACTAGGGCGCCTAAACCATCTCCACAACCAAAGGAGAAACACAGAGATGGGGTGTATCTGGTAAGCGAACATTTGTTGCTAGCTAGCATTTGTTAATAGAGTGGCAGTAGTTACTCAGCAATAAATCGAACCTAATCCAAATAAGAATCGAAAATGTCAGCACTCGTCGTTACTTGGCAACCATTAAACACATGCGCTCCAGAGAACCTACCATGGCTACCTTAGTCTATCCTCCGCGTGGGCAGTTAGTACCCATAACCCTGTACTCTACAGTGTTGAGCTTGCCAGCCGAATCTTCAAAGGTCATACGCGAAGGCGCTACAGCACAGTCTATATTGGCTTGCGTCATACTGACGATCTTATGAATATCTAGGTCCATACCATATTTATAATGAACAATTTCAGGGTTAGACTTCCCGTTTTTCAAGGCGTACTGCTCCATCGCCTGTTGGTTTTCTTGCATCATCCGACCGTAAACGCGATCACCACCTCCTTCAGCTATTGCCAAAGACGACAAGGCCAATATTGAAATGGTAAAAAATGCTTTAAATACTTTCATGATTGTCTCCTAGTGCTGACTTACTTCTGACTAGAGAATAACCAATGATACCTTTCAGAATGCTGCCGCGAATATTACTTATGTGTCAGGTATTGTGAGCCCGGCTCCTGGCTTGCAAGGTGTCTAGAGAATCCGGGGCGATTCAGACAGTTGCTACCGCACCGGTGGGTAGAGCTCCATCGCATTGATCAAATGGGCGTAACCCACTAGATTTCCCATTTTTTCCCCTGTCGCTGGCTAGATTTTCTTAACCGCGCCAAGATTTTCTTAAAATGTGCGCCGAACACTCAGAAAATATTAACCGAAAATGGCCGCGCAACCACTATTTTGGGGCTTTCCGCTTATTGGCGGTAAGCGTCCCGCAATCACACCTTACCGCATTGCGCTTTCTGGACGACCTGGGCTTTGAACGTTTTGGGATAAGAGCTACGTTGGCGCATGGAAATCCTAGCGATAAGGGTGATTGCGTTCGCTTAAAAATACGCGGACACAATCGCCCTTAATGCTGGAGTTCGGTAGGTGAGTTCGCCGGACGGTTACTGCTATGGGGCATCTCAGCCAGAACGCAGTCACTGAGTGCGAGCTACCCAACTGAGCTGGGAGTTGAACTGCTGAAAAGCACGGTTATTGGTAGAAGGCTGCCGACCCGTAGAACTCAAGTGGAGTATAATCTTCCTCTTTCCTTCGAAGCTGACGGATTAAATCAAATTCTCTTCCAGTTTTGGAGGCAAGGTCGTCTGCGATCTCTAATGTAGACCTCCTAATTGCAAGCATCGCCATCTTATAGGCGTCGAAATAAGAGTTCCCAGCCGCCAAATTGAAAGCTAGATAAGCTCCGAACGCTGCTGCTGGATAACCCATGACAGGCCATAGATGGGAAATTGTCGCTTGATCTGCGCTCGCTAAACCTGGGGCTATACCGATTTTTGGTAGAAAACCGCGTTCCTCAAATCGCGCTCCGTCACAAATGTTTAGAAATGCTAATCGCCGTTTATCCATGACTGGAGCCTGCTCCCATAGATCCTCAAGCGAAACGGATAAATTATCCCCGATGTGCATTTTCACATGTTTAGGAGACCAGTGATCAAACTCGCCGTGGGATGCGACCCAAATAATATCGTACTTAGGGTCTTTATAAGCGTCGATGAAGCTTTGTTGCGTGGCTTCGGTGAAGCAGACCACTTTTACGGTGGCTCCGGCAGATTCAAAGATGTGCTTAATTACTTCGGCCTCAAGTTCTTCTGTAAGACTTCCGCCACCACACCAAATCAAAACATTTTGCGGTTTTCTGTCAGATTTTGGAGTGGATAACGATGAGGTTAGCGGCCATGTTTCACCCCGCACTTTGAGCTGTATCGCTTGCAGCGGGGTACACTCAGTATCAAGAATCAACTGGTATAAAGGTTTGGCGTTGAACGGAAATGGAGAAAAGCAATAGCTTCTAGTTAGGGCTGTTTCGTATTCTGTAGAATTCCCATACTTAGGGATTCCTATTCTATTTGGAATTGTTAGACCAGAGTTGTCGGAATAAGCGATGGTTTTTGCCACGCCTAAAAAATGGTTGCTCGATTGTACCAGTTGCTCGATAAAGGTCTGAGTATCACGCTCAATGAATATTTTCTCGTCGCCTAAAGCTGCGAGATAGCCATGCTCACCGAACGGAATAGATATGTACAGATCTTGTGCATTGATATTGGAATTGGCTGTCAGTAACTGGTGCCACAGCAGTAAACCGTCAAGCGTGACGTGGGTTTTACCGGCGTTCAAGCTGTTGACGACAAACGGCAAAATTGAGCCGCTCCGCATTGCTGCATCACGAAAGAAATTAATTCCGTCAAGCTTTGACTTATAGAAACCTTGGACAAGGTTTATCTTTCTGAGAAGTGCGGATGGGTCTCCATCCTTATTGCCTGCATAGATAGTGGCTAGCAGTTGCAGCTTATGCGGCTCAGCGAGGTTTTCATTGAAGTCGGCGAGTGCCTTTGCTGCCCACTCATGCGATGCTTTGCTTGAGAACGCACTTGCTGTAGTAGACAAGGTGTAATAATGAACGGCACGGACTTAATCTGGTAGAGTATTTTTGCCAGCGACAGACTCTAGGTATGGAACGAAAGTCTTGGCCAAGTCAGGCGCTTCTTTTGCTGCCCAGCATGCCATTTGACTTCCAAGATTTGCTTCGTCAATGTAAATGTATTCCGCAGGCAGATTCATCGTGTCTGTAAAAGTCGATGCGGCGAAGGGCCATAGCTCGCGTGCTATATTGTTCATGGCTGTTCGCTCGCGAGCGTAGTAGTAGAAGGCGCTGAAAAATTTCACCATCACCGGCACAAACCCTGGCCAGGTTCTTACCACCGCTGATGAATAGAAGTCAAAGATTCTCCCCAGATGTAAATTTTTTGAGTGACTGTCTCTGGTGTCTTCTGATAACGCCCATCCAATCCAGCTCCCCATATCAGTTAGTTCATATATACGGTATGACGCGTGAAGTGTTTCGGTAGCAAAAATGAACTGGTAATAGTGGGACAATAGTCTGTCTTCGGCAGGGGCACTATTTTGCTGATCAATTATAAGGCAGATTATGCGTCGGACTTCTGCATGCGAGATAGATGAAGCTAAAGTGGCGTCACGGAAAACTTTGTCAAAGTGCTCATGCAGAATCGCTAGGCTTTGTTCGAGGTTCAATACATTGCTTCCTTCTAGTCTGCATTGATCAATTTATGTATCCGTTGGCCTCAGTCGGACTGCTCCTCTCTATGGGCACTGTCAATGTCGAGCGCCTAAACTGGCTGTGGATGTTTTGGCCGCTGTCAATCCTATCTGCAATCGGCAGGATTTATGTCAACCTTTGCCCCAATCATTGACAGTCAATCCAGTTCTGTAAGTATCGGGCGGTAGCCCCGGTTTCGCGGGGGATTTCGGTGTCAATGGTGATTGGACATAGGTGATACCATGCATTACTGGCCCGATGATCCGCTGGTGGCCGAAGCCACGGCGCGGATCAAGCCGCGTAAGGTGTAGCGACCGGGCGTACGCATCGCGAGCAAGCCCGCTCCCACAAAAATTGCGCAGTTCTTGTGGGAGCGGACTTGCTCGCGATGGCATCAACGCGGTGAGTAGAGCTTCACGACCCGATATAGCTGGTCTTGACCACGGTGTAGAATTCTTGCGCATAGCGGCCCTGCTCGCGCGAGCCATAGGACGAGCCTTTGCGCCCGCCAAACGGCACGTGGTAATCCACCCCCGCCGTGGGCAGGTTGACCATCACCATCCCTGCCTGGGAATGACGCTTGAAGTGATTGGCATATTTGAGCGAGGTCGTGGCAATACCCGCCGACAAGCCAAACTCGGTGTCATTGGCCATCGCCAGGGCGGCTTCGTAGTCTGCAACCTTGATGATATTGGCTACCGGGCCGAACACTTCTTCGCGGCTGATGCGCATGTCGGCCGTGCTGTCGGCAAACAGGGCCGGGGCCAGGAAATAACCCTCGGTATTGCAGGTCACCAGGCTGCCTCCGGCAACCAGGCGGGCGCCTTCGTTGCGGGCGATGTCGATGTAACCCAAATCCTGGTCGAGCTGCGCTCGGGACACCACCGGGCCGATATCAATCCCGGCCTGCAAGGCATGCCCGACCTTGATCGAACGCATGCGCTCGGCCATCGCCTCGACGAATTTGTCGTGGATGCCCGCGGTAACAATCAGGCGGCTGGAGGCGGTGCAACGCTGGCCGGTGGAGTAAAACGCACTCTGCACCGCCA
Organism: Pseudomonas bubulae; assembly: GCF_037023725.1. NCBI lineage: Bacteria > Pseudomonadati > Pseudomonadota > Gammaproteobacteria > Pseudomonadales > Pseudomonadaceae > Pseudomonas > Pseudomonas bubulae. The sequence continues at coordinate 1,446,239 of NZ_CP146077.1, forward strand.
GTTCGACCGCTTGCTTGAGGTCGGCATCGTCGAGGATGACCTGTGGGTTTTTACCGCCCATTTCCAGCTGCACCTTGGCCTGGCGCGACACACAGCTGATGGCGATCTGGCGACCGACGCTCACCGAGCCGGTAAAGCTTATACCGTCCACTTTCGGGCTGTTGACGATAGCGTCGCCGACCACGCGGCCGCTGCCCATCACCAGGTTGAACACGCCTGCCGGGAAGCCTGCGCGAGCAATGATCTCGGCCAGTGCCCAGGCGCAACCCGGTACCAGATCGGCCGGCTTGAACACTACACAGTTGCCATAGGCCAGGGCCGGGGCGATCTTCCAGGCGGGGATGGCGATGGGGAAGTTCCATGGCGTGATCAGGCCAACCACGCCCAGGGCTTCACGGGTGACTTCTACATGCACGCCCGGGCGTACCGAGGGCAGGTAATCACCCGACAGGCGCAGGCATTCACCGGCGAAAAACTTGAAGATATTGCCGGCACGGCTCACTTCACCGATGGCTTCGGGCAGGGTCTTGCCTTCTTCGCGAGCCAGCAGGGTGCCCAGTTCTTGCTTGCGGGCGAGGATTTCGCTGCCGACCTTGTCCAGCGCATCGCTGCGCGCCTGGATGCCGGAGGTCGACCAGGCAGGGAACGCAGCCCGTGCCGCATCAATGGCAGTCTGGACCTGGGCGACGTCAGCCTTGGCATATTCGCCAATCACATCGCTCAGGTCGGAGGGGTTGATATTGGTGCTGTATTCAGTGGCTGTTACCCACTCGCCACCGATGTAATTGTCGAAACGCTTTGAACCAGTCATCAAATTTCTCCACACGTGGACAGGCATCGATTTCCTGTAGTTATACGTCATCGTACGACTTCAGGCAAAAACAATCGGCGCGGCGAAACTGAGCGAGGGAGGGAACCGTCTGATTGGGTTTCAACTGTGGGAGCGAGCCTGCTCGCGAAGACTGTATTCGCGAGCAGGCTCGCTCCCACAGGGTCAGTCTGCAGGCAGCAGCAATCGGGCCAGCACCGGCAGGTGGTCGGAGATGGTCTGGGTGTCTTCCTGGCGCACATAGCCTTCGATGCGCTGCAGCTTGGGGCTGTGGAAGAGGTAGTCGAGCGTACGGTCGGGCTCGTCCGCGTCGGGGAGATTGGGAAAGTGGGTCAGCCACAGTTCGCGGTCGATGCCGGTAGCTTCAGGGTTGCTGGGGATCATCGGGTACTTTTCCCAGAGCAGGTGCAACTCGCTGTCTTGCGAGTAGCCCTGGCGCAATGGCTCGGGCAGGCGCAAGTACTGGCCGATGGGCAGCAGGTTGAAGTCCCCGCCGATCAACCACGGCGTGCCCTGGCCTTCCAGCTTGTCGGCCAGTTCGGCGACAGTCTGCATTTGCAGGCGCAGGTTGCTGTTGTTGGCGGAGGGCGCATCCAGTTGTGTATTGATTGCTGCCAGTTGCCCGCCATCATTGAGTGGCAGGTAGTTGACCAGCAGCGCGGGCCTGGGCTGGAACTGACGGCTGAGAAAGTTGGTATCGGCCAGGGGCAATTGCAGACGTTCTGCGTGTTCGATCTGGAAGCGGCTGAGGGTGACCAGAGAGCGTCCGACACTGCCGAAAATATGCCAGTCGGGCACAAAGTCGGCCTTCCAGGTAAAGGCCTGGGTGCTGCAGGGGTAGAGGTCGATCAGGCGTTCTTGCAGCAGGGCCAGCTGGTTCTGGTAATCGCTGGCCTTGGCGTTGTCATCGACTTCCTGCAACAGCACGAGATCCGGGCGTTCGTCACGTATGACCCGCGCTACCTCATCAAGGCTGAAAGCCATGTCTTCCCGGGTGGGGCGGGTGTCAGGGCCGCTGCCGTCAGCCAGGTTGTACCAGAACACATAGCGCTTGCCGGCCAGGTACTGGATGTTCCACGTCATTACCTTGAGCGCCTGGCCTGGTACCAGCACCGGGGCGGTGCCAGGGCACGTCAGGGGCAGCACCTCGCGGGCACCGGGCCGCCATGTAACGCTATAAACCAGACATGCCAGCAGCGCTGAGATCAGCAGCAAACCTGATGCGGTGCGGCGTAATAAACGTGACATGAGCTCGACTTAATAACGTTACAGGGAAGGCTCGAACATACCCGACGGCAGTGCGGCCTTCCAAGGTTCTTTGTGTAGGAAATTTCTGTTTTTATAGTTCTGACTTTTCGCTGATCAACATAAATAAACGAAACAGTACGACGGAAACAAACAACTGCAAGAAGCTGTTGGCGCTATCGAGTGCCAGCGATAGCAGTGTGTTGTCGTCCTTGGAAAACAGGGTGTAACTGAATTCCTTGAGCAACATCAGAGGGCCCAGTACGGCCAGTATGCAAACGAAAATCCGCCAGAAATGCCCGCGGGTCAGGGTGAAGCTCGATTTCATGGCCGCCAGCGGAGCATCACCACGCAATACCAGTCGGTACTCGGAGAAGGCCAGTACCACGGTCAGGAAAATGCCCGGAATAAAAAACATCGACAGCCCCAGCACGATCAGCAGCGTGCTGATTGCCGAGAGCAGGGCGAACTTGGGCCAAAGATTAACCGCCGAGGCCAGCAGGTCGCGGTTGCGCGGGCTTTCGCCCTGGCTGCGGGCATCGAGAAACAGGATCAGGGCGGCGGTGTACAGAGGGTACAGCAGCAGCCCGACAACCAGGCCATAACCGGGCGATGCATCCGGGCCTGCGGCGTTGTCGACAATGTGCTGCAGCACAGCTTCAAGGATGACCAGCGGCAGGCACAGCGTTACGATCTGGCTCAGATTGCGCTGGAAGAAGTACAGGGAGTCGCGAAGAACAGTCAGCGGATTCATTGGCAGTTGTCAGCAGTCAAGAGCGGTGCGTCACTTTAACCGATGAGACGCCAAGATGAACAAAAGTTCACGCAGGCCTGATGCTGTTGAAACGGGTTGTAGTGCCCCAATAACGCGTTTGAGCTTCTGCGTAATGCAAGGGGCAGGTTTCTATCTGCAATCGAAAGAGGTTGTCATGAACAGCGAAGAGCAAAGCCTGATTGACGGGTTGTTTACACGGTTGCAGCAGGCCGAGGCAGGATCAGCCCCGCGCGATGCCCAGGCCCAGGCGCGGATCAATGAACATCTGGCGCGTCAGCCTGCGGCAACGTACTACATGGCTCAGGCGCTGCTGGTGCAAGAGGCTGCGCTCAAGCAACTCGACCAGCAGAACAAGCAATTGCAGGCAGAACTGGCTCAGGCGAAGGCTGCTGCGGCACCTGCGCCATCTGGGGGGAGCTTTTTGTCGGGACTTTTTGGCGGTGGCGATCGGGTATCGGCTCCCACGCCCGGCCCAACGTCGGGCACCGGGGGTTGGCGTGATGGCCCGGCAGCGGCTCCTGTCGTGGCCCCTCAACCAGCAGCAGCGGCGCCGGCCCCAGCATTGGGCAGCGGCTTTTTGGGCGGAGCCCTGAAAACGGCAGCGGGTGTGGCGGGCGGCGTGATGCTGGCGCAAGGCATCAGTAGCCTGTTCCACCACAATCAGCAGCCGCAGATTGTCGAGGAAATCATCGAGCAACCAGGTTCTGTCAGCGACGCTGGCTGGGGCAGCGGCAACCAGCAGTACGCCAATAGCGGCTCGGGAATTGAAGACGTCGGCCTGGACGATGACGGCTTCTTTTCTGACGACGACTCCTACGTTTGAGTCCATCGCTCGGTGCCTTATTGCACGCCGGGCGGTTTATCCGCGCAAACCCCCGGCAGGCTGGCATACTGCAGCCTTGTTTTTCAGTCGCGTGCCCGCTGCCCGGGCGCCATGAGGTTTGCCGGTGAAAAAAATTGCGGTCTTCGCGGATGTGCAGAACCTTTATTACACGGTTCGCCAGGCCTATGGCTGCCATTTCAATTACGCCGCCCTGTGGGCTGATATCAGCAAGCGCGGTGAAATTGTCGAAGCCTATGCCTATGCGATTGACCGGGGTGACAGCAAGCAGCAGCAGTTTCAGCAGATCCTGCGCAACCTCGGTTTTATCGTAAAACTCAAACCCTATATCCAGCGCAGCGATGGCTCGGCCAAGGGCGACTGGGATGTGGGCATTACCATCGATATCATGGACTCGGCAGCCAATGTCGACGAAGTGGTACTGGCCTCGGGTGACGGTGATTTCGACCTGCTCCTGGAGCGTATTGCCAGCAAGCATGGGGTTGAAACCGTGGCCTACGGTGTGCCCGGTCTGACGGCCAATTCATTGATTCGCGCTGCCAGCCGCTATGTGCCGATTGAAGGCAATTTGCTGCTTAAGTAACCCTTATTTTTTACAGGATTGACCAGGTTTGGAACGCATCGCGGTAATTGACTTTGAGACCACCGGCATCTCCCCGAGCAGCACCTGCCGGGCCACTGAAATTGCCGTGGTGATTCTTGAGCGCGGTCGCATTGTCGAGCGTTATCAAAGCCTGATGAATGCCGGTGTGCGGGTGCCTGGGTTTATCGAGCAGTTGACCGGCATCAGCAACGCCATGTTGCGCACCGCGCCGTCGGCTGAGCAGGTGATGAACGAGGTCAACGAGTTCGTCGGCATTACCCCGTTGCTGGCGCACAATGCTGCGTTTGACCAAAAATTCTGGGATTTTGAAATGGGCCGCATCAAGCGCACCCGTTTACAGAACTTCGCCTGTTCATTGTTGCTGGCGCGTCGCCTGATGCCTGCGGCGCCTAACCACAAGCTGGGCACGCTGACCACCTTTGCCGACTTGCCCCACACCGGCAAAGCTCACCGGGCCATGGCCGATGCGGAAATGGCGGCCAACTTGACGGCTCACCTGGCTGAGCAACTGCGCCAGAAGCACGGGTTACGTGAATTGAACCACGACCTGTTGTGCAGCTTGCAGAAAGTCCCGGCGGCGAAGATCAATGAGCATCTCAAGCGGTATCGCGGGTTTTAAAAGCGACCCTCTCCCTTTGGGAGAGGGCTATTTGATCTCCATCGAAAAGTGTACGGCCCCTTTTGGTGCGTTCTGTTACTTATTATTTCCCGGCGCCCTGTCTAAACTCTCCAGTCCCCTGCCTCTGCCCTTGAGCTGCCTTCATGCCTGCCGCACGTCGTTTTCCGCTACAACTGATCGGTGCTTTTTTTGCCTTGTACATCATTTGGGGCTCGACTTATCTGGCTATCCGCATCGGTATTGAGTCCTGGCCGCCGTTGATGATGGCTGGCGTGCGCTTCCTGATTGCGGGCAGCCTGATGTATGGCTTTATGCGCTGGCGCGGTGCCCCCGCACCCACTGCCGTGCAATGGCGTTCGGCAGCCATGATCGGCTTTCTGTTGCTGGCGTGCGGCAACGGCGGTGTGACCCTGGCCGAACACTCGGGCGTAGCTTCCGGCGTCGCCGCCCTGGCCGTAGCCACCGTGCCCCTGTTCACCCTGCTGTTTGGTTACTTCTGGGGCAACCGCAACACCCGCCTGGAATGGGCCGGGATTGTCCTGGGGCTGATCGGCATCGGCATGCTCAACCTGGGCTCCAACCTGCAGGCCAGTCCAATGGGCGCGGCAATGGTGATCTTTGCCGCCGCGGCCTGGGCCTTTGGTTCGGTGTGGAGCCGCCACTTGCCACTGCCAGCAGGGCCAATGGCCAGCGCTGCGGAAATGCTCACCGCCGGTGCCGTATTGCTGGCGGGCAGTCTGCTCAGTGGCGAGCGCATGACTCAAATGCCCACCGCTGCAGGCTGGGGTGCGCTGCTGTATCTGGTGTTCTTCGGCTCGATCATCGCCTTCAGCGCCTATATGTACCTGCTTAAGAATGTGCGGCCGGCGGCGGCCACCAGCTATGCCTACGTCAATCCGGCGGTGGCGGTCATGCTGGGGATTGCCTTTGCCGGCGAGAGCATCGGTTTTGAGGAGTGCCTGGCCATGGCGGTCATCATCAGTGCGGTGGTGTTGATCGGTTTGCCACAGTGGCGCAAGCAGAAACCGGCCTGAATTAGGGTAAACTGCGCGCCATTGCAACTTATGCACCCACGCGCTGACCTTTTTCGACGGTATCCCCATGACATTCGCCACCCTTGGCCTGATCGAACCCCTGCTGCGCGCCCTTGAGACGCTCGGCTACAAGACCCCAACCCCGGTTCAGGCCCAAGCGATTCCCGCAGTACTGGCTGGTCGCGACCTGATGGCTGCGGCCCAGACCGGTACCGGCAAAACTGGCGGTTTCGCTTTACCGTTGCTGCAGTCGCTGACCATGGAAGGCCCGAAAGTGGCCAGCAACTCGGTGCGTGCACTGGTGCTGGTGCCGACCCGCGAACTGGCCGAACAGGTTCACGAAAGCATTCGCCAGTACGCCGAACACCTGCCGTTGAGCACCTACGCGGTGTACGGCGGTGTCAGCATCAACCCGCAAATGATGAAAATGCGCAAAGGCGTTGATGTACTGGTGGCCACACCGGGCCGTCTGCTGGACCTCTATCGCCAGAAAGCGATCAAGTTCAACCAGCTGCAAACCCTGATCCTCGACGAAGCTGACCGCATGCTCGACCTGGGCTTCTCCGAAGAGCTGCGTGATATCTACCGCGCCTTGCCGAAAAAGCGTCAGACCCTGCTGTTCTCGGCGACCTTTTCTGACGCGATCCGCCTGTTGGCCGAGCAGATGCTCGACAATCCGCTGAGCATCGAAGTCAGCCCGCGCAACGTGGCGGCCAGCAGCGTCAAGCAGTGGGTCATCCCGGTCGACAAAAAGCGCAAGGCTGAGCTGTTTTTGCACTTGTTGCGCACCCAGCACTGGAAGCAGGTCCTGGTGTTCGCCAAGACCCGCAACGGTGTCGATGAATTGGTAGGCAAGCTGCAAGGTCTGGGGATCAACGCTGACGGTATTCATGGCGACAAGCCACAGGCCACGCGCCAACGGGCGCTGGACCGCTTCAAGGCCAGCGAAGTGCAGATTCTGGTGGCTACCGATGTGGCTGCCCGTGGCCTGGACATCGAAGACCTGCCGCTGGTGGTCAACTTCGACCTGCCCATCGTGGCCGAAGACTATATTCACCGTATTGGTCGCACCGGTCGTGCCGGTCAGAAGGGCGAAGCCATTTCGCTGGTCTGTGCTGATGAAGTGAACATGCTGTCGGCGATCGAGATGTTGACCCGTCAGACGTTACCACGCCACGAAGAGCAGGATTTCGAGCCTGAGCACCGAGTGCCTGAAACTGATGCTTCGGGGCAGGTGATCAAAAAGCCGAAGAAGCCGAAAAAACCGAAAACCTCGGGCGGTGGCGGCAAGCGCAACCTAGGCAAATGGGTGGATAGCGGCGAAGCAGCACCCGCCGAGCCATCGGTAAAGCCGGTGCGCAAAGTGCCTGTATTCAACACCGGCCCGCGCAAGCGCAAGCCGTAAGCCCGCTCGAGGCTAAAAACTCCAACTGTGGGAGCGAGCCTGCTCGCGAACGGCCTTCGCGAGCAGGCTCGCTCCCACAGGGACGGTCAACGTTTAGCCTTCAACCAGCTTAATACCCCTAACCCTGCGGCACGACCACTGGCAAAACAGCCCGTGAGCAAGTAGCCGCCGGTGGGTGCTTCCCAATCCAGCATCTCGCCTGCACAAAACACGCCGGGTAATTGCCTGAGCATCAGATTTTCATCCACAGCCTCGAACCGCACGCCACCGGCGCTGCTGATGGCTTCGTCCAAGGGGCGGGCTTTTATCAGCTTCAACGGTAGCGCCTTGATGGCCTGAGCCAGTTGCGCCGGGTCATTGAAGCATTCTGCAGGCGCCAGCTCGCGCAACAGCGCCGCTTTTACCCCATCAATCCCCAGCTGGCTGTGCAAATGCTTGCTCATCGAGCGTGAGCCGCGGGGTTTGGCCAAGGCTGCCTGGATTTTATCCACAGGCTTGCCCGGCAGCAGGTCGATCAGGATCGTCGCTTCACCCTGTTGATTGATCGCTTCACGAATCGGCGCCGACCAGGCGTAAATCAAGCTGCCTTCAATGCCTGTGGCGGTAATCACGCATTCGCCCAGGCGCGGCGTGCTGTGTTCCAGGGCAATGGCGATGTTTTTCAGCGGGGCGCCGGCGAACTTGCTGCGCAGCACCTCGCTCCAGCCCGCCACATCAAACCCGCAATTGCTCGGCTGCAAGGGGGCCAGGTCAACACCGCGTTCAGCCAGCAAGGGCATCCAGGCACCGTCCGAGCCCAGTCGCGCCCAACTGCCACCGCCCAGGGCCAGTAGCACCGCGTCGGGGTTGAGCTGCTTTTGGCCTTCGGGACTGTCCACCAACAACTGGCCATCGGCCTGCCAACCCAGCCAGCGGTGGCGGGTGTGGATAACTACACCGGACTCGCGCAGGCGCTTGAGCCATGCGCGCAGCAGCGGCGCGGCTTTCATATCGGTGGGGAACACCCGGCCGGAACTGCCGACAAAGGTTTCGATCCCCAACTCATGAATCCACTGGCACAACCCATCGGCATCGAAGGCGCGCAGCAACGGTGCCATCTGCGGTGCGCGTTCGGCGTAGCGCGACAGGAAAGCCGGGTAGGCTTCGGAATGGGTGATATTCATGCCGCCGACCCCGGCCAGCAGAAACTTGCGGCCCACCGACGGCATGCCATCGTAGAGATCGACCTTCATCCCCGCCTGACTCAACACTTCGGCGGCCATCAAACCGGCGGGGCCACCGCCAATAATGGCGACGTGACGGGAAGGGAGTGTGGAGGGTTCAGTCATGGCAGGGCTGCAAATCGGCGAAATAGGCCGGGCATTCTACCTGACTGGGCGGAGCAGATCCCCTGTAGCAGCAGCCTTCGTCCCTCGGCAGCTGCTACAGAGATAGCGATGGCTGTACGAAAAACATACAGCCTTCTGGAGGCCATGTTCTCTGTGCCCTGCAGGCGCTTTCACTCAGGTTATCCACAGGCAGTTCCACAGGCATTGTGGGTAAAATCACACCTCAGTGACAACCTGATGACAGCCAGACCTTCTGTGCACTGTGATGCAATATCCCGTGGCGGCGCGCCAGGGCCTTGCGATCCTTGCTGTATCCGCCGCCAATCACCCCGACCACCGGTATGTCGCGACCCAGGCAGTGGCGCATCACGCTCTCGTCACGGGCCGCCACACCTTCATCGGTGAGCTTCAAATAGCCCAGGGCGTCGTCTTTATGCACATCGACCCCGGCGTCATACAGCACCAGATCCGGTTGATACAACGGCAGCAGGTAATTGAGCGCCTCGTCCACCACTTGCAAATATTCAGCATCGCCCATACCCATAGGCAGGCCGATGTCCCAGTCGCTTTGCGCCTTGCGTGCCGGAAAGTTTTTTTCGCAGTGCAGGGAAACGGTAATGGCATCCGGCGTATGTTCAAGAATTCGCGCAGTACCGTCGCCCTGATGCACATCGCAGTCAAAAATCAGTACGCGGTTTACCCGGCCGCTTTCCAGCATATAGCGGCTGATGATCGCCAGATCGTTGAAGATGCAAAAACCCGCCGGGTGATCGTAGTGCGCGTGATGAGTGCCGCCCGCCAGATGGCAGGCCAGGCCGTGCTCAAGCGCCTGCTCGGCGGCCAGCAGAGATCCGCCCACGGCGCGAACGGTACGTCGCGCCAGTGCCTCGCTCCAGGGCAGGCCCAGGCGGCGTTGATCTTCGCGGGCCAGCTCGCCTGCCATATAGCGCTCGATATAGCTGCGGTCATGGGCCAGGGCGAGGATATCCACAGGGCATAATTCGGGACGCAGCAGCTCTGCATCAAGGGTCAGCCCGGAGTCGACCAGGTGATCGCGTAACAGGCGGAACTTATCCATAGGAAAACGATGCTCCGCTGGGAACTGCGGGCTGTAGTCATCGTGGTAAATCAGCGGCACTGGCATAGGGATTTTCGCGTCGTAACGAGCGCTGGATATTACCAGCGCTGTACACTCTCATCATATGTAAAGCCCGGTAACAAATCGGAGAGGACGGATGGAGCAGATCAAAGAGCTCGAAAGTGCCCGTTTGCACTTGCGCCCCTGGCGTGACACAGACTTGGCCGAGTTCGCTGCCATGTGCGCCGACCCTCAGGTGATGCGCTATTTTCCGGCGCCCCTGAGCCGCCTTGAAAGCGCCGCGCTGATTGGCCGGGTTCGTGGTCACTTTGCCGAATATGGCTACGGGGTATGGGCATTGGAGCGCAAGGACACCGGTGCCTTTATCGGCTTTACCGGGCTGATGAATGTGTCGTTCGAGGCGCCGTTTACCCCTGCCGTAGAAATCGCCTGGCGTCTGGCTCCCGAACACTGGGGCCTGGGTTACGCCAGTGAGGCGGCCTGGGCCGTGTTGCGCTGCGCCTTTGATCGCCTGGCCCTGGACCAGGTGGTGTCGTTTACCAGCGAGCTGAACCTGCCCTCGCAAAAAGTCATGCAGGCGATTGGCATGCAGCACGATGTCGACGGTGATTTTGAACACCCCTTGCTGCCCGCAGGCGACCCGCTCAGACCCCATGTGCTGTACCGGATCACGCGGGCACAGTGGCTGGAAACCCTGTACGGCTAGGCGGTGTGTTTAGCGGCGCAAGCCGAAAATTTTGACCTGCGTAACGAAGATTACGACGGTAATGCTCTGTGTGAGGAGAATCTGAATGAGCCAAGTGTTGGATGATCTGGTCAATTTGCTGACCCTGGAACCGATCGAAGAGAACCTCTTTCGCGGCAGCAGTCAGGACTTGGGCTTTCGCCAGTTGTTCGGTGGTCAGGTGCTCGGTCAATCGCTGTCGGCCATGAGCCAGACGGTTGAAGACGCCCGCCACGTGCATTCCATGCACGGCTATTTCCTGCGCCCTGGTGATGCCGGTTTGCCCGTGGTGTATCAGGTTGATCGCGTGCGGGACGGCGGCAGCTTCAGCACGCGCCGGGTGACCGCGATCCAGAAGGGCCAGCCGATTTTTACCAGCAGCGCCTCGTTTCAGTACGACGAAGGCGGTTTTGAACATCAGACGACTATGCCTGACGTTGTGGGCCCTGAGAATCTTCCCTCGGAACTGGACATGATGCGCCTGCGTGCGCACCTGATCCCCGAGTCGATGCGGGAAAAACTGCTGTGCGCCAAGCCTATCGAGTTCCGCCCGGTGGTAGGAGAAGACCCGTTCAACCCCAAGGTTACTGATCCGATCAAGTACGTGTGGTTTCGCGCCGACGGCACCTTGCCCGATACCCCGGCGCTGCATAAGTACCTGCTGGCCTACGCCTCGGACTTCGGCTTGTTGACCACGTCCTTGCTGCCCCATGGCAAAGGGGTATGGCAAAACGATATGCAGGTCGCCAGCCTTGATCACGCACTGTGGTTCCATGCCGACCTGCGTGCCGATGACTGGTTGCTCTACGCCATGGACAGTCCATGGGCGGGCAATTCCCGTGGATTCTCCCGTGGCAGTGTCTACAACCGCGCTGGCCAACTGGTGGCTTCGGTCACGCAGGAAGGGTTGATCCGCCATCGCAAGGACTGGGCATGACACTCAAGGACGTCAAACACTGGGTTTTCGACATGGACGGCACCCTGACTGTTGCCGTGCATGACTTTGCCCTGATCCGCCGTGAGCTGGAGATCCCGGCGGATGCCGATATCCTCACTCATCTCAACGGCCTGCCCACCGAGGTGGCGGCGGCCAAACACGCCTGGCTGCTGGAGCATGAACGCGAGCTGGCACAGGCCTCCACCGCCGCGCCGGGCGCGGTTGAGCTGGTGCGCGACCTGGCGGCTCGTGGCTGTCGTCTGGGGATACTGACCCGAAATGCCCAGGAGCTGGCGCATATCACCCTCAAGGCCATTGGCCTGGGCGAATGCTTTGCGCCCGAGGATGTACTGGGCCGGGACAACGCGGCGCACAAACCCGACCCGGACGGCCTGCTGCAACTGGCGCGGGCATGGGATGTAGCAGCGGCGAACATGGTAATGGTGGGGGATTACTACTTTGACCTGGCGTGTGGTCGCGCGGCAGGCAGCAAAACCGTACTGGTCAATGTTCCTGAAAACCCGTGGCCGGAACTGACCGACTGGCATGCCAAAGACTGCTACGCGCTGCGCCGGTTGCTCGGTTAACGAAATACGCGTAGCAGCTGCCGAAGGAACGAGGCTGCGTTCGACGGCGAAGCCGTCGTAAATCCAGGCAGCGCGGTGAGTCAGTTAAACCGTGCACTCAGACTTCACGATCGCTTTGCAATCGAACGCAGCCTCGTTCCTTCGGCAGCTGCTACAAAGGGTGCTCTTACTCGCCAAACAACGCCTTCTGACCTTCAGGCGAGGTAAACATCTGATCGCCGTTGTGCCCCACCCCGGGCACTTCAATCAACCGTTGATTGAGCCCTTGTGGATGGCGCTGGGTCAAATACTCAAAGTAGTTCTTGCCCCTTACCAGCCTGAACGCCCCCTGGGCCTCGGCTTCGCAGCCTTTATCAAGCGCCGGGTGGTTGGGGTCGATGTCCTTGGCGCCTAGCAGATAGGTAATGTCGCGCTCTATATAGGCCTGTTCCAACTGTCGGTGTTTTTGCCCATCTGCGTAGGCTGGCAGATCCTTGAGCCCGTATTTCCAGGTATTGAAGCCCGGGCAGTTTGCAGCATCAAAGGTCGGAATCGGTCGCTGTGCATTGAAGTAGGCATAAGAAGACGGGTTGGCCACTACATAGCGCACCTTGATCCCGTCTGCCTGCAAGGCCTTGTCGGCCTGGGTGGTCAGGGCATAGCGCTGCACCACTTGGGCGCCGCCGGAGTGCCCGGCAATCACCACCTCGCGCAAGGCCGGGAAGCGCTTGCGGTCATCAAGACGCTCAAGGATCTGATCCAGTGCCGCGTAGGAACTCAGTGCCTGGGGGCTCACAGCAGGGGCACCGGCCATCCATTCATTGGCATGCCAGCGCAGCACATTGTCGGGCAAGGTATGGCGCGAGCCATCGCTTTCATTGAGGAACTGCGGTGCAATGACCAGGGTTGTGGACAGCTGCCCGGCCTGCGTCGCGGCTTGCTCGGCGCTGTGTAAATACGTCTGGGCGTTGCGCAGACGACCATGAATCACGATCAGTGCGCGTTGCACCTGAGGCAGTGGCTGTTTCCAGTCCTGACTCACCCCGACACTCAACTCGCCGGGGCCGATCTTGAGATGTTCGGGGCTGAGTTCTTTAACTCCGTGCTCGGCTGCTTGAACCACAGAGCAGGCCAGCATCAGGCCTATTAATGAAGCGATAGAGCGTATTCCCATTTAAAGCCTCGCTGCCGAGAAGGTATCGCACTGGTTGATATTGCCTTGGGCAAAACCGGTCTTGAACCACTTCACCCGTTGTGCCGATGTGCCGTGGGTAAAAGAGTCCGGCATCACACGGCCCTGGCTTTGCTGCTGCAAGCGATCATCGCCAATGGCATTGGCGGCGTTCAAGGCCGATTCTATATCGCCTGCTTCCAGCCAATTGTGACGTTTTTGCGCAAGGTTGGCCCACACCCCGGCCAGACAGTCGGCCTGCAATTCCTGGCGCACCAGCAAGCCACCATCGCCTTCCATACGTTTGCCTTGTTGACGGGCCATCTGCATTTTCGACGACACGCCCAGCAAGGTCTGCACATGATGGCCAACTTCGTGAGCGATCACATAAGCCTGGGCAAAATCGCCAGCAGCCTTGAAGCGTTGGGCCATTTCCTGGAAGAAACTCATATCCAGATAGACCTTCTGGTCGGCCGGGCAATAAAACGGCCCGCTGGCAGCTGTTGCAAAGCCGCAGGCCGAATTGATCTGGCCGCGAAACAGCACCAGGGTCGGGTCTTTATAGCTGCGTCCGGCTTGCTGAAACACTTGGCGCCAGGTGTCCTCTGTGTCACCCAGAATCGCCCGTACAAAATCGGCCTGCTCGTCATTGGCCGCCGGTGCGCGACCGGCTGGCTGGGTGACCTGAGGCGAAGACTGTTCGGTGAGCTGGCCGCTTAACTGTCCGAGGATCTGCATGGGGTCCTGCCCGGTCAACAAACCGATGCCAACAATCACCACCACGGCCATCAAACTCAGACCTTTGCCGCCGCCTAACCGCATCCCGCCACCACCACCGGTGCCTTGATCGCGTACGTCTTCGACATTATCGCTACGTCGACCTTTTTTCCAAAGCATGGGGGAGTCCTCTGATAAATCGTGTGTTCAAGTGTTGTTGCTGAGTCGGGACAATGCCAGCCCGGCTGTCAGACGTTTCTTGGGTGGGGGGCGAGTATGGCATTGCGCTAAAAAGACCTGAACGCCTTAATACAGTTCCGGGCATCGGGCTGAAGTGGTTGAATACGCCACGCCAATCCCCGCCCCGGAGTTGTTAGCCCTGTGAATATCGATACCCGTATCAAGTACCGCCACCTCGTATGCTTTTTGGAGATGGCGCGCCAGGGCAGCCTGGCGCGGGCGGCGGATGTGCTGGCGGTAAGCCAGCCAGCGATGTCAAAAACCCTCAAGGAGCTTGAGGAGTTACTGACGGTCAGCCTGTTTGTACGCAGTAAAAGCGGGGTCACCCTGACCGAGGCCGGGGTGGCCTTTCTGCGTTATGCGACACCTTCGGTGCAGGCCTTGCGGGAAGGTGTGAATGCTCTGCGGGGTGGCGAATACGTGGGCGGTACGGTGCGTCTGGGGGTGTTGTCGACGGTAGAAAGCCTGCTGATACCCGAGTTGGTGCAGCGCCTGCACGCCAGGCATTCGTCGCTGGTGGTGAGCGTCGTGACCGGGCCCAGCGCCTATCTGTTATCGCAGTTACGGGTAGGCGATGTCGATTTGGTAGTGGGGCGCATGACCGATAGCCCGGAAATTCAGGGTATGAATTTTGAGCATCTCTACAGCGAATCCATGACCCTGGTGGTGCGCGCAGATCACCCCTTGATCCGGGGACCGCTGGACCGCAGCCAGCTGGAAAATTACCCGCTGGTTTTGCCATTGGCCAACACCACCATTCGCACCTTTGCCGACAGCCTGTTTGTGCAGTGCGGCATCAGCCAGTCCCGCCAGCGCCTGGAAACCCTGTCGATCACCCTCAGCCGGCGTTATGTGCTGCGCAACGATGCGGTGTGGATCGCCCCGCTGGATGCCGTGCGCCTGGACCTGGCCAGTGGCGAGCTGCAAGAAATCGACCTGGGCCAGCGTGAGCCGGGCGGTTCGATCGGTATTTGCAGCAACGCCCATGTGCCGATGTCGGTGGCAGCGCAAGGGTGTGTCGAGGTTTTGCGTGAATTGGGCCAAGCTTACGGCGAAGGCATTTATCCATAATCATTTGGTTATGGATAGGCCTGGCCTTTTCAATAGTCGTTACGCCCCTGTTGGTTAAAACTGGCGCCCAGCCTTTATAAAAACAACAGGAGATCGACATGTCTGATGCAGACAGCCGGCGCTTTATCATCCGTGACCGCAACTGGCACCCCAAAGCTCTGACCCCTGACTACAAGACTTCCATTGCCCGTTCCCCGCGTCAGGCGCTGGTGAGCATCCCGCAATCGGTGAGTGAGACCAGCGGGCCTGACTTTTCCCACCTTAAGTTCGGCAAGTTCGACAACGACTTGCTGCTGAATTTCAATAATGGCGGTTTGCCGATAGGCGAGCGGATCATCCTTGCAGGTCGCGTGCGCGATCAATATGGCAAGCCGATTCCTCATACCTTGGTGGAAATCTGGCAGGCCAACGCTGGCGGTCGGTATCGTCACAAGAACGACCGCTACCTGGCGCCGCTGGACCCAAACTTCGGCGGCGTGGGCCGCACCTTGACCGACAGTGAAGGTTATTACAGCTTTCGCACTGTCAAGCCAGGGCCTTACCCGTGGCGTAACGGGCCTAATGACTGGCGCCCGGCGCATATCCACGTTTCCATCAGTGGCCCCTCGATTGCCACGCGCCTGATTACCCAGCTGTACTTCGAAGGTGATCCGATGATCCCCATGTGCCCGATCGTCAAATCGATTACCAACGCCGATGCCGTGCAGAGCCTGATTGCCCGGTTGGACATGGGCGCGGCCAATCCGATGGATTGTCTGGCCTATCGTTTTGACATTGTGCTGCGCGGTCAGCGCCAGACTCACTTCGAAAACTGCTGAGGAGCCCCGTCATGCCTATCGAACTGCTACCGGAAACCCCATCGCAAACTGCTGGCCCCTACGTGCATATCGGCCTGGCGCTGGCTGCGGCCGGCAACCCGTCGCGTCCAGAGGAAATCTGGAGCGAAATGGCCAGAACCGATGCTGCGGGCGAGCATATTGTGCTGTTTGGCAACGTTTATGACGGTAATGGCCACCTGGTGCGCGACTCTTTTCTGGAGCTTTGGCAAGCCGACCATAAAGGGGTCTATGACGAAAACTTCGACTCGGAAAAAGCTTTCAACAGCTTTGGTCGCACCGCCACCACCTTCGATGCGGGTGAGTGGACACTCAATACCATCAAGCCGGGCGTGGTGAACAACGCAGCTGGCGTGCCGATGGCGCCGCATATCAACGTGTCGCTGTTTGCCCGGGGTATCAACATCCATTTGCAGACGCGGCTGTACTTTAGCGATGAGCCAGAAGCCAATGCCAAGTGCCCGGTGCTTAACCTGATCGAACAGCCGCAACGGCGTGAAACCCTGATCGCCCAGCGTTGCGAAGTAAATGGCAAAACGGCCTATCGGTTTGACATCCGCATTCAGGGCGAAGGCGAGACGGTGTTCTTCGACTTTTAAAAGGATATGAGGCAAATGCAAAATCTGTAGCAGCTGCCTCGTTCCTTCGGCAGCTGCTACGGGAATTATGTGCGGCTGCGCCGCTGCTGCCACGCCGCCGCCAACCCGCTGACACAGATAATCGCAATACCGACCCGGCTGGCCAGGTCAGGGGTGTGGTCAAATAGCAACCAGCCCAATATCCCCGAGAATACGATCTGGCAGTAACTGAATGGCGCCAGCAATGCCGGTGCAGCAACGCGAAACGATTGGGTCAGCAGCAAGTGCGCAGTCATGCCCAGGCTGCCCAAAGCCAGCATTTGCAGGCCATGGGTCAGGGTTGGCGTTTGCCAGAAAAAAGGCACCAGCGCACTCATCACCAGCACATTGAACAGCCCGGCAAAAAAGTTGCTGGTGGTAGGGCTGTCGTACGCGCTGAGTTTGCGCGTGAGGATTTGATAGCAGCTAAAGCACAACGCCGCCGCCATCGGCAGTAACACCGCTGGGGTAAACAGTTCGCCACCCGGGTGGATGATGATGACCACGCCGATAAAGCCGCACACCACCGCCAACCATTGCCCCCGCGTGACCGTCTCGCCCAGCAGCGGCCCGGACAAGGCCGCTACCAGCAGCGGTGCCAGAAAGTTGACCGCGGTATTTTCAGCCAGCGGGATAAACAGCAAGCCATAGGTGAAGAACAGGCCCGAGCCCAGCAGGCAGATAGCCCGCAACACCTGAAGCAAAGGCCGTTTGCTGCGCAGTACACGCAACCCCGACTGCGGCAGAAAGATCCCTGCCATCAATACGGTATGCACCAGGTAACGCGCCCACACCACCATCACCACCGGGTAAAAACCACTGAGGTACTTGGACAGCGCATCATGGCTGGAGAACAGCGCTGTGGCCGTCACAATCAGCAAGATGCCCTTCAAGGGTTGGTTCACCCCCGAAAGGGGTGTGGGTAATGTCATCGAATACCTCGGTGTTCTATGCGCTAAACCTGCGGGATTTTTCGCGGTGCCATGAAGTACATCCACACTAACGCAATGAAGTACATCGCTGGAATCATGGTGAACAGCAAGGTGTAATTATTGTTGGTGACCGTCAGCACATAGCCCACGAACTGGGTCATAAACATCCCGCCGATCGCAGCGCACATGCCGCCAAAGCCGAACACGGTGCCCATCATATGTTTGGGCGTGTAGTCCATCACCATGCTCCACACGTTGGCCGTCCAGGCCTGGTGCGCACCCAGGGCCAGGGCAATGGCGCCCACTGCGACCCACAGCTGGCTGGAGCCTGCGGCCATCACCACGCCGATGATGCTGATGGCACACAACAGCATCGACACCAGGCGCGCCTTGACTGCCGCCATGCCGCGTTTGATCAGAACCGATGACAGGATTCCGCCGCCCACACTGCCAAAGTCGGCAGTGATGTAGATGATGATCAGCGGGATGCCCATTTGCGTCACGCTGATACCCAGGTTGTATTGCTGGTTCAGGAACGGCGGCAGCCAGTACAGGTAGAACCAGAACACCGGTGCCGTCATGGCGTAGGACAAGGCGAATGCCCATGTGCCGCGCATCTTGAGGATGGTGCCGAACGAGACGGTGGTTTGCTCAGGCTCTTTCTCTTGTTGGATGTAGTCCAGCTCGGCCTTGGTGACGGTCGGGTGCTCTTCCGGGTTGTAGTACTTCAAACCCCAGAAGATCAGCCAGATACCGCCCAAGGCTGCCATGCACAAAAAGGCCGCCTGCCAGCCCCACACATGCAGTACCAGCGGCAACATCATCGGCGTGAACATGGCGCCTACGTTGGTGCCGGCGTTGAAGATGCCGCTGGCCACGGCGCGCTCGCTGGCCGGGAACCACAGGCGCGTGGTTTTTACGCAGGCCGGGTAATTGGCGGCTTCAGTGATGCCGAGGATAAAGCGGCAGATCATAAAGCCCACCGCCGAAGTAGCCAGGCCATGGGCGCCGGTGGCCAGGCTCCACAGCAACACGGCGCAGAAGAACACGCGCTTGACCCCGACACGGTCGATCAGTCGGCCTTGCAGCACGAAGCCGATGGCGTAGCCCACCTGAAACCAGAAGTTGATGTTGGCGTAATCCATCGCCGTCCAGCTCATCTCCTTGGCCAGGATCGGTTGCATTACGCCCAGGGCAGCACGGTCGATAAAGTTGAGGGTGGTGGCGAAAAACACCAGTGCGAGCATGCCCCAACGGGTTTTGCCAGTCGCCAGGGTGCCGCGAATCTTGTCACCGATTCCTGCGTTTGGAGCATGGGCAGAAGTGGTGCGTGCAGTCGGAGAAGGGACCATGGATGTTTACCCGTTTCTTGGAATTTTTATGTGGTGTTGCACAACAAGTGACGCAGGGAGTACGGGCTTGATGGTGGCGAGTGGACAAAAAGTCGTCAATTCAAGATAGGCCATATTGTTCGATAATCGCACGCAAAACTAACCGGTTGGTACAGATTGGTTGCTCAATAATAGGGCGCCCCTAATAATCAAGCCATTAAGAAATGCCGTCGCCTGCAGGCTGCGCCAATCCTGGGAGTTATAAATGAAGCGTTCGATCGCCACGGTTTCCTTGAGCGGCACCCTGCCGGAGAAGCTCGATGCCATTGCGGCGGCAGGTTTTGACGGGGTCGAAATTTTTGAAAACGACCTGCTGTATTATGACGGCAGCCCCCGAGAGGTGCGTCAGATATGTACCGATCTGGGGTTGGAAATAAGCCTGTTTCAGCCGTTTCGTGATTTTGAAGGCTGCCGCCGCGACCGTTTGGCCCGCAACCTCGACCGCGCCGAACGCAAGTTTGACCTGATGCAGGAGCTGGGCACCGATCTGGTGCTGGTGTGCAGCAATGCCGCAACGGATTCGGTGGGTGACCGGCAGATTCTGCTCGATGACCTGAGCCTGCTCGCCGAGCGCGCCGGGGCGCGCAATCTGCGTATTGGTTACGAAGCCCTGGCCTGGGGCCGTCACGTAAACACCTGGCAACAGGTCTGGGACCTGGTGCGCGAGGTCGATCACCCCAACCTCGGCGTATTGCTCGACAGCTTCCACACCCTGTCCCTCAAGGGTGACCCGAGTGGCATTGCGCAGATTCCCGGTGACAAAATCTTCTTTGTACAGATGGCAGACGCCCCGATTCTGGCGATGGATGTGCTGGAGTGGAGCCGTCACTTCCGCTGTTTCCCGGGGCAGGGCGAGTTCGATCTGCCAGGCTTCCTGGCACCGATCATACAAAGTGGCTACACCGGGCCGCTGTCGCTGGAGATCTTCAACGACGGTTTTCGCGCCGCTCCGCCCCGCGCCAATGCGGCCGATGGCTTGCGTTCGTTGCTGTATCTGGAAGAGAAAACCCGCGAGCGGCTTGCCCTGCAAAATGCCCCGGTCGCTACCTTGGAGCCATTGTTCGCCCCGCCCGCTGCCAGCCCGTACGACGGCATCGAGTTTCTCGAATTTGCTGTGGATGAAAGCCAGGGCGCGCAACTGACCCACTGGCTCGAGCGCCTGGGTTTCAGCAAGGCCGGGCAGCACCGCTCAAAAAATGTGAGCTTGCTGCGCCAGGGTGATATCAACCTGATCCTCAACGCCGAACCCTATTCTTTTGCCCATAACTTTTTTGAGGCCCACGGTCCGTCTTTATGTGCCACTGCCATTCGGGTGCAAGACAGTGCCAGCGCACTGGCCCGTGCCGTGGCCTACAAGGGGCAGCCTTATCGCGGGCTGGTCGGCCCTAACGAACTGGAGCTGGCGGCAGTGCGTGCGCCCGATGGCAGCCTGATTTATCTGGTGGACAAAGACGCTACCGGCAAGCCGTTGTATGAATCTGACTTCAACCTCACGTCAGCCCCATCACCCCAGGGCGGCCTTAAACGCATCGATCATATGGCGATGGCATTACCCGCCGACAGCCTCGACAGCTGGGTACTGTTCTATAAGAGCCTGCTGGATTTCGAAGCCGATGACGAAGTGGTGCTCCCCGACCCCTATGGTCTGGTAAAGAGCCGCGCGCTGCGTAGTCGTTGCAGCTCGATTCGCTTGCCGCTGAATATCTCCGAGAACAGAAACACCGCCATCTCACATGCTCTGTCGAGTTATCGCGGCTCGGGTGTGCACCATATCGCCTTTGAGTGTGACGACCTGTTCGCCGAAGTCAGCCGCGCCAAAGCCGCAGGCGTGCCGCTGCTGGATATCCCGCTCAATTATTACGACGACCTGGCTGCACGCTTCGATTTCGATGACGAATTCCTGAGCAAACTGGCCTATTTCAACGTGCTGTATGACCGCGATGCCCAGGGTGGCGAGCTGTTTCATGTGTACACCGAGGCGTTTGAAGGGCGGTTTTTCTTCGAGCTGCTGCAACGCAAAAATGGCTATGCCGGGTATGGCGCGGCGAACGTTGCGGTGCGCCTGGCGGCGATGGCCAAGTCACGCAGTGGTGCGGTGCGTCAGGCAAAGTTGTAGGGCGACTTCCTTCATGGGGCGGGGCGCCCCATAATCCCGGGCACTCCAACCTGGCCGTGAGCCTTAAATGACCAATACTCCAGAAGTCGATACCGGCGCCACGGCACCGCTAGTCGAACCGCGCAAAAGCCGTAAGAACAACCCTGAAAAGACCCGGGAAAATATCCTGCAAGAAGCCATTGTAGAGTTCGTCGAACAAGGCCTGGCGGGGGGGCGGGTGGATGCGATTGCCGAGCGCACTAAAACCTCCAAGCGCATGATCTATTACTACTTCACCAGCAAGGAGCAACTCTACGTCGAGGTGCTGGAGAAGTTGTACGGCGAAATCCGCAGCATCGAAAGCTGTTTGAATCTGGATCAGCTTGAGCCGGTTCTGGCGATTCAACGACTGGTGGAATTCACCTTCGACCACCACGACATGAATGCGGATTTTGTGCGTATCGTCAGCATCGAAAATATCCACAAGGGTGAATACATCAAGCGCTCCGAAGGCATCAAGGCCATGAACGACACGATTGTGCAGGCACTTGAAAAGATCCTGCAGCGTGGTGTGGAACAAAAAGTGTTCCGCGCCGGGCTCAACCCGCTGGATGTGCATTTGCTGGTCAGCTCGTTCTGTTTTTACCGCGTATCAAATCGCTACACCCTGGGTGAAATTTTCCAGGTCGACTTCTCTGATCTGCAGGTCAAGCAGCGTCAGCGCGACATGATGTGTGATGCCGTATTGCGCTATTTGCAGGCGTGAACAGGCGGCACACTTTGTACTAATGAAACACAATACCAATTGAAAATCATTCTCGACAAAAAGTAAGATAGCGGCCCCTTTCCTTCATGCTCAGGGAGTCGGTTTGTTGGATACGGATCTCAAGGGCTTGTTCCTCAAGCATGCCAGTACCCTGCGCGGGTATCTGGCGCGCAAGGTACGAGACCCACAGCTGGCCGCGGACCTGGTGCAGGAAAGTTTTCTGCGCATGGCCGAGCGTGGCCGCAAAGAGCACATCGACAACTCCCCCGGTTACCTCTATCGCATTGCTGGCAACCTGCTGGTCGATCACATTCGTCAGGAAACCCGGCGCAAGACCGATACGGTCCCCCATGAAGCACTGGCCGAAATCGAAGACGAAATGGCAGGGCTGGAGGCCCAGGCGATGGCTGAACAACAGCGCATGGCTTTAAAGCAGGCATTGTCCGAATTGCCCGAACGCACCCAGGAAATCTTCCGTCTCAACCGCATCGAGGGCATGACCCATGCTCAAGTTGCGCGCCATCTTGAAATTTCTGACAGCTCGGTGCAAAAGCATCTGTCGAAAGCCTTGGCTTACGTCATGCAGCGTCTACAAGAGCCCGAGAAATAACTTTCAAATATGTGGATGAACGGCTTACTGGGTTTTAGCCGGCGAGACGTCACTGCTTATATATAACGAGAAATAGAGATTCACACCTGATGAGCCAAGGCCCCGAACAGCAGAGCATTACTGAAGCGGCCGCCGAGTGGGCGGTGCGTCTGCACGCGGGTGCGTTGAGCGAGGAGGCGCAGGCGCAACTGGAGCAGTGGCTGGCGGCCGATAAGCGCCATCCAGAGGCCTTGCGCTTTGCCGAGCAGACCTGGGCAGCGCTGGGGGATTTGGCGCTGGAGCCGCGTCCTGTAGCCCATCGCCAGCGACCAGCAGAAGCCCGACCCGCGCCGGTGAGCCGACGTCGACGGCCGTTGCGCTGGGCCGGACGTGCTGCAGTGCTGTCGTTGGTAGTCGCAGTTGGCTGGTTTAGCGGCCCGACGATACTGATACAGATGCAGGCCGACTACCGCACAGGTGCGGGAGAAATCCGCACGGTTCAGCTCGACGACGGCAGCTCGGTACAGCTGGATGCCTCCAGTGCCATCAGCATCGACTACGACACTGGCGAGCGGCGTATCAGCCTGCTGGCGGGTTCGGCGGTGTTTGACGTGGCGCCCATGGGCGAAGCCGAAACCCGGCCTTTTGTGGTGCAAAGTGCGGGCGGGCGTACCCGAGCGCTGGGCACGCAATTTGTGGTGGGCCGCGAGAGCCGCGATCAGGCGTGGGTCGGCGTGCTGCAACACAGCGTTGCCGTGAGCCTGCAAACGCCGCCGGCCCAAGGCGCAGCGCAGCAAACCCTTGAGGAGGGCCAGAGCGCCCGCTACAGCGCAGCGCAGGGTGTAGAAAAACTGCCCGGTTTCGACTTGAGCGCAGCCACCAGCTGGCGCCGTGGTGTGCTGGTATTTGACCGCCAGCCATTGGGCCATGTGATCGAGCAGCTCAACCGCTATCGCCCCGGCCAGATCATCTTGGCCAACCCGGCCCTGGCCAGTCGACAGGTCAGCGGCGTATTCCGCCTCGAAATGCTCGACAGCGCCCTGCACACCCTTACCCAGGAGTTGCAGGTGCAGCGCGTCGAACTGGCGGGCGTGAGCCTGGTGTATTGAGCCACCACAAAGCTCTGCAGCGCTTTTTGAAAATTAATCGCAAAAACCTTTACTGAATTTTCCCCCATCTTACGTCTTGCTATTGAGATTCATTCGCAAAGCAGCTCGTAAGCCTGGGGAAAATAAAAATGATGGGTAGTCAGCGCAAAGGGGTGCAATCCGCAAGTCGGTTAGCCTTTGCAGTTCATGTCGGGATTGTCGCCCTGTTGGCGGCGCAAATGCCGGTGCAGGCCGCAGAAAAAGTCAGCAGCGCCGTTCAGCAAGAATTTATCGCCTTCCATATTCCGGCCCAGCCGCTGGACAAGGCCGTGCTGATCTTCGCCGAACAGGCGGGCCTGCAAGTGCTGTTTGACAGCCAGATGCTGCGCGGCCTGAGCTCCGTGGCGCTGAATGGCGACCTTGGCGTGCAGGAAGGCCTGGCGCGCTTGCTGGGCAACAACCCGGTGGAATATCGCTTTACCGGCGAGCGCCAGATCACCCTGACCCGCGTCAGCGGCGAACACAACGGCGCCCTGGCCCTGGGCACCACCTCGGTGACGGCCAGTGAGGGTAATACGGCGGATTGGGTTTATCAGACGCCTGAAGGGGTGTCCGTGATTACCAGCGAGCAAATCAACAAGCGCGCCCCCCGCCACACAGCCGACATGCTCGAAGAAACCCCCGGTGTCTACACCGCAGTAGACCAACGCGACCCAGGCTTGTCGGTCAATATCCGGGGTCTTCAGGACTATGGCCGGGTCAACATGAACGTTGATGGCATGCGCCAGGACTTCAGCGTCAATGGTCACCAGCATCGCAATGGCGTGATGCTGATCGATCCGCAGATGATCTCAAGTATTGAAATTGATAAAGGCACTCAGTCGGGCATGGGCGGTGCTGCAGTACTCGGGGGGATCGCCACCTTTAAAACCATCGAAGCCAGTGATTTTTTGAAAGATGGCAAAGAGTTCGGCGGACGTATCCGGGCAGGTAGCGGTATCGGTGAATTGGGCAACGGTACTTATTTCAACGGTGGTGGAGTGTTCGCCATTGGAAACGACATTGGCGATGCCTTGTTTGCCTACAGTGAACGACACTTCGGCAACTACCGTAGTGGCCGGCAAAACGCTGACAACCTGGGGGATGAAATCCGCGTCAAAAAAACTCGCCGCGAAGCCTGGAACAACTGGCTGAACAATGAGGTGGGGGATGCAGGCAGCGTGACGCGCTCGCAGATGGTCAAGTTCGGCCTCAACTTGCCCAATGATCAGCGTGTACAACTGAGCTATCTGAATACCGACAGCGACAGCAATGATTCATGGACCTACGCGATCAACAACGAGACGGACTATGACTACGTCCGCCATAGCAAGAACAATCTGGGCACCGCCAACTTCGGGCTGGACTACAGCTTTAATCCCGACAACGAACTGATCGATTTCAAGGCCAAGCTGTATTACGTCACCACTGAACTGGTGCGTTCCAACGCCGGGCACCAGACGAGCGAAGTAAGGAACAACTACGACCCGTACAAGGACTATTTCCGTACCGATACCTGGGGGCTGCAAGGCGAGAACACCTCACGCTTCAACTTCGATACCTACGGTCTTTTGACCTGGAATTATGGCCTGGAGATGTACCAGGACACCTTCAAGCCAAAGAGCAATAAAGTTGCGGCCTTGAGTGAAGCGGTAAAACCTTATGTTGATGGTGCCGACCCTTCTGGCAAACGCACTATGGCCAGCCTGTTCAGCAATCTGGAGTACAACTACAACGACTGGCTGACCCTCAATGGTGGCTTGCGCTATGACCGTTATCGTCTTGAAGGCAAGACGGGGATGACGCTGTATCGTCAAGAAATCATTCGGTATGAGAATGGTGTGCCGGTGGTTAATCTGGATCCGGCAAAGCGTGTCGAAGATACCTACGACCTGGACGAAGAGAGCGGCCAGTTTTCACCGACGTTCGGTCTTGCGATCAAGCCGGGTGTGGACTGGCTTCAGTTGTATGCACGTTGGGGCAAGGGATGGCGCCCACCGGCGGTGACCGAAGTATTGATGACGGGGCGGCCTCATGGCGGCAATGCCCCTGAACGGGTGTTCCCAAACCCCTTTCTCAAGGCAGAGGAATCCAGAGACTGGGAAGTCGGCTTCAATATATTTAAAGAGTCGTTATTTTTTAATAATGACCGTCTGGGTATGAAGGTTTCTTATTTTGATAACCGAATCAAGAACTTTACGTTTATGCAGTACGGTATCGCGCTGCCTGAAGCATCAAATAATTTTGGTGATCTGGCATACGTTAATAACTTGAATGATACCCGTTTTAGGGGGCTTGAGTATCAGCTCAACTATGATATGGGGCGTGCGTATACCAATTTAAGCTACACCCATATGATTGGTGCTAACGATTTTTGTGCAAATGATCACTATCTTGGGGGCGCCAAAAAAGCCGGAAAAATCCTGAAGAGTTATTTGGAGCGTTATGTAAAGCCGGATGGGACAATGGGCTTTAGAAAAGTGAGCGAGTATGAGTACCTGGATGATGATAAAAGCAACAGCTACGTCGCGTGCGGCGGGATCATGGGCAGCGCGGCGCATATGCCCGCAGACCGGGGATCTTTAACCGTTGGTGCACGCTTTCTGGAGCGACGCCTGGACACGGGTATTCGTTTGCGCTATAGCCGCGGTAACGGTGCCGATATGAATGCCCATAACTATTACAGTATCGAGCAAGCGACCTGGCCTAAGTACAGTGTGTATGACCTGTATGCCAGTTACTGGCCCACTAATGATGTGAACCTCACGTTAGTGCTGGAGAACGCCACTGATGAGGCATATTTCGTTGCCATGGGCGATGCCAATAACTTGAGTTTGGCTCGGGGTCGTACATTGAGCGGAATGCTCGAATACAAATTTTAAAAAACAGCGATTCTGTCGTTGTTAAAGATTTTGCTCGTATTGAGCAAAAGCACGGAGACGTGTGCAGGTTGTCACTAAATCTATCAATGGAAGAAAGTAAATATGACTATCTCAGTAACTTACAACTCTCTGTACGGCGATATTTCGGTTAAGGATGTGTTAAGCGAATGGTCGACCGGTTTCCGCACTGCCGATCATGGCACAGTGAATACCGGTGGTTTCAACACCGGTGGTCGTGCAATGACAGGCGAGCAGTATGCAACTCAGGGTGCCAATGGTTCGAAATACGCCTTTGTGGCTGAGAGCAATACGGATAATGGTTTGAACTACGTGTTTAACCAGAAACTGTCTGCGGGCGACAACATGAACCACTACCTGTGGGGCAACCTGGATAACGTGCAGTTGGGTGAAGTGCTTGGCGGTGGTAAGGGCAGCGACTTTACCTTGGGCGACTACACCGCCTCCTTCAACGGCCTCGACCTGTCTGCCGCCAGCGATGCCGGCCGTGCGGGCAACGCTGTTCAGGACGTGATCTACGGCCTGATGAAAGGCGACGTATCGGGTCTGGAAGGCGTGCTCAACAACCTGCTGAGCGGGTTCGGCCTGAGCACCGATTCAACCTTCGACCAACTGGCGGCAGCTGGCCTGGCTCACGCCGATGCACCACTGGCGGCTGATATCAGCCTGGTGGGCGTGCTGGATGTGGCTCAGGACTGGGCACTGGCGGCGTAACTCCCGCCCACCTCAGTGAACTCCAATCCTGTGGGAGCCGGGCTTGCCCGCGATGGCATCGGCATGGTCTGGCAGTCAGACCGCGCCGCTTGCATCGCAGGCAAGCCAGCTCCCACAGGGTTTTCGGCCCATATCCTCGGAACCTTTCCATGACCCGGCCCAAAGCCAACGAGATGCTGGCTGCCTTGACGGCCTACAAACGTGCTTTTTTCAATATCGGCCTGTTCTCGGCCGTGATCAATTTACTGATGCTGGCCCCGGCCCTGTACATGCTGCAGGTATATGACCGGGTGCTGGCATCGGGCAATCAAATGACCCTGTTGATGCTGACGCTGATGATCCTCGGCCTGTTTGGCCTGATGGGGGCGTTGGAGTGGGTGCGTAGCCAGGTGGTGATCCGCCTCGGCACGCAGATGGACATGCGCTTGAATCAGCGCGTCTACGACGCCGCTTTCGAGGCGCAATTGCGCACCGGCAGTCCGGCAGCAGCGCAGGCGTTGAATGACCTCACCAGCCTGCGCCAGTTCGCGACGGGCAATGCGCTGTTCGCGTTTTTCGACGCGCCGTGGTTTCCGGTGTATCTGTTTGTGATCTTTATGTTCAGCCCCTGGCTGGGGCTGTTGGCCCTGGGCGGCGCGGTGCTGTTGATGATTCTGGCGTGGGTCAATCAACACGTTTCCCAAGCGCCGCTCAAGGCCGCCAGCGAGTTGTCGGTGCAGGCCACCCAGCAGGCCAGCGCGCATCTGCGCAATGCCGAGGCCATTGAAGCCATGGGCATGCTCGACACCTTGCGCGGGCGTTGGCTGGCGCAGCACACGGTCTTTTTGGCGCAGCAGAATCTGGCCAGCGAAAAAACCGCCACCGTCAGTGCCTGGTCCAAGGGCGTGCGTCTGGCCCTGCAATCCCTGGTGCTTGGCCTCGGTGCCTTGCTGGCGGTGCAGGGGCAGATCACGGCCGGGATGATGATTGCCGGCTCCATTCTGATGGGCCGGGTGTTGAGCCCCATCGATCAGTTGATCGGCGTGTGGAAACAGTGGAGTTCGGCGCGGCTGGCCTATCAGCGTCTCGAAGCCTTGCTGCACAGCTATCCGGCTCGGGCGCAACGCATGGCTTTGCCCGCGCCACGGGGCGAGCTGGCGATGGAGCAATTGAGCGCCAGTGCGCCCGGCACCCGTCGCGCCACCCTGGCCAACCTGAGTTTTACCCTGCCGGCCGGGCAGGTGCTGGGGGTGATCGGGCCTTCTGGTTGCGGCAAGTCAACCCTGGCCCGGCTGCTGATCGGCGTATGGCAGCCGCTGGCGGGCAAGGTGCGGCTGGACGGTGCCGAGCTGTCGCAGTGGGACAAACACCAGCTTGGCCCGCACTTGGGTTATTTGCCCCAGGACATTCAGCTGTTTGCCGGCACCATCGCGCAAAACATCGCACGCTTTGCCGAGGTGGATGCCGACAAGGTACTGGCCGCCGCGCAACTGGCGGGTGTGCATCAGCTGATTCTGCAATTGCCCGACGGTTATGAAACGCGCCTGGGCGAGGGTGGCGCTGGTTTGTCCGGCGGGCAGAAGCAGCGCATCGGCCTGGCCCGCGCGCTGTACGGTCTGCCTGCGGTGATCGTGCTCGACGAACCCAACTCCAACCTCGATGAAGCCGGGGAGCAGGCCTTGTTGCAGGCCATTACCCAGCTCAAACAGCACAAGCGAACCCTGATTTTGATCACCCACAAACCCAATGTGCTGACCCTCACCGACCAACTGTTGATCCTGCGCGAAGGCCAGCTACAAGCCTTTGGCCCCACGGCCAAGGTGCTCGGCGCGCCCGCTGCAGTTAAACCTGCGGCGCCCAAGCCGGCGATGAACGTGAGCTACCGGCTCGGCACGGCAGAGGCGAACAAAGCATGACGCAGTTAAATGCCAAGGCCGTTGGCGACAGCAATGTGCTGCAACTGGATGACACCCGATATGCGCGCCTGGGCTGGTTGTTGATGCTCGGCGGCTTTCTCGGATTTCTCGGCTGGGCCGCATTGGCACCGCTGGATAAGGGCGTTGCGGTGTCGGGCAAGGTGATGGTTTCGGGCCATCGCAAAGTGGTGCAACACCCCAGCGGCGGGATTGTTGAGCGCATCGATGTGCGCGACGGCGACAAGGTGGTCGCAGGCCAGGTACTGATTCGCTTGAAGGAAACCCCGCTGCTGGGTCAGGCCCAATCCTTGCGCAGCCAGTTTTATGGCTCGCTGGCCAGTGAAGCGCGGCTTAATGCCGAGCGCGACGGTGTGGCCAGTGTGAGCTTTCCCACCGAGTTGACGGCATTGGCGAGCGAGCCGGAGGTGGCGTCCAATCTGGCTTTGCAACGGCAATTGTTCGATAGCCGGCGTCAGGCATTGCTGCTGGATCAGCAGGGTATCGATGAAAGCATCGCGGGCGCCGAGGCGCAGTTGCGTGGGGTACGTGACTCCCAGGCCAGCAAGGTTCTGCAACGCACTGCCCTGACCGAGCAGTTGCTGGGTTTGCGTGAGCTGGCCCGTGAAGGCTATATCCCGCGCAATCGCCTGTTGGACAGCGAGCGGGTGTACGCCCAGGTGCTGGGTTCGATCAGTGAAGACTACGGTCGCATCGGCCAATTACAGCGACAAGTGCTGGAGATGCGTCTGAAAATTCGGCAACTGGCCGAGGAGTATCAAAAGGAAGTGCGTACGCAACTGGCCGATACCCGGGTTCGCACTGAAGACCTGCGCAATCGGCTGGCGTCGGCCGAGTTTGAGTTGGCCAACAGTCAGTTGCGCGCACCGGTGGCCGGGATTGTGGTGGGCCTGGATGTGTTTACCGAAGGTGGGGTGATCAAGCCCGGTCAGGCGCTGATGGAAATCGTGCCCCAGGGCGAGCCCCTGCTGGTCGAGGCCCGGGTGCCGGTCGAGCTGGCCGACAAGGTGCACGCCGGGTTGCCGGTGGAGCTGATGTTTTCGGCCTTTAGCCAGAGCACCACGCCGCGGGTGGCGGGGGAAGTGATGCTGGTGTCGGCGGATCGCCAGGTCGATGAACGCACGGACGAGCCGTATTACACACTGCGTGCCCAGGTCACTGAAGCAGGCATGGCCCAGTTGGCAGGGTTGCAGATTCGCCCGGGCATGCCGGTTGAGGCATTTGTGCGCACGGGCGAGCGCTCGATGCTCAATTACCTGTTCAAACCGCTGCTCGACCGTACTCACATGGCATTGGTGGAAGAATGACCGTGCGCCAGTTTGTATGTGGATTATTGATGGTGTGCACGGGGCCGGTGCAGGCATTGGGGTTGCTGGACGCCTACGATCTGGCCGTGCGCAATGACCCGACCTTCCAGGCCGCCATCGAAGAGCGTGCCGCCGGTGAGGAGAACCGCGCCCTTGGCCGCTCCGCGTTGCTGCCGACCCTGTCGTGGAACTACAACAACTCACGCAACGAGTCTGAAGTCACCCAGGCCAGCACCCGGACCGATCGCGACTACCGCAGTTATGCGGCAACCTTGACCTTGCAGCAACCGCTGCTGGACTACGAAGCCTACGCACGATTCCGCCAGGGCGCGGCGCAGGCGTTGTTTTCTGATGAACGCTTTCGCAGCAAAAGCCAGTATCTGGCGGTGCGGCTGCTTAATGCCTATAGCCAGGCCTTGCTGGCACAGGAGCGCATTGAACTGAGCCGTGCGCAAAAGCGTGCTTTTGCCGAGCGTTTGCAGCTTAACCAGCGATTGCTCAAGGGCGGCGAGGGCACCCGCACAGATGTGCTGGAAACCCAGGCGCGCCTGAGCATGGCGGTGGCCGAAGAAATCGAGGCGCAAGACAATCAGGACGCTGCCCTGCGGGAGCTGGAGGCGATGCTTGGCGAGCCGTTGCAGATCGAGCAGCTGGCCCCGCTGGCGGCGCACTTTGTGATTGCGCCGCTGGAGCCGCAGCGCTTTGAAAGCTGGCGCGAACTGGCACTGGCCAATAACCCGGAACTGGCCTCGCAGCAGCATGCGCTGACCTCGGCTGAGTACGAGGTGGAGCGCAAGCGGGCCGGGCACTTACCCAAACTCAGCTTGTATGCCAGCAGCCGTCAGACCAGTTCTGACTCCGAAAGTACCTATAACCAGAAATACGACACCAACAGTGTCGGCATTCAGCTCACCGTGCCGTTGTTTGCGGGGGGATCGGTGTCGGCATCGACCCGCCAGGCCGCGCGGCAATTGTCCCAGGCCCAGTATGAACTGGACGCGCAAACAGCCAGCACGCTGGTGGACCTGCGCAAGCAGTACAACCTCAATAGCAGTGCTGCGGCCAAGGTGCGGGCCTATGAAATGGCGGTGGAGTCCGCCGGTGCCCTGGTGCAGGCGACGCAGAAAAGCGTGAGTGGCGGCGAGCGGGTCAATCTGGATGTGCTGGATGCCGAGCAGCAGTTGTTCAGTGCCAAGCGGGATCTGGCCGAGGCACGCTATGCGTATTTATTGGCACGGGTACAGCTCAGGTATTACGCGGGGGTATTAAACGAGGGGGATTTGCGGCAGGTGGCGGGGTATTTTCGGGCCCATTAAACATGGCCATATTGCGGCCTTACCATCGCGGGCAAGCCCGCCCCCACAGGTATTGCGCTGATCCTGTGGGAGCGGGCTTGCTCGCGATTCGGTCGACACGGTGTATCAGAACCTGTGTTTACCGACGAACCAGCAACACACCCGATTCCATATGGTGCGTCCACGGAAACTGGTCAAATACCGCGCAGCGCTCGATACGGTGAGTATCGTGCAGTTGGGCGATATTCTCGGCCAATGTCGCCGGGTTGCACGAGATATACAGGATGTTGTCGAAACGGCGGGTCAGCTCACAGGTGTCCGGGTCCATGCCCGCGCGAGGCGGGTCGACGAAGACGCTGCCGAACTCGTAGCTTTTCAGGTCGATGCCCTGCAAGCGACGGAACGGACGTACTTCGTTCAGGGCTTCGGTCAGCTCTTCGGCCGACAAGCGTACCAGCGTGACGTTATCCACAGCGTTGTCGCGCAGGTTGTTCAGCGCGGCGTATACCGACGTCTTGCTGATTTCGGTGGCAAGTACCTTACGCACACGGGTAGCCAGCGGCAGGGTGAAGTTGCCGTTGCCGCAATACAGCTCCAGCAGATCATCCGAACGCTCGCCCAGTGCGTCGTATGCCCAATTGAGCATCTTCTGGTTGACCGTACCGTTTGGCTGGGTGAACGCGCCTTCAGGCTGTTGATACGTGAAGGTGCGGCCTGCCACTTCCAGCTTCTCGACTACATGATCGCGGCCAATCACAACACGTTTGCCCTTGGAGCGACCGATCACGCTGATATCCAGGTCTTTGGCCAACTGCTCGGCGGCGGTTTGCCAGCGCTCGTCCAGCGGGCGGTGATAGCACAAGGTGACCATTGCATCGCCTGCCAGGGTGGTCTGGAACTCCACCTGGAACAACTTGTGGCTCAGGGCCGAACTGGCTTGCCAGGCAGCCTTGAGCTGGGGCATCAGTTGGTTGATGCGCAGGCTGGCGATCGGGAAGTCTTCGATCAGGATCGGTGTGCGCTTGTCGTCCTGGGCAAACATGGCGTAGTGACGCTCACCACCCTCGCGCCACAGACGGAACTCGGCCCGCAGGCGAAAGTGCTTGAGCGGCGAGTCGAACACCTGCGGCTCAGGCGCATCGAAGGGCGCCAGCAGCTCACGCAGACGGTTGGCCTTGGCTTCAAGCTCAACGGCGTAGGTAGCAGAATCAAACGGCAAGGCACTCATGCGTTAAACCAACCCAGCTTGACCACAAACAGAACCGACAAAATGATCAGCGGTGCATTCAACTCGCGGGCGCGGCCCGACAGCAGCTTGATCACGGTCCAGGAAATAAAGCCGAAGGCGATGCCGTTGGCGATGGAGTAGGTGAACGGCATGGCCAGGGCGGTGATTACCACCGGGGCGGCGACAGTTACGTCGTCCCATTCGATTTCTGCCAGGCCGCTCATCATCAGTACGGCCACGAACATCAGCGCAGGCGCGGTGGCGAAAGCTGGAACGCTGGCCGCCAATGGCGAGAAGAACAGCGCCAGCAGGAACATGATGCCAACCACAATGGCGGTCAGGCCGGTACGGCCACCGGCGCTCACGCCCGCTGCCGACTCGATGTAGCTGGTGGTGGTCGAAGTGCCCAGCAGCGAACCGGCCATGGCCGCGGTGCTGTCGGCGATCAGGGCGCGGCCCATTTTCGGCATGTGGCCGTCCTTGCCCATCAGCCCGGCGCGCTTGGCAACGCCGATCAGGGTGCCGGAGTTGTCGAACAGGTCAACAAACAGGAAGGCAAAGATCACGCTGATCAGGCCGATATCCAGCGCGCCTTTGATATCCAGCTGCAGGAAGGTCGGAGCCAGGGAGGGCGGCATCGACACGACACCACCGAAATCGGTCACGCCCATGGCAATCGAGGCAATGGTCACGGCCAGGATGCCAATCAGCACCGCCCCGCGCACTTTCATCGCTTCAAGGGCCACGATCAGGGCAAAGCCCAGGGAGGCGAGGATCACTTTTGGCTGAGCCAGATCGCCCATACCTACCAGGGTAGCCTTGTTGGCAACCACGATACCGGCGTTGCCCAGGGCGATCAGCGCCAGGAACAGGCCGATACCGGCGGCAATGGCCGAGCGCAGCGGTAGCGGGATGCTGTTGATGATCCATTCGCGGATGCGAAAGATCGACAGCAGGAAGAACAGCACTGCCGAGATAAACACTGCGCCCAGCGCGACCTGCCAGGTATGGCCAAGGTGCAGCACCACGGTGTAGGTGAAAAAGGCGTTCAGGCCCATGCCCGGTGCCAGTGCAATCGGGTAGTTGGCGATAATGCCCATGGTGGCTGAACCGATGGCGGCCGCCAGACAGGTGGCAACAAACACGGCGCCCTTGTCCATGCCCGTTTCACCGAGGATGCTCGGGTTTACGAACAGGATATAGGCCATCGCCAGGAAGGTGGTGATACCCGCAAGTATCTCGGTACGCACATTGGTGTTGTGTGCTTTGAGTTGAAACAGCCTTTCCAGCATGCCAGTCCCCGTGGCGCCAAATGCGCCGTGATTAAATCGTTTTCAACAGCAAAGCACAGACGCGGACCGCCTGAAGATTTTCTGTCTGTCGGAAAAAGCCGCGCATCATACCAGCAGCTCGTGGATATGGCTGCTTTGGTTACCTTGCGAGGCCATGTTTTATAACCTTGATGTGGCAGGCATACTGCGTGCCAGTTTTCGGAGGGACCCATGAAGCACTTCATCAAACCTGTTTCAGCCTGTTTTGGCCTCTTTATAAGTGCCGCTGTCAGCGCTGCGCCTGCCATGCCTTTGAGCACTGTCGAGATCCTCAAGGTAGCGTCTGTTTCCTGTGCGGTGGAGGATGTGTCCGATGGTCGCGAGCAGACCCGCTGCGACCATAACGGCCCCCATATCAAGGTCTATGTGCTGGAGCGCGGTTACGGCGGCCAGCCCAATGTGACTCTGGACGGCCAGGAAGTGGATGGTGTACGGGCGCCGGTATGCAATCAGGGCGAGGGGCTGGTGGCCTGTAACGGTTCAGGCACCACCGTGGGGCACTTGTACACCTTTGATCTGGGTAACAAGAACGGTGGCTGGTTCGAGTTCAGTAACAGTTCGCTGGTACCGCCGCACAATCGGCTGGGTGTGAAGCTATATATAAGGTAGCAGCGGCTACAGAAAACCTCCGCCGTGGGAGCGAGCCTGCTCGCGAACGCTTTTCGCGAGCAGGCTCGCTCCCACGGAAGGGCTTGATCGGGAACAGAATATCTAGAGGGTATTGCGCTCTTCCACCATCCGGTCCCGATTGGCCAGCCCCGGGAACAGTTTTATCCACAGCCCGGTAACAATCAGCGTACCGACGCCGCCCAGCACGACAGCAGGCACTGTGCCCAGCCAGTGAGCCGTGGCCCCGGATTCAAACTCCCCCAACTGGTTGGACGCGCCGATAAACAGACCGTTAACCGCGCTCACCCGGCCACGCATCTCGTCCGGAGTCTCCAGTTGCACAAACGAAGCGCGAATCACCATGCTGATCATGTCCGCCGCGCCGAGTACCACCAGTACCGCCAATGAAAACCAGAACGAGGTCGACAGGCCGAAGGCGATGGTGGCAACGCCGAAGACCCCCACAGCGGTGAACATCACGCGCCCCACCTTGCGCTCCACCGGGAATCTGGCCAACCACAATGACATCAGCAAGGCGCCGATCGCCGGTGCCGAACGCAACATGCCCAGACCCCAGGGGCCGGTCAGCAGAATATCCTTGGCAAACACCGGCAGCAGCGCCGTGGCCCCGCCCAGCAGCACGGCAAACAGGTCCAGGGAGATAGCGCCCAGCACGTCCGGGCGACTGCGAATAAAACGAATGCCCGCCAGCAATGAGTCCAGCGTGGCCTTGGCCTTGTTCAACGGCAACTGACGGGCTGGCAGGTTGCTCATCAGCAGTGCCGCAATCAGGTACAGCGCCACGCTCGGGCCATACACCCACACGCTGCCAAAGGCATACAACAGGCCGCCAAACGCCGGTGCGACGATGGTGGCCGATTGCTGTGCCGCTTGTGCCGCCGCCACGGCCCGGGGAAACAGTTCAACTGGCACGATGGAAGGTAGCAGCGCCTGGGTGGCAGGCATTTCGAAGGAGCGGGCCGCGCCGAGCAAAAACGCGAGGATAAAGATCATTTCCCGGGTGATATGGTCGCTGGCACTGCTAATGGCCAGTGTCAGGGCAATCATCGCCTGCAGTGACTGGCACACGGCGGCCACCCTGCGGCGGTCATAGCGGTCGGCCACATGCCCGGTGTGCAGCATGAACAGCAGGCGTGGAGCGAACTCGATCAAGCCCACCCAACCCAGGTCCATCACGTTGCCGGTGAGCTGATAAAGGTTCCAGCCGATGGCCACTGTCAGCATCTGAAATGCACTGGCGGTGAAGATGCGGGCAAACCAGAAGGCCACAAAGGGTCGGTGATGGCGTAGCAGAAGGGGCTGGCTGGTCATGTGGGAGGATCGTGCTGAAGGGTTGGGGGAGGCCGAGATTATCACTGTTTTGTAACAAATAATGACTCAAAACATCATGATCTCCGGGAGCCTGATAAGGGATTTCTGCGATTCCCTGCACTTCTTGCAACGGTCTATATCAAGGGCTGAGGCATCGTGTCACGCGACAACAAACCACATTAGCCGTGTGTCAGGAATGGACTACTCTTTCCTCCATGCTTGATCCAGATCAAAACCTCTCCGGTTTTGTCTGAGTGGCCAGTCGGCCAGATCCCTTTTTGTTGTGGTTAAAAAGCGAGCAGCGATTCGCAGCGGCCATGGCTTGCGGGGAAGTTGGATTCGGGCGCGACGCTCGGGTCCTCAACGACCTGATACCTGATAGAGGAAGACTTATGTTCGGTTTGGAGGCTCTCGATCTCGCCCGAATTCAGTTCGCGTTTACCGTGTCGTTCCACATTCTTTTTCCCGCCATTACCATCGGTCTCGCCAGTTATCTCATGGTGCTCGAAGGCATGTGGCTGAAAACCCGTGACGACACCTACCGCGACCTGTACCACTTTTGGTCGAAGATATTCGCCGTCAACTTTGGGATGGGCGTGGTGTCGGGCCTGGTCATGGCCTATCAGTTCGGTACCAACTGGTCGAGGTTCTCGGACTTCGCCGGTGCTGTTACCGGGCCGCTACTGACCTATGAAGTACTCACCGCATTCTTCCTTGAAGCAGGTTTTCTGGGGGTCATGCTGTTTGGCTGGAACCGCGTCGGTCGCGGGATGCACTTTTTCTCGACCGTCATGGTGGCCATCGGCACACTGATCTCGACCTTCTGGATCCTGGCCTCCAACAGCTGGATGCAGACCCCGCAAGGTTTTGAAATCATCGATGGCCGAGTCATTCCGGTGGACTGGCTGGCGGTGATTTTCAACCCGTCGTTCCCTTACCGTCTGGCGCACATGGCCACGGCCGCCTTTGTTGCCACGGCATTTTTCGTCGGTGCCTCGGCCGCCTGGCACCTGTTGCGCGGTCGCAATACACCGGCCATTCGTCGCATGTTCTCGATGGCGATGTGGATGGCCCTGGTGGTTGCGCCGGTGCAGGCCTT
Source organism: Pseudomonas bubulae (assembly GCF_037023725.1). Classification (NCBI taxonomy): domain Bacteria; kingdom Pseudomonadati; phylum Pseudomonadota; class Gammaproteobacteria; order Pseudomonadales; family Pseudomonadaceae; genus Pseudomonas; species Pseudomonas bubulae. The sequence continues at coordinate 1,483,525 of NZ_CP146077.1, forward strand.
TATTGGTGACGCCCACGGCCTGAATACCCTTGAGTATCAGCCGGTGAAAATCGCCGCGATCGAAGGTCACTGGGAAAACAAGCCGGGTGAACCGACGCCGCTGATTCTGTTCGGCATTCCCAACATGAAAACCGAGACCACGGACTACAAGATCGAGGTGCCATACTTGGGCAGCCTGATCCTGACCCATAGTCTGGACAAGCAGATCCCGGCCATGAAGGACTATCCGGCAGCGGATCGTCCGAACTCGACCATCGTGTTCTTCACCTTCCGCATCATGGTTGCGTTGGGCATGTTGATGATCTTTATCGGCCTGTGGAGCGTGTGGCTGCGGAAACGCGGCACCCTCTATGAGAACCGCTGGTTCTTGCGCCTGGTGCTGTGGATGGGGCCATCGGGCCTGATCGCGATCCTCGCGGGCTGGTTTACTACCGAGATTGGTCGTCAACCGTGGGTGGTCTACGGGCTGATGCGCACGGCTGATGCTTCGTCCAACCATAGCGTCACGCAAATGAGCATCACGCTGGTCATGTTTGTCGTGGTGTATTTCTCGCTGTTCGGTGTAGGTCTGGGCTACATGATGCGTCTGGTACGCAAGGGCCCGATCACCCACGAAGGCGATGACGAAACCCACGGTGGCCCAGGCCAGCAACGCACGCCTGCCCGTCCTCTGTCTGCAGCCCATGAGGGTACAGATGAAGGCCACAGCGACAGCCTGACGAAGGGGAATTGAGTCATGGGTATTGATCTGCCACTTATCTGGGCAATCATCATCATCTTCGGGATCATGATGTATGTGGTCATGGATGGTTTCGATCTGGGGATCGGCATCCTCTTTCCCTTTATCAAGGGCGAGAAAGATCGCGATGTGATGATGAACACGGTCGCCCCTGTCTGGGACGGTAACGAAACCTGGCTGGTACTGGGCGGCGCGGCGCTGTTCGGTGCCTTCCCGCTGGCCTACTCGGTCGTGTTGTCGGCGTTGTACCTGCCACTGATCCTGATGCTGATGGGCCTGATCTTCCGCGGCGTGGCCTTTGAGTTCCGCTTCAAGGCACGCCCGGAAAAACGCCATATCTGGGACAAGTCCTTTATCGGCGGTTCGCTGGTGGCGACGTTCTTTCAGGGCGTGGCATTGGGGGCCTTTATTGATGGCCTGCCGGTAGTCAACCGCCAGTACGCCGGTGGCGGGCTGGACTGGCTGTCACCGTTCACGGTGTTCTGCGGTATTGCCCTGATCGTGGCGTACGCCCTGCTGGGTTGCACCTGGCTGATCATGAAGACCGAAGGCGAACTGCAAGAGCGCATGCACAAACTGGGTCGCCCGCTGGCACTGGCCGTACTGGTGCTGATGGGCATTGTCAGCCTGTGGACGCCGCTGGCCCACACAGACATCGCGGCCCGCTGGTTTACCCTGCCTAACCTGTTCTGGTTCCTGCCGGTGCCGATCCTGGTGCTGGTGACCATGTACGGTCTGCTCAAAGCAATCGCGCGCAAGGCCCACTACACGCCGTTCCTGCTGACCCTGGTGCTGATATTCCTGGGTTACAGCGGCCTGGGCATCAGCCTGTGGCCGAATATCATTCCGCCTTCGATCTCGATCTGGGACGCGGCGGCACCGCCGCAAAGCCAGGGCTTCATGCTGGTGGGCACCCTGTTTATCATCCCGTTCATTCTGGGCTACACCTTCTGGAGCTACTACGTGTTCCGCGGCAAGGTGACCCACGAAGACGGTTATCACTAGTAGCAAGTGCCGCTGTGGCCTGAGGGCCACAGCCTTTTCCCCAAGAGGAGGCCCCACATGGCTGGCAAGGATTATCTACACGACGTGCAAGAATGCGAAAAGAAGCCTTTATGGCAACGCATAGGCTGGCTGCTGGTGATCTGGACCGGCAGTGTGGCCACCCTGGCAGTATTTGCCTGGCTGATCCGCATGTTCATGACGGCGGCAGGCATGAAAAGCCACTGACTTCCCATCCCGTTGCCTTGCGGCTACGGTTTTATGACCCGCTTCGGCGGGTTTTTTTTTGTACTGTCTTCTGTGGGAGCGAGCCTGCTCGCGATACAGGCGCTGCGCGCTTGTCGGTTCAATCGAGTCGGCGCTTTCGCGGGCACGCCCGCTCCCACAAGGGGCTTGCAAGGATCAGGTTTACTTGCGCGCCTTGAGGATCACGAACTTGGGCGTGGCGGCCACTTGCTCGACGCCACGGAACAGCTTGGCCAGCTTGCTGTGATAGCCCAGGTGGCGATTGCCGACGATATACAGCGCTCCGCCCACCACCAGCGCTTCACGCGCCTGCTGGAACATGCGCCAGGCCAGAAAATCCCCCACCACCTGTTGCTGGTGAAACGGCGGGTTGCACAGCACCACGTCCAGTGAGTCCGGTGCCTGGCTCGCCAGCCCGTCATCGGCCCGCACTGTCACTTCGCGATCACCCAGGGCCGCTTGCCAGTTTTCCCGGGCGGACTGCACGGCCATAAACGACTCGTCGACCAGCGTGTACTGCGCCTGCGGGTTGGTCAGTGCGCTGGCAATGGCGAGCACGCCGTTGCCGCAGCCCAGGTCGGCAACCCGGGCCGAGCCCAGGTTTTTCGGCAGGTGGGGCAGGAACGCCCGGGTACCGATATCCAGGTCTTCGCGGCAGAACACGTTGGCATGGTTGAGCAGCTCGATGGCCGGCTTGTCCAGTCGATAGCGGGTAGGGTAGGGCGAGGTAAATGGTCCCAGGCCCTGTGCTGTGGCGATCAGCAGCCGGGCCTTCTTGACCGCCAGCGAGGCATGCATCGGGCCGATATAATGCTCCAGCAAATCGCCAGCAGCCCGTGGCAGGTGCTTGACCATCGCGCCCGCGATCACTTGGGCACCCGGTGCCAGCTGACCTTGCAGGCGGATCAGTTGTTCTTCAAGCAAAGCCAGGGTCTTCGGCACGCGTACCAGCACGCAGTCGAATGGCCCTGCCAGTGGTTCACTGGCCGGAATGATCGAGACCGCATCGTAAGCATGGCCGTTGCGCACCAGGTTTTTTTCCAGCGCTTGCATGGCCAGGAAGGAGTCACTGCTGCTGGTGACCTGCATTGTGCCCACCAGGCTGATCGCCAGGGCTCCAAAGCTGTCATTGAGCACCAGCACCCGGCTGTTTGCGGGCAGCGCCTGTTCGGCCAAGTGATTAAGCAAATACTCATCCGCCGCATCAAAGGCCTGCAAGGGCTCGTTCTGCTGCTCGGGTTGGCGGATCAGGCGAAGTTGGGCGAAAGGGCTTTCTAGCACGGGCATTTATACAAACTCTGAGGAATCAACTGTTGCATGGCCTGCCCCTGAGGGCGTCTGGCAAGCAGAAGCGTCCGTGGGTTTTACAGGTGGCGGTGATTTTACTTTTTTTTACCGAAGATTACCTGATGGGTTTATTGCTGCTGCGCAGGGCAGGCCTACAACAGGCCTGACTTGGCCGCCATGACCACCGCGGAGGTTTTGTTGTTGGCCCCCAGTTTTTTCATGGCGCTGCTGATGTGAAAGTTCACGGTACGGGTGCTCAGGCCCAGAATCATGCCGATGTCGGAAGCGATTTTACCTTCGGCAGTCCATTTCAATATCTCCAGCTCGCGACAAGACAGGCGGATGATATGAATCTCCAGCCGGTGATGAAGGTGGCAGCGCTCGAGCATGGCACTGTGCAGTTGGTTGCAGAGCCACAACACATTGGCAGCCTTATCTGAAAACTCGTCCTCGGTGACTGGCGTGCTTTTTCTGGCGAGGCTCAACATGCTCACAGCGCCATTGGGGTCGTGTACCGATTGCGACCAGCCATAGGTCAGCCCGCAGTTTTGCGTGGCTCTCCACTGGTCAGGCGTCTCACGAAAGACATCAGAACTCCAGATAATGGGCAGGATCGATAACTGGCAGTGGGTCAGCAGAGGTTTTTTTTGCGAGAGGTGACCTTTTTCATATCTATCGACATAGTCATTTGGATAGTTTGTAATTACTTTGCTATTCGTTGTGATGTTTCCAAGGCGAGGAATCATTCGAAAGAAGAAATAGTCAAAGCCGTATTCTTCTATTCGTTTGAGTGTGTTTGAACAGAGTTCAGCCTCGCTTATGCAAGAAAGGTAATGGTTTTTACTGATTGAATGATGTGCGGTCATAAGGCGCTCCTGCGGCCCGGCAGTAAGTAAGCGGTGTTGTGAGATAGCCCGTTAAGAAGATTTTAGGTGCTGTTTCGAATAATGCTAATTATTCGAAAGTAGGGGTTGGTATGTGAAAACTTTGTTAGTTGTAGAGGTGGGTGCTCATGTAATAACAGTATCTAATTATACGTTTTCGGGTGTTTCTATATAGCAGTTGCGTGGGGTTAACGGCACCGGATCCAAAAGCTCAATGCAAAGCTATCTTTCCGGCTGCAGTCCGGGCGGTGTTTGCGATGCGGCTGGATGCCGTAAAGCCATCACAAACCATCGGTTTTTCTCAGGCCCTCTTTGCGCGACACTAGGGCATTCGCCATTGGAGTGCCCCATGACTGCCACTGCAGAAAAATTCACCCAACAGACGCTTCTCGACGTCACACCGCTGACGCCCAGCCTGTTCACGTTGCGTACCACACGTGATCCGGGTTTTCGCTTTCGCGCAGGGCAATTCGCCAGGCTGGGGGTGACCAAGGCCGATGGCAGCACGGTGTGGCGCGCCTATTCAATGGTCTCTTCCCCCCATGACGAGTTTCTGGAGTTCTTTTCGATCGTGGTGCCAGGCGGGGAATTTACCAGTGAGCTCAGTCGCCTGGAAGTGGGTGACACCTTGTTGGTGGAGCGTCAGGCCTACGGCTTCCTGACTCTTGACCGCTTTGTCGACGGTCGTGACCTGTGGCTGTTGGCAACCGGCACTGGTATCGCGCCTTTCCTCTCGATCCTGCAGGATTTTGAGGTGTGGGAAAAGTTCGAGCGCATCGTGCTGGTTTACAGCGCCCGCCATGCCTGCGAAATGGCCTATCAGGAACTGATCGCCGGGCTATGCAGCCGTGAATACCTGGCCGACTATGCGCACAAATTTATCTACATACCGGTGGTTACCCGGGAGCAGGTACCCGGTGCATTGAACGGGCGTATTACTGCATTGATCGAAAATGGCGAACTTGAACACGCCGCAGGTATTGAATTGAGCAGTGAGCACTCACGGGCCATGTTGTGCGGTAACCCGCAAATGATCGATGACACGCGCAAGTTGCTCAAGGCACGGGACATGCAGTTGAGTCTGAGCCGCCGGCCAGGTCAAGTTGCTGTTGAGAACTATTGGTAGTTGTTTTGTATTGTGTGTGACATGAAAAAACAAAGGCGCCCCTGAGGGCGCCGTTGTTTTTATTGAGCACTTATGACCGGTTATTTTGAACTTTGAGCAAGTCGCGAATTTCGCCCAGTAGTTCCTCTTCTTTAGAGGGCAGCGGTGGTACGCTCGGAGCGACCGCCTCTTCGCGTTTCAGGCGGTTGATTGCCTTTACACCCATAAAGATAGCGAACGCGACGATGATAAAGTCGATCACGCTCTGGATGAATTTGCCGTAGGCCACAACCACTGCTGGCGCATCGCCAACGGCGGCTTTCAGCGTAATGGCCAGGTCACTGAAGTCGACTCCGCCAATCAGCAACCCCAGTGGTGGCATGACCACGTCCCCCACAAAGGACGAAACGATTTTGCCGAATGCCGCGCCGATAATGATACCGACGGCCATATCGACCACGTTCCCTTTGACCGCGAAGGCCTTGAACTCACTTATCACGCCCATAGGTTATTCCTTGTTACAGATGAGGTTGGTGGGTGCAGTGTAAATCAGCATGGCTGATCTTGCCCGTACAGCTGTTTGCGGGTAAGCAATCGACCCGTTTGGCCGTGAGAAGTTTTCTATTGGCTTTCACTACGCGATTGAATGGCGCAATACCAGACCTTTTTCTCAATGGCCGGCTTGAGACCTTTCTATTTAGAGTTTGCGTTGCATGCCTCTAGCCTTTGGTCAGCGCTCCATTGCGCAACCAATAACCAGAGGACTTACGCATGACCACCCCCCTAGGCTTCGGCGCGCTTTCACAGCGCCGCCTGCTGTGTGTATTAAGCGCCAGCCTGCTGTCGGTTACAGCCCAGGCCGCCACACTGACCCGTGACAACGGTGCCGCTGTCGGTGACAACCAGAACTCCCAGACGGCAGGGGCCAATGGTCCGGTTCTGCTGCAAGACGTGCAGCTGCTGCAAAAGCTGCAGCGTTTTGATCGCGAGCGTATCCCGGAGCGAGTTGTTCACGCTCGTGGCACAGGCGCACACGGCACGTTTACAGTCACCAATGACTTGAGCGACCTGACCAAGGCCAAAGTATTTGCCAAAGGCGAAACCACCCCGGTATTTGTGCGTTTCTCGGCCGTGGTACACAGCGCCCACTCCCCAGAAACCCTGCGTGACCCACGGGGTTTTGCCACCAAGTTCTACACCGCGGACGGCAACTGGGACCTGGTGGGTAACAACTTCCCCACCTTCTTTATCCGTGATGCGATCAAGTTCCCGGACATGGTTCACGCCTTCAAGCCTGACCCGCGTACCAACCTGGATGACGACTCGCGCCGTTTCGACTTCTTCTCTCACGTACCGGAAGCCACACGCACCCTGACCGAGCTGTACTCCAACGCGGGTACCCCCGCCAGTTACCGGGAAATGGATGGTAACGGTGTACACGCCTACAAACTGGTCAATGCCAAGGGGGACGTGCGCTATGTGAAGTTTCACTGGAAGAGCCTGCAGGGGTTGAAAAACCTTGATCCGAAACAAGTGACGCAGGTTCAGGGCCAGGACTACAGCCACATGACCAACGATCTGGTTACGCATATCAATAAGGGGGACTTCCCCAAGTGGGACTTGTATGTGCAGGTCCTCAAGCCTGAAGACTTGAAAACCTTTGATTTCGACCCGCTGGATGCCACCAAGATCTGGCCTAACGTGGCTGAGCGAAAAGTCGGGCAAATGGTCCTGAACCGCAACCCGGCCAATGTCTTCCAGGAAACCGAGCAGGTCGCCATGGCCCCGGCCAACCTGGTGCCAGGTATCGAGCCTTCCGAAGACCGTCTGTTGCAGGGCCGGGTGTTTTCTTATGCCGATACGCAGATGTACCGCCTGGGTGCCAATGCCATGCAATTGCCGATCAACGCCCCCCGGGTCGCGGTAAACAATGGCAACCAGGACGGCGCGATGAACCTGGGCCACACCACGTCGGGGGTGAACTACCAGCCAAGCCGCTTGATGCCGCGTGAAGAGCCGCAAGCTGCGCGCTACAGCGAAATGCCATTGGCGGGTACTACCCAGCAGGCGAAGATTCAGCGTGAGCAGAACTTCAAGCAGGCCGGTGATCTTTACCGTTCATTCAGCCAGAAAGAGCGTCAAGATTTGATTGAAAGCTTCGGTGGTTCGCTGGCAACTACAGACGATGAAAGCAAGCACATCATCCTGTCGTTCCTTTACAAGGCCGACCCTGAGTACGGCACTGGCGTAGCCAAAGTTGCCAAGGGCGATCTGAGTCGGGTCAAGGCGCTGGCTGCCAAGCTGGCGGATTAACCCGCAGCCCTCACCCCGACCCTCTCCCTTTGGGAGGGGCTGGGTGAGGGCTTTTGATTCAGGAGAGAAGCATGCGAACGTTTATTTCCCTGGTCTTGCTGTTTTTCAGCGGCCTGAGCCTGGCCGATGGGGCCGACACCCGGGGCCAGCTTCAGGATTACTTTTTTGATGCCGCCCGTCGTGGCGATGTATCAATGCTCGATACCTTTATCGAGTCCGGCTACACCCTCGATATTCAAGACAGCAAAGGCTATACCGCGCTGATTCTGGCTGCCTATAACGGCCAGCCCGAGGCGGTGGAGCATTTGCTCAAGGCAGGCGCCAATGCCTGCGTGCAGGACAAACGCGGTAACACGGCCCTGATGGGGGCGATTTTCAAGGGTGAACTCAAGATTGCCCACCGCCTGATGGCAGCCGACTGCAACCCTGATCAGCGCAATGGTGCAGGGCAGACGGCGGCCATGTATGCAGGCCTGTTCCAGCGGGTCGAGTTGCTCAAGGATTTATCCCGCAAAGGGGCTGACCTGAATGCCGTAGATGCATCGGGCAACAGTGCCGCTCGGCTGGCCAATGGCGAAATCCGCATGCCCGTAGCGCGCTGACCAAAGCCTAGTGGGCTATCATCGCGGTTTTTCCGTGGAGTTCAGATGGCCAAGCCCAAGCGCATTTACGGCTGCACCGAGTGCGGCGCAACTTTCCCCAAGTGGGCCGGGCAGTGCGGCGAGTGCGGCGTCTGGAACACCCTGGTGGAAACCATCGTTGAAAGCGGGGCTGCGGCGCCGCCCAGCGGCCGTACCGGCTGGACCGGACAACAGGCCCAGCTCAAGACCCTGGCTGAAGTCAGCATCGAGGAACTGCCGCGCTTCTCCACCGCTTCTGGCGAGCTGGATCGGGTGCTTGGCGGCGGTCTGGTGGATGGCTCGGTGGTGTTGATTGGTGGCGATCCGGGGATCGGCAAATCCACCATCCTGCTGCAAACCTTGTGTCAGATGGCTACACGCATGCCTGCGTTGTACGTCACTGGCGAGGAGTCCCAGCAGCAAGTGGCCATGCGCGCCCGGCGCCTGGGGCTGCCGCAGGATCAGCTCAAGGTGATGACCGAAACCTGCATTGAAAGCATCATCGCCACTGCCAAGCTGGAAAAGCCCAAGGTCATGGTCATCGACTCGATTCAGACCATCTTTACCGAGCAACTGCAATCGGCCCCCGGCGGCGTGTCGCAAGTGCGTGAAAGTGCGGCCTTGCTGGTGCGTTATGCCAAGTCCAGCGGCACGGCGATTTTCCTGGTGGGCCATGTGACCAAAGAAGGCGCATTGGCCGGGCCGCGGGTGCTGGAGCATATGGTGGATACCGTACTGTATTTCGAGGGTGAATCCGACGGGCGGCTGCGCTTGCTGCGGGCAGTGAAAAACCGTTTTGGCGCGGTCAACGAGCTGGGCGTATTCGGTATGACCGACAAAGGCCTGAAGGAAGTTTCCAACCCTTCCGCAATTTTCCTTACCCGCGCCCAGGAAGAAGTCCCTGGCAGTGTGGTGATGGCCACCTGGGAAGGGACTCGCCCGATGCTGGTGGAGGTGCAGGCGCTGGTGGACGACAGCCATATGTCCAACCCGCGGCGGGTGACCCTGGGCCTGGACCAGAATCGTCTGGCCATGTTATTGGCCGTATTGCATCGACACGGCGGTATTCCAACCCACGATCAGGATGTTTTCCTGAACGTGGTGGGCGGGGTCAAGGTGCTGGAAACCGCATCGGACCTGGCGCTCATGGCCGCCGTGATGTCCAGCCTGCGTAATCGTCCGTTGCCCCATGATCTGCTGGTGTTCGGTGAAGTCGGCCTGTCGGGTGAGGTGCGCCCTGTGCCAAGCGGCCAGGAGCGGCTCAAGGAAGCGGCCAAGCACGGTTTCAAGCGCGCCATCGTGCCCAAGGGCAATGCGCCCAAGGAGTCGCCGCCGGGGCTGAAAGTCATTGGCGTTACCCGTCTGGAACAGGCGTTGGATGCGTTGTTCGAATAAGCGTTCAAAGGTGTAAAAAATCTGCAAGGGTTGGGCGCGGTATCGGGCTGACAGCCTGGGACAGACAGCGGCGTTGCACGGAAAAAATGTGCAGCACCGCCTGCCAAAAAACCGCAAAAGAAGGCTCTAGACCAATGTTGGGGGCTGGTCTTTAAAGCCAGTAGCGCTAAACTCCGGGTGCAGTCTTTCTTGTCCAACTGGCCGGAATTAAAAAAATGAATAATAAAAATAGCCTGCTCCGCCACATCCCGTGGCTGGTGCTGGCAATTGTAGGAGCCTGCGCCCTTGGCGTAGTGGCATTGCGCCGGGGCGAGGCGATCAACGCCTTGTGGATTGTTGTGGCAGCTGTTGCCATTTATCTGGTTGCTTACCGTTATTACAGCCTGTTTATCGCCACCAAGGTGATGCAACTGGACTCCAGCCGCGCAACACCTGCGGTGCTCAACAACGACGGTCTGGACTATGTGCCGACCAACAAACACATTCTCTTTGGTCACCACTTTGCCGCCATTGCTGGCGCTGGCCCTCTGGTCGGGCCGGTATTGGCCGCGCAAATGGGTTACCTGCCGGGCACACTCTGGCTGATCGCCGGCGTGGTACTGGCCGGTGCGGTGCAGGACTTCATGGTCCTGTTCATGTCCACCCGCCGCAACGGTCGCTCCCTGGGCGATATGGTGCGTGAGGAAATGGGCAAGATCCCGGGCACCATCGCGCTGTTTGGCTGCTTCCTGATCATGATCATCATCCTCGCGGTGCTGGCGCTGATCGTGGTCAAGGCCCTGGCCGAGAGCCCGTGGGGCATGTTCACGGTGATGGCGACCATCCCGATCGCGATGTTCATGGGCATTTACATGCGCTACATCCGCCCGGGCCGCATAGGTGAAATCTCCATCGTCGGTGTGCTGCTGCTACTTGGCTCCATCTGGCTGGGGGGCCAGATTGCGGCGAGCCCCGAGTGGGCGCCGGTGTTCACCTTTACCGGTACGCAAATCACCTGGATGCTCATCGGCTACGGCTTTGTTGCGGCGGTTCTGCCGGTATGGCTGGTACTGGCACCTCGTGACTATCTGTCGACCTTCCTCAAGATCGGCACTATCGTTGCGCTGGCCATCGGCATCCTGGTCACCATGCCCGAGCTGAAAATGCCCGCGCTGACCCAGTTCACCGACGGCACCGGCCCGGTCTGGAAAGGCGGCCTGTTCCCGTTCCTGTTCATCACCATTGCCTGCGGTGCGGTATCGGGCTTCCATGCGCTGATTTCTTCGGGTACTACGCCAAAACTGCTGGATAACGAAAGCAACGCCCGTTATATCGGTTACGGCGGCATGCTGATGGAGTCCTTCGTGGCCATTATGGCGATGGTTGCTGCTTCGGTGATCGAGCCGGGTGTGTACTTCGCCATGAACAGCCCGGCAGCGATTGTCGGCGGTGACGTGGTTACCGTTGCGCAAAACATCACCAACTGGGGCTTTGCCATTACCCCGGATGCGTTGACCGCGCTGGCCAAGGACATCGGTGAAACCACCGTCCTGGCACGTGCCGGCGGTGCACCGACCCTGGCGGTGGGTATCGCGCAGATCCTGCACAACGTGTTGCCGGGTGAAAACACTATGGCGTTCTGGTATCACTTCGCCATTTTGTTCGAAGCCCTGTTTATCCTGACCGCAGTTGACGCCGGTACCCGTGCCGGTCGCTTTATGCTGCAAGACTTGCTGGGCAGCTTTGTGCCTGCACTCAAACGTACCGAGTCCTGGGGCGCCAACTTGCTGGCCACCGGCCTGTGTGTGGCGATGTGGGGCTACCTGCTGTATCAGGGCGTGATCGATCCACTGGGCGGCATCAACACCCTGTGGCCGCTGTTCGGTATCTCCAACCAGATGCTGGCGGGTATCGCGCTGATGCTGGCAACCGTTGTGCTGATCAAAATGAAGCGCCAGCGCTACATTTGGGTGACCATGCTGCCAGCCGTCTGGCTGCTGATCTGCACCACCGTGGCAGGCTTTATCAAGCTGTTCGACGCCAACCCGGCAGTGGGCTTCCTGTCCCTGGCCAACAAATACAGCACTGCGCTGGAAGCCGGCCAGGTGATTGCCCCGGCGAAAAACATCGACCAGATGCAACATGTGATCATCAACGCCTACACCAACGCCGGTCTGACCGTGCTGTTTCTGTTCGTGGTGTTCAGCATTCTGTTCTTTGCGATCAAAGTGGGTGTCGCTGCATGGGGCAGCAAAGAACGTACGGATAAAGAGTCGCCGTACCAAGCCATGCCAGATGCTTGATAGAGGGTTGCAACCATGTTCAATGACCTGAGTCGCCTCGGTAAATACCTCGGTCAGGCCGCACGCCTGATGGTCGGCATGCCCGACTACGACAACTACGTCGAGCATATGCAAACCAAGCACCCGGACAAGCCGGTGATGAGCTACGAGGCGTTCTTTCGTGAACGCCAGGAAGCGCGTTACGGCGGCAAGGGCGGGCCCAAGTGTTGTTAACCCGTCAGGGCTGAGCTGTATCTGACTGTGGGAGCGGGCTTGCTCGCGATAAGAGCGGCGCGGTGTGTCAGTGACACCGTGTCGCCTGAATCGCGAGCAAGGCCGCTCCCACATTTGTTTTGGCGTTATGTTTAAGGAGGCACTGCATGACCTCTCCAATCCCCGTCACCATTCTCAGCGGCTTCTTGGGGGCCGGTAAAACCACCTTGTTGCGTTATTTGCTCAAGGCAGAACACGGCCTGAAAATCGCCGTGATCGAAAACGAATTCAGCGATGCCGGGATCGACACCCAACTGTTGGGGGACGAGCCGGTGCAAGTCATGACCCTGGCCAATGGCTGTGTGTGCTGCACCATCCACACCGACCTGACCAAGGCGCTGTACCTGCTGCTTGAGCGTCTGGACAATGGCGAAATTGCCTTCGACCGCCTGGTGATCGAGTGCACCGGCCTGGCCGACCCGGCACCGGTGGCGCAAACCTTTTTTATCGATGAAGAGCTGCGCGAGCGTTATCTGCTGGACGGCATTATTACCCTGGTGGATGCAGCCCACGCCGATGTGCATTTGAGTCAGACCATTGCCCAGGCGCAGATCGGTTTTGCTGACCGCTTACTGGTGAGCAAGCGCGATCTGGTGGATGACGCCACCTTTGATGCCTTGAGCGAGCGTTTGACCCGTATCAACCGCCGGGCGCCGATCCGCGTGGTTGAGCACGGCAAGATCGATCTGGCCGAATTACTGGATGTGCGCGGGTTTAACCTCAACGCAGACTTGGGGGGTGGCCTGAGCTTGCGCCCGGTACAGCCTGCGGCCTCTATCGACCGTATCTCCAGTCTGGTGCTACGCACCGATAAGCCGCTGGATATCGACAGCCTTAGCGCCTTCATGAACGAGCTGCTGGAAGAGCACGGCAAGCAATTGCTGCGCTACAAAGGCGTGCTGAGCATTGCCGGTGAAGATCGCAGACTGGTGTTTCAGGGGGTGCTCAAGTTGTATGGCTTTGATTGGGACACCGAGTGGGCCGAAGGTGAAGCCCGTGAAAGTGTGATGGTGTTTATTGCCGATGATTTGCCAGAGGCCAAGATTCGCGAGGGTTTTGCCCGGCTTGGGGTTTGAGTGATAGCTGACCCTCTCCCTCCGGGAGAGGGTCAGGGGCTTTTGATTTTTTTGTCTTACTGCAATAACAGCTATTTCGCACAACTTCACGGTTGTAAAATCAATAGGACACATTTCTTTCAATAATATTTAAAAGAAATACCATTTTTTTATGTTCGGCTGTTTCGCCAAGATAGTAATGAGGTGAGCCCTTGGCTTTTCTTACGCCGATATACTTGTTGTTATGGGTTTTAAGTGTGATGAGGGTATGGGGTTCACTCAAGTTCCTCTCTGTCACTGTTCGGTTGTTTTGATCGAGTAGTGTGAAGGCAAGTGGATGCTTTAGTGTCGGACTTCTCGCATAGAGTATATCCATATGGTTCATGGCCAGCCGGTGCCGGTCATACTGGCCAGGGTGTTTGATATGTATTTCATAGCCCTTGGCGGTATGCCGGAAATAAAGCTTGAGCGTAGCCTTGATCCCGCCTGTGGCGTGGGCTTGAATGCCCAAGGCTGCGGAGTCGTCCCTCAACTGTGGTTTGCCGGAGAAGACACCGCCACTGCCCAGCAAGTCAGTTACTATGACCGACTGGCCATGAAGAGCCCCTAAAAGATGAAGGTTATGGTTCGGTATATGCAAGGTGGCGATAAAGGAGTGTTGCGAATCGTTAGTCATTGTCTGAACTCTGCAGTTGATAAGAATGCATAAATTCAGACTAGGCTGTTATTGTTCGGGGGGAGCGGCCAAGTGTTTCAAAATAACAGATGCAATAAAAAGCCCGGCTTGAAAGCCGGGCTTTTTATTCAGCTATTTGCGATCAGTTGCCGTATACCGGCAGCTTGGCGCAGATGGCTTTGACTTTCTCGCGAACGGCGTCGATAACGGCTTCGTTGTTGATATCTGCCAGGATGTCGCAGATCCAGCCAGCCAGCTCACGGCACTCTTCAACTTTGAAGCCGCGAGTGGTGACAGCTGGAGTACCGAAACGCAGACCCGAAGTGACGAACGGGGAGCGTGGATCGTTTGGTACGGAGTTTTTGTTTACGGTGATAAAGGCTTTGCCCAGAGCAGCGTCGGCGTCTTTACCGGAGATTTCCTGCTTGATCAGCGACAGCAGGAACAGGTGGTTTTCAGTACCGCCCGAAACCACGTCAAAACCGCGCTCGATAAATACCGAAGCCATGGCCTGAGCGTTTTTTACCACTTGTTGCTGGTAAGCCTTGAACTCTGGTTGCAGAGCTTCTTTGAAGCACACGGCCTTGGCCGCGATAACGTGCTCCAGCGGGCCGCCTTGCGAACCCGGGAAAACAGCCGAGTTCAGCTTTTTCTCGATGTCGGCGTTGGCCTTGGCCAGGATCAGGCCACCACGTGGACCGCGCAGGGTCTTGTGGGTAGTGGTGGTCACTACGTCAGCGAATGGAACCGGGTTCGGGTAAACGCCAGCAGCCACCAGACCGGCTACGTGTGCCATGTCCACGAACAGGTAGGCGCCAACCTTGTCCGCGATAGCGCGGAAACGTGGGAAGTCCAGAACCTGCGAGTAGGCAGAGAAGCCAGCCACGATCATTTTTGGCTTGTGCTCAACGGCCAGACGCTCAACTTCGTCGTAGTCGATCAGGCCATTGGCGTCGATGCCGTACTGGATGGCGTTGTACAGCTTGCCCGAAGACGAAACGCTGGCACCGTGGGTCAGGTGACCGCCGTGAGCCAGGCTCATGCCCAGGATGGTGTCGCCAGCCGACAGCAGGGCCAGGTAAACGGCGCTGTTGGCCTGGGAACCGGCGTGCGGTTGAACGTTGGCGTAATCGGCGCCGAACAGTTCTTTTGCACGGTCGATAGCCAGTTGCTCTACCACGTCTACGTATTCGCAGCCGCCGTAGTAGCGCTTGCCAGGGTAGCCTTCGGCGTATTTGTTGGTCAGAACCGAGCCTTGAGCTTCCATCACCGCTGGGCTGGTGTAGTTTTCCGAAGCGATCAGCTCAATATGTTCTTCCTGGCGCTGAGCTTCTTGCTCCATGGCGGCAAAAAGGTCGGCGTCGAACTTGGCAAGTGTCAAATCACGGCTGAACATGGCGGTCCTCAAGGATCGGGGGCAGAAAAGGAGGGCATTCTAACTCAATGGGTTTTATCTGGCATATGAATGCGATTCACGGTGAGCAACTATGAGCTTCAAGCTTGTAGATCCGCGCTTGCCGCTTGCAGTTGCTCCACCAATTGGCCCGCCGGCATCGGTCGCCCGAACAGATAGCCTTGCACTTCGTCGCAACCGTGTTCACGCAAGAAATCCAGCTGCTCGTGGGTCTCTACACCTTCGGCGATTACCGCAAGGTTCAGGCTGTGGGCCATGGCGATAATGGCCCTGGCGATTTGCGCGTCCTGCTCGCCGGAGGGCAGGCCGTCGACAAAGGTACGGTCGATTTTCAGTACGTCGATGGGGAATTGCTTGAGGTAGTTGAGCGACGAATAACCGGTGCCAAAGTCGTCCACGGCAATGCTCAGGCCGAGGTTTTTCAGGCTGGCCAGGATATGCAGCGCTTCGCTGACCTCGCGCATGAGGATGCTTTCGGTCAGCTCAAGCTCCAGGCAGGCCGGGGACAGGCCGGTTTCCTTGAGGATATTGGCAATGCGCGTACCCAACTGGCCGTCGGAGAACTGGCGCGCCGATATGTTGACCGAGACTTTGGGTACGCGAACCTTGGCCTGATGCCAGAGCTTGAGCTGGCGACAGGCCTCGGCCAGCACCCAGTCGCCGACTTCGACCACCAGCCCCAGTTCTTCGAGTACCGGGATAAAGTCGCCGGGTGGCACCAGCCCGCGCCTTGAGTGATTCCAGCGCAACAGTGCCTCAACGCCGGTCAGACGTTTGCCGTCGCCGCTGAACTGCGGCTGGTAATAAAGAATGAATTCCTGCTGCTCCAGGGCATGACGCAGGTCGCTTTCCAGTTCAAGGCGCTCAAGAGCGCTGGCGTTCATGTCTGCCTGGTAGAACTGGAAGTTATTTTTGCCGCGCTCCTTGGCGTGATACATCGCGGTATCGGCGTTTTTCATCAACTGGCTGAGTTCGTTGCCGTCTTGCGGGCTCAAGGCAATACCAATACTGGCGGTTACAAAGAACTCGCGGCTTTCGAGTACAAAGGGCTTTACCAGACTGGCGAGGATCTGTTCGGCCACATTGATAGCGCGGTTCAAGGCCTTCTGACGGGTGGTGCGAGGCTGCAGAAGCAGGGTGAACTCGTCACCGCCCATGCGCGCCACAGTATCGTCGTCACCCACACAGGCAAGCAGGCGGATGGCCATGTCCTTGAGCATGCGGTCGCCGGCTGCGTGGCCCAGGGAGTCGTTGATCGGTTTGAAGCGGTCGAGGTCAAGAAACATCAGCACCACCCACGACTTGTTGCGCTCGGCCTGTTGCAGCGCGGTGTGCAGACGGTCCTGGAACAGGGTGCGATTGGGCAGGTGAGTCAGGGCGTCGTAGTAGGCCAGGCGGTGGATTCGCTGTTCGCTGGCCTTGCGCTCGCTGATATCACTGAAGAAGCACACATAGCTGGCCAGATCGCCTTCATCATCGAGCACTGCCGTGATGCCGACCCAGGCCGGGTAGTGTTCGCCGTTCAGGCGCTTGAGCCAGACTTCACCCTCCCATGTGCCGTGCAAATGCAGTTGCTTGAGCACATAGGCGAGGTGTGCGCGTTGTTGGTCATCGACAGTGAGCATGCTTGGTAGCTGGTCGAGGACTTGTGCGACGGCGTAACCGCTGACCCGGCTGAAAGCCTCGTTGGCTTGCACGATATAGCCTGCAGGGTCGGTAATAAGGATGGCCGAGGTGGAGTGTTCAAAAACCGTGGCGGCCATGCGCAGGTCTTTTTCGGCACGGCGTTGCTGGCTCATGTCGCGACCAACACCCAGAATGCCTTCAAAACCGTCGTCTTCATCCCATACCAGCACCAGGCGCAGTTCGATGGGCACCTTGTGCCCGTCAGCGCGCAGGCAGTCGAACAGAAACAGCTGGGTTTGTACCTGGGCACGCAAAGCCGACAGTTGCTGGGGCTTGTGCAGTGCGCCACGGATACGCTCGATCAGGTTGTAGATACCCTCCAGCTGTTGCGGCGTGGCAATAATAGACTGCCAGCCATTGTCGAATACCCATTGTGCGTCATAGCCCAGTACAGTCTGTATGGAGGGGCTGAGGTAGTTCATGCGCAGCGAGCTGTCAGTGGAGAAAATCACGTCGCTGATGCTTTCGGCCAGCATCCGGTAGCGTTGCTCGCTGTCGCGCAATGACTCGCTGGCTTCGATCTGGTCGGTGATGTCCTTGGCCACCCCTACAATTCGCGAGACTTGATCACCGGTATGACGGGCAAAGGCTTGCTCACGGATGTCAAAGCGCCGCCAGGTGCCCTGCTGATGGCGAAACCGCAGTTGGCATTGCATCAGTTGCTTGTAGCCGTTTTCCTGCTGCTCTTTGCGCAACTGGTGATAGCGCTCGGCGTCTTCAGGGTGCAACAGCAACTCCCAGAAGTAAGCGCCCATTTCCTGCAGTTCAACAGCGCTATAGCCCAGGGTCTGGCCAAGGTGATGGTTGCTGAAAATGATCCGCTGGCTGATTACATTTTGTACATATAGATGGTCGGGAACGGTTCGCACCACATCGGACCAGAAGCTTTCGCGCTCTTGCAGGGACAGTTCGATCAACTTGCGGCTGGTGATATCACTGATGCTCAAAATGACTGCATGGTAGTCCTGCTGATCCACAGGCAGACGCAGCACCAGCCATAAGTGCTGGTCGCGACCGCTGGCATCGGTCAGTTTTATTTCCAGCTCAAGCTGTTGCTGCTGGTCGAGCACGGCCTCGACGACCTGATAGCCAATGGCTGAACTGCTCAGCGGGCAGCCGTTGATCAGCTTGTGCCAGGCACCTTCTCCTGAATCGACCTCCAGCAGTTGCATGGCTACCTGGTTGACTTCGGTGATGCGCAGTTGCTCGAATAACTGGCGACGATGTTCCGGATGATCGCTGAGCCAATGCTTGAGGACATCAGTGTCATGGAGTTTTTCGCGCTCAAGAAACCCTGGCAGGCTGGACAGGTCGAGCACGCAGAGGGCGACCCCGGTGCCTTCAAAAATATCGTGGTAACGCCGGCGGCCTTCATGCAACTGGCGCTGGCGGCGGCGCATGTTCAACAGCGCCATAATGGGCAGCAACGAAAACACCAAGCCGAGCAGGCATTTGCCGATCAGTCCGGGCAGTAGCTGCTCGATTGCCTGACGGTCATTGAACAGCCCGCGCAGTTGCCAGTCGCTGTGGCTGATAGCTGCCAGCAGTACGGTGTCGTCTTCATCGCGCTGGCTCAGGGCCGAGGGGGGCGAGACGTTTTTATCCGCGCGGCTGAGTACCTTGCGGGTCTGGCTGTTTTCCACCAGCCACTGCGGCCGGTTGCTGCTGTTGGCGTTCTGATGCGTGAGGTTTTGCAGCAGGTCCGGGCTCATGCGCAGCAGCCAGTAGCCGTCGATGGCGCCGCTGGGCTGGCGCAGCAACAGGTAGATGATGCTGGCATCACTGTTGTTGCTGAAGTAGTAACCTTCAGTGCGGTTGCGCGACGGGCTGCGTTTGACCCAGTCGGCCAGATACGCAGCGTCGGGGCTGGTCCCGGTACTGTCGAGCAACACTTCGCCGGCTGGACTGAGCAGGGCCAGGCTTTGCAGGGATGGCAAGGACTGGCCCAGTTGCTTGACCAGCGCCTGTTGCTGGCGCTGGTTTCTTGGCGACTTGTCTACGGGCAGCAGATTGAGCGCGGTTTCGGCCCGCAAGGCCATGCTCAGGCCGATATGGTCGGCCAGGTCGGCGCTGTAGTTGATGCTGGTCTGGCGCTCTTGCTGCAGGGTTTCCTGAAACTGCTCGACCAACAGCCAGAACAGCATCGCCAGCAGCAGTAAAACCAGGGTCGCCAATGCACTTTTCAACGTTCCGCGCACAGGTGTCCCGAGTAATTGGCTGGACGCTTTGACACGAGTGGGCGGGGTGACATTGGGCAACTTGTGATCCTGCGATTTGGCGGCAATGGCGCGAGGCCCCCTAAAGGCGCCAAGCATGCCTTGGGTTGTGGCAAAGTGCCAGTCCTCTGGTCTGCGCTGGTTTGCCCTGCATCACGCATTCAGGTAGATTCTGGGGTCTACATTTGTGCTTTTTCTGCGAGCAGGCATTGATCTCGATCAGTCCCTGACTTTCTGCTATGGCCTGATCCGGGCATTGCTCGCGCCTTATTCACCCGTCACTGACCCTAGGTTATCCATGGCTCAATACGTTTTCACCATGCATCGGCTGAGCAAAGTTGTTCCGCCGAAGCGGGAAATCCTGAAAAACATCTCCCTGTCGTTTTTCCCGGGGGCCAAAATCGGCGTACTCGGCTTGAACGGTTCGGGTAAATCCACCCTGTTGAAAATCATGGCAGGCGTTGACACCGAGTTCGACGGCGAAGCCCGTCCGATGCCGGACCTGAACATCGGTTACCTGCCGCAGGAACCGCAGCTGGATCCGAGCAAAACCGTACGCGAAGTGGTTGAAGAAGCCGTTAGCGTGATCAAGGACGCTCAGGCGCGTCTTGATCAAGTGTATGCCGAATATGCCGACCCTGATGCCGACTTCGACAAGCTGGCCGCAGAACAGGCCAAGCTCGAAGCGATCCTGCAAGCAAGCGACGGGCACAACCTTGAGCGCCAGCTGGAAGTTGCAGCCGATGCGCTGCGCCTGCCGGCCTGGGATGCCAAGGTAGAGCACCTGTCGGGTGGTGAGAAGCGCCGTGTTGCCCTTTGTCGCCTGCTGCTGTCGGCCCCGGACATGCTGCTGCTCGATGAACCGACCAACCACCTGGATGCCGATTCGGTCGCCTGGCTGGAGCACTTCCTGCACGACTTCCCGGGTACCGTGGTTGCGATTACGCACGACCGTTACTTCCTGGATAACGTAGCGGGCTGGATTCTGGAGCTTGACCGCGGTGCGGGCATTCCTTACGAGGGCAACTATTCGGGCTGGCTGGAAGCCAAGTCCGATCGTCTGGCCCAGGAATCCAAGCAGCAGTCGGCCCATGAAAAGGCCATGAAAGACGAGCTGGAATGGGTTCGCAAAGGTGCCAAGGCGCGTCAGTCCAAGTCCAAGGCCCGTCTGCAACGTTTCGAAGAACTGCAGTCGCAGGAATTCCAGAAGCGCAGCGAAACCAACGAAATCTACATCCCGGCCGGTCCGCGCCTGGGTGACAAGGTTATCGAGTTCAAGAACGTCTCCAAGGGTTACGGCGATCGCGTGCTGATCGACAACCTGTCGTTCGCCATGCCCAAAGGCGCCATTGTTGGCGTGATCGGTGGTAACGGTGCCGGTAAATCGACCCTGTTCCGCATGCTGATGGGCAAGGAACAGCCGGATTCGGGCAGCATCGAAATCGGTGAAACCGTGCAACTGGCGTGCGTTGACCAGAGCCGTGACGACCTGGATGGCAGCAAGACGGTGTTCCAGGCGATTTCTGACGGTTCCGATGTGATCCGTATTGGTAACTATGAAATCCCGTCGCGTACCTATGTAGGTCGTTTCAACTTCAAAGGTGGCGATCAGCAGAAGTTCGTCAAGGATCTGTCCGGTGGTGAGCGTGGTCGTCTGCACCTGGCCCTGACCTTGAAAGAGGGCGCCAACGTGCTGCTGCTCGACGAACCGTCCAACGACCTTGACGTTGAGACATTGCGTTCGCTTGAAGAAGCACTGCTGGACTTCCCTGGCGCCGCCATTGTGATCTCTCACGATCGGTGGTTCCTTGACCGCGTCGCGACTCACATCCTGGCGTACGAAGACGACTCGCAGGCGATCTTCTTCGAAGGTAACTACACCGAGTACGAAGCTGACCGTAAAAAGCGCCTCGGCGAAGCGGCTACCCTGCCGCACCGTGTGCGTCACAAAAAACTGGCCCAGTAAGGGCGGTTTGCATCACAGAACGGCGCCTTCGGGCGCCGTTTTTTTTGCGCATCACAAACCTTGCCCGCTCCCACAATGGGATTTTGGCGTTTATAAGTTGGTGCGAAACTGGGTACAAGAAGTATTTTTTTGGTGCGCAAAAGCCCGATAAATCGGTGCTATTTATATAAATGCACCATTTAAATTCATAACTGCGACATTTTGCGCTGTCGCGGTGCCACATGAATTGATAAAGTTCCGGTCAATCTCCGTTTAACGACAATAAATTTGCCGAGACTTACCATGATCGAATCCGTCGACCAGTTCCTTGCCCGCCTGAAAAAACGTGACCCGGACCAACCAGAATTCCACCAGGCAGTGGAAGAGGTCCTTCGCAGTCTGTGGCCGTTTCTTGAAGCCAATCCGCATTATCTGACTTCAGGGATTCTTGAGCGCATTTGCGAACCAGAGCGTGCGATCGTGTTCCGCGTTTCGTGGGTAGATGACGAAGGCAAAGTGCGGGTTAACCGCGGCTTCCGTATCCAGATGAACAGCGCCATTGGTCCGTACAAGGGCGGTCTGCGTTTTCATCCGTCGGTGAATCTGGGCGTCCTCAAGTTTCTGGCCTTTGAGCAAACCTTCAAGAACTCCCTGACCTCCTTGCCCATGGGCGGCGGCAAGGGCGGTTCGGACTTCAACCCCAAGGGCAAGAGCGACGCCGAAGTCATGCGTTTCTGCCAGGCCTTTATGAGCGAGCTGTATCGCCATATCGGTTCGGATGTTGATGTGCCAGCAGGCGACATCGGTGTCGGCGCCCGCGAAATCGGCTTTATGTTTGGTCAGTACAAGCGCCTGAGCAACCAGTTCACCTCCGTGTTGACCGGCAAAGGCATGAGCTACGGTGGCAGCCTGATCCGTCCTGAAGCTACTGGCTTTGGTTGTGTGTACTTCGCCCAGGAAATGCTCAAGCGCAGCGGTCAGCGCATCGACGGCAAGCGCGTGGCGATTTCGGGCTCGGGTAACGTGGCGCAATACGCCGCGCGCAAGGTCATGGACCTGGGCGGCAAGGTTATTTCGCTGTCGGATTCCGAAGGCACGCTGTATTGCGAAGCCGGTTTGAGCGAAGAGCAGTGGGAAGCGCTCATGGAACTGAAAAACGTCAAGCGCGGCCGTATCAGCGAGTTGGCGGGGCAGTTCGGGGTTGAATTCCTGGCAGGGCAGCACCCGTGGAGCCTGGCGTGTGATATCGCGCTGCCATGCGCTACCCAGAATGAACTGGACGCTGAAGCGGCCCGTACGTTGCTGGCCAATGGCTGCGTGTGCGTGGCTGAAGGTGCGAACATGCCGACCACCCTGGAAGCGGTCGATCTGTTTATCGAAGCCGGTATTTTGTTTGCACCGGGCAAGGCATCCAACGCCGGTGGCGTGGCGGTGAGCGGGCTGGAAATGTCGCAAAACGCCATGCGTCTGCTGTGGACGGCCGGCGAAGTGGACAGCAAGTTGCACAACATCATGCAGTCGATCCACCACGCTTGCGTGCACTACGGCGAGGAAAACGGGCGGATCAACTACGTAAAAGGCGCGAACATTGCCGGTTTCGTCAAAGTTGCCGACGCAATGCTGGCGCAGGGCGTGGTGTAACCCCATCCTGTGGGAGCGGGCAAGCCCGCTCCCACATTGGGGCTGTCTATTTTGCAAGCGTCTTGTGTTCAGCCAGTTCCTGTTCGATAAAGGCCGCGATCATGGCGCGGTAGACGCTTTCAGTGACGTCCGGGTTGGCGCCCAGCTCATCGGCCAACGTCCGCACCTTGCCAATCACCTGCTCAACCCGCTGCGGCGCCCTGACCGCATCGCTGTCTTTTTTAAACCGCGCCGCCTGCGATACGTAAGCCCCGCGCTCGGCGATCAGGCCGACAATCTGGTGATCCAGCCCGTCGATTTTCTCGCGCACCTGCTCGAGGGAATCACAATTAACAACCATGTCTTGAAAACTCCTTAGTAGTGATACCACTTCAGCTCCAGCATCACTTCGTTGATAGGGGTGGTCAGTTTGCTGAACTCACGCTGTGCGCTCAGGCGCAGACCAAGATTTCGCGAAACTTCCCATTGCTGATTAAGGCTCAGGCTACGACGGACTTCACCGTTGGTGAAGTAGTCGCCCTTGGCTTCCAGGCTCAGGTTGCCCACCGGGTTACGCCAAAGAAGCCCGGTATTGAAGCCCGCTGCCGGTGACACAAACGCCGCGAAGTCGTTGTTGTGCTCGATGCGTACCGTACCGAGAGCGAAACCGAGCATATTGTCCGCCAATTGCCAGGTGCCGCCTGCACCGCCATTGACATGACTGACCAGGTTTTCGTCGCCATGTTTGCCGAGTACCCGTTCCAGCCCGCCGCCCACTTGCCATGACCAGGGTTGCAGCAGGTCATTGCGCGGGGTCAGGGAGCGGATATTGGCCAGGTCCAGTTGTTGCACTTGCCACTTGTTGCCTTCGTACTGGCGCAGTTTCAGTTGCAGAATTTCAATCTGCGCGCCCAGGGGAAAGCCCGGTGCGTTGTCGTTGAGGTCGTGGTAAGCCATGCGCAGGCCATATTCGGCAAAGGCCTTGTCGTCACGGCTACCGGCGCCCAGCTGCCAGGTGCGCGACTCGTGGCCGTTTTCAGGCAGTTCGGGTTTGTCGACTTGCAGTTCTGGCGCGGGGTTCTGATTGATCGCCCGTAGCAGTTCGAAACTGCGCTGCGAGCGTGCAGGATCGCGCTCAAGGCCATTGGCCCGGTACCGCTCAAGCCGGTAAGCCGCGTCGATAATCAACGCCTGGCGCGCTTTGGGCAGCGCCTTGAAGGCCGGGGTTTGCAATTGGGCCTGATCGGCGCTGACCTGCAATACCCATTGCTGCTCTTCTGGATCGAGGGCCTTGGCCCGGTCCAGCAGCTCCCGTTCGCGGGACGGGCGGTACTCGATACTTTCAACCAGTCCGGCTTCCTTGACCGCTTTCACGGTGTCGGTGGGGATCGCGGTCAGCGGAAACTGGGTGGTCAGTTGCAGGCCCGGGCGGGCCACTTGCAGCAGCTCCAGCAGGCGGTAGGAGCAGTTTTCGTCGAAGAAGAAATAGTCGAACTGGATCTGTTTGAGTTCCCACACATGTTCAACCATGCGTTGGGTTTCTTCGGGTGTCAGATTAAGGCGGTATTCCCACAGGTCGCGGTTTTCAAGGCTCCGGTACTCCGAGAGTTTCTCTTGATAGGGCACCAGGGCGAACAGGCCCGGATAGCCACCGGCCAAGCCCTTCCAGGCGTACAGGATGCTGTTGTCGGAACCTTCGATATAGGCACCGAAGTTGATCGCGTAGCTGAGCAGGGCGGTCTTGTTGTCCTGCACATCGGCCTGGTCGATGCGTAACAGGGTATGGCCGAACATGGAGGACGGGCTGTTGAGGTAGGCCGCCGGGAAAATCATCACCGTGCTGTGGGGTGCCACGTCCTTGAACCATTGGCTGAACTCTGCGCATTCGGCCTTGGGCAGATCGGTCAGATTCAGTTGGGCCTTGAGCCAGCGGGTACGGGCCGGGTACACGCACTGCGGGTGTTTGTCGCCCAGGCTCAAGGGCGCATACAACGCCTCAACCGTGGCACGCAGTTCGGCATCAGGGTGATGGGCACCCTCGGCGGCGAGAAAGAATTTGTCGTCGCTGACATAGCTTCGCCAGCCGCTCAGCTTGCCGGCTTCGTAGTGCCCCAGCGAAATCCAGAAAGGGTCGTTGGCCAACTGCTGCACACGTTGATCGTCGATATGGGGTGCGGCATACAGCGGGGCGCAGGCACAGAGCGCCAGATAGGCAAGGCGTTTGAGCATGTTCGGCAACTGTTGTCAGACGAAGAGAAGTGAAGCAGGAGAATACCCGCTCCGAGAGGAGCGGGCGGGTCTCATTTACTTACGCCGCGGTGGCGTATTTGGCCAGGCGTGCATCGCCCTTGAGGATGGCCAGAGTATTGCTGTGTACGTCTTCAGCCGTGACATCGGCTTTGCTGAAGATTTGCTGGAAGTGCTCGTGGGTGACGGCGGCGAAATGCTCGCGGTCTTCAGGGGCGACGCCCAGTACCACCGCGTAGGTGGTCAGTGCTTCGCCATTGCCTTTGGCCATGTCTTCGGACAGCTCGTTCATCATGCCATTCATGGCAATCCACGATTTGCCGCCGTAAGTCAGGGCGTCCTTGGTGGTACAGCCGTTGGTGCCGGAGGTCATGCCGAAGGTGGCGTTGCCGGACGTGCCGTTTGTGGTGGATGCCAGGAAGTGGGCAGGAGTGCCGCGCTGGCCTTCAAACAGCATGTTGCCCCAACCGCAGTTAGGGCCGCCCGGTGCCTGGGCCATGGCGTTGAGGGAAACAACTGTAAAGAGAGTACCAAGAAGAATCCGTTTCATAAGCTTTGTTCTCTATAGGTATGCAACCAATGGACAAGGGTTTCTGGCCCTGAAGCGCCAGTACGGGCCGGTTATACCGTCCAGCCGCGTAACAGCTTGGAGTCTAGGCACGATCGGGGGGTTCCGTGGCTTTTTGTAAAACAATCGCTGTTGCTGCACATTTTTGGCCCCTAAACATTGGGGGGCGTGCTTTCCCGTGTTGTTCGCCTTGCCAGTGATGTACAGCCAGCGCCAGAATGCTGCCATCTGCCCCGCCCGATGTAAGGAAGCCCGATGCCTGATTCTGTTGCCACCAGCTTGCGTCTAGCGCCTGATGCGCTAACCCGTCCTTTTTCTGCTGAACAGTTCAGCTTCTCGAACACCAATGATCTGGAGCCTTTTCGCGGCATTCTCGGCCAGGAACGTGCGGTCGAGGCCTTGCAGTTCGGCGTGGCCATGCCACGTCCGGGTTACAACGTTTTTGTCATGGGCGAGCCGGGAACCGGTCGTTTCTCGTTCGTCAAACGCTACCTCAAGGCCGAGGGCAAGCGCCTGAAGTCGCCGAGCGACTGGGTCTACGTCAACAACTTCGATGAGCCCCGTGAGCCGCGAGCCCTGGAGCTGCCGTCCAGTAGCGCTGGTGCCTTTATTGGCGATATCAATCACTTGATCGACAACCTGCTGGCGACCTTCCCGGCAGTGTTTGAACACCCGACGTATCAACAACGCAAAAGCGCGATCGACCGCGGCTTCAATCAGCGTTACGACCGTGCGCTGGATGTGATCGAGCGTCTGGCCCTGGAAAAAGGCGTGGCGCTCTATCGCGACAGCAGCAACGTGGCATTTACGCCGATGAGTGATGGCAAGGCGCTGGATGAGGCCGAGTTTTCGCAATTGCCTGAGGCTGATCGTGAACGCTTCCATGAAGATATTTCCGAGCTGGAGGAGCGACTGAACGAAGAGCTGGCCAGTCTGCCGCAGTGGAAGCGTGAGTCGAACAATCAGCTGCGCCAACTGAACGAAGAAACCATCACCCTGGCCCTGCAGCCGTTGCTGTCGCCGTTGTCGCAAAAATACGCCGAAAATGCCGCGGTTTGCGGTTATCTGCAGGCGATGCAGGTTTACTTGCTGAAAACCGTGGTCGAGCAACTGGTTGACGACAGCAAGACCGACGCCCAGGCGCGCAAGCTGCTTGAAGAGCAGTACCTGCCGAGCCTGGTGGTAGGGCAGCCGCTAAGCGGCGGTGCGCCGGTAGTGTTCGAGCCGCACCCGACCTACGACAACCTGTTTGGCCGTATCGAATACAGCACCGACCAGGGCGCGCTCTACACCACTTATCGGCAGTTGCGTCCGGGCGCCTTGCACCGTGCCAATGGCGGCTTTTTGATTCTTGAAGCCGAGAAAATGCTCAGCGAGCCTTTTGTCTGGGATGCTCTCAAGCGTGCCCTGCAATCACGCAAGCTGAAGATGGAGTCGCCGCTGGGTGAAATGGGGCGCCTGGCCACCGTGACGCTCAACCCGCAGGTCATCCCCCTGCAGGTCAAGGTCATCATCATCGGTGCCCGCCAGCTGTATTACACGCTGCAGGACCTGGATCCGGACTTCCAGGAAATGTTCAGGGTTCTGGTGGACTTCGACGAAGATATCCCGATGGTTGATGAGAGCCTTGAGCAGTTTGCCCAGTTGCTCACTACACGCACTTCGGAAGAAGGCATGGCACCGCTGACCGCCGGTGCGGTGGCGCGGCTGGCGACCTACAGCGCGCGTCTGGCCGAGCACCAGGGACGTTTGTCGGCGCGTATTGGCGATCTGTTCCAACTGGTCAGCGAAGCGGACTTCATCCGTCACCTGGCGGGCGATGAAATGACCGATGCGGGTCATATCGAGCGTGCGCTCAAGGCCAAGGCCACCCGTACCGGACGAGTCTCGGCGCGTATCCTGGATGACATGCTGGCGGGGATCATCCTGATCGATACCGATGGCGCGGCCGTGGGCAAGTGCAACGGCCTGACGGTGCTGGAAGTCGGCGACTCGGCCTTTGGTGTGCCTGCGCGGATTTCCGCCACGGTGTATCCGGGCGGCAGCGGTATTGTCGATATCGAGCGCGAAGTTAACCTGGGGCAGCCTATCCACTCCAAGGGCGTGATGATTCTGACCGGATACCTGGGCAGCCGTTATGCCCAGGAGTTCCCGCTGGCGATTTCGGCCAGCATCGCGCTGGAGCAGTCCTACGGTTATGTCGATGGCGACAGTGCGTCGCTGGGGGAGGCCTGTACGCTGATTTCGGCACTGTCAAAAACCCCGCTCAAGCAGTGTTTTGCCATTACCGGCTCGATCAACCAGTTCGGCGAAGTGCAGGCCGTGGGTGGGGTCAACGAGAAAATCGAAGGCTTCTTCCGACTCTGCGAAGCACGCGGGCTGACAGGCGAGCAGGGCGCGATCATTCCGCAGGCCAACGTGGCTACCCTGATGCTGGACGAGAAGGTGCTGCAGGCAGTGCGTGATGGCAAGTTCCACGTCTATGCCGTGCGTCAGGCCGATGAGGCCCTGAGTTTGCTGGTGGGTGAGCCTGCGGGAGAGCCGGATGCAGAGGGACAATTCCCGGAAGGCAGCGTCAATGCCCGGGTAGTCGAGCGGTTGCGGGTGATTGCTGAAATGATCAACGACGACGACCTCAAGGAAGCCGAAAAGGAGTTGCTGGCGGAAGCCCTGGCAGCGAAAAAACCGGCCTGATCCCTTAAAGCGAAACCTGTGGGAGCGGGCTTGCTCGCGATGCGAACGACGCGGAGGAATGGTTACACCGCGGCAATCCAATCGCGGGCCAGCCCGCTCCCACAAATCTGCGATGCCAATCGACAAAGCCGTTGGTCATTGTTGACTTTTCATACGCAAATTTTCTTCTATTCTCAGGTCATGGACACCACTGTCGTCACCGGATCGATGCAGCCCGTAGTCTGCGGCTGAAGACAGACTCTACCGAGGGTCGCCGTCATGTCGCGCAACCTTTGCCTTACTCGCCAATGCTTGGGCCTGGTGACCCGTATTGAATGCAGCATTCGACCGCTGGCAGGCAACAACGGGATGTGGACACTGCTCTTCGCCGCCGGCCTGGCAGGCGAACAACCCTCAACGATCAAGGCGCAGGGCCCGTTTCCCGGGCCGTTCGTGGCCGAAACCATTCTTGAATCAATCGTTGAAAGCCTGACCCTGCATGGCTATGAACTCGCCAACGACCCGCAGATCTGGTGCCTGCATGTGCAGGCCCAGTTGCGGCAGATCAATGGCGGGCGTTGCCACGGCTAGGCAGCGTTTTATTGTGGCGTGCTGGCTTCAGGGGCTTTGTCGAGTTTGACTTCAAATCCGTACTCGACAGGGTTCAGCGCGGTGCGGGCATAGCTTTCCAGTCGGGTCGGCTGGCCATAAAAGTAGTGCACGTCAAATACGGCCGCCCCATCGGGTTCGCTGCTATGGCTGACTGCGGCCACTTCCTTCAGATAATTACCCGTGTCGTCCTTGGCATAAAAGCGCCAGGCCTCGGCCGGGAACACTTTTTGATCAACGATCAGGGCATTGCCCTTGAGTTCAAGGCCTTTGGGCAGGCGGGTGATATCCAGCTCTTGCTTGTCGATGTCGGCAATAAACAGGGGGATTGAGCCCACCGCATAGGCTGGCGTTTCGGGGAACAGGTTGAGGTCGTAGGTGATAACGCCTGCATGCGGGTCGACATCGAAGGCTTCGGCGGGCAGTTCCAGTGGCTCGCTGCGATTACCGTTGTCGTCTTCAGCAAAAAAGGTCACCGGCGCGTCAGACGTGTCCGGGAGCGTACCGAGCATTTCACCGTTGAAAGTGGCAGGGTGGCTGAACTCAAGGGACGCGGCACTGGCATCGTCCACTGACTGGCTGATCACCACGCTTTTTTCCAGTTGCTCGGGTGCCAGCGTGGCGTCTTTCAAATAGTTGGCGGCCTGATCGTCATACACCACGACGTTGAGCGGCAGGGGCTGTATGTCTTTGCCCAGCACGTTTTTGTCCAGTGTACGCACAGGCAGGTCGAGGGACTTGCGGGTGACATTGGCGGTGGAGAAATCGAGCACGTTGATGTCGACATTTTCCACTGTACCGTTGAAGTACACCTTGCTGTAGTGATGCGGGTGCTGCTGATCGAAGGCCTTTTGCTCGTTATCCAGTTGTTGCTCGAAAGCGTCACTCCAGGCAGTTTGCTTGAGCATTTCGGCCAATTGCTGCTGATAAAACGCCAGTTGTTCGGCGTTTTCGTTGATTGAGCCTGAGCGTGTCAGGAACTGCCCGGTACGGTCGCGGGCCTGGATGATCAGCGGATTGAGCGGGGTGTCACGCACTTGTTCGGCCAGTGCAGCGCTGTTGACGATATCCACTTCGGCAAAGTTCTTGCCCAGTGCCAGCAGGGTTACGCTGATCGTGCCGTGGGTGCTGGTTTTACCCACGTCCTTGGCAGTGAGGTTGAAATTGACCACTTTGCCCGGCGCGATGACTTCGACTTTGCCGTGCAGTGTCAGGGGTTGAGGTTGTTGGGTGTTGGCGGTTTCAACCCCGTCGATATAGGGGTAAGTGACGGTCAGGTCGTCAGGGTTGCTCAGGTTGGCGCTGGAGGGGCTCAGCTGGATGCCGGGATCGCTCTCGGACCATTCCGGCGCAAAAGGCACCTCTTGCTTGTTGCTCAGGGTTACCGACTGCCATTCCAGCGCATGGGGGAACGGGAACTCGGATGCACTGTTAAGCGGGAACGGGAAGACCGGCTCCAGGTCCGTCAGGTAATCGGAACTTGTATTTTTGCGCAGTACAAACAAACCGTTGATAT
This sequence comes from Pseudomonas bubulae, assembly GCF_037023725.1. Classification (NCBI taxonomy): domain Bacteria; kingdom Pseudomonadati; phylum Pseudomonadota; class Gammaproteobacteria; order Pseudomonadales; family Pseudomonadaceae; genus Pseudomonas; species Pseudomonas bubulae. The sequence goes on from NZ_CP146077.1 coordinate 1,513,875, forward strand.
AGGTATCGGTAAGCGCCTGGCTGCTCGGGTAGTGCTTGAGCACCGCCAGGTCGTCGGCACCGTATTCGGTTTCTATCGGCTTGTCTTGCAGCTTGAGGCGTGCCCGTTCGAGCAACAACAAGGAGCCGCCGAGGTCGGCCACAGCATCCTTGAGCTGCTGATCCTTGATCCCGTCCAGGCTCTGTTCGAACGCTGCGCTGCGTTCCTCAAGGCTGGCCTGCTGATGTTCGTCGTCAGGAGAGCAGCCGCCGACAGCGAGCAAAGCCATCGAAAGCCCAAAACAAGCCAGGGGGAATCGCAGATCCATGGTTCGGTTTTCCTGTCCGTAAACAATGCTGAGAGGGTGGACACTAGCAGAAAATGTTTTTACAGGCTGTTTCCAAGCCTTTAACACAGTGCTTTTCGCACTGATATACTCGCGCCCATTTTGTAATAGCCTGTGAGATTCAATGGAACGCTTTATCGAAAACGCAATGTACGCCTCGCGCTGGATTTTGGCGCCTATTTACTTCGGGCTCTCACTGGGCCTGCTGGCTTTGGCATTGAAGTTCTTTCAGGAAGTGTTTCACGTAATCCCCAACGTGTTTGCGCTAACTGAGTCTGACTTGATCCTGGTCATTCTGTCGCTGATCGACATGGCGCTGGTAGGCGGTTTGCTGGTCATGGTGATGATTTCCGGTTATGAGAACTTTGTTTCGCAACTGGATATCGACGAGCACAAGGAGAAGCTCAGCTGGTTGGGCACCATGGACTCCACCTCGCTGAAGATGAAAGTCGCGGCATCGATTGTGGCCATTTCGTCGATCCACCTGCTGCGGGTGTTTATGGACGCGCGCAATATCGAGACCGAGTACCTGATGTGGTACGTGATTATTCACATGACCTTTGTGGTGTCGGCGTTTGCAATGGGCTATCTGGACAAGCTGACCAAACACTGAAGCCAACCCCGGGCTGCGAAGGCTTTGGGGGCTGTGGTAGTCTGCTGGCCCTTTTTTGGTTCAGGGTGTTCGGGGTCGCGGTTGACGCGGCTTCTTTCCGGCCCCTCCACAGCGGAGCAGTGTTATGTCCGAAGTAAATCTGTCGACCGACGAAACCCGCGTCAGCTACGGCATTGGCCGCCAGTTGGGCGACCAGTTGCGCGACAACCCGCCACCTGGCATCAGCCTGGATGCAATCCTGGCTGGTCTGACTGACGCCTACGCAGGCAAGGAAAGCCGTGTAGGCCAGGAAGAAATGTCGGCTAGCTTCAAGGTGATCCGCGAGATCATGCAAGCTGAAGCCGCTGCCAAGGCAGAAGCTGCTGCGGGCGAAGGCAAGGCTTTCCTGGCTGAAAATGCCAAGAAAGACGGTATCACCACCCTGGCTTCCGGCCTGCAATTTGAAGTGGTAACCGCGGGTGAAGGCGCCAAGCCATCCCGTGAAGACACCGTACGTGTTCACTACCACGGCACCCTGATTGATGGCACTGTGTTCGACAGCTCCTACGATCGTGGTCAGCCGGCTGAATTCCCGGTTGGCGGCGTGATCGCTGGCTGGACTGAAGCCCTGCAACTGATGAACGCCGGTAGCAAATGGCGCATCTACGTGCCGAGCGAACTGGCCTACGGCGCCCAGGGCGTTGGCAGCATTGCTCCGCACAGCGTGCTGGTATTCGACGTAGAGCTGCTGGACGTTCTGTAAGAACCCCGCGTTTTAACGTTGGCTGCGGGTTTGCTGGCAAACCCGCAGCTACACCGGTGCCGTCATATCTGTATCTTGGCGTGGTGCGGGTGAGTGTCAGTCGTGCCGCAAGGGCGCAATGCCCGGGCATAGCAGAACAGAAACAGATTGCGCACCAACTCCTTGAGCACCACCGGCTCGCTGGAATTGAGGCCGTTGAAATCCAGGTCGCCCTGATCCTGTAGCTCGCTTAGTGCTTCTTCTTCCAGTACCGCACAGACTTCCCCGGTTTCCCGATGCAGGATTCGCAGATAAGGGTGTGGACGGTCCAGCCAGGCATCAATTAAATAAGTCATGGTCGTCATCTCCTTGATGAATACCAATGAGAATAATTCTTATTCAATTAATAGCAAGTGCCTATTGGCGGATTTCTGATCTTTCTGCGTTAGAACTGCTGGGGATCAAGGTTGCTGGCTTTTTGATGTTGCTGGGCGGGGGAGGGTGTAGCACCTTCCTGCGCAGGGCACAGGAAGGCATGCAGCAGAATCAGACCTTGCGTACGAACTCGGATTTGAGTTTCATCGGGCCAATGCCATCGATCTTGCAGTCGATATCATGGTCGCCGTCGCACAGGCGGATATTCTTGACCTTGGTGCCCACTTTAACCACCAGGGAAGTACCCTTGATTTTCAGGTCCTTGATCACGGTGATGGTGTCACCGTCGGTCAGTACGGTGCCTGCGGAGTCTTTGTAGACTTTCACGTCATCGGCTGTTTCAGCGTCGCCACTGGCAGACCACTCGTGGGCGCATTCCGGGCAGATCAGCTGGGCGCCGTCTTCGTAGGTGTATTCGGAATTGCATTTTGGGCAGGGTGGCAACGTGCTCACTCAAAGCTCCTTAAGAGTCAGGATGGCTAAAAGGCACGTATTGTATAGGGTTTTAGTGCGAGGCGGGTAATGGCGGGGCAGATTGACCCTGTGGGAGCGGGCTTGCCCGCTCCCACAGGCAGTCAGTGCGTGCGTGCTACAGCAAACTCGCTCAGCTCAACCAGCGCATCGCGGTATTCGCTTGGCGGCAAGGCTTCGAGGCACACAATGGCGCGGGCCACGAAGTCGCGAGCCAGCCGGGCGGTGTAGTCCAGGGAACCAGAGGCCTCAACGGCTTCGCGAATGCTCTCCAGGTCCTCGATACCGCCTTTCTGGATCGCTTTGCGCACCAGGGCTGCCTGTTCAGGCGTACCTTCACGCATGGTGTAGATCAGCGGCAGGGTCGGTTTGCCTTCGGCCAGATCGTCACCGACGTTCTTGCCCAGGGTTTCGGCATCGCCACGGTAGTCGAGCAGGTCGTCCACCAGCTGGAATGCCACGCCCAGGTGATCGCCAAAGGTGCGCAGCGCTTCGCTCTGTTCCGGCGTGGCACCGGCCAGCGCTGCAGCGCTGTGGGTCGAAGCCTCGAACAGCATCGCGGTCTTGCCGCGGATGACTTCCATGTAGGTTTCTTCGGTGGTGCTGGCGTCGCGCACTTTGGACAGCTGCAATACTTCGCCTTCGGCGATGATGCGGGTGGCTTGCGACAGGATTTTCATCACTGGCATCGAGCCCAGCTCAACCATCATCTCGAAGGAGCGCGAGTACAAAAAGTCGCCGACCAGTACGCTGGGGGCATTGCCCCAGGTAGCATTGGCAGTCTTGCGGCCACGGCGCATGCCCGACATGTCGACCACGTCGTCGTGCAGCAGGGTGGCGGTGTGCAGGAACTCAATGGTGGCGGCCAGCAGGCGCAAGTCGTCGCCTTCGCGACCCAGGGCCTTGCCACACAGCAACACTAATAAAGGACGCAGGCGCTTGCCGCCGGCCGAAGTAATGTAGTCGCCGATTTTTGAGACCAGCGGTACGCGTGAAGTCAGCTGCTTCTTGATGATGCCATCGACGGCGCTAAAATCGTCCGCCACCGCGCGGTAGAAAGCTTGGGGTTGCATCAGCGACAGGTGCTCCAGAAGGGTTGCGCGGCATGCTAGGTCGGGGGGCTGGGCCTGTCAAGGCGGATGGACGGCCCCTTGCAAGCCTGACTTGCCTTGCGTACAATCGCGCACCCTGAACTTCCTGGGCAGCACCTGCCTTACGCAATTGCATCTGGGCCGTTCCAGCCCCATGCAGCCATGCCAGCCAATACCTTTACCTATAAAGCGCTGGGTGAGCAGGATTATCGGAGAAATACCATGTCGTACGCAGTAATCGTTACTGGTGGCAAGCAATACAAAGTAGCTCCAGGTGAATACCTGAAGATCGAAAAACTGGAAATCGCTACCGGCGAATCCGTAACTTTTGATCGCGTTCTGTTGGTCGCCAATGGCGATGACGTGAATATCGGCGCTCCAGTTGTACCTGGCGCCACTGTTGTGGCTGAAGTGATCTCCCAAGGTCGTCACGATAAAGTCCGCATCATCAAGTTCCGTCGTCGTAAGCACCACATGAAGCGTATGGGCCACCGCCAGTGGTACACCGAGATCAAAATCACCGGTATTCAGGCTTAATTTCAGCCTAATTCCTCACTAGGAGAATTGACTCATGGCACACAAAAAAGCTGGTGGTAGTACCCGTAACGGTCGCGACTCAGAAGCCAAACGCCTTGGCGTGAAGATGTATGGCGGCCAGGCTATCATTCCGGGCAACATCATCGTGCGTCAGCGCGGCACCCAATTCCACGCTGGCTACGGCGTTGGTATGGGCAAAGATCACACCCTGTTCGCGAAAGTGGAAGGCGTGATCAAGTTCCAGGTTAAAGGCGCCTTCGGTCGTCGCTATGTAAGCATCGTTCCGAAGACTGCAGTCGTCGCGGCGTAATAGCTTGGTAGCTGGAAGAGCCCTGTCTTGCGACGGGGCTTTTTCGTTTGTGGGGTGAGTCTCTTGCAAAACTGTTTGTATGGGCTGCTGGCGCTGGATTTAACGGTCGTTGATTGAGGTCGCTGCGCTCATTTTTGCAAGAGTCTTATGTCTTGGTTTTTATCGGCTCGTCCTGATGACGAGAGGCGCGTTTTGTTATGAAGTTTGTAGATGAAGTATCGATCAAAGTAAAAGCAGGCGACGGTGGTAACGGTTGCATGAGTTTCCGTCGTGAGAAGTTCATCGAAAACGGTGGGCCAAACGGTGGTGATGGCGGTGATGGCGGCTCGATCTACATGGTCGCCGACGAAAACCTCAACACCCTGGTTGACTACCGTTACACCCGTCACTTTGACGCCCAGCGTGGCTCGAATGGCGGCAGTACGGATTGCACCGGTCGCAAGGGTGAGGATCTGGAGCTGCGTGTTCCGGTCGGCACTACCGTGATCGACGCTGGCACCCAGGAAATCATTGGCGACCTGACCAAGGCCGGCCAGCGTTTGCTGGTGGTGCATGGCGGTTGGCACGGTCTGGGTAATACCCGATTCAAATCCAGTACCAACCGTGCGCCACGCCAGACCACGCCGGGTAAGCCGGGTGAGCAGCGTGACCTGAAACTGGAGTTGAAGGTGTTGGCTGACGTTGGCCTGTTGGGCTTGCCGAATGCCGGTAAAAGTACCTTTATTCGTTCGGTGTCTGCGGCCAAGCCAAAAGTGGCGGATTATCCGTTCACCACCCTGGTGCCAAACCTGGGTGTGGTCAGCGTGGATCGCTGGAAGAGCTTTGTGATCGCCGATATTCCGGGTCTGATCGAAGGGGCTTCCGATGGTGCTGGCCTGGGGATCCGTTTCCTCAAGCACCTGGCGCGTACCCGTCTGTTGTTGCACCTCGTTGACATGGCGCCGGTTGAGGGTAGCGAGAGCGCTGCTGATACCGCGGAAGTCATCGTTAACGAACTGACCAAGTTCAGCCCGTCGCTGGCTGAGCGTGATCGTTGGCTGGTGCTGAACAAGTGCGATTCGCTGCCACAAGACGAGCACGAAGCGCGCGTCAAGGAAGTGGTTGATCGCCTTGAGTGGACTGGCCCGGTTTACGTGATCTCGGCCATTGCCAAGATCGGTACCGAAAAGCTGTGTCACGACATCATGCGTTATCTGGAAGATCGTGCTGATCGTCTGGCTGCTGACCCTGCCTACAAGCAAGAGTTGGCCGAGCTGGATCAGCGTATCGAAGATGAAGCGCGTGCGCAGTTGCAGGCGCTGGATGACAAGCGTGCCCTGCGTCGCAGCGGCGTGAAGAGCGTCCATGACATCGGTGAAGATGACTGGGACGAAGAAGATGTTGATGATGAAGATGGTCCGGAAATCATTTACGTCCGCGACTGATTCGTTGCAGTAAACTACAGCGCCGCTCAATGAGCGGCGTTTTAGCATCTACGATTTGGTAATCAAAAATAATTCCATGGGTGGCGCTCGGTCGCGCTGCTCTCAGGCATAGGTTGGATGATGATGCGGAGCAAGGTGACGGGTGCGCAGCGCTGGGTCGTGAAGATCGGCAGCGCGTTGCTGACAGCGGATGGCAAGGGCCTGGATCGCGCGGCGATGGGCGTTTGGGTTGAACAGATGGTGGCGTTGCACGAGGCTGGCGTAGAGCTGGTGCTGGTGTCTTCGGGTGCGGTTGCGGCCGGAATGAGCCGCTTGGGCTGGACGGTGCGACCGAGTGCCATGCACGAGCTGCAAGCTGCTGCGGCTATTGGTCAGATGGGGTTGGTGCAGGCCTGGGAGTCGAGCTTTGCCGAGCATTCCCGGCATACCGCGCAGATCCTGCTGACCCATGACGATCTGTCTGATCGCAAACGCTACCTCAATGCCCGCAGCACCCTGCGTGCGCTGGTGGAATTGGGCGTGATCCCGGTCATCAATGAAAATGACACGGTGGTCACGGACGAAATCCGCTTCGGTGACAACGATACGCTGGCCGCGTTGGTGGCTAATCTGGTCGAGGCTGATCTGCTGGTGATCCTGACCGATCGCGACGGCATGTTTGATGCTGATCCGCGCAACAATCCTGATGCCAAGATGATCTACGAGGCGCGTGCCGATGATCCGGCGCTGGATGCAGTGGCAGGCGGTACCGGTGGTGCGTTGGGGCGTGGCGGCATGCAGACCAAGTTGCGTGCGGCGCGCCTGGCGGCGCGTTCCGGTGCGCACACGATCATTGTGGGTGGGCGTCTGGAGCGGGTGCTGGATCGTCTCAAGGCGGGCGAGCGAATGGGTACCTTGCTGTCCCCGGAGCGTGGCCTGCTGGCTGCGCGCAAGCAGTGGCTGGCCGGGCACTTGCAGACCCGTGGCACGCTGGTGCTGGATGAAGGCGCTGTGGCGGCCTTGTCCAAGGGCAATAAAAGCCTGTTGCCTGTAGGGGTCAAGGCGGTTCAGGGCGGTTTCCGTCGTGGCGAGATGGTGGTGTGCGTCGCGCCGGACGGGCGGGAGATCGCTCGTGGCCTGGCGAACTACAGTGCTGCCGAGGCGCAAAAAATTATCGGGCAATCGTCGGATGCGATTGTCGGTTTGTTGGGTTATATGGCGGAACCTGAGCTGGTTCATCGCGATAACCTGATTCTGGTTTGAATTTGAGGTGTGGTATGCGCTTGATTGGCGGTTTATTGGGTTTGATGTTGGCGATGCCGCTAATGGCCTCGGCGGAAGAAATTGGCTCGGTGTCGACGGTCTTCAAATTTGTCGGGCCTAATGATCGTATCGTCGTAGAAGCATTCGATGATCCCAAGGTAGATGGCGTGACTTGCTACCTTTCTCGTGCCAAGACGGGTGGCATGAAAGGTGGTCTGGGTTTGGCTGAAGATCGCGCCGAGGCGTCGATTGCCTGCCGTCAGACCGGGCCGATCAGCTTCAAGGGTGACCTGAAAGAGGGTGATGAGGTGTTCAAGGAGCGGACTTCGCTGGTCTTCAAGACCATGCAGGTGGTGCGTTTCCTGGATAAAAAGCGCAATACGCTGGTGTATCTGGTGTACAGCGACCGTCTAATTGAAGGTAGCCCGCAGAATGCGGTGACGGCAATTCCGATTTTGCCGTGGCCACACGAGTAACGGTCTTCAAGAAAAGCCGCGCTGGTCGCGGCTTTTTATTGTGCGGATTTTACCGGCTCTGTAGCAGCTGCCGAAGGAACGAGGCTGCGTTCGGCGGCGGAGCCGTCGTAAAACCGGGTTTTGCTGTGTGTCAGACAAGCTTGGGTTTGAATATTTGCGGTCGCTGCGCAACCGAACGCAGCCTCGTTCCTTCGGCAGCTGCTACAAGGGTGTCGCTTAAATCGCAGGCAATAAAAAACCGACCCTAAGGTCGGTTTTTTAAAAAGCTTATCGCTTAAGCAGCAGTCGCAAGGTTCAACGCCTTGACGTGGCCATTCAGGCGGCTCTTATGGCGAGCAGCTTTGTTCTTGTGGATGATACCTTTATCGGCCATACGGTCGATAACAGGAACAGCCAGAACATAAGCAGCTTGCGCTTTAGCAGCGTCTTTTGCGTCGATGGCTTTAACTACATTCTTGATGTAGGTACGAACCATGGAACGCAGGCTGGCGTTGTGGCTGCGACGCTTCTCAGCCTGTTTTGCACGTTTTTTGGCGGAAGGTGTGTTGGCCACCGTCGAGCTCCTCGAAAGACTTTTGGGAAATAACAAACAAAATAGGCCGCGAATCATGCCGATGACGAGAACTCTTGTCAAGGGCGTTTGATGCGATCCGCTGAGTGGTGGATCGAGGCAGACGGGATATTTATTTCCGGCGCTTGACCTGTAAACTCGCGAGCTTGGCTCTGTGCTGTTGCGGCGCGCAGTATCGCATAAGTGGGCGCTTTGTTCGCCTGCTCTTTCTCTATAGGCAAAAACTCTTTCAATGAATTTGCTCAAGTCGTTGGCTGCCGTCAGCTCAATCACCATGATTTCCAGGGTTCTGGGCTTCATTCGCGACACCATTATTGCCCGTGCCTTCGGTGCCGGAATGGCCACGGATGCATTCTTTATTGCCTTCAAACTGCCAAACCTGCTGCGCAGGATCTTCGCCGAGGGCGCTTTTTCCCAGGCCTTTGTGCCGATTCTGGCTGAGTACAAAAGCCAGCAGGGCGAGGAGGCGACCCGCACTTTTGTCGCTTATGTCGCCGGGCTTTTGACCCTGGTGCTGGCCATTGTCACCGTGCTGGGCATGGTGGCGGCCCCCTGGGTCATCTGGGCAACGGCCCCGGGGTTCGCCACGACCCCTGAAAAATTCGAGCTCACCAGCGACATGCTGCGGGTCACCTTCCCTTATATCCTGCTGATCTCGCTGTCATCCCTGGCGGGGGCGATCCTCAATACCTGGAACCGTTTTGCGGTGCCGGCCTTTGTGCCGACCCTGCTTAACGTCAGCATGATTGTGTTTGCGTTGTTCCTGACGCCGTATTTCGATCCGCCGGTGATGGCTCTGGGCTGGGCCGTGCTGGTGGGTGGTCTGGCGCAGTTGCTGTTTCAACTGCCACACCTGAAAAAGATCGGCATGCTGGTGCTGCCAAGGCTCAATTTGCGCGATACCGGCGTGTGGCGGGTGATGAAACAGATGCTGCCAGCCATCCTTGGGGTCTCGGTCAGTCAGATCTCTCTGATCATCAATACGATATTTGCCTCATTCCTTGTGGCTGGATCGGTGTCATGGATGTACTACGCGGACCGTCTAATGGAGTTGCCTTCAGGAGTGCTGGGGGTGGCGCTGGGCACCATCCTGCTGCCAACCCTGTCCAAGACCTACGCCAACAAAGACCGTCAGGAGTATTCGCGTATTCTCGACTGGGGCTTGCGCCTGTGTTTTGTGCTGGTGCTTCCATGTTCCCTGGCGCTGGCCATCCTGTCCGAGCCGCTTACCGTTTCGCTATTCCAGTACGGCCAGTTCACGGCGCTGGATGCGGCCATGACCCAGCGTGCATTGATCGCTTATTCGCTGGGCCTGCTCGGAATCATCATTATCAAGGTGTTGGCGCCAGGCTTTTATGCACAGCAAAACATTCGCACGCCAGTCAAAATAGCGGTATTCACCCTGGTGGTGACGCAGTTGCTCAACCTGGTCTTTATCGTTCCGTTGCAGCATGCGGGGCTGGCGTTGGCCATCAGCGTAGGCGCCTGTATCAATGCCGGGCTGCTGTTCTGGCAGTTGCGCCGGCAAAAGCTGTTTGTCGCCCAGCCGGGCTGGACCAAATACCTGTTCAAGCTGGTGCTGGCCGTAGCCGTGATGTCGGCGGTATTGCTGGGCTTGATGCACCTGATGCCGGCCTGGGATCACGGCAATATGCTGGAGCGCTTTATTCGTCTGGGCGGCTTGGTTGTCGCGGGCGTGCTGGCGTATTTCGGTATGCTGCTGCTGTTGGGGCTGCGTTTGAAGGATTTCGCCCGCAAGTCACTTATGTAAGCTAATGACGGGTCAGACGTCGATTTTGTCGAATTGACCCGATTTGCCTTGCGCTGTTGCCTGTCGTACTGGGCCGGGTGTGGTTATAATCGACCACTTTATGAGCAAGAAGCGCGTTATGCAGCTGGTTCTAGGCCTTCACAATCTGCGGCCCCAGCATCGGGGCTGTGTCGCCACTATTGGCAACTTTGACGGTGTACACCGTGGTCACCAGGCTATCCTGGGCCGGCTGCGTGAGCGTGCACTGGAGTTGGGCGTGCCCAGCTGCGTGGTGATTTTCGAGCCGCAGCCGCGCGAATTCTTCGCCCCGGATACGGCTCCTGCACGTCTGGCCCGGTTGCGCGACAAGCTGCAACTGCTGGCAGACGCCGGAGTCGACCGGGTGCTGTGCCTGGCGTTCAATCAACGTCTGTGCAAGCTCAGCGCCGCCGAATTCGTCGATACCATTCTGGTCGACGGCCTGGGCGTGCAGCATCTGGAGGTCGGTGACGACTTCCGTTTTGGCTGCGATCGCGTCGGCGATTTTGACTTTTTGCAGCAGGCTGGCCAGATGCAGGGTTTCACCGTCGAGGCGGCGCAAACGGTTGAGCTTGATGGCGTACGCATCAGCAGCACCAAGGTGCGTGATGCTCTGGCCAGTGCCGACTTCTCCCTGGCAGAGCGTTTGCTGGGGCGCCCTTTTCAAATCGCTGGCCGGGTATTGCACGGGCAAAAACTGGCGCGCCAGTTGGGCACGCCGACCGCCAATATCCAGCTCAAGCGTCGTCGTGTGCCGTTGACCGGGGTGTACCTGGCCAGCGTCGAGATCGACGGTAAAACCTGGCCCGGCGTCGCCAATATCGGCGTGCGGCCAACCGTAGCAGGGGATGGCAGCGCCCATCTTGAAGTACATCTGTTGGATTTCGCCGGCGATCTGTATGGTCGGCGTTTGAACGTGGCATTCCACCACAAGCTGCGTGATGAGCAGCGTTTCGCCTCCCTGGAGGCGCTCAAGACGGCGATCAATGCGGACGTCGCCGCCGCCCGAGCCTTTTGGCTGGGTCAACCGCTTAAAAAGAGCCTGAAATGACCGACTACAAAGCCACGCTAAACCTCCCGGACACCGCCTTCCCAATGAAGGCCGGCCTGCCACAGCGCGAACCGCAAATTTTGCAGCGCTGGGACAGCATTGGCCTGTACGGGAAGTTGCGCGAGATTGGCAAGGATCGTCCGAAGTTCGTACTTCACGACGGTCCTCCGTACGCCAACGGCACTATCCATATCGGTCATGCGCTGAACAAGATTCTGAAAGACATGATCATCCGCTCCAAGACCCTGTCGGGTTTTGACGCGCCGTATGTGCCGGGCTGGGATTGCCATGGTTTGCCGATTGAACACAAGGTCGAAGTGACCCACGGTAAAAACCTGAGCGCGGATAAAACCCGCGAGCTGTGCCGTGCCTACGCCACCGAGCAGATCGAGGGGCAGAAGTCCGAGTTCATCCGTCTGGGTGTGCTGGGTGATTTCGCCAACCCGTACAAGACCATGGACTTCAAAAACGAAGCCGGTGAAATCCGTGCTTTGGCTGAGATCGTCAAGGGCGGTTTTGTGTTCAAGGGCCTCAAGCCGGTGAACTGGTGCTTCGATTGCGGTTCGGCCCTGGCTGAAGCTGAAGTTGAATACCAGGACAAGAAGTCTGCGGCCATCGACGTTGCCTTCCCGGTTGCCGACGAAGCCAGGCTGGCCGAGGCCTTTGGCCTGGCGGCACTGAGCAAACCTGCTTCGATCGTGATCTGGACCACCACCCCGTGGACCATTCCGGCCAACCAGGCGCTTAACGTACACCCGGAATTCACCTACGCGCTGGTCGACGTGGGCGACAAGTTGCTGGTACTGGCTGAAGAGCTGGTCGAATCGAGTCTGGCGCGTTACAACCTGCAGGGTTCGGTCATCGCCACCACCACTGGCTCAGCGCTTGAACTGATCAACTTCCGTCACCCGTTCTATGACCGTCTGTCGCCTGTTTATCTGGCCGACTACGTTGAGCTGGGTGCTGGCACTGGTGTGGTTCACTCGGCTCCAGCCTACGGCGTAGACGACTTCGTGACCTGCAAAGCCTATGGCATGGTCAACGACGACATCATCAACCCGGTGCAAAGCAATGGCGTTTACGTGCCGTCGCTGGAGTTCTTCGGTGGCCAGTTCATCTGGAAGGCCAACCAGAACATCATCGACAAGCTGATCGAAGTCGGTTCGCTGATGTTCACCGAGACCATCAGCCACAGCTATATGCACTGCTGGCGCCACAAGACGCCGCTGATCTACCGTGCCACCGCCCAGTGGTTTATCGGTATGGACAAGCAGCCGACTGATGGCGATACCTTGCGCACCCGTGCGCTGCAAGCGATCGAAGACACCCAGTTCGTTCCGGCCTGGGGTCAGGCGCGCCTGCACTCGATGATCGCCAACCGCCCGGACTGGTGCATCTCGCGTCAACGCAACTGGGGCGTGCCGATCCCGTTTTTCCTGAACAAGGAAAGCGGCGAGCTGCACCCGCGCACCGTCGAAATGATGGAAGAAGTGGCCAAGCGCGTTGAAGTCGAAGGCATCGAGGCGTGGTTCAAGCTGGATGCTGCCGAGCTGCTGGGCGACGAAGCGCCGCTGTACGACAAGATCAGCGATACCCTGGATGTATGGTTCGATTCGGGCACCACGCACTGGCATGTTCTGCGCGGTTCGCACCCGATGGGTCACGAGACCGGCCCGCGTGCCGACCTCTACCTTGAAGGCTCCGACCAGCACCGTGGCTGGTTCCACTCGTCGTTGCTGACCGGTTGCGCCATCGACAACCACGCTCCGTACCGCGAGCTGCTGACCCACGGTTTTACCGTGGACGAAGCGGGCCGCAAGATGTCCAAGTCGCTGGGCAACGTGATTGCACCGCAAAAGGTCAACGACACCCTGGGCGCCGACATCATGCGTCTGTGGGTTGCCTCGACCGACTACTCGGGCGAAATCGCGGTTTCCGACCAGATCCTGCAGCGCAGTGCGGACGCCTACCGACGTATCCGCAATACCGCACGCTTCCTGCTGTCGAACCTGACCGGTTTCAATCCAGCCACCGACATCCTGCCTGCCGAAGAAATGCTGGCACTGGACCGTTGGGCGGTGGATCGTGCGTTGCTGCTGCAACGTGAGCTGGAGCTGCATTACGGCGAATACCGTTTCTGGAACGTGTACTCCAAGGTGCACAACTTCTGCGTTCAGGAGCTGGGCGGTTTCTATCTCGACATCATCAAGGACCGCCAGTACACCACCGGCGCCAACAGCAAGGCTCGCCGTTCGTGCCAGACCGCGCTGTTCCACATCTCTGAAGCGCTGGTGCGCTGGATCGCTCCGATCCTGGCGTTCACCGCTGATGAGTTGTGGCAGTACCTGCCGGGCGAGCGCAACGAATCGGTCATGCTCAACACCTGGTACGAAGGCCTGACTGAACTGCCGGAAGGCACCGAACTGGATCGCGCCTACTGGGAGCGAATCATGGCGGTCAAGGTTGCGGTCAACAAGGAAATGGAAAACTTGCGCGCAGCCAAGGCCATTGGCGGTAACTTGCAAGCAGAAGTGACCTTGTTCGCCGAAGATCAGCTGGCTGCTGATTTGTCCAAGTTGAGCAACGAGCTGCGTTTCGTGTTGATCACCTCCACTGCCAGCGTTGCGCCTTTTGCGCAGGCTCCAGCAGATGCCGTGGTTACCGAAGTGGCTGGCCTCAAGCTCAAGGTGGTCAAGTCGGCCCATGCCAAGTGCGCCCGTTGCTGGCACTGCCGTGAAGACGTCGGCGTTAACCCCGAGCACCCTGAAATCTGCGGTCGTTGTGTAGACAATATCAGCGGCGCTGGTGAGGTACGTCACTATGCCTAATACCAGCACTACCGGGCGCTTCGGGCGCCTGGGCTGGCTCTGGTTGACTGTGCTGGTCCTGGTCATTGACCTGACCAGCAAGGTCTACTTCGACAATTCGCTGCAGATGTACCAGCAGATTGTGGTGATTCCCGACCTGTTCAGCTGGACCCTGGCTTACAACACCGGTGCGGCCTTCAGCTTCCTGGCGGACAGTGCCGGCTGGCAGCGCTGGCTGTTTGCCCTGATCGCGGTCGTGGTCAGTGCCGTGCTGGTGGTCTGGCTCAAGCGTCTGGGGCGCAATGACACCTGGTTGGCCATTGCCCTTGCCCTGATTCTGGGCGGCGCACTGGGTAACCTGTATGACCGTATTGTCTACGGTCATGTGGTCGATTTCATTCTGGTGCATTGGCAAAATCGCTGGTACTTCCCTGCGTTCAACTTCGCCGACAGTGCGATTTGCGTAGGTGCCGTGATGCTGGCACTGGATATGTTCAAAAGTAAAAAGCCCGAGGAACCCGCTCATGACTGAGCAGCGTATTGGTCAGAACACGCAGGTCACTCTGCATTTTGCTTTGCGTCTGGAAAATGGCGACACCGTTGACAGCACCTTCGACAAATCCCCGGCCACTTTCAAGGTGGGTGATGGCAGCTTGCTGCCAGGGTTTGAAGCGGCGTTGTTCGGTTTCAAGGCGGGTGACAAGCGCACACTGGAGATTCTTCCGGAAAACGCCTTTGGCCAGCCTAACCCGCAAAACGTGCAGATCATTCCGCGTTCGCAGTTCAAGGACATGGAGTTGTCGCAAGGTTTGCTGGTGATCTTCAACGATGCGGCCAATACCGAGCTTCCGGGTGTGGTCAAAGAGTTCGATGACGAGCAAGTCACCATTGATTTCAACCATCCGCTGGCAGGCAAAACCCTGACCTTCGACGTGGAAATCAAAGACGTTCAAGCGCTGTAATCCAGTGCCCGGCTGCGGCCGGGCCTGATTGGCATTATTTTTCTGCGCGTCCCACGAGGCCCAGCATGCATATCAAACTCGCCAACCCCCGTGGCTTCTGCGCCGGGGTGGACCGTGCGATTGAAATCGTCAATCGTGCTCTGGAAGTTTTCGGTCCGCCTATCTATGTTCGCCACGAAGTGGTGCACAACAAATTTGTCGTTGAAGACCTGCGTTCCCGTGGCGCTATTTTCGTCGAAGAGCTGGATCAGGTGCCGGACGACGTCATTGTGATATTCAGTGCCCACGGCGTTTCCCAGGCCGTGCGTACAGAGGCTGCCGGGCGTGGTCTCAAGGTGTTCGACGCGACCTGCCCGCTGGTGACCAAGGTGCATATCGAGGTCGCGCGCTATAGCCGTGATGGCCGTGAGTGCATTTTGATTGGCCATGCCGGTCACCCGGAAGTCGAAGGCACCATGGGCCAGTACGACGCCAGTAATGGTGGCGCGATCTACCTGGTCGAAGATGAAAAGGATGTTGCGAACCTGCAGGTCAAAGACCCGGAAAAACTGGCCTTTGTAACCCAGACAACCTTGTCGATGGACGACACCAGTCGTGTGATCGACGCCCTGCGTTCGCGCTTCCCGGCCATTGGCGGACCGCGCAAGGACGATATCTGCTATGCCACGCAAAACCGTCAGGATGCGGTCAAGCAACTGGCTGATGAGTGCGATGTCGTGTTGGTAGTGGGCAGCCCGAACAGCTCCAACTCCAACCGCCTGCGCGAACTGGCGGAGCGTATGCAGACCCCCGCCTACCTGATCGACGGTGCTGAAGACCTGCAAAAAAGCTGGTTCGACGGCGTAAATAGCATCGGTATCACCGCCGGTGCATCGGCCCCAGAGGTACTGGTACGTGGCGTGATTCAACAGCTGCATGCCTGGGGCGCAACCGGTGCCGACGAGCTGGCCGGCCGTGAAGAGAATGTTACGTTCTCCATGCCCAAAGAGTTGCGCGTTCGCGCCATTACCTAAGCGTGCCTGCATAAGGCCTGTGCAGTTTTATCGCTGCGCAGGCTGATGCGCCCGCTCTTGGCCAGCACCACTTGATAGTGGCTCTGTGCAGTCCTTGCCTGACAAACATGCAGTGTCCCGGCTTGAAAGGCGCCTCCAACCAGTTGTGGCTCGCCCAGCGGGTTGAAGCGCACATACCGTTTAACCGGTGTATTGCCCGCAATGGGTATGCGCCCACTGCCCTGTGACTCGACCAGCACCGGGTTGCCCTTGTCCAGATGGCCTTGGCCGCTCAAGTCCAGAATCGTCCTCCAGCCTCGGCTCCAATCTTCTTCGTACGGATAAACCACCACAAATTGTTGGCGTAGCAGTGCTTGTGCGCGTGCATTGCGCAGGCTGCTGGCCAGTTGTTCGGCAGTGATCTGGCGCTGATGATGCTCGACAAGGGCGCTATAGGCCGGGCTGGCAAAACGGGCCGTAAGCGCCACGATCGTCAGCGTCAGTAGCAGCTGGATCAGACTCATGCCACGTTGATGCATAGCGTCCTCCCTGGACGGTTCAAGTGTGTTTTCTCTGTATAGCGAACTCTGGCACTACAGGTTCACGGCAATGGTTTCATCATGTTTTCTGACCGTTAACAGCTTACGAAGTCAGGCGAAAAATCCGGCTGGTTTGCTTGGCTTCGTCCTGCCGTGCAGAGCAGCGGGGGAGGCTAGGCTTTTGTCTGGGCGGCACAGGGCGTGCCGTCGAACCCTCTGATATGGACGATTCGGATGCCTCGATTAGTTAAAAGTCGACAAGACGGGATGAGCTTGATCGAAGTGCTTATCGCGCTGTTGATTCTGTTTATCAGCCTGATGGGCTCTGCTGCTATGCAACTCAATGCCTTGAAACATACGGCAAGCGCGCTGATAAGCACCCAGGACAGTTTTATTGCCTACAGCAGGCTGGATCAGATGCGCGCGGAGGTCGTCCACCCCTTGTCGAGCGGTCATGCCGGGGCCGGGTCATCATGAGCAATCCCCGTTCAGGTTTTGGCCTGATCGAGCTGATGGTGGCTCTGGCGCTGGGAGTGCTGGTAGTGCTGGGCATGACGCAGATTTTCTCAAGCAGCCGCGAGGCTTACTTAAGCCAGCGGTCGTCGGCAAGGCTGCAGGAGGATGCGCGTTATGTGCTGAGTAAACTGGCTCGGGAGATTCGCATGGCGGGCATGTTTGGCTGCCTGTCAGTCGATCGTATTGTTGATGCGCCCACTGTTTTTAAGACACCGGTCTCCTGGCAGAGGGGGGTGTTGCGCATGATCAGTTCGGACGTAGCGCTTCAGGCTGCCAAGCCTGACTGGACTGTGGTCTCGGACTGCACAAGTTTCGCCCGGGCCTATCCCGGGGCAAGGTCGTTTTTGGCTCCCGGTGAAACGGCATTTCCCGTGCGTGAATTGTTTTACCGTCATGAGCACGGGCAGTTAAAGATCGGGCCCAATAAAGCGGTCCTGCTCGATAATGTGGCTGCCTTTGACGTGAGTTTTGGCGTGGCCGGGACGGCAGGTTCGCACTCCGTGCTGCGTTATGAGAGTCGTCTGGTCAAAGGTTCCAGTCTGCGCAGCATCCGTATCGGCCTGACATTGCGAGACCGCGCCGGGCGGGTCAAGGACCAGGTCTATCAGTTGGAAATCGCTTTGCGTAACCGGCTGGCTTAGGGCACGCATCATGCCTTTGCCATTGATTTATCAGCGCGGCATGGCACTGCTGGTCAGCCTGGTTTTCATGCTGTTGCTGAGCCTGATCGGGATGGCTGCAATGGTCAGTGCGACCCTTCAGGAAAAAATGTCTGCAGGCGTTCAACATGCCAACCACTCATTTCAGGCCGCAGAAGCGGCGCTTGGCAGTGGGGAGGCCTGGCTTCAGATCCAAGGGGGCAGGGTATTGCCTTGCACTTCGCCAGCAAGCTGTAACCCGCCCCCAGAGGCGCGTACTCAGGCTGTGCCAGGCATCGATCCGGCCTCCGGGGTACGTTGGATAAGCGTTGCGAACGGGCTGTATGGTGTTCAGAACCTTGGGCCAAGCATTACGCCAGCCCATTTACCAGTGACCACCACTACCCGTTTGTATCGAGTTACCGGTATTGGCTGGCACGGGCAGTCGCGCACCGTACTGGAGAGTATTTATGCGCGTTATCAAGGGCCGGATAACGCTTCGCAAGAGCGTGTTGCCAGGGGTTTTCACCGGGTCATGTGGCGACAGCTGCAATAGGACGCACGAAATGTACAGGTATGTAGCAGGTTTTACCCTGATCGAACTGATGATCGTCGTGGTTATCACCGGTATCCTTGGCGCATTCGTTTATCCGTTGTACGGCGATTATGTAAAGCGGGCTTACCGCTCTCAAGTTGTTGTCCTGTTGACGGAGCAAGCCCAAAGTCTTGAGCGCTTTTACACAAAGAACGCGGTATATAGCGGTATGAAAGACCTTAGTTCAGGCAATCAGCACTACGACATCAGTGCCGATCTCGTCGACCACGGCTACTGGCTGAAGGCGACGCCCAAACAAGGTTCGGCAATGGCGGGGGATTCGTGCGGGAGCTTTACGCTGGCTCACACCGGTATGGCAACGATAACCCAGGCCGCCCCTGGCCTGACAATGCAGCAGTGTTGGGGGCGCTAACGATTGATTTTGAATGACGGGCTGGATTAACAGATGGCTAGGCAGCAACGGGTGGTGATTGTCGGGGGCGGTGTCATAGGCCTGCTGACTGCGTTTAATCTGGCGGCTGATGTAGAGCAGGTGATTGTGCTGGAGCGTGGCGGGGCGGGCCAGGAGTCCTCCTGGGCCGGCGGCGGTATTGTTTCGCCGCTTTATCCGTGGCGCTATAACTGTGCTGTAACGGCCCTGGCGCACTGGTCTCAGGACTTTTATCCGCAATTGGCCGAGCGTCTGTTTGCTTCGACGGGTATTGATCCTGAAGTACACACCACCGGGCTGTACTGGCTGGACCTGGATGATGAGGCTCAGGCGCTGGAGTGGGCCGGGCGCGAAGGGCGACCTCTGGGGGCGGTCGATATGTCGGCAGTCCATGATGCCGTGCCCGTGCTGGGCGGTGGTTATGCACACGCAATTTATATGGCTAATGTGGCCAATGTGCGGAATCCGCGGTTGGTGAAATCGCTGAAGGCTGCACTGCAGGCGATGCCGAATGTCACTGTGCATGAGCAGTGCGAGGTGCTCGGTTTTGTTCGCGAAGGCGAAAGAGTTTGCGGGGTCAATACGGCCCGGGGTGAGATTCGCGGCGACGAGGTGGTGTTGTCGGCCGGGGCCTGGAGCGGTGAGTTGTTGAGCGGGCTGGGGCTGGAGTTGCCTGTGGAGCCGGTCAAGGGGCAGATGATCCTGTACAAATGCGCATCTGACTTTTTGTCGTGCATGGTGCTGGCAAAAGGGCGTTATGCCATTCCCCGCCGCGACGGTCATATCCTGATCGGTAGCACGCTGGAGCATGAAGGCTTTGATAAAACCCCGACCCTTACGGCCCTTGAGAGCCTCAAGGCCTCGGCAGTCGAATTGATCCCGGCCCTGGCCGATGCTGAAGTGGTGGGGCACTGGGCTGGGCTGCGGCCAGGTTCGCCCGAGGGCATTCCGTATATTGGGCGGGTGTCAGGTTTTGATGGTCTGTGGCTCAACTGCGGGCACTATCGCAACGGTCTGGTATTGGCACCGGCGTCCTGCCAATTATTCGCGGACTTGCTGCTGGGGCGTGAGCCGATTATCGACCCGACGCCTTATGCGCCAGAGGGGCGGATTTAAGCGGCTACAAACACAGAGGGATTTCTGTCGATACTCTGTTGTAGATCAAGCCCTATTGTGGGAGCGAGCCTGCTCGCGAACGACCTTCGCGAGCAGGCTCGCTCCCACAGTTGCCGTTTTCCTGTCGTAGCCTGCGGCAGCGACCGCAGGTGGCTTAACCCCTTGGTTTTGGCCCTTGCTCCAGATGCTGCTGGGTGCAATACCACTCTTGTTGCTGGCTCAGGGCGCGGTCACGGGGCAGGTGTACGCCACAGTGGGCGCAGCGCACCATTGGCTGAGCGCTCGGGTCGACCGGTTTTTTGGTCGCGGCCATACCGGTCTTGTATTTGCGCCACAGCCAAACGCCTGCAGCAATCAGCGCTGCCCAGATCAGTAAACGAAGCATGGTAATTCGCTATTCGAGAAAAGATGCACCAGTTTAGCCAAGGACCTGGCAGGCGCACAGCGGTAAATCAAACATAAAAAAAGAGCTCCGAAGAGCTCTTTTTTTATGTGCTAAACGATCAGTCGAACAGGCCCAGGGTCATGTAGCTGAACCAGGAGCGGCTTTTACCTTCAGCTTGCGGTTCTTCGATGATGTCGCCATCGGCATCCTTTGGCTTCAGTTCTGCCGGGATTGCATCCTTGGCATCCTGGTACTGCTTCTGGATATCCATGTTTGCACGGGTTTCACCCGGTGGCAGCGGTGTGCTGGATTCGATCAGGCCCAATGTGGCCTTGCTCAGCCATGAACGGTTGTCCGACTCGGAAACCTGCGGCACAAACTGGCCGTCTACCAGGCTCGGGTGGTCCGGGTAGTTGGTCTTGAGCACTTCAAGGCTGGTGTTGGCCAGCTGGTCGAGATGCATGCGCTGGTAGGACTCAACCATTACCGCCAGGCCGTCGCCGACCGAAGGAGTTTCCTGGAAGTTTTCGACCACATAGCGGCCACGGTTGGCAGCGGCTACATAAGCCTGACGAGTCAGGTAGTAATCGGCTACGTGGATTTCATACGCTGCCAACAGGTTGCGCAGGTAGATCATGCGCTGCTTGGCGTCGGGTGCGTAGCGGCTGTTGGGGAAGCGGCTGGTGAGCTGGGCGAACTCGTTGTAGGAGTCGCGTGCAGCGCCCGGGTCACGCTTGCTCATGTCCAGCGGCAGGAAGCGCGCCAGCAGGCCAACGTCCTGGTCAAAGGAGGTCAGGCCCTTGAGGTAGTAGGCGTAGTCAACGTTCGGATGCTGTGGATGCAGGCGGATAAACCGTTCGGCAGCCGACTTGGCCGCTTCGGGCTCGGAGTTCTTGTAGTAGGCGTAAATAAGTTCAAGCTGGGCCTGGTCGGCGTAGCGACCGAACGGGTAGCGTGACTCAAGGGCCTTGAGTTTGGCGGTAGCACTGGTATAGCTGTGGTTGTCCAGGTCGGCCTGTGCCTGCTGGTACAGCTCCACTTCGCTGAGGTTTTCGTCAACGACTTCTTTAGTCGACGAGCAAGCGGCGGTCAGTGCGAGGATGGCGATCAGCAGCAGGTGTCTCACTTGCATGGCGGCTTGCGTCCCTATGACGGCCGCTGTCTTGGGCGGGTCCGTCCTGTTATGATGAGTGCCCCGTGAAAAGCCTCGGGGCAAAAGACGCCGTATTTAACCACAAGCGCGCAGCCGAAACCAAAGGCTTGGCGCGGTCCTGATGAGCATGTCCGAGAAAATTCAACTTCGCGAAGAGGTGCCGTCCGAACTGGGTGGCCAACGCCTCGATCAAGTCGCCGCACAATTATTCGCTGAGCACTCGCGCTCGCGCCTTTCCGCCTGGATCAAAGACGGCCGCCTTACTGTGGACGGAGCCGTCATACGCCCCCGTGACATCGTACACGGCGGTGCCATCCTGGAGCTGACTGCAGAGCAGGAAGCCCAGGGTGAGTGGATCGCTGAAGACATCCCCCTGGATATCGTCTACGAAGACGATGACATCCTGGTCATCAACAAGCCTGCGGGCCTGGTGGTGCACCCGGCTGCAGGGCATGCCAGTGGTACTTTGCTCAATGCCTTGCTGCATCACGTACCGGACATTATCAATGTGCCGCGTGCGGGGATCGTGCATCGCCTGGACAAGGACACCACCGGTCTGATGGTGGTCGCCAAGACCATTCAGGCGCAGACACAACTGGTTACACAGTTGCAGAGCCGCAGTGTCAGTCGTATCTATGAGTGCATCGTTATCGGTGTCGTGACCGCCGGGGGCAAGATCGACGCGCCTATCGGCCGTCACGGCCAGCAGCGCCAGCGCATGGCGGTAATGGAAGGCGGCAAGCAGGCGGTCAGTCATTACCGTGTGCTTGAGCGTTTCCGTTCCCACACCCATGTGCGGGTAAAGCTGGAAACCGGTCGTACGCACCAGATTCGTGTGCATATGTCTCATATCAACTTCCCGTTGGTCGGAGACCCTGCCTACGGCGGTCGCTTCCGTATTCCGCCGTCTGCCAGCGTGACGATGGTCGAGTCCCTGAAAAACTTCCCGCGTCAGGCGCTCCATGCCCGTTTCCTCGAGCTGGATCATCCGACGACCGGTAAGCGCATGAGCTGGGAATCAGCACTGCCTGACGACTTTGTCTGGCTGTTGACGTTGCTCAAGCAAGACCGTGAGGCATTTATCGGGTGAACACCTTCCTGATTCCTGACTGGCCAGCGCCGGCAGGCATCCGGGCCTGTGTGACCACCCGTGCGGGCGGCGTCAGTGTGGCGCCGTTCGACAGCTTCAACCTGGGCGACCATGTAGGCGACGACCCTGTTGCCGTTGCGCATAACCGCCATCGCCTTACCCATATTTTTGACGTACAGCCCGCCTGGCTTAGCCAGGTTCACGGGGTTGTGGTCGCACCTGCCAATCCCGAACTGATTGTTGAGGCCGATGCCAGCTGGACGGCCACCCCCGGTATTGCCTGTACGGCAATGACGGCGGATTGTTTGCCTGCATTGTTCTGCGATCGTGCTGGCACTCGTGTTGCGGCAGCCCATGCCGGTTGGCGCGGGCTGGCGGCCGGGGTGCTTGAAGCCGCCGCACTAAGCCTCAATGTTGCGCCACAGGAGCTGCTTGTGTGGCTGGGGCCGGCCATTGGCCCCAAGGCATTTGAGGTCGGGGCCGAGGTGCGGGAGGTCTTTGTAAAAGACATGCCCCAGGCCGAAGCCGCCTTTGTGCCCAGCATCAATGCCGGGCGTTTTATGGCCGATATCTATGAGCTGGCGCGTTTGCGTCTGGCCCGCTTCGGTATCACGGCTGTGTACGGCGGGGGTTTTTGCACCGTGACCGACCCGCGTTTCTTCTCCTATCGGCGCAGTCCCAATACTGGCCGCTTCGCATCACTGGTTTGGATCGAAAGACCGTCCAGCTGATCTGCGTCATTTTCCAAACGCTTGAAACTCTCGTAATCGCCCGCATCTACTATGGTATCTGGCAGGTTTCTTCATTCAGGAGTTTCCATCCCTCCGGCCTGCTCATAAGGAAGGTGACGAATGCGTATAGATAGATTAACCAGCAAGTTGCAATTGGCGTTGTCCGATGCTCAGTCATTGGCCGTTGGCCTCGATCATCCGGCCATCGAGCCTGCGCACTTGATGCAGGCATTGCTGGAACAGCAGGGCGGTTCGATCAAGCCGTTGCTGATGCAAGTCGGTTTCGATGTAAACAGCCTGCGTAAAGAGCTGACCAAAGAGCTCGATCAGCTGCCAAAAATTCAGAATCCGACTGGCGACGTAAACATGTCGCAGGATTTGGCACGTCTGTTGAACCAGGCGGATCGTCTGGCGCAGCAAAAAGGCGACCAGTACATCACCAGCGAAGTTGTATTGCTGGCGGCGATGGACGACAACAGCAAGCTGGGCAAGTTGTTGCTGGGTCAGGGCGTGAGCAAGAAAGCCCTGGAAAATGCCATCAACAACCTGCGTGGCGGCGAAGCGGTCAATGACCCGAACGTTGAAGAGTCACGCCAGGCGCTGGACAAGTACACCATTGACCTGACCAAGCGCGCCGAAGAGGGCAAGCTCGACCCGGTGATCGGTCGTGACGATGAAATTCGTCGCACCATTCAGGTCCTGCAGCGCCGTACCAAGAACAACCCGGTACTGATCGGTGAGCCTGGCGTGGGTAAAACCGCGATTGCCGAAGGTCTGGCACAACGGATCATCAATGGCGAAGTGCCTGACGGCCTCAAGGGCAAACGTCTGCTGTCCCTGGACATCGGTGCGCTGATTGCCGGTGCCAAGTTCCGCGGTGAGTTCGAGGAGCGCCTGAAAGCAGTGCTTAACGAGCTGTCGAAGCAGGAAGGGCAAGTCATCCTGTTTATCGACGAATTGCATGTCATGGTTGGCGCCGGTAAAGGCGAGGGTGCCATGGATGCGGGCAATATGCTCAAGCCTGCACTGGCTCGCGGTGAGTTGCACTGCGTGGGTGCGACCACGCTCAACGAGTACCGCCAATACATCGAGAAGGACGCAGCACTTGAGCGTCGCTTCCAGAAAGTACTGGTGGACGAGCCGAGCGAAGAAGACACCATTGCGATCCTGCGTGGCCTCAAAGAGCGTTATGAGGTTCACCACAAGGTAGCGATTACCGACGGTGCGATCATTGCGGCGGTCAAACTCAGCCATCGTTACATCACCGACCGGCAGTTGCCGGACAAGGCGATTGACCTGATGGACGAGGCTGCCAGCCGTATCCGCATGGAGATCGACTCCAAGCCTGAGGTACTGGACCGTCTTGAACGTCGCTTGATTCAACTGAAGGTTGAAGCCCAGGCGTTGAAGAAAGAAGAAGACGAGGCCGCGAAAAAACGCCTCGAGAAATTGCAGGAAGAAATCGAGCGTCACGAGCGCGAATATTCGGACCTCGAAGAGATCTGGACCTCGGAAAAAGCCGAAGTGCAGGGCTCTGCCCAGATCCAGCAGAAAATCGAGCAGGCGCGCCAGGAGCTTGAAGTGGCCCGCCGCAGCGGCAACCTCAACCGCATGGCCGAGTTGCAGTACGGGATCATCCCTGATCTGGAACGCAGCCTGCAGATGGTCGACGAGCACAGCGGCAAAACTGAAAACCAGTTGTTGCGCAGCAAAGTGACTGAAGAGGAAATCGCGGAAGTGGTATCGAAGTGGACGGGTATCCCGGTCTCCAAGATGCTCGAAGGCGAACGCGACAAGCTGATGAAAATGGAAAGCCTGTTGCATGAGCGCGTGATTGGCCAGGACGAGGCCGTAGTGGCTGTGTCCAACGCCGTGCGGCGCTCCCGTGCCGGCCTGAGTGACCCGAACCGTCCTAGCGGCTCGTTCATGTTCCTCGGCCCGACCGGTGTGGGTAAAACCGAGTTGTGCAAGGCGCTGGCCGAGTTCCTCTTTGATACTGAAGAGGCGATGGTGCGGATCGATATGTCCGAGTTCATGGAGAAACATTCCGTGGCTCGACTGATTGGTGCGCCACCAGGCTATGTGGGCTACGAAGAAGGCGGTTACCTGACCGAAGCGGTACGGCGCAAGCCTTACTCGGTGATCCTGCTGGATGAAGTCGAGAAGGCTCACCCGGACGTGTTCAACGTGTTGCTGCAAGTGCTGGAAGACGGTCGCCTGACTGACAGCCACGGCCGTACCGTGGACTTCCGCAACACGGTGATCGTGATGACCTCCAACCTGGGCTCTGCACAGATCCAGGAGCTGGTGGGCGATCGCGAGGCACAGCGTGCAGCGGTGATGGATGCGGTCAGCACCCACTTCCGTCCGGAGTTCGTGAACCGGATCGACGAAGTGGTGATCTTCGAGCCTCTGGCCCGTGATCAGATTGCTGGCATCGCCGAAATCCAGTTGGGTCGTCTGCGCAGTCGTCTGGCTGAGCGTGACTTGAGCCTTGAGCTGAACCAGGATGCTCTGGACAAGCTGATTGCGGTTGGTTACGACCCGGTTTATGGCGCACGCCCTCTGAAACGTGCGATCCAGCGCTGGATCGAAAACCCGCTGGCACAACTGATCCTGTCCGGTCAGTTCTTGCCTGGCACCACCGTGACAGCCAGCGTGAAGGACGACGAAATCGTCTTCGCATAAGGTTTGAAAGCGGTGTTTTAAGAGAGGCCTCGCTTTGCGAGGCCTTTTTTTTCTAGGGTGTTGATCTGTAAGGAAAACGCTTGTAATATGCGCCCCGCAGCAAGCAACCCGTAATAGCGACTTGGCCCAAACCGAGAAGCCCGCTGGAAGAGCTAAGTAATTGTCTTCTAACGAAAAATAAGGGTTGACAAGGCTTTTAAAGCTTGTAGAATAGCCGACCTCAGAGACGCCAACGCAGCGATGCGAAGAACTCGAAGAGTGTTGCTAAGCAGTAAGGCAACAACGTTACAAATTGAAATATGTAGTTCCGCGATAGCTCAGTTGGTAGAGCAAATGACTGTTAATCATTGGGTCCCTGGTTCGAGTCCAGGTCGTGGAGCCATTTTCAAGCCGGGGTATAGCGCAGTCCGGTAGCGCGCCTGCTTTGGGAGCAGGATGTCAGGAGTTCGAATCCCCTTACCCCGACCATTTTTGGGTCGTTAGCTCAGTTGGTAGAGCAGTTGGCTTTTAACCAATTGGTCGTAGGTTCGAATCCCACACGACCCACCATTTTTGGCTCCAGTTCGCTGGGGTTAGATCTTAAGATCAGAGGCCAAAAGCACTGATCGAAGAAGGCGCCTCTTGAAGGTGCTTTTTTTTACCGGGGTATAGCGCAGTCCGGTAGCGCGCCTGCTTTGGGAGCAGGATGTCAGGAGTTCGAATCCCCTTACCCCGACCATTTTCTGCCCGGCAGTAATGGGTATAGAAAATAAGGCGCTGATGCCAGTTGCATCAGAAGCCATAAAAGAGCGTCCTTACGGACGCTTTTTTATTGTTGTAAAAGTTGAAATATGCAGTTCCGCGATAGCTCAGTTGGTAGAGCAAATGACTGTTAATCATTGGGTCCCTGGTTCGAGTCCAGGTCGTGGAGCCAGTTTCAAAGAATTTTTGGGTCGTTAGCTCAGTTGGTAGAGCAGTTGGCTTTTAACCAATTGGTCGTAGGTTCGAATCCCACACGACCCACCATGTTCGGCTCCAGTAGCCATAAAAAAAGCGTCCATTGGACGCTTTTTTTATGCCTGTAGGAAACGTAACCCTGTAGTCGCAGCCTTCGTTCTTCAGCAGCTGCTACGAGGTTTTTGCTTCAGCTTGGGTTTGCAGCCTTGTTGTCCGCGTCCTGAAGATCCTGCAGCGCGGCCGAATACTGATCTGCTTCTGCCTTGGGCACCATCTGCCATGACGGCTTGCGCAATGCATAGAAGATAAACGGCGGCACGCCTGCGACGATCAATCCCAGCAACAAAATCCCCGCATATTCGAAAAACGGCATGCTGCTGAAGCTGTTGGGCGGAATAAAGCCGAAAATTAGCGCCACGCAGGTTGAAAACAACCCCAGGTAGCACCAGCCATGCAGCCCCTTGAGCACATAGCCGCGTTTTACATTGGGCTGTGTTTTACGCAGTTTCATGGCCGCCATAAACATGAATACGTAGATGATCAGGTACATCAGCGCAGCCATCGCACTGATCATCCAGAAGGCATCGGATACATTGTCGAGAAAGATGTAAATCGTCGACAGCAGCGTGACGATAACGGCCTGTAAATACAGAATGTTTTTTTGCACGCCTTTTTTGTTCACTTCCTGCATCACAGGTGGAAGCATTCCGGCCTTACCGACGAACAGCAAGCCGGTAGACGGCCCGGCAGTCCAGGCCAGTACCCCGCCCAACGCACCGATAATCAGCAAAATGGCCATGATCGGGGTTGCCCATGGCATGTCGAAGCCCTGGAAGAACGCAGCGTAAGCCTGGATAACCCCGGCGGTAAGGCTGGTTGAGTCAGCGGGTACCACCAGCGAAATCGCCACCGTGGGCGGGATAAACACCAGCAGGATCATAAAGAAGGCCAAGAGAATCGCCCGGGGCATTTCCTTTTGCGGGTTACGCAATTCACGGGCGTGAATGGCGTTCATTTCGATACCGGCAAACGCCAGGAAGTTACTCACAATCAGTACCAGGCCGGTAATGGCGCCGGTAAATTCCTGCCAGAAGTCCGGGTGCAGGTTGCGCGAGCCGGATTTGACTGTGGAGTGGGTATCGAAAATGGCCGGGATCAAGGCATCCCAAGTCAACGGGGTGGCTGATTTATGCCCCAGCACCAGCCAGGCGACGCCGAGCAAAACCAGCAGCGCGGCGGGTAATGCGGTGCCCAGCAGCATGAACCATGACGTCAGCTTCGACAGTGCTGTCAGCCCGTTAAGTGCCACAAATGTCGATAGCCAGTATAAAACGATGATGACGGCGGCAGTAAATACACCGCTTTTGGCCAGTTCAGGGTTGATCAGATACGCCATGGTGCTGGCGCCAAACCCGAGCACAATCGGGTACCAGACCACCACTTGTACCCACATGAACCACATGATGAAAAAGCCCGGGCGGTCGCCGTAGGCTTGTCTTACCCAGCCATAAATCCCGCCGTTCCAGCCTGTGCCCAGTTCAGAGGCGACCAGGGATACCGGAATGAAAAACAGCAGTGCGGGGATGACATAGAGAAAGACCGAGCCCAGACCATAGACGGCCATGCTGGGTAACGAACGAATACTGGCAACAGCGGCAACCATCATAAAGCAGATGGTCAGCCAGGACATGTAGGTTTTAGCTTTGCTGGTGGTAGCCATAAGTATCCCGCTCCCTTACGCGAATTCGTGCAACAGGCTCAGATTGAGCGTGCGGCTAAGGTATTCGGCGGCCAGTTGACCGCGAACGCTGTTACCGGCTCCGTCCAGTGGCGGGGCAAAGGCGGCGATGGCGCACACCCCCGGAACCACCGCCAGAATGCCGCCGCCGACCCCGCTTTTTCCCGGCAGGCCGACTTTGTAGTACCAGTCTCCGGTGGTGTCATACAGGCCATTCAGGGTCATCTCGGAGAGGATTGGCGCCACGTTGTTGGCCCGAACCGCGCGTTTTCCGCTGATCGGGTTGACGCCACCATTGGCCAGGGTAGCGCCCATGGTCACCAGGTCATGGCAGGTGATCGCCACGGAACATTGACGGGTGTAGACGGCGCACACTTCCATCGGGTCGGCGTACATATAGCCGTAACTCTGCAATAGCCAGGCAATGCCGCGGTTGTGCTGGTTGGTCTTGGCTTCCGATTGATAAACCTCGTCGTTGACCGTCAGTTCACGCCCGGCGAAAAGGTTGTAAGTCGCCTGGATCTGGTCCCAGCGCGCTTGCGCCGTATCGGCTTCGAGGAGGCTGACAGTGGCCATGGCGCCTGCGTTTACAAAGGGGTTGAGCGGTCGGCCCTTATGCAGTTCCAGGGCAATCACCGAGTTGAACGGCTCACCTGTGGGGTCGCAACCGATCTTGCTGCGCAAGGCTTGCGGTCCCACTTCATCGAGTACATGGGCGAGGGTGAATACCTTGGAAATCGACTCGATGGCGAAGGCGTAATCGGTGTCGCCGACTTCTGCATGGGTACCGTCGCAGAACATGATGCTGATGCCGAACAGATGGGATGGCACTGAGGCCAGGTAAGGGATGTAGCTGGCGTTCTTGCCGTGCTGATTGCTGGCAAACCGTTGCAGGGACTGGTCCAGCGCCTGTTTTACCGTGCTGTCTACGGTCGTGGGTCTTTGCTTCATCGTGCTCGCTCCGTGAGTACTATCGAGAATCGAGACTATAGATCGGAAAATGCACGGTGGTCGGAAATCGGACGGCAGACCTCAAATGCTTGGCTATGCTGGCTGGGCCGAAGCTGAGCCAGAGTTGCAACGGCGGGCTCATAGATTGACCAATACTCAAGGAGAGTTCACATGGCACTGCACCGTATCAAGCGCAACAAGGACGTCGACCCCGTATTTGGTTCTTCTGCGCTGGCTCATGCCGCTGCAATCAAGCTGTTCCCCGAGGCTGAGCAAGCGCCGGGTGAGGTTTTCCAACTGGTCCACGATGAGTTGTATCTGGATGGAAACTCCAGGCAGAACCTCGCGACCTTTTGCCAGACGTGGGAAGAGGACGAGGTCCACAAGTTGATGGACCTGTCGATCGACAAGAACATGATCGACAAGGATGAGTACCCGCAGTCTGCGGAGCTGGAAAACCGCTGTATTCATATGCTGGCGGACTTATGGCATTCGCCGGAAGCGGCTACCACCATCGGTACTTCCACCGTAGGCTCCAGCGAAGCCTGCATGCTGGGTGGTCTGGCTGCATTGTGGCGCTGGCGTGCGGTGCGCAAGGCGGCAGGCAAGCCGACAACTACGCCGAATATGGTGTGCGGTCCGGTGCAGGTGTGCTGGCACAAATTTGCCCGTTACTGGGACGTCGAAATTCGTGAAGTGCCGATGTCGGAAGGGCATTGGTTTATGACCCCCGAGGACATGCTGGAGCGGGTCGATGAAAATACCATCGTCGTAGTGCCGACCTTTGGCCAGACGTTCACCGGGCTGTATGAAACCGTAAAGCCGTTATCCGATGCTCTGGATGACTTGCAAAAAAGCACGGGTCTGAATATTGATCTGCACGTCGACGGTGCAAGTGGCGCGATGCTGGCTCCGTTTTGTGCGCCGGATATTCTTTGGGATTTCCGCGTGCCGCGGGTCAAGTCCATCAGTACCTCCGGGCACAAGTTCGGCCTGGCTCCGCTGGGCGCGGGCTGGGTGGTTTGGCGGGATGAAAAGGAACTGCCTGAAGGGCTGGTGTTTCATGTGAATTATCTGGGGGGTGATATGCCTACGTTCGCCCTTAACTTTTCACGTCCGGCCGGGCAGATCATCTCGCAGTACTACAACTTCTTGCGTCTGGGGCGTGAAGGCTATGAGCGTATTCATTCAGCCTGCTACCAGACGGCACAGTTTCTTGCGGCTGAACTGGTCAAGGTCGGACCGTTCGAGATGCTCTATAACGGTGACCCGCAGCTGGGGATTCCGGCGTTGACCTGGCGTCTGAAGCCAGGGGCGAAAACTTCATATTCGCTGTATGACCTGGCAGACCGGTTGCGCACCCGTGGCTGGCTGGTACCTGCGTATAGCTTGCCGGCAAATGTCGAGAACGTAGTGGTGCAGCGGATTCTGGTGAAGCAGGGTATGTCGATCGACATGGCCAAGTTGTTGCTGGAGGACTTTGTGCGCGCGGTGAAATTCTTTGACGAGCATCAGCCCCACGGCTTTAAAGGCCGTGAAGCCGAGGCGGGTAATCACGCGGGGCGCTGATTACGCGGCGCTGTAGATACTCTGTTGTAGATCAAGCCCTATTGTGGGAGCGAGCCTGCTCGCGAACGACCTTCGCGAGCAGGCTCGCTCCCACAGTTGCAGTTTTTACTGTCGCAGCCTTCGGCAGCGACTACAGAGTAGTCGCACTTAGTGCAGTTTCAGGCGCGGCTCGGTGCCGCGTCCGATCCTGCTGCCCAGCATCAGCATCAAGGTGCGGAAGGTGCCGTACAGCGCCATCTGGTGCATGCGATATAGCGAGATGTAGAACATCCGCGCCAACCAGCCTTCCAGCATAACGGTACCCATCAGGCTGCCCATCAAGTTACCCACAGCCGAAAAGCTCGACAGGGAAATCAGCGAGCCATAATCGCGGTAGGTGTAGTCCGGCAGCTGAGTTTTACCTTCAATGCGCAATTTCAGCGACTTGGCCAGCAACGACGCCTGCTGGTGAGCAGCCTGGGCGCGAGGCGGCACCAGCTTGTCGGTGCCGGGTTGCGGACAGGCGGCGCAATCGCCAAAGGCAAAAATATTCTCGTCACGGGTGGTTTGCAGGGTAGGGCGTACCACCAACTGGTTAATGCGGTTGGTTTCCAGCCCGGCAATTTCCTTCAAGAAGCCAGGTGCACGAATGCCCGCAGCCCAAACCTTCAAACTTGCAGGAATCACCTGACCATCTTTGGTTATCAAGCTGTCAGCAGTTACTTCGCTGACTGCGGAGTTGGTCAGCACGGTGACCCCGAGTTTTTCCAGGGTTTTATGCACAGGCCCGCCGATACGGTCCGGCAGGGCAGGCAATACCCGTGGGCCCGCTTCGATCAGGGTGATATGCATGTTTTCCGGCTTGATCCGGTCCAGGCCATAGGCTGCCAGTTCGTGGGCGGCATTGTGCAGTTCGGCAGCCAGCTCGACTCCGGTTGCACCTGCGCCGACAATGGCCACGCTGATCTGTTCGAGCGTATCGCTTTGCCCTGCGTGGGCACGCAGGTAATGATTGAGCAGTTGCTGATGAAATTTCTCGGCCTGCTTGCGGGTATCGAGGAACAGGCAGTGTTCGGCCGCGCCTTTGGTACCGAAGTCATTGGTGGTACTGCCCACCGCAATCACCAGGGTGTCGTAACCCAACTCGCGGGCAGGTACCAGTTCCTGGCCGTTTTCGTCGAGGGTTGCCGACAATGAGATCTTTTTCAGTTCACGATCCAGCCCGCTCATGCGGCCCAGCTGGAACTGAAAGTGATTCCATTTGGCCTGGGCGACGTAGTTGAGCTCGTCTTCCGATGAGTTCAATGAGCCGGCAGCAACTTCATGCAGCAGCGGTTTCCAGATATGGGTCAGGTTGGCATCGACCAGCGTGACGCTGGCCTTGCCGCGCTTACCCAGAGTCTTGCCCAGGCGGGTCGCCAACTCCAGGCCGCCGGCGCCGCCGCCGACGATAACAATACGATGGGTCATGGATATCACTCACAAGGCTTGAAAAAAATTCTGTGCCTGAGTGGCCCCGGGCGAGCGCAATGCAGCTCATAGCGCCAGGTAACTCAGGAGGCGGCTCAAAAGGCCCATGCCGATCACCGCGATCACCACTATGGCAAGGAGCAGCCAGGGCCTGAAAGGGCGGCGCTCAACCTGATTTTGTGGCAATTGAAGGTACTCTTCGACACGCTTCAGATCATCGGGGTTCAGGCGACTGGGCATATTTTTGGCCTCGTCAAATAGACGTTGCTGGGTGTGTAAAAGCTACAGCATTGATCAACCGGGATGAAATGAAGCATAGCCGTGCGGGCCTAATGGCTCGACCCGCAGTTCGTCGTCTAGACGAATGATCCCGCTTTCGATTACCCGGGCCGTGATCCCGCCGTGGCCACGTACCGCCTGAAAAGTCCCCTGGCCCAGACGCTGCTCCAGTCGGGCACAAGGCTGACACCAGCCAGTGGTTTCGAAAATGGCCTGGCCAACCTTGAAGCGCCGGCCTTTGAGGCTGAACAGGTTGATTCCGCGGATCACCAGGTTGCGGCGCAAGTCCTGCGCCAGGATCGGTTGATCCGCCGTGCGCCCCAGCAGTGAGCTGATAACGGCCAGGTGTTCCCATTGTATCAGCGTCACCTGGCGGGCATTGCGGGCGCCGGGCCGGGCATGATCGCCGGTCAGCCCGGCTTCGCGGCGGGCTTCAACCGCGTCGAGTTCGAGCATGTCTGCCCGGGACTCGGGGCGTACGCCGATCCAGCACACGCGCCCGGTTTGCGGCACATTGGCAATAAGCGCCTGCAACGGGCTCACAGGCTGATACCCACATCAAAAATAATGCTGCGTCCCAGGTTGTTGCGCAAAAAATCCGGTGCGTCCGGTTGGGCAAACAGCACCCGGGCAAAGGTCGGCCCTACCAGCGACAGCGAGCGCCAGCCCTGGCGCAAATATTCAGTCGGCGGCGGAAAGTGGCTGTTAAGGTCCAGCACTTCGCGCTTGAGGCTGGAAAACGCAATGATATCCAGCTGCCCCAGGTCGATATCGCGCTCTTTGTAGTTAGTGGCTTTTTTATGCAGGGTGGGGCCCAGCCGCTGCAACAGCTTGCTCGCCGGAATCCGTTTGGGCCGTGCTTCGCGACGGACCAATTGGCTCAGGGAGTAGGCGCTGCGCCTGCGCTGCAGTTCCGCGCGCCATTCATCGTTCAGGCGCCGGCCCTCATCGAGGACAAAGAACACCTCAAAGCGTGCATCGCCGAACAGCACATCGGGAGGCTCCTGGCCCGCCTGCCGGAAGTCTTCACTGTGGTAGGGGATATTCAGGCCTTGCAACAGGCGCTGGCAGACCCAACGCTCACGCTCCCATTTGCGGGCATTGGATAAAAAGGCATTGGCTTGCTCGGCCTGAATGGTGAGCAGGCGTAAATAATCTGAGTCGTCCATGCACGCAGCTTAGCCTTGAAACAGGTGTTACTGAAAGTCCGGGTGTAGACTCAGTCGCATCCGACAGGGAGGGTTGAACGGTGTGTTTTGACAAGGCAGGGCAAGGCCGATGATAAGTACACAGGTGTTATCCACACAAACGCTGGTCATCGGCTGGCTGATCTATGTTCCCGTTGTGCTGTGGGCCATCTGGCGTGCTCCCTGGGTTGAGCTGTTTACCGATACGCGGCGCCAGCACCTGTTGTTTGGCACGGTGTTCGGGGTGTTTTTGCTCTGGCTGGTACGGCGTGACTTTGATGGCGGGGTGTCTTACCACTTTATTGGCCTGACGGTGGTCACGTTGCTGCTCGACTGGCCGCTGGCAGTGGTCGGTGCGCTTCTGGCGCAAGTCGGACTGGTGTTGCTGGGGCGTCAGGAGTTGGCCGCGATGGGTGTCAACGGCGTGCTGCTGATTCTGTTGCCGATAGCAGTGACCGAAGGGTGTGCGCGTATGGTCGAGCGTGCGCAACCGCGTAACCCCTTTGTGTATATCTTTTGCTCGGGTTTTTTTGCCGCAGCGTTGGCGGCGTTGCTGTGCATAGGGGCGGTGCTGGGTGTGTTGTGGCTGGACGGGTTGTTCGTCATGCCGTATTGGCTGGAGGACTTTGTCGGCTATCTGTGGCTGATCATCTTTCCCGAAGCGTTTATCAACGGGATGCTGGTAACCGCACTGGTGGTGTTCTGCCCGGAGTGGCTTGAGACCTTTAACCGCACCCGCTACCTGGCGGCGCCATGGAAGGATGATGGAGAAAAGCCGTAATCGCCGACGCAGGCTGCGAGATAAACCGCAGGGCCTGTGCTCTTTTAAAGCACGACCCCTTCGGGCTCGATCGCAGCCTTCGTACCTCGTCAGCGACTACAGGATTTGGCTTTTAATGTAAGCGCTCGCTCAGGTCTTCGGAAAACAGATCATCTTCAGCATCCGGGCTGACCGGGATCTTGTGTTCCTCGCTGGCCCAGGCACCCAGGTCGATCAGCTTGCAGCGGTCCGAGCAGAACGGGCGAAAAGCGTTGGTGGTATCCCATTGCACGGCTGTGCCACAGGTCGGGCAGTCGATGGTCATAGGTTTGGTCATGGTTGGCCTCCACGCAAAGTTAAATAAAAGTGATGCAGGCGCTCGACCTCAGTCTGCAGCGCCTTCAGATCCTTGTCATTGACCAGCACATCGTCAGCGTGACGAAGGCGATCTTCGCGGCTGGCCTGTGCCTTGAGAATGGCCTGGACTTGCTGTTCGGTGGTGTTGTCACGCACAAGGGTACGCTGCATCTGCAGGGCTTGCGGTGCATCGATCACCAGTACACGTTGAGTTGTGGTGTATTGGCCGGACTCGATCAGCAGCGGCGAAACCAGAATGGCGTAAGGCGATTTCGCCTGTGCCAGATTGTTTGCGATCTCTTCACGAATCAGTGGGTGCAGCAGTGCTTCAAGCCAGCGGCGTTGCTCGGGGTCGGTGAAGATCAGATGGCGCAATGCGCCACGATTGAGTTGCCCGTCGGCTTGCAGCACCTGTGCTCCAAAGTGTTCGGCAATACTGGCCAGCGCCGGGCGTCCCAGCTCAACGACCCAGCGCGCCGCATGATCGGCGTCCACCACATGTATGCCCAACGCGGCAAAGTGCTCGGCAGCGGCACTTTTACCACTGCCGATACCGCCGGTAAGCCCGAGAATCCAGGGTTTGGAGGGTGGAGTCATCATGTCAAACCGAAACCTGCCAATAGAAGCCGGTTATTTGACCACCCCAGAGCAATGCAATCCAGCCGGCAATTGCCAGATACGGCGCAAAGGGGATCGGGGTACTGGTTTTGGCCCGGCGCATGGCCAAAAGCCCCAGCCCCACCGTCGCCCCCAGCAGTGAAGAGAGCAGGAGGGTTAGCGGCAGAACCGCAACCCCGCCCCATGCCCCGAGTACGGCCAGCAACTTGAAATCGCCGTAGCCCATGCCGTCCTTGCCGGTGACCAGTTTGAATATCCAGAACACCGACCACAGGCTTGCATAGCCCAGCGCGGCCCCCCATACGGCCTGCCCCAAAGTGGTGAACAGGGAGAAGCTGTTGAGCAACAATCCCAGCCACAGCAGAGGCAAAACCAGCACATCAGGCACGATTTGATGCTCGATATCGATCAGGCAAATGCCGAATAACCCCCAGGTCAGCAGAAGCATCCAGCCCGCCTGGGCGCCAAAACCGAAATGCCAGGCGACAAAAGCCGACAATACCGCGCAGGTCAGTTCCGTAAGGGGATAGCGCAGGCTAATGGCACTTTTGCACTGCGAGCATTTACCACGCAAAAACAGGTAGCTCAGTAGCGGGATGTTCTCCCGTACGCGCAGCGAATGCCGGCAATTGGGGCAGTGAGAGCGCGGGCGCAGCAAGTTATACACAGGACCTTTGGCTGGCTCGGGCAAATCCAGCACCTCGCGGGCCTGGGCTTGCCATTCCTGTTCAAGCATTTTTGGCAATCGCCACGCCAGCACATTGATAAAACTGCCTGCCAGCAAGCCGAGTATCAGCGCGCAGGTAATAAAAGCGTCGGGGTGACGGCTCAGCAAATCAATCATGCTCATATTACCCGGCCAAGGTTGAATATCGGCAAGTACATGGCGATGACCAGCCCGCCAACCATGACTCCAAGTACCACCATGATTATCGGCTCCAGCAAGGTTGTCAGGTTGTCGACCAGAGTGTCGACCTCGCTTTCATAATAGGCGGCAACCTGGTCAAGCATGCTGTCCAATGTGCCGGATTCTTCGCCAATAGCTGTCATCTGGATTGCCATGCCCGGGAATACTCCGGCAGCGGCCATGGCCACATGGATCTGGCTACCCGTTGCAACCTGCTTCTTCAGTCGTAGCACCGCGTCTTTGTACAGGCTATTGCCAGTGGCGCTGGCTACGGAGTTCAGCGCTTCGAGCAATGGCACGCCGGCAGCCAGGGTCGTCGACAGCGTGCGGGCAAAACGGGCCATTGCTGACATGTGCAGCAGATTGCCCATGACGGGCAGTTTCAGCAGCCAGCGATCAACGCGCTGGCGCCAGGTTGCGCAGTGCTTGTAGCGATGGTGAAGGCCTGCAAGGGTGATGCCGCAAAAAAGCAGCAGCCACAGGCCATGCGCCTGAAGGCTGTCAGACAGGCCGATCACCCACAAGGTAAGCACTGGCAGTTGCGCGTCGAATGAGCGGAAAACGCCCTGGAACTGCGGAACCACTTCGATCAACAAAATGCCGCACACCGCCAGCGCGACCACGAGCACGGCGCTGGGGTAGGTCATGGCTTTTTTGATTTTCTTTTTCAGAGTGGCGGTCTTTTCCCTGTAGGTCGCCACCCGTTGCAGCAACACGTCCAGAGCCCCGGCCAGTTCGCCAGCTTCGACGAGGCTGCAAAACAGAGGATCGAAATGTGCCGGTTTTTTGCGCAGCGCCGCCGACAGGCTGGTGCCTGCGCCGATGTCTTGCTGGAGTTCGGTGACCTGCTGGCGCATGGCACGGCTCTCGAAACCGTTGGCGATAACCTTCAGAGCTTGCTGCATAGTTATGCCCGCGCTGATCAGGGTAGCCAGTTGGCGGGTGAACAGGGTGATATCCAGTGCCGTGACCGATTTGCCCGCATTCAGTGTGTGACTGTAATGGCGGCGGATTTTACTAACGGTAATACCTTGGCGGCGTAGCTGGACCCGAATCATTGTGTGGTGTTCCGCCGTGATTTGCCCGCTGGTTTTAATGCCATTTCGATCGGTGCCTTCCCACCGGTAAAGGCTGTTTTTAACGGCCTGTGTTGCCATGCATCGATCCTTGGAGCGCGGCGCGCCCGGCTGTGCTGTAAGCCCAAAGACTAGATGCACCGAGCCTTGACCCGGCAAGTTGAGAGTGACCAGAAGTGTCAGCGATGCAGTTGTGGAGCAACTGCCCACTAACCTTGATAGCCTGTGCGCACTTTTTTGCCTGCACAGCACTGCCTGGCACCTGTGGGTGCCCCTTTTCTGGAGACTTCATGTGAAACAACAACAAGGCTTCACCCTGATCGAACTGATGATTGTGGTTGCAATTATCGGTCTGATTGCTTCGTTCGCATTTCCGGCTTACCACGAGCACGTGATGAAGACCCGTTTTGCCGAGGTGAACACCATCAGCAATACCTACAAGACTGCCGTCGCCCTGTGCTACAGCCAGACCAATGATCTGATGGCCTGTGATGCGGGCACCAACGGCATCCCGGGGCCGGCCGAAGCGACGGAAAACCTGGCAGCGGGCATGACGGTAGTCGATGGTGTGATTACCATGGCGGGGACCCAGGCAGCAGGCGGCTGGGTCAGCGTATTGGTGCCGACCCCGAGCAATTCGGGGGGCACCCTGAACTGGACGCAAAATGGTACCTGCCTGGCCAGCGGTGCGTGCAAATAGCCCGCGATGGTCGTAATGCCGAGTGTGTGAAGCCTGGGCGCCAAGGGCTCAAGAATATCGCGATTTACCAACAACCTTGGTCAGCAGGCCCGCTCCTGCAGCGGCACACATGCGGCAATTGCCGGTTTTTGCCAGCGCTGCTAGTTTTACTGATACCGCCGGTGTAGCTCAGTCGGTAGAGCAGCGCACTCGTAACGCGAAGGTCGCAGGTTCGATTCCTGTCTCCGGCACCATTTAAAAAGCCATCCGGTCAATGCCGGGTGGCTTTTTCGTTCAGGGGCAGCACCAGGCACTTTGACGTCCGAAAATGGCGAGAATCGGCCAAAACGCGGTGCTATTCTGCGGACCATGAATACAGATAACCGCCTGTCAACGCCCAGTACCGCTGCCTGCGAAATCGCTCGCCTGAGCCGTGATGCGCGGTTTGACGGGGTGTTTTTCACTGCCGTACTCAGCACCCGGATCTACTGCCGCCCCGTGTGTCCGGCCCGTGCGCCAAAAGCCGAAAACGTGGTTTATTACCCCAGCGCGGCAGCGGCTCAGGCCCAAGGCTTTCGCCCCTGTTTGCGTTGTCGGCCCGAGCTGGCACCGGGTAATCAGCTTTGGTTGCAGGGCGAGCATCTGGTGTCGCGCGCCTTGACGCTGATTAATGAGGGTTACCTGGCAGAGCACTCGCTGGAAGAGTTGGCTGAGCGCATGGACATCGGTGCGCGGCAATTGCGTCGTCTGTTTGTTCACTATCTCGGGGCGCCGCCGATGGCCGTGCATTCCACCCGGCGCCTGCTTTTTGCCAAGCAACTATTGACCGAAACCGACCTGTCGATCACTGAAGTGGCAATGGCTTCCGGCTTTGGTAGTCTGCGTCGTTTCAATGCGGCTTTTGCCGAAGCCAATCATGCCGAGCCCCGTGCCTTCAGGCGCAGCCCGAAGACACGGGCAGACAAGGCGCTGGTGTTGCGCCTGGGCTATCGCCCGCCTTACGACTTTGCAGCCTTGCTGGGCTTTCTGCAGACCCGGGCCTTGCCCGGTATCGAACGGGTCGATGGCCACAGTTATCAGCGGGTGTTTGGCAGCCCTGAAGCTCCCGGCTGGCTGAGGGTCAGCGCCTGGCCGGGTGAGCAGCATGCATTGCAGCTGGAGCTGCGCAATGTGCCACCGGGGCAGATGCTGGCGGTGGTCACGCGGATTCGGCGCATGTTCGATCTGGATGCCGACCCGCTGGCCATCGCCGGTACCTTGAGTGCCAGCCCGCTGCTGGCGCCTGTGATCGGGCGTTATCCGGGGCTGCGATTGCCGGGGGGCTGGGACGGTTTTGAAGTGGCGGTGCGGGCCGTGCTGGGGCAGCAAGTCAGTGTGGCTGCAGCACGCACCCTGGCCAGTCGAATCGTGCAGCGCCATGGTGTTGCCATTGAAGCCGACAAGGGCTCGGGGCTGGATCGTCTGTTTCCCGGCCCTGAGCAGCTGGCCCAAGCCGATCTTGGGCAAATGGGCATAACCCAGGCGCGCATCAATACGATCCAGGGCATCGCCCGCGCCCTTGCACAAGGGCGTGTCGACTTCGCCGTGGAGCAACCCCTGGAGCGTTTTATCGAGCGCTGGGTACAACTGCCCGGTATTGGCGAATGGACCGCGCATTACATCGCCATGCGCGTGCTCAAACACCCAGATGCATTTCCGGCCGCCGATCTGATTCTGCGCCGTGAAGCCAACCCCCAGGGTGAGCCGTTAAGTACCAAAGCGCTGCAGGCACTGGCTGAAAGCTGGCGCCCGTGGCGGGCCTATTCCGTGATGTATTTATGGCGCGCAGCTACCGATTCGATTACAGCGCGCAAGGTGTGAACATGACGCAGATTTACTACGAACAAATGCCATCACCGATTGGGCCACTGTTTCTGGTCGCTGATGATGAAGGGTTGCGCGAAGTGCGTTTCGAGTTGGATCGCCGGCCCCATGTACCACAGGACGGGTGGGTGCATTCGCCACCAAAGCTTGCCGAAGTTCGCCGTCAACTGGAGGAATATTTTGCGGGTGAGCGTCAGACGTTCGACCTGTTTCTCAAGCCGCTAGGCACCGACTTTCAGCAGTCGGTATGGCAGGCCCTGACCACCATTCCCTTTGCGGTAACCACCAGTTACGGCCAGATTTCACAGCAGATCCATCGGCCCAAGGCGTCCCGGGCAGTGGGAGCGGCGAACGGGCGCAATCCGATCCCGATCATCATCCCGTGCCATCGGGTGATTGGCAGCAATGGCACCTTGACCGGTTTTGCCGGAGGTCTGGCAGCCAAGCAATGGCTGCTAGAGCATGAGATCAAGTGCCGCCGGCACGGCTGATGCAAAACCTGTGCTTTTTGTGGGAGCGGGCTTGCTCGCGATGCGGGCACCGCGGTGTATCAGGCGAACCCCAGTGATGCCATCGCGAGCCAGCCCGCTCCCACAGCAAAGGTGTGCAGGGCTTACAGGCTCAACCGCATCGACAGATCCACCGCCTTCACATCCTTGGTCATGGCGCCAATCGAGATGTAGTCCACGCCGGTTTCGGCGATCGGACGCAAGGTCGACTCGTTGATACCGCCGCTGGCTTCCAGCATGGCCTTGCCCGCGTTCAGGCGTACCGCTTCGCGCATGTCATCCATGCTCAGTTCGTCGAGCATGATGATATCCGCACCTGCCGCCAGCGCTTCATTCAGTTCT
Organism: Pseudomonas bubulae; assembly: GCF_037023725.1. Lineage (NCBI taxonomy): Bacteria > Pseudomonadati > Pseudomonadota > Gammaproteobacteria > Pseudomonadales > Pseudomonadaceae > Pseudomonas > Pseudomonas bubulae. The sequence goes on from NZ_CP146077.1 coordinate 1,554,754, forward strand.
TGCAGGCTTTCCACTTCGATTTCAACCGGCTTGCCAGGGGCAATCTTGTGCGCGGCACTGATGGCTTGCGCGATACCGCCGCAGGCAGCGATATGGTTTTCCTTGATCAAAAAGGCGTCGTACAGACCAATACGGTGATTGTGGCAGCCACCACAGGTTACCGCGTACTTTTGCGCCATACGCAAACCCGGCAGGGTCTTGCGTGTGTCCAGCAGCTTGACCCGCGTATCGGCCACCTGATCAGCGAGGTGCTGGGCATGGGTGGCGACGCCTGACAGCATTTGCAGAAAGTTCAGCGCGCTACGTTCACCACTGAGCAGCGAGCGGGCCGGGCCTTCAAGATGAAACAGTACCTGGTCGGGGCTCACGCGATCGCCATCGGCCACCTGCCAATGCACGGCAACCCGAGGGTCAAGCTGGCGGAACACAGTGTCGACCCAGGCTGTGCCGCTGATCACTGCTGCTTCACGGGTAATGATCGTGGCTTTGGCCAGGCGCTCGGCCGGGATCAGCCGTGCGGTGATATCGCCGCTGCCAATATCTTCGGCTAACGCACGGCGCACGTTGGCTTCTATTTCGGCAGTGAGGTCGGCCAGGCGTAAATTCGGCATAACGAGCTCCACAAACAAAGTGCGCCGATTATAGGGGCATGCCACCGGTGAACCCAAGGTGTGCGAAGAGTCACATGCAAATACCTGCAATGTGCTGTTTTCGGCACTTTGAACATTAATTTGCACCTGCAATCACTCAAATGAAGAGTCCGCTGGTACAAGCGCCATCTTTTACAAGATAATCCGCCTTGCTATTGGCGCCATAGCTTTGACGTGCTGCCATTGCCCTAAATTCCGATTCACCGGCCAGTGCCCAATGCACTCGCCGGTTTCTGTTAGTGAGCGGCAAAAATGGCTCTGACCACGCGCGTTCACTGGCAAACGAAGAAATCCTTCCGGGAGGCCAGGATGCAAAATGACGGGAAAGTGGGGCCTGGGAGCAGGACCACTAAGGAGTTGGCGATGCACTCGCCGCTTACCCGCCTGCCTGTGATCCTGCTGCAGGTGCATGACAAGGCTGCGCAGCAGTTGCGCAACGAACTGCAGGTGCTGTTCGAAAATGCCGACCAGACCCTGTTTGAAATGGCCGACAAGGCGCAGAGCGATACCGATCAGAGCCTGTTCTTTGAGGCCATGCGCGATGTGCGGCTCAAACGAAAAAGCATTGAACGCGGTTTTCTTGAGCGTCTGTTCGATGCCTTTATCCGTCTGACCCTGCCTGATGTCAGTGAGCCAGCCCTGCAGGTCGTTCCCGCAGGGCATGCGGTGTTCTCGCTGATGGCCGATAACATTGAGCGCGCTCAGGTAACCAATGCAATGGTGACGAAGGTCCTGAGCCGCAACCAGCTGGCTTTGTGTCAGTTGAGCACACGCCTCAACACCCTGAGCTGCATGCCACTGGATGAACAGAACAACCCGCTGGGGCCGGCGATGCTGTGCGAATATTTTTTGCAGGCCGAACGTGACCAGGGCATGGACATCAAGGTCAAGCTGATCATGCTGCGCCTGTTCGACAAGTACCTGCTCAGTCAGACCGGGCAGCTGTACGCCGACGCCAACCAGCTGTTGATTGCCACCGGAGTGCTGCCAGATCTGTCGGACAGGGAGTCGTGCTGCGCCGCCAAAGCCGATATCCATGCCCAGGAGTTGCCAGGGGCGGGTGAGGATGCGAGTAACCTGATCGGGCTTTTGTTCGACTACATCAGCGATGATCGCAACCTTTCGCAGCCTTTGAAAAAACTGCTGGGGTTGTTGCGTGAACCCATGCTCCAGATCGCCCGGCGTGATCAGAACTTCTTCAGCTGTGACAGCCATCCGGCCCGGCGTCTGCTCAATGTCATGGCCGATGCAGCCATTGGCTGGGACGCCGGTGCCAATAGTTGCAACGATCCGCTGTACCGCAAGGTCGAGCACGTGGTGCTGCAATTGGCCCGGTACGCGGGCAATAATCCGGCGCTGCTTGAGTCGTTGCTGCATGATTTTTCGATGTTTACCCGCGGCGAGCGCAGCCGCACCGAGCTGCTTGAGCAGCGCACCCGTGATGCCGAACAGGTGCGCTGCCGCCCTGCGGTGCAGCGCAACCCGGTGCGCTCATGGCCTTCACCGGTTCTCGATGAGCAAGCTCAGTTGGGGTTGTTGTTGGTCAGTCAGCTGCGGGTTGGGGCCTGGATCGAACTGCAAGAAGATGAGACCACCCGCCTGCGTTGCAAGCTGATTACGATTCTTGAGCCGGACGGTACGCATATCTTTGTAAACCGTATCGGGGCCAAGGTGCTGGAAAAAAGCCGCAACGATTTAATCGTGCACCTGCGCAATGGCAGTATCCTGCTGGTCGATGACCGACTGTTGATCGATCGGGCTCTGGAGTCGGTGATAGACAGTTTGCGTCAGGCTGGCGGCGAGTAATCGCGTATAGCGCAGATTGCTCCCCATCGATGCGCGCATCGCGGCATACTGGGCCTTTGGTTTTGCCTGTTAAAGGAGCCTGTATGCAGATGGACCCCGCGAGCGGCTGGTTTCAAGGCGTGCGCCATTGCCCGTCACCCAACTTCAATGCGCGCCCGGGTGATGAAATCTCCCTGCTGATCATTCATAACATCAGCTTGCCGCCGGGGCAGTTCGCCACCGGTAAGGTCCAGGAATTCTTCCAGAATCGACTGGACGTCACAGAACATCCTTACTTTGAAGGTATAAGTGCCCTGCGCGTGAGCGCACATTTTCTGATCGAGCGTGACGGCACTGTTACCCAGTTTGTCTCCTGTTTTGATCGCGCATGGCATGCTGGCGTTTCGAGCTTCGAAGGACGTGAGACCTGCAATGATTTTTCTCTGGGCATTGAACTTGAGGGCACCGATGAGCTGCCTTTTACGGATGCCCAGTATCAGGCTCTGACAACCTTGACCCGACAGTTGCAGATGCAGTTTCCTGCCATTACCCGGCACAGGATTTGCGGCCATAGCGACGTGGCGCCGGGACGCAAGACGGACCCGGGACCGGCTTTTGACTGGACGCGTTTTCGCAGCGCGTTGCAGCACACAGGAGATAAACAATGAGTTTTGTGGTGTTACTGCTGGCGATTGTGGTCGAGAAATTCTCGGGGCTGCGTCAGCGTCTGCAGCGTGATGGCGGCTGGTTGCGCGAGTTGCACAAACTTGAAACCAGCCCAAGGCTTGGCAACAAGCCATGGTGGGTGTTGTTTATCCTGATTGCCTTGCCTGCGGCGGTGCTGGGCTTGCTGCTGGTGGTACTGCATCCGGTGGCTTATGGCCTGTTGGCACTGCCGATACATTTACTGGTGGTGATCTACAGCCTTGGGCGTGGAGACTTGCTGGGGGGGCTCGGGCCGTTTCGTGATGCCTGGCGTCGTGGTGATTTGCAGGCCGCCGCCCATGTTGCCGAGCGTGACCTGAGCATAAATGCGGACAGCGGTGAGCAATTGCTGGAGAGGGTGCAGGGGCATTTGTTATGGCAGGCCTACCAGAGCTTCTTTGCGGTTATTTTCTGGTACTTCCTGCTGGGACCGGTGGTGATCCTGAGCTATCGCCTGCTGGCCCTGGCGCAGGAGCACAGCCAAAACCCGGCGCTGGTGGAGCGTGCCGGGCAATTGCGCCATGCTTTTGACTGGTTGCCGGTGCGGTTGCTGGCCGCGAGTTTTGCCCTGGTGGGTAATTTTGCAGCGGTTAGCCGGGTGATGTTGCATGAGTTGCTGAGCTGGGACATCAGTGCTGCGCAGCTGATCAACAAAGCCGGCTGCGCAGCTGCTGAAATCCCTGCGCCACAGGCCGGGCCTGAGGGCGTGAGCAGCCTCGACACCCTGTGGGCCTTGCTGCTGCGGGCGGCGGTGTTGTGGTATGCGTGCTTCGCGGTGTGGGCGTTGTTGCTCTGAGATTACACAAGATCTGTAGCAGCCTCGCTCCTTCGGCAGCTGCTACAGGGGTATAAGTCAGCGCTTCCAGCCAAAGACTTCGCAGGCATTGGCTGTTGTCGCCTTTGCCAATTGCTCGGGGCTGATGCCCATTATCTCGGCCAGCGCCCGGCAAATATCAGGCAGGTACTGCGGGCTGTTGCGCTGGTTGGGGTACATGGCCGGGGCCATGCCGGGGGCATCGGTTTCCAGCACGATGGCGTCCAGCGGCAGATCAGGTAGCACTTTGCGCAAGCGCAAAGCTTGTGGCCAGGTGGCAGCCCCCCCCAGGCCCAGCTTGAATCCCAGTTTTATATATTCACGGGCTTCTTCGCGACTGCCTGAAAAGGCATGAACAATCCCGCCACGCTGAAGCTTGAAACGCTTGAGGGTGGCGATTACCTGCGCATGGCTGCGCCGAACATGAAGCAGGGCGGGCAGATTAAAGTCGGCGGCCAATTGCAACTGGGCTTCAAACAACTGTTGCTGGATCTGGCGGTCCAGCTCGGGCAAAAAGTAGTCCAGGCCGATCTCGCCCACAGCACACACCTGAGGATGCCCTGCCAGGCGGCTCAGCCATTGCCCCAGTTCAATCATATGCTCGGGGCGATGCTCATTGATGTACACCGGGTGCAGGCCAAACGCGGCATACAGTTGGCTGTCGGTTTGGATCAAGTCCCACACGCTCTGCCAATTACTCTGATAAACCCCCAGAACCACCATGCTTTCAACCCCCAGTGCCCGACTGCCCGCCAGTACCTGTGGGCGGTCGGCGTCGAACTCAGGGAAGTCGAGGTGGGTGTGGGTGTCGATCAGTTGCATACTCAGGCCTGGTGGATGCGCTGTTTGAAGTTACGGGCAATGGCATGGATGCCGGGTACGTAGTTTTGCTCTTCAATCGCCGCCAGGGCCAGGTTCAGGGCTGTTTCGGCAATCAGCTTGTGTTGTTGGCCCATAGCATTGACTGGCAGCGGCAGGAAGTCCAGCAACTGGGTGTCACCAAACGTGGCAAGGCGCAATGGCGGGCGCTGGGTCGGGTGCTCCAGCAACGCGTCGAACATCCCTTGCAACAGCACATATGAAGTGGTGATCAGCGCTTCGGGGAAGTGCCCCTGGCGTGCCAGCAAATCATCAATGATCCGCCGTCCACATTCACGGCTGAACGCACTGCCGTGTTCGATCAGGACCTCGCCCTTGAACCCTTCGACCGCTTGCTTGAAACCCGCTTCACGGGCCTGGCTGACGCTCAGTTCGGGGCGTGCACCGATCAACACAATCTGGCGCGGCAAAGGCTGCAACAGACTGCGGGTCAATTGCAGGCTGGCTTCGCAATCATCACTGATTACCGAGCAGAAGCGCTCCGGCTCCAGGGTCCGGTCGATGGCGATGATGGGCATGCCCAGGTCCTGCAACTGGCGGTAGCTGTCATCTTCTGCGGGCAAGCAGCTGGCTACGAACAGGGCATCGCAGCGACGGGCACGAAACAGCTTGAGCAATTGGCGCTCACTGTCCGGTGCATCGTCGGAGCTGGCGATCAGCAACTGATAGCCGCGGGCACGGGCGCCTTGTTCGAGCTGCTTGGCCAGGCGCGCATAACTCGGGTTTTCGAGGTCCGGCAGGATGAACCCCAAGGTGCGCGTGTGTCGGCTGCGCAGCCCGGCTGCCTGCGGGTTGGGAGTAAAGCCGTGCTCCTCGACCACCGCACGTACGCGCTCGACCGTGCTGCTGCTGATGCGCTGCTGTTCGGCTTTTCCATTGATGACATAGCTGGCAGTCGTTACGGAAACACCTGCCAATTGAGCGATATCACTGAGTTTCACGCCGAAAATTCCTTATTTTTTGTAGTACATGTCGACATTGTGAACAATCCTAACCGATAAAGGCAGCCGACCATCGTCTGTCATGGGTGCGCTGTATTTATTTGCGACATCTACCCGCTGCCGCCAGGCAATACGACAAGTTGGACTTCAAGCGCGGGCAATTATGCAGTAACGTGCCGGGTATTCTTGATTAAACGTTTCAGCCTGCGCATTTAAAGGCCTCGAACCCGGCAGTGATGTGCTTGCCACGCATCAACTGACGCAGCACGGGAAGAGCGACCTAAGCTGACTTAATTCAAAACAATACCGGTTGCCATTGAGTACCGGAAAGGAGAACGCATGCTCGAGCTCACCATAGAGCAGATATCCATGGGCCAGACGGCTGTGGACAAGTCTGCGGCGCTGCAATTGCTTGCCGATAAACTGGTCGCCGATGGCTTGGTAGCCGAAGGCTATCTGAGTGGCTTGCAAGCGCGTGAGGCTCAGGGTTCGACCTTTCTGGGTCAGGGCATTGCCATCCCCCACGGCACGCCCGAAACACGTGAGCTGGTGTTCACCACGGGCGTGCGCCTGTTGCAGTTCCCCGAGGGGGTGGACTGGGGTGATGGCCAGATGGTGTACCTGGCCATCGGTATTGCCGCAAAGTCCGACGAACATTTACGTTTGCTGCAACTGCTGACCCGTGCCCTGGGTGAAACCGATCTGGGCGAGGCCCTGCGTCGTGCCAGCTCCGCCGAAGCCTTGCTTAAACTGCTGCAGGGCGCACCACAGGAGCTGGCGCTGGATGCACAGATGATCGGCCTGGGTGTGTCTGCCGATGACTTTGAGGAACTGGTATGGCGTGGTGCCCGTCTGCTGCGTCAGGCTGATTGCGTGAGCAATGGCTTTGCTGCCGTACTGCAGCAAGTCGATGCGCTGCCGCTGGGCGATGGCCTGTGGTGGCTGCATAGCGAGCAAACCGTCAAACGTCCGGGGCTGGCGTTTGTGACACCAGACAAACCGATGCGCTATCTGGGCCAGCCGCTGAGCGGTCTGTTCTGCCTGGCCAGCCTTGGCGAAGCGCATCAGGCCTTGCTGGAGCGCTTGTGCGCGCTACTGATTGCCGGTCGTGGCCACGAACTGGGCAGTGCCACCAGCCGCCGTGCCGTGCTTGAAGTATTGGGCGGCGAGCTGCCGGCCGACTGGCCAAGTGCCCGTATTCCCTTGGCCAACGCCCACGGCCTGCATGCGCGGCCGGCCAAAGTGCTGGCGCAACTGGCGAAAAGTTTTGAAGGCGAAATCCGCGTCCGGATCGTCGATGGCCAGGATTCGGCGGTATCTGCCAAGAGCTTGAGCAAGCTGCTGAGCCTGGGTGCCCGTCGCGGTCAGGTGCTGGAATTTGTCGCCGAGCCGAATATCGCCAACGATGCGCTGCCTGCACTACTGGCTGCGGTCGAGGCGGGTTTGGGTGAGGAAGTCGAGCCGTTGCCGGCGTTGGCTGAAGCCGTGCCCGGTGTCGCCGAAATTGCCACGGTGCTTACCGCCCCGGCGGCTGGCAGCCTGGTGCAGGCGATTGCCGCATCGCCCGGCATTGCCATTGGCCCTGCCCATATACAGGTGCTGCAAACGTTCGATTACCCGCTGCGTGGCGAGTCTTCCGTGGTCGAGCGCGAGCGTCTGCAAAAAGCCCTGAGCGAAGTGCGCAAGGACATTGAAGGCCTGATTACGCGCAGCCAGTCCAAGGCCATTCGCGAAATTTTCATTACCCACCAGGAAATGCTCGATGATCCGGAGCTGACCGATGAAGTGGATTCGCGCCTCAAGCAGGGCGAAAGCGCCGAAGCGGCGTGGATGTCGGTGATCGAGGCCGCTGCGCGTCAGCAGGAGTCCTTGCAGGATGCGCTGCTGGCCGAGCGGGCAGCGGACCTGCGGGATATCGGCCGTCGCGTGCTGGCCCAGCTGTGTGGCGTCGAAACCCCGGCCGAGCCTGACCAGCCTTATGTGCTGGTAATGGATGAGGTCGGCCCTTCAGATGTGGCTCGCCTTGATCCGGCGCGGGTGGCAGGCATTTTAACCGCCCGCGGCGGTGCGACCGCGCACAGCGCCATTGTCGCCCGCGCGCTCGGTATTCCGGCCCTGGTTGGCGCGGGCGAAGCGGTGCTGCTGCTGGCGCCGGGCACTGAATTGTTGATTGATGGCCAGCGCGGTCGCCTGCACGTCTCCCCGGATGCCGACGCCTTGCAGCGTGCCACCCAGGAGCGCGACAGCCGTGAGCAGCGTTTGCTGGCAGCCTCTGCCCAGCGCCACGAACTGGCCGTGACCCAGGATGGTCATGCGGTTGAAGTGTTTGCCAATATCGGTGAGAGCAAGGGCGTCGCCACGGCAGTGGAGCAGGGCGCCGAAGGCATTGGCCTGCTGCGCACCGAACTGATTTTCATGGCCCATTCGCAAGTACCGGACGAGGCGACTCAGGAAGCCGAATACCGTCGTGTACTCGACGGCCTGGCTGGCCGGCCGCTGGTGGTACGCACGCTGGACGTGGGCGGCGATAAACCGCTGCCGTACTGGCCGATCGAGAAAGAAGAAAACCCGTTTTTGGGTGTACGTGGCATTCGTCTTACGCTGCAACGGCCGCAGATCATGGAAAGTCAGTTGCGCGCCTTGCTACGTTCAGCCGACAACCGCCCGCTGCGTATCATGTTCCCGATGGTGGGCAGCGTGGCCGAGTGGCGTGCCGCCCGTGACATGACCGAGCGTTTGCGCCTGGAAATTCCAGTGGCTGACCTGCAATTGGGGATCATGATCGAAGTGCCGTCGGCTGCCTTGCTGGCGCCCGTGCTGGCCAGGGAAGTGGACTTTTTCAGCGTCGGCACCAACGACCTGACCCAATACACCCTGGCCATCGACCGTGGCCACCCGACCCTGTCGGCCCAGGCTGACGGCTTGCACCCCGCGGTATTGCAACTGATCGATATCACCGTGCGTGCGGCCCATGCCCACGGCAAATGGGTGGGCGTGTGCGGCGAGCTGGCGGCTGATCCGCTGGCCGTGCCTGTGCTGGTGGGCCTGGGCGTGGATGAGCTGAGCGTTTCGGCGCGCAGCATCCCCGAGGTCAAGGCGCGGGTACGCGAGTTGAGCATGGATCGTCTGAAAACCCTGGCCGCCGAAGCGTTGAGCGTGGGCAGCCCGGATGAAGTTCGTGCGTTGGTGGAGGCGCTCTGATGGCCCGTATTCTGACTGTCACCCTCAACCCGGCACTGGACTTGACCGTGCGTCTTGGGCAACTGGCACCGGGGGAGGTTAACCGTAGCCCGCTGATGCTGACCCATGCTGCCGGCAAGGGCCTGAACGTGGCGCAAGTACTGGCCGATCTGGGCCACACGCTGACGGTAAGTGGCTTTTTGGGTGAGGATAATGCGCAAGCATTCGATGCCCTGTTCAAGCGTCGCGGTTTTGTCGATGCCTTTATCCGTGTGCCGGGCGAAACCCGCAGCAATATCAAGCTGGCTGAAGACGATGGCCGCGTCACCGACCTTAACGGGCCGGGGCCGCAGGTTGGCGCACAGGCGCAGCAAACCTTGCTCGATACCCTTGAGCGCATTGCTCCCGGGCATGACGCGGTCGTGGTGGCTGGCAGTTTGCCCCGAGGCGTCAGCCCGCAATGGCTGCACGATCTGCTGCTGGGCTTGAAGGCTCAGGGCCTGAAAGTGGTCCTGGACACCAGCGGCGAGGCCTTGAAGCAGGGCCTGGCAGCGGGGCCGTGGTTGATCAAGCCCAACACCGAAGAACTCAGCGATGCGCTGGGCCGCGATATCAGCGACCTTGCAGCCCAGGTTGCAGCCGCAACCGCTTTGCAGGCACAGGGCGTTGAGCACGTGGTGATTTCCCACGGTGCTGAAGGCGTGAACTGGTTCAGCCGTGGGCCGGCCTTGCAAGCGTTGCCGCCCAAGGTCAGCGTCGCCAGCACGGTGGGTGCGGGCGACTCACTGTTGGCGGGTATGGTCCACGGTTTGCTCAGCGGCCATAGCCCCGAGCAGACCCTGCGCACCGCCACTGCCATTGCGGCAATGGCCGTTACTCAGATCGGTTTTGGTATCAGCGATGCAGCGCACCTGGCGACGCTCGAAAGCGGCGTTCGCGTTCGCCCCCTGACAGAAGAATAAAAGGAATCCACATGAAATTAGCCATTGTGACGGGCTGCCCCAACGGCATGGTGACCAGCGTGCTGTGCGCCCGTTTGCTTGATGCGGCGGCTCAGCGTCAGGGCTGGAGCACCAGCGTTGAAGTCCACGACCCCAAGCACCCTGAACGTCAGTTATCGGCGGCGACCATCGATGAAGCCGAGTGGGTGTTGCTGGTCAGCAGTACGCCGCTGGATATGCAGCGTTTTATCGGCAAGCGTGTGTTCCAGAGCACGCCGGCCCAGGCCCTGCAAGATGTAGAGGCGGTGTTGCAGCGTGGCGTGGAGGAGGCCGAGGTCTACGTTGCACCTGCGCCAACAGCTGCTGTTGAAAACGCGCAGAAAACTCCAAAAATCGTCGCCATCACCGCCTGCCCGACAGGCGTGGCCCATACCTTTATGGCAGCCGAAGCCTTGCAGCAAGCGGCCAAGCGTTTGGGCTACGACTTGCAAGTCGAGACCCAGGGTTCGGTAGGCGCGCGCAACCCGTTGAGCGCCGAAGCCATTCGCGACGCCGATGTGGTGTTGCTGGCGGCGGATATCGAAGTGCCGACCGAGCGTTTTGCCGGCAAGAAAATCTACCGTTGCGGCACAGGCATCGCCCTCAAGCAAGCCGAAGCCACCCTGAACAAGGCGTTGAGCGAAGGCAAGCAGGAGAGTGCCGCCGCTGCGGGCGGGGCGCCTGCCAAGCAGGAGAAGGCCGGGGTCTACAAGCACCTGCTGACGGGTGTGTCCTTTATGCTGCCGATGGTGGTGGCAGGGGGGTTGCTGATCGCGCTGTCTTTCGTATTTGGCATTGAAGCTTATAAAGAGCCCGGCACGCTGGCGGCGGCGCTGATGCAGATCGGTGGCGATGCCGCATTCAAATTGATGGTGCCGCTGCTGGCGGGTTATATCGCCTACTCGATTGCCGACCGCCCGGGCCTGGCGCCGGGGATGATCGGCGGCTTGCTGGCGAGTACCCTGGGTGCGGGCTTTATCGGTGGGATTATTGCCGGTTTCATCGCCGGTTACTGTGCCAAGGCGATCAACCGTTATGCGCGCTTGCCGCAGAGCCTTGAGGCGCTGAAACCGATTTTGATCATCCCGTTGTTCGCCAGCCTGTTTACCGGTCTGGTGATGATTTACGTGGTGGGCAAGCCGGTTGCCGGAATGCTTGAAGGCCTGACCCACTTCCTCGACAGCATGGGCACCACCAACGCCATCCTGCTGGGTGTATTGCTGGGCGGGATGATGTGCGTAGACCTGGGCGGGCCGATCAACAAGGCGGCCTATGCGTTTTCGGTGGGGCTGCTGGCTTCGCAAAGTTATGCACCGATGGCGGCAACGATGGCGGCGGGCATGGTGCCGCCGATTGGCTTGGGTATTGCCACGTTCCTGGCGCGCCGCAAGTTCGCCCAGACTGAGCGTGAGGCGGGCAAGGCTGCACTGGTGCTGGGGCTGTGCTTTATTTCCGAAGGTGCCATTCCATTTGCTGCCAAGGATCCGCTGCGGGTGATTCCGGCGAGCATCGTGGGGGGCGCGTTGACGGGGGCATTGTCGATGTACTTCGGTTGCAAGCTGATGGCACCGCACGGTGGCTTGTTTGTATTGCTGATTCCAAACGCGATCAACCATGCGCTGCTGTACTTGTTGGCGATCGTGGCAGGTAGTTTGCTGACGGCGGTGGTGTACGCGGTGATCAAGCGTCCGGAGCCGGTTGAAATGGCGCTGGAGACGGCCAAAGCATAAATCAATCCCCGCTCCCACAATGTCACCGCAAATCCAGTGGGAGCTGGTTCGCCTGCGATGCAGGCACTGGGGTCTGTCAGGCAAACCGTGGCGATGCCATCGCGAGCAAGCCCGCTCCCACAATGTCACCGCAAATCCAGTAGGAGCTGGTTCGCCTGCGATGCAGGCACTGGGGTCTGTCAGGCAAACCGTGGCGATGCCATCGCGAGCAAGCCCGCTCCCACAATGTCACCGCAAATCCAGTGGGAGCTGGTTCGCCTGCGATGCAGGCACTGGGGTCTGTCAGGCAAACCGTGGCGATGCCATCGCGAGCAAGCCCGCTCCCACAATGTCACCGTAAATCCAGTGGGAGCTGGCTTGCCTGCGATGCAGATACTGGGGTCTGTCAGGCAAACCGTGGCGATGCCATCGCGAGCAAGTCCGCTCCCACAAGAGCTGAGCAGCTTGTCCGACTAGTACACATCCCGCCGATAACGCCCTTGCTCGATCAGCCTCTCTACCGCTTCTGCCCCCAGCATGTCGATCAGCGCTTGATCCACACCCGCCGCCATTCCCTGCAAACTGCCACAGATATAAATCGCCGCGCCTTGGTCCAGCCATTGGCGTACCTGCTCGGCAGACTCGCGCAAGCGGTCCTGCACATACACTTTCTGCGCCTGATCCCGTGAAAATGCCAGATCCAGCCGCGCCAGATCGCCACTGGCCAACCAGCCCTGCAGCTCATCGCGGCAATAGAAGTCGTGCTCGGCATTACGCTCGCCAAAGAACAGCCAGTTGCGCTGCTGGCTCTGGGCAATCCGAGCCTTGAGCAAGCTGCGCAGCCCTGCCAGGCCGGTACCATTGCCGAGGAGAATCATTGGCACCGGTTCGGCCGGCAAATGAAAACCGCTGTTGCGGCGCACGCGCAGGCTGATCGCCGAGCCGACTGCGGCATGTTCGGTAAGCCAGCCCGAACCGATGCCCAGGCTGCCATCAGCATGCCGCTCCTGACGTACGATCAACTCCAGCAGACCGTCCTGCGGGATCGAGGCAATGGAGTATTCGCGCATGTTCAACGGGATCAGTGCGTCCACCAGTGCCTGGGCGTGCATGCCCACAAGATGGCCGCGATTTTCCGGCAGTTGTCGGCCAGCCAGGGCCTGAGCCAAAGTTTCCTGCAGGCCATCGAGTTGCACCGGAGTGTCAGCCGACAGCCCCAGCCCCTCCAGGAAGTGCTCAACCGCCCAGCTCGATTGCCGCGGCATCACTTCCACCAGATCACCGGCCTGCCACAGGCTGTTGGTGTCAGGCGCGCTGAGCCCCAGCAGGTACACCCCCGAGCCACTGCTGCCGGGGTTGAGCAGCTTGCGCTCAGTCAGGGGCCAGTTGTTGTAACCAGGCGCCTGCCAGTTGGCATTCGGCGTGCCTCCGGTCAGTTGGCTAAGCTGCTGTTGCCATTGATGCAGGGCCTCGGCATCGCCGCTGTCCACCTCCACCGGGCTGAACAACGCTTGGGCACCGCGCTCGCTCAGCCAGTGCTGGATCCGCGTGGCAAAACCGCAAAAGTGCGGGTATTGACGATCGCCCAGTGCCAGCACCGAGTACTTGAGGCGGTTCAGTCCCAGAGGCTGGCCGAGGATCTTGCGTTCAAAGCCCCGCGCGCTATCAGGCGCTTCGCCATCGCCAAAGGTGCTCACCACAAACAGCGCGTTGCTGGCCTGTTGTAAATCGTTTTCGCTCAGGGCGGCCAAGGGCTGCACCCGTACCGGCAATCCGGCGGCTTGCAATTGCCCGGCGGTCTGCCAGGCCAGTTGCTCGGCAAAGCCGCTCTGGCTGGCAAAACCGATCAGCCAGGACGGCGTATCGCTGCTCGTAGCGGCAAAACCCTGGCGTGCCTGCTTGATCTGACGCTTTTTACGTCGACGGTCCAGATACAGCAACCAGCCGGTTATAAAGAACAGCGGCATGCTCAGGCTGGCTACGGTCACCAGCACGCGCCCGGTAATGCCCCAGTAACTGCCTGTGTGCAGCGCGTAAATGCTGGTCAGTAATTGTGCCTTGTAGGACTTGTCGTCATAACGATCGACTTTTTTGACGGCACCGGTGGCCGGGTCGAGCACAATCTGGTTGAACGCGCGCTCATGGGGTGAGGTGTTCAATAGGTAGAACACCGTGGCAGGCTGGCCGGCCACTGGCGGCATACGCACGTTGTACATGCTCAACTCAGGCCCGGCGGTTTTCTGGATGCTGGCCCAAATGGCATCGTAATCGGCGACCGGAGCTGGCCCGGCTGGCCCGCCCTGACCACGGGGGGCGCGACCGCCGCCCTGGCGCTGCTCGCCGCTCGGGGCATCGGACAGGAGTTTTTGCAGGCCCTGGTTGTACCACTCATAGGACCACGACAAGCCGGTCAGTGCGGCCAGCAGATAAAAGACCATGCACCAGGTGCCCGCCACGGCGTGCAGGTCCCAGTTGAAGCTGCGACCTTTTTTCGCCCAGTCCAGGGTCAGCCAGGTGCGCCAGTTAAGCGCCTGGCGCGGCCAGCGTAGGTACAGGCCCGAGAGGCAGAAGAACACCAGCATCAGGGTGCAGGCGCCGGTGATCTGGCGACCGCTCTGGCCCATGGCCAGGAAACGGTGCAATTGCAGCATCAGGTCGAAAAAGCCCTGGCCGTTGGCCTCGCCCTGATAGGTACCGGTATAGGGGTCAACATAACGCAACTGGCCACGACGCTCGCCCGGTGGCGGGGTGAAGAAGATGCGTGCAGCGGTGCCGCTGTCCACGCCCACCCAGAGCATGGCGACTTGCTTGCCCTCGGTGGCCTCGACCCTGCGCACCAGCTCGGCCGGTGGCAGCACGCCGCTGTCGAGTTTCTCGACCTTGAGCACTGAAGGGTTGAGCAAGTTCAGCAGCTCGTCCTGAAACGACACCGTGGCACCGGTTATCCCCATCAGGGCCAGAACCAGCCCGGCGGTTATGCCGAAAAACCAGTGCAGCTGAAACAGTGTTTTCTTGAACACAACGACCGCCTTGCTTGCTCAATTGAATTCATCACGGCGCAGTATGCCGTGTACGTCTTTTTACACACAAAAGCCCCGACCATTGAATGGACGGGGCCTGGTTCAGCTCAACTTCGAGTTAGAAGTGGAAGCTGGTGGTCAACAGGGCAGTACGGCCCGCTGCCTGGTTTGCAAAGTGAGTCGAAAAAGCTTTGTCGTAATAAGTCTTGTCGGTCAGGTTTTGCACGTTCAGTTGCAGATCGACGTTTTTAGTCAGTTTGTAGCTGGCCATTGCGTCATAGCGGGTATAGGACGGTACATAGGTCGAGTTAGCGACGCTGCCGAACACTTCATCCACGTAGAACGCCCCGCCACCTACAGTCAGTTTTGGCGTGATTGCATAGGTAGTCCACAGGCTTGCACTGTTTCGTGGAGTATTAGGCAGTTTGTTGCCATCGTTGGCCTTGTTCAGAGGGCCGCCGTCCTGCTGTTTGCCGTCCAGGTAGCTGTAACCTGCGAAGACTTGCCATTTGTCTGTGATTTTACCGGTTGCAGAGAGCTCGATACCGTCAACACGAGTTTTACCGGCGTTTTCATAAGACGTGCTGTCGACTTGAACGCGAGTGTTTTCTTTCTCTGTGCGGAATATTGCAGCTGCCAGGGACAGGCGGTCGTTGAGCACATCCCACTTGGTACCGATTTCGTAGTTGGTAGTTTCTTCTGGTTCCAGATCGCTGCTGGCAAAAGCACCGCTTCGCTCAGGTGAACCTGTTAAAGAGTTAGTTTCCATGCCTTCACCGAGCATTGAGCCAGGAGGCGTCGCCGACGTTGCATACGAAATATAGATGCTGCCGTTAGGGCGTACTTTCCAAACCAGCCCAAGCTGGCCGGAGAAGAAATCGCTCGTGTCGGAACCTTTGTAAGTAACTGGAGCCTTGGTTTTGGAGTCTACGCTGTGGGTCTTGTATTTGGTCTCGAAATGGTCATAACGCAGGCCCATGTTTAGCAGCCATTCTGGTGACAATTCCAGCGTATTCATGGCGTAAATTGCACGTGTAGTACTTGAAGTATTTGTGCCGTCATAATTACGAGAGATTGAACCACTCCATGGATCATTCGGAGTCGGATTGCCGAGCGAGGTGCAGTTGTAACCGCTTGGTGCTCCAATCATTGATTGGTCACAAGTTGTGGCTGTGGAGCCTTTCGTGTTTGTGTCCACGTTGTAAGTCGATCTTTTGCTGGTTTCGCGGCTAAGTTCGATACCCGTGGAAAAACTGTTTTTGAATCCCGCTATATAGACATCGCCAAACAGGTCTGTTTGGTTGGTTGTGGTGGCCGTGTTGCCCACGCGAGTGTTAGCTCTGCGCCATACGCTGCCGTTGTTAACGTTCCCCTTACTGTCATCAGGCTGCGTCAGGATGTAGTCCTGCATGCTATTGCCGTGACGAAGGGTGTTCTTGACGGTCAGGTTGTCATTGAAATCATGCTCAAACGCAAAGGTCGTGATATCCGCGCGGGTTTTGCGGAAATCACGGTCAGTCAGGCCGTAGAAGTTACTGCTGTCGCCGCCGTTGTTCGGTTTGTCCGGGCTTGCTGCGGTATGGGTTTTACCCACCGAGTAGCCATACGGAATACCTGAGTCAGGCAGATCGTTGCTTTCCATATGGTAGTAGTCGACGTTGAAGCGGGTATCGGTGCCCAGGCCAAAAGCCAGGGAAGGTGCAATACCCCATCGGTCATAATTGACGTTGTCCCGACCTGCGACGTTGCTTTCGTGGCTCATCAGGTTCAGACGACCCGCAACAGTGTCACTGAACTGGTAGTTGCCATCCAGGGTGTAGCGCTGGGTCTGATCCGAGCCCCATGTCCATCCGCCGTCCACGGAATTACCCAAGTGGGCTTTTTTGCTGACCATGTTAATGGTGCCGCCAGCCGCGCCGCGACCGCCGAAGGCCGAGTTAGGGCCCTTGGCAACTTCAATGTTCTCTACCGCGAAGATCTCGCGGCTCTGCGCGCCGGTGTCTCGCACGCCATCCAGATAGGTGTCGCCCTGAGCATCAAAACCACGGATAAAAGGACGGTCGCCCTGTGGGTTGCCACCTTCGCCTGCGCCGAAGGTGATGCCCGGTACGGTGCGTAATGCGTCCTGTAGCGAGGTAGCTGCTGTGTCTTTGATTAACTGTTGAGGGATGATGGTGATCGAGCGAGGGGTGTCGATCAGGGGGGCGGTGTACTTGGACGAGCTGGCTTTTTCGGTTTGATAAGACTGCTCGGTCTGTTCACCGGTAACCGTGGTCGCGCCAAGGGAAATACTGCTGCCCTGTGCCTTGCTGTCAGTGCTCTCGGCAGCCTGAACCATATGGCCTGCCGAGGTCGCGGTAATCGCGACACCGATGGCCGAAGCCAGTAAACGCGGTGAGCTGACGGGTATTTTTATTTGTTGGCGCGACATTTGAAGATCCCTTCCCCCAGAATTTGAGCCGCGAAATATATGGCAAACAATTCTGACTATCAATTGAGAGGCATTACTATTTGCGCTGAATTTACATTCTTTACAAATTGCCTTTACGGTTTTTTCACACTCGTTCGTCTATAGGTCTCTTAACAAAGTTTTACATAGACAATAAGAATCAATACCATTGCCATCCCTTTGCTATCAGGTATTGCGTCATGTTGCTGCATATCCCCGGCTTGTTCTCCCGTGAAGAGGTGCAGCGCATCCGTGAGGCGCTGCAGCAGACGCAATGGGCTGACGGTAAAATCACCGCCGGCTTTCAATCGGCCAAGGCCAAGCACAATCTGCAACTGCCCGAAGACCATCCCCTCGCCAAGGAGATCGGCGCGGCGATGGTAGACAGGCTGTGGAAAAATCCGCTGTATATGTCGGCGGCCCTGCCACACAAGGTCTTCCCGCCGTTGGTGAACTGCTACACCGGGGGCGGCAGTTTCGACTTCCATATCGACAATGCCGTGCGCCAGCCCAAGGGCAGCCCTGAACGGGTGCGTACTGATCTGTCGGCGACCCTGTTTTTCAGT
This sequence comes from Pseudomonas bubulae, assembly GCF_037023725.1. Taxonomy (NCBI): domain Bacteria; kingdom Pseudomonadati; phylum Pseudomonadota; class Gammaproteobacteria; order Pseudomonadales; family Pseudomonadaceae; genus Pseudomonas; species Pseudomonas bubulae. Next base: position 1,572,432 of record NZ_CP146077.1, read on the forward strand.
GACCCCGAGGAGTACGACGGCGGCGAACTGGTGATTCAGGACACCTACGGTGTGCAGCAGGTCAAACTGCCTGCTGGCGATATGGTCTTGTACCCCGGTACCAGTTTGCACAAGGTCAATGCCGTTACCCGTGGGGCACGTTTTGCGTCGTTCTTCTGGACTCAGAGCCTGGTACGCGAGGACAGTCAGCGCACGTTGCTGTTTGAAATGGACGGCGCGATCCAGCAACTGACCCGTGACATTCCTGATCATCCTTCGCTGATCCAGCTCACCGGCACTTATCACAACCTGTTGCGTCGCTGGGCCGAGGTGTAATTCATGAGCTTTCAATTACGCCGCGAAGAAGTACTCAATGGTGACCAGCTGAGCGCCATGTTGAGCGAGAACCCGGCCAAAGCGGCCCAGGCCATTTTGATGGCGGCCAAAGAGGGCATCGTCGATGGTCAGGCGTTGCTGGGGCAGATCCTGCTCGACGGCCAGGGCATCGAGCGCGACCCGGTGCTGGCCAAGCGCTGGTTTCAGATTGCGGCCAATGCCGGCCACTTGATGGCCCGCAACATGCTGGGTCGCTGCTGGGAGCATGGTTGGGGCGGGCCCGTCGACTGCACCCTGGCAAGCCTGGAATATCGACAAGCCGCTGAAGCTGGACTGGATTGGGCGCTCTACAACTACGCCAACTTGCTCGCTACCGGTCGCGGCGTAACCCAAGACCAGAACGCGGCGTACCAGCTGTACCGGGTGGCGGCACAGGCGGGCCATGCCAAGTCGATGAACCTGCTGGGGCGTTACCTCGAAGAAGGCGAGCATTGCCCGGCCGACAAAGCCGAGGCCTGTCTCTGGTACGAGCGCTCGGCACGCGGCGGTGATTTTCGTGGCCAGTTCAGCCATGCCTCGGTACTGGCCGAAGACGGCAATATTGATGACGCGTTGCGCTGGTTCGAGCGTGCCCTGAATGGCGGCAATCTGAACTTCTTGCGGGTGACCCTGGGCACCCTGCTAGAGGCTCGGGAACCCCGTATCCGGGCACTGAGCGCTGCCTGGCAAGTGCGTATCGATGCCTTGCAGGGCAACAACGGCTGACCGTGATTACACCGTCAAAGTTAATGCTCGTACGCGGCTTTCAAGCGTGTCCTAGCCAATAACTGTTTATTCGGGTAATTATTCATTTTTATTTTTGTCCCGGTCTTACAGGTACTCGGGTAGTTCTGTTATTGATGGATGCTCTTTGAGAAGTGATGCTGTTCGAACAGGATCATTTTTTAAAGGGAATTAATATGCAGGTTGATAATAAGGCGTTCAGCAACAGTGCTGAGGAGGCCAGATCGCTTGAGAAAATGAGCGCTCTGGAAGCGGCTATCTATTTGCCATCGAATTATATTCAAATGCTGGCCGGTGAAAAAGATTCCGCTGTTTCAAAGGAAGAATTGGGTTTTATTATCCGGCGCAGTGATATTCACAGTGTTCGAGCCTATGTGAGTGAGTCACGCAAGTTACCCATGGACTACAACAAGATTGTGGCCTGGTTTGGTCTGGACACTACAAGTATTCCGGGGCTAGAACCCGCCAGTATTCAGTCTTTTCATCAACGCGTCGTGCAGCATGCCGGCAGCTGGTCGGCGCTCGAGCGGGAAACAAAGGAACTTGCTCGCCAACTGAACCGGTTCTCGGACAGTTTCATTACCCATGCCAATGGCATCATTGAGTTAATAAACAGGCTGGATTCCGATCGGCTGTTCTCTGGTGGGCTGGACGATCTGACGGCCGCGGAAACCGCGCAGTTGGCTGATGGGCTTAGCTCTACAGAGCTCAAGGCAGTCACCATCATGCGCGAACATGTAAAGTCGATCAAAAGCAGCACCGAGTCCTATATAAAAAGAGCCTACGCAGTGGGGGCATTGGCGGCCGAGTTTGAGCGCGTCCTGTCCGATGAGTTGACTCATGAAGTCAATGCCAAACTGGATGCCTATGCCAAAGCGGGCCTTTCCAGGGACCGTGAAACACTGACTGCGCGCATCAAAGAGCTGGACAGCGAAATCGAGCGATTGATAAGGGATTACAGGTCTCAGGTTTTGTACGGGCACTCAGGGATTTTTCTGGGGCCTATCGGCTTGGCTGTCACAGGCGGGATATTCGGGGTAAAGGCCGAAGCAATACGCACACGAAAAAACAAACTGATTGCCGAGCGTGACATTGCCAGGCAAGGCAGCCAGGAGCAAGAGCAACTCGCGATGGTGCTGGATGCCACCCAGCAGCGTTTTACCGACTTGCGCAGTCGCATGCTGGGAGCGGAAGAGGGCGCCAAGCGTCTGGCACAAGTATGGAGCTATATCAGTAACTACCTGGATGAAGTTGATCATGAATTGGGGTACGTGGATTCTTTTGCTCGCTTATACAAACTTAAAGTTGATTTTGCACAGCTGCTGAATCCGTGGAAGCGTGTTAAGGATTACAGCGTGCAAATATCCAATGCATTTAATGAGATTATTGAAAAGCGTATTTGAAAAGGAAGTCACAATATGAATGCGGGCGTCGATGAAGTGGAGTATGAAAACCCTGATATGCCAGGTGTTTTCAGCGGGCTAAAAAAGTTTAATGCTGTGGCGGTCAGTCATGAATACGATTTTATTCCATCGTTGCAGGAGCGTTTAAGCCTGGCGGCCAGATGCTTGAGTCGTGGTGCGCGCAGTATTGTCGACAAGGTGCGTAGCCTTGAAGTAATGGTGGACAGTGCGGGCTTTGATGAACTGGCGGAACAATGGGCAGCCATTCACACTCATGGCCCATTAACGCCAGAGGCTCGCACCTCTGCAATCCATATTCTGAATGAAACTTTCACTCAGCGAAGCCGGCGCCTGGTGAGTGCTGTTGCGGCGGCCAAAGCGCAAATAGCATTGCGTACTGCCGAAGGCGAGGGACTGAATCTCGAACACTATTCCGATCCGCTGCTGGCGTATGACGTGGCCAGGCTGGATGAACTGGAGCAACAGGCGATTACGCTGCAACTGGAAGAAGATCAATTGCGTGCGGACAAACAGGTTGTTGTCGCGGCTCTGGAGATCCTTCAGTCCAGGACCTGGCTTGATCATGCAAGGGATTTGCTGCCTGGTATTGAACAAATTCAGGTACTTGTGACAACAGCTGCAGTGGGAAAGGTCGAGGCGGATGTGGTGACTGCTGCCATTGAGCGTATAACGCAGTACCTGGGTTTTATTGACAGTGGGTACAGGATGTTTTCGCTGATTGAAGCACGCAACAAAATCACCGACAAACTGGCTGATTTGAGCATGCGTAAATCCAGGGACAAGTCAGACAGGCGCGTGCTCAAGGAGCGCGCTGAAAAAATAAGGCGTCACGCAGAGCTGGTTGAGGCGCGGGCGTACTGGGTCGACAACATGAAGCGGATTGCCAACGGGTTGACCGTGTTTTCCACTCGGGTCAATGCAGCCATTGATGCAAATGAACACTCGATGGTGCAAGCCTCGGCAGAGCTGGCGGGTTTTCTGCGTTTCTTACGGCACATCAGCCGATAGGGGCTGCCCCCCGCACGCTTGCGCGGGGGGGGCCAGTTGTTACAGGTAGAACGATTTCAGCGGCGGGAAGCCATTGAACTCAACGGCGCTGTAGCTGGTGGTATAGGCACCGGTCGACAACCAGTACAGGCGATCGCCGATGGCCAGGTTCAGGGGCAGGCCGTATTTGTAGTTTTCGTACATGATGTCGGCGCTGTCACAGGTTGGGCCGGCGATGACCACTTCTTCCATCTCGCCTTTCTTTTCAGTCCAGATCGGGAACTTGATGGCTTCGTCCATGGTTTCGATCAGACCAGAGAATTTGCCCACGTCGGTATACACCCAACGCTCGACGGCGGTGCGCGATTTACGTGCGACCAAAACCACTTCACTGACCAGGATGCCTGCGTTGGCGATCAGCGAACGGCCCGGTTCCAGAATGATTTCTGGCAGGTCGTCACCGAAGTCTTCTTTCAGGAAACGAATGATTTCTTCGGCGTAGGTTTCCAAGCTGTTGGTACGGGTGATGTAGTTGGCCGGGAAGCCGCCGCCCATGTTGATCAGCTTGAGGACGATGCCGTCTTCTTCTTTCAGACGCTCGAAGATCACCTTGACCTTGGCGATGGCTGCGTCCCACACGCTAATGTCACGTTGCTGCGAACCTACGTGGAACGAAATGCCGTAAGGCACCAGGCCCAGGTCACGGGCCAGAATCAGCAGGTCCATGGCCATATCGGTCTGGCAGCCGAATTTTCGCGACAGAGGCCAGTCAGCGGTGGTCGAACCTTCGGTAAGGATGCGCACGTAAATCTTGGCGCCCGGTGCGGCCTTGGCAATGTTGCGCAAGTCGGCTTCGGAGTCGGTGGAAAACAGACGCACGCCTTTCTCGTAGAAATAACGAATGTCTTTGGATTTCTTGATGGTGTTGCCGTAGCTGATGCGGTCCGGGCTGACGCCGCGGTCCATGACTTTATCCAGCTCATAGATCGACGCGATATCGAAGCTCGAACCTTTGTCGCGCAGCAGATCAATGATTTCGACGGCCGGGTTGGCCTTCACCGCGTAATACACCTTGGCGAATTCGAAGCCTGCGCGCAGGTCATCGTAAGCCTTGCTGATCATGGCGGTATCGATCACCACGAACGGTGTTTCCTGGGTGTCAGCGAACGCCTTCATTTTGTTGAAGGTGTCGCGCGCGTAATAGTCTTCGACCTGGATCGACATGCTGGGGAACTCCTGTGGCAAACGTCATCAATAAATGGGTGCAGCTGAACATCCTCCGTATCCCCACTTTGGTTCGCCTACTTCCCAAGGCATGTCCGCCGAAAGCAAATAAGGTAAATGGACCTTGCTGTCTCGTCGTCAGTACTTGAGCCGGATGGATCGTTTCCAGCATGGATGTTCGGCGCGAACTTTAGGGCGTGACTGCGCTTAGATCAACAAAAAATGTCGCAATTTTATAAGCCTTCGTCGTGGGGCCAAAGTGAGCCATTTAAGTAACCGACCTTGATGACGGTGTGATGTTCCCCCGGTGGCTTTTTTGGCCGTTGCCAAACAGACGAAGCCCGCCATTGGGCGGGCTTCGGTAGTTGCATGTTGAAGCAGGGCTTACCTTGGGGGAAGGAACAGGCCAGGTCTCAAAATGCAGTACTCAGGGTCAACGACAGGCTGCGCGGATCACCGTATATGGCGCCAGCGTAGAAGCCGTAGCGGGTGTAGTAGGTTTTGTCGAAGAGGTTGTTGGCGTTCAGGGTAACGGCCGTATCTTCGGTGAGGTCGTATTTGGCCATTGCGCTCCAGATGGCATAACCTGCCCAGGTCACATCGGTGGGGCCGCGGCTTACACCGTCTGTGGGAATGCCTGCCGGAGTAGAGGTGGCGCGAATGCTGGTTTGCGCGGTGACACCGGTACCCACGGTCAAGCGATCAAGAGCACCCGACAGGCGGTAGGTGGTTGAAGCCTTGAACAGGTGCGACGGGTCACTTTGGCCGTCGGCGTTTAGGCGACGAAAGTGCAAATAGGTGTAGCCACCGTAGACATTCCAGTTGGGCGTCAACGCGCCGGAGACTTCGAGGTCGATACCTTCTGTCTCTACGCCGGTGCCGGTCGTGTAGGCCTGGGCTCCGGTGGGCGTCAGGTTGGCGCCATCGGTCACTGCCTTGTTTTCCTGGCGGGTCAGGAAGTAGGCCGCTTGCGCATTGACCTGACCGTCAAACCATTCCCCTTTAATACCGGTTTCATAACTCTGGCCGCGAATCGGCTCGAGCTTGTTGCCGCTGGCGTTTTCTTCGCTTTGAGGGCTGAAGATATCGGTGTAGCTGGCGTACAGCGAGTAGGTGTCGTTGAGGTCATACACCGCCCCCAGGTAAGGCGTGACGATACCGTTTTGTTGTTGATTGCTGCGCACTCCGGCGGTCGACACCGTGGTGCTGCTGTAATCGCTGATGCGCGCGCCCAGGATCACCGACAACGGCTCGGTAATGCTCAGGCGGGTGGCCGCATACATGCCTTGCAGGCGGGTGGTGGTTTTGCTGTGCAGGCCGGTTTTGTAAGCGTTGATCCGGTAGTCGCTATCGACCCCGTTGTGCCAGTCGGTAATCGGGAAACCGTTGTTTGCCCGGAACTGGCACCCCAGCGCGCTAGGGCTGGTGCGGTCATCGCTGACCATATTGCAACGATATTGAGGTGACCAGGCGACGGTGCGACTGTCGTTGTAGCCGAACATGGCCTGGTGGGTGCGTCCGAACAGGCTGAAAGGTCCGGTCACGTCGACTTGTGCCGATTGCTGGGTCGTGTCGGTGGAGCTGTGCAGGCCATTGAGAATGGCCCCGCTACCATCCTGGTTCCAGTAACCGCCGAATGCTCCGCCACCTTTGGAGTTGACCTTGGCCAGCCCGCGGTGATTCAACGCATCGGTGGTGCTTTGCGCCGCTTTGACGTTGAGCGTCCAGTCATTATCAAAGCGATGCTCCAGCGAGCCGAACGCTGTACGCGTGGTGTACTCGCCAAAACTCCAGCTGGGCACCACGTTGGTGCTGCGCGGCAAGCTTGTTTTACTGCCATCGCCGTACCAGATAGGGATGTTCGCGCCCCAGCCGCCGCCCACGATCTTGTAGTACTCATATTGATAGCCGGCACCGAGGGTCGTGGCATCCGTCAGGTCAAACTCGACATTGGCCAGCGCGGCCCGCGAACGCTCGGACTGTTGATCGCGGAAAGAGTTGGCGTCCTCTTGCGTCATGACCAGGCGAGAGCGCAATCGGCCATCTTCAGACAAGGGCAGGTTCAGGTCAGCGCCCAGGCGTCGCTTGTCCCAACTGCCATAGGTGGCGTATGCACTGCCGCCGAACTCGTAGCCAGGGCGTTTGCGGATCAGGTTGACGGTGGCCGATGGGTCGCCGGTGCCGCCCAGCAAGCCATTGGCGCCGCGTACGATGTCGATACGCTCGTACATATCCATGTTCAGCGAGCTGCCTGCGCCACTGAAGTCCGAGCCGCCCTGAAACTGCAGGCCGTCGGTTTTCCAGTTGGTAATCGGATAGCCGCGTGCGCGGTACTCGGTGCGTCCGCCCACTTCTGACTTGCTCATGGTGACGCCGGGTGCGCTGTCCAGCGCTTGCTCGATATTGGTGATCTGGCGGTCTGCCATTTGTTCCTGGGTGATGGTGGTGACCGATTGTGGCGTTTGGCGCGGGGTGAGTTTCATGCCCGTAGAACTGGTGGTGCTCTTGACGGTGTAACCCAGTTGGCCGGTGTTTTCATCGGCTGATGGCTGGGTACCTTCGACATTCAGGGGGTCCAGTTCAATCGTCCCCGCTATTGCCGGTTGGCTGGCCAAGCCGACCATGGCGCTGAGGCTGATAGCGGCCATGAGGGCGGCCTGGTTGCGGGGTGCATTTCGGCGAGCCGGGGTGGTTAGCATCAAAGGTCGTGCTGAGAGATCCGTCATCATGCCCTGCGTTGTCATTGGTAATACTTCGTATTTGCAGATAATGTTTGGTAGCATTTTAGGTATCACGCCGCCAGGCACTATTACGGATATGTGTGGGTATGTAATGGAATGTAATGAGCGCCATGTTTTACCCACGTCAAAACCTCCCGTGGCCGCCAAAACGCTGTTGGTGGTGGATGACGATGATGAAATTCGCGAGTTGTTATGTGATTACCTGAGTGAGAACGGCGACCATGTGCTGGCAGCAGCCGATGGCCTTGAGATGTGGGCGCAGTTGGAGCGCCAGGCTGTCGATCTGGTCGTGCTCGACGTCATGCTGCCGGGAGAAGACGGCCTGAGTCTGTGTCGCCAGCTTCAATCGCGCCCCGGCCTTAGCGTGATCATGCTTTCCGCCAAGGGATCAGCGCTGGATCGCATCATTGGCCTGGAGGTTGGCGCCGACGATTATTTGACCAAGCCTTTCGAGCCCCGTGAGCTGGTGGCCAGAATCAAGGCGGTGCTGCGCCGGCAAGCACGGGCCGAGCCCATCGCGGATCGCCCGGTCACGACCCACCGCGACTTCGTCGGCTATCGCCTCGATTATGTAAAGCGCCTGTTACACACCCCGGGTGGCCAGACCCTGACCTTGCCGCGCTCCGACTTCAGGGTGTTGCGTGATTTGCTCCAGGCCCGTGAACAAGTGTTGTCGCGTGATCAATTGACACTCAGTGCGATGGGACGAGAATACTCGCCCGACGACCGCTCGATCGACATGTGTATCAGCCGTCTGCGCCAGCATTTCAAGGAGGGGCACGTCCAGATACTGACCGTGCGTAATGAAGGTTACCTGCTAAGTGTCTACAGCCCTGAAGCGGCGGTTTAACCAGGTGCGCGATGCTCTGGTGCGGGGGGTGATGCGCCTGTGGCCCAAAACCCTGTTCGGCCAACTGACGCTGATTCTGGTCAGCGGCACGCTGGCTATTCAATTGTTGTCGAGCAGCATCTGGTTCGATGTGCGCTATGCGCAAGTCCTCGAAGCGCCTGTCCGGTTGATGGCCAGCCGAACGGCACAATTGATTAACCAAGACCGTTGCATTGCGGGGCAACCCCAGACAGCACCGGCCAATTACACGGCCAGGTGCCTGGCCACGAAACCCGATACTCAACCCGGCAATGATCGCGCGGCCCGACGCACGGCTTTGCTGTTGAAACAGGCACTGGCGTATGAGTTGGGCTACGCGCCTGCGATTGAGATGCTAGAGGTCGACCTGACCGATGCATCCGGTCAGCCACTGGTCTGGCGCAGCCTTTTTGGCCTGCAAACGGCCACCGCCCATGTGGATTTCGCCGTGCCCCTGGCCGATGGTCATTGGTTGAGCATCGAGGGGCACGAGTTGCAGGGCTGGAGCGGCGAGTCAGCATGGGCGTTAATTGCCGACTACATTCTGCGGGTCTATGTGGTGCGCATTATCGGCGTCATCGGGATGTGCTGGCTGGCTGTGCGACTGTGCCTGCGCCCTCTTAAACGGCTCAGTGACGCCGCCAATGCGTTGGGCGATAACCTTGATCAGACGCCGTTGGCGATTGAAGGGCCTCTGGAAGTCCGCCAGGCCGCCCAGATGTTTAACACCATGCAGAAACAGATTGTCGCGATGGTCAATGACCAGAGTTTTTTCCTGGCGGCAGTGTCCCACGATCTGCGAACGCCGTTGACCCGCATGCGTTTACGCATTGAGCGGTTGAGCGATCTCGATCAGCGTGAGCGCTTGAAGCAAAACATTTATCAAATGGACAAGATGATTACTCAGGTACTCGTCTATCTGCAAAGTGCCAACCAACACACATGCCAGTTTATTGATCTCGACAGCGTATTGCGCAACCTGTGTACGGAGTTGTCGACACCCGCCGAGCCATTGCCTGTCAGCGGCCGGGGCGGGATGCTCTACGCAAACGGCGTGTTGCTGCACCGTTGCTTGCAGAACTTGCTGGTAAACGCGCAGGCCTATGCCCGGGAAATAACGATTGAGGTCGAGCGCTCGTCAAGCGGTGTGACATTGCGAGTCAATGATCGCGGGCCTGGTATAGCGCAATCTGTTCTGCATTCAGTCACCGATCCGTTCGTACGTGCGGATACCTCACGCAATGATCAATCTGGCGGTTTTGGACTGGGGCTTAGTATCGCCAGGCGCATTGCCGTCAGCCATAAGGGCAGCCTGGTGCTTGGTAATCGTGAAGGGGGAGGTTTGACCGCCTGTATTTTCTTGCCGCTCAGGGAGGGTGAGGGCGCAAGCGCTCAGGCAAAGGCTTGAGAGCAACTCAACAAGTCGCAACTTCAAAAGCCTTGATCCGGGGGTTGAGAGATCTATTTAAGTCACCGACCTTGATGCCGAGCTGATGTACCACACTTCATGAATCGAGCCGCCACGGTTTGGCCCTTGTCGCCGAATCTGGGAGCTCTAGCATGGGCTGACCATTAGAAGGAGCAGCCTCATGTTCGCCGGTTTTAACACAGTACAGCGCCAGGTCAATGGCGTGCAGATTGCCTTCCGGGTCGGCGGTCACGGGCCGGGGTTGCTGTTGATTCACGGGCACCCGCAGACGCACGTGATCTGGCACAAGGTTGCCGGGCAATTGGCCGAGCACTTCACAGTGGTCGTGGCCGATTTGCGTGGCTACGGTGACAGTGAAAAGCCCGAAGCGGTAGCCGACCATAGCAACTACAGCAAGCGTGAAATGGCCCGTGACTCGCTGAGGCTGATGAGCAGCCTGGGTTTCGAGCAGTTTTCGGTACTGGCCCATGACCGTGGCGCGCGAGTTGCCCATCGTCTGGCGCTGGACCATCCGCAGGCGATTACCCGCCTGGTCATGCTCGACATTGCGCCGACGCTGGCTATGTACGCGCAAACCAATGAGGCCTTTGCCCGTGCTTACTGGCACTGGTTCTTCTTGATTCGCCCGGCGCCGTTGCCTGAACGCCTTATCGAGGCCGATCCTGAACAGTACCTGCTCAGCGTGATGGGCAGCCGCAGTGCGGGCTTGCAACCGTTTACGGCCCAAGCGCTGGCTGAATACGTGCGCTGCATCAAACTGCCGGGCGCGGCGCGGGGGATCTGCGAAGACTATCGTGCCAGCGCCGGGATTGACCTTGAGCATGACCGCGAGGACATTGCCGCAGGTCGGTATTTGAATATGCCCGTGTTGCTGTTGTGGGGCGCGGAGGGCACGGTGGGGCGTTGTTTCGACCCGCTTGGCGAATGGCAGAAAGTCGCGACCGATGTGCGTGGCCAGGCGTTGCCGTCCGGGCACTACATTGCCGAAGAAGTCCCTGAACTGCTGCTTGAACATGTGCTGCCTTTTCTGCGCTGAGCTATTCTGTACGCTCTTGCCGCCAAGCCGCTCATGACCATGCCGCCAATAAAATACAGTGCGCCGTTGCCTGAAGACCTGCGGGTCTTCCTCACGGTGGTGCGCAAAGGTGGCTTTGCCGCAGCGGCAGAAGAGCTGGGGTTGTCTCCAGCCTATGTCAGCAAACGTATTCAAATTCTCGAAACTACCCTGGGCAGTCGCTTGCTGCATCGCACCAGCCGCCGTATCGCGCTGACCGATGACGGCGAGCGGGTGCAGCGCTGGGCGGTACGGATTCTGGATGATGTTCAGCAGCTACAGGATGAGCTGTCCGAAGCGCATTCGGCCCCGCGTGGACGCTTGCACGTATGCAGTACTTTCGGTTTTGGCCGCAACCATGTGGCGCCTGCCATTTCGTTGCTGGCCGAGCAGTACCCCGAGCTGGAGATTCGCCTCGACGTATTTGATCGAGTGGTGAATATCGTCCATGAAGGCTTCGATCTGGAGATTCATGTGGGCGATGACATTCCGGGCCAGCATATCGGGCGCCGGCTGGTGACCAACAATCGCGTGTTGTGCGCTTCCCCTGACTACCTCAAGCGCCGGGGTGTACCTCAACATCTGGAAGACCTGGGGCAGCACGATTGCCTGGTGCTTAAAGAGCGCGACAACGCGTTTGGCATCTGGCAACTGCAAGGCCCGGAAGGCGAAGCCAGCGTGCGCGTCAGCGGGCCGTTGTCGTCTAACAGTGGCGAGATAGTGTTGCAGTGGGCACTGGACGGGCGTGGCGTGTTGCTGCGCTCGATGTGGGATGTCAGGCCACTGCTGGAACAGGGCAGGTTGGTGCAGGTACTGCCTGAATACTGGCAAAGCGCTGACGTGTGGGCGGTGTACCCGACACGGCTGGCTAACTCGGGCAAGCTGCGGGTGTGTGTGGAGTTTTTGCAGAAGCAGTTGGGGCGGTTGTGACCTCTGCCGTGAGGGCGCTTTTCAGCTCAACCAAGGGTTGGCCTGCAAGTGCCGCTCTTGGAACTCGCGAATCTGCCGACTGCGTTGCAAGGTGCTGCCAATGGCATCCAGTCCCTGCAACAGCGCGGTTTTACGCAGACCGTCGATCTGGAACTCAACCGTTGAACCATCGGCCAGACAAATGCTTTGGCTCGGCAGGTCAACGGCAATTTCAGCCGTGTCTGCGTGGCTGACAGTGTGCCCTAGCGCCTGCACCTGCGCCTCTTCCAGGGTAATCACCAACACCCCGTTACGCTGGCAGTTGTCATAAAAGATCCCGGCGAAGCTGCTGCCAATCAAGGCCCGGATACCGAGTTGCTTCAATCCCCAGACTGCATGTTCCCGGCTGGAGCCACAGCCAAAATTCGGCCCGGTGACTAAAAAGCGTGCCTCTTTCCAGCCCGGCTGATTAAGGACGAACGCCGGGTTCGGCTCGCCCGAAGGCAGGAAACGCAGGTCAAAAAACAGACCGCGATCCAGTCCGTTGCGATCAATGCCTTTAAGAAACTGCTTGGGCATGATCACATCGGTATCGATGTTGGCCGCGAGCATCGGTGCTGCCTTGCCGCTGACGGTGGTGAAAGGTTGCATGCTCAGACTCTCCCTGACAGTTGGCGAACGTCGACCAGATGGCCGGTAATGGCGGCGGCCGCGACCATCGCCGGGCTCATCAAGTGGGTGCGTGCCCCGGCGCCCTGGCGGCCTTCGAAGTTGCGATTGGTACTGGAGGCGCAGCGGTCGCCGGGGGCGAGTACGTCATCATTCATGGCCAGGCACATGGAGCACCCGGACTGGCGCCACTCAAAACCGGCGTCGATAAAGATCGCGGCCAACCCTTCGGCCTCGGCCTGATCACGCACCTGAGTCGACCCCGGCACGATCATCGCCCGCACATGCGTGGCCACTTTCTGGCCGCGCACCACCTGTGCGGCGTCACGTAAATCTTCAATGCGGGCGTTGGTGCACGAACCGATAAAGGCATGGCTGATCACCACTTCATTGAGCGGCGCGCCAGCCTCCAGGCCCATGTAGTTCAAGGCCCGGCGCATGTCCTGACGCAAGATCAAGTCGCTGATCGCCTGCGGGTCCGGTACGCGGCTGCCAATGGCGGCGGCCTGATCGGGGCTGGTGCCCCACGTGACCATCGGTTGCAGGTCAGTGGCGTCCACTTGCACCTCTTGATCGAACTGCGCGTCGGGGTCGCTATAAAGCAGGCACCAATGCTCAACCGCTTGTTCCCATAACTCGCCTTGTGGGGCACGGGGTTTGTCTTTGAGGTAGGCGTACACCTTGTCATCGGGCGCCATAAAAGCACCGCGGGCACCGGCTTCCACGGCCATGTTGCAGATGGTCATGCGCGCTTCGACGCTCAATGCATCGATGGTCGAGCCGGTAAATTCAATGGCATAGCCGGTGGCGCCTGAAGCGCCGATTTTGGCGATCAGGGCCATGATCAGGTCTTTTGACGTCAGCCCCAGGCCCAGCGCGCCCTGGACGGTCACTCGCATGCTTTTCAGACGTTTGTAGACCAGTGTCTGAGTGGCCAGCAGGTGCTCGATTTCAGAGGTGCCGATACCAAAGCCGAAGGCACCCAGCGCGCCATAAGTCGTGGTGTGACTGTCGCCTGCGGCGATCATCATGCCGGGCAGGATGAAGCCTTGCTCGGGGGCGATAACGTGTTCGATCCCCTGGCGCTGGTCGAGCACATCGAACAGCTCGATGCCAAACTTTTCGCAGTTCTGTTGCAGATACGACACCTGCAAAGCGCCGCCTGCATCGGCCATGGCGGCCACGCGCACGGGGGCGGTCGGGTTCACATGGTCAACCACCGCCAGGGCGGTTTCCGGGCGCCACACTTCGCGCCCGGCTTCACGCAAACCACTGAAGGCTTGCGGGCTGGTGTATTCGTTAATGACCTGACGGTCTATGTATAGCAAGACGTGACCTTGATCATCGAGCGCGCACACGGTGTGCGCATCAATGTGCTTGTCGTAGAGGGTTTTGGCATGGGGCATGGTGATGGCTCGCAGCGGGAGGCGTGCGAACCATCATAAGGACGCGGGGAGCACCATCAATGGCGATGCAGTGATGGCTCAGAACATGATTCGTGTTGGATACAACAGGTTGTAGCCGCTGCCGCAGGCTGCGCAACCCGGCGCAGTCTGCGGCAGCGGCTACAGGGCTCAAGCGGAAGCTATTTCAGCCGGTGAAACAATGCTGGTCTTGGCGCCACGCGAACGACCCGAACTCAGGTACGCCGCAATCGATTCTTGCGTCACTTCGCCCTGGAACACGCGTTCGGCGTCCATCACCGGCAACCACGAGCGGTTGAACTCGTACATGCGCGACAGCAGGATGCGCAAATGTTCTTCCGACGCAGCGGTCGCGGTGAACTCCCGCAGGAACTGGCCACAGGTGCCTGTCTGGCGATGCAGGTCACGACGACGTACATACCCCAGTGCCTTGTTGTCGGCACAGGTGACCACCACATAGCGACGGTCCAGTTCGTCCATCAGCTCCAGGGCTTCGGCCACCGGGGTTTCCGGGCTCACCGATGGCGCGTTGTCCGCGGCATCTTCGGCCTTGACCAGCAGCAGGCGCTTGAGGGTGCTGTCCTGGCCGACAAAGTTGCTCACGAAGTCGTCCGCCGGGTGAGCGAGCAGGGTATCCGGGTGGTCCATTTGCAACAGTTTGCCGCCACGGAAGATGGCGATCTTGTCGCCCAGTTTGATCGCTTCGTCGATGTCGTGGCTGACCATGATTACGGTCTTGTTCAGCGCGCGCTGCATCTCGAAGAATTCGTTCTGGATCATCTCGCGGTTGATCGGGTCCACCGCACCAAACGGTTCATCCATCAGCAGCAGCGGCGCATCGGCCGCCAGGGCGCGAATCACGCCGATTCGTTGCTGCTGACCACCAGACAGTTCGCGCGGATAACGGTTGAGGTATTGCTTGGGCTCCAGCTTGATCATGCTCATCAGTTCGCGGGCACGGTCATGGCACTTTTGCTTGTCCCACCCCAGCAGGCGCGGAACGATGGTGATGTTCTCCTCGATGGTCATGTTGGGGAACAGGCCGATCTGCTGGATCACATAACCAATATTGCGACGCAGGGTTACCGGGTCGAGGTCAGTGGTGTCTTCGCCATTGATAAGGATCTTGCCCGACGTGGGCTTGATCAGACGGTTGATCATTTTCAGCGTGGTGCTTTTGCCGCAGCCCGAAGGCCCGAGGAATACGCAGATTTCGCCTTCATTGACGGTCAGGTTTACCGAGTCCACGGCCTTTACATCTTTGCCGTTGCTTTGGAATGTTTTGCTGAGGTTTTGAAGTTCGATCATTTGAGCAGTCCTTTTGGAGTCAGCGAGCGTTGCAGCCATTGCAGAAGCAGGTCGGCGATGATGGCCAGAACACTGACCAACACGGCGCCTACGATCAGCATCGACATGTCGCTACGGCTGATTGCAGCAAGAATAAGTACACCCAGACCACCGGCACCGATGGTGGCGGCAATGGTCATGACGCCGATGTTCATGACCACGGCGGTACGCACACCGGCCAGAATCACCGGCACGGCGATAGGCAGCTCAACCATGCGCAGGCGCTGGCTGAAGGTCATGCCGATACCGCGAGCGGCTTCGCGAATACCCGGTTCCACGCCGGTGAGGGCCAGGAAGGTGTTACGCATGATCGGCAGCAGTGAGTACAAAAACACGGCGGTAATGGCCGGCATAGGGCCAAGACCCTGGCCGAACTTCGAATAGAACGGCAGCAGCAGGCCGAACAGGGCAATTGACGGAATGGTCAGCAGCACCGTGGCGCTGGCTTGCAGCGGGCCGGCCAGCGACGGAAAGCGTGTCATCAGCACGCCCAGCGGCACGCCGATCAGGATTGCCAGAATCACGGCAATGCCGACCAGGGTGATGTGCTGCAAGGTCAGATGCAGAACAAGCGACCAGTCCATGTGGGAAAAGGCGTTTAAAAATTCCATGTCTTCTCCTCTTTTCAGTTCAGTGGATGCTGGCGCAGAAAGTCTGCGGCGACTTTGGACGGGCTTTCGTGGTTTACATCGACCCGGGCGTTGAGTTGACGCATGGTTTCATCGTCAAACAGATCGGCCAGTGGCTTGAGCAGCCCCGCAAGGTCGGGGTGCTGATCCAGGTAGGCCTGACGCACTACCGGCGCGGCGGTGTAGTCCGGGAAGTAGTGCTTGTCGTCTTCAAGCAATTTGAGATTGAAGGCGCTCAAGCGACCGTCCGTGGTGTAGACCAGTCCGGCAAACACCTGGCCGTTTTTCAGCGCGGTGTAGACCAGCCCGGCGTCCATCTGGCGGATATTGCGACGGGTCAGGTCCATGTCGTAGAGCTTGACCATACCCAGCAAGCCGTCGGAGCGGTTGGCGAACTCGGTGTCCAGGGCCACCAGCGCATTTTTGTTGTCCGGTTCGCGCATTGCCTTGTTCAGGTCGCTGATGCTGTTGATGCCCGGAAACGCTTCGGCCACCTTTTGTGGCAGTGCCAGCGCATAGGTGTTGCTGAACTTGGACGGATGCAGCCAGACCAGTCCTTGTTTAGCATCGACCTCTTTTACCCGGTCGTAGGATTGCTGGCTGTCGAGTTTGTCGGTGATGTGGTTGTAGGCCACCAGCGAAACGCCGGTGTATTCCCACACCATGTCCAGTTGCCCCGACTCCTGGGCCGAACGCGCCAGGCTGCTGCCCAGCCCGCCGGTGACCTGAGCGTTATAGCCCTTGCTGTTGAGGTATTGCGAAGTGATTTCCGCGAGCAGGGTTTGCTCGGTAAACACCCGCGCCCCAATGCGAATCAAGGGTTTTTCCGCAGCCTGGGCAATTCCTGCACACAGCAGGATGCAGCCTAGTAAAAAGCTAATTTTTTTCATGGTTATTCCTTTGCTCAGCCAGACCTTAAGCAGGTCGCAGACCGCGTTCCAACCACTGGCGGCTGATGAGTATCACCAGGCCGTCGAGCAGCAGTGCCAGCAGCGCAGTACAGGCGGCGCCGAGGATCAGTTGCGGCTGATTGTTGAGGGCAATGCCTGGAAAAATCAGGCTGCCCAGGCTGTTGGCGCCGATCAGGAACGCCAGCGGGGCGGTACCGACGTTGATCGCCAGTGCCACGCGTACACCGCCCATGATGATGGGCACGGCGTTGGGCAACTCGACCCGCCACAGCACCTGGCGCGGGGTCATGCCGATACCGACGGCGGCTTCCTTGAGCGAACCCTGGACGTTTTTCAAGCCTTCGTAGGTATTGCGCACAATGGGCAGCAACGAGGCGAGAAACAGGGCGAAGATGGCAGGGCCGCTACCGATGCCCAGGAAACCCAGGGCAATGGCCAGTACCGCCAGAGGAGGCACGGTGTTGCCGATGTTGAAGACTTGCATGAAGCGTTCCGCACGTCCGGCCATTGAAGGTCGGCTGAGGAAAATGCCGGCAGGTATCCCTACAAGGAGGGCGGCGAGCATTGAAGCGAGTACCAGGTACAGGTGGGCTTGCAGGTAGAACAACAAATCATCTTGATAGTGTTCGATAGTGCTGATGCCGATCCAGTGGACCAACAGGGCCAGAAGCGCGATAACGACCGCGCATCCTATAAGCCCTTTTCCATAGCGATTCGCCATAGACGGACTCCTTTTTTTTCAGTCGGCGAACACATCGTCGTGTGGCAAGGCCATTCCTGGCTGCCGGCAATATGTTCGCGAAGAGCAACAGGTGGTGGCGAAAATGCGCCCTCAACACCTGTCATTAGCGCAGCCTCGTCAGGCTAACTTGCTGATATTTCAGCCCCTGACGCTTTGTCGTATCAGGAGAGTGGACGCCTCCACTGTTTAAAAGGTTCACATTTTTTACGGCACATTGCCACCCTTGTCCGACGAGCCACGGTTCCAACGGTGGCTGTAGGCGCCTGATTTGAGCTATAATCCGCGCCCTTTTTTGAATCAATCGTCAGGCGATTTCCCATGACCAACCAGGCCGCCGAAGTCGCGAAACGCCGCACTTTCGCCATTATTTCCCACCCCGATGCGGGTAAGACCACCATCACCGAAAAGCTCTTGCTGATGGGTAAGGCGATTGCTGTCGCCGGTACGGTGAAATCGCGAAAGTCCGACCGCCATGCCACCTCCGACTGGATGGAAATGGAGAAACAACGGGGTATTTCGATTACCACGTCGGTCATGCAGTTCCCGTATCGCGACAACATGATCAACCTGCTCGACACCCCGGGCCACGAAGACTTCTCCGAAGACACCTACCGCACGCTGACCGCGGTCGACTCGGCGCTGATGGTCCTCGACGGCGGTAAGGGCGTTGAGCCACGTACCATCGCCCTGATGGACGTGTGTCGTCTGCGTGACACGCCAATCGTCAGCTTTATCAACAAACTCGACCGCGATATTCGCGACCCGATCGAGTTGCTGGACGAGATCGAAGCGGTCCTGAAAATCAAGGCGGCGCCGATCACCTGGCCGATCGGCTGCTACCGCGATTTCAAGGGTGTCTACCACCTGGCAGACGACTACATCATCGTCTACACCGCCGGTCATGGGCATGAGCGCACCGAAACCAAAATCATCGAAAAGCTCGATTCCGATGAAGCCCGGGCCCACTTGGGTGACGAGTACGATCGTTTTGTTGATCAACTGGAACTGGTTCAGGGCGCTTGCCATGAATTCAACCAGCAGGAATTTCTCGACGGCCAGTTGACCCCGGTGTTCTTCGGTACCGCACTGGGCAACTTTGGTGTCGACCATGTGCTCGACGCGGTAGTGGACTGGGCGCCGAAGCCGCTGGCCCGTGTTGCCAACGAGCGTACCGTCGAGCCGGTTGAAGAGAAATTCACCGGTTTCGTGTTCAAGATCCAGGCGAACATGGACCCGAAACACCGCGACCGTATCGCCTTTATGCGCATTTGCTCGGGCAAATACGAAAAGGGCATGAAAATGCGCCATGTGCGCACCGGCAAAGATGTTCGTATCGGCGATGCGCTGACGTTCTTCTCCTCCGAGCGTGAACAGCTCGAAGAGGCTTTTGCAGGCGATATCATCGGTTTGCACAACCACGGCACCATCCAGATCGGTGACACCTTCACCGAAGGTGAGAGCCTGAGCTTCACCGGTATTCCGCACTTTGCCCCGGAACTGTTCCGTCGCGTACGTCTGCGCGATCCACTCAAGTCCAAGCAATTGCGCCAGGGCTTGCAGCAACTGGCCGAAGAGGGCGCCACCCAGGTGTTCTTCCCGGAGCGCAGCAACGACATCATCCTGGGCGCCGTGGGTGTGCTGCAGTTCGACGTGGTCGCCAGCCGCTTGAAAGAAGAATACAAAGTGGAATGCTCCTACGAGCCGATCACTGTGTACTCGGCTCGCTGGATTGATTGCGACGATAAGAAGAAGCTCGAAGAGTTCAGCGTCAAAGCTGTGGAAAACCTGGCGGTGGACGGTGGCGGTCACCTGACCTATCTGGCTCCGACCCGCGTCAATCTGGCGTTGATGGAAGAGCGCTGGCCGGATGTGAAATTCCGCGCTACCCGTGAGCATCACTAAACACTTCGGTGTCTGGTTGAAATAAAGCGAAGCCCTTGGGCTTCGCTTTTTTTTGCCCGCGAACTTTATAGTCGCTGCCGAAGGCTGCGATCGCGCCCGAAGCAATTTACGACTGCTACGCAGCCGGACGCAGCCTCGCGCTGCTCGTCAACGGCTACAAGTGAGCGTATGGCCCATCACACAGTATCGACAAACGCGGCTGCGTTACTCCGAATGGGTATATCCCAGCCTGTGAGTTTCTGGAAAAGCTGAAAGGGGCGGACTAGGTTTAAAGGGTGCTTTTCTCACAACAGGATGGAAATCGCGATGAAGCTTTTTCAACGCATTGTGCTGTTGCTCAAGGTGCTGGTGCTGCTGACGGTGAGTGCCTCGGCGGCTTGGGCGAGCAACCCGCTGAGCAGCACGGGGGCCGGGTTTTCAGTAACAGGCGTGCCGGGGCCGACAATTCATGCCATCTACAAGTCGGATTCCGAACCTGGGGACCAGGGGCAGGGCGGCAGTTCGGGGGATGATGACCAGACCGATGGTGATGGCGGCGGTGACGGTGGGGATAACGGCGATGAGGGCGATGAAGGCGATAGCCAGACGTAATGCATTACCCCTATGTGTAGCAGCTGCCGAAGGCTGCGTTCGATTGCGAAGCAATCGTAAAACCTGAGCTTGCGGTATGTCTGTTACTCCGCGGGCCTCGATTTTACGACGGCTGCGCCGCCGAACGCAGCCTTCGTTCCTCGGCAGCTGCTACGGGTCGTGCTTAGCTCTGCAAAAACTGCTCCGCGTGATGGCAGGCAACCTGGCGGTTGTCGAGCAGGCGCAGTACAGGTTCGTCTGTGCTGCACAACTCGGTCGCATACGGGCAGCGCTTGTGAAAGGCGCAACCTGATGGCGGGTTCAGCGGGTTGGGCAGCTCGCCGACGATCTTGATTTTTGGCTTGAGCGGATCGGGGTGGATCGTCGGCGTGGCCGACAGCAGCGCCTGGGTGTAGGGGTGCAACGGCCGGGTGTAGATCTCTTCCTTGGGGCCCATCTCTACCGGGCGACCGAGGTACATCACCAGTACCGTGTCGGCCACATGTCGCACCACCGCCAGGTTGTGGGAAATGAACACGTAGGCAGTGTTGAACTCCTGCTGCAAATCCATAAACAGGTTAAGCACCTGCGCCTGGATCGACACGTCCAGCGCCGAGGTCGGTTCGTCCGCCACCAGCACCTTGGGTTGCAACATCATGGCCCGAGCCAGGGCGATACGCTGGCGCTGGCCCCCCGAGAACATATGCGGGTAGCGCTGGTAATGCTCGGGGCGCAAGCCGACCTGTTTCATCATGGCCTGGACTTTTTCGCGGCGCTCGCTGGCGCTCAGGCTGGTGTTGATGAGCAGTGGCTCGGCCAGTTGATCGCCGATTTTCTGCCGCGGGTTGAGCGAGGCGTAGGGGCTCTGGAACACCATCTGCACGTCTTTGCGCAGTTGTTTGCGCTCGGCCTTGTTGGCCCCTGCAACTTCTTGCCCGGCAATTTTCAGCGAGCCCGAGGAGGGCTCTTCAATCAAGGTCAACGCGCGGGCCAGGGTGGATTTTCCGCAACCGGACTCTCCCACCACGGCAAGGGTTTTACCGGCTTCCAGTTCAAATGACACGCCGTTGAGTGCGCGCACCAGCGCATGGCCTTTGAACATGCCACGGGATACTTCGTAGTGACGGGTTAGGTCGCGGGCGGTAAGAACAACAGTCATTACGCCACCTCCTGATTCAAGGGGAAGAAGCAGCGCACCTGGCTGTGAGCCTGTTGCTCCAGCGCAGGACGTTGTTGACGACATTGCTCTTGTACATACGGGCAGCGCGGTGACAGCAGGCAGCCTTTGGGTCGGTCATAGCGACCGGGCACGATGCCGGGCAAGGTCGACAGACGGGCAGCGCCCATGCTGTGTTCCGGGATCGCAGCCAGCAGCGCCTCGCTGTACGGGTGCGCGGGCACATCAAACAGCCCCGGCACGTTGCCGACTTCCACGGCCTGGCCGGCGTACATCACGCATACCCGCTGGGCGGTTTCGGCGACTACTGCGAGGTCGTGGGTAATCAGCACCAGGCCCATGTTCTGTTCGCGTTGCAGGCTCAGCAGCAGGTCCATTATCTGCGCCTGGATGGTTACGTCCAGGGCCGTGGTAGGTTCGTCGGCGATCAGCAGTTTGGGTTCACCGGCAATCGCCATGGCAATCGCCACGCGCTGGCTCATGCCGCCCGACAGTTGGTGCGGGTAGGCGTCCATGCGGCTGGCAGCCCCCGGGATTTCAACTTTTTCCAGCAGCTCGATGGCTCGTTTGCGCGCCGCCTTGGCGGACATTTTCAGGTGCAGGCGCAGCACTTCCTCGATCTGGAAACCCACGGTGTAGCTGGGGTTCAGTGCGGTCATGGGGTCCTGGAAGACCATCGCCATGTCCTTGCCGACGATCTGGCGGCGCTGACGCGCGCTGAGGGTCAGCATGTTCTTGCCGTCGAAGGTCAGCGCGTCGGCGCTGACGATACCAGGGTGCTCGATCAGGCCCATCAGCGCCATCATGGTCACGGACTTGCCCGACCCCGACTCACCGACAATTGCCAGTACTTCGCCTTTATCCACAGACAGGCTCAGGCCGTCTACCACCGGCACGGCCGTAGCGTCGCCAAAACGGACATTGAGATTCTTGATTTCTAACAGTGACATGGGAATCTCCTCAGGCGGCGTTCTTGAGTTTCGGGTCCAGCGCATCGCGCAGGCCGTCGCCCATCAGGTTGATTGCCAGCACGCTGAGCAAAATGGTCAAGCCAGGCAGGCTGACGACCCACCACGCGCGTTCGATATAGTCGCGGGCCGAAGCCAGCATGGTGCCCCACTCAGGGGTTGGCGGTTGTACGCCGAGGCCAAGAAAGCCCAGTGCTGCGGCGTCGAGGATCGCCGAGGAGAAACTCAGGGTGGCCTGCACGATCAGCGGCGCCATGCAGTTGGGCAGCACAGTGATAAACATCAGGCGCGGCAGACTGGCACCGGCCAGGCGGGCAGCGGTCACATAGTCGCGGTTCAGCTCGCCCATCACGGCGGCACGGGTCAGACGCACGTACGATGGCAACGACACCACGGCAATGGCGATCACGGTGTTGATCAGGCCAGGGCCGAGGATGGCGACAATCGCCACGGCCAGCAGCAAGGAAGGCAGGGCCAGCATGATGTCCATCAACCGCATGATGCCCGGGCCGAGAAGGCGCGGAAAAAAGCCGGCAAACAGGCCCAGGATCACGCCCGGAATCAGCGAGATGACCACAGACGACAAACCGATCAACAGCGACAGCCGTGAACCTTCGATCAGGCGTGACAGCAGGTCGCGACCCAGTTCATCGGTGCCCAGCAGAAATTGCCAGTTGCCGCCTTCCAGCCAGACCGGCGGGGTCAGCAGAAAGTCGCGGTATTGCTCACTCGGGCTATGGGGGGCGACCCACGGGGCGAAGATCGCGCAGAACACGATGATGGTCATGAAAATCAGACCCGCCACAGCGCCCTTGTTCCGGGAGAAGGCATGCCAGAATTCTTTGTACGGTGATGGATAAAGCAGGCTTTGATCCACTTCGGTCGTGCTTGGGGAGGTGCTCATGGTCAGGATCTCAGCGCTGGTGACGGATGCGTGGGTTGGCAAAGCCGTAGAGGATGTCGACTACGAAGTTGACCAGAATCACCAGGCAGGCGATTAGCAGGATGCCGTTTTGCACCACGGGATAGTCCCGGGCGCCAATGGCTTCGATCAGCCATTTACCGATACCGGGCCACGAAAAAATGGTTTCGGTCAGGACTGCACCGGCCAGCAGGGTGCCCACTTGCAGGCCGACCACGGTCAGTACCGGGATCAGGGCGTTGCGCAGGCCGTGCACGAACACCACGCGGGCGGGTGACAGGCCTTTGGCGCGGGCGGTACGGATGTAGTCTTCGCGCAGCACTTCAAGCATGGATGAGCGGGTCATCCGCGCGATCACGGCCAGCGGAATGGTACCCAGCACAATGGCCGGCAGAATCAGGTGGTGCAACGCGTCCCAGAAGGCTTCGGGCTCGTCGCTGAGCAGGGTGTCGATAAGCATGAAGCCGGTTTTGGGCTCTATGTCGTAGAGCAGGTCGATACGCCCGGACACCGGGGTCCAGCCCAGGCCCACGGAGAAGAACATGATCAGGATCAGGCCCCACCAGAAGATCGGCATCGAATACCCCGCCAGGGAGATACCCATCACGCCGTGGTCAAACAATGAGCCGCGTTTGAGTGCCGCGATCACTCCCGCCAGTAGCCCGAGGATGCCGGCGAACAACAGGGCGGCGCTGGCCAGTTCCAGCGTGGCGGGGAACAGTGCGGAAAATTCGCTCCACACGCTTTCACGGGTGCGCAATGACTCGCCCAGATCGCCATGTGCCAGTTTGCTGACGTAGTCGATGTACTGCTCGTGCAGCGGCTTGTTCAGACCCAGGCGCTCCATGGCCTGGGCGTGCATTTCAGGGTCTACCCGGCGCTCACCCATCATGACTTCGACCGGGTCACCCGGGATCATGCGAATCAGGGCAAAGGTGAGCAAGGTGATGCCGAAGAACGTGGGGATCAACAACCCCACTCGGCGGGCAATAAAACTAAACATCGTGTGGTGTTCCTTATCAGCCGGTCAGGCAGGTCCGCCGGGGTTGAGGTAAACCCTGGCGGGTTTTTATTGTTCTACTTCACCTGGGTTGTGGCGAAGTTGTTGTTGGTCAGGGGGCTAAGGGTATAGCCCTCGACGTTTTTGCGCATCGCCGTGAACAGCATAGGATGGGTTACGTTGATCCAGGGTTGGTCCTGATTAAAAATCATCTGTGCCTGTTGATAGAACTCGGCCCGTTGCGAGGGTTCAGTGATACCACGGGCTTTGGTGATCAGGCTTTCGAAGTCCTTGTTGCACCAGCGGGCGTAGTTCTCGCCGTTTTTGGCCGCCTCGCAGCTAAGCAGCGGGGTCAGGAAGTTATCCGGGTCGCCGTTATCGCCGCCCCAACCGGTCGACACCAGATCATGTTCGCCATTTTTGGCGCGTTTGAGCATTTCGCCCCATTCCATGACCCGGATATCCAGCTTGAGGCCGATTTGTGCCAGGTCGGACTGCAGCAACTGCGCACCCAGCATCGGGTTGGGGTTGGTCGGGCCGCCGCCGTTGCGGGTGAAGAGGGTCAGTACCGTGCCTTCAGGTACCCCGGCTTCCTTGAGCAAGGCCCGGGCCTTGTCCAGGTCGCGGGGCGGCCGCTGGATGCTGGTGTTGTAGCCCAGCATGGTCGGCGGGTAAGGGTTGACGGCCAGCAGTGCGTTGCCTTCGCCGTGGACGGAGTTCAGATAGGTCTGCTTGTCGAAGGCCATGTCGATGGCTTTGCGTACGCGCACATCGCTCAGGTACTTGTGACTGGTATTCATGGCGATATAGCTGGTCATCAGGGCGGCCAGCTCATCGACCTTGAGGTTGGGGTCCTTGCGGATGTTCTTGACCTCATCAGGCTTGGGGTACAGCGCGATCTGGCATTCGTTGGCCTTGAGCTTTTGCAGGCGCACGTTGCTGTCGGTGGCGATGGCGAAGATCAGCGCATCACTGGGCGGTTTGCCACGGAAGTAGTCCGGGTTGGCCTTGAAGCGTACCTGGGCATCCTTGTTGTAGCGCACGAAGATAAACGGGCCGGTGCCGATCGGCTTGGCATTGAGGTCGGCGGTTTTGCCGGACTTGAGCAACTGGTCGGCGTATTCGGCGGAGTAGATGGAATTGAACGGCATGGCCACGTCGCGCAGAAACGGCGCTTCAGGGTGGTTGAGAGTGATTTTTACCGTCAGGTCGTCAACTTTCTCGACGCTCTTGAGCAGGTCCTTGAAACCCATGCTTTCAAAGTAGGGGTAACCGACCAGCGACAGTTTGTGCCACGGGTGATTCGGGTCCAGCTGGCGCTGAAAACTCCAGACCACGTCATCGGCGTTCAGGGTTCGGGTCGGTTTGAAATAATCAGTGGTGTGAAACTTTACGTCGGGACGCAGGTGAAATGTGTATTCAAGCCCGTCCGGGCTGATGTCCCAGCGCTCGGCCAGGGCGGGCTCCACATCCGTGGTACCGGGGGCAAAGTCGACCAGGCGGTTGAGTATGGTCTCGGCCGAAGCATCGGCAGTCACGGCGGTGGTGAACTGAACGATGTCGAACCCTTCAGGGCTGGCTTCAGTGCAGACCACCAGGGTTTTCGCGCTGACACTCACAGTGGTGCAGAGCAGTGCCGCGGCCAGGGCAGTGCGTAGTGGGAATCTTTTCATTGCAACCCTCTCCAGAGTCGGGTGAGCCAGCGTAACGGCTGCGGCTGATTCGTCGAATCAGCCGCAGCCTTCGGGTTTGAGCAGTTTTTTACAGAATGTTGAACGGAATGGTGGTCACCAGGCGGAATTCGTTGATGTTGCCGTCAGACTGGTTTTTGCTGGCGCGGTGCGTGGTGTACGTCGCGCGAATCGCGGTGGCTTTCAGCGGGCCACTTTGGATTGCATAGGACGTGCCAACGCTGTACTCGTAATGGGTTTCGCCGTCCATGTTCTTCACGTCGTAGGCGGTGCCGGTGTACTTGGTGCCGTCGATATCCCAGCCGCGGGCGTGGTAGGCGTTGAACTTGAGGCCCGGAATGCCGTACTGCGCCATATTGATGCTGTAGGCCAGTTGCAGGGATTTCTCGTTCGGGCCGTTGAAGTCCGAGAGCAGGGAGTTGGCCAGGTAGATGCCGTTGGTTTCGTGCAGGTAGTCGAAGTACTCGTCGCCGACGATCTGCTGGAACGACAGGCTCAGGGTGTGGGCCTGGTGGGTCAGGGCGAAGGCCAGGCTGTAGGCGTCGTTGTTGATGTTGCCCAGGGCCTTGCTGCCGGTATCCAGGGTCTTGTAGTAGTTGAAGTTGGTATTCAGGCCCAGGGTGGCGTTGTCGCCCATGTCGTGTACGGCGCCGAAGTAGTACTGGTTCCAGAAGTCTTCAACGTGGGTCGCGTACAGCGTGGTCTTCAGGCTCTTGAACGGCTGGTAATTGAGGCCGGCGACGCTGGCGCGATCGGTTTCAACCCCGGTTGCGCCGTATTCGCTGCGGAACTTGCTCAGGCTCGACTCGGTTCGCGGGGACACGCGGTCAAAGGAGCCGGCATCGAACGACAGGTTGTTGAACTCTTCACTGTGCAGGCCCACCCCTTGAAAGCTGGAAGGCAGTGCGCGGTTACCGATCACGTCGATGGTCGGGCTGCTGAAGTTCTGTCGGCCTACGGTCAGCGTGGTGTTGGAGATGCGGGCGCTGAGGTTGGCCAGGCCCAGCTTGCTCCACTGGCCGACGGCGTCGCCGTCACTGTGGGTCAGGGTGCGGTTGTTTGGCCCGGCGATGTCCTTGGCGTCGCGGTCCAGGGCAATGGCGTTGTAAGCCGCGACCTGGGTGCTGAAGCCTACGGTGCCTTCGGTGAAGCCCGACTTGTAGTCGAGGATGGTGCCCTGTACCCAGTTGATCCGGCGCGGGGTGGATTCACGGGTGCCGTGGTTGTTGTAGCTGAAACGGTCATCGCGACGCTTGAGCTCGTTGGCGTACCAGTTGCGGGTAGTGCCGCCCAGGGTCTGGTCTTCGACAAAGCCCTTGGTCTCGCTTTGAGCGCTGCTGGCTTTGAGTTCGGTCGGCATGAATTCATCGGCATTGGCCATCGCAGTGATGCTGCTGATGGACAAGGCCAATAACGCGCGGCTGGTGAGTTTCATGGTTGAGGCTCCTCTTTGGTTTCTTCTTTTTATGGCCGGTCTTTTTTTGTGATGACTCGGCTGTTGTGAAACGATTTAAAGCATTGCAAACGTTTGCCTGGTGCAGATTTGGCGAAGTTTTAGCGGGCCATGGGTTAAGTGACCTGCTGAAAGAGCGGTGTTGTTAGTGATCTCTGTTGTGGGAGCGAGCCTGCTCGCGAAGGTCGTTGGCGATACCGCGCTGCTCTTGAGGACTTCGCGAGCAGGCTCGCTCCCACAGTGGCACTGCTCTATAGGAGTACTCAGTCCTTGAGGCTGACACCTGAGAAGGCGTTACGGCCAAAGGGGCTGACCGTGAACCCTTCAACTTTGGCGCTCAGCGGCTGGTTGACCGTGGAGTGCGCAATGGGGGTGATCGGCACCTGTTGCTTGAGCAACTGCTGGGCCTGTTTATAGAGCACTGTGCGCTGATCGCGATCGGTCACGACCTTGGCATTCTTGACCAGGGTGTCGTACTCCTTGTTGCACCACATGGAGTAGTTGTTGCCACCGATTGCGTCGCAGCTGTAGAGGGTGCCGAGCCAGTTGTCCGGGTCACCGTTGTCGCCGGTCCAGCCGATCAGGCTGATGTCGTGTTCGCCATTTTTGGTGCGTTTGATGTACTCGCCCCATTCATAGCTGACGATCTTGACCTTGAGGCCGATTTTTGCCCAGTCCGACTGCAGCATTTCGGCCATCAGCTTGGCGTTCGGGTTGTAGGGGCGCTGTACGGGCATGGCCCACAGGGTTATTTCGGTGCCGTCCTTGACCCCAGCGGCTTTGAGCAGCTCTTTGGCTTTTTCCGGGTTGTAGGGGGCGTCGGTAATGGTTTCGTCGTAGGACCATTGCGTTGGCGGCATGGCGTTGACGGCTTTTTGGCCTGCGCCCTGATACACCGCCTTGAGGATCTCGTCCTTGTTGACCGCCATGTCCAGGGCCTGGCGCACCTGCAACTGGTCGAACGGTTTGTGCTGCACGTTGTAGGCAATGTAACCGAGGTTGAAGCCGGGCTTTTCAATCACCTGCAGCTTCGGATCGGCCTTGAGGCCGGCAACGTCGGCCGGGCGCGGGTTGAGCGAGACCTGGCATTCGTTTTTACGCAGCTTTTGCATGCGCGCCGAGGCATCGACGCTGATCGAGAAAATCAGGTTGTCGAGCTTGACCTGGCTGGGGGCCCAATAGTCCTTGTTGGCGGCGTAGCGGATGTTCGAGTCTTTCTGATAACGCTGGAACACATACGGGCCGGTGCCGACAGGCTTCTGGTTGATATCGCTGGGCTTGCCGCTCTTGAGCAACTGGTCGGCGTATTCGGCCGACAGGATGGCGGCAAAGCTCATGGCCAGGTTTTGAATAAAAGCGGCGTCTACCGAGTTGAGTTTCATGACCACGGTCATGGGACCGGTTTTTTCGACGCTGGCGATGTTCTTGTCCAGGCTCATGCCGTTGAAGTACGGGAACTCGGTGGGGTAGGCCTTGCGGAAGGGATGGTCCGGGTTGAGCATGCGGTTGAACGTAAAGAGCACGTCATCGGCATCGAAGTTGCGGGTCGGGGTGAACCATTTGGTGGTGTGGAACTTGACCCCGTCACGCAGGTGGAACGTCCACGTCAGGCCGTCTTCGGAAACATCCCAGCTCGTTGCCAGGGCCGGAACGGCTGCGGTGCCACCTTTTTCAAATTCAGCGAGGCGGTTGTAAATGGGCTCGGCCGCGTCGTTGTCGGTGGCGGTGGTGTACTGCGCGGTGTCAAAACCGGCCGGGCTGCCTTCGGAACAAAACACCAGGCTGTTGGCTGCGTTTGCGAGTGGGCTGCCGGCAAGTACGCCGGCGCCGATCAATACTGATAAAACCAGAGGGTTGCGCATGGCGTTCCCTATCCTTTTTTTATTTTTGAGTCCTGAGCGCGCCTTGATCGAAGGCGTACGGTTCAGGGCGTCGATGCCATCAACTACTGCGCCTCACCCGCTGCAATAGACTGCCCTTGGCCGAAGTTAAGCAGCCGGCGCTCAGCAGTAAATACATGGGATCTGACAATCTTGTAGGAATCGTCTTGGCTTCCTATAGCCTCTGATGTAGTCAGATATGGCTTTAGGCTGTAGGTGATTTCCACCGTCCTGGTAGATAAGTGAATGCAGCCTTGTAGCCGCATTCACCGGTCCTTGTTATTTGCCGACGCTGACCCCGTAGAAGGAGTTCAGGCCAAACGGGCTGATCTTGAAATCTTCTACGTTTTTGCGCATCGGTTGATACACCGTCGAGTGTGCGATAGGTGTCATCGGAATCTGGCTTTTGAGTCGTTGCTGCGCCTGTTGGTACAGTTTTGTGCGCTCTGCAATATCGGTGGTGGCCTTGGCGGCTTTGACCAGTTTGTCGAACTCCGGGTCGCACCATTTGGAGAAGTTGTTGCCTTCCAGCGAGTCGCAGCCAAACAGGGTGCCGAGCCAGTTGTCCGGGTCACCGTTGTCGCCGCTCCAGCCAATCAGCATCGCGCCGTTCTCGCCGCCTTTGGAGCGCTTGATGTACTCGCCCCATTCGTAGCTGGTGATCTTGGCCTTGATGCCGATCTTGCTCCAGTCCGACTGCAGCATTTCAGCCATCAACTTGGCATTGGGGTTATACGGGCGTTGCACCGGCATGGCCCACAGCACGATCTCGGTGCCTTCCTTGACGCCTGCTTCCTTGAGCAGTTGTTTGGCTTTTTCCGGATCGAAAGGTGCGTCCTTGATGCTGGTGTCATAGGACCATTGGGTCGGTGGCATGGCACCCACCGCCAGTTGGCCTGCACCCTGGTACACCGAGTCGATGATCTGCTGTTTGTTCACCGACATGTCCAGGGCCTGGCGGACCTTGAGCTGGGACATCGGGTTTGGCTCGTTGCTGCCCTTGATCTTGTCCATCACGTTGTAGGCGATGTAACCGAGGTTGAAGCCCGCTTGATGGGGCATCTTCAGATTCGGGTCTTCACTCAGGGCCTTGAGGTCGGCCGGACGCGGGAAGAGGGTGACCTGGCACTCGTTCTTCTTGAGCTTCTGGACGCGTACCGAGGGGTCGGTGGTGATGGCGAAGATCAGGTTGTCGATCTTGACGTCTTCTGGCTTCCAGTAGTCCTTGTTGCCGGTGTAGCGGATGTTCGAGTCTTTCTGGTAGCTCTTGAACACAAACGGGCCGGTGCCGATCGGTTTCTGGTTGATGTCGGCAGGCTTGCCTTCCTTGAGCAGTTTGTCGGCGTACTCGGCGGACTGGATGGATGCAAAGTGCATCGCCATGTTCTGGATAAACGCGGCATCGACCGAGTTCAGGGTGAACTTGACGGTCTTGTCGTCGATTTTTTCCACCTTGGCGATGTTTTTATCCATGCCCATGTCGGTGAAATAAGGGAATTCGGTGGGGTAAGCCTTACGGAACGGCATGTCTTTGTCGAGCATGCGGTTGAACGTGAAGAGCACGTCGTCGGCGTTGAAATCGCGGGTTGGCTTGAAGTAAGGGGTGGTGTGGAACTTGACGCCATCACGCAGGTGGAAGGTCCATGTCAGGTTATCTGGCGAGACATCCCAGCTGGTCGCCAGGCCGGGCTCAACCTTGGTGCCGCCACGTTCGAACTGGCTCAGGCGGTTAAAGATGGTCTCGGCCGACGCATCAAAGTCAGTACCGGTGGTGTACTGGCCAGGGTCAAAACCTGCCGGGCTGCCTTCAGAGCAAAACACCAGGTTGGAAGCAGCGTGGGCGAAAGGTGCACTTGCCAACAGGCTGGCGCCTAGTAAAAACGGAATGACCGCGTGTTTGAACATGGTGGCCTCATGATTTTTGTCATTTTTGGTTTGAGGGCGACCTTATGAGTCGACCCGGCGATACTTATGCACAGCCCATACCCAATGCAATATGTGGAAGCAGTTGAAGCTTGAAAAGGTGGGACGATCGTACAGGAATGTCGCTTTTATATAACTTATGACGCATTTGATCGTTTGCGCATGGCATTTCGACTCATTTGCTTACATCTGCGGGGGGCTTTTGCGACCTTCTTGCACTGTTTTAGGACAGTGTTGTTACTAATCAATACCCCGGTGCGGGAAACATTGTTGTGAAGGGCAGCGCTGCTGCAGGTAATCACCTTAGAATTCTAGAACGATTGCAGGCGTTTTCCCGGGGGCATAAAAAAACCCCTGAAACGGTCTGGCTTCAGGGGTTGGCAGGGCGTATCAGGCTTACTGCATCTGCACTTCAATCACGCCATCGGCACTCATGCTGACTTCACTGGTGCCGGCTTCGACTTCCGGGGTAGGCGCCGAGTCCATCGCCGGGACTGCGGCCTTCATCATCATTGCGCTGCGCAGGTAAGGTTGCGGGTAGCCGTTGGTGTTGAGGTTCAGGTTGACGATCTTGTAACCCTTGCCGCCCAGGGCGTCGGTGGCCAACTGGGCGCGGGCCTTGAACGCATTGACAGCGTCCTTGAGCAGCGCGTCTTCGCTGGTTTTGCGCGTGGCATTGGCGACGGTGAACTGCATGCTGCCCATTTTCAGGGTTTGCATCAGATCGCCGGTGAGCTTGGACAGAGCTGCAAAATCGGTGCTTTCAAGGCGCAGTTCTGCGCGTTCACGCCAACCGGTGATCTTCTGGGTTTTGTTGTCGTAAATCGGGTAGCTGTTGCGATTGCCCTGGCGCAGGGTGACTTCCTTGACGGATTTGGCCTGGCCGATGGCTTTGTTCATCGACGTAGTGATTTCTGCGGCCAGCTTGGCGGCGTCGGTATTTTGCGCTTCGGTATAGAGCGTCACGATCATCAAGTCGCGAGGCACTTCCTGGCTGGCTTCGGCACGCAGGGAAATCTGGTTGTAATGAATGTCATCTGCCAGGGCCGGCAGGCTGGCAAGTGCGCCGATGCTCAGGGTCAAAAGGGCAGCGGTGCGTTGGAAGTTGGACATGGAAGCTCCTTGATTGAGAACAGCAATGGCCATATGACTCTAATCAGTGGCCATCAGTTCGCCCAATTACATTTTCGATACATATGGTCTCCACAGATTGCGTAGCAGCTGCCGAAGGAACGAGGCTGCGTTCGAGCGCGAAGCGGTCGTCAATGCTGAGAACCAGATTTAACTAATAGATCGCAATGTCTGATTTCGCGACTGCTTCGCAGACGAACGCAGCCTCGTTCCTTCGGCAGCTGCTACGAGGGCGTTTTTTACGCAGGCTTTTAGCCGCATTTTCATAAAAAACACTGTGGCTGTTTGCCGCACTTTTGCCTGCGGGGCCGCCTGCTTGGTTATACTCCCGGTGATCCGCCTGGAGCGCTCATCAGGAGAGCTCATGCTCGCCCCCGTTCAGTTATTGTCCGCAACACGCCAGAACCTCTGGCGTCTTACGTTTATCCGCATGTTGGTGCTGGCCGCGCAAGCGGGTTCAGTGGGCTTTGCCTATCTGTTCAACCTGCTGCCGCTGCCCTGGTTCCAGCTGAGTATCACCCTCGGTTTTTCCATGCTGTTGTGCGCGTTTACCGCAATCCGGTTGCGCACCACCTGGCCGGTGACTGAGCTGGAATATGCGCTGCAACTGGCCTGTGACCTGTTTATCCACAGTGCCCTGCTGTACTTTTCGGGTGGCTCGGCCAACCCGTTTGTTTCGTATTATCTGGTGCCGCTGACCATCGCCGCCGTCACGCTGCCCTGGCGCTATTCGCTGGTGCTGACCGGGATTGCGCTGGCGCTGTATACGCTGCTGTTGATGCAGTTCTACCCTATAGATACCGTGCCGTTCTTTCGCGAAAAGCTGCAGATTTATGGCATGTGGTTGAGTTTTGCGCTGTCTGCGGCCGTGATTACATTTTTTGCAGCCAAGATGGGCGAAGAGCTGCGCCGTCAGGAAGAACTGCGCGCCCTGCGCCGTGAAGAAGGCCTGCGCGACCAGCAATTGCTGGCCGTGGCCACGCAGGCGGCCGGTGCAGCCCATGAACTGGGGACGCCGTTGTCGACCATGAGCGTGCTGCTCAAGGAGATGCGTCGCGATCACCTTGACCCGGATTTGCAGGACGATCTGAGCGTGCTTCAGGATCAGGTCAAACTGTGTAAGGAAACCCTGCAGCAACTGGTGCGCGCAGCCGAGGCCAACCGTCGGCTGGCGATCGAGGTTCAGGACGTTACGCAATGGCTGGATGAGGCCCTGAACCGCTGGCACTTGATGCGGCCTGAAGCCACTTATCGCTTCCAGTGCCTGGGCCACGCGCCGGTTCCGCGCCTGGCGCCGCCACCTGACTTGACCCAGGCGCTGCTCAACCTGCTCAACAATGCCGCCGATGCCTGCCCGGAAGGGCTGGAAGTGACAGTCGACTGGGATGCGGTTGATCTGACAATCAGTATTCGTGACCACGGTCCGGGTGTACCGTTGGCCATCGCCGAACAAATCGGCAAACCCTTTTTTACTACCAAGGGCAAAGGCTTCGGTCTGGGCCTATTCTTGAGCAAGGCCAGCGTGACCCGCGCTGGCGGCTCGGTAAAACTCTACAGTCATGAGGATGGCGGTACGCTCACTGAGCTGCGCCTGCCACGTGTCGCCCGAGGAAATGAAAATGAGTGAAGAAATTCAGGTCGAAGGCGAAGAACTGCCGCATTTGTTGTTGGTAGATGACGACGCCACTTTTACCCGTGTGATGGCTCGCGCCATGAGCCGACGCGGTTTTCGCGTGAGCACGGCAGGTTCCGCCGAAGAGGGGCTGATCTTGGCACAACAGGATCTGCCCGATTTTGCCGCGCTGGATCTGAAAATGGACGGCGATTCCGGCCTGGTCCTGCTGCCCAAGCTGCTGGAACTCGACCCGGAGATGCGGGTGGTGATCCTCACCGGTTATTCGAGCATCGCCACCGCCGTTGAGGCGATCAAGCGCGGAGCCTGCAACTACCTGTGCAAACCAGCCGATGCCGATGACGTGCTCGCCGCCTTGCTGTCCCAGCATGCCGACCTGGAAACCCTGGTGCCGGACAACCCGATGTCGGTTGACCGCCTGCAGTGGGAACACATCCAGCGCGTGCTGGGTGAGCATGAAGGCAATATTTCGGCCACTGCCCGCGCCCTGGGCATGCATCGGCGTACCTTGCAGCGCAAATTGCAGAAGCGTCCGGTGCGACGCTGAACGGGAGCTGTAGCATTTGCATTGCGCCTTGCATGCTGACGGCTACAGCTTCTAACCTGTAACAAGACGTGTCCCAGCGTCGTGGGCCGGTTGTCCTGACCGGCTTGCAGGTTGCTCTTTACTCCGAACGAGCCTGAACGATGAATCAGAACGCCGAGCCTTCTGTCGTGAATGATGCTGTGCGTGGGGATTTCATCCCTCGGGTGTGGCGCCTCATAACCCCCTACTGGCGCAGCGAAGAACGCGCCAGGGCGTGGTTGCTGTTGATCGCCGTGGTTGCCTTGTCGCTGGTCAGCGTGGGCATTTCGGTGTGGATCAACCACTGGTACAAGGACTTCTACAATGCCCTGGAAAACAAGGACGCCAAGGCGTTCTGGAGCCTGATCGGCTACTTCGGCATCATTGCCGCGGCGGGTATTGTCGGCGCGGTGTATCGGCTCTATTTGACCCAGATGCTGACCATTCGCTGGCGCCGCTGGCTTACCGAGCAGCACTTCGCACGCTGGCTGGCCCACAAGAACTATTACCAGCTGGAGCAGGGCGGCTATACCGACAACCCTGACCAGCGCATCAGTGAAGATATCAATTCGTTCACCGACAGCACCTTGACCCTGGGCCTGGGGCTGATCCGTAACGTGGTCAGCCTGGTGTCGTTTTCGATCATCCTGTGGGGCGTTTCGGGCAGCATCGAAGTCTTTGGCATCACCATCCCCGGCTATATGTTCTGGTGCGCGCTGTTGTATGCCGCCGTGGGCAGTTGGCTGGCGCATCTGATCGGTCGGCGGCTGATTGGCTTGAGCAACCAGCAACAGCGCTTCGAAGCTGACTTGCGTTTCTCGATGGTGCGGGTGCGCGAGAATGCCGAGAGCATTGCCTTGTACAACGGCGAAGCCAATGAGCATGAGCAACTGAGCACGCGTTTCAACAAGGTCTGGAAAAACTTCTGGACGCAAATGAAGGTACAAAAACGCCTGACGTTTTTCACCGCCGGTTACTCGCAGATCGCCATTATCTTTCCGTTTATCGTCGCGGCCCCGCGTTACTTTTCCGGCAAGATCGAGCTGGGTGAGCTGATGCAAATCAACTCGGCCTTCAGCAATGTGCAAGAGAACTTCAGCTGGTTTATCGATGCCTACGTGACTCTGGCGGCATGGCGTGCCACCTGCGACCGGTTGCTGAGTTTTCGTCAGGCCATGACCGACAACGAGCAGCGCAGCCCGGCGATTGATGTGCAGCATCTGGGCGAAAACTTGCAGATCCATGACTTGAGCCTGGATCTGGCCGATGGTCGCCCGCTGCTGCGTGACGCCAGCCTGCAGGTGCAGGAGGGTGAGAGGCTGATGCTCAGCGGTCGCTCCGGCAGTGGTAAGAGTACCTTGCTGCGGGCGATGGGCGGGCTTTGGCCTCGAGGGGGCGGGGCGATCCGCATGCCCCGCGAGCGTGCGCTGTTTCTGCCGCAAAAACCCTACTTGCCCATAGGCACCTTGCGCGATGCCCTGAGTTATCCACAGACCGGGGACACCTACACCCTTGAGCGTTATGAAGAGGTGCTGCGTACTTGCCGGCTTGAGCACCTGATTCCCAAGCTTGATGAGATCAATCACTGGCAACGCTTGCTGTCCGGTGGTGAGCAGCAGCGCCTGGCTTTTGCCCGCGCGCTGCTGTATCGCCCGCAGTGGCTGTATATGGATGAATCAACCTCGGCAATGGACGAGGAAGACGAGGCCATGGTGTACCAGGCCCTGATCGATCAACTGCCGGGCTTGAGCATTGTCAGCGTGGGCCATCGCAGCAGCCTGGCGCGCTTTCATCCGCAGCATGTGCGGATCGTGGCGGGGCAACTGGTTGCACAGTAGAAGAGGCGGGCGCGCGACATGCTAGAGTGCTGCTTCCCGCTTTCTGGAACCTGACATGAGTCTTCTATTTCGCAGTGTTGCCCTGAGCCTGCTGCTGGCAAGCTTGCCTCTGGCGGCGGCTCCTGTGGCCACACCGCTGTTGCACGGGCAGTTTCTGCCTGCCGATGATCTGCAAGTGCGCAGCGAAGTGCCCGAGCAACAGCAGTTGATGCTGGTGACTTCGTACTCGGTGGTGGTGGGTAGCCAGCGCCAGTCCAATCAGCAGCCTATCCCGGTGACTTCGCCACTGCTGGTGCGCTTGAAGGGCAAGCCGATGAGCCAGGGCGCTACCGTGCGCCAGGTGCTGATTTCATTTGATGGCGAAAGCAAAAGCCTGAAAAAGCCCGTGTTCGACAGCAAGACGCGAACCCTGAGCTTGTCTTATCCACAGAGCCAGTATCGGGTCGTGATTGATTTGCTGCGCAATGACACGCTTTATGTCCAGTTCTTGACCTATGCCAATGGCCATATTTGGGCCGACTTGCATACCGGCAGCGTGCGCGCACGATAAGCCTTGGGTAAACTGCGGGCCCCGTGAAGTATCAACAGGCTGGAGCCGGACATGCGTAAAGACAAAAAGCAGTTGATTGGTGACGAGATCGGCGACGAGCAGATCAAGTTGTTCCTGGACTTTGAGCCTGTGGACGCTACTTCACCGTCGCTGCACAAACTGATCAAGGCTTATCGTGGCCTGCGCATCGATGACTTCGGGCGCTTCCTGGCTTTCTTCAAGGAAGCTGGCTACGACCTGGATGGCAAAGACGAACAGGGTCAGACGTTCGTGGACATCATCAAGGACCAGCGCAATGCTGACGACTACATCGAGCTGATCAACCAGGCTCGCGGTTGATCCACACCCTTTAGATACTCTGTTGCAGGTCAAGCCCTATTGTGGGAGCGAGCCTGCTCGCGAACGACCTTCGCGAGCAGGCTCGCTCCCACAGCTGCAGTGTTCCTGCAGCTGCTACGGATCTTGTTTCATGTTCTGATTCACGAGTTACCTTGCATTGGGCTTACGCCTTTGCAGTGCCCCGAATCAGGGCAACAAAAAAGCCCCTCGCCCTGAAACAGGGCGAGGGGCTTTTTATGACGCATGAAACGTCAATGTTGCATTAAGCGATACTGGTGCTGGCTGTTTTAGGCGTAACCAGTTCCAGCAGCTCGGAGTTGCGGGTGCTGATTTCGCGGTACAGGTCGGCGTCGGTTTCGAGGACCTTTTCCCGTGCAGGGAAGATTTCCTTGAGCTTGGTCGCCCACTCGCCCGTGGCTTTCTGCGCAAAGCAGCGCTCGATCAGGTCCAGCATGATCGAAACGGTTACCGAGGCGCCCGGCGAAGCCCCCAGCAGAGCGGCCAGCGAACCGTCTTTGGCCGCAACCAGTTCGGTACCGAACTGCAGCACACCGCCTTTTTTCGGGTCTTTCTTGATGATCTGTACCCGTTGCCCGGCAATCTCAAGACGCCAGTCTTCAGCCTTGGCCTGTGGATAGAAACGACGCAGGGACTCCAGGCGTTGTTCCATCGACTGGCGCACTTCGCTGACCAGGTACTTGGTCAGGTCCATGTTGTCGCGAGCCACGGCCAGCATCGGCCCGATATTGCCCAGACGGATCGACATCGGCAGGTCAAGGAACGAACCATGCTTGAGGAACTTGGTGGTGAAACCGGCATAAGGTCCGAACAGCAGCGACTTTTTGCCATCGACCACACGGGTGTCCAGGTGCGGCACCGACATCGGCGGAGAGCCGACGGCAGCCTGGCTGTAAACCTTGGCCTGATGCAGCTTGACCACTTCCGGGTTATCGCAACGCAGCCATTGGCCGCTGACCGGGAAGCCGCCATAGCCTTTGCTTTCTTCGATGCCCGAGGCTTGCAGCAGCGGCAAGGCCGCGCCACCGGCGCCCAGGAATACGAACTTGGCATCAACGTGGCGAGTATTGCCGCTGTTGGTGTCCTTGATGCTTACTGTCCAGCCGTTACCGTTACGCTTGAGGCCGGTGACTTTTTTGCTGTACTTGATCTGGGTGTCCGGTGCACTGGCCAGATGCTTGAGCAGTTGCTGGGTCAGGGCGCCGAAGTTGACATCGGTGCCATGTTCCACGCGGGTGGCCGAGATGAGCTGATCCGCAGGGCGGCCCGGCATCATCAGGGGCATCCACTCGGTCATTTTGGCCTTGTCTTCGGTGTATTCCATGTCGGCAAACGCATGGTGCTTGCTCAGCACGTCAAAGCGTTTTTTCAGGAACGACACGCCTTTTTCACCTTCAACGTAGCTCAGGTGAGGAACCGGGCTGATGAAGGACTTGCAGGAACCGAAGGTGCCTTTTTGCGCCAGGTAGGCCCAAAACTGTTTCGACACTTCGAACTGGGCATTGATATGCACAGCCTTTTTGATGTCGATCGAACCATCAGCCGCCTGCGGCGTGTAGTTCAGCTCACAAAGGCCGGCGTGACCGGTGCCTGCGTTGTTCCACGGGTTGGAACTCTCCGCAGCACCTGAGTCCATTTGCTCAACAACTTCCAGCTTAATGCCGGGGTCGAGCTCTTTGAGCAGTACGGCGAGGGTGGCACTCATGATGCCCGCCCCAACCAGTACTACGTCGACTGCTTCGTTATGCGCCATTAACGCGTCTCCAAAATCTACGGCACCAAATTGACGGCATAGCTGCCAGGTGTCCGGGGCGTGGTTCTGATTAGCCCCGGGCCACTCATGGCCAGGATCGCCATGTCCGATTCTTCGCAATTTCTTGCAACTTTAGCGGACGCCACCAACCGGGCCTTCAAGGTTCATATGAACGCATTTCAGTACTCGGGAGGCAATTCGACTTAATGTCTAGAGCGTCCGTTTGTGCAACCAAATCCGTAAGCGGACAGGCTTTCAGTCTCGTGCTGTGGAGCCGACTTCGATCCTGCTTGGTGAGGCAATATCAGACGCTAATGGTGCATGTTCAGACGCAAAACTTTTCATTTGCTCGCCACACTCTTGTGAAGTTGTGAAACCCGTTTTTTTCACGCTCTCTTGAAGACGTGAACCTCAAAAAAGGGCTACCGCACGCTGGGCACCGAACCAGTGGCCGAGCGTTGTGGCAGCTCTGGCAGACCATGCAGAAAGTGGGGGTTACGCAATGAAATTCAAGCGCGCCAGCTTCACATGATCTGTGTGGGCGGCTCTCTGTGGGCGGTTTTGGGGTGCCAATACAAGCGCATTAGCGATGTTGCGGGGCCCGATCAGGAGACGTCCTTATAATCGGGGGGAGATTGTAGCGAAGAAACGTGGGCAATTGATCCTGTTAAATGACTTTTATTGGTGCGCCGTTCAGAGGCCCGGCAGCGGGTGCCCTGACGAATGCCTTGCGGGCGAGGCAATACGGGCGTTGGCAGGTAGCACCTGGTGCAACCAGTTAAGGCGGATTTCTTCGATTTCGACCCAGCTGTCGCCGACCGGCGGTTGTTTGCACTGCTTGAAGGCCTGGCAGCGACCTGCCGAATCCAGGCGGGCGAAGCAGCGCTCGGGGCGGTTGAAGCCGAGCAGGGTCAAGAGCATGTTCATGGCGGCACCTGTTGAGTCAGTCGTCGAGACTATGCCCTGTGCAGGTGACATACGGATGAATTGGCGATGACAGGCGGGTGACGGCAAGCCGCTAGTTCGCAGGCGTCCGGCACCCTATACTGACGGCCTGTTATACCCAGTCCTGGAGAGATAAGCATGTTGCAACGCCTGTTGTTCGGTTTGATTACTGTGACCAGTTTGACCCTGGTCGGCTGCGCCCACAGCCCGCAACAACTCAGCCCGCAACCCAAGCTGACCACCCAGCTTGCGCCAGTGGGTCGTGGCCAGCCGGTGGTTGTGCGTGTGGTGGACGGTCGTCCTTCCCCAACCCTGGGGACCCGTGGTGGCATGTACCCCGAGACCAGCGCGATCAGCGTCAGCAGTGCCGACCTGGTTCCCAAGCTGCAAGCCCAGGCTGAAGCAGCCGTGCGCTTGCTGGGTTTCACTCCGACAGCCAATGCGATGAACGCGCCAACGCTGACCGTGACCCTGGCCGAACTCAAGTATCAGTCGCCCAAGGACACCATGTACGTGACTGAAGCCACCATTGGCGCGACCTTCCGTTCCGATGTGAAGAACGGTGGTCGTACCTACAGCGGCCGTTATGGCGCGTCCCTGGATCAGCGCTTCGGCATGGCGCCGAACCAGGAGACCAACACCAAGCTGGTGAGCGATGTGTTGAGTGATGCCCTGACCCGTGTGTTCAAGGACCCGTCCATCGGTCGTTTGCTCAGCGAGTAAGCCGGTAAAATAAAAAGCCCGAACTCAGTGAGCTCGGGCTTTTTTGTGTTCGAAACATTCAGGCCGCTTCGGCATACAGCTCCAGCCGGCTGACGCCGGTGAGCAGGTCTGTCTCGGGCAGGTCGGCATGGGCGTGGCCGCTCAGGGCGCAGTAAACCAGCCAGTGGCGGTCTTGCACGTTAAAGGCCAAACCCTCGATCAATGCCTGTTGTTCGTCGCTGGGCGCGATAAGGTAAAGGCGGTCCTGGTTTTCTGCGTGCAGCATGACAAGCTCCGTGTCGGTGTCGAGGGGCCACAGAGTGGCCTCTCAATATGACGATACGGTGACAGCAGAATTTAAGCCCTTCTGTGGGAGCGAGCCTGCTCGCGAACAACCTTCGCGAGCAGGCTCGCTCCCACGGGTTTATTGGGTTACAGCGCCAGGCCAGCCTTGATCCGATACTGGTTACGCACCGGCATCGCGTATTGCAGCACCAGATACGGACGGTGCTCGGCCGGGCAGGCGTCCAGGCGGCGTTGCCATTCTTCCTGGGCCTTGGCCAGTTCTTCGGCACCGAATACCTCTGCGGCCGTCGGCACTTGTAACTCGGGGTCGTGGTCGCTCCACTGCGCATACGCCAGGTAGTGCGCGGGGAACAGGCGGTAGCCACCGAGGATATGACGATCCATTTCGGCGGCCAGCAATTTGCTGTCTTCGAACAACTCGGTCACCGGCGCCCCGAAGTTCACGTGCACGCGACCCTTGTAGCCGGTAATGCCGTTGGCGATGCTGGTGTCGTCCTCGCCAGGAGCCTTGCTGTAGGTGCCGGTAGTGGCGCGGATAAACAGCTCGCGGGCCTTGGCCTGGTCACAGGGGTCGTATTCGTAGCTGATGGAAACCGGGGTCAGGTTCAATGACTGAATGACCTCGGCAAACGGCTCGTTTTTACGGCTCATATGAAACATCTTGAGGATCGCCGAATCGGTACGGTCATCACCGTCCTTGGCCCGGCCTTCAGCCTGGGCGATCCAGATTGACTGGCAGTCGTTGCGGATCGAGTGGTTGATGTATGCCGACAGCAGTTGATAAGCCGCGAGCTTTTCCCGGCGCCCGGTGATCGAGCGGTGCACGATAAAGCTCTTGTTCAGGCGCATCAGATCGCTGACAAACGGCTTTTGCAGCAGGTTGTCGCCAATGGCGATGC
Organism: Pseudomonas bubulae; assembly: GCF_037023725.1. Lineage (NCBI taxonomy): Bacteria > Pseudomonadati > Pseudomonadota > Gammaproteobacteria > Pseudomonadales > Pseudomonadaceae > Pseudomonas > Pseudomonas bubulae. The sequence continues at coordinate 1,614,053 of NZ_CP146077.1, forward strand.
GCGGCGTTGGCAGGCCGGCGTGGTACACGGCGTAATTGACGAACGCCGGGTCCATCACGATATCGCGGTGGTTGGCCAGAAACAGGTAGGCGCTGCCGGATTTCAGTTGCTCGACGCCGGTATAGGTTACGCCGTCGGTGGCATGTTCGATGGTGCGATCGACGTACACCTCGACCTTGTCCTGCAGGGCCGCGACCGAATTGACGCTGGCGAACTCTTTGCGCAGGCGATGAGCTATAAGTGGTTTTAACAGCCAACCGAAAGCGCCGGCCAGGCGCGGAAAGCGAAAGTGGGTCAGGATATCCAGAAACGCCTTGTCGCTGAGCAGCCGGGCCAGCACTGCTGGTACTTCGGCGTCGTCGTAAGGTCGGATGCTATCGAATTGGCCCATCATGCTCTCTTGTTGGAAACGACTAGGGTTGGTACGCAGGGCAGGGCAAAAATAATAGCCCTGCTAATAGACCGGCGATTATACGCACAAGTCACTCTGGAGACCGCGATGCTTGAAACTGAACACTATGAATGCCCCTATTGCGGCGAGCCGGCTGAAGCGGTGCTCGACCTGTCGGGGGGTGATCAGAGCTACATCGAAGACTGCCCGGTGTGCTGTCGGCCGATCCTTTTTCACCTTCAGACCGATGGCCATGAATGGATGCTCGATGTACATACCGAGAATGAGTAGTGAGTGAAGACCATGCAACGCATCTACGAGCCGGAAAACCTGATGGAAGCCGAACTGTTGCTGGGCATGCTGGCCAGTGAAGGGGTCGAGGCCCGGCTACAGGGCCGTGATCTGGTCGGCGCCACGGGGGAGCTGCCGGTGTTCGGCTTGCTCGGCCTGGCGGTGGCCAATGATCGGGCGCAATACGCACGGGAGTTGATCGATGCGTACAATGCCGCGTCACCGGTGGCTGGTGATGAGCCTGAGAGTTTCCCCGATGTGCTGGATTGCTGATGCCAGCGACGGTTTATTCATTGCTATACAAAAGAAGAGTTGTGCTGCCCCATGTGTGGACGTTTTGCCCTGTTTCGCTGGAACCCTGCATTTGCAGCCTTGCCCGGTTTCCCGGCGGATCAGCAGGCCCAGTGGAATATTTCGCCGAATGATTCGGTATTGATTCTGCGCGCCGGTGCTGAGCCTGGCCAGCGAGAGCTGGCGCGAGCGCGCTGGGGCCTGACCCCGGCGTGGCTGACCGACCTGTCACGGACTCCGGCCCATGCCCGTGCTGAAACCGTGGCCGAGCAGCCCATGTTCCGCGATGCCTTGCGTGAGCGCCGCTGCCTGATCCCGGCCAACGGCTTTTATGAATGGCGCGGCACGACCCGTAAACGCCCCTACTGGCTGACGCCGGGTGAAGGCTCCTCGCTGTTTTTTGCCGGTATCTGGGAGGCATACCCCGTTGAGGGGCATGTGTGGCTGAGCACCGCCGTGATTACACAGGCAGCGGCCAGCCAGCGTCGCCCGCTGATTCTGGATGAGGCTGGCCAGCAGGCCTGGCTTGACCCTCAGACTCCGCTGCAGGCCTTGCAGGCACTGCTGGCCAGTGCGCAGATGCCGCTGCGAGAAAGACCGCTGGCCAATCTGGTCAACGATCCAAAACTCAACGCGCCCGAGTGCCTGACGCCGGGTTGAGATACGATACGCGCCATCTTTATGGAGATTTTTGATGGGTAAGTTAGCGGTAGTGTGCGCCGTGGGCGCCGGGTTGTTGCTGGGTGGATGCCAGGCGGTGAATACCACCAATGGCGGCGCCGTGGGCGTAGAGCGCAAGCAGTACATGTTCAGCATGCTGTCGAGCCAGCAGGTTGACCAGATGTACGCCCAGTCGTATCAACAGACCGTCAGCGAGGCGGGCACCAAGGGCGTCCTGGACAAGACCAGCGCCAACGCCAGGCGCCTGCAGGCGATCGCCAACCGACTGATTGCCCAGGCGCCGGCCTTTCGCCCGGATGCCGCGCAATGGAACTGGGAAGTCAACCTGATCAAGAGTGACGAGCTCAACGCCAACTGCGGCCCTGGCGGCAAGATCATCTTTTATAGCGGGATCATCGAGCAACTCAAACTGAGTGACGATGAAATTGCCGCGATCATGGGCCATGAAATTGCCCACGCCTTGCGTGAGCACGGGCGTGAATCCATGTCCAAGGCCTATGGCATCGAAATCGCCAAGCAGGGTGCTGGCGCCTTGTTGGGCCTGGGCCAGGACAGCCTGGGCCTGGCCGACACGGTGGTGAACTACAGCCTGACCTTGCCCAACAGCCGCAGCAATGAAAACGAAGCGGACCTGATCGGTCTGGAGCTGGCAGCCCGTGCGGGCTACAACCCGAATGCGGCGATCACCCTGTGGCAGAAAATGGCTCAGCAATCACAGAATGCGCCGCCTGAATTCATGAGCACCCATCCGGCTTCAAGCAGCCGGATTGCTGCGCTGGAGGCGGCCATTCCGAAGGTGATGCCGCTGTATCAGCAAGCGCCGAAATCGTGACGCTTGTTGTGGGGGCGGGCTTGCTCGCGATGGCGTCTACGCGGTTCAACTGAAAGACCGCAGTGCCTGTATCGCGAGCAAGCCCGCTTCCACACAAAGTGTGGGTTACACCCAGCCGCTGATCTGCATCGCCTTGTACACGGCCACTACAGCCAGTACTACGAACGCGGTGGCAGCCAGTCTGCGGATCAGGGTCAACGGCAGTTTGTCAGCGGCAAAGTTGCCCGCCAAAACCACCGGCACGTTGGCAATCAGCATGCCCAGGGTTGTACCGATAATCACCAGCCACAGATCCGGGTATTGTGCGGCGAGCATCACCGTCGCCACCTGGGTCTTGTCACCGATTTCGGCAATGAAGAAGGTGATCAATGTGGTCACGAACGGCCCGTACTTGCGTGCGGTGCTGGCTTCGTCGTCGTCCATCTTGTCCGGCACCAGGGTCCACAGCGCGGTGGCGGTAAAGCTCGCGGCGAGGATCCAGTGCAGCATGGCGTCGCTGAAGAACGTGCTGAACCAGGCGCCTACAGCACCGGCGGCGGCATGGTTGGCCAGGGTCGCGACCACGATACCGGCGATTATCGGCCAGGGTTTGCGAAAGCGTGCGGCCAGAATAAGGGCGAGCAGTTGCGTCTTGTCGCCGATTTCGGCCAAGGCAACGATTGCAGTAGGGACAAGCAGGGAATCGAGCATCATCAGGTGGTTTCCAGGGGCGGGTCGACACGGCTATGACACGTACAGCCTCCCCGCCCCGGGTAAGGTGTTCGTGTCATAGGTCTTGTCAAACCCCGGTCCGTCTGTGCGGACACCTGGGTCGCATACGCCATGGTCTGTTGACCAAGTATGTTGACGTATGCCGGACGAGCTTGACGCTCGTGGGAGACTACTCCCCTAGGACGGAGCGGATTCTGCCTAGGCAAATCCGATCCGGCAAGCTCTTATTTTTCCGCAGGCTTAACGGCGCTTGGCGCTGTAAATCCGGAAACCCTGGCCCTCGGCCTTGACCGTGCAGGCACCGAAATGCTCTTCGATCAGCGGTTGATATCGCAGGAAGCTGTTGGCGACAATCCGTAGTTCGCCACCTGATTTCAGATGCTTCACTGCTTTTTGCAGCAAGTTTTCGGTGGCGTGGTAATCGGTATGCACCCCCACGTGGAACGGCGGGTTGCTCAGAATCGTGTTCAAACCCATGGGCGCGGCGTCGATGCCGTTGCCGGTAATCACTTCCCCTTCCAGACCGTTGGCCGCCAGGGTCAAACGGCTGCTGGCGGTGGCGAAGGCATCCACGTCGAGCAGGGTGACGTTGTTGTGCGGGTAGCGGCGCTTGACCGCAGCCCCGAGCACACCCGCACCGCAGCCGAAGTCCAGCACGTGGCCGCTGGGCAACTTGTCCAGATGCTCAAGCAGCAGGGCGCTGCCGCGATCCAGGCGACCGTGGCTGAACACGCCCGGCAGGCTCACGACCTTGAGCGGGCCTTCGGGCAGCGGCAGTTCGTAATGTTGCGCCAGGTCGTGCAGTACCGGCACGGGCGGGGCGTTATCCACCGTCACTTGCCACAGCTGGCAATGCCGCGCGCTATCGAGTTTGCGCGGCTTGCCGAACGGGATCAGTTGCTTGGACGCGCCTTCAATGCCACCCTTTTTTTCACCGACCAGAAACACGTCGGCACCCGGCAGGCGGGCGGCCACGGCCTTGAGCACGTAGTCGCTCAGTTCCTTGGACTTGGGCAGGAACACCACGGCGGTGTCGAACGCCCGCTCAGGGATATCGACACCGAACTGCACACGCCCGGCAAAGCGGGCGTCGAGCGCGGCCTGGTCGCCGGCATGCCAGCACCAGCCATGGGCATCGGGCAGTTCGCCCAGCAGTTCGTCAGCGGGCAAGCCGACCAATAGCACCGAGCCTTGAAAGTATTCAGGCTGACGAAGCAGTACTTCACTGCGCGGATCCATAATCTGCTCCTCAAAAAGGGGCGCAGTCTATCAACTGACGACCCGCAGCGCTGTACCGTTGAAGAACGCTTCGGCATTTTGCGCCAGTTGGCCGACGATGCGCTGGCGTGCTTCACGACTGCCCCAGGCACTGTGCGGGGTGATGATCAGGCGCGGAATGTCGGCCCCCAGCAATGGGTTGCCGTCGCGTGGTGGTTCGACGCTGAGCACGTCGGTGGCCGCGCCACCCAGATGGCCGCTACGCAGGGCGTCGGCGAGTGCCTGTTCGTCGATCATGCCGCCACGTGCGGTATTGACCACAAAGGCCCCGGGTTTGAGCAGTGCCAGTTCGCGGGCGCCGATAAAATTACGCGTATGCTCGGTGAGCGGGCAGTGAAAGGTCAGCGCGTCGACCTGGGGCAGCAGTTCGTCCAGCGTCAGGCGCCCGGCACGGGCCGGGCGCCCCGGGATCTGGCCGATCAGCACGCGCATGCCGAAGGCTTCGGCCAGTTTCGCGACCGCACTGCCCAACTCGCCGTGACCGAACAGGCCCAGGGTCTTGCCTTCCAGCTCGACAATCGGGAAGTCCAGCAGGCAGAACTGCTTCGCTTGCTGCCACTGGCCGTCGGCCACGGCCTTGTTGTAATCGACCAGGCGCGTAGCCAGTGCCAGCAGCAGGCCGAGGGTGTGCTGCGCCACCGATGGCGTGCCGTAGCCCTGGCAGTTGGCCACGGTGATCCCCAGGGCTCGGGCGGCCTCAAGGTCGACGTTGTTGGTGCCGGTGGCTGCCACCAGAATCAACTTCAGCTCCGGGCAGGCAGCCAGGGTCTGGGCGTTGAGCAGCGCTTTGTTGCTGATGGCCACACTGACGCCTTGCAGACGCTCGATCACATTGGCTGGCGTGGTGTCTGCGCACAGCTGCAAGTCGCCGAAGCTGCGACGCAGCGGGTCGAGGTCGAGATCGCCCAGGTCCAGTGAGGTGTAATCAAGGAATACGGCGCGCTGAGTGTTAGTCATCAACTGTACCTTTTGTGCTGTGAAATGAAGGCGTAATGTGGCGAGCCTAACAGAAGAAACAATTTGTAATGGAGCCGTGCATGTACTGGACAGAATTTTTGACCGTAGCCTTGATTCACCTGTTGGCGGTGGCCAGCCCCGGGCCTGATTTTGCCGTGGTAGTACGCGAGAGCGTCACTCACGGCCGCCGTGCCGGGATGTTTACCGCGTTTGGTGTGGGCACGGCGATTTTTGTCCATGTCGGCTATTCATTGCTGGGTATCGGCATCATCGTGTCGCAATCGATTGTCCTGTTCAACGCCCTGAAATGGCTGGCAGCGGCTTATCTGCTGTATATCGGCATCAAGGCACTGCGGGCCAAACCGGCTGATCCTGCGGCGTTGGCGGCCAGCTTGCCGGTGGGCGAGCGCACGGCACGCGGGGCTTTCACGTCGGGCTTTGTGACCAACGGCCTGAACCCCAAGGCGACGCTGTTTTTCCTGTCGCTGTTTACCGTGGTGATCAACCCGCACACCCCGCTGTCGATCCAGGCCGGTTATGGCGTGTACCTGGCAGTGGCAACCGGTGTGTGGTTCTGCATGGTCGCGATGCTGTTCAGCCATCAGCGCGTGCGTACAGGCTTTGCCCGCATGGGTCACTGGTTTGACCGCACCATGGGGGCGGTACTGGTGGCGTTGGGCGTGAAACTGGCGTTTACCGAGATGCATTGACACACCTTGGTTCCGTAGCAGCTGCCGAGGAACGAAGGCTGCGTCCGGCAGCAGCTACGGGGAGATGGTCGGGTTCTTGTCAAAAACTGGATTTGCTTCATCCTTGCGGGCTTATTGCAGTGTGCCCACGGAGAAGTATCGATGTCCTCAGTCCACCGGTCCTGGCGCCGCGCCAGGCTGGCGCTGGCAGTCAGCCTTGCGTCGACGTCCGCTTGGGGCGTGAGCTTCAATGTCGGCCCGGTTGAGGGGCAGATCGATACCGAGCTGTCCATCGGCGCCAGTTGGTCCACCGCCAGGGCCGACAGCAAACTGATAGGCGCCAACAATGGCGGCACGGGGCAATCGGCCATTTCGGACGATGGCCGCCTTAACTTCAAACGCGGCGAAACTTTTTCGAAAATCTTTACCGGCATGCACGCACTGGAACTCAAGTACGGCGACAGCGGCCTGTATGTGCGCGGCAAGTATTGGTATGACTTCGAGTTGCAGGACGACAGCCGCCCCTTCAAGCCCATCAGTGACTCAGGCCGCCGAGCCAGCGCGCAATCGGCCGGCGCGCAACTGCTCGATGCGTTCGTTTACCACAACTACGCCATTGCCGATCAGCCCGGCGCAGTCCGCTTGGGTAAACAGGTGGTCAGTTGGGGCGAAAGTGCGTTTATCGGTGGCGGCATCAATGCGATCAACCCCACCGACCCTGCCGCCTATCGTCGGCCTGGCACTGAGTTCAAAGATGGCCTGGTGCCGGTCAACCTGTTCTATCTCTCGCAAAACCTGACCGACAACCTGTCGGCTGAAGCCTTTTTTCAGCTGGATTGGGAGCCGTCCGAAGCGGACAACTGCGGGACGTTTTTCTCCCGGTCAGACGTGATGGCTGACGGCTGCAGCGGCAATTACCGGGTCATGAGCAAGCGTTCGGCACTCGATGTGGCCGACCTCGCCGCGCTGACCGGTGCCGGGGTTGAGGTGAACGAGGAGGGCGTGCTGGTACGCCGTGGCGCCAATCGTTATGCGCGCAACAGCGGGCAGTTCGGGGTGGCGATGCACTATGTGTTCGAGCCGCTGGGCACCGAGTTCGGTGCCTACTTCATGAACTACCACAGTCGCGACCCGATCCCCAGCGCCAGCGCGGCGCCGCAGTCGGCCTATAAGGCGGCAGCAGGCGCCGGAGGGCTGGCGCCGATGGTTGTTGCCGGCAATTCGGGCTATTACGTTGAATACCCTGAAGACATCCGCCTTTACGGCCTGAGCTTCTCCACCACTTTATCCACAGGCACGGCCTGGAAGGGCGAGTTGAGTTACCGTCCCAATGCGCCGGTGCAACTCAACAGCAACGACTTGCTGTACGCCAATGTCACGTTGCTGCCCGGGCTTGCCGATGCATCGCCACTGAGCGTCACTCCCGGCGCAGATGTGCAGGGCTATCGGCGCAAGGAAGTCACCCGGTTCCAGACGTCCCTCAGCCATGTGTTCGACAACGCGATGGGTGCCGATCACCTGACCGTGACCGGTGAAGTGGGGGTGACCCGGGTTGGTGGCCTGGATAGCCCTTCAGGGCTGCGTTACGGGCGTGATCCGGTGTTTGGCTCTGAAGGTAATGACGGCTTCACCACGGCCACCTCCTGGGGCTACCGTGGTCGCGCAGTGTGGGAATACAGAAGCGTTGTTCCCGGGGTGAACCTCAAGCCCAATCTGGGCTGGTCCCATGATGTCAGCGGCTATTCGCCGGGGCCCGATGCCAGCTTCGAAGAGGGCCGCAAAGCCATCTCCCTGGGGCTGGAGGGTGACTATCAAAGCACCTACACCGGCAGCCTGTCGTACACCAATTTTTTTGGTGGGCGCTACAACACCCTCAGTGACCGCGACTTTGTGGCGCTGACGATGGGTGTGAAGTTCTAGGCCGGAATTTGTTGGGAGGCGTTCGGGCGACTATTGTTTGTGGGGTGCGAATGTTTACGACCCAAGGAATTTTTAACGTTGGTCGTGTTCCAAGATTTATAAAGGTCTAATGCCAATGGCCTTTGCCCCTAGAAAGATTGATCAGGAGCTTCACCATGTTCATTTCGCGTCGTTTGATTGTTGCTGCAAGTGCGGTGGCCTTGCTGGCTGGCTGCGCTACGCCTAACCCGTATGACAACCAGGGCCAGGGGTCTTCCGGGACGGGCTTGAGCAAGACTGCCACCTACGGTGGCCTGGGGGCTCTGGCGGGTGCTGTGGCGGGTGCTGCCATCGACCATAACAACCGTGGCAAGGGCGCGCTGATCGGTGCTGCCGTGGCAGGCCTGGGTGCAGCCGGTTATGGCTATTACGCCGACAAGCAGGAAGCAGCCCTGCGTGCGAGCATGGCCAACACGGGCGTTGAAGTTCAGCGTCAGGGCGACAACATCACCCTGGTGATGCCAGGCAACATTACCTTCGCGACCAACTCGGCCAACATTGCGCCCAGCTTCTATCAGCCGCTGAACAACCTGGCGAATTCGCTCAAGCAGTTCAACAACCAGAACCTGATCCAGATCGTGGGTTACACCGACAGCACCGGTAACTACAACTACAACATGCAGCTTTCCCAGCAGCGTGCGCAAAGCGTAGCGACCTACCTGACGTCTCAAGGTGTGAGCGGCCAGTACCTGTCAGTCAAAGGTATGGGCCCGGCTGATCCGATTGCCAGCAACGCCACCGCAGATGGCCGCGCACAGAACCGTCGCGTACAAGTGACACTGGCGCCAATCCCGGGCATGCAATACCAGCAGCCGGGTCAGGTGCAGCAGTACCCTTGATCATTACCTCGTAGCAGCTGCCGAAGGCTGCGTTCGGCTGCGCAGCAGTCGTAAACCCTGAGTGCGGGGTTTGGCTGATATTGCGACGACTTCGTCGTCGAACGCAGCCTGCGGCAGCGGCTACGGGGGGGGGCGCAAGACACACAACAAAAAGCCCCGCGATCCTTGCAGATCGCGGGGCTTTTTATTGGGCATCCGGCTGGGGAAATTACTTCTTCAGGCCGTAATGCTCATCCAGCATGCCAGGACCGTTCGGGCTTTTTGGTGCGTAGTCCAATGGCGGCTCGGTGCTGTGCGGCGGGGTGATGCGCTCGCGATGCGGTTGTGGCACATCCGGGTGCAGGGCAGCCAGCAGGCGTTGGCGAGTCTGCTCGTCCAGGGCCAAACGGTTGGCGCCCTCGGCGAGGTGTTCTTGCACGTCCTGATAGCTCTGTGTGAGTTTCTTCACCAGGTTGGCGGTGGTGTTGAAGTGGGTAACCACTTCACTTTGGTAACTGTCAAAACGTTCCTGGATGTCGTCCAGCTGACGCTGCGTGCGGTTAGGCACGGCATTGGGCAGCAGACGAGCAACCAGAAAACCAATGGCGACACCGGCAACCAGGGCGAGAGTCGGCAACAACCAAATCAAGAGCGAGTGTTCCACGAGTCCTTCCTCTATAAACGGCTTTGCTTTACGTTAACGGCTCGGACCTGCGCTGTATACCGCGATGCACTCGCAAATATGTCAGACAGAATCTATCAGCTAGACGAGTCGACCCAATCTGAGGTCACGGAGTTCCCTCTTGCTTACCCGCGAAACCCCCGTAGTAATTGCTGGCCCGGTCGGCCAACTGGAAGCCTTGTACCTTGATTGTGCTGAGCCAAAGGGCCTTGCGCTGCTGTGTCACCCCAATCCGGTACAGGGCGGCACCATGATGAATAAAGTGGTTTCGACCTTGCAACGCACTGCCCGCGATGCTGGCCTGATTACCTTGCGATTTAATTACCGCGGCACCGGCGCCAGTGAAGGCAGCCACGATATGGGCACCGGCGAAGTCGACGATGCCTTTGCAGCAGCCCGGTGGTTGCGCGCCAGACACCCTGACTTGCCGATCACCCTGTTCGGTTTTTCGTTTGGTGGTTTTGTTGCCGCCAGCCTGGGTGGTCGCCTTGAAGCCCAGGGCGAAAAGCTTGAGCGCGTGTTTATGATCGCCCCTGCGGTGATGCGTTTGCGTGACGAAGATGCCTTGCCACATAACTGCCCGCTGACCGTTATCCAGCCTGAAACCGACGAAGTGATCGACCCGCAGCTGGTCTATAACTGGTCAAACGACCTGTCGCGCCCCCATGAGCTGCTGAAAGTGGCAGAATGCGGACACTTTTTTCACGGCAAGCTGCCCGAGCTCAAAGAGTTGGTAGCGCCACGCCTTTCGAATTGATTGCAGCCTGATAAGCGATTACCCATGACCTCTCGTACTCGTATCCTCACCGGCATCACCACCACCGGTACGCCGCACCTGGGCAACTACGCCGGGGCCATCCGCCCTGCGATCGTGGCCAGCCGCGACCCCAACGCCGATTCGTTTTACTTCCTGGCTGACTACCATGCCCTGATCAAGTGCGATGACCCGCTGCGCATCCAGCGTTCGCGTCAGGAAATCGCTGCAACCTGGCTGGCGGCCGGCCTTGATGTCGAGCGTGTGACCTTCTACCGTCAGTCCGATATTCCGGAAATCCCCGAGCTGACCTGGCTGCTGACCTGCGTAGCGGCCAAGGGCCTGCTCAATCGGGCCCATGCCTACAAGGCCTCGGTAGACAAGAACCTGGAAAACGGCGAAGACCCGGATGCGGGCATCACCATGGGCCTGTACAGCTACCCGGTGCTGATGGCTGCGGACATTCTGATGTTCAATGCCAACAAGGTGCCTGTGGGGCGTGACCAGATCCAGCACGTTGAAATGGCCCGTGACATTGGCCAGCGCTTCAACCACCTGTTCGGCAATGGCAAAGAGTTTTTCGCCATGCCCGAAGCGCTGATCGAAGAAAGCGTGGCCACTTTGCCGGGTCTGGACGGTCGCAAGATGTCCAAGAGCTATGACAACACCATTCCGTTGTTCAGCAGCGCCAAGGACATGAAAAGCGCGATTTCGCGCATCGTTACCGACTCCCGTGCACCGGGCGAGGCGAAGGATCCGGACAACTCGCACCTGTTCACCCTGTACCAGGCATTCTCCACGCCTGAGCAGTCGGTTGAGTTCCGCAGCGAGCTGTTGCAGGGCTTGGGCTGGGGCGAAGCGAAAGAGCGCCTGTTCAAGCTGCTGGACGCCGAGCTGGGCGAGTCCCGCGAGCGTTACCACGACTTGATGTCGCGTCCTGATGATATGGAAGACATCCTGCTGGCTGGCGCCCAAAAAGCTCGCAAGATCGCAGCGCCTTTCCTTGTCGAATTGCGTGAAGCCGTTGGCTTGCGCTCGTTTGTCAGTGCCGCGCAAACCACTGCTGCGAGCAAAAAGAAAGCCGCCAAGGGCCCGCGCTTTGTCAGCTTCCGCGACGAAGACGGCAGCTTCCGTTTCCGCCTGCTGGCCGCTGCTGGCGAACAATTGCTGCTGTCGCGCAGCTTTGCCGACGGTAAAACCGCCGGTCAGGTGACCAAGCAGCTGCAATCCGGCGAGCCTCTGGATGTGCGCAGTGACGCGTTGAGCTTCAGTGTCTGGCTGGGCGACACCTGCGTGGCTGACAGCCCGGTATTTGCCGATGCCACAGCCAGAGATGAGGCAATCGAAGCGTTGCGCCTTGCGCTGGTACCCGTTCAAGACTGAGAAAGTGCGACGTTTCGTCTCAGGTTTGATTGCCATTCCCAAGGGTCGTCGCTACAGTGTCGGCCCGTTTTTGTTGCCTTGCTAACGAATTATGACGCCTCTAGAACGATATCAAGCAGATCTGAAACGCCCGGACTTCTTCCACGATGCCGCGCAGGAAAACGCTGTGCGCCATTTGCAGCGCCTGTACGACGACCTGGTCGCTTCCTCGCAGAGCAAGCCGGGCCTTTTCGGCAAGCTGTTCGGCAAAAAGGAGCAGACGCCGGTCAAGGGCCTCTACTTCTGGGGCGGTGTAGGCCGTGGCAAGACATATCTGGTCGATACGTTTTTCGATGCCCTGCCGTTCAAGGAGAAGGTGCGTACCCACTTCCACCGCTTCATGAAGCGCGTGCATGAAGAAATGCGCACCCTCAATGGCGAAAAGAACCCGCTGACCATTATCGCCAAGCGTTTTTCTGACGAGGCGCGGGTGATCTGCTTTGATGAATTCTTTGTGTCGGACATTACCGACGCCATGATTCTCGGCACCTTGATGGAAGAACTGTTCAAAAACGGTGTCACCCTGGTGGCTACGTCGAACATTGTGCCTGACGGTTTGTACAAGGACGGCTTGCAGCGTGCGCGCTTCTTGCCCGCCATTGCGCTGATCAAGCAGAACACCGAAATCGTCAACGTCGACAGCGGCGTCGACTATCGCTTGCGTCACCTTGAGCAGGCCGAACTGTTTCACTTTCCGTTGAACGAAGAGTCCGAGAAGAGCTTGAGAGAAAGCTTCAAGGCGCTGACTCACAACTCCAACAGGGCGATCGAAAACGATGATCTGATCATCGAGAACCGCACCATCCGTGCCTTGCGTACCTGTGATGATGTGGCCTGGTTCGAGTTTCGCGAGTTGTGCGACGGCCCGCGCAGCCAGAATGATTACATCGAGCTTGGCAAGATCTTCAACGCTGTAATCCTCAGCGGTGTAGAGCAGATGGAAGTGAAAACGGACGACATCGCCCGACGCTTTATCAACATGGTCGATGAGTTTTACGACCGCAACGTCAAGCTGATCATCTCGGCTGAAGTCGAGCTGAAAGACCTTTACAAGGGCGGGCGCCTGAACTTCGAGTTCCAGCGTACCCTCAGCCGTTTGCTGGAAATGCAGTCCCATGAATATCTGACGCGGGCGCACAAACCCTAGTCAAAAAAACGGCCTGCATTGCAGGCCTTTTTTATGCCCGCCTCAGGCCTCGGCGGCCTTGAACCCCAGGCGCTGCACGTACTTGGCAATGTCGCGGGCATGCCCGCAACCTATCAGCAGCCATATCAGGATCCGCGCCTTGTACGGGCAGAGAAACCCGCACATCAGCGCGCCGCGGTCGATCAGGTCCATCTCGCTGCCGATAAACCCGTAAGACGCTTCGGCGGTGGGGCCTGAGCCTGTTCGTGACGCCACCAGAACCGGAATTTCCGTGGTGACCTGTTCGATCAGGTCGACCCATTCGACACTGACATGCCCGGCCCCGAAAGCACTGACCACCAGCGCGTCATACCCCAGGGCCAGCACATGCTCCAGCAGTACCGTGTCGGCAGACAGTGTTGCTGGCAGCAATGCGACCTTGTGATGAATGCTGCGGGGCATGGGCAGGACAGTGCGTGCGCAGGCTTTGCGCAGATAAAGCACGCGATTTTCGAGCATTAGCCCGGCAGGGCCGAAAAACGGCGAGTTGAAGGCGTCCAGCGTTATTGATGAGCATTTGCGCACATGCAGCGGCTGGTGAATCTGGCCGTTCATTACCACTAGAACGCCTCGCTTGCGGCTCTGTGTATCGAGCGCAACCCTGGAGGCATCCAGCAGATTGGCGGGGCCATCTGCGCCGGGATGATCGCTGGGGTGCATGGCGCCGGTCAGCACAAGTGGCACATCGGCATCCCATAACAGGTCAAGGAAGAATGCAGTTTCTTCCAGGGTGTCGGTGCCTTGGGTGATGACGATGCCCAGCGCGCCCAGCTTCACTTGCTCCTGGGCCCAGATCAGCACTTCAAGCAGCAGATTGAAATCCAGGGAGGCGCTGGGAACCAGGCACAGGGTCTCGATATGAACGTCCAGCCCTTCGTGCAGCTGCGAAATGCCGTCAAGCAGTGCTTCGCCAGTGATCACGGGTTGTGCGCCTGAGCCGGGCTGTGTTGTGCGCATGCTCACGGTGCCACCCAGGGCTCCTATGGAAAGGATGGGCAGGGAGTTGTGATTGAGTCTTTGCGCCATGCTGCGTACCTCCGCCAGTGGCCGGTGAAGCCTCTTCTTGTGAGTGCCCCTGGTTGGAGGGCATTTCATCAGAGGCTTTTTGGGCTGGCGGAGAAATCAGATTGTTCCGCTTGGTGTGTAGTACAACGCTTAGATTTAAGCGACCTGATTGAGGCCTGCATGCAGGAACTGCTGACGATACTGGTTTGGTGAAAGCTCTGTGTGTTGGCGAAACAGACGCGCGAAGAAGCTTGCGTCGTCGTAGCCCACGTCATAGCTGATGGTCTTGATGCTTTTGCGGGTGGCCGAGAGCAGGCCCTTGGCGGTTTCTATGCGCAGGCGTTGCAGGTAGTGCAAGGGTTTGTCGCCGGTGGCCAGCTGAAAGCGGCGCATGAAGTTGCGGATGCTCATGCCGTGATCGCGGGCGACATCTTCAAAGCGGAACTTGTCGGCGAAGTGCTCTTCGAGCCAATGCTGGATTTGCAGGATGATCACGTCCTGGTGCAGCTTCTGGCCGCCAAAGCCGATGCGCCCCGGGGTGTAATTGCGCTGTACTTCGTAAAGGATGTCGCGGGCCACGGCCTGGGCGATATTGGCGCCGCAAAAACGCTCGATCATGTAAATGTAGAGGTCGCAGGCTGAGGTAGGCCCGCCGGCGCAATAGAGGTTGTCGGCGTCGGTAAGGTGTTTGTCCTGGTTGAGGTGCACCAGGGGGTAGCGCCGGGCAAAGGTGTCGAAGAAACGCCAGTAGGTGGTGGCCTCTTTGCCATCGAGCAGCCCGGCTTCAGCGAGCCAGAAGACTCCGGTGGCTTCAGCGCACAGGACAGCGCCACGGGCATGCTGTTCGCGCAGCCAGGGCAGTACTTGCGGATAGCGCTGGCAGAGGGTGTCGAAATCGTCACCGAAGGCCGGCAGGATAATGATGTCGCTATCCTCCAGGCCGCCGTCCACAGGGAGCACCACATTGCTGAAGCTGGTGGCCGGTTTGCCGTCGGGGCTGACAAGGCGTGTCTCGAAAGTGGGGGTCAGGCCTTGTCCCAGCTGCTTGCCGTGACGCAGGCTGGCGAGGTGAAAGAAATCCTTGGCATGCATCAGGGTCGACGCGAAAACCCGATCGATGGCCAAAATGCTGACACGCCGCAGCGGCGTGGAGAGTTGATTAGACATAGACATATTTTGATTATTCTTATAGGTGAAATTGGTCAACTTACGGCTGGATCGTCTTATGTTTTTTCCTGTGTGTCCAGAGGTTGCTGCTTTTGTAGCCGCGGGCTTGCTCGCGATGGCATCCATGGGGTTTCTCTGAAACACCGCGTCGCCTGCATCGCGAGCAAGCCCGCTCCCGCAAGGGGGCGGTGGGTCAAGGTGCCGGGTTTGGCTGGTCCTTGTGGATGGCGTCGATACCGGCCAGCACCTCATCCGACAGTTTCAGGTCGAAGCTGGCGATATTGCTTTCGAGTTGCTCCATGGTCGTGGCACCAATGATATTGCTGGTGACGAACGGTTGGCGGGTGACGAAGGCCAGGGCCATTTGCGCAGGGTCCAGGCCATGTTCGCGGGCCAGTGCCACATAACGCTCGCTGGCAGCCACGGCCTGCGGGTTTGAATAGCGCGAGAAGCGGCTGTAGAGGGTCAGGCGGCCTTTTGGTGGTTGGGCGCCGCCGCCGTACTTGCCCGAGAGCATGCCGAACGCCAGGGGCGAGTAAGCGAGCAGGCCGCACTGCTCGCGAATGGCGATTTCCGCCAGGCCCACTTCAAAGCTGCGGTTGAGCAGGCTGTAGGGGTTCTGGATCGATACGGCGCGCGGCCAGCCGCGACTTTCGGCCAGTTGCAGGAACTTCATGGTGGCCCACGGCGTTTCATTGGACAGGCCGATGTGACGGATCTTGCCGGCCCTGACCTGCTCGTCGAGTGCCTCGAGAGTGTCTTCCAGCGGGGTGAAGTCTTCGTCGGCGTTGTGGGTGTAACCCAACTGGCCGAAGAAGTTGGTGCTGCGCTCGGGCCAGTGCAACTGGTAGAGGTCGATCCAGTCGGTTTGCAGGCGCTTGAGGCTGGCGTCCAGGGCTTGCACGATATGGCTGCGGTTGTGCTTGAGGTGGCCGTCACGGATGTAGTCGATGCCGTTGCCGGGGCCGGCGATCTTGCTCGCCAGCACCCAGTCGGCACGATCACCGCGTTCCTTGAACCAGTTACCGATAAAACGCTCGGTGGTGGCGTAGGTTTCGGCCTTGGGTGGCACCGGGTACATTTCGGCGGTGTCGATAAAGTTGATGCCGGCATTTTTGGCGCAGGCGATCTGCTCAAAGGCTTCGGTCTGGGTGTTCTGTTCACCCCAGGTCATGGTCCCGAGGGCGATTGCGCTTACTTTCAGATCGGTACGGCCAAGCTTTCGGTAGTCCATCGGGTGCTCCTTCGGGTAAACAAACATAAAAGCAGGTTGTAATTTTTTGCGCAATCTGGATAATTGCCCACCTCTTTCTGCAGTGGAAGTGATGCGCCGCCTGCCGAAGAATCTTGCCGTTGAACGGACGCGCTGACCCGAGCCCCCGATAGCGTCTGTATCCGGCTGCCTTTGACTTGTCAAAGTACGCACTATTCAGTAAGATCCGCCGTCTAATTTACAGGGCGGCCCCTGAGGCTATAAAGAATGAAAACTTTTACTGCTAAACCAGAAACAGTAAAGCGCGACTGGTTTGTCGTCGACGCTGCTGGTCAGACCCTGGGTCGTCTGGCCACCGAGATCGCGAGCCGTCTGCGTGGCAAGCACAAGCCGGAATACACTCCGCACGTTGACACCGGTGACTACATCGTTGTTATCAACGCTGAGCAAATCCGTGTTACTGGTGCTAAAACCACTGACAAGATGTACTACTCTCACTCCGGTTTCCCGGGCGGGATTAAGTCGATCAACTTCGAAAAGCTGATCGCCAAAGCTCCTGAGCGCGTGATCGAGACCGCGGTTAAAGGCATGCTGCCTAAAAACCCACTGGGTCGCGACATGTACCGTAAGCTGAAAGTCTATGCGGGCGCTGCTCACCCTCATACTGCTCAGCAGCCCCAAGAACTGAAGTTTTAACGGAATAGTTCATTATGTCGGCGACTCAAAACTACGGCACTGGCCGTCGTAAAACCGCAACCGCTCGCGTTTTCCTGCGTCCGGGTACCGGTAACATCTCCATCAACAACCGCACTCTGGAGAATTTCTTCGGTCGCGAAACTGCCCGCATGGTAGTTCGTCAGCCGTTGGAACTGACTGAGACTGTCGAGAAATTCGACATCTACGTCACCGTGATCGGTGGTGGTGTAAGTGGTCAAGCTGGCGCAATCCGCCACGGTATCACTCGCGCACTGATGCAGTATGACGAAACCCTGCGTGGCGCTCTGCGCAAAGCTGGCTTCGTTACTCGCGATGCTCGTGAAGTTGAACGTAAGAAAGTCGGTCTGCGTAAAGCGCGTAAGCGTCCGCAGTACTCGAAGCGTTAATTCGCAGCTTCGTTCAAAAAAGCCCAGCCTCCTTCGGGAGCTGGGCTTTTTTTATGGGCGATGATTTAGCGGTGTGACAACTTGCCACATCCAGCAAACGCCTATACTACAAGGCCTGTAGCCGCCCCAGAGCGGTAATTACCTTGTAAGACTAGGGGCTTTTCATTACCATTCTGCAAAATTTTTATAAGTAATAGATGCATATTTAGTAGATGCCTGATTTAACAGGCCACAAAGCTGATGGGAGAGGACTGAATGAGCAATGACGGCGTAAATGTCGGCCGGCGTCGCTTCCTCGTAGCAGCCACATCCGTGGTGGGTGCTGCAGGAGCGGTGGGGGCGGCGGTCCCGTTCGTGGGGTCGTGGTTTCCCAGTGCCAAGGCGAAAGCCGCTGGCGCACCGGTGAAAGTGAATATTGCAAAGGTTGAGCCAGGTCAGCAAATGATTGCTGAATGGCGTGGCCAGCCGGTATTCATCGTACGTCGCACCGAGGAAATCCTGGCAAATCTGAAGAAGATTGAAGGGCAGCTTGCTGACCCGGATTCCAAGCAATCTGATCAGCCTGCTTATGTAAATCCGGAGCTGCGGTCGATCAAGCCAGAAATTCTGTTGTTGATCGGTATTTGCACCCACTTGGGTTGCTCGCCTACGTTCCGTCCCGAGGTCGCGCCGGTTGATCTTGGCAAGGACTGGGTAGGCGGCTATTTCTGCCCTTGTCATGGTTCGCACTATGATCTGGCCGGCCGCGTGTACAAGGCCCAGCCAGCGCCGCTGAACCTGCCAGTGCCGCCGTACTACTATGAGACGGACAACATTGTCGTCGTTGGCCTCGATGGGGAGAACGCGTAATGAGCAAGTTCATGGATTGGGTAGATGCCCGCTTCCCCGCCACCAAAATGTGGGAAGACCACCTCAGCAAGTATTACGCTCCGAAGAACTTCAACTTCTTCTATTTCTTTGGTTCTCTCGCACTGCTCGTTCTGGTCAACCAGATCGTTACCGGTGTGTGGCTGACCATGAGCTACACGCCATCGGCAGAAGAGGCGTTTGCTTCTGTCGAATACATCATGCGTGACGTCGAATACGGTTCAATCCTGCGCTTGCTGCACTCTACCGGTGCATCGGCGTTCTTTATCGTCGTCTACCTGCACATGTTCCGCGGCCTGCTCTACGGCTCTTACCAGAAGCCCCGTGAGCTGGTCTGGCTGTTCGGCATGATGATTTATCTGGCCCTGATGGCTGAAGCCTTTATGGGTTACCTGCTGCCTTGGGGGCAAATGTCCTACTGGGGCGCCCAGGTGATCATTTCGCTGTTCGGTGCGATCCCGGTTATCGGTAACGACCTGACCCAGTGGATTCGTGGTGACTACCTGATCTCCGGTATTACCCTGAACCGCTTCTTTGCCCTTCACGTCGTGGCCTTGCCTATCGTAATCCTGGGCCTGGTGGTGCTGCACATTCTTGCCCTGCACGAAGTCGGCTCCAACAACCCGGACGGCGTGGATATCAAGAAACACAAAGACGAAAACGGCATACCGCTGGATGGCATTCCCTTCCACCCGTACTACACCGTGAAAGATATCGTCGGCGTAGTGGTATTCCTGTTTATCTTCTGCTCGATTGTGTTCTTCTTCCCGGAAATGGGTGGTTACTTCCTGGAAAAACCGAACTTTGAACAGGCTAACGCCTTTAAAACGCCGGAACACATTGCCCCTGTCTGGTACTTCACGCCGTTCTACGCGATCTTGCGTGCCATCCCGGACAAGCTGCTTGGCGTGATTGCCATGGGCGCCGCGATTGCCGTGCTGTTCGTGTTGCCGTGGCTTGACCGCAGTCCGGTCAAATCCATGCGCTACAAAGGCTGGATGAGCAAGGTATGGCTGTGGGTGTTCTGCATCTCCTTCGTGATTCTGGGTGTGCTGGGTGTCTTGGCTCCTACCCCGGGCCGCACGCTGCTGTCGCAGGTGTGTACGTTCCTGTACTTCGCCTACTTCATTCTGATGCCGTTCTACACCAGGCTTGAGAAGACCAAACCGGTTCCGGAAAGGGTGACTGGCTGATGAAAAAGCTATTTGCTGTATTGATGTTCGCGGTAATGCCTGTGTTCTCCTTTGCGGCAGAGCAAGGCGTGCAGCTCGACAAGGTCGACATCGATGTTTCTGACAAGGCGGCCCTGCAGGATGGTGCGCGTACGTTCGCCAACTACTGCATGGGTTGTCACAGTGCCAAGTTCCAGCGTTATGAGCGGGTCGCTGATGACCTGGGCATTCCCCATGAGGTCATGCTCGATAACCTGGTGTTCACCGGTGCCAAGATTGGCGACCACATGAACATCGGCATGCAGCCTAACGATGCCAAGGCCTGGTTCGGTGCTGCACCGCCTGACCTTACACTGGTGGCCCGTGTGCGTGGCACGGACTGGCTGTACAGCTACCTGCGTGCCTTTTACGAAGACCCGTCGCGCCCTTGGGGTGTGAACAACAAAGTGTTCCCGAACGTGGGCATGCCCAACGTGCTGGCACCGTTGCAGGGTCGTCAGGTTATCGGTTGCAAGCAAGTACAGATCGTCGAAGACGGCAAGAAGCAGTATGATCCGCTCACCGGCACGCCTTTGACCCATGAAGCGTGCGACCAGCTGACAGTGCTGCCAAAAACCGGCGCCCTGACTGAAGAGCAGTTCGATGAGAAGATCAAGAACCTTGTGACCTTCCTGGCCTACTCGGCCAACCCGGTGAAGCTGGAGCATCAGCGCATCGGTACTTACGTGCTGATCTACCTGGCCTTCCTTTTTGTATTCGCTTATCTGCTCAAGCGCGAATACTGGAAAGATGTGCACTGATATAGTTACACGCAATGCTGTTAATCGTGCGCGCCCAAGGGTGTCTCTGAAAAGGTAACAGTGCAGGGCGGGTGACAGGCGGGGTCAATGACCTTGCCAGTCACCTGGCCTGTGGTTATCAGAGGCTTTCCTTGGGCGCGTTCGTTTTTCCGCTCCCGATAATTTCAACAAGCGAGGAGGACCGCCATGGGCGTGACCAATCGGTTGGCCTGTTACTCCGACCCCGCCGACCACTATTCCCACCGAGTGCGCATTGTGCTCGCAGAGAAAGGTGTCAGCGCCGAGATCATCAGTGTGGAGGCGGGCCGTCAGCCGCCGAAGCTGATCGAAGTGAACCCCTACGGCAGCCTGCCAACCCTGGTCGATCGTGACCTGGCGTTGTGGGAGTCGACTGTGGTGATGGAATATCTGGATGAGCGCTATCCGCATCCGCCGCTGTTGCCGGTGTACCCGGTGGCACGGGCCAATAGCCGTCTGCTGATTCATCGTATTCAGCGCGACTGGTGTGCGCTGGTCGACCTGATTCTTGATTCGCGAACCAAGGAGCCGGCGCGCGTGCAAGCCCGCAAGGAGTTGCGCGAGAGCCTGACGGGTGTTTCTGCATTATTTGCCGACAAACCTTTTTTCCTCAGTGATGAGCAAAGTCTGGTCGACTGCTGTCTATTGCCGATACTCTGGCGTCTGCCTGTTTTGGGTATTGAATTGCCGCGGCCAGCCAAGCCGTTGCTCGACTATATGGAGCGCCAATTTGCGCGTGAGGCTTTCCAGGCGAGTCTGTCTGGTGTCGAACGCGACATGCGCTAAAGCTTTAGGAGCCCTCGATGAATTCAAGTCGACCTTATCTGGTGCGTGCGCTCTACGAGTGGATCGTTGATAACGACTGCACTCCGCACATGCTGGTTAACTCTGACTACCCCAAGGTGCAAGTGCCTGCGGGTTTTGCCAGTGACGGGCAGATTGTCCTCAATGTTTCGCCAACCGCCGTGCGTCAATTGCACATGGACAACGAAGCAGTAAGCTTTGAGGGGCGCTTTGGTGGTGTACCACACACCTTGTACGTGCCTATTGCAGCCATTCTGGGCGTTTACGCCCGTGAGAACGGTCAGGGCATGGTGTTTGACCTGGAAGAGCCTCTCGAGGCTGATGACGAGGTTGAGCCGGGTGATGATAGTCCGCCGCCAGGCTCCGAGCCGCCGCGACCTACAGGCCGGCCAAGCCTGAAAGTGGTGAAGTAATAAAAAAGGCGACCTGAAAAGGTCGCCTTTTTTGTGTCTGGCAGCCGTGGCCGTCAGTC
Source organism: Pseudomonas bubulae (assembly GCF_037023725.1). NCBI lineage: Bacteria > Pseudomonadati > Pseudomonadota > Gammaproteobacteria > Pseudomonadales > Pseudomonadaceae > Pseudomonas > Pseudomonas bubulae. The sequence goes on from NZ_CP146077.1 coordinate 1,635,616, forward strand.
GATGTACTCAAACAGTTTGACGATTTTCTGCACCCCGGAAACACCTTGCACCAGGCTGGTGGCGCGGGCGGCCTCCTGTTTGGTGACCAGGCCGAGCATGTAGACGATACCGTTCTCGGTGACGATTTTGATGCGTGAGCCAGGGATGGCGCTGTCAGTCAGCATCTGGGTCTTGATTTTGGTGGTCAGCCAGGCGTCGTTGTTGCGCGCCAGGATTGACGAAGGAGCCATGACCTGCAGCTCGTTGTTGACCTTTTTCACCCGCTGGACTGAAGCTGCCGCCTGTTCGGCCTGGGCCTTGAGGTCTGCACGCGGGGTCTGGCCGGCCAGCAGCACGATACCGTTGTAGCTGGTGACGACGATGTGCGAACCGGTATCCAGATCCGGATTGGCCTTGGCCACGTTCACGGCGACCTTGGTTTCGATCAGCGAGTCATCGATTTTGCTGCCGAAGGTGCGGGTGCCGCGATCATCCTCGATAGGGGTGTCGCGGGTAGCGGTCAGTACCGAGCTGCAACCGGCGGTCAGACCAAGACACAGGGTCAGGGCTACCAGGCCTAGGCGATTTAAAGTCATTCTTCACTCCCGAACAGTTGGCTGTCGATCAGATCGCACAAGCAGTGGATCGCCAGCAGGTGGACTTCTTGGATGCGTGCAGTGACGCTGGAAGGAACGCGGATCTCCACGTCCTCGGGTAGCAGCAGCGAGGCCATGCCGCCGCCATCACGGCCCGTCATTGCGACCACGATCATTTCGCGATCGTGGGCCGCCTGGATGGCCTGGATGATGTTGGCCGAGTTGCCGCTGGTGGAAATGGCCAGCAGCACGTCGCCGGGCTGGCCCAGGGCGCGGATCTGCTTGGAGAAGATTTCGTTGAAGCTGTAGTCGTTGGCGATCGAGGTGATCGTTGACGTGTCGGTGGTCAGTGCGATGGCAGGCAGGCTCGGGCGCTCGCGCTCGAAGCGGTTGAGCAGCTCGGATGAGAAGTGCTGGGCGTCGCCTGCCGACCCGCCATTGCCGCACGAGAGCATCTTGCCTTCATTGAGCAGTGCGTTAACCATCACCTGGCTGGCTTGCTCGATATGAGGGGCAAGCACTTCCATCGCCTGCTGCTTGGTGTCGATGCTGGCCTGAAAAAGCTGGCGAATCCGGGATTGCATGTCCATCTATGTGACCTTAAGTAGGGCGGCTGGTCGGGCGTGAACCAGGTGTTCCTGGGTGACTTCCCGGCACAAGAATGTGCAGCCCGCAAAGCAAAGCAAAATCGTTGAAAAAGGGAGCTGGAATCGGCCTGGCAGCGCTACTGGCTGTCAAAGGCATTCCGTAGCCAGTTCAGTCGGGGTGTTGTGCTGTCCATCGTCACCACGTCAAAGCGGCACGGGTGATTGGCCCAGCGTGTCTGTTGCTGCAAGAAATGCTGGGCGGCAAGTATCAGTTTTTGACGCTTGCGGCCGTCAATACTGGCCAGTGCGCCACCCCATTGCGCATGTTGACGGTAACGAACTTCGACGAATACTACTGTATCGCCGTCAAGCATGACCAGATCCAGCTCGCCGCGCCTGCATGCCCAGTTCTGTGCCAGCAGGCGCAAACCCTGTTGCTCAAGATGCCGCAGCGCGAGGCGCTCGGCATCCTTGCCAGTTTGCTGGCTTGAGCGTTCGGGCATCAGTTGGCGGTAGCCGGCAGGCGTTGAGGCTGGCCATTGGCGAATTCGGCCCATTGCAGTTGACGTTCTACACGTTGGGTCGGGCTCATGCTCAAGCTGCCGGACATACCGTCGATCCGGCTGTCGGGCAGGGCTTTAAGCTGGCCCAGGCTCGGTGCCAGGCGATAGGCGTCGATACCCATCGCATACAGGCGGCCCAGGCTGCCGCCTGCTTGCGGCCATTGTGCGGTCACTTGCTGGCGTAGCGGGTTGTTCGGGTCGAGGAGCCAGGGGGTCTCGCAAAAACGGATGCCGTTCATGTCGTTGTACTGGTTCTGGTCGCCGCTGGCGCTGAATACGTGGGAGGTTGCGTATACCGGCAGATCACCTGCGTACTGGTAGTTCAGCGTGGGTTTGATCTGCTGGGCCTGCTGCGGGGTCGCGGCGAGGAACAGGAACTGCATGTCCTGGCGACGCGTTGGTTCGCTCGAGCCGCCGTTTTTGCGCAGTTGCACCAGATCGGCCACTTGCTGGGCGAGGGCTACAGGTTTGTCGATATGTTCAACGCCAACGACGGTGCCGCCATGGGCTTCCCATTCCTGGCGGAATGCCTTGAGCACGCGATCGCCCCACTCACCGACCGGGACCATGGCGCCAGCGCGGGTCAGGCCGTCGGCCCGGGCGCGGCGAGCCACTTCGCGGGCTTCGTCTTCAGCCGCCAGACCGAACTGAAACAGTTGCGCCGGGCCTTGGGTGCCCTCGCTGTAGTTCAGGGCCAGGGTGGTAATCGGCAGTTGCGGGCGGCTGTTCAGTTGCTTGACCAGGTTTTTTTCCAGTGGGCCAACCACCAGTTGCACGCCGTCGGCTTGTGCCTGGCGGTAGAACTCGTCCAGCGAGGTCAGGCGCGAGCTGTCATAGAACTGAATGCTCGGCGGGTTCTGGCCGGCTTGCTGGGCCTGATAATGTGCAGCCATAAAGCCATCACGCAGTGCTTTGCTCACCGAGGCCAGTTGGCCGTCCTGTGGCAGCAGCAGGGCGATCTTGGTCAGGGGCTGGCTGGCCAGCTCCTTGAGCTTGACCAGTGGGGTCGGCAGCTGGATAGCGGCCGGGTGGGCCGGGTTCTGTGCGCGCCATTGATCAATCGCGTTCTGTTGGTCTTGCAGGGTGCCGGCGCTTTTCACCGCCAGGGCCAGGGACATCCAGCCGCTCAGTACATCATTGCCCTGGGCGTGCAGTTGCTCGGCCGGCAAGCTGGCCACCAGTGCCCAGATAGCGTCGTTGTTGCTGTTGGCGGCATCGCCGGTCAGGTTCGGGCTCAGCGCTGCGCGTTCACGGGCGGCGGCCAGGGCCTGGCCGTCAGCCTCCAGGGCGCGGGCATGCAAGGTACGGGTGCGCACTTGCAGGTCGACGGGCAGCTCGCCCAGGATCGATGTGCTTGGATGATTCAGGGCGGCGACTGCGGCCTTGGGATCATTGCGGTTCATCGCCAGTTCGGCTGCCAGGGTGTTGGCAAAAACCTGTTGTGCGGTCTTGAGCTGGTCCAGCGGGACCATGGCCAGGATCTGCGCGGCGCGGGCGTTGTTTTGCTGGCGCAGGGCAAGGTCGGCTGCCGACAGGCGCAACAGGGCGGCCTTTTCCGGATTGGTGCTCTCGGTGGCCTGCTGGAGCAATTGCTCAAGGCTGGCATCCGGGGTCCGTGGAAGTTCGCCAAGGCTGGACGAGGGCGAGCTGGCGCAAGCCGCCAGCAGGGCAGCAAGGCAGAGGGCAGTGAACAGCCGCAGGCAAGCGATCATGTAGTGTTCCTGATACTCGATCAAATGAGTTGGGAAGTGTACCCAAGCACTGGCCGGGGCGCGATGTTAGAGGCAATAAAGCCTGAATTTAGATGCGTTATGTACGTTGTGGCATTAAAAGTTTACCCGGTTGGCGTTTTGCGGCCTGCAGGGTGGGTGCGTTCATGAGGTCTCTACGCGCTACAATGGCGCCTTTAACTCTTATGAGGTGTGCGTTTTGACTGCTCCAGGTGATATGAATTCCGTTCTTGGCTCACTTTATGTGGTGGCCACGCCCATCGGTAACCTGGACGACATCAGTGCGCGTGCGCTCAAGGTATTGCGTGATGTATCGCTGATTGCGGCCGAAGACACGCGCCACTCCCTGCGCTTGATGCAGCATTTTGGTATCTCCACGCCGCTGGGTGCCTGTCACGAGCATAACGAGCGTGATGAAGGCAGTCGGTTTATCCAGCGTTTGCTGGCGGGTGAAGATGTGGCATTGATCTCGGATGCCGGTACCCCGCTGATCTCCGACCCCGGTTATCACCTCGTGCGTCAGGCGCGTGCTGCCGGGATCAAGGTCGTGCCCGTGCCGGGAGCCTGCGCCTTGATCGCCGCCTTGTCGGCTGCGGGGCTGCCTTCTGATCGCTTTATCTTTGAGGGGTTCCTGCCGGCCAAGGCGGTTGGGCGTCGTTCGCGGCTGCAATTACTTAAGGAAGAGCCGCGCACACTGATTTTTTACGAGGCCCCGCACCGTATTCTTGAGTGCCTGCAAGATCTTGAATTGGTATTCGGGCCCGAGCGCCCGGCATTGCTGGCGCGTGAGCTGACTAAAACATTCGAGACGCTCAAAGGTTTGCCCCTGTCCGAGCTGCGCGCTTTTGTTGAAAGCGACAGTAACCAGCAGCGCGGCGAGTGTGTGGTTCTGGTTGCCGGCTGGACTGCGCCAGAAACGGAAGACGCGGTCAGCAGTGAGGCAATGCGTATTCTCGACTTGCTGCTTAAAGAAATGCCGCTCAAGCGTGCTGCTGCACTTGCAGCTGAAATAACCGGTGAGCGCAAAAACGTGTTGTACCAAGTTGCACTTGAAAAGCAGAAAAGTGAGTAACAATTGATATCGGGTGATGGCACTTTGATATTTCTTTGTGTTCTAGCCCGTGGCTAAAGGCCGCAAGTCAGGCAAATCAACCTGCCTTGCGGCTTTTAACGCTTGTTCTATACGCTCTGTACAGTTAATCTTCGCGCCGGAGAGTCGATTGGACAGTCGCTGCCCTCTATGAAAATTAGGGGGGGGAGGAAAGTCCGGGCTCCATAGGGCGAAGTGCCAGGTAATGCCTGGGAGGCGTGAGCCTACGGAAAGTGCCACAGAAAATAACCGCCTAAGCGCTTCGGCGCCGGTAAGGGTGAAAAGGTGCGGTAAGAGCGCACCGCACGACTGGCAACAGTTCGTGGCTAGGTAAACCCCACTTGGAGCAAGACCAAATAGGGTCCCAAGGCGTGGCCCGCGCTGGGACCGGGTAGGTTGCTAAAGATGTCCAGTGATGGCCATCGTAGACGAATGACTGTTCACGACAGAACCCGGCTTACAGATCGACTCTCCACCTTTTTTTCTTCTGTCTGCGCTGCAGGCAGATTGCTATATTCGCAATTGCCTTATCCCCCCCTGCAATTCATCGCAAGATTATTTCCCGACGTAATGCCGAAAAGTTCTTACTCTTAACAAACTACTTTAAGTTTGAAGTCCAGAGCTTTGAATTTGCGGCGCGTCGCGGGTCAAAAAATCTCTCCGCTTACTGCTCCACGTCTATTTCCCCTCCTAAATCTCCGTTATGTAAGGGTTTTCCTGTAGGCCGCTCCTTGACGGTGGTGTGGGCGCATTCCTATAGTGTGCATAAGTGGTGAAAAGTGGCGTGAAGTGGGTTTTTTAGACGTAAAACGCTAATATTTGGAGATGCGGCCAGTGTTTCGCGGAGCCAACGCAATCAGTCTCGATGCCAAGGGCCGTCTCGCAATGCCGAGCCGGTACCGTGACGAGTTGAATTTGCGCAGTTCCGGGCAACTGATCGTGACCATTGATGCCGTTGATCCCTGCTTGTGTGTGTACCCCCTCGATGAGTGGGAGTTGATTGAAACCAAGCTTCGGGCGTTGCCTTCGCTGCGTGAAGAAAACCGCCGCTTGCAACGTCTGTTGATTGGTAACGCCGTCGACCTTGAGCTCGATGGCAGTGGTCGTTTTCTGGTACCGCCCCGCTTGCGTGAATATGCCCGACTGGACAAGCGCGCAATGCTGGTGGGCCAGCTGAACAAGTTTCAACTGTGGGACGAGGATGCTTGGGAGGCGGTTTCTGCCGCTGACCTTGCAGCCATTCAACAACCGGGCGCGATGCCTGACGAACTGCGTGATTTAATTCTGTGACTATAGATAGCGGCTTCAACCACATCACCGTACTGCTCGACGAAGCCGTAGAGGCTCTCGCCGTACGCCCTGATGGATGCTATCTGGATGGCACCTTCGGTCGCGGCGGACATAGCCGCCTGATACTCCAGAAGCTGGGCCCTGAGGGGCGTCTGCTCGGGTTCGATAAAGATCCACAAGCGATTGCCACCGGGCAAGCGCTGGCGGCCGAAGACGGCCGCTTTGTCATTGTGCAGCGCAGTTTTGCGGAAATGGGATCCGAAATTGCCGAGCGCGGTCTGGCTGGCAAGGTCGACGGCGTGTTGCTTGATCTGGGTGTCTCTTCGCCACAGCTTGACGACCCGGAGCGCGGCTTCAGCTTTATGAATGACGGCCCGCTGGACATGCGTATGGACCCTGATCGCGGTATCAGCGCGGCCGAGTTCGTCAACACTGCCTCCCAGGAGGAAATCGCCCGCGTATTCAAGGAATACGGCGAAGAGCGGTTTTCCGGTCGCATGGCCCGTGCGGTTGTCGAACGTCGCGATATCAAGCCGTTCGAGCGTACAGGCGACCTGGCCGAAGTGCTGAAAGTGGCCAACCCGGCCTGGGAGAAGGGCAAGCACCCGGCGACCCGCACTTTCCAGGGCCTGCGCATTCATGTGAACAACGAACTGGGTGACCTTGAGGCTGGCCTTGAAGCTGCCCTTGAGTCCCTGGCTATCGGCGGCCGCCTGGTCGTTATCAGCTTCCACTCGCTGGAAGACCGCATCGTCAAACTGTTTATGCGCAAACTGGTCAAGGGCGAGCCCGACAACCTGCCGCGCGGCTTGCCCGTGCAGCACGTTGCCTTCGAACCGAAGATCAAGATTCATGGTAAGGCACAGACCGCGTCCGATGCCGAACTCAAAGCCAATCCGCGCTCGCGCAGCGCTGTCATGCGCGTCGCGGAGAAGCTTCGTTGAACAAGCTCTTCGCCAAACCACTTCCCGGCGGAAGTTTTTTCATGCTGCTGTTGTTTATTGGCGTGCTGGTTTCGGCTGTGGGCGTTTCGTATAGCGCCCACTGGAACCGCCAGTTGCTCAACACCCTGTACGGGGAGCTGAGCGTACGGGACAAGGCGCAGGCCGAATGGGGCCGCCTGATTCTCGAGCAGAGCACCTGGACTGCCCATAGCCGCATCGAAACCCTGGCCAGCGAACAACTGAAGATGCGCATTCCTGGCGCAGCAGAAGTTCGAATGGTGGCGCCATGATCAAACTCGAAGGCGCGCTCTATCCGTGGCGTTTTCGTGTGGTGCTGGCATTGCTGGCACTGCTGGTAGGTGCAATCGCGTGCCAGATCGTTTATCTGCAAGTTATCGACCATGACTTCCTCAAGGGCCAGGGCGATGCTCGCAGCTTGCGGCATATCCCTATCCCTGCACACCGTGGCCTGATTACCGACCGCAATGGCGAGCCTTTGGCCGTGAGCACGCCGGTGACCACCCTGTGGGCCAATGCCAAGGAAATGCAGGTTGCCAAAGACCGTTGGCCAGCCCTGGCACACGCGCTTGGGCAAGACCCCAAGGTGCTGACCGCACGCCTGGAACAGCAAGCCAACAAAGAATTTATCTATCTGGTGCGGGGCCTGACTCCCGAGCAGGGCCAGGTGGTGCTCGACCTCAAGGTGCCGGGTGTTTATGGCATTGAAGAGTTCCGTCGTTTCTACCCTGCGGGTGAGGTGACGGCGCATATGGTCGGCTTTACCGATATCGACGATAAAGGACGCGAAGGCGTCGAACTGGCCTATGACGAATGGCTGGCCGGGGTGCCGGGCAAGCGGCAAGTGATCAAGGACCGGCGCGGGCGTCTGATCAAAGACGTGCAAGTGACCAAAAACGCCAAGGCCGGCAAGACCTTGGCGTTGTCGATTGACCTGCGCCTGCAATACCTGGCCAACCGCGAACTGCGCAATGCGCTGGTCGAGAACGGCGCCAAGGCTGGCAGCCTGGTGATCATGGATGTGAAGACCGGCGAGATTCTGGCCATGGTCAACCAACCCACCTACAACCCGAATAACCGTCGCAACCTGCAACCGGCGATGATGCGTAACCGCGCCATGATCGACGTGTTCGAGCCGGGATCGACGGTCAAACCGATCTCCATGAGTGCCGCCCTGGAAACCGGGCGCTGGAAACCCACCGACAAGGTTGAGGTGTACCCGGGCACCTTGCAGCTGGGCAAATACACCATTCGTGACGTATCGCGCACTGAAGGTCCGGTACTCGACCTGACCGGCATCCTGATCAACTCCAGTAACGTGGGGATGAGCAAGGTGGCCTTCGATATCGGCGGTGAAGCGATCTTCCGCCAGATGGCCAAGATGGGCCTGGGCCAGGACACCGGTCTGGGCTTCCCGGGCGAGCGTGTGGGCAACCTGCCCAACTACCGTGAATGGCGCAAGGCGGAAACCGCGACCCTGTCTTACGGCTACGGCGTGTCCGTGACCGCGATCCAGCTGGTGCATGCCTTCTCGGCCCTGGCCAACAACGGCAAGCTCGCTCCGCTGACCCTGCTCAAGACAGACAAGGACAAACCTGTTCAGGCCGCTCAGGTCATGCCGGAGCAAGTCGCCAAGACGCTGCAGGGCATGCTCCAGGAAGTAATCGAAAACCCGCGTGGTGTATGGCGTGCCAAGGTTCCGGCGTATCACGTCGGCGGCAAGTCGGGTACGGCGCGTAAAACCACGGGTGGTGGGGTAAAAGGCTACGCAGTGAACTCCTACCGTTCCCTGTTTGCCGGCTTTGGTCCCATGAGCGACCCGCGGTACGCGATCGTCGTGGTGATCGATGAGCCGAGCAAGGCGGGCTACTTCGGTGGTCTGGTTTCGGCACCGGTATTCAGCAAAGTCATGTCCGGCACGCTGCGTCTGATGAACGTGATCCCGGATAACCTGCCAACGGCAGCGGAGCAACAAGCAGCGGCAGCCGCTGCAGCAGCCAAAGGAGGGCGTGGCTAATGTCCCTGAGCCTGAACAAGATTTTTCCTCACGCCGGTCACGATCTGCTGATCCGTGAACTGACCCTCGACAGCCGCAATGTACGCGCAGGTGATCTGTTCCTTGCGGTGCCTGGCGGCAAGCTCGATGGTCGTGAACATATCGCTGACGCCCTTAAGCGCGGCGCTGCTGCCGTGGCCTATGAAGTGGACGGCGCTGATGTGCTGCCTATCTCTGCCGTGCCGCTGATTCCGGTCAAGGGCCTTGCGGCCCAGCTGTCGGATATCGCCGGGCGTTTTTATGGTGAGCCCAGCCGGCATCTGAATCTGGTAGGTGTCACTGGCACCAACGGCAAAACCAGCGTCACTCAGCTGGTGGCCCAGGCGCTTGACCTGCTGGGTCAGCACTGCGGCATCGTCGGCACCTTGGGCACCGGTTTTTATGGCGCGCTGCAAAGTGGCCGTCACACCACGCCAGACCCGATTGCCGTACAGGCCATGCTCGCCGACCTGAAAAAGGCCGGGGCCAAAGCGGTAGCGATGGAGGTTTCTTCCCATGGCCTGGATCAGGGTCGCGTCAGTGCGTTGGCATTTGACGTCGCCGTGCTGACCAACCTGTCCCGCGACCATCTGGATTACCACGGCACGATGGAGGCTTACGCCGCCGCCAAGGCCAAGTTGTTTGCCTGGCCGGACCTGCGCTGCCGGGTGCTGAACCTGGACGATGAATTTGGCCGCCAACTGGCCGCTGAAAAGCATGAGTCGCGCCTGATCAGCTATAGCCTTGAGGACACAGGGGCCACCCTGTACTGCCGTGATGCCATCTTTGATGATGACGGTGTGCGGGCCACCGTAGTGACGGCACAAGGCGAGCATCTGTTGCGCAGCTCGCTGCTGGGACGCTTCAACCTGAGCAACGTACTGGCTGCCGTTGGCGCCTTGCTTGGGCTGGACTACCCGCTGGACGAAATTCTCAAAGTGCTGCCCAAGCTGGAAGGCCCGGTCGGTCGCATGCAGCGTTTGGGTGGCGGCAACAAGCCGCTGGTGGTGGTCGACTACGCCCACACCCCGGATGCACTGGAAAAAGTACTGCTAGCCCTGCGCCCGCATGCCAAGGGCCAACTGCTGTGCCTGTTCGGCTGCGGCGGCGACCGTGACCGCGGCAAGCGCCCGTTGATGGCGCAAGTGGTTGAACGTTTGGCTGACGGTGTTCTGGTGACTGACGACAACCCGCGCACCGAAGCACCGGGGCAAATTTTTGATGATATTCGTGAGGGTTTTGTCGCGCCGCAGGACGTCACTTTTGTCGCCGGTCGCGGTGATGCCATTGCGCAGTTGATCGCCGGTGCCAGCGCCGCTGACGTAATCGTGCTGGCGGGTAAAGGTCATGAGGACTATCAGGAAATCAACGGCGAACGCCATGACTTCTCTGATCTGGTCGAAGCCGAAAAAGCCTTGAACACTTGGGAGGCTGCCCATGCTTAAGCCTCTGTTGCTCAGTGAAGTGGCTGCTGCCCTGCAGGGGCGTGTGGTAGATGTCGACTGCCGTTTCAGCGGGGTCAGCATCGACAGCCGGGCGATCAGCAAGGGTCAGCTGTTTATTGCGCTGACCGGCCCGCGTTTCGATGGCCACGACTACCTCAATGAAGTGGCTGCCAAGGGCGCTGTTGCCGCGCTGGTTGAGCGCGAAGTGCCGGAGTCGGCGCTGCCGCAACTGGTGGTCAAGGACACCCGCGAAGCTTTGGGTCGCCTGGGTGCGCTCAACCGTGCCGGCTACGATAAACCGGTGGCGGCGATTACCGGCTCAAGCGGCAAGACCACGGTCAAAGAAATGCTCGCCTGCATTCTGCGCACCCGTGGCCCGGTGCTGGCGACCAAGGGCAACCTGAACAACGATCTGGGCGTGCCGCTGACGCTGCTGGAACTGACAGCTGAGCACACGGCTGCGGTTATTGAGCTGGGCGCTTCACGCCTCGGCGAAATTGCCTACACCGTGGCCATGACCCAGCCCCATGTCGCCGTGCTCAACAATGCCGGTACTGCCCACGTGGGCGAGTTCGGTGGCCCGGATAAAATCGTCGAAGCTAAGGGCGAAATCATCGAAGGGCTGAAGGCTGACGGAATCGCTGTCCTGAATCTGGATGACAAGGCATTCGCCATCTGGAAGAACCGGGCAGCGGGGCGCAAGGTGCTGAGTTTTGCCTTGAACAACCCTCAAGCCGATTTTTATGCCAGCGATCTGAGCCGTGACGCTCGCGGTTGCCCGGGCTTCACCTTGCACAGCCCGCTGGGTAGCGAGCAGGTCCAACTTAACCTGTTGGGCACCCACAACGTGGCCAACGCACTGGCCGCTGCGGCAGCTGCTCACGCCCTCGGCGTGTCGCTGTTTGGTATTAAAACCGGCCTTGAAGCCGTGTTGCCGGTAAAAGGTCGCGCTGTCGCGCAATTGACCGCCGCGGGCCTGCGAATTATTGATGACACTTACAACGCAAACCCCACCTCAATGTGCGCTGCCGTTGATATACTCGCCGCCTTTTCCGGCCGCACCGTCCTGGTGCTCGGAGATATTGGCGAACTGGGTGAGTGGGCGGAGCAAGGACATCGTGAAGTAGGCGCTTATGCCGCCGACAAAGTTTCAGCGCTCTATGCGGTGGGACCCATGATGGCTCATGCCGTCACTGCTTTTGGACACCAGGCTCGTCACTTCGCCAATCAGGCTGACCTGATCAAGGCGCTTCGCGCTGAGCACGAAACAAACACCACTATTTTGATCAAGGGCTCGCGCAGCGCTGCGATGGAAAACGTCGTTGCGGCTTTGTGCGGTTCCAGCGGGGAGAAACATTAATGCTGCTGCTGCTAGCGGAGTATCTGCAACAGTTCCATAAAGGCTTCGCGGTCTTCCAGTACCTGTCCCTGCGCGGGATCCTCGGGGTGCTGACCGCGTTGACCTTGTCGCTGTGTCTGGGGCCGTGGATGATCCGCACCCTGCAAAACCGTCAGATCGGCCAGTCGGTACGTAATGACGGCCCACAATCGCACCTGTCCAAATCGGGCACTCCGACCATGGGCGGTGCGTTGATCCTGTCAGCCATCGCCATCAGCACCCTGTTGTGGGCTGACCTGAGCAACCGTTATGTGTGGGTCGTGCTGATCGTGACCCTGTTGTTCGGCGCCATCGGCTGGGTGGATGACTACCGCAAGGTAATCGAAAAAAACTCCCGTGGCTTGCCAAGCCGCTGGAAGTATTTCTGGCAGTCGGTGTTCGGTCTGGGCGCGGCGATCTTCTTGTACGTGACAGCGCCAAGCGCGGTAGAAACCACGCTGATCCTGCCCATCCTCAAGGACGCCAGCATTCCGCTGGGCATTGGCTTTGTTGTTCTCACCTACTTTGTGATCGTGGGTTCGAGCAATGCGGTCAACCTGACTGACGGCCTCGATGGCCTGGCGATCATGCCCACCGTGATGGTCGGCGGTGCGCTGGGTATCTTCTGCTACCTGTCGGGCAACGTGAAATTTGCCGACTACCTGCTGATCCCTTATGTACCGGGCGCGGGTGAGTTGATTGTGTTCTGCGGCGCATTGATTGGCGCCGGTCTCGGGTTCCTGTGGTTCAACACCTACCCGGCACAAGTCTTTATGGGTGATGTTGGCGCACTGGCGCTGGGCGCAGCTCTGGGCACTATCGCCGTGATCGTGCGCCAGGAAATCGTGTTGTTCATCATGGGCGGTGTGTTCGTGATGGAAACCCTGTCCGTGGTGATCCAGGTAGCGTCCTTCAAGTTGACCGGCAAGCGGGTGTTCCGTATGGCGCCGATTCATCACCACTTTGAACTCAAAGGCTGGCCTGAGCCACGTGTGATCGTCCGCTTCTGGATCATTACCGTGATTCTCGTACTGGTCGGCCTTGCCACACTGAAGCTGAGGTAGAACCTGTGTCTCTGATCGCTTCTGACCACTTCCGCATCGTTGTCGGCCTCGGCAAGAGCGGCATGTCCCTGGTGCGCTTCCTGGCGCAACGGGGCGTGTCGTTTGCCGTGGCAGATACGCGGGAAAACCCGCCGGAGCTTGCCACGCTGCGCCGTGACTACCCGCAAGTGGAAGTGCGTTGTGGCGAGCTGGATGTCGAATTCCTGTGCCGCGCCGACGAGCTTTACGTGAGCCCCGGCCTGGCCCTGGCGACTCCGGCGCTGCAAGCTGCTGCTGCCCGCGGCGTGAAACTGTCGGGCGACATCGACCTGTTCGCGCGTAACGCGAAAGCGCCTATCGTGGCAATCAGTGGTTCCAACGCCAAAAGCACCGTGACCACCCTGGTCGGTGAAATGGCTGCGGCAGCCGGCAAGCGCGTTGCGGTGGGTGGCAACCTTGGCACGCCGGCACTGGACCTGCTCAGCGATGATATCGAGCTGTACGTGATGGAGCTGTCGAGCTTCCAGCTGGAGACCACCAACCAGCTGGGTGCTGAAGTGGCCACAGTGCTCAATGTCAGCGAAGACCATATGGACCGCTACAGCGGCCTGCCTGCGTACCACCTGGCCAAGCACCGGATCTTCCGTGGCGCCCGGCAGGTGGTGGTCAATCGTCAGGATGCCCTGACCCGCCCGCTGATGAGCGAAGGTCAGCCGTGCTGGACTTTCGGCCTCAGCGCGCCGGACTTCAAGGCCTTCGGCCTGCGTGAAGAAAACGGCGAAAAATACCTCGCTTTCGAATTCCAGAACCTCATGCCCGTGCGCGAGCTGAAAGTGCGTGGCGCACATAATCAGGCCAATGCCCTGGCTGCCCTGGCGCTGGGTCACGCGGTTGGTCTGCCGTTCGACGCCATGCTCGCCAGCCTGCGCAATTTCACCGGTCTTGAGCATCGCTGTCAGTGGGTGCGCGAGCTGGATGGCGTGAGCTACTACAACGACTCCAAGGCCACCAACGTCGGCGCGGCACTGGCTGCTATCGAAGGGCTGGGGATGGACATGGATGGCAAGCTGATCCTTATCGCCGGTGGCGACGGCAAGGGCGCGGATTTCAGCGGCTTGCGTGATTCGGTTGCCAAGCACTGCCGCGCGGCAGTGTTGATAGGTCGTGATGCGGGGCTGATAGCCGACGCCCTTGGCGATGCCGTGCCGCAAGTGCGTGCCGGTTCGCTGGACGAAGCCATCGCACTGAGCCGCTCACTGGCGCAATCGGGTGATGCAGTCTTGCTGTCGCCAGCCTGCGCCAGTTTCGACATGTTCAAAAACTACGAAGAGCGCGGCCAGTTGTTCGCTCGCGCCGTGGAGGTGCTGGCATGATGTTCGGCATCCTCAAACCTTATCCTTCACCGCTGATTACGGGCCGTGGCATTGACCTCGACTTCCCGTTGCTCGCCGGTTGCCTGGCCTTGCTCGGTCTGGGGCTGGTGATGATCACTTCGGCTTCGTCCGAAGTGGCGGCGTTGCAGTCGGGCAACACCCTGTACCACATGATCCGCCACCTGTTTTACATCGTGCTCGGCCTGGGCGCATGCATCATGACCATGATGGTGCCGATCGCGACCTGGCAACGCATGGGCTTCATGTTGCTGATCGGTGCATTCGGTTTGCTGGTGGCCGTACTGATCCCGGGCATTGGCCGTGAGGTAAACGGCTCGATGCGCTGGATCGGTTTCAGCTTCTTCAACGTGCAGCCTTCGGAGATCGCCAAGGTCTTTGTGGTGATCTACCTGGCGGGCTACCTGGTGCGTCAGCAGAAGGAAGTGCGGGATAGCTGGATGGGCTTTTTCAAGCCATTTATCGTGCTGCTGCCAATGGCCGGCCTGCTGCTGATGGAGCCCGACTTCGGAGCCACGGTTGTGATGATGGGCGCCGCTGCTGCCATGCTGTTTCTCGGTGGTGTCGGCCTGTTCCGTTTCGCTCTGATGGTGGCGCTGGCTGTCGGCGCGGTGTTCGTGCTGGTACAGGCACAGCCTTACCGCATGGCGCGTTTGATTACCTTTACCGACCCGTGGTCCGACCAGTTCGGCTCCGGCTACCAGTTGACCCAGGCCCTGATCGCCTTCGGTCGCGGCGAGTGGTTTGGTGTCGGTCTGGGCAACAGTGTGCAGAAGCAGTTCTACCTGCCTGAAGCACATACCGACTTCGTGTTTTCGGTACTGGCAGAAGAGCTGGGTGTTGTCGGCTCGCTGCTGACCGTGGCCCTGTTCGTATTTGTGTGTGTGCGCGGCATGTACATTGGCATGTGGGCCGAGCGCGCCAAGCAGTATTTCTCGGCTTATATGGCCTATGGCTTGTCGTTCCTGTGGATCGGCCAGTTCCTGATCAATATCGGGGTAAACGTCGGCTTGCTGCCAACCAAGGGCCTGACCCTGCCGTTCCTCAGTTATGGCGGCAGCTCGCTGGTGATTTGCTGCGTGTGCATGGGACTGTTGCTGCGCATCGAGTGGGAGAGTCGAACCCACCTGGGCAGTGAAGAGACCGATTTCAAAGAAAGCGACTTTGCAGAGGAGCCGACCCATGGGCGCTAACGTGCTGATCATGGCGGGCGGCACCGGTGGCCACGTGTTCCCGGCGCTGGCTTGCGCCCGCGAATTCGAAGCCCGCGGCTACACCGTGCACTGGCTCGGTACGCCCCGTGGCATCGAGAATGAACTGGTCGAGCCTGCCGGTTTCAAACTGCACCTGATTAACGTGGCGGGCCTGCGTGGCAAGAGCAAGCTGTCGTTGCTCAAGGCCCCTTTTGTACTGCTCAAGGCGCTGTTTCAGGCGCGCAGGATCATTCGTCAACTCAAGCCGGTGTGTGTGCTGGGTTTTGGCGGTTACGTGACCGGGCCTGGCGGCCTGGCGGCGAAAACCTGCGGTGTACCGGTGATCATTCATGAGCAGAACGCGGTAGCCGGTACGGCCAACCGCCTGCTGGTGCCGATGACCAGTCGGGTGTGCGAAGCCTTTCCCGGCACCTTTGCAGCCTCGCAGACGCTGCGTAGCACCGGTAATCCGGTACGCCCCGAGCTGTTTACCCTGGCGCCTCGGGCTGCGCTCGAAGGGCGCAAGGCGCGCTTGCTGGTACTGGGCGGCAGCCTCGGCGCCGAGCCGTTGAACAAGTTGTTGCCTGAAGCGCTGGCCAAGGTCCCGGCTGACGTTCGCCCTGAAGTGTTTCACCAGGCCGGCAAGCAGCATGACCGGATTACCGCCGAGCGTTATGCCGCGGTCGGCGTCGAGGCTGACGTACAGCCTTTTATCAAGGATATGGCCCATGCCTATGGCTGGGCCGACCTGGTGGTTTGTCGCGCAGGCGCGCTGACCGTCAGTGAACTGGCTGCGGCCGGTCTGCCTTCGCTGCTGGTGCCATTGCCCCACGCGATCGATGACCATCAGAGCCGTAACGCCGACTTTTTGGCACGCGAGGGCGCAGCCTTCCTGATGCCGCAAGCGACAACTGGCGCAGCCGAACTGGCTGCACGCCTGACAGAGGTTTTGATGCAACCGGAACGACTCAACAGCATGGCGGCCAATGCCCGCCGCCTGGCCAAACCCGATGCGACCCGCAACGTTGTAGATATCTGCCTGGAGGTGGCCAATGGTTGAGAATCAAAAAGCTATGCCACAACCGGAAATGCGCCGTATCCGTCGCATCCACTTCGTCGGTATCGGCGGTGTGGGAATGTGCGGTATCGCCGAAGTGTTGCTGAACCTGGGCTATGAAGTGTCGGGCTCGGACCTGAACGCTTCGCCTGTGACCGAGCGGCTCGAGTCCTTCGGCGCACACATTTATATCGGCCACCGCGCCGAGAACGCTGCCAACGCCGATGTGCTGGTGGTATCGAGTGCCGTGAATACCTCCAACCCCGAGGTTGCGAGCGCACTTGAGCGCCGCATTCCGGTGGTGCCTCGTGCCGAGATGCTGGCCGAGCTGATGCGCTATCGCCACGGTATCGCTGTTGCCGGTACCCACGGCAAAACCACTACCACCAGCTTGCTGGCCTCGGTGTTCGCGGCCGGTGGCCTGGACCCGACGTTCGTGATCGGTGGCCGCCTGAATGCAGCCGGTACCAATGCACAACTGGGTACCAGCCGTTACCTGATTGCCGAAGCTGATGAAAGCGATGCCAGCTTCCTGCATCTGCAGCCGTTGGTGGCGGTGGTCACCAATATTGACGCCGACCATATGGCGACCTACGAAGGCGACTTCAACAAGCTGAAGAAGACCTTCGTCGAGTTCCTGCACAACCTGCCGTTCTACGGCTTGGCCGTGCTGTGCCTGGACGATCCGGTGGTGCGTGAAATCCTGCCGCTGGTCAAGCGTCCGACCGTGACCTATGGCTTCAGCGAAAACGCTGATGTACGCGCGATCAATGTGCGCCAGCAGGGCATGCAAACCTTCTTCACCGTGTTGCGCCCTGACCGCGAGCCGCTGGATGTGTCGGTGAACATGCCGGGCAACCACAACGTGCTCAATGCCCTGGCCACCATCTGCATAGCCTCTGATGAAGGCATCAGCGATGAAGCCATCGTTCAGGGCCTGTCGGGCTTTGAAGGGGTGGGGCGACGCTTCCAGGTTTATGGCGAGCTGCCAGTTGATGGCGGCAGCGTGATGCTGGTCGATGACTACGGTCACCACCCGACCGAAGTCGCCGCGGTGATCAAGGCCGTACGTGGTGGCTGGCCGGAACGTCGCCTGGTGATGGTGTACCAGCCGCACCGTTTCAGCCGCACCCGTGACCTGTACGACGATTTCGTCCAGGTCCTGGCCGATGCCAACGTATTGCTGTTGATGGAGGTCTACCCGGCTGGCGAAGAGCCGATTCCCGGGGCTGACAGCCGCCAGCTGTGCCACAGCATCCGTCAGCGCGGCCAGCTGGACCCGATCTACATCGAGCGCGGCGTCGAGCTGGCGCCGATCGTCAAGCCGCTGCTGCGCGCTGGCGACATTCTGTTGTGCCAAGGGGCGGGCGATATCGGCCGTCTGGCACCGCAACTTATCAAGAGCCCGCTGTTCGCCGGCGCTGTTGCCGCTACCAGTGAAGGAAAGTTGAAATGACTGCTGCCTATGCCAATCTGTTCTCGACCATTGCCCCAGCCGATTTCGGCCGTGTGGCCGTGTTGTTCGGCGGCAAAAGCGCTGAGCGTGAAGTCTCGTTGAAGTCGGGCAATGCCGTGCTGGGCGCGCTGCAAAGCGCCGGTGTGGATGCCTTCGGTATCGATGTGGGCGATGACTTCATCACCCGTATCACCAGCGAAAAAATCGACCGCGCGTTCATCATCCTTCATGGTCGTGGCGGTGAAGACGGCAGCATGCAAGGCCTGCTGGAGTGCCTGGGCATTCCTTACACCGGCAGCGGCATCCTCGCGTCGGCCCTGGCCATGGACAAGCTGCGCACCAAACAGGTGTGGCACAGCCTGGGTATTCCAACGCCACGTCACGCAGTATTGAGCAGCGAAGCCGATTGTATTTCTGCGGCCAAGGAACTGAGCTTCCCTTTGATCGTCAAACCGGCTCATGAAGGTTCAAGTATCGGTATGGCCAAAGTGAGTAACGTGGACGAGTTGATCGTCGCGTGGGCCGATGCCAGCAAGTACGACTCGCAAGTGTTGGTTGAGCAGTGGATCACAGGTCCCGAGTTCACCATCGCCACCCTGCGTGACCAGGTGTTGCCACCGATTGCCCTGGGTACGCCCCACAGCTTTTACGACTACGACGCCAAGTACGTGGCCAACGATACCCAGTATCGGATCCCGTGCGGCCTCGACAGTGCCAAGGAACAGGAGCTCATGGACCTCACGGCGAAAGCCTGCGAGGCGATCGGCATTGCCGGTTGGGGCCGTCTGGACGTGATGCAGGACACCGCAGGCCAGTTCTGGCTGCTGGAAGTCAACACCGCGCCGGGCATGACCGATCACAGCCTGGTGCCGATGGCGGCCAAGGCGGCGGGTCTGGATTTCCAACAGCTGGTGCTGTCGATTCTGGCGGCAAGTTTAGAGGCGCGGGGTTAAGTCCATGCAAGGTGCATCGCTTCGTCATCAACCACCCGCTCCCGGCCGCAAGCCGGTGCCGCGTGGCGCCAGCCGGATGGTGGCGAAAGAGCCGATGTCGGTGCGTTTGCCAAAAGCCAATTTCGGCTTTTTGAAAGCGTTGTTCTGGCCGGTGCTGCTGGTGGCGTTGGGTTATGGCACCTATGAAGGTGCGCAGCGCCTGATGCCCTATGCCGACCGCCCGATCACCAATATCAACGTGCAGGGCGATTTGACCTATATCAGCCAGCAAGCCGTGCAGCAGCGCATTGCCCCTTATGTGGCAGCGAGCTTCTTTACGGTAGACCTGGAAGGCATGCGCACCGAGCTCGAGCAGATGCCCTGGATCGCCCACGCCGAAGTCCGTCGCGTGTGGCCCGACCAGGTGGTGATTCGCCTTGAAGAGCAACTGCCGGTTGCGCGTTGGGGGGATGAGGCACTGTTGAACAACCAGGGCCAGGCGTTCACCCCGCGTGAGCTGGCCAATTACGAACATTTGCCGCAGCTGTTTGGTCCACAACGGGCTCAGCAGCAGGTGATGCAGCAGTATCAGGTGTTGAGCCAGATGCTGCGTCCGATGGGCTTTTCCATAGCCCGGCTGGAGTTGCGTGAGCGCGGTAGCTGGTTCCTGACCACTGGAGCCGGTAGTGCAGGGCCCGGGATCGAGCTGTTGTTGGGGCGCGATCATCTGGTAGAAAAAATGCGTCGTTTCATAGCCATCTATGAAAAAACGCTGAAAGAACAGATTACAAACATAGCGCGCATCGATTTGCGTTATGCCAACGGATTGGCCGTCGGCTGGCGGGAACCTGTGGCACCCACGATAGCCCAACCCGCTGTCGCGAAGAATTAAGAAGAGGCAGGACCCATGGCAAATGTGCAAAGCGGCAAAATGATCGTCGGCCTCGATATCGGCACCTCCAAGGTGGTTGCGCTGGTAGGCGAGGTCGGTGAAGACGGCACGATCGAAATCGTCGGTATTGGCACGCACCCGTCCCGTGGCCTGAAGAAAGGCGTGGTGGTGAACATCGAGTCCACCGTGCAATCGATCCAGCGCGCCATCGAAGAAGCGCAGCTGATGGCCGGTTGCCGGATTCACTCGGCATTTGTCGGCGTGGCCGGCAATCACATCCGCAGCCTGAATTCCCACGGCATCGTGGCGATTCGTGATCGTGAAGTCAGCACCGCCGACCTTGAGCGCGTCCTCGACGCCGCCCAGGCTGTCGCGATCCCGGCTGACCAGCGTGTGCTGCACACCCTGGCGCAGGACTATGTGATCGATAACCAGGAAGGCGTACGTGAGCCACTGGGCATGTCGGGCGTACGTCTTGAAGCCAAGGTTCACGTCGTGACCTGCGCCGTGAATGCCGCGCAAAACATCGAGAAGTGTGTACGCCGCTGTGGCCTTGAGGTGGACGACATCATCCTTGAGCAGTTGGCATCGGCTTACTCGGTACTGACCGATGATGAAAAGGAACTGGGCGTTTGCCTGGTGGATATCGGCGGCGGCACCACCGACATCGCGATCTTCACCGAAGGTGCGATTCGCCATACGGCAGTGATCCCGATTGCCGGTGACCAGGTGACCAACGACATCGCCATGGCGCTGCGTACACCAACGCAATATGCCGAAGAAATCAAGATTCGTTACGCCTGTGCACTGGCCAAACTGGCCGGTGCCGGCGAAACCATCAAGGTGCCAAGCGTGGGCGATCGCCCACCCCGTGAACTGTCCCGTCAGGCCCTGGCCGAAGTGGTCGAGCCGCGTTACGACGAGCTGTTCACCCTGATTCAGGCCGAGCTGCGTCGCAGCGGTTACGAAGACCTGATTCCGGCGGGCATCGTGTTGACCGGTGGTACTTCAAAGATGGAAGGCGCGGTCGAACTGGCCGAAGAGATCTTCCACATGCCGGTCCGTCTGGGTGTGCCGCACAGTTTCAAGGGCCTCACCGACGTTGTGCGCAATCCGATTTATTCCACCGCTGTGGGCTTGTTGTTGTACGGGCTGCAAAAGCAGTCAGACGGTATTTCGATATCGGGTATCAGCAACCGCGACAACTACAGCAGTGACGAACAAAAAGCCCCTGTGCTTGAGCGCCTCAAGCGCTGGGTACAGGGCAACTTTTAAAGCTTGAGCTGTAAACAGATTCAAAGCGGTAGAAGTAGGCGAAAAAAACTAGAGAAATGAAAGGAGAGGGACCATGTTCGAACTCGTAGACAACATCCCGCAAAGCCCGGTAATCAAAGTTATCGGTGTTGGTGGTGGCGGTGGCAATGCTGTTAACCACATGGTTAAGAGCAACATCGAAGGCGTGGAATTCATCTGCGCCAACACAGACGCACAAGCGCTCAAAAGCATTGGTGCGCGTACCATCCTGCAACTGGGCACTGGCGTGACCAAGGGTCTGGGTGCCGGCGCGAACCCTGAGGTCGGTCGTCAGGCTGCCCTGGAAGACCGCGAGCGTATCGCTGAAGTGTTGCAGGGCACCAACATGGTGTTCATCACCACGGGCATGGGCGGTGGTACCGGTACCGGTGCTGCGCCGATCATTGCCGAAGTGGCCAAGGAAATGGGCATCCTCACCGTTGCGGTGGTGACCCGTCCGTTCCCGTTCGAAGGTCGCAAGCGCATGCAGATCGCCGACGAAGGTATTCGTCTGCTGTCCGAAAGCGTCGATTCGTTGATTACGATTCCGAACGAAAAACTGCTCACCATCCTGGGTAAAGACGCAAGCCTACTGTCTGCGTTCGCCAAGGCCGATGACGTACTGGCCGGTGCCGTTCGCGGTATCTCCGACATCATCAAGCGTCCGGGCATGATCAACGTCGACTTTGCCGACGTACGCACCGTGATGAGCGAAATGGGCATGGCGATGATGGGCACTGGCTGCGCCAGCGGTCCGAACCGTGCACGTGAGGCCACCGAAGCGGCCATTCGCAACCCGTTGCTCGAAGACGTGAACCTGGAAGGCGCTCGCGGCATCCTGGTAAACATCACCGCCGGCCCTGACCTGTCCCTGGGTGAGTACTCCGACGTGGGCAGCATCATCGAAGCCTTCGCTTCGGAACACGCAATGGTCAAGGTCGGTACTGTTATCGATCCGGACATGCGTGACGAGCTGCATGTCACCGTGGTTGCTACCGGTCTGGGTGCAAAAATCGAGAAGCCGGTCAAGGTTGTCGACAACACCCTGCAGGCTTCGTACGCAGCTTCGGCAGCACACAGCGCCCCTGTTCGTCAGGAAACCCGTACCGAGCGTCAGGAACAACCGGTGGTCAACTACCGTGATCTGGATCGCCCGACCGTGATGCGCAACCAGGCCCAGCAAGGCGCGACGACTGCTGCCAAGCTCAATCCGCAAGATGATCTGGATTACCTGGACATCCCGGCTTTCCTGCGTCGCCAGGCTGATTAATGAAATCAATCAGGGGTATTAAGGTGATTGGTGTTCAGCAAAGGCTCGGTCTGCTATTATCGCCAGCCTTTGTTGATACCAGTTCGCAATTTGCGCTGAAGCGGCCAATGCCATGATTAAACAACGCACCCTGAAAAATATTATCCGTGCCACAGGTGTCGGCCTGCACTCCGGTGAGAAGGTCTACCTGACCCTCAAGCCTGCGCCTGTGGACACCGGCATCGTGTTTTGTCGTGCAGACCTTGACCCTGTTGTGCAGATCCCTGCGCGCGCGGAAAACGTCGGCGAGACGACGATGTCGACCACGCTGGTCAACGGCGATGTAAAAGTAGACACGGTAGAGCACCTGCTCTCGGCCATGGCTGGCCTGGGGATCGATAACGCCTACGTCGAACTCTCCGCGTCTGAAGTCCCGATTATGGACGGTAGCGCCGGACCTTTCGTGTTCTTGATTCAATCTGCCGGCCTGGAAGAACAGGACGCGCCGAAGAAGTTCATCCGCATCCTGCGTGAAGTGACAGTGGAAGATGGCGACAAGCGCGCCACTTTCGTCCCTTTCGAAGGCTTCAAGGTGAGCTTCGAGATCGATTTCGATCACCCGGTTTTCCGTAACCGCACCCAAAGTGCAACCGTGGATTTTTCCAGCACTTCGTTTGTAAAAGAAGTCAGCCGCGCGCGTACCTTTGGTTTCATGAGTGATATCGAGTACCTGCGCAAGCACAACCTCGCACTCGGCGGTAGCGTGGAAAACGCCATCGTGGTCGACGCGGATGGTGTACTGAACGAAGACGGCCTTCGCTATGAAGACGAATTCGTGAAGCACAAGATCCTCGATGCAATTGGCGACCTTTACCTGTTGGGCAATAGCCTGATTGGTGAATTCAAGGGCTTCAAGTCTGGCCATGCACTGAACAACCAGCTGATTCGCAAGCTGCTTGAACAGACCGATGCGTGGGAAGTCGTGACCTTTGAAGATGCCAGCACTGCACCGATTTCGTATATGCGTCCGGTTGCGGCAGTTTAAGTAAAACTTCTTTCTCTAGTTTTTGAAGGCCACCCTCGGGTGGCCTTTTTTTATGTTTCGTTTTTAGGTTTCAGCGCATTCAGGCCGGTTTCATTGATATCCATCACCCGATTGCGCCCGCGTTTTTTGGCCTGATAAAGCGCTTTGTCGGCAGTGCTGAGCAGTTCTTCCCGGTCGTCGCCGGGTTTGGCGTAGCGGGTGCAGGCGCCCAGGCTCACAGTGAGTTTTTTGGTGGTGGGGTCGACCGGCTCCATTTGCTCAACCGCGGCGCGAATTTTTTCTGCCAGCAGGCGCGTGCCTGCCGCGTCGGTTTCGGTCAGCACCACCGCGAACTCTTCACCGCCGTAGCGGGCCACCAGGTCGGCGGGGCGTCGCACATTGGCCTTGATGACCCGGGCGACCTGGCGCAGGGCCTCATCCCCTGCCTGATGACCATAAGCATCGTTGAAGGGCTTGAAGTGGTCGATATCAATCATGATCAGTGACAGCGGCGCGCCTGTACGTTGTGCGCGGCGCCATTCCAGATCCAGGGTCTTGTCCAGCATGCGCCGGTTGGCCAGTCCGGTCAGCGGGTCGGTGGCGGCCAGGGCGGCGAGTTCGCCTTCGGCGCGCTGGCGCAGGCGCAATTCGCGTACCAGCAGCCAGGTCAGCCACAGCAGGCCCAGGCACAGCAGCAGGGTTGCGCTGCCGATCAACAGGGCCGTGTGTCGCCAGTTGCTGAATATATGCTCGGTGGACAAAGCCACCACCACCAGCAAGGGTAACTCGCTGACCTGGGCGAAGTTGTAGAGGCGCTGCAGGTGATAAATACCGGACACGGCGGTAAAGCTGCCGTGGCGCTCGGTCAGAAAACGCAGGAAGATCGGCGTGTGCCCCAGGTCCTGGCCGGTATAGAACATGGTGGTGGCCGGGTACTGGATCAGCATGATGCCTTCGCTGCTGACCAGGCTGATATTGCCCGTCGGGCCCAGGTCCAGGCCGCGAAACAGGTTCTGGAAGTAGCTCATCTTCATCAGGGCCACGGCGACGCCGCCAAACCTGCCGTCCGGGGTAGTGATCCTGCGGCTGAGTACCAGGCTCCAGTCATTGGGGGCATCGCTGGCAGGCAAGGGGCGGCTGATAAAGATGCCTTCATTTTGCCCCTTGAGATGAACCTTGAACCAGGACTGTTGGCGAGCGTTGTTGAGCAGGGGCTCGACCGGGCGTGAGCCGGCAATCACCTTGCCGTCGGCATCCAGCACAAAAAAACCGGCATTGGACGGCGCCTCGGCCGCTCTGTCGAAAAGCAGGGGTTGTTGCGTCTGCGGCGAAAGCGAGGCCAGCGCCTGGCTTTGCACCAGGCTGACCAGGCTGTTGAGCGCCGAGTCATAGATGGAAATGGTATTGCGGATATCACGGCTGATCAGCTGCACGATATTCAAGGCAGAGCGAGCCGCATCATCTTCGGTATTGCGGTATTCCCTGACCAGCAGGTAGCCGACGATGTTCACAATCGCAACCACCGACAAGGCGCTGGCCCAGACCAGCATGCGGCGGGTGATAACCGGTGTGCGCAGATGATATTTAATGGCTTGACCCTCTGAAGAAAAAACCATGTACAGCGGGCCTTTCATTCAAGGCTGGCACTCACTCAGGACAACTCTGCTGCACTGATTACGCAATTGCGCCCGGCCTTCTTGGCCTGATACAGGGCCTGATCGGCGCTGTTGATCAAGCCTGCTAGCTGGTCGCCCGGTTTAACCTGGCGGGTACTGACCCCCATGCTGGTGGTGAGCCGGCGATGGGAGGGCGTTAACGGTTCCAGTTGTTCGACGGCCTGGCGGATGCTCTGTGCCAGGTTGTACGCGCCACTGGCATCGGTATCGCTCAGCACCACTGCAAACTCTTCGCCACCATAACGGGCCGCCAGATCGGTGGAACGGTGCATGCACTGCTGGATAGTCCGTGCCACACGTTTCAAGGCCTCGTCACCGTCCTGATGGCCATAGGTGTCGTTGAAATTCTTGAAATGGTCAATGTCAAACATGATCAGCGACAGCGGCTTGCCTGAGCGCTGCGCCCGCCGCCATTCCTGTTCCAGGGTCTGGTCCAGCTTGCGGCGGTTGGCCAGCCCGGTCAGCGGGTCGGTGGTTGCCAGCGCTTCGAGCTGGCGCTCGGCGCGTTGACGCAAATGCAATTCACGACCCAGCAGCCAGGTGAGCGTAAGCAGGGCGCTACACAACAATAGCGTACCGATACCGACCAAAATGGCGTTGCGCCTCCAGGCGCTGAACACATCCTCAGTGGCCAGTGAGACCACCACAATCAACGGCAGGTCACCGACCTCGGAAAAATTGTACAGCCGCTCATCGCCATCAATGCTGGAGAGGGCGATAAAACTGCCTCTGTGTTCTTGCAGAAAGCGGACAAACACGGGGTTGTTGCTCAGGTTGGTGTGCGCGTCGGCGGATGCCGGTTCCGGATGCTGGGTCAGTGGCGTGCCATCGGTACTGATCAGACGGATAAACCCATGGGGTTCCAGGTCGAGCCTCTGGAACAGGGTCTTGAAATAATCCAGCTTCATCTGCGCCACCGCGACGCCGAGAAACCTGCCGTCAGGCCCGGAAATCCGCCGGCTGAAGCTGATGCAGCAAATGCCATCGTTTTCAGCTGAGTCAAAAGGGTGGGAGATAAACAGGTTGGGGCTGTTGGAGTCACGGTGTTCCACAAAGCTTGGCCAGTGGCTGAAGTTTTCTTTGGGGCTGACTTCAGTGCGTGAGTCGGCGACCAGGTCGCCTTGGGCATTGAGCAGGTAAAAGCCGCCATTGGCCGGGGTCTGTTCGGCTTTATCGAACAACAGCATATGTTTCAGCGGCAGGGAGACACTGTTCAGGTCGCTGCGTTTAGATACGTCGATCAGTGCGTTGAGCGCTGAGTCGTAGAGATTTACCGTGTTTTGAACGTCACGCCCGACCAACTGCACGATATTGAGGGAAGTGCGGATGGCGGCCAGTTCTGCGGTGCGGTGTTCGCGTACCAGCAGGAAGCTGACGATGCTCAGAATGGCAATGATTGAAACGCTTGTGGCGCCGATCAGCAGGCGTAGGGTCAGCACGTTACTGCGCAAGATATGCTTGATGGCCATGCTCATTGTCGCCCTGGGTTCGGCCCCATAAAATGAACGCAATCATATGAAAAGGCCAGCTTTACGCTGGCCCTTTGTTCATGGATTAAAACACATCAATAGGATAGTCGATGATCACCCGATACTCATCCACATCGCTGTCCACGCTCTGGTAGGCCGTGTTGCCGCGGTTGGTGGCCCAGCGCAGGGTCACTGCCAGATCCTTGGCCTTGCCTTCCTGGATCACGTACTTGAGGCCCAGGTCGCGTTCCCAGTGATGGGCGTTCTTGCCTTCCGGGTTGTACCAGTTGCTGTAGCCGATGCTGTCGGGGTCGGCCTTGGTCAGGTCCAGCTCACCCCGTGAATACGACGCACTGGCGGTCAGGCCGGCGATTCCGAGGCCGGCAAAGTCATACTCATATTGCAGCTTCCAGGAACGCTCGTTCGGGCCGTTGAAGTCCGAATATTGCTGCGAGTTGTCCAGGTAAACGCTGTCGCCCTGATAGATATAGTCGAAAGGCGTGTTGCCGTTGACCCGCTGGTACACCGCGGTCACCTTGTGGCCGTCAATGCCGAGGGCCAGGTGCAGGCTGAAGGTGTTGTTGTCGATATCGCCCAGCAGGGCCTTGCCGGTGTCCTGGGTGTGATAGTAGTGCAGGCCGGGGTTGAGGGTGATGCCCTCGCTCATCTCCCAGGTGTAGTCAAAGTCGTAGTAGTACTGGTTCCAGATGTCCTGCAACTGGGCGGCGTAGAGGTTGCTGGTGATTTCTGGCACGCCGCTCCAGGACGCGCCGGCCCAGGTGATGTGCTTGCTGCTCTGATCGCCCAGGTCACCGTAGGTGGTGGTCAGGCGGCGCATGCCGCTCTGGTTGTAAGGTTTTTCAAAACTGACCTGGCCGCCTTCGAACATCCAGCCTTCGAAGCTGGTGTTGGTCAGGCTGACACCGCGAAAGGTCTGCGGCAACATGCGGGTTTCACCGCCGGCTATTACCGGATTGGTGAGGAACATATCACCGGCTTTGAGCTCGGTATCAAAGGCGCGGATTTTCAGTGCGGCACCGGCAGACGAAAAGGCGGTAGGCGCTTTGCCGCTGCCATCACTGACTGGCAGGATGCTGCTGCCATCGGTGCCACCACCGCCATCGAGCTTGAGCCCGAGCAAGGCGTAGGCATCCAGGCCGAAACCTACCGTACCCTGGGTGAAGCCCGATTCGAACTTGCCGACAAAACCCTGGCCCCATTCCTTGCTGTCATCAGCATGGGGGCTGCGGATATCGTGGTTCATATAGTAATTGCGGGCGTGGATCTTAAGGCTGGAACCTTCGATAAAACCGTCTTTGGTTGAGTCTTCGTCGGCGTGGGCGTAGGTGGGGATCGTTGCAGCCAGGGCAATGAATAACGGACTGAGTTTGTGTGAGTACTTCACCAGTTTGTTGCTCCTTGAAAGTGGCGGCAGTTTTTATTTTCTTTGCAAATTCTGTTCTTGTTCGAAGGGCTCCCAGTGTTGGCAGCGCTTTTTTTAAAACAAAAAAAAGCCGCTATGATAGCGGCTTTTGAAACAGTCAGTCACATGTGTGACAGATGACCGACTGGGTCGGGAAGTCTGCGAGTGAGCAATCAGCTGTCTTTGGCTTGATCGGAAACACTGGCTTTTGCCTGTGTAGGCTGCGGTTTTGCGTCGTTTTGATGGCGTGCTGTCAGCTCTGCCTGATGCTGTTCAAACGATGCCGCGCGGGCCGCATTTTGTGCGACGAATGCAGGGGACTCTTCCGCCATGGCCAAAGGCGACAACAACAAAGACGACAAAACGAAAACGCTAGCCATACCCATACTGCTGGACATTTCAAAGACCTTCTTGCTTAGCAAGTGCTGTGTGATGGGTTAAATCTATAGCGCCAGGCAGGGGCGAAAAAGCCTTGTTTTAGACAAGGACTTTTGCGTTTTGAGTAACAAATGCGAGGGCCGTGGACTAGAGCCTCGGCAGCTACAGGAAAACTGCAACTGTGGGAGCGAGCCTGCTCGCTCCCACAATAGGGCTTGACCTGCAACAGAGTATCTACAGTGCTACAGGTCAAGCGGGCAGATCCAACCCGAATGTATTGCGCCCGCCGTCGCTGTGCACAAACACCTCGCCGCCATGCATCTGTGCAATCGCCTTGACGATGGCCAACCCCAGCCCGTGGTTGGCACCGCTGTTGTGGCGGGCCGCGTCCACCCGGTAGAAACGCTCGAACAAGCGCGGCAAGTGTTCTGCGGCAATCGGTAGGCCGGGGTTGCTGATGCTGATTATGGCCCGCCCGGAATTCTGCTCGATCGACACCTCGATCGCTTGCCCGGCTTCGGTGTGCTGCACGGCATTGTTCAGCAAGTTGATCAGCGCCCGGCGCAGGTGGGGTTTTTCGATATTGACCCGGGCATCGCCGCTGACCCGCACCACAACCCGGGCGTCTTCAAGAATAAACTCCAGATATTCCAGGGTGGTCGCCACTTCATCAGCCAGGGAGGCGCTCGACAGCTTGCAGGCCTTGCTGCCCTGATCGGCGCTGGCCAGGAACAGCATGTCGTTGATGATGCTGCGCAGGCGCTCAAGCTCTTCGAGGTTCGACTGCAGCACTTCAAAGTAATGCTCGGCCGAACGCCCCCGCGTCAGCGCCACCTGGGTCTGGCCAATCAGATTGGTCAGCGGCGAACGCAGTTCATGGGCCACATCCGCATTGAATGACTCCAGCCGGGTCCAGGCCTGCTCGACGCGGTCCAGGGTCGAATTGAAGGCACTGACCAGTTGGTCCAGCTCCGGAGCCAGCGGTGCCAGGTGCAAACGCCCCGACAGGCGCGGCGGAGCCAGCTTTTGCGCTTCTTCAGACAGCTTGATCAGCGGCTTGAGGCCGATGTGCGCCACCCAATAGCCGAGCAATGAGGCCAGCAGTACGCCAATCGTTGCCAGACTTATCAGGGCAAGCAGCAAGTGATGCTGGGTCTGGCGAAAGGTCTGGGTATCGATGGCAATCAAAAAGCGCAGCGCCGGACGCTGCTCTTTGGCTGGAATTTCGCTGATCAATACTTTGAACGGGTAGGCCTGGCCGGGCAGGCGCAAGTCCCGCACGCCCACGGGTCCTTGGGCAAATTTGCGCACGGCTGCCTCGGGGTTGCCGTACTCATAGGCCGGGTCTGAACTGATCGCCCAAAACCGGATGCGTTTGTCCTCTTCGCTGAGCAGCTTGAGCTTGGTGCTCATCTTGGCCCAGTGCTCGGCGTTGCCGTAGCGGTTGATCGATGACTCAAGCACGCTGTAGCGGGCATCCAGCTCCGCTTCAGGCAGGCGGCCGATACTTTTGTCGACCTGCTGGTACAGCGCTCCACCAATCAGCACAAACACCAGCAACGCCACCAGGGCGAACATTGCGCTCAGGCGCATGGCGATGGAGTTCAGGGCGGCGGGGCGCTTAAACACTGCGCCGCTCCAGCACATAGCCCATGCCGCGAATGGTGTGCAGCAGCTTGTGTTCGAATGGCCCGTCGAGCTTGGCGCGCAAGCGCTTGATCGCCACTTCGACCACGTTGGCGTCACTGTCGAAATTGATGTCCCAGACCATCTCGGCAATGGCGGTCTTGGACAGGATCTCGCCCTGACGACGGGCCAGCACGCTGAGCAATGAAAACTCCTTGGCGGTCAGGTCCAGGCGGGCTCCGGCGCGGCTGGCCTTGCGGCTGATCAGATCTATCCACAAGTCGTCGACGGTCACTTGCACCGGTTCGTGACCGCCGCTGCGGCGGGTCAGGGCTTGCAGGCGGGCGACCAGTTCCAGGAACGAGAACGGTTTGCCCAGGTAATCGTCGGCGCCTTCGCGCAAACCGCGTATGCGGTCTTCCACCCGTTCGCGGGCGGTGAGCATGATCACCGGGGTTTGCTTGCGCGCGCGCAAGGCCCGCAGTACGCCAAAGCCATCGAGGCCAGGCAGCATCACATCGAGCACGATCACGGCGTAATCGCTCTCCATTGCCAGGTGCAGACCTTCGATGCCGTCGCGGGCCACATCCACTGTGTAACCCTGCTCGGTCAGGCCGCGGTGCAGGTAGTCGGCGGTTTTTTCTTCATCTTCAATAATCAGAACGCGCATGACCCGCCTCAGTGATTCGTCGCCAGCAAGCTGACGGGTTTGGAACGATGGAACAGTCGTTCAAGCCACAAGTATATGACCGGCGTGGTAAACAGCGTCAGCGCCTGGCTCACCAGCAGCCCGCCGACTACGGCAATCCCCAGAGGCTGGCGCAGTTCGGCGCCGGTGCCGTAGCCCAGCATCAGCGGCAGGGCGCCGAGCAGCGCGGCGAGGGTGGTCATGATGATCGGCCGAAACCGCGTGATACACGCCTGGTAGATGGCCTCTTCGGGGCTCAGGCCACGGGTGCGCTGGGCATCGAGGGCAAAGTCGATCATCAGGATGCCGTTTTTCTTGACGATACCGATCAGCAGCACCAATCCGATCAGCGCCATGATCGAGAAATCCTGGCCACATATCCACAGCATCAGCAGCGCGCCAAGCCCGGCCGAGGGCAGGGTGGAGATGATGGTCAGCGGGTGTACAAAGCTCTCGTACAGCACCCCCAGAATGATATACACCGCCACCAGCGCCGCGAGGATCAACCAGGGCTGGCTGGCCAGCGAACTTTGAAAGGCCTGGGCGGCGCCCTGAAAGTTGCCACTGATGGTGCCGGGCATGCCGATGTCGTTTTTTGCCTGATTGAGCATCAGCACCGCATCGCCCAGGGCCACGCCGGGGGCGAGGTTGAACGACAGGTTGGCGGCCGGGAACATGCCGTCATGGCTGATGGACAACGGCCCGCTGATGGGCGCATCGACCCTGGCCACGGCCGACAGCGGCACCATTTCCCCGGTCAGCGGCGAGCGCAGGTAGAAGTAATTGAGGCTTTCGGCCTTGCCGCGCTGCTGCGCGTCGACTTCCAGAATCACGTTGTACTGGTTGGTCTCGGTCTGGAACTCATTGACCTGGCGCTGACCGAAGGCGTCGTACAGTGCTTCATCGACATCGGTGGCGGTCAGGCCAAAGCGCGCCGCCGCATTACGGTCAATGCTGATATGGGTGATGCTGCCCCCCAGTTGCAGGTCGTTGGACAGATCTCGAAAGGCCGGATTGGCGCGCAGTTTTTCGGTCAGGCGCTGGGTCCAGGTGGTGAGCGTCGGACCATCGTTGCTCTTGAGCACATATTGATACTGACTACGACTGGGGCCCGAGCTGAGGTTGATATCCTGGCCGGCACGCAGGTACAGCACGATGCCAGGCACCTTGGCCAGTTGCGGGCGAATGCGGTCGATAAATTCGCTGGCCGACACGTCGCGCTGGCCGCGGTCCTTGAGGGCAATCCAGAAGCGGCCGTTGGCGATGGTCTGGTTGCTGCCGGTCACGCCCACGGCATGGGAGAACGCCTGCACGGCCGGGTCGTTGCCGATGATCTCGGCCAGCGCCAGATGCTTTTGCGTCATGTCCGGGAATGAAATGTCGGACGCCGCCTCGGTGGTGCCGAGTACAAAGCCGGTGTCCTGCACCGGAAAAAAGCCCTTGGGGATCAACACATAGCCGGCGATAGCCATGGCCAGGGTCACGGCGAAAATCCCCAGCATCAATCGCTGATGCGCAAGGGCCCGCTTCAGGCCTTTTTCATAGAGGCCCAGCAGGCGCTCGCCAAAGCCCGGCCTGGCATCGGGCTTGTGTTCCGGTGTGCGCATAAACAGCGCGGCCAGTGTGGGCGCCAGGGTCAGCGATACCACCACGGAAATCATGATGGTCGAGGTCGCGGTCAGGGCGAACTCCTTGAACAACCGCCCGACCACCCCGCCCATAAACAGCAGCGGGATAAACGCGGCCACCAGTGAGACGCTGATGGATACCACGGTAAAGCCGATCTCGCTGGAGCCCTTGATCGCTGCGTCGCGCATGCTTTCTCCGGCTTCCAGATGGCGGTGGATGTTCTCCACCACCACAATCGCATCGTCCACCACAAAGCCCACCGCCACCACAATGGCCACCAGCGTCAGGTTGTTGAGGCTGAAGCCCAGCACATACATCAGTGCGAAACTGGCGATCAGCGACACGCCGAGTACCGCCGACACAATCAGCGTGGCCGACCACTGGCGCAAAAACAGCGCCATCACCGCAACCACCAGCAGCACGGCGATCAGCAGGGTGATTTCCACTTCATGCAGGGAGGCGCGAATGGTCTTGGTGCGATCGCTCAGCACCGTCACTTCGACCGAAGCCGGGAGCATGGCCTGCAGACCGGGCAGGGCGGCCTGGATGCGGTCTACCGTGTCGACGATATTGGCCCCCGGCTGGCGCGAAATCACCAGGTTGAGCCCCGGCTGGTGGCCCGACCAGGCCTGTACGTAGTCGTTCTCGGAACCGTTGATAACCCGTGCCACATCCCGTAGCTGCACGGGGGCGCCATCCTTGTACGAGACGATTAACTGGCCATATTCATCCGCGTCGAACAACTGGTCGTTGGTCGACAGCGTAGAAATGCTCGACGGGCCATACAGCGCGCCCTTGGCCAGGTTGAGGCTGGTTTGCTGGATCGCCAGGCGGATATCGGCCAGGGTCAGGCCGATGGCCGCCAGCTTGTCGGCCGAGGCCTGGACGCGGATCGCCGGGCGTTGCTGACCGGTGATATTGATCAGGCCCACACCATCAATCTGGCTGATTTGCCGGGCCAGCAGGGTTTCGACGTAATCGCTCAGTTCAGTGCCTGGCATCTGCAGCGAACTGATGCTGAGGATCAGTACCGGGCTGTCGGCCGGGTTGACCTTCTTCCAGGTCGGCAGGGTCGGCATGTCCTTGGGCAGTTTGCCGGACGCGGTGTTGATCGCTGCCTGAACCTCTTGCGCGGCGGTGTCGATGCTTTTGTCGAGGGTGAATTGCAGGGTCAGGGTGGTCGAGCCCAGGGCGCTGCTGGAGGTCATCTGGGTCATGCCGGGGATGGCGCTGAATTGCACCTCCAGGGGCGTTGCCACCGAAGACGCCATGGTGTCCGGGCTGGCGCCGGGCAATTGCGCAGATACCTGGATGGTCGGGAATTCCGCCTCGGGCAAGGGCGCCACGGGTAACCGGGGAAAGGCAATCAGCCCCACCAGCACCAGGGCGAAGGTCAGCAATACCGTGGCGACCGGGTGATCGACACACCAGGCGGACACCGAGCGGCTGCGGGTCATGGCTGCACCCGGGCAGCCGTTGGCCCGCTCAGGACTTCAACCCGCGAGCCGGACTTGAGCCGCGACTGGCCATCGCTGACCAGTGTGTCGCCGGGGTTGACGCCGGTGATGATGCTCAGTTCGGTGTCCTGAAAAGTCAGCTGCACGGGAACGGTTTCGACCTTGTCGCCGCTGACCCGGTAGACGAAGTAATTATCCAGCCCGCGCTGCACCACTTGCGGTGGCACCACCAGCGCGTTGCGGTCCAGTCCGGTCTGGATTTCGACATTGACCAGCTGGCCCGGCCACAAGCTTTGCGTGGAGTTGTCGAACTGAGCCTTGGCCTTGATTGTGCCGGTGGTTGCCGAGACCTGATTGTCGATCAGGCTAAGGCGGCCCTCGCCCAGTTGCGTGCCGCTACTGCCGGTATTGCCGACAAAGGCTTTGACCCGGGCCGGTTGTTTGGCCGTGAGCAAGTCGTGGAGCAGGGGCAAGTGCTGCTGGGGCAGGGAAAACTCCACGGCAATGGGGGCGATCTGGGTCACGGAAAACAGCCCCTGGGCATCGCTGACCCTTAGAAAGTTACCCGCATCTACTGCGCGAATGCCCACGCGCCCGCTGACCGGGGACTGGATTTGCGTATAGGACAACTGCACCTGTGCCGCGGCAATCGCCGCCTGATCACCCTGGGCCGAAGCCTTGAGCTGATTGACCAGGGCTTGCTGCTGATCGAGGGTTTGCCGGGACACGCCATTGTCCACGCTCAACAACTGATAGCGCTTGAGGTCGGCCAATGCGACCTGCAGTTGCGCCTGGTTCTGTCCCAGTTGAGCCCTGGCCTGATCCAGGCTGGCCTTGATCGAGCGGTCATCGAGAGTAGCCAGCAGGTCGCCAGCCTTGACCGTCTGGCCTTCCTTGACCCGAATACCCGTGAGGATGCCGTCGATTTGCGGACGTATGATGACGCTGTGCAGCGACAGTACGGCGCCAATCCCGTTGATATAGCGCGGTACATCCTGTTGCAGGACTTGCACGACCCGCACCGGCACTGGCGCGCTACCTGCCGATTTGCCGGGCGCCGGGCGATTGAGCCACCAGACGCTGCTACCCATCAGGGCAATCAGCAGCGTGCCCAGCAAGATTTTTTTGGTTTTATTGGGCATGCCGGATAGACGCCGTGTGCGTGGAATGGGGGCTTATAGAAAGGTTATAGCGTGTGGACCCGGTCATAACGGTGACGGCTAACTGACATTTGTGACAGCTTTAAGGTTTGTAGCAGCTGCCTCGTTCCTTCGGCAGCTGCTACGTCACGGGTTTTCACCGCGGGTTGGATTATTTTTACGACCAGCGAGTGCAACCTATACAGGGTGCGCAGGTATACTGGGCGGTCTTGCGCCATCCGGCCTGTTTATTTCCCGTATATCGGAGCTTTCATGACTTCTCCTACACCAACGACCGCTCCTGATGCCGTGAGCACCGAGAACCTCGATACCCCGGAAAAACCGGTCATTCCTGCGTTCACTTTTCCGTTCAAGCCATCGGAGTTTGCCAAGGCCAAGTCCCAGGGCAAGGCGTACTACCAAAAAAGCGGCCTCGGCGGTCATGATAAAACCCCTAACGCGCCCCCTCATGGCACCCGCAAAACCATGGGTAAACGCTAATTTTATGCCCTAAAAAGTGGCAATATGCCATTAGTGTTTGTTCAGGCCTGATTAACTCCTTTAGTCATGCGCCAGATCAGTATTTGCTTAATAGGTGCGCTTAGAGTCGACGACCCTGCCGACTCTTCTCTAATAATCCGAGCGCGCCCGTCATGAAAATCAATCTACCGATTACCGGCCGATCCGTTGATTTTGCCCCCGACGCCAACATCCTCTCCACCACTGATCTCGACAGCACCATCACCTACGCCAACCCTGACTTTATCGAGGTCAGCGGTTATGAACTGAGCGAGTTGCTGGGCACCCCGCACAACCTGCTGCGCCATCCCGACATGCCGCCCGCCGCTTTCAGCCATATGTGGCAGACCCTCAAGGCGGGGCGCTCGTGGATGGGGATGGTGAAAAACCGTTGCAGAAACGGTGATCACTATTGGGTCAGCGCCTATGTCACGCCGGTGATGAAAAATGGCGAGACCGTCGAATACCAATCCGTGCGTACCCACCCGACTCCTGAACGTGTCGCAGTCGCCGAGGCCCACTACGCCGCTCTACGCTCGGGGCGCAAGCCGCTGTTGCCGGCCGGCTTGCGCCTTGGCTTGGGGGGCAGGCTGGCATTGTTTGTCAGTGCCGTATTTGGCGCCGTTACAGCCGTGGGCACGCTGTGGCTGGCCAGCGTTGACGCACAGGCCGGGCTGTTGATCTGGCTGCTGGGCAGTCTGTTGAGTTCGCTGGCCATTGCCTGGTTGCTGCGGCCTTTGCATGCATTGACCCGTCGCGCCAAAGGCGTTGGCGACAATCCGTTGAGCCAGCAGATTTATACCGGGCGCCGTGATGAGTTCGGCCAGATCGAGTTTGCCCTGCATATGCTTGAGGCCCAGGTCGGCGCTGTGGTGGGGCGTATCGGTGATGCCTCGCAGCGATTGGCCGGGCACGCCAGCGAACTGGTTCAGCATCTGCAAAGCAGCCATGCCAGCACCTTGAATCAACAGTTGGAGACCGATCAGGTGGCCACTGCTATCAACGAAATGGCGGCGAGTGTGGCGCAGGTAGCGATCAACGCCCAGCAGGCGTCGCAAGCAGCCGATCGGGTGCAAAGTGAAACCCGTGAAGGCCATCAGCTGGTGACGCAGAGCCGCAGCACGGTGCAGCACCTGGCGACGGAGCTGGAGCGAGCCACCGAGGTGGTGCATCACCTGGAAAGTCACAGCAGCGATATTTCCTCGGTGCTGGAAGTGATCCGCAGTATTGCCGAACAAACCAATTTGCTGGCGCTCAACGCCGCTATCGAAGCGGCCCGCGCAGGTGATCAGGGCCGCGGCTTTGCCGTGGTGGCCGATGAGGTTCGTGGTCTGGCCCAGCGTACGCAGCAGTCGACCAGTGAAATCCAGGCCATGATCAGCGCTCTGCAAGAAGGTGCCCGGGCGGCGGTGCAGGTCATCCAGCAAAGCAGTGAATACGCTCAGAGCAGTGTCAATCAGACCCAACTGGCCAGTTGCGCGCTGGACGGGATCAGTGCACAAGTTCAGAAGATCACCGAGATGAGTGTGCAGATCGCCTCGGCGGTCGAAGAGCAAAGCGTGGTCAGTGAAGATATCAACCGTAATATCGCCGGGATTCGCAGTGCCTGTGACGTCACTGTGGATGCCGGGCAACAGAGCCATCGCCATTCAGGGGATGTCGCCGAGCTGGCCGCAGGTTTGCGCTCGCTTGCGCAAGAGTTCTGGCAAACCCGGCGCTAAAGCGCCTCGCGCTGGATCAGGGTCATGCCGTGCTTGTCGTACAGGCGCCGGGCGTTGTGGTTGTGCTCCATGACCTTGAGATCCAGGCAAGCCTCACGGCGCTGGCGGAAAACGGCAAAGACATGGTTGAGCAGTGCGCCGCCCAAGCCCCGGCCCCGGTGGTGCGGGTGTACCGCCAGATCCTTGAGGTAGGCGCTGGTCCAGGCCTGGGCAACCGCAACGGCCTTGCCCTCCAGGAGGATCACAAAACACAGTGCGGGATCGTACTCGGGGTCATGTTGCAGGCCGTATTGCCAGTCCTGCAGGGTTTGCATGCTGCCGGTGCCGTCGGTATGGCTCAGGCTGATCAGGGCATGTACCGGTTGCAGCAGCTCCTCGGTGAGCGTTACCAGGGTGAAGCCCTGGGGCCAGTGGGCCGGTGGCAATGGCTGGCGCAAATCTTTGCGCAGCAACAGGCAATACTGGCTCATGCTACTCAGTAACCTTGCTCGGCAACCGTGCGCGCGGCGAGGATCAAGCACTGTGTAAGCTCCGGCGAAGAGAACTTGGTCAGCACCGCATTGGCCCCCGCCAGGCGCGCCTTTTCGCTGTTCATCGCACTGTTGAGCGAGGTGTGCAGCAGCACATACAGATGGGCAAAGTCCGGGGTGTCGCGCACGGTACGGGTAAAGGCGTAGCCATCCATT
This sequence comes from Pseudomonas bubulae, assembly GCF_037023725.1. Lineage (NCBI taxonomy): Bacteria > Pseudomonadati > Pseudomonadota > Gammaproteobacteria > Pseudomonadales > Pseudomonadaceae > Pseudomonas > Pseudomonas bubulae. The sequence continues at coordinate 1,673,213 of NZ_CP146077.1, forward strand.
TCCGACATTTCGATATCCGACACCAGCACGTTGATCTGATCCGGCGTGCCTTGCAGCTCCAGTAACCGCTCGATGGCTTCCTTGGCGCTGCGTGCGGTGTGGCAATGCAGGCCCAGGTTGCGCAGGGTAATGACCGACTGTTGCAGGGCCACCTGACTGTCATCCACCACCAGAATGCGGGCATTGGCCAGCAGTTTTGACTCTTCTTTACTGAGGCTGTCGCTGGCGTCCTCGACCTTGGCCGGGGCGATGCCGTGGATCACTTTTTCGATATCCAGCACTTGCACCAATACACCGTCGACCTGGGTCACACCGGTGATATACGAGCGCTTGCCGGAGCCGTAGGGCGGCGGACGGATATCGGTGCTCAGGCAGTGCACGATTTTGCTCACCGCCTGCACATGCAGCCCCTGTTTGGAGCGGCTGACATCGGTGACGATCAGGCAACCAGCGTCCGGGTCGAGCAGCGGCTGCTCGCCGATGGCACGGCTCAGGTCGATTACCGACAGTGCCGCGCCGCGCAACACGGCGATGCCTTTAACATTGGGGTGGGACTCGGGCATTTTGGTCAGCGGCGGGCAGGGAATGATTTCACTGACCTTGAGCAGGTTGATCGCCAACAACTTGCCGCTGCGCAGAGTGAAGAGCAGAAGGGAGAGTGAATCTGCGCGGGCATTGTTCGATGACATAAAAATCTTCTGTGCTGGGAGCGATACGGGGTTATCGACCTGAATGTTACGGGCTTTAACCGGTCGGCATAAATCCCCTTGTAGATACTCTGTTGCAGGTCAAGCCTTATTGTGGGAGCGAGCCTGCTCGCGAACGACCTTCGCGAGCAGGCTCGCTCCCACAGTTGCAGTGTTCCTGCAGCTGTCGAGCCTGCGCTCCTCGGCAGTTGCTACGGGATCAGGGTTTCAGGCCCAACCGTTTGGCCATGCGGGCCAGGTTTGCCCGGTCAAGCCCCAGCTCCCGCGCCGCACTGGCCCAGTTGTGCTGATGGCGTTCCAGGCAGGTGCTGATCAGCTGGCGCTGGTAATTTTCAGTGGCCTGGCGCAAGTCGCCCACGGCATCCGGCAGGTTCTGGGGGGCGATCGGCGCAGCGCTGGCGCCGGAGGTCGGCAAATCCAGATCCGCCGCCGTCAGGGTCAGGATGCGCGGCCGCGTGCTGCAATTGCCCAAGGCTTTAAGGGCGCTGCGGCCAATCAGGTGTTCCAGTTCGCGCACATTGCCCGGCCAGGAATACTGCACCAGCGCCGCCTGCGCGTCGGGACTCAGGCGCAGGCTGCCCAGGCCCATGCGCGAGCGGTTTTGCTCCAGAAAAAAGCCGCTCAGCAGCAACACATCACGGCCGCGTTCGCGCAAGGCTGGCACCCTGAGCGGGTAAACGCTAAGGCGATGGTAAAAGTCGGCGCGGTAGCGACCGCTGCGCACTTCTTCGGCCAGGTCGCGGTTGGTGGCTGCGATCAGGCGTACGTCGACCCGGTGCTCCTGATCCGAGCCCAGGCGTTGCAACTGCCCGCTTTGCAGCACCCGCAACAGCTTGGCCTGCACGGTCAGCGACAGCTCGCCCACTTCATCCAGAAACAACGTGCCACCGTTGGCAAGCTCGAACTTGCCGCGTCGGTCGTTGGTGGCACCGGTAAAGGCACCGCGCACATGGCCGAACAGTTCGCTTTCAACCAGCGTGTCGGGCAAGGCCGCGCAGTTAAGGCTAATCAGCGGTTTGTCTGCCCGTGGCGAGGCTGCGTGAATGGCCTGGGCCACCAGCTCCTTGCCGACACCGGTTTCACCGGTTATCAGTACCGTCAGATCGCTGCCGCCCACCAGGGCAATTTCTTCCAGTAAGCGTTTGTGCACCTTGCTCTGGCCGATCAGCTCCTTGTTGGGCGAACCATTGGCTTGCCGATAGAGTTCGGCCTTGCGCTGCTCATCCTCGACCCGCAATGCCAGCCGTTCGATCCGTTGAGCCACATTGACCGTAGCGGCAGCCAGGCTGGCAAAGGCCTGCAGGTCATCCAGCGAGACCGGCTCGAAGCGTTTGGAATCCAGTGCGTCAAGGGTTAGCAGCCCCCATGGGCGCTCTTCTACAAACAGCGGGCAGCCCATGCAGTCGTGGACTTCCAGGTGTTCGGCCAGCCCGTCGACCAGGCCGTCGTAGGGGTCTGGCAGTTCGCAGTTGCTGGGGAAACGGGTGGGGCCTGGACTTGCGAGCAAAGCCTGAAAGCGCGGGTGCTCGCTGACTTTGAAGCGCCGCCCCAGGGTGTCCAGGCTCAAGCCATCAACAGCCAACGGCACCAGCCATTCGCCATCCAGTCGCAGCAGGGCTGCGGCATCGCAAGGCAGCAGGGTGCGCAGCGCGTGCAGCAAGCGGCGATAGCGTTCGCTCTCGGGCAGATCACGGGACAGATCGTCCACCAGCGGCAGCAGGGTGGTCAGTAGCAGTTTTGCAGTCATTTTGACCTCGCGTAGTCATTATGACTGTATAGTAACTCGTGTCAAAATGACTATGTTTGTATTAACTTGCTGATTTTAAAGGGTTTAATTGTTGGCACGGAAACTGATAAGTAAAGGGTAATTGTTGAAGCCTACGTGCTCAGGAGTCACCCATATGCTTACTGCTCAGGATCGTGCCATCGTTAAATCTACCGTGCCACTGCTGGAAAGCGGCGGTGAAGGGCTGATTACCCACTTCTATCGCATGATGCTCTCGGAATACCCGCAAGTGCGTTCGCTGTTCAACCCGGCCAACCAGGCCAGTGGTGACCAGCCGCGAGCACTGGCCAACGGCGTGCTGATGTATGCACGGCACATCGATCAGCTGGACCAGTTGGGCGATCTGGTGGCCCGGATCATCAACAAGCATGTTGCGTTGCAAATCCTCCCTGAGCACTACCCAATTGTTGGCAGCTGCCTGCTGCGGGCTATTGAAGAAGTGCTGGGCAGCGACATCGCGACCCCGCAAGTGCTCAGCGCCTGGGGAGCGGCCTACAACCAGTTGGCCGATATCCTGATCGGTGCCGAAGCTGCCATCTACGACGAAAAAGCTGCAGCACCTGGCGGCTGGCGCGGCGGGCGCGAGTTCAAACTGGCTGCCAAAATCCAGGAAAGTGCTGAAATCACTTCGTTTTACTTCCGCCCGGTAGACCAGCAACCGATCCTCGACTTTGCCCCGGGCCAGTATATCGGTCTGAAACTGATGATCGATGGCGAAGAAGTGCGTCGCAACTACTCACTGTCGGCGCTGGCTCAGGTCGGTCGCTACCGTATCAGCGTCAAGCGCGAGAAGGGTGGGGTGGTGTCCAACTTCCTGCACGACCGTCTGAATGTGGGCGATACCCTGGAGCTGTTCCCGCCAGCGGGCGACTTCACCCTGGCCAATAGCGAAAAACCGCTGGTGCTGATCAGTGGCGGTGTGGGCATTACACCGACCCTGGCGATGCTTGAAGCGGCCCTGGCGACAAAACGCCCGATCCACTTTATCCACTGTGCCCGCAATGCCGATGTGCATGCCTTCCGCACATGGATCGATGAACTGGCAGACCAGCATCCGCAATTGAAGCGTTTCTACTGCTATGACGAGCAGGGCGAGTCTGCAGATCATGTAGGGCTTTTGACCGAAGAAGTACTGGCTCAGTGGTTACCGCAAGAGCGTGACCTGGATGCCTACTTCCTGGGGCCAAAAGGCTTTATGGGGGCGGTCAAGCGTCATCTCAAAGCCCTGGGTGTGCCGGAGCAGCAAAGCCGCTACGAGTTCTTCGGCCCGGCAGCCGAGCTGAAGTAGGGCGCGTGGCAGCTGCCGAGGAACGAAGGCTGCTACAAGAAGCAGGCAAGACCTTAATCCCCCATTAATCCCCTTGCGCCACTTTTCCTGCAACGTTCAGATACATCCAGGCCCGGGGTCTGGGTGTAAACTGTGCGGCTTACACATAATCAGGCAAAGGGACGCGGGATGACCAATGACATGTTGCAACTGGGCCGGGAGAAACGCTTCCTGGTCCTGCTCGGGGTGATCTGCCTGGCGCTGATCGGCGGCGCGCTGTACATGCAGATCGTGCTCGGCGAGGCACCTTGCCCGCTGTGTATCCTGCAACGCTATGCACTGCTGCTGATCGCGATCTTTGCCTTTATCGGTGCAGCCATGCCTGGCCGGCGCAGCCTCACCGTGTTTGAAGTGCTGGTGGTGCTCAGTGCCATCGGTGGTATTGCCGCCGCCGGGCGCCACGTCTATATCCTCGCTCACCCGGCCGTGAGCTGCGGTCTTGATGTGTTGCAGCCAATCGTCGATGGTCTGCCGTTGGCAGCCGTGTTCCCCCTGGGGTTTCAGGTCGACGGGTTTTGCTCCACCCCATACCCGCCGGTGCTTGGTCTGTCGCTGGCACAGTGGGCACTGGTGGCCTTTGTAATGACTGCGGTGCTGGTGCCACTGGGCATCTATCGCAACCGGAAACAATCGAGCTGAGCCAGCCACCAATTTTTGCTTGAGCAGCCTCGTGCTTCCTTCGGCAGTGCGGGGCGTTTTTTTGTCCCTGCGCAAATGTAAAGAAGGCGTGATCCTCACGTCGAAAAAGTCTGTGCGACACTGCGACATATTGTCACGCGCAGGGTGTCTCAGGGCTGGTTTTGGTCTGACCAGTGGTCTTTTAAACGTATGACTTCGTGTAACCCAGCTGAGGCATTTTGACGCTGGCAAAGGGGTTGAAATCAGGGTTGCGAGACTCAACGCAAATCGGCTGTAGCCCTTTTTATTTGGGCGTTCAGGCGGGGTCAGGGGGGGGTGTTCATGCGCTAAAAAGGGGCATAAAAGTGCAGGGCTAAAGACGTGCTACAACTCTGTTTCAAGGGGGGGCTTGAACGCTTGGCGTAATAATAGGCAGGGATTGTTACCGTACCCGATAAGAATTATTTCGGGATGAGACATGGTTTATAGAGAGCTACCTAACTACAATCGCCCGCACTGAACGTCCAGCCTGCTCATCCCTGAGCCCAAGCGGGAAGTTGAAGGCCGACTGGGTTGTTCAATACAGGCGTCCCATGCGACTCCCAGGTACTGGCAACCCTTCTAAGTTCCGCACCAAATGGAATTGGTCTGTGACAAGGCCATTGACCACGTATCGAATAAGAAATCACTGCTAACCCGGAATTTTGCCCGTTCGCCTGATGGTGATAGAGCAGGCTTTCATTCAATTCCGGAAAAGAGCCAACCCTTGGCAGGGCGAAGTGTTGGCGAAAAAAACCAACTGCATTGTGCAAGCTGTTTTAGAGGTCGTGAGATGACTAAAAAAAGGTACCCCAGACTCCTTGGCTTATTGCCACTTTTCGGCACGCTGCTGCTGGGAGGTTGCAACATGACATTGCTCGATCCGGTGGGGCAGGTCGGGATCGAAGAGCGGAATCTGATCATCACTGCAACACTGCTGATGCTTCTGGTCGTGGTGCCGGTCATCATTATGACCCTCGTCTTCGCGTGGAAATATCGCGCGTCGAACACCAGCGCTACCTATACACCTAAATGGTCGCACTCCACCAAGATCGAAGTCGTGATCTGGACTGTGCCAATTCTGATCATCATCGCCCTGGGCGTGATCACCTACAAGTCGACCCACGCGCTGGACCCTTATCGTCCGCTCGAGTCCGACGTCAAGCCGATTACCATCGAAGTGGTGGCAATGGACTGGAAGTGGATGTTCATCTATCCGGAACAGGGTATCGCTACCGTCAACAAGATCGTGTTCCCGGCCAACACCCCGGTCAATTTCCGTATCACCTCTGACACGGTCATGAACTCGTTCTTCATTCCAGGCCTGGGCGGTCAGATCTACGCCATGGCCGGGATGACGACCAAGCTGCACCTGATTGCCAACCGCAACGCTGAAATGGAAGGCATCTCTGCCAACTACAGCGGTGCCGGTTTCACGGGCATGAAATTCAAAGCGATCGCGACTACTCAGGCTGATTTCGATGCTTGGGTAAGTGAAGTCAAAGCATCACCTAAACAGCTTGACCAAGCTGAATACGAAGCCTTGAGCAAGCCAAGTCAGAACAACCCCGTTGAACTGTTCTCCTCGTACACACCGAACCTGTTTCAGAAAATCGTCGACAAGTACGAAGGTATGACGCCAGGCAAGCCGGTGAAGCACGAGAAGAAAGAAGTGGCCGGGACCGATGTGGTGGACATGAGTTCGCATTCAGCTGCCGGGGCAGAGGAGTAAACGATGTTTGGTAAATTAAGTTGGGAAGCGGTCCCGTTCCACGAGCCGATCGTGATGGTGACCATCGCCATGATCGCGCTGGGTGGTCTGGCACTGTTTGCAGCAATCACGTATTTCAAGAAGTGGACCTACCTGTGGACCGAATGGCTAACGTCAGTCGACCACAAGAAAATCGGCGTGATGTACATCATCGTCGCCATGGTCATGCTGCTGCGCGGCTTTGCCGACGCAATCATGATGCGTACCCAGCTGGCCATGGCCACCGAGGGTTCGCCTGGCTACCTGCCACCTGAACACTATGACCAGATCTTCACCGCTCACGGTGTGATCATGATCATCTTCATGGCGATGCCATTCTTCACCGGCCTGATGAACCTTGCAGTGCCGCTGCAGATCGGCGCCCGTGACGTGGCCTACCCGTTCCTCAACTCCCTGAGCTTCTGGCTGCTGGTGTCCGGCGTTGTGCTGGTCAACCTGTCGCTGGGCGTCGGCGAGTTCGCCAAGACCGGTTGGGTTGCCTATCCGCCGCTGTCGGGCTTGCAGTACAGTCCGGGCGTGGGGATGGATTACTACATCTGGGCTCTACAGCTATCGGGGTTAGGTACGACGTTAACCGGGGTTAACTTCCTGGCGACCGTACTGAAGATGCGTGCTCCAGGCATGAAACTGATGGACATGCCGATCTTCACCTGGACCTGCACCTGGGCAAACGTCCTGATCGTGGCTTCGTTCCCGATCCTGACCGCTACCCTGGCACTGCTGACACTTGACCGTTACATGGATTTCCACATTTTCACCAATGAACTTGGTGGCAATCCAATGATGTACGTCAACCTGTTCTGGGCGTGGGGTCACCCTGAGGTGTACATCCTCATTCTGCCGGCGTTCGGTATCTTCTCCGAAGTTATCTCCACGTTCACCGGCAAGCGTCTGTTCGGTCACCACTCGATGGTCTACGCCTCCGGCGCGATCTCGGTGCTGGGCTTCATGGTTTGGCTGCACCACTTCTTCACCATGGGTTCGGGTGCCAGCGTCAACGCCTTCTTCGGTCTGGCGACGATGCTGATTTCGATCCCGACGGGGGTGAAGCTATTCAACTGGCTGTTCACCATCTACCAGGGCCGTCTGCGCTTCACCAGCCAGGTTCTGTGGACCCTGGGCTTTATGGTGACCTTCGCCATCGGCGGCATGACTGGCGTACTGCTGGCCATCCCGGGTGCTGACTTCGTACTGCACAACAGCCTGTTCGTTATTGCTCACTTCCATAACGTGATCATCGGCGGCGCAGTATTCGGTTACATCGCAGGCTTCAGCTTCTACTTCCCGAAAGCGTTCGGCTTCAAGTTGAACGAAACCTGGGGCAAGCGCGCGTTCTGGTTCTGGATCGTCGGCTTCTTCATCGCCTTTATGCCGCTCTATGCACTGGGCTTCATGGGCATGACCCGTCGTCTGAACGCCAGCACCAACCCTGAGTGGGTGCCTTACCTGTACGTAGCCCTGTTCGGCGCAGTACTGATTGCCATGGGTATCGCCAGCCAGCTGATCCAGCTGTATGTCAGCGTCCGTGACCGCAACAAGCCAGAGAACGCCTGCGAATTCGGCGATCCATGGAATGCTCACACGCTGGAATGGTCGACTTCGTCGCCACCACCGTTCTACAACTTTGCTGTACTGCCAAAAGTCGACGGTATCGACCCGTTCACCGAAGCCAAGGAAAACGGCACTGCGTACCAGGTTCCGGCCAAGTACTCGCCTATCCACATGCCTAACAACACCGCTACCGGTGTGTACATGGGTGCTTTGCTGACCGTCTTCGGTTTCGCGATGATCTGGCACATCTGGTGGCTGGCCATCGTGGGTCTGGTAGGTACGGTTGTTGTCTTCGTTGCTCACGCCGCCCGTGACGACCAAGGCTACATGGTGCCGGTCGAGACCATCGAGCGTATCGAGGCCGAGCAGCACAAGCGTCTGGTAGCCGCCAAAGCAATTCCGGCTACTCGTGTTGAAACCAAGTTGGAACAGGCTTAAACCATGTCGAACTTAGCGACCACTGCTGGACACGCTCATGGTCACGACCATGAGCATGAGGAACACCACGACGCGGGCGAGACAACCATTTTTGGTTTCTGGCTCTACCTGATGACCGACTGCATCTTGTTTGCATCGATCTTCGCGGTATACGCGGTATTGGTAAACAACGTTGCAGGTGGCCCGTCGGGCCACGACATCTTCGAACTGCCGTACGTACTGGGTGAAACTGCCCTGCTGCTGTTCAGTTCGATCACCTACGGCTTCGCCATGCTGGCGTTGTTCAAGGGCAAGAAACAGCAGGTGCTGTTCTGGCTGGCCATGACCTTCCTGCTCGGTGCAGGCTTCATCGCCATGGAAATCAACGAGTTCCACCTGTTGATCTCCGAGGGCTACGGCCCTAGCCGTTCGGGCTTCCTGTCTGGCTTCTTCACCCTGGTCGGTACCCACGGTCTGCACGTGACCAGCGGTCTGATCTGGATGGCGATCATGATGTACCAGGTGCAGAAAAACGGCCTGACCTCGACCAACAAGACCCGCCTGAGCTGCCTGAGCCTGTTCTGGCACTTCCTGGACGTGGTGTGGATCTGCGTATTCACCGTTGTTTACCTGATGGGGACTTTGTAATGGCTAACGCACATTCCGACGGCGCCAACCACGGCAGCGTGAAGTCCTACGCGATCGGCTTCATCCTGTCGGTGATCCTGACCGTTATTCCGTTCGGGCTGGTGATGTACCCATCGCTGCCCAAATTCACCACCCTGGCGATCGTACTGTTGTTCGCCGTGGTGCAAGTGGTTGTTCACCTGGTGTACTTCCTGCACCTGGACCGTTCGCCTGCACAACGCAACAACGTCACCGCGCTGGTATTTGCTGCGCTGGTAATTGTGCTGCTGGTGGGCTTGTCCCTGTGGATCATGTTCAGCATCCACACTGAAATGATGGCGAAGTGAGGTAAGACCCGATGTCCTTCAAGCACTTTATCCAAATCACCAAACCGGGGATCATTTTCGGTAACGTGCTTTCTGTGGCAGGCGGGTTCTTCCTGGCCTCGAAGGGGCATTTCGATCTTGCCCTGTTCCTGGCTGCGGTAATCGGCACCTCCCTGGTGGTAGCGTCCGGTTGTGTGTTCAACAACTGCATCGACCGCGACATTGACATCAAGATGGACCGCACCAAGAACCGCGTACTGGTTCAAGGCCTGATCTCCCTCAAGGTGGCGCTGGTTTACGCCACCCTGCTGGGGGGCGCCGGCCTGTACCTGTTGTATCGCGTAGCCAACCCGCTGGCGGCTCTGTTCGCCGCGATCGGTTTCGTGATCTACGTCGGTCTGTACAGCCTGTACTTCAAGCGCAAGTCGGTTCACGGCACGCTTATCGGCAGTCTGTCGGGTGCAATGCCTCCGGTCATCGGCTATGTAGCTGTGAGCAACAGCTTCGACATGGCTGCAATGACCTTGCTGGTGATGTTCAGCCTGTGGCAGATGCCGCATTCCTACGCCATCGCGATCTTCCGCTTCAACGATTACCTGGCTGCATCGATTCCGGTGTTGCCAGTGAAGCGCGGGATCAAGGTTGCCAAGAAGCACATCCTGCTCTACATCCTCGCGTTTCTGATCGCGACCCTGATGCTCACCCTCGGCGGTTACGCCGGCATGAGCTACATGGCCGTGGCTGCTGCGATGGGCATGTACTGGCTGTACATGGCGTGGACGGGCTACAAGGCCGTCGACGACAAGGTCTGGGCACGCAAGCTGTTCGTGTTCTCGATCTTCACCATCACCGCGCTGAGCGTCATGATGTCCCTGGATTTCAAAGCGCCTGCCGAGTTGTTACTGACTTACGCGCACTGATCTGTCCAGAGTGAAAAACCCCGCCTTCGAAAGAAGAGCGGGGTTTTTTTATGCGGAAATTCACGTGTGCAAATTGGCTCAGGGGGGGGCTACACACCGGAAATGTTTGGTGGTTGGTTTGTTTTTTTGCTGTTTTCCTACTGATTGCAAAGTCTAGGCCTACATTATTTGTTTTTTTCTGATGCTCAAATACAACGGCTAAATTGAGTTTGTAAATTTGTTCAAAAACTAAATGATCAGGTGCCTATAATGCTTTCAGCTAGTTTTAAAAAAACTATTGCAGTACTTGCTCTCGGGTGTGCGTCTGTGGGGGCCGTATCTTCTGTTCAAGCCGGGAATAAAATGTCCCAGGAACAGCTTCAGAAACTGTTAACCCAGGAATACATTAAAAAAGCTGAGGAGCGAGCGCGTCTTCAAAAACAAGCCCAACTCAGAAATGAAGAGGCACGAAAAAAAGCGGCCGCCGTACATGCAAAAAATGATGCCATCGGCGAACAAATCCGAAAGCAACTGGCCGCAGATAAAGTACAAAAAGCAGCAGATAAGGCCGCAAAATTAGCAGCACGCAGAGCCGAAACGCTAAAGAGTGCAAAACAAAGCCATGCAGCCAGAAAAGCATCGCAGGTGCCTGTAGGGCCAGCGGTACAGAGCGCATTGGCATTGAGTTGCAGTGCGTCGGGTGTGACTGCGCAAATTGAAGGCGTAAGCTCTATTACTCCGCTTGTTAGCGGGAAGCATACCGTTGTGCAGGTTACAAAATACAAAATCACCCCTGTGGACCGTTCACGTTTTTATGGGAGCGTCTCCGCATCATTTTTTATTACCGGCGAGCAGCTTACTGGGGCGAAGATTTTTAAGATGAGTGATAGCTGGACCCCAGCCAATATTGTACTGCGTACCTATGCACCAGCACCTGAGTTTAGTGTCAACTTATCAGCGAATGGTAAAGTGCAAAAATTTTCCTGCGTTCTGCGTAAGAAATTCTAAGGTTACCAGCGTATAAAATCCGCGGAGGCGTACATAGAGATGCCAGGGTGGTGTTTTGAGCGTGGTTGCACTGCGTGGGGCTGCAGTATTTAAAAAAATAATGAAATACTAGGTCGGCCTTTTTATTCTTTGATTTGTTTGTTCGACTGTTGCGGCGATTGGAACTCAGTTTTAGTTCTGGCTGTTGTTCGGGTTGAGTCAGGAAGACAGTCCGCCCTGATATGGGCTTTCGCTCGATTGTCAGGGAAAAAACGTCATGCTTTTCGGCGCCTGAACACTGAGCTCTGATAATGCGGTACGACCCTTGTGAGTATATAGATGCGATGGCTCGAAAGCTGGCAGCCGAGCTGTTTCTGGTCACTCTGAACCGGCTCGCTTAAAGTTAGCATAAGCGGGTACAAGTTCTATATGTTCTGGGGGCGTATTTTATTGAGCTGGTCGCGTGGTCTTTACCTACATATTGTGAGGCGAGCCCCTACATTTTCTAGTGTCGGCCAGTGATTAAATGTGTTTGCTGGTTAGGCGGTTTTAATTGTAGTGGGCTCAAAGTTTTAAAATTCAGAGATTTTCTATGCCTTCATTTTTATGTGAGCAGCCAACTGTTCTTTGTTCTTCTGGTCGTTTGTCAGTCCCAGCTATTTATGTTTGTGCATGGGTCGAATACAGGTCTGACGGGCAGGGGGGGGCGGTGTTGTCATGAGCAGCCCGGCATGCATTTCAATGAAGGGGGTCAGCAAGAGTTATGCGTGCCAAGGGGGAGGGAGCCCGGTCATAAGCCACGTTGATTTTCATATCGCGGTCGCAGACTCCTGCGCCATTATTGGTCCGTCCGGATCCGGTAAAAGTACATTGTTGAATATAATCGGCCTGCTGGACTTTGCCGACGCGGGTGAGTACCTGTTTATGGGACGCCCTGTCACAAAAAAACAGAGTGACGAGTTGGCAGCCCTGAGAAAGAAGAACATCGGATTTGTCTTTCAGAATTTCAATTTGATCCCCCGTTTAAATGTTGTCGAAAATGTAGCCTTGCCGCTTCGCTATCACGGGGTTGACCGCGGGCAATCTCTGGAACGGGCGATGCTGATGTTGCAACGGGTCGGGATGGCTCATCGCGCAGGCTACAAGCCTGCCGATCTGTCGGGAGGGCAAAAGCAACGCGTCGCTATTGCCCGGGCTCTGGTGGGGCAGCCATCCCTGATACTGGCTGACGAGCCGACCGGCAGCCTGGATGGCCAGACGGCCAGTGAAATTCTCGAGCTGTTGCTGTCGATCCAGAAAGAACAAGGCGTCACATTATTGATTGTTACCCACGACCCACTGGTTGCAGGCCTTATGCGCAGGCAAGTCCGTGTATGTAACGGGCGGGTTGAGGAGGCGGGCAAGTGCTAGCCCTGATGACTTTCCTGCCTCCATCACTGCTGCAAGTGGGCGCAGATGCAGCAGACAGTTTTCGCACGCTGGGCAAGCGCTCGATTCTCGCCTTGTTAGGCATCGTGATAGGTAGCGCCTCGATTATCGCAGTCATCAATATCGGGCATAACGCACGGCAGGAGGTCGCAAGTGTCTTCCACAACATGGGCGTCGATACATTTGCGGTGAGTTTCTCTGTCAAGCAAGGGCGGCAAGCGTCACCTCTCTCTATCGAGGCTGCAACATTCAGGAAGTTGGTCCTGGAAGGTCTGTTGATCGCTCCTGCAGCGATAGTGCCTGCCCAGGCCGGATTTAACCACCGGACTATCAATATCCGCCTGGTAGGAACCGAGCCTTCCCTGTTAGACGTGATGAAACTGTCGTTAGCGTATGGGCGGTTTTTGCATCCCTTTGATCAGGACGAAAATGTGGTTGTGCTTGGTCACGATATCGCAACCTCACTGAGCAGCGATGGAACTCTGATCAAGACCGGTGACTGGCTCAAAATCAATAACTACCTGTTTAGGGTTATCGGTGTATTGCAATCTCGAACGCACTCACTGATCAGTCCGGTCTCCGCCGATCTTTCAGTTTTTGTACCGTTGCAGGCCATGAATCGTGTGGCAAGCGAGGCCAGAATAGATGATTTGGTTGCGCGTATCCCCCTTCACAAAAAAAGTGAAAACGTAGCCTCGACCTTCGGTGAAATGCTGACCCGTACTTTCAAGTCCCGAGACATTGAGGTGGTTACACCTGTGCAAATGATCGAGGGGATGAATAGCCAGAATCGCACTTTCCATTACCTCTTGATGGCCTTGGGGGTCATCACGCTGGTAGGCGGCGGAGTGGCGGTGATGAACGTTATGTATATGAACGTTTCTGAGCGCCGTAGTGAAATAGGTTTACGTATGGCAATGGGTGCCCGCCGTCAGGACATTCGCAATTTGTTTCTGATCGAAGCCGCTGCGCTTAGCGTTTTAGGGGCTGTGTTGGGCGCTGGGCTGGGCATGGCACTGGCTTACATTTATGCCCAAGTATCGGGTTGGGCGTTCGCCATGGCATTCAGCGCCATCCCCTTGGGCGTCACAAGCACGGTTTTGGTCGGCGTGTTCTTTGGTTTGAAACCTGCCATTACGGCTTCTCGCCTGACTCCGGTGGAGGCCCTGCGTGATTATTAAAACAGGACTGATTCTGGCCGTGGTGTGCGGTGTGGCGATGCAATCCTTGGTGGCATCTGCGCAAACAGACGTGCCGGCCCCTAATGCTCCCCCCACAGCCTTGATGAGTCAGCACTCGATTGATTTGTCGTTGGTCGAAGCAGTGTCTCTGGGCTTGCGCCGCAACTACAACATACGCAGCCTTAAACTTCAGCGCGTGCGAGAGAAGTTCGACTTGTTTGTCGCTGATGACATGTTTAACCCCAAGCTCAAGCTCATTGGCACTCACAAACTTTCCAAAGGGAGCGTGGACAGCAGTCGTGCAACAGGTATTGGGCCTTCGGTGAGCCTGCTGGGTGAGTATGGGAGCAACGTGGAATTGAGCTGGAACCAGGAGTTCAATGCCACGAGAAACTCGGGTGATTTGAGCAGTAATGGCCTCGCGTTGACCTTGACTCAACCCTTGCTTCGGGGGGCGGGTAAAAACGTCACAACTGCGCCCTTGCGCTTGGCGAAATTGGCTGAGCAAGTCAACCAGCTTAATTTGAAAGCCAGTGTGTCCCAAACCATTTACGAAATCATTGCGGCTTATCGCGTACTGCTTAAAACCCAGAATCAGGTGACGATCGCCACGCAGGCGCTGGAGCGGGCAGTCGCTTTGCTCAAGGTCAACAAGCAACTGATCACAGCAGGACGAGTAGCCGAGTTTGATGTTGTGCAGATCGAGGCGGATATCGCGAGTCAGGAGCTGGCGGTGGAAGATGCAAAGAATCAGTTGGAGGCGAGCCGCTTGTTGCTGCTCAAGCTTTTGGCGCTTGACCTATCAACGCCCGTGCGCGCCAGTGACAGCTTGCGAGTGACCCGGCTTGAACTGGATCAGGCGACGGCATTTAAAGTGGCACAGGCCAAGCAACCCCAGTACTTGAGCACGATTGTGCAGAGCGAACAGGCCTCGATCAACCTGCTGCTTGCCAAAGACAAGGTCCGTTGGGATTTTTCTTTGGTGGCGGGTGCCTCTCAGCAGCGCGATCAACACAGCCTCAACGGTTCTGCCAGGGCCTGGGACACTTACGCGGGGCTCAAACTGGAAATTCCCATCAATGATCTCAGTACTCGCCAGGGCAAGGTCCATGCCCAGACAGCGTTGGAACAACAGCAATTGCTGCTGGAGGAGGCTCGGGTTGATTTGCAGCGCCAGACTACTGACGCAGTACGTAGCCTGAATACCCAGTGGCGTCAGCTTGAAATTTCCCAGCGGGTGATGGACCTGTCCAGGCGCAAGCTGGCGATAGAGAACGACAAATTGAACGCAGGCCGATCCAGCAACTTTCAGATCATCAGTTTTGAGTCAGACCTGCGGGCCGCTGAGGAAGCGAACTTGAGCGCAAAAATTTCATATCTGGATGCCAGGTCCCAGTTGGATGTGCTGTTGGGCGTAATGTTGGAGAGTTGGGAGATCTCACTTGAGAGTTTTTGACAGAATCCAGGCTTCGAAGAGGCGTTGGAAATTTCTCGCAGCGGGAGTGCTGGTATTGAGCTTGATACTGGTATTTATCGTACCCGAAGCCCCGCACGGCACTGACTCCTGGGTAGCGGTTAACAGTCGGAACCTGGAGCATGAAATCGGGCTGGTGGGTAAAGTTGAGCCGGTTGAGACAGCCATTCTCACGGCGCCTTTTGAAGGTTTTGCCTTGGACAACAATTTGAGTCCAGGTATGTATGTTGAAGAGGGGCAGGCTCTGTTGACCCTCGATACCAGGTTGCAGGAAGTCAAAGTAAGGGACGCTTTGGCCAGCAAGTTGAAAGCGCAGCAGACTGCTGCAGCGTTTCGCGTTTGGGATACGGGCTCGGGAGTGAGGCAAGCCAGGCAGGCGCTAAGACTGGCCGAGGTGGCCATGCAGAGGCTTGACCTTGAGCTTGCCCAGGTCAAGACGCTTTATCAGAGCGGCATTGTATCTCGCAACGAGCGAGATACCTTGAAGCAACAACGTGACCAACAATTGCTTGAGGTGACCTCAGCCAAAGCACAGCTCAAAGACATGCTGGCTGTTGGCAAGGGCGAGGGCAAAGTCATAGCTGATATGGAATACCAGAATGCATCCATTGCTCATGAGCGGCTAAACACGATGCTGGAGCAAAAGACGATCCATGCCCCGTTTCCGGGAGTAGTGCTATCCATTGGCGCACCCCAATCGTCAGGGGGCGAGCCGGGGTCTCTTCACAAAGGAGCGTCTTTGGCCCAAGGCCAACAAATACTCAAGTTGGCCAACATATCTGGGCTTAAGGTCGTCACCCAGGTGTTGGAGTCAGACGTCAACAAGTTCTCCCTGAATCAGCCAGTAGCGATCCATGGGGAGGGTTTTTCGGTGCCGAATTTAAACGGTTATGTAAGCGCCATCAGCCAGTTGGCTGTGCCGGATGATAGCAGCAGCTCAGCAAGATTCCCGATCACGATCACCGTCAATGATCCCGAGGATGGTGACCTGAAAAAGGTGAGGCTAGGTATGAGTGCGCACATGACGATCGTGACCTATAGCAATGAAAACAGCTTGGTCATTCCTCACGGTGCAGTTGAGAAGGAAGGGGACGCCTACGTCATACAGTATCGCGAGCGTCTAGACGCACCCGTGGTGCGGCGTGAGGTTACGATCGGCCAATCGACTGTCGAAGGGGTTGAGGTATTCGGTCTGGACCCTGGATTTGTTCGTGTGAAAGCAGACCCTCGGTAACTATTTACATCAGGCTTTTTGAGCGCTAAATATCTGTGGTAACCGGGCTTGCCCGCGATGGCCCCGCCGCAGTCGACCAGATGAGTCGAGTCGCCGGCATCGCAAGCAAGTCTGCCCCCACCAACAGAATTACGCAGTCTGCAGCTTGTTCGTCGGCAACACCGGCAGTACATTGGCAAGACCGGCTGCGATCCCGTACGGCCGCAATACGCTGATCAATAACCCGCTCGCCAGCAGATACCCCCCGGAACAGATGACCAGCGACCAGCGCAGGGCATTGATGCCCATTAGCGGGGTCAGGTGATCACTCAGCACACCCACGGCCAATGGGCCGAAACCTGCACCGATGGCCATGATCCCGAAGTTGTAGAGGGCGATCATGGTTGCGCGGCGCTCAGGCGCCACCAGTTGGGCAATGGCGGTGTAGCTCGGTGCCATCCACCACATGCCGAACACCGACATGCCAAACATGAACACCGTTGCCTGGGGCACTTGCAGCGCACCCAGCGTCCAGGGATGACCGGCCGGGTACAGCGCGAAGGCAATCGACATCGGCAAGGCCAGCAGTGCCCCGACGATCGGCACGCCCAATTGCCAGCGGCTGTCGCGTTGGGCCAGGCAGGCGCTCAACCAGCCGCTGGACAGAGAGCCGATAATGGCCCCCGGCCCGGCCGCCAGGCCCATGATGATGCCTGCGTCCTTGAGCGTCAGCCCGTGGCTGCGTACCAGAAATGCAGTGCTCCAGATACTGAACGCATAACTGGCAAACGCCAGCAGCGCCCCGGCCAGGGCAATACGTACAAAGGTTTTCGACGCCCAGGCCACGCGCATCACTTGCATCACGCTTTCATGGGGCACGGCTGGGCGCGACTCACGGGCTTTCTCCCATAAGCCGCGCAATGGTTCGGCAGCCGTAAACCGCAGCAATACAGCGGCAGCGATACCAGGCAGCGCCATCCAGATAAAGGCTTCGCGCCAGCCGTGGTAGTACGCGATATAGGCGCCCAGGCTCATGCCCAGCAAGGCGCCGATGGGCGCTCCGAGCATAAATACGCTGATGGCCTTGGAGCGCTGATGGGGCGGGTAGAGGTCGGCGATCATCGACATCGATGCTGCGCCGCTGCCCGACTCGCCCACTGCCACGCCTATGCGTGCCAGGGCCAGGGTCCAGAAGTTACTGGCAAAGCCGCAAAGCATGGCCATCACGCTCCAGAACGCACAGCACCAGCCGATCAGGTTGCGCCGATGGCCACGGTCGGCAAAGCGCCCCAACGGGATCGCAAACAGGCAGTAGACCAGAGCAAAGGCCAGACCTGTAAGCAGGCCGATCTGGGTATCGGAAACGTGAAATTCGGCCTTGATCGGTTCAATCACAACGCCCGTGACCTGACGGTCGATCAGGCTGACCGCCGAAATCAGGAACAACACAAACAAGGTGTAATGACGGCGAAATCCGGAGATTTGGTTATTCATCATTTCAATCCCATCGAGCAGTGTTCATCGGTTGAGTGGCTTACAGCGGTGCGCGTCGATCAGCCCAGGGGCTTGCCTGTTCGAGTTGCCCGGCCAATTGGAACAACAGGTCTTCGCGGCACCAGCCTGCACTGAACATCATGCCGATGGGCAAGCCGCTGCTGCTGGTGCCCAGCGGCACCGACATGGACGGCTGGCCACTGACATTGGCCAGTACGCTGTAGCCGATGCTGCCGATGATGCCCTGGATGTAGTGCGGGTAATCCTGATCCAGACTGGCCACTTTCAGTTCGGGAGTGATCTGCGAGGTGACCGGACTGAGCAGCAGGTCATAGTCGTCGAACAGGTGTTCCATGCGACTGCCGATCAATTCGAAACTGCGTCGGGCACGGTACAGGTTTTCGGCGGTGGCCGAAGTGGCATTGTTGACCAGATAACGGCTGACGGGCTCCAGCTCGTCAGCGTGCAACGGGCGGCCGAGGACGGTTTCGCGGTCACGCACGGCGGCCAGCAGTGCGGCTGCACCCACGGCGCCGTGAGCGCCGTATACCTGCTGCGGGTCGACGGGCAGGGTCACGGGGTCTACCCGATGTCCGAGGCCCAACAGCAGATCAACAGTAGTGTTCAAAACGCTGCGGATATCGGCGTCCAGTTCCAGGCCGGTCATGGCCTGATCGACCACGCCGATGCGCAACGAACCGGGGCTGCGTCGCACTGCCTCGCTGTAGCTTATGGCCTGTGGCGCGAGCCAGTAGGGACTGCCTTTTTCATGACCGTGACTGACGTCCAGCAACAGTGCCGAGTCGCGCACGCTGCGTGATACCACATGACCGCAACTGGCACCGAACCAGCCTTCGAAGGTGTCCGGGCCCTGAGGGGTGCGATAGCGCGTGGGCTTGAGGCCAAACAGGCCGCAATACGACGCCGGGATGCGAATCGAGCCGCCGCCGTCGGTGGCGTGGGCCACGGGCACGATGCCTGCGGCCACGGCTGCCGCCGCACCGCCGGATGAGCCGCCTGCGCTGTGAGCCAGACTCCAAGGGTTGCGTGTCTGGCCCCACAGTGAGGATTCGGTGGTGGTGGTCAGGCCGTACTCGGGGCTGGTGGTCTTGCCGAAGATCAGCATCCCGGCGGCCTCGTAGCGCTGCACGATGGTGCTGTTGCGCGTTGCCGGCGGCGTGTCGGCCAGCATTCTTGAGCCGTTGGTAGTCAGGGTGCCAGTCAGGTAAGTGTTCAAGTCCTTGAGCAGCATCGGCACCCCGGCCAATGCTCCCAGCAGCTCGCTGCCGGCGTGGTGACGGGCCCTGAGCACGCTGTTGGCATGCTCGTCGTGGCGCATGTTGACCGCATTGACCAGCGGGTTTACCGCATCGCAGCGCGCCTGGGCGGCGCTGAGCAGCATCCGGGGGGTCAGTTCGCCGGTTTTGACCGCAGCGGCCATGGCTGTGGCGTCCAGCGCCAGATAGTCGCCGGTGGACAGTTGATAACGTTCATCGCTCATGTTCTACGACCTCGCATTAGCACCTGGGCCTGCGCTGCAAAGGACCAGGTGACGGGTATATACGGCTGGGGGCTGGCGCTTTAAAACAGGAAGTTCAGCGATTCCTGGAGCAACAGGGCATCGGAATGGATCGGCGTGAATACCGGGTTCTTGGTGTAGGTCAGACCGCTGATCAAATACACGCCGGGGATCAGGCGGGCCGCATAGGAAGCGGTTACCGCCAGGGTGTAGGGCGCCGCTTCCATGCCATAGCTCCTGGTCACGTCGCGCAGATCCTTGCTGTAGTAGCTCTTGGTCAGGCCCACGGCGGCCATGTCGGCAGGGCGGCTGGCGAACGGGCCGACATTGAAGGCACTGACCTGGAATGCCTTGTTGATGGCGTTGACCGAGTCAGGCGAGTAATCAAGTTTGCTGTCCAGATACCAGCCGCGGGCATCGCCGTAGGGCTTGGTCACCTGCACCGTCTCGGCCAGGTATACGCCGTAGTTGTTGTCCGACTTTTCACCGGTGGTGAACTCGGTGTAATGGCTGGTGTTGTACATGGCCCCTGCGCGCAGCCACATGGCGTTGGAACTGGCCGACGGCGCCTGCTTGTAGCCGAACTCATTGATCAGCATGGCGCGGGCATCCGGCACCTTGAGGCGCAATCCGCTGGGGTTGAGGTCGACATCCTTCTGGATGCCTTCGGGGCTGACGCTGCGGGTCAGCGCGGTGCTGTTGTAGAAGCGCAGCGACGGGTCACGCACGATCACGTTGACGGTTGGGGTCGGCTCGGTAGCCGACATGCCGACCTGAAATGGCACCACGCTGCTTGGGCCCAGGGCGGCGGTCGAGGCACTGCCCCCCAGCGCCATGCCATAGAACAGGCGCACGCCGGGTATGAAGCCGTATTCCAGTTCCAGCTGGTGATTGAAAAAGGACTGGTTGATGGCAAATACCGAGACGGTTTTGACCCGCGGGTTGGCCGGGGTATAGGTCGAGTCCACCCAGTTGCCGGCCAGTGTCAGCTGCGCGTCATTGGCAAAACCAACGCGGGTCAGATCGTAGGTCAGGTACAGGTTGAGCGACGTGTTGTAGCTGGGGTTCTGGCCGTTATACACCTGCTTTTTCGCGTTGTTGCCCAATACGTCATAGGTGTAACCGTTATACGAGGTGGCGGTAAAACCGATGCCATGCTCGGCCAGCTCCTTGCGCAGCCCCCACAGGTCCGGCTTGATCCGCGCGCAAATGGGCACGTTCTTGAAGGCCAGTTCGGCGCGGGTCAGCAGCTTTTCATACTGGGCACATTCGGGGGCAGCCGACGTGTCGGCTGCCAGCGCATGCTGGGTAAAAGCGAAGGCGGCAAGGCTGACGGCTAACGGATACTTTGCGTAAAACATAGTGAGAGTTTCCCATCCTTAACGTTTTGTTTTCAGGACGACGCCAAGTGCTTTGGTGGTCAGCAGTAGTACTGCATATCCGTGACCAGCGAATGGGGCCAGCGGGGACTATCGATAGGGCCAGGGGCTGGTAGTGCGACTACCGTGCGGGAGCCGGGGTTGTGGGAGCCGGGCTTGGCCGCGATGGGATCACTGCGGTTTGCCAGATGCACCGTGTTGCCTGCATCGCGAGCAAGCCCGCTCCCACAGGGAGAGATGGCACTGGGGTTGTGGGAGCCAGGCTTGGCCGCGATGGGGGCACTGCGGTTTGCCAGATGCACCGTGTTGCCTGCATCGCGGGCAAGCCCGCTCCCACAGGGATAGATGGCCCTGGGGTTGTGGGAGCCGGGCTTGGCCGCGATGGGATCACTGCGGTTTGCCAGATGCAGCGCGTTGCCTGCATCGCGAGCAAGCCCGCTCCCACAGGGATAGATGGCCCTGGGATTGTGGGAGCCGGGCTTGGCCGCGATGGGGGCACTGCGGTTTGCCAGATGCACCGTGTTGCCTGCATCGCGAGCAAGCCCGCTCCCACAGGGAGAGATGGCCCTGGGGTTGTGGGAGCCGGGCTTGGCCGCGATGGGGGCACTGCGGTGGGCCAGATGCAGCGCGTTGCCTGCATCGCGGGCAAGCCCGCTCCCACAGGGGCAACGCAGGCGCTGTTGTGGGGCAAATGGCTCAGCCGCGCACAACTGCAGGTCGTTTCGCGTGGGCGTTGATCACCAGTCCCAGCTCGCGAATGCCGGGGGCAATCAGCTCCTGGGCGATGGAGCCAAAGCCCAGGCGCAGGCAAGGCCGGGGCAGGGTGTCGGGCTCGACGCAAAACGCACTGCTCGGGTCAAACAGCACGCCCTTGGCCAACCCTGCGTAGTACAAGCTCAGCAAGTCGTGCTCGCCGGCCAGCTTGAGCCATAGCGTGGCGCCGCCGCTGGGCATGACAAACTCCGCATCCGGCAGCACTTCACGCAATGCGGTGGCCATCGCCCCGGCCCGCAGTTGCAGTTTTTCCCGGGCCTGTTGCAGCAACCGATCGTAGTGGCCTTGTTGAATAAACAGCGCGGCGGTGATCTGGTTGTTGCCCGGGATCTGGCGGATCATCAGCCGTTGCAGCTGGCGCAGTTGCTCGATCACCGGTGTCGGGGCAACGATGTAACCGATGCCCAGCCCCGGGGACAGCAACTTTGACAAACTGCTGAGGTAGATCACTCGCTCCGCCGGGTCGGTGGCCTTGAGCGCTGGCAGGGCGCGGCCGTCGTATTCGGTCTCGGGGTCATCATCGTCTTCGAAGATCACCTGATCGTGCATCTGCGCATGTTCAAGCAAGGCCTGGCGCCGGCCCAGGCTCATGGTCACACCGGTCGGGCACTGGTAGCCGGGTGTGCAATACAGATAGTCGCAGGCTGCCAGTGCCGGGGATATCTGCAATCCGTGTTCGTCGATGGGCAGCGAGACCATGTGCGCGCCATCGTGGGAAAAGGCATTGCGCGGATCGCGAAAGCCCGGTTCCTCGACCCCGACTACGCTGCCGGGGCGGGCAAACAGGCGCGCGAGCAGGTAAAAACTTTGCTGGCGGCCCAGGGTCAACAACACTTGATCATGGGTGGCGGCAATTCCGCGGCGCGGCAACACGCGGCGGATCAGTTGATCGATCAGCTGGCTGGCGCCGACGTTCTCGCCTTCCTGCCACCAACGATCCACGGCCTTCAATTCCAGTGCCTGACGGCTGCACTGGCGCCACTGGGTGAGCGGGAATTGCCGGGGATCGAACTGGCCGTAGATAAAGGGGTAGCGCACTTCGCGCCAGGTGGGCGGGCGGTCCATAAACGCCAGCGGGTTGCGCGCCAGGTGCATGCGCGAGGCCCAGTCAGGTGGTTGCGCAGCCTGTTCGGGCAGAGGCCGGGTGGTCTGTGTCGGAGTGATGGCGCCGCATACAAAAAAACCGTCACGGGGCCGCGAATCGACATAACCCTCGGCTACCAGGCGTTCGTAGACCAGTACTGCGGTATTGCGCGAAACCCCGGTCAGCATGGCCAGATCACGGCTCGATGGCAGCCGTGTACCGCCAGGCAAACGCCCGTCGAGCATGGCCGTGACAAACGCGGTGCACAGCTGCACCTGCAGCGGCTCATCGTGCCTGCGCACTTTGGGCAGCAACTGGCGCCACATCAAATCGTGCTGACTGGAGCGCATGGTCTATCCGGAAATCAGGTCGGGGAGCGCCACCCTAACCCAAGACTCTTTTGCAGGGCTATGTAGTCCTTGATCAACTGACCGTCACTGTGAACCCGGTCCTGTTCGGCGCGGTAGCGGGTGCGTTCGGCGTCCAGCCAGTCGAGCACGCTGCTGGTACCGGCGCGGTATCGCTGTTCGGTCAGGGTGGATGCGCGTACGGCGCTGGTTTCGACCCGGCCCAGGGTGCCCCTGCGCTGGCGTTCGTTACCGTAGCGGGCCAATGCCACATCGGCATCGCGCAGGGCACCGAGCACGCTGCTGCGGTACCTGGCCAGGGCTTCGTCGCGTCCGGCTTCGGCCTGTTTGACCTGGGCCTGCACGCGGCCAAAGTCCAGCCAGTTCCACTGCAGATAGGGGACACCCAGGGCGCTGAGGTTGTCCTTGCGCAACAGATGGCCCGGCGCGCTGGCGCTGAAACTCAGGGAGCCGAACAGGCTGACCCTGGGAAATGCCGCCGCCTTGTGTTCTCCGATCTGCGCGGTGCTGGAGGCCAGCCGGCGTTCTGCAGCGCGGATGTCGGGGCGCTGTTGCAGCAACTGCGCCGGGTCACCGATATTGACCATGGCGGGCAGTGCCGGCAGCGCGGCTTCGGTGCCCAAACGGGTGTCCAGGGCGCCGGGCTCGAGACCGCTGAGCAAGGCCAGTTCGTCGAGGGATTCAATCACTTCCAGCTCCAGGGCGATGGACGCGGCACGGGTGGTTTCGACCTGGGTGGCGATGCGTTCACGGTCCAGTTCCGAGGCGGTTCCCTGGGCCAGGCGCTGCCCGGTAAAGTCCAGCAACTGGCGCTCAAGCTGTTCGGACTGGCGGGCGATGCGCAGCCGCTGTTGCTGGTCGCGCAGGCCGATATAGGCCTGGCCCACTTCAGCGGCCAGTTGCACATGGGCGTCGGCCAGATCCGCCTGTACGGCATCTGCTTCGGCACTGGCTGCTTCTACCGCGCGGCGGCTGGCGCCGAAAATATCCAGCTCCCAGCTGGCATCGAAACCGCTCAGGTACAGGTGGGTGGCGTCGGTCTGGCTGTCACCCGAGCCGGTGTAAAGCGCCGCTGCCGTGGCCGAGCTTTTGGGCATCTGGTTGCTGCGTTTTTCCGCCAGTCCGGCGCGGGCCTGGCGTAACCGCGCGGCGGCCGCTTGCAGATCGGGGCTGTGGCCCAGTGCACTGTCGATCAACTGGTTGAGCACCGGGTCATTGAGGTCGCGCCACCATTCGGCAACCTGTGCTGTTTGCGCCTGGGTGCCAGCCACCTGACGGGCAAAGTCCCTGTCTTGCAGGTGGCTGTCGGGTGCCGCGTGATAGTCCGGGCCCAAGGTGCAGCCCACCAGCAACAACGGACCCAACAGGCTCAAGGGTTTGCAAGCGATCATGGTCAGTGTCCTGTGTTCAATGGCGTACCGGCAGGCGGTTTTTTTAGAAAGAGGGCGAGGGGCAGACACAAAAGCAAGGCGATGCCGAGCACGTAGAAGGTTTCGCTGTAGGTCATCACTTGCGCCTGAACCTGGATCTGCCCGGCCAGTTGACCCAGTGCCTGGAGCTGGGCATGGGCGAGATCGCCGTGCTCAGCGAAAAAGCCCTGGGCGGACGCTGCAAGCTGAGTGTGAGCTTCGACCGACTGTACGCTTACGGCATCGCGCAAGGTGGCGTCATGGAAGCTGCTGCGCCGCTCGATAAACGTCCCCAGCAGCGCCAGCCCCACCGAGCCGCCGAGGTTGCGCGCCATGTTGTAGATACCCGCAGCCTCACCCGCCACGTGGGCCGGCACGCAGCTCATGGAGGCCTGATTGAGCGGCATCATCGCCATTACCTGGCCCAGGCCCAGCAGCAGTTGGGTGCGAGTGAAATTCTCGCCCACGCTGTCGGCGGTCAGCCCCATGGCCAACAGGCAACTGCTGGCCAGGCAACCGAGGCCAAGCATGACCATGATGCGGGTATCCACGCGGCCAAGCAGGCGTGGCAAAACAGGCATCATCAAAAACGCCGGCAAACCCGACATCAGCATCACCGCTCCGGATTGCTGAGCATTGAAACCGGCAATATTGCTCAGAAATTGCGGCAGTACAAAGGCCACGCAATACAGTCCGCAGCCCACCACAAATACAATCGCGATCACGCTGGCAAAGCGCGGATTGAGCAGGAGTTTCAGACGCACAATCGGCGTCTTCGACAGCCTCTGGGCAATCAGCAGCAAGGCGATCCCGGACACCGCCAGCAGGCTCAGGCCGATGATGTGCGAAGACTCGAACCAGCGCTCGCGATTGCCTTCTTCGAGTACCACGGTCATGGCGCTAAGGCCCACGGTCAGGCCGATAATCCCCAGCCAGTCGGCCTTGATAAACGCTTGCCAGTTGCTCGGGCTTTTTTTCAGACCCTGACTGAGCATCACCAGCAGCAAGGCGCACACCGGAATGTTCAGAAAGAAACACCAGCGCCAGCTGAAGTTTTCGGTCAGGGTGCCGCCCAATACCGGGCCCAGCAGTGGCCCGAGCAGTACGATCAGGCCGAACATTGTCATGCCGATGGGCATTTGATGGCGAGGTAAGCGGGTGGCCACCAACACCTGCGCCGTGGGAATCATGGCCCCCCCGGCAAAGCCCTGGCCGAGCCGGCCAATGACCATCTGCGGCAAGGTTTCGCTAATGCCGCACAGGATCGAAAACAGACTGAACAGAATCGCGTTGCCGATCAGGAAATTGCGCAGCCCGAACACCCGTGTCAGCCAGGCGGTTAACGGGATCATGACAATTTCAGCCATCAGATAGCCGGTCGAGATCCATGTGCCTTCGGTGCCAGAGGCGCCAATCTGGCCCTGAATCTGAGGCAGGGCGGCGTTGGTGATGGAGATGTCCAGCGTGGCCATCAACGCGCCCAATGCGCCAGCAAAGACCACAATCCAGTCGCTGGTACTGGCGTTTGCCCGGGGCGGTTGCAGCGCTGCGGATGCAGCAACAGCACTAGCCACGATGGGTGTCGACGTCGACAGTGGCCGACAGCCCCGGCATCCACTCAATGCCTTTATCGGCAGAGGGGTTCAGGCGAATGCGCACCGGCACCCGCTGTACGATCTTGGTGAAGTTGCCGGTGGCGTTGTTGGACGGCAGCAGGGCGAACTGTGAGCCGGTACCGGGCGACAGGCTTTCAACCACACCCTCAAATTTTATCCCCGGCCAGGCATCGATATGCACCGCCACGGTCTGGCCGGGGTGCATGCGCTCGATCTGGGTTTCCTTGAAGTTGGCGGTCAGGTAGACCTCATCGAGGGGCACTATGGTCATCAGGCGCGTTCCGGGTTGCAGGTATTGGCCCACCCGCACCGAGCGGCTGCCGACGCGGCCGGCCAGGGAGCTGTAAACCACGGTGTCCTGTTCATCAAGCTTGCTTTGGCGGGTGCTGGCCTGGGCGCTGGCCAGTTGTGCACGGGCTTGTTCAATGGCGGCGCGCTGGGTGTGCAATTGGCGCTGGGCAACGTTCAGTGCCGCCGCCTGGGCAGCCCGCCTTGCGCTGGCCTGACGCAGGGCGTTGCGCAGCTCGGCCATGCGCTCCTGCGTCTCGGCGCCACTTTCGGCCAGGGGCGCGTAGCGTTTGACCTGTGCGGCGGCGTACTGCTCGTTGGCGCTTTCACCTTCCAGCTGCGCCTGCACCTGGGCAATGGACGCGCCGTGCTGCTCAAGCTCGGCTTCGCCCCGGGCAATATCGGCCTCGGCTGCGCGAATGGCCGCTTCGGATTTTTCCCGCGCCGCCTGATAAGTCCGCACATCGAGGCGCACCAGCGGCTGGCCGACGCTGACGGTCTGGTTGTCGCTGACATACACCTCGCTCACCGTACCTGCGATCTTGGCGGCTACGCTCAGGCTGTCGGCCTGCAGGTAGGCGTCGTTGGTGCTTTCGATAAAACGCCCCACATTCCACCAGTGTGCACCCCATATGGCAGCACCCAGCAGCGCGCCCAGGCCGAGAGCCCCCAGCGCCAGGGTTTTACCAGGCTGGCGTTTGGGCCTGATCTTGATCGATGGGTCTAGGGCCTGATGTGCGGTCATGGTGCTCTCAATTGTTATCGGTTGTAACAATTATTACGATCGGTAAAATTATGTCAATCGATATAAATTCAGGCACACTCCCGTCTTCATCGATCAAGGAGAAGCCCATGACCACGATTCACCGGCGCCGACCTGCCAGCGAAGGCGGCTATACGTGTGGGGATGAAACCAGTGCGCGGATTATCGAAGCGGCCCTCAACCTGTTTGGCGAGCGTGGCTACGAGGGCGCTTCGACCCGCGATATCGCCGAATTGGCGGGGGTTAATGCACCGGCGCTCAATTACTACTTCAAGAACAAGGAAGGGGTGTATAGCGCCTGCACCGAGTACATGGTGGAGCGGATCTGGGATTACCTGGCGCCGACCATCGAAGCGGCCCAGGCGCTGCTGGGCACGCGGCCGGACACCGAACAGCTGATCGACACCTTCTGCGCCATCCAGAGCAAGATTGCCGAATTCATGCTGGTGTCCAACCGTACCAACAGCTGGCGCAAGTTCTATGCGCGGGAGCAGGCGGGGCTGGGCCCCAGCGCCGGTGAAGAAATGATCAGCCAGCGTATAGGCCAGCGCATTATCGGCGTGACCAGCGGAATCATTTCGCGGCTGATGGGCCCGGATGCCAGTGATGAAGAATGCATCCTGCGCTCCATGACCCTGACCGGGCAGTTACTGCCGTTTCACCTGACCCGCACCAGCTCGCTGAAGTCACTGGGCTGGGACACACTGACGGCCGAGCGTTACGCCATGCTGATGGGCATTGTGCGCGAGCAGACCGTGACCCTGTTGCGCGGGTTGGTGCGCTAAGACCTGCAACTGTGGGAGCGAGCCTGCTCGCGAACGCCCTTCGCGAGCAGGCTCGCTCCCACTGGGCCGGCTACGGGTTTTCATTTATCCCCGGCCCTTCCACGGCACCAGTTTGCGCTCCAGCCAGCGCATGCCCAGATCGAACAGCAGGGCCAGCGCTCCGATCACCAGAATGCCCATGATCACCACATCAGTGGCCATGAACTTGGACGCCGTCAGCACCATAAAGCCCAGCCCGGCCGTGGCCGCGACCATTTCGGCGGCCACCAGGGTGGTCCAGCCAAAGCCGATGGCGATGCGCATGCCGGTCAGAATTTCCGGCAGGGCTGCCGGCATGATCACCTGCCTGAGCACTTGCCCGCGGCTGGCGCCCATCGAATAGGCCGCGTGGATCTGCTCAATGGCCACCGACTTGACCCCGGCCCGGGCACTGAGTGCCAGCGGGGCAAACATCGCCAGGTAGATCAGGAGGATTTTTGAGCCTTCACCGATACCCATCCAGATCACCACCAACGGCAGATAGGCCAGCGGCGGCAGCGGGCGGTAAAACTCCACCAGTGGGTCGAACACGCCTCGGGCCACCCGATTGACCCCCATCAAAATACCCACCGGGATTGCCGTCAGCACCGCCAGCGCAAACGCGCCAAACACCCGCAGGGCACTCCAGCCGATATGTGTCCACAGGCTGGCATCGGCAAACCCGTCGCGGCTGACATCCACGATCTGCGCCCATACCGCCTGGGGCGAGGGCAAAAACAGCGGCTTGATCCAACCGCCATTGGTGGCGAAAAACCACAAGGCGAACACGACACAAATCGTGCCCAGGCTCAGCCCCATACTGGAGCCGTTGCCCGGTGCGCCATATTGCTCGCCCGGCTTTGCCGGCGCGGCGCGGCGCAGTTCATGGAGGGTGCGCAGCACGGCATTGCGTTGTTTTTCATCCAAAAGGCTCATTACGCTGCCTCCTCGTCACCGTGGATGATGCTCAGGATCTGCTCGCGCAGGGCGATGAAATCGGGACTGGATTTTACGGCGCGAGCGTCGCGGCACTTGAGAAAGCGCTGGCCGAAATCCACCGAAAACTCGTGGGTGATACGCCCCGGGCGTGGCGACATGATGATCAGTCGGGTGGCCATAAACAGCGCTTCTTCGACGTCATGGGTGATAAAAAACATCATCTTTTGCGTGCGCTGCCAGATCTCCAGGATCAGCTCCTGCAAGCGTTCGCGGGTCAGGGCGTCCAGTGCGCCGAGGGGCTCGTCGAGCAGCAGCATCTTCGGGTCATTGGTCAGGGCGCGGGCAATCCCGACCCGTTGCTGCATACCGCCCGACAGCTGATAAGTGGCGTGATCGCGAAACTCCGCCAACCCGGTCAACTGCAAAAAATGCAGGGCACGTTCTTCGCGTTCGACCTTGGGGATACCGCGCAACTTGAGACCGAAGGCCACGT
The DNA here is from genome assembly GCF_037023725.1 of Pseudomonas bubulae. NCBI lineage: Bacteria > Pseudomonadati > Pseudomonadota > Gammaproteobacteria > Pseudomonadales > Pseudomonadaceae > Pseudomonas > Pseudomonas bubulae. The sequence continues at coordinate 1,702,493 of NZ_CP146077.1, forward strand.
TGTCGATCACATTCAGCCACGGCAGCAGCGCATGTTTCTGGAACACCACACCGCGTTCTGCGCCGGGGCCGGTGACCTGGTCACGCAGCTCGGCGCCGTCGATGCGCTCGGGCACCTGGCCGTGATAGTCGCCCAGGGTAATCACCCCGCTGCTGGGCTGGATAAACCCGGCCATCAGGTTGAGCAGTGTGGTCTTGCCGCACCCTGAAGCACCCAGGGCGACGACAAAATCACCGGCGGCAATGTCCAGATTGACCCCGGACAGAGCCCTTACCGGCTGACCCTTTTGCTGCCCGGGGTAGAGCACCGACACATCATGAATTTTTAGGCTGAGGGGCATGGCGTGTTCCTCGTCAATTAACTTGATGCCCTGTGGGAGCGGGTTATTGGGCGTTTTGCACAAACGTCGGGTTGATCGCCGCGCTGTAGTCAGGCAGCAAGGCCGGGATTTTCTTTTGAGCTTTCAAGAACTCGGCGGTGGCGGCCAGTGCCTTGGCAGCGCCACCGCCCAGCCACGTCGGGCCGGCCTGTTCGCTGGCCAGCGGGAACTGGTACAGCGCCAGCACCGGTGGTACTTCTTCAGGTTTGGCCCCGGACTGCTTGGCCACGTTGATGACCTGCGGCGAGTCGGCGGTCCAGGATTTTGGCGCCTTGACGTAACCCGCGGTGCTGTCTTGCAGCACCTGGGTGAACGCCTGCATGCCGGGGCCGTTGGCGGCAGCGAATTGTTTATCTACCACCAGGCCGTCGAAGGTGGCCTTGCCCCAGTCGGTCAGTTGGCCCGAAGTCAACAGCACATGGCCGCTTTGCTTGAGACGGCCCAGGGCCGGATCCCAGATAAACGCCGCGTCGATATCACCGCGCTCCCAGGCTGCGGGGATATCCGAAGGTTGCAGGTTGATAACCTTGACCTTGCCGGTCAGGCCAAACTGCTCAAGGGCAAACAACGCGTGAAAGTGGGTGGTGGAGACAAAGGGTACGGCGAGGGTTTTGCCGGCCAGGTCCTGTGGCGCGACGATACCGCTGCCATTGCGTACCACCAGCGCCTCGGCATCGGCAATGTTGTCCAGAATCCAGAACAATTGCGCATCCACACCGCGGCTCACGGCGGCGGCAATCGGGCTGCTGCCGGCGACCCCGATCTGCACATCGCCCGAGGCCATGGCCATCATCACGTCGCCGCCGCTGTCGAAGTTGCGCCACTGGATATCCCAGCCGGTAGCTTGCTCGAACTGCTTTTGCGCGATGGCGTCTTTCCAGGGCGCAAACATGCTTTGCACGCCGATGGTCACGGTCTGAGCGTGGGCAGTGGCTACCAGGCTCAGAGCGGTAAGGGGCAACAAGACGGTGCGACGGATCCATTTGTTCAGGGGCTTGAGCATGGTGAGACTCCGGGCTGGGGGATGTCTGTTTTTTTGTCAGCCCGATCTTAGGCGCTGGCTCGGCGCTTGCTTTAGATCCAGTTGCTGCAAGCTGTGGTGCCAGAGGTCGTTGCAGGCCTTGTGTGGCAAGGGCTGTAGCGCATCGGGTGCGCCATGACGGGGCGCCGGGCCAGGAGCTTGAACCATGTTGGAGCGTTATTTTCGACCCTTCGAAGCTGGCCGGGGCTTACAGGAGCAACTGCGCGAGAGCTTGCTCAGCGCGATTCTGGACGGTGCCATGCCGCCCGGTGAGCCGATGCCGTCATCGCGCAAGCTGTGTGAGCTGCTCAACGTGTCGCGTAATACTGTGGTGCTGGTGTATGAGCAGTTGGTGCAGGATGGTTATCTGATCCCATCGGACCGGCGCGGTTTCTTTATCAACGAGAAGTACCTGCGCCAGCAGCTCAATGTCAGCCTCAAACCCGCCACGCAAAAAATCTTTGAGCGCCCCGACCATGCACCGGACTGGGAGGCGCGCCTGCAAAGCAGTTCGTCGCAGTTGCGGGCCATCGTCAAGCCGCGTAACTGGCGTGAGTATCGCTACCCGTTCATCTATGGTCAGGTCGAGGCGGATGAGCAAACCGCTGCCCGCTGGCGCGACTGTTCGCGCATCGCCAGCACCGGCGCACATATGCGCAGTTGGGTCGATGATCAAGTGATGCTCGACGATCCGTTGTTGGTCGAACAGATCGTCCAGCGTGTGTTGCCCAAACGCGGGATCAGCGTGTCGACGCAGGAAGTGATGATCACCATCGGCACGCAGAATTCGCTGTATATGCTCGCCAGGCTGCTGGGCCGCCCGGGGCTGGTGATGGGGCTGGAGGATCCGGGCTATGTGGACGCGCGCAATATTTTCAGCCTGAGTGGCTGCGCGTTGAAACCGCTGCGCATTGATCGCCAGGGGCTGGTGGTCAATGAGCAACTGGCCGACTGCGAGATGGTGTTTTGCACGCCCAGCCATCAGTCGCCCACTGGCGTGACCATGCCGCTGTACCGACGCCTGGAGCTGATGGCCAGTGCCCGTGAAAATGACTTGTTGATCATTGAGGACGACTACGAAAACGAACAGAATTTTTTGGGCAGCAACCATCCGGCTTTGAAGAGTTTTGATGACAGCGGACGGGTGATCTATCTGGGCAGCTTGACCAAAAGCCTGCTGCCGGGGGTACGGTTGGGATTTATTGCCGCGGATGCCGAGCTGATCCATGAACTGCGGGCGCTGCGCCGTTACATCTACCGGCATCCGCCGTCGAACAACCAGCGTACGTTGGCGCTGTTTTTATCGATGGGCCATTACGATGCCCATGCCCGGCGGTTGCGCGATCGGCTGGCGCGCAAGTGGCGGGTGATCAGCCGGGCCATGGCCGAGCATTTGCCGCAACTCAATGCCAGCGGCATGGCGGGGGGCTCGTCGCTGTGGGTCAGTTGCCCGCCGGATGTGGATGCCTGGGTGTTGCAGCGGCTGGTGGCCAGGCGTGGTGTGTTGATTGAACCGGGGGATATTCATTACTTGAGCGAGCAGCGGCCGCTCAACTGCTTTCGTCTGGGCTTCGGGGCGATTGCCGAAGAACTGATCGAGCCGGGGATTGCGGCGCTGGGTGAGGCGTGGCGCGAGTTGAAAGCCCCTCACCCCATCCCTCTCCCTCTGGGAGAGGGCTAGGGTGAGGGACTTGCTTTAGCCTTACAAAATCTCCCGCCCCAACGTCTCTCTCAACACTTCAAACATCGCATCCAAATCCGCCCGCCCAGTCACCAGCGCCGGGGCAAAGATGATCGCATCCCCGGTCGTTTTAACATGCAGCCCGGCGTCATACAGCGCCCTCTGCACCCGTGCGCCCTTGGCCCCCGGCGCTTCCCCGGGCGTTAGTTGAATCCCGCTGAGCAAACCATAACCGCGCAAATCACTGACCTGTGCCAACCCCCTCAAACCGCTCAAGGACTCCAGAAAATACGGCGCCAGTTTTGCGCCCTTGGCAAACAAATCCTCATCCCGGTAAATATCCAGCGAAGCCAGCGCCGCCGCACAGGCCACCGGGTGCCCGGAGTAGGTATAACCGTGGAACAGTTCCGGGCCGCCACCTTTGCTGGCATTGATCACTGTGTCGTAAACCGCCTCGTCCACCGCCACGGCACCCATCGGGATTGCGCCATTGGTCAGGGCCTTGGCCATGGTGATGAGGTCCGGCTTCACCTCAAAGCTCTGTGCTGCAAACGCCTGGCCGGTGCGGCCAAAACCTGTGATGACTTCATCGAACACCAGCAAAATCCCATGTTTGTCACAAATGTCGCGCAGGCGCTTGAGGTAGCCCGCAGGCGGCACATACACGCCGATGGAACCGGCAATCGGCTCCACAAAGCAGGCAGCAATGCTGTCGCCGCCATGCATGGCGATGATCCGCTCCAGGTCGCTGGCCAGGTCGGCGCCCTGCTGCGGTTCGCCCAACTGAAAGCGCTGGTCCTCTTGCCAGGTGTGACGCATATGGCTGACGTGGGGCAGGCCGCCGGTGGCGAAGGCCTGGCGGTTGCGCATCATCCCCGACAGGGCCACGCCGCCAAAGTTGACGCCGTGATAAGCCCACTCGCGGGACACAAACCGGGTGCGCTGGGCTTCGCCGCGGGCACGGTGATAGGCCAGGGCAATTTTCATCGCGCTGTCCACCGACTCGGAGCCGGAGTTGGTGAAAAACAGTTTGTTCAGGCCAGCAGGCAACAAGTCGCTCAAGCGTTCCGCCAGCTCGAAAGACAACGGCGAAGCCCGTTGAAAGTGCGGGGTGAAATCCAGGGTCAGCAATTGCTTGCACACCGCCTCGGCGATCTCGGTACGGCCATGGCCGGCAGCGCTGCAAAACAACCCGGAGCTGCCATCGAGCAGTTCGCGGCCCTCGGCATTCCAGTAACGAACGCCCTCGGCGCGGACGAACAACTGCGGTGCGCGGTGAAACTCACGGTTGTCGGTAAAAGGCATCCATTGGTGGTTCAGATTCGTCGCCATGCATGTCACTCCTGAGGGTCGGTCCGGTGCGGCCAGTTGCTCGCAGACTAGTCACGGCCGGGGGCAATCCTTAGATCCAGATGAGGTTTTCGATAGGGCCAGTTCTGGCCCCATCGAAAGCCCCGACTGGATCTAAGCCCCGGGGCGCGCGGCTGACTACAGTGGCGCCATTGAGCACCCTGGAGCAGCGTATGAACCCTGAAGCAAGTTGGGCCCTGAGTGCGCTGTGCGTACTGGTGGCGGCTGTGGTGCGCGGGCTCACGGGGTTTGGTTTTGCGGCCATTGCCGTGGTCGGGCTGGCGATGCTCGGGTCGCTGCAACAGGCGGTGCCGCTGGTGCTGTTTCTGGAAGTGGCGTCCAGCGTGATGCTGTTGCGCAGTGCCTGGCGCGAGGCGCATTACCCGCTGCTCAAACGCCTGCTGCTGGCGGCCGCGTGCGGAGTGCCGTGCGGTATCTGGTTGCTGACGGGTATCGACAGCGGTGGGCTGACAGTGGGGGTCTACCTGTTGGTGGGGCTACTGGCGATTCTGGGTCTGGCGCGTATTCGCCTGCCGATGGGCGAGGGTCGCGCCGGTGCCTGGCTGGTGGGGGGCAGCAGCGGGGCGTTGATCGCCGCATTCAGTATTGGCGGGCCGCTGGTAGTGGCGTGGCTCAGCCACTGCGGGTTGCGGGCCCGGGCGTTGCGGGCGACGCTGATCATGTTCTTTTTTGCCGTCGATCTTGCGGCGCTGGCCGGGCTGGCGGTGGCTTTGGCCATCCCCCCCGGCACAGGCCGGCAGGCATTGCTGATGCTGCCTGCGCTGCTGTTGGGGCTGTGGCTGGGGCAACAATTGTTCGCGCGTATCCAGGCCGAACAGGCCGCCCGTTTTACCCAATGGCTATTGCTGGTGCTGGCAGGCGTTGGTCTGCTGGGCCGGTCGTGGTCCTGATCGATCCCAAGGAGCTGTCTATGATGCCGACTGTTTTTATTACCGGTGCCACGTCCGGTTTTGGCGAAGCCTGTGCCCGTCGTTTTGCTGCCGCAGGCTGGTCGCTGGTGCTTACCGGTCGCCGGGCCGAGCGCCTATATGCACTGGCTGACGAGCTGTGTGCGCAAGCCAGAATCTTGCCGCTGGTGGTGGACGTGCGTGACCGTGTCGCGATGGAGCAGGCCATTGAACATCTGCCTGCGGAATTCAGCAGGTTACGCGGGCTGATCAATAATGCCGGGCTGGCATTAGGCACCGCGCCAGCCCCCGAGTGCTCGCTGGATGACTGGGAGATCATGGTCGACACCAATATCAAGGGCCTGCTGTACAGCACGCGCTTGCTGCTGCCACGGTTGATCGCTCACGGTGCCGGGGCAGGCATCGTCAATCTGGGGTCTATTGCCGGTAACTGGCCGTACCCTGGCAGTCATGTGTATGGCGCGAGCAAAGCCTTTGTGCGGCAGTTCTCATTGAACCTGCGCTGTGACCTGCAGGGTACCGGCGTGCGCGTCACCAACCTTGAACCTGGCCTGTGCGAGAGCGAGTTTTCGCTGGTGCGCTTTGCCGGGGACAAGGCCAAATATGATTCGGTCTACGCCGGCGCCCAGGCGATTCAGCCAGCGGACATAGCCGAAACGATTTTCTGGATTCTCAACCAGCCGGCGCACATCAATATCAACAGCCTTGAGTTGATGCCTGTGAGCCAGTCGTGGAACAACTTTGCGATTGAGCGGGCTTGAGCCCGGCTTTCCAGGGCGTGTACTCGACGCGATAAAACGCGCTGCTCATGCCCTGGGTGTTGGGCACAAAGCCCGGCATGGCGCTCAAGTCCAGTTGCTTGCAGCGCTGAACCAGTCCTGCAAGTAACCCATCGTCATGCCTGAACTCAGAAGGGCGCATGGCGTGCGGATCAAGGCTGGCGGCACATTCGCGCACCTGGCCGGTGCTGTCAGTCATCATCATCAGCGTGGCGACACCAATGCTGTCGATGGGCATCGGCGCGAGCAGTTGCTTGAACAAAAAGTCGTTTTGCGCCTTGTCCTGCAAGGCCGCATCGCGCCGTGCCCGGGTCTCGGGGGAAAGCCCAACCAATGGATACACCAGAACCGGCGCCACGACACTTGCCGTCTTGCTCTTGGGGTCGATCAGTGACGAGGGCAGCTCGGGGAACACCGCTGTCCAGCAGATCGACCGCAGGTCCAGGGCCAGCTTGCGATTGTAGGGGTAAACCCTGGCATCCACTTTCTTGTTGGGTTGAGTGCCGCAGCCAATGATGCGGTTCTTGTCATCGAGGGTCAGCATCAGATTGAAACTGCCATCGCGCCCTTGGGCATTAGCCAGGTCGCCCTCACGGGCGAGCACACTGCTGATCAGTTTTTCATACACACCGCGTTGTACCGCCTGCTCCTTTTCCTGGGCTTGGGTGAGCTTGGGCGGGCTATCGGGGTCAATGGTCGCTGACTGGCAACCTGCAAGCAGCACCGCTGTCAGGGCGAGGGGGAAAGAGGGTTTGAACATGACGATCCTTGTGCGAGAGGCTAGCCGGTGAAGTCCTTGCCGTTTTTTAAACGGCGGGCAGTTTATCGCATTCAAGGTGTTTATTGCAGTTGGGTTGTATTCGCGTTAGCGCAGGGGCTGCGCTTTACCACACAGCGCAACAGCCCCCTACTTTAACCTTGCGGATGCCAGCCCAACTGACTTGAAACCTGCTGCGAGGCTTCCATCAGTTGTTTGACGTAGTCCTGTTTCAGTTCCTCACGAAAGCGAAAGCACGGGAAGGATACGCTCATGCCGCCAATCACATGGCCGAAACGGTCGCGGATGGGGGCTGATAAACAACGCATGTTGTCTTCAAATTCTTCATGGTCTTCGCCATAACCCTGCTGGCGTACCACAGCCAGTTCCTGCAGGTATTCGTCGATGCTGGTGAGGGTGTTGGCGGTACGCCGCTCGAAGCTCTCTTCGCGCAAATGTGCCAGCAACTCATCCTCTTTCAGCCAGGCCATCAGCACCTTTCCGATGCCGGTGCAGTACAGCGGCGCCCGACGGCCGATACGCGAATACATGCGCAGGTTGTATTTGGAGTCGATCTTGTGCACGTAGACGATGCTGCCTTCGTCGAGGATGCCCAGGTGCACGGTTTCCCCGGTCAGTTCGTTGATCCGGCGCATCCCCGGCTCGGCTTCGCGCACGATATCCAGATGGGGCAGGGCCTGGGCACCCAGTTCGAACAACCGCACGCTCAGGCGGTAGCGGTCTTCAGCATCCTGAACCACATAACCACGGGCCTTGAGCGACTGCAAAAAGCGATAGACCGTACTTTTTGACATATCCAGTTTTTGCGCGATTTCGGACACGCCACTCTCTTCCGGGTGCTCGGCCAGCGCTTCAAGCACGGCCATGGTGCGACCGACTGCAGAGACCAGTTCATTGTTCTGGGTGGTGCTGTTGTCCATGAAGGCTCCAACGCAAATGAAAAAAACAAGGATATACCGTAGGGAAACGAAACGCTGTTTCATTTTTCTTGACGGTGCGGGGATTTTGATTAAACTCGCCCTCAAGCAATGAAATGAAACGCCGTTCCGAAAATAATAATCAGCTCGATGCAAGGACACGACCCGTGCCTGTATCGACGCCAAGCGACCCATAAAAACAAGGCGCGAAGTGATGACGGTAACCCTCGGGCATTGCCCACAGGCCGATTTGCCCCACCCCCGACGAGTCGCTCTGGTGGGCGAGTGCATGATTGAGATGCGCGGTCTGCCAGGAGCGCTTTTCAGCCAGACCTTTGGCGGCGATACGCTCAATGCAGCGGTCTATCTGTCACGTCTGGGGGCTGGCAACGGTATTGTTGCCGACTATGTAACCGCCATCGGCGCAGACGCTTTCAGCGTTGCCATGCGCCAGCTCTGGCGTGATGAGGGTGTCGGCGATCAGCATGTGCGAGTGATCAAGGACGCGCTGCCCGGTTTGTATTTCATCCAGACCGATGACCAGGGTGAGCGCCGCTTTGCCTACTGGCGCGGAGAAGCCGCCGCCCGACGGGTTTTCGACGGACCAGAAGCCGATGACGTACTGCGCGCCCTGGCCGACTACGACTATGTGTACCTGAGCGGCATCAGCCTGGCGATCCTCACCGCCGGCGGCCGCGAGCGCCTGATGCAGGCCCTGGGCCAGGCGCGCCAGAGCGGCACGCGCATTGTCTTTGACAACAACTACCGCCCACACCTGTGGCCAGATGCGTCTTCTGCACGCAAGGCGTACAGCGACATGCTGCGCCTGACCGATCTGGCGCTGATCACCTGGGAAGACGATGCTGCGTTGTTCGGCTATGCCGATCCCGAAGCCCTGTTTGGCGCCTATGCCCGGTTTGGTGTGGGCGAAGTGGCTCTCAAGCGTGGTCCGGCTTCGTGCCTTATCCAGTGCCCGACCGGGCGTTTCGAGGTGCCCGCCGAACAGGTGCGGCAGATCGTCGATACCACGGCGGCAGGCGACTCTTTCAGTGCTGCGTACCTTGCCTGCCGCTTGCAAGGCGGTGAGCCGCAACAGGCTGCGCGCTGGGGGCACACGCTGGCCGCAGAAGTGGTGCAGCATCCCGGCGCGCTGATTCCCGCAGCGGCCATGCCAAGCCTGAACATGCCTGTATTTTCTTCTGTCGCCGAGGCCTGAACCGATGAAAATTGTTGAAGCACGCGTGATTGTCACCTGTCCGGGTCGCAACCTGATCACCCTGAAAATCGTCACTGACGAGGGGGTCTACGGCATTGGCGATGCGACTTTGAACGGCCGCGAAATGGCGGTTGTCGCCTACCTCGAAGAACACGTGCTGCCCGCGTTGATCGGGCGTGATGCGCGACGTATCGAAGACATCTGGCAGTACCTTTACCGCGGTGCCTACTGGCGCCGTGGCCCTGTGACCATGACCGCCATTGCTGCCGTTGACGTGGCACTGTGGGACATCAAGGCCAAGGCAGCCAATATGCCCCTGTACCAGCTGCTCGGCGGCAAAAGCCGCGAGCGGGTAATGGTGTACGGGCATGCCACGGGCAAGGACATCGAAGGCTGCCTGGCCGAAGTGGCCCGTCATGTGGAACTGGGCTACAAGGCGGTGCGTGTGCAATGCGGCATTCCGGGCATTGCCACCACCTATGGCGTGGCCAAGCGCAGTGGCGAACGCTATGAACCGGCCGACAGCGACCTGCCAGCAGAGCATGTCTGGGACACCGCCAAGTACCTCAATCATGTACCCAAGCTGTTTGCCGCCGTGCGCGAGCGCTTTGGCGATGACCTGCACATCCTGCATGACGTTCACCACCGCCTGACACCGATCGAAGCGGGGCGCCTGGGCAAGGCTGTGGAGCCTTTCAACCTGTTCTGGCTGGAAGACTGCACCCCGGCAGAAAACCAGGAGGCATTTCGACTTATCCGCCAGCACACCACAACCCCGCTGGCGGTGGGTGAAGTGTTCAACTCGATTCACGACTGCCGCGAGCTGATTCAGGAACAACTGATCGACTATATCCGCGCCACCCTGGTTCACGCGGGCGGTATTACCCATGTGCGGCGGATCGCCGACTTTGCCGCGTTGTACCAGGTGCGCACCGGCTTTCATGGCGCCACCGACCTGTCGCCGGTGACCATGGGCGCGGCGCTGCATTTCGATACCTGGGTGCCCAACTTCGGCATTCAGGAGCACATGCCCCACGACCCGCTGACTGATGACGTCTTCCCCCATGCCTATCGCTTTGAGGACGGCCATTTCACCCCGGGTGAAACCCCGGGCCATGGCGTCGACATCAACGAAGAACTGGCTGCCAGGTACCCCTACAAGCGCGCCAGCCTGCCGGTCAACCGCCTGGAAGATGGCACGCTCTGGCACTGGTAATACCGCTTAAAGCTGATTGCTCGACTGTTTAATAACTATAAAAAACGGGGCGTCATGTCCTGGCAGGAGTTACCCGATGAAAGCGTTTAAAGTAAGAGCTCCCTTTGAATTCGGCCTGGCCCAGGTCGATGTCCCGCAACTGTCTCGCAGTGAAGTCAGGGTCGACGTCGCTTATGCCGGAATCTGCGGTTCGGACCTGCACATCATTCACGGGCAAAACGCCTTTGTGCGCTTCCCTCGGATTACCGGCCATGAGTTTTCCGGAGTGGTCAGCGAAGTGGGTGCTGACGTTGCGCAGATCAAGGTCGGCGACCGTGTGTGCATCGACCCGGTGATCAGCTGCGGTACCTGCTACCCGTGCCGCATCAATCGGCCCAATGTGTGCACCCAACTGCAAGTGATCGGTGTGCACCGTGACGGTGGTTTCAGTGAGCAAGTCTGCGTGCCTGCGAGCAATGTTTATCGCCTGCCGGACACTATGTCGCTGAGCCATGCCGCGCTGGTGGAACCGTACTCCATTGCCCTTAACGTGCTGGATCGCATGCAGCCGCACCCCGGCGACAGCCTGCTGATCTACGGCGCCGGGGTGATCGGCCTGACCCTGGTGCAAATGGCCCGGGCATTGGGGCTGACCGACATTACCGTGACTGACGTGATTGACGAGCGCCTGCAAACCGCCCGCGCCCTGGGCGCCAGCCGCACCCTCAACGGCAAGGAAGTGGATGTAGAGGCGACGATGCGCGAGTTGACCCATGGCGAAGGCGTGCCACTGATTGTCGATGCTGCCTGCATCCCGGCGCTGATGCCGCAAATGGTGCGTATTGCCTCACCGGCCGGCCGTATCGGCCTGCTGGGTTTCAGCACCACGCCCACCGATCTGGTGCAGCTGGAAATGATCAAGAAAGAACTGACCCTGGTGGGATCGCGGCTCAACAACCGCAAGTTCGCGCGGGTGATTGAACTGATTGCCAGCGGCAAGTTGCAGGTTCAGGAAATGATCAGCCACCGCATCCAGTTCGATGAAATGCCCGAAGCGATTGCCCTGATCGAAAACCACCCCGAGCAGACCCGCAAGGTGCTGGTGCAACTCAACAGCGCCCTGTAGCCGTTGAGGCGCGCAGCCGCGCTGCGCTTCCGGCGGCTACAGATCAGGCGTTACGGCTTTCGGCGTCAAGGATTCAACCGATACACGTGCCCCCAGCGGGCACCCTCACCGAATACAAAAACAAGCGGGAGGTTCCAATGTTTGGTCAAGGTCGTACCTTAGTCATCATCATGCTGTTCCTGGCAGGCGTTATTAACTACCTGGATCGCTCGGCATTGTCTGTGGCCGCCCCCTTCATCCAGAAAGACTACGGTCTGACCACGGGTGAGATGGGCATGATTTTCAGCAGTTTTTTCGTCGGCTATGCGGCATTCAACTTTATCGGCGGCTGGGCCGCTGACCGCTACGGGGCGAAAACCACACTGCTGCTGGCCATGGTGCTGTGGTCGTTGTTCAGCGGTCTGACGGTATTGACCGTCGGCTTTATGTCGCTGGTGTTTATCCGCATCCTGTTCGGCATGGGTGAAGGCCCGTTGAGCGTGACCACCAGCAAGATGGTCAACAACTGGTACACCCCCAAGCAACGGGCGCGGGCGCTGGGTTCCTCCATGTCCGGCACCCCGTTGGGGGGGGCGATTTCCGGACCGGTAGTGGGCTTTATCGCCATCAGCTACGGCTGGAAGGTGTCGTTCATCATCATCATGCTGATTGGCCTGGTGTGGGCGGCGGTCTGGTACAAATTCGTCAAGGACAAGCCCACCGGCAAGGTTGCCGAAGAGATTGCGCAAGGCGAAGGCCAGAGCGAGATGGCGGCGCAGCCGGTGCACCCGCTGCGTTACTACCTCAAGCAGCCGACCGTGCTGTTCACCTCGCTGGCGTTCTTTTCGTACAACTACACACTGTTCTTCTTTCTGACCTGGTTCCCCAGCTACCTGACGATGGCCCACGGCCTCAACGTTAAAGAGATGAGTATCGCCACGGTCATTCCATGGTTGCTGGGCTTCCTCGGTTTGGCACTGGGCGGTTTCATTTCCGACTTCGTGTTCAAGAAAACCGGGCGGATGATGTTTTCACGCAAAGTGGTACTGGTGACCTGTCTGCTGGCCTGTGCCGTGTGCATCGGCCTTGCCGGGCTCGTCACCACCCTGTACCCGGCCGTGATTCTGGTGGCCCTGGCGGTGTTCTTTCTGTACCTCACCGGTGCCATTTACTGGGCAATCATCCAGGACACGGTACCTGCTGCCCGCGTCGGCGGAGTCAGTGGCTTCATGCATTTTCTGGCCAACACCTCGGGCATTATCGGTCCGACCCTGACCGGCTTCCTGGTGCAGTTCACTGGTTCGTTCACCAGCGCCTTCCTGTTGGCCGGTGTGCTGACCATCATCGGTGCAGTATGTGTAGCGCGCTATGTCAAACCACTGCCGGTGATCGATGAAGCCGTACCACCAGCAGGCAGCGTCTTGCCGGCTGCCGCCCTGAGCCATCCTTGAGGAGCCTGTCGATGCCTGTGATTCAACCAGTACCCGCAGTGGCCGCAGCAGCTGAAATCGGGATCGTGCATCTGGGCCTGGGGGCGTTTCATCGTGCTCACCAGGCGGTCTATCTGCAACGCCATCACAACCGTCACGGTGAGGGTCCGTGGGGCTTGTGCAGCGCCAACCTGCGTTCCAACCGGACCCTGGTAGAGCAGTTGTGCGAGCAGCAATGCCGTTACTCGGTGGCCGAGTATCGTGACCGCGAGCAGGTGACGTTGCGCGAGATCACGGTATTGCGTGAGGCCCTGTACGCCGGTGATGGCGGCGCGGAACTGGAGCAGCTGTTGCAGCGCATGGCCGATCCGCAGACGCGGATTGTGACCCTGACGGTTACCGAAAAAGGTTATTGCCTGAGCCCGGCCACTGGCCAGTTACGCCTGCAAGACCCGGGCGTTATCCACGACCTTGCCCACCCGCAAGCACCACGTACGGCACCGGGGATTGTGCTGGAGGCCCTGCGCCGCCGGTTCCAGGCGGGTATCCCGGCCTTTACCGTGCTGTGCTGCGACAACATGCCGGACAACGGCCAGCGCACCCGTCAGGCGGTCATGGGGTTGGCGGTTAAAGGCAGTGAGCTGGCGCTTTGGATCGGGCAGCACGTGGCATTCCCCGGTTGCATGGTCGACCGCATTGTTCCGGCCATGGATGCGCAAGCGTTCAGCGACCTGCAGCAGCTTGGCTGCCAGGACCCCGCGGCAGTGGTGTGTGAAAGCTTCAGCCAGTGGGTGATCGAGGATCACTTCCCCCAGGGGCGCCCGGACTGGGAGCTGGACGGCGTGCAGATGGTCGCGGATGTGCGGCCGTTCGAGACCATGAAGCTGCGCATGCTCAACGGCAGCCATTCGCTGCTGGCCTATATCGGTTTGCTGGCGGGCCACGAGACGGTATTCGAGGCCATCAGCGATCCTGATTTACTGTTGTTTATCCAGCGCTATATGGCCCAAGAGGCCGCACCGACGCTGGATATGCCGGCGCAGATCGACGTAACGAGTTATGGCCGTGACCTGTGCGCGCGGTTTGCCAATGACAGCCTGCAACACCGGTTGCGCCAGATCGCCATGGATGGTTCGCAAAAACTGCCGCAGCGCTGGCTCCAGGGTGCACAGGCACTGCTTGAAGCGGGGCGCGACGTTGACTGTATCGCGCTGGGGGTTGCAGCCTGGATTCACTACTGCACCCGGCCTTTGCCGGGCCGTGAAGCCCATGTGGTCGATGATCCGCTAAGCGCCACGTTTGCCGATCTGGCGGGCAGCCTTGACGGGGCACAGCGCGTCGATGCCTTTCTCGATCTGGAGCAGGTATTCCCGCTCGCGCTGTCGGCGCGGCCGGCCTTTCGCGATGCGGTGCAGCGCGCTTACAGCGCCATTGAGCAGGCCGGTATGGCGGCTCAGCTAAAAACTTTTGCAGCACATAACTAACAAGAAGGGAGATAGACATGGAACAGACTTGGCGCTGGTTTGGCCCCCAGGATCCGATTTCACTGGCAGATGTGCGCCAGACCGGAGCCACCGGGATTGTCACTGCCTTGCACGACATCCCCAATGGCCAGGTATGGCCGGTGGCAGCGATTGCGGCACGCAAGCAGATGATCGAAGACGCTGGCCTGACCTGGTCGGTGGTGGAAAGCATCCCGGTGCACGAAGACATCAAGCGTGGCTGTGGTCGCCGTGACGAGTACATCGCCAACTATCAGCAAAGCGTGCGCAATCTGGCGAGTTGCGGCATTGATATCGTCTGCTACAACTTTATGCCGGTGCTGGACTGGACCCGCACCGACCTGGCCTGGGAGATGGATGACGGTGGCTGGGCCCTGCGTTTTGACCAGACCGCCTTTGCCGCATTTGACCTGTTTATCCTCCAGCGCCCGGAGGCGCAGGCCGAGTACAGTGCCGAGGATATCGCGCAAGCCAGGGCCTACTTTGAAAAGCTGACCCCCGAGCAGAATACCAGCCTGGTCAACACGCTGATTGCCGGTCTGCCTGGCGCAGAAGAACACTACAGTCTGGAAGATTTCCGCGCCTTGCTGCGCACCTACGCCGAGATCGACGAGGCGAAGTTGCGTGAGCACCTGGGGCATTTCTTGCGTGAAGTGATTCCGGTCGCAGAGGAAGTGGGTGTGCGCATGGCCATCCACCCGGACGATCCGCCGCGGGCGTTGCTGGGCCTGCCGCGTATCCTGTCGACTGCCGCAGATGCGCAATGGTTGCTGGATGCCGCGCCAAGCCCGGCCAATGGCCTGACTTTTTGCACCGGGTCTTATGGCGTGCGTGAAGACAATGATCTGGTGGCGATGGCCAAACAGTTTGCGCCCTTCATCTACTTCACCCACCTGCGCTCGACCCGCCGCGAGGCCGATCCGCGCAGTTTCCACGAAGCCCATCACCTGGGAGGGGATGTGGACATGGTCGGGGTGATCGGTGCGCTGGTGACCGAGGACCTGCGTCGTGAACGTGAGGGCGGCCCGCGCTTGCCGCTACGCCCGGACCACGGTCACCAGTTGCTCGATGACCAGCACCGCAAGAGCAACCCGGGTTATTCGCTGATCGGTCGCCTCAAGGGCCTGGCCGAGATTCGCGGGGTGGAAATGGCGATGCGCCAGCAACTGGCGTGACACCGTTTGCCTTGCACAGCTGACCTGTAGCCACTGCCGCTGGCTGCGCGCCCCATCGCAGCCTGTGGCAGCGGCGACAGGGTTGAATCAATAGGCAAACACCTTGCGGTGCTTTTGCACAAAGTCTTCCCAGCGCACCGGCTGGCGCCCGGTGATCTGGCTGAAGTTGTCGAAGGTTTCTTCAACCCCGGGAATTTGCCCGGCGGCCATGCGCGTGAAGTTGTCCTGTACGCAGGTCATATAAGCCATTTCTGCACCTGCCGCGCGCATGTTCTGCACAAATACGTCCGGTGACTGTGCGTCATAACGAAATGGCTGGCCCAGCAGGCGGGTCATGATCGCGGCGATATCGCCATAGGACTGTACGTCGTAGCCCAGTCGATAGGTCTGACCTGCATGCTTTTGCGGGTGCAACAAAGCTTGTGCGGCCACCCGGGCCACATCTTCGCCGTCAACCCAGCTGAACCGCGTATCACCGGTGTACTGCTCGATCACTCCGTTGATGACTGCGCGGGTGCCATCGTAGCTGAGCAGGTTTTGCATAAAGCACTCGGGACGCAAATGGGTAAACGAGAAACCGGACCACTCGATATAACGTTCTACAAACTGGTGCCAGGCCCAGTGGCCGATGGTGGTGTCGTCCCGCCCGCAGGCACCCAGATGCACCAAATGCTGCACGCCGGATTTTTTCGCCTGGTCGATGAATGCCTTGCTCTGGCGCAGCATGTCCACGGTGTAGCCGGTGACCAGCAGGGCGCGGTCGATACCCTCCAGCGCCGGGGCCAGGGTGTGTTCCTGGTCGAAATCCATGATCACGGTGCGAATGCCCTGTGCAGTAAAAGGCTGGGCCTTGGCGTGGGAGCGCACGGCCGCGACCAGGGTAATGGTCTTGTCAGCCAGCAGGTTGCGCAGGGTGTCGCCGCCGATCTGGCCGGTGGCGCCGGTGATTAAAACGGTGGGTTTGTGCGAAGTCATAAATACGCCTGATGCTTGAGTAAGTTCGTGGTGTAAAAGCTTACTGGGGAACTGCTGGCGTATTTAGGATGCCTTTTATCTAATAAGATGAACTGAATTCACTAATGAGGGCCGTGCATGTTTGCTTCCGAGCGCCTGAAAGGTATCGATGTATTTGTCTGTGTCGCCGACTCGGGCAGCTTCAGGGCTGCTGCCGAGCGTTTGAACCTGACGGCCTCGGCGATCAGCAAGGGCATAGCCCGGCTGGAAGGCAGGCTTGGGGTGCGCTTGTTCCAGCGCACCACGCGGCGCTTGGCATTGACCGATGGCGGAGCGGCTTTTTACCGGACCTGTATCGGGGTTCTGGCCGAACTGGAGGAGGCCGAGTTGGCCATGCAGGCCGACAATGCCGAGCCGCAGGGCAGGATCCGCATTGACTTGCCGGCGGCCTTCGGGCGTTTGCAGGCGTTGCCGGTGATTTTGCAGTTTGTGCAAAAACACGCACTGCTGCTGCCGCATATTTCGTTCTCCGACCGCTTTATCGACCCGGTCGAAGAGGGCGTGGATATTGTCGTGCGGGTCGGTGGGCCGGATATCTGGCCAGCGGCGCTGGAGCATCGCTTTCTGGGGCGCGAGCGGCATGTGTTCTGTGCTGCGCCGGCTTATCTGAACATTCACGGCACGCCTGTGACCGACCGCGATCTGGAGCATCACCAGTGTGTGGCCTATGGGCGGGCCGACGGCACGGTCAGCCCTTGGAACTTCGCAGGCAGCCGCCCCGGAGAGATAGAGCGCCGGGTGATGCCCGCCAGGTACATCGTAGGAGATGGTGAAGGGCAAGTGATGACGGTGCTGGCGGGATGCGGCATCGCCCAACTGCCTACCTGGCTGATCAAGCAGCATCTGGCTGATGGTTCACTGGTGCAGGTGCTGCCGCATCTGGCGAGCGAGGGGCTGGCGATCAACCTGGTGTGGCCAAAAAGCCGCAAAGCCCTGCCCAAGGTCAGTGCTTTGCTTGATGCCCTGACCGTCGGGCTGATGCCGTTGGCGGATTAATTGGCGGGTTGCACTCGTCCTGTGGGAGCGGGCTTGCTCGCGATTGGATCACTGCGGTTTTACAGTGACAGCGCATCGTCTGCATCGCAGGCAAGCCAGCCCCCACATGTTTTTATGCCGCCTCACAACGGCAGCATCCGGTCCTGAATAACCCGCTTCATTACCAGCGTGGACGTCAGGCGTTGCACATTGGGTAGTGAGGTCAGGCGCTCATCGTAGAGCTGCTGGAAGGCCGGCAGGTCGGCGGCGACCACATGCAGCAGGTAGTCCGGGTCACCAAACAGCCTTTGTGCGTCGACGATCTGCGAGGTCTCGATCACTGCCGCTTCAAAATCGGCAATCGCCTGACGGGTCACTTCGCGCAGGGTGACAAATACCATGGCGGAAAAGTTAAGTCCCAGTTCGCCGGGCGCCAGCAGGGCGCGATAGCCAAGAATCACCCCCGAGTCTTCCAGCGCCCGTACGCGCCGATGGCAGGGTGAGAGACTCAAACCCACCCGTTCTGCGAGTTCGGTGAGGGAAAGTCGGCCATCAGCTTGCAGCTGCGCAAGAATATTCCTGTCAATGCGATCCATATGGAAGAACCTTTCCCGTTAATAACTGTTGCTTAGGATAAACGAAAGATAATCCTGGCGGCATTTGCTTATTCTTCTTTTGCCCGCTTAGACCTTCCCAGAAAGCAGCGGCGCGGGGCTTGTGCCCCATCTCTCATCATCAAAGTTCCAGTGTAGAAAGGAAATGTCCCGTGACTCTCAGCGTCCTGGCCGCGTTTTGGGCGGTATCGTTCTTGTTTATCATCACCCCCGGCGCAGACTGGGCCTATGCGATTTCCGCGGGCATGCGCGGGCGGCTGGTGACGCCAGCGGTGGCGGGTATGCTCTCGGGGCATTTGCTGGCTACGGTGATTGTGGCGGCAGGCGTGGGCGGGCTGGTGGCGCGCAATCCGATGATCCTCAGCGTGCTGACGGTTGCGGGGGCGCTGTATTTGCTCTGGCTGGGTGTGTGCATGCTCAGGGATCCCGCAACCCCCCAGTCCGGGCAGGGGCAGGCGTCTGATTCATGGTCGCGCTGGGCGTGGAAGGGGTTGTGTGTCAGCGGCCTCAATCCCAAGGTGCTGCTGTTGTTTCTGGCGCTTTTGCCGCAGTTCACCGACCCGCTGTCGAACTGGTCGATACCGACACAGATCATTGCCCTGGGCGGGCTGCATGCAGTCAGCTGCGCGCTGGTGTATCTGGCGGTGGGTTTCAGTGCCCACGCCGTGTTGCGCACCCGGCCAGGTGCTGCAAAGAATGTCAGCCGGGTATCGGGGGCGATAATGATCCTGATTGCGGTGGTGCTGCTGGCGGAGCAGGCCTACAGTTGAGGCTTGGCCAACAACCTGAGGAATAAACTGTGGCAGCGACCGGGAAGGATCAGCAAATAACACCGCAGGCGGTAATCGAGTTCTGGAAACAGGCTGGCCCCAGGCACTGGTTTGCCAAGGATGAAGCCTTCGACACCTTGTTTCGCGACACTTTCTACAGCGCCCATTTCCTGGCGTCCAGTCGCAAGTTGGAGCACTGGCTGGCGCAACCTGAAGGCGCCCTGGCGTTGCTGTTGCTGCTGGACCAGTACCCGCGCAATGCCTTTCGTGGAACCGCACATATGTTTGCCACCGACTCGCTGGCGCGCTTTTATGCCCGGGAGATGATCAATGGCGGTATGGACAAGGCGTTCGAGGCCGACTTGCGAGTGTTCTGTTATTTGCCGTTCGAGCATTCCGAAGACAGTGCCGACCAACAGCTGTCCCTGCAACTGCACCACAGTCTTGGGCCGCAAGCCAGCGTCTGGGCTGAAGAACACGCCGTGATCATCCAGCGTTTTGGGCGTTTCCCCCATCGCAATCATGTGCTGGGGCGCGATACCAGCGTGGAGGAACGTACGTTTCTGGATGAAGGCGGGTTTGCCGGGTAAGCCCTGTCTTGACCACCAGCAAGGTGTAACCGCTGGCGGGCAGGCATAATTGCCGCCTGAGCCTGAACACCCTTACCTGATGGAGTGACCGATGAAGTACCCAGCCTTGTTGATCCTTAGCCTTTGTGCCGCGCTGTTGAGTCACGGCGCGATAGCTGCAGGGGATGCCGAAGCGGGGGGCAGGCTGTTCACCAAAACCTGTGGCGGCTGCCACAGCATCGGCGAAAACGCCCGCAATGGTTTTGGTCCGCAACTCAATGGTGTGATCGGACGGCTGGCCGGCACCAGCGAGGGCTACCAGTATTCCGACGCCATGAAAAACTCAGGTGTTGTATGGACGCGGGAAAAACTGGCGGCCTATATAGAAGCACCGAAAAAAGTGGTGAGCGGCACGCGGATGATCTTTTGGGGCATCAGCGATCAAGAGAAGATCGACAATCTGCTGGCCTATATCGAGTCCGTCCAGGGGCAGTGATTACTGCACGTCCTTGAGGTAATCCTTGAGCGTCAGCAGCGCCGGGTGCATTTGCTCCGGGGTCTGCGCATTGCTGAAACCGGCGGCCAGCTTTTGCAGTTCGCGGCCCATGACCGTTTGCGCGCCGCCCAGGGCGTCCAGCGCCAGTGCCACACAGCGCTCGATTTTATCCTGGATGGCGTCGATATCGCCCTTGCGCAGGTCAAAGGCAAAGACATCGCGCTGATAGTCGCTCATGGCCGGGTCGTCGCGCAAAATCGGGCTCGAACCTTCGGACTCGTACGCCAGCTTGAGTGCATAAAGGGCGACTGATTCCAGTGGCAATTCCATCGACAAGATCCTCTACGTTGATGCCGGGCGGCGATCATCGCTTTTCTGCTGGCGAAAAAAAAGGCCAAGGGGCAGCACAAGAGGCTTTCAGCATTTAGGTTGATGCGGTGATACCCTCCGGTTTTTTCAGGGAAGGAAGATGAACATGCGCAAGACAGCGTCAGCCCTGGTAGCTGCAATGGGCTTGCTCGCAGCGGGCGGAGCCGGGGCCTGGACCATGAAGGACGGCGTTATCCAGTTCAGTAACGGCGAAGTGTCTTATTGCGACGGCTGGGCACTTGATGCGGCCTCAATCATGTTGAGTCGACAGGAGGGCAGGCCCGTAGATTATGTCTACGATGCCTACCATGAGCCTTCAGACATCACCAGGAAGATGCGCGTGCTGTTTGTGCGCGATGCCCAGGCATACCCGATAGAAGATACAAAAGAAAAAAAATGGGCTGCTGCAGAAAAGTTCAGCAACAAGGTGAAGGGGCAGTGCTTCAAATCCTATATCGAGCGCGTTCCGCAATCTTGAACGCCATAACCTGAGGGTGATGGAGATATGGGCTGAGGGCAAGCAGGTGAGCCCGGGCGGGACAAATCGCAGGCACAAAAAAACCGGCGCGGTGGCCGGTTTCTCTGTGTATCCAGGGTGCATTGAGCTGCACCTTGAATCTATGTTTGGTGCCCCGAGGGAGAATCGAACTCCCACTTCTTTCGAAAACGGATTTTGAATCCGCCGCGTCTACCAATTCCGCCATCAGGGCTCAATGGCGGCGAAGTATAGAGATGAGGTTTAGGTCGGTCAACAACTTATTGGTCTATTTTTGCCAAGTCCGTTAAACTCCCCGGCCCTGCTAGACGAAACCTATCATGCGCGTTGCTGACTTTACTTTCGAACTCCCTGATTCGCTCATCGCACGCCATCCTTTGGCGGAGCGCCGCAACAGTCGCCTGCTGACCCTGGACGGGGAGAGCGGCGTACTGGCACATCGTCAATTCACTGATTTGCTTGAACATTTGCGTCCAGGCGATTTGATGGTGTTTAACAATACCCGGGTGATTCCGGCCCGTCTGTTTGGCCAGAAGGCCTCGGGCGGCAAGCTGGAAATTCTGGTTGAGCGGGTGCTCGACAGCCACCGCGTGCTGGCCCATGTGCGTTCCAGCAAGTCGCCAAAACCCGGGTCGAAGATCCTGATTGATGGCGGTGGCGAAGCCGAGATGCTGGCGCGTCACGATGCGCTGTTCGAGCTGGGCTTTGCCGAAGAGGTATTGCCGCTGCTGGACCGTGTCGGGCATATGCCATTGCCGCCCTATATCGACCGCCCGGACGAAGGTTCGGACCGCGAGCGCTATCAAACGGTCTACGCCCAGCGCCTGGGTGCCGTCGCGGCGCCAACGGCAGGGCTGCACTTTGATGAGCCGCTGATGCAGGCCATCGCCGCCAAAGGCGTCGAGACGGCATTCGTGACCTTGCACGTGGGCGCGGGTACATTCCAGCCGGTGCGGGTCGAGCGTCTTGAAGATCACCATATGCACACCGAATGGCTCGAAGTGGGCCAGGATGTGGTCGATGCCGTGGCTGCATGCCGTGCCCGTGGCGGACGGGTGATCGCCGTGGGTACCACCAGCGTGCGTTCGCTGGAAAGTGCCGCGCGTGATGGCGTGCTCAAGCCGTTCAGTGGCGATACCGATATCTTTATCTTCCCCGGTCGACCCTTTCATGTGGTTGACGCGCTGGTGACCAATTTCCATCTGCCGGAATCCACGCTGCTGATGCTGGTTTCGGCATTCGCCGGTTATCCCGAAACCATGGCGGCCTACAAGGCTGCGGTTGAGCATGGGTACCGCTTCTTTAGTTACGGTGATGCAATGTTCATCACCCGCAATCCTGCGCCGACGGCTCCAGCCCCGGCCCCAGAGGATCAAGCATGAGCAACTGTCGTATGTCCTTCGAGCTGCTGGCCACTGATGGCAAGGCTCGTCGCGGTCGTTTGACCTTCCCCCGTGGTGTGGTTGAAACCCCAGCGTTCATGCCGGTCGGTACTTACGGTACGGTCAAGGGCATGCTGCCCCGCGATATCGAAGCGATCGGCGCGCAGATGATTTTGGGCAATACCTTCCACCTGTGGCTGCGCCCAGGCACTGAAGTCATCAAAAAACACGGCGACCTGCACGACTTCATGAAGTGGCAGGGCCCGATCCTGACCGACTCCGGCGGTTTCCAGGTGTTCAGCCTGGGCGCCATGCGCAAGATCAAGGAAGAAGGTGTGACCTTCGCTTCGCCGGTAGATGGTGCCAAGGTGTTCATGGGCCCCGAAGAGTCGATGCAGGTCCAGCGCGATCTGGGCTCTGACGTGGTGATGATTTTCGACGAATGCACCCCGTACCCGGCCGATGAAGACACTGCCCGTGTCTCCATGGAGCTGTCGTTGCGCTGGGCGCAGCGCTCCAAGAATGCCCATGGCGACAACACGGCGGCACTGTTCGGTATCGTTCAGGGCGGCATGCACCAGAACCTGCGCGAGCGCTCGCTCGAAGGCCTGAACAAGATCGGCTTTGACGGCCTGGCCATCGGCGGTTTGTCGGTCGGCGAGCCCAAGCACGAAATGATCAAGGTGCTGGATTACCTGCCGGCGATGATGCCTGCTGACAAACCTCGTTACCTTATGGGGGTTGGCAAGCCGGAAGATCTCGTTGAGGGTGTGCGCCGCGGTGTGGACATGTTCGATTGCGTGATGCCAACCCGCAATGCCCGCAATGGGCATCTGTTTATCGACACGGGTGTCATCAAGATCCGCAACGCGTTCCATCGCCATGATGATTCGCCGCTGGATCCGACCTGCGATTGCTACACCTGCCAGAACTTCTCCCGCGCTTATCTGCATCACCTGGACAAGTGCGGCGAAATGCTGGGTAGCATGCTCAATACCATCCATAATTTGCGCCACTATCAGGTGCTCATGGCTGGTTTGCGCGAGGCTATTCAACAGGGTACATTGGCCACCTTTGTCGACGCCTTCTATGCCAAGCGCGGGCTGCCTGTGCCGCCCTTGGACTGAGTTTCGGACCTTTAAGAAACAACATTGCAACTGGAGTGCTTAATGAGCTTTTTCATCTCTTCCGCTTTCGCGGACGCTGCTGCACCTGCTGCTGCCCCAATGGGTGGCGGTTTTGAATGGATCTTCCTGGTCGGCTTCCTGGTCATCTTCTACCTGATGATCTGGCGTCCACAGGCCAAGCGCGCTAAAGAGCAGAAAGCCCTGTTGGGTAACCTGCAAAAAGGCGACGAAATCGTGACCACTGGCGGCATCGCCGGCAAAATCGTCAAGGTTTCCGATGCTTTTGTTGTCATCGAAGTGTCTGACACTGTCGAGCTGAAAATTCAGAAAGGCTCGGTTGCAGCCACGTTGCCTAAAGGCACGCTGAAAGCGATCTAAGTTTCAACTTTCAACAATCGACGGGGCGCGCAAGGCGCCCCGCGTTTTAAGCGGGCGGCGTGATTGATGCTGAACAAATACCCTCTGTGGAAATACATACTGATCCTGGCAGTGCTGGCGATCGGTTTTATTTATTCCGCTCCCAATCTGTACCCTGATGATCCGGCCATTCAAGTGTCGGGTGCGAGCACGGCCCTGCAGGTCACTCAAGCTGATCTGGATCGCGCAAGCAAGGCGCTGACGGATGCAGGCATTGAAGTCAAGGGTGCTTCCCTGGCCCAGAACGGCAAAGGTGGTTTGCTGCGCCTGGTCAAGAAAGACGACCAGTTGCCAGCCAAGGATGTTGTACGCAAGGCTCTGGGTGACGATTATGTTGTAGCGCTCAACCTGGCACAGACCACGCCACAATGGTTGCGCAGTCTGGGTGCTCACCCGATGAAACTGGGTCTGGACTTGTCGGGCGGTGTGCACTTCCTGCTGGAAGTGGACATGGACAAAGCTGTCGATACACGCATGAAAGTGTACGAGAGCGATGTCAAAAGCCTGTTGCGTAAAGAAAAAGTGCGTTATCGCAGCCTGCCGCAACTCAACGGTGCCATTCAGTTGGGCTTCACTGATGAAGCTGTCCGTGAGCAAGCGCGTAGCCTGATCCGTAAAAGCTTCAATGATTTCGACATTACCGCTGCAGACCTGAACGGTCAGCCGGTTCTGCGTCTGGCGATGACCCCGGCCAAGCTGGCGGAAATCCGTGAATATTCCATCAAGCAAAACCTGACAACCGTCCGTAACCGGGTCAACGAGTTGGGTGTTGCCGAGCCTCTGGTTCAGCGTCAGGGTGCCAACCGCATCGTGGTTGAGCTGCCGGGCGTGCAAGACACCGCCGAAGCCAAGCGTATCCTGGGCAAGACGGCCAACCTTGAGTTCCGTCTGGCGGCCGAGCCGGGCGCTTCCAAAGCGACGTCCGAAACTTTCGAGTTCCGTGAAGGCAACCGTCCTGGCGCGCAAATCGAGCGTGGTCTGATCATCACCGGTGACCAGGTAACCGATGCTCAGGCAGGCTTTGACGAGCACGGCCGGCCACAAGTGAACATCAAGCTTGATGGTCACGGTGGCGAGCTGATGAGCCGTTCGACGCGCAGCAACGTTGGTCGCAGCATGGCGGTAATCTTCATCGAGCAGAAGCCGGTGACGACTTACACCAAGCAAGTGGTTGACGGTGTCGAGAAGGACGTACCGGTTCAGTCGTTCAAAGAAGAGAAGAAGATCATCAGCCTGGCGACCATCCAGTCGCCGCTGGGCAGCCAGTTCCGGATTACCGGTCTGAATGGTCAGGGTGAAGCTTCCGAGCTGGCACTGCTGTTGCGTGCCGGTGGTCTGGCCGCGCCAATGTACTTCGCTGAAGAGCGCACCATTGGCCCGAGCCTGGGTGCTGACAACATTACCAAGGGTGTCGATGCATCGCTGTGGGGCATGTTGTTCGTGTCGATCTTCATCATCGCCATCTACCGTTTCTTCGGTGTGATCGCGACGGTGGCACTGGCGGGCAACATGGTCTTGCTGCTGGCGCTGATGTCGGTGCTGGGTGCAACCCTGACCCTGCCGGGCATTGCCGGTATCGTGTTGACGATGGGTATGGCGGTCGATGCCAACGTACTGATCTTCTCGCGTATACGTGAAGAGCTGGCCAATGGCATGACACCGCAGCGGGCGATCAACGAAGGTTTCAACCGTGCCTTTACCGCCATCGTTGACTCCAACCTGACAACCCTGCTGGTCGGCGGGATCCTCTTCGCCATGGGTACCGGGCCGGTTAAAGGCTTCGCGGTGACCATGTCGCTGGGTATCTTTACCTCGATGTTCACGGCCATTATGGTCACCCGCGCACTGGTCAACCTGGTGTATGGCGGTCGGGACTTCAAGAAGTTGTGGATTTAAGGGGCTGCCATGTTACGTACAATCAACTTCATGGGCGTTCGCAACGTAGCGTTCGGCGTCACTGTACTGCTTACCGTGCTGGCCTTGTTCAGCATGTTCCACAAGGGCATGAACTACGGCCTGGACTTCACCGGCGGTACGCTTATCGAGCTGACCTACGAGAAGCCGGCTGATCTGACCAAGGTGCGTAACGAGCTGGTTTCGGCCGGCTTCCACGATGCCGTGGTGCAGAGCTTTGGTGCGACGACCGACTTGCTGGTGCGTATGCCCGGCGATGATCCGTTGCTGGGTAACAAGGTAGCGGCTGCGCTGGGTCAGGCGGATACCAGCAACCCGGCGGTGATCAAGCGCGTCGAGTTCGTTGGTCCGCAGGTGGGTGAAGAGCTGCGCGACCAGGGCGGCCTCGGCATGCTGATGGCGCTGGGCGGCATCATGCTTTACCTGGCCTTCCGCTTTCAGTGGAAGTTCGCTGTCGGCGCGATTGTGTCCCTTGTTCACGACGTGATCGTGACCATGGGCGTGCTGTCGTGGTTCCAGATCACCTTCGACCTGACGGTATTGGCGGCGGTGCTGGCGATCATCGGTTACTCGCTCAACGACACCATTGTGGTATTTGACCGGGTGCGCGAGAACTTCCGGGTTCTGCGCAAGGCCAGCCTGATCGACAACATCAACATCTCGACCACGCAAACCTTGCTGCGCACCATGGCGACATCGATCTCCACCTTGCTGGCCATTGCCGCATTGCTGATTTTCGGTGGCGACAACCTGTGGGGCTTCTCGATTGCCCTGTTCGTGGGTGTTCTGGCGGGTACTTATTCGTCGATCTACATCGCCAACGTGGTGCTGATCTGGCTGAATCTCAGTGCAGAGGATCTGATCCCGCCTGCGGCGAGTGAGAAGGAAGTCGATGATCGTCCATAACCAATAGTTATCGACGACTGTCACCTAAAAGGCGCGAGTTATTGAACTCGCGCCTTTTTTTGTGCTCCAACTCCAGGATTGGTGTGGGACTGTTCCCACTTAAGATGGTCTGGAGGTTCACGTGAACAAGTCATTGCTGGTGGGTGCTGTACTGGGTGCTGTCGGTGTTACAGCCGGTGGTGCTTTTGCCACTTACAGCTTGGTGAAAGGCCCTGAGTCTGCGCAGGTGCTGGCCGTTGTGCCGGTCAACCAGCAGATCAAAACGCCGCGTGAGGTGTGCAAGGATGTGACTGTGACGCGTCAGGCGCCGGTCAAGGATCAGCATCAGATTGTCGGCAGCGTGATTGGTGCTGTCGCCGGCGGCTTGCTGGGTAATCAGGTGGGCGGCGGTAACGGCAAAAAGATCGCGACGGTTGCCGGTGCGGTGGGTGGCGGTTATGCCGGTAACAAGGTGCAGGAAGGCATGCAGGAGCGTGATACCTACACCACGACCCAGACGCGTTGCAACACGGTCAATGACATCAGCAGCAAGGTCGTCGGCTATGACGTGCGCTATTCGCTCAATGGCAAGGAAGGCAAGGTGCGTATGGATCACGAACCGGGCAATGAAATTGCCGTGGACAAGGAAGGCAAGCTGATCCTGAATTAAATTCTTGTGGGAGCGGGCCTGCTCGCGATGCAGGCGGCTCGGTCTGTCAGGCAAATCGCGGTGATGCTATCGCGGGCAAGCCCGCTCCCACAGGGTGGGGTAATTGCAAGGCCAAAAAAAAGCACCCCGAAGGGTGCTTTTTTTGTCTGCGGTATTCGCTTAGCGTTTCAGCGAGGTTGGCAGGTGAGGCTGGATTGCAGTCAGGACAGCTTTGAAGCACTTGGTGTTACCGGCAACGATATGACCTTTTTCAAGGAAATCGTGGCTACCGGTAAAGTCGCTGACCAGGCCGCCTGCTTCTTGAATCAGCAGTGCGCCTGCAGCCATGTCCCACTCGGACAGGCCCGACTCCCAGAATGCATCGAAACGACCTGCAGCCACGTAGGCCAGATCCAGGCTGGCAGCGCCTGCGCGACGGATGCCGGCAGTCTGGCCAACCAGGCTGCGGAACATGCCCAGGTAGTTGTCCAGGTTGTCCATCTGGTTGTCACGGAACGGGAACCCGGTGCCCAGCAGGGCGCCTTCCAGGCTGGTACGACCGCTAACACGCAGGCGGCGACCGTTCAGTTGGGCGCCACGGCCACGGCTGGCGGTGAATTCTTCCTGGCGAACCGGGTCAAGAACCACTGCGTGCTCAAGGCGGCCGCGGTATTTGCAGGCGATGCTGACGGCGAAGTGTGGAACGCCGCGCAGGAAGTTGGTGGTGCCATCCAGTGGGTCAATGATCCACAGGTAGTCTTCACCTTCACCGCTGCCTGGGTGCATGCCGGTTTCTTCACCGAGGATGCCGTGCGTCGGGTAAGCCTTGCGCAGGGCGTCGATGATTTTCTGTTCAGCAGCACGATCGACTTCAGAGACGTAATCCTTGGCGTCTTTTTCGTCAACCTTGATGGTATCCAGGCGCTCGATGGAGCGGAAAATCAATTCACTGGCGCTGCGGGCGGCGCGCAGCGCGATATTCAGCATGGGCTGCATGGACGTTTCACCTAAGGTTGTTAAAGAAAGCCGAATATTCTATCAGAAAACTTTGGTAGATGAAGGTTTGCGTTAGCTTTCGTAGCTTATGACGTTTTGCTTAGGTAAGATTTGCTCCCTTTTGCTGGTCTGTGAGCGCTTCCTTTGCTGCCTAATATTCGTGTCGTTCTGGTCAATACCAGCCATCCCGGGAACATCGGCGGTGCTGCGCGTGCCATGAAAAACATGGGGTTGTCGCGGCTGGTTCTGGTTGAGCCGAGGGTGTTCCCGCACCATGAGGCTGACGCGCGCGCCTCGGGCGCCGGTGACATTCTGGAAAATGCACAGGTTGTCGCGACCCTTGAAGATGCCCTGGTGGGCTGCAATCTGGTGCTGGGTACCAGTGCCCGCGACCGTCGTATCCCCTGGCCGCTGCTGGATCCGCGCGAGTGCGGGCAGAAAGTGGTTGCAGAGGCGGCCCAGGGTGCGGAAATCGCGCTGGTGTTCGGTCGTGAAGACTCCGGTCTGACCAATGACGAGTTGCAGCGTTGTCACTTCCATGTGCATATCCCCTCTGATTCCGAATTCAGCTCCCTGAACCTCGGCGCGGCCGTGCAGGTGCTCAGTTACGAGATCCGCATGGCCTGGCTGGCGGCCCAGGGGCAGCCGAGCAAGGTCGAGAAAGAAGAGGTGGCGTCCACCAAGAGTGGCGAGCTGGCCACCATGGATGAGCTGGAGCGCTTTTATGAGCATCTGGAGCAAACCCTGGTAGCTATCGAATTCATGGATCCGGAAAAGCCGCGCCACCTCATGGCGCGTCTGCGTCGGCTCTACGGTCGCAGTGCTGTCAGTCGTGCCGAGATGAATATTTTGCGTGGCATTCTCACCGAAACCCAAAAAGCAGCCCGTGGCGAGCTGCTCAAGCGCAAGGATTAATGATGTTCGAGCGTCTGCGTGAAGATATCCAAAGTGTGTTTCACCGTGATCCTGCAGCCCGTAATGCTTTTGAAGTGCTGACGTGCTACCCGGGGATGCATGCGATCTGGATTCACCGCTTGTCGGCGCTGTTGTGGCAGGCTGGCTGGAAGTGGCTGGCTCGTCTGGTGTCCAACTTCGGGCGCTGGCTGACCGGGATTGAAATTCACCCGGGGGCCAAGGTTGGGCGTCGTTTCTTTATTGATCACGGGATGGGTATCGTGATTGGTGAAACCGCCGAAATCGGGGATGACGTGACCCTGTATCAGGGTGTGACCCTGGGGGGTACGAGCTGGAACAAGGGCAAGCGCCACCCCACTCTGGAAAATGGTGTCGTGGTAGGGGCGGGCGCCAAGGTATTGGGGCCGTTCACTGTCGGGGCGGGGGCCAAGGTCGGTTCCAATGCGGTTGTGACCAAGGCTGTGCCGCCGGGCGCGACCGTAGTGGGTATTCCGGGGCGCATCATTATCAAGAATGACGATGAAACCGAGGCCAAGCGCAAGGCAATGGCTGAGAAAATCGGTTTTGACGCATACGGTGTCAGTGAAGATATGCCGGATCCGGTGGCGCGGGCCATTGGCCAGTTGCTGGATCATCTGCAGGCGGTCGATGGCAAGCTGGATGGTATGTGTGGCGCGCTCAAGGATTTGGGCAGCCCTTACTGTGCGAAAGAGCTGCCTGAGCTGCGCGAAGAAGACTTCGCCTGCGTCAAGGGCAAGGACGAAAGCACGGCGGTCTAGATTCTGGGTGCTGTGGGAGCGAGCCTGCTCGCGATGGCGCCATCGCGAGCAAACCCGCTGCCACCAGATGTGTGTCATGTGCCATTACGCCGCAGACCCTGCTACAATGCGCGCGCTCTTTTGCGGGTAATCCCGACTAAAGTACTAGGTCTAATAGTTGACTTAAATAGTCGGGAATAGCATACTCGCTTCCATTCCGAATTCCGTGGTACCTGTCCATGAGACTGACTACAAAAGGCCGTTACGCCGTAACTGCAATGCTCGATTTGGCGTTGCACGCACAGCACGGGCCGGTGTCCCTGGCCGATATTTCCGAGCGCCAAGGCATCTCGCTTTCCTACCTTGAGCAACTGTTTGCCAAATTGCGCCGCAGCAGTCTGGTTTCCAGTGTGCGTGGCCCGGGTGGCGGCTATCAGCTGTCACGCGACATGCAGGGCATCCAGGTAGCTCAGGTGATCGATGCCGTGAACGAGTCCGTCGATGCCACGCGTTGCCAGGGCCTTGGCGACTGCCATGCCGGCGACACCTGCCTGACCCACCACCTGTGGTGCGACCTCAGCCTGCAAATACACGATTTTCTCAGCGGTATCAGCTTGGCTGACCTTGTCACTCGCCGTGAGGTACAAGAAGTAGCCCAGCGTCAGGATCAGCGCCGCTGTAATGGCAAGGCGCCGCACCTGGATAAGATCGAAGCGTCCGCCGTCGAGTGATTGCATAAAAACGACGGTGCGCCAGCCAGCCTGATTTAGGAGATAGTCCATGAAGTTGCCAATTTACCTCGATTACTCAGCCACTACCCCGGTTGATCCGCGTGTTGCTCAAAAAATGAGCGACTGCTTGCTGGTTGACGGGAACTTCGGTAACCCGGCTTCGCGCTCTCACGTGTTCGGCTGGAAAGCTGAAGAAGCGGTTGAGAACGGGCGTCGTCAGGTTGCTGACCTGGTTAACGCTGACCCCCGTGAAATTGTCTGGACCTCCGGTGCGACCGAGGCCAACAACCTGGCAATCAAAGGTGCAGCGCACTTCTATGCCACCAAGGGCAAGCACCTGATCACCGACAAGATCGAGCACAAGGCCGTTCTCGACACCATGCGTCAGCTTGAGCGTGAAGGCTTTGAAGTGACCTATATCGAGCCGGGCACCGATGGCCTGGTAACGCCGGCCATGGTTGAAGCCGCGATGCGCGACGACACCATCCTGGTTTCGATCATGCACGTGAACAACGAAATCGGCACCATCAACGATATCGCTGCCATTGGTGAGCTGACTCGCTCGCGCGGCGTGTTGTTCCATGTCGATGCGGCACAGTCCACCGGCAAGGTTGAAATCGACCTGGCCAAGCTGAAGGTCGACATGATGTCGTTCTCGGCGCACAAAACCTACGGCCCTAAAGGCATCGGCGCACTGTACGTAAGCCGCAAGCCTCGGGTGCGTATTGAAGCAGCCATGCACGGCGGCGGTCACGAGCGCGGCATGCGTTCGGGTACCCTGGCCACCCACCAGATCGTGGGCATGGGCGAAGCGTTCCAGATCGCCAAAGAAGAAATGGCTGCAGAGAACATCCGTATCAAGGCGTTGAGCGACCGTTTCTTCAAGCAGGTTGAACACCTTGAAGAACTGTACGTCAACGGCAGCATGGTCCACCGCGTTCCGCACAACCTGAACCTGAGCTTCAACTACGTTGAAGGCGAGTCGCTGATCATGGCGCTCAAGGATCTGGCTGTGTCGTCCGGTTCGGCCTGTACTTCTGCTTCCCTCGAGCCGTCCTACGTATTGCGCGCCCTGGGCCGCAATGACGAGCTGGCTCACAGCTCCATCCGCTTTACCTTCGGCCGTTTCACCACCGAAGAAGAAATCGATTACGCCGCGCAGAAGGTTTGCGAGGCTGTTACCAAGCTGCGCGCCCTGTCGCCGCTGTGGGACATGTACAAAGACGGCATCGACATCTCGAAAATCGAATGGGCGGCGCACTAACAATTTAAGTCGCCGTAAGTAGACGCTGTAAGCGCAGCGAACAGCAGCTTTTACAGCGTCTCAAGAGCGACTCTCTGATGAGTGAGGATTAGTACCATGGCTTACAGCGAAAAGGTCATCGACCACTACGAAAACCCGCGCAACGTCGGCAAGATGAACGCGGAAGACCCGGATGTCGGCACCGGCATGGTCGGCGCCCCTGCGTGCGGCGACGTAATGCGCCTGCAAATCAAGGTCAACGAGCAGGGCATCATTGAAGATGCCAAGTTCAAGACCTATGGTTGCGGTTCGGCAATCGCTTCCAGCTCCCTGGCGACCGAGTGGATGAAAGGCAAAACTCTGGATGAAGCAGAGACCATCAAGAACACTCAGCTGGCTGAAGAACTGGCTTTGCCGCCGGTAAAAATTCACTGCTCGGTACTCGCTGAAGACGCCATCAAGGCTGCTGTTCGCGATTACAAGCAGAAGAAAGGTTTGATCTGATCCGTACTGCTTGCGCCCGCAAGTGGCGCAGGCAAGGTGAAGAAACTGGCAAAAGGTAAGGAGTCACGATGGCTATCAGCATGACAGAAGCGGCTGCGCGACACATTCGCCGCTCCCTTGATGGGCGCGGCAAAGGTGAGGGGATTCGTCTGGGTGTTCGCACCACGGGCTGTTCCGGTCTTGCCTATGTGCTGGAGTTTGTCGATGAAGTAGGTGAAGAAGACCAGGTCTTCGAAACCCATGGCGAAAAAGTGATCATTGATCCGAAAAGCCTGACCTATCTTGACGGCACCGAACTGGATTTCGTCAAGGAAGGCCTCAATGAGGGCTTCAAGTTCAATAACCCTAACGTGCGCGGTGAATGTGGCTGCGGCGAAAGCTTCAATATCTGAGGCTGATCGTGGGTACTCCTTGTCATTTTGCTTTGTTTGAGCTGCAACCGGGTTTCAATCTGGACCTCGATCAGCTGGCTGTGCGCTATCGAGAGCTGGCGCGTGGTGTTCACCCGGATCGGTTTGCCGATGCTTCCGAGCGCGAGCAGCGCCTGGCGCTGGAGCAGTCCGCCAGCCTCAATGAGGCCTACCAGACGCTCAAAAGCCCTGCCAAGCGTGCGCGTTACCTGCTTGCGCTGAAGGGGGGCGAGTTGCCGCTGGAAGTCACGGTGCACGATCCCGAGTTCCTGATGCAGCAGATGCAGTGGCGCGAAGAACTTGAAGATTTGCATGACAGCGCCGATATGGCCGGTATTGCAGCATTCAAGCGTCGACTGAAAGTCGCTCAGGAACACCTGAACGACAGCTTCGCAGCGTGTTGGGATGATGCTGCGCAGCGTGAGCAGGCTGAACGCCTGATGCGCCGCATGCAGTTCCTCGACAAGCTAACTTACGAAGTGCGCCAGCTAGAAGAGCGCCTCGACGATTAACTCCGTGCTTCCCTGATGGCACGCCTGATTACAGATAAGTCCTGATTACGATGGCCCTACTGCAGATCGCCGAACCCGGCCAAAGTCCTCAACCGCACCAGCGACGTCTGGCTGTGGGGATCGACTTGGGCACTACCAATTCGCTGGTCGCTGCTTTACGCAGCGGCCTTTCCGAGCCTCTGGCCGATGCCAATGGCTATGTCATTTTGCCGTCTGCCGTGCGCTATCACGCTGATCGCGTCGAGGTAGGCGAGTCGGCACGTCTGGCAGCCTCCAGCGACCCGTTCAATACCGTGCTGTCGGTCAAGCGCTTGATGGGACGTGGTCTGTCCGACGTCAAGCAGTTGGGCGAGCAGTTGCCTTACCGCTTTGTCGGCGGTGAGTCGCACATGCCGTTTATTGACACGGTGCAAGGCCCTAAAAGCCCGGTTGAAGTGTCTGCCGAAATCTTGAAGGTGCTGCGTGAGCGCGCCGAAAAGACCCTGGGTGGTGAATTGGTGGGGGCGGTGATTACGGTCCCGGCCTATTTCGATGACGCTCAGCGCCAGGCCACTAAAGACGCGGCCAAACTGGCTGGTCTGAATGTGCTGCGCCTGCTCAATGAGCCGACAGCGGCCGCCGTGGCCTATGGCCTGGACCAGTCGGCTGAAGGCGTGGTGGCTATCTATGATCTGGGTGGGGGTACGTTCGATATCTCGATCCTGCGCCTGACCGGCGGTGTGTTTGAAGTCTTGGCTACCGGCGGCGACAGCGCGCTGGGTGGCGATGACTTCGATCATGCGATTGCCAGCTGGATGGTCGAGCAGGCCGGATTGTCTGCCGACCTTGATCCAGGCACGCAGCGCACCTTGCTGCAGGCTGCCTGCGCTGCAAAAGAAGCGCTGACCGATGCGTCCTCGGTGACGGTTGCCTTTGGTGGCTGGCAGTCCGAGCTGACCCGTGAAGCCTTCGACGCCATGATCGAGCCAATGGTTGCGCGCAGCCTCAAGGCTTGTCGCCGTGCTGTGCGCGACGCCAATATCGAGATTGAAGACGTCCAGGCCGTCGTCATGGTGGGTGGTTCGACCCGTGTACCTCGTGTGCGTGAAGCGGTGGCTCAGATGTTTGGTCGCGAGCCCCTGACCGATATCGACCCGGATCAAGTGGTTGCCATTGGTGCTGCGATCCAGGCTGATACCCTGGCCGGCAACAAGCGCGATGGCGGCGAGCTGCTTCTGCTTGATGTGATTCCGTTGTCCCTTGGTCTGGAGACCATGGGTGGCTTGATGGAAAAGGTTATTCCGCGCAACACCACGATTCCGGTGGCGCGCGCGCAGGATTTCACCACCTATAAAGATGGTCAGACGGCCATGATGATTCATGTGCTGCAGGGTGAGCGCGAGCTGATCAGCGATTGCCGCTCCCTGGCGCGCTTTGAATTGCGTGGCATCCCGCCGATGGTGGCCGGTGCCGCAAAAATTCGCGTGACCTTCCAGGTCGATGCCGACGGTTTGCTCAGTGTGTCGGCCCGCGAGCTGGGTTCAGGTGTTGAAGCCAATATCCAGGTCAAGCCTTCCTACGGCCTGACCGACGGCGAAATCGCCAAAATGCTCAAGGATTCGTTCCAGTACGCCAGCGACGACAAGGTCGCCCGCGTATTGCGTGAACAGCAGGTGGATGCCCAGCGTCTGATCGAGGCCGTGCAAGCAGCCCTTGAAGTCGATGGCGAGCGTTTGCTGGATGCCGAAGAGCGCATGGTGATCGAGCTGCAGATGCAGGAACTGTCCGAATTGTTGAAAGGCACCGATGGTTACGCCATCGAGCAGCAGACCAAGCGTCTGTCGCAAGTGACCGATGCCTTTGCAGCCCGTCGCATGGACTTGACCGTCAAGGCCGCTTTGTCGGGTCGCAACCTGAATGAAATCGAGGAATAACTGATGCCGCAGATCATTTTTCTGCCACACGCCGAGCACTGCCCGGACGGTATGGTTGTAGAGGCTGAGACCGGCAAGACCATTCTCGAAGTGGCCCACGACAACCACATTGAAATCGAAAGTGCCTGCGGTGGTGTTTGTGCCTGCACCACTTGTCATTGCGTGATTCGCGAGGGTTTCGACTCGTTGAACGAAGCTGACGAGCTGGAAGAGGACTATCTTGATAGAGCATGGGGTCTGGAAGCGACTTCGCGCCTGAGCTGTCAGGCCCGCGTTGGTACTGAAGACATCACCGTCGAGATTCCGAAATACTCGCTCAACCATGCTGCCGAAGCGCCGCACTGATAAGGAATTGGCATGAGCCTTAAATGGGTTGATGTACAGGAAATCGCGATCCAGCTGGCTGAAGCTCACCCGGATGTCGATCCGCTCTCGGTGAATTTCGTCACGCTGCGCAATCTGGTCATGGCGCTGCCGGAGTTCGACGATATCCCTGATCGCGGCGGAGAGAAGGTGCTCGAAGCCATTCAGGGTTTGTGGATCGAAGAAGCCGACTAAGCTTGCAACGCACGTAATTATGCAATACCCAAGAACCCGCGTATAATTCGCGGGTTTAATTTTTCGCTTAAATCACTGTTTCTGGAGTTACACCATGGCTGTTCAACGTACTTTCTCCATCATCAAGCCTGACGCCGTTGCTAAAAACGTTATCGGCAAGATCGTTACCCGTTTCGAAGACGCTGGCCTGAAGGTTGTAGCTTCCAAACTGAAGCAACTGTCCAAAGCTGAAGCTGAAGGCTTCTACGCTGAGCACAGCGAGCGCGGCTTCTTCGGCGACCTGGTTGCTTTCATGATCTCCGGTCCTGTTGTTGTTCAGGTTCTGGAAGGCGAAAACGCTATCGCTCTGAACCGCGAGCTGATGGGCGCTACCAACCCTAAAGAAGCAGCTGCCGGCACTATCCGTGCTGATTTCGCTGAATCCATCGACGCAAACGCTGTTCACGGTTCCGACTCTGAAGCCGCTGCTGCTCGTGAAATCTCGTACTTTTTCGCAGCTACTGAAGTAACCACTCGCTAAGTATTGGCTTGTGAGTGAGGGTGAAGACATGATTGCAACGACTGGCAAAACCAACCTGTTGGGTTTGACTCAACCGGAAATGGAGAAATTCTTCGACTCAATCGGGGAGAAGCGTTTCCGTGCCGGTCAGGTCATGAAGTGGATTCACCACTTTGGCGTCGATGATTTCGACGCCATGACTAACGTCAGCAAGGCTTTGCGCGACAAGCTCAAGGCCATTGCTGAGGTTCGTGGACCCGAAGTCGTCAGCGAGGACATCTCCAGCGATGGCACCCGTAAGTGGGTGGTACGCGTAGAGTCCGGCAGCTGCGTCGAGACCGTTTATATTCCCTCGGGCAAACGTGGCACCCTGTGCGTTTCGTCCCAGGCTGGCTGTGCCCTGGACTGCAGTTTCTGCTCCACCGGCAAGCAAGGCTTCAACAGCAACCTCACCGCCGCCGAAGTGATCGGCCAGGTGTGGATTGCCAACAAATCCTTTGGCAGCGTTCCGGCAACCATCGACCGCGCCATCACCAACGTGGTGATGATGGGCATGGGCGAACCGCTGCTGAACTTCGACAATGTCATTTCTGCCATGCACCTGATGATGGATGACCTGGGCTACGGCATCTCCAAGCGCCGTGTCACCCTGTCTACCTCCGGCGTGGTGCCGATGATCGATGAGCTGGCCAAGCACATTGACGTTTCGCTGGCATTGTCGCTGCACGCACCTAACGACGAACTGCGTAGTCAATTGGTGCCGATCAACAAGAAGTACCCGCTGGCCATGCTGCTTGATTCCTGCCGTCGCTATATGGCGACCCTGGGCGAAAAGCGCGTGCTGACCGTTGAGTACACCTTGCTCAAGGATGTGAACGACCATGTCGATCACGCCCGCGAAATGATCGAGCTGCTTAAAGACACACCGTGCAAGATCAACCTGATCCCGTTCAATCCGTTCCCGCATTCTGGCTATGAGCGCCCGAGCAACAATGCCATTCGCCGTTTCCAGGAGCTGTTGCAGCAGGCTGGCTACAACGTGACCGTGCGCACCACCCGTGGTGAAGACATCGATGCGGCGTGCGGGCAGCTGGTAGGTCAGGTCAATGACCGTACCCGCCGCAGTTCGCGCCTGATCGCGGCGCGTGAGCTCAGTGCTGACGCCGATACAGCGCAAAACGCTGCCTCTGCGCCCTGAGAGAGGACATCCATGATCCTGCGCGCTGCGCTCCCGGTCGTTTTGGTCAGCTTTTTGGCTGGCTGCGTGTCATCGGGCGATTCAAGCCCGATGGCTGGCGACAAAGGGCGTAACGAGGCGCGTCAGGCGTATGTTCAGCTGGGTCTGGGCTATTTGCAGCAAGGGATGACCGAGCAGGCCAAAGTCCCTTTGCGCAAGGCCCTTGAGCTCGACAAGACCGACCCGGACACCAACGCCGCACTGGCCTTGGTGTTTCAGGCCGAAATGGAGTTTGCCCTGGCCGAGCAGGCATTCCGTACTGCGTTGAACGGTCGGCCTGCTGATGCCCGGATCCTCAATAATTACGGCAGTTTCCTGTTTGAGCGTCAGCGCTATCAGGAGGCCAGCGTGCAGTTTCAAAAGGCGGCAGCAGACAACCTTTATCCGGAACGCTCCCGCATCTACGAAAATCTGGGTATAACGTCACTTGAGTTGGGGCAACCTGAAGCGGGGCGCCAGCAGCTTGAAAAAGCACTGCGCCTGAACCCTCGACAACCCCGTGCGTTGCTTGAAATGGCCGAGATGGCTTATCAGGACAAACAATATGTAACGGCGCGTGACTTTTACGATCGTTTTAGCCTGCTTAGCGGGCAAAATGCACGTAGTCTATTGCTCGGTGCGCGACTGGCGAGTGTTTTCGATGACCGCACCCCAACTGCCAACCATGGCCAGCAACTAAAACGACTCTATCCCGGCACGCCGGAATATCAGCAATACCTGTCGGAGCAATGATGAAAGCGGCGCAACCCGAAGTTCTAGCAGCGACTCGTGTCAATCCCGGTGAGACTCTGCGTCAGGCCCGTGAAAACAATGGCTGGACGCTGGCTGAAGTCGCCTTGAAACTCAACCTCACGGCCAGCTCCCTGAGCAACCTTGAAACGGGCGCGTTCGACAAACTGCCTGGGCATACCTTTGCCCGGGGCTATATCCGGGCCTATGCCAAATTGCTGGGTATGGACCAGGCCGCCCTTGTGCGTGAATTTGACCTGTACACCGGCACTGATGCCAACGGCAGCAACGTGCACAGCCTGGGTCGCATAGAAGAGCCGGTGCGCGTGTCGCATACCATTTTGCGTATCGTCAGCCTGTTGCTGTTGATCGCCGTGGTCGGAGGCGGTTTTATCTGGTGGCAAGACCAGACGTCCATGCGCGCCAAGGACCTGATTGGTCTTGCTCCGGAACACGTCGAAGTCGAAGGGGCTGACGGCACAACCCGCATCCACCCGCTGGACGAACCTGAAGATCAGGCAGTAGCCGAGGCCAAGGCCGAAGGCGAAACACCTCTGGCGGCCGAATCGGCGCCGGAGCAGGGCGCGACCACGGCACTGGCACTGCCGGGTGCTCCCGCTGCCGAGCCCCAGGCACCCGTTGCCGTTCCGGTACAGCCAGTACCTGCTGCTGTTGCGCCAGTTGCGCCAGTAGTGGCACCTGTTACGTCCACCGCGCCTGCGCCCGACACTGCCGCCCCGGTTGCCGGTGCTGGCAAAGTGAGCGTGCAATACACCGCTGATTGCTGGACTCAAGTGACCGACGGCACGGGCAAAGTGCTGTTTGGTGGCTTGAAGCGCAAGGGCGAAAATCTAGAAGTGAGCGGCAAGCCACCCCTGAGCTTGCGCCTGGGCTATGCCCGCGGTGCCCAGGTCAGCTATAACGGCCAGCCTGTGGATGTCGCTCCTTTCACCAGTGGCGAGACTGCTCGTCTGAAGTTGGGTCAATAAGTCATGCACGGCGAATCACCAATCAAACGTCGCGAATCGCGCAAAATCTGGGTCGGTAATGTACCTGTAGGTGGCGATGCCCCTATTGCTGTGCAGAGCATGACCAACAGTGACACCAATGACGTCGCTGCAACCGTTGCGCAAATCAACCGCCTGGAAGCCGCGGGTGTCGATATCGTGCGGGTTTCCGTGCCGGATATGGACGCAGCCGAAGCTTTTGGCCGGATCAAGCAACTGGTCAAGGTGCCATTGGTCGCCGACATTCACTTCGATTACCGCATCGCCCTGCGCGTTGCAGAGTTGGGTGTGGACTGCCTGCGCATCAACCCGGGCAACATCGGTCGCGAAGACCGTGTGCGGGCGGTGGTTGATGCAGCCCGCGATCGCGGTATTCCGATCCGAATCGGCGTCAACGCCGGTTCCCTGGAAAAAGACCTGCAAAAAAAATACGGCGAACCGACGCCAGCCGCCCTGGTCGAATCGGCACTGCGCCACGTTGAACACCTTGAACGCCTGAATTTCAAGGACTTCAAGGTCAGCGTAAAGGCCTCCGACGTGTTTATGGCGGTTGAAGCCTACCGTCTGCTGGCCAAGGAAATCGTCCAGCCGCTGCATCTGGGCATTACCGAAGCCGGTGGTTTGCGTTCAGGCACAGTGAAATCTGCCGTGGGCCTAGGTATGCTGCTCGCCGAAGGAATTGGCGATACCATCCGCATCTCCCTGGCAGCAGACCCGGTTGAGGAAGTAAAAGTCGGTTACGACATCCTCAAGTCCTTGCACCTGCGCTCGCGCGGCATCAACTTTATCGCGTGCCCGAGCTGCTCGCGGCAGAACTTCGACGTGGTGAAAACCATGAACGAACTTGAAGTTCGCCTCGAAGACCTGCTGGTGCCGCTGGATGTTGCCGTGATCGGTTGTGTGGTCAATGGCCCTGGCGAAGCCAAGGAAGCCCATGTGGGGCTCACCGGTGGTACACCCAACCTGATTTACATCGACGGCAAGCCGTCGCAGAAACTGACGAATGACAATCTGGTGGATGAGCTCGAAAGACTGATCCGGCAGAAGGCGGCCGAAAAGGTCGAAGCTGACGCAGCCGTTATCGCGCGCGGCTAACCAGACGAATAAAGGATTTATTGTGAGCAAGTCTTTGCAAGCCATTCGTGGCATGAACGACATCCTGCCGGAGCAGACGCCTCTGTGGCGCTACTTCGAGAGCAAGGTTTCGCGTTTGCTGGATAACTACGGTTACAAGCAGATCCGCATGCCAATCGTCGAATTCACCGAGCTGTTCAAACGCTCGATCGGTGAAGTGACCGATATCGTCGAAAAAGAGATGTACACCTTCGAGGACCGCAACGGCGATTCGCTGACGCTGCGTCCTGAGGGAACTGCGGCGTGCGTGCGTGCGGTGCTTGAGCACGGCATCACCGGTGGTGGCCAGGTGCAAAAACTGTGGTACATCGGCCCGATGTTCCGTCACGAGCGCCCGCAAAAAGGCCGTTATCGCCAGTTCCACCAGATTGGCGTCGAGGTGTTCAACCTCGATGGTCCGGACATCGATGCCGAACTGATCGTGCTGACCTGGCGCCTGTGGGGCGAGCTGGGTATCCGCGATGCGGTCAAGCTCGAACTCAACAGCCTGGGCACCAGCGAAGCCCGTGCGCGCTATCGTGCGGCCCTGGTCGAGTATTTGTCCTCGCGTCTGAGCGAACTTGACGAAGACAGCCAGCGTCGCCTCAAGTCCAACCCGTTGCGTGTGCTCGACACCAAGAACGCCGATACCCAGGCGGTTCTGGTGGATGCACCGAAACTGGTGGACTACCTGGACGAAGAGTCCCGCGTGCATTTCGAGGGCCTCAAGGCTCGCCTCGATGCCGCCGGCATCCCGTACACGATAAACCCGAAGCTGGTTCGTGGCCTGGACTACTACAGCAAGACCGTATTTGAATGGGTAACCGACAAACTGGGCGCCCAGGGCACCGTGTGTGCGGGCGGTCGTTATGATGGCCTGGTCGAGCAGATGGGCGGCAAGCCTACTGCCGGTGTCGGTTTTGCCATGGGCATCGAGCGCCTGATCCTGCTGCTCGAAACCCTTGAGCAGATCCCCGAAGAAATCGCACGTCAGGTCGATGTTTACCTGTGTGCTTTCGGCGAAGCCGCCGAACTGGCAGCCCTGGCTTTGAGCGAACGCGTTCGTGATCAACTGCCAAACCTGCGCCTGCAGATCAATGCCGGTGCGGGCAGCTTCAAAAGCCAGTTCAAAAAGGCTGACAAGAGCGGTGCACTGTTTGCGCTGATCCTGGGTGACGACGAATTGGCCCAGCAAGTGGTAGGTGTAAAACCCCTGCGTGGCCAGGGCGAACAACAAACGATTGCCTGGGATGCTCTAGCCGAGCACTTGGCCACCTGCATCGTGCAGGGTTGAAGCTGCAAAACAGCCGATTTAGCGAATAAGGAGTGTTGGGGTGTCGAGTAACGAAGATGATCAGCTGGGCGAGTTGAAAGACTGGTGGCAGCGCAACGGCAAACCCCTGCTGACTGGCGGCTTGCTTGCGCTGGTAGTGGTGTCCGGCTGGCAGCTCTGGCACAAATATCAGGCGAATCAGTCGCAAGGTGCGTCGGTTCTCTACCAACAATTGCTTGAAACCACGCTAACCCCTGACGGCAAGCCGGATGTGGCCCGCGTGGCGGATCTGGCCAACAAGCTGAAAAGTGAATACGCAGGCACTGCCTATTCGCAATTTGGCGGCCTGTTTGTGGCCAAGGTGGCGGTGGACAACGGCAAGCTTGATGACGCGGCTACCGAGCTGAAAGTCATTGTCGACAAGCCGGCCAATGCCACTCTGGGCGAAGTGGCGCGTCAGCGTCTGGCTCAGGTACTGGCCGCACAGGGCAAGGTTGACGATGCCCTGAAGCTGCTGGAAGGCGACTCGGACAAGGCATTCCTGGCCAGCCGTGAAGAACTCAAGGGCGACCTGCTGGTGCAGCAGGGCCGTACTGACGATGCGCGTGCAGCCTACGAGAAGGCCAAGGCCGGATTGTCGGATGAAGCAGCAGTAGGCGGCTTGCAAATCAAGCTCGATGACCTGGCCAAAGGGGATGCGTGACGTGATGCGATGGAAACATGCAGCATTGCTGGCTCTGGTCGTTTTGGCCGCGGGTTGCAGCAGCAACAGCAAAAAAGAATTGCCACCGGCGGAGCTGACCGACTTCAAAGAAGAAGTCGTGCTGCAAAAGCAGTGGAGCCGCTCGATCGGTGACGGTCAGGGCAAAACCTACAACATGCTGGTTCCGGCTGTTGAAGGCAATAATATCTACGCTGCTGACGTAACGGGCGTGGTGATGTCTCTGGACCGCATGAACGGCGACGTTGAGTGGAAAAAAGACCTCGATCTGCCTGTTTCCGGCGCAGTTGGCCTGGGCTATGGCCTGGTCATGCTTGGCACCTTGCAAGGTGACGTGATTGCCCTGGATTCCAGCACAGGCGAAGAAAAATGGCGCTCTCGCGTTAACAGCGAAGTGCTTGCACCTCCTGCGACCAACGGTGATGTGGTGGTGGTACAGACTCAGGACGATCGTCTGATCGGTCTGGATGCTGACACCGGCAATCAGCGCTGGACGTATGACAGCACGCCGGGCGTGCTGACCCTGCGTGGTACGGGGGCGCCACTGGTGACCAATCACCTGGCCATCGGCGGTTTGTCGACCGGTAAAGTGGTCGCCCTGGATACCCGCAACGGCGTGCCTGTGTGGGAGCAACGTGTTGCCATCCCGCAGGGTCGCTCCGAGCTTGAACGCATTGTCGATATCGACGGTGGCCTGCTGTTGTCTGGCGGTACACTGTACGTCGCCAGCTACCAGGGCCGCATGGCGGCACTGGACATGGAATCGGGTCGCGTGCTCTGGCAGCGTGATGCTTCCAGCTATGCAGGTGTCGCCCAAGGTTTCGGCAGCGTCTACGTCAGCCTGGCGTCGGGCACTGTAGAAGGCGTTGACGAGCGTTCGACCACCTCGCTGTGGAGCAATGATGCTCTGGCACGCCGCCAATTGTCGGCTCCAGAGGTCTTCTCCAGCTATGTGGCAGTCGGTGACATGGAAGGCTATCTGCACCTGCTCAGCCAGGTCGATGGTCGTTTCGTGGGCCGTACCCGCGTTGACAGTGATGGCCTTCGGGCACGTCCGCTGGTGGTCGGTGACATGATTTACGTGTTTGGTAACAGCGGCAAACTGGAAGCCCTGACCATTCGCTAAGGCGTCTATGCTTGAGGCTCTAGGGCCTCGGGCAGCCTTGCTCTGGCAAGGTTTGCGGCACATTTGTGCTGTTCCGAACTCTGGCCGCTGCCTTGCAGCGGCTTTTGTATTTTCTGAAATAACGAAGTGGAGAGCCGCATGGTTCCCGTAATCGCCCTGGTGGGCCGACCAAACGTCGGCAAGTCCACCTTGTTCAACCGCCTGACCAGGACTCGTGACGCCATCGTCGGCGACTTGTCCGGTCTGACCCGTGATCGCCAATACGGTGAGGCCAAGTGGCAAGGGCGTTCCTACATTCTGGTCGACACCGGCGGTATCTCCGGTGACGAGCACGGTATGGACGAAAAAATGGCCGAGCAGTCGCTGCTGGCCATCGAAGAAGCTGACGTCGTTCTGTTCCTGGTAGATGCAAAGGCGGGTTTCACTGCCGCTGACCAGATGATCGGCGAACACCTTCGCAAACGTAACAAGCGCTCCTACGTGGTGGCCAACAAGGTCGACAACATCGACCCGGACATGGCTCGCGCCGAGTTCGCGCCGCTGGGTATGGGCGATGCAATCCCGATCGCCGGTGCCCATGGCCGTGGTATCACGCAGATGCTGGAAATTGCCCTGAGCAACTTCCCGCGTGACGAAGAAGAGCCGGAAGACGGCGAAGAAGAAGTTGTTCTCGAAGGTGAGGAAGCCAAGCGCATTCCGGGCCCTAGCGAAAAAGACGGCATCAAGATCGCAATCATCGGTCGCCCGAACGTCGGTAAATCGACCCTGGTTAACCGCATGCTTGGTGAAGACCGGGTAATCGTCTATGACCAACCGGGTACCACTCGCGACAGTATCTACATCCCGTTCGAGCGTAACGACGAGAAGTACACGCTGATCGACACCGCCGGTGTGCGCAAGCGCGGCAAGATCCACGAAGAAGTTGAAAAATTCTCCGTGGTCAAAACCCTGCAAGCGATCAAAGACGCCAACGTGGTGATCTTTGTGATGGACGCCCGTGAAGGCGTGGTTGACCACGACCTCAACCTGTTGGGCTTTGCCCTGGAGGCCGGTCGGGCTCTGGTTATCGCGATCAACAAATGGGACGGCATGACCCCTAGCGAGCGCGAGTTCGTCAAGGTCGAGTTGACCCGTCGCCTGTTCTTCGTCGACTTCGCCGATATCCACTTTATCTCGGCGCTGCACGGCACTGGCGTGGGTAACCTGTACCAGTCGGTGCAAAACTCCTTCAAGTCGGCGGTTACCCGCTGGCCGACCAACCGCCTGACCCAGATTCTGGAAGATGCGGTTAGCGAGCACGCGCCACCGATGGTCAACAGCCGCCGGATCAAGCTGCGTTATGCCCACTTGGGTGGTGCCAACCCGCCGATTATCGTGATTCACGGTAACCAGGTTGAGAAGGTGCCGAAGTCTTACGTCCGTTATCTCGAAAACACCTACCGTCGCGTCTTGAAGCTGGTCGGTACGCCGATCCGCATCGAGTTCAAAGGTGGCGAGAACCCGTACGAAGGCAACAAGAACTCGCTGACCGACCGTCAGGTCAACAAGAAACGTCGCATGATGTCGCACCA
The DNA here is from genome assembly GCF_037023725.1 of Pseudomonas bubulae. Lineage (NCBI taxonomy): Bacteria > Pseudomonadati > Pseudomonadota > Gammaproteobacteria > Pseudomonadales > Pseudomonadaceae > Pseudomonas > Pseudomonas bubulae. The sequence continues at coordinate 1,747,443 of NZ_CP146077.1, forward strand.
CAAGAAAGCCGAGAAAAATCGCAAAGACAAGCGCTAACCGCGCAAGCTCAAAGCGTAATGAGAAAGGGTCCGAAAGGACCCTTTTTCGTGTCAGGCGTTTGGGCTATCCTCGGTGGGTCCTGTGCCGCAGTCAGTGCCGGGAACTCAACAGGGAACGGCCATGATCACCAGCAAGTTGCCGAACGTCGGCACCACCATCTTCACGCGCATGTCGCAGCTCGCGGCAGAAACCGGCGCACTCAACCTGTCTCAGGGGTTCCCTGACTTCGATGGCCCGCAGGCGTTGCGTGATGCAGTTGGCCAGCACATTGCCAGTGGCCATAACCAGTACTCCCCAATGACCGGCCTGCCTGCGTTGCGTCAGCAAGTGGCGGCCAAGATCGCCCGTAGCTATGGCGCACAGGTGGATGCTGACACTGAAGTGACCATCACCCCCGGCGCTACCCAGGCTATTTTCTGCGCCATTCAGGCCGTGATTCATGCTGGCGATGAAGTCATTGTGTTTGATCCGTGCTACGACAGCTACGAGCCTTCGGTCGAACTGGCGGGTGGCCGTTGTGTGCATGTGCAGTTGGGGCTGGATGACTTTTCGATAGACTGGCAAAAGCTTGAAGATGCGCTGAGCCCGCGCACGCGCATGATCATTCTCAACAGCCCGCACAACCCCAGTGGTGCCTTGATCAGCCGTGCCGAGCTTGACCAGTTGGCCCGCCTGATTGCTGATCGGGATATCTACCTCATCAGCGATGAGGTGTACGAACACCTGGTGTTCGATGGCGTGCCCCATGTCAGTGTTTTGTCCCATCCTGAACTGTACGATCGTGCATTCGTGGTCAGCTCTTTCGGCAAGACGTATCACGTTACGGGCTGGAAAACCGGTTATGTCGTGGCACCGCCGGCTCTGACCGCCGAATTGCGCAAGGTTCACCAGTACGTCAGTTTTTGCGGGGTCACTCCCCTGCAATATGCATTGGCTGACTTTATGAGTGCCCACCCCGAGCACGTTGAAGAGTTGCCCGGGTTTTATCAGGCCAAGCGAGACCTGTTTTGTGATTTGCTGAACCCATCGCGTTTTACTTTCAAACCGGTGGCAGGGACGTATTTCCAGTTGGTGGATTACTCCCGAATTCGTCCGGACCTCAATGATGTCGACATGGCGGTGTGGCTGACCCGTGAGCATGGTGTAGCCACCATTCCGGTGTCGGTGTTCTACCAGGCCCCGCCCGCAGGGCAACGGCTGGTTCGACTGTGTTTTGCCAAACGCGAGGAGACGCTGCGTGAAGCAGCAGAGAAACTATGCGTGATCTAAAGGGATTACCCGATTTAAACGTAGCGCTGGTGCAAACCACGCTGGCCTGGCATGACCGTCAGGCCAACTTCGATCATTTCGACGAGCTGCTCGAGCAGGCTGTTGGCGCTGACCTGGTGGTCTTGCCTGAGATGTTCACCACCGGCTTCAGCATGGAGTCCAGTACCCTTGCTGAGCCCGAAAGCGGCCCGACCACCGAGTGGCTGCGCAAGCAGGCACAAAGGCTCAATGCCGTGGTGACGGGCAGCGTGATTGTGCTCGCGGCGGATGGCAGCCACCGTAACCGCCTGTTGTGGGCGCGTCCGGATGGCGAAGTGCTGCATTATGACAAACGCCACCTGTTCCGAATGGCCGGTGAGCATGAGCATTTCACTCCGGGTGAGCGTCAGGTCCAGTTTGAGGTCAAGGGCTGGCGTGTTCGCCCGCTGATTTGCTATGACCTGCGCTTCCCGGTGTGGAGCTGCGACCCCCATGACACCGACCTGTTGCTGTACACCGCCAACTGGCCGGGTGCGCGGCGGTTGCACTGGAACCGTTTGCTGCCGGCGCGGGCCATCGAAAACCTGTGTTATGTCGCGGCGGTGAATCGGGTGGGCACGGACGGCAAAGGTCTGGTGTATACCGGGGACAGTCATATCCTCGATTTTCAGGGCGAGTCGCTGCTCAGTGCAGGGGAGGCGGATGGCGTATTTACCATGAGCCTGAATGCGGGCGAATTGGGTGCTTACCGCGAGCGCTTCCCGGCCAACCTGGATGCGGACAGTTTTGATCTGCGCTGATTTGTAGAAGCAGTTATCAGATTGTGTGTACGACGTAAACCTGTGGGAGCGTGGCTTGCCCGCGATGGCATCACCGCGGTCTGCCTGCCAAATCGCGCCGCCTGAATCGCGAGCAAGCCCGCTCCCACAGGGGCTGGTGATTGCCGGTCATGATGCAATAAAAAGCCCCCAGGGTTCTCACCTTGGGGGCTTTTGCGTTTCAGGCCAACGTTTACGCGGCTTTCGCCTCGGCTTCGCTCAGGGAACGGTTCAGAGCGCTGAACAATGCCTTGAAGCTTGCCGTGGTGATGTTTTCATCAATGCCCACGCCATGCACGGCTCGGCCGCCATTGACCCGCAACTCTATATAAGCCGCAGCCTTGGCGTTGGTGCCAGCACCAATCGCATGCTCGTTGTAGTCCATTATTTCGGCATTGACCGGCAGGCCGGCTACCAGTGCTTCCAACGCGCCGTTGCCTTTGCCGCTCCAGCGCAGATTGGTTTCGCCGTCGCCTTTGGCCGAGACTTCGACTTCGACCGCACTGTGACCGTTCTCTTCCTGCAAGCGATGGCTGACCAGCGCGTAAGGAGTGTTGGCCTGCAAGTACTCGGTGCGCAGCAAGCTGTGAATCTGCTGAGCAGTCATTTCCAGGCCCAGACGGTCAGTTTCGCGTTGTACCACCTGGCTGAATTCGATCTGCATCCGGCGCGGCAAGCTGATGCCGTATTCCTGCTCCAGCAGGTAAGCGATCCCGCCTTTGCCCGACTGGCTGTTAACCCGAATCACGGCTTCGTAGCTGCGACCGATATCCGCCGGGTCGATCGGCAAGTACGGCACTTCCCACAGGGCGTCCGGTTTCTGCTGGGCGAAGCCTTTGCGGATGGCGTCCTGGTGCGAACCGGAGAACGCGGTGTGCACCAGGTCGCCCACATACGGGTGACGCGGGTGCACCGGGATCTGGTTGCACTCTTCGACAACCTTGCGCACGCCATCGATATCGGAGAAGTCCAGCTGCGGATCCAGGCCCTGGGTGTACATGTTCAGGGCCACGGTCACCAGGTCGACGTTACCGGTCCGTTCGCCGTTACCGAACAGGCAGCCTTCGACACGATCGGCGCCAGCCATCAGGCCCAGCTCGGTGGCGGCTACACCGGTGCCACGGTCGTTGTGGGTGTGCAGGCTGATCAGCACGCTGTCACGGCGATTGATATTGCGGCCGAACCATTCGATCTGGTCGGCGTAGATATTCGGCGTCGCGCACTCAACGGTGGCAGGCAAGTTGAGGATCATCTTGTGCTCAGGCGTCGGGTTCCACACTTCGATTACCGCGTCACACACTTCCTTGGCGAACTCCAGTTCGGTGGCGCTGAAGGTCTCTGGCGAGTATTCGAACGTCCAGTGGGTTTCGGGCTGCTGAGCGGCGTATTTGACGAACAGCTTCGCCGCGCTGACCGCGATTTCCTTGATGCCGTCTTTGTCCTGGTTGAACACGATGCGGCGGAAAGCAGGGCAAGTGGCGTTGTACAGGTGGACGATAGCCTTTTTCGCGCCGCGCAGCGATTCGAAGGTGCGGGCGATCAAGTCTTCGCGGCCCTGGGTCAGCACCTGGATAGTGGTGTCGTCCGGTATATGGCCGTCTTCGATCAGGGTGCGGACAAAGTCAAAGTCGGTTTGCGATGCCGCCGGGAACGATGCCTCGATTTCTTTAACGCCTACGCTGACCAGGGTTTTCCAGAATCGCAGCTTCTTTACCGCATCCATCGGCTCGATCAGCGACTGGTTACCGTCGCGCAAATCGGAACTGCACCAGATCGGCGCCTGGGTGATGGTTTTTGACGGCCACGTTCGGTCGGGCAAATCAATGACCGGGAAGGCACGGTATTTGGAAGAAGGGTCTTTGAGCATGGTCATCAGGCAATCCTTTTTATGCGAGCCGGTCATTGAGGAGGCGGCTAGCCGAAGAAATACAAAGCAGAAGGCGAGGCACCGCGACTAGCGTTGCAGTCGTGCACTGACGAGGCAAAGGCTGCGGTGTTGACGAAGCAGAATGAGGACGTGAGGTGTGTTCATAGGCTCAACCCTAACCATTGGCGGGAAAGATGGCAAGCCTATAAAAAACATTGAGATAAATGCTCGAAAAGACAAGATATGCGCGTTTTTATAGCGCATATTGATTTTTGCCTTGCTCTGGATTGCGTGGTTTAAAGGGAGGGCATGCCTTGCGTGCTACAGGGGTTTTCCCCTTTCTGGGCGCTTGTTAGGGTGCGAAGGCGCCAATGAAAATCGCCGGGTCAACCCTTGCATCATTGAGGCTGACGTTCCAGTGCATATGCGGGCCCGTGGCGCGGCCTGTCGAGCCGACCTTGCCCACCACATCGCCGCGGGCCAGTTGCTGGCCGACCTTGGTGTCGATCTTCGACATATGGCAGAACATGCTGATAAAGCCCTGGCCGTGATCTACAAACACCGTATTGCCATTGAAGAAGTAATTGCCGATCAGGATTACCTTGCCCGCTGCCGGGGTCTTGATCGGCGTGCCAGCAGGTACGGCGAAGTCGAGACCGGCGTGAGGGTTGCGCTCTTCGCCATTGAAGAAGCGGCGCACGCCGAACTTGCTCGACAGCGGGCCATTGACCGGTTTGTCCAGCAACAGGTTGCTGGGTGTGTTGGGGCTGAAGGTGCGGTAGGCCTTGATCTGGATCGCCAGCTCGTTGTCGATGCGCTTGATATCGGCCGGGTCGGGATTGACCTGACGCTTGTTTTTCAAGGTGATGTGTTGCTCGGGGTATTTTTTGCTGCCCACCGCAAAGCTCAGGTTGCGCCCGCCGGAGGTGATCTGCTGGCTACCGGGTTTGACCGTCAACGGGATGCCGACAATCGCCCGCCAGGTGTCCTGTTCCTTGATCACCATGACCGGCTTGCCGTCATAGCTGGCCTTGGGCGCCTGGGCGCCGCTGCCCAGTTCAATCACGGCCACCCCTCCGGGCACCGGTTTGTGCAGCAGGCGGGTGATATAGCTGTCAGCCGCCTGAGCATTGAAAGTCAGGCACAGCAAAAGCACGGCAGAGAAAAAACGTGGCATTGGTTAATCCAGTAAAGAAAGGGTGACAGGCGTGAGGTGATTGTCCTCAACGCGCACTTGCAGTTCGCCTTCGCCCAGCCTGGCGGTCAAGCGCTGACCGTTTTGCGTTTGCGCGGCCCGGCGAACGGCATTGCCCTTTTCATCGAGCAGGATACTGTAGCCACGGCCCAGGGTCGCCAGCGGACTGACCACATGCAGGGTTTGCATCTGGTTTTGCAGCTGCATGCGGCGCGCCTTGAGGCCTTCGCGCATGGCCCGGGGCAAGCGCTCGGCCAGGCTGTCCAGACGCTGGCGCAACATGGCCAGCTGACGCCCCGGATGTTGTGCGGCCAGACGGGTTTCGAGGCGGATCAGGCGTTCGCGGCGAGTATTCAGGCTGCGCTCGAAAGCCCGGCGCATGCGCATGTCCAGGTCATCCAGGCGTTGGGCTTGCTGACGCAGACGTTCGCCGGGGTGACGCAGGCGTCGCGCCAGGCCGTCGAGGCGCAAGCGGTCGCGCATCAGGCGATCACGAATGCGCATCACCAGGCGCCGATGCAGGCTGTCGATGCGCCGTTGCAGGTCGCTTGAGTCCGGTGCCAGCAGCTCGGCCGCGGCCGAAGGCGTGGGCGCGCGCACGTCTGCCACGAAGTCGGCGATCGAGACATCGGTTTCGTGACCCACGGCACTGACGACAGGGGTAACGCAGGCATCGATGGCGCGAGCCACGGCTTCTTCGTTGAAACACCACAGGTCTTCCAGCGAGCCGCCGCCGCGGGCCAGGATCAGTGCGTCAAAGCCCCGTGCATCGGCCAGCTTGAGGGCACGGACGATTTGCGCCGTGGCTTCGCGGCCTTGAACGGCGGTGGGGATCAGGGTCAGTTCGACTTGTGGCGCACGGCGGCGGAACACGCTGATGATGTCGCGAATCACCGCGCCGGTGGGCGAGCTGACAATACCGATGCGCTGCGGGTGAGCGGGCAGGGCGACCTTGCGTTCGGGGCTGAACAGGCCTTCGGCGCCGAGCTTTTCCTTGAGTGCATCGAAGGCCAGGCGCAGTGCGCCGTCGCCGGCGGGTTCTACAGTGTCGAGGATCAACTGGTAATCGCCACGGCCTTCAAACAGCGAGACCTTGCCGCGCACCTTGACCGCCAGGCCATCCTTGAGCGCCTGACGAACCCGCGCAGCGTTATTGCGAAACAGCGCACAACGCACCTGGGCGCCGCTGTCCTTGAGAGTGAAATACACGTGGCCAGAGGCCGGGCGGGCGAGGTTGGAGATTTCGCCTTCTACCCAGATATTGCTGAACACGTCTTCGAGCAGCACCCGCGCCCGGCCATTGAGCTGGCTGACGGTCAGGACTTCCCGGTCGAGATTGAGTCTTGCAAAGGGGTCTTTAATCATGCGGGTCATCATAAGGGCGGATTGTTATCACTGCACCTGTCTGATAGAAGTCTGCGCACTAAAAACAAGGAAGCAGAGCAATGGATTTGCCGTTTAGTGGTGGTGAGTGGGTGCTGCTGGAGCTGGCCATTGCCCTGGCCTATATCGTCTTTGGTGTGGCCGGGTTCGGCACGGCGCTGGTGGCCGGGCCGATCCTGATTCTGTGCCTGCCGCTGTCGAAAATCATCCCGCTGCTGGTGCTGCTGGATTTTGTGGCGGCCTTTGGTAACTGGCTGCCGTCGCGCCGGGATGTGGTGCGATCCGAGTTGCTGCGCTTGCTGCCGTGCATGGCGATCGGCTGTGTGGTGGGCGTGGTGTTTTTGCTGAACCTTAAATCCGACCTGTTGTTGCTGTTGATGGGGGTTTTTATCACCGCTTACGCCTTGTACAGCCTGGCGGTGAAGGTGAAGCCGGCACGGCTCGCTGCCGGTTGGGCCATCCCCACGGGTATCACCGGCGGGTTGTTTGGTGCGCTGTTTGGCAGTGGCGGTTTTTTGTATGCGCTTTATCTGAATGCCCGCTTGCCCAAAGACGCTGCCCGCGCCACCCAGAGTGCGTTGATCAGTTGCAGCACCGTGGTGCGTCTTACGTTGTTCGTACTTGCCGGTGTGTATGCCGATGGCGAGCTGTTGTTGCTTGGCGCCTGCCTGTTACCGGCGATGGCAATGGGACTGTGGGTTGGCCGCCGGCTGACGCGCAAATTGTCCCGCGAGGCGTTTGTGCGGCTGGTAACGTGGCTGGTGCTGGCCAGCGGCATTGCGCTGATTGCGCGTTATCTGAGTGCTTGACCTCGCGAGGTGAGGCTTTAAGCTGCGCGTCAGCTCTAACTCTGTGGGAGCGGGCTTGCTCGCGATGCAGGCACTGCGGTGCCGCAGCCAGATCGCGTCGATGTGATCGCGAGCAAGCCCGCTCCAGCAGTTGCACTGTGTTGCCCTTATTTCACGTACATGTGCCGTCCCCATGAATTCCCAAAGCATCATCGTTCCAAAAATCTCCACCTTGCCGGTGCATGAGCCGCGTGCCCGGGCCATCGTGCGCTGGCTGGTGCGCAAGAACATCATCGAAGAAGAGCTCACCACCTGCGGCCGTACCGGCAATGGCATGGCCTACGCCATCGCCCCCGGTGCCCGTGAAGTGGTGCTGCACCCCGAGGCTCTGCCTTTCGGGCAGCCGGTCAATGGCCTGGAGATCATCACCAAGCGCTGCATCTACACACCGGCCAAAGGTTTTCTTGAAGAAGCCGGTTGCGCCGAGTGCCGCAAGGAAGTGGGCGAGGCACTGTTTGAAAGCCTCGAAGACTGGATGCCGGGGCGTACCGACAACTTCATCTGTCCGCTGTGCGCCCACGAAGACGACATCAACGGTTTTCTGTTTTTACAGCCGTGTGCGTTTTCCAACCTTGGGTTTATTTTCAACAACTGGGCCGAGGCTGGATTCAAGCAAAGCTTTCTCGACGAGTTCGCCGACTGGCTCGACCAGCCGGTGGCGTGGGTGAAAGTCGAACTCTGAGGTGAAAATTCCGTAGCAGCTGCCGAAGGAACGAGGCTGCGTTCGATTGCGAAGCGATCGTAAGTCCGGGGCACGCGGTTCAGCTGAAAAAACGCGTGCTATGGATTTACGACGGCTACGCCGCCGGACGCAGCCTTCGGCAGCTGCTACGGTTCAATTTCTGCCTTCAAAGTCAGCTAATCATTGGCCCTTAGCGCAAAACTCTCTAAAGGTTTCCGTTGAGAGATCCAGGGGTTTTGAGTACAATGGCGCGCTTCCATTTTCCCGCTCGGGAGCCCCAGCGATGCTGCGTATCAGCCAAGAAGCACTCACATTCGATGACATCCTTCTCGTCCCCGGTTATTCCGAGGTTCTCCCGAACGAAGTCAATTTAAAGACTCGTTTGACCCGTGGCATTGAACTGAATATTCCGCTGGTTTCCGCTGCAATGGACACCGTAACTGAAGCCCGTCTGGCAATCGCCATGGCTCAGGAAGGCGGTATCGGTATCATCCACAAGAACATGACCATCGAGCAGCAAGCTCACGAAGTTCGCAAGGTCAAGCGTTTCGAAGCCGGCGTGGTTAAAGAGCCGATCACTATCGAGGCTGATGCCACGGTACGTGAGCTGCTTGAGCTGACCCGCCAGCACAATATCTCCGGCGTTCCGGTACTGCACAATGGCGACCTGGTCGGCATCGTGACATCCCGTGACGTACGCTTTGAAAACCGTCTGGAAGCTACCGTTCGTGACGTGATGACGCCTAAAGAGCGTCTGGTTACGGTCAAGGAAGGCGCCGACAAGGAAGAAGCCCGCGAGCTGTTGCACAAGCACCGTATCGAGCGCGTGCTGATCGTCGACGACAACTTTGCCCTCAAGGGCATGATGACCGTTAACGACATCGAAAAAGCCAAGGCTTACCCGTTGGCCAGCAAGGACGACCAGGGTCGTCTGCGCGTAGGCGCTGCGGTCGGTACCGGCAAGGACACCGCTGATCGCGTGGCCGCCCTCGTGGCTGCCGGCGTTGACGTGGTGGTAGTCGACACCGCCCACGGTCACTCCAAAGGCGTGATCGACCGCGTTCGCTGGGTCAAGCAGAACTTCCCTGAAGTTCAGGTCATTGGCGGCAACATCGCCACTGGCGCTGCTGCCCTGGCCCTGGCTGAAGCCGGCGCTGACGCAGTTAAAGTCGGTATCGGCCCGGGCTCGATCTGCACCACCCGTATCGTTGCCGGTGTTGGCGTTCCGCAAATCAGCGCGATTGCCAATGTGGCCGCTGCCCTTGAAGGCACTGGCGTACCTCTGATCGCCGACGGCGGCATCCGTTTTTCGGGTGACCTGTCCAAGGCCATCGTTGCCGGTGCTTCCTGCGTGATGATGGGTTCGATGTTTGCCGGTACTGAAGAAGCACCAGGCGAAATCGAGCTGTACCAGGGCCGTTCGTACAAGGCTTACCGCGGCATGGGTTCGCTGGGTGCGATGTCGCAATCCCAGGGCTCCTCTGACCGTTACTTCCAGGACTCCTCCGCGGGTGCCGAGAAGCTGGTACCGGAAGGTATCGAAGGTCGCGTGGCTTACAAAGGCTCGCTGACGGCGATCATTCACCAACTGATGGGCGGTCTGCGTTCCTCGATGGGTTACACCGGCTGTGCCGACATCGAACAAATGCGTACCAAGCCCGAGTTCGTGCGTATCACCGGCGCTGGCATGGCTGAATCCCACGTCCACGACGTGCAGATCACCAAGGAAGCACCCAACTATCGCGTAGGTTGATAGTGGTCGCACCCGGGTTCACACCCGGGTGCGATACGAATTAAGTCACCGGGGCTGTTTGATTCAGCCCCGTGTCGTTTCTGAAATTAATCGAGATTTTGTCATGGCCCTCGACATTCACGCTCACCGCATCCTGATCCTGGACTTCGGTTCCCAGTACACCCAGCTGATCGCCCGCCGCGTGCGCGAAATCGGCGTTTACTGCGAACTGCACCCGTTCGACATGGACGACGCAGCGATCCGCGAATTCGCCCCTAAAGGCATCATCCTGGCCGGTGGCCCGGAGTCGGTACACGAAGCCGGCAGCCCGCGCGCCCCACAAGCTGTATTTGACCTGGGCGTACCGGTTTTCGGTATCTGCTACGGCATGCAGACCATGGCCGAGCAACTGGGCGGCAAGGTTGAAGGTTCCGAGCTGCGCGAGTTTGGTTATGCCCGCGTCGACGTGGTTGGCAAAAGCCGCCTGCTGGACGGCATCGAAGACCACATCGACGCCGACGGCCTGTTCGGTCTGGACGTGTGGATGAGCCACGGTGACAAGGTCACCAAAATGCCGTCCGACTTCCACATTCTGGCCAGCACTCCAAGCTGCCCGATTGCCGGCATGTTCAGCGACGAGCGCGGCTACTACGGCGTGCAGTTCCACCCGGAAGTGACCCACACCAAACAGGGTGGCCGCATCCTGTCGCGCTTTATCCTCGACATCTGCGGCTGCGAAGCCCTGTGGACGCCGTCGAAAATCGCCGAAGACGCGATTGCCAACATCCGTGCCCAGGTCGGTACCGACAACGTATTGCTGGGCTTGTCCGGCGGCGTTGACTCCTCGGTAGTAGCAGCTTTGCTGCACAAGGCCATCGGCGACCAGTTGACCTGCGTATTCGTGGACAACGGCCTGCTGCGCCTGCACGAAGGTGAGCAAGTGATGGCCATGTTCGCCGAGAACATGGGCGTCAAGGTGATCCGCGCCAACGCTGCCGACCAGTTCCTGAACAACCTGGCTGGCGAAAGCGACCCGGAGAAAAAGCGCAAGATCATCGGCCGTACCTTTATCGACGTGTTCGATGCCGAATCCTGCAAGCTGGAAAACATCAAGTACCTGGCCCAGGGCACCATCTACCCGGACGTGATCGAGTCGGCTGGCGCCAAGAGCGGCAAGGCTCACGTCATCAAGTCGCACCACAACGTGGGCGGCCTGCCGGACGAAATGAACCTCAAGCTGGTTGAACCGCTGCGTGAGCTGTTCAAGGACGAAGTCCGTCGTCTGGGTCTGGAGCTGGGCCTGCCGTACGACATGGTCTACCGTCACCCGTTCCCGGGCCCGGGTCTGGGCGTGCGCATCCTGGGTGAAGTGAAAAAGGAATACGCCGACATCCTGCGTCGTGCTGACCACATCTTTATCGAAGAGCTGCGCAAGGCTGACTGGTACCACAAAGTGAGCCAGGCATTTGTAGTGTTCCAGCCGGTTAAATCGGTTGGTGTTGTAGGCGATGGCCGTCGTTACGCCTGGGTAGTTGCCCTGCGTGCCGTAGAAACCATCGACTTCATGACCGCGCGTTGGGCTCATCTGCCTTACGAACTGCTGGAAACCGTCAGCGGCCGGATCATCAACGAAATCGAAGGCATCTCCCGCGTAACTTATGACGTGTCGAGCAAGCCGCCGGCAACGATTGAGTGGGAATGATTAGACGTCCGGCACTGACCGGCACGATCTAGCAGGAAATACCCTGAAGCCCGCTTAATTGCGGGCTTTTGGCTTTTTTGGGCTGGCAATTTCTGGCTGTTTTGTGCATCGCCAGGCAGCGTGTTCAGGTGGCTTGGTACGGGGCCGCGCTGATTTCGGCTAGAAGTTATCCATCGCGTGACACATCGACACCTTGCCATCAGGCTTCGGCTCGACAGCGACCCATTGCATGCCGTCAGCTGAAAGCTCATCCAGCAGGAATGAGCAGTCTGCCGACATGGATGCCTGCACCCGGTAATCCACCCCGGGCCGAGGTACGAAGGTCATGGTCCTGGCGCACTGCCGGGCATATTGCAGGCGCCCCAGGTAATGGAGCGCGATCGGCTTGTTCGCCGGCACTACCAGCTCTGACGAGACCGAACCTGCCAACGAATAGATCGGCCCGGCAATGCTGAGGTTTTCGCCGTTATGGTCGGGGAAGCCGGATTTCGCCGACGCCATCACCCCCGCGCCGGGCACATTCCAGTCGAGGCAGTCACGCCCCGGCACGGCGCGCACCAGACCGTCGGTGAGCAGACGAATACGGGCAGTCTCGCCGCTCTGCGGGGGTATGTAGCCGGTAGACAGCGAACGCACGTTTGCCACTTGGCCGCAGCCGCTGAGCGCTAGCAGAACGGCGGGGATTACAGTGAACAGTCTCATCAGGCAATCGACTCGCAGGGGCAGGTTAAGGCTGGCGGCAGTTCTGGCTGACTGACAGATGCGGCGCAGGTTCATAGGTCACGCGCTGCAAACCATCGGCGTCCTGGAACAGGAAGTACTTGGTGCGACAGTCCTTGAACATTGTCGAGTAACCCTCGGCCCGGAAGCCTTGACCATCTACCTGTTTGGTCACGGTATTGTTGCGGCTGACCACCGCGAGCACACTCTGATAGCTGTCGCCCATGTTTACCCCAGGTTCGCCGGTGATTGCGACCGAGGAGGCGCAACCACCCAGCGCTGTTGCCGCCAGGGCCAATGCGGCACCATACAGTCCGTTGCGTAGATTGTTCATTCCCTGTGTCCTTTAGGTGACGGATTAACGGCGGCCATCGCACACCGGCGATTCTCCAATACGACCGAGCTTGCACATGTCCAAGTTATCTTTGCGTTTGTAGCCTGCGTCTTTCATGCAATAGAAGTTCAGTAACCTCACATCGATTGGCGACCTGTCTCCTGCGCCATCAACATTGGTATATCCGCACGCACGCATCGCAGCAATGATCCCGGTCTGCGATACGCCCTCCTTGTACCATTTTGTGTAATCCGGAGCCGGCGGTTGAAAGCCCCTTCCCGTGCAGCCAACCAGTAACACAGCGCAAAAACTCAGCAACAGGCTCCTCGTGAACATGGCGTTCTTCCTTGGGTTTTGACGCGGGTAGAGTGTGATGCGCCAACATCGTATAGGGAACTTTCATTCAACAAATGGTTCCATACTGTCCTTCACTCAGACTGTTCAAGGATCGAATGAAAACTTATCTGGCAGTTCCGTTAGCAATCACACTCGCCCTTGTGATGACCGGTTGCAGTAGCCGTAAGGCGGGTGATCTCACTTCAACGCCGGTCGTGCCACTGGTCATGAATGACCATCAAGCCAGCTTGACCTTCCGTACCATCGGCGGGGAGGGTGATCACCCTGTCAGTTACATGTACGGGTATTCCGACGGTCGAATGGATGACGCGGGTGATCGTGTTTATGACACTGCTTACTTCAAGCGCATACCGGCCTATCTGAAGCGAATTGGCGGTGGCACTGACAGCATCAGCAAGCTGGTCGATGCAGACAAAGTGGTGCACGTGGAAGGGACGGTCAAGGCCAAGCAGTTCACCTTCAACGGTATTCCAATGCCTACGCCGTTCGACAAAGAGCAGCCTGTTGCGCAGCAATTCACCCCGCAAGCCAAGAAGAATTACGTGGTTGAAACCGTGATCGCTGACACTTGGGTGATGAACGTGTATGAAGTTTCTCCAACCGGTGAACGCAAGACCGTTGGCGCTCAAAAAAATGATGGCGCCGCAGACTGATAGTGCATGAAAGGCCTTGAGCCCGGCTTGATATAAAAAGCGATCAACCTTTACTGTTGATCGCTTTTTTTGTGGTCGGCGTTCTGAATCATCAAACTTCCGACGCCAATTAATTGAACGTGGCAATTGCTCGAAATGGCAATTGAGCTTAGTTCGATTGATTCATACGCGTTATTAAAACCTCATCCATAAATAATACATGCCTCAACCAAAACAATTGGTTAGGCGTGCTGTTTTTGCTGTAGTCAAAATACTGACAATCAAAGCCAGTCGCATCCTCCCTATAAGTCGGTGATTTATCATGATCAAGATCATGGCCTTCTTGTTAATAGGAGTTGTCACTGCAGGATGCAACGGATTCGTGAAGCCCGACTTGTCGGGGCCGGTCAATGAAGCTTACTTTCCCGTCTTTTCAGGCTTTCCCATGCCGTATATGTACATGGCCTCGGCCGTGCAATGGAATGAGGACTACGCCGTCACCACTGGGCATACCCCGTTTATCCCCAACGTTGCATACCGTTGCAGCACACGCTGCGATCTGGTCTTTATCAAGCATAAAGCCAATGGCCACTTCCCGGCATGGCGAGCGCCGCAGGTGGGAGAGAGCATCACGGCCGTGGGCGTGAGCCCTTACCTTGTGACCACGACGGGTAAGGGCAAAGTGTATAAAACCCCCTTCAGCAATACCGAAGATCACAGCGGTGACCTGTATGCCATTCATGATGCCCCGCTGGTCAAGGGCATGTCGGGTGGGCCGGTGATCGCCAGTGACGGTTGCGTGGTGGGGATCAATGCCGGTTTTTATTCGACCAGCCTGAACAGTGCTATTACGTTGCCTGAGCTGAAGAGCGCGCAGAGAGTGAGCATTTTTATCCCGTATTCGATTGTTGCCCGCGAATGGGGGATGTTGCAGGCGCAGCTTGATGGGGGGCGTGGGTCGAAGTTTGCGGCCAAGTAAAAAAGCACCCTCACCCCGGAAGGTGAGGGTGCTTTTTTTGATGTCAGCGCCGCGCCACATCCGAAAAGTAGAACTTGTCCAGCGTATGCCGCGACTCGGTGTACTCGAACTGGCGCCCATCCTGTAGAAACGTCTGGTTGCTCACCACGATCACATGGCTCTGACCTTCCAGGTCCAGGTGCTGCTGGTCGTCCTTGCTGCGCGGCACCGCTTCGATGGTGCGCTGGGCATAGCTGATCTGCATATTCAGGGTCTGCTCGATATAGGCATAGATCGAGTGCTCGGCAATGGCCTGATCCAGCCCCGGAATCAGGTCGCTGACAAAATGGTTGATGTCCAGAATCACCCGCTTGCCATCAATATGGCGCACGCGTTTGATGCGGGTTATCAGGCTGCCCGCTGCAACATCGAACTTCTCGCACAGTGCGCCTTCGAGCGGGAACCGGGTGAACTCCACCACCTCGGTACTGACGTTACCGCCCAGGCGCGGGTAGGTCTCTTGAAAGCTGACGATACCGCCCAGCTGGAACTCGATCGGGCTGGATGACAATACAAAAGTGCCCTTGCCGTGGATCTTCTGGGCAAATCCACGCTCCTGCAGTTGTTCAATCGCCTTGCGCACGGTTCCGCGGCTGGCCCCATAGCTGGCCATCAACTCGGTTTCGGACGGCAGGCGCGCGCCGCGGGCCAGGCGTTCAGTGGTGATACTGGCAAGCAGATCCGTGTAGATCTGATTGTATTTGGTCATGGCGAGGGCTCTATGCCGGTTGGGCTCGGGGCCCGGAACCTTAAGGGTTGGAGGGAAGGCAGCGCAAGTACGCGGCAGAAAAATCACTAACTCGTCTGTACCAGTTGTTGCTTTAACTCGTACAGACGAGTATTTTTTTGCTACGGCGTGCTGCCACAGCGACGCTCCATAATAAAAATTCAAGCGAGACCACGCATGAGCCACGACTATTCCCAGATCGCCCGCGAGCTGCTGCACAGCCTCGGTGGTGCCGCCAACATTGAGCAGGCCGCGCATTGCGTCACACGCTTGCGCCTGGCCCTCAAGGACCCAAGCCTGGTCGACAGCACAACCCTCAACCAGATCGATCTGGTCAAAGGTTCCTTCTTCACGGGCGGCCTGTACCAGGTGGTGATCGGCCCCGGTGAAGTCGAGAAGGTCTATGCCGCCCTGCGTGAGCAGACCGGCCTGGCAGCCGCCACTATCGCCGACGTGAAGCAGCAGGGCGCCGACAAGGCCAACGCCATGCAGCGTCTGGTGCGTGTGTTCTCCGATGTGTTTATGCCCATCCTGCCCGCCCTGATCATTGCCGGCTTGCTGATGGGGGTTAACAACCTGCTCGGCGCCAAGGGCATGTTTATCGACGGCAAAACCCTGCTCGACGCTTATCCGCAACTGGACGGGGTGTGGAGCCTGATCAACCTCATGGCCAATACCTCTTTTGTATTCCTGCCCGCGCTGGTGGGCTGGTCGGCGGCCAAGCGATTTGGCGGCAGCGAAATCCTCGGCATTGTGCTGGGCCTGATGCTGGTTCACCCCGACCTGCTCAATGCCTGGAACTACGGCAAGGCCGTGGCCGGGCTGGAGGGCCAGAGCCTGCCGTACTTCAACATCCTGGGCCTGTTCCAGATCGAGAAAGTGGGCTACCAGGGGCAGATCCTGCCGATCCTGATGGCCGCCTATGTGATGAGCGTGATAGAGAAATGGCTACGGGCGCGAGTGCCCAATGCCATTCAATTGCTGGTGGTACCCATTACTACCATCGTCATCACCGGGGTGCTGGCGCTGGCGATCATTGGCCCGGTGACCCGTCACCTCGGCATCCTCATTACCGAAGGCGTAGTGCTGTTGTTCGACGTGGCCCCGGTGCTCGGCGGAATGATTTTCGGCCTGCTGTATGCACCGCTGGTGATTACCGGCATGCACCATATGTTTCTCGCCGTGGACCTGCAATTGATTGCCAACCACGGCGGCACCTTTATCTGGCCGATGATCGTCATGTCCAACCTGGCCCAGGGCAGCGCCGCGCTCGGGGTGTTCTACATGAGCCGCAATGTGCGTGAGCGCAGCATGGCCTCTACCTCTGCAGTCTCGGCGTACTTTGGCATCACGGAACCGGCGATGTTCGGGATCAACCTGCGCTACAAGTTCCCGTTCTATGCGGCGCTGATCGGCTCGGCGCTGGGCAGCATTTTCCTGTCGCTGAACAAGGTGCTGGCTTCGGCCATCGGTGTTGGCGGCTTGCCCGGCTTTATTTCGATCATTCCGCAGTACATCCCGATGTTTGTCATCGGCATGTTGATGGCCATTGTCGTGCCGTTTGTCCTGACCTGCGGCCTGAGCCTGAAAATCATTCGTCCGGGTTATCGCGTCGCGTAGCACATCCACTTTCCTGTAGCCGCTGCCGAAGGCTGCGATGGGCTGCGAAGCTGCCCGTCTTGATAGACGGTCCAGCGGCCCTTATCGCAGCCTGCACCAGCGGCTACAACGTCCAAGCAAGGAACACCCCATGCAAGACTGGCAGCGTTCAGTGATCTATCAGATCTACCCAAAAAGCTTTTGCAGCCACGCGGGCAACGCGACCGGTGACTTGCGGGGGGTGGTCGACAAGCTCGATTACCTGCAGTGGCTGGGCGTCGATTACCTGTGGCTGACGCCGTTCCTGCGCTCGCCCCAGCGCGACAACGGCTATGACATCAGCGATTACTACGCCATAGACCCGAGTTACGGCAGCATGGCCGATTGCGAACTGCTGATCCGCGAAGCCGGTGCCCGTGGCCTCAAGCTGATGCTTGATATCGTGGTCAATCACACGTCCATCGAACACGAGTGGTTCCAGCAGGCGCGCAGCAGCCTCGACAACCCGTATCGCGACTTCTATATCTGGCGCGACCAGCCAAACAACTGGGAGTCCAAATTCGGCGGCTCGGCCTGGGAATACGAGGCGCAAACCGGCCAGTACTATCTGCACCTGTTTGACCACACTCAGGCCGACCTCAATTGGGACAACCCCAAGGTACGCGCCGAGGTCTACAAGCTGATGTGCTTCTGGCGGGACAAGGGCGTGGGTGGCTTTCGCCTGGATGTGATCAACCTGATCTCGAAACCGGCGCATTTCCCCCAGGACGACAGCGACGGCCGCCGTTTCTATACCGATGGCCCCAACGTGCATGAGTACCTGCAGGAGATGCACCGCGAAGTGTTTGCCGGCCACGATCTGGTCAGCGTCGGCGAGATGTCGTCCACCAGCCTTGAGCACTGCATCCGCTACTCGCGCCCTGACAGCCAGGAGCTGTCGATGACCTTCAATTTTCATCACCTGAAAGTCGATTACCCGAACATGCAGAAGTGGGTGCGGGCTGATTTCGATTTCCTGCAGCTCAAGGGCATTCTTTCGGAGTGGCAGGTTGGTATGCAGGCCGGTGGCGGCTGGAACGCGCTGTTCTGGTGTAACCATGACCAGCCGCGTGTGGTTTCGCGTTTTGGCGATGACGGTGAACACCGCGTGGTCTCGGCCAAAATGCTCGCCACGGCGCTGCATTTTTTGCAAGGCACACCCTATGTGTATCAGGGTGAAGAAATCGGCATGACCAACCCCGGGTTCGAGCATATCGAGCAGTATCGCGATGTCGAAACCCTGAATATCTATCGCCTCAAGCGCGAAGCCGGGGTGCCTCACGACGAATGCATGGCTGCGATCAAGCAAAAGTCACGGGACAACGGCCGCACGCCAATGCAATGGGATCATCAGGCCAATGCCGGTTTCAGCAGTGTCGAACCGTGGATTGGCATCCCCGCCAACGCGGCGTTTATCAACGTTGAAGACCAGCGCAATGACTCGGCTTCGGTGCTGCATCACTACCGCGAATTGATTGCCTTGCGCCGCGCAGAGCCCTTGCTGCAACACGGTGTATACCGTCTGTTGTTGCCCGAGCATAAGCAGGTATGGGTCTATGTGCGTCAGGGCGATGGCGAGAGTCTGCTGGTGATCAACAACTTCTATGGCACACCCTGCGATATCGAACTGCCTGAAGGAGTGGTTGACGCGGGTATGAGCCAGCGGCTGCTGATCAGCAACTACGACGACTGCCCGGTGCGCAGCAGTCGGATTTCACTGCGTCCGTATGAGTCATTTGCCCTGCATCTGCAGTGATTACCGGTTTTACCCATAACAATAAAAAAGGTCGTTCCATGAAATCTTCACTCAACTACAGCATCTGTATCGCCAGCCTGTGCCTGCTGGCACCGTTGTCGGCCAGCGCCCTGGAGTTCGCCGGGTATTTGCGCAGTGGCGTGGGCAACTCGCTCAATGGCGGCAAGCAATCCTGCTTCAAGCTGCCCGGTGCCGAGGCCAAGTACCGGCTGGGCAACGAGTGCGAACAATACGCCGAGCTGGAACTGCGCCAGGACGTGTACAGCTTTGACGATGGCTCGGTACTGAGCGTCGATGGCATGGCCTCGCTGTACAACCAGTACGACCGCCAGCTGACTTTCCAGGGCGACAACGGTTCGGCGCGTCTGCCGCAACTGTACGCGCAGTGGTCGAACCTGTCGGGTCTCAACGGCGGCTCACTGTGGGCCGGGCGCCGTTACTACAAGCGTAACGACATCCATATTTCCGACTTCTACTACTGGAACCAGAGCGCCACCGGTGCCGGTATCGAGGATGTACTGATCGGTGGCTTGAAATACAGCTACGCCCTGTCGCGCAAAGACAACCTGTACCAGGAAAACTATGTGACTCGCCACGACTTCAACGTGGCCGGTTTCAACACCAACCCCGGCGGTGAGCTGGAGTTGGGCCTCAGTTATCTGGACAAGCCCGAGCGCACTGACGCCCACAGTGGCTGGGCCATTACCGCGCAGCATGTGCAGAGCGAGTTTCTGGGGGGCAAGAACAAGTTTGCCGTGCAGTACGGCGAAGGCTCGGGCACCGGCCTGGGCTATACCGGCGACTTTCGCCTGGATAACAGCAGCAAGCGTTATCGCATTGTCGAGTTTTTCGACTGGCAAGTGACGCCGCGTTTCGGCGGGCAGGTGGAGGCGGTGTACCAGAAGGATTTTCGCCCCGACGGCGGCAATCAGGAGTGGCTGTCTTTGGGCGTGCGCCCGACTTACGCGATCAGTGAGCAGTTCAAGCTGGTCACCGAGCTGGGGCACGATCAGGTCAAGGCCGCGGACGGTACGCGCAAGTTGAGCAAGTTCACTTTCGCGCCCACCTGGTCACCCAAGGGCCCAGGTTTCTGGACGCGCCCGGAAGTGCGTTTGTATTACACCTATGCCAGCTGGAACGCTGCGGCACAGCGCGCCGCCAATGAGTTTGATGCAGGCTCGGCGCTCTCCGACAGCGGTGCATTCGGTTCGGCCCGTCACGGTTCCAACGCAGGTTTGCAAGTCGAGTACTGGTGGAAGTAAGCGAGCTGTCGGGGCTCGCGCTCCATCGGCATTTAACCGAATCAACTGCAGGTGAAGTTATGGTCACATCCCAACAAGTGGAATTGCTGGCACCGCTGTCCGGTGTGCTGATGGCGCTGGATAACGTGCCCGACCCGGTGTTTGCCAGTCGCCTGATAGGCGACGGCCTGTGTATCGATCCGACGTCGCAGGTGCTTTGTGCGCCGCTGGCCGGGGTGATCAGTAACTTGCAACACACCGGCCACGCCATCAGCATCACCCATGCCAATGGCGTGCAGGTGTTGCTGCATATTGGTCTGGATACCGTCAACCTGGGCGGCAAAGGCTTTACGGCGCTGGTCGAGGAGGGCCAGCAGGTGACAGCGGGGCAGGCGCTGATCGAGTTCGATGCAGACTACATCGCCCTGCATGCCCGCAGCCTGTTGACGCTGATGCTGGTGGTCAGCGGCGAACCTTTTGTGGCCCCGTCACCAGGTGGCGTTCTGGTCGAAACGGGCCAGCCGCTGCTGCGTCTGCAACTGGGGCAGGCCGAGACAGTGGCCGAGGTGCAAGCCGGCGATACCCAGCGTTCCCAGCCGCAGCGTCTGCCCAACCCCAACGGCTTGCACGCCCGTCCTGCAGCGGTGCTCGCCCAGGCGGCGAAAGGCTTTGCGGCAACCCTTCATTTGCACAAACAGGGTGAGAGCGCCAATGCCAAGTCGCTGGTAGCGATCATGGCCCTGCAGACGGTTTGCGGCGACAGCGTTTACCTCAGTGCCTGCGGCTCAGATGCCGAGCAAGCGCTCAAGGTGCTGAGTGAACTGCTGGCTGAGGGTTGCGGCGAATCGGTCGTGGCTGTGGCGCCCGAAGCGCAGCCAGTAGCAGTGCCGGAGCCTGTGGCCAGCAACGAATTGCGCGGGGTCTGTGCGTCACCGGGTTCGGCCTTCGGTCATGTTGTGCAACTGACAGAAAGCGTGTTGCAGATCAGCGAACTGGCAACCGACCAGCGCCACGAGCGCGAGCAGTTGCAACAGGCCCTGGCAGGAGCCACCGCGCAGTTGCAAACGCTGTGCGACACCACACAGGGCAAGGCTCAGGCCGAGATTTTCAACGCTCACCAGGAGCTGCTGGAAGACCCCGGTTTGCTGGAGCAGGCTTTCGGGCTGATCGAGCAGGGCAAGAGCGCAGCATTCGCCTGGCAGAGTGCCACACACCAAACCGCGACCCTGTTCAAAGGCCTGGGCAATCGCTTGCTGGCCGAGCGCGCGCTGGATCTGGACGATGTCGGCCAGCGCGTACTCAAACTGATACTCGGGGTTCAGGACTGCGCACTGGAGTTGCCGGATCTGGCCATCCTGATTGCCGAGCAACTGACCCCGTCGCAGACCGCAACCCTGGATACCCGCAAGGTTGCAGGCTTTGCCACGGTCGGTGGCGGTGCCAGCAGTCATGTGGCGATTCTGGCCCGGGCGCTGGGCTTGCCGGCACTTTGCGGTATGTCGCCACAGGTGCTGGCGCTGGCTAACGGAACCGAGGTGTTGCTCGATGCGGATCAGGGGCAGCTGCACCTGGAGCCGGATCCGCAGCGGATCCGCCAGCTCACCCTCCAGCGTGCCCTTCAGCACCAGCGTCAGCAGCAGGATTTGCAGCAGGCGGCACAGCCAGCCAGTACCCGTGACGGGGTACGTATCGAAGTCAGCGCCAATATCGCGTCCCTGGCCGAGGCAGAGCAAGCGGTGAGCCTGGGGGCAGAAGGGGTCGGCTTACTGCGCTCCGAGTTCCTTTATCTGGAACGCAGCAGCCCCCCCAGCCATGCCGAGCAGGTTGCCACTTACAGCGCCATCGCCGGTGTCGTGGGTACCGGGCACAATCTGGTGGTGCGCACGCTGGATGTGGGCGGCGACAAACCACTGGCCTATGTACCGATGGCACACGAGGCCAATCCATTTTTGGGCATGCGCGGAATCCGCTTGTGCCTTGAGCGTCCACACCTGTTGCGTGAGCAGTTCAGCGCGATTCTGGCCAGTGCCGACCTGACCCGTCTGCACATTATGTTGCCGATGGTCACGCAGCTGTCCGAGTTGCGCATGGCCCGCCAGTTGCTCGAGGAGCAGGCGCTGGCGCTGGGGATCAAGACCCTGCCAAAACTGGGCATCATGATCGAAGTGCCGGCAGCAGCGTTGATGGCGGATCTGTTTGCCCCCGAGGTGGATTTTTTCTCCATTGGTACCAATGACCTGACCCAGTACACCCTGGCGATGGACCGGGACCATCCGCGTCTGGCCAGCCAGGCCGACAGCTTGCACCCGGCGGTGCTGCGCCTGATCGCCACCACTGTCAAGGCCGCCCATGCCCACGGCAAATGGGTCGGGGTGTGCGGCGCACTGGCCTCCGAGACGCTGGCGGTACCATTGCTGCTGGGGCTGGGTGTCGATGAGTTGTCAGTGAGCGTGCCGTTGATCCCGAGTATCAAGGCGCGGGTTCGAGAGCTGGATTTCGTCGCGTGCCAGGCCCTGGCGCAGCGTGTGCTGGGCCTGGAGAGTGCCGGGCAGGTGCGGGCTGCATTGCAGCCATTGGTGCAACCCATGACCGAGTTGGAGTCCTGAACATGTTCGATAAAGCGCTTAAAGCATTCTGGAAGGCCCTGACACCCGATCTGGTGGTGGATGAGCCCGCTAAACCGGTGTCGACACTGGATAAAACGGTGCTGGCTGCGCTGGGCGGGAGCGGCAATATCAAGACCGAGCAGCGGGTGGCCTTGACCCGGATCCGTGTTGAGCTGGCCGATATCACCCGCCTGGATCCGCAAGCCCTGCGTGTGGCGGGTGTGCCCGGGATCCTGAGCCTGCCGGGTGGGGTGGTGCATCTGGTGGTGGGGTTGTAAACCCAGTCCTGCGGCCCTTAGGTGGGAACGGGCTTGCTCGCGATGACAGCGCTGCGATGTAGCTGCAACACCGCAGCGATCCGTTCGCGAGCAAGCCCGCTCCCACAGGCTGTGTTTGCCTGCCAGCTGTGACCCTTCGCCACCCCGCCCTTACTGTTTCGCAATTGCAGGTGTATCGTATTCGCCTTTTGCGGGCCCAACGCCCGCGCCGGATACGAGAGGTAGTTGAATCCATGTCCTTTACCCGTCGACAAATACTCGGTGGTCTGGCCGGCCTGGTAGTGGTGGGTGTTGGCGCAGGAGGCGCTTCGCGTTACTGGCTGGGCAAGGTGGCTGCCGAGAACGCCGGCCACGATTACGAACTGATCAGCGCGCCACTGGACGTCGAGCTGGTGCCCGGCCATATCACCCAGGCCTGGGCGTTCGGTCCATCGGCTCCAGGTACCGAGCTGCGCGTGCGTCAGGGTGAGTGGCTGCGGGTGCGCTTTATCAACCATCTGCCAGTCGCAACCACCATCCATTGGCACGGTATCCGCCTGCCCCTGGAAATGGACGGCGTCCCCTACGTCTCGCAACTACCGGTATTGCCCGGAGAATACTTCGACTACAAGTTCCGCGTGCCCGATGCCGGCAGCTACTGGTATCACCCCCACGTCAACAGCAGCGAAGAGCTGGGTCGTGGCCTGGTCGGCCCGCTGATCGTCGAAGAGCGCGAGCCTACCGGCTTCAAGCACGAGCGCACCCTGAGCATCAAGAACTGGCACGTCGATGAAGAGGGCGGCTTCCTGCCGTTCAGCATCACCCGCGAAGCGGCCCGTGGCGGTACGGCGGGGCGCCTGTCGACCATCAATGGCAGCCATGTGCCGACCATCGACCTGCCTGCAGGGCAGATCACCCGTGTGCGTATTCTCAACCTCGACAACACCCTGACCTATCGCCTGAATATCCCCGGCGTGGAAGCGATGATCTACGCGCTGGATGGCAACCCCATCGAGCCAAGGCCGTTGGGCAAGGATTACTGGCTGGGCCCGGGCATGCGTATTTGCCTGGCAATCAAGGCCCCGCCCGCCGGTGAAGAACTGTCGTTGCGTGACGGCCCGGTACGGCTGGGCACTTTGCGTTCGGTCGCCAGCACCGATGCACCGGGCGAGTGGCCACCGGCGTTGCCCGCCAACCCGATTGCCGAGCCCGACGTGGCCAATGCCGAGAAGATCAACTTCAACTTTGAGTGGGTCGGTTCGATGTCCGAGAACCTGGGCCCGGATCAGCCTCCGAGCCTTTGGCAGATCAACGGTGTGGCCTGGGATATCAAGGACAAGACCTGCGCTGACCGACCGATTGCCAAACTCAAGCTGGGTCAGAGCTATATCTTTGAATTGAAGAACATGACCCAGTACCAGCACCCCATCCATTTGCATGGCATGAGTTTCAAGGTGCTGGCCTCCAATCGCAAAAAAATCATTCCGTATTTCACTGACACCTATCTGCTGGGCAAAAACGAACGTGCCCGCGTGGCGCTGGTGGCGGATAATCCTGGCGTGTGGATGTTCCACTGCCATGTGATTGATCACATGGAAACCGGCCTGATGGCCGCTATTGAGGTTTCCTGATGCGACAAGGGCGTCAACCCCTGATTATCGACCGCAGCCGCGATCA
Organism: Pseudomonas bubulae; assembly: GCF_037023725.1. Classification (NCBI taxonomy): domain Bacteria; kingdom Pseudomonadati; phylum Pseudomonadota; class Gammaproteobacteria; order Pseudomonadales; family Pseudomonadaceae; genus Pseudomonas; species Pseudomonas bubulae. The sequence continues at coordinate 1,771,921 of NZ_CP146077.1, forward strand.
AGACTTTATGCGCGAAGCGCTGGCGCTGGCCGCTCAAGGCGCAGCGCTGGGTGAAGTGCCGGTGGGTGCGGTGCTGGTGCAGGACGGTGAAGTCATCGGCCGTGGCTTTAATTGCCCGATCAGCGGCAGCGACCCCAGTGCTCATGCCGAAATGATGGCCATCCGTGATGCAGCGACGGCTGTCAGCAACTACCGGCTGCCGGGCAGCACGCTGTACGTGACGCTGGAGCCATGCAGCATGTGTGCGGGGCTGATCGTGCACGCCCGGGTGGCACGGGTGGTGTATGGCGCGCTGGAGCCCAAGGCCGGGATTGTGCAAAGCCAGGGGCAGTTTTTTACCCAGGGCTTTTTGAATCACCGGGTGCTGTATGAAGGCGGGGTATTGGCTGAAGAGTGCGGGGCGATCCTCAGCGAGTTCTTCAAGGCCAGAAGGGCTCGCTGAGCCCGCTCCCACAGGGGTGAAGGGCGTGTGTTACTTCCTGGCCATAATCACCGCCCGCATTGGCGCCGGCAGGCCTTCGATGGTTTTGCTGTGGTCGTTCGGGTCCAGGTAGTCGCTCAACGACTGGTACTTCATCCACTCGGTGGCACGTTGTTCTTCAACGGTGGTGACGCTCACGTCGACGCAGCGCACATCGCTGAAACCGGCACGGCGCAACCAGCGCTCCAGCGCCGGGATCGAGGGCAGAAACCACACGTTTCGCATCTGCGCGTAGCGGTCTTCCGGCACCAGCACCTGGTTCACGTCACCTTCGATCACCAGGGTTTCCAGCACCAGTTCGCCGCCTTTGACCAGGCAGTCTTTCAATGCCAGCAAATGCTCGATGGGCGAACGGCGGTGGTAGAACACACCCATGGAAAATACAGTGTCGAAACCTTCCAGGTTCGGCGGCAGGTCTTCGAAAGGAAACGGCAGGTGCCACGCCGCTTCCTGCTGCAAAAAGCGTTGCACGGCCTGGAACTGGCAGAAGAACAGCCAGTTGGGGTCGACGCCGATTACGCTGTGGGCGCCTGCGCCGAGCATGCGCCACATGTAGTAGCCGTTGCCGCAGCCCACATCGAGGATGCGCTTGCCCTTGAGGTCGACATGCGGCGCGACCCGCGACCATTTCCAGTCCGAGTGCCACTCGGTATCGACGTGAACGCCAAACAGGTCGAACGGGCCTTTGCGCCACGGTGACAGGCCCATCAGGGCTTCGCGCATCTGTGCACGGGTGGCGTCGTCGCAGTCGGTGTCCAGGGTCAGGCCGTTCAACAGGTCGATTTCGCTCGGCTTGACGTCGGGCAAGGCATCCAGCGCGCTTTGCCAGCGCTCCAGGTCGCCGTGGCCTTTCTCCATCTTGACGTCGAGCTGGGCTTGCAGGGTGTTGGCCCATTCAGCCAATGGAGTGCCGGCCAGACGCCGGGCAAGTGGGGACAGATCAATCATGGCAAGGCAATCAACGAGGCAAAGTTAAGACACTGGAACCACGGCACGACTTTCGAGAACCCGGCCGCCAGCAGGCGTTCGCGGTGTTCTTCGAGGCTGTCGGGCTTCATGACGTTTTCGATGGCGCTGCGCTTTTGTGCGATCTCCAGATCGCTGTAGCCGTTGGCGCGCTTGAACGCCACATGCAGATCAGTCAGCAGCCCGTGCTCTTCGGGGTCGCTGAAACGCAGCTTTTCAGAAAGGATCAGGGCACCGCCAGGCAGCAGCGACTGGCGGATACGGCCCAGCAGCGCCAGGCGCTCTTCTGGAGCGATGAATTGCAGGGTGAAGTTCAGCGCCACCACCGAAGCCGGCTCGAACGCCAGGGCCAGGATATCGCCTTCGATGACCTCGACCGGCAGCAGCTCCTGAAACATCGAGTTCTGCCCATTGAGGTACTCGCGGCAGCGCTCGACCATTGCCGCCGAATTGTCCACCGCAATCACCTTGCAGCCTTCAGTGCGCACATGGCGGCGCAGGGCCTGGGTGACGGCGCCCAGTGAGCAACCCAGGTCGTACAGTACGCTGTCGGGCCGGGCGAACTGGGCGGCGAGCACGCCAAGGTTCTCGACAATGGTCGGGTAGCCGGGCACCGAGCGTTTGATCATGTCCGGGAACACCCGCACAACGTCTTCGTTGAAGGCGAAGTCCGGCACCTGGGTCAGGGGCTGGGCGAAAATACGGTCGGGTTCTTTGCTCACGGCGGTTCCGGCGGTGGAATTTTCAAAAGGGGCGGCATTTTAGCCAAGTTGGCGCCGGGATGCGCGGTCTGTCTGATAAAGCGTTCAGCGTTTGCCCTGGGAAAACACCGAGGCGGCAATGCCCCACTGGCCCAGCCAGTAACTGAGGATGATCAGGTAGGGCGCGGCGCTGAACGGTTGCACAAAGCGATCGATGCCGATCAGGCTGTCCGAGACCACAAACGCCAGCGCCCCGGCGGCTGCCAGCCAGGCCGAGTGTTTCGGTACGCCGCTGCCGAGGCGGGCGAGGGCGCGCCAGAGCATGGCGCTGATGGCCAGGGCGTAGACGCCCACGGGCACCAGCAAATCGCCCAGGCCCTGGCTGGCCATGACACTCAACAAGCTGCCACCGGCAAGCAGTGCCAGGATCAAGGCCGGCACGGCTGCGCGGCGGCAGTCCACCAGGTAGGCCTTGAGATAGGCCAGGTGGGCAAACAAAAACGCCCCAAGGCCAAATACAAACAGGTCCTGTGGCCAGGCCAGCAGAATGTCGCCCAGCAGGGAAAACCCCAGGCCTATGCTGATCCAGTGTCGATAGGGGCTGACAGGCCCGCTGTGCAGCCAGCCGAGCAATGCCAGTAGAGGTACGGGCTTGGTCAGCAGGCACAGCACCATGGCGTGCGTGCTGACGCCATAGAGGTAGGTGACAGCTCCCATGATCGCAAGGATCAGCCACGCCATATCAGTTCACCGTAATCGGGCAGTCGAACACCTGCGCGGGTTCGGCTTCGGGTTCCCACGGTTGCTGAGAGGTCAGGCGCAGGCGCCCGCTGCCAGGGGCAAATACCTGAAAGCGCCATGTCGATTGACCACCGCTGCCCAGCAACTGGCCATTATCGCTGCTGGTGTAGACCTCCGGGCCGAGGCTGCGCAGCACGCCGCCTGCGGAGTCCTGGATAGCCCAGCGGTAGCCGGTGGTGGGGTTGCTCGGCAACGACAGGATCAGTTGCTGGCCCACATGCAGTTGCTGGGGGCAGTCGCTTTGATCTTCGAGCGTAACGTTGTGTGCAGGCTGTTGGGCACAGGCCGTCAGCAGGCTGAGGCCAAGCAGGGGGATAAGGCGTACAGGGGGCATTGAAGGCTCCGGTCAGGCAAACACAAGGGCGCAGCATAACCCATGAAGGGAGCTGCGCCATTCGTCGCCTGCCGATCAGAAAGAGGCGTGGGGCGGGCTGATGCTGAATTCGCCGCACATCTCCATGCTGTTGCTGTTGTGGTCCAGGCCTTCCATGGTGAACAGCCGGGCGCTGTAGCAACTTTCGACCACGCTCAGGTGCAGGGTGCCGACATCGGCCTGATTCAAGTGATACACCTGGCGGCCATCGATTTCAACGCACTCGATGTAGGACATGGACAGGATGGGGCCGTGTTCGTCTTTTTGGAACCGGTAGATACCCGACTGGATATTGATATCCAGGGTGAACGCAACCGCGCGATAAGCGGTTGAGCCAAAGTCATCGAACTCACCGGTAATGACGATTTTTTTCTGGCTGCTGGCAAAGGTCATTTCCTGCGCGGTAAACGCGGGACGATCCAGCAGTTCGGCCTTGAGTTCTCCCCGGGTTCTGGGGTTGAAGATTTTTTGTCCTGACTCCTTGAGCCTCAGGACATCCGGGTTCTCATATACAGGATGATGAAGTGCCATATTCTTTTCCTGCATTATTTTTGTGGGAATTAGCTCTATTAAGGATGGGAAATGAACAACCGTCTACTGTCATAAATGACAGTAGACGTGTCTAGTACGCGACTTGTGTGGAATTTTGGATCCAATATTCGAACTGTGTTGCTTTAAGCCCGACTTGCCTGATTAGCCGCAGTGAGGCAATCGCAGGCAAGTCAGGGCCTACAAACAGTTTTAAAACAGCACCTTGGCCACATCGGTAAAGCGCTTGGCAAAGTGTACGGTGATGCCTTCCTTCAGATAATCGGGCAGCTCTTCGAAATGCCCGCGGTTCGGTTCGGGCAGAATCAGTTCGTTGATTTTTTGCCTGCGCGCCGCAATTACTTTTTCGCGCACGCCGCCAATCGGCAACACATGCCCGGTCAGGGTCAATTCGCCGGTCATGGCGATGCCTTTTTTCGGCGGCTGATTGCGAGCCAGCGACAGCAGGGCACTGGCCATGGTCACGCCTGCGCTAGGGCCATCTTTGGGCGTGGCCCCTTCAGGCACATGCAGGTGGACAAAAGCTTCATCGAAGAACTTCGGATCGCCGCCAAATTGCTTCAGGTTTGAGCTGATGTAGCTGTAGGCGATTTCAGCCGACTCTTTCATCACTTCACCCAGTTGCCCGGTCAGCTTGAAGCCGCGATTGAGGGTGTGAATGCGTGTTGCCTCGATCGGCAGCGTCGCTCCGCCCATGCTGGTCCAGGCCAGGCCGGTAATCACCCCGGTACCGCTGATGACCTGTTCGTTACGGAACACCGGCATGCCCAGTGAAGCTTCAAGGTCTTTGGGGCCGATCTTGATCACGGCTTTGCGGTCTGCCAGCAGCTTGACCACGGCCTTGCGTACCAGTTTGCCCAGTTGTTTTTCCAGCTGGCGCACCCCGGCTTCGCGGGCATAACCGTCAATCACCGCGCGCAGGGCGCTGTCGCTGATGCTCAGTTTGTCTTTGGCCACGCCAGCTTTTTCGAGCTGTTTTGGCCATAGGTGACGCTTGGCGATCGCGACTTTCTCTTCCGTGATGTAACCCGAGAGGCGAATCACTTCCATACGATCGAGCAACGGGCCGGGGATCGAGTCCAGGGTGTTGGCGGTACATACAAACAGCACTTTGGACAGATCGAGGCGCAGGTCGAGGTAATGGTCGAGGAAGTCGACGTTCTGTTCCGGGTCGAGGGTTTCCAGCAACGCCGAAGCGGGGTCGCCCTGGAAGCTCTGGCCCATCTTGTCGATTTCGTCGAGCATGATCACCGGGTTCATTACTTCAACATCTTTCAGTGCCTGCACCAGTTTGCCCGGCTGGGCGCCAATGTAGGTGCGGCGATGGCCCTTGATCTCGGCCTCGTCGCGCATGCCGCCGACGCTGAAACGGTAGAACGGGCGGCCCAGGGACTCGGCGATCGACTTGCCGATACTGGTTTTGCCCACGCCCGGGGGGCCGACCAGCAGTACGATCGAACCGCTGACCGAGCCTTTGTAGGCTCCGACGGCGAGGAATTCGAGGATGCGATCCTTGATGTCATCAAGGCCGGCATGATGGGCGTCGAGCACCTTGCGGGCGTGCTTGAGGTCGAGTTTGTCTTCACCCAGCACGCCCCAGGGCACCGACGACGCCCAGTCCAGGTAGTTACGGGTCACGGCGTATTCCGGCGACCCGGTTTCCAGGATCGACAGTTTGTTGATCTCGTCATCAATGCGCTTTTGCGCCTGGGCCGGCAGGGTCTTGCCTTCAAGGCGCTGCTTGAACTGTTCGATATCGGCGCTGCGATCATCCTTGGTCAGCCCGAGCTCCTGCTGGATGACCTTGAGCTGTTCCTTGAGGAAGAATTCGCGCTGATGTTCGCCGATCTTAAGGTTAACTTCGGCTGAAATCTCTTTTTGCAGCCGCGCTACCTCGACCTCCTTGCGCAGCATGGGCAGCACTTTTTCCATGCGTTTGAGCATCGGCACGCAATCGAGCACCTGTTGCAGCTCGTTGCCGGTGGCAGACGTCAGGGCCGCTGCGAAATCGGTCAGCGGCGACGGATCATTCGGGCTAAAACGATTGAGGTAGTTTTTCAGCTCTTCGCTGTACAGCGGGTTGAGCGGCAGCAGCTCCTTGATCGCATTGATCAGCGCCATGCCGTAGGCCTTCACCTCGTCGGTGGGCTCCTTGGGCTGCTGCGGGTACTCGACCTCAACCAGATACGGCGGACGGTGATGCTTGAGCCACATGCTGATACGCACGCGGCTCAGGCCCTGGGCCACAAACTGCAACTTGCCGTTTTCGCGGCTGGCGTGATGCACCTTCACCAGGGTGCCGTATTCCGGCAGGCTTTTGGTGTCGAAGTGGCGAGGGTCATCAGGGGGCGTGTCGACAAAAAACAGCGCCAGGGAGTGATGGGGGGATTTGCTGACCAGTTCCAGGGTCTCGGCCCAGGGTTCTTCATTGACGATGACCGGCAGCACTTGTGCCGGGAAGAACGGCCGATTGTGAATCGGAATGATGTAAACCTTGTCCGGCAGATTCTGCTCCGGCAATGCCAATTCAGTCCCTCCAGAATGTGGATGGTGTTCGGATTCAGTGTGTTCTACATCGGTGTACTCAGTGGTGTTGTCCGGAAACTCTTGCTGGTCGCTCATGGGGCACCTGCGCAATTGGGTATGGATGTTAGATGGGGCGCGGTGCCAGTGGTTTCAATGGTGAACAGATTTTCATGTGTAAGGAGAAGAAACCCCGTAGACGGATAGGCGGCTACAGGGAATATTCAACTGTGGGAGCTTGACCGACGATCAGGTCATTCTCGTGCCCGTATTTCATGGTCGCTTCGCAATCAAACCCAACCTCACGCCTTCCTCGGCGGCAGAACAACTGCTTGCACGTCGATTGAAGAAATAATCCGTCAAACCCCCGTGCGCTAGGCCTTTGTCGCCAACAACTTGACAGTAGACGGCCCGAAATTAATGGGTGATCTTCTGTCTGCAGCAGTTGGATCCATAACAACAAAGATGGATTGGAAGGCCACCGGTATGGCTTTTTCAAGGAAGTCGCGGGAGCGCTTATGTGGCCATTGGCATTCACTCAATGGATTGAGGGCGCAGCATGAAGTTGCGCAACAGTTTTCAGGCGCGTATCAGCCTGTTTCTTGCCTTGCTCCTGCTGTTGGTGATCGGTGCGGTGTACTTCGCCGTTAAAGCCGTGACCATTACCGTGGCCAGCGATCAGGCGCAAGAGCAGCTCAAGACCGGAACCCGGGTGTTCGAGCGCTTTATGGATCTGCGCTGGCGGCGTATCCAGTACGGCCTCAACTGGCTGACCAATGACTCGGATTTCCGTGAGGCGACGATCAAAGGCAGCCCCTCGCTGATAGAGCACGCCCTGCAGGAGTTCGAGGCGAGCCTGCATGGCAGTGAGCTGTTTGTGCTGGATCTGGACGGCAATATCATCACCAGCACCCTCAAGGGCCTGCCAGCGGGGCAGGCATTTCCTTATGCCAAGGCACTGCGGCTGGCCCGTCGCAACACCCAGACCATGGTCATCGGCATCCTGGCAGGGCGCCCGTACATGCTGGTGCAAGGGGTGGTGCTGGGCCCTTTGCCTGTGGTGCGCGTGGTCTCGGGGATGCCGATGGACGACGTGTTTGCCCATGAATTGAGCTCCCTGAGCAACCTTGAAGTGTCGTTTATGACGGTCAAGCCAGGCGAAAGCGGAATACTGAGCAGCACGCAGCCGGACTTCATGAGCGCCAGCATTATTGAATTCGTGCAGGAGCATACGCCGGGCTCGACAATCCATTTCAGCGAATTCCACGGCCGGCGCTTTCTTGGCCAGATGCTGCAACTCGCCAACTCCGGTGACCCGGGCAACGGCCAAGTCATGGCGGTGCTGCAAAGCCCGCTGGATCAGACGATGCAGGCATTCGACTCGCTGGATCGCAAGTTTCTGTGGATATCCCTGGGGGCTTTGCTGGCTTCATTGCTCGGTGCCTTGTGGCTGGCGCGGGCGGTTTCGCGGCCGGTCAGCCTGTTGGCGGAGGCTGCGCAGCGCATTGGCCGGGGCAACTACGAAACGCCGGTGGAGCTTACACGCAGGGACGAACTGGGGTTTCTGGCCAAGGCGATCAATGCCATGCAAAGCGGGATTGCCGTGCGCGAGCAGCAACTGGCACATAACGCCCTGCACGACCCGCTTACCGGTTTGCCCAACCGCGCCCTGGCCATGGAACGCCTGGGCAGTGCCATCAGCGCAAGGCGCGGCGTGGTGCTGATTTACCTGGGGATCGAAAATTATCGTGTGATCAATGAGAGCTTCGGCCCCGAGGGTGGGGAGCGGATCATGCGTGAGTCCGCCCGCGTGATGCTCGACGCTCTGCGTGAACGCGATACGGCAGCACGCATCACCGGCAACGAGTTCTTGTTACTGCTTGAAAGCACCCAGGTCGATGTGGGTGTTGCGCTGGCTGACAGGTTGTACGCATTGCTCAAGCGTCCGCTGAGCATTGATGGGCACGAGGTGTTGCTGGAAGTCTGCATGGGCATTGCGATCTACCCGCTCAATGGGCGGAGCGCTGAAGAACTGATCAGCCGTGCTGCGATTGCATGCCGGGATGCTGCCGCCTTGCCGGGTTATTTGCAGGTGTATCAGCAGGACCGTGACCTCGCCCACCAACGGCAAATCCAGCTGATCCGGGACTTGCGCAGTGCCGCCAGCGATGGCCAGTTGCAGCTGTATTATCAGCCCAAAATGGATATCCGCAGTGGCCATGTGCGCCAGGCTGAAGCGCTGTTGCGCTGGCAACACCCGGAACTGGGCATGGTCTCGCCGGCGGAATTTATTCCACTGGCTGAGCGCACGGGCAGCATGTTCCTGCTGACGGGCTGGGTCATCGAGGAAGGCATCCGTCAGTTGTCCGCGTGGAACCGCAAGGGCCTGCATATGCAGCTGTCGCTGAATATCTCGGCGGAGGATTTGCACGGTGAAAATCTGTTGATGACCGTCGAGCGCCTGCTCAAGCGTTATCAGTTGTCGGCTGAGCAACTGATATTCGAAATCACCGAAAGCACGGCCATGCGCGACCCCGAACACTCGCTCAACGTGCTGGAAAAGTTGCGTGATGGCGGCATCAGCTTGTCGGTGGATGACTTTGGCACCGGTTACTCGTCGCTGGCGCATCTCAAGCGCTTGCCGGTGCAAGAGCTGAAAATCGATCAATCGTTTATCCGCAACCTGGACGAAACCAGCGAGGACGCGGTGATCGTGCGTTCGACCATCGAAATGAGCCACAACCTGGGGCTCAAGGTGGTGGCTGAAGGCGTGGAGTATCAGCATACCCTTGAACTGCTCGAGCGCTGGCACTGTGATACGGCCCAGGGCTATCTGATCAGTCGGCCAATGGAGGCCGTGGCGTTCGAGGCCTGGGTGTGGAAATTGCGGGCAACGGTGTAAAACCGGGCTCACAAAAAAGGCGGCTATCTCTCGATAGCCGCCTTTTTCAATACCAGCTGTAAATCTTACTCAGCCAGTTTGAACGCCATTACATAGTCACCTTTTTTGGTGCCCAGGCCGCCGTGACCGCCCGCCATGACCAGCACATATTGAGTGCCGTCCTTGCCGGTGTAGGTCATCGGGGTGGTCTGGCCGCCAGCAGGCAGGCGACCTTCCCACAGTACTTTACCGTTGCTTACGTCGTAAGCACGCAGGTACTGGTCAAGGGTACCGCTCAGGAAGGCCACACCACCTGCGGTGGTGAAGGTCCCGCCCAGGCTTGGAACACCCATGGACAACGGGATCGGTACCGGTGAGCTGTCACGCACGGTGCCGTTTTTGTGTTTCCAGATCACTTCGTTGTTGGTCAGGTCGACTGCAGCAACATAACCCCACGCCGGTGCCTGGCAAGGCAGGCCCAGTGGCGACAACAGTGGCTCCAGGATCACGCCGTAAGGTGCGCCTTTGTTCGGTTGAACGCCGGAGGTTTCGCCTTTGCGCGGGCCCATTGCAGCCACGTCGGCCTGCGGAACCAGCTTGGAGGTGAACGCCATGTAGCTCGGGTTCAGGAAGGCAATCTGGCGAACCGGGTCAACCGAAATGCCACCCCAGTCAAACACGCCGAAGTTGCCTGGATACACGATCGAGCCTTGCAGCGATGGCGGGGTGTACATGCCGTCATAGCGCAGGGACTTGAAGTTGATCCGGCACAGCATCTGGTCGAATGGGGTTACGCCCCACATGTCGCGTTCGGTCAAGACCGGAGGAATCATGTTCAGGTCAGAACGTGGCTGTGTCGGTGCAGTGTGGTCACCTTCAACAGCGCCGCCCGGGGCCGGAACCTCGGTGATCGGCACAATGGCTTCGCCAGTGCGACGGTCCATCACGTAGATGCTGCCTTGTTTGGTGGAAGCCAGCAGGGCCGGTTTCACGCCATCGGCGGTTTTCAGGTCCATCAGGGTTGGTTGACCACCTACGTCCATGTCCCACAGGTCATGGTGAGTAAGCGGACGGTACCAGCGGACTTTACCGGTGTTGATGTCCAGGGCGGTGATGCCAGCGGCATAACGCTCGGAATCTTCGGTACGGTCGCCACCATATTGGTCAGGCGTCTGGTTGCCCATCGGCAGGTACAGCATGCCGAGGTCTTCGTCGACAGCGAACATCGACCACATGTTTGGCGAGTTACGGGTGTAGGTTTCGCCCTCAGCAATCGGAGTGGTTTTCTCCGGGTTGCCGCTGTCCCAGTTCCATACCAGCTTGCCGGTACGTACGTCGTACGCACGGATCACGCCCGATGGCTCGTCGTTGGAAATGTTGTCGGTCACGTGGCCGCCAATCACGACCAGATCTTTGGTCACGGCAGGTGGCGAGGTGGAGTAGTAACCACCCGGAGCAAAGGTACCGATGTTGTGACGCAGGTCTACCGCGCCATTGGTGCCGAAGTCTTCGCACACTTTACCGGTGTCGGCGTTCAGGGCGATCAGACGGGTGTCGGCAGTCGGCAGGAACAGGCGGCGCGGGCACGAGTTGCTGGATGTAGCAGCAGCAGGCTCGGCAGCGCTTTGTTCAGTGCTGACTTTGGCGTAGGCGTTTTCGTCGTGATAAGTCACGCCGCGGCAGGTCATGTGTGCCCAGCCTTTGAAGTTTTCAGCGTTCTGAGTGCTGATCTTCGGATCGTAACGCCAGATTTCCTTACCGGTATCCGGGTCAAGGGCTATGACCTGGCTGTGCGGGGTACACACATACAGCATGCCGTTGACTTTCAGTGGGGTGTTCTCGGCGGTTGTTTCGCCGGGATCGCCTTCACCAGGGATGTCACCGGTGCGGAATGTCCAGGCTGGTACCAGCTTGTGGGCATTTTGCGGGGTGATTTCTTTCAGCGGCGAGTAACGGTCACCAAAGGCGGTACGACCGTAGGACTGCCAGTCACCATCGGGCATGGCCGGTGCAGCGTTGGTCATGCCAGGTACGGCATCACGGTCCAGTTGGCCTTTGATTTCACCCGGGCTGGTGAACTGGCTGGCCAGTGCAGCCAGACCGGCCAGCACTACGGCAACGCTCAGTGCGCCGGTGGCAACCGGTGCCGACTGACCGCGCAGGACAGGGCGACGGAACCATGGCAGCAGCAGGACGATACCGATGGCGAACCACATGGCCAGGCGTGGCACCAGTTGCCACCAGTCCAGACCGACTTCCATCAGTGCCCATACGGTGCTGGCGAACAGTACCAGTGCGTACAGGGTCAGTGCTGCGCGGCGCCCGGCAATCAGCAGTGCGCCCGACAAGCCAAAACCGATCCCGGCCAGCAGGTAGTACCACGACCCGCCCAGCGTGACCAGTTTGATACCCCCGGCCAACATGGCCAGGCCCATTAGCAGCAGCAAGATACCGAGAAGGCTCGGTAGCAGGCGGCTTCGACTGAAAGCACCTTCAGTGCTCATAGTGTGGTTCTCCGTTGCGTTTGAGGTGTTCCCGCGAGGGTGGGGTCTTTAAGGGACGAACCGACGCGGGAGTGAATCAGCTAAATAGGTGTTCGATCACAACCTTCAAGGTTGTTGTTGCAGTCCGTTTGTCAGAACGCACTTTGAATTTTCAGACCGCCAATCAGTGCGTCATCCAGCTGGCTGACGCCGCCCGGGTGGCGGATGTACTGCAGGTTCGGTCGAACGGTCAGCCAGTTGGTGACGTGGATGCCGTAGTACAGCTCGGCGCTGTATTCAGTGTCCTGGGGAGGCAGGTAGTCCGGGTTGTCGAAATCGTAGATGGCGCGGGCCTGGTTAGTGGCCTGGGCGTTCTTGCGATAAGCCGGGTTGACGTGAACGCGCGCCATGGCAAAGCCGATATCGTCCTTGGGACGGGCATCGAACACGCCTTTGTAGACGACGCCAGCCTGGACGTAGTTGTCCACGGCATTGGTTTTCTTGTCGTGCATGGTGGCATTGGCAAACACACTCAAGCCCCTCGACTGGTCGCTGGCGCGGGTAGTGAGCTGTTGTTGCACGCCCAGCCACATCCCTTGTTTGCTTGAACTGCTGCGATACGCTTCACCGGTCAAGGCTGCTGGCTGGCCGTTGGCATCTTTGTAAGCATCTGTTGCCTTGGCATTACTGTAGTAGTAACCCGCGCGGTATTCCCCTGGCAGGCCATTAATTTTTGGCGTCCACACCAGTTCGATCGGCAGTACTGCGCCCTGGGTGCCGCTGCCGCTGAGCTTGAAGCCGTTGCCGCGATCCAGGTTGGACGGGTTTTGCTCATAGGCACCGACCTGTGCGTACAACTCGGGGGTCAGGTGATACTTGACCCGCAGGGCCCACTGGCTGACGGGCCAGTTGTACCAGATGCTGCCGGCCCAGTTGCCCACCTGTGAACCGCAGAACGCCAGGTTCTGGAAATCGCAAGGGAACGAGTTGAAATCTTCGCCCTGACCAAAGCGGCCGACTTTGATGTCGAGCTTCTGGTCAAAGAATTTCTGCTGGTACCACATTTGCGTCAGGCGCGTGGTCTGACCACGGCCCCAGACTTCCTGGGCCGAAGTGAAACCGCCCACCCGTGGATCGTTGATGCGGTCATTGCTGATGTTGTTGCCGCTGCGATGGGTGATGGTCAGCTGAAATTCAGCGTCGTCCCAGCCCAGGATCTTTTGCAGGTCCAGGTGCGTGCCCAGGCCGAACTGGTCGCTGTAGCGCGCCGTGCGGTCATGGTCATAGCCGCCGTGCAGGTTGGAGCCGACTTCGCCTACATAGTCGAGGGAAAAGGAGTAACCCTGCTTTTCCAGTTCGCTACGGGTACCACCCCAATCGCCGAGCATCCACTTGGAGTCAGCGTCAAAGGCGGGGGCCGCCTGCACGCAAGTAGCCAGGCCCAGAGCGGTAATGCCGCCGATCAAAGCCAGAGCTTTTTGCCCGGCAACAGGAAGCAGCGCGCTGTGTTTGCGCATATTCAGGAATGTGGACATAGGTCGAGATGCGAGTCTTTATAGGTATGGCTGTGGCAGTGGGTAGCGCTGTCTTTGAGGGCAGGGCTGACACTTCAGAGTTAAGGGCGGAATGAATCGTTTCAGCCCTTTATGCGGAAATGATAAAGCCCCGAAACGTTTAGAAACAGCACTTTAAGTGACATGGATCATTTCTGATTCAGTAACAGTGTGCTGCGACGGTTCGTCCCAGGGCTCTTTTGTCGCGCCCCGACTTGATTGGAGGCCGCGTATTTACTGCTGTGCAGCTTAGAACGTGGTGCGCAGGCCTACCTCGATACCGCGCCCCGGTGCGGGGGCGATGTCACGTAAAATAGAACTGGCATAACGCACGGTCTGGTTGGTCAGGTTGTCGCCTTTGACAAACGCCAGCCACTGGCTGCTGCCCACATCGAAGTGATAACCGGCACTGGCGCCCAGAGTGGTGTAGCCATCAGTGCCCGATTCGTTGGCCGGCACACGGCCCTGATTGCTGGCATGTTCGACGTCAACCCGCGCTTGCCAGCGGTCCATTTCCCACAGCAAGCCGCTGCTCAGGCGCAGCGGGGCAATCCGCGGCAAGGCTTCGCCGGTGTCGAGGTTGGTGGCGCGGGTGTAGTCGCCCGACAGTTCCAGTGCAAACTTGCCATAGGCACTTTCTCCGAGCTTCCAGTGATCCTTGGCCTCAAAGCCGGTGAAACGCGCCCTAACCCCGGAATAGGTGTATTCCGGAATGCCGTCGGCGTCTGGCTCGCCTTCGTCGTTCAGTGTACGACCTGTACCCAGCAGACCGATGTAATTGGAGAAGTGGCTGTAGAACACCCCGATGCTGCCATTGTGGGTGCCATTGTCGAAGCGCAGAGCCAGGTCGCTGGATACGGCTTTTTCCTTCGACAGATTGGCGTTACCTACTTCATAGGTGCCGGTAGCGACGTGGGCGCCATTGGCGTACAGCTCGTAGAACGTTGGTGCGCGTTCGGTGTAGCCCAGGGTGGCCGCCAGCGACCAGATCGGGGTGAGGGTGAACACGGCGCCTGAAGACAGGCTGCCCGCCGTGAAGCTCCTTGAACGGTCCGCCGCAGCAAAGCGCTCATTGCCCTTGGCGTCCGGGTCGACCACGGTGCGCTCAAGGCGCCCGCCGAGGCTCAGTTTGAGGCGCTCGGTGGCCTGCAGTTCTTCAAGCACAAACAGGGCGCCGCTGTTGGTGTCGGTTTGCGGTACGAAAGCTTCTTCACCAAGGGCCGAAAATTCGTTGCGATTGACCTGTGCGCCAATGACACCCTCAACCGGGCCGATCGGTACATGGCGGGCTTCAACGCGGGCTTCGTAGCCCTTGTTCTTGAACGTGGTGCCGACTTCGCCGCCCTCGATTTCGCGGTGCTCGTAATCGGTGTAGCCGGCATCTATTTTCAGCGAGCTGAACGGGCCTTGCAGGTTGCGGATTTCGGAGGCAAAGGCGTAGTGATCCTGCTTCATGCGGATGCGTACGTCCTGCTCGGCCGGTGAGCCGTAGTTGGCGTCGTAAGTGCTGTACGACAAGCCTGCGTAACCATCTTCCCAGGTGTAGGAACCGCCCACGGCACCGCCGTCCTGCCGGCCATTGCTGTTACCCAGACGGCCTTTTTTCTCGTCACCGTCTTCGCTTTCGGGGGCATGACGGCTGCGGGCATAGCCGGGGATTTTCAGGTCGTTGAACTCGCGGGCGTTGGCATCCAGATGCAGGGCGAAGGTGCCATCACCGGCTTCCAGCTTGCCCGCGCTGCTGCGGGTGGTGTCGGCACCGCCGTAGCGCAGTTCGCCTGCCCCGTGAATGCCGTCGATGGCGGTGGTGGGGATACGGTTGTCGAAGGTGTTGACCACGCCGCCGATGGCGTTGCCGCCGTACAACAGGGCGGCAGGGCCGCGAACAATTTCGATTCGTTCAACGTTGACCGGGTCCAGCGGTACCGCGTGGTCATAAGACAGCGATGAGGCATCCAGAGCGCCGACGCCGTTGCGCAAGATGCGAATACGGTCGCCATCCAGGCCGCGAATGATCGGTCGGCTAGCGCCCGGGCCGAAGTAGGACGAAGACACGCCGGGTTGTTTGTTGAGGGTTTCGCCCAGGCTGCCTTGCTGATTAAGGGTCAGGTCGTCGCCTTCCAGTACCGTTGTGGGTGAGGCCAGCTGGGTGTTGCCCAAGGGGTTCCCGGTAATGACTTGCTGGGGCAGATCGAGGGCGTAGGCCGGGGAGGCGAGCAGCAGTGCGGTGGCGAGCGGCGTTAGACGAAGGCGACGCAAGTGACGCGGGAGTGCAGGGGAGGACATTACAAGTTCCTTGGCAGGGTGACGAAAGAAAGCGGCGCTGAGCGCTCTTTGACTGGATAGGTATAGTTACAATATAACATCACTTTAATCTGTCAAAGCGGAACTTTCATTTCTGCCCCGGGACACGGCTAGACTGGTTGCTTGGCGAATGCACTTCCCCCTGAGCAGGTGCTCGGCTAAGGTGCGCGGCTTTCTCTCTTTTGCTTTAAAGGCCCGGCATGACTGAACCCAACAACAACCCATTGCACGGCGTGACGCTGGAACAGATCCTCACTGCGCTGGTGGCGCATTACCAGTGGCAGGGGCTGGCCGAGCGCATTGATATTCGCTGCTTCAAGAGCGACCCGAGTATCAAGTCGAGTTTGACGTTCCTGCGCAAAACCCCTTGGGCGCGGGAAAAGGTCGAAAAGCTCTATGTGAAATACGCCCGTACCAAGCGCGAGCTTTGATCGGCACATGAGTGCGTTGTCCAGGCACAGGCTCTGCCTGCTGCTGGCGATCCTGGGCTGGAGCGGCCTGGCGATTCAGCTTGAACTGGTGCTGCTGGCCCGCTGGGAGAGCGGTGCGAGTGTGGTGGGTGGGCTGGTGAGTTACTTCAGCTTTTTCACCATTTTGAGCAACACCCTGGCCGCCAGTGTTCTGACCTATGCGGCAGACAGTCGCCCCTCAAAGGGCAGGTCTTTTTTCTTGCAGCCCTGGGTCAGCAGCGGCATTGCCGTCAGCATTATCGTGGTGGGAGTGGCGTATAGCCTGTTGCTGCGTCAGCTCTGGCAGCCCCAGGGGGTGCAATGGCTGGCCAATGAAATACTCCATGACGTGATGCCGGTGCTGTTTACGCTGTACTGGTGGTTTTGTGTGCCCAAGGGATTGTTGCGCGTGAGCCATATCGGACTCTGGATGCTGTATCCGCTGCTGTATTTCGCCTACATCCTGTTGCGTGGGCACCTGCTGGGTGTGTACCCGTATCCGTTTGTCGATGTCGAAAAACTGGGCTATTGGCAGACGTTTATCAATGCTGGCGGAATTCTGGCGGGGTTTGTGGCGGTGGCATTGGGGGTGGTGGCGGTGGATCGTCTCAGGGGGCGCAAGTACTTGTAGCAGCAGCCTCGTTCCTTCGGCAGCTGCTACGGAGTGTAGGGAGCAATTACTCTTCGGTACTGCCATCCAGGCGCCAGTAGCCCACAGCCTTGACGAATTCTTCGCTCAGGCCATGGGTGTCCAGCAGCACTCGGCGCACTTTGCGCGACAGCGCGCTTTCGGTGGCCACCCAGGTGTACAGCGCACCTTCGGGGATGCTCAATACTTCGACGGTTTTAAGCAGGTCCTCGCCCGGCACATCACGGTGTACCCAGATCACGTCAACCGCTGCGGCGCTGTGCAGGGGTTGTTCTTCAAGCGCGTTTTCGACCTCGATCACCACCAGGGCACGGCGGTTGGCAAGCAGCTCTTCAAGGCGCCGGGCAATGGCC
Organism: Pseudomonas bubulae; assembly: GCF_037023725.1. Classification (NCBI taxonomy): domain Bacteria; kingdom Pseudomonadati; phylum Pseudomonadota; class Gammaproteobacteria; order Pseudomonadales; family Pseudomonadaceae; genus Pseudomonas; species Pseudomonas bubulae. The sequence continues at coordinate 1,788,987 of NZ_CP146077.1, forward strand.
GGCAGCGCGGTTTCGTCACCGATCAGCAGGTAGCTGTCAAAGATGTCCGGTACTACCATCGAACCGCGCGGCCCGCCGATATGCAGATACTGCCCGGGCGTGGCCTGGGCGGCCCAAGTGGCTGCCGGGCCGTCACCGTGCAGGACAAAATCGATGTCCAGCTCAAAGGTGTTCAAGTCAAAACGGCGTGGGGTGTAGTCGCGCATCGGCGGCATTCCACCTTTTTGCCCGGCGCTCAGTTCCAGGGTTTCCAGCGCTGCCTGTTCTTCGGCGGTCTGCGGAAAAAACAGCTTTACATGGTCATCGCTGCCCAGGCTGACAAACCCCGCCAGCTGTGGGCCTCCCACGGTAATTCGGCGCATGCGCGGGGTCAGGTCGACCACGCGCAGCACTTCGAGTTTACGACGTTTGATTTCATGCATGACCCGGTGAATGGTCTGGGGTGTGGCAGCATTCATTCAGCGTTCTCCTGCGCAGGCTGGGCAGATACAGGGCCATCGACGATGGCTTTGGCGGTGTTGTTGAGCAAGTCGCGTACACGCAGGATTTCTGCCGGGCTCCAGCGACCGTGGTGCATTTGCAGGGCATGGCGCAGGTTGTGCACCGCCTCGTGAATCTCGGCCGGGCGATCATGGCCGCGCAGTGAGCGCTTGCTGACGTCGATGCGCATCCGCACGCCATCGAGTGCTACCGCCTGATCGGTCAGGTACTGGCGACCGGCATCGGTCACGGTATAGCGTTTTTTTCCGCCTTCGGCGTCGCCCTGAATCAGCTCGCTCTCTTCAAGGAAGGTCAGCGTGGGGTAGATCACGCCAGGGCTGGGGCTGTAGGCACCGTCGAATAAACCTTCGATCTGGCGGATCAGGTCGTAGCCGTGGCAGGGCTGCTCGGCGATCAGCGCCAACAGCAATAATTTCAGATCGCCCGGGGCAAAAACCCGGGGGCCGCGGCCACCGCGTTCGCGACCGGGGCGTTTCTCGAAGCCGTCTTGACCCGCGCCATGTTCGCGGTGATGGGGATGATGGTCTCTCATTGTCTTTTCGCTCTCTCATTAAGTTAGACATAACTTAAGATATATCTTAAGGAATGTAAAAACCCAGTCGACGAACGGTAATGATTCTCAATGGGAGCGCTCCCACAGCTTGGCTATTTCGCTGCGGTGTGTACTGGCGCAGGTGCCAGGCACAAGGTGTTGGTGCCTGGTTGCAGATACGGCGTAAGGATCGGTGCCATGCCCTTGAGCACTTGCACCGGCAGTGCCGAGGTGAATTTGAAAGCCTCGGCCGAGCGTCCGGGAACGAACGCAGTCAAGGTGCCGAAGTGATGCTCGCCGATATAAAACACGAAGGTCGCCGTGCGATTGATCGACTTGGAGCTAAGGATACGTCCGCCAGCACCCATGCTTTCGATGCGGTTGTCGCCGGTGCCGGTCTTGCCGCCCATGGCCAGGGGTGTGCCGTCGTCGAGCTTGAAACTGCCCGATACCCGTCGCGCCGTACCGGCATCCACCACTTGCGACAGGGCTTCGCGCAGTGCCGTGGCCACTTCGCTGGGCATGACCCTTACGCCTGCGTCAGGGTCGTTGACCAGGCGGGTTTCATAGGGAGTATCTGCGGCGAAATGCAGGGTATCAATGCGTAATACCGGCAAACGTACGCCATCGTTAAGGATAATGCCCATCAGCTCGGAAAGTGCCGCCGGGCGATCCCCCGAACTGCCCAGTGCGGTGGCGAGAGACGGCACCAGGTGGTCGAAGGGGTAGCCGACTTTTTGCCAGCGCTGATGGATATCAAGGAAGGCTTCGATCTCCAGCATGGTGCGGATGCGGCTGTCGCGGGCGCTCTTGTGCCTGCTTTTAAACAGCCAGCTGTAAACTTCCTGACGCTCATGTTCGCTGGCGTCGACAGCTTGCTGGAAGGTGGCCTGCGGGTTATTGAGCAAATACCCCAGTAACCACAGATCCAGCGGATGGACTTTGGCGATATAGCCTTGGTCAGGCAGGTTGTAAGCGCCGGGGCCATAGCCTTGGTACAACTTGTCCAGACGCTCGTCGGTGATCTTGTCGTTAGTCAGATGCGAGCGCACGAAGCGGTTGAAGGTAGCCTGATCGGCATGGGGGAACAGGTAACGATGCACTGCCGACATGCGAATGGCGGTGGGGTGCATGCTGTCCAAGAAGGTATCAAGGCGGGCCTTTGAGTCTTTCCCGCGGTATTTTTTCCAGAACTTAAGCATGAAGGTGGTGCCTTCGCGGTCGGCGAAACGACTGAGGTATTCCTGGCGCATCGGGTTGCTGTCGTCACTGAGCAGGTCCGCGTTATTGCTCGGCGACTGATAGCTGGTGTAGCGCACCACGTCGCGCATCAGGCGCACAAAGGGGAGGTTGATCGACTCACGGATCGAATCGCGCAGCGTCGCGATGCGGTTGTTGTCCTGGCTGCGAAAGTTGTGGAAGTGATGCATACCGCCACCGGTAAAAAAGCCTTCGCCGGGGTTGGCCGAGTACTGACGGTTGAGTGCGGCATCCAGCATGGGTGTCAGTTGTGCACCAGGATTTTCGATCAGGTACGCCAGTGCCCAGCGGGTCAGCGGATCCTGGTGGGTGATGGGGATTTTTTTCAGCGTCGTGCCAGGCTGGCCGCCGTAACGGTCATGCAGCTCGGCAATGATCTGCAGATAGGTGGTCAACACCCGCAGTTTGGCGGTGGAGCCCAGTTCCAGTTTGCTGCCTTCATTTATATCGAAGGGCTGGTCGGTGCTGTCGGTCTGCACCCGGGCGCGGGCGCCGTCCGGCGTAAGTTCAAACAGGGTGAAGCTGTAGCGCACTTGCGCGGTACTGGTGGGCGTTAGCAGGTAGGGGCCGAGCAGGCCTATTTTGCCGGCAAATGCAGGGTTTGCCAGCTGGCGCAGGTAGTCACTGACCTGGCCCTGCAAGTCGCCCTGCAAGGTGCTGGTGGCAGACAGGTCCAGGCGATCGAGGTCATACAGCGGGCGTTTGAGCAGCACCGAAAGGCGGCTGCGGGCTACGCTGATGCCCTTGTTGGTTTCATTGGGTTGCAGGGTTGGCGCCTGCGCCCAGTCGCGGTAAGTCACGCGGCTGGCCAGCGCGGCGGCGGTCAGGGCCGGGTCGATCACATTGTTCTGCGCCAGCAGGCGGATATGGCTGTCGGTCAGTTGCGCGAGCTCATCACGGCCCTTGGCCAGGTAGTGTGAGGGCCGACGTTGGGCGATCATCAGCGACAGCACTTCACGCAGGGCCAGGCCTCTTGATGCGAGGCTTTTTGGGTCAGTGGCGGTACTGCTCAGTTGCTGGTTGATCTGATTGAAGTCGGCGCCGTACCACACCCGCAACCCTTCGGCCATGCCGTGAACCTCGCCGTGGCCAGGCACCGCCGACAGTGGCACGCTGTTGAGGTAATCACGCACCACCTTTTGCCGGGCTGGCAGGGTTTGCGGGCCGTTCTGATAGGCACGCACGCTGGCAGAAACCATCTGGCGCAATTTTTCGCCGCCTGAGAGCGTCAGCCCATCGGGAGAGTGCCGATACTTTTCCAGTTGGGTGGCCAGGGTACTGCCGCCCGCAGATTGCCCCGGCAAGTGCAGCAGTTTTGCAGCCTGGGAGTAGGCCGCCATGGCAAAGCGCGGCCAGTCCACGGCAGGGTTGGCCTGGGGTTCATCAGGGTTGAGCAGGTTGCGGTTTTCGATAAACAGCAAACTGTGAACCACCAGCGGGGGGATGCTTGCAAAGCTGGGATACAACTGTTGCGGGTACTTGTACTGATAAAGCGAACTGCCAGCGCAGTCGGTGATCGAGAGTCCGGTCTGAATTTTTTCTGAATAGGGTACGAAAAACCCTTTCTCGCTATAGCTCAAGAGCGCTGGTGAAAAGCGGCTTTGTTGAGTAATGACGTAATCACGTTTTTGAAGGCGTGCCAGAAAGTCGCCCAGTGCGCTGTAACCCAAGCGTTTATCGAAAGGGCCTGCGCCGGGATAAAGCATCGCGTTGCTGGGCCCTTCGTGCATCGAATAGCTGAGCGACGCAGCAAAACGGCTGAACTCGCGGGCTTGCAACTTGGAACTGCGCACCTCCTGGGCCATCACAAACCACAGCACAACCAGGACGGCCAGCACCCCAAGCCCGAGCACAAACCATCCATAACGCCTGGGCTCAGGAGGTTGTGGCGCAGGTGCGGCATCGTCCGTTACAGCTGATGACACCCTCGTCTTGCTGGAGTTGGAGTTCCACAGTACGCCCATAGTCGACAGATCCAGGTACGCATATTGGTTGCGCTTGATAGAAGCGTAGACGCTGGCAGATTCGGGTGAAAAATTTGTGAGGCTTATCTGGTGTTTCTATAGGCACGGTCTGCTGAGTGGCTCTCATAAATCCAGGATCGGGATGCATCCACAACGTGGCTTACCCATGTAAGTGCAGGAATAGAGCCTTTGCGGCAGGTAAATAGGTCCTAGGTAGGGGCATGACTGTGCACCAACGCTGTGCAATACTCGCCGCCGATCTCAGCAGGGCATTTCTCTTTTGACCTACCGACCTACAAGGTCCAGGCCGGTCAGGGGGGCAAGACAGGTAACCCGCCCGTCTTTTCGAACGCTCTGTTGATGGATACCCAATAACAATACGAGGTTGTACTTTTATGCCCGTCGGCAACCACCAGCCCCACGTAGATAGCGTGCAGGGCGGTCCACTCAAACGCGAACTGGGCGAGCGCCACATTCGCCTGATGGCGCTTGGTGCCTGTATCGGCGTAGGCCTGTTCCTGGGCTCGGCCAAAGCAATCGAAATGGCCGGACCGGCCATCATGCTGTCCTACATCATCGGCGGCCTGGCCATTTTGGTGATCATGCGTGCACTGGGCGAAATGGCCGTGCACAACCCGGTAGCCGGTTCGTTCAGCCGCTACGCGCAGGACTACCTCGGCCCGTTGGCCGGGTTTCTGACCGGCTGGAACTACTGGTTCCTGTGGCTGGTGACCTGTGTCGCGGAAATCACCGCCGTGGCGGTGTACATGGGCATCTGGTTCCCCGATGTACCGCGCTGGATCTGGGCCCTGGCGGCGCTGATCAGCATGGGCTCGATCAACCTGATCGCGGTCAAGGCGTTTGGCGAGTTCGAGTTCTGGTTTGCCCTGATCAAGATCGTCACCATCATTGCGATGGTCTTCGGCGGTATCGGCATTATCGCGTTCGGCTTCGGCAATAACGGAGTCGCTCTGGGTATTTCCAACCTCTGGGCTCACGGTGGTTTTTTGCCCAACGGGATCCAGGGCGTATTGATGTCCTTGCAGATGGTGATGTTCGCCTACCTGGGCGTCGAGATGATCGGCCTGACTGCCGGCGAAGCCAAGAACCCGCAAAAGACCATTCCGAGTGCGATTGGCTCGGTGTTCTGGCGCATTCTGCTGTTCTACGTCGGCGCACTGTTCGTGATTCTGTCCATCTACCCATGGAACGAAATCGGCACCTCGGGCAGCCCGTTTGTAATGACCTTTGAACGTCTGGGCATAAAGACGGCAGCAGGCATTATCAACTTTGTGGTGATTACCGCGGCATTGTCGTCGTGCAACGGCGGCATTTTCAGCACCGGTCGCATGCTCTACAGCCTGGCGCAAAACGGCCAGGCCCCGGCCAACTTCGCCACCACTGCGAAAAACGGTGTGCCGCGTCAGGCGTTGCTGCTGTCGATTGCCGTGCTGCTGCTGGGGGTTGTGCTCAACTATATGGCGCCGGAGAAGGTGTTTGTCTGGGTGACGGCCATTGCCACCTTTGGCGCAATCTGGACCTGGTTGATGATCCTGCTGGCGCAACTGCGCTTCCGCAAGAGCCTGAGCCCGCAGGAAGCGGCAGCCCTGAAGTACCGTATGTGGTTGTACCCGTACAGCTCTTACGCGGCATTGGGGTTCTTGTTTATGGTGGTCGGGTTGATGGCCTACTTCGAAGAAACCCGAATCGCACTGTTTGTAGGCCCAGCCTTCCTGATCCTGCTGACCGTGCTGTTCTATGTGTTCAAGCTGCAGCCTACGCAGCGCACGCAGACTCACTGACAATGTGGGGGCGGGCTTGCTCGCGATAAAAGCACCTCGGTTGGTCAGACCAACCGCGGCGTTCCCATCGCGAGCAAGCCCGCTCCCACAACAGCTTTCGCTACTTGCGGTTCAGACGCTTGTTCCAGTCCAGCCAGGCCGCCAGCACGGCCATGATCCCCACGCCCATCAGGGCGCTGAATACCTTTACGACAAACCCGTCACCGCCCAGCGCATTGAGCATGTCAGCCAACGGCGCCAGGATCACTCCCAGACAGAACACTTCCAGCGAATAGCGGCCCATGCGGCATGCCTGGCGGGCCACCCGGTTATTCAGCCAGTTGCCGTGGGGCACCACTTTGGCCGCCACATAAGCCAGGGCCAGAAAATGCAGCAGGCGTACCGGTGAAAGGTTGGTCTTGCTGATCGGGTACAGGTACTCGCCCAGCCAGAGCGGCATGAGCGCATCGTGAAACTGCGGCCATCGCCATGACAGTGCCAGCAGGCCGGTCACCAGCAGATAGAGTACTGCTCCCACAAACACCGGTTGACGCGACAGGGGACGGTTTTGCGCAGCCTTGGGTTGCTGCCCGTGGATCGCCGCTGCACCGCCCAGAATAAACAGAAACTGCCAGGCCATAGGGTTGAAAAACCACACGCCGCCTTCCTGAGCCGCGAGGTTCCACACCGGCGCCAGCAAGTACAGGGCCAGGGACGCGGCAACCACATAGCCTGCCTTGCGCAGCAGCATCGGCAGCACCAGCGGCAAACCCAGCAACAGCACGATATACAGCGGCAGCGGGTCCATCAGGTTGGGTTTGAAGCGCAGCAGCAGTTCGTCGGTGAGGGCCTGTTGCGGATTGCTCAGGAAGTACTGCAGGCCCATTTCCTGCACCAGGTCACGGGTTTCGACATGGTTGTTGGCAAAAAACACGATGCCCATCAGCACCGCCAGCAGGAAGATATGCACCACATACAGCACCCAGGCGCGGCGCAGGATCTTCACGCTGGCGACCAACAAACCGTCACGTTGAGCGATTTTGCCGTAGGCCAGCACGGCGGCATAACCGGCCAGGAACACAAAAATCTCCGCAGCATCGCTGAAGCCGAAATTGCGCACCGTAAATTCGGCCAGCGGGTTGTGCGGGATGTGGTCCCAAAAAATAAAAATCAGCGCCAGCCCGCGAAAAAAATCGATGCGGTGGTCGCGTCCGTTCAGCGTCACGGCGAGTACTCAAACAAAGGGTTTAATTAAGACCGACGGGCGCAGCGGAGGTTGCGCGCCGCGTATCGGCGGCGCGCAGGGTGATGGTATTACGGGTTAAATGCAAAGGTTGGATATTACTGAATGTCTCGAGCTACTGCGCGAACACACCCGCCAGCGCCTTATTTCAGCGCGGCCTGCTGGTGGACCGTCAGGCCGCCGCTATTTCGTTGGCCTCAAAGCTGTCCGAACGGGCCATTTGCCACATGCGCGAATAGAACTCGCCATTGACCTCGCCGGTGAGCAGTTCGCCGGGCTTGAGGAACACATGCAACTGTGAGAACAGTTTGATTTCGGTGGCGGACATGCGTCGTACCAGGTGCTTGGCCTTGAGCTGCGCCGGATGCTCCAGACCAGCCGCAGCCAGCATTTCGGCCAGGGCCTTGAGGGTGTTCTGGTGGAACTGCACAACCCGTTGGGCCTTGTCCGGCACTACAAGCGCTCGCTGGCGCAAGGTGTCCTGGGTGGCCACGCCGGTGGGGCATTTGTTGGTATGGCAGGACTGCGACTGAATGCAGCCAATGGCAAACATGAAGCCTCGCGCCGAGTTGGCCCAGTCGGCACCGATGGCCAGCACGCTGGCAATATCGAATGCGCTGACAATCTTGCCGCTGGCGCCGAGCTTGATCTTGTCACGCAGGTTCAGGCCCACCAGGGTGTTGTGGACGAACAACAAGCCTTCGCGCAGCGGTGCGCCAATATGGTCGGTGAATTCTACGGGCGCCGCGCCGGTGCCGCCTTCCTTGCCATCAATCACGATAAAGTCCGGCAGGATACCGGTTTCCAGCATGGCCTTGGCAATGCCCATAAACTCCCACGGGTGACCCAGGCAAAACTTGAAGCCCACGGGCTTGCCGCCGGACAGCTCACGCAACTGCGCGATAAATTGCATCAGCTCGATAGGCGTTGAAAAGGCGCTGTGGCGCGAAGGCGAGATGCAGTCTTCACCCATGGGCACACCGCGGGTTTCGGCGATTTCCGCGGTCACTTTATGCTTGGGCAGGATACCGCCATGGCCTGGTTTGGCGCCCTGGCTCATTTTGATTTCAATCATCCGCACTTGTGGCGTGCGAGCCTGGGCGGCAAAACGCTCAGGGTCGAAACGCCCGTCCGAAGTGCGGCAACCGAAGTAGCCACTGCCCAGTTCCCAGGTCAGGTCACCACCATGCTCACGGTGATAGGAGCTGATACTGCCTTCACCCGTGTCGTGGGCAAAGTTACCGAGCTTGGCACCCTGATTGAGGGCGCGGATGGCGTTGGCGCTCAGTGAGCCAAAGCTCATGGCTGAAATATTGAAGATCGACGCCGAGTACGGCTGGCTGCATTGCGGGCCGCCCACCACGATGCGAAAGCTGCTGGGGTCGGTCAACGGGGCCGGGCGCATGGAGTGACCGATAAATTCAAAACCGGGCTGGTAAACGTCAACCAGAGTGCCGAAAGGCTTGTCGGCACTCTCATTCTTGGCTCGTGAGTACACCAGCGAACGTTGCGCCCGTGAGAAGGGCAGCGCATCGCTGTCAGATTCCAGCAGGTATTGGCGAATCTCTGGGCGGATGGCTTCCACCAGATAGCGAATATTGCCCAGGATCGGGTAGTTGCGACGCACGGCGTGGGGGCTTTGCAGCAAATCGAAAATCCCCAGCAGGCTCAAGGCCAGTGACACGGCCGTGAAGGGCCACAGCCACTCATGGTGCATAAAGGGCAGGCTGGCGAGGGTGAAGATGACGCAGAATGCAAAAAACGCATAACGGCTTAACAGTGACAGGCTCATACGGTTTCCTGTTTCAGGCTGGTCTGTTCCGCCGGGCGGTGATGCCTGGCGTGGTCAAGAACAGAAAAAGGACAATAGAACCCTCTCTTTGAGTCGGAGGTTTGCTGGGGGGAGTGTTGGTCATCTATCAAGCAAATGCCAACTCCCTGTCAGATTATTCATTGAACGGGATTTCATCTGTGGCAGCATCCCGACCAAAGTCGGGCACTTCATACAGAAGGCTCGGGTAAAAGTGACATCTGTGTATTTTCAGGGGCGTTGGGTCGTGCAATCCTTCTTGACCTTACTGTTTTGTTGGCCGAATTCCGTGACCTCATTTGAACCCGCAACCTCCAGAATCATTCGTATTGCCGCTGCCGTAGTGATTGGCCTCGATGGGCGGACCCTGCTGGTGCGCAAGCGCGGCACCCAGGCCTTTATGCAACCCGGCGGCAAGATCGATGCCGGTGAGCAGCCGGTCGACGCCCTGGCCCGTGAGCTGGAAGAGGAGCTGGCTTTGGTGATCGACCCGGCCAGCGCGACCTGGCTGGGCCATTTCGCTGCCCCTGCGGTCAACGAACCGGGTTTTGAGGTACAGGCCGAGCTGTTCCTGGTGCATATCAGTCAGCCCGTGGTGGCAGCGGCAGAAATTGAAGAAGTGCAGTGGATCGACCCCGAGGGCGATGGCGGCCTGGTACTGGCGCCGTTGACCCGGGATCTGGTCCTGCCGTTTTATCGCAATGCCTTGCAGTCCCGGACGGCCTGATGATTCCAGCCCATGAATTGCTGATTTTTGCTGCGGCCTGCCTGCTGTTGGTGCTGACGCCAGGGCCGAACATGATCTACCTGATCTCGCGCTCCATCTGCCAGGGGCGCAAGGCAGGCGTCACATCGTTGCTCGGGGTGGTGGCGGGTTTTTTCGTGCACATGTTTGCCGCCGCTGCGGGTTTGACGGCGGTATTTATGGCTGTACCGATGGCCTATGAGGCACTCAAGTGGGCGGGCGCCCTGTATCTGCTGTGGATGGCCTGGCAAGCTGTACGCCCGGGTGCCAGCTCACCGTTCGAAGCCCGGGACCTGGCGCCGGATGCCATGCCGAAGCTACTGACGATGGGCTTTATGACCAGCGTACTCAACCCCAAGGTGGCGGTGTTCTATTTGTCGGTTTTCCCGCAATTCATCAACCCGGAACACGGTTCGATGTTCACTCAGAGTATTGTATTGGGCCTGACTCAAATCAGCGTCAGCTTCACGGTTAACCTGCTGATCGCGCTGTTTGCCAGCGGTATTGCCGTGTGGTTTGTACGCAACCCGCTATGGCTGGCCGTGCAGCGCTATGTGATGGGCGGTGTGCTGGCCGCACTGGCGGTGAGGCTGATGCTGGAACAACGTAAAACCGTATGACCTGGACCCGTAATGGCTATAGAACTGCTTGAACCCGCAAACGCCAAGGCTTATCGCCAACTGATGCTTGAGGCTTATGCGCAGCACCCCGAGGCTTTTGTATCCTCCATAACCCAACGTGAGAAGTTACCGCTGAGCTGGTGGGAAGCAAAACTGGACGATGAACTGAGCGCCCTGTTCGGTGCATTTGTCGATTCCCGACTGGTGGGCATTGTCGGCCTGGCATTCGAACCCTGGGAAGATGCCCGGCACAAGACCACGTTGTTTGGTTTGTATGTGTCGCAGGCTTTTCGTGGGCAAGGGCTGGGGGAGCATCTGGTGCAGGCGGTGGTTTCACTGGCTGAGCAAGAGCCCGAAACCAAGGTGATCGAACTGACGGTCAGCGCTAACAGCGATGCTGCACTGGCGTTGTACCAGCGCTGCGGTTTTGCACAGTCTGGGCTGGAAGACTGCGCAATTCGGGTGGGGGAGGCCTATTACGACCGGGTACATATGCGCCGGTTGGTCAATATAGAAGAGAACTGACCGGGCTCTGGGTGGGAGCGGGCAAGCCCGCTCCCAAACTGCCTTGCCGTTGTCAGCGAACCGCACTCACGCCATCCAGCGTCGAAAATGACGTGTCCTTGGCTGTCAGCAAAAAGTCGCGCATATAAGGTGCATCCAGCATGTCGGCGCGAATCGCGGCGTAGAGTGTCGCAAACAGGCCTTTCTCGCCCAGGCGTTTGGCCTTCACATAACCCCGTGAGCTGTATTCATGCAGCGCCCAGTGCGGCATCCCGCAGACTCCCCGGCCGCTGGCTACCAGCTGCATCATCATCACTGTCAGCTCCGAGGTGCGAACCTGCGCAGGTTCTACATCGGCCGGCTCCAGGAAGCGGGTAAAGATGTCGAGGCGATCGCGCTCCACCGGGTAAGTGATCAGAATTTCGCTGCTCAAATCCTCAGGCACGATAAATGGCTTGCTGGCCAATGGATGCTGATTGGCCACTGCTAGCATGGCTTCATAGGTAAATAGCGGCACATAGGTCAGCCCGGCGATTTCCTGCGGGTCGGACGTGACCACCAGATCCAGATCGCCCCGGGCCAGTGCCGGCAATGGTGCGAAGGCAAAACCGGATGCCAGATCCAGCTCGACCTCGGGCCAGGCATCGCGGAACTGGTCAATGGTCGGCATCAACCACTGGAAGCAGCTGTGGCATTCAATCGCCATATGCAGACGACCGGCCGTTCCGCCAACCAGACGTGCGATATCGCGCTCGGCACCGCGCAGCAGGGGCAGCATGGCATCGGCCAGTTGCAGCAGGCGCAAGCCGCCGCTGGTGAAGCGAACCGGTTTGGTTTTGCGCACAAAGAGGGGCATGCCCATGCGCTCTTCAAGCTCTTTGAACTGGTGGGATAAAGCGGACTGGGTCAGGTGCAGGCGTTCGGCTGCTTCGACCAGACTGTCTGACTCGCGCAACGCGTGCAGGGTTTTGAGGTGACGAATTTCCAGCACAGTGGCTCCATGAGTAACTTTGATGATCAACACGAAAACGTTGAGTTTGTCTCATGTTGTAGCGGGTGTCGATAATAGTGCCATTACTTACACGAAGGAATGTTGTTATGGCCCTGGCACACAATCTTGGTTTCCCCCGCATCGGCGCAGACCGCGAGCTGAAAAAAGCACTCGAAGCCTATTGGAAGGGTGATATTGACCAGGCCGCGCTGAAAGACGTTGGCCGCCAATTGCGTGCCACCCACTGGCAGTTGCAAAAAGACGCAGGCATCGATTTGTTGCCGGTCGGTGACTTTGCCTGGTACGACCAGGTGCTGACCCACTCATTGACGTTCGGCGTGATCCCCCCGCGTTTTTCCAGCACCCTGGACGAGCAGCGCCAGCCAACCCTGGATACCCTGTTTGGCATGGCTCGCGGTGCCAGTCAGAGCTGCTGCGGTGCTGAGCACGGCAAAGGCCAGTATGCCCAGGAACTGACCAAATGGTTCGATACCAACTACCACTATCTGGTACCGGAATTCAGTCAGGACCAGCGCTTTGATCTGAGCTGGAACGAGCTGTTTGAAGAAACGGCAGAAGCACAGGCGCTGGGCCATAAGGTCAAACCCGTGATCATTGGCCCGTTGACCTACTTGTGGCTGGGCAAGGCCAAAGGCAACGAATTCAACAAGCTCGACCTGCTGGAAAACCTGCTGCCGGTTTACGCTCAAATCCTGTCCCGCCTGGCTGAGCAGGGCGTGGAATGGGTACAGATCGACGAGCCGATCCTGTCGCTCGACCTGCCACAGGAATGGAAAAACGCCTTTGAACGCGCGTATCACATTCTTCAATACTCGCCACTCAAGAAGCTGGTTGCCACCTACTTCAGCGGCCTGGAAGACAACCTCGGCCTGGCGGTCGGCCTGCCGGTGGATGGCCTGCACGTGGATCTGGTGCGTGCTCCCGACCAGTTGCATGCCATTCTGGACCGTCTGCCGACTTACAAAGTGTTGTCCCTGGGCCTGGTCAATGGCCGCAACGTGTGGCGCTGCGATCTGGAAAACGCCCTGGCGCAACTGCAGGAAGCCGAAGAGCGTTTTGGCGATAACCTGTGGGTAGCCGGTTCCTGCTCGCTGTTGCACAGCCCGGTGGATCTGGACCGCGAAACCAAACTGGATGCCGAACTGAAAAGCTGGTTGGCCTTCGCCAAGCAAAAGTGCGCTGAAATTGCAGTGCTGCGTGATGCGCTGAATATCCCGCAAGACCCCAAGGTACAAGAAGCCCTGGCCCAAAGTCGCGCCTTACAACAAAGCCGGGCCAGCTCGCCACGTATTCACAAGGCCGCCGTACAAGCCCGTATTGCAGCGATCACCGACGCCGACAGCCAGCGCCAGTCACCCTTTGCTGCACGGATCGAAGTGCAGCGTGCCCGCTTGAATCTGCCGGCATTCCCGACCACCACCATCGGCTCGTTCCCGCAGACTGCTTCGATTCGTCTGGCGCGTCAGTCTTACAAACAAGGCAAGTTGTCGACCAGCGAATACACCGACGCGATGCACAGCGAAATCCGCAACGCTGTACTGGTCCAGGAACGTTTGGGTCTGGACGTACTGGTACACGGCGAGGCCGAGCGCAATGACATGGTCGAGTATTTCGCCGAGCAACTGGACGGCTATGTGTTCACCCAATACGGCTGGGTACAGAGCTACGGTTCACGTTGCGTAAAACCGGCCATCATCTTCGGCGACCTGAGCCGCCCGCAGGCCATGACCGTTGAGTGGATCAAATACGCTCAGGGCCTGACCGACAAGGTGATGAAAGGCATGCTGACAGGCCCGGTGACCATGCTGATGTGGTCCTTCCCCCGCGAAGACGTATCGCGCAAAGTACAGGCGCAACAACTGGCTCTGGCGATCCGCGATGAAGTGGTGGATCTGGAACAGGCAGGGATCAAAATCGTGCAGATCGACGAAGCCGCGTTCCGTGAAGGTTTGCCGTTGCGCCGTGCACAGTGGCAGGAATACCTGGACTGGGCGGTGGAAGCCTTCCGTCTGTGTGCCTCGGGTGTGGGGGATGAAACCCAGATCCACACCCATATGTGCTACAGCGAGTTCAATGATGTGATCAAGTCGATTGCCGCGATGGACGCGGACGTGATCACCATCGAAACCTCGCGCTCGGACATGGAACTGCTTGATGCATTTGAAGCGTTCGACTATCCGAACGACATCGGCCCGGGTGTGTATGACATCCACTCGCCACGGGTGCCGGAAACGGCCGAGATGATCAAGTTACTGAGCAAGGCAGCGCAGCGTATTCCCGCTGAGCGGCTATGGGTCAACCCCGACTGCGGCCTTAAAACCCGGGCCTGGGCCGAGACTGAAGCGGCACTGATCAACATGGTGGCGGCAGCACGGCAACTACGCTTGCAAGCCGCTTGAGATCAATAGCCCCTCTCCCTCCGGGTGAGGGGCTTTGAGGTGTTACCTGACAATTTTATCGACATGAATATCCAGCTTTTTCAGGCGGTACCAGAAGCTGCGCTCGGATATGCCGATTAACTGCGCCGCCGCAGCCTGTACGCCATTGGCCTGTTGCAGGGCACTTAGAATGTAGGCTTTTTCGACTTCGGCCAAGGCGGCTTCCAGGTCGGGGGGCACGCTCGGTCCGGGGGCAAGCAAGGCACTGCTCTGGCCGGGTTGGGCACTGAACAGGTAGGGCGGCAGGTCACTGTCCTGGATAGTGCTGCTATTGGCCACAATGGTGGCGCGCTCCACGCAGTTTTGCAGTTCGCGAATATTGCCCGGCCAACTGTACTGGGCCATCGCCTGCAAGGCGCTGGGGCTGAAACCGGTGATGCGTTTGCCTGCGGTAGCACCCAGGTTATGGGCAAAGTGCCGCGCCAGCGAGGCGATGTCTTCAACGCGTTCGCGCAACGCGGGCAACGGAATCGGGAAGACGTTCAGGCGGTAATACAAGTCTTCGCGAAACTCCTTGTTGGCTACGGCTTGCAGCAGGTTTTTGTTGGTCGCGGCGATGACCCGCACATCCACCTTGCGCTCTCGCGGATCCCCCACTGGCTCGATCACCCGTTCTTGCAGCGCCCGCAGGATTTTTGCCTGCAAGGCCAGGGGCATATCGCCCACTTCATCGAGAAACAGGGTGCCCTTGTCGGCCTGCATAAAGCGCCCGACCCTGTCTGCTACGGCGCCGGTAAACGCGCCTTTGCGGTGGCCGAACATCTCGCTTTCAAGCAGCCCCTCAGGAATCGCCGCACAGTTGACCGCGACAAAGGGTTTGTCGGCGCGGCTGCCGTGTTTGTGGATGGCGCGGGCGACCATCTCTTTGCCGGTACCGCTTTCGCCAGTCAGCAGGATCGTGGCGTTGCTCTCGCGTACCGAGTCGATGGCCTGCAGCACCCGGCGAAAGCTTGGGCTGTCGCCAATCAGGCTGTCGATGTGCTGGTGCTCGTCCAGCTCGGCGCGCATGCGCGCGTTGTCGCGCAAAATGTCGCGAAACTGCAGGGCTTTGCTGACCGTAATATCCAGCTCGTCGATATCAAAGGGCTTGGCGATGTAATCGTAGGCGCCGTTACGTATGGACTGTACGGCGTTTTTTACCGTGCTGTAGGCAGTCATTACAATCACTGGCAGGTTCGGGTAACGCTGTTTGATCTCGGCCAGTAACTGCGGGCCGTCCATGCCGGGCATGCGCCAGTCGCTGATCACCAGGTCGATATCTTCCTGCTCCAGAACTTCAAGTGCCTGCAGGCCGTTGCTGGCAGTGAAGACCTGAATCCGGTTCTGGCTCAGTGCCGAGCTGAGCAAGTCGCAGAGTTTGGGCTCATCGTCGACCACCAGCACGTTATGACTCATGTTTCATCCCCTCCGTGGGCCGGAATGTACAGGTTGAAGGTGGCTCCGACGTCTTTCTCGCTGATGCATTCGATGCGTCCGTCGTGGCTGTCCATGATGGAGAACACTTTGGCCAGGCCCAGCCCCGTGCCTGAGGCTTTGGTCGTCACAAAGGGCGTGAAAATACGCTCAAGCATATCGGGTGCGATTCCTTCTCCGGTATCAGCAATGCCTATTACTGTGTAGTCCTCTTCGCGGGAAATGCGTACGGTCAGGCATCCGCCCTCAGGCATGGCGTCGATGGCGTTGATGATCAGGTTCAGGCACGCCTGTTTGAGTTGTCCGGCATCGGCGTACAGGGTCGCACCGGGCGCCTGATCGTCGATGTGGGCATCAATAGTGTGGCTTTCCAGCTCCGGTTCGCAGAAACCCAGAATGTCTTCGACCAGAGGCCGCGCCAGCTGCGGCGCACGCACGGGGGCGCTGGGCTTGGCGAATTCGAGAAACTCGGTGATCAGGTCATTGATGCGGGTCACTTCGCTGACCACATACTCCAGATGGCGCTTGTCGGTTTCACCCAGATCGGCCCGGCGGTGCAACAGTTGGGTCGCGGTTTTGATAATGCCCAGCGGATTGCGGATTTCGTGGGCCAGGCCCATGGCCACCTCGCCCAGGGCATGCAGGCGGTCGCGGCGACGCAATTGGGCTTCGAGATGATGCAGCTCGCCCAGTCGTGCGGTCATATGGTTGAAGGTGCTGCTCAGCTCGGCCAGTTCGTCGTTGCCCGACACCGCCACGCGTTGGTTGTAGTCCCCGGCAGTGACGGCGCGTACCCCTTCGGAGAGGTCGCGCAACGGCCGGGTAAGGCGTTCGGAAACCAGCCAGCCGACGGTCAGCGACAGTACCGAGCCGACCAGGAAGATCAACGCGAACAGGTTGCTCTGGTTGACCAGCCCCACCAGGCTGCTATGGCGCAGCAGGCCACTGTAGATCACCCCTTGCAGCTCACCGGTGTCGTTGAGGATGGGCCAGTACAAGCCGCTGTAGCGGCTGGTGAATTGTTCGCTGGGCTGACGGGTTTCCCGCAGGGTTTGTTCGATGGCGCCGGGCACCATCAGCTGGCGGTCTTCGAAACGCTGGCTGGAGAATATCTCGGCAAAGCCTGCCGTATTGGACAGGTACAAACGCAAGTCGAGGGAGTGCACGTCGGCCACGCTGGTCAGAAAGCTGCTGTCCATATAGGTAGCCACCAGCAGCTGATAGTTCACTCCATCCTGGCTGGTGGCAAAGGTCGAGACTACGGTGCCGGTTGGCACACCGCCGACATTGATAGTTTGCAGTACAGCGTTGGGGCTCAGGCTGATCTGGTCGACAATGGTGTCGCTGGCGGTACTGAAAATCACTTTGTGGTCGCTGTCACGGATCAGCGCGACCACGTCTATGCCCATGGCTTCGGCGATATCGGCAGTCAGCCGGTCATGGCGGATGGCCTTGCTGGAGGACGGCGGGTGGGCGTGTTGCAGAAGCAGCTTGGCGGCGCGGGCGTTGTCCGCGAGGATTTCGCTGATCTCGTCCTTGACGATTTTGGTCGACTCCTGCAGCCAGACCCGTACGTTACTGTCGAAAATCTGCGACAGGGTGGTCGCTGCCAGTTCGGCAGCAATCATGGTCGGGATCACGCTGACCAGCCAGAACGCCAGCACCAGTTTGCGCTGTACGGTCCAGCGCGACACTTTGAAGGGTTGTGGCTGGCGCGGTGTTTTGGGCGTGGTGGGCATTAGTACTCGCTTATCGCAGCCGCCAGTGCCGGGTCGTGGCGGTCAGGGCGAATGAACAGTTTGACCAGTTTGAGTGCGTTATTGATCAGCCAGTTGCGATGCCGGAAAAACAGCGTATTGCTTTGAAAGGTGCAGCCCAGACGAATCTTGCTCGCGTAGCCGGCCTGACCGCATTCGTACAGGGCAATATTGTGACGTATGCAGTAATCGACATTCACCAGCCAACTCCTGAAGTACAGATTGTAGTCACGGGTGAGCTCAAGGTCGTGACCAAAAAACTTGTCGATCAGACGGTGTTCGTCAATCAACACCAGATTGAACGCCACCAGTTGATCGTCGAGCCAGTACAAAACGCACACTGCCCGGTCGCCGAGTTGTTGGAGGATACCGGTGAAATAGGTCGCTGGTAAGCGCTCCAGTTGCAGATCACTGCGCGCCAGGCTGGCCTCGTACAGGCGCATGATTTCAGGCAAGACGTCGTCAATTGCGTTGCGCCATTCCACCCGTGGGCCAGGCGTACGCAGTTTGCGGCGCATGTCTTTGCGGGTGGACTTGCCCAGCGAGCCAAGGTAGCCGTCCACTGACCCAAAGGGCACGGGCAGCGTCGCACTGGGCAAGCCGGGCATGGCCTGAAAGTCCGCCGCCTTGCAACTGTGCGCCCAGTCAGCGTCATGGCTGGGGACGTCCTTGACGGCAATCAGGCCGATACCCAGGCGGGCCGCATCGGTCTGGGCCAGGGTCAGCAACCGGGCGAGCAGGGCAGGGCGCTGCGCCGCCTGTACATGACTGGCCGTTCCCGCACTGCATTGTTCGGTCACCGGTGAGCCGATGGCGTAAAGCTTTAGCTGCACCAACCCCGGGAGTGCGCGATTGAGTTTTTCGGTAAAGCGTTTGCCGATGCCCTGGACCGTGGTGTCGAGGCGATAGCACGTGGTGAACGCAGTCGCTGCGGCAATCAGGGTGGAACCTTCGAACAGCGTCAGGTAACGCCATGCAAAGCCTTCAATCCCGGCTTTTTCGACGGCCATAATGTAATCCCAATCCTCCAGGGCATCTGGAAAACAGTCATTCCAGGCTTCACGGTCGATTGCCTGAATGGATGAAAAGGCTTGGGCTGTAATCATGGGGCGTCCTTGGGCTCAGGCCTGCTTGAGGTACTCGACAGGGACCGGTGCCGTGCGGCTGTTTTTCTTGATAAAGGCGTCACTCAGTTCGATCACGCGGCGGTATTGCAGGTCGACGGTGATCATGTGATAGCAGTTGTCGAGCAGCACCTTGGTCACCGGCCCGCCCAGATGGCGTTCGACGTAATCGGCGTTCCAGCGGCTGGTGATATCGTCTTCAATGGAGTGCAGCACCAGAGCTTTGGTGGTGATCGAAGGCATGCGTTTTTTCACCACGGCATTCATCCGGTGCAGTTCACGCACGGTGATCCCTTCCATCGTCAACAACCCGGCATTGCTGCTCTCGCCGGCTTTCATCTGGCGCTCGACAATGGCCCTCAGGCGCTGGTTTTTAATACCGTAGGGCGGCTTTTCCTCAAAGCTGCACAGGTGCACACCAAAGGGGATCTTCATCAGCAGCGGGGTCATAAAGGCCAGCTTGTTGATGCTCCAGCCGTCATAGCGCAAGGTCGTGGAGTACATCAACAGCCCGGCGACCTGGCCCGGGTGTTCGGAGGCCAGGTACATCGACATTACCGCACCCATCGACAGCCCGCCGACGAACACCTGCTGGTGGCGCTGGCGGATCCCGGCAAAGGTCTTGCGCACGCCTTCATACCAGTCCAGCCAGCCGGTGGCCTGCAGGTCGCTGTTGTCACCGCAGTGCCCGGCCAGGGTGGGGACGTACACCGTGCACGTCCCGTCTTTTGCCAGCCCCTGGGCAACCCGACGCAACTCCGTCGGGGTGCCGGTAAGGCCGTGGATCAACAAGACCCCGACCTCACCCGTGCCGAGAACGAAACCGGTGTTGCCTTCGCCCAGATCGATCTCTGCCCCGTTCACCGTTTCATGGCCCGAGCCAGCAGGCGATCGAGCAGGGCGATGCCCAGGTCGATTTCGGCGTAGCTGATTTCCAGCGACGGCGCCAGGGTGATAACGTTCTTGTAGTAGCCGCCCACGTCGAGAATCAGACCCAGACGTTTGCCGTCGATTTCGATATCCCCCTTGATGCCTTCCTCAACCATGAAGTCGAGAGTGGCCTTGTCCGGGGTAAAACCGTCCGGGCCGCAGATTTCGCAGCGCAGGGCCAGGCCCAGGCCATCGACGTCACCGATGATCGGGTAGCGTTTTTGCAGATCTTGCAGGCCGTCGAGGAAGTACTTGCCCTTGGCCATGACCATCGCGCCATAGTCGACTTCGCTGGTCATCTTGAACATTTCCAGGCCCACCGCAGTACCCAGCGGGTTGGAGGCGAAGGTGGAGTGGGTCGAGCCCGGCGGGAATACCTTGGGGTTGATCAGCTCTTCACGGGCCCAGATGCCGCCCAGCGGGTTGAGGCCGTTGGTCAGTGCCTTGCCGAACACGATGACGTCGGGTTTGACGTCGAAGTGTTCGATCGACCACAGCTTGCCAGTGCGCCAAAAGCCCATCTGGATTTCGTCAACCACCATGAGAATGCCGTGCTGATCCAGTACGTGCTTGAGCTCGCTGTAGAAGTTCATCGGCGGGATTACATAGCCGCCGGTGCCCTGGATCGGCTCGACGTAGAACGCGGCATATTCGCTCTGGCCGACTTTCGGGTCCCACACGCCGTTGTATTCGGTCTCGAAAAGACGGGCGAACTGTTGCACGCAGTGGCTGCCGTACTCTTCCTTGGTCATGCCTTTTGGCCCGCGGAAGTGGTACGGGAACGGGATGAAGTTGGCGCGTTCGCCAAAGTGGCCGTAACGGCGACGGTAGCGGTAGCTCGAGGTGATCGATGAGGCGCCCAGGGTGCGGCCGTGGTAACCGCCCTCGAAGGCGAACATCAGGCTTTTGCCGTTGCTGGCGTTACGCACCACCTTCAGCGAGTCTTCGATGGATTGCGAGCCGCCGACGTTGAAGTGCACACGACCGTCGAGGCCGAACTTGTTTTTGGCGTCGACTGCAATGCGCTCCGACAGCTCGATCTTGCCCTTGTGCAGATACTGGCTGGCGATCTGCGGCAGGGTGTCGATCTGTTGCTTGAGGGCGTTGTTCAGGCGCGGGTTGGAATAACCGAAGTTGACTGCCGAGTACCACATTTGCAGGTCGAGGTAGGCCTGGTCTTCGGTGTCCCACACGTAGGAGCCTTCGCAGCGGCTAAAAATGCGCGGTGGTTCGATGTAGTGAACGGTGTCGCCGTACGAGCAGTACTTGGCTTCTTTTTCCAGAAGAATCTGGTCTTCAGGGGTAGCGATTCGAATATCAGACATGATTGAAGAGTTCCTGCTGTTCACGAGAATAGTGGGGCGCGTTGGCGGCATGGCTCGGCAGTTTGGCGAGCAGGGCCGGGAGTTCGGCAAAGGAGTCAAATTGTGCGTACGGGATACCGTTGCGCTCGCAGTGTTCGGCCAGGCCGTCCCTGGCAAAGACGAAATCGGCGCCAGAGGCCACGCACATGTCGGAGCGGCCATCGCCAATCACCAGCACGCGTTTGCCGTCGGGGGCGGATTTGCACTTGCAGTTGCCCGAGGCGGCACGGCAGGCGTCGCTGGAATAAGGGAAGTCGATGCGCCAGCTGTTCTGGTCGACCTGACGCAGGCGGTTGGCCAGGATCGGCAACAGGCTTACGTAGTTACGGGCCAGAATGCGGGCGATGGCTTGTTCGATGCCGTCACTGACGACCTCGATGGAGGCGCCAAGACCGATGACGTGGTCGACGAAGTCGGGGAAGTCAGGGTCAATCTCAACGCTGTCGAAATAGGCCAGCAGCTCGGCAGGCGTGGCTTTGACCAGCGACAGCTGGCGGCTCAGGCATTCACGCGAACCGATGTCACCCTGCAACCATTGGTCTTCGATCGCTTCCCAGCTGGGGTCGGCGAAACGTTGAAGAATGTTGTCGATGACGTCGGTACGGGTAATGGTCCCGTCGAAATCACACACGATATGCCATTGCATCATCTGCATTGTCCTGTCGAAAAGGCGCGCTTTTTGCGCTTGCCAGAGGACATAGCATTGACTGTGCCAACTATTGAAAGCCCCGTGGGCTGGGGGTTTGCGCGGATTTGACGGTGACTTTCGGGTTTGGAACTACAATTTTTGTAGCTTGCTACAAACAACATGAGTGCTTGCGCAGGCCGCGCTAAAAAGGGATTGATGCGCGCATAGAACCTCTATGGAACCCTCGTGATGAAAACTCCGGTCTGTGCTTTTTTGCTGCTCACTTTGTTGGGCGTCAGCGCGGCTGCCCATGCCGCAGACGGCCCCAGTGGGGAAGTGGGCATGGGGATTGGCTATCAGCCGTATGATCCAAGCGCCAGCCGCTACCAGACAGTGCCATTGCCGTATTTTGATGTGGACTGGGGCGATGTCAGCCTCAATACCGATGACGGCCTGACCTGGAGTGCTTTCAAGGCCAACGGCTGGAGCGCCGGGCCCTTGCTCAATTATGTGCCGGGGCGCAATGCCAATGGTTCGCTGCGGGGCCTGCGCGATGTTTCAGACATGGCCATGTTCGGCGGCTTTGTGCAGTACAGCCCGGCTGACTTCTGGCGTGTCTACGCACAGCTCGGGCAGGCGGTGGGTGGTGCAGGCGGTCAAGGCGGGGTGCTGGGTCAGGTCGGGGGCGAGTTGGGTTACCCGCTGGGGCTGGGGATTATCGGCAGCAGCCAGTTGGCGGTGCACTTTGCTGATGGTCGGCAGATGTCGACCTTTTTTGGCGTAAGTGACAGCGAGGCGCAGGCGTCAGGGATTTCCGCGTACAAGGCCAGTGGCGGCCTCCAGAATGTTACCTTGACCCAGAATTTCGAGTTTCCGCTGACCGCGAACTGGTCGCTGGTGACCAGTGCCAGCTGGACACGCCTGCTGAGGGCGGCGGCGGACAGCAGCATCGTACGCGAGCAGGGCAATGTGAATCAGGGCGCGGTGCAGACGGCGGTAAGTTACAAATTCTGAAGCGGCCCTCTCAACCCTCTCCCGGAAAGAGAGGGTTGGGCTAAGGGAAAGCAGGCAGTGACTCAATGTTCCGGTTCACCATCGGCCAGCAGCGCAATCCCGCCGACAATCACCGCCACGCCTGCCCAGTGCAGTGCGCTGATTTGCTCGCCAAGGCCCAGCCAGGAGCCCATCAGCACCCCGACAAATACCAGTGAACTCAAGGGAAACGCCAGCGACAGGCTGCTGCGGCGCAATATCAGCATCCAGACAAAAAACGCGCCGAAATAACAGGCAATGGCCACCCATACTCCCGGGTTGAGCAGCACGGCCTGGAGCCACTGCAGGGTGAAGTCCATCTGTCCCAATTGATCGCCACCGATTTTGGTGGCTATTTGCCCTGCGCTCTCGAGAGCAATCAACAAGGCCCACAGCACAATCGTGCCCAAACGCCCGTGCAGCCAGCCGTTATCCGGGGCTTTTAACCCGTCAGTGTTTGCCATTGCTCAACTCCTCAAGCTGCGGTGATGCAGACCAGCATCACTCCAAGGGTAATAACCAGGGTGCCCATCCAGCGCCGACGGCTGACGTGTTCGCCCAGGAACACCTTGCCGGCGAATACCACACCGCAATACGCCAGCGCAGCGGCCGGGAATAGCAAGCTCAAGGGTGCCCTCGACAGGGCCTCCAGCCAGACGAAGAACTCAATCACGTAAGCGCCGACCCCAGCCCACAGCATCGGTGCACTAAATACCTGACCCCAGAAGGCATTCAGGCGAAAACCACCCTCCAGTTCCGGCAAGCGGTCCAGGCCGATTTTGAAACACAGCTGGCCGATAACATCGAGCACAATGGAAAACGCCACCAGCGCAATTACGATCAAGGACATGGGAACAGCTCCTCGAATAAATGGATCAGCGCTTCATTGGTGGTTGAGTTGCGCAGCAGATCGCTTTCACTCCAGCGCCCAGGTGCTGGCTGGTCCGATCGGGCCTCCCAGCGTTTGAGCACATTGCGGTGCGCAGCCTTGGCAAACTCACCGCAAACATCAATACCCAATACCCGCTTGCTGGTGGCCAGGGCACGAAGGGCGTGAAGCAAGTGGGTCAGGCGCATACCACCCTGATCCCAGTTGGTGGCGGCGTCTTCGCTGGCGAGTACGTCTTTGTCCACGGTTATCCAGATCGCTTCGGTAGGCAGACTGCGGATCAACTCGTCGAGAAAGGTCGGCCAGTCCTGATCGGCGAGGTTGCGCCAGTGCAACAGGTTCTCGTGCTGCTCGTGCCCTGCGCCGTCGCCGATTCGGCCCCAGACCTTGGTGGGGGCATGCTGCCAGGGGAATAGTTGCAAATCGCCACGGCACAGGGCTCCGAGATTTGCGCCCTTGAACTGCGGGTTTTGCAGGTCGTCACTGCAGGGGCCGAGGGTGACTATGCGTTTGATGTTCGGCAGCTTCAAGGCGCGGTTGACCCACGAACCGCAATGGCGGCGGGGGGCAAAGCGTACCCAGTCAGGATGGTTGTCGAAGTGGATCAGGGTGATCGGTTCGGGCAAGTCCGCGAGCAAGGCCGGGGTCAGGTGGTGATAGTCGCCGGAGCCTATAAAAAAGATTTCTGGCCGCTGCGTGGAGCGTTTCGGCCGTTGTTGCAGGCGTTCAGCGAAGCGCCGGTAATTGCGTTCGGTGGACCACAGACGCAGTTGCGGCCCCAGTTCCAGCAAGTCCATGCGTGTGGCACGACCGTCGGTCAGACGTTGCTTAATCGGTGCTTGTGAGGTCAGGCTGTGATCAAGATCGAGAATATTCAAAGTGTGATTTACCCCATGTCATCGCCGCCGATCCAAGCAGGGCGGGCTTTATGGGGTAAATGCAAGGGGCGGGCCAAACAACTTGGCCAGTGGGGGCCGGGGTTGCCAGCGAGGTTGTCACTGCTGTTTATCTGGCAAACCGCGTCATGTGTATTGCGAGCAAGCCCGCTCCCATCGTTTCAGTGCAGGCGTACCCAAACGCTGACCAACACGGTCGCGGCCATCAGCCAGGCTACGGCGGCCAGCGCCAGCGAGGCTTCAAGGCGCATGCGATCGACCAGCACGTACAGGGCAGCGAGGTACACGAAGTAAGGAATGATCGACCACATGCCGAACACAATGGTGGTTTTCAGGTCGTCCACCGAGCGGCCTTTGCCGACGATGTAGTGGGCGATAAGGGCAAATGTTGGAAACAGCGGCACAAGCCCTGCGATGTAGTAGTTTTTGGTTTTGGCCAGCATGGCCAGAATGATCACCACTCCAGCGCCCAGTGCAGCTTTGAGAATCAGATCCATCAGTGCGCGAGCCCGTATTTTTTGACTTTATCAAAGAGGGTGGTCTTGGCCATGCCCAGTTCCTGGCTGGCCTGGGTCAGGTTGCCGCCGCTGCGTTGCAGGGCATCGTTGAGCAGGTTGCGTTCGAACGCTTCCACCGCCTCGGAAAACCCCAGCCCCTGCGCTGCATTGCTCCCCGGCTTTTTGAACGCCGGAAGGCCCAGGGCAAAACGTTCGGCCACGTTGCGCAGTTCCCGCACATTGCCCGGCCAGTCATGGCTCATCAGGCTGGACAGGGTCTGGTTATCCAGCTCCGGGGCCGCACGGTCGAAACGCAGTGATGATTGCTGCAGGAAGTATTCAAACAATTGCAGGATGTCTTCGCGGCGTTCGCGCAAAGGAGGCAGCTCAAGTGTGACCACGTTCAGGCGGTAGTACAGGTCGCTGCGAAACTGGCTGGCCTTGCTCAGTTGGTCGAGGTCGGATTTGGTCGCCGCGATAACCCGGCAGTCCACATCGATGCTCTGGTTGGAGCCCAGGCGCTCCAGAGTGCGCTCCTGCAAAACCCGCAGCAGTTTGATCTGCAGGTTGAGCGGCATGCTTTCCACTTCGTCGAGAAACAGCGTGCCGCCATGGGCGTGTTCGATTTTGCCGATGCGGCGTTTGCCTGCCCCGGTAAAGGCGTTGGCTTCGTGGCCGAAAATTTCGCTTTCAAACAGGTTTTCCGGCAGACCACCGCAGTTGAGGGCAACAAACTGCTGGGGCTGGCGGCGGCTGAAGTCGTGCAGGCAGCGGGCGACCAGCTCCTTGCCGGTACCGGTTTCACCTTCAATCAGCACGTTGGCTGAAGTATCGGCGACGTTGGCTATCAGTTCGCGCAACTGCTGCATGGCCGGCGAGCGGCCGATGATGCGTCCTTCAAGTGAATCACGCTCGGCAAGCTGACGGCGCAACGACCAGACTTCCCGCGCCAGGCTGCGCTGCTCCAGCGCACGACGGGCCACATCAACCAGGCGTTCGGGGGAGAAGGGTTTCTCCATAAAGTCATAGGCACCGTCACGCATGGCGCCCACGGCCATGGAAATATCGCCATGCCCGGTAATCAATACCACCGGCAGGGTGCGGTCGCGGGCCTTGAGGTGCTTGAGCAGTTCAAGACCATCCATTCCGGGCAGGCGGATATCACTGATGACGATACCCGGGAAGTTGTCGCCTACCAGCGCCAGCGCCTGTTCGGCACTGCTGACGCCTTCGCTGCGAATATCTTCGAGCGCCAGCGCCTGCTGGCAGCCGAGCAGAACATGGGGATCGTCTTCAACAATCAGGACCGTCAGGTCGTTATTCATGGCGTGTCGGCCTTAGCAGGTTGTACCAGCGGCAAAAGAAGGACAAATGCGACACCACCGGTGACCGGGAACTCGACACTGAGGCTGCCGCCGGCAGCAGCGGCCAGGCTGGCTGACAGGGTCAGGCCAAGGCCTAGACCCTGTTCGCCGGGTTTGGTGGTGAAGAAGGGTTCAAAGAGATGTTTGCGTGCTTCTGGCTCGATCCCGGGACCGTTATCGCGCACGCACAGACGGTATTTGGCGTCGTTGGGCTCGCCCGTCAGCCACAGTTGCGGTTGTGTCGCCTGACCTTGCATGGCGTCCAGCGCATTGCCGATCAGGTTGACCAGAATTTGCTCAAGTCGGGTTTGATCAATCTTGAGCGCCACCTCCGTGAAGTCTCGATGCAGTTGCACCCCTGATTCTTCCATGCGGCTGGCGAGCAGTTGCAGGGCGGCGTCAACGGCCTTGCCCAGGCAGGCCTGGCCATGATCGTCACCGCGGCGGGCGAAGGAGCGCAGGTTAGCGGTGATGCGGCCCATTCGGTCGACCAGATTGTTGATGGTGCCGAGGTTGTCCGCGGCGACCTTGAGATCACCGCGTTCAAGAAAGCGCACGGTATTGCCCGACAGCGTGCGCAAGGCCGCCAGCGGCTGGTTCAGTTCATGGGCGATGCTGGTGGACATCTGCCCGATGGCCGCCAGCTTGCCCGCCTGTACCAGTTCATCCTGGGCGCGGCGCAGGGTGTCTTCGGCCTGGCGCCGCTCGCGTATCTGGCCTTTGAGCCGTTCGTTGCTGGCCCGCAGGTGGGTGGTGCGCTCGGTGATCTTGCGCTCCAGCTGGTTGTTGGCCTCTTGCAGGGCTTCCCGTGCAGCCAGTCGGGTGGCTATCACTTTGCGTCGCTCATTCCAGGCAATCAGCAAAAAGGCCAGCAAGGCAAATGCCACCGCCACCAGCATTCCCTGGTTCGCCGCTTCACGGCGCAGGTCTTGCAATGGCGTGAGCAGGGTGATGTCCCAGGGGGTGTCGTTAAGCCTGCGGGTTTGCGCCAGGTAGCTGACTTCCTGGTGGTCGGTCACCACATCGTTACTGCTGGCGAAGGTGACTTTTTCTACGCCTTCGGCGAGGTTTTCCCGCTCCAGCGGTTCCAGCTCGTTAAGCGGCCACCAGTAGTACTGCAGGCTGCGGGCCAGGCGCTCCTTGGTGTCGGCACTGAGCGGGTGGATTGACTTGAGCCGCCG
The DNA here is from genome assembly GCF_037023725.1 of Pseudomonas bubulae. NCBI lineage: Bacteria > Pseudomonadati > Pseudomonadota > Gammaproteobacteria > Pseudomonadales > Pseudomonadaceae > Pseudomonas > Pseudomonas bubulae. Next base: position 1,816,472 of record NZ_CP146077.1, read on the forward strand.
GGTAGGGTCGCTGGACAGGATGATAATGCCGTTCTCGTCGCTGACGTAGGCTTCGAGGCGGGCGCGTTGCCAGCGCTCCTCAAGGGCTTCGAGGCGGACTTTGATCACGGCCACGCCAATGATCTTGCCCTGCTCTTCCAGGCCGTGGGCGAGGTAGTAGCCGGGTTCACCCGAGGTACTGCCAATGCCGTAGAAGCGGCCGGGCTGGCCGCGTACGGCATCCTGAAAGTAGGCGCGAAATGACAGGTCCTCGCCCAGATAACTGTCGGTATCCCGCCAGTTGCTGGTGGCCATCACGCGGCCGGTGGTGTCGAGCACATAGATGGCCCGGCTGCGGCTGCGGCGGTTCAGGCCTTCGAGGTATTGATTGACGGTGACCCGGTTCTGCACGGAGGGATCGGCGAGCAATCGCGAAACGCTGGACTCCAGCTCCAGCAGGCTGGGCAGGTAAGTGTATTTGCCCAGCTCACTTTCAACGGTACGGGCATGCAGTTCCAGTTGGCGTTCGCCGGTTTCGCTCAGGGTACGAATACCGAAGTGTTCGCTGATGCGATAGCCCGCGTAGCCCAGGCCGATCGTCAACAGGATGATCAGCAGAGGCAGCAGGAAATGACGGAGCAGGCGAGGTTTCACGGCAAGTGAGGGCGGAGCACCGCGATAAATAGTGGGGTCGCATTTCATCACAGATGCCTTGGGTCAACCACTGTGCAGTGGTTGACCGTTCACGTAGATCCACTGTGGGAGCGGGATTGCTCGCGATGGGAGCGGCGCGGTTCATCAGTTAACCAGGATCGCTGCCATCGCGAGCAAGCCCGCTCCCACCCAAGCCGGTGGGAGCTGAACGGGTGTTTAGTGCTGCAGGATCTTGGCGAGGAAGTGCTGGGCACGCTCGGAGCGGGCCGATACATCACCGAAAAACTCTTCTTTCTCACAGTCTTCGACGATTTTGCCCTGATCCATAAAGATCACCCGATTGGCGACCTTGCGGGCAAAACCCATTTCGTGGGTCACGCACATCATGGTCATGCCTTCGTTGGCCAACTGCACCATGACGTCGAGCACTTCGTTGACCATTTCCGGGTCAAGGGCCGAGGTCGGTTCATCAAACAGCATGACGATCGGGTCCATGGCCAGGGCGCGGGCAATCGCCACACGTTGTTGTTGCCCGCCGGAAAGCTGGCCGGGGTGCTTGTGGGCATGGGCCGACAGGCCTACGCGTTCCAGAAGCTCAAGGCCTTTTTTGGTGGCTTCAGCCTTGCTGCGGCCCAATACCTTGACCTGGGCAATGGTCAGGTTTTCGGTGATGGTCATGTGCGGGAACAGTTCGAAGTGCTGGAACACCATGCCAACCCGCGAACGCAGCTTCGGCAGGTTGGTCTTCGGGTCGGCAATGGAGGTGCCGTCAACCACGATGTCGCCTTTCTGGAACGGTTCAAGGGCGTTGACGCACTTGATCAGGGTCGACTTGCCCGAGCCCGACGGGCCACAGACAACGACCACTTCGCCTTTTTTGACTTCAGTACTGCAATCGGTCAGTACCTGGAAGTCCCCGTACCACTTGTTGATGTTCTTGATCGAGATCATACGGCAAACCTTTTTTGCAGACGCTTGACCAGCAGCGAGGCGGAAAAGCTGATGATGAAATACACCAGACCGGCGAAGATCAGGAACTCATTGGAGCGGCCGATGATGTCGCCACTGGAACGCGAGGCATTGAGGAAATCCACCAGGCCAACCGTGTAGACCAGAGAGGTGTCCTGGAACAGGATAATGCTCTGTTGCAGCAGCAGCGGGGTCATTTTACGAAAGGCCTGGGGCAGGATGATCAGGCGCATGGCCTGGCCGTAGCTCATGCCCAGGGCCTTGGCTGCACCCATTTGCCCCTTGGGGATGGCCTGCACGCCTGCTCGCACGATTTCGCAGAAGTAGGCTGCTTCGAACATGACGAAGGCTACCAGGCACGACTCGAACGCCCCGATCGGGGTGTCCTTGCCGGTGATCCAGCGCAGCACGAACGGCACCGCCAGGTAGAACCAGGTAATCACCAGCAGTAGCGGGATGGAGCGGAAATAGTTCACGTAAGCGCCGGCCAGGTTGGCCATCCACTTGCTTGACGATAAACGCATCAGGGCCAGCACGGTGCCCAGGGCCACACCACCGACAACGCCCATGACCATCAGCTTGAGGGTCATGATCATGCCGTTCCACAGGCCCGGCAGGGCGGGGACAATCCCGCTGAAATCGAAGAAGTCCATTATTTGCCCCCCAGAGACATGAGACCGGGTACGGCTACTTTTTTCTCGATCAGGCGCATCAACAGCATCAGGCTCATGTTCAGGGTGAAGTAGATCAACGTGGCCAGGGTGAAGGCTTCAAACAGGTTGGCGGAAAACTCGGCCGTCTGTTTGGTTTGTGCCAGCAGTTCCATCAAACCGATCAGCGAGGCCACGGACGAGTTCTTGAACACGTTGAGGAATTCGGAGGTGAGCGGTGGAATGATGATTCGGTAGGCCTGTGGCAGCAGCACGTTCCAGTAGATCTGCGCCATGCTGAAACCCATGGCGCGGGCCGCTGCTTCCTGGCCCCGTGGCAGGGCTTCGATACCGGTACGTACCTGTTCGCAAACACGTGCGGCGGTAAACAGGCCCAGACACACGACAACGCTCAGATAAGCCGAAGTGGTCGGGTTGAGGTCCTGCTTGTACCATTCCTGCAGGTTGGGTGGCAGCAGATCGGGCACCAGGAAGTACCAGATAAACAGCTGCACCAGCAGCGGAACATTACGGAAGATTTCTACGTATACCGTGGCAATGCCCGCGATAAAGCGGTTCGGCAGGGTGCGCATCACGCCCAGCAGCGAACCCAGGATCAGCGCGACAATCCAGGCGACAACAGCGATAGCGATGGTCCAGCCCAAGCCGGAAATAAACCAGTCGAGATATGTCTCGCTGCCTACGCCGGTGGACTTGAAGAACACGCTCCAGTCCCAATTGTAATTCATGCAGGGTCTCCCCTCAGATGGGTCTATAAACAAGCACTTGCTTCAGGGAATCCGTTCTCACCCGGCAGGGTCGCCGGGCACACTTAGCCCGCTCGATAACCGGCGGGTCGAGTGCTCTCTAATGCAATAAGAAGCTTAGTCCAAAGGTGGTCGACACCCCCGGGCGCAATGGCTTGCGCCCGGGGGGTTCAGCCGGCTGAAATCAGGATTTCTTTTCTTCAGCCGGTTTGTCGTCTGCTGCCTTGTCGGTAGGGGTGGCAATCAACGCTTTGAGCTCATCGCTCATCGGGAACATCAGGTTCAGGCCTTTTGGTGGAATCGGCGACTCGAACCAGGTTTTGTAGGTGTCGTTGATCTTGCCCGACTTGTAGTAGGCAACGATGGCGTCATCCACGGCCTTTTTGAATTCCGGATCGCCTTTACGCAGCATGCAGCCGTAGATTTCGTAGGACTGTGGAGTGCCGGTCACGGCCCAGTCTGTAGGCTTCTTGGCTTTGGCCATTTCACCGGCCAGCAGGGCGTCGTCCATCATGAAAGCAACAGCACGGCCCGACTCCAGCATGTTGAAGGCTTCGCCGTGGTCTTTTGCCGAGATCACGTTCATGCCCATCTGCTTGTCGGCGTTCATCGCCTTGAGGATGCGCTCGGAGGTGGTACCAGCAGTGGTCACGACGTTTTTGCCTTTCAGGTCAGCGAAGTCCTTGTAAGGTGAGTCCTTTTTGGACAGCAGGCGCGTACCGATTTCGAAGATGCCGACCGAGAAGTCGACCTGCTGTTGGCGTTCAACGTTGTTGGTGGTGGAACCACACTCAACGTCAACGGTGCCGTTCTGCACCAGCGGGATACGGGTCTGGGAGGTAACGAGGTTGTACTTGACCTTCAGGTCCGGCATGTCGAGCTGTTTTTTCAGCCCTTCAACGATAGCCAGTTGCACATCATGGGAGTAGCCAACCGGTTTGCCGGAAGCGTCCGCGATGTAGGAGAACGGAATGGAGGAGTCACGATGCCCAAGGGTGATGGTGCCGGATTCTTTGATTTTCTTCAGTGTGCCGGTCAATTCGGCTGCAAAAACTGGAGTGCTAATCAGAGCTGCAGCAATTGCTGCGCCCAAAAGTTGCGGAACGATGCGCATCGATGTTTCCTCGACATTGTTTTTTTTATTGAGCCCGTTTGCAGGCCCTTTTTTACTCAGAACGTCTCAACAGGCTAAACGCTCTGTTTAAGCATTCGGCATAGAGTGTAGAGCATGAGTCGTGCCAGCCCTGGCATTAAAGTCTAACCTGCTGATTTATAACGAATTAAAGTTTTATGTCGGGACTTCGGTGGCATGCAGATGCCCGGAAAGCCGAATCATTGGGGGGGAGTGCGTTCGGAAAACCGAATGAAAGGCAGGCAGTGCGGGGGGGGAGGAGCGAAGGCCCGTGCAAGCGGACTCGCTCCCACGGGCCATCTAAACGCGAATTAAGCGGCCTGAACCTTGCGGTGTTTCAGGCCAAGGGTGGTCATGTACTGGCTCAGGTGGGCCTGTTCCTCGGCCGTGGTGAACAACCCAAGCTTGGTGCGGCGCCACAGGATGTCCTGTGCCTCCAGTGCCCATTCCTGGTTGCACAGGTAATCAACCTCACGGCTGTAAAGGCCGCTGCCGATATGCTCGCCCATGTCGCTCAGGCCTTGTGCACCTTCGAGCAAGCTCCAGGAGCGGTTGCCATAGGTGATTGCCCAGCGCTTGGCAATTGCGGCATCCAGCCAGCTGTATTTGCTGACCAGGGCCTCGCTCAGGGCTTTTGGCGTGGTCATGCCTTCGCCGCCGGGTAATGTCGCGCTGGCGGTCCAGCTCGGCTTGATCTGGGTGAAGTAGGGTGTCAGCTGTGCCATGGCCGATTCGGCCAGCTTGCGATAGGTGGTCAGTTTGCCGCCAAATACCGATAGAAGCGGGGCTTCGCCCGCTGCGCCAGACAATGCCAGGGTGTAGTCGCGGGTCACGGCCGAAGGGTTGTCGGACTCGTCATTGCACAGCGGGCGCACGCCGGAGTAGGTGCGCAGAATGTCGCTGCGGCTCACTTGCTGCTTGAAGTGGGCGTTGACCACATTAAGCAGGTAGTCGGTTTCTTCTTCGGTAATGCTGACCTTGGCCGGATCGCCGGTGTATTCGCGGTCAGTGGTGCCGATGATGGTGAACTGGTCCATGTACGGAATGGTGAACACAATCCGCTGGTCTTCGTTCTGCAGGATGAAGGCATTTGGCGCGTCATACAGCTTGGGCACAATCAGGTGGCTACCCTGGATCAGGCGGATGCCGTAAGGCGAGTCCAGCTTGAGGTCGTCCTTGATGAATTTGGCGACCCAGGGGCCGGCGGCATTGACCAGGGCCTTGCTGCGGATCGAAAACAGGCTGCCATCTGCACGTTCCAGGTTCAACTCCCACAAACCCTTGTTACGGCGCGCGCCGACGCAACGGGTCTGGGTGTGAACATGGGCGCCTTTTTCCCGCGCGGCCATGGCGTTGAGCACTACCAGGCGCGCGTCATCGACCCAGCAATCGGAGTATTCAAAACCTTTGGTGATTTCTGCTTTAAGGGGGCTGTTGGCACCGAACTTGAGGCTGGTTGAACCAGCCAGCTTTTCACGCTTGCCCAAATGGTCATACAGGAACAGGCCGGCACGGATCATCCACGCCGGGCGCAGGTGCGGTCGGTGCGGCAATACGAAACGCATCGGTTTAACGATATGCGGGGCTTTGGCCAGCAGCACTTCGCGTTCGGCCAGCGCTTCGCGCACCAGGCGGAACTCGTAATGTTCGAGGTAGCGCAGGCCACCGTGGATCAGCTTGCTGCTGGCAGAGGACGTGTGGCTGGCCAGATCGTCCTTTTCGCAAAGGAACACCGAGAGGCCGCGCCCGGCTGCATCTGCCGCAATCCCGACACCATTGATTCCACCACCAATAACGGCGACGTCGTAAACCTCAGCGAGGGGAGTGGCAGGCAAAGTGGTCAGGGGCATGGGTTGGCCTCGCGTTCTTTACGCATATTTGAATTCGAACATTAATGTTCATTTGCGAAAATATTAGCGGATAAAGGCGCGCGCAGCCAGCACCCTTCGATTGAAAAAACTCATCGAAGGGCGTCGAAAGGAAGAATTTCGAACATTTTAGTGTAGGGCAATGATTCTGCGGGAGCAGGCATTGCTCGCAATGCAGGCGCTGCGGCTCACCTGTCAGGTTGCGGTGATGCCATCGCGAGCAAGCCCGCCCCACAGCATCTGAACCCGCATCACTATCTGAGTGCGGTTACACCACTTCCAGACGAATTTTGTTCTGGGCCAGCAGTTGCGCCAGCTCCGGCACGGGCGGCTGGTCGGTGACCAGGCAATCGATCAAGGTGATCGGGCCCAAGCGGACCATTGCATTGCGGCCGAACTTGCTGGAGTCCGCTGCCAGGATAGTTTGTCGGGCATTGGCGATAATCGCCTGGGATACGCGTACTTCCTGATAGTCAAAGTCCAGCAAGCTGCCGTCAGAATCGATACCGCTGATACCAACCAAGGCGAAGTCGAACTTGAACTGGTTGATAAAGTCGACGCTGGCCTGACCGACGATGCCACCATCGCGGCGCACATTGCCGCCGGCGATCAGTACTTCGAAGTCGTCTTTTGCGCTCAGGATCGACGCAACATGCAGGTTGTTGGTGATGATTTTCAGGTGATTGTGGTTGAGCAGCGCCCGGGCAATCGACTCGGTGGTGGTGCCGATATTGATGAAAATCGAGGCGTGATCGGGAATCTGGGCGGCAATGGCTTCGCCAATGCGGCGCTTTTCATCGCGCATCTGGTCGGCCCGCATGGCGTAGGCGGTGTTCTCTACACTGGAGTCATAGGCGGCGCCACCGTGGTAGCGGCGCAACAGGTCGGCTTCTGCCAACTGGTTGATGTCACGGCGAATGGTCTGCGGCGTGACGACGAACAACTGAGCCATTTCCTCGATGCTGACATAACCGCGCTCGCGTACGAGTTCGAGGATCTGCTGTTGGCGTGGAGGCAGATTCATGGAGTTTCCTTTGGGCGGCGAAGCAAATTCACCCATGATGCCGCAGGAAAGCGTCGTCTGCTACTCGCAGGTGCCTCAAGCAACTGCGGGCGCCATAGGCGCCCGCAGATGTAATTGCCCGTACTTAGTTGCTTTCTTCGTGAGGTTCCCAGTCGCGGGTACGGCTTACGGCTTTTTTCCAGCCGGCATAGAGCTTCTCTTTGCAGCTTTCGTCCAGTGCAGGTTCGAACTCGCGCTCGATCACCGCCTTGCCGCGCAGTTCATCCAGGCTGCCCCAGAAGCCGCAAGCCAGACCCGCCAGGTAGGCAGCGCCCAAGGCCGTGGTTTCACGCATTTGCGGGCGTTCAACCTGGGTGCCGAGGATGTCTGCCTGAAACTGCATCAGGAAGTTGTTGGCTACGGCACCACCGTCTACACGCAGGGCTTTGAGGCGTTCGCCGGAGTCCTGTTGCATAGCGTCCAGTACGTCCCGTGTCTGGTAGGCAATCGACTCCAGCGCAGCACGAATGATGTGGTCTACGCGTACACCGCGAGTAAGGCCGAACAGTGCGCCACGGGCATACGGGTCCCAGTAGGGGGCACCGAGGCCGGTGAAGGCAGGCACCAGATACACGCCATTGCTGTCTTTGACTTTATTGGCGAAGTATTCGGTGTCGTGGGCGTCGTTGATGATCTTCAGTTCGTCACGCAGCCATTGCACGGTGGAACCACCGTTGAACACGGCGCCTTCCAGGGCGTAGGCCACTTCGCCGCGGGGGCCGCAGGCGATGGTGGTCAGCATGCCGTGGGTCGACTTCACGGCGTTGGCGCCGGTGTTCATCAGCAGGAAGCAGCCGGTGCCGTAGGTGTTCTTGGCCTGGCCGGGCTCGACGCACATCTGGCCAAACAGCGCGGCCTGTTGGTCGCCGGCAATGCCGCCGATGGCGATACCGCTTTTGGTGCGGCCGTAGATTTCTGAAGACGACTTCACTTCAGGCAACATTTCGCGCGGGATATCCAGCACCTCCAGCATCTTGGCATCCCACTCCAGAGTGTGGATGTTAAAGAGCATGGTGCGCGAGGCGTTGGTGTAATCGGTAACGTGGGTTTTGCCGCCGGTAAATTTCCAGATCAGCCAGCTGTCGATGGTGCCAAACAGCAGTTCGCCTTTGCGCGCCCGTTCGCGGCTGCCTTCGACGTTGTCGAGGATCCACTTCAGTTTGGTGCCGGAGAAGTACGGGTCGGTCACCAGGCCGGTGGTGTCGCTGATGTATTGCTCGTGACCGTCGCGTTTGAGCTGCTCGCAGATCTCGGTGCTGCGACGGCATTGCCAGACGATGGCGTTGTAGATCGGGCGGCCGCTTTCTTTGTCCCAGACCACCGTGGTTTCGCGCTGGTTGGTAATGCCGATGGCGGCAACCTGGTCATGATGCAGGCCGGCCTGGGCCAGGGCCTCAACCATCACGGCGCTCTGGGTGGCAAAAATCTCCATCGGGTCGTGTTCGACCCAGCCCGGTTGCGGGTAATGCTGTTGGAACTCACGTTGTGCTGTGCACACCACGTTGGCGTCACGATCGAAGATGATCGCTCGCGAACTGGTGGTGCCTTGGTCCAGCGCAATGATGTAGTTCTTATTCTGAGTGTCGGTCATTTGTTAGTGCCTTGCAGAATGAGGGAGGTTGCGGGCGCGAGACAGGTAACGGGCAGTAGGTCTCGTGCGCCCCGTTTCATCAGTCGGTATCAGGATGCCTGGGTCTTTGCAGGCGCAGCGGCTTGGGTAACCGCATCTGCCGGGGCAATGTCAGGCAAGTGCCGGGCAATCATCCCGCGATAAATGGCAGCACCCAGACAGGCACCTACGATGGGTGCAAAAATGGGAATCAGGAAATACGGGATATCGCGCCCGCCGGTGAACGAGACGTCCCCCCAACCAGCGAAGAAAGTCATCAGCTTGGGCCCGAAATCACGCGCAGGGTTCATCGCAAAACCGGTCAATGGGCCCATCGAGCTGCCAATGACGGCGATCAGCAAGCCGATCAGCAGGGGGGCCAATGGGCCACGGGGCAAGCCGTTTTTGTCGTCGGTCAGGGCCATGATTACGCCCATAAGGATAGCGGTTATCACAAGCTCGACGAGGAAGGCCTGCAGCGTTGTCAGCGAAGGGTGCGGGTAGGTCGAGAATACCGAGGCCAATTCCAGGCTGGCCTGGCTGCCACGTACCATCTGGTGGGCTTGTTCGTAATCGAAGAACAGGTTGCTGTAGAGCGTGTAAACCAACGCCGCTGCGCAAAAGGCCCCTGCGATCTGGGCGAGGATATAGAAAGGCAGTTTACGTTTTTCAAAATCGGTGAACAGGCACAGCGCAATGCTGACCGCCGGGTTCAGGTGTGCGCCGGAAACGCCCGCCGTCAGATAAATCGCCATGCTGACGCCAATGCCCCAGATGATGCTGATTTCCCATAGGCCAAAACTTGCGCCCGCGACCTTGAGAGCCGCAACACAGCCGGTACCGAAGAATATCAAAAGTGCGGTGCCGAGAAACTCGGCCAGGCACTGGCCTGAAAGTGTGGGGTGCTGCGATGCAGTCGACATGTAAAACCTCGTTATTGTTTTTTTTTGACGTCGTCAATCAGGGTGGCAGTGCGCCTGAGCCTGGACCGGGAACTGCGTATTTGTGTTTTACGCTGTCAGGCTGAGTCGTGTGAGTATATTCAGATTCGAAAAAATATAGACAAGAAACACTGCTGTCAAAGGTCGAAAGTGAACGGGTATTCACATTCTGACTTCAGATGAGTGCTTTGGTATTGGTTTTTATGTAAACAAAGACTACGAATTGAGAGGGGTAAAGGTAACTTTTTAGCTACATGCAGGGTCTGTAACCTCGGTTTCAGCGCCTTTTTACGGGGTAATAGCCTAAAATCGGCCATCGTATTTCTTTCTCCTCTGCAAAACTGGAGCTGTCATGACGCCTGCACTGGACCTGCTGAAAAAAGTTCGCGCCGAACATCGGGTACACAGCTATGAACACGACCCCAAGGCGGCATCCTACGGCCTGGAGGCCGCAGAAAAGCTTGGCCTGGAGCCTGCGCAAGTGTTCAAGACGCTGTTGGCCAGCAGTGAAAAGGGCGAGTTGCTGGTTGCCGTCGTACCGGTCGTCGGAAGTCTTGATTTGAAAGCGCTGGCTCAGGCAGCGGGGGTGAAAAAAGTCGAAATGGCGGACCCGGCGGCGGCTCAGCGCTCCACAGGTTATCTGCTTGGCGGGATCAGCCCGTTGGGGCAAAAGAAGCGCCTGCGTACTTTTATTGATAAAAGTGCCGAGGGTTTTTCGACTATTTTTGTCAGCGCCGGACGACGCGGCCTGGAGGTGGAACTGGCGCCTGCGGTGCTGGCAGAGCACACGCAAGCGAAGTTCGCAGAAGTAGGCAGGGCGTAAGCGCTGCCACAGGTTTTTAGTGCGCTGTGCTGAAACGCCTTACACCTGATTCGGATTGCGGGATTTGCGCCGCTATGCTGCCGCTGGTTTGAAACATCACCAGGTGTTCGGCGGCAACGCGAATGCCCACTTCAGCGCCAGGCAAGTGGTCGGCATGACTCGGGAAGATCGACTCCAGCTGGCTGCCTGTCGGCAGTTGCAGGCGATAAAGGGTCGATGCGCCGAGAAATGTCTTGCCGATGATCCGCGCCTTCAAATCGCTGTCCGGTGCGTAGACGATATCGTCCGGGCGCAGCAATACATCCACTGCACCGCCCGTTGGCCAGGTATACGCACGGTTGCCACGCAAGACACCCAGCTCGGTTTGTACCGATTCAGGTGTCAGCAACTGGCCGCGAATAAAGTAGCCCTGACCGATAAAGCTCGCCACAAAGGGCGTCTGAGGTTCGTGGTAGAGGTTGTAAGGGGTGTCCCACTGTTCAAGGCGGCCTTCCTTGAACACGCCAACATGATCGCTGACAGCGAAGGCTTCTTCCTGATCGTGTGTCACCAAAATCGCACTTGTACCACGGGCTTTCAGGATATCGCGCACTTCGTGGCTGAGCTTGCGGCGCAGCTCGCCATCCAGGTTGGAGAATGGCTCATCCAGCAACAGCAGTTGCGGCTCGGGTGCCAGGGCGCGGGCCAGGGCAACGCGTTGCTGCTGACCACCTGATAACTCGTGCGCAAAGCGTTTGCCCAGGTTTTTAAGGTTGACCAGCTCAAGCAGCTCTTCGGTCACACGGTCTTTGTTCGGGTGCTTGCGAATGCCGAAGGCAATGTTGTCGGCCACGCTCAGGTGCGGGAACAGGGCGTAGTCCTGAAACACCATACCAATACGACGTTTCTCGGGTGCCAAGGTGAAGCCGGCGCTGGAGATCACTTCGCCTGCCAGCCTGATTTCACCCTGGTGTACCGGTTCGAACCCGGCAATAGCACGCAATGTCGTGGTTTTGCCGCACCCCGAAGAGCCCAGCAAGCAGCCGATATCACCGGCATTGAGATGCAGGTTGAGGTTTTGCACCACGCTCTGGCCCTGATACCCACAGGCCAGATCACGAAGGTTTAGCAATAGCGGCTGACTCATGCGGATTGGTACGCCGGTTGGACAAGGAATTCGAGCAGCGCTTTTTGCGCATGCAGGCGGTTTTCGGCCTGATCCCAGGCCACGGAGCGAGGGTCGTCCAGCAGGTCGACGCTGATCTCTTCGCCGCGATGAGCTGGCAGGCAGTGCATGAACAGTACGTCATCGGCCGCCAGGTCGAGCAGGGCACGGTTGACCTGATACGGGGCAAACAGTTCGAGGCGCTTGGCCGTTTCGTCTTCCTGACCCATTGATGTCCATACGTCGGTGCTCACCAGGTGGGCGCCAATCACGGCATCACGCGGGTCGCGAACGATGGTAACGCGTTCGCCTGCCAGCGCCACGAACTCGGGGTTGGGCTCATAGCCTTGCGGGCAGGCAACACGCAGGTGGAAGTCAAACTGGATAGCCGCTTCTATATAGCTGTTGCACATGTTGTTGCCGTCACCAATCCAGGCCACGGTCTTGCCCTTGATCGATCCGCGATGCTCAAGGAAGGTCTGCATGTCAGCCAGCAGCTGGCATGGGTGCAGGTCGTCCGACAGGCCATTGATAACCGGTACGCGGGAATTGGCCGCAAACTCGGTCAGGGTGCTGTGGGCGAAGGTGCGGATCATGACGGCGTCAAGCATGCGTGACATGACGATGGCGCAGTCGCCTATCGGTTCGCCACGACCCAGTTGGGTATCTCGTGGTGACAGAAAAATGGCCTGGCCACCGAGCTGGATCATGCCAGCTTCAAATGACAGGCGGGTGCGGGTCGATGATTTTTCGAAAATCATGCCCAGTACGCGACCTTTCAAGGGTTCGAACAGAACGCTGCGCTGGCGCAGGTCCTTAAGCTCGATGCCGCGGCGAATCACGCTGACTAGCTCTTCGGGAGTGCAATCCATCAGGGAGAGAAAGTGCCTTGCGCTCATCATTAACTACCTTTTTTTGCAACGATCGCAGATGCTCAAGGCCGGGGTTTTCGGAAAAACGGGCGAGACCTGCGGCGAAAGCCGCACGGGGCGACGAAATAGGGGAAGGCGCGATCTTATAAGGAAATGTCGCGTCTTGCCAATAAGGGTCATATGTATAGAGGTTTGAGCGGGTCTTGCGCTGCATGAGCCACATCAGGCGGTTTGCCTCACCTCAGCTGCCCATTTGTACACTGCCGTGGCGTAGCTTGGCAATTGCGAGGGGGGGCGAGGTCGTCGTATTTGTCATCGCTGGCGAGGAGCGACGGCTGCGATGGCGTTGTCAGCATTCCTGTCATGAGGCGGGGTTTAACTGCTCGCAGCCATCGTTTCTCGGCAGGGACAACAAGCTTTGTGGAGGGAGCAGGGGCATACTATTGTCTGTCGGGGAGACCGAGCGTCGCGCTCGGCTTTCCGTTACAATGCGCCACCGTGCCGACATCTGCGTCGGAAAGTTCAGCCGAGGTGCTCCATGGATATCATCGAAACTATTAAAGACCAGATTGCCAACAACACCATTCTGCTCTACATGAAAGGCTCCCCGAATGCCCCGCAGTGCGGCTTTTCGGCTAAAGCTGCTCAGGCAGTCATGGGGTGTGGCGAGAAGTTCGCTTACGTGGACATCCTCCAGAATCCTGAAATTCGTGCCAATCTGCCAAAGTACGCCAACTGGCCAACTTTCCCGCAATTGTGGGTAGGTGGCGAGCTGGTTGGCGGTAGCGACATCATGGCTGAAATGGCCGCTGATGGTTCTTTGCAGGCTTTGATCAAAGAAGCTGTCGAGAAAGCCGCAGCAAACAAGACTGAAGCGTGATATCAGTCGCGTCGTGACAGTTGTTTTGTCGCACGCATAAAAAAGCCCCGCCTCTGTGATAAACAAGGCGGGGCTTTTTAATGGGTGTTAGTTACTCACCCATTTGCGATTGCAGGTAATTCTCAATACCCACTTTGTCGATCAGGCCCAACTGAGTTTCCAGCCAGTCGATATGTTCTTCTTCCGACTCAAGAATATCTTCGAGCATTTCCCGGCTGCCAAAGTCACCAACTACTTCACAATGGGCAATGGCGGCCTTGAGGTCGGCGTGGCCAGTCTTCTCGATGCGCAGGTCACACTCCAGCATTTCCTTGGTGTGCTCGCCGATATGCAGCTTGCCCAAGTCCTGTACGTTTGGCAGGCCTTCCAGGAACAGGATGCGTTTAATCAGTTTGTCCGCGTGTTTCATCTCGTCGATGGACTCGTGGTACTCATGCGCGCCCAACTTCTCCAGGCCCCAATCCTGATACATGCGTGCATGCAGGAAGTATTGGTTGATTGCGACCAGTTCGTTGCCGAGAATTTTGTTGAGGTGCTGAATAACCGAAATGTCGCCTTTCATGGCTGGGGCCTGCCTTAATTAACTGTATATAGGGCAGAGTTTGATCCGCACCTTGCAGACTGTCAAACCTAAGTATTTGAATAATAAATGAAAATTAATCGGAATAAGAATGTTTGTGTTCCGCGTCTTGGGCCTAAGCACTTGAATTCTGGGCATAAAAAAACCGGACGCTATGTCCGGTTCTTTGGAATTGGTTAATCAGGCGACTGAAAATTCTGCCGGGAAACTCATGACAGCCTGGCTGGCTTGCAGCGAGGAAAGGGTTTCGCGAACCACTTGCTTGGCCAGACAGGCACATTTGCCACATTGGCTGGCAACACCTGTCGCTTCACGCACTTCACGGTAACTGCAGCAACCGTCGTAGATTGCGTCGCGGATTTTTCCATCGGTGACGCCAGTGCAAAGGCAAACGTACATAAATAAGAACCATCGCTGGTTGGGATTCAATGCCAAGGATCTTAATGTTAACGAGAATGATTGTCAAAGTACCTTGAGTCTCAATTGAGGGTCTCAGGCACTGTGCTGACGAACGGTTCTTTTGAGCGCTTTCGGGCGGGTGAAAAAGGGTGCCTGCCAGTTCCGACGAGCGGTGTATGATGACCGGTCTTTTTACCCGGGAGCTGATTGCCTGGCGTCGTTTTCAACGGCTGCCCAATCAGGTTCTGTTTTTCACGCTGCACACCAGGAGATATCCAATGAGCGTACTCGTAGGCAAACAAGCCCCTGACTTCACCGTCGCCGCCGTACTTGGCACTGGCGAAATCGTTGACAGCTTCACGCTGTCCTCCGCCATCAAAGGCAAATATGGCCTGGTGTTCTTCTACCCACTGGACTTCACTTTCGTATGCCCGTCCGAGCTGATCGCACTGGATCACCGTATTCCTGAGTTCCAGGCGCGCAATGTTGAAGTGGTTGCGGTGTCCATTGACTCCCATTTCACCCACAACGCATGGCGCAACACGCCAGTGAACAATGGCGGCATCGGCCAGGTGAAATACACCATGGCTGCCGACATCAATCACGCCATCTGCAAGGCCTACGACGTTGAAACCGAAGGCGGCGTGGCTCTGCGCGGCGCGTTCCTGATCGACGACAAAGGCGTTGTGCGCTCGCAGATCGTCAACGACCTGCCACTGGGCCGCAACATGGACGAGCTGCTGCGTCTGGTTGACGCCCTGCAATTCCACGAAGAGCACGGCGAAGTTTGCCCGGCCAACTGGAAAAAAGGCGACAAGGGCATGACCGCTTCGACTGCAGGTGTTGCGGCTTACCTGACTGAAAATGCTGACCAGCTGTAATCGTCAGTTTCAGGCATAAAAAAACCGGACCCAGTGTCCGGTTTTTTTATGGTGCGCTGTAAGCCTTTACGACAGGATCAGTCGTTGAAGTCTTTCCAGCCGCCCATTTGTTTCCAGCTGTTTACGATGCCACAGAACAACTCGGCGGTTTTCTCGGTGTCGTAACGGGCCGAGTGTGCTTCACGCCCATCAAAGTCGATGTCGGCGGCCTGGCAGGCTTTTGCCAGGACGGTCTGGCCATAGGCCAGGCCAGCAAGGGTCGCGGTGTCAAAGCTCGAGAACGGGTGGAAAGGGTTGCGCTTCATGTCCAGGCGCGCGACAGCGGCGTTGAGGAAGCCCAGGTCGAAGCTGCTGTTATGCCCCACCAGAATGGCGCGTTTGCAGCCATTGGCCTTCAGGGCCTTGCGCACACCGCGGAAGATATCGGTCAGGGCTGTCTCTTCACTGACGGCCATGCGCAGTGGGTGATCGAGCTTGATACCGGTGAATTCCAGTGCAGCGGCTTCGATATTGGCGCCTTCAAACGGCTCGACACGGTGGAAATAGGTGTGTTCGGGGAACACAAAGCCTCTTTCGTCCATGCCGATCGTTACGGCAGCAATTTCCAGCAATGCATCAGTAGCACTGTTGAAACCGCCGGTTTCAACATCGATTACGACCGGCAGATAACCGCGAAAGCGCTCTGCCATCGGGTGGCGTGGACCGCCGCCATGGCCGCCTTCGTGTTCGTCATCATAATGGTCGTCACTCACAGCTGTTCCTCCAGCAGGCGCCAGCGCAGTGTTTCACCGGCGCGCAGCGGAATTACGGTCAGCTCGCCGAAAGGCAGGCTGGTTGGGGCGGTCCACTCCTGGCGAACCAGGGTGATCTGTTCGTTGCTGGCGGGCAAGCCGTAGAAGCGCGGGCCGTTAAGGCTGGCAAAGGCTTCCAGCTTGTCGAGCGCATTGCGCTGTTCGAACGCTTCGGCGTACATCTCGATGGCCGCATAGGCGGTATAACACCCGGCGCAACCGCACGCCGCTTCCTTGGCGTGCTGGGCGTGAGGTGCCGAGTCAGTGCCCAGGAAAAACTTCTCGCTGCCGCTGGTGGCCGCATCCAGCAGGGCTTCCTGATGGGTGTTGCGCTTGAGGATCGGCAGGCAATAAAAGTGCGGGCGAATGCCGCCAACCAGCATGTGATTGCGGTTGTACAGCAGGTGATGAGCGGTAATGGTTGCGCCGACGTTGGCCGAAGCCTCGTTGACGAACTGCACCGCGTCGGCGGTGGTGATGTGCTCAAACACGACTTTCAGCGTCGGGAAACGATCTACGACGCGGCGCATATGCTCGTCGATGAAGATCTTTTCGCGGTCAAAGACGTCTACGCCGGCTCGGGTGACTTCACCGTGGATCAGCAAAGGCATGCCGACTTCGGCCATGACTTCCAGAACCGGGAAGATCGCGTCGATACTGGTTACACCGGAGTCGGAGTTGGTCGTTGCCCCGGCCGGATACAGCTTGGCTGCATGGACGAATCCGCTGGCCTTGGCCGTGCGAATGTCTTCTGGCTGGGTACGATCGGTGAGGTACAGCACCATCAGCGGCTCGAAGCGGCTGCCAGCGGGGCGTGCAGCCAGGATGCGCTGGCGATAGGCGTCGGCCTCGGCGGCATTGCGCACCGGGGGTACCAGGTTGGGCATGATGATGGCGCGGCCAAAAGTGCGCGCTACATCCGCGACAGTGTGAGGCAACACAGCACCATCGCGAAGATGTATATGCCAGTCGTCGGGACGCAGCAGGGTCAGGCGGTCAGACATTGGGGATTCCAGGCGGGTCGAACTGAGGTGAATGCTACCGGAAAAGACTCTGGCAGGCACTCGCTATCAAGTTTTGTGATTGCTGACCGATATCTGATGAGCATGCCGTAAATCTGTGGCCTGTTTTTTTGCCGTACAAGCCTGTGGAGCCTCCCGTGCGCCAGCGTTATTTCATCCTGCTCAGTATGTTTGCCAGCCTGCCAGCCATGGCTCTGACTTTTCAGACGCGGCTGGAGAATATCGAGTGGAAAGTGGAAGGTGACAAATTCGAATGCCGTCTGATTCAGCCGATTACCGATTTTGGTTCGGGTGCTTTTGTAAGGCGTGCAGGAGAACAGGCTGTATTTCGTCTTAATGCTTACAACTCAATGTTGGGCGAGGGCTCTGCCAAGCTGTTGGCCGCCGCTGCGCCCTGGCAACCGGGCCGTGGTGATATTGACCTGGGCTCGGTGCGTATTGGCCGTGGGCAGGTGCTTTTCAACAGTTCCCAGGCGCAGGCCGCCAACTTGTTTCGAGGCTTGATTGAGGGGCGCAGCCCCTTGATAAGGCATTATTCTCGTGAGGGCAATGTCTCGGAAGTACGCCTGCTCCCTGTCAGGTTTCGCCAGGCTTACGGCGACTACGAGGCCTGTACCGCAAAGCTTTTACCGAAAAACTTTGAGCAGGTCAGACAAAGCCAGATCGGTTTCCCTGGCGGGGGGACCGAACTGGACGCGGTGGCCCGGGTCAACTTGCAAGTCATGGTCGAATACTTGAAGGCAGACCCTACAGTCAATCACGTCATCCTCGACGGTTATTCCGATAATCAGGGCAATCGCTTGACCAATCGTGAGCTGTCGCGGCGCCGGGCATTGGCGGTAATGGAGTATTTCAAGCAGAACGGCCTGCAGGAGTCGCAGATCACGGTGCGATTCCATGGTGAGCAATACCCCTTGGCGGCGAATACCAGTCGGGTAAACCGGGCGAAAAATCGCCGGGTAAGCGTCCGCCTGGAACGGCTCCCTGTGCCTGAAAAAGCTGCGCCATCTGTAGGTCCCAGCAATCCAGCGGCTATTTCCTGAAGCAACGGTCTCGTCGCGTCTTTGATATAAACTGTCGCTTTGTCGTCTTAAGCTGTCGCGCCTCTGTAAATTCATGGCTGTGGGCGGTAGACTGTTCGGCTTTTCGAACAACCCGTGGAGTGATGGCATGGCGGACGTAAACAAGGTCGTTCTGGCTTATTCGGGCGGCCTGGACACTTCGGTGATCCTGAAGTGGCTGCAGGATACTTATAACTGTGAAGTCGTAACCTTTACCGCTGACCTGGGTCAGGGTGAAGAGGTCGAACCTGCACGTGCCAAGGCGCAAGCCATGGGCGTCAAGGAAATCTACATTGATGACCTGCGCGAAGAGTTTGTTCGTGACTTCGTTTTCCCGATGTTCCGCGCCAACACCGTTTACGAAGGCGAGTACCTGCTGGGTACTTCCATTGCTCGTCCGCTGATTGCCAAACGCCTGATTGAAATCGCCAATGAAACGGGCGCCGATGCCATTTCCCACGGTGCAACGGGTAAAGGTAATGACCAGGTTCGCTTTGAACTGGGTGCCTATGCCTTGAAGCCAGGGGTGAAGGTTATTGCTCCTTGGCGTGAGTGGGACTTGCTCTCCCGTGAAAAGCTGATGGATTACGCTGAAAAGCATGCAATCCCGATCGAGCGTCACGGCAAGAAAAAATCCCCGTACTCGATGGATGCCAACTTGCTGCATATCTCCTACGAAGGTGGTGTGCTCGAAGATACCTGGACTGAGCACGAAGAAGACATGTGGAAGTGGACCGTCTCTCCGGAGAACGCTCCTGACAAGCCGCAGTACCTAGAACTGACCTACCGTAATGGCGACATCGTTGCGCTGGACGGTGTTGAGATGACACCTGCGACTGTTCTGGCAACGTTGAACCGCATTGGTGGCGAACACGGTATCGGCCGTCTGGATATCGTCGAAAACCGTTATGTTGGCATGAAGTCCCGTGGTTGCTATGAAACCCCGGGCGGCACCATCATGTTGCGTGCTCACCGCGCCATTGAGTCGATTACTCTGGATCGTGAAGTCGCTCACTTGAAAGACGAGTTGATGCCAAAGTACGCCAGCCTGATCTACACCGGCTACTGGTGGAGCCCTGAGCGCATCATGCTGCAACAGATGATTGATGCTTCGCAGGTTCACGTTAACGGTGTTGTTCGCCTCAAGCTGTACAAAGGCAACGTGATTGTTACCGGTCGCAAGTCTGACGAGTCGTTGTTTGATGCCAACATCGCAACCTTTGAAGAGGATGGCGGTGCTTACAATCAGGCCGATGCTGCCGGCTTCATCAAGTTGAATGCATTGCGCATGCGTATTGCTGCAAATAAAGGGCGCAAGTTGTTCTAATACAGCTCGCCTGGTAAAGCCCCAGCCAATTGGCTGGGGCTTTTTTTTGCCTGCAATTCAGGTATTTGTTTGGGGGCGGGGTGAGTTAAGCAGGGTGAATCTGTGTGCGTCGGTGTTGTAGCTGATAATGGTTGTATGGTTGATGGATGACGTATGTTTGAAGTTGTCGATGGCCCGTCGAATAGTTTCCTGAGGAATACTGGAGTGCTGGTTGGTAAGCAGTAGCAGTACAGCATGTCTGGGGGGCGTGTTTTTATATTTGCGGGTTGCTTTGTAATAGATATGTAATACCTCTTCGGCAGTGCCTTTATGAGGGGAGAGCAAGTGCAGGTAGTTCAGGTCCATAAGATAAAGTGTTTTTAACTCTGAGCCCTCTCTCCATGCATGACTCTTGGCAAAGAATGTTGCGTGCGCTCTTTCGGGGGGTGGAAACGGGGGAGGGTCTACGTGGTGGACTCTTTGGCCTTGAAGGAAGATGTTATGGGGTCTGTATAAGCTGTACGGGGAGCCTGAAGGGCAGGCGGGTATAAATAGTTGTGCGGATGTACTTGTGCTTGCAAATGAATTGCCTTGCTTCAGGCAAGGGCCAGTCGGCTGAGAGAACCCTTCCGGAGTATTCTCGGCTTTGGATAAGTCAGCGGGGGTATAAAGTGTTTTGTTATTGAAGTTTAAGGTCAGGAAAAACAACGTGATCAGAAGTGATGGGAACACAATCAGGAACCATACGTATATTTTTTGATGCTCACTGTCGATATAAGGGAGAGAGACTGCAGCGGACGCTTCCGTCAGCATTGAAAAAACAGCGATAACGGTAAGTGGATGGTTGATTTTTATGGTGTTTTTTATCATGAAAGTGCCTTTTGGTAAAAGTCGGAATGATAAGGAAGAAGGCGCTTCTTGGCGGTGTATGGCCAGCTTGGAGTATCTGTGCAGGGTCAATGTAAGTCGGGTGATTGGTTCAGCGCTTTCTTCAGGGAGTTGCTAGCGTTTTTTAAAATTAGTCGTGTTTTTTTTTAAGGCGCAAATCAATTGCATGAGATTGTGTCGCGCCCGGCTGGCGGAATTTATCGATTTCTTGAATAAGAGGTTTGTTTTTGTAGGGGGGCTGTCGTTATCAGATCGGACCTTGTTAAAGGGCGTTAAGTGTTTTTTGTAAAGGGTGTAAGGTTTTTAGTCAGTGACTGATTTGAATGATAAGTCTGAGAGGGAGTTGTAGGTGGATGAACGTATCTATCGAATATTTATTTTTATCTTGGTTGGGTTTGCCTGGGCGAACGTCTTGCCGTTATTTTAGCGTGATTTAATGCTTTAGGTGTTTTCCTAATGATTTGTAGTCCGATTCTGTAAGCATGAAATTGTAATATTTTCCCTTGGAAAAATAGTAGATTTAATTTGAATGAACATTGAGATTTGTCACTGTGTTTTTTGTGGTTTTTAATGGGGGTGGGGCATTTTATTTGGGCGGCAGGCCATGGGGGTGGGGTATGTAGTTGGGTTGTCAGGCTGTTTGGTCAGATTTTTGAATGTGTTTTATATCTGGTTTTTTGAATGTGTCTTAAGTGGGTACGATTTCGTTATCTGTGTGAAAGTGTTGCAGTTCTATGTTGGGTTTTTATTTTAATTCTCGGCGCTTTCTTGAGTTTCGGTCTTCCCATGTCTGGCAGCTTGTGACGAAAGTGTGTGGGGGGCGTTTCAATGGGCGATATCTGTAGGGTTGATCTCCAATATTTGTAGGAAATGTCTTTGGTTGTTGATGCTTGAGGGGGTGCTATGCCCAGTTTGTTGCGACTAGGCTATGGTGCTGGTTCTGAAAATTCGAACAGCGATAAATTGGAATGGCCCATGAATAAAGTGCTGATCGTGGATGATCATCCTGTAATTCGTCTTGCTGTGCGTATGCTCATGGAACGACATGGCTACGAGGTTATTGCAGAGACGGATAATGGTGTGGATGCTTTGCAGCTTACGCGTGAATATGCGCCTGATATCGTAATTCTGGATATTGGAATACCTAGGCTTGACGGGCTTGAAGTTATAGCGCGGTTGTCCACACCGGCAGTGCCTATCAAGGTGCTGGTGTTGACTTCACAAGCCCCGGGTCACTTTTCCATGCGTTGCATGCAAGCCGGTGCAGCCGGTTATGTATGCAAGCAGCAGGACTTGACTGAACTGTTGAGTGCAATCAAGGCCGTACTGTCTGGCTACAGTTATTTCCCGAATCAAGCCTTGCACTCAGTACGTTCAAGCTTGGGGAATGCCAGTGAGGCAGATATGGTCAATCGCCTTTCTGGGCGAGAAATGATGGTGTTGCAGCAGTTGGCACGTGGAAAGAGTAACAAGGAAATTGCGGATGGCATGTTTTTGAGCAATAAAACGGTGAGCACCTACAAAACGCGCCTTTTATTGAAGCTTAATGCCCGTTCACTTGTAGATTTGATTGAGCTGGCACAGCGCAATGGCCTGGTGTGAAGAGAGGGGCTTGAAGATGTAATACCCCAAGCCCCCTGAGCAAAAGCCTCCACAACAGGAGGCTTTTGATGCCGTATCTCCGGGATTACAGGTCGTATCCATAATCTTCCAGCTCTTTTCTGAGCCGTTTTTCTTCCAGCAGTGCGTCAATGGTGCGGCGTTTGGCCAGATTGGTTTTAGCGACCTCGACAACAGGCTCTACGACTTCGTCCGAATCGACGACTGCGAAATCTTCCTCTACTTCCAGTTCTTCTTTGCCAGTGCTCATTCAATTCACTCCAGGCTAAGACAGCTAATGGCGCCCCTTATAGCGATAATCGCTCGTTGGGTAAAAAAGATTTTCTCAATCGATCAGCCCATAGAACGCCTATCACTCAATCATCAGAGGTTTTTTCCTTGAAATCGCACAGGTCTTCTATGCGACAACTGCCGCACCGAGGCTTGCGCGCCTGGCACACGTAGCGCCCGTGCAGGATAAGCCAGTGATGGGCGTCCAGCAGGTAGGGTTTTGGTACGTACTTCATGAGGTTTTTTTCGACCTCCACCACGTTTTTGCCAGGGGCAATACCGGTTCGGTTGCTGACCCTGAAAATATGGGTGTCTACAGCCATTGTCAGTTGCCGGAAAGCTGTATTGAGCACAACGTTTGCCGTTTTACGACCTACCCCGGGCAGTGCTTCAAGCTCTTCTCGGGTCTGTGGGACCTGGCTGCCATGGCGCTCAATCAATAAACGGCAGGTTTCGATCACGTTCTTGGCCTTGCTGTTATACAGGCCAATGGTCTTGATGTAGTGCGACAGTCCTTCCACTCCCAGAGCGTAGATGGCTTCTGGTGTGTTGGCGACCGGAAACAGTTTGGCCATTGCCTTGTTAACGCTGACGTCAGTGGCCTGTGCAGACAGGATCACGGCGATAAGCAGTTCAAAAGGCGATGAATAGGCCAGTTCGGTTTTAGGTTCAGGGTTGTCTTCGTGAAACCGGCGAAATATTTCAAGGCGCTTTACGGCGTTCATGGTTAAAAACGTTCCTGAAGAGCAGTCCGATAAACGGTGGGGCGCTTATATGGTTTTTTCAAGTCTTGCCCGGATCCAGCGCATTGAGTGCGGATTCTGCCTGAGTGACAGCGTCAGCCAAAAGTGTCAGCTCGGTGCCGGACACCTCTTGGCCCATGGCTTTTTTAAGTTCGGCGCGGCGCATGGCCAGCTGGATTTTTGCCCGTTTGAGTTTGGCAGTATTGGCTATCGGTGCGGGTGTGGCGGCCAGGGGCATTGACTCCAGTTGAGCCAGTGCCTGCTGCGCGGATTCAAACTGCTGTTGCAGAATAACCAGCTGAGATTGCTGCTGTGCGGTTGGCGGATGCCCGAAGGCCTTCAACGATTTGTTCAATTGCGCGCGGGCCATGGCCAGAGTGACCTTGGCTTTTTTAAGTGCGGCGTCATTGAGGCTGCCTGATGCTGCCCCGGGTAAATCCGTTTGCGTGCCGCTGAGGGTTGCTGCAGGCGGGCGCTGGGCACGGGCAAGGCGTTCAGCTTGCCTGTGCAGCTCTTCGTGGCGCAGGCGTTCGTCGCGCGACTCGAAACGCTTGCGGGCATGCTCGCGTTTCTGGTTACGGGCGTTGAACTGCTCTTCATTCTGAGCGAGGCCGCCGACAATCGGGATGACATTGGCAGGCAGCGGGTGCATTTCGATGCAGTCCACCGGGCATGGCGCAACGCAGAGATCGCAACCGGTGCATTCATCGATAATCACGCTGTGCATCAGTTTGGCGGCGCCAAGAATGGCATCGATCGGGCAGGCCTGAATGCATTTGGTGCAGCCGATGCATTCGGCTTCGCGAATATAGGCCACTTGCGGTGGGGCCTGGCCGCGATCGGTATCCAGTTGCAGTACGGGAACCCTGAGCAAGCTGGCCAGTGCAGCAATGGTTTCGGCACCGCCAGGCGGGCACTTGTTGATTGCCTCGCCTTGAGCAATACCTTGCGCATAAGGTTTGCAGCCAGGATGGCCGCATTTCCCGCATTGAGTTTGCGGCAGTAAAGCATCAATACGTTGAATCAGGCTCATGGTGTGATCAGTCCAGCTACAGCGGGTCGCATCTGGGCGACGCTCAACATGCGCAGAGATAAATAGGGGCGTGACGGTCAAGCGTGGGTGCAAGATCGTTCAGCTCGGTAAAGACGGCTGATTATCCGGCATGACGGGAGGGGCGGCTACTGATGAACAGCGTCTGGTGGCCTGCAGGCCACCAGACGGTGCAAAGGGGCAGTGTTACTTGATGCGCTGACCTGGCTTGGCGCCGCTGTCCGGGCTGAGCAGGTAAATTTCTTCACCGCCAGGGCCGGCAGCCATCACCATGCCTTCAGATATGCCAAAGCGCATTTTGCGTGGCTTCAGGTTGGCGATCATCATGGTCAGACGACCTTCAAGCTCGGCCGGGTTCGGGTAGGCGCTCTTGATTCCCGAAAACACGTTGCGTTGCTCGTCGCCAATATCCAGGGTCAGGCGCAGCAGCTTGTCGGCACCTTCAACCGCTTCGGCCTTGAGAATCAGCGCGACGCGCAAGTCCACGGCAGCGAAGGTATCGAACTCGATTTCTGCGGCCAGCGGCTCCTTGACCAGTTCGCCGTTGCCCTGTGGTGCAGCGCTGCCGGTGTCGGTCTGGCTGGCGACCAGATCTTCTTTCGAAGCATCGGTCATGGCCTGGACCTTGACCGGGTCGATACGGGTCAGCAATGGCTTGAATGCGTTCAATTGGTGGTTGGCCAGCAACACCTGGTGATCGTTCCAGGTCAGGGGGGCGACATTCAGGAATGCCTCTGCATCGGCAGCCAAAACTGGCAGGACCGGCTTGAGGAAGATGATCAGCTGGCGGAAGAGGTTGATGCCCAGTGCGCAGACCGCCTGAACTTCAGCTTGCTTGCCTTCAACTTTGGCCATTGCCCAAGGAGCCTTGTCAGCGATCCAGGCGTTGGCACGGTCGGCCAACGCCATGATTTCACGCATGGCACGGGCGAAGTCACGGGCTTCATAGGCCTCGGCAATGCTGGGTGCGGCGGCCAGGAACGCTTCGGTCAGTTCGGGAGCAGCATTGCCCTCGACCATCACACCGGCGTTACCCTTGTGAATAAAGCCTGCACAACGACTGGCGATATTGACCACTTTGCCGACAAGGTCCGAGTTGACCTTCTGTACGAAGTCTTCCAGGTTCAGGTCCAGGTCATCAACCCCGCGACCCAGCTTGGAGGCGTAGTAGTAGCGCAGGTATTCCGGTGCCAGGTGGTCCAGGTAGGTGCGGGCCTTGATAAAGGTGCCGCGGGATTTGGACATCTTCTGGCCGTTGACGGTCAGGTAACCGTGAACGTTGATGGCAGTAGGCTTGCGATAGCCTGCGCCTTCGAGCATGGCTGGCCAGAACAGGGCGTGGAAGTTAACGATGTCCTTGCCGATAAAATGGTACAGCTCGGCGGTGGAGTCCTTGGCCCAGTACGCGTCGAAGTCCAGATCTGGACGGCGGGCGCAGAGGTTCTTGAAACTGGCCATGTAGCCGATTGGTGCGTCCAGCCATACATAGAAGTACTTGCCTGGCGCGTCCGGGATCTCGAAGCCGAAGTACGGCGCATCGCGGGAGATATCCCACTGTTGCAGGCCGGTATCCAGCCATTCGGCGATCTTGTTGGCTACAGCATCCTGCAGGGCGCCGCTGCGGGTCCAGCTTTTGAGCATGGCATCGAAGTCGGGCAGCTTGAAGAAGAAGTGCTCGGAATCCTTGAGTACCGGAGTGGCGCCGGAGATGGCGGACTTGGGATTCTTCAGATCGGTTGGCGCGTAGGTGGCGCCGCATTTTTCGCAGTTGTCGCCGTACTGATCGTCAGTGCCGCATTTAGGGCAGGTGCCCTTGATGAAGCGGTCGGCCAGGAACATTTTCTTTTCCGGGTCGAAGTACTGGGTGATCGAGCGGGTAGCGATATGCCCGGCTTCGCGCAGCTTGATGTAGATCGCACTCGACAGCTCACGGTTTTCTTCGGCGTGGGTCGAGTGGAAGTTGTCGAAATCGACGAGGAACTCGGCAAAGTCGGCGCTGTGTTCAGCCTGGACGTTGGCGATCAGTTGCTCGGGGGTGATGCCTTCTTTCTCGGCGCGCAACATGATGGCCGAGCCGTGGGCATCGTCTGCGCAGACATAAGTGCACTGATTGCCGCGAAGTTTCTGGAAGCGCACCCACATATCAGTCTGGATGTACTCAAGCATATGGCCAAGGTGAATTGAACCATTGGCATAGGGCAGGGCGCTGGTGACTAAGATATTGCGTGGCTCGGACATGGGGCTCGGCTACTTGATGAGACGGTGGTCGGCCACTATAAAGCGCCGGGCAATATATTTCACCCCGTGCTGGCGTATCTGATCGTTTGTGCTGTTTTTGTGCGGTTCAAAAGCCTGCTGCCGGTGGTTTATTACAGGTACGATAGCGGCCTGTTTTACTCAGTCTTTACGGGAGTTGCCCATGAGCGCAGTTAATCGCGCAGCGGTGGAGGCCGTCCTTCGCCAATACACCGACCCTTATCTGAATCAGGATCCGGTCAGTGCCGGATGCATCCGCAACATAGAGGTTCAGGGTGAGCGCGTCAGTGTTCAGCTTGAACTGGGTTATGCCGCCGGTCTGTTCAAGGGTGGCTGGGCGCAGATCCTGCAAACCGCCATCGAAAACATGGATGGCGTGACCTCGGCCAAGGTCGAGATCAACTGCGTGATTGCGGCGCACAAGGCGCAGGCGCAAATCCCGGGCCTGGCCAATGTGAAGAACATTGTGGCCGTGGCTTCCGGCAAGGGCGGTGTCGGCAAGTCCACCACCGCAGCCAACCTGGCACTGGCGCTGGCCCGTGAAGGTGCGCGGGTGGGGATTCTGGACGCGGATATTTATGGTCCGAGCCAGGGCGTGATGTTTGGCATCGCTGAAGGTACGCGGCCGAAGATTCGTGATCAGAAGTGGTTCGTGCCCATCGAAGCCCATGGCGTTGAAGTCATGTCGATGGCCTTTTTGACTGACGACAACACGCCGATGGTGTGGCGCGGTCCGATGGTGTCGGGTGCGTTGCTGCAGCTGGTGACACAAACGGCCTGGAATGACCTTGATTACCTGGTCATTGATATGCCACCGGGTACCGGCGATATCCAGCTGACCCTGGCACAGAAAGTCCCGGTGACCGGGTCGGTGATTGTGACCACGCCGCAGGATCTGGCTTTGCTGGATGCACGCAAGGGTGTCGAGATGTTCCGCAAGGTCAACATTCCGGTGCTGGGTGTTGTGGAGAACATGGCGGTACACATTTGCTCGAACTGTGGTCACGCAGAGCATCTGTTCGGTGAGGGTGGGGGGGAGAAGCTGGCAACGCAATATGGCGTTGAGGTGCTGGCCTCGCTGCCGCTGTCGATGGAAATCCGCGAGCAGGCCGACAATGGCAAGCCAACAGCGGTGGCTGACCCCAACAGCCCGGTTGCCTTGATCTATCAGGAGCTGGCCCGACAGGTGGGCGCGCGTATTGTCCTGCATGAAGCGGCTTCGCAGGCTATGCCGACCATTACGACCACTGACGACTGAATTGCGATGAAATACCTGTAGTCGCTGACGAGGTACGAGGCTGCGATAAGGCCCCCAGGGCCTTCAGAAATTGGGGCCGCTATGCAGCCCATCGCCGCCTCGTGCCTCTTCAGCGACTACAAAATCGTGCCTGGGTTTATTACGGGCATAAAAAAACCCCGCTTTTAAGGGCGGGGTTTTTTACTGGATCAGTACAAGTTAGATAACTTGAACTTCCTCAGCTTGCATGCCTTTCTGACCGCGAGTAGCGATGAAAGAAACCTGTTGGCCTTCTTTCAGGCTTTTGAAGCCGTCGGATTGGATTGCTTTGAAGTGAACAAACAGGTCGTCACCGGATTGTGGAGTGATGAAGCCGAAGCCTTTTTCATCGTTGAACCACTTAACGGTACCAGTTTGGCGATTAGACATGGTGTAACTCCTTGAACAAAGATAACTGCGACGCAGGAAAAGCCCTGGCCGAGACTGAGTGCAAAGAGCAGGAAAAATTCTTGGAGATGGTTGGATCGAAATTCAACATATCGTGTAGAGATTCTCAGTGACACAAGCAACACAGTGGCGCCACCTTAACGCTTTTTTCCGAACGTGCAAAGGGTCTTTGCGAAGGATTATCCAAAAACGTGACTGACGGTTGCCCTCACACCCTGTATTCAGGGGATCTCAAGCTAATTTCGATATTTTTTCCCCAGATTTTTGAACAGGGCCTTGGGGGGCGGTAAGATGCCCAACAGAATTTTCTACCTCGCTATTCAGGACACCCGCCATGAGCATCAAACCAGACAAGTGGATTCGCCGCATGGCGCAAGAGCACGGCATGATCGAACCTTTCGTCGAGCGTCAGGTGCGTGAAGAAGGCGAGAACCGTCTGATCTCCTACGGCGTTTCGAGCTACGGCTATGACGTTCGTTGCGCAAACGAGTTCAAGGTCTTCACCAATATCAACTCGGCGACCGTTGATCCAAAAAATTTCGACGCGGGCAGCTTTGTCGATGTCACCAGCGACGTTTGCATCATCCCGCCAAACTCCTTCGCCCTGGCACGCACCGTTGAGTACTTCCGTATTCCGCGCAATGTGCTGACCATCTGCCTGGGTAAAAGTACCTACGCGCGTTGCGGCATCATCGTTAACGTGACGCCACTTGAGCCCGAGTGGGAAGGTCATGTGACCCTGGAGTTTTCCAACACCACGACATTGCCGGCCAAGATCTACGCCAATGAAGGCGTGGCACAAATGCTGTTCTTCGAATCTGACGAAGAGTGTGAAGTGTCGTACAAGGACCGTGGCGGCAAGTATCAGGGCCAGCGCGGCGTGACCTTGCCTCGCACCTGACGAACAGAGGGAATTCTTGAGCGCAAATGCACTCTATTGAGTGTATTTCCGGTTACGCATCCAGCGAGCCGGATCATCGCTCAGGAGTGCCTTATGAAGATTGATCCGAGTATCCGCGCCCAACTGGCAAACCTCGAGCCCAATCAGGTCGGGCTGCTGGCCTGGTCTCTGCTGGCCTTTCCACAGCTGCATGCAGGTGGCATCCCCGGCCAGCCTGACCCGGACAGCCCGCAACCGATCGAGCCCGAACCAGGCGTGCCAACGCTGCCTGACGAGCCTCCGCCTGCGCCGGTTGCCTGATCCGGTAGTGGCTCAAGGCGATAGCAGATAACCGCTACGATAGGCTTCGCGGCCTGCCACGTGGGCAATCACCATGCCTGCGGTGGCCATTCGCCGCTGAGAGCGGGCATACAGTAAACCTGCGCTGGCGCAGTAAACCGGTGTGAGCTTGTCGCTGATGGGGTCAATGATCTCGGCAATCAACTGGCCAGCGCACAGATACTCCCCCGGCCTGGCATTGAACACCAGCAGCCCGCCTGCAGGTGTTGCCACGGGCTCTACGCCGGCCAAAGGGGTGGCGGGGTAGAGAAGGGGTGGCAAAGGCACGGATTCTCCGTCAATCGCGCCAAAATCGATCAGATAATCAATCAGCGCCTGGCAGTCGTGCCCTGCATGGCTGTGGTTCACATCTGCCAGGCCGCGTAATTCCAGGGTTACGGAAAAGCTGCCCTGGGGAATCGCATAGCAATGACCGAAACGCTGCTGTAGTTGCCACCACAGCAAGGTGAAGCACTCATCGAACGACAACCCGCCGGAGTCCGTTGCCAGCAGGCTGGCTTGAGCGCCGAGGTGGCGCGCCAGCGGTTCGACCTGCGGCCAGGCTTCAGGCGTGGTGTACAGGTGGGGTACGGCCTCATAGTCGCAGTGCAGGTCCAGCACCATATCGGCATCGCAGGCCAGCGTTTGCAGGGTCAGGCGCTGGGAGTGCAACTGCGTTGTCGGCACTTGCGCTGACAGCAGTTCGCGCAAGCGACGGCGGATTAACTGCAGGTTCTGTGCGGGATCATCGCTGAGCTGGCCTTCAAGCTCATCACCAATCTGCGTGCTCAGGTCCAGGAAGTTACGATTGAAGTTCTGCCCGCTTTGCAGCTCGTAACGCCCCAGCGGGATATCCATCAAGACCTGCTCAAGGCCAGCCGGGTTGGCCACTGGTACCACGACTATCTCAAAGAGCAACCGTCCCGCCACCTCAAGCTCTGCAAGGCGCTGCTTGAGGTGCCAGGCGACCAGCATCCCGGGCAATTCATCCGCGTGCAGTGAGGCCTGAATATAGATCTTGCCTCGGGGCTGGGCAGGCCCGTAATGAAAACTGTGAATAAGCCGTTCAGTGCCCGGAACAGGTGCCAGCAAAGGATGAATTTGATGTCGCTGCATGGAGACGTCCTTGTGAGCCAAGTTCAGATGGCCAGACAGTAGCGCTGTGCCAGTCGCCCCAATCGAAGCATATTATGGGCGACATACAAATGAAAAATTGCACCTTTTACTCAGCATATGCCCTCTCCCGGCTTTGTGCATGAGAGGGCAGGCTGTGGCTCTCGGTTACTTGCCCGGAACCAGGGTCAGACGGGTCTTGCCGTAGGTCTTGTCGAAGTTCTGCGGCTGCATCGGGAAGCTGATGTACTGCCCTTTGAGCCACGGATCGATACCGTCGGTGTAGTGCGGGCTGGCCGGGTTACTCGATTGCCCGGTGCTGTTTTGCGCCATCATCGGTTCGACCTGGCCGAAGTCGATGATCATGCGCATGGCCGGTATCTGCGTCACCTCGAAGTTTGCGCCCGCGAGGTGGTAGGCCGCCGTATTGAGGGTCGTATGATCGCCGCCTGCCATAACGGGGGCGCGAACAGTCTGGCCGTTGGCATTGCGCCATACGTACTGATGCAGCTTGCCCCACTGCCATGCTTTGTGATCGTTGCCCATCAGGCTGTCACCGATGCTGATCGCCCCGGCCAGGCTGCGGGCCAGAATGGCCGGTTTGTCTTCTTTTTGCGTGGTGCGGCTATCGTCCCAGAAAGGACTGTCTTCGCGGCCCAGCAAGTGATCGGCTACCGCCGGGTAAGACAGGTTGCTATTGGCCACAAATGCCTGCCAGCTGGCGCTGTTCTCGGGGCCCAGTTCATCCAGGAAGATCTGCCGGGTGCTTTCCTGCAAAAACAGTTCGTACACTGCCGCATCGGCCGAGTTGGCGCCGAGCTTGCCGTCAAATGCCATCAGCCGGCCAAGAGCTTCACGGGCTTTGGCCTGTTCTGGCGCGGGCAATGCCGCGATCGCCTGTTTCAGAGGCTGTGCCATGCCGGGGGCGCTGAACATGGTTTTCAGCTTGGCTGCGAACAGCGTGGTCTGGTCGTACTGCATGGCTATCATGCTGCGGGCGTCCTGTTTGCCACTGCCTGCCAGTTGCGCAAGGCGTTCGCTGCGCTCAGGTGACAGCCACGAGTTGGACAGTTGCATGCCGTAGCCATAGGCGGCCGTACGCTGGTTGGCGGTACCCAGCCAGCCCTGGGTCGGGTCCTGGTCGTAGGGGTGCAGCATCGGGTCGGCGTAACCTTCCCAATCGTAGCGGCCATCCCAGCCCGGCGACGGGAACAGGCCAAGGCCTTCACGGCGGTTGGGGTAGAGCCCGGTCACTTGCCAGCCGATATGGTTGGCGTCGGCATACAGCAGGTTCAGCGCCACAGCGCGGATTTCACGGCTGGCATCCGAGGCTTTTTCGCTGTTCTGGGCACGGGACAGGTCAAAAAATGCGTCGAGGGTTTTGTCGCCCTGCAAGTCCGGGGTTTGCAGGGCAAGGCCCAGGCTACTGTTCAGGGCATTGGGGCTGCCCAGGGTGCTGTTGAGCAAAGGCCCGTGGCGGGTTTCGTAAATTACTTCGCGAATCGGACGCTGACCTTTGACGAAAAAGGTTTCGTTGCGCACCGTCGCCGGTAGCCACTTGCCGTTCGCCATGTAGTACAGGTTGCTGCCCTGGCGTTTGAGCTTCTCCAGGAACACATCCTGGTTGTCGCCCATGGCCATGCTCATACCCCATGCCACCTTGCCGTTGAACCCGGCAAACAGGGTCGGCAAGCCCGCAATGGTTGCCCCGGCAGCCTGGTATTTGGGGGCGCGAATCTGCACGTAGTTCCAGGCCGAAGGCACGCCTATGGGTTGATGGATATCGTTGGCCAGCAGGCTCTTGCCACTGCGGCTGCGCTGCGGGCCAATGGCCCAGTCGCTGGATGCCGTGACACCTGGCAGGCTCAGTTGCTTCACCTGTTCAAGGGCCTGGGACACGCCGCTCAAGCCTTGCAACTGGCTGCCCAGGGCCAGGCCCTTGAGCTTGTCGGCTTCGCTGCTGGGCAGGGCTTCGTTGGGATAGGTTGGCATCAGCCAGGGCAGTTTGTCGGTGCCGACTTTTTGCGTAAGGGCCAGGGCGTTGAGTTCTTCTTGCAGGTTGACCGACATGCCGAAGTTCAACAGGCTGAAAATCAGCGCCGAGTCCTCGGGTTTCCAGTACTCGACCTTGTAGCTGGCCTGCGCCAGATCGGCCGGCAATTTGTCGCGGTAGCGGAACAGGTAGGCGTTGACTCCGCGAGCGTAGACTTCGAAAAACTTTTTAAGTCGCGGTGAGGCGCTTTTATAAAGCTCGTCAGCGTTCTTTTTCAGATTGACGGTGCGCATCAACCGGTCGCTTTGCAGTGCATCAACGCCGTTGAGCTCGGCCAAGCGGCCTTGGGCCAGCAAGCGCAAACGCACCATCTGGCTGATTCGGTCACCGGCATGCACATAACCCAGGGTGAACAGGGCGTCATGGAAGCTGCTGCTTTCGATCAGCGGCATGCCCTGGATGTTGCGGCGTACCGACACGTTCTGTGCAAGGCCCTTGAGCGGTTGCACGCCAGAGGCTGGCACCAGGCTTTCAGTGGCATGGTTGTTTATCTGGCAACCGGCCAGGCCCAGCAGGCTGACCATTGCCGCGGCAACGCCGAACCGGGGTAGTAAAGAAGTAAAGGCTGGCGAGGCCATGGCAAAGCTCCTGCGGGGGTGGTGTCATCGAAAGCCGCTACGTTAGTGAGGCCGATGACACCGTGCAAGCGCTATATGCACTACTTCGGCGGGTTGATTTTATCCACCAGTGCGTAGGCACGTTCTGTAGCCGGGCGCGCCTTGACTCGCTGGAACCAGGCCTTCAGGGCCGGGAAATCATCCAGGTTCTGCCCCTGCCATTCATGGGGCACGATCCACGGGTAAATCGCCATGTCGGCGATGCTGTATTCGTCACCCGCAACAAACTCGCGGCCTTCCAGCTGTTTGTTCAATACGCGATACAAACGGGCCGTCTCTTCGGTGTAGCGTTTGATCGCATACGGGATTTTTTCCGGTGCGAAGCGGTTGAAGTGATGATTTTGCCCGGCCATTGGCCCCAGGCCACCCATTTGCCAGAACAGCCATTGCAGGGCCATTTGCCGGCCGCGCAGGTCCTTGGGTAAAAATTGCCCGGTTTTTTCCGCGAGGTACAGCAGGATCGCGCCGGACTCGAACAAGGACAGTGGCTCGCCACCGTCGGCCGGTGCCTGATCAACAATGGCCGGGATGCGGTTATTCGGGGCTATCTTCAAAAAGTCCGGAGCAAACTGTTCGTTCTTGCCGATATTGATCGGATGAACCTTGTAGGGCAGGCCAGCTTCTTCAAGAAACAATGAGACTTTGTGGCCGTTGGGAGTGGTCCAGTAATAAAGATCGATCATGAAGGGCTCCAGAAGGGAATGTTCACCCAGCACCTGACGACCATCAGAGGCGGTCATCGACTGTGGGCTGTCAGTTTTACCCCCAAAAGCGCGTCGGATGAAAGCAGGTCATGGTTTGTGACGCACTTTTTCATAAAGCAAAAACACAAACGCCGCACAGGACACTGGATCCTGTGCGGCGTTTGCAAAGCGTCCCGAGGGATCAGGCGCCGTGGCACTTCTTGAATTTCTTGCTGCTGCCGCACGGGCAGGGATCGTTGCGGCCAACTTCTTTCAGCTCGTTGCGCACAGGCTCTTGAGGTGCATGGCCGCAATGCGGGCCATGTACATGACCGTGATCGTGGTCATGGGTGTGGCCATGATCATGATCGTGGTTGCAGTCGGGGCCATGAACGTGGGGTTGTTGGGTCATTGCTCAATCACTCTGGAATAAAATCGCCGGGGATTATCTCGCCTTTGCGCGTCAGGTGCACGTCGTAACCGTAGAACAGCCCGGTTTGCAGTGTGCCCTCGAGTCGGTAGGGGATGGGCTGGTCGGGTGTTTCAAGCAAATTGACCAGCGGGCGCACCTGCGGCCAGAGGTTGGTACGTACCGGTATCACGTACATGGCGCTGCTGTTGGGTTGCACGCTGAACCAGTGTTCGTTCTCACCTTCGGTCAGCTTGATGGTGCCCAGATACACGGCATAGCTCAGGCCGCGTACGGTCAGTGTCGAGTCATTGGGGTTGTCGACCCGAAAATGCAGCCTGAAGCGCTGCTCCAGCAGCTTGGCCTGCACCAGTTCGACTTTTTCCAGATGCACGTCCGGGTCCTTGTCGCCTGAGTCGAACCAGGAGGTGCATCCCGATACCATCAGCAGCATGGCCAGGGCGATTGTTTTTATTGTTCGGGCCCGCACGTCCATTGTTTAACCCTCAGAGTCCAGCCTATTGACCGAAAAAACCGGCACAGCATTTTTTGAACTTCAGCCCGCTGGCGCATGGGCAAGCGTCGTTGCGCCCGACCTTGAGCGGTACGGTGGGGTCGATGAAGTACCAGTGCCCGGCGCTTTGCACAAAGGATGAGCGCTCGCGGTGGCTGTGCTCACCATTGGCGTCGTGCCAGCGTGCAGTAAAGGTCACAAAGGCGTGTTCCGGTTGGCCGCCGAACACTTCGCTGCTTTCAACGGTCAAGCCCAGCCAGGTGCTCTGCGCGCTCCAGTCGGCAATGGACTGGCGATCCAGCCCGGCTTGCTGCACAGGCAGGGTGGTGCTGACCAGGTAGTCGACAAGCCCCAATACATAGGCGCTGTAGCGTGAGCGCATCAGGGTTTCGGCGCTCGGGGCCGGGTGGCCGTCATGATAGTGCCCGCAGCAGGCTTCCAGCAGGTTGCCGCTGCCGCAGGGGCAAATGGATGTGCTCATCGGGTTACCACCAATACTTGCCAAAGTTTTCCGGGTTTGCCCAAAACCTGGCGTTTAGCCAGTCGGGTACTTGTTTGTATTCGCGCAAGTCGTAAGTAAAGAGCGTCAAGACTTGCTCGTCACGCTGAAACCTCTCATTGCTTTGTAAAGCAAGGGCGTAAAAGTCGGTTTCTTTCCAATTGCAGGCTGTGAGATCCGCCAGCACGGCAATGCGACTGGCATTGAGGTTGCGAATGCCGCCCAGCAATTGCAGCCCGCTGTTTTTGGGCAGGTGCTCCAGGCAGTCGATCACCAGTGCCAGGTCAAAGCGCTGCGCTGCCAGGTCTTCGGGCAACGGGCCAGGCGCTGCTCGGGCCACCTGCGCGCCGGGGTGCGCAGCCTCGAAGGCGGCCAGTGCCGGGAAACTGCTGGCCCCGACCACGAGCAGGCGTTGTGGCGCATAACGATCCAGCAAGGCCGCCAGCGCTTGCTGGGGTGTACGTGTAGAAATACCGGGCGTCATCGAAGGTCCTCACTTAGAGCGTCCAAGACTAGCCTGCGCAAGCCGCGCGGCCTAGTGGGCTGTTGCCGCTACTGTCACTTTGCTGGCGCATACCCTGAGCGCAGTCTTTACTTTGCCTTGCATCGGCCAAACGCCGACCCTCAGGAGAGACCCTTTTATGAGCATCATAAGAACAGCAGTACCTCTGGTTGTTCTCACCGGCGTATTAACGGGCTGTGCCGGGTTGCAAAAAACTGACTGGCCCACCTGTGCTGCAGTCGGCGGTGTGGGCGGGGCGGCCTTGGGTGCAATAAAAAGCTCGGCCTGGGCGGGGGGTGGTGCCGTATTCGGTGCGGGCATGGCCGCGGCTTACTGTTGGGTACACGGTGACGGCGATGCGGATGGCGACGGTGTTCCGGACAGTCGCGACAAGTGCCCTGATACGCCCCAAGGCGTGAAAGTCGATGCTGCGGGCTGCCCGATTGTGGCCGTCGTGGTGGTTGAAGAAGTGGTGGTCGTCAAGCAAGAGGCCATTGTAGTACGTGATGTGAATTTCGAATTCAACTCTGCCCGGTTGACTGCGGCGGACAAGGAAAAGCTCAATATCATAGCCGCGCGCCTGAAAAAAGACGCCGCCAACGCCCAGTTGAAGGTCACAGGGTATACCGACAGTGTGGGCAATGAGGCCTACAACCTGAAACTGTCCAAGGCACGGGCGCAGTCGGTGGTTGAGTACTTGATCGACAGCGGTGTACCGCGCAGCCAGTTTGTTTCCGTGGAGGGAGCCGGTGAGTCGAACCCTGTGGCCAGCAATCAGACCCCTGAGGGCCGCGCCCAAAACAGACGTACCGAGATTCTGATCATTCGTTAACCCTTGGTATCGCCGCGGTTTTGCCCGGGCCAGTCGAAGTTGCGGCGAATCTTTTTATGACGGTCTATGGCGTCCTGCTTGTACAAGCCGTTAATGTGCGACAAAGAACATGCTAAAGGCGGATGTATGAGGGTGCTTTGGGGGCTGGGTAAAGCATTGACACTGATAGTTTGGGCCTTGGTGCTGAGTAATCTGTACCAGCCCTTGGTCTACCCGTTCGATGTGCTGATCAACCTTGTTGGCAGCCTGTTGGTGCTGACCCATGTGCTTGAGGTGCTCTTGTTCAAAGGTCGCCTGCAAGGCCGCCGCCATCCCTGGCGTGATCGCCTGTTGATTCTTGTGTTTGGAGTTTTTCACGCACATACCCTTCCTGCCTCCCGCGAACGAGATGCCAGCCATGCGTAAGTTATGTTTGTTGGCTGCCTTGTGCAGCCCTTTTGCTCAGGCCGAGGTCGTCTCGGTCGAGGCCAACTCGATGATGCGCCTGCCCGCTAACGTCAGTGTATTGCGCCTGGAAAAGCTCGATGTTGCTGACTACGGGACGTTATTGATTCCAGCGGGGATCACCCAGGTCTATATCGACCAACTGCAGCTGGGTCGTGAAGCACGCATCACTATCGTTCCTGCCGAGCACGGCATCGCGCTGCGGGTGGCGCGTGCCGAACTGGGCGAGGGCAGCCAGATCAATGCCCGTGGCGCCACCGGTACCTTTGAAAAGCCTGCGCGGCCAGCCCGGGACCTGAGCCTGCGAATTGAGTCACTGCAAGCGCCGCAACTGTCCATTGATGCCCGTGGCGGTACGGGAGCGCCGGGTTTTGCCGGGCTTGATGGCGGTAATGGCGAAGAGCCAGGCTGTACTTGGGGCGCGGCGGGCTCCGGAGCCAATGGCGACAATGGAGGTAACGGGCAACCGGGTGCGGCCGGCGGGCAGGTGCGGGTTGAGCTGCCGCGTGACTACCCGGCCGAACAAGTCCGTGTGCGGGTTGACGGCGGTACGGGCGGCAAGCCCGGCGAGGCCGGACGGGCTGGCGCAGGCGGCAAAGCCAAGGGCTGTGTGGTGTATCGCACCGATGGCGGCAAGTCCGGCAAGCCGGGCCTGGCCGGGCAGCCGGGGGAAGCGGGTACGGCAGGTGCTGTGACTATCCAGCGGTTGTAACCTGTGCACGGCACGCAATATCCGCTGAGGCGCTAAGCGCAGATTGCGCAACACATTCACTCCAAACAGGCCGGCCGGTCGGCCGCCTCGAGGGCGCTGTGCTTTTGATCTGCCTGCCCTCCCGGGAGGGCGAGTGGAGGTTCTGTGGAGTGGGTCGACCGGCATGGATGCCGGGAGAGCCGCGATGGGCCATGGATGGCCCGTGGCGGCGTGCCCACGGAACAGGACCGGAGCGAGTGAACCTGAGCGCAGCGAAGGCCGTACGATGGGGCGCAAGCGCTTTGGTTACTTTGCCGCTTTTGCAAAGTGACTCGCTGTAAGAGCGAAACCAATATTTCAGTTAGACGCAAATGCCGGATATGTAACCGGTGGATCAGTTGATTTGCGGCACAGCTACGTATAAATAAACGACGTGCCTGTCGCCAATCAGGCGCGTGCTGCTTCAGTGCGTTACCAGCGTGTCCAGCAACTTGTCGACATAACCCTTGGCCAGCTTTGCAGCGATGGGCCGAGACTATTCCCCGATTTTAAGCGGCGCAAGCGAACGGGATTTTCTAGGAAGTTTCACGGAAACGAAAGCGAAACGTCGTACGAAACGCCTGATATTAAAGGCCAAATGCCTTGCTGTCGTCGTCGCAAACACTGCAAACACGAACCCTCTGATACCCCGTAATTAAATGGTTGTACGACTGCTGCGCAGCCGGACGCCGCCTCGTTCCTTCGGCAGCTACACCCATCCGGCTTTTAAAAAGTCGGCCGAGCCGCCGCAATTGCCACCAACACCAGCCCCACAATCAGATTGCACCCCACCAGCCGGCGAATTTTTCCCATTACCGCTGCCCCGTCAGCCCAAGCCTGGGCTTCGACAGCCTTGCGCAACTCAGGCAACTGCAGCGATTGAATGCGGATAAACAACGCCACCATCACGATGTACAAGCCCATCATGATCTGCACATAGCGCGGCGCCGTTTCAAAACCGTTGAAGCGCATTTGCAGAAGACCTACACCGCTTATCGGCAAAATCACCACTGCGATCCACACCCATACAAAAAAACGTTGGAACACTTCTACCCACAGCTTTAACCGTACCGGGCCTTCAAGGGCCGTGACAGCCGCCGGGCGCAGGATCATCCAGGCGAAAAACATGCCGCCCACCCAGATCAGGGCGGCCAGTACATGCAGGCTGTAGGCGAGGGCAAAGGCGGTCATTGGGGTACTCCGTTCGGCGCGGGATGAATTAGCGGGGTATGATAGCGGTCATTCGAACCACTGAAAATTTATCCAGCGTTTCTTGCGCCCGAAGAACCATGATTAGTACCGAACTCAAAACTCAGATCCAGGGCGCTTACTCGCGTTTTCTCGAATCCAAGAGCCTCAAGCCGCGTTACGGTCAGCGTCTGATGATCGCTGAAGTGGCCAAGGTGCTGGGCGATATCGACACCGACGAAGAAAACCACCGCAGTGGCGACCCGGCTGTGGTCGCCGTAGAAGCGGGCACCGGTACCGGCAAAACCGTGGCTTACTGCCTGGCCGCCATTCCTGTGGCCAAGGCCGCGGGCAAGCGCCTGGTGGTTGCCACGGCAACGGTCGCCCTGCAGGAGCAGATCGTCTACAAGGACCTCCCGGACCTGATGCGCAACAGCGGGCTGAACTTCAGCTTTGCCCTGGCCAAGGGCCGTGGCCGCTATATGTGCCTGTCCAAGCTCGACATGCTGCTGCAAGAGGGCCACGCGCAAACCGCGACGGCGCAGCTGTTCGAGGAAGAAGGCTTCAAGATCGAAGTCGATGAGGCCAGCCAGAAGCTGTTCACCAGCATGATCGAAAAGCTGGCCGGCAATAAGTGGGACGGCGACCGCGACAGCTGGCCCCAGGCCCTTGAAGACCAGGACTGGGCGCGCCTGACCACCGATCACAGCCAGTGCACCAACCGTCATTGCCCCAACTTCGGCCAGTGCGCTTTCTACAAGGCCCGGGAAGGCATGAGCAAGGTGGACGTGATCGTCACCAACCACGACATGGTGCTCGCCGACCTCGCGTTGGGGGGTGGCGCGGTATTGCCTGACCCCCGTGACACGGTCTATGTGTTTGACGAAGGCCATCACCTGCCGGACAAGGCCATTGGCCATTTTGCCCACTACACCCGTTTGCGCTCCACCGCCGACTGGCTGGAGCAAACCGCCAAGAACCTTACCAAACTGTTGGCCCAACACCCGTTGCCCGGCGACCTGGGGCGTTTGCTGGAGCAAGTGCCGGAGCTGGCCAAAGAAATCAAGGCCCAGCAACAGTTCATGTTCACTGCCTGCGAGCAGATCGCCGACTTTAAAGTCGGCGAAGAGCCCGAGGGTCGCGAGCGTCCGCGCCATCGCTTTATTGGCGGCCTGATTCCCGATCACATGCGTGAAATGGGCATCGAGTTGAAAAAAGGATTCTCGCGTCTGACCGACTTGTTCACCCGCCTGACCGAGATTCTCAAGGACGGCATGGATGGCGAGGTCAATATCGGCATCACCAGCAACCAGGCCGAGGAATGGTACCCGCTGTTTGGCAGCCTGCTGTCCCGGGCTCAGGGTAACTGGGAGCTATGGACCGCGTTCACCGTCGAGGACCCTGAAGACAACTCGCCCATGGCGCGCTGGCTGACCCTGGCGGAAAGCGGTTCGCTGTTTGATATCGAGGTCAACGCCAGCCCCATCCTGGCCGCCGAGATGCTGCGTCGCAACCTGTGGAACGTGGCCTATGGGGTACTCGTGACCTCCGCCACCCTGACAGCACTGGGCACCTTCGACCGTTTCCGCATGCGTGCCGGTCTGCCCAAAACAGCCGTGACAGCGGTGGTGCCCAGCCCTTTCCATCATGCTGATGCCGGTGTGTTGCGAGTGCCTGACCTCAAAGCCGACCCCCGTGACGCTACGGCTCATACGGCGGCGATCATTCGTGACTTGCCCGCGCTGGTCGAAGGCTCGCGGGGCACGCTGGTGCTGTTTTCATCACGCAAGCAGATGCAGGACGTATTCGACGGCCTGGAGCGCGACTGGCGCAAGCAAGTGTTTATCCAGGGTAACCTGTCCAAACAGGAAACCCTCAACAAGCACAAGGCGCGGGTCGATGGCGGGGACTCCAGTGTGTTGTTTGGCCTGGCCAGTTTTGCCGAAGGCGTGGATTTGCCTGGTGCCTACTGCGAGCACGTGGTGATCGCCAAAATACCGTTTTCGGTTCCCGATGATCCGGTCGAAGCGGCCCTGGCCGAGTGGATCGAGGCCCGGGGTGGCAACCCCTTCATGGAGATATCCGTGCCTGATGCCTCGCTCAAGCTGGTTCAGGCTTGCGGGCGTTTGCTGCGTACCGAACAGGATCGCGGCACCATCACCTTGCTGGACCGGCGCCTGGTCACCCAGCGCTATGGCAAGGCGATTCTGAATGCACTGCCGCCGTTCAGGCGCGAAATTTCTTAAGCGCGGGTCGGCGTTATCGTCGACTTTGCTGTCTATGCTTTGACTTTCAACACCTCACAGGCCGATTTTCGGCCGTTTGGGAGAACCAGATCCATATGATTCGCCGTTCGCTGTCTGCTGTTTTTGCGTTGCTGGTCACGACTCCGCTGTTGGCGGCGCCTGCTGGCCAACAAACCCTGTTCAATTTCGTTCGCCCTGCCGATGTGGTGCAAGTGGCGACTACGGATGCGATCTTGCCGCAATACAATGCGGAGCAAACAGCCGAAGGCGAAGTGCTGCGCCGCGTCACCTTCAACCCGGCCGTCGCGCCCAGCCTGCGTTTGACTCCGCAAACCGGGGTATGGGACTGGTCGCAGTCGGGGATGATGACCCTGCGCATCCAGAACGCCATGAACTGGGCACTTACGCTGGACGTGACCGTGCAAAGCAGCAACGGCAAAACCCTGACCAGCCGTGTCGACCTGCCTGCCGGCCCGGCGCAAACCCTGTTGTTGCCGCTAAAAGCCAATTCTCCCCACAGCCAGGGCATGCGCGCCGGCCCACCGATGCCGATGACGCTGGATGGCCAGCGCATTCTGCTGGCCAGTAGCCAGGGTGAAATCGATCTGAGCCAGGTGGTGTCGGTAAGTCTGTCGATTGCGCAACCGAACGTCGCGCAGAGCATTCTGCTGGAGCGCTTCGGCGTGCAGGACGGCACAGGCGTAATCAAGGCCGTGTACGGCGCGATCGTCGACGGCTACGGCCAGTCGACCCGCGCCAAATGGCCGGAGCGTGTTGCCAATGACGAACAGCTCAAGGCCGCCGCCGCAAAAGAACAGCAGCAACTCAAAGGCTGGCTGGCCGGGCGTGCCGATCAGGACAAGTACGGCGGCTGGCTGAAGGGCGCGGGGTTTGAGGCGACCGGGTTTTTCCGCACAGAAAAGCGCAATGGCCGCTGGAACCTGATCACCCCTGAAGGTCACCCGTTTTACTCGCTGGGCCTAAATGCCGTAACGGCCAACGACAGCCAGACCTATGTTGCCGGCCGTGAGTGGATGTTTACCGATTTGCCCCATGATGGCACTCCTCTGGCCAGTTTTTACGGCAAGGCGAACAACAACAGCGGCAACGCCTCGACCCAGGGCAGGGGCTTTGACGCCGGGCGCTGGTACAACTTTTATGCCGCCAACCTGCAGCGCATCTACGGTGAACCCTGCGTAACGGCTAAAACTGAACCGGATAGCGCACCGGTGAGCCCTTGTGCACCTCCAGCCTTTGATGCCAAGCGTTGGCAGGCCCGCACCCTGGATCGCCTGCAAGCCTGGGGTTTCAACACCATCGGCAACTGGAGCGACCCCGAACTGGGCCTCAACGATCGCGTGCCCTACACCCTGCCGCTGTCGATTGTGGGGGACTACACCAGCATCAGTACCGGCACCGACTGGTGGGGCGGCATGCCCGACCCGTTTGACCCGCGCTTTGCCATGGCCACCGAGCGCGCCGTGGCCATTGCCGCTCGCGATCATCGCGATGATCCCTGGTTGATCGGTTACTTTGCCGACAACGAACTGGCCTGGGCTGGTCCGGGTAATGACCCGAAATCCCGTTATGCATTGGCCCTGGGCACTTTGCGCATGACCACGGATGTACCCGCCAAGCGGGCCTTTCTCAAGCAGCTGCGTGACAAATACCGCAACCAGCAGGGTCTTTCCAAGGCCTGGGGTATTGAAATTCCGGCCTGGGAGCTGATGGAAGATCCCGGTTTTGAAGGGCCTTTGCCCAACACCGAGCACCCGCAAATCGAGGCGGATTATCAGTATTTCCAGAAAGTCTTTGCTGATACCTACTTCAAGACCATTTCCGACTCGCTCAAATGGCATGCTCCAAACCACTTGCTGCTTGGCGGACGGTTTGCCGTCAGTACGCCAGAGGCCGTGGCGTCCTGTGCCAAATACTGCGATGTACTGAGCTTCAACTTCTACACCCTGCAACCGCAAGACGGCTATGACTTCGGCAAACTGCGCGAACTGGACAAGCCGGTAATGATCACCGAGTTCAACTTCGGCTCCCGTGACCGTGGCCCGTTCTGGGGCGGCGTCACTGAAGTGGCCAACGAAGAAGCCCGTGGCCCGGCTTACAGCAAGTTCCTCAAACAGGCGGTGGCAGAACCGTCGATTGTTGGCGTGCACTGGTTCCAGTACCTGGACCAGCCGGTCACAGGCCGGTTGCTCGACGGCGAAAACGGCCACTTTGGCATGATCGGTATCACCGATTTGCCGTTTACCGGTTTTGTCGACAGCGTGCGCAAGGCCAATCTGCAGGCCCTTGGCCAGTTGGGCCAGGAGGCCGCCAAGGCCCAGGCCGAAGCCGAAAAAGCCGTCAAGGCGCCTGTGCATGCAACCGATGATGGTAGCGGCGGGCGCTCTGGCGCGGGGCATGCAGGTGGGCACTCGGGCAAGGGGCACTGATTTTCCCTGCCCGATGGGCGGCGATGTATTTCGTCGCCCAGTAGGGGTTTCTTCCTTTTCAATTCCCACTTTAAAACTAAGGTCTTGCATTCCAACTGAATGGAGACTTCGAAATGGAAGCGAAAGGGAAGTGTGCAAGTGGGTTCGAAGCCGTTCAGGAAGCCTTTGAGGCGATCTTCGATGATCCTCAGGAGCGAGGAGCCGGTGTTTGTGTGCAGGTGGGCGGCGAAACCGTTGTCGACTTATGGGCGGGTGTGGCGGATCTGGAGGGCGACCAGCCCTGGAACCACGACACATTGGTCAACACCTATTGTTGTATCAAACCCTTCACCGCCATCGCGGCACTGATGCTGGTGGAAGAGGGCAAGCTCGAGCTGGATCAGACGGTTGCCCACTATTGGCCGGAGTTTTCCCAGGGCGGCAAGGAGCGCATCACCTTGCGCCAGGTGTTGTGCCATACCTCAGGTATCCCGGCGCTGCGTTTGCCCAGCCGCACGCCCATTATGTACGACTGGGATGCAATGGCCGAAGTCGTCGCGGCAGAACCCTTGTGGTGGGAACCGGGAACCAGTGTCGGTTATGGCGCCACCACCTATGGCTGGATCCTTGGCGAGCTGGTTCGACGGGCCGATGGTCGCGACCCCTGTACCTTTATCCACGAGCGAATCTGCGAGCCCAACGACCTTGAAGTTCATATGGGCGTTGATGCCGAGCACTTTCACCGCATTGCCTTTTTCGAGCGCGCTGAAGGGCGA
Source organism: Pseudomonas bubulae (assembly GCF_037023725.1). Lineage (NCBI taxonomy): Bacteria > Pseudomonadati > Pseudomonadota > Gammaproteobacteria > Pseudomonadales > Pseudomonadaceae > Pseudomonas > Pseudomonas bubulae. Next base: position 1,860,626 of record NZ_CP146077.1, read on the forward strand.
ACGGGTGATAACTACGCCCAGGACTTGCGTGCCGTGATGGTCAGTGAGCCTGAGCATGTCGCGACCCTTGCATTTACCAATCCCGCCATGGGATCACGGCAAACGGCTGACCCGCGCTGGTGGGCCTATCGCCATCCCGGCGTAAATGCCCACGGTACCGCCCATGGCCTGGCCGGGTTTTACAGTGCGCTGCTGGGCGGGCGCCTGGTGGGGCCTGAGCTGCTCGCAGAGTTCACCCGCGAGCACAGTAACGATATGGACCGCACGCTGCTGCGGCCCATGCGTTATGGCCTGGGTTGCATGATGGAGCAGCCGGCGGACCCGGGAGCCTCCCATCGGATGGGGCCAAAGGCATTCGGGCATGTGGGGCTGGGCGGGCCAATCTCCTTTGCCGACCCTGAGCGGGAGGTGAGCTTCGGCTTTGTCACCACCACCATGGGCAGCCATGTGCTGATGGACCCGCGGGTGCAGAAGCTTGCGCCTTTGGTCTACGCCGCGCTGTAGACACACCCTAAGTAGCAGCTGCCGAAGGAACGAGGCTGCGTTCGGCGGCAAAGCCGTCGCGAAATCAGACCCTGCGGTATGTCAGTTATACCCGCAAGTCAGGTTTTACGACGGCTGCGCCGCCGGACGCAGCCTCGCTCCGCGAGTCAGCTGCTACGAGATTTTTGCCATGGGTGTTTTGCCTTTTTTCACAAAAAAAACACGCCCTTGCTGATACTTTGCCCGCCGACTCAACAGCGCACAAAAATTGTGTGCTCAGAGCGCTTTGCTCTGTTTCAAAATCTTACTGGTGCTGGAACAATGCACGCCTTGTAGAGCCATGCTTGATCCAGGAGGTCCGGGTGCAGATTCAGGGTTTTCACGACCTTAACTTCGAAGCAGTACGCGAGGCGTTTGCCGATCTTTTCAATGATCCGCAAGAGCGCGGCGCGGCGTTGTGCATCCAGATCGGTGGCGAAACCGTTCTCGACCTGTGGGCCGGTACCGCTGACAAGGACGGCGAGCAGCCGTGGCACACAGACACCATTGCCAATCTGTTTTCGTGCACTAAACCTTTTACCGCTGTCACGGCGTTGCAACTGGTCGAAGAGGGCAAGCTGGAGCTGGATGTGCCAGTGGCCCGCTATTGGCCCGAGTTCGCTGCTGCCGGCAAAGAGTCCATCACGTTGCGTCAGCTCCTGAGCCATCGCGCGGGTTTGCCGGCCTTGCGCGAATTGATGCCGGCCGAGGCGCTGTATGAATGGCAAACCATGGTCGATGCACTGACCGCCGAAACCCCCTGGTGGACGCCGGGCGAAGGGCACGGCTATGCCGCGATCACCTATGGCTGGCTGGTGGGCGAGCTGATTCGCCGCGCCGATGGCCGCAGTGCGGGCCAGTCAATCATGGCGCGGACGGCCAGGCCGCTGGGGCTGGACTTCCATGTCGGGCTGGGTGACGAAGAGTTTTACCGGGTGGCTCATGTTGCCCGCAGCAAGGGCAATATGGGGGATGCGGCTGCGCAGCGCCTGTTGAAGGCCATGATGAATGAGCCTTCATCCATGAGTACGCGGTCATTCACCAATCCACCGTCTATTATGACAAGTACCAACAAACCCGAATGGCGCCGAATGGAGCAGCCAGCGGCCAATGGGCATGGTAATGCCCGTAGCCTGGCCGGTTTTTATAGCGGTTTGCTGGACGGCAGCCTGCTTGAAGCCGAAATGCTGGAGCAACTGACCCGCGAGCACAGCGTCGGCGAGGATAAAACCTTGCGCACGCAAACCCGATTTGGGCTGGGGTGCATGCTGGATCAGCCAACCGTGCCCAACGCGACGTTTGGCCTTGGGCCAAAAGCTTTCGGTCATCCTGGGGCTGGGGGGTCGACCGGCTTTGCCGACCCGGATCGTGAGGTGGCCTTTGGATTTGTGACCAATACCCTTGGGCCCAATATATTGATGGATCCCAGGGCGCAAAAACTGGTTAGAGTACTGGCTGAGTGCCTGTAAGCAGGATTTGTAGGCCACAGGTCGGAACTCGGTAGCTTTTCTGTTTTCAATACGTTTTTTATAGTGGGCTTAGTGCCTCTTTAATTCTTAATTCATTGTGTGGATATTCAATGTCATCTAATAAGACCCTCGCTCTGGCTCTTTGCCTGGCTATTACCGGTTGCGCACAAACTCCACAGAATGACGCCGAAGGTGGCCACAAATGGTGGCAGTTGGGCTCGTCCGACCAGGCGTCGACTCCTGCGGATAAAACTGCAACTGTTGCGGCCAAGCCAGCAGACAGCAAAACAACGCCACCGGTAACCAAAACTGCCACCGCCCCAGCGGTCGCAGCCAAAGACAGCGGTTCCAGCTGGTGGCCTTTTGGCTCTGACTCGGCGAAAAAAGACACCCCGGTTGAAAAGGACAAAAAAGTAGCCGTCACCGCCGCGCCTGCCTCTGCAGCAGCCTCTTCGAAAAACTGGTGGTGGCCGTTTGATAGCGATGCCAAAGACGCCAAAACTTCGCCGGTTGGCGTGATCCCGATGCCGGATCCGAAAATTACCCAGGCCTGGCTGGACGAATATGAGCCTCGTCTGCGTACTGCAATCAAGGACACCAACCTGCAACTGGAGCGTCGCGAGAATCTGCTGATTATCGTGGCTTCAGCTGACAGTTCGTTCAAGGCCACCCGCCCGGACTTGCTGATGCCGTCCATGCTTGGCCCGTTTACCCGAGTGGCCAAAGTGGTTGAAGGCGACCCAAAAACCGCCGTGCTGGTGCTGGGGCATGCCGATTCTTCGGGCGCAATGGCGGCCAATACCCGTCTGAGCCTGGACCGTGCCAAATCGGTGGCAGCGATCTTCCGTATGAGCGGTTTGCAAGGTAACCGCCTGACCTTGCGTGGCATGGGTTCGGTGATGCCTCGCGCAGCCAACGACAGCAACGAAGGACGCGCCCTGAACCGTCGGGTTGAAATCCTGATGACCCCGCAAGCCACCATGGTTGCCCTGGTCAGCAAATACAGCCAGCCAGTCCTCACCCCGGCCGAGCTGGTTGCGGTGCAGCCAGCTGTTGCTCCTTCTGTGGCCAAAAAGAATGCAGCACCGGCCAAGAAAGGCGTCGTAGCCAAAAAGGCTGCACCGGCCAAAAAAGCGGCCAAGCCAGCGCCAGCCAAAAAGCCGGTTGTCGCTAAAGCCAAAGCTGTTGCGGACAAGAAAGTTGCCGCCAACGATCAGGCCAAGAACTGACTGATTCAAGGAAGGATGGGGGCATGACTCAAGCACTGGCGGATATGCGACGTGACTACACCCGTGACGGGCTGGCCGAGGCTCAGGCCCCGGCCGAGCCTTTCGCGCTGTTTCATCAGTGGTTCGGCGATGCGGTGAAAACCGAGCAGCCACCGGTCGAGGCCAATGCCATGACCCTGGCCACGGTGGACGCCCGCGGGCGGCCGCATTGTCGGGTGTTGTTGCTCAAGGGGCTGGATGAACAGGGTTTTACCTTTTTCACCAACTACACCAGTGCCAAGGGCCAGCAGTTGGCCGAGCGCCCGTTCGCGGCCATGACCTTTTTCTGGCCAACCCTCGAGCGTCAGGTACGCATCGAGGGTCAGGTGGTCAAGGTCACTGCGCAAGAATCCGATGCCTACTATCAGGTTCGCCCCCTGGGCAGCCGGATCGGGGCCTGGGCCTCGCCGCAAAGCCAGGTGATTGCTGATCGCGATGAACTGGTCGAGCTGCTCAAAGCCACCGAGGCGCGCTTCAGTGACAGCCAGCCCCATTGCCCCGAGCACTGGGGCGGTTATCGCTTGCTGCCCGAGCGCATCGAGTTCTGGCAGGGGCGCCCGAGTCGCCTGCACGATCGCCTCAACTATCGGCGTGAGGGGGCAGACTGGGTGCGTGAGCGCCTGGCACCCTGAAGGCACCCTCTACAGCAAGGCGCGCAATGCAAACCGGCTATTTCGCGCTACTCTTTGCGAAGTCTTGTGTGGGCAAACAGCGCTATTGTTACTGTACAGACGCTGAATAAAGCCCTTTTATCCGCCCTGTGCCGTGACAGGTTACCGGCTGCGGAGTTTAATGAATCCCTGTTATTTTGGAGTTGATCCCATGCGTAAGTCCGTTCTGTTGGTTGCAGCATTCTCTACCATGACTGTTTTGTTGGGCGGCTGCACATCGAGCTTGACCGGCGACACCTACTCGCGCGACGAAGCCCGACGTGTACAGACCGTTCGTATGGGCACCATCGTTGCCCTGCGTCCTGTGCAAATTGAAGGCACCAAGACCCCGATCGGCGCTGCGACTGGCGCTATCGTGGGTGGTGTAGGCGGCAGCGCCATCGGTGGCGGTCGTGGCAGCATCGTCACCGCAGTGATCGGCGCCGTGGCCGGTGGTTTGCTGGGCTCGGCAGCCGAGTCGGGCCTGACCAAGACCCAGGGTGTGGAAATCACCGTGCGTGAAGACGACGGCAGCACCCGTGCTTATGTTCAGCAGGTTGAGCCTAACCAGGTATTCCGTACCGGTGAGCGCGTGCGCATCATGACCGTTGACGGTACCAGCCGCGTTACCCAGTAAAACAGGCGACAGCGTAAAAACAAAACCCCGGCCAGTGCTAACTGGCCGGGGTTTTTTATGGCTGTAAAGCAGCTCAGGACGAGTGCTTGAATGCCTGCTCGGCCCCAGACAGCGTTATGGCGATATGGTCCAGCAAGCGTTCTGCCGTGTACTTGGGCATACAGCTGAAGGCCATCACCACCGCCAGCCCCAGTGTCAGGGCAGGTCGAGGGACGTGACTGACGTTGTACTGCCTGAGGCTGAACACAAATACGCAGGCGGCGACCGAGCCTATCAGCGCTCCGGCGATGGCTTCCGGCAAAGGGTGGATGGTGAGGGCGACGTAATTGATGGCGAACCACCAGGTCGCCAGCAACCCGACCCCGAGTGCAGGCCAGCGCAAGCGCTGATCAAGCTGTTGGCACAGCAGGTTGAGCAACACGGTGAAGACCAGGCAAGCATTCATGGCGTGGCCGCTGAATACGGCAATGCCCAGGTCATGCAGGCCAACGCCCCAGCCCTTGAACAGGATCTTGCTGACGCCCACCACCAGGTAGGCAGTTACCAGCACGCCCAACCACAGCAAAGCGATTTTTCTGGATGCGCCCAGCCATAACCAGGCAGCAATCACCAGCGCTGCCGGGAACATCACGGTGATGCCGGCGTATTGCACAATCTGCATTTTATCGACCACGTTTCTCTCTTTTGGTTGTTCACTCAGGCGGGCTGTGTCTCTGTGAGAGCCCGCCTGAGTGAGCAACATCAGGGTTACGCCACCGGCTGTTTACGGCTAAAGAACAGCGTAACACCATAGCCGATCAGTGCTGCGAGGATCGAGCCGGTAAGGATGCCCATACGGTCCATGCCTACATAATCGCTGCCTGCAACGAACGCCAGTGAGCCCACAAACAGACTCATGGTGAAGCCGATGCCGCACAGGATGGCCACGCCAAACACCTGGCCCCAGTTGGCGCCTGCCGGCAGCGCGGCCATGCCGGTCTTGATGGCGATCCAGGTCAGGCCGAACACGCCAAGGGTTTTGCCAATCAGCAAGCCTGCGGCAATGCCCATAGGCACATGGCTGACAAAACTGTGCAGGCTGACACCCGCCAGTGATACACCCGCATTGGCGAAGGCAAACAACGGCAGAATCGCGTAAGCCACCCAGGGATGCAGGGCATGCTCGATGCTCATCAGCGGTGAAGTTTCTGAGTTTTTGGTGCGCAGCGGAATGCAGAACGCCAGCGTTACACCTGCCAATGTGGCATGCACACCGCTTTTGAGTACGCACACCCAGAGGATCAGGCCGACGATCATATAAGGTGCGACCTTGATCACTCCCATGCGGTTCATGGCAATCAGCGCGATCAGGCATGCCGCCGCCAGCAGCAGGGACACACCCGACAACTCGCTGGAGTAGAACACCGCAATCACGATGATTGCCCCCAGGTCATCGATGATCGCCAGGGTCATCAGGAACAGCTTCAGCGACACCGGTACACGCTTGCCGAGCAGGGCCAGCACGCCGAGGGCGAAGGCGATGTCGGTGGCCATGGGGATGGCCCAGCCGCCGAGAGCGTCCGGGTAATCCTTGTTGATGAACCAGTAGATCAGCGCCGGTACCACCATGCCGCCGATTGCCGCCGCGCCGGGCAGCACCACCTGTGAGGGTTTGGACAGCTGGCCTTCAAGCAGTTCGCGTTTGACCTCAAGGCCGATCAGCAGAAAAAACAAGGCCATCAGGCCATCGTTGATCCACAGCAGCGACGGTTTGGCAATTTGCAGGGCGCCGATTTGCACCGCTACCGGCACGTCCAGGAAGGCCGTGTAGTAATGGGAAAGCGGTGAGTTATTGACGATCAGAGCCAGAGCGGCCGCGGCAATCAACAGCAGACCGCTGGCAGCTTCCAACTGAAAGAACCGAGTGAAAGTGCTACGCAGAGGCAAGGTCGCTCTCCATCAATTAGGTAATAAGGTGCGACACCCTAACCTGTGGGGTTAGTGGTTAAAACAAAAACTATATTCTTTTTTGTTATAAGCAACGGCGTGCTCACACACCGCTCAAGAGCCTAGCAGTTGTGTGTCAAATTGAGTCTGATTTGTGCCTGTGAAGGCTGTAGGAAATAGACCAGCTTTGCTGGTTTTTCAGCAAGGATCCCGCCTGAAGAAGGAGAAGGCGGTGGCTGTGTGGGAGCGGGCTTGCTCGCGATACAGGCGCTACGGTCTGCCTGGCAAACCGTGGTGAATGCATCGCGAGCAAGCCCGCTCCTACATGTCAGGGCTGCAGCCCCTACCGAGTCAAAACCTAGGCTTCGATACCCAGAATGTCGCGCGCTACAGCTTCGGCAATACGGATACCGTCGACACCTGCCGACAGAATCCCGCCAGCGTAGCCAGCGCCTTCGCCTGCCGGGAACAAGCCCTTGACGTTAAGGCTCTGCATCGACGCATCACGGGTCATGCGCAGCGGCGACGAGGTACGGGTTTCGATGCCGGTGAGAATGGCATCATGCATCGAGAAGCCCTTGATCTGCTTCTCGAACGCCGGCAGTGCTTCACGGATGGCTTCAATGGCGAAGTCCGGCAGGGCCAGGGCCAAGTCACCCAAAGACACACCCGGCTTATAGGATGGCTCGACGCTGCCCAGGGCCGTGGACGGTTTGCCCGCAATAAAGTCGCCCACCAGTTGCGCCGGGGCTTCATAGTTGCTGCCGCCCAGCACATAGGCGTGGGATTCGAGGCGTTCTTGCAGCTCGATGCCGGCCAACGGACCACCCGGGTAGTCTTCAGGCGTAATGCCGACCACGATGCCCGAGTTGGCATTGCGTTCGTTACGCGAATACTGGCTCATGCCGTTGGTCACAACACGGCCCGGTTCGCTGGTTGCCGCAACCACGGTGCCACCCGGGCACATGCAGAAGCTGTACACCGAGCGACCGTTTTTGGCGTGGTGCACCAGTTTGTAATCGGCAGCGCCCAGCTTCGGGTGGCCGGCATACTTGCCCAGGCGCGCACTGTCGATCAGCGACTGCGGGTGCTCGATACGGAAACCTACCGAGAACGGCTTGGCTTCCATATACACGCCACGATCATGGAGCATGCGGAAGGTGTCCCGGGCGCTATGGCCCAGCGCCATGATCACGTGGCGAGCATTCAGTTGCTCGCCATCTGCCAGGATCACACCGGTCAGTTGACCGTTGTCGATCAGCACATCAGTCACGCGTTGTTGAAAACGCACTTCGCCGCCCAGCGCGATGATCTGCTGGCGCATATTTTCGACCACACCGGTCAGGCGGAACGTACCGATATGCGGCTTGCTGACATAGAGGATCTCGTCCGGCGCGCCGGCCTTGACGAACTCGTGCAGCACCTTGCGGCCGTGGTGTTTCGGGTCCTTGATCTGGCTGTAGAGCTTGCCGTCCGAGAACGTACCGGCACCGCCTTCGCCAAACTGCACATTGGACTCGGGGTTGAGTACGTTTTTACGCCACAGGCCCCAGGTGTCCTTGGTGCGCTGGCGCACTTCGGTACCACGTTCAAGAATGATCGGCTTGAAACCCATTTGTGCCAGCAGCAGCCCGGCGAAAATACCGCAGGGGCCGAAGCCGACCACAATCGGACGCTCGGTCAAGTCCTGGGGTGCCTGGCCGACGACCTTGTAACTGACGTCCGGCGCTGGATTGACGTTACGATCGTCGGCGAACTTGAGCAGCAGCGGCGCTTCATCGCGCACACTCACATCGATGGTGTAGATGAAGCACAGTTCGGACGATTTTTTACGCGCATCGTAGCTGCGCTTGAACAAGGTGAAATCGACCAGGTCATCACTTTCGATGCCCAGGCGCTGCAGGATGGCAGGGCGCAGGTCTTCATCGGGATGGTCGATCGGCAGCTTGAGTTCGGTGATTCGTAACATTGACAGTGTCCAGTATCGGGGGCCAGGTAAACCCTGGCAGAACCGCTAATTGTAAGCTGCTTCGGGGCAATATGCGGCAACAGTTATCGGTTAGTCGTTACGGGCGCCACCAAAATAGCCGCAGCCGCGCTGGACTTGACCGTTGATCCGTAGCTCGGCGCTCAGATGTTGCACGCTGCCATTGGCACTGTCGGTGCAGCGTTGTGGGGCCACCCACAGCTCGATGCGCTGATTGTTGGCCTCGGTGGACAGGGAGAAGCGGCCATCGCCGACCTGTTCTTCAACGTAGGGCAGCGCCAGGTCGGGCTGGCCTTCGCGCTTGAGCACCATGCCCTTGCCCCCGGCTTGCACTTCCCAGGCCGGGCCATTGCCGTTGGCGTGCACGGTCACCTGCTTGAAGTTGGGATCCTGGCAGGCGCTGTTGCTGCGCTCCAGGCGGTAGAGTTGCTGCAGCTCGACTTCACCGTCTGTACCGGCTGTTGTGCTGGCGCTAAAACGGCCGCGGATATCGGCGAACAACTTGCCCGGTTTATTGGGCATGTAGGTCGCGTCCTGCACCAGCGTGGTGTCGGCGCTGTCACGAACTACATAGCGCTGTTGGCCGACGCAGGGTTGAAACACCAATTGACCATTGGCCGATACCAGCTCGCCCTGCAGGCGGGTTTGACCTGCGGTGGTGTCGGCAGGTGTGCTGCTGAACATCTGGCAACCGGCAAACACGGGCAGCAAGGCGAACAAAGCTAAGGAACGGGCAAAACGCATCATGGGCACTCCTGAAGGGTGTCGCCACGTTACTCAGCCTAGCGATGCATCACAAGTGATTCAACCTACGGTGAATGTCTGCCCGGTTTGCAAGCCTTCCACGCTTTTGGCGTAAGCCAGGGCCACATCGGCGCCCGATACAGGCTTGAAGCCGCGAAAGTACGGGGCGTATTTGTCCATCGCTTCTTCCAGGACCGTAGGGCTCACCGAGTTGACCCGCAGGCCCCGTGGCAACTCAATGGCGGCTGCTTTTACAAAACCGTCAAGTGCCGCGTTGACCAGCGCCGCCGAACTGCCGGTACGGATCGGCTCGCGGTTGATAACGCCGCTGGTGAAGGTGAACGAGGCCCCATCGTTGGCAAACTCGCGGCCAATCAGCAGCAGATTGACCTGGCCCATCAACTTGTCCTGCAAACCGAGGGCGAAGTCGCTTTCGCTCATGTCAGCCAGTGCGGCGAACGTGACGTTACCGGCGGCACAGATCAGCGCATCGAAGCGCCCGGTTTGCGCGAAGAGTTGGCGGATTGATTCACTGTCGCTGATATCGACCTGATAATCCCCGCTTTTTCGACCAATTTCTACGATCTCATGGCGCGGTGACAACTCGCGGCGAATGGCTGAACCGATGGTGCCGTGAGCGCCTATCAAGAGGATTTTCATGTTGTGTGCCTTTGTGGATGACGTGAGTGCTCAGTCTAGTGGTGCTTTTTAAGTGGGATAAGCGCACTAATAGGCAACCTTTGGTTTTCATATGGAAACAATCCATGAGTGAAATGGATGATCTGGCTGCGTTCGCGGTCTTGATCGACGCTGGCAGTTTTACCTTGGCCGCCCAGCAACTGGGCTGCAGCAAGGGGCAGCTGTCCAAGCGTATCAGCCAGCTTGAGGCGCAGTTTTCGGTGGTGTTGCTGCATCGCACCACCCGGCGCTTGAGCCTTACGGCGGCTGGCGCGGCGCTACTGCCACAAGCCCAGGCGCTGGTGGTGCAAGTGGAGCGGGCACGTCAGGCACTTGCCCGGCTAAAGGATGATGTTGCAGGCCCGGTACGCATGACCGTGCCCGTATCCCTGGGCGAGACTTTCTTTGATTCGCTGTTGCTGGAGTTTTCCCGCGAATACCCGCAGGTGCAGATCGAGCTGGAGCTCAACAACAGCTATCGCGATATGGTGCGGGAAGGGTTTGATCTGGCGATACGCTCGCAGGTTGCCAGCCATGAACGGCTGGTGGCCAAGCAGGTGCTTAACTGGCACGAGATCACCTGCGCCAGCCCTGCCTATCTTGAGCAATACGGCGAGCCGGTTACGCCGCAAGAACTGGTCGAGCACCGCTGTCTGCTTAACAGCCACTACAGCGGTCGCGAGGAGTGGCACTACCACCGCCAGCATGAACTGCAACGAGTGCGGGTCTCGGGGTCATTTGCCAGCAATCACTACAGTCTGCTGAAAAAAGCGGCCGTGATCGGTGCCGGCATCGCCCGCTTGCCCTCGTACATGCTTGGCTGCGAGTTGGCTGATGGGCGCCTGCGCGGCTTGTTGCGTGACTATCAAACGCGCAGCAACCCCATGTATCTGGTTCACCCTTATCAAGGCGGTTTGCCCAGGCGCACTCAGGTATTGGCGGATTTCCTGGTGGGCTGGTTCCAGAGTAATGGTGAGGCCATTGACCTGCTTTAACGAAAACGCTGTGCAATCAGATGATCAATCGACAGCGCACCCGGGCCCTTGGCCATCAAGTACAACAAGACCGCGATCCAGGTGCCGTGAGTCGGGTAGGCATCAGGGTATACGAACAGCTGGATGGTCATGCTCATGGCCAGCAGTGCCAGCGCCGAGAACCGGGTGGCCAAGCCCAGCAGGATCAGCACCGGGAAAACATGCTCGCTGAAGGCGGCAGCGTGAGCAGCCACCTCGGGGGAGAGTAGCGGGACTTTGTATTCCGTACTGAACAAGTACAGCGCAGAGTCAGACAGATGCGGCATACCGAGTTGAAAGGTGCCTTCAACCAGATCGATTGCCAAACCTTCAACCTTGGTCTGGCCTGATTTCCAGAACACCGCCGCAATGGAAAAGCGTGCGACAAAGGCGATCAGTGTGTCGGGTATGCAGCGCAACAGCCCGATTGCGCCTCCGATCCAGCGCTGTAGCAGGCCGGGGCTTATTGTTTGAGTATTCATGGCGAGGCCTCGAGGGCGGGTTGTAAGCCGGTGATGGTGTTATTGCTAATCAACAGCGCCAGGGCCTGGCCCAGGTTAAAGTCTGGGTCGGCTTCCAGGGCATGGGCCGCGGCCAACCCCAGGGCATTCCCCGCTTTGAGCAAGTGCACAAATACTGCGCACCCTGAGCTGACCGTGAATACCTCCACGCGCAATTCATTGCGTATTACCAGGACGCTTTGTGGTTGGCGCGTGTCCAGTCCCTGTATCTGTCCCTGGCGTTGGTGCGCCGCCCACAAGGACGCGATGGCGTAGGGTGAATGCAGCGATGCGACACCGGGGTGCAGTTGCAGGTGTAAATGGGGCAGCCCCTCGGGGCTGTTGAGCGCCTGAGCCAGCAGCCCGGGGTTTACGGCGCACACGTCTGCGGCGTGAAAGGCCTGCACACACAAACGCTCAAGGCGAGCCACGTCCGCCAGGTAGGGCACGCTTCTGGCGGGTGCAAAGGCATTGATAAAACCGGCGAACTGGCTGCCATAGGCGCTCATGACCGGGCTGTCGGGTGGGTGTTTTTGAATAAATATCTGCGCCATGGCCTGAAAAAAGGCCTCACCCACCAATTGCGCAACAACGGGATAGCTGGTGGCCAGCGCGTTGATCAGTCCGCTTTGCACATTGTTGCGATATACCGCGAAACGGCGGTCAAGGTCGCCGTTGTAGCAGGCAATGCCTGTGGGGGCGGGCGTGTGTGGATTGAGCAATGCTGCACTGAATGTATCTTGTAGTTTCATGGCTGCACCTGTGCGCTGAACAGGTAGCGGTCAGCCAAGCGGGCTTCCTGAAGCAGTTCGGTGAGAGGGGGCAGATGATTGTCGCGTTCGATCAGGGTGGCCATCGGGCCAATTCGGTCCAGTACTTGCTGGTACAGCGCCCATACCGCTTGATCGACAGGTGCGCCGTGGTTATCGATCAGCAAGCGTTGCCCCAGGCTGTCTGCTTCTTCAGCAAAACCCGCCAGATGAACCTCACCTACGGCCTGAAGGGGCAAGGCATCGAGATAGACAACAGGATCGCGGGCGTGGTTGATGCATGACACATACACATTGTTTACATCCAGCAAAAGGCCACAGCCGGTACGGCTTATGACTTCCTGAATAAAACCGGCTTCGTCGAATTGGGCCTCGTCGAACTCGATATAGGTAGCGGGGTTTTCCAGCAGTATCTGGCGCTTCAACACATCCTGTGCCTGGTCCATATGCGCGCATACCCGGTGCAGCGTGGCGGTGTCATAGCGCAAAGGCAGCAGATCATTGAGGAATAATGGCCCGTGGGAGGACCATGCCAGATGTTCGGAAAACATCTGCGGCTGGTAACGCTCGAGCAATAGGCTCAGGCGGCGCAAGTGTTCGGTATTGAGCGGGCTTTCGCCGCCAATCGACAGGCCAATGCCATGAATTGACAGCGGGTAATGTTCGCGGATCAAGCTCAGGTAATGGTGGAAAGGGCCGCCAGCTACCATGAAGTTCTCGGCATGCACTTCAAAGAACCCGATGTCTGGGCGGCTCGCAAGTACATCCACAAAGTGCTCGGCCTTGAGCCCCAGCCCCGCACGAGGCGGGAGCCGGGGCGCACGAGGCGCGATAAGCGAAGCAAGCGGGCTGTGCATTATCAACACTCGGCGGCGCGGATCAGGACTTGCCTTTGTAGGCAGCCAGTTGGCCAAAGCCGGTTGGTGAGGTGTTGCTGGCGGTTTTTTCGCAGGTCCCTTTTGGGACGAGTTTCCAGGCATTGGCCTGATGATCGGTTTTGGCGGAGCCAGCACAGGTAGTGCCAGCGCCGGCGGCGCAATCGTTATGCCCTTTCATGGCAACCCCGAAGCACTTCTCCATGTCGTCGGCAGCCTGAGCGGGCAGGGCGGCAATACTCAGAGCCGACCCCAGAGCAAGAGCCAGGGCTGCGGCAGACAAGGTGCGGGTGGTTTGGTTTTTCATGGTGACTCTCCAGAAATTCCGGTAGCGATTGCTGCCGGGTTACCCAACTAGAGAGGCAAGGGGGGGCGTTGTTACAACTGATCTGAATTATTTTTATGTAGCCGATCGCAGCCTTTGCTCCTCGTCAGCGGCTACAGGAAAAACGTAAACCTGTGGGAACGAGCCTGCTCGCGAACGACCTTCGCGAGCAGGCTCGCTCCCACAATAGGGCTAGATATACAACAGAGTTTCGACAGCTTATGCGTCGTTTAACAAGAAACGGCCCCGAAGGGCCGTTGTGTGTCGCAGGCAGGTTTAGCCGCCCAGGTAGGCGTCACGCACTTTCGGATCGTTGAGCAATTGCTCGCCAGTGCCTTGCATCACCACCCGGCCGTTTTCCAGCACATAGGCACGGTCAGCAATTTTCAGTGCCTGGTTGGCGTTCTGCTCCACCAGAAACACCGTTACACCCTCATTGCGCAGCTGTTCGATGATATCGAAAATCTGCTGAATGATGATCGGTGCCAACCCCAGTGATGGCTCATCAAGCAACAACAGCTTGGGTTTGCTCATCAACGCACGGCCAATGGCAAGCATTTGCTGTTCGCCACCGGACATGGTGCCACCGCGTTGGGTAAAGCGTTCCTTCAAGCGCGGGAACAGGTGCAGAACCTTGTCCATTTGCTCCTCGTATTCCCGTTTTTCGGTAAAGAACCCGCCCATGGCCAGGTTTTCTTCCACGGTCAAACGAGCAAATACCCGACGCCCTTCAGGTACAACGGCGATGCTTTTGCGCATGATCTGGGCCGAGCTCAACCCCACCAGTTCTTCACCCAGGTAGCGAATGCTGCCGCTATGAGCCTGAGGCGAGCCGCACAGGGTCATCATCAGGGTCGACTTGCCGGCACCGTTGGCGCCGATCAGGGTCACAATCTCACCCTGGCGCACCTCTACATTGACGCTGTGCAGGGCCTGGATCTTGCCGTAAAAGGTCGAAACGTTTTCGAATTGCAGCATTTTACGCTTCCCCCAAATAGGCTTTGATCACTTCAGGGTTGTCACGGATCTGTTCCGGCGTCCCGTCAGCCAAAGGCGTGCCCTGGTTGATCACCACGATATGGTCGGAAATGCTCATGACCAGTTTCATGTCGTGCTCGATCAACAGCACGGTGGCGTTGTGCTCATTGCGCAATACGCTGATCAGCGCCTTGAGGTCTTCGGTTTCCTTGGGGTTCAGACCTGCAGCCGGTTCGTCGAGCATCAGGATGCGCGGGCGCGTCATCATGCAACGGGCGATTTCCAGGCGTCGCTGCTGCCCGTAGGCCAGGGTGCCCGCCGGGCGGTTGGCGAACTCGGTCAGGTTGACCTTGTCGAGCCAGTACGCGGCGTAGTCCATGGCATCACGTTCGCTTTTGCGAAATGACGGGGTCTTGAACAGGCCCGACAGGAAGTTGGTGTTGAGGTGGCGATGCTGGGCAATCAGCAGGTTCTCAACCGCGGTCATGTCCTTGAACAGGCGCACGTTCTGGAAAGTGCGGACCACGCCTTTGCGCGCGATCTCATGACCCGGCAGGCCTTCGATCGACTCGCCATCGAGGACGATGCTGCCCGCAGACGGTTTGTAAAAACCGGTCAGGCAGTTGAATACGGTGGTCTTGCCGGCACCGTTAGGGCCGATCATCGACACCACCTGTTTTTCCTTGACGGTCAAGGCTACGCCGTTTACCGCCAACAGGCCGCCAAAGCGCATGCTCAGGCCGCTGACTTTCAGTAACTCGCGGCTCATTTTCGCAGCTCCAGGTGAGGACGTTGCATAGGCAGCAGACCTTGTGGACGCCAGATCATCATCAGCACCATCAGGGCTCCGAACAGCAACATGCGGTATTCGCTGAATTCACGCATCATTTCGGGCAGCAGGATCATGACCACGGCGGCCAGGATGACACCCAGTTGCGAGCCCATGCCGCCCAGTACCACGATGGCCAGGATGATCGCCGACTCAAGGAAGGTGAACGACTCAGGCGTTACCAGGCCCTGACGTGCGGCAAAGAAACTGCCAGCAAAACCCGCAAAGGTAGCGCCCAGTGTGAAGGCCGACAGCTTGATCACGGTCGGATTCAGGCCCAGTGCACGGCAGGCGATTTCGTCTTCACGCAGAGCTTCCCAAGCGCGGCCGATCGGCATGCGCAGCAGGCGGTTAATGACGAACAACACCAGCAGTACCAGCACCAGCGCGATCAGGTAGAGGAAAATTACCTTGTTGATCGAGTTGTAGGCGATGCCGAAGTACTCGTGAAAGGTTTGCATGCCCTCGGCGGCGGTTCTGTCGAAGCTCAGGCCGAACAACGTTGGTTTCGGGATGTTGCTGATACCGTTTGGCCCGCCGGTGATGTCCGTCAGGTTACGCAGGAACAGGCGGATGATTTCACCGAAGCCCAGCGTCACGATGGCCAGATAGTCTCCGCGCAAGCGCAACACCGGGAAACCCAGCAGGAAGCCAAAGGTAGCCGCCATCAATCCGGCCAAAGGCAGGCAGATCCAGAAGCTCAGCCCGAAGTAATGCGCGAGCAGGGCATAGGTATAGGCGCCTACGGCATAAAAGCCGACATAACCGAGGTCAAGCAGGCCAGCCAGGCCTACCACGATGTTCAGGCCCAGGCCGAGCATCACATAGATCAGGATCAGTGTGGCGATATCCACTGCACCACGAGAACCGTAGAACGGCCAGATCAATGCCACAACGACCAGACCGAGAATGATCCAGCGTTGAGTGCTGGGCAGGGTCAGGAAGTTGGTGGCCTTGGTGGGCACTTTCGGCAGGCTGGGGGAGTTTCTCCAGGCTGTGGTCAGTTGCTGGTTGAACAACACGCGCACAAACATCAGCAAGGAGCAGATCGCGATCACGCTCAGGGTAAAGGTGCTGGTGTTGTGAACTTCGATGTTGATCCCGACGATAGTCAGTTTCAGGCCGAGTACCGGGTAGGCGACGGCCCAGACCAACAGGGCGCTGAAGAGCGCCGACTTAAGATTCCTAGTCATACTTTTTCAATCTCCGGACGCCCCAGAATGCCGGTCGGACGGAACAGCAGCACCAGTACCAGCAAGCCAAAAGCCACAACGTCTTTGTACTGGTCGCCGAAAATATCGGCACCGAAGGCTTCAGCCACACCCAGCACCAGGCCACCGAGCATCGCGCCAGGAATGCTGCCAATGCCACCCAGTACCGCTGCGGTAAAGGCTTTGAGACCTACCAGGAAGCCCGCGTTGGGGTTGATCACGCCGTATTGCACGCTGATCAGCACCGCAGCAACAGCGGCCAGGGCAGCACCGATCACGAAGGTCAGCGCAATAACGTTGTTGGTGTTGATACCCAACAGGTTGGCCATCTTCATGTCTTCGGCGCAGGCGCGGCAGGCACGACCCATGCGGGAGCGTGAGATAAACAGGGTCAGGCCGAGCATGGCGAGGAAAGTGACAACGAAAACCACGATCTGCATGTAGGAGACAATAACTTCGCTGGCACCTCCAGGGCCAAAGGTGAAGCCGCCGGGGATCAGGTTGGGGATCGATTTGTCTTTGGAGTCTTGTGCCAGTAGCACGGTGTTTTGCAGGAAGATCGACATGCCGATGGCCGAAATCAGCGGGATCAGGCGGTTACTGCCACGCAATGGACGGTAGGCAACCCGTTCAATGCTGTAGCCGTAGGCGCTGGTGACCACGATGCTGGCGATAAACGCGGCAGTCAGCAGTAGCGGTACGCTGTCCAGACCCATCATGGTCAGGCCGGCGATGGCGATAAACGCAATATAGGAACCAATCATGTACACCTCGCCATGGGCGAAGTTGATCATTCCAATAATGCCGTAAACCATCGTATAGCCGATGGCGATCAGGGCATAGGTGCTGCCAACGTTGAGGCCGTTAACCAGCATTTGGAAGAAGTGATAGATGTCAGGCATTACAAAGCTCCTAAAAACCTGAGACGCATTTCACTGGTGGAGTCATTTTCCGGCCCGGGCCGTATGGGTTTTCACCCACTTGGAGCACAGGTCTTCTGCCAGCGAACCGCTGGTGACGGTTTTAAAGATTTTCAGGTGGGCAGGCTTTCGGATCACGAAAGCGCGGCCCCATTTCCATGAACCGCGGGCCTGTAAAACAAAACCCACCGCTTGAGCAGTGGGCTTGGTTTTCAGGTCAGGAACCGACCCTTACTGAGGGCTTACTTCAGTTTTCGGCTTGCCGAAGTGCCATTCGTAGACCACGAACTTGAAGTCTTCCACGTCACCCTTGGCGTCAAACTTCAGGTTACCGGTAGGCGTTTTGAACGTACCTTTGTGGATGGCTTCAGCGACTTTGGCCGGGTCTTCGCTTTTCGCCTGCTCGATACCGCCGGCAATCACTTCAACTGCGGCGTAGGCCGGGAACACGAATGGGCCGGTTGGGTCCTGCTTCTTGGCAGCGAAAGCATCAACCAGTGCCTTGTTTTCCGGATCGGCGTCGAACGCTTTTGGCAGGGTGACCAGCAGGCCTTCGGAAGCGCCCTGGGCGATTTGCGAGATGGACTCGTTGCCCACACCTTCAGGGCCCATGAACTTGGCGTTCAGGCCTTTTTCTTTGGCCTGGCGCAGGATCAGACCCAACTCAGGGTGGTAGCCGCCGTAGTAGACGAAGTCGACGTTGGCTTGCTTGAGCTTGGCGATGACCGAGGAATAGTCTTTTTCACCGGCGTTGACGCCTTCAAAGACAGCAACCTTGATGCCTTTGTCTTCGAGGGTCTTTTTAACGGCGCTGGCGATGCCTTCACCGTATTGTTGTTTGTCGTGCAATACCGCAACGACCTTGGGCTTGACGTGATCCGCGATGTAGTTACCGGCGGCAGGGCCCTGGGCGCTGTCCAGACCGATGGTGCGGAAGATCATCTTGTAGCCACGAGCGGTGATTTCCGGGCCGGTGGCGGCCGGGGTAATCATGATGATGCCTTCGTCTTCGTAAATGTCCGAAGCAGGCTGGGTGGAGCTGGAGCACAGGTGACCGACTACGTACTTGATACCGTCATTGACCACTTTGTTGGCAACGGCAACCGCTTGTTTCGGGTCGCAGGCGTCATCGTAGTCAACCGCTTCTAGTTTTTTGCCATCAACGCCGCCCTTGGCGTTGATTTGTTCGATGGCCATTTTTGCGCCAGCAAACTGCATGTCGCCGTACTGAGTCAGAGGCCCGGTTTTAGGGCCGGCAATACCGATCTTGATGGTGTCTGCGGCAAATGAATGGCTGGCGAACCCGGCCAAAACCATAGCGGCAAACAGTTTAGTAATCTGCTTCGTAGCCATCTTTATTGGTGCTCCACTCTTCTGTTGTAATTTTTATAGTCCTGGAAGCCAAGGCAGCCGGACCGGGTCTTCTTGTAGCGAAATTCCCGGTCAATTCCCCTTGCAACTGTACCGGTACAGTGTAGAGCGCCGCTTCAGCGCTTGAATAGCGTGCTGGCGAGGGAAAAAACAGAGAATGTCGCTTAAACGTAAGAAAAAGACAAAATGGCGGCGGATTCATCGGTTGATAGTTATCTGAATGTTGCCATATCAACCGGTTTGACCTTGGCCCTCAGCTCTTGCCACGTTTTATTACCTGTAAAGTCGGGTTTTTCTACCGGGTATGCGGCGTTATCATGACGCCGATTTTTTTCCCCGGTGAAACCCATGAATCAAGAACCTAGCACCCTCTATGCCAAGCTGCTTGGCGAGACCTCAACAATTGAATGGAAAGCGTTGCAACCCTTCTTCGCCAAAGGGGATTTGCTGTGGGTCGAACCCGCTCTGGACTTGATCGAGGCGGCGCAGGCCGTGACTCAGGATGATGCAGAGAAAGTCGCGGCCTGGATGGCATCCGGGCTGCTTGGCAGGATGACTGAGGCGCAGGCGCTAGACGTTCTTGAGCGCGACCCTCAGCTATGGGCAGTGGTGGTTTCACCTTGGGTGATGGTCCAGGAAAGGGCGCAAAATTAAACCTGCGCACCAAGCCGGCGCATTTATTTGCACCGCTGTGAAGAGCCCGGAGTGTGTAGCTCAGTAACCCGTCTTCACGTAGTGGCAATATGCCGTAGAGAAACGCCACAGTCGCCACTGTGGCGTTTTTTTGTGCCTGGGATCTGGCTGTACCGCTATTGGTTGGTAAGTACGAAGGTGGCGTGATCGGGAGCGGGCACAGGGCGCTTGTCGAGTTGTTGAAGAATCTCTGGCAGCGCCTCAAAGGGCACAGGCCGGCTGAGCAGATAGCCCTGGATAAAGTCGCAGCCGAACTGGTTGAGAAATTCGAACTGTTGGATGGTTTCAACCCCCTCGGTGACTACTTGCAGGTGCAGGGTATGGGCCATGAGGATAATGGCCTGAACGATCTCCATGTCCTGGCTGGAGGCCGGGATGTCTTGAATAAAAGTGCGATCAATTTTCAGGGTGTTAAGCGGCAGACGCTTTAGGTAGGCCAGGGACGAATACCCGGTACCGAAATCGTCAATGGACAGGGATACACCCAGCGCACGGATCTGTCGTAACAGTTGCGAGGTGCTGCTCAGGTTGCACATCAGGGCGTTTTCTGTGACTTCCAGCTCCAGCCGGTGTGCAGCAACGCCTGATGTGCGCAGGGCGTTTTCGATTTCGTCGGCCAACTCAACCCGTACCAGATTCAGCGCCGAACAGTTAACGGCTATGCCCAGGTGCTGCCAGCCCAGGCGGGAGAGGGCGGCGAGATCATGACAGGCTTTGCGCAACACCCAATGGTCGAGCCTGGCGATCAGCCCGTTGGCCTCGGCGATGCTGATAAAACGATCAGGGCCGAGCAGCCCGTGTTCGGGATGCTGCCAGCGTATCAGCGCCTCCAGTTTGGCGACCCGGCCACTCTTGAGGTCGAAGATGGGCTGGTAATGCAGGGACAGCCCCTTGTCCTCGTTAAGCGCGTTGCGCAGTTCCTCTTCGATTTGCAGCTCCAGCGAGGCTCGGGTTTTCAGGCTCGGGCTGAAAAAATTGAGGTTGTTACGCCCGCTGCCCTTGGACTGGTAGAGCGCCAGGTCGGCATGCTTGAGCAGTTCGGCACTGGTGGTGCCATCATCCGGGTACACACTGATGCCAATGCTGGTGGTCATGACCATTTGGCGACCTGACAGCTCAATGGGCTCTTTGAGCTTGAGCATGATGCGCTGGGCCATGCCTTGGGCTTCATCGCGCTGGCTCAGGCTGAACAGGATGCAGAACTCGTCTCCGCCAAAGCGTGCAACAACGTCATCGTGGCTGCGGGTAGCGAGCTTGATGCGGGTGGCGATTGTCTTGAGCAATTCGTCCCCGGCATCGTGACCCAGGCTGTCGTTGATGCGTTTGAAGTGGTCAATGTCGAGAAACATTACCGCAAGCCTGGTGTTTCTGGTGGCGCAGTCGATGAGTTTTTCAGCAAACAGCTGATTGAAGCCGCGACGGTTGATCAGATTGGTCAGCGGGTCGTAGTGGGCCACTTGCTGCAAGGATGCGCGCGCCTGGTCGAGCTGGCTGAGCAGGGCATTGACGCGGCGCAGGTCGTGCTCCTTGAGTTGTAGTTTCTTGTCGACAATCGTGGCGCTGATGCAACTGCCAATCAGCAACAGGGTGATCACGGCCAGCACAAGGCCCGGTTGCCAGTTATTGCTGCCTGCATCCGAATTGCCAGCCAGTGTATTGCCAATGAGCAAGTGAGTGCTGAGCAGGCCGCCAGCAGCAAGCATGCACAGGGCATATTTGAATAACTGATGGAGCAGGCGGCTGTTTGGGCGCCAGGCTGTAGTGTTGTCGAGGGTTTGCACAATAATCAGGGCAATCAGCAATGAGCCAAGCGCGATAACAACGCCGTAGCGAGCGTCGAGCGGGGAGTCAAAGGCCAGGATGCAGATGCTGTGCATCGCCCAGATGCCGATGGTCAGGCAAGCGACAGCTATCCATCGCCAAATGGTTCTTGCCGCAGTTTTTTCGGCATTGGCTGCGCGGTCGAGCAGATTCAGCGTGGCCACGCAGGCAGTACAGGCAACGAGCCAGGCGAGAAACAGCAGATAGGGGTTATAGCCGCCGATCAACAGCAGTTGCCCGTTTTCTGCGGATTCGGCCAAAAGTTGCAACCCCGGACTTTCCATTGCACGCCTCGGCGATCCAGATGCGCTAGTCGTTGGGTGCTAGCTTGAGATCGAGTATAGAAGCTGGATTGGCTGTGACAGGGGTGATGGCAAAATGATGGTTATCATTTTGTTATTAGGGCGGGGGTTTATAGTTAGTTACGTTAGATCGGGACTGTCAGAAATGTGGGAGCGGGCTTGCTCGCGATAGGATTAACGCGGTGATTCAGTTTCACCTCATTGATCCTATCGCGAGCAAGCTCGCTCCCACAGCTCATGGGTTTTAACCCGCTACCAGAACCCGAATGGCTTCAAGGCGCAGGGCGGCTTTTTCAAGCATGGCCAGGCTTTGTTCGCGCTGCTTGCGCAGGGCAATCAGTTCGCTCTCGCGCACGCTCGGGTTGACAGCCTGCAGGGCAGTCAGGCGGGCCAGTTCTTCTTCCGTGTCGGCTGCCAGACGGCGCTGGGCTTCGGCCACGCGTTCCGCATGACGTGGCGCGATTTTGGCTTCGCCTGCGTTGATTTTAGGCGTCAGTTGGTCGCGCTGGGCCTGAACGAACTTGTTGGCGCTGGCGCGGGGAACGCTTTCCAGCTGTTCGTTCAAGGTGTCAAAGGCCACGCGCGACGACAGGTCGTTGCCATTGGCATCGAGCAGGCAGCGCAGGGCGGCCGGCGGCAGGTAGCGGCCCAGTTGCAGGGAGCGCGGAGCAACCACTTCACTGACGTAAATCAGCTCGAGCAGGACGGTACCGGGCTTGAGGGCCTTGTTCTTGATCAGGGCGACGGCGGTGTTGCCCATCGAACCCGACAGCACCAGGTCCATGCCGCCTTGCACCATCGGGTGCTCCCAGGTGATGAACTGCATGTCTTCGCGCGACAGGGCCTGCTCGCGATCGTAGGTGATGGTCACGCCTTCGTCGTCACCCAGGGGGAAGCTGGCGTCGAGCATTTTTTCGCTGGGCTTGAGGATCAGCGCGTTTTCCGAGTGGTCTTCGCTGTCGATGCCAAAGGCGTTGAACAGGGTTTCCATGTAGATCGGCAGGGTGAACTGATCGTCTTGCTCAAGGATCGCCTCAACCAGTGCTTCACCTTCACCCGAACCACCGGAGTTAAGCTCCAGCAAACGGTCGCGGCCGGTGTGCAGCTCTTGCTCCAGACGCTCACGTTCAACCCGGGCTTCGTCGATCAGTGCTTGCCACTCTTGGTCGTCCCCAGCTTCCAGCAATGGCAGCAAACGAGGACCGAACTGGTGTTGCAGGGCGTTACCGGTCGGGCAGGTGTTGAGGAACGCGTTCAGCGCTTCGTGGTACCACTGGAACAGGCGCTGTTGCGGGCTGGTCTCAAGGTACGGTACGTGCAGCTCGATCACGTGCTTCTGGCCGATCCGGTCCAGACGGCCAATCCGCTGCTCCAGCAAATCCGGGTGGGATGGCAGGTCGAACAGCACCAGGTGGTGGGCAAACTGGAAGTTACGGCCTTCACTGCCGATTTCGGAACAGATCAACACCTGAGCGCCGAACTCTTCGTCAGCGAAGTAGGCCGCAGCGCGGTCACGCTCAAGAATGTTCATGCCTTCGTGGAAGACCGTTGCAGGAATACCGGAACGCACGCGCAGGGCGTCTTCCAGATCCATCGCGGTTTCGGCGTGGGCGCAGATCACCAGCACCTTGGTGCGCTTGAGCATTTTCAGGGTGTCGATCAGCCATTCGACCCGCGGGTCGAAGTTCCACCACCGCTCTTCATCGCTGGCGTCCGGCTGGGCCTGGAAGCTGACTTCAGGGTACAGCTCGGCGTGTTCGCCCAACGGCAGCTCAAGGTATTCGGCCGGGCACGGCAGCGGGTAGGCATGCAGTTTGCGCTCCGGGAAGCCCTGGATCGCGGCGCGGGTATTACGGAACAGCACGCGGCCGGTGCCGTGGCGGTCAAGCAGTTCGCGCACCAGGCGGGCGCTGGCCTCGGCATCGCCAGCATTGACGGCGGCCAGCAGGGTATCGCCTTCGGCGCCGAGGAAACCGTGGATGGTTTTATGGGCTTCAGGGGACAGGCTGCCTTTATCCAGCAGTTCCTGTACGGCCTGAGCCACCGGGCGGTAATTTTCGCTTTCGGCGCGGAAGGCGGCCAGGTCGTGGAAGCGGTTCGGGTCCAGCAGGCGCAAGCGCGCAAAGTGGCTGTCCTGGCCCAGTTGTTCCGGGGTTGCAGTGAGCAGCAGCACGCCCGGGATCACGCCGGCGAGTTGTTCAACCAGGCCGTACTCGGGGCTGACGTTGTCTTCGTGCCACACCAGGTGGTGAGCTTCGTCGACTACCAGCAGGTCCCAGTCGGCATCAAACAGCGCTGCCTGGGCCTTGGGATCGTCCACCAGCCATTCCAGGGCAACCAGGGCCAGCTGGCAGTCTTCGAACGGGTTGCTGGCGTCGCTTTCGATAAAGCGCTCTTCGTCGAACAACGCCACTTCAAGATTGAAGCGTCGACGCATCTCGACCAGCCATTGGTGCTGCAGGTTTTCCGGGACTACGATCAATACACGGTTGGCGCGGCCACTGAGCAGCTGGCGGTGGATCACCAGACCGGCTTCGATGGTTTTGCCCAGACCCACTTCGTCGGCCAGCAAAACCCGAGGGGCGATGCGGTCAGCGACTTCGCGGGCGATATGCAGTTGGTGCGCAATAGGTTGCGCACGTACGCCACCCAGGCCCCACAGCGGCGATTGCAGCTGGCGGCTGGTGTGTTCGAGGGTGTGGTAGCGCAGGGAGAACCAGGACAGCGGGTCGATTTGCCCGGCAAACAGACGGTCACTGGCCAGACGGAACTGGATAAAGTTCGACAGTTGGGTCTCTGGCAGGGTGACGGCTTCGTTTCGCTCGTTGAGGCCGTGGTAGACCATCAGGCCGTCAACGTCCTCAACTTCGCGCACGGTCATCTTCCAGCCTTCGAAGTGGATGATGGTGTCACCCGGCGAGAACCGTACGCGCGTGAGCGGTGCGTTGCGCAGCGAATATTGGCGGGTTTCGCCAGTGGCCGGATAGAGCACGGTCAGCAAGCGACCGTCCTGTGCCAGAACGGTGCCCAAACCTAGCTCTGCTTCGCTGTCACTAATCCAGCGTTGCCCCGGTTGATACTGCTGCGCCATGCTGCCTGACTCCCGCTTTGAAAAAGCCGAGTATATTAACGGATCAAGGGCCTCAGTCCAAAGGACTCTCAAAAAAAGCTGTCCGGTTTGCCAGGGTGTCAGCCCGGTTATCGACCAATGGTTCACGATTACCGGTTCGCGCAAATAGCCAGAAGACAGGAGAACAATCACCATGCTGCCGTCCATTTTGCCCCTTGGCGCAGTACCGGTTACCTCCGGACAGGATCCGGTTCGCCCGCGCCCGGACATTCCGCCTGTGGTGCCGGCCCAGGCCAGCTCCAGCGAAAGTGCCATTGACCTCAAGCACAGCGATGCCGACCAGGCCACTTTATTGTTGCGTGAGGAGCAACGGCGTCAGCAGGAACAGCGCCGCCGCGAATCCCGGGAGCAGGGGAGTACGCTCCCGCAGGTGGTTGACGAGGTGCCGGTTGAACCCTTGGCCGATGGCATGCAGCGCCAGGGTGTGTGGGTTGATATCAAGGTCTAGGTGGTTTTTTCTGGTCAGGGCCGAATGTGCATCGCATTATTGGCGTACTGAAACATACTGACAGTGGTCTGATTTGCTTATGAGCCAAGACACCAAGCTGGTTGACCTGGGCGCCGAGCGCGCCAAACGGGTACATGACCTCAATGAAAAGCGCCTGAACGAGGTGCGCAAGGCGTTCGAACAGGCAATGCCGTTGGCAAAAACGGCGAAAAAGCCGAAGAAAAAACCGAAAAAGCGCTGAACTGCCGCGTTTTCGATGATCTGCGTCAACTAACCCCCTCAACTGCCGGCTGGCCGTGGGTCACTATTGATCCCGGTCAAGTTGTGCGCCTGCGTGTCTGGTTAATCTAGCTTCAACAGACACACAAACAGAGCGCAGGAGGCCGTCATGTTTCTCGATAATGTGGTTATCGCCGGAGTACTTACTGTCGGCCTCATGGTTTTGTTTTTCGCCGGTCTGGGCATTTTTATCTGGAAAGACTCGCAGAAGCGCAAATAGCGCCGGGTCTTTCCATGGCATGAGCACGCAAGGCATTTTGGGCGACTTCGGTCGCCTATTTTTTTGCCTGTAATAAATGGGACTTGCCCGAATGCGGTGGGAGCGGGCTTGCTCGCGATGCAGGCAACGCGGTCTGTCAGGCAAACTGAGTCGATGCCATCGCGGGCAAGCCAGCTCCCACAGGGTCTGCATAATGACCGGGCATAAAAAAAGGTACGACCCGTGCGGGTCGTACCTTTTTTGTGCGGCGCGCTATCAGGCGAGGACTTTGGAAGCCAGCCAGAACAGCGTTGCAGACAGTGCAATGGTAGCCGGCAAGGTCAGCACCCAGGCCATCAGGATGGTTTTGATCGTACCGCCCTGCAGGCCGCTTTTGTTGGCGACCATGGTACCTGCCACGCCCGACGACAGAATGTGCGTCGTCGATACCGGGAGGGAGAAGATATTGGCCATGCCGATGGCGAAAGCCGTGGTGATTTGAGCGGCCATGCCCTGAGCATAGGTCATGCCCTGCTTGCCGATCTTCTCGCCGATGGTTTTAACCACACGCTTCCAGCCCACCATGGTGCCCAGACCCAGGGCCAGGGCTACAGCCAGGATCACCCAGAACGGTGCGTATTCGGTGGTGGCGGTCAGGTCTTTGCGCAGTTTCTCGAGGTCCGCTTTTTCGCGGGAATCAAGCACTGGCAATTTGCTGACTTTCTTCGCGGTGTCATCCAGGCAAAGCAGGTAGCGGCGGATCTCGATACGCTTTTCAGCCGGGATCGAGTGGTAGTCCGCTACACCTTTGAGCGAGCTCAACAGGGCTGCGATGGTCGGTTCGGTCTGCTGCGGATTGCAGCTGAACTGATCCGGCAGGTCGCCCTTGACGCTTTTGCCCAGGGCCAGGAACTCGGTCAGCGAAGCGTTGTTGCGCTCGTAGAACTGGCTCAGGTGCAAGGTGGCGTCGCGGGTGCGTTCGATCTGATAGGTGGTGCTGTTCAGATCCAGAACGAAAGCGCTTGGCACGATGCCGATCAATACCAGCATGATCAGGCCGATGCCTTTCTGGCCATCGTTGGAGCCGTGCACGAAACTGACTGCCATGGCCGAAATCACCAGCACCAGTCGGTTCCAGAACGGCGGGTGCTTCTTGTCATCCAGCTTGCGGCGCTGCTCAGGGGTCTTGTGCATCTTGGACCCCGGACGCCACCACTTCAGGCCGACCAGTACCAGGCCCGCTACCACGAAACCGGCGATTGGCGAGAACACCAGCGAGGCACCAATATCGATAGCCTTCTGCCAGTTAACCCCGTCACTCACCGGGATGCCGCTGATCAGGGCGTTGGCCAGGCCGACACCGAGGATCGAACCGATCAGGGTGTGTGAGCTTGAGGCAGGAATGCCGAAATACCAGGTGCCAAGGTTCCAGGTGATGGCCGCAGCGAGCAACGAGAACACCATGGCCAGGCCATGTCCGGTGTTTACGTTGACCAGCAGCTCAACCGGCAGCAGGTGGACGATGGCATAGGCCACGCCAACCCCGCCCAGCAACACGCCGAGGAAATTGAACACACCGGAAAAGAACACCGCCAGGTGAGGCGGCATGGCTTTGGTGTAGATGACAGTCGCTACCGCGTTTGCGGTGTCATGAAAGCCGTTGATGAACTCAAACGCGAGAACAAAGGCTAGGGCGAAGAAGAGGCTGATAAGAACCCAGGCGTCCAATCCGCTTAATAGATCGATCATGAAGGTTTTCTGACACGGTCATAAAGGGGGGCGGATTATGCCAGAAAACCCCGCTAATCAATGCACTAGCTGCCCGTTGGTAACATCTATAAATGAAAAAACCTGTAAGAATCCATCGCGAGCTGGCGTAGGCAATTCCCTTCAAGCCACTGATACCAAAGGCTATAGGGCTTTTCCAGGGGCATACGCACGCTGTGGCGCAGGTCTGATTTGGATAGATGAAATTTCTTAAATCAGAGGGGCCGACGCTGCTGGTTCAGGTTCTGATATAGCAAACAGCCATACCCGCTCATGCAAATGGCGAGCACGCAAGAGGCAGCAGGGGCTGTTCTGGTACGTTTTCAGGTGCGGGTCAGGGCTCTTCGGCCTTGAGCTCTTTTTCGATCTTCTGGATTTCTTGAGTGAACGCCTGGTCGAGCAGGCTGGCCCGTTTGCGCCAGGGTTTGCGTCCGGGCTCGGGTTTGGCCGCGTAGGTGGTCACTTCACCACCGTAAAGATCCTTGAATCGTTGTTCCTGTCGCTCAAGTTCTGCGCGCAGTTCGTCTTTTGTCACTGTCTTACCTAATTGAGTTGAGTTTGAACCTGGTGAATCACCGTGCAGGGAGGTTGATTCATATGACGAATGACAGGCAATAAGACAAAGGCCTATAAATAACGTCATGCTTACATACACCACGCTATGCACTCGGCCACGTCATTTACAGAAACATGAGCGTCGCCGTCTCAAGTGTTCACCCCCGGGTGAAACTACACACGATGCAATTGCCGGCAAGCTGCGCGTAGCAATCGAACGCAACGCTCTGGTTGGATCCAATCGGCTGTACGGGCTTGACCTTGTACTCTCAATAACTTGCGCGTTCTCAATAGCTGAGAAGTGCCTCTACTATCGCTGAATAACTTCCTGCGCGTCAACTTCCAGTCGTGACATGTGTTATGAATATTTGTGAATTAGCCTGCGCTTTGCACGCGTGACTCTATTTGATTCGCTGCCGGGTAGTTGGCCATCAAGTTGTTTAATGCCAGAGCTGAACTTGACCTGAATACATATTAATCAGACGTTTTCTATCATTGAGCGGACGCGCCTGATTGTAATAAAGCCCAGGTTAAAAAAATGTCATCCAACTAAAATGATTCAAGATCGTACAAAATCATGTGTACATTACCTCGCTGCAGCACTGATTGCGATTATCGACTAGCGGTTCGATAATCGCCCGGCATGCCATAACTATAAATAGCTGAAGCTGGGGGTTGGGAATGAATGATCGACTGCACAATGCCGTTGCCAGTATCGCGCCACCGATTGTGGCGTCGCCGGCCAAGCGTATTCAGGCGTTTACCGGTGATCCTGACTTCATGTCGTCGTTGGCCCGTGGCCTGGCGGTGGTGCAGGCGTTTCAGGAACGCAAGCGGCATCTGACCATCGCGCAGATCAGCCACCGCACGGAAATCCCCCGGGCGGCGGTGCGCCGTTGTTTGTACACCCTGATCAAGCTGGGCTATGCGACCACTGACGGGCGTACCTACTCCCTGTTGCCCAAAGTGTTGACGCTGGGCCATGCCTATCTGTCGTCCACGCCGCTGGCCGTGTCGGCTCAGCCTTATCTGGACCGCATGAGCGAGCAATTGCACGAGGCGTGCAACATGGCGACGCTCGAAGGCGATGACATCCTCTACATCGCCCGTTCGGCTACTACGCAGCGGCTGATTTCGGTTGATCTGTCGGTTGGCGGCCGCCTGCCCGCCTACTGCACTTCGATGGGGCGCATTCTGTTGGCGGCGCTGGACGACGTGACCCTGCACGAATACCTGGCCCACGGTGAGTTCCAGGCCAAGACCAGTCGTACCCTGCACACCCGCGAAGCACTGCTGGAGTGTTTGCAACTGGTGCGTGAGCAGGGCTGGTGTGTGGTCGACCAGGAACTGGAACAAGGCCTGCGTTCGATTGCCGTGCCGGTCTACGACGCTTCCGGGCAAGTGCTTGCCGCCCTGAATGTCAGCACCCACGCAGGAAGGGTCACACGCACGGAGCTGGAGCAGCGCTTTTTGCCGATCATGCTCAACGCCAGCCGCGAGCTGAGCACCCAGTTGTTTAGTTGATGGGTGAAAACTAAGCGTTCGATAAACGCACAGTTAAGCGTTTATCGAATTGCATGGCGGCAGTGGGCTGATTAATGTCGGCTCAGCGCTGCCTTGCCGGGCAGGCTAAATAATAATGAGAAGAGGCCAAACGCCATGACACTCCCCCTGACGCTGCCACTGCGCAGTCGCCCGCTGCCCTTCTGATCCCCCGATAACTATTAATGTGAGCCGCTGGCCCCTGGCCGGTTTTCGTTCGCCCTGGTTTTTGACCGGTATAAAAATAATGAATTCACCCCAGTCTTCTGTCGGCAACTGCCTCGATGTGCAGTCCTTTATCAACGCCCAACCCCTGTCGCGCTACCAGTGGCGCGTGGTGATCCTGTGTTTTCTGATTGTCTTCCTCGATGGCCTGGACACAGCGGCCATGGGCTTTATTGCGCCTGCCCTGTCCCAGGACTGGGGGATTGACCGCGCCAGCCTCGGTCCCGTGATGAGCGCCGCGCTGATCGGCATGGTGTTTGGTGCCCTGGGCTCTGGACCCTTGGCGGACCGTTTTGGCCGCAAGGTGGTGCTGGTGTCGGCGGTGCTGGTGTTTGGTGGCTTCAGTCTGGCCTCGGCCTACGCCAGCAACGTTGACCAACTGCTGGTACTGCGCTTTTTAACCGGGCTTGGCCTGGGGGCCGGCATGCCTAATGCCACTACCTTGCTTTCGGAATACACCCCCGAACGCCACAAGTCTTTGCTGGTAACCAGCATGTTTTGCGGCTTTAACCTCGGCATGGCGGGCGGCGGGTTTGTCTCTGCCAAGTTGATCCCGATGTATGGCTGGCACAGCCTGTTGTTGATTGGCGGCGTGCTGCCGCTGATTCTTGCCGTGGTATTGCTGTTCTGGTTACCGGAGTCGGCGCGCTACCTGGTGGTGCGCAACCGCAGTGTTGAGCGTATTCGCAAGACCCTTGCCCCGATCGACCCTGCCCAGGTGGCCCAGGCGTCAAGCTTCAGCGTGCCGGAGCAGAATACCGTCAAGGCGCGCAACGTCTTTGCAGTGATCTTTTCCGGCACTTACAGCACCGGCACCCTGTTGCTGTGGCTCACCTACTTTATGGGGCTGGTGATCGTTTATCTGTTGACCAGCTGGCTGCCGACGCTGATGCGTGACAGCGGCGCAAGCATGGAGCAGGCGGCATTTATTGGCGCTCTGTTCCAGTTCGGCGGGGTGTTGAGTGCAGTGGGGGTGGGTTGGGCGATGGACCGGTTCAACCCGCACAAAGTGATCGGCATTTTCTACCTGCTGGCCGGGGTGTTTGCCTACGCGGTTGGTCAGAGCCTGGGCAATATCACCGTGCTGGCAACTCTGGTGCTGGTGGCCGGTATGTGCGTCAACGGTGCGCAATCGGCGATGCCGTCGCTGGCCGCACGTTTTTATCCGACCCAGGGGCGGGCCACCGGTGTGTCATGGATGCTCGGCATCGGCCGCTTCGGCGCCATTCTGGGGGCGTGGATGGGCGCGACCCTGCTGGGTCTGGGCTGGAACTTCGAGCAGGTGCTGACCGCGCTGGTGATTCCGGCTGCCCTGGCAACCACGGCAGTGCTTATCAAAGGCATGGTCAGCCACGCTGATGCAACCTGATAGGCAGCCTGCTAACTATGTGTTCGATTAGCGAACACATAGTCGATTATCGGATTGTTTGGGCCAAAGCCGCGGCTTAATCTGCTGAGCATCCGGTGTCGCCCTGGCGCACCTTCTTCAACCGCAGTGGCCTACAAAAAACGGGAGCTACCCCAGATGGCAGACATCATTTCGTTACACGACGCGGTGAAACAATTTGTGAGCGATGGTGACACCGTTGCCCTTGAAGGTTTCACCCACCTGATCCCGACTGCAGCGGGTCATGAAATCATCCGTCAGGGCAAGAAAGACCTGACTCTGGTGCGGATGACGCCTGATCTGGTGTACGACCAGTTGATCGGTGCCGGTTGTGCACGAAAGTTGATCTTTTCCTGGGGTGGCAACCCTGGCGTTGGTTCCCTGCACCGTTTGCGCGATGCCGTCGAGAAACAGTGGCCACAGCCGCTGGAAATCGAAGAGCACAGCCACGCCGACCTGGCCAATGCCTACGTTGCGGGTGCCTCGGGCCTGCCATTTGCGGTGCTGCGTGCATACGCAGGGTCTGATTTACCCAAGGTCAACCCGCTGATCAAGACCGTCACTTGCCCGTTTACTGGCGAAGTACTGGCCGCAGTACCGGCGGTGCGCCCGGATGTCACGGTGATTCACGCGCAAAAGGCCGACCGCAAGGGCAACGTGCTGCTGTGGGGCATCCTGGGGGTGCAGAAAGAAGCGGCCCTGGCGGCCAAGCGCTGCATCGTCACCGTTGAAGAAATCGTCGACGACCTGCAAGCGCCAATGAATGCCTGCGTCCTGCCAACCTGGGCCTTGAGCGCAGTGTGTCATGTGCCGGGTGGGGCGCACCCTTCCTACGCTCATGGTTATACCGAGCGCGATAACCGTTTCTATCAAGCGTGGGACCCGATTGCCCGCGACCGTGAGACCTTTACTGCCTGGATCAATGAATACATCCACGGCACTGCGAATTTCAGTGAGTTCCAGGCCAAGCTGGCCCGCGCTTCGGAGGCTAAATAATGACCTACACCACCAATGAAATGATGACCGTTGCGGCGGCCCGCCGTTTGAAAAACGGTTCGGTGTGTTTTGTCGGCATTGGCTTGCCTTCCAAGGCGGCTAACCTGGCGCGTCTGACCTCGTCTCCGGATGTGGTGCTGATCTACGAGTCCGGCCCGATTGGGGCCAAGCCTGATGTGTTGCCGCTGTCGATTGGTGACGGTGAACTGGCCGAAACGGCTGACACCGTAGTCTCCACCAGTGAAATCTTCCGTTACTGGCTGCAGGGCGGTCGGGTCGATGTCGGCTTTTTGGGCGCAGCCCAGGTCGACCGTTTCGGCAATATCAACACCACAGTGGTCGGTGACTACCACCAGCCAAAAGTTCGCCTGCCAGGTGCCGGTGGCGCGCCGGAAATCGCCGGTTCGGCGAAAAGCGTGCTGATCATCCTCAAGCAGTCGGCCCGCTCTTTTGTCGACAAACTGGACTTCATCACCTCGGTGGGCCACGGTGAAGGCGGCGACTCGCGCAAGCGTCTGGGCCTCCCGGGTGCCGGGCCGGTGGGCATCATTACCGATCTGTGCACCATGGAACCTGAAGAACAGACCAACGAATTTGTGGTCACTGCCCTGCATCCGGGCGTGACCCGCGAGCAAGTCATTGCTGCCACCGGCTGGGCCATTCGCTTTGCCGATAATGTGGCGCAAACAGCGGCCCCGACCGACGTCGAACTCAGCGCCTTGCGTGACCTGGAAGCGCGCACCGCACTGGCCCACGGTCAGGCTCCGGGAGAAGCATGATGCGCGAAGTCTTTATCTGTGACGCGATTCGTACCCCTATCGGCCGTTTTGGCGGTGGCCTGGCAGGCATGCGCGCCGATGATCTGGCGGCAGCGCCGATCAAGGCGCTGATCGAACGCAACCCGAATGTGAACTGGAACGAAGTCGACGAAGTTTTTTTCGGCTGCGCCAACCAGGCCGGTGAAGACAACCGCAACGTGGCGCGCATGGCCGCGTTGCTGGCCGGGCTGTCGGACACCATTCCCGGCGTGACCCTCAACCGCCTGTGTGCCTCGGGTATGGATGCCATCGGCACGGCGTTCCGCGCCATTGCCAGCGGCGAGATGGAGCTGGCGATTGCCGGTGGCGTCGAGTCCATGTCGCGGGCGCCGTTTGTGATGGGCAAGGCCGATGCCGCGTTCTCGCGCAACATGAAACTGGAGGACACCACCATTGGCTGGCGCTTTATCAACCCGCTGATGAAAGCCCAATACGGTGTCGACCCGATGCCACAGACGGCGGACAACGTGGCCGACGAGTACAAGATTTCCCGCGCCGATCAGGACGCTTTCGCCCTGCGCAGCCAGCAACGGACTGCTGCTGCCCAGGCCGCAGGCTACTTTGCCGAAGAAATCGTGCCGGTGCGTATTGCCCATAAAAAAGGTGAGACGGTGGTTGAGCACGACGAGCATCCGCGTGCCGATACCAGCCTGGAAACCCTGGGCAAACTCAAGCCGGTCAACGGCCCGGACAAGACCGTCACTGCGGGCAATGCCTCGGGGGTCAACGATGGCGCCGCGGCGATGATCCTGGCATCGGCCGAGGCGGTCAAACGCCATGGCCTTACCGCTCGCGGTCGGGTTCTGGGCATGGCCAGCGCCGGTGTTGCGCCCCGTGTAATGGGCATTGGCCCGGTACCGGCGGTGCGTAAGCTGGTGGAGCGCCTGGGGTTGGCGGTGAGTGATTTTGACGTGATCGAACTCAACGAAGCCTTCGCCAGCCAGGGCCTGGCCGTTTTACGCGAGCTGGGCCTGGCTGACGATGCGCCGCAGGTAAACCCCAATGGCGGGGCAATTGCCCTGGGTCACCCCCTGGGCATGAGCGGTGCTCGCATCGTCATGACCGCCTTGCATCAGCTGGAAAAAACCGGTGGCAAGAAAGGCCTGGCGACCATGTGCGTGGGCGTTGGGCAGGGTCTGGCATTGGCTATTGAACGGGTCTGATAGCGCTCAATACTGCCTCTGTGGGAGCGAGCCCGCTCGCTCCCACGGCCTCAGTCGTTCGGCTTATTGCGGTGATGGCGCGAGATGTTGCAATGTGTGTCTGATTGCAACTAAAACCTGATGAGTAAATAAAGATGACAACAGCAACTCACTACACAGGAGAGGAGCGCAAAAAAAGGATTTTTGCGATTGTCGGTGCATCCTCCGGCAACCTGGTCGAATGGTTCGACTTTTACGTTTACGCCTTCTGTGCGATCTACTTCGCTCCCGCTTTCTTCCCCTCCGATGACCCTACGGTGCAGTTGCTGAACACGGCCGGTGTGTTTGCGGCGGGTTTTTTGATGCGCCCCATAGGTGGCTGGCTGTTTGGCCGGGTGGCTGACAAGCACGGGCGAAAGAATTCCATGATGATCTCGGTGCTGATGATGTGCGCCGGCTCACTGGTTATTGCCTTCTTGCCGACCTATGCCTCGATCGGCGCCTGGGCCCCGGCCTTGTTGCTGATGGCACGGCTGTTCCAGGGCCTGTCGGTAGGGGGTGAATACGGCACCACTGCGACCTATATGAGTGAAGTGGCACTCAAGGGCCAGCGCGGCTTCTTTGCTTCCTTCCAGTATGTAACGCTGATCGGCGGGCAACTGCTGGCGGTGCTGGTGGTGGTGATTCTTCAGCAGTTTCTGTCAGAAGACGAACTGCGGGCCTGGGGCTGGCGCATCCCCTTTGTGATCGGAGCCATTGCGGCGCTGATTTCGTTGTTGCTGCGTCGCACCCTGAAAGAAACCACCAGCGCCGAAACCCGCCAGGACAAGGACGCCGGTAGTGTTAGGGCGTTGTTCCGTGACCATAAAGCGGCGTTTATTACCGTGCTGGGTTACACCGCAGGCGGCTCGCTGATTTTCTACACCTTTACCACCTACATGCAGAAATACCTGGTCAACACCGCCGGTATGCACGCCAAGACCGCCAGTTACATCATGACCGGGGCGCTGTTCCTTTATATGTGCATGCAGCCGCTGTTCGGCATGCTGGCGGACAAGATCGGCCGGCGTAACAACATGCTCTGGTTTGGTGCGCTGGGTACGCTGTGTACCGTGCCGATCCTGTTGACCCTGAAAACCATCAGCAGTCCCTTCCTGGCCTTTGTCCTGATTACCCTGGCGCTGGCGATTGTCAGCTTCTACACCTCGATCAGCGGCCTGGTCAAAGCCGAGATGTTCCCGCCGCAGGTACGGGCGCTGGGTGTTGGCCTGGCCTATGCCGTGGCTAACGCCATCTTTGGTGGTTCTGCGGAATACGTGGCACTGGGCCTCAAGTCCATGGGCATGGAAAACAGCTTCTACTGGTATGTGACGGTGATGATGGCCATCGCGTTCCTGTTCAGCTTCCGTTTGCCCAAGCAGCCCAAGTACCTGCACCACGATTTGTGATGTGCCCGCGCGCCCGGCTGTGGCGCGCGCTTTCTAAGGAAGGTTTATGAGTGATCAGCTGTTCGATGCGTACTTTACCGCCGAGGCCATGAAGCAAGTGTTTTGCGATCATGGCCGGGTACAGGCCATGCTCGACGTCGAAGCGGCGCTGGCCCGGGCACAAGCCCGGGTCGGGGTGATTCCTCACTCTGCGCTTGCACCGATTACCGCGGCCTGTCGCGCACAACTCTACGATTTTGAAGCGCTGGGCCTGGCGATCGCCAGTGCCGGCAATTCGGCGATCCCGCTGGTCAAGGCCCTGGGCAAACAGATTGCCAGCAGCGCGCCCGAAGCGGAACGTTATGTGCATTTGGGTGCCACCAGCCAGGACGTGATGGACAGCGGTCTGGTCCTGCAATTGCGCGCCGCTCTGGATTTGATCGAGCGTGACATGACGCAGCTGGCGGATGTGCTCGCCGCGCAGGCCCAGCGCTATGCCACGACGCCTTTGGCCGGGCGCACCTGGCTGCAGCAGGCTACTCCGGTGACCTTGGGCATGAAAATCGCCAGCTGGCTGGGGGCCGTGACCCGTAGCCGCCAGCGTCTGCACGAGCTCAAACCGCGTTTACTGTGCCTGCAGTTTGGCGGTGCTTCCGGCACCCTGGCAGCCCTTGGCGATCAGGCCATGCCGGTGGCACAGGCGTTGGCTGATGAACTGGGCCTGAGTCTGCCTGAGCAACCCTGGCATACCCAGCGTGATCGTCTGGTGGAATTTGCCGCAGTTCTGGGCCTGATCGCCGGTGGCCTGGGCAAAATCGGTCGGGATATCAGCCTGCTGATGCAGACCGAGGCGGCGGAAGTGTTCGAGCCGTCGGCACCGGGCAAGGGCGGCTCGTCGACCATGCCGCACAAGCGCAACCCGGTTGGGTCTGCGGTATTGATCGGTGCCGCAACGCGGGTGCCGGGCCTGCTGAGCATTTTGTTCAGCGCCATGCCTCAGGAGCACGAGCGCAGCCTGGGTTTATGGCATGCCGAATGGGAAACCCTCCCCGAGATTTGTTGCGTGGTGTCCGGCGCGCTGGTACAGGCGTTGAATATTGCCCGTGGGCTGGAAGTGGACAGTGAGCGCATGGCGCGCAACCTCGATCTGACCCACGGGCTGGTGCTGGCTGAAGCAGTAAGCATTGTGCTGGCGCAGCGGGTAGGGCGCGAAACCGCGCATCATCTGCTGGAGCAGTGTTGCAAGCGGGCGGTGGCCGAAAAGCGCCATTTACGTGGGGTGCTGGGCGAAGAGCCGCAAATCACCGCGCACCTCAGCGCGCAGGAACTGGATCGCCTGCTCGATCCGGCCCATTACCTTGGTCAGGCGACGACGTGGGTCGAACGTGCGCGGGCTGAACATTTTGCGTTGGTCCTCTAAAGGAGAAACTCGTGGGACGTGTACAACTCGCTGAAGGTGAACTCAACTACCGCCTGGACGGCCCGCAAGGTGCACCGGTGCTGGTGCTGTCCAATTCCCTGGGCACTGATCTGGGGATGTGGGACACGCAGATTGCGGCGTTCGCCGAGCACTTCCAGGTATTGCGCTACGACACCCGGGGTCATGGCCAGTCGTTGGTGACCGAAGGACCGTATAGCATTGAACAACTGGGCGGAGATGTTTTGGCGCTGCTGGATGCGCTGCATATCGAGCGCGCGCATTTTTGCGGGTTGTCGATGGGTGGACTGATTGGCCAGTGGCTGGGGATCCATGCCGGTTCGCGGCTGCACAAGCTGGTGGTGTGCAACACGGCTGCCAAAATTGGCGAGCCTGCGGTCTGGAATCCGCGCATCGAGATGGTTTTGCGTGAGGGTGCTGCGGCGATGGCGGGGTTGCGTGATGCCTCCATTGCCCGCTGGTTTACCGCGGACTTCGCCCAGGCCAATCCCGGGCAGGCCAAGCGCATCACCGATATGCTGGCGGCCACTTCGCCCCAGGGCTATGTCGCCAATTGTGCTGCTGTGCGTGATGCAGATTTTCGCGATCAGTTGGGCGCAATCGAAGTGCCCATGCTGGTGATCGCGGGCACTGAAGATGCCGTCACGCCGCCTGCGGGCAGCCACTTCATTCAGGAACATGTGCGTGGCGCGCAGTACGCCGAGTTTTACGCCGCGCACCTGTCCAACGTGCAGGCAGGCGATGCTTTCAGCCAGCGCGTGCTGCAATTTTTGCAGGCAAGCTAAGGAGTTTTTTGTGGACGAGAAACAACGTTACAACGAGGGCATGCAAGTACGCCGCGCAGTGCTGGGTGATGCCCATGTGGATCGCAGCCTCAATGCCCTGACCGAGTTCAACAGCGAGTTCCAGGAAATGATCACCCGCCACGCCTGGGGTGATATCTGGACTCGTCCGGGGTTGGCGCGCCATACCCGTAGCCTGATTACCATCGCGATGCTGATCGGCATGAACCGCAATGAAGAGCTGAAACTGCATCTGCGCGCTGCGGCCAACAATGGCGTGACCCGGGCCGAGATCAAGGAAGTGATCATGCAGAGTGCTATCTATTGCGGGATTCCGGCGGCCAATGCGACGTTTCATCTGGCTGAATCGGTGTGGGATGAATTGGGGGTTGAGTCGCGGGAGTAACAGCGGCTACAGATCAATCTGCATCCCTAGCCTGAAACAACAAACCCGCCATAAGGCGGGTTTGTTGTTTAACCGATACGCATCAAGCCTTGGGTGGCTGATCCGAAACAGGGCGGTTTTGCCCGGTCTGTTCGTACCAGCCGCCACCCAGCGCCTTGTACAGCGTGACTTCACTGGTCAGCTGCGAAAGACGGTCGGTGATCAACGATTGCTGCGCGCTGAACAACGAGCGCTGGGCATCGAGGAAGGTCAGGTTGCTGTCGATGCCAATCCGATAACGACGCTCGGCCAAACGGTAGTAATCCTGGTTGGCGTTGACGAAGTCGGTTTGCGCCTGCAACTGCTGGTTGTAGGTTTGACGCGCTGCCAGACCGTCAGAAACTTCCTGGAAGGCGGTCTGGATTGTTTTCTCGTACTGGGAAACGGTGATCTCTTTCTGGATTTTTGCGTAGTCCAGGCTGGCGCGCAAAGCCCCTGCGTTAAAGATCGGCAAGTTGATTTGCGGTGAGAACAACCAGGTGCCCGAGCCGCCCTTGAACAGCCCCGACAGGTCAGGGCTCAAGGTCCCGGCATTGGCCGTGAGGCTGATGCTCGGGAAAAACGCTGCCCGCGCCGCGCCGATGTTGGCGTTGGCGGCCAGCAACTTGTGCTCGGCTTCAAGGATGTCCGGACGACGTTGCAGCAAGTCCGATGGCAAGCCAGCCGGTACTTCGCTCAACAGGTCGGCTGCCAGCGGTTGGGCTGCCGGCAGGTTGTCCGGGATGGTGCTGCCCAGCAACAGCGCGAGGCTGTTCTGATCTTGCGCCACCTGACGGGTGTAGCGGGCCAGCTGCACCTTGGCGTTTTCCACCGAGGTACGCGACTGGCTGACTTCAAGGGCCGAGGCCACACCGACTTCATTGCTGCGCAAAGTGAGCTTGTAGCTCTCATCGAACGCCTTGAGGGTGTCTTCGGTGAGCTTGAGCAGCTCTTTGTCAGCCTGCCAGGTCAGGTAGGCATTGGCGACGCTGGCCACCAGACTGATCTGGGTGCTGCGTCGGGCTTCTTCGGTTGCAAAGTAGTTCTGCAACGCCTGATCGCTCAGGCTGCGAACCCGGCCGAACAGGTCCAGCTCGTATGCACTGACCCCAAGGGTCGCCGAATAAGAACTGGTGATGCTCGACTCGCCGGTTTGCGACATGTTGGCCGGAGTACGTTGACGGCTACCGCTGCCAGAGGCCGAAACCGCCGGGAACAGATCGGCGCGCTGGATGCGGTACTGCGCGGCATAGGCGTCGATGTTCAACGCCGCGACGCGCAGGTCGCGGTTGTTGACCAGAGCCGTCTGGATCAGCTGCTGCAGCGCCGGGTCATGGAAAAACTGACGCCAGCCCTGTTCCGCAGCGGCCTTGCTGGCCGCCTCGGTTGGCGAGTAGGCCGGGCCTTGCGGGTATTGCGCCGCTACCGGCGCTTCAGGGCGCTGGTAGTCGGGGATCAGCGAGCAGCCGCCGAGCGTAAACGCTGCAACAGCTACTGCGAGAAGCGACTTGCTCATTGGCCAGCCTCTTGGTTTGGAGTTTTAGTCAGATCCACTTTCTTTTCCGTATCTTTATTCTTGCCGCCGCCAATGGACGATACGGCCACAAAGAACAGCGGTACCCAGAACACGGCCAGTACGGTGGCGGTGATCATGCCACCGATAACACCGGTACCAATAGCGTGCTGGCTGCCCGAGCCTGCGCCCGTGGAGATGGCCAGTGGAACCACACCCAGTACGAAGGCCAGGGAGGTCATGATGATCGGACGCAGACGCATGCGGCACGCCTCGATCGCGGCATCCACCAGGCTTCGTCCCTGCTCATGCAGTTCCTTGGCAAACTCGACGATCAGAATGGCGTTTTTCGAGGCCAGACCGATGGTCGTAAGCAAGCCCACCTGGAAGTACACGTCGTTGGACAACCCGCGCAGGCTGGTGGCCATAAGCGCACCAATGATCCCCAGGGGTACGACCAGCATCACCGCAATCGGGATCGACCAGCTTTCGTACAGTGCTGCAAGGCACAGGAATACCATCAGCAAGGAAATAGCGTACAGGGCAGGCGCTTGCGAACCTGACAGACGTTCCTCGTAAGACAGCCCCGTCCAGGAAATACCTACACCCGCTGGCAACTTCTTGGCCAGGGCTTCGACCTCAGCCATGGCTTGACCGCTGGTATAGCCCGGAGCCGGAGCGCCGAGAATTTCCATCGCTTCTACGCCGTTGTAACGCGACAGCTTGGGTGGGCCGTAGATCCACTCGCCCTTGGCGAAGGCCGAGAATGGCACCATGGTTCCCTGATCGTTACGCACGTACCACTTCTTCAGGTCTTCGGGGTTCATCCGCGAGTCAGCTTCGCCTTGCAGGAATACCTTTTTGACTCGACCGTGGTCGATGAAGTCGTTGACATAACTGGCACCGAGACCAATGGACAGGGTGTTGTTGATGTCCGAAATGCTCAGGCCCAGGGCGCGAGCGGCCTCATCGTCGATCAGCAGCTTGTATTGCGGTTCATCGTTCAGACCGTTCGGACGTACGCCCGCCAGGATCTTGCTTTGAGCCGCCATCCCCAGGAACTGATTGCGTGCAGCCATCAGTTTCTCGTGGCCAATGCCGGAGCGGTCTTGCAGGTACACGTCGAAACCGGTGGCGTTACCCAGTTCCATTACAGCAGGCGGGGCAAAAGCGAACACCATTGCATCGCGGTAGCTGGAGAACACTTTCTGCGCCCGTGCAGCCAGTGCAAATACACTGTTGTCGGAATCGCGCTCGCCCCACGGCTTGAGCATGATGAACGCCAGGCCGGAGCTCTGGCCACGGCCGGCGAAGTTGAAGCCGTTTACGGTAAACACCGAAGACACAGCGTCCGACTCATCGGCCAGCAGGTATTCGCGCATCCGGTCGATCACTTGCTGGGTGCGCTCTGCAGTGGTGCCTGCCGGTGTTTGAACCTGTGCAAACAGTACGCCCTGGTCTTCTTCCGGGAGGAAGGAGGTAGGGATACGGGTAAACAGGAACACCATGCCAACCACAATCAGCACATAAGCCAGCAGGTACGGAGCCTTGTGCCGCAGAATGCTGCCGACACCTTTTTCATAGCGTTTCACGCCATTGTCGAAGGTCCGGTTGAACCAGCCGAAGAAACCGCGCTTGTTCTCGCCGTGATCACCCTTCTGGATTGGCTTGAGCATGGTGGCGCACAGGGCCGGGGTGAAGATCAGGGCAACCAGTACCGACAGGCCCATCGCCGACACGATAGTGATCGAGAACTGGCGATAGATCACACCCGTGGAGCCGCTGAAGAAGGCCATCGGCAGCAATACCGCCGACAACACCAGCGCAATACCTACCAGGGCACCCTGGATCTGCTCCATGGATTTCTTGGTGGCTTCCTTGGGCGGCAGTCCTTCTTCGGACATGACCCGCTCAACGTTTTCAACCACCACGATCGCATCGTCCACCAGCAAGCCGATGGCCAGTACCATACCGAACATGGTCAGGGTGTTGATGCTGAAGCCTGCAGCGGCCAGGATCCCGAAGGTACCCAGCAATACAACCGGTACTGTCATCGTGGTGATGATGGTGGCGCGGAAGTTTTGCAGGAACAGGAACATCACCAGGAACACCAGTACAACCGCTTCGACCAGGGTGTGCACCACACCTTCGATCGATGCCGAAACCACAGGCGTGGTGTCGTACGGGTAAACGACTTTCATACCTTCCGGGAAGAAGGGTTCCAGGCCGTTGATGGTTTCACGCAATGCCTTTGCCGTGTCCAGAGCGTTGGAGCCCGGGGCCAGCTTAATCGCGATACCCGATGCCGGTTTGCCGTTGAATTGTGCGCTGACGCTGTAGTTCTCACCACCCAGGGCAACATCTGCGACATCGCTCAGGCGTACCTGGGAGCCGTCGGTGTTGACCTTGAGCAGGATCTTTTTGAACTCTTCAGCCGTTTGCAGACGGGTTTTGCCGATGATGGTCGCGTTCAGCTCCTGACCCTTGACGGCAGGCAGGCCGCCCAGTTGCCCGGAGGACACCTGAACGTTCTGTGCGCTGATGGCCGATTTAACATCCACCGGAGTCAGGTTGTATTTGTTCAGCTTGACCGGGTCGAGCCAGATACGCATGGCGTACTGGGCGCCGAACACCTGGAAGTCGCCCACACCTTCGGTACGGGAGATCGGGTCCTGCATGTTGGAAACGATGTAGTTGGACAGGTCGTCCTTGTTCATGCTGCCGTTTTCAGACACCACACCAATAACCATCAGGAAGTTTTTCACTGCCTTGGTTACACGGATACCTTGCTGCTGTACCTCTTGCGGTAGCAGGGGGGTCGCCAGGTTGAGCTTGTTCTGTACCTGGACCTGTGCGGTGTCAGGGTCAGTACCTTGCTCGAATGTGGCGGTGATGCTCATGCTGCCGTCGGAGTTACTTTCCGATGACACATAGCGCAGGTGGTCGATACCGTTGAGCTGTTGCTCGATCACCTGAACCACGGTGTCCTGCACGGTTTGCGCCGAAGCGCCCGGGTAGGTCACGGAGATCGAAATGGCCGGTGGTGCAATGCTCGGGTACTGGTTGATCGGCAACTTCAGGATCGATAGAGCCCCGACCAGCATGATCACCAGGGCTATAACCCAGGCGAAAATCGGACGGTCGATAAAAAATTTCGACATGGTTTATTCCCCTTTACTGCCTGCAGCTTTTTCTGTTGCCGGGGCAGATGCCGGGGTTTCGCCTTGTGGCTTGTCCATGA
Source organism: Pseudomonas bubulae (assembly GCF_037023725.1). Lineage (NCBI taxonomy): Bacteria > Pseudomonadati > Pseudomonadota > Gammaproteobacteria > Pseudomonadales > Pseudomonadaceae > Pseudomonas > Pseudomonas bubulae. Next base: position 1,903,428 of record NZ_CP146077.1, read on the forward strand.
TCTTGACTTCAATGCCAGGCTTGATGAATTGCAGGCCATCAGTAATCAGACGGTCGCCAGGGTTCAGGCCTTTCTCAACCAGCCAGTTGCTGCCAACGGTGCGCGAAGCTTGCAGTACACGCAGCTCAACCTTGTTGTCCGGTCCAACGATCATTGCAGTCGGTTGGCCCTTGAGGTTGTGGGTCACGCCGATTTGCGGTGCCAGGATCGCATTGCTGTCGATGCCTGCTTCCAGCTGCGCGTGGACAAACATGCCCGGCAACAGGGTTTCGTCAGGGTTCGGGAACACTGCGCGCAGGGTGACGGAACCGGTGGTTTCATCAACCGAGACTTCGGCGAACTCAAGGCGACCTTCCTGGCCGTACTCGCTGCCGTCAGGCAGGGTCAGCTTGACCTTGGCGGCGTTTTCACCGGCCTTCTTCAAACGGCCACTGGCCAGGTCACGGCGCAGTTCGAGCATTTCTACCGAGGACTGGGTCACGTCAACATAGATCGGGTCCAGTTGGGTGATCACGGCCAATGCATTGGCCTGGCCACTGGTGACCAGTGCACCTTCGGTGTACAGCGAGCGACCGATGCGGCCGGTCAGCGGCGCCAGCACCTTGGTGTAGCGCAGGTTAACCTGGGCGGTGTTCAGCGCGGCTTCTGCTTCCAGGCGGGCGGCTTCGGCGTTGTCGTATTCCTGACGGCTTACGGCTTGCTCGGCGACCAGTTGCTTGTAGCGCTGAGCCAGTGATTTTGCCGATTGCAGGGTGGCGCGGGCGCTGAGTACGGCGCTTTCATAGATCGCCGGATCGATTTGATAGAGCTGCTGGCCGATCTTGACGTCACTGCCTTCTTTAAAGAAGCGCTTGAGGATGATGCCGTTTACCTGCGGGCGTACTTCTGCCGAACGATATGACGCGGTGCGGCCAGGCAGATCGGTGGTCAAGGTAAATGGCTGGGTTTTCAGCGTGACAACGCCGACCTGAGGGATTTGCGGGGCAGGTGCTGCCTCTTCCTTTTTGCATCCGCTGAGCAGCGAAGCAAGGGCGATGGCAGCAACCAGAGCGGTAACAGCTGGCTTGAATTGCATGAAGATCCTCGGGTCAGGCACGCGAAAGCGCACAAGAATAGTGGAAGGGTAAAGAAAGCTGTTCCGGGTGGATAAATAGCTTGCTAAGTAATATACTTACATTCGTGTCTGTTTGTAAATAGTGGGACGCTGTCTCGCCAAGCCTTACAGCGCCATTTTTCATGCGTGTAGTAGACCGGGATAAGGCATAACAAGCGCCACCCGATGTTGGTCCGGGCAAGTGACCGTAGAGGCCCGGATCCTTCTGATTGAGGTTTTTATTGCCATGGTGCGTCGTACCAAAGAAGAAGCTCTTGAGACCCGGAGCAAAATCCTCGAAGCGGCCGAACAGGCCTTCTATGAGCGCGGGGTTGCCCGCACGACGCTGGCTGATATCGCCACACTGGCGGGTGTCACCCGTGGTGCCATTTACTGGCACTTCAGCAACAAGGCCGAGTTGGTTCAAGCCATGCTCGACAGCTTGAATGAGCCTCTGGATGAAATGGCCAGGGCAAGCGAAAGCGAGAACGAAGTCGACCCGCTTGGCTGCATGCGCCAATTGCTGATTCACTTGTTTCGCCAGGTTGCCATTGACCCAAAAACCCGGCGTATCAATGAAATTTTGTTCCATAAGTGCGAATTCACTGACGAAATGTGTGATTTACGGGCTCAACGCCAGATGGCGATGCTCGATTGCAACAGCAGGATCGAGCTGGCCCTGAGCAATGCCATTCATCGTCAACAGCTCCCTGAAAATCTGGATGTTCGCCGTGCTGCCATCTGCCTGCATGCCTATATCGACGGAATACTCGGACAATGGCTGCTGGTTCCCGACAGCTTTGACCTGTACACACACGCGCAATCCTGGGTCGATACGGGGCTGGACATGCTGCGCACAAGCCCAGCTTTAAGAAACTCCGGCAATATCCGAGAGGGAGTCTAGTAGGCTCAAGCAATAAGGCGAGTGAAGATTTTGCCCTTTGGGCCATTTGATGGCAGATGGCATTTATATACGTCTGGCCCGCGGGTTTAAAGTTAGCGAGCTAAGTATTTTGTAGCTAAATTGTTATCGTTTAGTTAAACGTCCCACAGCCAGATGTAATTAATCCTAAGCGATTGCGGATTAAGGATTACTGAACGGCGGCATCTTTCTCGGTTATTTTTTCCAATCAACCCTTCCTGCCTTGGCTTCCCCTACACTTGAGCAACGCTTTGGCCTCAGGCCAGAGCTGCCAGCAACGGGGGAGCGGGCAACTGCCAGGCTGTTTTCCTCTCCCGACTGAAGCAAACAGACTGCGACGGTGTGGTGTGTCGTGGACAATTCGAGGAATAACAAGTGAACAAGATTTACTCGAGTGCTGAATCCGCTTTGCAAGGCCTGGTCGAAGACGGCATGACCCTGGCTGTAGGCGGTTTTGGCTTGTGCGGTATCCCCGAAGCGCTGATCGCGGCTTTGCGCGATACCGGCAAGCGCGAGCTGACGGTGATCAGCAATAACGCCGGGGTTGACGGATTTGGTCTGGGGCAACTGCTGGAAACGCGCCAGATTCGCAAAATGATTTCTTCCTATGTTGGCGAGAACAAAGAGTTCGAGCGCCAGTACCTGGCGGGCGAGCTGGAGCTTGAGTTCACCCCGCAAGGCACCCTTGCGGAAAAGCTGCGGGCGGGCGGGGCGGGTATCCCGGCGTTCTTTACCAAGACTGGCTACGGCACGCTGGTAGCTGAAGGCAAGGAAACCCGGGAGTTCGATGGCGAGTGGTATGTCATGGAGCGTTCACTGCGCGCCGATGTAGCCCTGGTCAAGGCCTGGAAGGCCGATACCTCTGGCAACCTGCTATTCAATAAAACGGCACGCAACTTCAACCCTTTGGCGGCCATGGCGGCCAAGGTGTGTGTGGTGGAAGTGGAAGAGATTGTCGAGGTTGGCGAGATCGAGCCCGATCAGGTGCATTTGCCCGGGATTTACGTACAACGGCTGGTGCTCAACGCTGCGCCGGAAAAACGCATTGAACATCGCACTGTGCGGAGCGCCTGACCATGGCCTGGACTCGTGAAGAAATGGCGCATCGTGCCGCCCAAGAACTGCAGGACGGTTTCTACGTCAACCTGGGTATCGGTTTGCCCACCCTGGTGGCGAACTACATTCCTGAAGGTATGGATGTGTGGTTGCAAAGCGAAAATGGCCTGCTGGGCATTGGTCCGTTTCCGACTGACGATGAAGTCGATGCCGACCTGATCAACGCCGGCAAGCAAACCATCACGACTTTGCCGGGGAGCAGCTTCTTCAACAGTGCCGATTCGTTCGCGATGATTCGTGGCGGTCATATCAACTTGTCGATTCTGGGGGCGATGCAGGTGTCCGAGAAGGGCGACCTGGCCAACTGGATGATCCCCGGCAAGATGGTCAAGGGCATGGGCGGGGCGATGGATCTGGTAGCCGGGGTCAAGCGCGTTGTCGTGCTGATGGAGCACACGGCCAAGGGCGGCGTCCATAAACTGCTCAAGCAGTGTGATCTGCCGCTGACGGGCGTGGCCGTGGTCGACCGGATTATCACCGACCTGGCCGTGCTGGATGTGACCGGGCAAGGACTCAAGCTGGTGGAACTGGCGCCGGGAGTCACCCGCGAGCAGCTTCAAGAGGCCACGGGCTGCGCAATCAACGGTTAGGAGCCAAGCCTCTGGTAGCAAGTGCCGTAGAAACGAGGCTGCTGCTACGCAGACGACTGCCTTCTAGTTTTAAGGTGTTTTCGCCGAGTCAAATACGCAAAAAGCCCCAAAAGGGGCTTTTTGCTTAAACGTGAATCAGCGTTCCAGGTCGACGATCTTGCCTGGTTTGCCATCCCACTCGGCCGCGTCCGGCAGAGGGTCTTTGCGTTCAGTGATATTTGGCCAGATTTCAGCCAGCTCGACGTTCAACTGAATGAAATTCTCCATGCCGGCAGGCACTTCATCTTCAGAGAAGATCGCCTGTGCAGGGCATTCAGGCTCACAAAGCGCGCAGTCAATGCACTCATCCGGGTGAATCACCAGGAAGTTCGGGCCTTCGTAAAAGCAGTCCACCGGACAGACTTCTACGCAGTCGGTGTACTTGCACTTGATGCAGTTGTCGGTGACGACGAAGGTCATTTCTAATTCTCTCCTCAGGCGGCGGCAGCGAAGCCCTTCCAGAACGGGTTCGCCGGGTTCGGGAGTGATATCTAAAGACCAGGCTAAAAGGTCAGTAGCATCCCGAACCGCGCGCGATTCTAGCAGCTTTTAAAGGCGTGTCTTTAATGTGTAGAGCAAATCGAGCGCTTTACGTGGCGTCATGTTGTCCAGATCGGCCCTGGAAAGGTCATCCAGCACCGGGTGCGGCAGGCTGGCAAACAGGTCGCTTTGTTGTGGCGCAGGCTTTTTGCCAGGCTTCGCAAGTGGCACTTCATGGGGCAGGCTGGTGGTCTCCAGGCGGCTCAAATGCTCGCGGGCACGGCTGATGACTTCACTCGGTACCCCCGCCAGTTGCGCCACGGCCAGGCCATAACTCTGGCTGGCCGGGCCCGGCAGAACATGGTGCAGGAACACGATACGTTCATTGTGCTCGGTTGCGCTCAAATGCACGTTGGCGACCAGCGGTTCACTTTCGGGCAGTACCGTCAGTTCGAAGTAGTGCGTGGCAAACAAGGTGTAGGCGCGCAACTGGGCCAGACGTTCTGCTGCAGCCCAGGCCAGGGACAGGCCGTCAAAGGTACTGGTGCCACGACCCACTTCGTCCATCAGCACCAGGCTGCGTTCGGTGGCGTTGTGCAAAATATTGGCGGTTTCGCTCATCTCGACCATAAAGGTCGAACGGCCACCTGCCAGGTCATCACTGGAACCGATCCGGGTAAAAATCCGGTCAACCAGCGACAGCTCGCAACTGGCTGCTGGCACAAAACTGCCGATATGGGCCAGCAATACGATCAATGCAGTCTGGCGCATATAAGTCGATTTACCGCCCATGTTAGGACCGGTAATCACCAGCATGCGGGTGTTGTCATCCAGCCCCAGGTCGTTGGCCACAAACGGCGTAGTCAGCACTTGCTCGACCACCGGGTGGCGACCCTGGCTGATGCGCATGCACGGCTCTTCAACAAAGCGCGGGCAGTTCAGGTCCAGGTTCAGCGCACGCTCGGCCAGGTTGCTCAGCACATCCAGCTCGGCCAGGGCGGCGGCGGTGTCCTGCAGCGGTGCGAGGTGGCCGATCATCTCTTCGAGCAATGCCTCATAGAGCATTTTCTCACGAGCCAGGGCACGGCTCTTGGCCGACAGGGCCTTGTCTTCGAAGGCTTTCAGCTCAGGGGTGATAAAGCGTTCGGCGCCTTTGAGCGTCTGGCGGCGGATGTAATCGGCCGGAGCCTGTTCGGCCTGTTTGCTTGGCAGCTCGATAAAGTAGCCGTGGACCCGGTTGTAACCGACCTTGAGGTTGGACAGGCCGGTGCGGGCTTTTTCTCGGGCTTCCAGGTCAATCAGGAACTGGCCGGCGTTTTCGCTCAGTGCCTGCAACTCGTCCAGCTCGGCGTCATAGCCGGTTTTAAGCACGCCGCCATCGCGGATCACCGCGGGTGGGTTATCATTGATGGCTTTTTCCAGCAGTGCGCCCAGTTCGGGGTAGGTGCTGGTGATCGTGGCCAGTTGCTGCAAGTGCGGCGCTTCGAGGCCGAGCATGGCGTCTTGCAGTTCCGGCAGCGCGTTCAAGGCATCACGCAGGCGGGCCAGGTCGCGGGGGCGCGCGTTGCGCAGGCCGATACGGGCCAGGATCCGCTCCAGGTCACCGATTTCCTTGAGCTGTGGCTGCAGCTTTTCAAAGCGATAGCCATCGAGCAGGCAGGTAATTGAAGACTGGCGCGCCAGCAGCACGCTCAAATCGCGCAACGGACGGTTCAACCAGCGGGTCAGCAAGCGGCTGCCCATCGAGGTCTGGCAACGGTCGACCACCGATTGCAGGGTATTGTCGCGACCGCCGGCCAGGTTGGTGTCCAGCTCCAGGTTGCGGCGGCTGGCGCCGTCGAGCACCACGGTGTCGTCCAGGCGCTCATGGCGCAGGCTGCGCAAGTGGGGCAGGGCCGTGCGCTGGGTTTCCTTGGCATAGCTGAGCAGGCAGCCTGCAGCGCCGATGGCCAGGGTCAGGTTTTCGCAGCCAAAGCCTTTTAGATCCTGGGTTGAGAACTGCTGGCACAGGCTTTTCAGGGCCGAGTCACGCTCAAAGTCCCACGGCGCACGGCGACGAACGCCACGACGTTTTTCCGCTGGCAGGCCTTGTGGCCAGTCATCCGGGATCATCAGCTCAACCGGGTTGATGCGCTCAAGCTCTGCCAGCAGGTTTTCCCAGCCCTTGATCTCCAGCACCGAGAAGTTGCCACTGGTGATATCCAGCACGGCGAGGCCAAACAGACGCTCATCGCCCAGCACCGCGGCAATCAGGTTGTCGCGGCGCTCATCCATCAGCGCCTCGTCACTGACGGTGCCCGGGGTGATGATGCGTACGACCTGACGCTCAACCGGGCCTTTGCTGGTGGCCGGGTCGCCGACCTGCTCGCAGATCACTACCGACTCCCCCAGCTTGACCAGCTTGGCCAGGTAACCTTCGGCCGCATGGTAAGGGATCCCGCACATCGGAATCGCCTGCCCGGCAGACTGGCCACGTGCCGTGAGGGTGATGTCCAGCAGTTTGGCGGCTTTCTTCGCGTCTTCGTAGAAGATTTCGTAGAAATCGCCCATGCGATAAAACATCAGCTGGTCAGGGTGCTGGTTCTTCAGGCGCCAGTACTGCTGCATCATCGGGGTATGGCTGGACAGGTCGGAAGTATTTTTACTCATCAGGACTTAGGCGGATTCGTTCAGAAGTGGGGGAAAGGCAGGCCGTGGCCTGAGGTTTTCGCAATGGGCGCAAGGTTAACATGTCAGCCCCTTGCATCTACAGGTGCGCACCGGGCGCGCTGACTGGCTGCTATAAATAGAAGAAATAGCATTTGCCATCAATAAACACGGCCAGCACTATTGCCGCCATGTCAAAACGAACTGTTTCAACCGTCCTTAAAGAGCTGCTGGCCCGGCACGGTATCAGCGCGATGGCGCTTCACCGCAGTACGGGAGTACCGCAACCTACGTTGTCGCGAATATTGAGCGGCAAAATTGCCGATCCTTCCGACAGGCATATCTCCAAAATCGCCGAGTATTTCCACATCAGCACCGATCGCTTGCGCGGCCGGGAGGATGTGCGGGTGCCTGAAATCGAGCTACGTCACCCAGAGTTGCGTGATATTTGCCTGTGGGATGACGACACCCCGGTGGCGGACGATGAAGTGTCCATTCCATTTTTGCGTCAGGTTGAACTGGCCGCCGGCTCAGGGCGCTTTGCCATTGAGGAGAGCGAACGCGCCAGGTTGCGTTTCGGCAAGCGCAGCCTGCGCCATAACGGCGTGGAGTTCGATCAGGCCAAGTGCGTGACCGTACGCGGCGACAGCATGCTGCCAGTCCTGCGCGATGGCGCAACGGTGGGAGTCAATGCGGGCAAACGTACCCTTGACGAAGTGGTTGATGGCGACCTGTATGCGGTCAATCACAATGGCCAGTTGCGGGTGAAACAGGTGTATCGCCTGGCGGGCGGTATTCGTTTGCGCAGTTTCAATCGCGACGAGTTCCCGGATGAGGACTACGCCTACAACGATCTCGAGGATGAACAACTGGTCATTCTTGGTCATGTGTTCTGGTGGGGCATGTACGCCCGCTAACCATAAGTCTTGGAACACCCTGTGGGAGCGAGCCTGCTCGCGAATCAGCTTTCGCGAGCAGTATTTTCACCCAACCAACAGACAATTCTCACCGTATTTGCAGGTCTTGGCCGACTTGTTGAAATTGTCCGAATAAATATATGCACTGGTGCATTGACTGTATATCCATACATGCATAGTCTTTATTCCATTGCGGCCAACGATGGATCTCAGGCAGGGGTATGACGTTTCAGCCAGACCGGAAATTGGCGCTTATCAATAAGGACACAGGAGTGATCACATGATGAATGAACCGCAAGTCTTACTGGAAATGCCGGTTTTACTGGTCATCCTCCTTGCCTTGGTAGGCGGCGTTTTTGGCGAGATGTGGCGGGCAGACAAGGACGGCACCAGCGGATGGCCACTGATGCGGCGCCTGGCGTTGCGTTCGGGCGCGTGCGTGGTGTGCGGTGTCTCGACCTTTATGCTGCTGTACTCGGCCGGGATGTCGATTCTGGCCGCAGGGGCCCTGGGTTGCCTGACCGCACTGGCCGGTGCAGATGCGGCAATCAGCCTGTACCAGCGCTGGGCCGCGAAGCGGCTCGGGGTAGATGCTGCGCCCGGTGACTCGCGGATCGAGCCGTAACAGGCGCTTTTTGGTGTAGGTTATGGCGCAGACCCGCCATCAGGAGAGGACAGTGGATCAAATATCTCAACTTGCATCTGAACTCGGGCTGCTGTTAAAGGCTCTCAATGCCCAGGTGACAACCGCCGAGTCCTGCACCGGTGGCGGCATTGCCGAGGCCATCACCCGTATTGCCGGCAGCTCCGCGTGGTTTGAGGCGGGGTTTGTGACCTACTCCAACCAGCAAAAGACCCGGCAACTGGAGGTTCCCGAGCCTTTATTCACCCGGGTGGGGGCGGTCAGCCGCGAGGTGGTCGAGGCGATGGTGCAGGGTGCGCAGGGCCAAAGCGGGGCGCGATTTGCCGTGGCGGTCAGTGGTGTGGCCGGGCCGGGGGGCGGTTCGCCCGAGAAGCCGGTCGGCACCGTGTGGCTGGCGTGGGGCGCCGGCGACGAGGTATCCAGCGAGCGCAGGCACTTTGCGGGCAACCGCGATGAGGTGCGCCGGCAAACCGTGATTGCCGCTCTGGAAGGTTTAATACGCCGAACGGTACGAGAAATAAAAAATCAGGGGTAGGCGATCCTCTAACCCTGTGGAATAATACTGTCTACTTATACAGTTATCGGCCGTCGGGCCTTATTGATTACGAGAGGACTTTAATGGACGACAACAAGAAGAAAGCCTTGGCTGCGGCCCTGGGTCAGATCGAACGTCAATTCGGCAAGGGAGCCGTGATGCTGATGGGCGACCAGGAGCGTCAGGCCGTGCCGGCGATCTCCACCGGCTCGTTGGGTCTGGACATCGCACTGGGCATTGGCGGTCTGCCAAAAGGCCGTATTGTTGAAATCTACGGCCCTGAGTCGTCGGGTAAAACCACCTTGACCCTGTCCGTGATTGCACAGGCGCAAAAGGCCGGTGCTACCTGCGCCTTCGTCGATGCCGAGCACGCCCTTGATCCTGAGTACGCTGCCAAACTGGGCGTAAACGTTGATGACCTGCTGGTTTCACAGCCTGACACCGGCGAACAGGCACTGGAAATCACCGATATGCTGGTGCGTTCCAATGCGGTTGACGTGATCATCATCGACTCCGTTGCTGCACTGACGCCAAAAGCTGAAATCGAAGGCGACATGGGCGATACCCACGTTGGCCTGCAAGCCCGTCTGATGTCGCAAGCGCTGCGTAAAATCACCGGTAACATCAAGAACGCCAACTGCCTGGTTATCTTCATTAACCAGATCCGCATGAAAATCGGCGTGATGTTCGGCAGCCCTGAAACCACCACCGGTGGTAACGCACTGAAGTTCTACGCTTCGGTACGTCTGGATATCCGCCGCACCGGCGCCGTAAAAGAAGGTGATGTGGTGGTGGGTAGCGAAACCCGCGTGAAAGTGGTCAAGAACAAGGTGGCACCACCGTTCCGTCAGGCTGAATTCCAGATCCTGTACGGCAAGGGTATCTACCTGAACGGTGAAATGATTGACCTGGGCGTACTGCATGGCTTTGTTGAAAAAGCTGGCGCCTGGTACAGCTACAACGGCAGCAAAATCGGTCAGGGCAAGGCCAACTCCGCCAAGTTCCTGGACGATAACCCGGACATCAAGGATGCGCTGGAGAAGCAGCTGCGTGAGAAGTTGCTCGGGCCAAAAACCGATGCCGAACTGGCAGAGCTGAAAGTCATGCCAAAAATGAGCAAGGCTGCCAAAGAAGCTGCAGCGCTGGCTGAAGCCGAAGAAATGGAAAACGCCACCGACGGCGATAACTGATCACTGCCATGATTGCCGTCCTGGATACCCCCGTCGCGGTGCGACGGACTGCAATGGATCTGCTCGCGCGACGCGAGCACGGTCGAGTCGAGCTGACGCGCAAGTTGCGTCAGCGCGGCGCTTGCCCCGACATGATCGACGCTGCCCTTGACCGTTTGACGGAAGAGGGGCTGTTGTCCGAGTCTCGTTACCTTGAAAGCTATATCAACTACCGTGCCGGTTCCGGTTATGGCCCTTTGCGAATTCGTGAAGAGCTTGGCCAGCGTGGGCTGGTGCGTGGAGATATAGAGGAGGCGTTGCGAGAATGCGGTTTCGACTGGCAAGAGCGACTGGAAGAGACCTGGCGCCGCAAGTTTTCCGGTCAGTTGCCCGCTGATGCAAAAGAGCGTGCCCGCCAGGGGCGCTTTTTGAGTTACCGCGGTTACCCGCTTGAAATGATTGGCCGCCTGTTAAGCGGCCGGGAGTTTGATGACTGAAGCTGTTGGCGCTCGTACCCTTTAAGGTTCGGATTCAGTGGGCGCCACAAAACCTGTGGGAGCAGGCTTGCCTGCGAAGGCGGCAATGCGGTTTGCCTGCCAGATCGTGCCGCCTGCATCGCGAGCAAGCCCGCTCCCACAGTACCAGCCCACTTACCAATTCCGGCTTAATCAGCCAGCGACTCGTGCATCTGCGCCGTAGGCGCATTATCAGTTGCAGCCCAGTTTTGCGGCAGGTTGATAAAGTCGACCAGTTCGCGCAGCCGTCCCTGATTGCGCCCGCTAAACGCAAAGCCCAGGCAGGTCAGGTGGTTGAGTTTTGGGTCGTCATGTTCAAAGTGGCAGTATTGCTCTTGATGGAAGCCATCACTCAGGCAGATATCGGCAAACGCCTGCTGTATCTCCTTGAGTGCCTGCACACTGACCGGCCGCTTCATGCGGATCACAAAAGTTTTGTTCAGCCAGCGGCTTGAATGGAAGTTGCTGTAGAACTGGTTGATTTCAGCAAGGGCCTCTTCGGCGCTATGCACCAGGCGCATCAACTTCAAATCGTTGGGCAGGATGTACTGGTTGGCTTCCAGCTGGTTGTGAATAAAGTCCAGCGCCCCCTGCCAGAACTTGCCCCCCGGCACATCCAGTAAAACTACCGGCACCAACGGGGTTTTGCCCGTTTGCATCAGGGTCACTACTTCCAGCACTTCATCCAGCGTGCCAAAACCGCCCGGGCACATCACCAGAGCATCTGCTTCCTTGGTGAAAAACAGTTTGCGGGTAAAGAAAAAGTGAAACGCCAGAACATTGGGCGTGCCATTGATGGTGGGGTTGGCCCGTTGCTCGAACGGCAGGGTGATATTGAACCCCAAACTGTGAGCCAGGCCTGCACCTTCATGGGCGGCAGCCATAATGCCAGCGCCGCCGCCGGTAATGACCATCATGTCGGACTTGGCCAGCACGCTGCCCATTTCCCGTGCCAGGGCATAGAGCGGGTGTTCTACCGGGGTTCTGGCCGAGCCGAAGACCGTGACTTTGCGACGGCCCTTGAACTGCTCCAGGGTGCGAAAGGTTTTTTCCAGTTCGCGAATGGCTTGCAGGGTGATCTTGGCATTCCAGCGATCAAGGTCGTCATGGGCCATGCGCAATACGGTCAGCAGCATCTCGCGGTAAAGCGCCCGGTTAGGGCTGTCGGGTGCAACCCGCTGCAGTTGCTCGTCCACTTCTTGTGCAAGCTCAAGACCCTGCTCCTGGAAAAACAGCGTCAGGGAGTCATTGGATTGATCAGGCATGTATTTCTCCTTCTACGCAACATCCTTGAAAACGCCGCAACCTGAGCAGGCGCTGAGACACTGAGTGTCACAATGATGCTTCGATGATGGTCCTGAGATGTCTTGACTGGCAATAGCTAATTGCCTGACATACATGAAGTTTAGCGGAAGGAGGCAGGGCTGCAGAGCGGGGTCATACGCCGTACGGGGTACGGCGTGGCGGGGGATTTACTTTTTGCGCTGACAGTTTTCAGCGCGGAAATCCTGGATCAGGACCGGGCTGTTGGTTTTGTACTCCCTGAAGCTGTAGCGCAGCGTGGCGCCTTGAGCCATCAGGGTACGGAAACCTGCATTGCTGCACACGCTGCGACCCAGTTGCGGCACGGTCTCTTCTGGGTTGGAGCGCATCTGGGCGGCCAGTGTCGGGCTGGCTTCCAGGTTGTTGATCAGCACAGTGCCGTCTACCGTAAAGCCTTTATCCAGCAGGTCTGCATTGATTGCTCGCGGTTTGCCTTCATTACTTTTCTCTGCAACCTTGAGCAAGGTTTTGTTCAGCTCAAAATCCTTGAGAGAGGCTGCGTGTGCGGCCAGAGGCAGTGCAAGCATTAGAGCGACGGTCGGAATGATATGGCGCAGCATGAATCTCTCCTGATTTCAGTGACGCAGACTTGGACAGGCCATATATCTGTGCGTTCAGTGGCGCGGGAGTATAGGTCAGCATAGCCATGCAGGAAATGCCAAAGGTCATGGAATCGCGCCTCTGGTAAACTTGGCTCCTTTCTATTGTGAATCCGTTTATGCGCCAATTCTGGCGAATGGACGCTTGGCGCCTTTAAAGTAAAAATCATGACCCTGACGACCTTTTCCCCGAATGCTGTAGCCCGTTTACGAGACGAGCGTGAAGAGGAGAGCACCAAGCCCTACCTGGCCCGCGGCTCGCGGGCTCCGCGTTGCCATACCTGCCGTGTGATCGAAAGCCACTGCCTGTGCAGCTGGCGACCCCGGGTCGAGACACGTTCGGGGGTGTGTCTGGTCATGACTAAAAAGGAAGTGTTCAAGCCCAGCAATACCGGCTGGTTGATCGCAGATGTGGTCAAAGACAATTTTGCCTTTATCTGGTCACGCACTGAAACCGACGAAGCCTTGCTGGCGTTGCTGGCCGATCCACAATGGCAGCCGTATCTGGTGTTTCCCGGCGAGTACGTCGCGCCTGAGCGGGTAACGCACACGGTGGATCTGGACAGCAGCAAGCGTCCGTTGTTTATTCTGCTGGATGCCACCTGGACCGAAGCACGCAAGATTTTCCGCAAAAGCCCGTACTTCGACACCTTGCCGATTTTGAGCCTGCTGCCTGAGCGGCTTTCGCGTTACCGCTTGCGCCGCTCTACCCGCAGCGAGCATCTGTGTACCGCGGAAGTTGCCAGCCTGTGTCTTGAACTTGCCGGTGACTCCCAGGCCTCAAGTGCGCTGGATGCCTACTTCGATGTCTTCAGTCAGCATTATCTGGATGCCAAGAACCAGTTGCCGATCAATGAGTCCAGCGCAGCGCACCAGGAACTGGGCGTTTTTGTAAAAGACCTTCCCCAGAATCGGGCTCAATAGACTAAAGAAGTAGCGCTACAATTTTCCAACAGATGTAAGCGCGCAGCATGGCGGGTTTTTCGATGATGGCGCTCTAAGGGGTTCTACGTGGACCCGGGTGTCAGGTTTTCAGCTTGACCACCCTTGTTTCGCTGGGCATGCTTGGCGCCGATTCGGCTATCGCAGCTGTCAAAACACTTATATTTGCCGACGTTTCGCGTAAATCGCGCCCTTTGACGCACAGTCTTTGAGCTTTTGCTCGAGTTGCCTTAGCGAGTGCTGGAATTGATCAGTGCTCGCCTGAAAAACGGGATCATTTAAACAATGGCCACATACGAAATCCTGATTGCCGACGACCATCCACTGTTTCGCAGTGCCCTGCACCAGGCCGTGAGCCTGGGTCTGGGTTCTGATGTTCGCCTGGTAGAGGTCGCCAGTATTGCCGAGCTTGAAGCACAGCTGGCGGTAAAGGCAGATTGGGATCTGGTACTGCTCGATTTGAACATGCCGGGTGCTTACGGTTTCTCCGGCCTGGTGTTGTTGCGTGGCCAATACCCACAAATTCCGGTGGTGATGGTGTCGGCCCAGGAAGAAGCCTCGATCATGGTGCGTTCCCGCGAGTTCGGAGCCAGCGGCTTTATTCCGAAATCCAGTTCGCTGGAAGACATCCAGAAGGCCGTACGTGCCGTACTGGATGGTGATGTGTCATGGCCGCCCCAGGCGTTTGAGGATGTTCAGGTCTCGGCCGAGGCCAAAGCGGCCAGCGAAGGGCTGGCCAGCCTGACGCCCCAGCAGTTCCGCGTGCTGACCATGGTCTGCGAAGGTTTGCTGAACAAGCAGATCGCTTATGAGCTAAGCGTTTCCGAGGCAACCATCAAGGCCCATGTTACGGCGATTTTCCGCAAGCTGGGGGTTCGCACTCGCACCCAGGCCGCGCTACTCTTGCAGCAACTTGAATCAATTTCGAGTCATTAATCTGCGAATCTTCACGCTTTTTTGACGAAGCGTGAACTAGCGTTCCCCTCTCATTTTTTGTGCAGTTGCCTATCTATGTCGCCTTTCAAGGGTAAAACCGGTTTTAAACGGATTTTGAATGCTGGCGGTTACTCGCTGGACGGTTTGCGCGCAGCCTTTACGGGCGAGGCGGCTTTTCGGCAGTTGGTGCTGCTCAACGTGATCCTGATCCCGCTGAGCTTCTTGCTAAATGTGAGCCGCGTAGAGCGCGCATTGCTGATCGCTGTGTGCCTGCTGGCATTGATTGTCGAGTTGTTGAACTCGGCCATTGAAGCGGTGGTTGACCGAATCTCCCTCGACCTTCACCCCTTGTCGAAAAACGCCAAGGACATGGGCAGCGCTGCCCAGTTTGTGGTGCTGACCATGATTGCCGTGGTGTGGGCAGTGATTCTGCTTTAAGCAATAGTCGGCAATACGATCTCGTCGCTGCGCTGAACCCCGGCGGTGAAGGCGCGGCACAGCTCCAGAAATTCGCGCATGGCGGATGTCTGATACTTCTTTTTGTGCCAGATAAAGAAGAACTGCCGGGCCAGATCCAGTTCAGGCGTTTCCACTGCCACCAGGCTGCCGCGCCTGAAAGCGTCACGCAACGCCAGGCGTGAAATGCAGCCAATGCCCAGCCCCGACTCAACGGCGCGCTTGATCGCTTCGGTGTGTTCCAGTTCCAGGCGAATATTGAGCGACGTTTGATGATGGCGCATGGCCTGGTCGAACGTCAGGCGAGTTCCCGAGCCTTGTTCGCGCAAAATCCAGGCTTCACGGGTCAGCTCGTCAAGTGTGGCGCGACCACGAGCTGCCAGTGGATGCTGCGGGGCGCAAAACACCACCAGTTCATCCTCGACCCAGCTCTGCACTTCAATATCCGGGTGGGCGCAATCGCCTTCGATCAGACCCAGATCAATTTCGTAGTGGGCGACTTGTTGCACGATATGAGCCGTGTTCTGAACCACCAGCTTGACCTGACTTTCCGGGTGCGCCTGCATAAAGCTGCCGATCAGCAGGGTGGCCAGATAGTTGCCGATGGTCAGTGTCGCGCCGACGGTCAATGAGCCAAAACCGGACTTGCCATTAAGCAGGTCTTCGATCTCCTTGGCCTGATCCAGTAATGCGACAGCCTGTGGCAGCAATTGCCGGCCCAGTGCGTTGAGACTCAAGCGCTTGCCGGCACGATCGAACAGCTGGCAGCTGGTCTGGCGCTCCAGTTCGGTGATCGAGGTACTGGCAGCAGATTGTGAAAGGGCCAACAAGCCGGCAGCGCGAGACACGCTCTCTTGTTGGGCGACGGCGACGAAAACCTGGAGTTGTCTGAGAGTAAATCGCATATCGATATAACCGATAACCCTTATCTTGATAATTCAGTTAACAGATATTGTCGCCGCCATTAGAATGCTGTGCAATCGCGCCCATAGTCAGCGCAGGCGAATTTAGGAGCCCCGTACATGAGCAACATGAACCACGAACGTGTCCTCAGTGTTCATCACTGGAACGACACCCTGTTCAGCTTCAAGTGTACCCGTGACCCGGGCTTGCGCTTCGAGAACGGTCAGTTCGTGATGATCGGCCTGCAACAGCCCAATGGCCGTCCGCTTATGCGTGCCTACTCGATTGCCAGCCCGAACTGGGAAGAGCATCTGGAGTTCTTCAGCATCAAGGTGCCTGATGGCCCGCTGACCTCCCAGTTGCAGCACTTGAAGGAAGGCGACGAGATCATCATCAGCAAAAAACCTACGGGGACGCTGGTGCTGGACGACTTGAAGCCGGGCAAGCATCTGTATCTGCTCAGCACCGGCACCGGTCTGGCGCCCTTTATGAGCGTTATCCAGGATCCGGAAACCTACGAGCGTTTCGAAAAAGTGATCCTGTGCCACGGTGTGCGTTACGTCAATGAAGTCGCTTACCGCGAATTCATTACCGAGCACCTGCCGCAGAACGAATTCTTCGGCGAAGCGCTGCGTGAAAAGCTGATCTACTACCCGACCGTGACCCGCGAGCCATTCGAGAATGAAGGCCGCCTGACCGATCTGATGCGCAGCGGCAAGCTGTTCAGCGATATCGGTCTGCCGCCGATCAACCCGCAGGACGACCGTGCCATGTTGTGCGGCAGCCCGAGCATGCTCGACGAGACCAGCGAAGTGCTTAACAGCTTCGGCCTGAAAGTTTCGCCACGCATGCGTGAGCCGGGTGATTACCTGATCGAGCGTGCTTTCGTCGAGAAGTAACAAGCGCAGATCGATACAAATGTGGGAGCGGGCTTGCCCGCGATTGTGGAGTCTCAGCCACCGCATGGGTGACTGACAGGCCGTAATCGCGAGCAAGCCCGCTCCCACATTGCGTTTCAGGTCACGGCTTGGGAATCACCTCAAGCACACGGATCAAACCAGGCTCGGGGTAATGCCAGCGTACATCCAGATCCCAGAACTGCGCGCCGTATTCTCGTTCGGCTGTGGGCGTCTGGTAAGCAGGGCGTGGATCTTGCGCCAGGCATTGCTCGATCAGCTCCACCAGCGGCTCCTGAAGGCGCAGGGCTTCCCTGTGGGCCTGTTGCAGGGCGCTGTCGGCCCATTGCACGGGGATCAATACCGGTGCGGCGCTGGCCATGCCATTGCTGGCATCGCTGATGATATCGGCGTAGGGCACATAGGGTTTGATATCCAGAATCGGCGTGCCGTCGAGCAGGTCGATGCCGGAAATCCACAGGCGATTGGCTTCTACCTTGTCCAGCTTGACCACTGACTGGCCGATGCCGTTCGGGCGATGGGTGGCGCGGGTGGCAAACACGCCCATCGACTTGTTGCCGCCCAGGCGTGGCGGGCGCACCTTGAGGCGAGGCTTGTCTTCAAGTGCCTGATGAAACACAAACAGCAACCAGACATGGCTGACCTGCTCCAGGCCCTGCACCGCATCGCCCTGGTCAAAGGGTGCGACCAGTTCCAGCACGCCACGGGCGGCCGGTGCCAGTTGTGGCTGGCGCGGGATGGCGAACTTCTCCTTGAAGCAGGAGCGCACAAAGCCGATGGGGGAGACGGTGTAGGGCATGGGAGATATCGGGCTGGTGGGTCAGAACAGGCTCTTGTGGGAGCGGGCTTGCTCGCGATTCAGACGGCTCGGTCAATCTGAATCACTGCGGTGCTGCTATCGCGAGCAAGCCCGCTCCCACAGGAGGTGTGTATTCAGTCGCGAACGCGCAGGGTCAGGCCCTTGAGGAAGTTGCGTAGCAACTGGTCGCCACAGGTGCGGTAGTTGGTGTGGCCGAACTTGCGGAACAGGGCGCTCAGCTCGGGCTTGGACACCGGGAAGCCCGCAGCCTTGAGGATGGCGTGCATGTCGTCTTCCTTCAGTTCGAAGGCCACACGCAGTTTTTTCAGAATAATGTTGTTGGTCACCGGCAGCTCGACCGGCATTGGCGCACGGCTTTCGTCCTTGCCGCGCTTGAAGATCACCAGGCCATCCAGGAAGTGCGCCATCACGTCGTCAGGGCAACGTACAAAACCTTCTTCTTCGTCTTTTTTCAGGTAGGTCAGTACATCTTCCTTGGTAACTTCCAGGCCACCAAGCTTGATGATTTCGACAACCTTGTTGTCGCTGATGTCGAGCATGTAGCGCACGCTGCGCAGTACGTCGTTATGAATCATTTGGGTAATCCTGATATTCAGCAGTGAGCACCGCAGGCATTGCTGCGGTGTCGAAATGTTCGGGGTAGGGCTGTAAGTCGTTAGAACTTTTCTTTGGCGCTCATATAGCGCCATTGGCCTACGGGCAATTTGCCCATCGACACGCCGCCGATACGAATCCGGCGCATGGAAATCACGGTCAGGCCTACCGCCTGGCAGAACAGGGCAATCACACCTGGTTGCGGATTTTTCATCGCAAAACGCAGGCGGTTTTCACTCTGCCAGCTGGCCTTGACCGCAGGCAGCTCGCGACCCTTGTAGGTCATGCCGTGGTTGAGACGGTTCAGACCGTGGGGGGCCATTTCGCCAGAGACCTCGACCACGTATTCCTGCTCGATCTTGCTGGCATCGGCCGTCAGCTTGCGCACGATCTTCCAGTCCTGGGTAAACACCAGCAGGCCGCTGGCGTTGGCTTGCAGCTCATTGCCAACGCTCAGGCGCAGGAAGTGGCCCTTGAGCGGGCGCTTGCCGAAGCGGTGTTCTTCGCTCAGGGTGTCCGGGCCGATCAACGCCATGGCGCTGTCGGTATCCAGGCCCGCCGGGGCGTTGAGCAAAATGGTCACAGGCTCGGGCGCGGTGGCCTTGGCTTCAGGGTCCAGCTCGACTTTCTGGTTGTCGACCTTGAACTGTGGCTCGTCGATGACTTCGCCATCTACCGTGACCCAGCCACCTTCAATGAACAGTTCGGCCTCACGGCGGGAGCAGCCGACGAGTTCGATGAGGCGTTTGGAGAGACGTATCGGTTCAGACATGACAGGGGCCGTAAAGGAATTGGGCGGCTATTGTACCCGCCTGGCGCCGGTTAAGCCCGGCAACATTTGCCTTATGCACGTGCTGGGCGTTTATACCGCAGGTGCAGCAGGGGATAGGGCTGGCCCATGCCGTCTTTTTCGCAGCGCCCGATCACCTCAAACCCCTGTTTGAGGTAAAAGCCGATGGCTTGCGAGTTTTGCTCATTGACGTCGAGGCGTTCGGCATTCAGTTCATTGATGGCGAACATTAACAGGCACTTGCCGATGCCTTGCCCCCGGTAATCCGGGTGAACAAACAGCATTTCAACCTTGCCGGCCGCGACTCCGGCAAAGCCGGTAATGCGTTTGCTGACCGGGTCCTTGCAGCAGATCAGCATGACGGCGTCCAGATATTGGTCTTTGACCAGGCCGCGCAGAAGTTGAATATAGCTGTCAGGTAAAAAATCATGGGTGGCACGAACAGATGCTTCCCATACGTCGGTTAGTTCGGCGAAGTCCGTAAGACGTGGGGTATGAATGACCCATTGTTGTTGCATCGAGCGTGTCTCCTGACACAGGTGTGGAAGGCAATGGGTTTACGATAGCCGTAAAAAAAGCCCTGGCGCGAGAGCGGCAGGGCTTTTTGCGAGGCAGTCGCGAATTAGATCACTTCAGCCCACAGGTCATATTCGTCGGCGTCGGTGACGCGGCACATGATCTTGTCACCCGGCTTGATATCTTTTTCGGTCGCAATAAATACGTTGCCGTCGATTTCCGGGGCATCGAAGAAGCAGCGGCCTACAGCGCCTTGCTCGTCGACTTCATCGATCAGGACTTCGATTTCCTTGCCGATCTTCATCTGCAGGCGTGCTGCGCTGATGGCCTGTTGATGGGCCATAAAGCGATCCCAGCGATCCTGTTTGACGTCATCTGGCACGATGGCCGCGTCCAGCAGGTTGGCAGGTGCGCCTTCTACCGGCGAGTACTGGAAGCAACCCACGCGATCCAGTTGAGCTTCGGTCAGCCAGTCGAGCAGGTACTGGAAGTCTTCTTCGGTTTCACCCGGGAAGCCGACGATAAAGGTCGAACGGATGATCAGTTCCGGGCAGATTTCACGCCAGTTCTTGATCCGGGCCAGGGTCTTGTCTTCAAACGCCGGGCGTTTCATGGCCTTGAGCACTTTCGGGCTGGCGTGCTGGAACGGGATGTCCAGATACGGCAGGATTTTGCCGGCGGCCATCAGCGGGATCAGTTCGTCAACGTGCGGGTACGGGTAAACGTAGTGCAGACGCACCCATACGCCCAGCGAGCTCAAGGCTTCGCACAGCTCGGTCATGCGCGTCTTGACCGGAGCACCGTTCCAGAAGCCGGTGCGGTATTTGACGTCAACGCCGTAGGCGCTGGTGTCCTGGGAAATCACCAGCAGCTCTTTGACGCCGGCCTTGACCAGGCGCTGGGCTTCGTCGAGCACGTCACCCACCGGGCGGCTGACCAGCTTGCCGCGCATCGACGGGATGATGCAGAAGCTGCAGCTGTGGTTGCAGCCTTCGGAAATCTTCAGGTAGGCGTAGTGACGTGGCGTCAGCTTGATGCCCTGTGGCGGCACCAGGTCGATCAGCGGGTTGTGATCCTGGCGCGGCGGCACCACCTGGTGCACGGCGTTGACTACCTGCTCGTACTGTTGCGGGCCGGTCACGGCCAGTACGCTTGGGTGCACGTCGCGGATATTGCCTTCTTCGACACCCATGCAGCCGGTCACGATGACCTTGCCGTTTTCCTTGATGGCTTCGCCGATCACTTCCAGGGATTCGGCCTTGGCGCTGTCGATAAAGCCGCAGGTGTTGACCACCACGACGTCGGCGTCCTGATAGGTTGAGACGACGTCATAGCCTTCCATGCGCAGTTGCGTAAGGATGCGTTCGGAGTCGACCAGTGCTTTCGGGCAACCCAGGGAAACAAAGCCAACCTTTGGGTTGGCTGGCTTGGTGGTAACGGTGGACATGGCGAACCTCGGTATGTAGTGACGTTACATGCCCGTAAAGGCTGCACGACGAACGGGCGCTTATTGCGCCTCTGATCAAAAAAAGTGCGCAATTTTAGCTATGGTCAACGCACTTGACCAGCGTTATACGGGGATTTGCGACGAGTGCTGCGCTATGCTGCGCGCCGTTGCGAAAGCAGGGTTTTTAACTAACGTGATTTTGTAGGCAGGAGCCGTAGCTAACACTCGGGAAATCAGCGCATGCTGCTGATCAAATGTAGCGCAAGCCATTAAGAAACGCGGTCAATGGTCGTAGGAGTGGTTGATGGGGCAGGCAAGCAGTCAGGCGGCAGAAGACGGTCACTCGAAGGCCAAGCCTATCGGGATGCTGGTTGCAGCGGTCGGAGTGGTGTACGGCGATATCGGTACCAGCCCGTTGTACACCCTCAAAGAGGTGTTTTCCGGCGGCTATGGTGTGCAGGTCAACCATGACGGTGTCTTCGGTATTTTGGCGCTGATTCTTTGGTCGCTGATCTGGGTGGTCTCGATCAAGTACGTGCTGTTTATCCTGCGCGCCGACAACGAAGGGGAGGGTGGCATCATGGCCCTGACCGCACTGGCCAGGCGTGCGGCGTCGCCTTATCCGAAGTTGCGTTCGGTGCTGGTGATCCTGGGGTTGATCGGTGCGGCACTGTTTTACGGCGACAGCATGATTACCCCGGCGATCTCGGTGCTATCCGCCGTAGAAGGGCTTGAGCTGGCATTCGACGGCCTGGAGCATTGGGTCGTGCCGCTGGCCTTGATTGTGCTGGTGCTGCTGTTTTTGATTCAGCGCCATGGCACGGCCAGTATCGGCAAGCTGTTCGGGCCAGTCATGGTGGTGTGGTTTGTGGTGCTGGGCGGCCTGGGGATCCACGGTATCGTTCAGCACCCTGAAGTGCTCAATGCGCTGAACCCGCTATGGGGCGTGCGGTTCTTTGTTTCTCACCCTGGCATGGGCGTTGCCATTCTGGGTGCCGTGGTGCTGGCGCTGACCGGCGCCGAGGCACTGTATGCCGATATGGGCCACTTTGGTCGCAAGCCGATTGCCCGGGCCTGGTTCATCCTGGTGTTGCCCGCGCTGGTGCTCAACTACTTTGGCCAGGGCGCCTTGCTGCTGGAAAATCCTGAGGCGGCGCGCAACCCGTTCTATCTGCTGGCGCCGGCCTGGGCGTTGATACCTTTGGTCGGGCTGGCCACGCTGGCGACGGTGATTGCCTCCCAGGCCGTGATTTCCGGAGCCTTCTCCCTGACCCATCAGGCAATTCAGCTGGGTTATATCCCGCGCATGCATATCCAGCACACCTCAAGCGCCGAACAGGGCCAGATCTACATTGGCGCGGTGAACTGGTCGCTGATGGTCGGGGTGATTTTGCTGGTGCTGGGCTTTGAGTCTTCGGGTGCCCTGGCTTCGGCTTATGGGGTGGCGGTCACAGGGACCATGCTGATTACCAGTATTCTGGTGTCGGCAGTGATGTTGCTGTTGTGGAAGTGGCCACCTGTTCTGGCCGTGCCCGTGTTGATCGGCTTTTTGCTGGTGGACGGTCTGTTCTTTATTGCCAACGTGCCGAAAATCTTCCAGGGCGGGGCGTTTCCGGTGCTGGCGGGCATAGTGCTGTTTGTCCTGATGACCACCTGGCGCCGCGGCAAGCAACTACTGGTGGACCGTCTTGACGAAAGCGCGCTGCCACTGCCGCTGTTTATCAGCAGCATCCGGGTACAGCCGCCGCATCGGGTGAAGGGGACGGCGGTGTTTCTGACCGCGCGCCCGGATGCCGTGCCTCATGCGCTGTTGCACAACTTGCTGCACAACCAGGTGCTGCACGAGCAGGTGGTATTGCTGACGGTGGTCAACGAAGACTCGCCGCGAGTGCCCGCTTCGCGACGGTTCGAGGTGGACGCCTATGGTGACGGGTTCTTCCGGGTGATCCTGCACTTTGGCTTTATGGATGAACCGGATGTGCCTGATGCGTTGAAGCTGTGCCATCTTGATGAGCTGGATTTCAGCCCGATGCGCACCACTTACTTCCTTAGCCGTGAGACAGTGATTACCTCCAAACTGGTGGGTATGGCGCGTTGGCGTGAAGCCTTGTTCGCCTTTATGCTCAAGAATGCCAACAGCAACCTGCGCTTCTTCAAGCTGCCGGTTAACCGGGTGATTGAGCTGGGGACGCAGGTCGAGATGTAAACCCGTCCAGGCGCAATAAAAAAGCCCCGGCTCGCGAGAGTCGGGGCTTTTTTGGTTAAGCCGGGGCCTGTAACTGTGGGAGCGGGCTTGCTCGCGATGCAGGCGGCTCGGTGTATCTGGTAGATCGAGTCGTTGCTATCGCGGGCAAGCCCGCTCCCACAAAGGCTGACTTATTGGGCCGTCGCCTGATGTTTCTTGATCAGGTCCACCAGGCGCTGGGCGAGGGCCGGGTAATTCTCGTCGAAGTGATGGCCGCCGGGCAGCTTGAGGCTTTCGCCGACCGCGGTCTTGGCAGTGCAGCCGCTTTCATCGACTTCTTCTGCGCCATAGATGCACACGACTTTACTGGCTGGCAGCTTGGACATTTCTTCGCCGGTATCCGCTTCTGCGCCAGCCTTGCCCAGCCAGCCATCGACATGGATCTCAAAACTGCCGCTGCGGGCAAAGGCCAGCAGCATGATCGAGTCGACACGCTTTTGCTCCGCTTCAGGCAGGCGGTTGTAGGTGGCCGGCAAAACATCTGCACCAAACGAATAGCCCACCAGTACAAAGCGCTGGGTGCCCCATTTTTGCCGGTAGTGCTGCATCAGCTCGGTGAGGTCGGTGGCGCTTTGCTCGGGGGTCTTGTGCTGCCAGTAGTAGCGCAGCATGTCGATGCCCACCACCGGGTAGCCGATCTTGGCCATCTCGCCCGCCACGTCACGGTCCAGATCCCGCCAGCCTCCATCACCGGAGAGGAACAGGGTCACGGTGCTGTTTTGCTGGCCGGCAGGTACTTCGACCACCGGCATGCTCAGCCCGCCGTTTTCATCGCCCACCAGGATTTTGCGCAGCTCGTTGCTCAGGACTTGTGGGTAGTGAATGTCGTAGTCGCTGATGCTGGTCTGCGCATTCGGTTGATCGCGTACAAAAGCCGCGCTCGGGTCATCAGGGTTGTCGTTCCAGGCCACCAGCCAGTTACCGTGGGTGGCAGTTTTCGGAACGGGCAGTGTGCAGCCGGGTTCTTCCAGCTTGAAACCCACCGATACGGCTTGCGCCTTGTCGTTGGTTTGCGCGGCCAGCCAGCGCCAGGCCAGAGTGGCCCCAGGGCCTATGCCGCTGACCAGGGTTGCAGGCCCCTTGAGCTGCTGTAGCGCGGTTTGCAGTGCTTGCTGTTGCAGGGTGCAGTCGTCCTTGGGCAGGATCACTTGCACCAGTTGCGCCTTGCCTGCGCGGCTGAGGGCCATGAGTTGCTTGTCGTTCAGGGCTTCTTCGGCCGGAGTGGCAATCACCACCCGGGCCTGGGCTCTCTGTCCGGGTGTGACCCTGGTCAGGGTCGAGCCATCGCTCTGGCCCAGGTGTTCAATCGTCGGTTCCGGAGCCGGGCGATTCCACCACCAATAGCCGCCTGCTGCCAGGGCGACCAGAACTATCAAGGCAAGCAACAAAAACCGCCAGGAACGATGTTTCATTAACGTTTCACCAATCCAGTCAAGCCGCCTGCAATCAGGGCGGCGGTATCAGCCAGTGCCACCAGCGGATCAAGTCCGGCGGGTACGGCCATATAACGAGGTTCCCAGTCGGGCTGGAATTTGTCTTTAAAGCGACGCAAACCCTGGAAGTTGTACAGGTGCTCGCCGCGCTGGAACAGCATCGAACCCAAACGTTGGGTCAAGGGTGCGCCGCGACGCGGTTGCAGGCCGGACAGAGGTACCATTCCCAGGCTGAAACGGGCGTATCCATGCTTTTTATAATGCTGAATCAGGCCGACCATCATGAATTCCATGGTCAGTTTCGGCGCGTCCGGGTGGGCACGCATCAGGTCGAGGCTCGACAGCTCATGGCTGTGGGTCTCAAGCAGGTTGGCAAAGGCCACCGGCTTGCCTTCAAAGCGAATGATCGCGATGCGAAAGTGCTTGATGTAGTCCTCGCTGAAGCGCCCGAGTGAGAAGCCTTTTTCCCGCACATTCTTGCCGGTGAGCCAGGCGTCGGAAATGACCTTGAGCTCATCCATTGGTGCCTCACCCGGTTCGTGGATTTCCAGTGATAGGCCGTCACGGGTGCCACGGTTCCAGGTGTAGCGCAGGTCCTTCATCTCTTTGCCCTTGGCTTCGAGATCAAAGCGGTGCAAGTCGACCCGGGCTTCTTCACCGAGCTTGATCGCGGTCAGGCCGATGTCCATATAGAACGGCAGGTTCTCGGCGCGTACCTGATAGAACACGGGGCGGGCATGGACGGTGTCGCACAGGTCGCGAAACTGCCAGATCAACTCGGCACGTTGCTGGGGCGGTCCGATCGGGTCGTACAGCGCCACCAGGCTGCGCCCGCGGCGAGCGTACATCAGGAAGGCGTTGTCGTCGGGGTGGAACAGCAAGGCCTTGTCGCCGGTCAGTGCGAGGCCGCCGTCGGGCTGGTCGGAGGCAAGGATGATCTTGCCGGCCTTTTCCAGTTCGGTGGCATCGGGCAGGTGGATCACCGGGCAGGCGGTGCGCAGCAACCAGGTCAGGGATACGACCACCAGCAGTACCGCGGCACCCAGCAGCGAGCGCAGGCCCCGTGGTGCGTCCGAGTCAAGGGTGAACTGCCACCACAGTTGATGGCTATAAGGAACGTCCTGATAGGCGAACAACAGCAACCAGATCGAGGCACCCAGTACGCAGACACTGGCCACCAGATATAGCGGTGAAAAGGGCAGTTCGGTCAGGCGGCTCGGGCGGTAGAAAGAGCGGCGGAACAGGCCCAGCAGGCTGGCGGTGAGAACCAGGATAGTGGCTTCCTCCCAGTCGAAGCCTTTCAGCAGGGACAGCACGGCGCCGACCAGCAACAGGATAGTGGTCAGCATCCAGGCGGCGGACAGGCGGCGGCGCAAGCCCTGGGCCAAAAGCAGGCAGAGCACGCCGATCAGGCTGGCGCCAAAGTGCGAAGCGTCGACCAGGCGATGGGGGATCAGAAAACCGATGTGTTCGAGGCGCGTGTCGATTTCCGGTGTGGCGCCGGAGAACAGCAAAACCACGCCGGACATGAATACCAGCACGGCCAGTACCGGAGCGGCCAGGCCTGACGCAACCCGCAGGCTTTGGCGGGTGTGAATCAGGCGCTGAGCTTCGGTCATCAGCAGCATCAGGCAGGCAATCAGCAGCGGCAGAATCACATAGATCATGCGATACAGCAGCAGGGCTGCCGCCAATGGTGCGGCGCCGAGCTTGTCGGCGAAGGCTGCCAGCAAGATTGCCTCAAACACCCCGACACCGCCGGGGACGTGGCTGAGCACGCCGGCCGCCAGGGCCAGCAGGTAAACCAGCATAAATGCGCCGAAGGGCGGTGCTTCAGGCAACAGCAGATAGAGCACCGTGGCGGCGGCCGCGACGTCCAGAGCGGTAATGACCAGTTGCAGCAAGGTCAGGCGCGCACTTGGCAGGCGCAATGTGCGGCGGCCGGCCTTGACCAGCAGGTTGTCCGGGATCGGCTGCTCGGGCAGGCGTCGGCGGTAGATTCCTATTGCCAGCAAGGCAAACAGGGCCAGCACCGCAAAAGCGATAGCACCCAATATCCAGGCCGGGATATGCAGGGCGGCGGAGGCTGCGGGCAAATTGCTCAATGTGGCCAGTGCCGCCAGCGGTGGCAGGGCGCAGCCCAGCGATAGGCTGGCAAACAGAGTCATATGGGCGACTTCTGACGCCCCCGCGCCATACCGGGCATAAAGGCGATACCGCACAGAGCCGCCGGACAGCAGCGACAGGCCGATGGCATTGCCAATGGCAAAGGCGGTAAAGCCGCCCAGTGCCAGGGTTTTGGGTGGCAGTTTTACCCCCGCATAGCGGCTGGCTGACCACTCATAACCGAGCAGGATGATAAAACCCGCGGCAGTCGCAGCCACGGCACCGAAGAGGGCGGGCTTGGGAACTTCGAGGATCGAGTCATGCAGGGCGTACAGGTCAAGTTCGCTTAACAGATGGCGACATGCAATCAGTGCTATTGCAAATAACAGCAGCGTGAGCGCGAGCCCAATGGGCTGGCGATACTTGCTCAGCAAATCCAGCCAGCGCAAACGGGTCGCGGCTATGGGGTGGGCTGCTGTAACGGCTTCTTTGGGTTCTGGCGAGTTATCGGGCATCAATCACCTCGTGGATCGTGCGCGATAGGATGGAGGCATAGGCTCAAGTTACCAATCCTTTTGGTCAAAATATTTCTAAATGTGTTCAGCCGTTTGCCTGAGGTTCAGGATTGGTCTGAGAAAAAAGGGTAATTGTTGGCGGACAGCATAGATGAACGGACTTTCAGAAATATGACGTTTAATGTCAATAAACGCTTGCCCCTGACTTTTCGAGCGCGCACAAAAAAGGCCACTCTTTCGAGTAGCCTTTTTTGATGTTTGGTTGCGGGAGCCGGATTTGAACCGACGACCTTCGGGTTATGAGCCCGACGAGCTACCAGACTGCTCCATCCCGCGTCTGTGTGGTGGATTCTACAGCGAATCGTTAAGGTGTCAACCCTTAAATCACGTAACCGCTTGAAATACCCGGTTTTAATCCATTCTCTGCATTTGGCAGGAGGAGGGCAAAAACACCCGGGCACAAAAAAGGCCACTCTTTCGAGCAGCCTTTTAATGTTTGGTTGCGGGAGCCGGATTTGAACCGACGACCTTCGGGTTATGAGCCCGACGAGCTACCAGACTGCTCCATCCCGCGTCTGTGGGGCGCACTTTACAGTGATGGGCGGGGGAGTCAACCTTTAATGTATAAATGAGTTAAATAAGATCAAAGCTGGCATTGATTTTGGATATGGGCAGTTCGGTCCGTAGCAGCTGCTACGGGGTGGGTGGCAGCACAAAACACACGCGCACAAAAAAGGCCACTCTTTCGAGTAGCCTTTTTCGATGTTTGGTTGCGGGAGCCGGATTTGAACCGACGACCTTCGGGTTATGAGCCCGACGAGCTACCAGACTGCTCCATCCCGCGTCTGTGGGGTGGATTCTACAGCGATACGCAGGGCTGTCAAACGTTAATTTAGAAAAATTCGTTATGCGTCAATTGCTTAGCTAGAAAATACAGCTATAAAAAGACCTGCAGGCCCTGTTCCGTATGGGGTGTAGCTCTATTGAGGGTAGAGATTCGATTGAAAAAAACAATTCAGCTGCGATTTTTCCCGCGTCTGTCGGGGAGAATCAAGACTACTGGTGCTATATACAGTTCGCGGTGACATACTTGCGCCGAGTATTGCCTACCTCCTTGAAGAACACCGCCTTACATGACGCAGCGCAAAATCATCCACGTCGACTGTGACTGTTTCTATGCCGCTATTGAGATGCGTGATGACCCGAGCCTGGCAAACAAGCCGATGGCTGTCGGGGGCTCGGCTGATCGGCGCGGGGTCATCTCGACCTGTAATTATGAAGCTCGGGCTTATGGCGTGCGCTCGGCAATGGCGTCCCGGCATGCGCTCAAGCTGTGCCCGGACCTGGTTATCGTCAACGGCAGGATGGATGCTTATAAAGAAGCGTCCAGAGAGATTCACGGCATCTTGCGCGACTACACCGAGCTGATTGAGCCGCTGTCTCTGGATGAAGCCTATCTGGATGTATCCGACAGCCCGCATTTTGCCGGCAGTGCCACGCGCATAGCTCAGGACATCCGCCGGCGCGTTTCCAATCAGTTGCATATCACGGTGTCGGCCGGGGTAGCCCCCAACAAGTTTCTGGCCAAAATTGCCAGTGACTGGCGCAAGCCCAACGGCTTGTTCGTGATCACCCCTGATCAGGTTGATGATTTCGTGTCTGCCTTGCCGGTCAATAAGCTGCATGGCGTGGGCAAAGTCACGGCGGACAAGCTTGGGCGCCTGGGTATCGAAACCTGCCTGCAACTGCGTGATTGGAACAAACTGGCTCTGGTGCGGGAATTCGGCAGTTTTGGTGAGCGGTTGTGGGGGTTGGCGCAGGGGATTGATGAGCGTCCGGTGCAAAGTGACAGTCGGCGTCAGTCAGTCAGCGTGGAAAACACTTACGATACTGACCTGCCAGATCTGGCCTCTTGCCTGGAGAAACTCCCGGAGTTGCTAGAGACCCTGAACCGGCGTATTGGCCGTATCGACAGCAGTTATCGCCCCGGCAAGCCGTTTGTCAAAGTGAAGTTCCATGACTTTACCCAGACCACGCTGGAGCAGTCCGGTGCCGGGCGCGACCTTGAGAGTTATCAGGGGTTGTTGAGCCAGGCGTTTGCGCGCGGTGCCAGGCCCGTGCGATTGCTCGGGCTGGGCGTGCGTTTGCATGATTTGAACAGTGGTTTTGAGCAGCTGGAGCTGTTCAAGGGGTAGGCTGGTTTGCTGGTTGGGGGAGCGGGCTTGCTCGCGATGCTGGCGTGCGGTCTGTCAGGAAAACCGCAGCGATATCATCGCGAGCAAGCCCGCTCCCACATGTCAGAGTTGCGTCAACTGACGCCGGGATCCGCTACCAGTCTCCCGGCATTTTTGGTCAAGGATTGAAGAAATTCACGTTGCAGCTCAGGATCGTTGCGCGTGAGTTCGATCAGGCTTTGTTCCAGTTCGCTGGCTTCTTCTTCCAGCCCCAGTTCCGACAGGCGTTTGACCCGATGTACCCATTGGTTGACGTCGTCACCCTCCAGGTCGTCGTAGATCAGGTTATGTGCTTCGAGCAGCTTGCCACGCAGGTGACTGCTGATCGACAGGGTCGAATCGGAATGGGTTTCGTCCTGGGCGTCTTCCACCATGATGGTCAGCTTGCCGACGTGATTGAGATCCTGTTCGGCAAAAGGGCTGTCCAGCAGGTTGAGGCGCAGCACGCCATTGCGGTCTGTGGTCAGCTCGTGGGTCTGTTTGCCAGCCTTGATCACCACCGGGCGTTCGGCCCAGGGCAGGCTTGAATATTCCAGGCGCTTGTCACGCTGAACATCATCAATCCCCGCCAGGTTCTGCTCGGCGCGGCCATGGGACTGCACGTTCATCGCCGGGTTTACCCCTGCAAAGCCGTAGTTGATCCAGTCTTTGGTCACGCTGTCAGGCAGTTGCCCGAACATGAACACATTAAGCACATTGGCACCTACCCCGGCGACAATAGCCACCGCGCCCAGCGGAATCTCGTAGACTTCGCGCCAGGGTTGGTATGGGGTGTAGCGGTCGTAATGACGTGTGACATCGAACTCGGTGACCTCGAAGGTCTTCTGTTCATTGATGCGCACACGACGTTGCGGCAGCTCAAGCACAGTTGGCGAGCCGACATCGATCTGCAGGCTGTGGGCGAGCAGTTTGCGCTCGATGCGTTCCTCGTGCTCGCTGCGTTGCGACATGTGATTGGCACAGCCGCTCAGCAGCAGGGCGCCGCACATGGCGGCGCCCCCGAGGGTCAAGGTGTTTCGAGTGAACATGGCGTCTCTATCTGGTTTCAGCGAGCGATACGGGCCTGAAGGAAGGCAAGCACATCAGCAACGGGCAGGGCTTGCGGCTCTGCTTCGGTGCGGCTCTTGTATTCCAGATTGCCTTCAGCCAGGCCACGGTCGCTGACCACGATCCGGTGCGGGATGCCGATCAGTTCCATGTCTGCGAACTTGATGCCGGGGCTGGTTTTCTTGTCGCGATCGTCCAGCAGCACTTCAAAGCCAGCTGCAGTCAGTTCGGCATAGAGCGTGTCGGTAGCTTCACGTACGGCTTCGGTTTCGTAGCGCAGCGGTACCAGGGCAACCTGGAACGGGGCCAGGGCATCGCTCCAGATAATGCCACGCTCGTCGTTGTTCTGCTCGATGGCTGCGGCAACCACGCGGGAAACACCAATGCCGTAGCAGCCCATGGCCAGGGTGACCGGCTTGCCGTTTTCGCCCAGTACCTGGCACTTCATGGCTTCGCTGTACTTGGTGCCCAGCTGGAAGATGTGACCCACTTCGATACCGCGCTTGATTTCCAGCGTGCCTTTGCCGTCCGGGCTAGGGTCGCCGGCCACCACGTTGCGCAGGTCGGCAACGGTCGGTACTGGCAGGTCGCGCTCCCAGTTCACGCCGAAATAGTGTTTGTCGTCGATATTGGCACCCACACCGAAGTCGCTCATCAGCTCGACCGAGCGATCAATGATGCATGGCAGTGGCAGGTTCAGCGGGCCCAGAGAGCCAGCGCCGGCGCCGATGGCGTCACGCAGTTCGGCATCCGAGGCCATGACCAGCGGGCTGTGCACCAGCGGATGGTTGGCAGCCTTGATTTCGTTGAGTTCGTGATCGCCACGGATCACCAGAGCGATCAGTTTGCCAGCTTCGGCGGCGTGAACGATCAGGGTCTTGACGGTTTTCTCGATTGGCAGGTCATAGCCATCAACCAATTGCGCGATGGTCTTGGCATCCGGTGTGTCGACCAGGCGCAGCTCCTGGGTGGCAGCAGGGCGCGAAGTTTCGGCGGGTACGGCTTCGGCTTTTTCGATGTTGGCCGCGTAGTCGGAACCATTGCTGAACACGATATCGTCTTCGCCGGATTCAGCCAGAACGTGGAACTCGTGGGAGCCGGCACCGCCGATGGAGCCGTTGTCGGCTTCAACTGGGCGGAAGTTCAGGCCCAGGCGGGTGAACACGTTGCAGTAGGCCTGGTGCATACGGTCATAGGTGACCTGCAGCGAAGCGGTGTCTGCGTGGAAGGAGTAGGCGTCCTTCATGATGAATTCGCGGCCGCGCATCAAGCCGAAGCGCGGGCGGATTTCGTCACGGAATTTGGTCTGGATCTGGTACAGGTTGATTGGCAGCTGTTTGTAGCTGTTCAACTCGTTGCGGCACAGGTCGGTGATCACTTCTTCGTGGGTCGGGCCCACGCAGAACTCGCGACCGTGGCGGTCTTTAAGGCGCAACAGTTCAGGGCCGTACTCTTCCCAACGGCCGGACTCCTGCCACAACTCAGCTGGCTGGATACTCGGCATCAGCACTTCCAGAGCGCCTGCAGCGTTCATTTCTTCGCGAACAATGGCTTCGGCCTTGCGCATGATCCGCAGGCCCATGGGCAGCCAGGTGTAGAGGCCCGAAGCAAGTTTGCGAATCATGCCTGCGCGCAGCATCAGCTGATGGCTGATAACGACCGCATCTGAAGGCGTTTCTTTCTGTGTGGCGAGCAAATATTGACTGGTGCGCATGGTTAGCCGGTGCCGTTGCTGATGACTAGAAATGACTCGGCATTGTACGGGCGAGATCTGCCTGCGTACAGGGCGGGCGGGGGAGGTGTGCTCCCCCTCGTGTTTATTGGGCCTTTTCCAGGTCGACAACGGGCTTTTGCCGGGCCCGGCGGCTCTCCTGATACCAGTGCAAGGCAATCAGCAGCAGCGTCGGGATGCCCATCACCGCGGTAATGATAAAGAAGTTGTGATACCCGAACTTCTCGACCATGACCCCCGAGTAACCGCCCATCAAGCGCGGTAGCAGCAGCATGATCGAGCTGAGCAGGGCGTACTGGGTGGCGGAGAATTTGAGGTTGGTCAGACTGGACAGGTAGGCGACGAATGCTGAGGTGGCGAGGCCGGAGCTGAAGTTGTCGAGGGAAATGGTGACAATCAGCATCTGCAGGTTCGGGCCCATATCGGCCAGCAACATGAACAGCAGGTTGGTGCCTGCCGATGCTGCACCACCGATCAACAGAATTGGCAAAATGCCGAAACGCACGATCAACAAGCCGCCCATGCCCGCACCGACAAGGGTCATGATCAGGCCGAAAATCTTGCTGACACCTGCAATCTGATCCTTGGTAAAACCCTGGTCGATATAGAACACGTTGGCCATTACGCCCATGACCGTGTCCGACATGCGGTAGGTGGCAATCAACCCCAGCAGTAGCAGGGCTTGCCAGCGATACCGAACGATAAAGTCATTAACCGGGGTCAGAACCGGAGCCAGGCCGCGTCGTCCGATGGATGAAAGGCACAACACGGTGAGCAGGGTGTACAGGATGGCGCGTAGAAACGCCCGGTCTTCCAGTATCAGGTTTAGCGGGCTGACCCCTTCAAACAACACGCCAGCAAAATCGGTGTTGTAGAGCTGGGTGAACATGGCCGGGACAGATACCAGCAGTACGATCAGTACAAAAACTGACGCCAGCTGATGGCCAAAGCTGTAGCGCCCGGCCGACAGCTGGGTGCGCAACGGTACCGGCGGTTCGCGCATAAACAGGGTGGTGAGCAGTGCGGGGACCATCAGCAGGCCGAACAGCACGTAGGTGCCGGTCCAGGCCGAATGTTTGTAGTTGAAGCCCGTCGAACCGAAGCCTTCGGCAAAGAACAGGGCGCCCGCCGTGGCCAGCAGGGCCGCTACGCGATAACCGGACATGTAACTGGCGGCGAGCGCGGCCTGCCGGTTGTCTTCGGCGATTTCCAGGCGATAGGCATCGACGGCAATGTCCTGGGTCGCCGAAGCGAAAGACACTACAACCGCAATGGCAATCAGCCAGGACAGATGTTTTTGCGGGTCACAAAAGCCCATGCCGATCAGGCCCAGGATAACCAGTGACTGTGACAGCACCAGCCATGAGCGACGCCGGCCAAGTTTGCCGAGTAATGGCAGGCGCCATTGGTCCAGCAGCGGCGACCACACCCATTTGAAGGCGTATGCCAGCCCGATCAGGCTGGCATAGCCAATGGTTTCGCGGGCCACACCGGCTTCGCGCAACCAGACGGAAAGGGTTGAAAACACCAGCATGTACGGCAAGCCGGCGGCAAAACCGAGCAGCAACAGCACTAGGGTCGAGGGGCTGGAATACGCAGCTAGCGCTTCGCGCCAGGTTTTACGGGGCATGGACTGGAGTCTGCCTCTGGTTGCGGAAACAAAGGGCGCACTCTAACCGCAGTGCTCTATCTGGCGCCAGCCATGGCGTCGCATATCCACGCGATTATTCATGATGCTCAAGCCTTCTGCCCGCAAACGCGCGCGCTGTTCATCACCAGACGGGCTACCTGCAGGCAGACTGATACGACCACCGGCGGCAAGAACCCGGTGCCACGGCAGGCGCGTATCGTCGGGGAGCTGGCTGAGCGTTCGCCCAACCCAGCGCGCTGCGCGACCCAGACCCGCCGCTTCGGCGAGTTGCCCGTAAGTAACCACGTAACCTGCAGGCACCATCATCAAGGTTGAATACAGCGCCGTGCGCCGAATCTCGGCGGGAGTTTGAAGAATGTCTGGCAGTGTATTCAAGGGACACTTCTGGTCAAGATGGGGGTTGTTACAGAACTATAGAATGAACTCCGGCACAATGAGTCGGTCTTTCTTCCTCAAGGGCGTATCCATCCGGATAATGCCGGCATTCTTCCGTTTTTCTGAGTTTCGCATCCGCTTATGTTGTCCAGAACCCTGTTATGCCTTGTTGTCATGTGCCTTGCTGCGCCCGTGTTTGCCGATACGGTGTGGTTGAAAAACGGCGACCGCCTGAGCGGCAAGATCAAAGTCTTTGATGGCGGCAAATTACTGATTCAGACCGAGTATGCGGGGGCCGTGCCCATTGACTGGAAGCAGGTCAAGACCCTGGAAAGTGATCAGGAATTGCTGGTCAAGCAGGATGCCTGGACCGGTGAAAAGGCCAAGTCATTGCAGGCGGCCGAAGACGGCAGCGTAACCCTGGTCAACGGTGAAGCACCGAAAACCGTAGCTCTGGCCAGTATCCAGCAACTCATCAAGCCCAAACCGCTGGTCGAAGACATGGTCTGGAAAGGCAATGTTGATGTGGCGATGGACTACAAACGGGCGGACAAGGATACCGACGACTACGATCTCGATTTCAAGACCACTGCCCGCCACGGCGCCTGGCGTCATCACGCAGAGGGTGAGTACAACCGCGAGTTTCAGAACGATGTGGTAACCACGGATAACTGGACTGCCGAGTACGCGCTGGATTACTTCATCAGCGACAAGTGGTACTGGCAAGGTCGTTTGACCTATAACCGCGACCGGGTGGAAGACATTTCCCGTCAGCGTACAGTCGGTACCGGCCCCGGCTACCAGTTCTGGGATGACGAATTGGGCGCATTCTCGCTGGGCTCACTGCTCAATCGCACTGATTACGAATACTCTGACGGTAAGAAAGACAACTTCTACTCGCTGGCCATGAAGTGGGATTACAACCGTTACCTGATGGGCAAAACAGTCTCGTTTTTCACCAATGGTGAATTGGGCAAGTCGCTGGAAGGGGAGTCGGACTACAGTCTCGATTCCGAAATCGGCTTGCGTTACAAGGTCACGGAATGGGCATCGCTGAATCTAAAGGCCGAGAAAGACCTGATTGGCAGCTCGAGTGGCTCTGATAACGCCCTCAACAAGACCCGCTATACCGTAGGGTTTGGCGTGGTCTGGTAGTAAAACCGTACGGCATGACTTGAGAGGGCGGGCTTGGATCTTGTGGGGAATCAGAAAACACCCGTTTGAATTCCAAGGATGTTGAAATTCACCAATGCCTGCCTCATTAGAGACAGGGCTCTCCCTCAAAAACTAAGGTTCTGACCTGATATCTAGATGCAACCATCGACTTAAGGTATCAGTTGTAGGTCAGGGTAAATGTTGCCGTGCTGTTTGCCACGCCACCACTTACGCTTGCGCCGGTCTGATAATACCGGGCCGTCAGTGGGATTGAGTAGTTGCCGTCGTTCGTGACGGTCCCTACGGTAATATTAGTCGCCAGCTTTACAGGCGTACTGTTGTGAAGTAATTGTAAACCTATGCCCTTGGCCATGGTCCCGGAAGGGGTGGAGTTCAGCGCCAATACACCCTCGACGGCAGACGCATGGGGGCTGCCGTCCAGTTTGACCTGTACACGAGTGTTTGCATCGCAATTTAGCTCTATGGCGAATGGTGTTTCGGCGGCGACGCTACCGGGCCCAGTAAAAGTGCTCATCGGTATTCCATCGCCCATCGGAACGTTGATGGAAGCGCTGGTGACGGAGCAGGCAACGGGAACAATAGTATTAACGCCCACTAATGTGATGTTGGCGGTATAGAAGTTTCCAACAATGGACGCTCTGGCAATTCTTCCGGTGGTAAGAGTTCCTGCTCCTACGGCACCCGCCTTTGTTTTGATAAGTCTTACACGCATACCGCGGGGGATTGAAATATAATTGTTGGCGCCTAGGGGTTCGTCGTACGGTACGATGTAAGTGTTTGATTCATTATTTGTACTTATCCCGACCCCGTCAATATTGGTGTTGTATATTCGGTTTGCCAGGGGGCTCAGGACAGTAAATATTTCATTTGTCCAGCGGTATGTCCAACTCGTGTTGCACCCGAAAAAGGGATAGGAACTATGATATGGGCCGGTGCTTATTGTCGCCAATACGGTGCCAGCAGGACTGTCCCGCTGAACAATGATAGAACCAAAATTGATATCTTTTCTTATTTCTGAAGTGGCCCCGTTATAGAAAGAACAACTGGCTGTGGCGATGTTCGAAAAGGCAAGAATGAACAATCCGAAAGTAGCGTGACCTCTATGTTTTACGATAAGGTCACTGGCTTTATATTTGGCAAGAGTCATGGTTTTCCGCCTATTGACAGATGCTTGAAAGGGAGCTGATGGCGGGGGTGGCGTTTTGCTCTACAAGCAGCTCAGGCAAGATGAAGTGTGACGTGCATTGCTGGCCAGATTTATCCCCCCATTTTACATGCAGTGCTCCGGACTGCGGCACACCGCTGAGGTATACCTCGCCCTCCAGGCCGACAACGCCCTCATTATTAGAATGAGTTGAGTTATCCAGCAGTGTCGCGGTAGCGCCAAAAGGTACGGGCTTGCCGCCGTGACTCAAAGAAATCAATACACGCTTGCCAATACGAGTCTTAAAGTCTGCCAATACAAGCGCACCTTTGGTAGGAATCACCGTTTTGGTATTGATCTCAATATCAACGTCGTCAGTGAGTGTTGCGGTGTCAAGCGCTACCCGGTTTTTTCGGTATGTACTGAGATAGGGCACGACAGCATAACC
Organism: Pseudomonas bubulae; assembly: GCF_037023725.1. NCBI lineage: Bacteria > Pseudomonadati > Pseudomonadota > Gammaproteobacteria > Pseudomonadales > Pseudomonadaceae > Pseudomonas > Pseudomonas bubulae. The sequence goes on from NZ_CP146077.1 coordinate 1,940,442, forward strand.
ACGCGAGTCGGTTTTTACACCGGTAGTATTCTTTACTTTGGCACCGGCTGCGTCAGGTGCCCGAACCAAGGCCATGGTTTCACCATGTTGTTGTGAAAGCGTGACACCATAAGGGTGGGCTACAATACCGCCTTGCAAGTTGTAATTGACTTGCTGTGATCGGGTGTCGTAGTTATAACCAATCCTGGCTTCTCCATAAGTGCCTTTGTAGTTTGCGTTGGCATTACCGCTACTGCCGACACCTTGGTTTGCGTACCGCTGTTGAATACTGTAGCTCAGGTTGTTGTCTGCCAGTGCGGTGCCGCTCAGGCCTACGTCATGAGCGCTGCTGCCTTGCTTGCTGGCGTTGAAATTGTAACTGGCCCAACTGTTAGGGAGTGTCTTGCCCAAAGGGAACTGAACTTTGAAGGAAAGTTGCTGATCTTTGTTGTTGCGTCCAGTATCAAGCGGTGTCTGGGTGAAAGTATACGCCAAGCCGTAGTTGATGCTGCGGTAACTGAGGTCATAACCTGCCGTCAGGCTGCGCTCATATTTGTTTTGACGCCAGAAACTTTGTTGGTATCCATTAAGATAGAAGTTTCCTTTGTCTCCAAAAGATTGGTTGATGCTGAGCTGCGTCTTGCTGCGTTTAGTGCTGGTTCCGCGCCAATTATTGAAGTTGTCGGGGTCAATTTCGTTGGCTTCCTGAAAATCGTAGTAGCCGCTGGTGGAGTAGCGATATCCGGCCAACGTAAAGGTAGTGTCAGTGGTATTAATGGTTTTTGAATAGAGGAAGCGGTAAGACTGCCCTTGATGGCTGGACCCGTTGCGTAGTTTGGCGTGTGCCTGTGTAGCATCCACAGATACCGCCCCCCAACCTTCCAGCGTATGGCCAATACCAACAGTCGTTGCATTATATTTTCCAGATGCCAGTAAGCCACCATAGAGGGTGTAGTCATAGGGCAGTCCGTAAATCAGCGTGCTTTGCATAAAACTTGGTTTGCTGGCTGCGCTGGCGTTGGAACGATATTGTCCTGCAGTCACTGAATACTTCAGACGCCCTTCACGTAGCATTACAGGTACCGCAGAAAATGATTGAGTTGAACGGCGTACGGTGCCATCACTTTCGGTGATTGCAATTTCCAAGTCACCACTGGAGGACGTGGGATACAAGTCAGTGATTGTGAACGCACCCGCCGAGACATAGGTTTGATAAATAATGTAGCCATTTTGTCGCACGGTGACCTGGGCATTACTCTGGGCAATGCCTCGAACAACGGGTGCAAACCCTTTCAGACTGTCGGGGTACATGTTGTCGTCCGAATTTAATTGAATACCGCGGTATAGCACACTGTTGAAAACGTCACTGGGCGTTGAGCTGTCACCCAACGTCAGTTGCCCCTTTAGTGACTGAATATCCTTTTGCGCATAAGTGTCGAGGTTCTGCCAGTTGTTGTTTCCGTTACGTGAATTATACGTAGAATAATTACGCAGCCTCCACGCGCCCAAGTTCAGGCCACTGCGTAAATTTAAATAATAGCTGTCGTTTGTCTTTGAGCGATTGTTGCTATCATTATTGAGCGTGTTGGAGCCGCTGAAACTATAGTTCAACAGTGCAGCCGAAAGGCCTTGATCCCATAGCTGAGGATCCACGTAGCCATGAGCCTGGCTTGTGAGTGCGGCTTGGGGGATGCTGATATCCAGCCGCTGCAGTTTGAAATCGAACCGGCTGCTGGCATAGGGGATGTAGTCTGACAATGTACTGATTGCGCTTGTTGAGGGCAGTTGCTGCAAGGCCGGGAAAGCTTCCAGCTTGACCCCCATCTCCTGGAGTTGAGGTGAGGTCAGTTCGGGTTGAAGTGTTCCAGCGATACTCACAAAGTTTACGTCTCGATGGGCTACCCGATTATCATTTAGATAGATATCGACACTGTATAGACCTGGTAGTTGCCCGCCCTGGTTGGCGAAGTACTCTAGGTCGATGGGCTTTTGTCCAGGATCACCCATTTCCAGAGCGTGGGGGTTGAAGTATTCCTGCGCAAAAGCTGAAGAGGGCTGGAAGGCGAGTTCTAATGTTGCGGGTATGCTGATCAATAAAGTCAGGTGAGTGCAGTGCAAGAGTGGCGCACGCTGGCGCACCTGGAATTTAAGGGCCTGGTAGAAAGGGGCTTTTTGCATGCGAACGACCTCGATACGACTGCAGTGAAACTCAGTCGCTATCGCTTGGCTGTGTGAAGTTTAGGGTGGCCTGGACAATAAAGTATGCAAAGTACCTGGCTACTGCAGTGCGGCACTTGCGGTGGGGGAAACTCCGCCATAATCGTTGATGGCTTGCCAGCTGACAGGTCCGGTCGCGTCGGGAGGAATCTCCCAGCTGAGCGTTTTTTGTGGGGCAACCATACCGGCATTTTGTATTTCTTTATCTCCCACGCGGACGTGAAAAAAAGAAACATGATACGGCGTTGGATTGTTAACTTTTAGCTGCCTGCCCTGGCGAGTAAAGGTCAATGCCTTGTAAGCTTCGGTCGCATCACCAGGGAGACCAGTAGGACGATAAAAAACCTTGATTCGACTTTTGACCGAAATTTGTAACTGGTTGGAATCGCTTTTCTCCGAGGCTGATATTGTTTTTACATTCACCCAGAATGCCGACTCTTTATCGGCGGGTAACTGCCCTCCCGTATGAATGATGCGCAGGGTGTTTTCTTGGTCTGCGTCAAGGCGAAAGAGGGGCGGCGTTATGATAAAGGGGGCTTTGTTGCTGTCGTGCAGGTTTTCTACCCAGGACTGAATCAGATAAGGCTCTGACGTTCCAGTATTGCTTACCGAGAAGGAAGAGTCTTTTCTTGCGGTGTCATAAATAACTCGAGTGCCTCCTATTACCACTCCCGCCGAAGCAGTATGAGTCAGGCTGGCGAGAGTTAGAGTAATACAGATGGACGTGAGCCATTGCATTGTGTGGTTTTCCTCAAGGTGCCTACCCCTTGCAAGGGGTAGGCACAGGTTGTCAGTACGCATTGAAATTACTCAATGCACGGCGAGTGGGGGCTAGTTGTAGTTGATAGTGAAGTCTGTGCTGCCGTTAGCCGGACCTGAAGTGACCGCCTTGGTAGCCATGTACTTGGCATAAAAAGTAAAGGTAGTGTCACTGGTGGTGGACAGCGTGCTGCTGGTGGAGCTTGTGCCGATCGGAATTTGTGTTGAGGCATCTTTTTCATACAGTGCGATGCCTACACCGGTCGCGACACCTGGCTCAGTCGTAAGTTTCAGGATGCTTGAGTTGTCACTGTCTGTGGGGCCGTCGAACTTTACGGTGGCCGTGCTGACGGTAGAAGGGCAACTGGTCAATACGATATCGAATTTAGTGGGTGACGAAGTAACACCGGCGGTGCTCAAGCTGCTCGTGGTGACAGAATTAAGTGGGACTGTCTGAGTGCCAGTCGCTGGCGTCACTGTGCATGCCGCGCTGAGAATAGTGCCCGTAAAGTTGATTGTCCCGTCCGCAGCATTAGCGATGCTTGCAATAGAGGAACCTGTCAGCAGTGTAAGAGCGATAATTTTAATTCGCATGCAGTTATTTCTCATGTCGTTTGGTTAAGTGTGTGGATAGTGCAATATATGAGGTGTTCCTGTTTTGCTGTTAAATTCTGTTTCTCTTGTTGGGTGGAGGTTATGTCGCCTTGAATTCCTGGTTGACATCACAGTTTCTCTTTTAAGAGATACTGTGCGGTAGCTGCTTGGGTGGGTATGTTCGTTGTTTGGCTTTTAAATGCTATATGGGCATTTGCTATTGTTCTTGTAAGAGTTTTCTGAGATGTTGCTGTGGCTAGACTATATAGCCGCTCACAGCAAAACCCCGGCATGAATGCCTGATATAACGGTCATGCCTGCGATGCCAGAGAAAAATAAGACCAATACCTGCATCGGCTACTGTATCAATCAGGTTTGCTCGAATATTCCCGGGATCAAGCCGCAGTAAAATTCCGCCTCAATCCAACAAGTGCGGGCTCGGGTATTGCGGGGCTATGAACTGCGCCTGGAGAGCGGTGGTGATAGGTGGGTAGCGCTAGTCACCCCCACCTTGAACATCGATTTAGCAAGCGTTGTGATTATCGGAGCAACGTTCAGTTCGAGCGAGAGCGTCGAGTGAAAGACTCGGCCGGCAAGGTGTTTGTTATCCGATTTTGATGTGTCGAAAGCCTGTGAATTGGCTTTCTTGGCGGTTTACCGCTTAGTCCGGCATCTGACAGCTTTGCGCTGACGCACTCCGAACGAGGAGAACGGTGAGGCCTGGATTGGGCGTCCAGGCCGTTTCATGATTGAACCCAAGCCTATCTTTGCGGGAGGTGATGCCTAGATCCGCAACCCGCCATCCAGTTCCAGAATGCGCCCGGTGTAGTAGTCGTTTTCAAAAATGTACGCTGCCGAATGAGCGATTTCTTCAACCTTGCCCATGCGCTTGAGCGGAATGCCCGAGGTCATTTTTTCAAGGGCTTCGGGTTTCATGCCCAGGGTCATTTCGGTTTCGATAAAGCCCGGTGCAATCCCGGCTACACGAATGCCGTAACGCGACAGTTCCCTGGCCCAGGTCACGGTGGCAGCAGCAACCCCGGCCTTGGCCGCCGAGTAGTTGGTCTGGCCGACATTGCCGGCACGGGAGATCGACGAGATATTGATGATCGCGCCCTCGCTGTTGAGCTCGATCATTTTCGCCGCTACCTCACGGGTGCACAGGAAAACTCCGGTCAGGTTGACATCAATTACCGCTTGCCATTGCGCCAGGCTCATCTTGGTCATAACGCCATCCTTGACCTTGAGCAGCAGGCCGTCACGCAAAATGCCGGCGTTGTTGACCAGGCCGTTGATCGCACCAAAATCTTCTGCAATTTGACCAACGGTTTGCGTAACCTGTTCTTCGTCAGCGACGTTGCACAGGTAGGCTCGGGCCTCGACGCCGTGCGCCTGGCAGGCTGCCACCGCCAGTTCGAGTTTTTCCGGGTTGAGGTCGACCAGTGCCAGTTTGGCGCCCTTGGCTGCCAGGTACTCGGCCATGGCGCGACCCAGCCCCTGGCAGCCGCCAGTGATAATGATTACTTTGTCTTTAAGTTGCATGAGTGCCCTGATCTCGACCGTTATCTACGGATTTTTATTAAGGAGTCATAAGTTGAGCGTTGAAGCTGCCAAGCATGCCCGAGAATTACTGCTCAAGGAATACCGTGGCGCCCTGGCTACCCAGTCCAAGGCCATGCCGGGATTTCCCTTCGGCTCCGTGGTGCCTTATTGCCTGGATGAGCTGGGGAGACCACTGATCCTGATCAGCCGCATCGCCCAGCACACCCACAACCTGCGCAAGGATCCCAAGTGTTCACTGATGGTGGGGGAGCGGGGCGCTGAAGAGGTGCAGGCTGTTGGCCGTCTTACCGTGCTGGCCGAAGCCGTGCAATTGAGCGATCCCGCAGCCATTGAAGCCGCAGCCGAGCGTTACTACCGCTACTTTCCCGAGGCGAAGGGCTATGACACTGCCCATGATTTCGATTTCTGGGTGCTCAACCCGGTTCGTCATCGCTACATAGGCGGCTTTGGTGCCATCCACTGGCTGGACCAGGTCACGCTGGCCAACCCTTTCGCCGGGCAGGTCGAGGTGCGGATGGTCGAGCATATGAACAGCGATCACGCCAATGCCATTGAACACTACGTCAAACTGACCGGCCTGCCGCAAACAGCGCCAGCTATGCTGGTGGGCATCGACAGCGAAGGCATGCACCTGCGCATCGGCGAAGGCGTGCACTGGTTGGCTTTTCCGGAGCCTTGCAACACTTCGACACAGGTGCGCGAAGCCTTGGTTTTGCTGGCCCGTGCCAGTGAGTGGCCGAAAAAACAGATGGTCTGACCTTGAATTTGCACAGGCGCGCCGTCATCTAGTCTTGGTTGGAAGATATTCTTCCGGAGAGGAATCATTTGATGCGCGCTTTTCTATTGCTCTTTCTGTTGTTTCCAGTGCTAGAGCTGTACGTCTTTTTCAAGGTCAGCACCGCCATAGGGTTTTTCCCCGCGTTGCTGCTGATCATTGCCGGCTCCATGCTGGGTGTTCTGGTCGTTCGCGTCGCAGGCTTGGCCACGGCGCTCAAAGCGCGCGAAAGCCTGAATCGCGGCGAGCTGCCTGCTCAGCAAATGCTTGAAGGCCTGATGCTGGCGCTGGGTGGTGGACTGTTGGTTCTGCCTGGTTTTATCAGCGATGCGGCCGGTCTGTTGTTGCTGTTCCCGCCAGTTCGCCGGTTTCTGGTCAACCGCCTGCGCAAGCGTGCTGAAGAACAGGCCATCCGCCAGCGTGCGTTTGCCGAAGACTTCGAAGCCGCACGACCACGTGCCCATCAGCCTTTGGGGCGTGAGCCCAATGTGATCGAAGGCGAGTTCGAGCATCGCGATAAATAAGGCTTTGGCGTTATCAACACGGCACCTTGGGTGCCGTGTCTGTTTCAAGTGGCACGCCAGGTTAAAAATTTCGTGGGCGTGCCCTTGTAATAAGTGGATGCGCCCTTATGTAACGGACACCGCAGGGTTTTACTGGCAACAGCAAAATCCCAACCGCGAATCGCACCCGGCATTTCCGGACTTGTAAACCCAGCCGGTATTGACACCGGCCGATGAACACCTCAATTAGGAGAGATCGACAATGAAGCTTCGTCCTCTGCATGACCGCGTCGTAATCCGTCGCAGCGAAGAAGAAAAGAAAACCGCTGGTGGTATCGTTCTGCCGGGTTCTGCTGCTGAAAAAGCTAACAGCGGTGAAGTGATCGCCGTTGGTACGGGTCGCGTTCTGGACAACGGTGAAGTGCGTGCACTGGCCGTTAAAGTGGGTGACAAGGTTGTGTTCGGCCCTTACTCCGGCAGCAACACTGTAAAAGTCGACGGCGAAGACCTGTTGGTTATGGCTGAGAACGAGATTCTCGCTGTAATTGAAGGCTGATTTCCCGCTCCTTTTCCCGTTACTACAAAGTATTTAAGGAAGAACGAACATGGCTGCTAAAGAAGTTAAATTCGGCGACTCCGCCCGCAAAAAAATGTTGGCTGGTGTAAACGTCCTGGCTGACGCAGTAAAAGCGACCCTGGGCCCTAAAGGCCGTAACGTGATCATCGAGAAGAGCTTCGGCGCTCCGACCATCACCAAGGACGGCGTGTCCGTTGCAAAAGAAATCGAGCTGAAAGACCGCTTCGAAAACATGGGCGCGCAGCTGGTTAAAGACGTTGCCTCCCGTGCCAACGATGACGCTGGTGACGGTACTACCACTGCAACCGTTCTGGCTCAGTCGATCGTCAACGAAGGCCTGAAAGCCGTCGCTGCCGGCATGAACCCGATGGACCTGAAGCGCGGTATCGACAAAGCGACCATCGCTATCGTCAAAGAACTGCGTCAACTGGCCAAGCCATGCGCTGACGGCAAGGCAATTGCCCAGGTTGGTACCATTTCTGCCAACTCCGACAGCTCCATCGGCGAAATCATTGCCGAAGCCATGGAAAAAGTCGGTAAAGAAGGCGTGATCACCGTTGAAGAAGGCTCGGGCCTGGAAAACGAACTGTCTGTTGTTGAAGGCATGCAGTTCGACCGTGGCTACCTGTCCCCTTACTTCGTGAACAAGCCAGACACCATGGTGGCTGAGCTGGACGGCCCGCTGATCCTGTTGGTTGACAAAAAGATCTCCAACATCCGCGAAATGCTGCCAGTTCTGGAAGCCGTTGCAAAAGCCGGCCGTCCACTGCTGATCGTGGCTGAAGACGTTGAAGGCGAAGCCCTGGCGACTCTGGTTGTGAACAACATGCGCGGTATCGTTAAAGTCGCTGCTGTCAAAGCACCAGGCTTCGGTGACCGTCGTAAAGCAATGCTGCAGGACATCGCTGTTCTGACTGGCGGTACCGTAATCTCCGAAGAGATCGGCCTGAGCCTGGAAAGCACTACCCTGGAGCACCTGGGTAACGCCAAGCGCGTGATCCTGTCCAAAGAAAACACCACCATCATCGATGGTGCTGGCAACGATGCGGACATCCAGGCACGTGTTACCCAGATCCGTGCTCAAGTGGCTGATACCACTTCGGACTACGACCGTGAAAAACTGCAAGAGCGTCTGGCCAAGCTGTCTGGCGGCGTTGCAGTGATCAAGGTTGGCGCTGGTTCCGAAGTAGAAATGAAAGAGAAGAAAGCCCGCGTTGAAGACGCCCTGCACGCTACTCGTGCAGCCGTTGAAGAAGGCGTGGTACCTGGCGGTGGCGTGGCACTGGTTCGCGCTCTGCAAGCCATCTCCGAACTGAAAGGCGACAACGCTGATCAGAACGTGGGTATTGCTCTGCTGCGTCGTGCTGTTGAAGCACCTCTGCGCCAGATCGTTGCCAACTCCGGTGATGAGCCAAGCGTAGTTGTCGACAAAGTGAAGCAGGGTTCGGGTAACTACGGTTACAACGCAGCCACTGGTGAATACGGCGACATGATCGAAATGGGTATCCTTGACCCGGCTAAAGTGACTCGTTCGGCTCTGCAAGCGGCTTCGTCGATTGCCAGCCTGATGATCACCACTGAGGCGATGATCGCTGAGATCCAGGAAGACAAACCAGCTGGCGGCATGCCAGACATGGGCGGCATGGGTGGTATGGGCGGCATGATGTAAGCCAGCCTTACCCCGCTACGCAAAAGCCCCGCCTGAGTAATCAGGCGGGGCTTTTTTGTAGGTCTGTTAAAAGCCCCTCACCCTAGCCCTCTCCCAGAGGGAGAGGGGCTTGACCGAGCCGATGCAGGATTCAACTCAATGCATTCAGGCTGTAGAGGGGCTGGGGTTTGCCCCAATCAGCCCCCTCTCCCTATGGGAGAGGGTTGGGGTGAGGGTCGTGGGTCAATTAGCGTTCTGAAACCTGCACATGTCCCTTTTGCGCCGGCTTCCAGCCCAGCAACTGCTGCTTGAAGCCATGACTGGCACCCTGGTAGTAGGCTATTGCCCGCTCAATCAGCGGATCAGTCGCCGCTACCCGCGATTCAATACTGGTGCTCAGCGCATCATCATGGCGGCGCAGCCCCTGACGCGGACTGAGAATGGCCAGGTCTTTGCCGTCAAACAAGCCCAGGTGCTGGTAGTTGCCCACGACCACGCGCGGCGGCAGCGGGTTGTCCTGCAACAGGTTGCGGCCAAAGAAGGTCGACTGGTAATCCAGGTTCAGCAAGCCGAGCAAGGTGGGCGCCAGGTCGATCTGGCTGGCCAGTTGCGAGTTTTCACGGGCGTCGATCAACTTGGGCGCATAGATAAACAGCGGGATCTGATAGTTGGTGATCGGCAAGTCTTCCTTGCCGGCACTGCCCGCCGTGTGGTCGGCAACGAAGACGAAAATCGTATTGTCGAACCACGGCTTTTTACGCGCATCGTTGAGGAATTGGCCGATGGCGTAGTCGGTGTATTTCACTGCGCCGTCGCGGCCGTTACCCGATTTGATGTCGATCCGGCCCTCAGGGTAGGTGTAAGGACGGTGGTTGGAGGTGGTCATCAGTTGCAACAAAAACGGTTTTTGTTGCGCGTAATTGGCATCGGCCAGTTTCAGGGTTTCGCGGTACAAGTCTTCGTCAGCCATGCCCCAGGCATTTTTGAAATGAATATCGGCTTCATTCACGCTGCTTTGGTCGACAACGCGGTAACCGTTGCCGCTGAAGAAGGCGTTCATATTGTCAAAGTAACCGCGCCCGCCATAGACGAACACGCTGTCATAGCCCACGCCATTGAGCTGCTGGCCCAGGCTGGCAAAGCCGCTTTCACGGCCGATACGCTTGACGATTGAACGCCCGGGCGTCGGCGGAATGGCCAGGGTAATGGCTTCCAGGCCCCGGTCGGTACGCGTGCCGGTGGCATAAAAGTTGTTGAAGTACAGGCTCTCTTTACGCAGCTGATCCAGATTCGGCGTCAGGTTGCGGCCATCACCGTTGCTGCCCAGGTACTTGGCACTGAGGCTTTCGATGGTCACCAGTACGATATTGGGCTGGCGCACAGCACCCGGGTTATCGATGTTGCGGCGGATATCCAGTGGGTCCTGGCCCACAAAGGTGGCGTTGGGCTCGGTCAGTTCGGCGCGCAACTGTTTGGCCACTACATCGGTGGGCAGGCTGGCGTAAAACTGCTGGTAGTCCAGCTCGTTGTTACGGAATGCGGCGAAGAACTGGTAAGGGCCATTGCTCGCCAGTTCATGCTGGTAGGCGTTGCCGCCCTGACCGCGCGGGCTGTCCTGGTCGAGCAGTTGCAGGCTCAGGCCCGCTACCAGCAGCAGGCCTGCAAAGGTGGCGATACGTCCACCCAGTGTCGGTAGCTCGGCATTCATGGCCGCATTGAACGGTTTACGCACTATCAGGCTCAATACAATGGCAGCCAGGGCGATGGCGCTGAGCAGGATGCCGATTGGATAGGATTCCAGTACGTTATTCAGCACTTCATCGGAGTAGACCAGGTAGTCCACGGCGATAAAGTTGAAACGCACGCCGAACTCATCCCAGAACAGCCACTCGGCCACGCCAGTAAAAAGCATGGCAAACAAGCTGACCGTCAGCAGGCCCTGCAGGAACCACTGGTGGCCGCGGCGACGCCACAGGGCTGGTGGGCATAACAGCAGATAGCCCCCCAGCGGCACGGCGGCATAGGCTAGAAAGCCAAGGTCGTAGAGCAAACCAATGCCAAACACGGGCAGCCAGTTGTTGCCGGCCTCTCCCAGGTGTGTAACTAGCAGAACGCCTCGGGTGATTAGAAAGGTCGCCAGCCAACAGCCAGTCAACAGCAGGAGATAGCGCATAGGCGCGGTGTGCAGCAGACGCATTAGTTGTTTTTCCTTAAACGCGGGGGTGCGAAAGTGTGCCGGCGCCACTGTATTGAGTTTGTGAACCGACAGTAAAAAAAATGTCATTTATGTGAGAGTCGTAACTAAATTGTCTGAGCGCCCTGTGGTGCTGGCCCTGCGGGGTTCTTGGCCTTAAGCTGCGCGGGCCAAGACGGCCGTAACTGTGAACGGAGAGAGTGCCCATGCGAATTCTATTGGTTGAAGACAACCGCGATATCCTCGCCAACCTTGCCGACTACCTGGGTCTCAAGGGCTATACCGTTGACTGTGCGCAAGATGGTTTGTCGGGCCTGCACCTGGCGGCCACCGAGCATTACGACCTGATTGTGCTCGATATCATGTTGCCCGGCATCGACGGCTACACCCTGTGCAAGCGCCTGCGTGAAGATGCCCGTCGCGATACCCCGGTGATCATGCTGACCGCCCGCGACCAGTTGGATGACCGCCTGCAAGGCTTCAAGTCAGGTGCCGATGACTATTTGCTAAAACCCTTTGCCCTGTCCGAGCTGGCTGCCCGCATCGAGGCGGTTTTGCGTCGTGCCCAGGGCGGCGGGCGACGCGAACTGCAGGTCGGCGAGTTGCGTTACGACCTCGATACCCTGGAAGTGACACGCGAAGGCCGTCTGCTCAAGCTCAATCCGGTGGGCTTGAAATTGCTGGCGGTACTCATGCAGAAAAGCCCCCATGTATTGCGCCGCGAAGTGCTGGAAGAAGCCTTGTGGGGCGATGATTGCCCGGACAGCGACAGCCTGCGCAGCCACGTCCACCAATTGCGTCAGGTCATCGACAAGCCGTTCGACAAGCCTCTGTTGCACACCGTACATGGCGTGGGCTATCGCCTCGCCGAGGTTCGTGATGGAGTTTAGGCAAAGTCTTTCCCAGCGGATCATCATCGCTTTTGCATTGATGAGCGCGCTGGTGGCAGGGACATTCGCTGTGGGCATTATTGCCACCGTGCACCTGGTCGAAGAAAAACTCATATCGGCAGGGCTGGGCGGGGATTTGCAGCGCCTGTTGCTGATGGACAACGGCGCGGAGTGGAACCATCGCCCCAAGCCGAGCCAGCTGTTTTATTTCAGTGGCGGGCGTGGCGACTTTGCCCTGCCCAAGGACCTGCGTCATCTGGATCCGGGCTTTCATGAGGTGTTCCGTGACCAGTTGTCGTATCACGCGATGGTAGAAGTGGTCGATGGCCGGCGTTATGTCCTGCTGCAAGACCAGAGCGATTTTGAAGAGCGCGAGCGCGTGTTGTTTGCTGTGGTCGCCGTCGGTTTTGTCCTGGCGCTGGCGCTGGCGGTGTTCCTGGGTTGGACCCTGGCGCGGCGGGTGATGGCTCCGGTTATCCGTCTGGCACGTCAGGTTCGCCATCGCGATCAGTTACTGGGGCTGGCGCCGCCGTTGGCCCCGGATTATGCGGCCGATGAAGTGGGCGAGCTGGCAGTGGCGTTCGATGCCACGCTGGGTCGGTTGCGCGACACCCTGACCCGCGAGCGTTTGTTCACCAGTGATGTCAGTCACGAGCTGCGTACTCCGCTGATGGTGCTGGCCAGTTCCTGCGAGCTGTTGCTGGAAAGCCCGTCGCTGGATCAGCGCAGTCGTTCACAGGTCGAGCGTATTTCCCGTGCCTGTGAGGAAATGCGCGAACTGGTGCAAACCTTCCTCATGCTGGCCCGTGCCCAGCATGAGGATGCCAACATGTCGCCTACGGTGACCTTGACTACCGTGGCCGAAGGCCTGATCAGCCTGTGGCGCGAGCCGATTGAAGCTAAGGGTCTTGAGCTGATCTACGACCCCGGCAATCCGCTGGATACCCGTTATAACGCCACTTTCCTGCATGCAGTCATGGGCAACTTGTTGCGCAATGCCTTGCACTACACCGACAGCGGGTTTATCCGGCTGACCCTGGAACCCAGCGGTTTTGTGGTGGAAGACAGCGGCGTGGGCATCCCTGAAGAAAAGCGCCAGGCGATGTTTCAGCCCTTTGTGCGCGGCAGCGAAAAACGCGGTGAAGGCCTGGGGCTTGGCCTGTCACTGGTGCAGCGCATCTGCGATAGCCAGGGCTGGCGGGTCACACTGACCACCATGGAGCCAAATGGCTGCCGTTTTCGTGTCGAGCTTGGTCCGGCCGAGGTTTGAAGTCTTTTCTGCGGCTTGCGTTCTGCAGGCCGCACACCCCGAAAGTCTGTACGTAAGTGGCCCTGCGCCAGTACTTTCAACCTGTAAAACCTTGAAATGTTTGTATGAATGGTCTGACAGAATTTTCACCTGTCCATGACCTGATGCACACGTCCCGCTGATTAAGGTAGTGCTCATTAGCTTCTGGAGCACTTGCATGAACTCGATCATCAAACTCAAATTTTCTGAAAAGTACGACCAGCATCACGCTACGCAATACCTGATCAAGCATCAGGACGGCCTGGCCCGACGTTTGTCGCACAAGCGCGATGAACAATTGGCGCGTCGCGCTTTGCAGCTGGCAGGCGAACCTCAGGTCGTTCTCGATTTGCCTTGTGGCGCGGGCCGTTTCTGGCCGTTGCTGGCACAAATGCCAAGCCGCGAGATCATCGGTGCCGATAACTCGGCGTCCATGCTGGAGGTGGCATCTTTGGCCCAACCCGCCGACGTAGTGAAACGGGTACGGCGCTTGCAGATGTCAGCTTTTGAAATAGATTTGCCTGACAACTCGGTTGACAGTGTTTTTTGCATGCGCTTGTTGCACCACATTGGCGATGCAAGCCACCGGATGGCTCTATTACGGGAGCTTCATCGCGTTAGCCGGGACAGTGTGATTATCTCATTGTGGGTAGATGGCAATTTTAAGGCCTGGAAACGCAAGCGTCTCGAGCGTCAACGCGCTGCAGAGGCAGATCAATACGGTTACCAAAATCGTTTTGTGTTACCTGCTGCTACAGTGGAGGCGGAATTCAAAAAGGCAAGTTTCACCGTTCAGGACCATTTGGACTTTATTCCGCTCTATGCGATGTGGCGGGTTTACGTATTACGAAAGAGATAACTCATGACCGTTGATTTTGTACAGCAATCCCCCTCTGCGACTGAAGACCCATTCGAGTTTTACTGGAATCAGCAAGGCGAATGGGTTGAAGAGCCCAATCAGCGTCGTGGTGGCGAGAGTGGTGTACAACGGATTCATGATGGTGAAGGGCGCTTGCTCTACGCCAAACGACAGGTGGGGCATACCTACCGTAGCTGGCGTTACCCGCTGGGTCGCCCGACGGTGTTGCGTGAACAGGATGCGTTGCTGGCCTTGAGCGCTTTGTCGGTTGGTGTGCCGGAGCTGGTGTACTGCGGAGCGCAACAAGCAACAGACAAGCAATGGCGTGCATTGCTGGTGACCGTGGGCCTGGAAGGCTTTGTTGAAATCGATAACTGGTACGCCGCCGGTGAGCGCGAGCGCTGCGGTGAAGCGGTACATGACCGAGTGCTTGAAGCGATAGGCCATACCTTGGCTCGTATGCACCTGGGCCGTTGGCAGCACGGCTGCCTGTACGCCAAACATGTCTTTGTACGGGTGACGGGGCAGGGCGAGGGAGCCGAGGTTGACGTGGCTTTGCTGGACCTGGAAAAAAGTCGGCAACGCCTGACGGCCCAAAAAGCCGCTTCCCACGATCTTAAACAACTGCGGCGCCATTCGTCGTGGAGTGCTACAGAGTGGGACAGACTGATCTACTTTTATAAAACAGTGTTTGGCAGCGCTATCAAAGGTTTACGGTGATGAAGCGAGAAATAGCACGAAGTTTGTTTCTGCTGGGTGCCCTGGTCATTGCTGGCGTGGCGTTTGCCGCATGGGAACAGCCTGTGACTCGAGTGTTGAGCGGGGCCCAAATAGGGGCTCATTGTCCGTTGCCGCGCGTGGTCAAAGCTGCGGTAGCAACCCGGCCCGACCACGACCTGTTGCTGTTCATGTTTGGAATGAGCCAGGGGCTGAAGAAGTAATAGCCAAGTCCCTGTAGCAGTTGACGAGCCGTGCGAGGCTACGTCCGGCTGCGCAGCAGTCGTAAAGCCATCCAGCGTTGGTGTATCTGATACACCGTGATCTTTGGGTTTACGACTGCTGCGCAGCCGGACGCAGCCTCTTTCCTTAGGCAGCGACTACAAGTGTTTCTGCAGCTCTACATGATATGCAAATGGTTGTCCCAAAGCCCCGAGGGTAAATCCAATGGCTTGGCTATCAGCTCGCTCTGACGGCAATCGTAGAAACGGCAACGGCCCTGGCCGGACGTAACCACAAAGCCATCCTCCACTGCACCCACCCCAGCACAATCCGGTAATGGCGCATCCAGGCGCAGCACGCCACTGTCCAGGTCCCAGATAAAGAACCGATTGCCCCGCGGAGCCGTCAGCGCAACCAGACGCAACTCGCTGTGAACCGCGACACTGGCGGTGTAATGGCCCATGGCGCGCAGTTGCTGCTCGGCCACCGGGAAGGGTTCAAATGGCTGGCCGGGACGCTTGATGGCCAACAGTTCCGACAACTCATGGGCATCCCCCATAAATTGCTGGCAAGCGACGATGGTGCCGTCACTGGCAATGCCCAAATGGCGCACACTGTTCATTTGCTGGCTCAGGGTTTCCTGGCTGATCAGGCTGCCATCACGGTGCATCAGCACCAGGCTGGGTTCCATCGCGTTCAGGTTCATTTCGACCCGGCTTTCGGCTTCGGTACGAATACCGCCGTTGGCCACCACCAGTGTTTCACCGTCAGGCATCCACGACACCTGATGCGGGCCGACGCCGTGGGTGGGAATTTCACCGCTGTGGATCAGGCGCTCGCCTTCAAAGCGATAAACCCCAAGCAAGCCACGGCCCGGATCAGTGGTGTCGTTTTCAGTGGTGTACAGCCACTCGCCGTCTTTATGGATGACCGCGTGCCCATAAAAATGCCTGTTGGGCCGGGACGTCAGGGTTTGCAGCAACTCCCCGTCTGTCAGGCTGATCAGGTAGCTTTCGGTACCGGGGCGCCGCGCCACGAACAGGGCAATGGGCAGTGTCGGATGGTTAATGATGTCATGGCAGCGCTGGCCGACCCGGGTGCTGAACACCTGAGTGCCATCCAGACGATAACCAACAGCCAGGTGATTGCCGTCTGCATCGTCGCGGGCACTCAGCAGCAACGGGCTTTGGCCTTTCTGTTTAAACAGTGACCAACCGCCCAGCGTGATTGCACTGAGCAATAAGCCACCAAGCTTGAGTGCTTGCCTGCGCATCATCGAACCTTCCTTTATCAATCGCCGTCGTTGGCGTTAAAGCCCAGCTGGATGCCCAGGGCCTTGGCCAGTTCGCCTTCGTGCAGGCGGTGAACCACGTTGAGGCTGTCGTAGATGGCGTTGAGCTGGGCGCGCCCGGCATCGTCAGCCAGCAACTCGTTGAGGGTGCGCTGGTTGTCATTGAACAGCTTGAGCGAGGTGGCGTAGGCCGCGTCGATCTTGTCAGCCAACGGTTTTTGTTCAGCGGGTAGCAGGCTGCGCAGGCCCTTGTTGTCGACACCGGCCCAGACGGTCTGGGCTGCGGCCAGGCTGGCGGCCAGGCTTTTGAGTGACGACTCGCTGCGCCATGCATCAGCCTGGAACGGTTGCGGGATGCCTTTGCTCTGGCGGCCCATTGGCGTGCCGAGTTTTTTCTTCAGGGTATCGAGTGCGGTGACCTGCACGCGCAGCACGTCAGCGATGGCTTCGTGGGAGTCGGCGTAGCGCTGGTTGGGGAACTTGCTCATTTGCGCGAGCATGCCGTCCGTGCTGTTCCAGCTGGCCAGAATCTCTTCGGCCAGTTGCTTCTGACGTTCGCCGATGGCAGTCAGCAGCGGGCAGTAACGGGCTTTTTGCGCATCGTCGGCCAGGTTGATATTGCTGTCGAACAGAATGTATTCGTAGGCAGACAGGCCTTGCACCACAACGCTGGACTTGGCCAGGGCCGCGGCATCGATCTGCGGCTGGGCGATCACCAGTTGTTCGACCTGACGGCCGACCAGGTTCTTTTTGTCCGGCCAGAACTGTACCTGCCACGAACGATTACCCTCGGCCAGAGGCCCGATCAGCAAAGGTTGCAGCTCGGCCCAGGCTTTTTGCGCATGCAGGAAGTCGGCGCGGGCCGTTTCCAGGGTTTCCTTGCCCTGGCAGTAGGCCAGTGCGCTGACGGCCAACTGGCGGTCAGCTTCAACCCAGCGGCTGTAGGTAGGCAGGATCACTTGTTTGGCGATGGCTGCCGAGGTGACGGCCTGCGGGTCTTGTGGCGAGCAGGCCGCCAGGGCGATGGCGGCAAGGCTGGTGAACAACAGCTTGGGTCGAAACATGTCGGGGTCCCCGATCTTGTAAAGCGTTAAAGAGAGTTCAGGAACGCCAGCAACGCGGCGCGTTGCTCGGCATTAAAGCGTAACACCTGCTGCCTGGCCGGTTCGGCCTCGCCGCCATGCCAGAGCACGGCTTCCAGCAGGTTGCGGGCACGACCATCGTGCAAAAACTGGGTGTGGCCACTTACCGCCTGGGTCAAGCCGATTCCCCACAACGGCGGCGTACGCCAGTCCTGGCCGCTGGCGGCGAATTCGCTGCGGTTATCGGCAAGGCCCGGGCCCATGTCGTGCAGCAGCAAGTCGCTGTAGGGGTGGATGACCTGATTGGCCAGCTCGGGCTCGGCGGCGTTGGCCGATGTGGTGAACGTTGGCGTATGGCATGAGTTGCAGCCGGCCTGGTAGAACAGGTTTTTCCCGGCCAGCACCTGGGGTGCGCCGACATCACGGCGGGCGGGTACGGCCAGGTTGCGAGTGTAGAACTCCACCAGGCGCAGAATGTTGTCGCTGACCTCGGGTTCGCCATCCGGGCCATTGCCGTTGGGCGCCTCGAGGCAGGCAGTTTGGGCCTTGGTGCAGTCATCGAAGGGCCTCAGGGAAGTCGTGAGCCCCATATCACCAGAAAAAGCGTGAACATTTTGTTGATTGAGGTTCGGTTGCCCGGCTTTCCAGCCAAAACGACCCAACACTGTCTTTTGTTGCGCGTCATCCCACACCCAGTTCGGGCGCCCGGCAATACCCTCACGTTTGTCGGCATTGGCCAGAATGGCTTCGTTGGGGATGGCCTCGAGCAGCCCCAGGCCGATCATCGGGGGTGCAATGCGGGCCGACATGCGGGTGTCGGGATGCATCGGGCCATAACCCAGCTGGGTAATCTGCAGGGTGGGCTTGCGCAGTTCGACTTCAGTGCCGTCCTTGAAACGCACGGTGACCGGCTCGTAATCGACCCGAACCTTGCCTTCGGGAGCTACACCGGGCACGGCCATATCCTGCAACTGGCCACCATAGACCGGCTCGGGCACGATGCCTGCTTGCTCGATCAGCGTGGCGTAAGCAGGGTCGTTGGGGATCGACAGGCGCACCAGCATCGACACCGAGTTCTTGGCGCCCGGAGCGGGAGGGTGGCCGCGACCATCCTTGATGTGGCAGTTCTGGCAGCCGTTGGTGTTGAACAACGGGCCCAGGCCATCACGGGCGGTTGTGGTGGACGGGGCTATGACCCAGGGGCTGCGAAAGAAGCTGTTGCCGACGCTGAAATCCAGGCGCCGGGTGGGCGACAAGTTGGCCGAGGGCATGGAAAACGAGTTCTGATCGGTTTTGCGCACCGTAGTAGCCCCGCCTGAGCGGGCTTCGCCGGGCTCGGGTTTGGTAAAGCGCGGGGCATTATCACAACCGCCAAGGCACAGGGCCATGAGCAGCAGAGACAGGCGAAGAGGCAACGAAGGCATCAAACGTCCAGATCAGCGAGCAAAATCGAGGGCGCAAAGTTTAGCAGGGAAGGGGAATTGAAATAAGAGGGATTAGCGTTTGCTGTGACTTGGGGCAGACAAATGACCCTGTAGAAACTCTGTTGCCGATCAAGCCCGCCTGTTGTTCGCAAATCCCTCATCCATACCGGCCGCTCGACCGCCTCGGCCGCTTTTGATCTGGCTTTTGATTTTGATCTGCTGGCCCCATCGGCAGGCCGAGTGGAGGTTCTGCGCAGTGGGTCGACCGGCATGGATGCCGGGAGAGCCGCGATGGGCCATGGATGGCCCGTGGCGGCGTGCCCACGGAGCGGGACCGGAGCGAGGGAACCTGAGCGCAGCGAAGGCCGTACGCCAGGGGCAAGCCTTTTTGGTTACTTTTTCGGCGTCTGGAAAAAGTGACTCGCTGTAAGAGCGAAACCAATATCCCAGTTAGACATGAATGCCGGATATGTACTCAAAGTTCAAGTTAGAGCCACCAAGTACATATCCATTCGATGTGCCACGGCTCTCTACGGGTTCCGCCCTCACTCCGGCACTGTTATGGGGGCACGCCGCGACGGGCCATCCATGGCCCATCGCGGTTGGCGCGGCGTCCTGCCGCGCCACCCCCATAACAGCACCTGCGTTCGGCCTTCTGTGAGGGGCATTCACGTCGCTTGGCTAATCGAGTGGCCACAGCAAAAGCAAAGGCAAAGGCAAAACCTTGTCGTAGCGAGCAGGCTCGATGTTGAAGTTCTCTTGCTCGCGCCGAAGCGGCCTACAAAAAAGGCGACCCGAAGGTCGCCTTATTGTTCATTCACTCAAACGTTGCAGATCAGAAATCGTGATCGGCGTTGTCCGGGTTCAGGTCGCTGATGCCCAGCTTGCCAGCGGCTTGCTCGATGGCACCGGTCTGCTTGACCAGGGCAGCGATGGCATCACGCACAACCTGGTTGCCCGCAGCGTTGTCAGCTGCGATCAACTGGTCGTAGTGCTCGCCCTTGTTGGCGCGGTCAACCATGACCTGGATCTTGGCTTCGGTGTCGGCCAGATCGGATTTGAGCGTGGCGTCGGTAGCCGGGTCAATGACCACCACCAGCGACGACAGGCTTGGGCCGGTCATTTTTGTGCCGTCAGCACGCACGTACTCACCCAGATACACGTTGCGAATGCCCTTGGCATCGTAGAAGTGCGAGTTGTGGGTGTTGTCGCTGAAGCAGTCCTGCTCATCTTCAGGGGAGTTGGCTTCCAGGGACACTTTCATCCGCTCGCCGGCCAGTTCGCCCAGCGACAGGCTGCCCATGCCGAACAGCATTTTGCGCAGGCCGTTTTGTACCGGCTCGGCTTCCAGCGTAGCGCGGTAGTTGTCAGCCACGTTTGGTGCCCAGTTGCCGACCATTTCGTTGAGGTCGTTGACCAGCAGTTGGGTCACGGCTTTCAGATAGGCGCGACGACGATCGTTATGACCACCGGTGGCGCCTTCGCCTTCCAGATAGTCCGAAGCAGGACGGTTGCCTGCACCCGGGCCCGTACCGTTGAGGTCCTGGCCCCACAGCAGGAATTCGATGGCGTGGTAGCCGGTGGCTACGTTGGCTTCGGAGCCGCCCAGCTCGTTGAGGCTGGCCAGGGTTTCCGGGGTGATTTCGGTTACGTCGACCTTGTCTTCACCAATCTGGATCTGGGGGTTGGCGATGATGTTGGCGTTGGCACCCGGGTTGCCCAGTGCGCCGGCGTAGTTGGCGTCAACGTAGTCGATCAGGCCTTCGTCCAGGGGCCAGGCATTCACCTGGCCTTCCCAGTCATCGATGATGGTGTTACCGAAGCGGAACACTTCGCTCTGCAGGTAAGGCACGCGAGCTTCAACCCAGGCGGCACGGGCAGCTTTGAGGGTCTCGTCGTTGGGCTTGGCCAGGAATGCATCGATGGCGGTTTGCAGTTTCTTGGCAGTGCTTTCGGCATCGCTGTACACGGCGTGAACCATGTCGGCGTAATGGGCAACGACGGCCTTGGCGGCAGCTTCGTCGACTTTTGCCGCCGTGATGTCAGTGGCAGGCGTCGCGGTACTGGTGGCGGCTGCTGGCGTAGGGGTTGCTGCGGTTTTTTCCTTGTCCTTGTCGCCACAGCCGGCGAGTGAGATAGCAATGGCCAGCAGACTGGCGGTAGCCAGAGGCATACGAATCATGGCGAAAATCCTGCTTCGAGAGGTGGGACAAGCGTGCGGCTGCACGCGAAACTGCCACATGATGCGAAAGATATGCATTTTCTGTAAAGGGCTACTGTTGGAAATATTTCTTATTTACTTCAGCTCTGCCCCGGGTCTTTCGTGAATCTCGAAATAAGGACTTACATAATGACGGCCTTGTTACGTCGGGCCTGCTTGAGATAAGCCACCAACTCCCGTGCCCCAAGGGGTTTGCTGTACAGGTAGCCCTGGCCTTCATGGCAGCCCTCGGCGATCACATAGGCTTCCTGTTCGACCGTTTCGACACCTTCGGCGATGACCTGCATGCCAAGGCTTTTACCGAGCTGGATGATGGCGCGCACGATGGTGGCATCGTCACCGTCATCGATGAGGTCCTGCACAAAGCTTTTATCAATCTTGATTTTGTCCAGCGGCAGGCTTTTGAGGTAACTCAGGGATGAATAACCGGTACCGAAATCATCAATCGCAATCAATGCACCGGAGCGTCGCAGGCTCAGCAGGTGCTGGGCGGCGGTGCTGATGTCTTTCATCAGGCTGGTTTCAGTCACTTCCAGCTCAAGGCTGCGCGGGGCCAGGCGGTGGCGTTGCAGCAGGTTGTTGACCACCCGGGGCAGGTCTATGTGGTGCAACTGCACGGTGGACAGGTTGACGGCCATGCGCAATTCACTGAAACCCAGGTCGTGCCATTCGCGCAGCTGGCCGCAGGCCTGGTCCAGCGCCCATTCGCCAATGGCAATGATGCTGCCGTTTTTCTCGGCCAGCGGAATAAACAGGTCGGGCGGCACCATGCCGTGCTCCGGATGTTGCCAGCGCAGCAGGGCTTCTACGCCGACCACGCGGTGATCGCTGTAGCGGATCTGCGGTTGATAGACCAGGTAAAGCTGGTTGCACAGCAGGGCTTCGCGCAGGTCTTTTTCCAGTTCGCGCATGCGTCGCATCTCGCGGTCGACGCTGGCGATATAAAACTGATAACGGCTGCGCGAATAGCTTTTGGCCAGGGTCATGGTCTGTTCGGCTTTTTGCAGCAACTGCTCAGTGGTATCGCCGTCTTCAGGGAACAGGGTGATGCCGATGGTGGCGCGCAGGCGGATATTTTGCTGGTCAAGGCTGAACGGCGATTCGAGGTCGTCGAGAATGCTCTGGGCCAGTTCGGCAGCCTCATAGGGCTGTTCGATATGGGCCTGAACCAGGGCAAACTGATCGCCGCCCAGACGGCCAAGCGCACCGAGGCTGCCGCTGTGGGCGCGCAAACGGTCGGCCAGGGCCTGGAGCAACTGGTCGCCGGTTTGATAACCAAACTGTTCGTTGATGCCCTTGAAGTCGTCCAGGCCCACGCACAGCACGGCGACGCGGCGTTGCAGGCGGCCTGCATCGGTGAGGATCTTGCCCAGTTGCCCCTGCAATTGCTGGCGGTTGGGCAGGCCGGTGAGAAAGTCGTACTGGGCCATGCGCAGCAACGAGCTTTCGGCTTCGTGGCGCAAACGGTTGTTGCGCTCGATCGAGGCCAGCAACTGGTTGGATGTATTGACCCACACCCCTAGCTCGTTGTGCTCGTGGCCCTTGAGCAGAGGGATCACATGTTCGCTGGGGCGATCGGGATTGATGCTGGTGAGGTGCCCGATGATTTTTGACAGCGGCTTGGTCAGCAGCCAGTGATAGACCAGATACAACACCAGCCCCATGAGCAGAGCGCGCAACAGGCCGGAAAACAGCATCACCGCCGAATCGGTCAACAGGCCCAGACCGTAAGTTGCGGTGTCGAGGGTGATGCTCAGGTCGCCGTAGTACTCGCTGTATGGGCCTTGGCCAACTAACGGAATGCGGAACCTGTGCTCCTGACCCAGTATCAGGTCGGTCACCCAGCGGCTCGATGAGCTTTGCAACTCGCGGTTTTTTTCGGCCAGCGGCGCTTCATTGGGATGGCCGATGGCAGCCTTGCGCACCGCCGGATCCTGGAACAGACCTTCGATAACCTGCATGGCCATATCGCGATCCAGGCTGTAAAGCGCCTGGGTTGAGGGGTCGCGAAACATGTCGAGGATTCGTTCGGCATCTGCCGTAACGGCTTGTCGGACTTTGTAGGCGTCGAACACGATCTGTGCGCAGCTCAGCACGCCTCCAACGACCACTGCTGAAAGCAGCACGATGCGGAGCAACTTGAGTGACAAGCTGTTTTTGAATTGCCGCTTCAAAGCGCTATTCCCTGTTCCTGCCATTAATGCCTGTGGCCTTGTATGTGAACGATTTTTTGCCAGAGTGCAAGTGACCAATGTGCAGCGCTTGTAACGGCTACTGTGTCGGTATCTTCACCTTGAACTTGAGGCGCAGCCTGAAAAATTCCCGCCGCTTTCATACTAGCTGGCCCGGATTGGATGGGCTTTTTAGCAAGCCAAAAAAAACCCGGCAATGCCGGGTTTTTTTATCTGGAGCGAGACTTAGGCAGTGAAGGGTTTGCCTTCGAACTGCTCAGCAACGAACTTCCAGTTAACGAGGTTCCAGAACGCTTCTACATACTTCGGACGCACGTTGCGGTAGTCGATGTAGTAGGCGTGTTCCCAAACGTCGCAGGTCAGCAGCGGGGTGTCGCCGCTGGTCAGCGGGTTGCCGGCGCCGATGGTGCTGGCCAGGGCCAGGGAACCGTCAGCTTTCTTCACCAGCCAGCCCCAGCCGGAGCCGAAGGTGCCGATGGAAGTCTTGCTGAATTCTTCTTTGAACTTGTCGAACGAACCGAAGGCAGCGTTGATGGCATCAGCCAGCGCGCCAGTCGGTTGGCCGCCGGCGTTTGGCGCCAGGCAGTTCCAGTAGAAGGTGTGGTTCCAGACCTGAGCGGCGTTGTTGAAGATACCGCCCGAAGAGGTTTTGACGATCTCTTCCAGGGTTTTGCCTTCGAACTCGGTGCCTGGCACCAGGTTGTTCAGGTTCACGACGTAGGTGTTGTGGTGCTTGTCGTGGTGAAACTCCAGGGTTTCTTTGGAGATGTGCGGCTGCAGGGCATCGTGTGCGTACGGCAGCGGCGGCAATTCGAAAGCCATGATGATTCTCCTAATCAGGTCAGTTGCGATGAGCGCAAGGCCGATCACGGGCGGCCAAACACGCGCCGATGAGTTTTTACTCTTTGCGGCGCAGGGTCAGGATCATAGCACCGGGGTGACGGCATAACCACGCGACAACTGTGTGGGATAGACGTTTCAGCACATGTGGGACTATTTTTTTTTGCCTGTGGGAACAGGGTTATGCTCAGCCCGAAACAATTAACTGCAGCGCCACTGCATACATCATCACCGCTACCAGCAAGTCCAGGATGCGCCAGGTGTTTGGCCGTGCCAGCCACGGTGCAAGCCAGGCAGCACCCAGCGCCAGGGTGAAAAACCACATCAGCGAAGCACTGGCCGCGCCCACCACATAAGCGCCGGGCACGCTTTGCTGGGCGCCAAGGGAACCGATCAGCAACACTGTATCAAGGTAAACGTGGGGGTTGAGCAGGGTGACGGCCAGTGCGCTGAGCATCACTGCCTTGAGCGAGCGGGCAGTCTGGCTGGCAGAATGCTCAAGGCTCGATGTGGAAAACGCCCGGCGCAGCGCCTGGGTGCCGTACCAGAGTAAGAACACCGCCCCGCCCCAGCGCGCAACACTGAGTAATAGCGGGTTTTGCGCCAGAAGGGTCGCCAGGCCAAACACCCCGGCCGCCACCAGCAGGGCATCGCACACTACGCAAAATGCCGCCACGGGCAGGTGGTGTTCACGGCGCAGGCTTTGCGCCAGCACAAAGGCATTCTGGGTGCCGATGGCCATAATCAGGCCGAACGCGACCAACAGGCCATTAAGGTAGCTTTGCCACATAAGGATTACTCGTTGTACTGCAGGCGGGGTTGCTGCTGGCTATTCTCCTGCCCTTGGATGTATAAGAAAAACCAATATTGCTGATCGCTCATTAGGAAAACTGATGTTCGACTATAAGTTGCTCTCGGCCCTGGCCGCCGTTGTGGAACAGGCCGGTTTTGAACGGGCGGCGCAGGTGCTTGGGCTGTCCCAATCGGCCATCTCCCAACGCATCAAATTGCTTGAAGCCCGTATCGGCCAGCCGGTGCTGGTACGCGCCACGCCGCCAAGCCCGACCGAAATCGGCCGGCGCCTGCTCAACCATGTACAGCAAGTGCGTTTGCTGGAGCGTGACTTGCAAAGTGCGGTGCCGGCGCTGGACGATGAAGGTTTGCCCGAGCGCCTGCGCATCGCCTTGAATGCCGACAGCCTGGCCACCTGGTGGGCGCCGGCCGTGGGGGATTTTTGCGCCGAGCAGCACCTGTTGCTGGACCTTGTGGTTGAGGATCAGACCGTTGGCCTCAAGCGCATGCGCGCCGGTGAAGTGGCTGCCTGCCTGTGTGCCAGTGAACGGCCGGTCGCCGGGGCCCGCAGTGTGCTGCTGGGCGCCATGCGTTACCGCGCTCTGGCCAGCCCGGCGTTTATCGCCCGGCATTTTCCGGGTGGCGTCAGCGCCGCGCAGTTGCCCAAGACCCCTGCGCTGGTGTTCGGCCCGGATGATTTTCTGCAACATCGTTACCTGGCGGCACTGGGGGTGGACGGCGGCTTCGAGCACCATTTGTGCCCATCCTCAGAAGGCTTCATTCGTTTGACCGAGGCCGGTCTTGGGTGGGGGCTGGTGCCTGAGCTGCAAGTGCGCGAACAATTGGAAAATGGCAGCCTGGTGGAGCTTTTGCCAGATAAGCCCATCGACGTGCCATTGTACTGGCATCATTGGCGCAATGGCGGACAACTGCTGGGGCAACTGACCGAACATTTATCGCGTTCGGCTAGTGCCTTTGGCCTGATAACCGGCGTTTAAAGAGCAAGCAGCACGAATTACAGCATTTGGAGTGATTGATGAAGATTCTGGTCACCGGCGCAAGCGGCTTCATTGGCGGACGCTTTGCGCGTTTTGCCCTGGAGCAGGGCTTTGACGTACGGGTCAGCGGGCGTCGGGCCGAAGGTGTCGAACATCTGGTGCGACGCGGCGCTGAATTTATCCCGGGTGATTTGACCGATGGCCTGCTGGTGCGCGACTTGTGTGTGGATGTCGATGCGGTGGTGCATTGTGCGGGGCACGTGGGTGCCTGGGGGCGTTATCAGGACTTCCACCGCGATAACGTGCTGGTGACTGAAAACGTAGTTGAAGCCTGTCTGAAACAGCGGGTGCGGCGCCTGGTGCATTTGTCATCGGCAGCGTTGTACTTCGATGGTCGCAACCACACCGACCTGACCGAAGAACAGTTGCCCAAGCGCTTCAGGCACCCTTTTGCCGCCACTAAAAACCTGGCGGAGCAGAAGGTGTTTGGTGCCCAGGAGTTTGGCCTTGAAGTGATTGCCCTGCGCCCGCGTTTTGTGACGGGGGCAGGGGACATGAGCCTCTTCCCGCGATTGATCAAACAGCAGCGCAAAGGTCGTCTGGCCATTGTTGGCAACGGTTTGAACAAGGTCGATTTCACCAGTATGCAAAACCTCAACGAAGCGCTGATGAGCAGCTTGTTGAGCAGTGCAGCGGCGTTGGGCAGGGCCTACAACATCAGTAATGGCACGCCGATACCGTATTGGGATGTGGTCAATTATGTGATGCGCCAGATGAACGTGCCCCAAGTGACCCGTTATCGTGGTTACGCCACGGCCTACAGCCGTGGCGCGCTTAACGAAGCTGCCTGCAAGTTATGGCCGGGGCAGCCCGAACCGTCACTCTCGCGTTTGGGGGTGCAGATCATGGATAAAGACTTTACCCTCGACATCAGCCGCGCCCGGCACTACCTCGACTACGATCCCAAGGTGAGTCTGTGGTCCGCGCTTGATGAATTCTGTGGTTGGTGGAAAGCTCAGGAATCCCCTTACCGCTAACCACTTGCCGCCATTTTTAAAGGTTTACGATGCGTAACGATGCCCGCGACGACTTTGACAATGTGCCGACCCTTCGCGCCGATACCGATGACCATGACGAACCGGCGTCCAGCTTTGGTGCCCGTGAGCGCACTACGGTGTATTCGCGCAATACCCCGGTGATCAAGGTCAAGGGTCCGAGTACCGGGCCTTTGTGGGCCATGATCTGCGCCTTGCTGGTGGCCGTTGGCGGGCTGGGCTGGTGGAGCTTCCAGCAGATTTCGCTGATGGAGCAGCAGTTGGTGGCCACCCAGGAGAGCTTTGCCCGTATCAGCGAAGAGGCAGCCGGGCGCCTGCAGGCCATATCCGGCAAGGTGGTTGCCAGTGAATCGACAATCAACAATGGCAGCGAAGCCTTGAAGTTGCAGATCAAGCAGCTAGAAGAACAGCTGCTTGAGCAGAGCAAGCGTCAGCAAGGGCTGGTGGCGGGGCAGCAGGGGGATCTGGATCAGCGCTTTGAGCAAATCAATGCCGCGATGTTGATGCAAGTGACTGCCCAGAAAGAAAGCCAGGCCAGGCTCGAAGCCGATATCAAGAGTCTGGGTACTGAACTGGCCACGCTCAAGGCAGGTGTCGCCCAACAGGCCACGGATGTGGCGGCCTTGAAGAAACAGGGCAACCCGGGCGCGGCGGTGGAGCGCCTGGAGCAGGATATGATCGTGCTCAAAAGCGAACTTGAGAACCGTCCGGCACCAGCTCAAGGTGCCAATGCTGCCGAGTTCGATGTGTTCCGTGCCCAGATGACGCGCAACATCAACACCCTGCAAAGCCAGATGCAGAACCTGCAGAAGCAGATCAGCGCTCGACCTTGAGCCTGTGCTGAGGGTTTGCCCCTCACCCCGGCCCTCTCCCGCAGGGAGAGGGGGCTGATGTGTGGCGTCAGTCATACCTGCATGTGCCTGTCGGCGGATTTCCGCTTATTGCAACGCTGAAAATCAGCGGATTCCCGCCTACCCATCTCCCGCAAGCCATGTAAACCGTGGTCTCAAGCGTTGGCACAAGTTCTGCTATAGCCCAGCAAGCTCGCGTTTTGACGCGCTATAAAAAAACAATGAAAGAAGGATCCATTCAATGGATAACTCCAGCACCCTGCCTGCCGGGGCCGTGTCTGCGGCGCCTAAAGAAAAGACCACCTCCAGCCGTATCAAATCGATTTTCAGCGGTTCCGTCGGCAATATGGTCGAGTGGTACGACTGGTACGTTTACGCCGCGTTTTCGCTGTACTTCGCCAAGGCCTTCTTCCCCAAGGGCGACACCACCGCACAACTGCTCAACACCGCCGCGATCTTCGCCGTGGGCTTTTTGATGCGCCCGATCGGCGGCTGGCTAATGGGCCTGTACGCGGATCGCAAAGGCCGCAAGGCCGCGCTGATGGCTTCGGTCCTGTTGATGTGCTTCGGTTCGCTGGTAATTGCCCTGTCGCCGGGATACGAAACCATCGGCGTGTGGGCGCCTGTCCTGCTGGTCTTCGCCCGCTTGCTGCAGGGCCTGTCGGTGGGTGGCGAATACGGTACCTCGGCCACTTACCTGAGTGAAATGGCGACCAAGGAACGTCGCGGTTTCTTCTCGAGCTTCCAGTATGTAACCCTGATCTCGGGGCAGCTTATCGCTTTGGGCGTGCTGATCGTGCTGCAACAGACCCTCACCGAAGAGCAACTGTACAGCTGGGGCTGGCGCGTACCGTTCGTGATCGGCGCCCTGTGTGCCGTGGTCGCGCTGTATCTGCGTCGAGGCATGGAAGAAACCGAGTCGTTCAAAAAAACCAGGGTCAAGCCTAAAGAAAGCGCCATGCGCACCCTGCTGCGCCACCCCAAAGAGCTGATGACCGTAGTTGGCCTGACCATGGGCGGCACGCTGGCGTTCTACACCTACACCACCTATATGCAGAAGTACCTGGTGAACACGGTGGGCATGAGCATCTCGGATTCCACCACCATCTCGGCCGCCACGCTGTTTCTGTTCATGTGCATTCAGCCGCTGGTGGGCGCGCTTTCCGACAAGATCGGCCGTCGTCCGATCCTGATCGCCTTCGGTGTACTGGGTACCCTGTTTACCGTACCGATCCTGACCACTCTGCACACCATTACCACCTGGTGGGGTGCGTTCTTCCTGATCATGGCCGCGCTGATTATTGTCAGTGGCTACACCTCGATCAACGCCGTGGTGAAAGCGGAACTGTTTCCCACGGAAATTCGCGCACTGGGTGTTGGTTTGCCTTACGCACTGACCGTGTCGATCTTCGGCGGTACAGCTGAATATATCGCTCTGTGGTTCAAGAGTGCAGGTATGGAAACCGGTTACTACTGGTACGTGACAGCTTGTATTGCCTGCTCGCTGGCGGTGTACGCCACCATGAAAGACACCCGCAAGCACTCGCGCATCGAGACTGACTGATCGCGCAGTAACACTCGTGGGAGCGAGCCTGCTCGCGAATAAACTTCGCGAGCAGGCTCGCTCCCACCATACCGGTTTACGGTCAGGACAGCTCAGCCACCCCAGGCTGGGTTTGTTTGTTTTTCAGATACGCCGCCCCGGCGATCATGGCCACCAATATCCCCGCCAATACCAGCGAAGAGCCGATGGTGCCGAAGTCCAGCCCACCCTTGTCCAGGGGTTTGGTCAGAAAGTCGCCCAGGGTTGCGCCAAACGGGCGTGTCAGCACGAATGCGATCCAGAACAGCAGCACCGACGAAATTTTGCTGAAGTAACGTGCCAGTACCACGACCCCGATGGTCGCCCCGATAAACAGTGCGCCGCCAGCAAAGCCCAGCCCCGAATCATCCGCCAGGTAGTCACCCAAGGCGGTTCCCAGGGTGTTGGAGAACAGAATCGCCATCCAGTAGAACATCTCGCCACGCCGGCTCTGCACCTGGCTGACATTGAGTGACTCGCCGCTCCATTTCCATAACGCGAATATCGCGATCAGCATCGACACCAGAATCAGCGAGCCAGTGGCATAGCCCAGGCCCAGCGTGCGATCCATAAAGTCCGACAGGGTGGTGCCGGCCGTGCTGGTGGACAGAATAACCAGCCAATACAGCACGGGGTTGTAGGTTTTGGAGAACAGCTGAGTCAATAAGGTCAGCACGAACACGCTGATCAGGATCATCGAGCTGATGGCATAGCCCACATTGAGAGTCATCGACAGCAAGTCGCCGGCGGTTTCGCCCAAGGTTGTGGCGCAAATTTTCATCACCCAAAACGCCAGGGTGATCTGAGGAAGTTTGTTCATTCGGTCAAAGCTCCAGTTTTCGAGGGGTGCAAAGCCGTTTTGATATCGGCTTTTTTGCCGGCTGAAGACTGGTGCTCGCGCAGCAAAAAATGGGTAATGGACTGATGAAAGCCTGTCTGTGAGTGCGATTTATTTGAATTAATAGTCAGTTAATTCTGTTAGCCCACTATCAATCTCAGCAACACCTCTATGGCCGGCAGAACATGTGTGCCGCCCCACAGGGAGCCGGACAGCGTCAGAAGCCTGGCTTTGCGTCGGCGTACACATCGAATTAATCGATTCTTTAGCGCTATTTTTTGCGCTTTTTAATCGAATTAATCGGCGTAGTCTTAAACCCATACCCACTGAACACCCCAAACACGAAACAAGGAGCTTTATCATGAAAACCAAACTTATCCTCGCTGCTGCTTTTTCTGCCCTGGCCTTCAACGCTTTTGCCGCCGATGGTTTCGATAAAACCCATTCGTCGAGCTTTGCTGAAGATGGCTACAGCCGTACAGGTTCTGCTGCAGTTGCTGCTGACGGTTATGACCGCACAGGTTCGGCTACGTTTGCAGAGGACGGCTACGACAAAACCGGCTCGGCCATCTTTGCAGAAGACGGTTTCAGCCGTACCAAATCGGACACCTTCGCTGCTGATGGCTACGATCGCACTCACGGCGCCCATTTCAGCTAACACCTGAACCAGGCACTCCAGCCCGGCCTTGGCCGGGCTTAGTCGTTTTTGGGGGTAAGACAGTGGAGATCCAATCCTTAGCAGCCTCGTTCCTACGGCAGTTGCTACAAAACCTCGCAAGCTTTTGTAATCCCGGCAAATGCCTTGCACTATAGGCCCTCTATCTCAGCCGTTTGCGGACACTTCCCATGCATGACGATATCCATTTCTATGAACCTTCCCAGGGCCACGGCCTGCCCCATGATCCGTTCAATGCCATAGTCGGCCCGCGACCTATCGGCTGGATTTCGTCACAGGATGCCCAGGGCCGTCTGAACCTTGCGCCTTACAGTTTTTTCAACGCGTTCAACTACATCCCGCCGATCATCGGGTTTTGCAGTGTGGGCCGCAAAGACAGTCTCAATAACATTGAACAAACCGGCGAGTTTGTCTGGAACCTCGCCACCCGGCCGCTGGCCGAAGCCATGAACCAGAGCTGTGCCATGGTTGGGCCCGAGGTCAATGAGTTCGAGCTGGCCGGGCTGAGCACCGTACCGTCACGGGTGATCAGCGTGCCACGGGTGGCCGAGACGCCGGTGACGTTCGAATGCAAGGTCACCCAGATCATTCAGTTGCAACGGGCAGACAAGGAGCTGGTGCCGAGCTGGCTGATTCTGGGGGAGGTGGTGGCGGTGCATATTGCCAGGCACCTGCTCAAGGACGGGATTTACGATACCGCGGCCGCCGAACCGATCCTGCGTGGTGGCGGCCCGGCGGACTACTTCCAGCTGGGCCCTGAAGCACTGTTCAAAATGCATCGCCCACGCTGATTACCAAACCAGTTCGGCGTCATCAGTGACGCCTTGCAGGGCTTCAAGTTGCTCGGCCGCGGCGGCATCGGCGGCGGTCGCAGTCTTGAAGGTGTGCTCGGTGAGAATTTTGTGAAAGCGCGGCGCTCCACCTTCGTACAAGGCTTTGACCGCAATCGCTGCGTGATAAACGCCGGGCTCAACCGGAACTACAGCTGATACCGCTTCAAACTGTGCAAATTCTTTACGCGCCATGCTTCAACTCCCGGCCTATGGAAAAACCGGCATTCTACCTGTTCAGCCCGCCCACATCGCTGAAGGTCTGAAAATCGAGACTGTCCACCACTTGCTGGTGCACCAGCGCGCCGTATATTTCCATAAGCGATGAATTGAAATACGCGAGCATCGAGGGTTCATCCTGCCAGTAGCCCGCCACCTGCCACAGCTGCGGGTCGTTATCACAATGCTGCAAGGCAAAGTGCAGGCAGCCGGGGGTCTGGAGCGTCGGTTCGATCAACTGGCTCAGGCAAGCCTCGACCCGGGCCGAACACCCTGCGCGGGCGCGAACCAGTGTCAAATGACTGACGGCATTAAGCTGGGGCATGCAGGCCTCCACAAAGCAAAGTGGTGTTGGGGGGAGGTTCAAAGCTTAGGGGCCGGCCCCTGTACGCCGTTAGTCGATTCCTGCCCCAGGCTTGCACGATTCTGCAAAAGCGCACCGAACCGCTGCCTCATGGCATCATCGGGCAAAGGGCCAGTTCATCAGGGTTTCGAGCAAGGTCAAGCGTCTGTAACGGCTTGGGCAGGCCTGTTCCTTCAGGCAATGACAGGATCAGGCAAGACAACGACAGAAATCAGCTACCCCTTGGCCTTGCACAAACTTAAGCTGTGCCTGCCCTGTTGCTTTGATGAGGATGCAACCCATGTCACTGCTGGAACCGCCGCGACCCGCGCTCGAGCCCGCGCTTGAAAAACAGCGCGTGGAACTGGCTGACCTGATTTTTCGCCATGCCCCGCAAGACGGTTCGTTCACCACCGGTGTCGACGCGCTGTTTGTGTCGCGCCACAGTCATCCCAGCGATTTCGCTCCCAGCCTGCCAAAACCCGCGCTGTGCATCATGGCCCAGGGGCGCAAGGAGGTGCGTCTGGCGGACGAGTACTTTGCCTACGACCCGCTCAATTATCTGGTGGTGTCCGTGTCGATGCCGATCAGTGGCCGGGTGCTGGAAATCTCCCCCGAACACCCGGTACTGGCCTTGCGTCTGGATATCGATCCGGTGGAAATCACCACGTTGATCAGCGATGCCGGCCCCCTGGGCGTGCCGTCGCGACCCACCGGGCGCGGGCTGTATGTTGAGCCTATAGACCAGCCAATGCTCGACGCAGTCTTGCGTCTGACACGTCTGCTCGACACACCCAAAGACATTGCCATGCTGGCGCCATTGATTCGCCGTGAGATTCTGTATCGGTTGTTGCGCAGCCCCCAGGGCTATCGCTTGTATGAAATCGCCAGCCAGAACAGCCAGAACCATCGCGTCAGCCGAGCTATTTCCTGGCTTAACGGCAACTTTGAGCAGCCGCTTCGTATCGACAGCCTGGCGCGCGAAGCCAATCTCAGCGTGTCGACCTTGCACCACAGGTTCAAGGCCATGACCGCCATGAGCCCGTTGCAGTACCAAAAGCAGCTGCGTCTCAACGAAGCCCGGCGACTGATGCTCAGCGAGGGGCTCGATGCCTCGGCGGCGGGTTACCGTGTGGGTTACGAAAGCCCGTCGCAGTTCAGCCGCGAGTACAGCCGCCAGTTTGGCGCGCCCCCGGTTCGAGACCTGGCGCGCCTGCGCATGAGCCTATAGCGCCAGCAATTCTTGCCAGCGCGCCTCGTCGATTTCAATCACGCTTGGCCCCAGGCGGTCGGCGGCACTGGCCAGGGCGGCGCGCAATTGCGCCTCGCCCTCGACCACCTGCGCGGCGCAGCCCAGCGCCTTGGCCACAGCGATAAAGTCCGGGGTGTAGATATCGACCCCCACGGGTTCGATGGCGCGATTGAGCATGTATTTTTTGATCTCACCATAGCCCTGGTTATTCCACAGCAGTACGATGATCGGGGTTTGCGCTTCCACTGCGCTGGCCAGTTCGGCGAGGGTAAATTGCAGTCCGCCATCACCTATCAGGCACAGCACCGGGCCACCCGTTTTGCCATTGGCCCGCCGCCCCAGCCAGGCCCCCACTGCCGCGGGCAGGGCGTAGCCGAGGGTGCCGTAGCCGGTCGAGGAGTTAAACCAGCGCCGTGGCTGCTCGGGGTTAAACGTCAGGTTGCCGGTGTACACCGGCTGAGTCGAATCGCCGACGCACACGGCATCCGGTAGAACATCGAAAACCGCCTGCAAAAAACGCGTCTGGGCGCGGGTCGGGGCATCCCATTCGGTGGCCAACTGCGTCTGCAGACGGCTGACCCGCACAGCGCCCCACTGCGGATCCCGTGCTGGCAACTGCGCAAGACTTGCCACTAATGCCTCGCTCGCCAGGTTGGCATCGGCCACCAGCGCCAGGGTCGGCGGGTAATTGCGTACGGTCTGGTCCGGGTCGATATCAATACGCAGCAACGCGCCCGGGATCTCGAAGCCGCCAGCAAAAGTCACATCGTAATCGGTCTCGGCCAACTCGGTGCCGATCGCCAGCACCACATCCGCTTCGGCCACCAGCGCGCGGGTGGCGACCAGGGTTTGGGTCGAGCCGATCAACAGCGGGTGAGAGGAGGGCAGTATGCCCTTGGCGTTGATGGTCAGGGCCACCGGCGCGCCCAGTCGCTCGGCCAGTTGCAACAGGGCTGGCGCTGCATCGATGGCGCCGCCACCCGCCAGAATCAGCGGGTGTTTGGCCTGGGCCAGAAGCTGGCCCATCTGTTCAATGGCAGCAGGCGCGGCGCCGGGGCGGGCAATGCTCACCGGTTGGCTGGCGAGCAGGGCGTCGGCATTCTCCACCAGCACGTCCAGAGGTATTTCAATATGCACCGGCCGCGGTCGGCCGGCCTGAAACAGGGCAAAGGCCCGGGCCAGTACGCCTGGTAGTTCCGTCGCCGACATCAGCGTATGGGAAAACGCCGCCACCCCGGCCACCAGCGCGCTCTGGTTCGGTAGCTCGTGCAGCTTGCCGCGCCCGCCGCCCAGTTGGCTGCGCGACTGCACACTGGAAATCACCAGCATCGGGATCGAGTCGCCATAGGCCTGGCCCATTGCGGTGGTGATATTGGTCATTCCCGGCCCGGTGATGATAAAACACACCCCCGGTTTGCCGCTGGTGCGTGCATAGCCGTCGGCCATAAAGCCAGCACCCTGCTCATGACGCGGGGTGATGTGGTTGATCGTCGAACCGGCCAGCCCTCGATACAGCTCAACGGTATGCACTCCCGGAATGCCGAACACCTGTTCGACCCCGTACGCCTCCAGCAACTTGACCAATACTTCGCCGCACGTCGCCATGTGTCCTGTTCCTTTTTTGTTCTGGAAAAGACCATTGAAACGGCCGGCTGTGGTACGCACAACGCAAACGTGCTCATACTAGCCATGTCCTGGACTCATGGCTGACCATTGATGAAACGCCTTCCACCACTTCCTGCGCTGCATACGTTTTTGATCACGGCCCAGTGCTGCAACTTCACCCGTGCCGGCGAACAGTTGCATATCACCCAAGGGGCGGTGAGCCGACAAATTGCCGGGCTGGAAGAGCATCTGGGTTACCCGCTGTTCCACCGCCAGGCCCGTGGCCTGAGCCTGACCGAGCAGGGCCAGGCGCTGTACCCGCGTATCGAACAGGTATTCGACCTGATTGGCGAGGCCGTGGAATACGCCAGCATTCGCCGTACCCCGCTGCAGATCAAGGCACCCACCTGCATGCTGCGCTGGCTGCTACCCAAATTGCTGCATTGGCAAACATTGCGCCCGGATGTGCCGGTGGAACTGACCAGTAGTGTGCAGCACGGTGTGGATTTTCGCCGTGAGGCGTTTGATGCGGCAGTGGTGTACAGCCCGCAGCCAGGGCCCAAGCGACAGGGCAGGCACCTGTTTGACGAACAACTGACCCCGGTGTGTGCCCCGCAGCTGCTGGAGGGTCGCGATGCCATCAACCAGCTGGGCGATCTGACGCAGCACACCCTGCTACATCCCAGCCGAGACCAGCAGGACTGGACCCAGTGGCTGAATGCGGCGGGGGGCGAGGTGTCGGCGATCCGCAAGAGCCAGTACTTCGACACCCTGGACCTGGCCATGACCGTTGCCGCCCAGGGCAACGGTGTTGCGATAGGCGACTGGTCATTGATTGGCGACGACCTCAAGGCAGGCCGACTGGCCATGCCTTTCGATTTCAAAGTGCATACCGGCGCCGCCTACCTGCTGGTGTGCTCACCACGCCACGAGGCGTCGGCGCCGTTGCGCGAGTTGCTGGACTGGCTGGTGGAGCAGACGCGCTGCACGGATTAACCCTGTATCGATACAGCCCATTCTCCTGGTGCGGAAAAAATCGCTGTAACAGTTTAAAGGGGGTATTTCTTGAGTAAATGGGGTAAAAACAGTCAATAAAGCCCCATTTAATCCTTTGGATTACCCTATTTAAGGACGTTTATGCACTCGCTCACCGTCGAACATCTGACCCAACTTCGCTTTGACGGCCTGCAGCTTTCAACCCTGAGGGCGCTGGGCGAGTACAGGGGCAAGCAAAAGCTGTTTGTCGCCCAATCGGCAGAAGCGCTCGCAGATCTCAAGCAGCAGGCAGTAATTGAGTCCGCAGAATCATCCAGCCGTCTGGAGGGCGTAATCGTTTCGCCCAGCCGCCTGAAATCCTTGATGATCAAAAATGCCCAGCCTAAAAGTCGCTCCGAGCAGGAAGTTGCCGGCTATCGGGATGCGCTGTCGCTGATACACGAAGCCTGCGATGCCATGCCTTTCTCGGAAGGCACGGTACGCCAGTTACATACGATTCTTTATCGATACTTGCCACAAGAGGGAGGCAGCTGGAAATCAACCAACAACGACATCATCGAGCGTCATCCTGATGGCAGTCTCAGGGTGAGATTCACACCCACTCCCGCTCATCTGACGCCGATGGCCATGAGTGATCTGCTAAGCCGCTATTACAGCGCAAATCAGCAAAAACTTGCCGATCCACTGGTTTTGGTTCCGTTGTGTGTTTTGGACTTTTTGTGTATCCACCCCTTTGCAGATGGCAACGGTCGCGTTGCACGCCTGCTGACTCTCTTGCTGCTCTATCAGTTTGATTACGTCGTAGGCCGTTTCATCAGCCTTGAGCGGATTTTTGAAGACAGCAAGGAGAGCTATTACGAAACCCTGGAGGCCAGCTCTGTTAATTGGCATTCAGGCACTCACGATGCAGGGCCTTGGCTCAATTACTTTTGGGGCGCGCTGATCAAAGCCTATAAAGAGTTTGAAGCGCGGGTTGGAACCATCGAGAAAAAGTACGGTAACAAGAGCAGCCGCGTTCGCATAGCCGTACTGAACCGTTCACTGCCTTTTTCAATCAGCGAGATTGAGCAGGCATGCCCCGGTACGAGCCGAGACACGGTGCGCCTGGTGTTACGCGCTTTGAAATCCGAAGGTTTGATTGAGTCCACCGGCAAGGGGCGAAGCGCGAAATGGCGCAATCGCCCCGTACCCTGAAACTTAATACCCCACCGTAAAGCGCTGGCGGGAATGCTTGGGCTGTTCGACCTCATCGAGCATGGCGATGGCAAAGTCGGCGAAGCTGATCCAGCTTTTGCCTTCGCTGTTGATCAGCAGGCGGTCGCTGCCCAGACGGAACTTGCCCGTGCGTTCGCCTTCGACAAATTCGGCCGAGGGTGACAGGAAGCTCCAGTCCAGGTCTTTTTCGCCGCGCAAGGTGTCGAGGTAGACGCCGCCCGCCGTGGCTTCAGGCCGGTATTCGTCGGGGAAGCCCGGGCTGTCGATGACTTTGGTGTCACCCGGCAGCATCAGTGAGCCTGCACCGCCCACAAACAGCAGGCGTTTGACCCCGGCTTTTTTTACCGGCTCGATAATGGCCGAGGCCGGCAGGGTCGAGAAATGCGCGGCGCTGAGCACCGCATCATGGCCAGCAACGGCGTCCTGCAAGGCCTGGGCGTTGTTGACATCGACATCCTTGACCACCACCCCCGCACGCTCACCCAGTTTTTTCGAGGCATTGCGGGCAATGGCCGTGACGCTGTGACCACGACGCAGGGCTTCTTCCAGCAGTTGGCTGCCGGCACGACCGGTAGCCCCGATGATTGCGATTTTGCTCATGATATTCTCCAGTGAGTAGGTAGTAGCGTTCACCACTGCATTTCGCCTTTGGCCACCTTGGCACTCAGTTCCAGCGAAGATTCTTCGCCCAGGTCCGGGTAGCGTTTTTTCATGGCCGCTATCAATTCGCCCGAGTTGCGGGCCTTGAGCGCCTCTTCGTCAAACGCCTTGATGTAGTCGCGGGTGAAGTACACCGCTTTCAACGAGCGGTCGCTGTCACCCAGGTAATGGCCCGGTACCACGATTTTCGGTTGCAGGCTGTCGATACGTTTAAGGGTGGCCAGCCATTGCTTGTGCGATTGCGGTGTCTGGGTGTCGGCCATCCATAC
Organism: Pseudomonas bubulae; assembly: GCF_037023725.1. Classification (NCBI taxonomy): domain Bacteria; kingdom Pseudomonadati; phylum Pseudomonadota; class Gammaproteobacteria; order Pseudomonadales; family Pseudomonadaceae; genus Pseudomonas; species Pseudomonas bubulae. The sequence continues at coordinate 1,978,458 of NZ_CP146077.1, forward strand.
GTGCAGGTTGTCGGCCACTACCACTCCGCCCACCACCGCCTTGATGGAAGGGATCCATACAAAGGTGCGGTCCGGTTGACGTCCGCTCAGGCCGACGATATCCAGTTCACGCCCTTCAAGGTCCAGGGTGTTGCCCTTGAGCACCTGCGGCACGATCAACTGTTGCGGCATATCGGCCCCCATCTGCGGGCCCCAGAACGCCAGCTTGGCGTCTTTGGTCTGGTTGATATGCTCAACCACCGGCCCCGGGGCCACCACCTTGGCGTCAGGGAACGCCTGGGTCAGGGTCTCCAGGCCGAAGTAGTAGTCCGGGTCGCCGTGGCTGATATAGATGGTGGTCAGGTGTTTGCCGCTGGCGCGAATCTTGTCGACCACCTGGCGGGCCTGGGCCTTGCCAAATTGGGCATCGACCAGGATGGCGTCCTTGTCACCACTGATCAGCACCGAAGAAACCGGGAAAATCGCCGCTGCACCGGGGTTGTACACGTCAAGGGTCAAAGGCGCCGGGGCCGCCGCCGCATGGGCTGCAAAACCCAGCATTGCAGCGCTGAGGGCAAAACGGCGAAGGGTGGAAAATCCGCTCATGGGTGATTCCTGAATCAGTGGCCAGGGTTGGCGATGGACAGAGCTTAGTTGCCCGATCGCGAACTAAAAATGCGATGCTTGAACATAGTTTGTTTCAGATATCGGGCAGATCATGGATCGTCTTATTGCAATGCGGGTGTTTGTCACCGTCGTCGACCTCGGTAGCCAGTCTGCGGCAGCCGACCACCTGGATCTGTCGCGCCCCGTGGTGTCGCGTTACCTGGCCGAACTTGAAGAGTGGGTGGGCGCACGCCTGATGCACCGCACCACGCGCAAGCTGAGTCTGACGGCAGCGGGCAATGAAACCCTGCCGCGCTGCCGGCAGTTGCTGGAACTGGCCGACGACATGCAGGCCGCGGTGGATGTGCCCAGTGATGCGCCGCGGGGGCTGTTGCGGATCAGCGTCAGCACCTCGTTCGGCCAGGCGCAATTGGCGGCGGCAGTCACCGACTACGTACGGCTTTACCCCCAGGTCAGCATCGACCTGCAGATGCTCGATCGTACCGTGAACCTGGTGGATGAACGCATCGACCTGGCAATTCGTACCAGCAATGACCTGGATCCGAGCCTGATTGCCCGCAAGCTGACCGTTTGTCGCTCGGTGCTGTGCGCATCCCCGGCCTATTTACGCCAACACTCGGCGCCGCAGCAGGTCGATGACCTTAGTGGGCACAACTGCCTGACCCATTCCTACTACGGCAAGAGCATGTGGCATTTCACCTGCGAGGGTGAGGAGGTGTCGGTACCGGTGCAGGGCAATATCAGCGCCAATGAAGCCAGCACCCTGTTGAGTGCCACACTGGCTGGCGCGGGAATTTCGCTGCTGCCCAGCTATCAGGCCGGGGTGTTTGTACAGCGCGGTGAGCTGGTGCGTCTGTTGCCCGAAGCAGAACCGCGCCTGATGAACATCTACGCGGTGTACGCCTCACGTAAACATATGCCGGCCACGCTGCGCAGCATGCTCGACTTCCTCGCCGAGCGCTTTACCGACGAACCGGTGTGGGATAAATATCTATAGATACGCTGTTGCAGATCAAGCCCTATTGTGGGAACGAGCCTGCTCGCTCCCACAAGTGCAGTTTTCCCTCGCTGCAGCGGCTACAGGAATTATATGTCTAGTCCATTTGAAGGATGAAATCGGGCACGACCACTCGTACAACTGGCATGGCAAGAACCTGTGTCTGAACTAGCCTCAAAGCTGTGACGTCAAGGGAGCCAATGCCATGACTACCAAAACAAAAACAACATGTATGACTGTTTTTATCGTTTTCGCTGCCGCTGTCCTGTTTGCAAGCGCTTGCTACCGCGCCGAGCAAACCCGCCAGGCAGCCGGATTGATCGCCAGTTGCAATGGCGCGCACTGCAATGCCATGTTCAGCGCTCTGAGGTAGGATGCCCCGGAGTGTCAGGGCGGGCTGATTATGTCAGTCCGCCCGGTTCGAAAAGTACTGGGTGATGTCCCACTCAGGCGTCGGAAAAACCGCGCAAAGTACGCCGGATCTGCAAAACCCAGTCTATCAGCCACTTCGCTGATGGTCATCGGTGTATAAATCAAATGACGCTTGGCCTCCAATAACAACCGCTGGTGAATGATCTGCAACGCCGACTGTTCCGCCAGCTCGCGGCAGATGCTGTTCAAGTGCGCCACTGAAATCCCCACCTGATGTGCCAACTGCTCAACACTGGGCTGCTGGCGAAACTGCGCCTCGACCCGTTGATTGAACAGGCCCAGATACTCGTGCCCCCGTGGTAGCAACTGTCGCGCCTCACGCCGCTGGAGCACCTGGCGTGCCACCCACACCAACAGCACGCTGACCAGCGACTGCAGCAGCATTTCGCGGGCAGGGCGTACGCTGTCGTATTCGCTTTGCAGCTCACTGAACAGGTTGTTGAGGTAATCACTGTCCTTGCCTGCGGGGTAACTGGCGACCCGCTGCAACAGACTGATGTTGTCGCCCAGCTGGGCTTGCAACTGCGCCACCAACGGCGCGGCCAGGGTCAGGACAAAGCCTTCTACGTTGGGCGAAAACTCAAACCCGTGCACGCACAAAGGCGGGATAACCTGAACCGCCGATTGCTCCAGGATATGGCGCTGCCCCTCGACCTCAACCTGCGCCCGACCCTGGTGGACATAGAGCAACTGGCACAGGTCGGCGTGCCTGTGCGGGCGGATCTCCCAATCGTGGACGCGGCTGCGCAGCGATATGGTTTCGCAGTGCAGCAGATCGGGGCCAAGTCGGTCTTGCTGCTCGCCATAAAGCTTGAACACCGGGACTGAAGGAATCATTGGCGTCGTACCTGTTGTCGTATCGTCGGCCGATAATCGCACTGATTGGCGAAAAGTACCGGTAATCCCAGGGTTATCACCTTCAATTGCTGCTCTCGCAAGCGAAAAATACAGGCACTAACCTATAAGAATCTACTCACCCCTTGGGGTCGAGTCTGCGAGAGACAACAATAATGAGAACTCAAGTCGCTATTATCGGTGCCGGTCCTTCAGGGCTGCTGCTTGGCCAACTGCTGCACAACGCCGGGATTGATAACGTCATTATCGAGCGCCAGACCGGCGAATATGTCCTCGGGCGGATTCGCGCCGGGGTGCTGGAGCAGGGCATGGTCGACCTGTTGCGCCAGGCCGGTGTCAGCCAGCGCATGGACGCCGAAGGGTTGGTGCATGCGGGCTTTGAGCTGGCGCTGGATGATCGCCAGGTGCATATCGACCTCAAGGGCCTGACCGGCGGCAAGACCGTGATGGTCTATGGCCAGACCGAAGTCACCCGCGACCTGATGGACGCTCGCGAGGCCGTCGGCGCACAAACCCATTACAGCGCCAGCAACGTCCAGCCCCACGATATGAAAACCGATACACCTTATGTCACCTTCGATAAAGAGGGCGAAAGCTGGCGCCTGGACTGCGATTACATTGCGGGCTGCGATGGTTTTCACGGGGTGGCGCGCCAGTCGATTCCGAGTGATGTACTGAAAATTTTCGAACGGGTGTATCCCTTCGGCTGGCTCGGTGTATTGGCCGACACTCCACCGGTCAATGACGAACTGGTGTATGCCCGCCACGAGCGCGGTTTTGCCCTGTGCAGTCAGCGCTCGGCCAGCCGTAGCCGTTATTACCTGCAGGTTCCTGCTGGGGAGAAGGTCGAGGACTGGTCCGACCAGCGCTTCTGGGACGAGCTGAAAACCCGCCTGCCCACGGCTCTGGCCGAACGCCTGGTGACCGGGCCTTCCCTCGAGAAAAGTATCGCGCCGCTACGCAGTTTTGTCGTTGAGCCGATGCAGTACGGGCGCCTGTTTCTGCTGGGGGATGCCGCTCATATCGTGCCGCCGACCGGGGCCAAGGGTTTGAACCTGGCGGCCAGCGATGTCAGCACCCTGTTCACTATGTTGTGCAAGGTCTACACCGAGGGCCGCACCGACTTGCTGGAGCGCTATTCCGAGGTGTGCCTGCGGCGTATCTGGAAGGCCGAGCGCTTCTCGTGGTGGATGACCTCGATGTTGCACCGTTTTCCGGACAGCGACGGCTTCAGCCAGCGCATTACTGACAGCGAGCTGGCGTATTTCGTCGACTCCGAGGCAGGCCGCACCACCATTGCAGAAAATTACGTCGGGCTCCCTTACGAAGCTATCGAATAGGATCCTATCGAGTACACTGAGGGCCATCCGATACAAGCTTCGCCTACAGGTGTTCACGTGACCAGTCTGAACCAGCCTCCCCAGGCCAAACCGGCCATTCGCAGCATTTTGATTGCCCTGATGCTGGCGATTTTTCTGGGGGCGCTGGATCAGACCATCGTCGCCGTCTCCATGCCCGCCATTTCCGCCCAGTTCAAGGATGTCAGCCAGCTGGCGTGGGTGATTTCCGGCTATATGGTGGCCATGACCGTGGCGGTGCCGATCTACGGCAAGCTCGGTGACCTGTACGGGCGCCGCCGCCTGATGCTGTTCGGCATGGGCCTGTTTACCCTGGCTTCGCTGTTTTGCGGGCTGGCACAGAACATGGAGCAGTTGGTGCTGGCGCGGATCATTCAGGGCATTGGCGCCGGCGGGATGATTTCTGTCAGCCAGGCGATCATCGGCGATATCGTCCCGCCCCGTGAACGCGGCCGCTACCAGGGGTACTTCAGCAGCATGTATGCCCTGGCCAGCGTTGCCGGGCCGGTGCTGGGCGGTTATATGACCGAGTACCTGTCATGGCGCTGGGTATTCCTGATCAACCTGCCGCTGGGGCTGGCGGCCTGGTGGATCTCTCACCGTACCCTGGTCGGCCTGCCGGTGCCGCAGCGCAAACCCGTGATTGACTACCTGGGCACTATGTTGATGATCCTGGGCCTGACTTCACTGCTGCTGAGCATCACCTTTATCGGTCAGGGCCAAAGCTGGCGTGACCAGCAGGTGGCAGGCTTTCTAGGGGTGGCGCTGATTGCCCTGGCGCTGTTTGTCTGGCATGAACGACGCACGCCAGAGCCGCTGCTGCCCATGCACCTGTTTGCCAACCGCAATGCAGTGCTGTGCTGGTGCACGGTATTTTTCACCAGTTTTCAGGCTATTTCGCTGATTGTGCTGATGCCGCTGCGCTATCAGAGCATCACTGGCGCCGGTGCCGACAGCGCGGCCCTGCACCTGTTGCCGCTGGCCATCGGGTTGCCGATGGGGGCTTATTTTGCCGGTCGCATGACTTCGGTAACCGGGCGCTACAAACCGATGATCTTGAGCGGGGCGGCGCTGATGCCCCTGTCCATTTTGGGCATGGCATTCAGCCCGCCAGGCGCCGAGTTGTTGAGCGGGGTGTTTATGCTGTTCAGCGGGATAGCTTCCGGCATGCAGTTCCCGACGTCACTGGTGGGCGCGCAGAACTCGGTGCAACAGCATGATATTGGCGTGGCGACCAGCACCACCAACCTGTTTCGTGCCCTGGGCGGGGCGATGGGGGTGGCCTTGATGTCGGCCCTGCTGCTGGCATTGCTGCATGACTCGTTACCGGTACCGGTCATGGGCCAGCCGCTGATTGGCGAAGGCAGCTCGGGCAATGTACTGCTCGACAGTCTGAGCGCGGTTCAGGGGCCGGCGCTGCAAAGCCTGAGAGCAGAACTGCTGCTGACCTTCCGTCATCTGTTGAGCATCAGTGCGGCAGTGTCATTGCTGGGGCTGGCGGCGGCGCTGGCGATGCCCGACCAGGTACTGCGCGGGCGTGAGGACAAGGCGCGCTAGGGCTGAACAAAAGCCCCGCGTCCCTCTCCCGAAAGGCCAGGGGGGTGGTTTATTCGGCACTTAAAAATGCTTCACGCGCCAACCCGTGGCGTTGCATTTTCTCATTCAGGGTACGTCGCGGCAGCTGCAGCTCATTGAGCACTGCCTTGATATCACCTTTATGCCGGGTCAGCGCCGCGCGCAGGCACTGCGCCTCGAAGGCTTCCTGTTGCGCCACCAGTGATTGCCCCGCGTCGGTGTCGGGCAATTGCGGCTCGCCCAAACCCAGCACATCCCGCTCGGCTACGTTGGCCAGCTCGCGCACATTGCCTGGCCAGGCATGGCTGAGCAGACGCGACAGCTGCGGGCCGCTCAGCACTTGTGCACTGCGCCCCAGGCGTTCAGCGGCATTGCGTGAAAAGGCGTCGTACAACAAGGGAATATCCTCGCGCCGCTCACGCAGCGGCGCCAGGCGTAATTCGGCCACGGTCAGGCGATAGGCCAGGTCTTCACGAAAGCGTCCGGCGCGAGCTTCGTCGAGCAGGTCGGGTTTGGTGGCGGCAACCACCCGCAAGTTCACGTTGATGCTCTGGTTGGAGCCCAGACGCTCGAGTTTTTGCTCCTGCAGCACTCGCAGCAGTTTGGCTTGCTGGGCCAGTGGCATGCTTTCGATTTCATCCAGAAACAAGGTGCCACCATCGGCGTACTCCAGCTTGCCGATGCGCTTGCCCTGGGCGCCGGTAAAGGCGCCGCTTTCATGGCCGAACAATTCGGCTTCAAACAGTTGCTCGGGGATTGCCGAGCAGTTGAGGGCCACAAAGGGCTTGTCGGCACGTGGGCCAAAATCATGCAGGCAGCGGGCGACCAGCTCCTTGCCGCTGCCGGTCTCGCCGCGAATCAACACATTGACGGGCAGAGGCGCCAGTTCCAGGACCTGACGGCGCAAGGTCTGCAAGCTGCGCGATACCCCAAGCAGGCGCCCGTCGATCTGCTCACGCAGGTCTGCCTGCTCATGCAAGCGGCGGTTTTCCAGTACCAGTTGGCGCTTTTCCAGCGCGCGGCGCAGGCTGCTGAGCAGGGCTTCGGGGCTGAAGGGCTTTTCCAGAAAGTCGTAGGCGCCATCACGCATGGCTTCTACTGCCATGGGTACATCGCCATGGCCGGTCAGCAAGATCACCGGCAAATCCGCGTCCAGTTGCTGCAACCGGGTCAGCAGGGCCAGGCCGCCCATACCCGGCATGCGCACATCGCTGACAATCACTCCGGCAAAATGCGCAGGCAACCGGTGCAGACAGTCTTCGGCGTTGTTGAAAAGCTGCACGTCAAAGCCGCTCAAGCTCAACCACTGTTCGACGGCATTGCGAATACTGGCCTCATCATCGACCACGATCACCGAGTTGAGCATGTCTCAAGATTCCTGTGCGATGGGCAGTGTCAGCGTGAATTGCGCGCCATCAACGTGATTGCAAGCAGTCAGGCGACCACCGATTTCATGAACAATGGCGTATGACACCGCCAGGCCCAAGCCTAATCCATCGCCCACGGGTTTGGTGGTGAAGAACGGGTCGAAAATTTTACCCAAATATTCATCGGCAATTCCGCCGCCGCTGTCAGTGACGGTCAGGCGCCACAGTTGCTGGTCGGCTTCGATACGGATCTCAAGGTGTTTACGCGGTTTGTCGCCCATGGCGTCCAGGGCATTGCGCAGCAGGTTGATCAGTACCTGCTCCAGGCGAATTGCGTCGCCACGCACCCAGGCCGGACGCTGCAGATTGACGCGCAAGTCGATCTGTTCGTCCTTCAGGCGCGGCTCCAGCAGTTGCAGGGACTGATCCACCACATTAGCCAGATCCAGTTTTTCACGCAGGCCGCTGGGGCTTTGCCTGGCGTAGGTTTTCAGGTGGCCGGTGAGGGCGGCCATACGTGTGAGCATCTGCTCCAGGGGTTCCAGGGCTTTGTAGGCGTCATCGATACGACCGTGATCGAGCAACAGGCGCAAGGTCGCCAGCTGCATGCGCTGGGCGGTGAGGGGCTGGTTGATTTCATGGGCCAGCGCCGCTGACATTTGCCCCAGCGCCGCCAGTTTGGCGGATTGCACCAGGCCATCCTGGGCGGTGCGCAGATCCCGGGTACGGGCCTCGACCAGTTGTTCAAGTTCTGCCCGATTGCGCTGGCGCAAACGGGCGAGCCGCCAGCGCTGGAGTAAAAACAGCCCCAGAAATACCAGCGTCAGCCACAGGCCGATTGCCGCCAGGGCGGCATTGCGGCTGTCTTCGGCCGGTATTGCCGGGCGACGCAGCAAGTGCAGCGTCCAGCCCTCGATGTTCAGGGGTTGCGAGCCCCACAGGTAGTCAGCCTGGCCCTGCGGGCCATTGACGCGGCTCATGTAGCTGTTGTCACCAAAACTGTGCAAGGTCTGCGAGGTCATCAGCGTTAGCGGTTGCTTGTCGTATTGTCGCGTCACGCTGATGGCGCTGCGGTCGCGGTCGTTCAGCTCGCGCAGGTGGCGATAGCGCCAGCCGGGCTGATTGGCAATAAATACAATGTCCCGGTTGTCACTGACCAGCAGCGTGTCGCTGCCGTGGCTCCACTCGCGCTCCAGTTCCGGAAACTCCAGTTTGACCACCATGGCGCCCAGAAACCGGCCGTCAGCACCCTGTACCGCGCTGGACATAAAGTAACCCGGTATGCCGCTGGTTACGCCCACGGCATAAAAGCTGCCGGTACCCTGGCTGCGTGTCTGGCTGAAATACGGGCGGAACGCGTAGTTGTGACCGACGTAACTATTGGACGTGTTCCAGTTGCTGGCGGCTACTGCCAGGCCGGTGCTGTCGAGCAACTCCAGTGTCGAAGATTGTGCTGCACCGTTGATACGTTCCAGCTTGCGGTTGAGCAGCGCCTGCACCTGCGGCGTCATGGGGTGCGCCAGTGCGTCCGACAACTCCGGGTCCAGTGCCAGTACGGCTGGCAGGGCGCGATAGCGTTCGATCACCGTGTACAGCGAATTGGCATACAGGCTCAATTGTTCAGGCCCGCGCCTGGCGCTCTCTTCCAGTGCGTGCTGTTTGGCCTGACGCATCGCCCAGCCGCCAGCCAGAATGGCTCCGGCCAGGATCAACAGGCAATACAGCGCCAGACGCAGGGCGCGAGACGTCACAGGCATGGTGGCAAACCGTTTGAACAGGGGCGCGCACGATAGCATGGCGGGCGTATCCCGCGGCCACAGGGCAACGGGGTCAGGCTTTTATCGCCACCACGCTGAGCAGTTGCCCGTCCAGCAGGCAAAACTGCGCATCCAGCTCACTGCCATGTTGCCACTCAGGTGACAAGTCGGTGAGCAGACGCAGGCGTACATGCCCTTGGGGGGTCCAGTTCAACACTTCGGCGTGTTCAAAGTAGAAGCGTTTTTGCACCAGCGGGTATAGCGCCTTGAACAGGCTTTCCTTGACCGAAAACGTCAAGGTGACCAGCAGCGCAATCTGATCTGCAGGCCCGGCGGCCATACGCACAAGCTCATCGGGAGTAAGGATTTCCTTGGCCAGGCGCCTGGCGCGTTCGAGACTGAGCAGGGTTTCCAGGTCGATACCCAGGGCCTGCCAGTCACGTTTAAAGGCTACCAGTGCCCCGGCGCGGCCGTTGCTGTGGGTGATGGCGCCGCTGATATGGTCTGGCCACACGGGCGCGCGGTCTTCACCCAGGCCGGGAGCCACGCAAGTGCCATCCAGTTGCCGCAGCGCTGCGCGGGCGCACAGGCGCCCGGCCAGAAATTCGGCTTGGCGTTTGGCCACTGAGCGTTGAATACTCGCAGGCATATCGATTGCACTGCGGGCAAAGTCGTCGTCTTCAAGCTGTGCCGGGATAAAGTCTGTGCTCAGCCACACACTGGCGGGCAGGACCTCTGGCAAGGGCCAGTCGTCACGCAATGGCGTGCAGCAGGCAGGCAGGGCGGGGAGTCGGTTCATGCCGGGCATTGTGCCGGGGCTTGGCCCGGCTGTGCAATTGTTCAGAGTATGTTCAGGGCACACAACTTACTGTGTGGCTAGGCTGTATGGGACACACGTCCTTCGAGACGCGGATTGGCTTGGGAGAGCGCGATGAAATTGCTGGTGGTTGAAGATGAGGCGTTGCTGCGCCATCACTTGCAAACCCGTCTGACAGAAAGTGGCCATGTGGTCGAAGCGGTGGCCAATGCCGAAGAGGCGCTGTACCAGACCGAACAGTTCAATCATGACCTGGCGATGATTGACCTGGGTTTGCCGGGGCTCGGTGGCCTGGAACTGATTCGCCAGTTGCGTGCCCGGGGCAAGACGTTTCCGATCCTGATTCTCACCGCCCGTGGCAATTGGCAGGACAAGGTCGAAGGGCTGGCAGCGGGCGCTGACGACTATGTGGTCAAGCCCTTTCAGTTCGAAGAGCTGGATGCGCGGCTCAATGCCTTGCTGCGCCGCTCCAGTGGCTTTACCCAGCCGACGATAGTGGCGGGGGCGCTGGTGCTGGACATCAACCGCAAGCAGGCGGTGCTCGACGGCGAGCCGCTGGCGCTGACCGCTTATGAATACCGGATTCTTGAATACCTGATGCGCCATCACCAGCAAGTGGTGGCCAAGGACCGACTGATGGAACAGCTGTACCCGGATGACGAGGAGCGTGATCCGAATGTGATCGAGGTGCTGGTCGGGCGCCTGCGACGCAAGCTGGAGGGGGCAAACGGCTTTAAGCCAATCGATACGGTGCGCGGCCTGGGGTACTTGTTTACTGAGCGCTGCCGATGATTCGTTCGCTTCGCGTTCGATTGATGCTGGCGGCAACCCTGTTGGCCGTGTTGTTTATGCTGGCGCTGTTGCCGGCGATGCAGGGAGCGTTCAGTCTGGCGCTCAAGGACGCCATAGAGCAGCGCCTGGCGTCAGATGTCACCACGCTGATTTCAGCGGCAAAGATGGAAAAGAACCGCCTCAAGATGCCGGCGTTGCTGCCCGATGAGCAGTTCGATCTGCCGGACAGTCGCCTGCTGGGTTATATCTATGACCGCGACGGGCACCTGGTGTGGCGCTCGCGGGCCACTCAGGAAGAAACCATCAATTACCGGCCGCGCTATGACGGGCGCGGCAACGAGTTTGCAAGTATTCGCGAAGATAACGGCGAAGAGTTTTTTGTCTACGACGTTGAGGTCAAGTTGCTCGGTGGCAAAAGTGCTGCCTTCAGCTTTGTCGCCCTGCAACCGATGCGCGAATACAACCGCACACTGGAAGGCCTGCGGGAAAATCTTTATCTGGGGTTCGGCGCAGCTTTGATTGTGCTGCTGGCATTGCTATGGATTGGTCTGACGTGGGGGTTACGTGCCTTGCGACGTTTGAGTCAGGAACTGGATGAAATCGAAACCGGCGAGCGCGACAGCCTCAGCGAGCAGCACCCGCGTGAGCTGCTGCGCCTGACCGGCTCGTTGAACCGCTTGCTGCAAAGCGAGCGCGAACAGCGTTCGCGTTATCGCGATTCCCTTGATGATCTGGCCCACAGCCTGAAAACCCCGCTGGCAGTTTTGCAGGGTGTGAGCGAAAGCATGGCCCAGCGCCCAGCCGACCGTGAGCAGGCCTGGGTCCTGCAAAGCCAGATCGAGCGCATGAACCAGCAAATCGGCTATCAGTTGCAGCGTGCCAGCTTGCGCAAGAGTGGTCTGGTACGTCACCAGGTCGAACTGCTGCCGGTGGTACAGAGCTTGTGCAATACGCTGGACAAGGTCTATCGCGACAAGGGGGTCAAGGTCAGCTATGACATCCCTGAGCTGAGCCATGTGCCGATTGAGCAGAATGCCTTGTTGGAATTACTGGGCAACTTGCTGGAAAACGCCTACAGGCTGTGCTTGAGCCAGGTACGTATCAGTCTGCACCGTAACGTTCACGGCATTGAGGTCTGCGTCGAAGATGACGGTCCTGGAGTGCCGCCGGATCAGCGTGCGCGCATCCTGCAGCGCGGCGAACGGCTTGACCGCCAGCATCCGGGGCAGGGCATTGGTCTGGCGGTGGTCAAGGACATCATTGAAAGCTATGACGCCACCTTGACCCTGGAAGATTCCTCGTTGGGCGGCGCGGCGTTCAGGATTTATTTCCCGGCGGGCTAATCGACGAACCCTGGTAGCTGCTACGGGAGTACGTGGGGTTCAGGCGGATATCCGCCACCTTCTGCGTTTCAACACGCCCAATGGGCGGAATCCCGCCAAACCCTGACCTGCAAAATATATAAGAATTTTCCTTCAAACTCAGGCGCCATGGGCTATTGCGCGGCATTTGCGCAATGTGGCCCACGGCTTGCATTAAGTGCGAGAGGGCTGCCGTAAGAGCAGCCCCAAAAACAAATCCCTCCAAGTACAGGAGGGTTCGCGCTTTAGGTGTCACCAGTCTCAGACGGAATGATGATTGAGTGATGCACTTGAGGAACTTTGCAATGACGACTCGTCAGCCACTGTACAAATCCCTGTATGTGCAAGTAATCGTAGCGATCGCTATCGGTATCTTGTTGGGCCATTACTACCCGGAAACCGGTGTTGCCCTCAAGCCGTTGGGTGATGGCTTTATCAAACTGATCAAGATGGTCATCGCGCCCATTATTTTCTGTACGGTGGTGAGCGGTATTGCCGGCATGCAGAGCATGAAATCGGTCGGCAAGACCGGCGGCTATGCCTTGCTCTACTTCGAAGTCGTGTCGACTATCGCGCTGTTGATCGGCCTGGTCGTGGTTAACGTGGTTCAGCCTGGCGCAGGCATGCATATTGACGTGTCGACCCTGGATGCCAGCAAAATTGCCGGTTACGTGTCGGCAGGTGCAGACCAGAGCATCGTAGGCTTTATCCTCAACGTGATCCCGTCGACCATTGTTGGCGCCTTCGCCAATGGCGATATCCTGCAAGTGCTGATGTTCTCGGTGATTTTCGGTTTCGCCCTGCATCGCCTGGGTGCCTACGGCAAGCCGGTACTGGACTTTATCGATCGCTTCGCTCACGTGATGTTCAATATCATCAACATGATCATGAAGCTGGCGCCCCTCGGTGCGCTGGGCGCAATGGCCTTCACCATCGGCGCTTACGGCGTAGGCTCGCTGGTTCAGCTGGGTCAGTTGATGATCTGCTTCTACATCACTTGCGTGCTGTTCGTGCTGATCGTGCTGGGCGGTATTGCCCGCGCTCACGGTTTCAGCGTTTTGAAGCTGATCCGCTACATCCGTGAAGAGCTGCTGATCGTACTGGGTACGTCCTCGTCGGAATCGGCCCTGCCACGCATGCTGGTGAAAATGGAGCGCCTGGGCGCGAAGAAATCGGTAGTGGGTCTGGTGATCCCGACCGGTTACTCGTTCAACCTCGACGGTACTTCGATCTACCTGACCATGGCGGCCGTGTTTATCGCCCAGGCGACTGACACCCATATGGATATCACGCATCAGATCACTCTGTTGCTGGTGCTGTTGCTGTCGTCCAAAGGTGCTGCTGGCGTCACCGGTAGTGGTTTTATCGTACTGGCGGCAACCCTGTCGGCTGTAGGGCACTTGCCGGTAGCCGGTCTGGCGCTGATCCTGGGTATCGACCGCTTCATGTCCGAAGCCCGCGCCCTGACCAACCTGATCGGTAACGCGGTAGCAACCCTGGTGGTGGCCAAGTGGGTCAAGGAACTGGACACCGACACCCTGCAAACCGAGCTGAACTCTGGCGGCCGTCCGCTGGAGGATACCCGTCCGCAAGATGATCTGGGTGTGGCTGAAGGCCCGGCCCCGGTGTTGCTCAAGTAAGTTTGAGTGCATAAAAAAACCCGTCTTCGGACGGGTTTTTTTATGCCTGCTCATTCGACCCGGGTCAGGCCGCTGAACACCAGGGGGTTACGGCAGCGTCGACACAGGTAGCCGCGGCCTTGTTTGACCAAAGCGTGACGCTGGGCCGAGAACGGGAAGTCGCTGTCAGGGCAGGGGCAACGGTAGATATAGCGGGTGGCGCTGCGACGCTTGATGGCGTAGGTATGACAGCGATTGGGCGGCAGTTCGTACACCCCGCGCATGATTAATTGCCATTCTTCGCCGTGGGGCGAGATGCGCTCGCCAAACAGTTGATGGGCAACCAGGTGCGCCACTTCATGGGGGACGGTCTGCTTGAGGAAGTCTTCGCTGTTTTCACGGTACAGCTGCGGGTTGAAGCGCAGCAGGTTTTCATGCAAATGGGCGACCCCGGCTTTTTGCCCGCGCAGTTTGAAACTGACGACGGGGCGTTTGAAGGGGCGTTTGAAAAACACTTCGGCCTGTTGGAAACAGTCTTCGACGCGGGTATTGAGCAGCTCGGGCATGCGGTTCGGTTCTCCAGAGCCGGCGATTATGCCGCAAGCGCTGGGGTTGCGAACCTGTTGGCGCCCAATGGTCTTCATGAGCCCGTGGAAGCGAGCCTGATCGCGAACAGCAATCACGAGCAGGTTCGCTTCCACGGGTTGTGGCCTAGTTGGTGTAGATCGGCCCGACGCCCAGGCCCCAGACGATCACGGTGAATGCCATGATCGCCACCAGCACCACCAGGCCCACCGCCAGCACCGAGCTGGAAAACAGGAAGCCTTCGTCCGGGTCGATGCTCATAAAGGTAGGCAGGCCCACGTACAGCAGGTACACCGTGTAGCAAATGGCAGCGGTGCCCACCATCATGCCCAGCCACATATGCGGATACAGCGCCGCCAGCCCGCCGATAAACAGCGGGGTGGCCGTGTAGGTGGCAAAGGCCACGCATCGCGGCAGGCTGGGTTGTGCATCGTAGGTACGGGCCATCCAGTGAATGAATGCGCCCATCACGGCCACGCCCACCAGCATGGCGGCGTAGGACAGCAGGGTCATCCACAGGGCGCTGTCCAGAGTCAGCATCACCGGCGCGCGGTTACCGATTACCCAGCCCACCTGGGTAGTGCCAATAAATGCAGAAATGGCTGGAATCGCTGCCAGAATTAACGTGTGCGTGAAATACATATGGCCGATGCTTTCTTCGGCATCACCACGGATTTCGCGCCACTCTTTATCGGGGTGGGTGAAAAGGCCCACAACGTGATGGATCATGGCTGTCGCTCCTGTATAAGACGCATCGCCCCCAGTGGGACGCGTGCCGGTCGCGCAGCCAGAACGTATTGAGAAGCAGACAGGCGTGCGGCCTTGATGACAAGTATAGGAAACCTGCCGCCCCATAACCTCGGCTCCTTAGAGCTTATTGTGCTGTCAGAGGCGGTCTTATCGCATTGGCGTCTTTAGGCAGGCAAGGGGTTCGTTGACCGGGTATTTTTCGGTAAAATCCCCGGCTTTTGGTCTTAACTCGCGGAATTGAAGCGCTATGGGCACTCACTCGGTCTCTCAAATCAAACTCCAGAAACGCCTGCGTCGATTGACCGGTGAGGCAATTGCCGATTTCAACATGATCGAGCATGGCGACAAGGTGATGGTCTGCCTGTCGGGCGGCAAGGACAGCTACACCCTGCTTGATGTGTTGCTGCACCTGCAGAAAGTCGCGCCGATCCAGTTCGAGATCGTGGCCGTGAACATGGACCAGAAGCAGCCGGGTTTCCCCGAGGACGTGCTGCCGGCTTATCTAAAGTCGCTGGGTGTGGAATACCACATCGTTGAAAAAGACACTTACTCGGTGGTCAAGGAGCTGATCCCCGAAGGCAAGACCACCTGCTCGCTGTGTTCGCGCCTGCGTCGCGGCACCCTGTACACCTTTGCCGATGAAATCGGTGCGACCAAGATGGCACTTGGGCATCATCGCGATGATATCGTCGAAACCTTCTTCCTCAACATGTTCTTCAATGGCAGCCTCAAGGCGATGCCGCCCAAGCTGCGCTCAGATGACGGGCGCAATGTGGTGATTCGTCCGCTGGCGTACTGCAACGAGAAGGATATCCAGGCCTATTCCGACTGGCAGCAGTTCCCGATCATCCCGTGCAACCTCTGTGGCTCCCAGGAGAACCTGCAGCGCCAGGTGGTCAAGGACATGCTCCAGGAGTGGGACCGCAAGACGCCGGGCCGCACCGAGAGTATCTTTCGCAGCCTGCAGAACGTGATCCCGTCTCAGTTGGCGGACCGTAACCTGTTTGATTTCGCGAGCCTGAAGATCGACGAAAGCGCAACGCCGCGTTTCGTCAACCTGCTCAATCTGTAAATTGCCGAGAGGAGAGGGCATGCGCGACTACAAATGGCTGCACGAATACTGTCTGAACCGCTTTGGTTCGTCAGCCGCACTTGAAGCCCAATTGCCTGTCCCGAGAACTGCGGAACAGTTGCGCCATATCAGCGATGATCGCTACCTGTCGACCCTGGCCCTGCGGGTGTTCCGTGCCGGGCTCAAACACAGTGTGGTTGATGTCAAGTGGCCGGTATTTGAAGAGGTTTTTTTCGGTTTCGACCCGGAGAAAGTCGTGCTGATGGGCGCCGAGCATCTGGAGCGGTTGATGCAGGATGCGCGGATCATTCGCCATCTGGGCAAGCTTAAAAGCGTGCCACGCAATGCCCAGATGGTGCTCGACATTGCCCACGAGTACGGCAGTTTTGGCGCGTTTATCGCCCAGTGGCCAGTGACTGATATCGTCGGTTTGTGGAAGTACCTGGCCAAGCATGGGCATCAGTTGGGTGGTTTGTCGGCTCCACGCTTTTTACGCATGGTTGGCAAGGACACCTTTGTGCCAAGTTATGACGTGGTGGCCGCGCTGAACGCGCAGAAGCTGGTGGACAAGGCACCCACCAGCCTGCGTGACCTGGCGATTGTGCAGAACGCCTTCAACCAGTGGCACGCCGAAAGTGGCCGGCCGATGTGCCAGCTGTCACAGATGCTGGCGTTTACGGTGAATCACTAAGCCGCCGAGCAACTTCAATTGTGGGAGCGAGCCTGCTCGCGAAGGCCGTTCGCGAGCAAGCCCGCTCCCACAACAGCTGCATCACTCGCCGCTCAGGCGTCGATCCAGCTGGTAGCGCCAGCGCACAAACAGCAATGCACTGACAAATACCGCCACGCTGGCCGCGATCTCCATCAGGCCGAACACCTGACGGTTCGGGTCGAATGCCGCCAGCGCGCCCTTGATCAGGTACAGGTTGACCACATAGCAGGTGAACGAGTGCCCACGGGGGCTGCCCATCAGCATGCCGGGTACCACAAACATCAAGGGCACCAGCTCGATCAGCAGGATCACCCACGGGCGCGCGCCGTGCAGGTTGGCAAACATCAGGTAATAAACACACAGCAGGGCGATCAGGCCAAAGAAGCACGCCAGGCTCACTACCCGCATCAGCCTTACCCGCGGCTGCAGCCACTCGATGGGCGGCAGCACTTTTGGCTTTTTAGCCACGGTTGCTCTCCAGTTTGCGGGCAATGGTGGCCAAACGCTGACCCAAGGCCCGGCACAGGGCGATTTCGTGCTCGTCCAGCCCGCGTTTGCCGTCGGCACCTGCGTGATGGCTCGGGCCATAGGGCGTTCCGCCTGCCGTGGTGTGCAGCAGGGCCGATTCGCTGTAGGGCAGGCCGGTGACCAGCATGCCGTGGTGCATCAGTGGCAGCAGCATCGACAGCAAGGTACTTTCCTGGCCGCCATGCAGGCTGGCAGTGGAGGTGAACACACCGGCCGGCTTGCCCACCAGCGCGCCGGTCAGCCACAGGTTGCTGGTGCCATCCAGGAAGTACTTGAGCGGTGCGGCCATGTTGCCGAAACGCGTCGGGCTGCCCAGGGCCAGCCCCGAGCAGTTTTTCAGGTCGTCGAGGCTGGCGTACATCGCGCCTTCGTCCGGAATGGCAGGGGCCACGGCTTCACATTCGGCAGAAATGGCCGGCACTGTGCGCAGGCGCGCCTCGAGGCCGCCCTGTTCGATGCCACGGGCAATTTGCCGGGCCATTTCGCTGGTCGAACCGTTGCGGCTGTAGAACAGAACCAGAATATAAGGCGCACTCACGACAGGATCTCCAGGACTTTTTCCGGTGGGCGACCAATCACGGCTTTGTCGCCTGCGACCAGGATCGGCCGCTCGATCAACTTGGGATGTGCAGCCATGGCGTCGATCAGTTGCGCGTCAGTGAGACCGCTGTCTGCCAGGTTGAGGGCCTTGTACTCGTCTTCGCCGCTGCGCAGCAATTGCCGTGCGCTGATGTTCAGCTTGGCCAGCAGGTCGCGCAGTTGGGCGGCGCTCAGCGGCGTTTCGAGGTAGCGCACCACGGTAGGGGTCAGGCCGCGGGCTTCGAGGAGTTCGAGCGCACCGCGGGATTTCGAGCAGCGCGGGTTGTGATAAAGCGTCAGATCGGTCATGTGCGGGTCGCATCTTGCGTAAGGTGGCGGCTATTCTACCTGCCTGACGGGCGCGCCTGAACCGTATGCGGTAAATGGCCGCTCGCTGATGTATTTTTGTATGTATTTACCGGGAAGGATCAACGCATGTTTAAGCGACTCATGGCAGCAGTTACCGTCTGCGCCACATTATTGCTGGCCGGCTGCGGAAATGATTATGGGGTCGATCAGCACGGACAGAAGATCGCCTCGGAGCGTCTGGACAAGCAATGGAAGGTCATCAACTACTGGGCCGAGTGGTGTGGCCCGTGTCGTATCGAGATTCCTGAACTCAACTCGCTGGAAAAACAGCTGCAGGGGCAGTCGGTGGGAGTGTTCGGGGTCAACTACGATGGTTTGCAGGGCAAGGAGCTGAGCGACGCGAGTACCGCGCTGGGCATCACCTTTACCGTGCTGGCGCAGGATCCGGCGGAGGTGTTCGATTTGCCACGCAGCGAAGCCTTGCCGGTGACTTATATCCTGGATGAGAAAGGCAAGGTGCGGGCAACGTTGATGGGCGAGCAGACCGCGGCCGGTGTGTTGGCGAAGATCAAGGAATTGAGAGGGGCCTGAGTCGAAGCCATCGCGAACAAACCCGCTCCCACAGGCTGGCACCAGTCTGTGGGAGCGGGCTTGCTCGTGATTCAAGCGCCGCGGTATCAGCCTTCTTCAGGCCAAAGCCGCAGCGGCTTGCCCTGTTCAGGCCAGAATCGCACCTGCTCGATCGGCGATATGTCCCAGCGCTGTACGGTCTGCAAGGCCTCGAAGAATCGCTGCTCCTGCTCCATCAACGCCGGCGCACAGGCCTTGCGGGTACTGCCTACGCCACCAAAGGTCAGCTTGTCGCCGTCGAGGGTGTAAGGTGCGAACCAATGGTTGCAACCGCCACTGCCATAGGCCCGGCCAGCATCGTCCAGGGTGACGGTCAGGTGGCTGTTGTCGATCAGCGGTCGTTCGCCGATCCACTCCAGCACGTAGGTGTGGTTTTGCTGCAACTTCACCGGATCACCCGCACACCCCGTCAGGCTTGCGCCCAGCACGGCCAGCAGGATCAAGCGTTTCATTGCGCGGCCTTTTGGCATTGCGGGCACAGGTGCTTGCTGCCTTCAGTGCTCCAGCCCAGCTCGGCAATCCGCGCCGTGGCTGCGGGCTTTTGCGCCTTGGTGCCGAGTTTGGCGTCGACTGCGAACTCGAACTTCAGCTCTTTGGCGCAAGCATCGCAGTTGACCTGCCATTCATGAATCGCCAATTCGCCGAACACCGGCCCTTTGGTGACTGCAACCCACTGGCCACGCGGGTTGATCAGGTGGCGCACCTTGTCGACGCTCAAACGCATGGACAAGGTCTTGCTGCCCTTGAGGGACACAATCAGCACGTCACCGGCTTGAATCGAGCCGCCGTTGCCGGTGACTTGATACAGGCCCGGCGCCAGAGCGCGGCATTCAATCAGGGTGTGCTGCGGGTTAAGCAGGCTGTAGCGGAAATCGTGTTCGACCATGGGTCCTCCAAGTAAGTCGCTATGCTAGCACGCAGGCATCAAAGTCCAGACTCAACCTTCGATCAGGTTTTGCGCCGTACCGTTTCTCCAGGCTGCGATATTGCTCAGGGTCGTGCTGGCAATTGCATTCAACGCCTCGCGGGTCAGAAACGCCTGATGGGCCGTGATGATCACATTGGGGAAAGTCAGCAGCCGGGCCAGCACGTCATCCTGCAAGGGCAGGTCGGAGCGGTCCTCGAAGAACAGTTGGGCCTCTTCTTCGTACACATCCAGCCCAAGATAGCCCAATTGGCCACTTTTCAGCGCCTCAATCAGCGCCGGCGTGTCGACCAGCGCCCCCCGTCCGGTGTTGATCAGCATGGCGCCGTGCATGAGGGTGGCCAGGCTGGTGGCGTTGATCAGGTGCTTGTTGTCTGCGGTCAACGGGCAGTGCAGGGAAATGATATGCGAACCGGCCAGCAGTTCGGGCAGGCTGACGTAGCGAGCGCCCAGCGCCAGCAGTTCGGCGTTTGGATAAGGGTCGAAGCACAGCAGCTTGCAGCCGAAACCGGCCATGATCTTGCCGAACGTGGCGCCGATCTGGCCGGTGCCCACCACGCCCACGGTCTTGCCCACCAGATCGAAACCGGTCAGCCCGTGCAGAGTGAAGTCGCCTTCGCGGGTGCGGTTGTAGGCGCGGTGCAAGCGGCGGTTGAGCGCCAGGATAAGGGCCACGGCATGTTCGGCGACGGCGTGGGGGGAGTACGCGGGGACGCGCACCACACTCAGGCCCAGGCGTTTGGCGGCGGGCAGATCCACATGGTTGTAGCCGGCCGAGCGCAGGGCGATCAGGCGGGTGCGGCCAGCAGCCAGTTGCTCCAGCACCGGGGCGCTGAGGTCGTCGTTGATAAACGGACAGATCACTTCGTAGTCATGGGCCAGTGCTACGGTGTCCAGGGTCAGGCGCGCGGGCTGGAAATGCAGCTCGTTACCGTCGTCTTGTGCGGCCGCGATGAAACTGTCGCGGTCGTAGGTCTGGCTGCTGAAAAGAATCGTGCGCATGGGGTCTTCCTTGGTCTGTAACTACAAATCGGCTTTTGTGGGAGCGGGCTTGCTCGCGATGGCATCACGGCGGTTTACCTGACATACCGCGCCGCCCGAATCGCGAGCAAGCCCGCTCCCACACCATGATTTTGCTATGCCGTACTCCGTGCCTCTTTGGCCAGACGGGTGATGGCCAGGTCCAGTTCGTCGAGGGCGGCATCGGCGTTGGGGCTGGTTTGCTTGAGCAGGGTCTCGCTGCGCTGGCAGGCCGCACGCAATTGCGGTACGCCGCAGTAACGGGTTGCGCCGTGCAAGCGGTGGACGCGCTCGATCAACGCGTTGTTGTCTCTGGCCTCACGGGCCTGGCGGATAGCGTCGCGGTCGGCTTCCAGCGAAGCCAGCAGCATGGCCAGCATGTCGATGGCCAGGTCCGCCTTGCCTGCCGCCAGTCGCAGCCCCTCATCGTGGTCGAGGACGAGCAGTTGCGTGGTGTGACGGGCCGGTTCGTGCGAGTTGTCGCTGGCCTGATTGCGCAAGGCCAAGCCCGTCCACTTCAACACCACTTGGGCCAACTGCCGTTCGCTGATCGGTTTGGTCAGGTAGTCGTCCATGCCGCTTTGCAGCAAGGCGCGTTTTTCGTTGGCCATGGCGTGGGCTGTGAGTGCAACGATCGGCAGCGGCGTACAGTGGCGCTCGCTTTCCCACTGGCGCAGGACTTCGGTGGTCTCGCGCCCGTCCATGCCGGGCATTTGCACATCCATCAGCACCAGATCGAAATCGTGTGCCTTGACCGCATCAATGGCGGCATAACCGCTGTCCGCTGCAGTCACCTTGGCGCCCATGCCTTCAAGCAGGGTTTGCACCAGCAGCAGATTGGCCGGGTTGTCATCCACACACAGAATGCGCGGCGCGCGGCTGGCCAGCGGTTCGCCGGGCTCGCTGCGGGTTTGTCGCGGGCTGACCAGGTCGGCCAGGGCCCGACGCAGTTTGCGGGTGCAGGCGGGTTTGGCCTGGAGCTGGCTGTGGGGGTTGTCCACCACCGCGTTGAACAGGCCCTGCTCGGTGGTCGGGCACAGAACCAGTACCTTGCAACCCAGGTGCTCGAGATCCCAGATGTGCTGGTTGAGACGCTCTGGCGGGGTGTCATTGGCCGTTACGCCCAGAACTGCCAGATCAATAGCCTGGGCGGTCTGGTGAGCGCCGGTCACACAATTGGTGAGGTTTTCCAGAGTAGTGCAGGGCGTGACTTCCAGGCCGCAGTCTTCCAGTTGATGGTGCAGGGCCTGGCGGGCCAGGTCGTGTTTTTCCAGGATGGCTACGCGCCGGCCCAGCAGCGGCGCGCCGGGCAAGTCTTCGACATCATCGCGAGCCTTGGGCAGCCTGACGCTGATCCAGAACACCGAGCCTTCGCCAGGGGTGCTTTCAACGCCGATTTCGCCGCCCATCTGTTCGACCAGTCGCTTGGAAATCACCAGCCCCAACCCGGTGCCGCCGGGCTGGCGAGACAGTGAGTTGTCAGCCTGGCTGAAAGCCTGGAACAGGGCGCGGATATCCTGGGCGGTCAGGCCGATGCCGGTGTCCTGCACGCTGATGCGCAGTTGCACACTGCCGTCGGTTTCATTTTCGTCCTGGTCTTCAAGCATGGCCCGCACCGCGATGGTGCCCTCGCGGGTGAACTTGATGGCGTTGTTGATCAGGTTGGTGAGGATTTGCTTGAGCCGCAGCGGGTCGCCGATCAGCGACAGCGGGGTGTCGCGATACACCAGGCTGACCAGTTCCAGGCCTTTGTCGTGGGCCGAAGGGGCGAGGATGGTCAGGGTGTCCTGCAGCAGGTCGCGCAAATTGAACGGAATGCTGTCGAGCACCAGCTTGCCGGCTTCGATTTTCGAAAAATCGAGAATCTCGTTGATGATGCCCAGCAGGTTGTCGGCCGATTTTTCGATGGTGTTCAGGTAGTCGAACTGGCGCGGGGTCAACTCGCTTTTTTGCAGCAGGTGGGTAAAACCGAGGATACCGTTGAGCGGGGTGCGGATTTCGTGGCTCATGTTGGCCAGAAACTCGGACTTTATACGGCTGGCCTCCAGGGCTTCCTTGCGGGCCAGATCGAGTTCAAGGTTCTGGATTTCGATGGTTTCGAGATTCTGGCGCACGTCTTCGGTGGCCTGGTCGACGCTGTGCTGCAGTTCTTCCTGGGCATTGTGCAGGGTTTCGGCCATGCGGTTGATGCCCGAGGCCAGTTCGTCAAGTTCGTGGCTGCCCAGTGGCGGCAGGCGGGTTTCCAGATGCCCGTCCTTGAGCTGGGCCACGGCTTGTTTGATTTGCCCCAGCGGTGCGTTGATGGTGCGGCTCATGCGCAAGGCCAGCAGGGTGGTCAGCACCAGCCCGGTGACGATCAGCAACAGGCTGGCAAACAGGTTGCGATAGCTGCGCAGCAGCATGCCGTTATGGGACAGCTCCAGTTCGACCCAGCCCAGCAGGCGATGGGCTTCGTTAGGGATCACATCCCCGGCCAGGTTGCGATGGCGGCCAAATACCGGCAATAAATAGCGCGTGGCATCGTTGTCGGTACGCTGTTGCAGATGGGTACTGCTGCCCAGTGGAGCCTGATTGAGCATGATCGGCCCGGCATGGGCCAGCGGTTCGTGGTTGGCGTTGAGGAACGCCACGGCGCGCACATCCTGTTGTTCCAGAGATTCGGTGGCGATACGGGCCAGCAATGCGGTGTCGTGGCGCCCCATGGCGGGGGCGACCAGGGGGGCGAGTTGTTCGGCGATCATTTCCCCGCGCTGCAACAGTTGCGATTGCAGTTCGGACTGTTGCAGCCAGGTGAAATAGCCGCCGAGCACGCTTGCCATCAAACTGACGGGCAATAGCGTTAACAGCAATACGCGGCCTTTGATACCGAGGTTTTTAAGCACACAACTCTCCAGCCCTGCATTCTTTTAAGAGTGATCCGGGCTTCCCGCCCGGATCAGGTGGCAGTGTAGCCATATGGTGCCCGGCAAATCTTTGAAAATTTGCCATCAATTTCGGTTTATCAGACGGGGTAAAGCCCGTGCCGGTTGCCCGCAGGGGCTCAATCTTGAATAATCGCCGATTGAGAATTACTTGCAGACGCTAATGAATCCCGTAGCTGTTAGCCCCTCGCGCCTACTGACCATTGAAGACGACCCCGTTCTGGGCGCCTATCTGCACGAGCAACTGGGGCGTTGCGGGTTTGACGTTATCTGGTGCCAGAATGGCCTGGAAGGTCTGGCCCGTGCCCGCCAGGAGCACTTTGACGTGGTGCTGATGGATATCCTGCTGCCCGGCATGAATGGCTTGCAGGTGCTGACGCAACTGCGTCAGACCCACGCTTTGCCGGTGATCCTGATGTCGGCGCTGGGTGCCGAGGCCGACCGTATCAGCGGTTTCCAGCTGGGCGCCGATGATTATTTGCCCAAGCCGTTCAGCATGGCCGAACTGCGGGTGCGCATTCAGGCCATCCTGCGTCGCGTGGCCCTGGATCGCATGCCTGGCGCCCCAACGGTGCAGGAACTGCCACCGGCCGAGAGCGGTTTGCTGTTCGACGACGAGGCGTGCGATGTGCGCCGGGGCGAGCAATGGGCCGGGTTGACCCGCAGCGAGTTCCGTCTGCTCGATACCCTGCAGCGCAATGCCGACGAAGTGTTGAGCAAGGCCTTTCTCTATCAGCAGGTCTTGCAGCGCGGCTATGCAGCCCATGACCGCAGCCTGGACATGCATATCAGCCAGATCCGGCGAAAGCTCAAAACTATCGGCTATTACCAGCATGAAGTACGCACGGTGTGGGGCAAGGGCTATGTCCTTAGTGCCAGCGATGCCCCGTAAGGTGCCCGGCAAGAATTCGGTGTTCTGGAAGCTGGCGTGTTTGCTGGTGGTTTTCTGCTTGCTGATGATCTGGCTCAGTTGGTCCTGGGGTCGCTATATGGACAAGCGCACCGGCTTTTTGTCCGAGCAGGCCCACGGCACCCTGGTGCGCTATGCCGGTGAGGCCGAGCGCGCCTGGGAGAGCGCTCAGCAAGCCGGCGTCGACCAGTGGTTGCAGGGCATTGGGCACAGGGAGCCGGGCTGGGTCGGGGTGATTGGTCAGGACCTGCAGTCGCTGAGCAGCTACCCGCTGAGTGATCGAGAAAGTGAGCGGCTGACCTTTTTGCGCGGCCTGGACTGGCCCATCAGCCATATCAAGACGGCGCGGCCATGGATAAAGGTGCCCTTTCCCCGCGACCCGTCGGCGGGCAGCCTGGTGATCGAGTTGCCGCAACGCTTTATGCCCGGGCGCTCCCAGGTGATCTGGCGGATTGTCACCAACGGCGTAATTCCTGGCTTGTTGACCCTGTTGCTGTGCGTGGGCCTGTACCGCGTGCTGATCGTGCCGCTTAACCATCTTCGCGAACAGGCCAATGCCTGGCGGGCTGATCAACTGGGGGCGCGGCTATCGAGCCAGATCACCAGCCGCCAGGACGAACTGGGTGAGCTGGCGCGGGCGTTCGATCAGATGTCCGAGCGCTTGCAGAGTACGGTCTCGCAACAGCAGCAATTGCTCCGCGACTTGTCCCATGAGCTGCGCACGCCCTTGAGCCGTTTGCGGGTAGCCTGTGACAGCGAGCAGGGGGGCGAGGCCTTGCGTGAGCGCCTGGGCCGTGAAGTCGACGGCATGCAACGGCTGGTCGAAGACACCTTGCAACTGGCCTGGCTGGATGCCGAGCGCGGGCCGCTGCCGGTGGAAGACATTCAGGTGCAGGCGCTGTGGGAGATGCTCACCGAAAACGCCCGCTTTGAAAGTGGCTGGCCGCAATCGCGACTGCCTTGTCTGGTGGATGAGCATTGCTGGGTGCGCGGGCATCTCAACAGCCTGGCTCAAGCCATGGAAAATATCCTGCGCAATGCCATTCGCCATTCACCACCCGAGGGTATCGTCAGCCTTGATGGCCGGCGCGAAGGCAATATGTGGCACCTGTGGCTCGATGACCAGGGCGCAGGTGTGGCACCTGAAGAACTGGAGCGGATCTTTGCGCCTTTTACCCGCCTTGATGGCTCGCGTCCCGGCGATGGCGGCTTTGGTCTGGGCCTGAGTATTGCGCGCAATGCCCTGCGGCTGCAGGGTGGCAGTTTGTGGGCAGAGAACCACGGCGGCGGGTTGCGGGTGCATGTTCGTTTGCTTGCCGGACATGCCGCGTAAACGCTCAGGCCGCGGCTGTATAGACATCCCTGTGGGAGCGGGCTTGCCCGCGATGGTATCAGTCCGTTTTACCTGACAGACCGCGGCGTCAGAATCGCGGGCAAGCCCGGCTCCCACAGGAATTATTGTGATGGGCTTGCGGCGCTTATAGCCTTTAACCATAAGCACCGTACTTTGCGTGATATGGGCTGTCGGCGTTTGTCGGTATGATGTGCGACCCCGCGGTCTGGATTGCGAATACGCCATGACATTGCAGTACCCAACTATCGCCGATTGCGTCGGCAACACTCCACTGGTGCGCTTGCAGCGCCTGGCTGGAAACACTACCAACACCTTGTTGCTCAAGCTCGAAGGGAACAACCCTGCAGGCTCGGTCAAGGACCGTCCGGCTCTGTCGATGATTGCCCGCGCCGAAGCGCGCGGCCAGATCCAGGCTGGCGATACCCTGATTGAAGCCACCTCGGGCAATACCGGGATTGCCCTGGCCATGGCCGCGGCGATCAAGGGCTACAAGATGATCCTGATCATGCCCGACAATTCCAGCGCCGAGCGCAAGGCTGCCATGACCGCCTACGGTGCCGAGCTGATCCTGGTCAGTCAGGAAGAGGGCATGGAAGGCGCCCGCGACCTGGCCGACAAGATGCAGGCCCAGGGCCTGGGCAAGGTGCTCGACCAGTTTGCCAACGGTGACAACCCCGAGGCTCACTACACCGGTACGGGCCCGGAAATCTGGCGTCAGACCAACGGTACCATCACCCACTTCATCAGTTCGATGGGTACTACCGGTACCATCATGGGCGTGTCGCGCTACCTCAAGGAGCAAAACCCGGGCGTGCAGATCGTCGGTTTGCAGCCGATGGAAGGCGCTGCCATTCCGGGCATCCGCCGCTGGCCGACCGAGTACTTGCCCAAGATCTACCAGGCCGACCGCGTAGACCGCATCGTCGACATGGCCCAGCGCGAAGCCGAAGACGTCACCCGCCGACTGGCCCGTGAAGAAGGCATTTTCTGTGGTGTGTCCTCGGGCGGGGCGGTGGCAGCGATGCTGCGCCTGAACCAGGAAGTCGAAAACGCGGTGATGGTCGCGATCATTTGTGACCGAGGCGACCGTTATCTGTCGACCGGCATTTACGATGCGCCCAACTGATGGCCAAGCAAGAGAGAGGCCTGCGCTTCCAGCCTGCTGGCGGCACCAAGGCTGCGCAAGTGCCTGCGGGCAAGAAACAGCGTTTGAATATCGAGCGCCTGGCCAACGACGGCCGCGGTATTGCCTTTATTGAAGGGCGTACCTGGTTTGTTTCGGGGGCTCTGGCCGGTGAAGAAGTCGAAGCCCGGGTGCTGGGTGCCCATGGCAAGGTCGTTGAAGCCCGTACCGAGCGTGTTTTCAAGGCCAGCGAGATCCGTCGCCAGGCACCCTGTGCCCATGCGGGCAAGTGCGGCGGCTGCAGCGTGCAGCATTTGCCCCATGAAGAGCAGCTTGCACTGAAACAGCGCATGCTCGCCGAGCAACTGTCCCGCGTGGCCGGTGTCGAACCTCAAGAGTGGGCAGCGCCGCTGACCGGTCCCGAGTTTGGCTACCGCCGCCGGGCACGTATCGCCGTGCGCTGGGATGCGCGGGCCAAGCACCTGGACGTGGGTTTCCGTGCTGCTGGCAGCCAGGACATCGTCGCCATCGATCACTGTTTGGTTCTGGTACAGGCTTTGCAACCTATCATGACCGGGCTGCCCGCCATGTTGCGTCAACTGGGCAACCCCAAGGCACTGGGCCACGTGGAGTTGTTCAGTGGTTCGGCGATTGCGGTTTTGCTGCGCCATATGGCGCCGCTGAGCGCTGCCGACATGCAGGTCCTTGAGGCATTTTGCATTACCCATAACGCCCAATTGTGGCTGCATGGCGAAGGCGAGCCACAGCCGGTCGATTTGACCCGGGCCTTGGGCTATCGTCTGGAAACATGGGATTTGCAGCTGGCGTATCGCCCCGGGGATTTTGTCCAGGTCAATGCCGGCGTCAACGAAGCCATGGTGGCTCAAGCCATAAAGTGGCTTGCGCCACAAGCTGACGAACGGATTCTTGACTTGTTCTGTGGGCTGGGTAACTTCGCATTACCACTGGCACAAAAAGCGCGTGAAGTCGTGGCTGTTGAAGGTGTTGCGACCATGGTCGAACGCGCCGCGCAAAACGCGGTCAGTAACAGCCTGCATAATGCAGTGTTTTTTCAGGCCGACCTGTCACAGCCGCTGGTGGATGCAACCTGGGCCAAAGCCGGCTTCAGTGCCGTACTGCTTGATCCGCCTCGCGACGGCGCTTATGAAGTGGTACGAAAGTTGTCTGGCCTGGGTGCCAAACGTTTGGTGTATGTGTCGTGCAACCCGGCCACTCTGGCGCGCGACACGGTTGAACTGATTAAACAGGGTTACCGGTTAAAACGTGCCGCAATCCTCGACATGTTCCCGCAAACAGCGCATGTCGAGGCGATGGCGTTATTTGAAGCAGACTAGGATGTCTGTCTATTTCAACGGGCCCGCAACCCGCGACGCTATGCCCTGTAGCGCGCGGTTGGGATCAGGGCCTGTGATTTCGGCGCATTGAACCTGCGCTGTAGGGAAGGTAAGCAAGATGGTACAGGTCAGAGCACACCAGCCGATCAACACCGACGGCAGTCTCAACCTCGAGGCATGGCTGGATCATGCGGTGAGTGTCGATGTGGCGCTGGACCGTGAAGCCTTGAAAGAAGCGTGTGAGTTTGCACGCGAGGCCGAGCAGCAAGCCAATGCGGCGAAAAACCTGTGGGCCGAGGGCACCTCAAGCTTTCGTACCGGGTTGGAAATCGCCGAGATATTGGCCGATCTGAAACTGGATCAGGATTCCCTGGTTGCCGCGATTCTCTATCGTTGCGTGCGCGAAGGGCAGGTGCTGTTGCCTGCCGTCAGCCAGCGCTTCGGTCCGGTGGTGGCCAAACTGATTGATGGTGTACTGCGCATGGCGGCCATCAGTGCCAGCCTCAGCCCCCGTCAATCGATGGTGCTGGGCACCCAGGGCCAGGTCGAAAACCTGCGCAAGATGCTGGTTGCCATGGTTGATGACGTGCGCGTGGCACTGATCAAGCTGGCTGAACGTACCTGCGCGATTCGCGCAGTCAAAAATGCCCCGGACGAGAAGCGCAACCGCGTCGCCCGCGAGGTGTTCGATATTTATGCGCCATTGGCGCACCGCCTGGGCATCGGCCACATCAAGTGGGAGCTGGAGGACCTGTCCTTCCGCTATCTGGAGCCCGAGCAGTACAAGCAAATCGCCACCTTGCTGCATGAGCGCCGCCTCGATCGAGAGCGCTTTATCAGCGATGTGATGAACCAGTTGCGTACCGAGCTGGAAGCCACCGGCGTGACCGACGCCGACATCAGCGGCCGGGCCAAGCACATCTACTCGATCTGGCGCAAAATGCAGCGCAAGGGCCTGGCCTTCAGCCAGATCTATGACGTGCGTGCCGTACGGGTACTGGTGCCGGAAATGCGCGACTGCTATACCGCGCTGGGCATCGTCCACACCCTGTGGCGACATATTCCCAAGGAGTTTGACGACTATATCGCCAACCCCAAGGAGAACGGCTACCGCTCGCTGCATACTGCCGTGATCGGGCCTGAAGGCAAGGTCCTGGAAGTGCAGATTCGCACCCATGCCATGCACGAAGAGGCCGAGCTGGGGGTTTGCGCGCACTGGCGCTACAAGGGCACTGACGTCAAGGCCGGGTCCAACCAGTACGAAGAGAAAATCTCGTGGCTGCGCCAGGTGCTGGAGTGGCACGAAGAACTGGGCGATATCGGTGGCCTGGCCGATCAGCTGCGCGTCGATATCGAGCCGGACCGGGTGTATATCTTCACCCCTGACGGGCATGCCATCGACCTGCCCAAGGGGGCGACGCCGCTGGACTTTGCCTACCGGGTTCACACCGAGATCGGCCACAACTGCCGTGGTGCCAAGATCAACGGGCGCATCGTGCCGCTCAACTACAGCCTGCAGACCGGTGAGCAGGTCGAGATCATCACCAGCAAGCATGGCACACCGAGCCGCGACTGGCTGAACCCGAACCTGGGCTATGTCACCACCTCGCGGGCGCGGGCGAAAATCGTCCACTGGTTCAAGTTGCAGGCGCGCGATCAGAACGTCGCAGCCGGCAAAACCATGCTCGAGCGCGAACTCGGCCGTTTGGGCCTGCCGGCGGTGGATTACGAGAAGCTCGCCGACAAGGCCAACATGCGAACCGCCGAGGACATGTACGCGGCGCTCGGGGCTGGCGACTTGCGCCTGGCGCAGTTGATCAACCTGGCCCAGCAACAGGTCGAGCCTGAGCGCGGCAGCGAGCAGATGGAGCTGATCCCGCGTAAGGCCACGGGCTACAAGCCGGGCAAGCGTGGAGACATCCAGATCGAAGGCGTCGGCAACCTGCTGACCCAGATGGCCGGGTGCTGTCAGCCGCTGCCGGGGGATGCGATTGTCGGTTACATCACCCAGGGCCGTGGCGTCAGCATTCACCGCCAGGACTGCGCCTCGGTGCTGCAACTGGGCAGTCGTGAGC
Source organism: Pseudomonas bubulae (assembly GCF_037023725.1). Lineage (NCBI taxonomy): Bacteria > Pseudomonadati > Pseudomonadota > Gammaproteobacteria > Pseudomonadales > Pseudomonadaceae > Pseudomonas > Pseudomonas bubulae. The sequence continues at coordinate 2,008,842 of NZ_CP146077.1, forward strand.
CGGAGCGGATGATTCAGGTCAACTGGGGGCCGATCCCGGTCTCGACCTATCCGGTGGATATCGAAATCCGCGCCTACGATCGTTCGGGCTTGTTGCGTGATGTGTCGCAGGTGTTGCTCAACGAACGGATCAACGTGCTGGCGGTCAACACCCGCTCGAACAAGGAAAACAACACCGCGTTGATGACCTTGACCATCGAGATCCCGGGGCTGGATGCGCTGGGGCGTTTACTGGGGCGGATCTCGCAACTGCCGAACATCATCGAAACCCGTCGGATCGGGCGTAGTGAGCCGCGCTGATCCTTTGTGGTAGCGGGCTTGCTCGCGATTGCATCTCCTCGGTGAGTCAGCTGTACCGGGGTGTTCATATCGCGAGCAAGCCGCTCCCACAGGGTGTGGTTAGCGTGTGCCAAAGGATTACAGATGTACAACCTCGACGACCTGCTGCACCTCATGGCCCGCCTGCGTGACCCGCAGTACGGCTGCCCGTGGGATATCAAGCAAACGTACGCCACTATCGTGCCTTATACCCTCGAAGAGGCCTACGAGGTCGCTGACGCCATTGAGCAGGGTGACTTCGAGCACCTGCAGGGCGAACTCGGCGATTTGCTGTTTCAAGTGGTGTATTACAGCCAGCTGGCTCGGGAAGAAGGCCGTTTCGAGTTTGCCGGGGTGATCGACAGCATTACCCGCAAGCTGATCCGCCGTCACCCCCATGTCTTTCCCACCGGTGACCTGTATGCGCCGCTGGATGTGCCGCGCTTGAGCGAAGAACAGGTCAAGGTACGCTGGGATGAGATCAAGGCCGAGGAGCGCGCAGAAAAGTCTACCGCCCCCGAGCAGTTGTCCTTGCTTGACGATGTGCCCGTCGCCTTGCCTGCCCTGTCCCGCGCCGCCAAGCTGCAAAAGCGCGCCGCCCAGGTCGGTTTTGACTGGCCAGCGGCATTGCCGGTGCTGGACAAGGTGCGTGAAGAGCTGGATGAAGTGCTGGAGGCCATGGCCGACAACGATTCGGCGGCCATTCATGACGAAATCGGCGACCTGCTGTTTTCCGTGGTCAACCTGGCCCGTCATCTTAAAGTGGACCCGGAAACCGCCTTGCGTGGTGCCAATGCAAAATTTGATCGACGTTTCCGGTTTATCGAGCAGGCATTGCGCGATACCCTGCGTCCCATTGAAAGTTGCACCCTTGAAGACCTGGACGCCCTGTGGGGTGAAGCCAAGCGCCAGGAAAAGAATTTGCCCAGCTGCGGCTGAGTTTGCCTAAGTGAGTAAGTAGATGAGCATTTCCCTACGCGACCAGTTGCTCAAAGCCGGACTGGTCAACGAGAAGCAGGCCAAGCAGGCCGGCAAAGAAAAACAGAAACAACAGCGTCTGGCCCACAAAGGCCAGATCGAACTGGACGACACCCAGCAGCGTCTGGCTGCCGAAGCCAAGGCCGAGAAGGTCAAGCGCGACCAGGAACTGAACCGCCAGCAGCAGGAGAAGGTCGAGCAAAAAGCCCGTGCTGCGCAGATCAAGCAATTGATCGAAGTATCACGTCTGCCCAAGCTGACCACTGAGGACTACTACAACTTCGTTGATGACAAAAAGGTCAAGCGCCTGTCGGTCAACACCCTGATGCGCAACAAGCTGGCCAATGGCTCGCTGGCGATCGTGCAGCACCAGGGCGGCTACGAAGTCATCCCCCGTGAAGCTGCACTGAAGATCCAGGAGCGCGATCCGCGCCGGATCGTGCAGCTGAATATCCTGGTTGAGCCGAAAACCCCGGAAGAAGACGATCCGTACGCGGCCTATCAGATCCCTGATGACCTGATGTGGTAGTGCTGGCATAACCTGTGGGAGCGAGCCTGCTCGCGAAAGCGTTCGCTGCTCTTCGCGAGCAGGCTCGCTCCCACAGAGTGTTGCGTTGGCGCATAACAAAACAAACCCCGCTTCGGCGGGGTTTGTGTTTTTCAAGACAGTAGTTTCTTCTGCTCAGGCCTGGCGTTTCTGCGCTTCCAGCTTTTCCAGCTCAGCCTTGTAGCTGTGAGCGTCGCTTTCGCGGTGGAACATGCCTACCAGTATGTCTTCTTGATGCACATCCCATAGGTGTACACCGTGGGCTACCAGTTGGTGGAACATACGTGAATCGTCGCGCTCAGTTACTTTGATAGTCATCTGCTTGCTCCAAATTCTGATGAGGGCCTGCGGCAAGGCGTCGCAGGACTTCTTTATAGAATCTGTTAGCTTCCTAAGTAAATAGCTGATTGTCGCGCTGTCATCTTGCAGAAAATCCTTAAACCCTGCAGCCCTTTAAGCACGGGGTGTTTACGGATTTGTTTAATAGTTTTATGAAAAATGTTTCATGTTTTTGGTGTGTTACAGACCAAAAAAACCTCGCCGAAGCGAGGTTTTTTTGAGGCTTGCAGCTAAAGGCTTGTCGCTTAGTTGCCCTTGACCGTTTTGCCATCCACCGTGCCGTCCAGCAGCATGATGTTGTATTCCTTGCCGTCTTTTTCGACCTGGCGCAGTTTGACCAGCAGCGAACCCCAGTTCTTGGCGAACCACATTTCAGTGATGCGCTTGTTCTGTGTCGGGTCGCGTACGCGCTCAACCTTGATTGCGTCGACCTTGCCAGCCTTGGTTTCAACCACTTCAGGGCCGATCACGCGAAAGTCATAGGTGTCGACGTCATTGCCATCAACCACCTGGTAGCTCATGGACTTTTTGCCGGCTTCTACGTCACGCTGCAGTGCCAGCTGGTAGGTGGACTTGTCGAGCATGCCGCTGAGCAAGGGTACTTTGACAGCGTCGCCCTGATCGGTGCCGGTGACCATCTTGGCCGCCCAGTCGAAATCCAGATCGATCTTCTTGGCTTTTCCCAGGCCGCCACGTTCAAAGTGGTAGGTCAGCGGGATCAGCGTGTTTTTCTCGATTTTGAGGGTGCTTTCTTCGTTCAGGCTGGCTACCAGCATTGAAGCCTTGAAATTCAAGGTCCAGATACCATTGTCACCCTTGGTCAGGCTGCGCTCGGCAGAACCGCTCATGGGCAGCTGTTTCCAGTCTGCGGTGTAGCTGGCCTTGAAAGGCTGAAGATCGGCCGCTTGGACTGCTGGAATAGCCAGCAGGCTAAGGGCGAGAAGCAGGGCACGACGCATAAGTTCTCCTAGGTTCGTATCAAGTGGCCGCTGGCCGCAAGTAATTGACCGTCCAATAATGCGCCTCGCTCGTCAAGTGACAAGCGACCTTCGGCAAACCAGCGCACTGCAAGCGGATAAATCCGGTGTTCCTGGGCGTGAACCCGTTGCGCCAGGCTATGTGGCGAGTCATCGGACTCTACCGGTATCACTGCCTGTACGACCAGAGGTCCGCCGTCGAGTTCCTCGGTCACAAAGTGCACGCTGCAGCCGTGCTCACCGTCTCCTGCTTCCAGCGCCCGCTGGTGCGTGTGCAAGCCCTTGTATTTGGGGAGCAGGGAAGGGTGGATATTCAGCAGGCGACCCTGATAGTGACGCACGAATTCTGCGCTGAGAATGCGCATGAACCCGGCCAGAACCACCAGTTTCGGTTTGAATTCGTCGATGACTTTGATCAATGCAGCATCGAAGGCCTCGCGGCCCTCGAATGCCTTGTGATCCAGTACGCGGGTATCGATACCCGCGTCTTTGGCGCGTTGCAGGCCGTAGGCATCTGCGCGGTTGGAGATCACCGCGCGGATTGATGCCGGGCTGGCCTTGACGTCATCGCTGTCGATCAAGGCCTGCAAGTTGCTGCCGGTGCCGGAAAGCAGCACCACTACATCACAGGTATCAGGCATTAGTGCGCCTTGATGTTTTGCAGCTCAACTTGCGCAGCGCCTTCAGCGGCGGTTGCGATCTGACCGATGACCCAAGGCTGCTCGCCCGCTTCACGCAGTACGTTCAGCGCAGTTTCAACGTCAGCCTGAGCTACGCAGATGACCATGCCAACGCCGCAGTTCAGCACGCGGTGCATTTCGTGCTCGTCCACGTTGCCTTTTTCCTGCAGCCAGTCGAAGACGGCAGGGCGCTGCCAGCTGGCAACGTCAACCACCGCTTGTGCACCTTTTGGCAGTACGCGCGGGATGTTGTCGAGCAGGCCGCCACCGGTGATGTGGGCCATGGCCTTGACTACGCCGGTTTCCTTGATCAGCTTGAGCAGCGGCTTGACGTAGATGCGGGTCGGCGCCATCAGCAGGTCGGTCAGTGGCTTGCCGTCGAGCTGGATGTTTTCGATGTCGGCACCCGACACTTCGATGATCTTGCGGATCAGCGAGTAGCCGTTGGAGTGCGGGCCCGAGGACGGCAAGGCGAGCAGGGCGTCGCCGGCAGCGACCTTGGAACCGTCGATGATCTCGGATTTTTCTACAACGCCAACGCAGAAGCCGGCCAGGTCGTAGTCTTCGCCTTCGTACATGCCTGGCATTTCAGCGGTTTCGCCGCCAACCAGCGAGCAACCGGACAGTTCGCAGCCAGCGCCGATACCGGTCACCACCTGGGTCGCGGTTTCAACGTTGAGCTTGCCGGTGGCGTAGTAGTCAAGGAAGAACAGAGGCTCGGCGCCGCATACGATCAGGTCGTTGACGCACATGGCAACCAGGTCGATACCGATGCTGTCGTGCTTGTTCAGGTTCAGGGCCAGGCGCAGCTTGGTGCCGACGCCGTCAGTGCCGGAAACCAGAACAGGCTGCTTGTAGCCAGCCGGAATTTCGCAGAGGGCGCCAAAACCGCCGAGGCCGCCCATCACTTCCGGGCGTGCAGTGCGCTTGGCCACGCTCTTGATGCGTTCGACCAATGCTTCACCGGCGTCGATGTCTACACCGGCGTCTTTGTAGCTCAGGGATGGTTGCTTGCTCATAATCCAGGCCTTTAGGGGGGATTCGGGGGTATCGACCGAGTTCAGGGGGCAGGCTTGCAAGTGCTCAAGGATTGCACCAGAGCATTTGCAGGGTGCCCGGCTGTTGGCGGTCTGCGAAGGCGCGCGATTTTATCAGGCTTGAAGGGCAGCGGCCATCCTCGGGCCGACAGGCAGGGTTATATCTGGCGAAAAAAACCTTTTTTAGTCGTACTTGGGTCTGCGAACAGGCCTGTATAAGGTATAGAGAGGTTGTGTGACCGCGTGAAAACGCGAAACGGGCGTGAATGATTTGGCCGTGGCCGTGTCAGAAGTCTGTTCGAGTGTTTTTATGGCGTCCTTAATAGGCTGCTTTTTGTCATCGGGAATCTTTCATGCGTTTTAGCCAATTTTTAGCCGTGGGCTGTCTGTCTTTTTTCAGCCTGGCCAGTCATGCCGAAATCCTCACCGGTCTTTATCAGGTGCTCGAGCCAGTCACCACCCAGTCACCTGATGAGCGCACCCAGGCTACGCAAAAGGCCCTGGAAACCCTGGTGTTGCGTCTGACCGGAGATGCCGCGGCGATTAAGAGTCCGGCGCTGGAGGCGATTCGCAAAGATCCGCAGCAAATCATCAGTCGCTACGGCTATGACGCCGGCCCGCCGCAAAGCCTGCAAGTGGACTTCGATCCGGTGAGTACCGATCGTGCGTTGCATCAGGCCGGGCTGTCGCTGTGGGGCAGTAATCGCCCTGCGCTGCTGGGCTGGTGGCTGAATGACTCGGTCGAAGGTTCGAGCCTGGTGGGGGACGGTCAGTCAGTGGCCGAGCCGTTGCGTCGTGCCGCGCAGCATCGGGGTTTGCCATTGCGCTTGCCGTTGGCAGATTTGAGTGAACAGCTTGTGGGTACGGCTGAAAATCTTGAGGGCAGCAATCCTGCGCCTTTAAAAGACGCTTCCGAGCGTTATGGTGCGGACGCATTGCTGGCGGTGCATGCTCGTGAAGATGACGGGCAGTGGAGCGCCAAATGGCGTTTGTGGGTAGGTGATCAGCAGGAGCAGGGCAGCGCTCAGGCTCCTGATCAGGCAGCGCTGGCCGATGCCGTGATGCTTGCGGTCAGCCAGCGTCTGGCGCCGCGCTATGCGGTCAAGCCCGGGGTTTCTTCCGAGCAGTTGCTCGAAGTGCAAGGCATGACGTTGCAGCGATATGCGCAGCTGGGGCATTTGCTTGAGCCTTTTGGTGCGCAACTCAAGAGCGTTGACGGTGATCGTGTTGTGTACCTGGTAAACGGCAGCGCCGAGCAGTTGCGTTCGCAATTGGGGCTGGCGCAGTTGCAGGAAGTACCGGCGGGGCAAGTGCCTGTTGCGGCTGATGGGGGGCAGGCGTCAAGTGTTGCCTCAGGCCCTGCGGCGCAGTTGCGGTTTCGCTGGTAGGTTGATGTCTTCTTTATATAAGGATGGGGTGGCTCATGGCTGATTCGCGACGGTGGGTGTGGTGGGGCGTGGCGTTGGGATTCGCCCTGTTCGTGTATTTCCTGCATCCGATACTCACGCCTTTTCTGGTCGCCATCGTCCTGGCCTATATGTTCGACCCGGTGGTCGATCGACTGGAAAGGTTCGGACTTTCAAGAACCTGGGGTGTGGTTGCGGTCTTTACCGTGTTCACTGTCATTTTGATGACATTGCTGCTGGTACTGGTGCCGCTGCTGGCCAAGCAACTGTTGAAGCTCTATCAGTTGGCACCGCAGATCCTCGACTGGCTGCAGCACACGGCTATGCCGTGGGTGCAAGCCAAGTTCGGCTTGAGTGATAGTTTCTGGAAGTTCGACAAGATCAAGGCGGCGATCACCGAGCATATGGGGCAGGCCACTGACATTGTCGGAATCGTCCTGTCCAAGGCCACGGCTTCCAGTCTGGCGCTGATCGGCTTTTTGGCCAATCTGGTGTTGATTCCGGTGGTGGCGTTCTACCTGTTGCGTGATTGGAACATCATGATGGCCAAGATTCGCGGTCTGTTGCCGCGGGCTCGGGCAGATCAGATCGTATCACTGGCCAAAGAGTGCCACGACGTGCTCGGCGCGTTTGTGCGCGGTCAGTTGCTGGTGATGCTGGCGCTGGGGGTGATCTACTCGGCGGGCCTGATGCTGGTCGGCCTCGAGCTGGGGTTGTTGATCGGCTTGATGGCGGGTATAGCGGCCATCGTGCCGTATATGGGCTTTATTGTCGGCATCGGTGCGGCGTTGGTTGCCGGGTTATTCCAGTTTGGCGGGGATCTGTACCCGATGCTCGGCATCGTGGCGGTGTTTATGATCGGCCAAGCCCTGGAGGGCACCGTGCTTACCCCGCTGCTGGTGGGTGACAAAATCGGTATGCACCCGGTGGCGGTGATCTTTGCGATTCTGGCTGGCGGTGAGCTGTTCGGTTTTACCGGTGTATTGCTGGCCTTGCCGGTAGCGGCCGTGATCATGGTGCTGGTGCGCCATGTGCAGGATTTGTATAAGGATTCCCAGGTCTATAAAGGCAGTGAGGATCCGCAGTTGTAGAGGGTGGGTTGTGAAGCGGCGGGGTTGTCGCGAGGCGGCCCGGCCTTCTTTGTGCGTTCGAGGCGGCTCGCAGGCGCCAGAAAAAGCCCAATCAATCCAAGACCTTAACGCAAACCTTTGATTTTGCTCGTGGTCTGTTACATTGTGTGCCCGGCGACACGGGTATAAACTTTTCAAACCTTACACAGAGGCCACTAACGGTTCGCTTGAACTGTTCAGTCAGCATGAAACCGATTCAGCTGCCCCTAGGTGTGCGTCTGCGTGATGACGCTACCTTCATAAACTACTATCCAGGCGCCAATGCCGCTGCACTCGGCTATGTCGAACGTCTGTGCGAAGCCGACGCCGGCTGGACAGAAAGCCTGATTTACCTGTGGGGCAAACATGGCGTAGGGCGTACGCACCTGCTGCAGGCCGCTTGCCTGCGCTTTGAGCAGATGGGCGAACCGGCGGTTTACCTGCCGCTGGCCGAGTTGCTGGATCGCGGCATAGAAATCCTCGATAACCTTGAGCAGTACGAGCTGGTTTGCCTGGATGACCTGCAGGCGGTGGCCGGGCGTGCTGATTGGGAAGAGGCGCTGTTCCATCTGTTCAACCGGCTGCGTGACAGCGGCCGGCGCCTGTTGATTGCAGCCTCCACCTCGCCTCGAGAATTGCCGATCAAACTGGCAGACCTCAAGTCCCGCCTGACCATGGCGCTGGTTTTCCAGATGCGCCCCCTGTCCGATGAGGACAAGCTGCGGGCTTTGCAGTTGCGTGCTTCACGCCGTGGCCTGCACCTGACTGACGAAGTCGGGCATTTCATTCTCACGCGCGGTACCCGCAGCATGAGTGCCTTGTTTGATTTGCTCGAGCGGCTCGATCAAGCGTCCTTGCAGGCGCAGCGCAAGCTGACCATTCCCTTCCTGAAAGAAACCCTTGGCTGGTAGCTCAGCCCTTCAAAAATAAGGGTTGTAGCCGGTTTTGACAGTTTCCAGGCGCCAAAAATCCTGCGCGGCCAAAGGGCTGTGGGCGCAAAATCTGTCGTCAGGGGTGTAAAGCCTTAGATGTCACGACAAAACCATCAAGTCACATTTAGATCGATTGAATTTGCAAATGAGGATCATAGAAGGCATAGTCGCGGCTACTTTTTCTAATAAGCCACGGTCGTGCCCATGCTAAAGCGCTTCGCACCCCTCGTGCCCCTCGCACTCGTTACCCTGTTGTTTGGTTGTGCTGCTCACACGCCAGTGTCGCAGCAAGTCGTCCAGGCTCAGGTTCAAAAGTCATCTTCGGTCTCGCAAACTTCCGCTCTTTATCAGGAAGAACTGGCAACCGAAAAAGAACTGGCTGAGTTTTCTGCCAACAGCAAGCCTTATGAATTGCCAGCTCTGGCTGACAGCATTCTAGAGCGCGGTATGTCCTTGATCGGTACCCGTTACCGTTTTGGTGGCACCTCCGAGGCAGGCTTCGATTGCAGCGGCTTTATCGGTTATCTGTTCAAGGAAGAGGCGGGCATGCAATTGCCGCGCTCAACCCGCGAAATGATCAACGTAAAAGCACCGCTGGTCGCACGGAATAATTTGAAACCGGGTGATTTGCTGTTCTTCAGCACCAATGGTCGTGGCCGTGTGAGCCATGCCGGGATTTACCTGGGTGATGACCAGTTTATTCACTCCAGCAGCCGCCGCAGCGGTGGTGTGCGGATTGATAACCTGGGTGACAGCTACTGGAGCAAGACCTTTATTGAGGCCAAACGCGCCCTGGCGATGGCCCCTGCGAGCGTCGTAGCCCGCAAGTAAAGTTAATGTGTTACTTGAAGTTCTGCAGCTAAGAGCTAGAATTAAGTCGCAATGTTAAATTTCTGAAGCCGCGAAGGTGCCCCCTCTCGCGGCTTTGGGGTTCGCGGCCTGAGTTGCCGTATCCAGAATCAGGAACATTCTGTTTATGTCGATCATGGCCCGCGTTGCTCTCCTCACTTTAGCAGCACTGCTCAGTGCCTGCGCCAGCCGCACCCCGCCAGCCCCCGTGGCACAAAAGCCGGTTGTGTTTATCACTCATCCCGAAGAAACCTCGCCGGTTGCCGCAGATGTGCTTTTTCGCGCCCTTGGTCTGGTAGGTACGCCTTATCGCTGGGGCGGCAATACCCCGGATTCGGGGTTTGATTGCAGTGGCCTGATCAAGTACGTGTACAACGACGCCGCGGGTATTTCGTTGCCGCGCACTACGCGCGAGATGATCGTGATGCGTGCGCAGAGCATCGGCCAGGACAAGCTGCAAACCGGTGACCTGCTGTTCTTTGCAACCAATGGTGGCTCCCAGGTCAGTCACGCCGGGATCTACGTAGGCGAAGGGCGCTTTGTCCATGCGCCGGCCACGGGCGGTACGGTCAAGCTGGACAGCCTGAACAAGGCCTACTGGCAGAGGGCTTATCTGAATGCCAAGCGCGTGTTGCCGACCGAGCAGCATTTGGCACGTTTGCCCTAGAGCCCCTCAGCCCAGCCCTCTCCCTCCGGGGAGGGCTAGGGTGAGGGCGGCTCTTGATTAGAAAGCCTATTTTCCCGACACCCGCCAAACCTTGTTGCCTACATCATCGGCCACCAACAAGTCACCTTGCTTGTCGATCACCACGCCCACTGGCCGGCCCATGGCTTTTTCGTCGGCGTTAAGAAAGCCGGTCAGCACATCGATCGGCATGCCCTCCGGTTTGCCGCCGGCAAAAGGCACGAAAATCACTTTGTAACCACTGTGGGGTTTGCGGTTCCAGGAGCCGTGCTGGCCGATAAATGCACCCTGGGTAAAGCCGGGTAAATGGCTGCCTTCGGCAAACGTCAGCCCCAAAGACGCCGTGTGTGGCCCAACGGCGTAATCCGGGGCAATGGCCTTGGCCACCAGTTCAGGGTTTTGCGGGTTGACCCGCACATCCACATGCTGGCCGTAGTAGCTGTAGGGCCAGCCATAGAAGCCGCCATCCTGGACTGATGTGATGTAGTCGGGCACCAGGTCACTGCCGATTTCGTCACGCTCATTAACTGCTGTCCAGAGTTTGCCGGAGGTGGGCTCCCAGTCCATGCCATTAGGGTTGCGCAGGCCCGACGCAAAAATGCGGTGGCTGCCGGTGGCCGGGTCGACTTCCCAGATCGCGGCGCGACCTTGCTCCTTGTCCATGCCATTTTCGCCCACATTGCTGTTGGATCCGACGGTCACATATAACTTGGTGCCGTCCTTGCTGGCGATCACGTTTTTGGTCCAATGGTGGTTCAGAGGCCCGCCGGGTAAGTCCACCACCTTGACCGGTTTGGCGCTGATGCTGTTTTCACCGGCTTGATAGGGGAAGCGCAACAGCTTGTCGGCATCTGCCACATACAGATCGTTACCCACCAGCGTCATGCCAAAGGGAGAGTTCAGGTTCTCGATAAACACGGTGCGGGTTTCGGCGACGCCATCGTGGTCCGCGTCGCGCAGCAGGGTAATCCGGTTTGCACTTGGCACTCCGGCCCCGGCGCGGGACATGACCTTGTCTGCGATCCAGCCCTTGATGCCCTTGCTGTCATCCGGCTTGGGCGGCGAATTGGATTCGGCCACCAGCACGTCGCCGTTGGGCAGTACATAGAGCCAGCGCGGGTGGTCGAGGTTCTGGGCGAAAGCGGCGACGTGCAAGCCGTGGGCAGCCACTGGGGTGGCATTATCGGGCCAGCCGATGGCGGGGGCGATATTGACCGTTGGAATCAGGGTTTTATTGGGTTCGGGAAGCTTGGGTGATGGGCCGGTTCCCTCACTGACTTGCAGGGTCGAGCTTTCGCCGCAAGCGACCAATCCTGCGGCAAGAACAATAACAACGGCGTGCTGGCGCTTGAGCATGTGGTTCTCCATAAGATCTTGTCTGATAGTAGAGAAGCGTAGCTGTTTAAAGGTTCAGCCCGGGCGCCGGATAAAGCCTTTAGGCGCCGGCTTTAATTGACGCTCCACCCCCAACCCTCTAACCTTCGCGGCTTGTTTCAGGTGCTCTGTGGCCATGGGTCGACAGAGTGAAACAGGGAAGCCGGTGAGGGCGTGTTGGACCTACACAACCGCCACGATCCCGGCGCTGCCCCCGCAACGGTAAACGAGTCAAAGCCACGCTCAGTGCCACTGTGTTTTTTGCACGGGAAGGCGCGTGGACAAGGGTGCACCCTACAGGTGCCGCCCGCTTGTGAGCCCGGAGACCGGCCTGATCCATCCACCACTCTCGCGGCGGGCGATGCAGTGTGTTTTTTTAATTTCCCCCGCCTCCCGTTTGCATCATCGAACCCAACGGAGAGTTGCCATGAATGAATCCCCCGAACGCGACGAACGCCATCAGGCGCGCATGCTGCGCAAAAAAGCGGTTATGGACGAGCGCATTGCCAGCTCGCCCAATGAATGCGGACTGCTGCTGGTATTGACCGGCAATGGCAAAGGCAAGAGCAGTTCTGCGTTTGGCATGCTGGCCCGCGCCATGGGCCACGGCATGCAGTGCGGCGTGGTGCAGTTCATCAAGGGTCGCAACAGCACCGGTGAGGAGATTTTCTTCCGCCGTTTTCCCGAGCAGGTGCGCTACCACGTGATGGGTGAAGGCTTTACCTGGGAAACCCAGGACCGCCAGCGCGATATCGCCGCCGCCGAAGCCGCGTGGGAAGTGTCCCGCGAGATGCTGCGCGATCCGTCCATTGGACTGGTGGTGCTCGATGAGCTGAATATCGCGCTCAAGCACGGCTACCTCGATCTGGAACAGGTGCTCGCCGACCTGCAAGCCCGTCCGCCCATGCAGCATGTGCTGGTCACCGGCCGTGGCGCCAAACCTGAATTGATTGATCTGGCTGATACCGTGACTGAGATGGCGGTGGTCAAACACGCTTTCCAGGCCGGGATCAAAGCCCAGAAAGGCATCGAATTGTGAGTGTTGAAGTATGAGAGCGTCACGTCATTGCCCGGCGGTGCTGATCGCCGCGCCGGCTTCCGGTCAGGGCAAGACCACGGTTACAGCGGCTTTGGCCCGGTTGCATCGCAATCAGGGGCGCAAGGTGCGGGTATTCAAGTGCGGCCCGGATTTTCTCGACCCCATGATCCTGGAGCGCGCCAGCGGTGCGCCGGTGTATCAGGTGGATTTGTGGATGGTGGGCGCCGAGGAAAGCCGTCGCCTGCTGTGGGAAGCCGCCGGTGAGGCGGACCTGATTTTGATTGAAGGTGTGATGGGGCTGTTTGACGGCACGCCTTCCAGCGCCGATCTGGCACGGCATTTTGGCGTGCCGGTGTTGGGGGTGATTGATGGCACTGCCATGGCCCAAACCTTTGGTGCGCTGGCCCTTGGTTTGGCGCGATATCAGCCGGATCTGCCGTTTGCCGGGGTGCTGGCCAATCGAGTTGGCACCGTACGCCATGCACAGTTGCTCGAAGGCAGCCTGACCGAAGGCTTGCGCTGGTACGGCGCGCTGTCCCGCGAAACCGGCATCGAACTGCCAAGCCGTCATCTGGGACTGGTGCAGGCCAGCGAGCTGAATGATCTGGATGCGCGCCTGGATGCGGCGGCCAATGCCCTGGCCAGCACCTGTGAGGTAGCGCTGCCACCGCCGGTTGAATTCGCTGCGCCTGAGCCGGTGGCCGTCGAGCCGCTGCTGGCAGGTGTGCGAATTGCCGTGGCCCGCGACGAAGCCTTTGCCTTCACTTATGGCGCCAGCCTCGCGTTAATACGTGATATGGGCGCCGAACTGCTGTTTTTCTCACCGATCCGTGACAGTCAGCTGCCTGAAGCAGACAGCCTGTATTTGCCCGGTGGTTACCCTGAACTGCATCACCTTGAGCTGTCGCGCAACGTGCCGATGCTCATGGCGATTCGCGCACACCACAGGGCCGGTAAACCGCTGCTGGCCGAGTGCGGTGGCATGCTTTACCTGCTCGATGCCCTGACCGATGTCGAGGGCCAGCGCGCCGAACTGGTTGGCTTGCTGGCAGGGGAGGCGACGATGCAAAAGCGCCTGGCTGCCCTGGCGCTGCAAGCTGTGGACATGCCTGAAGGGCTGTTGCGCGGCCACACCTACCACCACTCGCTGACCAGTACCGAACTTGAGCCTGTTGCTCGCGGCCTGAGCCCCAATGGCGGGCGCGGCGCCGAAGCGGTGTATCGCGAAGGGCGAATGACCGCTTCTTATGTACACTTTTACTTCCCGTCCAATCCTCAGGCCATTGCCGCGTTGTTTGCGCCATGTGCCGTGAAGGTGCCATGAGCGATAACGCATTCAGCCCGCAAGAACGCGCCGCCGTGTACCGCGCCATCGCCGAGCGTCGTGATATGCGCCACTTCAGTGGTGGCACTGTGGCACCCGAGTTGTTGTCGCGTTTGCTGGAAGCGGCGCATCAAGCCCCGAGCGTGGGCTTGATGCAGCCGTGGCGGTTTATCCGCATCACTGACCGCGAGCTGCGCGGCAAGATCCAGGGTCTGGTGGAAGAAGAGCGGGTACGCACCGCGGATGCCCTGGGCCAGCGCTCCGATGAATTCATGACGCTCAAGGTCGAAGGTATCAACGATTGCGCTGAGGTGCTGGTGGCTGCGTTGATGGATGACCGCGAAAAGCACATTTTTGGTCGACGTACGCTGCCGGAAATGGACATGGCGTCCTTGTCCTGTGCCATTCAAAATCTGTGGCTGGCGGCCCGGGTCGAAGGGCTGGGCATGGGCTGGGTGTCATTGTTCGAACCGCAGGCACTGGCTGATCTGCTGGGGTTGCCTGCCGGCGCCAAGCCGCTCGCTGTACTGTGCCTGGGCCCGGTCGAGGCGTTTTATCCGGCGCCGATGCTGGTCCTGGAAGGGTGGGCGCAAGCGCGTCCGCTCAGTGAACTGGTGTACGAGAATTATTGGGGAGTGAGTCCATGAGTGTGGCGTTGCTGTGCGTTGCCGGGGTGGCGCTGGATGCGTTGCTCGGCGAGCCCAAACGCTGGCATCCGCTGGTTGCCTTTGGCCGTATGGCCGAGCGTATTGAGCAGCGTTTCAATTCCGGCGGCCGTGGCTGGCGCAGTCATGGTGTCACGGCCTGGGTACTGGCAGTGCTGCCGCTGACGATCCTGGCCACGGCCCTGTCCTGGCTGCCTTATATTGGCTGGCTGGTGGACATTGTGGCGCTGTATTGCGCACTGGGCATGCGCAGCCTCGGTGAGCACGTACAACCAGTAGCCGAGGCATTGCGCGCCAATAACCTGGATGAGGCGCGCACGCGGGTGGGTTATCTGGTCAGCCGTCAGACCAGTGAGCTGGATTCTACCGAAGTGGCCCGCGCCGCCACCGAGTCGGTGCTGGAAAACGGCAGCGATGCGGTATTTGCCGCGATTTTCTGGTTTGTGGTCGCGGGTGCGCCAGGGGTGGTGCTCTATCGTTTGAGTAATACCCTGGATGCCATGTGGGGCTATCGCAACGAACGCTTTGAGCGTTTTGGCTGGGCTGCGGCGCGGATCGACGATGTTCTTAACTATATTCCTGCAAGGTTGGTTGCGCTGACCTATGCCGCTTTGGGTAAAACCCGACTGGCCCTGAAGAGCTGGCGCAAGCAGGCACCGCTGTGGGACAGCCCCAATGCCGGCCCGGTCATGGCTGCTGGTGCCGGAGCGCTGGGTGTTGAGTTGGGTGGCCCGGCGATTTATCACGGCGAACTGCATGAGCGCCCGCAATTGGGCGAAGGTGCACCGGCGGACGCCGAGTCGATCGGCCGTGGCTGGCAACTGGTGCAGCGTGGCGTATGGCTGTGGCTGCTGATCCTGTGTGTCTGGAGTGAATTCTATGCTTGAGCACGGTGGGCGTTTGCGCAAGGCGGCGTTGCACTACGGCATTGCCGAGGCGGACTGGCTGGACCTGTCCACCGGCCTGGCGCCCTGGCCCTTTGCTATCCCCCAGGTGCCCGAACGTGCCTGGGCGCGCTTGCCTGAGGCCGATGACGGCCTTGAGCAAGCGGCCTGCGCCTATTACGGCGCGCCGCATGTGCTGGCGGTACCGGGTTCACAGTGTGCCATTCAGTTGCTGCCGCGTTTGCGCCGTAGCGGCAAGGTTGGCGTGCTGTCGCCGTGTTACGCCGAGCATGCCCATGCGTGGCGGCGCAGCGGGCATATCGTGCGGGAAATCATGGAGCAGGAAATCGACTTCTACATCGACACACTGGATGTGCTGGTGGTGGTCAACCCCAACAATCCCACGGGCTTGAGTCTGACCCCGGAACGCCTGCTGGAGTGGCATGCGCGGCTGATGCAGCGCGGCGGCTGGCTGGTGGTGGACGAAGCCTTTATGGACAACACGCCGCAACTGAGCCTGGCCGCGCATACCCAGCGTACCGGGTTGATCGTATTGCGCTCTTTCGGCAAGTTTTTTGGCCTGGCGGGCGTTCGGCTGGGTTTTGTGCTGGCTGAACTCAAGTTACTCAAGTTGCTGGCCGAGCAAGTCGGTCCCTGGGCGGTCAGCGGCCCGACGCGGATTGTCGGCCAGGCCTGCCTGCTCGACTCCGAGGCCCAAGCTCGTCAGCGCGAACGCAGCGAACTGGCCAGCGGGCGTCTGGAACGTCTGTTGGGCTTGCATGATCTGCCGCCGCAAGGGGGCTGTGCGCTGTTCCAGTGGTTGATCACCTCCCATGCCGATAGCCTTTACGAGTTTATGGCGCACCGCGGCATTTTGCTGCGCCTGTTTACCCACAACAGCAGCGTGCGTTTTGGCCTGCCAGCCGAAGAAGCTGACTGGCTGCGCCTGGAGCAGGCTCTGGCGGCGTACACCAAGGAATCCTTATGAGTACGTTGATGGTGCAGGGCACCACGTCCGATGCCGGTAAAAGCACCCTGGTGACGGCCCTGTGCCGCTGGCTGACCCGTCAGGGCGTGGCGGTGGTGCCGTTCAAACCACAAAATATGGCGCTCAACAGTGCCGTGACTGCAGAAGGCGGTGAAATCGGTCGCGCCCAGGCAGTACAGGCACAGGCAGCCGGGCTGGCACCGCACACGGATATGAACCCGGTGCTGCTCAAGCCCAATAGCGACACCGGAGCCCAGGTAATCATTCATGGTCGTGCTGTCACCAGCATGAATGCCGTGGCGTATCACGATTACAAGGCCATCGCCATGCAGGCCGTTCTGGCCTCGCACCAGCGTTTGAGTGCGGCGTACCCGGTGGTGATGGTAGAAGGCGCCGGTTCGCCGGCCGAGATCAATCTACGGGCCGGTGATATCGCCAACATGGGCTTTGCCGAGGCGGTGGACTGCCCGGTGGTGCTTATCGCCGATATCAATCGTGGTGGCGTGTTTGCTCATCTGGTCGGTACTCTGGAATTACTCTCGGACACCGAGCAGGCGCGGGTCAAGGGCTTTATCATCAACCGCTTTCGCGGCGATATTGCGCTGCTCCAGCCCGGCCTCGACTGGCTGGAGCAGCGCACCGGCAAACCGGTGATCGGTGTGCTGCCCTATGTTATGGACTTGCACCTCGAGGCCGAAGACGGCATCGACCAGCGCCAGACCGACAAGGCCGACCAGGTGCTCAAGGTGGTGGTGCCGGTGCTGCCGCGCATCAGCAACCACACCGACTTCGACCCGCTGCGCCTGCACCCGCAAGTGGACTTGCAGTTTGTCGGGCCGGGGCAGCCTATCCCGCCTGCCGACCTGATCATCCTGCCCGGTTCCAAAAGCGTGCGCAGTGATCTGGCCTATTTACGCGCCAATGGCTGGGACACGGTCATCAGCCGTCACTTGCGCTATGGCGGCAAGCTGCTGGGCATTTGCGGCGGTTTGCAGATGCTTGGTGAGCAGGTGCACGACCCGCTGGGCCTTGAAGGCACTGCGGGCAGCAGTGCCGGGCTGGGCTTGCTGGCATTCAGTACCGAACTGGCTGCCGAAAAACAGTTACGCAATGTGCGCGGGCACCTGGCCCTGGAAAACGCCGAGGTCATGGGTTACGAAATCCACGCGGGCGTGACGACGGGAGCTGCTCTGGAGCAACCGGCAGTGCATCTGGATGACGGACGCCGTGAGGGTGCACAAAGCGCGGACGGGCAGATTCTCGGTACTTACCTGCATGGCCTGTTCGAATCCCCTGCCGCTTGCAGCGCGTTGTTGCGCTGGGCCGGTTTGCAGGATGTGCAGGCCGTGGACTACCACGCCCTGCGCGAGCGGGATATCGAGCGGCTGGCGGATCTGGTGGAAAACCACCTGGATACGGCGTACTTGCGCGAACTGTGCGGAATTTGAATCGTGTGGGAGCGAGCCTGCTCGCGAACAATGCCACTTCGCGAGCAGGCTCTCTGCCACAGTGGACTTGCCGCATTTCCAGAGGTTAATTGACATGCTGCAACTGATTTTGGGTGGCGCCCGTTCGGGCAAGAGCCGTCTGGCTGAAAAGCTCGCGGCCGAGTCTGGCTGTGCTGTTACCTATATCGCCACCAGCCAGCCGCTGGACGGCGAGATGAATGAGCGCGTGCGTCATCATCGCGAACGCCGCCCTGAACATTGGGCGCTGATTGAAGAACCGATCGAATTGGCCCGCGTACTGCGCGACAACGCGCGCGCCGATGCTTGCCTGCTGGTTGATTGCCTGACGCTATGGCTAACCAACCTGCTGATGCTTGAAGACCTTCAGCGCCTGAACGCCGAGCGTGATGCGCTGCTGGAATGCCTGGCTGAGCTGCCGGGCGAAATCCTGTTTGTCAGCAACGAAACCGGAATGGGTGTCGTACCGCTGGGCGAATTGACTCGCCGCTATGTCGATGAAGCCGGTTGGTTGCATCAAGCCCTGGCCGAGCGCTGTCAGCGAGTCGTGTTGACAGTGGCTGGCCTGCCCCTGACGTTGAAAGGAACTGCACTATGAGCACCCCCTGGTGGCTGAAGCCCTGCAAACCCGTTGATCGTGACATGCAAGCTGCTGCGGGCGAGCATCAGCAACAACTGACCAAACCCGCGGGCTCGCTAGGTCAACTTGAGGCGCTGGCAGTGCAACTGGCCGGGTTGCAAGGGCGGCTCAAGCCCCGTGTCGATCAACTTTGGATCGGCATTTTCGCCGGCGATCACGGCGTGGTTGCCGAGGGTGTCTCGGCTTATCCGCAGGCGGTGACCGGGCAAATGCTGCATAACTTTGTCAGCGGCGGCGCGGCGATCAGCGTGTTGGCCCGTCAGTTGGGTGCGCAACTGGATGTCGTGGACCTGGGCACGGTCACGCCGATGCTGGAGCTGGCCGGGGTGCGGCACCTGCAGTTGGGTGCGGGTACGGCCAATTTCGTCCAGGCCCCGGCGATGTCTGACAGCCAGGGTTTGAGAGCCCTGCAGGCCGGGCGCGACAGCGTGCTGCGGGCGCAGGCGGCAGGCAGTGAAGTGTTTATTGGCGGTGAAATGGGCATCGGCAACACGGCGTCCGCGAGTGCGGTGGCCAGTGCGTTGCTCGCTTGTCCGGCTTCGCTGTTGACCGGGCCGGGCACTGGCCTGGATGCGGCGGGAGTGAGCCACAAGGCACGGGTGATTGAGCGGGCGCTGGCGTTTCACGAGGGGCATCTCGATGATCCGCTGCAGACCCTGTTTCGTCTGGGTGGCTTTGAAATTGCAGCCCTGGTCGGTGCTTATGTGGCCTGCGCTCAGGAGGGGATTGTAGCGGTGGTCGATGGCTTTATCTGCACCGTTGCGGCCATGGTCGCCGTGCGCCTGAATCCACAGTGTCGTGAGTGGCTGGTGTTCAGCCACCGCGGGGCAGAGCAGGGCCATCGTCATGTGCTCGAGAGCCTGCAGGCCGAGCCATTGCTTGATCTGGGATTGCGCCTGGGCGAGGGCAGCGGTGCTGCGCTGGCGGTGCCGTTGATGCGTCTGGCCTGCGACCTGCACGGGCAGATGGCGACGTTTGCCCAAGCCGCAGTGGCAGATCGCCCGGCATGACCGTACAGCTGGATTTGCTGCGTCATGGCGAAACCGAGCTGGGAGGCGGTTTGCGCGGCAGCCTGGACGACGCCTTGACGGCTCTGGGCTGGACGCAAATGCGTGATGCGGTCCAGGGCAAAGGGCCGTGGGATCGTATCGTCAGCTCGCCGTTGCAGCGTTGTGCATTGTTTGCCCGGGAGTTGAGCGTGCAGCTCGATATTCCCGTGTCTTTCGACAAAGATCTGCAAGAGCTGCATTTTGGTGCGTGGGAAGGGCGCAGTGCTGCGGCGCTGATGGAAACCGACGAGCAGGCCCTGGGCTTGTTCTGGGCTGACCCCTATGCTTTTACTCCGCCCGAGGGTGAGCCAGTGCTGGCGTTTTCGGCGCGTGTGCTGTCTGCCGTCAGCCGTTTGCAGCAGCAGTTCGCCGGTGAGCGGCTGCTCGTGGTGTGCCATGGCGGGGTGATGAAACTGTTGCTGGCCCGGGCCCGTGGCTTGCCCCGTGAGCATCTGTTGCAAGTGCCTGTGGGCCACGGCGCGCTCATTGGTTTGCGGGTCTGTGCGGATGATCAGTTGCTCGAGGTCGGCGAGTGATGTTGCCGTTCTGGATTGCCCTGCAGTTTTTAAGCAGCTTGCCGATTCGCTTGCCCGGGATGCCCCAGCCTCAAGAACTGGGGCGCTCTTTGTTGTTTTACCCACTGGTGGGATTGTTGTTCGGCCTGCTGCTGTACGGCGTTAGCGGGCTGTTGTCCGATGCGCCGTTGATGTTGCACGCCGCCTTGTTGCTGACCCTTTGGGTGTTGCTCAGTGGCGGTTTGCATCTGGACGGCCTGGCTGATAGTGCAGATGCCTGGTTAGGCGGTTTTGGTGATCGTGAGCGTACGCTGACCATCATGAAAGATCCGCGCAGCGGGCCGATTGCGGTGGTTGTGTTGATTCTGGTGCTGTTGCTCAAGTTTTGCGCGCTGCTGGCGTTGCTTGAGCAGGGCAACGGTACTGCCTTGCTGATTGTCCCTTTGATCGGGCGCAGTGCTTTGCTGGCAGTATTCCTGACTACGCCCTATGTGCGCGCGGGTGGCTTGGGGCAGGCGCTGGCTGATCATCTGCCACGCAAGGCAGGCTGGTGGGTGCTGGGGCTTAGTGCCCTGGTTTGTGTACTGTTGGTCGGTTATTCGGGGTGGTGGGCGCTTGGCCTGGCAGCGCTGGGGTTCGTTTGGTTGCGCAGGGTGATGATCCGTCGTTTGGGCGGCACTACCGGTGATACCGCCGGGGCGCTGCTGGAACTGCTCGAAGTGCTGGTGCTGGTAGGATTGGCGCTGATCTGACGGTGCACGTGCCCGCTCCCACAAAAAACCGGGCGGGTGGCGTTACATAAATCTTGATTGTCTTTTATTGCGGGTATATACATACAAAATGTTACCAACCCAGTGTTTATGTACCAATCTGCGACGTGCTGCACGTGGCGTGAGCAGGCATTACGACGGCGCTCTCGATGGCTTCGGGATCAACGTCGCCCAGTATTCCTTGCTGTGCAATCTCAAGCGGCTCGATCAACCGAGCATTTCCACCCTGGCAGAAGCCATGGGGCTGGATCGCAGTACCTTGGGGCGTAATGTGCGGGTGCTTGAGGGCGCCGGGTTGCTGAAGATGACTGAGGGCGCAGACCAGCGTAACCGGCTGGTGTGCCTGACTCGGGCAGGTGAGGACTGCCTTGCGGCTGCCTTGCCGGCCTGGGAGGCCGCCCAGCAGCGCTTGATGGACCGTTTGGGCGAAACCAGGCGTGCGCAGCTGTTGCAACTGTTGGATGAGCTGGCGGGTAAAGACTGAAACTCAGTCGTTGGACTTTAAATGGGTATATACCCGCTTCCGGAGAATAATAATGACAACGGTGTGGCGCAACAGCGCTTGGGTTCTTCTTGGCAGTGCGCTCATTCTGGCATTGTCGTTGGGTGTCAGGCATGGCTTCGGGTTGTTTCTGCCGCCCATGAGCGCGCAGTTTGGCTGGGGGCGCGAGGTGTTTGCATTTGCCATCGCCCTGCAAAATCTGATCTGGGGCTTGGCACAGCCCTTTACCGGGGCGTTGGCTGATCGCTTTGGCGCGGCGAAAGTGGTGATCGTTGGCGGCGTGCTGTATGCCGTAGGGCTGTTGCTGATGGGGTTGGCAGACTCACCGCTGTCGCTGTCGTTGAGTGCGGGGTTGCTGATTGGTATCGGCCTGTCGGGCACATCGTTCTCGGTAATTCTGGGGGTGGTTGGCCGTGCCCTGCCTGCAGAAAAACGCAGCATGGGCATGGGCATCGCCAGTGCCGCAGGGTCTTTCGGTCAATTTGCCATGTTACCCGGCACCCTGGGCCTTATTGGCTGGCTCGGCTGGTCGACGGCGCTTTTGGTGTTGGGCGTACTGGTAGCGATGATTGTGCCATTAGTGGGCATGCTCAAGGATCGTCCGCTGCCAAGCCTGGGCGGTGAGCAAACCCTCAGGGAGGCCCTGCGTGAGGCCTGCTCGCATTCGGGCTTCTGGCTGCTGGCGTTGGGTTTTTTTGTTTGCGGCTTTCAGGTGGTGTTTATCGGTGTCCACCTGCCAGCCTATCTGGTGGATCAGCATTTGCCGGCGACAGTTGGCACCACGGTGCTGGCGCTGATCGGTCTGTTTAATATCTTCGGTACTTACACGGCTGGCTGGCTCGGCGGGCGCATGTCCAAGCCGCGCTTGCTGACGGCCTTGTACCTGGCGCGGGCGGTAGTGATCGTATTGTTTTTGTGGGCGCCGATCACACAACTCAGCGCTTACCTGTTTGGCATGGCCATGGGCTTTTTGTGGTTGTCGACGGTACCGCTGACCAATGGCACGGTGGCGACCCTGTTTGGCGTGCGTAACCTGTCGATGCTGGGCGGGATCGTATTTCTCTTCCATCAGCTGGGGGCTTTTCTGGGCGGCTGGCTGGGTGGCGTGGTCTATGATCAGACAGGCAGCTATGATCTGATCTGGCAAGTCTCGATTTTGTTGAGCCTGTTGGCGGCTGCCTTGAACTGGCCCGTGCGCGAGCGCCCGGTGGCCCGTTTGCAGGCGCAAGGGAGTTTAGGATGAGTGCAAGCTGGATCTGGTTGGGTGCAGTCAGTGCCGGTGCCTTGTTGCTGGCTCTTGTCTGGTGGGGCTGGCATCAGGGTGGGCTGGCCTTGATGCAGTTGGGTATGGGTGCTTGCTAGTGTAGCGGCGGATGAGTAAGTTCTGAGCTTGCCTCTTTCTCAAGGACACCGATGATGCTTAAGCGCTGGATTGCGATGCCTGTATTGCTGTTGGCCTGCGCCGGTTCGGTCTGGGCGGCGGATTGCCCGCCTTTACTGGAGGGCTCGTTGCCCAAGTTGCGGGCCAAGGAATCGATTGATCTGTGCCAGCGCTTTGCCGGTAAACCGCTGTTGATCGTCAATACCGCGAGTTTTTGCGGATTTGCTCCGCAGTTCAAGGGGCTTGAGGCGTTGAACCAGCGCTACAAGGGCCAGGGGCTGGAGCTGATCGGCGTGCCTTCAGACGACTTCAAGCAAGAGGCCAAGGATGGTGAGGAGACGGCAAAGGTCTGCTACGTCAATTACGGCGTGACCTTTACCATGATCGATCCTCAGCATGTGCGCGGGCCTGATGCCGCGCACCTGTTCAAGGTACTGGCCGAGCAGAGTAACGCGCCGAAGTGGAACTTCTACAAGTATGTGGTGGATCGCCAGGGCAATGTGATTGCCAGCTTCTCCAGTTTAACCAAGCCCGACAGTCCTGAATTGATCGAGGCCATCGACAAGGCCATTGCTTCAAGGCCTTGAATCGAAGCCATTAAAAATCCCCGCCTCGGTAACGAGAGCGGGGATTTTTTTGATTCAGCTGGCGAGGGGATTACCCTCGCGGAGAATCAGAACTTGTAGGTTGCACCTACAGCAAAACCGTTAGCACTGTTTTCATATTTGGAGCTGTAGTAACTACCGATCTGAGGTTTGGCGTCATCAACCTTGACGGACTCTTCCTTGAGGTAGGAATAAGCCACGTCAATGTTCAGGTTGTCATTGACGGCATAACCGGCACCCAAGCTGAAAATTGTACGGTCGCCGGTAGGGATACGTGGCGAGCGATTTTCATTGTTGGTAGGCGACTGGTCCCAGGTCAGACCGGTACGCAGTACCCACTGCTTGTTCAACTGGTACGAAGTACCGATGGCGTATGCCCAGGTATCGTGCCAGTTCTGCTCTTCCTTGATGGTGCTGAACAGTGCGGGCGATGCGGCGCCGCCGGCAGCGGCAGTTACGCCTTCGTTCTCTACGGTGATGTCTTTCAGGCGGCTCCAGCGAGTCCAGGTAGTACCTGCATAAACCTTCCACGCGTCATTGATTTCTTGTGTAACCGACAGGTCCCAGGATTCAGGGGTGTCGATTTTCAGCGAGGCGTCATAACGGTTGCTTTTCAGGCGGGCAGCCGTGAACGGGTCGCTGCTGGCCGTGACGTTAGTGTGGCCTTCGAGCTTGTATTTAACCTTGGAGTGGTAAGTCAAACCAACGCGAGTGGTATCGGTAGCCTGTACCAATACACCAACGTTAAAGCCCAGAGCGGTATCGTCGCCCTTGATTTTTACATTGCTGTCGCCTGCCCCGGCCAGTGGGTTCGGGGTCAGTCTGACTTCGGACTCGAGTGTACCGGCGATGCGGTTAATGGTCGGGCCAAAGCCGATCGATACCTTGTCGTTGAATGCATAGCTGACGGTAGGTTGCAGGGTTACAACTTTTACTTCGCTTTTGCTGCCGAAGCCGCGGCCCTGGAAGCTGCTTTCGTAGTCGGTCACAAGGCCGAACGGAGCATAAACACCGAAGCCTACGGCCCACTCGTCATTGAGCTTGTTGGTGTAAAAGCCCATAGGGACGGCAGTAAATGGAACCATGTCGCCTTTATTGGTACCCGAGATGCTGCCACGGGCATCCTTGATATCGGTCGAAGCATCAATAACAGCGATACCGCCTGTTACTTGCTGGCCGCTGAGGCGGGACATACCGGCAGGGTTACCGAAAACGGTACTTGCATCGTCGGCAGAAGATGAACGACCTGCGAAGCCGGTCCCCATACCGCTGACGCTTTGTTCGTTGAGTGCGAAGCCGCTAGCGAAAATCTGGCTGGAAGCCAAAGTGACGGCGAGGCCAAGTGTGGTCTTGAGCATTACTTTTTTCATTATTAGAACTCCTTATGATCACCGGACGAAAACTACCAACATTTTTGTGGTTGCGCTATAGGCTAAATCGAAGAAGATAGCGATGTTTTGTAGGACAATCCGACCGGTTTTAAATCATTTACACGTTGTTATAGTAGGTGGGAATCTCAAGCAATCTGGTTGAGAGGTGAGACGCAGCTGTGCCAGGCGTGGGCAAAATCGCGCAAACGTCCATGTGGTTCAAAGGCTTGGCGCCAGATCCTTGCCATGCCCAATAAATCGTCAGCCGCGGGGACAACGACTTTGTGTTGCTCTATCAACAGCCAGGCAATGGCGGTGGCGTAGCGCAAATTAACCGTGAGCTCGATATGAGGGCTGCACAAAAACGCATGCTGACTGGCCAGCCCGCGAACCAGGCTCGCCAGATCCGGGTCGTGGGCCAGGTATTGGTCCCACAGGTCCGCATGGCGTATCTCACGTATGCAATAAAGGCCGTGACCGTGGCGATCGTGCAGGGCCGAGCCCAGGTGCGACTGGCTGACCGCAATACCTAGCAACAAAGCTTCTGCATCCGGGTTGTCTTGCCCCAGATACAGAAGCGTTGGCCGGATCACGTAATGGCTCAACTCTCTGGCAGCGATACCCATAAAGTCCTCGAGGCCTGAAAATGACCAGCGAGGCCCATGCGCTTGGCAGCAGTGGATCGGAAGGGGTCGCTGGAAGCGGATCATGCCGCTTGAGTTGAAGTGTAGTGTCAGATTCTCGCTGTAAAGTTATGTTTTTAAAACATTTAAAGCTTCGGTCAGCGGGCTATATATCCGCAAGTAATTAAACAATGCCGGATATTTCTTAAAGTGCAGGCAATAAAAAGCCCTGCTAATCAGGCAGGGCTTGATGTGTAGCGCTCAAGCTGTCAGGCAATCAGGGCCTGACGGGTACGCTCGATCACAGCTTGCAGAGGTTCTGCGCTGGAATACTGGTCGGGGTACAGGCGTTCGCTGTGACGGGCAATACCGTGTTCGTTGACCAGGGTGAAACTGAAGCATCCTTTGCGAGCGGCCATAATCAGGCAGTTCATTGGGGCAAAGGCGTTGGTTAGGGTGCGAATGGCATCCTGAGTATGGATTTGAGTAGACATAGTTATTAGGTGTTCCTACAAATGACACGGAATCTGATCCGTGCTGCGTTAAAACGTTCCAGTGACGTCGAGCCATTCTTTGGCTGGACGAAGAACCTGACTGGAACAAAGCCGCCAGTTGGAGCGCATTAAGTATGTGGCGCTTGGGCTGGCAGGTAGGTACTTAGGAGGGCAGGCAGTCACAACAGGAGCTAAGGTTCCGTGCTCCGGGTGAAGATCCTGATCAATTTGCAGGTTGGTTCGGTCAGAGTAAAAGAACTTCGCGATACCCTGTGCGTTTGTGCAGAGGCCGTATCGTCGCAAGATTTACCTGGAAACCATCGAGGGGGTCGATCCCGTTTGTTCAGCTTACGTTCGCTTTTTGCGAGGTGCTGGAGGGATTTGTTCGGCCCGAATTGACTTTCAGCTTGGTACTAACGCTGCGGATACTAACGGGTTGAATTTTTAAACGCAAGTATGCTAGCAAAAATACTTTATGTGGCCATGCCGCAACCTCAGGTTGGCGTGTGGCGCTGACTAGTACATTTCAGCGGTTTCGCCAGTAGCGCGGTGTGTGTGTTCTGTCGGCAACAAGCCCCTTGAATGAAGCGCCGCAGCGGTGCGTCAGCGTGCAAGCCGTGCCCGGTAAAGGCCCGATTTTTTGCTCTGAATGTGAGCTTGTGCACATTAACAGTGCTGGTGGCAAAATCAGCGCAGATACCCGTGTTTTGCTCTTGCTAGCCTGCCTTGTAAATTTAAGTCAATGAAAAACATCGTTTTTTTTAATTGGTGAAAAAATCGACAGTTTGACCTGAGGCCGCGCGGGGTGGGCGTTTGCGGGGGTTAAAGCAAGGTTGTCCACTGACTTATCCACAGGATCTGTGGATTGTCCAAAGCGCTTGCTCTAGATCAAGGGTATCGACTTTTTTGGGCTTTACCCGGACGAAAAAAGGAGTAGAGTGGCGCGCCTTCTGTTCTGCCCTACAGTGTCGTATGAAGTTCCGCACCGCTACTTCCTCTGTTGCTCGTCCCAATACATCCACTGAAGCACCCAAACGCTTTTCTTTGCGGGTCGCGATCTGGCTGCTGGATAACCCGCGCCTGAGCGCCAGCCCCAGCGTCAAACACGTTGCCGGTCATTTGCTCAAGCAACCTGCCCGCCAGGGCGTGGTGCTGGCGCAAAGCCGTTTGGGCCAGTTGATGTGCCGTGAATGCGGCAGCGCCCGCGATCAGCGCATTGGCCACGAACTGTTGCGTCAGGCCGCTCGCGCCGGTGATCGTCTGGCCCAGCAGGAATTGAACAAGACCCAAGACTGAGCTGTCTTCGGCGCGGCCTGTTGGTTAACCTTGTTCTTTTACCTCGTGCGGAGGGTTTATGGCCCTGGATCTAAGCAGCCTGTTGCTTGGCCTGGCAGCAGCGGGCGTGCCGTTGCTGGCGTTAATCTGGCAGTTGCAACGCAAACTCGGCAGCCATCCCGCTGAGCTGGCGTTGCTCAACGAGCGTTTGAATACGGCGCAGTTGGCCCAGGAAGGTCTGGGCGCCCAGCTGGATGCCTGTCGCGACGAGGTCAGTGACCTGGGTCAGGCCAATGCCGCCAAGCAGGCCGAGCTGGCAGCATTGAGCCGCGAAGTAGAGCTCTTGCAGGTGGAGCGCGACAATGGGCGCGACGCCGCCCATGCCTGGAACCTGGAGCGCAACCAGAAAGAAGTCGAACTGCGGCGCCTGGATGCCCATGCGTCTGGGCTGGCTGCAGAGTTGCGTGAACAGCAAGACAGCCATCAGCAACGACTGAACGACCTGCAGGGTTCCCGGGACGAGCTGCGGGCCCAGTTTGCCGAGCTGGCGGGCAAGATCTTTGATGAGCGCGAGCAGCGTTTCGCCGAAACCAGCAATGAGCGCCTCGGGCAGTTGCTCGATCCGCTTAAAGAACGCATTCAGTCGTTTGAAAAGCGCGTCGAAGAAAGCTATCAGCAGGAATCGCGGGAGCGCTTTTCCCTCGGCAAAGAACTGGAGCGCCTGCAACAGTTGAATTTGCGCCTGAGCGATGAGGCGACCAACCTGACTCGCGCCCTCAAAGGCCAGAAGACCCAGGGTAACTGGGGTGAGTTGATTCTGGAGCGGGTGCTGGAGCACGCGGGGCTTGAGAAGGGCCGCGAGTACCAGACTCAGGTCAGCCTCAAGGGGCCGGACGGAGAGCGTTTCCAGCCAGACGTATTGATCATGTTGCCCGGTGACAAGCAGGTGGTGGTCGACTCCAAGGTCAGCCTGACGGCTTATCAGCAATATGTGGGGGCTGACGACGACGTGATCGGGCAGGCGGCGCTCAAGCAGCATGTGCTATCGCTGCGCAATCATGTGAAAGGGTTGGCCAGCAAGGACTACAAGCGTCTGGAGGGGTTGCACAGCCTGGATTTCGTGTTGTTGTTCGTGCCCATCGAAGCGGCTTTTTCGGCGGCGTTGCAGGCCGAGCCCAACTTGTTTCAGGAAGCATTTGATCGTCATATCGTGATCGTCAGCCCAACCACGCTGCTGGCCACCTTGCGGGTAATCGACAGCCTCTGGAAACAGGAGCGCCAAGGCCAGAACGCCCGCGAAATTGCCGAGCGTGCCGGTTGGCTGTACGACAAGTTTGTTTTGTTTATTCAGGATCTGGATGAAGTGGGCAATCGCCTGCAGCAGCTGGACAAGGCCTACAGCTCAGCTCGTAATAAGCTGACGGAAGGCCGCGGCAATCTGGTCAGCCGCAGCGAACAGCTCAAGCTGCTGGGGGCCCGGGCCAGCAAGAGCCTGCCAGCCGACCTGCTGGAGCGGGCCATGACCGACGAAGAGGGTGTCGCCCACCCGGCGGAATAAGCGGTGTGCAAGGCTTTGTGGGGGCGGGCTTGCTGCGATGGCATCAACCAGGCTCTGCAAGTAAACCGAGTTGGCACTATCGCGAGCAAGCCCGCTCCCACAAGGGCGCTCAGCTAGAGCGGCACATGCCTGCTCAGCAGCGCCCGCAGCACGGCGGGCTTGACCGGCTTGGGCAGATACTCAAGACCGGCCGCATGCACCTCGGCGATCATCTCGGGGCGGCCATCGGCGCTGATGACCACGCCCGGTACAGGCTCGCCCAACTGGGCTCTTAGCCAGCGCATCAGCTCTGTCCCGACCTCGCCATCATCCAGATGGTAATCAACCAGTACCAACTGCGGCCGCACGCCTTCATTGAGCAACGCCGCGCATTCTTCGCGGTTGCGCGCTGTCCAGACCTGGCAGCCCCAGCGTGTCAGCAGGCTTTGCATGCCGATCAGGATGCTGTCTTCATTGTCGATACACAGCACTCGGGCGCCTGTTAGCGGTTGGCCATTCTGCTCGGCGACCACCGGCTGCGGTGCGGCCTGGCTCTTTGCCATCGGCACGCGCACGCTGAATACGCTGCCAAAGCCGGGCCATGAGCGCACTTGCAGGCTGTGCCCAAGTACGTGGCACAAGCCGTCGGCGATGGCCAGGCCCAGGCCCAGGCCTTTTTCGGCGCGGGTCTGGTGGCTGTCGAGGCGTTTGAATTCTTCAAAAATGACCTGCAGTTTGTCTTCCGGGATGCCCGGGCCACGGTCCCACACCTCAAGGCATAGCTCACTGCCGCGTCGGCGTACGCCCAGCAATACCGGGCCCTTGGCGTAGCGGAAGGCATTGGTGAGGAAATTTTGCAGGATCCGGCGCAGCAGTTTGATATCACTGTTGACCCGCACGCGGCTACCGTGAACCCGGAAGCTCAGGCCCTGTTCCTGGGCCTGTGCAGTGAACTCATTGCCCAGGGTTTCGAACAGGTCATTTATGGCAAAAGGCTTGATGTCGGGCGTGATCTTGCCGTTTTCCAGGCGGGAAATATCCAGCAGGTCGCTGATCAGGTCTTCAGCCGAACGCAGTGAGCTGTCCAGATGCTGCACCAGCTTGCGGGCTTCGGCGCTCAAGCCTTCCTCTTGATGAGAAAGAGCAGACGAGAACAGGCGTGCCGCGTTCATGGGCTGCATCAGGTCATGGCTGACTGCTGCCAGAAAACGGGTTTTCGACTGGCTGGCTGTTTCAGCCACGCCTTTGGCTTCGGTTAACGCCTGATTCAACTGCGACAGTTCAAAGGTGCGCTCGGCAACACGTTGCTCCAGGCCTTCATTGGCTTCGGTCAGGGCCTGTTCAGCTTCGCGGAACGCGGTGATGTCGGTGAAGCTCATGACGAAACCGCCGCCGGGCATCGGATTGCCGATCAGCTCGATGACGCGGCCATTGGGGAACAGGCGCTCGGAGGTATGCGCCCGACCCTGGCGCATCCAGTGCAGGCGCCGGGCCACATGCACTTCGGCTTCGCCGGGGCCGCACAGGCCGCGTTCAGCGTTGTGGCGGATAATGTCAGCAATCGGGCGCCCCACGCTGATCAACCCCTCCGGGTAGTCGAACAATTCCAGATAACGTCGGTTCCAGGCCACCAGCTTAAGTGACTGGTCGACCACGCTGATGCCCTGGGTGATGTTTTCAATGGCGCCCTGGAGCAAGGCGCGGTTGAACTGCAGTACTTCGGACGCTTCGTCGGCAATCCGCACCACGTCTTCCAGCTGCATTTCCCGGCCTTCAATCGCCGCTTTTACTACCGCACGGGTAGAGGACGCGCCGAGCACACCGGCCAGTAGCCGTTCGGTGTGGGCGATCCATTCGCCATTGGCGTTCTGGTTAGGGTTAAAGCCCTTGCCCTGACGGTAGGCGAAGCGAATAAAGCTCTGGTGCGCGCGTTCTTCGCCGACAAAGCGTGCGGCGAGGGCCAGCAGGTCATTGATCTGTACCGACAGCATCGAACGACCGCTGGGGTGGCTGCTCAGCTCCTGGCCGATAAAACGTCCGGCCTGCCAGTGTTCTGACACGCGGGTTCGCGACAGCACCGAAACCCAGGCAAACAGGGTGAAGTTGCCTGCCAGTGACAGCACTACACCCTGTGTCAGCGGGGTGATCGAAAGGCCCAGCGGGTTACTGTGCAGCCACGCCAGCCCAGGGAAGTGGCTCAGGTGCCAGCCAAAGCTGTGGGCGATGATCGGCAGTACCAGGGTGTAAAACCAGATAAAGGTGCCCGTCGCCAGTCCGGCGAAAACCCCCCGGCGGTTGGCCTGCTTCCAGTACAGGGCGCCGAGCATGGCCGGCGCCAGTTGGGTGACGGCAGCGAAGGCAATCTGGCCAATGGTGGCCAGGCTGGCGGTCGAGCCCAGCAGGCGGTAGCTGACATAGGCCAGCAGCAGAATCACCACAATCGACACGCGCCGCACCGAAAGCATCCAGTGGCGGAACACCTCGAACGGGCGCTCGGCGTTTTTGTGGCGCAACAGCCATGGCAGCAGCATGTCGTTGGAAACCATGGTCGACAGCGCCACGCTGGCCACGATGACCATGCCGGTGGCCGCCGATGCACCGCCGATAAAAGCCAGCAAGGCCAGCGCCGGGTGGGCCTGGGCCAGGGGCAGGCTGATCACGAATGAATCCGGTAATACCGAGCTTGGCAGCAACATTTGCCCGGCCAGGGCGATGGGCACTACAAACAGCCCGGCCAGAATCAGATAGGCCGGGAACACCCATTTGGCCAGTTGCAAGTCCTGGGGTTCGATGTTTTCAACCACGGTAACGTGGAACTGACGGGGCAGGCAGATAATCGCCATCATGGCCACGCCAGTCTGGACGATCATCGAGGGCCAATTGACGGTTTCTTTCCAGTACTCCTCAAGCCGCGGTGCGAGCATGGCTTGATTGAACAGATCGTCGAAGCCGTCATACAGCCCATAGGTTACGAAGGCGCCGACGGCGAGAAAGGCGAACAGCTTGACCAGCGACTCAAAGGCAATCGCCAGCACCATGCCGCGGTGGTGCTCGGTGGCATCGAGGTTGCGGGTACCGAAGAGGATGGTGAACAGCGCCAGCACCAGGGTCACGATCAGCGCCGTGTCCTCGACCCTCGAGCCGGTTGCATCGGCGCCGGCGCCGATCAGCAGGTTGACCCCCAGCACAATGCCTTTGAGCTGCAGGGCGATATAGGGCAGTACGCCCACCAAGCAGATCAATGCCACCACAATGGCCAATGACTGGGACTTGCCGTAGCGGGCGGCAATAAAGTCGGCAATCGAGGTGATGTTCTCCTGTTTGCTGATCATCACCATCTTTTGCAGCACCCAGGGCGCGCATACCAGCAGCAGTACCGGCCCCAGGTAAATCGGCAGGAATGCCCAGAGTTGTTCGGCGGCCTGACCAACGGCGCCGAAGAACGTCCAGCTGGTGCAGTACACCGCCAGCGACAGGCTATACACCCACGCGCGAACCCGCGGCGGCAGTGGTTTGCTGCGCCGGTCACCATAAAAGGCAATGGCAAACATAATGGCCATATAGGCCAGGGCAACGGCGGCAATCAGCCCGCTGGACAACGACATGGACGCTCCTGAAGGTATAAGGCCGCAAGCAATCCCGCTTGAGACAGCTAGTCTCGCATGATGTTCGGAGCGCGTCAGTGTCGACCATGGTCTGAGCGCGGCCTGGTGTCGCAGGGTTTGAAGTTGGTCGATATGATCTTATATAGGTGTAGTAGATAACAGTTAGAGAAATTACCCGTTATATAGATATTCGATTTGGTTCTACTCTAATTGCACCTCAAACGAGGCTCAGGAGGAACCCATGACTTGCCCAAACAAAGCCAAAGCCGCTTTTCGGCCATTTAGCCACTTGCAGCACCCTCGCGAAGTGATCCGCCAGTTCACCCCGAACTGGTTTGCCGCGACCATGGGTACGGGGGTTTTGGCCTTGGCCCTGGCTCAATTACCGGTGCATATTCCCGGTGTACATGCCTTTGCCGAAGGGTTGTGGTTGTTCAATATCGGTCTGTTTATTCTATTCAGCGTGCTTTATGGCGCGCGCTGGATGTTGTATTTCGACGAGGCGCAGCGCATTTTCGGGCACTCCACAGTGTCGATGTTCTTTGGCACCATCCCCATGGGCCTGGCCACCATCATCAACGGTTTTCTGGTGTTCGGCGTGCCGCGCTGGGGTGACGGCATGGTGCAGGTGGCCGAAGTGCTGTGGTGGATCGATGTGGCCATGGCGCTGGGCTGTGGCGTGCTGATCCCCTACCTGATGTTTACCCGTCAGGATCACAGCATCGACCAGATGACTGCTGTCTGGCTGCTGCCGGTGGTGGCCGCTGAGGTTGCGGCAGCCAGTGGCGGTCTCTTGGCACCGTATCTGAGCGATACCGTCACGCAGTTTCATGTGCTGATTACCAGCTATGTACTGTGGGCGTTTTCGGTGCCGGTGGCATTCAGCATCCTGACCATTTTGATCCTGCGCATGGCGCTGCATAAACTGCCCCACGAGAGCATGGCTGCATCCAGCTGGCTGGCGTTAGGCCCTATCGGTACGGGTGCACTGGGCCTGCTGTTGCTGGGTGCCGATGCCCCGGAAATTTTTGCGGCCAATGGCCTGGCACGAATCGGTGAGATTGTCGAAGGTCTGGGCCTGATCAGCGGGGTGATTCTGTGGGGTGTGGGCTTGTGGTGGATTGTGATGGCGGCATTGATCACTATTCGCTACTTCCGCTCGGGCATCCCGTTCAACCTGGGCTGGTGGGGCTTCACCTTCCCGCTGGGGGTGTACTCGCTGGCCACCCTGCGCCTGGGCAGCATGCTGCACCTGAGCTTCTTTGATGTAGCCGGTTGCATCCTGGTGCTGGCACTGGCGCTGATGTGGCTGTTGGTCGGCAAGCGCACCGTGCAAGGGGCTTATCGCGGCGAGTTGTTTGTCTCGCCCTGCATTGCCGGGTTGAAGAAGTAAAACGTACCCTCGGGTTCTGTGCGCCTTTGCACAGAACCCGAGCAAGGTTGTGCCCTGAGTGTTACAACGGCCCTCCAAAGAGAAAGCCCTTCAGCGCAACGTGAGTACATGGATGATGAGTCACCCCTCGCAATTCAGCTTGCTAGGCAAGCGCCGCTTCCTGCCTTTTTTCGTGACCCAGGCCCTGGGCGCGCTCAATGACAACCTGTTCAAGCAATCGCTGATTCTGGCCATCCTTTATAAGCTCAATATCGAAGGTGACCGGGGTATCTGGGTCAATCTGTGCGCGTTGCTGTTTATCGTGCCTTTTTTCCTGTTCTCGGCCCTGGCCGGTCAGTTTGGTGAAAAGTACGCCAAGGACCGTCTGATTCGTCTGATTAAGCTGGGCGAAATCGCCATCATGGTGGTTGCAGCCATTGGCTTTGCATTCGACCACCTGGCATTGATGCTGGTCGCATTGTTCGCGATGGGCACCCATTCGGCGCTGTTCGGCCCGGTCAAGTACTCGATACTGCCGCAGACCCTGCGGCCAGAAGAGCTGGTGGGTGGTAATGGCCTGGTGGAAATGGGCACTTTTCTGGCGATTCTGGCGGGCACCATTGGCGCCGGGATCATGCTGTCCTCCGGCAATTACACGGTTATCGTTTCGCTGGTGATTATCGCGGTCGCAGTGCTGGGGTACCTGGCCAGTCGCGC
Organism: Pseudomonas bubulae; assembly: GCF_037023725.1. NCBI lineage: Bacteria > Pseudomonadati > Pseudomonadota > Gammaproteobacteria > Pseudomonadales > Pseudomonadaceae > Pseudomonas > Pseudomonas bubulae. The sequence goes on from NZ_CP146077.1 coordinate 2,042,893, forward strand.
CATTCCGTCTGCGCCGGCAGATACGCCGCAGTTGCGGCTGAACTGGAATATTTTCAGCGAATCCTGGGCCACTCTGCGCCTGGGTCTGAATCAGACGCCTGCGGTATCCCGTTCCGTGGTGGGCAATTCGTGGTTCTGGTTTGTTGGTGCGATCTACCTGACGCAGATCCCGGCCTACGCCAAGGACTGGCTGTCTGGCGACGAGACCGTTGTGACGTTGATCCTTACAGTGTTTTCAGTGGGTATCGCACTGGGGTCGTTGTTGTGCGAGAAACTGTCGGGGCGCAAGGTCGAAATTGGGCTGGTGCCCTTTGGTTCGTTTGGCTTGACCGTATTTGGCCTGTTGCTGTGGTGGCATTCGGGGCTGATGCCGCAAAACATCCAGGCCAACGACTGGCTGGGCGTGCTGGGTTTCAGCCAGGCCTGGTGGGTGCTGCTGGATATTCTTGGGCTCGGCGTGTTTGGCGGCTTCTATATAGTGCCGTTGTATGCGCTGATCCAGTCGCGCACCTCGGAGAGCGAGCGGGCGCGGGTGATCGCGGCCAACAATATCCTCAATGCGCTGTTCATGGTGGTGTCGGCACTGGTCACCATCCTGTTGCTCAGCGTGGCCGGGCTGACGATCCCCGAGTTGTTTCTGGTGGTGTCGTTGATGAATATTGCGGTCAACGCCTACATCTTCAAAATCGTGCCTGAATTCAGCATGCGCTTCTTGATCTGGCTGCTGGGCCATTCCATGTACCGCGTGCAGCACAAGCACCTGGAGCTGATCCCGGATGAGGGTGCGGCGTTGTTGGTGTGCAACCATGTGTCATATGTCGATGCATTATTGATAGGCGGCGCGGTACGTCGTCCGATTCGCTTTGTCATGTATTACAAAATTTACGATTTGCCGGTTCTGAACTTTATCTTTCGTACTGCGGGGACCATTCCCATTGCCGGTCGGGGGGAAGATGAAGCAATCCATGATCAGGCATTCGACAGGATTGCCCGCTATCTGGCTGACGGCGAACTGGTGTGCATCTTCCCTGAGGGCAAGCTCACCACGGACGGACAGATCGACGAGTTCAAGGCGGGGGTGATGCGGATTCTGGAGCGCACGCCGGTGCCGGTGATTCCGATGGCGTTGCAGGGGCTGTGGGGCAGTTTTTTCAGTCGCGATCCGCACAAGGGCTTTTTCCATCGCCTATGGTCGCGGGTGACGCTGGTTGCCGGTGCGCCGATAGCGGCTGATGAGGCTACGCAAAAGCTGTTGCGTGAGCGGGTGATGGCGTTGCGCGGGGCTGTGCAGTAAATCAAAAACACTGTGGGAGCGAGCCTGCTCGCGAAGGGGGACTTGAATACCAGGTCGGCCCAATCGCGAGCAAGCCCGCTCCCACAGTTTTTCGTGCTATGTGCTGACTTTAAGGCCCACCAGGCCGGCAATGATCAGGGCAACACTGGCCAGCCGGAACAATGCCATGGATTCACCAAACAGGATGATCCCGGCAATCACCGTGCCCACCGCGCCAACGCCCGTCCAGATGGCGTAGGCAGTGCCCAGCGGCAGTTCTTTCATGGCCAGGCCCAGCAAGCCAAGGCTGATGATCATGGCGCCTACAGTCAGGGCCGTCGGCAACGGGCGGCTGAAACCGTCGGTGTACTTAAGGCCTACAGCCCAGCCAACTTCAAACAGGCCGGCGAAAAACAGAATGATCCAGGACATGGTCTTCTCCATCAACTGATGGGGTCGTCCCCGGAATAATCACTCGATGAGTCGCGAGGTCGTCCTCGCAGTGCGCAGTATATTGCACATGATTATTCCCGCAGGCAACCCCGATTTTTCACTCAATAGCAGCCTTGGCTGCTGCCAGGCGATCTTCTTTTTCGCTCATGCGCCGGAAATAGGTCGACAGCAGCGCTCCCGAAATATTGTGCCAAACGCTGAACAGCGCACTGGGCACGGCCGCCAACGGCGAGAAGTGGGCGCTGGCCAGAGCCGCGCCCAGCCCCGAGTTCTGCATGCCGACTTCCAGGGCCAGGGATTTACGCTGGGCCAGGGGCAATTTGAACAGACGGCCGGTAAAGTAGCCGAGCAAATAGCCGAAACTATTGTGCAGTATCACCACGGCCATAATCAGCAAGCCGGACTTTGCGATTTGCGCCTGACTGGCCGCCACCACGGCGGCGACGATAATCACGATGCTGACCACTGACACCAGCGGCAGCACATCGACGGCAAAGCGCACCCGTGCGCCAAGCAGGCGCTGGGCCAGTACGCCGAGCACAATCGGTAGCAGCACAACCTGCAGGATCGACCAGAACAGCTCCATAAACGAAACCGGCAGCCAGGCCGACGCCAGCAGCCAGATCAGGGCCGGGGTCAACAAGGGGGCGAGGAGGGTGGTTACGGCGGCAATCGCCACCGACAGCGCCAGATCGCCCCGGGCCAGCCAGGTCATGACATTGGACGAGGTGCCGCTTGGGCAGCAACCGACCAGGATCACCCCAACGGCGATTTCCGGTGGCAGGTGGAACACCTGGCAAAGCAACCACGCCACGCCGGGCATGATCACGAAATGTGCAACCACACCCAGCGCCACACGCCAGGGGTGACGGGCGACTTCGGCGAAGTCATCGAGTTTGAGGGTCAGGCCCATGCCGAACATCACCACGCCAAGCAGCGGCACGATGTAGCCTTTAAGGCCAACAAACCAGGCTGGCTCAAGAAACGCCAGCACGGCAAAAATCAGAACCCAGTAAGCAAAGGTATTACCGACAAAGCGGCTTAAGGCAGCAAGTGCGCGCATGGTGGTCCTTATTGTGGTTGTTCTGGTGGATATGATTGTGGGAGCGAGCCTGCTCGCGAAGATCTCGTGAGCGCCGTGGCGCTACTTTCGCGAGCAGGCTCGCTCCCACAAAAAAACGATTGCAGCGGGTGTTTAGATGCCCTGTGGGATCTCTTCGCCGCCCAGTGCTTCAAACAGCTGTGGCAAGAACTCGCCGAAGGTCAGCATCATCAGGGTGAAGCTGGCGTCCTGCTGGCCCAGATCGTCATCACCGCCGTCCTGTTCGGCCTGGTCTTGCAGCAGGTCTTCGAATTTCAGGCGTTTGACCACCAGTTTGTCGTCCAGTACGAACGACAGTTTGTCCTGCCAGGCCAGCGACAGCTGGGTTACGACTTTGCCAGTGCTCAAGTGCAGCTGGATTTCGTCGCTGGTCAGGTCCTGGCGCTTGCAGCGGATGATGCCGCCATCTTCATGGGTGTCGCGCAGCTCGCATTCGTCGAGGACAAAGAAGTTGTCGGCGGCTTTCTGGGTCTTGACCCATTCCGTCATCACCGCACTTGGTGCAACCTTGACTGCCAGTGGGCGAACCGGCAGCGAGCCGATCACTTCACGCAGGGTGGACAGTAAATCCTCGGCGCGTTTCGGGCTGGAGGCGTTGACCAGGATCAGGCCCTGTTTTGGCGCGATGGCGGCAAAGGTGGCGGAGCGGCGGATAAAGGCGCGGGGCAGAAACGCCTGGATGATTTCATCCTTGAGCTGATCGCGTTCCTTTTTGTAGACCTTGCGCATTTGCTCGGCCTCGATCTCTTCGACCTTCTCCTTTAATGCATCACGCACCACGCTGCTCGGCAGGATGCGCTCTTCTTTGCGGGCGGCAATCAGCAGGAAGTCCTGGCTGACGTGAACCAGCGGGGCGTCTTCGCCTTTGCCGAACGGGGCAACGAAACCGTAGGTGGCTACTTCCTGGCTTGAACACGGGCGGGCCAGTTTGGTGGCCAGTGCAGTTTCCAGCACCTGTGCATCAAATGGCAGATCTTGGGTCAGGCGATAGATAAGCAGGTTTTTGAACCACATGGGGTGAATCACTCCTATATACAAAGACGCATTATTCGCTTGATAACCTTAATAGGCCAACCCTGCGCTAAGCCTTTGTAGTGCTTGGGAAAATTATTTTAAAAAGTACTTGCCAGACTATAAGTCGCTCCGTAGAATGCGCGCCACACCGAGAGTGAAAGGGTGATTAGCTCAGCTGGGAGAGCATCTGCCTTACAAGCAGAGGGTCGGCGGTTCGATCCCGTCATCACCCACCATTCGCTCACAGTGTTACGCGCAGCGGTAGTTCAGTCGGTTAGAATACCGGCCTGTCACGCCGGGGGTCGCGGGTTCGAGTCCCGTCCGCTGCGCCATTTTTGTTGCCATAAGCCCCTTGAACGCTTGTGGTTGGGATAAGCCTGATAAATGCAGGTTTACCCGAAAGGCTTCGGTTTGGCAGTTCGCTGCGAAATCAAAGATGCAGGGCGATGGAAACGGATGTTTTTACAAGGTTTTGAAAAAAACCAAATAAAAACAACCACTTACACAAATAGTGTGAGAGAATGCGCCCCGCAACGAAAGCGAAGTACAAGGGTGATTAGCTCAGCTGGGAGAGCATCTGCCTTACAAGCAGAGGGTCGGCGGTTCGATCCCGTCATCACCCACCACTTGCTTTCAATGTTACGCGCAGCGGTAGTTCAGTCGGTTAGAATACCGGCCTGTCACGCCGGGGGTCGCGGGTTCGAGTCCCGTCCGCTGCGCCATATTCTGAACACAAGCCCCTTGAACGCTTGTGATCAACAAAAAGCCTGCCTTGTGCAGGCTTTTTTGTGTATGCATGTTTTCTTTGATTGATAAAAAATTCAAATAAAACAACCACTTACGCAAATAGTGTGAGAGAATGCGCCCCGCAACGAAAGTGAAGTACAAGGGTGATTAGCTCAGCTGGGAGAGCATCTGCCTTACAAGCAGAGGGTCGGCGGTTCGATCCCGTCATCACCCACCACTTGCTTTCAATGTTACGCGCAGCGGTAGTTCAGTCGGTTAGAATACCGGCCTGTCACGCCGGGGGTCGCGGGTTCGAGTCCCGTCCGCTGCGCCATATTCTGAACACAGGCCCCTTGAACGCTTGTGATCAACAAAAAAGCCTGCTTAGTGCAGGCTTTTTTGTGCGCGGGTGTTTTGTGGTGTGTGGGGTTTAGAAATCCCAGCGCGTGGTCACCATCACATTGCGAGGGTCACCGTAGTACGACGAGTTATAAAAACCGATATTGGTGTAATACGACTTGTCGAATGCGTTGTTCAGATTGACCGTGGCCGACAGGTTTTTCGAAATCTGATAGCGCGCCATCAGATCAACCAGCCAGTATGGGTCCTGGGAGAATTTTTCCACGGTGCCGCCCTTGTTCCAATTGGTCAGCATCTGCCAGCCGGTGCTCTGCCAGCGAACGCCGCCGCCCAGGGTCAGTTTGTCCAGATCGCCGGTCAGCTTGTAGCTGGTGTACAGGTTGATCTGGTCTTCCGGTTCCCAGGTCGAGACCTTTGTGCCGCTCTGGTCACGGCTGACCTTGTGGGTGTACCCCGCCTGCAATTGCCAGCCTGGCATCAGTTCACCGGAGATCTCTGCTTCGTAACCCTTGGTCGTGGCCTTGATACCCTTGTAGGCGTAGTCGATGTCCGGGTTGGTCGGATTGCCGTTGTAGGCCATGTCTGCTTCAGGACGGTTGTCCTGATGCACTTCAAAGTAGGCCAGGCTTGAATTCAGGCGGCCATCAAAGAACTCGCCTTTCAGCCCCAGCTCGTAGTTGGTGCCTTCATCCGGCTCAAGCATCTTGTTGTCGCGATCGCGGTAATACGACTGCGGCAGGAAAATCTCTGTGTAGCTGGTATAGGCCGAAATATTGTCATTGATGTCGTAGATCAGGGCTGCGTAGGGCAGCACTTTGCCCGTGTCCTTGGCCTGGCTGGTGCCGGTCAGGGTGTAATTGGCCACCCGGGTGCCCAGCATCAGTTTGAGGTCGTCGGTCAGGCTGAAGCGGCCGGTCACGTAGGTACCGGTCTGGCGTGTTGTTTCATCGTTGTATGAAGTGACATTGCCCCAGTCCGGCTCAAGGCTGTTGCCTTTCCAGTTGTAGTAGTCGTAGGCGTTGTTGACCATATTGGCATTGGTATAGTCCTTGCCAGTCCAGTGCGATTTGGACACCGAACCACCGACGACCAGTTCATGTTCGCGCCCCAGCAGGCTGAACGGACCGGTGGCAAATAGGTCACCGCTGTCGCTGACGTATTCGCCGGTGTATTTGCGGGCGAGCATTTTTGCCAGCCCGGTAGTGGCGTCCGGGTCAAGCAGGGCGCCCAGCGGGGCGTTATAGCCGTTGATCTGGTGGTTGTACTGGCCTTTGACTACCCAGCCGTTGGCAAAGTTGTGTTCCAGGGTTGAGAACACCGTGCGGGTGTATTGCTCCCAACTGCTCCATTTGGCGCCATTGTTGAATGAGCGCGGGGTGCTGATCCGGTCACCTTTGGAATTGAACAGTGATGCGCTGCCTGACCAGCTGGAACCTTTGGGGTTGTTGTCCTGATAATCGGCACCCAGGGTCAGCAGGGTGTCGGGGCTCAGATCCACTTCAAGAATGCCGTAGTAAACCTCGCTGTCACGCTTGTAGTGATCCATGAATGAGTGCTTGTCCTGGTAAGCCGCCACGGCCCGACCACGCACATTGCCGCTCTCGGTTAATGGCCCGCTGACATCGATTTCGGAGCGGTAGTTTTCCCAGGAGCCTGCGCCCACATCGATATGGGCCTTGAATTCGCGGGTCGGTTTTTTGCGCACCATATTGATGGTACCGCCCGGTCCGCCAGCGCCGGTGAGCAGGCCGGTTGCGCCTTTCAGGATTTCGACCCGGTCATAGATGGCGGTGTCAGTCAGGGTGTGCCCGGCCGAGTACTGCGGGTCCTGCAAGATGGGGATGCCGTCGTACTGGAAGTTCTTGATCGCAAAACCACGGGAGTAATAGCTGGTGCGATCACTGTCATAGGTGGCCACGGTGATGCCGGGAGTGTGGCGCATCACGTCATCGATGGAGTTCATGCCGAAATCGTCCATGGCCTGGCGGGTCACCACGGAAATGGACTGGGGGGTTTCCCTTGGCGTCAGCACCATGCGTGTTGCTGTCGCGATGGAGCCGGGGGTGTAGGAACCGGTGCCTTCGGTGATAGTCCCGAGCTGGTTGGCGCTGACCTGGGTGGCGCCCAACTCCAGTGCGCCGCCTGCCGCGGGCAGGGCGTCGAGCCTGTAGCCGTTGGCGCCTTTGACCATGGTATAGCCGCTGCCCCGCAACAAGGCTTCGAATCCGTCATGTTCGTTGTAGGCACCCTGCAGGCCCGGAGTCGACAGGCCTTCCAGGTTGCTCGACTGAAAAATGATCGCCACGCCGGCTTGTTGCGCGAAGCGGTTCAGTGCGTTGCTCAGCGGGCCTGCGGGTATGTCGTAGCTCTGTACGGCTGCAGTTTGTGCCTGGGCAGTGGCGGCGTATGCCACGCCAGCCGCCGACGCAACGATCAAGTGAATCGCCAGCGCAAGGGGTTTGTAGGAGGTCAGCATGGAAGACGTAGTCCTTTATGAGTCGTTGTTACCTACCTTGACGGCTGACTCGACAAAAGCGGAACGAATGGGAATTATTATTTTTCAGGGGGGTGCAACTGGCTGATCACAACCAGCCAGGGTGTGTAGGTTTTGATCTGCAGGGGCAAGGTGTCGGCGATCAGTTGCAACGCCCGGTCGGTATCGTCCAGAGGCAGTACAGCCGAGACGCGCAGGCCGGCCAGGGTGTTGCGATCAAACTGCAGGTGCCCGCGTCGATGGCGGGAAATTTCATCAAGCACCTGAGGCAGCGGCTGATCTTCAACCACCAGTTGATGGCGCTCCCAAGCCCGATCGATGCTGGCCGGGGAGATGCTGCCAGCCAGTTCGACCGAGCCCTGGCGAATCAGCGCCCGGGAGCCTGCACTCACCTCCAGGGTTTGCTGCTCGTTCGCGCTTTGCGCGGCGACGCGAGACTGCAACATGCTCAATACGGTGGTGTCACCCTGGCGCTTGACTACAAAGCGGGTGCCCAGGGCGCGCATGCTGCCTTGGGCTGTTTCCACGAAAAATGGCCGGGCGCTGTCATGGGCGACGTCGACCAGTACTTCACCTTGCAGTAGTTCAATGCGCCGCGCCTGGCCGTCAAAATGTACATTGAGCGCGCTGGTGCCGCTGAGGGTAATGCTCGAGTTGTCGGCCAGGCGCTGTGTTTTCCAGTCATTGGGGCCGGTGCTGATATCGGCCAGCCATTGCTCGGGATAATGGTTTTGCACCAGCAGGGTGGCCGGCAGGGCCAGGCAGCCGGCAATCAGCAGGGCGCGCAAGGCATGTTTGCGTCGGGTGACTGCCTTGCGCCCGGCAAATGCGGCATTGAGCGCTGCCTTGGCTGGCGTCGACTGCTGGCGCAACGCCTGTAGGCGGTTGATGACATCTTGCATGCGCCGGGCTGCGGCGGCGTGTTGCGGGCTTTGCTGTTTCCAGCGCTCGAATTCCAGGCGCAAGCCCTCGCTGAAGCCTTCTTCGTGCAGGCGAAGGATCCATTCGGCGGCTTGTTCGTCTATTGAATCGGGCTGTTCGGGCATGCGGGCTCAGGTGTTCAGGCTGTGGCTGCAATGCAGCAGGGCCTGGATAAGGTACTTGCGCACGGTGCGGTCAGACAGGCCCAGTTGCCGGGCGATTTGGCACTGGGTCAGGCCGTCCAGGTAATACAGCACAAAGGCCTGGCGGGCTTTGTCCTGCATGCCTTCAAGAATAAAGGCGATCTGCTCCAGGGCTTCCAGGGTGGTAAGAATTTGCTCGGGTGATTGATAGCCTTCGAGTGCCTCGGCGGTCAGCGCAAGTTCTTGCAAGTAGGCGTTTTCTATCTGTTTGCGGCGCACCTGATCGATGATCAGGCGGCGTGCCGTGGTGCTCAAAAAGGCCCGGGGCTCGCGCAGGGTGGCTACCGACTCGCGGGCATTGAGAATTCGGGCGAAGGTGTCCTGGGCCAGATCGGCGGCATTTTGCGCGCAACCGAGCTTTCTGCGTAGCCAGCCAAACAGCCAGCCGTGATGCTCGCAGTACAGTTCGGTAATAGCGCTCTGGTAGGACGGTTCACCCGAAGACATAGGACGCTGCCTAAATGTTATTGAGAATAATTACCAATTCTCAACGAAAGTCCGGGGTAAACGCAAGGCGGGCGATGAAATGTAACGGTCACTTGCAACTGTGGGAGCGGGCTTGCTCGCGATGGGATCGCCTCGGTGTGGCAGGTACACCGCGTTGTATCCATCGCGAGCAAGCCCGCTCCCACAGAGTGTGGAGGCGGGTGTTTTAGTTCTTCGCGATCAAATTGCCGGCATGCAGCCCGCATTCTTTTTGCGTGGCTTCTTCCCACCACCAGCGGCCTTCGCGCTCGTGCTGGTTGGGCAGTACCGGACGGGTGCAGGGCTCGCAGCCGATGCTGATAAAGCCGCGTTCATGCAGGCTGTTGTAAGGCAGCTCCAGCATGCGGATATAGCCCCAGACTTCCTCGCTGGTCATTTGTGCCAACGGGTTGAACTTGTACAGCGTGCGCTCGGGTGTGGAGAACGCGCCGTCAATTTCCAGGGCGGCAACCTGGCTGCGGGTGCCGGGGCTCTGGTCGCGGCGCTGGCCGGTGGCCCAGGCCTTGACCGTCGACAGCTTGCGTCGCAGCGGCTCGATCTTGCGTATGCCGCAGCATTCGCCATGGCCGTCTTTATAGAAGCTGAACAGGCCTTTCTCTTTGACGAAGGGTTCGAGCTTGCTTTGATCCGGCGAGATCAGCTCGATCTGGATCTTGTAATGTTCACGTACCTGTTCGATAAACCGGTAGGTCTCGGGGTGCAGGCGGCCGGTGTCGAGGCTGAACACCTTGACGTTCTTGTTGAGCTTCCAGGCCATGTCTACCAGCACCACGTCTTCGGCGCCGCTGAAGGAGATCCAGAGTTCGTCGCCAAAATGTTCAAAGGCGAGTTTGAGAATATCTTGCGGGGACTTGCTGGCGTATGTCGCGGCGAGTTCGGCGACGTCAAACGGATGGCTCATCAGGCGGCTTCCTGCAGTGAATGGCGCTGGGCGCTCTCTAGTCTCGTGATCTTATCAAAAAGCGCGGGCTACAGGGTTTGCAGCGTATCGAGCAGTACCTTCACTTTGGTGATGGATTCCTGGTATTCATCCTGCCAGTCGGAGTCGGCCACAATGCCGCCGCCGCCCCAGCAACTGATGCGCCCGTCCTTGACCAGCAGGCTGCGGATGGCGATGGAGCTGTCCATTTCGCCACGCACGTCGAGGTACAGCAGAGAGCCGCAGTAAATGCTGCGTCGGGTGGGTTCCAGCTCGTCGATGATCTGCATGGCGCGGATTTTCGGGGCGCCGGTAATCGAGCCGCCCGGGAAGCTGTCGCCAATCAGGTCCAGGGCGTCTTTGCCATCGGCCAGTTCGCCGATCACGCTGCTCACCAGGTGATGGACGTTGGGATAGCTTTCGAGTGTAAACAACTGCGGCACGCTCACCGAACCGGTGCGGCAGGTGCGCCCCAGGTCGTTGCGCAGCAAATCGACGATCATCAGGTTTTCTGCGCGATCCTTGGGGCTGGCCAGCAGTTCGGCGGCGTTGGCTGCATCTTCGCGGCTGTCTTTGCCCCTTGGGCGGGTGCCTTTGATCGGTCGGGTTTCCACTTGATTCTGACTTATCCGTACAAAGCGCTCAGGAGAGAGGCTCAGGATCGCGTTGTCGCCCGCCAGGCTCATAAAGCCGGAAAAAGGTGTGGGGCAGGCCGCGCGCAATGCGCCATAGGCACTCCAGGCATCGCCCTCGCACTGGCCGCTGAAGCGCTGGGTGTAATTGACCTGATAGCAGTCGCCCGCCTGGATATACCGATGGATCTGTTTCAGAGCCTGCTGGTACTGGCTGGCGCTGATATCCGGTTGCATCGGTTGCTTGAGATTGAATGGCTTGTTGTGCGACGGGGCAGGCTGGCTGAACAACTGGATCAGGCGCTGGCGCTCTGCTGTTTCGAGGTTTGGGTGAAATACAAGCTGGCTGGTGGCTGCATAATGGTCACTGATCAGCGCCCAGGCATACAGGCCCAATTGCGCTTCGGGCAGGTGCAGGTCATCCCGGGCGTTGGCGGGCAGCTGTTCGAGTTGTCGGCCAAAGTCGTAACTCAGGTAACCGATCAGACCGCCAGCAAACGGCAGCTCGTATTCGTCCGGGAGGCTGGCAGCGCCCAGTTGCTTGAGGCCTTCACGCAGGCGTTGCAGAAAGTCTCGTCCCGACTCGTCTGGCTGCAGGGTCAGTTCTGCCTCAGGCCATGCGCTCATCAGGTCAAAGCGACCACGGTCTGCAGTGGGGCGGCCACTGTCGAGCAGCACGGCGCCGGGTGCATTGCGAATGGCCGAAAAATAGTCGGCAGGGTTGGCGAGGTAAGGCAGCGGGTGTACGGAGCAGGTCAACATGCGCAGCAAATCAGCCATCGGAGCGGGGGGCTGATTGTAGTCCTGTGCAGGGTTGCAAATCTATGCGGCTTGTGGGAACTGCGAGAACTGTGGGAGCGGGCTTGCTCGCGATAGAAGTGACGCGGTTTAGCAGGTAAAACGCGTTGATAGCATCGCGAGCAAGCCCGCTCCCAAAGGTGTGAAAACGCTTATTCGGGCGGGTGAATATGGCCGAACAGTTCCTGGGCAAAGCGCACGCGCTCTTCCGGTGTTTCCTTGATGCCTTTGGCGGCCAGTTCTTCGAGGTGGGCCTCGACTGCGTGGGTGCGCAGGGTCAGGCCGCAATCGTTGGCAATCTGGATATTCAGCCCCGGACGGGCGTTGAGTTCCAGAATCAGCGGGCCTTTATCCTGATCGAGAACCATGTCCACGCCGATGTAGCCCAGGCCGCACAACTCGTAGCAACCGGCCGCCAGCTTCATGAAACCGTCCCAGTTGGGCAGTTGCACGCCGTCCACCGCGTTGGTGGTGTCGGGGTGCTTGCTGATGATGTTGTTCAGCCAGGTGCCACGCAGGGTCAGGCCGGTGGCCAGGTCGACGCCAACACCGATGGCGCCCTGGTGCAGGTTGGCCTTGCCGCCCGATTGCCGGGTAGGCAGGCGCAGCATGGCCATTACCGGGTAACCCATCAGCACGATGATGCGGATATCCGGCACGCCTTCGTAGCTGATGCTTTTGAAGATCTGGTCCGGGGTTACCCGGTATTCGATCAATGCCCGGTCCCGGTGACCACCCAGGGAGTACAGGCCGGTGAGGATGCTGGAAATCTGATGTTCGATCTCTTCATGGCTGATGATCTTGCCCGAGACGGTACGGAAGCGGTCTTCGAAGCGGTCCGCGATCACCAGAATGCCGTCACCGCCCGCGCCTTGTGCGGGCTTGATCACGAAGTCGTTGCGGTCACCGATGATGTCATCCAGCTTTTCGATTTCTTTCTCGGTGGAAATCACGCCGTACATCTCAGGTACGTGAATGCCCGCTTTGATTGCACGTTCCTTGGTGATGATCTTGTCATCCACAATCGGATACAGGCTGCGTTTGTTGTACTTGAGTACGTAGTCCGCATTGCGCCGATTAATGCCCATGATGCCCCGGGCTTCCAGGGCCTTCCAGGTCTTCCAGAAGCCGAACATCAGGAGTCAGCCTTCAAGAATGCTTTGAAACGCACCAGTTCGGTCAGGCGGTAGCCACGATAGCGACCCATTGCCAGCATGAAGCCCACCATGATCAGCAGGATCGCCGGGAAGGTGAACACGAAGTACACCAGTTCCGGCACGCTCATGACCAGATACGCCAGGGTGGCTGCGAACAGGGTGCCGATCGCGACCTTCATGGCATGCCCGCCACCGCGCTCTTCCCAGGTGATCGACAGGCGCTCGATGGTCATCGTCAGAATCACCATCGGGAACAAGGCGACTGAAAGCCCGCGCTCCAGACCCAGCTTGTGGCTGAACAGGCTGATGGCCGCGATCAGGATAACGACAAAGGTCAGTACTACAGACAGGCGTGGCAGCATCTGCAGCTTCAAGTGTTCAAGGTAGGAACGTAGCGTCAGCCCAAGTGCGGTGATCACCGTAAAGAGGATGATGCCGAAGCCCAGTTGGGTCTCGCGGAAGGCCAGGGCAATCAGTACCGGGGTGAATGTGCCCAGGGTTTGCAGGCCGATCAGGTTGCGCAGAATCAGGATCACCAGTACCCCGATCGGGATCATGACCATGATCATGAAGGTTTGCTGGGTCTGCAGCGGCAAGCCGTACAGTGAGTATTCGAGGAAGTTGGCGTCGGTGTTTTCGTCGGTCAGCTTGGCCAGGCGAATGGCGTTCATTTCGCTGTTGTTCAGGCTGAAAGTAACGTTGGCTTTTTTGCCGCCATCGACGGTTACCATCGGTTCGTCGCCGATCCACCACAGCAGGCGGTCGGATGGCAGGCCCTGTTCGCCGGTTTCCGGGTTGAAGTACAGCCAGTCGTTGCCGTTAAAGCTGCGCAGCCACAGTTCCGGGGTTTGCGGCTGATCGGCTACCAGGCGGATGGTGTGGACTTTTTCCATTGGAACGTGGGCAATCGACAGCAGCAGCTCGATGATTTGTGCCTTGTGCGCAGTCGAAGGATCACCCGCCAGCAGCAGTTTCACGTTGTCATCATTGGCATTGCTGACGCGCTTGATGGTTTCGCTGATAAAGGTTTCGACATCGGCCGAGTGCTGGCGGATAGGTGCAAGCAAGGCTTCGGCGGCGATTTTTTCCGGGCCTTCCACGGCGATGCTGTCGCGGAACACCGGGCCTTTGACCTTGGTCTTGTCGCCCGAGTAGCGCTTGGTCAACACCAGGCGGTAGTACAGGGTTTGCTTGCCACTGACCCGGCGTGCCGACCAGGTGACCTTGCGGTTGCCGTCAACCCGGTTGACGCTCACCCCGTAGTTGTTGGAGATAAAGCTCTCGTTGAGGCTGACGTAGTCGCGGTTAAGCGGCGGCACGAACATCTGGATCTTGACCGGGTCTTTGGAGCTGGCGACGAACTCGACCTTGGCGTCGATATTCCACAAGTCGTCCGTGGCGTCTTCGGTCACAGGAATGCCGAGGACGAAAATCTGATAGGCCGTAATCGAAATGCCCAGCACCACAAGGATGGTGATCAAGATTTTCAGGTGAAGGGTAAGAGCGCGCATTTCAATTACTCTGCGGTTTGAGCGTTGGCGACGCAGGCAGGTTTGCCAGCAGCGTATTTAAGGCTTGGGTCGACCAGCGCATCAAAGCGTTTGAGCGCTTCGGAGCCAATCAACAGCGGGTATTGGAACGCACTTCTATCGGTCAAGTTCACTTCGATGGTGCGTAAAGCCTTGCCCATGCAGATTTCCAGGGAAATAACCGGGCGCGAGGTGTAGTTCTTGTCGGACTCAGGATCGTAATCACCCGAGCGTCGCTTGATCTTGCTGACACGGGCCAGCGGGCGTTCGATGGGGTGCGAGTGGGCATCATCGATGGCCAGGTAAAAGCGTACCCAGCTCTCGCCATCACGCTTGAAGCGCTTGATATCTCGGGCGCTGAGCGAGGCGGTCTTGGCGCCGGTGTCGAGTTTGGCCGCCACCTGCAGGTCGATACCTGCCAGTTCAGCGTATTCGTTGAGGCCGTACACGGTTTTTTCGCCAGCCAGGCTCAGGCCGGGTATGCACAGCAGGAAGGCGAGGATATAGAGGGGAAGCAATTTCATAAATCGAAGCACGTCTCTTGCAATCTTCAGTTCAAGGCGACTGGCAGGAGCGCAAGTTTCCTCGTGCGGCTGCCCTATGGATGAGGGCAGGGCGGATGCGGTCGGCATTCTAACATGATGGTTTTATGGCGCCAGCGCCGAGGCGCTTGCAAGCGGCGATCAACCCTGTCGATACAACCAAGGTCGTATTCTTGGATTGTCGACAATGTCGATTTATTCTTTGACTATCAGGGCTGAAATGGCTAATTTCAGCACTAATGATTTTCAAGGTGTCGACAATATGCTGCAAGCACTGGAGCCTGCCACGATCGCCCAGGACGACTCGGAAACCCTTTCCGAGAACGTTTTTCGGCGCATTCAGGCGGCTATTGTCAAAGGCGAAATCGCCCCGGGAAGCAAGATCTCCGAACCCGAACTGGCGCGCACCTACGGCATCAGCCGCGGGCCATTGCGCGAAGCCATCCATCGCCTTGAAGGCCAGCGTTTGTTGGTGCGCGTCCCCCATGTCGGGGCGCGGGTCGTGTCGCTGAGCCATGCCGAGCTGATCGAACTCTACGAAATTCGCGAGTCCCTGGAAGGCATGGCCTGCCGCCTGGCCGCCGAACGCATGAGTGACGAAGACATCGCCGAGCTACGCCAGGTGCTCGAAACCCATGAGCGCGATGAGGCGTTTCAGGCGGGCGTCGGTTACTACCAGCAAGAAGGCGACTTCGATTTTCATTACAAAATTATTCAGGGCAGTGGCAATCGCACCCTGACGCAAATGCTCTGTGGCGAGTTGTACCAGTTGGTGCGCATGTACCGCATCCAGTTTTCCGCCACGCCCAACCGTCCACATCAGGCGTTTGCCGAGCATCACCGGATTCTCGATGCCATTGCCGATCGCGACGGCGAACTGGCCGAATTGTTGATGCGCCGACATATCGGCGCATCTAAACGCAATATTGCCCGTCATTACCAAGACGGTGCCCAGCAGACAGCCACTCCACGAGGTGAGTCATGAGCAATAAGAACAGTCCAGGCCAGCGTTTCCGTGATGCAGTTGCAAGCGAACATCCTTTGCAAGTGGTGGGTGCGATCAACGCCAATCATGCGCTGCTGGCCAAGCGTGCGGGTTTCAAGGCCATCTATCTATCGGGTGGAGGCGTCGCAGCCGGGTCGCTGGGCGTACCTGATCTGGGTATTACGGGTCTGGACGATGTACTGACTGATGTACGACGCATTACCGATGTATGTGATCTGCCATTGCTGGTGGACGTGGATACCGGCTTCGGCTCTTCGTTTTTCAACGTGTCCCGCACGGTCAAGTCGATGATCAAGTTCGGCGCTGCGGCGATTCACATTGAAGACCAGGTAGGCGCCAAGCGTTGCGGTCATCGCCCGAACAAGGAAATCGTTTCGCTGCAGGAAATGGTCGACCGTATCAAGGCCGCCGTCGATGCGCGTACCGATGACAGCTTCGTGATCATGGCGCGAACCGATGCGCTGGCGGTGGAAGGGCTTGAGTCAGCCCTGGAACGTGCCGCGGCCTGTGTTGAAGCGGGTGCTGACATGGTGTTCCCGGAAGCCATTACCGAGCTTGAGATGTACAAACTGTTTGCCAACCGGGTCAAAGCCCCGATCCTGGCCAATATCACCGAATTCGGTGCCACGCCGCTGTACACCACCGAGCAACTGGCCGGTGCTGACGTATCGCTGGTGCTGTATCCGCTGTCGGCATTCCGGGCCATGAACAAGGCGGCCGAAAACGTCTACACCGCGATCCGCCGCGACGGCACCCAGCAAAACGTGATCGACACCATGCAAACCCGCATGGAACTTTACGATGCCATCAACTACCACGAGTTCGAGCAGAAACTCGATGCGTTGTTTGCCGCGAAGAAGTAACAGAACACTGTGACTCTGTGGGCGCGGGCTTGCTCGCGATAGGGTCACCGCAGTGATTCAGGCAAACCGTGTTGCCTGAATCGCGAGCAGGCTCGCTCCCACACAGGTATGTATTGAACCCAGTAGTTGCCGAATCCCTAACAAATTCAAGATTGGAGAAGCGCAATGGCCGAAGCAAAAGTATTGAGTGGTGCCGGACTACGCGGCCAGGTGGCCGGGCAAACGGCCCTGTCCACCGTAGGCCAGGAAGGCGCAGGCCTCACTTATCGTGGTTATGACGTACGTGAACTGGCGGCCGAAGCACGCTTTGAAGAAGTGGCTTACCTGCTGTTATATGGCGAACTGCCGACCAAGACCCAACTGGCTGCCTACACGGCCAAGCTGCAAAAGCTGCGCGATCTGCCCCAGGCATTGAAAGAAGTGCTGGAGCGCATTCCCGCCGACGCCCACCCGATGGACGTGATGCGCACCGGTTGCTCGTTCCTGGGCAATATCGAGCCGGAGAAAGACTTCGCCGAGCAACAAGACAAGACCGACCGCCTGCTGGCTGCCTTCCCGGCGATCATGTGCTACTGGTATCGCTTCAGCCATGACGGCAAGCGCATTCACTGCGTAACCGACGAGGAGTCGATCGGCGGCCACTTCCTGCACTTGCTGCACGACAAAAAACCGAGCGAGTTGCACGTCAAGGTGATGAACGTGTCACTGATCCTTTACGCCGAGCACGAGTTCAACGCTTCGACCTTTACTGCCCGTGTTTGTGCTTCGACCTTGTCCGACCTGTATTCATGCATCACTGCAGCGATCGGCTCGCTGCGCGGCCCGCTGCACGGCGGCGCCAACGAGGCGGCGATGGAAATGATCGAACGTTTCGGTTCAGCAGAAGAGGCGGTGCAAGGCACCCTCGGCATGCTGGCGCGCAAGGACAAGATCATGGGCTTCGGCCATGCGATCTATAAAGACAGCGACCCGCGTAACGAAGTGATCAAGGGCTGGTCGAAAAAACTTGCCGACGAAGTGGGCGACACCGTGTTGTTCCCGGTCTCCGAAGCGATCGACAAAACCATGTGGGAACAAAAGAAGCTGTTCCCCAACGCCGATTTCTACCATGCCTCGGCGTATCACTTCATGGGTATCCCGACCAAGCTGTTTACCCCGATCTTTGTCTGCTCACGCCTGACCGGCTGGGCGGCGCATGTGTTCGAGCAGCGTGCCAACAACCGCATCATCCGTCCGAGCGCCGAATACATCGGCGTAGAACAGCGCAAGTTCGTGCCAATCGAACGTCGCTGAGTGAGGCCACTGGCTCCCGCTGAAGGTGGGAGCCGGTTCCCTCTTTTGTAACTACCGTGATCGAGTCCTGCGCCAATGAATACTGAATTTCGCAAAACATTACCGGGCACCCGGCTGGATTATTTCGACACCCGTGCGGCCGTCGATGCGATCAAGCCCGGTGCGTACGACACATTGCCTTACACCTCCCGCGTACTGGCCGAAAATCTGGTACGCCGCTGTGATCCTGCCACCCTGAATGCATCGCTGAGCCAGTTGATCGATCGCAAGCGCGATCTCGACTTTCCGTGGTTCCCGGCGCGTGTGGTGTGCCACGACATTCTCGGCCAGACCGCGCTGGTCGACCTCGCCGGCCTGCGTGACGCCATCGCCCAGCAGGGTGGTGACCCGGCCCAGGTCAATCCGGTAGTGCCGACCCAACTGATCGTCGACCACTCGCTGGCGGTGGAATGCGGCGGCTACGACCCCGAGGCATTTGAAAAGAACCGCGCCATCGAGGACCGTCGCAACGAAGACCGCTTCCACTTTATCGAGTGGACCAAAAAAGCCTTTAAAAACGTTGATGTGATCCCGCCGGGCAACGGCATCATGCACCAGATCAACCTGGAGAAAATGTCTCCGGTGATCCAGGTGCGCGACGGTGTGGCCTTCCCGGATACCTGCGTAGGCACTGACAGCCACACCCCTCACGTGGATTCGCTGGGCGTGATCGCCATTGGTGTCGGTGGCCTTGAGGCCGAAAGCGTGATGCTTGGCCGTGCCTCGTGGATGCGCCTGCCGGAAATCGTCGGCGTCGAACTGACCGGCAAGCTGCAACCGGGCATTACTGCCACCGATATGGTGCTGGCGCTCACCGAGTTCCTGCGCAAGCAGAAAGTGGTCGGTGCCTGGCTGGAGTTCTTCGGTGAAGGTGCCGCAGCGCTGACCCTGGGCGACCGTGCCACCATTTCCAACATGGCTCCGGAATACGGCGCCACGGCTGCGATGTTTTACATCGACCAGCAAACCATCGACTACCTCAAGCTGACTGGTCGTGAAGATCAGCAAGTGCAACTGGTGGAGAACTACGCCAGGGTCAGCGGCCTGTGGGCCGACAGCCTGAAGGGTGCGCAGTACGAGCGCAGCCTGAGCTTTGACCTGTCGTCGGTAGTGCGCAACATGGCCGGACCGAGCAACCCCCACGCGCGCGTGGCCACCACTGACCTGGCGGCCAAAGGCATCGCCGGTCAATGGGACGAAGTGCCGGGGCAAATGCCCGACGGCGCGGTCATCATCGCGGCGATCACCAGCTGCACCAATACCAGCAACCCGCGCAACGTGATCGCTGCGGGCTTGATGGCGCGCAATGCCAACCAGCTTGGCCTGAGCCGCAAACCGTGGGTCAAAACCTCGCTGGCACCGGGCTCCAAAACCGTGGCCCTGTATCTGGACGAAGCCGGTTTGACCCATGAACTGGAAAAACTGGGGTTTGGCGTGGTGGCATTTGCCTGCACCACCTGCAACGGTATGTCCGGTGCCCTGGACCCGGCCATCCAGCAGGAAATCATCGACCGCGACCTGTACGCCACGGCTGTACTGTCGGGCAACCGCAACTTTGACGGGCGTATTCACCCTTACGCCAAACAGGCGTTTCTCGCCTCGCCGCCGCTGGTGGTGGCCTACGCGATTGCCGGCACTATCCGCTTCGATATCGAGAAAGATGTATTGGGCCTGGACGCCAATGGCAAGGAAATCCGCCTGAAAGACATCTGGCCGAGCGATGAAGAAATCGACGCCGTGGTCAAGGCCGCCGTGAAGCCGGAGCAGTTCCGCCAGGTGTATATCCCGATGTTCGCCATTCATGAAGACACCGGCCCGAAAGTCGAGCCGCTGTATGACTGGCGCCCGCAGAGCACGTACATCCGCCGTCCGCCGTACTGGGAAGGTGCGTTGGCCGGGGCTCGTCCGCTCAAGGGCATGCGCCCGCTGGCGGTACTGCCGGACAACATCACCACAGACCACTTGTCGCCCTCCAACGCCATCATGCTCGACAGCGCCGCAGGCGAATATCTGGCGAAAATGGGCTTGCCGGAAGTCGACTTCAACTCATACGCAACGCACCGCGGCGACCACCTGACGGCCCAGCGCGCGACCTTCGCCAACCCGAAACTGTTCAACGAAATGGTGATCGAGGACGGCAAGGTCAAACAGGGCTCCCTGACTCGCCTTGAGCCCGAAGGGCAGGTGATGCGCATGTGGGAAGCCATCGAAACCTACATGGAACGCAAGCAGCCGTTGATCATTATCGCGGGCGCCGATTACGGTCAGGGTTCGTCCCGTGACTGGGCGGCCAAAGGGGTGCGCCTGGCAGGGGTCGAGGCCATTGCGGCCGAGGGCTTTGAGCGTATTCACCGTACCAACCTGGTGGGCATGGGCGTGTTGCCACTGGAATTTTTGCCGGGCACCAACCGCAAAACCCTGCAAATCGACGGCAGTGAAACCTACGACGTGATCGGCGAACGCACCCCGCGTGCCACGCTGACCCTGGTGATCACCCGCAAAAATGGTGAGCGCTTGGAAGTGCCGGTGACCTGCCGCCTGGATACTGCGGAAGAAGTCTCGATCTACGAAGCAGGCGGCGTGTTGCAGCGTTTTGCCCAGGACTTCCTGGAATCGGCGACAGCCTAACCCCAGCGCCGGGGCCACGAGCCCCGGCAACTACAGGACTCAGTGATATGGCCTACGCAGCGCAAATCAGAATTCCCGCGACCTATATGCGTGGCGGCACCAGTAAAGGCGTGTTCTTCAGTCTGCTGGACCTTCCCGCCGTGGCTCAGGTACCGGGTGCCGCCCGTGATGCCTTGTTGTTGCGCGTGATCGGTAGCCCAGACCCTTACGAAAAACAGATCGACGGCATGGGCGCGGCCACTTCCAGCACCAGCAAAACCGTGATCGTCAGCAAAAGCCTGCGTGCGGATCATGATGTCGATTACCTGTTCGGTCAGGTCGCGATCGACAAGCCCTTTGTGGACTGGAGCGGCAACTGCGGCAACCTGTCTGCGGCGGTCGGGTCGTTCGCGGTCAGCAGCGGCCTGGTGGATACCGCTCGTATCCCCCGCAATGGTACGGCGGTGGTACGTATCTGGCAGGCCAATATTGGCAAGACCATCATTGCCCATGTGCCGATCACCGACGGTGCGGTACAGGAAACCGGCGATTTTGAACTCGACGGCGTGACCTTCCCGGCCGCAGAAGTGCAGTTGGAATTTATCAGCCCGGCAGCGGATGAAGAGGGGGCAGGCGGTTCGATGTTTCCAACCGGTAACCTGGTGGACGACCTCGAAGTACCGGGTGTCGGCACCTTGAACGTGACCATGATCAATGCCGGGATTCCGACGATTTTCGTCAATGCGCGGGATATCGGTTACAGCGGTGCAGAGCTGCAGAGCGACATCAACAGCGACCCTAAAGCCCTGGCCATGTTCGAAACTATCCGTGCTCACGGTGCGTTGCGCATGGGCCTGATAGACAAGCTTGAAGACGCGGCCAAGCGTCAGCACACGCCCAAGGTCGCCTTTGTTGCCGGGCCTGCGGACTACGTGTCATCCAGCGGCAAGCCGGTCAGTGCTCAGAGTGTGGATTTGCTGGTGCGGGCCTTGTCGATGGGCAAGTTGCACCACGCCATGATGGGCACCGCTGCGGTGGCCATCGGTACGGCTGCGGCGATCCCGGGCACGCTGGTCAACCTGGCGGCCGGTGGTGAACAGCGCGATGCCGTGCGCTTTGGCCATCCCTCGGGCACCTTGCGCGTGGGTGCCGAAGCCCGGCAGGTTGACGGCGAATGGACCGTGACCAAAGCCATCATGAGCCGCAGTGCGCGGGTACTGATGGAAGGCTGGGTGCGGGTGCCGGGTGATTCTTTTTGATCGGGTGAACCCTTTGCCCTCACCCTGACCCTCTCCCTCGGGGAGAGGGCCAGGGGCTAGGGGCTTTTGATTCTGATACATCAAACGGGCATTTAGACCCGCAAAATCACGATGAACCTGAGGATGGACACGACCCTTACCCACTCTTTGGAGACTGCCCCATGAGCGCCAACGTCGACCTCAACAACCGCCCCGATTACGACAAGGTTTTGCAGGACATTGCCGATTATGTCCTGACCTACACCATCACCTCCCCCGAAGCCCTCGATACTGCCCGCAACTGCCT
This sequence comes from Pseudomonas bubulae, assembly GCF_037023725.1. Lineage (NCBI taxonomy): Bacteria > Pseudomonadati > Pseudomonadota > Gammaproteobacteria > Pseudomonadales > Pseudomonadaceae > Pseudomonas > Pseudomonas bubulae. Next base: position 2,064,855 of record NZ_CP146077.1, read on the forward strand.
GATGGATACCTTGGGCTGCGGCCTGCTGGCGCTGCGTTTTCCGGAGTGCACCAAGCACTTGGGGCCTTTCGTCGAGGGCACGGTTGTGCCTTTTGGCGCGAGGGTCCCAGGTACTTCGTTTCGCCTGGACCCGATCAAGGCGGCATGGGACATCGGCTGTATCGTGCGCTGGCTGGACTACAATGACACCTGGCTGGCGGCGGAGTGGGGCCATCCTTCGGATAATCTGGGCGGTATTCTGGCGGTAGCCGATCATCTGTCGCAAAAACGTGTAGCCAATGGCGAAGCGCCGATGACGATGCGGGCGGTGCTCGAAGCAATGATCATGGCCCATGAGATTCAGGGCGTGATTGCCCTGGAAAACTCTTTCAATCGTGTTGGCCTGGACCATGTTCTGCTGGTCAAGGTCGCCTCGACGGCGGTGTGCGCCAAACTGATGGGCGCCACTCGCGAGCAGTTGCTGTCGGCGCTGTCCCATGCTTTTGTGGATGGGCAGGCGTTGCGCACCTATCGTCATGCGCCGAACGCCGGATCGCGTAAATCCTGGGCTGCCGGGGATGCGTCGAGTCGCGGGGTGCGTCTGGCTGACATTGCGTTACGCGGTGAAATGGGCATCCCCGGGGTGCTGACTGCGCCGCAATGGGGCTTCTACGATGTGCTGTTCAGCCATACCAACAAGGATCTGGCGCTCAAGCCCGAGGACCAGCGCCAGTTCAGCCTGAGCCAGCCCTATGGCACCTATGTAATGGAAAACGTGCTGTTCAAGATCAGCTTCCCGGCCGAATTCCATGCGCAGACTGCGTGCGAAGCAGCAGTGACCTTGCATCCCCAGGTCAAGGACCGCTTGCACGATATCGAGAAAATCGTGATTACAACCCACGAATCGGCGATTCGGATCATTTCCAAGCAAGGCAAATTGGCCAACGCGGCGGACCGTGATCACTGTATTCAATACATGACCGCGGTACCGCTGGCGTTTGGCAATCTGATAGCAGAACACTACGAAGATGATTTTCACGCGGCCCACCCGATCATCGACCAATTGCGGGAAAAAATGGTAGTGGTCGAAAATCCGCGCTACACACGCGAGTACCTGGAGGCAGACAAACGCTCAATTGCCAATGCCATCGAGGTTTTTTTCAGCGATGGCACCAGCACCGGGCAGGTGGAAGTGGAATACCCCATTGGCCATCGTCGGCGTCGTGATGAGGGGATTCCATTGCTGGAGGACAAGTTCAGGGCCAACCTGGCCACCCGTTTTGTGAGCCAGCGGTGTGCGCAGATTTTTACCCTGTGCAAGGATCAGCAGGCGCTGGAGGCCACGCCGGTTAACCGGTTTGTGGACCTGTTGGTGATTTGAGCCAGAAGTGGGAGCGAGCCTGCTCGCGAAAGGGCTTTACCGGCTTCGCGAGCAGGCTCGCTCCCACAGGTTTCATGTGTTCAGGGCTGTTATTTGAACCGCCGCTCCACGCCTTTTTCGACCAGGATCTTGGCCGATATTTCTTCCACCGAGAAATGCGTGGAGTTGATATGCGGAATGTTTTCGCGCTGAAACAGGCGTTCAACTTCGCGCACTTCAAATTCGCACTGGGCAAAGCTTGAGTAGCGGCTGTTGGGCTTGCGTTCGTTGCGGATGGCCGTCAGGCGGTCCGGGTCGATGGTCAGGCCGAAGAGCTTGTGTTTGTGTTCACGCAGGGCAGCCGGCAGCTTGAGGCTTTCCATGTCGTCATCGGTCAGCGGGTAGTTGGCAGCGCGGATGCCGAATTGCATCGCCATATAAAGGCAGGTCGGGGTTTTGCCGCAACGGGACACGCCAACCAGGATCAGGTCGGCCTTGTCGTACTTGTGTGTGCGGGCGCCGTCATCATTGTCGAGGGCAAAGTTCACCGCCTCGATGCGCTCCATATAGTTGGAGTTGTGGCCAATGGAGTGGGACTTACCCACCGAATACGAGGAATGTTCACCCAGCGCCTGCTCCAGTGGAGCAAGGAAGCTGGAGAAGATGTCGATCATGAAACCATTGGACGTGGCGAGGATTTCGCGAATGTCCTGATTGACGATAGTGTCGAAAATTATCGGGCTGAATCCGTCTTTTTCGGCGGCGTTATCGATTTGTTGTACCATTGCCCGCGCTTTTTCCACGCTGTCTATGTAGGGGCGCGTGAACTTGCTGAAGGTCACATTTTCGAATTGTGCCAGCAAACTCTGGCCCAGGGTTTCGGCAGTAATACCGGTGCCATCGGATATAAAGAAAGCAGATCGTTTCATTTGCGCCTTGGGCCTTAAGCTGGTGACGATTCTTGGATATGATAGGCGCGCTTTTGTCGCGCTACATGACAGGCAGTGTCACTTATTTTCCAGGTCCAGGCCACAATCGCTGTGATGCCTCATGATGAGGGTCCAGCGCCCTGAGCTTTTCCCAACACCGTTAGTGGAGAGATCACCTTGGTAGAGTACGTAGTTTCCCTCGATAAGCTCGGCGCCCATGACGTGGAGCATGTGGGGGGCAAGAACGCATCCCTCGGCGAGATGATCAGTAATCTTGCAGGCGCTGGTGTTTCAGTTCCCGGTGGCTTCGCCACGACTTCTCAGGCATATCGTGATTTTCTCGAACTGAGTGGTTTGAACGACCAGATCCACGCTGCGCTGGATGCGCTCGATGTAGATGACGTCAATGCCCTGGCCAAAACCGGTGCCCAGATCCGTCAATGGATCATGGAAGCCGAGTTCCCGGAGAAGCTTAACGCCGAAATTCGTACCGCCTTTGCCGCTTTGTCCCAGGGCAACCCTGACATGGCCGTTGCCGTGCGCTCCTCGGCCACCGCCGAAGACTTGCCGGACGCGTCCTTTGCCGGTCAGCAAGAAACCTTCCTGAATATCCGTGGCGTTGAAAACGTCATTCGTGCGGCCAAGGAAGTATTTGCCTCCCTGTTCAACGACCGCGCTATTTCTTACCGCGTGCACCAGGGCTTTGACCACAAACTGGTCGCCCTGTCTGCAGGCGTACAGCGCATGGTGCGCTCCGAAACCGGCACCGCGGGCGTGATGTTTACCCTGGACACTGAATCAGGCTTCCGTGATGTAGTGTTTATCACCGGCGCCTACGGCCTGGGTGAGACCGTCGTGCAAGGTGCGGTAAACCCGGACGAATTCTACGTTCACAAACAAACCCTGGAAGCGGGTCGCCCGGCTATTTTGCGCCGCAACCTGGGCAGCAAAGCCATCAAGATGATCTACGGCGACGAAGCCAAGGCCGGCAAGTCGGTCAAGGTGATCGACGTTGAAAAGGCCGATCGCGCGCGTTTCTGCCTGACCGATGCTGAAGTCAGCGAACTGGCCAAGCAAGCCATGATCATCGAGAAGCACTATAAGTGCCCGATGGACATCGAGTGGGCCAAAGACGGCGATGACGGCAAGCTGTACATCGTACAGGCGCGCCCGGAAACCGTGAAAAGCCGCAGCGCCGGCAATGTCATGGAGCGCTACCTGCTCAAGGAAACCGGTACGGTACTGGCTGAAGGCCGCGCCATTGGCCAGCGTATCGGTGCAGGCAAGGTCCGCATCATCAAGGACGTGTCGGAAATGGATAAAGTCCAGCCGGGCGACGTACTGGTCTCCGACATGACCGACCCGGACTGGGAACCCGTGATGAAGCGCGCCAGCGCCATCGTCACCAACCGCGGCGGTCGTACCTGTCATGCGGCGATCATCGCTCGCGAGCTGGGTATCCCGGCCGTGGTGGGTTGCGGCAACGCCACCCAGCTGTTGAAAGACGGCCAGGGCGTTACCGTTTCGTGCGCTGAAGGCGATACCGGGTTTATCTTTGAAGGCGAACTGGGCTTCGATATCAAGAAGAACTCCGTGGACGCCATGCCGGACCTGCCGTTCAAGATCATGATGAACGTCGGCAACCCGGACCGTGCCTTTGACTTCGCGCAATTGCCGAACGCCGGTGTGGGCCTGGCCCGTCTGGAGTTCATTATCAACCGCATGATCGGTGTACACCCCAAAGCCCTGCTGAACTACGATGGCCTGCCACAGGAAATCAAGGACAGCGTCGACAAACGCATCGCCGGCTACAACGATCCGGTGGGCTTCTACGTCGAAAAACTGGTTGAAGGCATCAGCACCCTGGCCGCCGCTTTTGCACCGAAAAAAGTCATCGTGCGCCTGTCGGACTTCAAGTCCAACGAATACGCCAACCTGATCGGCGGCAAGCTGTACGAGCCTGAGGAAGAGAACCCGATGCTGGGCTTCCGCGGTGCTTCGCGTTACATCAGTGAAAACTTCCGCGACTGCTTCGAGCTTGAATGCCGTGCGCTCAAGCGTGTGCGTAACGAAATGGGCTTTACCAACGTTGAAATCATGGTGCCGTTCGTCCGTACCCTGGGTGAAGCGAGCCAGGTGATAGATCTGCTGGCGGAAAACGGCCTCAAGCGTGGTGAAAACGGTCTGCGCGTGATCATGATGTGCGAACTGCCTTCCAACGCGATCCTGGCTGAAGAGTTCCTGGAGTTCTTCGACGGTTTCTCCATCGGTTCCAACGACCTGACTCAGCTGACCCTGGGTCTGGACCGCGACTCCGGTGTCATTGCGCACCTGTTTGATGAGCGCAACCCGGCGGTTAAAAAGCTGCTGTCCAACGCCATTCAGGCGTGCAACAAGGCTGGCAAGTACATCGGTATTTGCGGCCAGGGCCCGTCCGATCACCCGGATCTGGCGCTATGGCTGATGGAGCAGGGTATCGAAAGTGTTTCCCTGAACCCGGACACCGTTCTGGAAACCTGGTTCTTCCTTGCAGAGGGTCAGGCGCAGGCTTGAGTCGTTGAGCGTGGAGCAGGGCAGCCAAAGGGCTGCCCTGCTCTTTATAGGCAATGGTAGGGCGAGTTCCTGTGTGAAATCGCCCTTTTTTGTGCAAGAGCATTATGCAAAGCAGCAGTCTCCTTTTTCCCGTTGCCCTGATCAGCGCTGAGCGTCGGGGCGATCTGAGCGAAGACGTTTATCGCTTGAAACCGGCCAACAGCCCGGATATTTCCGTTGAGCTGGTGGTGACCCGCCTGGGGATGGCCGACGACAGCCAGGTACGCGGCGTGCCGGTCATCCTGTTGCATGGCAGTTTTTCCAATCGGCGCTTTTGGTACTCGCCCAAGGGGGCAGGGCTAGGGGCGTTTTTGGCGCGTGCCGGGTTTGATGTGTGGCTGCCCGAAATGCGTGGCCATGGTCTTTCGTCACGAAATATTAGCTGGGCTAAAAATCGCGTGGCGGACTATGCCCGCTACGACTTGCCAGCCATAGCGGCATTTGTTCGCGAGCAAAGCGGGCAAGTTCCGCACTGGCTCGGCCATTCTCAGGGTGCCATCAGTTTGGCCGCGGCCTTGGGGGGCAAGTATCTGAGTGAACCGGATGTGGCGTCGGCGGCGTTTTTTGGCTGCCAGATCAATCGCCGTTACTGGTCACTGAAAATTCCTCCGATTGAGTGGGGTGCCTATCTGTTGTTGAAGCGCTTCAAGCAACTGTCGGGGACGCGACTCAAGCGTGGCCCGGAAGACGAGCCGGTCAGCATCGCCCTGGAAACCCTGCGCTGGAATGGTTTTATGGGGCGTTTCAAGGACGCCGAGCGCGACTGGTGGGCCGGTTTGGCCGAGGTTCAGGCCCCGGCACTGGTGGTGGCAGCGGTGGGTGATCGGCAAACGCCGGAGTGGGCGTGTCGCAAGCTGTTCGACCAGTTGGGCTCAGAACAGCGCAAGTTCGTGTCCCTTGGCCGTGAGCATGGCTTCAGCTCTGATTACAGTCACGTTGAAATGCTGGTCAGCCAGGCTGCGCAGCAGGAAGTGTGGCCATTGGTGCGTGATTGGCTACTAAAAGGCACGACGAAATCGTTGTAGATACTCTGTTGCAGGTCAAGCCCTCTATTGTGGGAGCGAGCCTGCTCGCGAACGATCTTCGCGAGCAGGCTCGCTCCCACAGTTGCAGTGTTTCTGCAGCTGCCTCGTTCATACGGCAGCTGCTGCGGATGGCGTGTGACCCGATATCGCAAGGTGGTCATAACGTGTTCTTTTATGTGATATTGGTTGCCGCTCGAGGCTTGGACGACTTTTAAAGCCGGGCTTGTCCAAAGCGTCTATAACCCATAGTGCTATCGTTGTTTTCACTGTTGTGCCCACCCTGAACAGGAGCTTTCCCGTGAATCACTACATCACCCCCGATCTGTGCGATGCCTACCCTGAGCTGGTGCAGGTACTTGAGCCCATGTTCAGCAATTTCGGCGGGCGCGACTCCTTTGGCGGCGAGATCGTGACCATCAAGTGCTTCGAGGACAACTCCCGGGTCAAGGAACAGGCTGAACTCAGCGGTGAAGGCAAAGTGCTGGTGGTCGATGGGGGCGGTTCCCTGCGTCATGCCTTGCTGGGCGACATGATTGCAGACAGGGCGGCAAAAAATGGCTGGGAAGGTATTGTTATTTACGGCTGCATTCGCGACGTCGATGTGCTCGCGCAAACCGATCTCGGCGTGCAGGCTTTGGCCAGTCATCCGCTCAAGAGCAACCGTCGCGGTGTGGGCGATGTCAACGTGCCCGTGACGTTTGCGGGTGTCACGTTCCGCCCCGGTGAATTCATTTATGCCGACAATAATGGCGTTATCATTTCGCCAACCGCTCTGAAAATGCCGGGCTAAACGCATTACCACTAAGGATCACGGATGTTCGAGGAAGAAAACGCTCAATGGGGGCTGGTGCATGCGCTGGTGCTGGATGGTGAAGGCGGCGCACGTTCGATTGCGCGCACCGAGCTGAACGACCTTCAGTTGCAGGCCCACGAAAGCCTCTGGCTGCATTGGGATCGCAGTCATCCGCAAACCCAGAGCTGGCTGCGTGATTCCAGTGGCTTGAGTGATTTCAACTGTGATCTGCTGCTTGAAGAAAATACCCGTCCGCGCCTGGTGCCTGCCCCCAACAATGAGCTGCTGCTGTTTATGCGCGGGGTCAACCTGAACCCCGGCGCAGAGCCTGAAGACATGGTTTCACTGCGTATTTTCGGCAGTGCGCAGCGCTTGATCTCATTGCGCATGCGACCATTGCGGGCCACCGATGAGTTGCTCAGTGAGTTTTCCCAGGGTGAAGGCCCGAAAAATCCCTCTGAATTGATCCTGTACCTGGCCCAGCACCTGACATTGAAGGTGCAGGACTTGATCGGCGAACTGTCAGAAATCGTCGATGACGAAGAAGATAAAATAGATGCCGACGAACGGTACACACCTGATCACAACAGCCTCTTGCAGGTTCGTCGAAGGGCAGCCGCCTTGCGTCGATTCCTGGCACCTCAGCGGGATATTTTCGGTCAGCTTACGCGTATCAAATTACCCTGGTTCAGTGCCGATGATGCCGACTACTGGAACGAACTGAACAACAGCCTGACCCGCTATCTGGAGGAGCTCGAACTGACCCGCGAGCGCGTGGGGCTGGTGCTCGAGTCTGAAGACCGGCGTTTGAACGTGCGTATGAGCCGCATCATGTATCGCTTTGGCGTGCTGACGGGGATCTTTCTGCCGATCACCTTTATTACCGGTTTGCTGGGCATCAATGTGGGGGGCGTACCGTTCTCCGATGACTCTTATGGCTTTGCCATAACCTGCGGCGTGATGCTGGTTATCGGGGCGGGGCAATGGTGGTTTTACCGTCGTTTGCAGTGGCTGTGACCGGGTGAATGTGACCCCGGCAAATGTCCCTTCGTCATTTACTGACTTACCGAGAGGTGCTTATGCACGATCCGTTTGAACAGTCCTTACGTGAAATGCTCAAGGCCGAGCCGTCCAACCGGGATGACGATGCGTGCCTGGGTCGCGTGCTGAAAACCGCCAACCGACAGGTCGGTGCGGGAGACCTTTTCAGCCTGCTGGGCCGCTGGATGCAAGCACTGATGATTGCTTTGAATAGCGGTTCGGCTCATATTGCGCCCGTTTCGCGACGCAAATCTGCTGCTCGCCCTGTTGATAAGGCTGATTGAACATGGAATTGAATGTCTGGACCCAAAGCCTGGTCGCGGCAATGACTGCCTTGTGGACCAAGATTGCCAACTTTATTCCCAACCTCTTCGGCGCGTTGGTGGTAGTACTGCTCGGCTTCGTGGTTGCCAAACTGCTCGACGCCTTGCTGTCCAAACTGCTTGCCAAGTTGGGCCTTGATCGCCTGATGGGCGGTACGGGCTTGACCAAGATTCTGGCCCGGGTCGGGATTCAGGTGCCCATTTCGACGCTGATTGGCAAAATCGTCTACTGGTTTGTGCTGCTGGTATTCCTGGTTTCTGCAGCGCAGTCTCTGGGCCTGGATCGTGTGTCATCCGCGCTGGATCTGTTGACGGTGTATCTGCCCAAGGTCTTTGGTGCGCTGCTGGTTCTGCTGGCAGGCGTGTTGCTGGCCCAGGTGCTCAACGGCCTGGTGCGTGGCGCTGCCGAGAGCGTGGGCTTCGATTATGCCGGCGGGCTGGGCAGGGTGACCCAGGGGCTGGTCATCATCATCAGCATCTCCGTGGCTATCAGCCAGCTGGAGGTCAAGACCGACCTGCTAAACCATGTGATTGTTATTGTGTTGATTACCGTTGGTCTGGCTATTGCACTGGCAATGGGGCTTGGCAGCCGGGAAATCGCCGGGCAAATACTGGCCGGGATCTATGTGCGTGAGCTGTATCAGGTTGGTCAGGAAGTGCGGATTGGCGAGGTTGAAGGGCAGATCGAAGAAATTGGCACGGTTAAAACCACGTTGCTGACCGATGAGGGTGAGCTAGTCTCCATCTCGAACCGGATCTTGCTGGAGCAGCACGTAACCAGCCGCTAACACGGCAAACCCTGCTAATGTACGCCGCCGCAAAAAAGCCAAGATTGACTGGTTGCGGCGGACATTGACCTGACTGTTGGCACAACTCGTTTTGAATAAAGCACAATCGCTATCCATGCGCTATGACCCCCGCGAGCTCTCTGATGAGGAGCTGGTGGCGCGCTCGCATGATGAGTTGTTTCACGTGACACGTGCCTATGAAGAGCTGATGCGGCGCTATCAGCGTACTTTGTTCAACGTTTGTTCAAGGTATTTAGGGAACGATAGGGACGCTGATGATGTCTGTCAGGAAGTCATGCTGAAAGTGCTGTACGGTTTGAAAAATTTTGAAGGCAAGTCGAAATTCAAGACATGGCTGTATAGCATCACCTACAACGAGTGCATTACACAGTATCGAAAGGAACGGCGAAAGCGTCGCTTGATGGACGCATTAAGTATTGACCCCCTCGAGGAAGCGTCCGAAGAAAAGGCGCCGAAACCTGAGGAAAAGGGCGGACTTGATCGCTGGCTGGTGCATGTAAATCCGATTGATCGTGAGATTCTTGTGCTGCGTTTTGTCGCAGAACTGGAATTTCAGGAAATCGCGGACATAATGCATATGGGTTTGAGTGCGACAAAGATGCGTTACAAGCGTGCTCTAGATAAATTGCGTGAGAAATTTGCAGGCATTGCTGAAACTTAGTTCAGCGCAAATGGCTCTACGTGTAGGCAAGGTCTGATAGACTTGCTGCCGAGTTGTCCCCCGGTATGAGGGACTGCTTTACAATCACCAGATGGGGATTTAACGGATGAAACTGAAAAACACCTTGGGCATTGCCATTGGTTCCTTTGTAGCCGCAACTTCGTTCGGTGCCCTGGCACAAGGCCAAGGCGCGGTCGAGGGTGAACTGTTCTACAAAAAACAGTACAACGACAGCGTCAAGCACGTAGAAGACGGTTACAACCCAGGCGCATCGATCGGTTACTTCCTGACCGACGACGTTTCGTTGAACCTGACCTACGACAAAACCAACCACACCCGTTCGAATGACGGCACTGGCCACCAGAAAATCAAAGGCGACAACTTTGGTCTGAACGCTCAGTACCACTTCGGCACCGTAGGCGACGCTCTGCGTCCATACGTTTCCGGCGGTGTTGCTCACAAGAGCATGACCAACGTTGAAGCTGACGGCCACAGCGGTCGCGACAAGTCGACTTTCCTGACTGCAGGCGCTGGTGTTAAGTGGTACATCACTGACAACCTGTTCGCCCGTGCTGGCGTTGAAGCTGACTACAAACTGGACAACGGCAAGTGGGACTACGCTCCTACCGTTGGTCTGGGTGTGAACTTCGGCGGTAACGGCGGTAAAGTCGCTCCTGCTCCAGTTCCAGCTCCAGCACCAGTTGAGCCAGAGCCAGAAGCTCCGATCGCTGAAGTTGTTCGCGTTGAACTTGACGTGAAATTCGACTTCGACAAGTCGGTTGTTAAATCGCAGTACATGCCTGACATCAACAACGTTGCTGATTTCATGAAGCAGTACCCTGCGACCACCACTACTGTTGCTGGTTACACTGACAGCATCGGTCCAGACGCCTACAACCAGAAACTGTCGCAGCGTCGTGCTGACGCTGTTCGTGCAGCCCTGGTTAACCAAGGTGTTGCAGCCAACCGCGTAGACGCAGTTGGCCACGGCGAAGCCAACCCAGTTGCAAGCAACGCAACTGAAGAAGGCCGTGCCCTGAACCGTCGCGTAGAAGCTACCGTTCAAGCAGAAGCTAAGTAATTTTTAGCTAGGCTGTTCAGAAAAACCCGGCTCAGGCCGGGTTTTTCTTTGCCTGTGATTTAGTGAAGCGCGCAGCTATAATCGCGCTCTCTTCAAGCAACCCTTTGAGTCCTATCAGCCCATGTATAACCTGGCCCGCCAGTTGCTCTTCAAACTCTCCCCTGAAACCTCCCACGACCTGTCCCTGGACTTGATCGGCGCAGGTGGCCGTCTCGGGCTTAACGGTTTGTTGTGCAAGGCGCCGGCAAGGCTGCCAGTGACGGTGATGGGGCTGGACTTCCCTAACCCGGTCGGCCTGGCCGCAGGTCTGGACAAAAATGGTGCGGCCATTGATGGCTTTGCACAACTGGGTTTTGGCTTCGTTGAGATCGGCACCGTGACGCCGCGACCTCAGCCGGGCAATCCCAAACCCCGTATTTTCCGACTGCCTGAAGCGCAAGCGATCATCAACCGCATGGGGTTCAACAACCTTGGCGTCGATCACCTGCTTGCACGGGTTCAGGCAGCCAGGTACAGCGGTATCCTGGGTATCAACATTGGCAAGAACTTCGATACGCCGGTTGAGCGAGCGGTCGATGATTACCTGATTTGCCTGGACAAGGTGTATGAGCACGCCAGCTACGTGACTGTAAACGTCAGCTCGCCTAACACGCCGGGTTTGCGCAGCCTGCAATTCGGTGATTCGCTCAAGCAATTGCTCGAGGCCCTGCAGCTGCGTCAGAACGAGCTGACTCAGCGCCACGGCAAGCGCGTACCGCTGGCGATCAAGATCGCCCCTGACATGACAGACGAAGAAACCGTGCTTGTGGCTCAGGCGCTGCTTGAGACGGGTATGGACGCAGTGATTGCCACCAACACCACGCTGAGTCGTACAGGTGTTGAAGGTATGGAGCATGGCGACGAGGCGGGTGGACTGTCTGGAGCACCGGTTCGTGAGAAAAGTACTCACACGGTGTCAGTACTGGCCGGTGAGCTGGCAGGTCGTATGCCGATCATCGCTGCGGGCGGGATTACCGAGGGCAAACACGCAGCTGAAAAAATCACTGCGGGTGCGAGCCTGGTGCAGATTTATTCGGGCTTTATCTACAAGGGTCCGGCCTTGATTCGCGAGTCGGTTGACGCCATATCGGCCTTGGCGCGCTGATTGGCAGGCAATAAAAAGGGCTCCCCTAAGGAGCCCTTGGGCCGTAGCCCGCCGCCTGGAAAGGGCGGCAAGGTTGAGTCAGTACAGCTTCGAGGTGATGTCGGATTTTGCCCGGAGTTAGCCGACGGCGTGAAGTTCGTTGAGTCTGTGGATGCCCGCAGTGCCTGTCATACCGTCCCAGTTGTCGCCGCGTCCTTCACGCCAGCCGTTAATCCAGGCTTGGCGTACCGACGGTAGAGTAAAAGGGCAAAGCTCGCGGGATTTTCCGTTAACACCGTATTGATATCCGCGAAGGAACGCTTTTTCCAACGGATCACGCTTAAGTCTTCTCATAGGGTATTGCCCTCACTTGTTGACTGTTTATTTAGCGTCGGCCTTCCAGAGGCCGGGGCAGAGTGTTCTGCCGTTGGTGTGCTCGCTGCCGGCGTGGCGAGCATTTTGTCAGGGCCTGTGCGGCCGTAACCTGAGTTGAGTTCTAACCAATGCGCCAAGGCGTGTGAATGATCGTTTTGTCATAAGGACGTAACGATAATGGTGTTAAGGCCATAAGTAAGGTCGCTTTTTGACCACCGAATACGACCAAAGCCTGATAGGCCGAGTGTTTGCAAAGAGGATGCGTTTCATTCCCCCTCGCGAATACCCGCCTCTTTTGCTGGGGGACTATTCGACGAAGGGTCTGTATATGACCTGTTGTTTCCAGATGAATGACCTGCCTCGGCGTCTAAACTGTTCATGCCTGCGGGCATGAGTGATCGCCTCGGTGGAACGGCACAGTTTCGTGCCACGCGAGCGCTCTTCAAGAAAAGCGCTTGATTGAAAACGGAGCGGGCGATGCGTCGCCTTCTCGCTGATAGCTAATAGCCCAGGAATCCCATGTCGGATCGTTACGAACTCTTCCTTACCTGTCCCAAAGGCCTTGAAGGCCTGCTTCTCGAAGAGGCCACCGGCCTTGGTCTTGAGGAAGCCCGCGAGCACACCTCGGCCATTCGAGGCATGGCTACCATGGAGACGGCCTACCGCCTGTGCCTGTGGTCGCGCCTTGCCAACCGTGTGTTGCTGGTACTCAAGCGCTTCCCGATGAAGGACGCCGAAGACCTGTACCACGGTGTGCTGGACGTTGACTGGCAAGACCATATGGTGCCGGATGGCACCCTGGCCGTTGAGTTCAGCGGTCACGGCTCGGGTATCGACAACACCCACTTTGGTGCGTTGAAGGTAAAAGACGCCATCGTCGACAAGCTGCGCACGCCAAGCGGTGAGCGTCCTTCCATCGACAAGATCAGCCCCGACATGCGCATTCACCTGCGCCTGGACCGTGGCGAAGCCATTCTGTCGCTGGATCTGTCAGGCAGCAGCCTGCACCAGCGCGGCTACCGCCTGCAGCAGGGTGCTGCTCCGCTGAAGGAAAACCTCGCGGCGGCCATCCTGATCCGTGCGGGCTGGCCACGTATGGCCGCCGAAGGTGCTGCTCTGGCTGACCCGATGTGTGGTGTAGGTACGTTCCTTGTCGAAGGCGCGATGATCGCCGCCGATATGGCGCCAAACCTCAATCGTATTCACTGGGGTTTCGATGCCTGGCTGGGTCATATACCGGCCATCTGGAAAAAACTTCACGACGAAGCCACCGAGCGTGCCGAAATCGGCATGGCCAAGCCACCGCTGTGGATTCGTGGCTATGAAGCCGATCCGCGCCTGATCCAGCCAGCGCGCAATAACATCGAGCGCGCGGGCCTGAGCCACTGGATCAAGATCTACCAGGGCGAAGTGGCGACCTTCGAGCCGCGCCCGGACCAGAACCAGAAAGGCCTGGTAATCTGCAACCCGCCGTACGGCGAGCGTCTGGGTGATGAGGCGAGCTTGCTTTATCTCTACCAGAACCTCGGCGAGCGTCTGCGCCAGGCCTGCTTGAACTGGGAGGCCGCGGTGTTTACCGGTGCTCCGGATCTGGGCAAGCGTATGGGCATCCGTAGCCACAAGCAGTATTCGTTCTGGAACGGCGCCTTGCCGTGCAAGCTGTTGTTGATCAAGGTGGTGCCGGATCAGTTCGTTACCGGCGAGCGCCGTACCCCCGAGCAGCGTCAGGCTGAGCGCGAACAGGCTGAGTCCGATCTGCCTTCCAACATCGAAGCGCCAACCAAGTACGAGAAGTTCAACAAGAACGGTAACCCGATCAAACCGGCTCCGGTGGTGATCGAGCAGCCGCGCTTGAGCGAAGGCGGGCAGATGTTTGCCAACCGACTGCAAAAGAACCTCAAGGCGCTGGGCAAGTGGGTCAAGCGCGAAGGTATCGACTGCTACCGTGTCTACGATGCCGACATGCCTGAATATGCCATGGCGATCGATCTGTACCACGACTGGGTTCACGTCCAGGAATACGTGGCACCGAAATCCATTGATCCGGTAAAAGCCTCGGAACGCATGTTCGATGCATTGGCGGCCATCCCGCAGGCGTTGAACATCGACAAGAGCCGGGTAATCGTCAAGCGTCGCGAGCGCCAGAGCGGTACCAAGCAGTACGAGCGTCAAAGTGCCCAGGGCAAGTTCACCGAGGTCAGCGAAGGCGGTGTGAAGCTGCTGGTCAACCTTACGGACTACCTGGATACCGGTCTGTTCCTGGACCATCGCCCGATGCGCATGCGTATCCAGAAAGAGGCTGCCGGCAAACGCTTCCTCAACCTGTATTGCTACACCGCAACTGCCAGCGTACACGCAGCCAAGGGCGGCGCGCGCAGCACCACCAGCGTTGACCTGTCGAAAACCTATCTGGACTGGGCGCGTCGCAACCTGTCCCTGAACGGTTTTTCGGACAAGAACCGTCTGGAGCAGAGCGATGTGATGGTGTGGCTGGATGCCTGTCGTGAAGAGTACGACCTGATCTTTATCGATCCGCCGACCTTCTCCAACTCCAAGCGCATGGAAGGCATCTTCGATGTGCAGCGCGACCACGTGCAATTGCTGGATCTGGCCATGGCCCGTCTGGCGCCGGGTGGCGTGCTGTATTTCTCCAACAACTTCCGCAAATTCATCCTCGATGAAAATCTGGAAGCGCGTTACGCGGTCGAAGAAATCACTGCCAGCACCATCGATCCGGACTTTGCCCGCAACAGCAAAATCCACCGTGCCTGGAAAATCATGGCCCGGTAATAGCGGCTGAGTACTGGCCTGCCTGCTTCTTGCAGGGGTGGGCCTGTAGTGGGAGCGAGCCTGCTCGCGATGGCATCACCGCAGTTTTGCGCCTGAGCGGGTCGCCTGCTTCGCGAGCAGGCTCGCTCCCACAATGAAAAACGCCCCTGATCGCACGATCAGGGGCGTTTTTTATTGCCCGGGCAACGCCTTACTGCGCGATGGATACCGCGCTATTCGGGATTTGCGGCTGACGATACAGGTCGAGCAGAACCTGATCCAGAATCGCCGAAGCGCCCCACGGACGAGGGTCGTTAAGGATGGCCACCACTGCCCAGGTATTGCCGTTGCTGTCGCGACTAAAGCCGGAAATGGCCCGCACGGTGTTCAGGGTGCCGGTCTTGATATGGGCCTGGCCGTTCATGGCCGTGGTTTTCAGGCGCTTGCGCATGGTGCCGTCTTTGCCGGCAATGGGCATGGAACTGATGAACTCGGCAGCGTAGGGGCTTTTCCAGGCAGCCTGTAGCATTTGCGCCATTTCCCGCGCGCTGACGCGCTCTGCACGGGACAGGCCGGAACCGTTCTCCATGATCAAATGGGGTGCGGTAATGCCTTTTTTCGCCAGCCATTGGCGTACTACGCGCTGTGCGGCCTTGGCGTCGTCACCGTCAGCATCGTTGCGGAACTGCGCGCCCAGGCTCAGGAACAGTTGCTGGGCCATGGTGTTGTTGCTGTATTTGTTGATGTCACGAATGATTTCGGCCAGGTCGGGCGAGAACGCGCGTGCCAGCAGCTTGGCATTTTTGGGTACGCTGGCCTGGCGGTCCTGGCCTTGAATGCTGCCACCCAGCTCTTTCCAGATAGCGCGTACGGCGCCAGCAGTGTAGGTCGCGTGGTCCAGTAGGGACAGATAGGTCTGCGAGTTGCAGCCATCGGCCAGTTGCCCGCTGACGGTTACCAGTACCGAGCCGTCGGCTTGCGGTACCGGGTTGTAGCGCACGTCGCCGGTGCATTGTTTGGTGTTGACGGCCTTGACCTGGTTGTCGATCTTAATGCTGGCAATTGGTGGTTCGACCGAAATCAGAACCTTGCCCCCATCGTTGCGCGCCACGAAACGCAGGGCCTTGAGGTTGACCATCAGCGAGTCGGGCTTGACCAGGAACGGTTTGTTCTTGTCATTGCCGTCGTCGTTGAATACCGGCAGTTGCGGCTGATTGAAGAAGTTGCGATCGAGTACCAGGTCGCCGGTGATCTGTTGCACACCATTGGCGCGCAGATCGCGCATCAACAGCCAGAGTTTTTCCATGTTGAGCTTGGGGTCGCCGCCGCCCTTGAGGTACAGGTTGCCTTGCAAAATGCCATTGTTCAGCGTGCCATCAGTGTAGAACTCGGTTTTCCATTGATGGGTCGGGCCAAGCATTTCCAGGGCGGCGTAGGTGGTCACCAGTTTCATGGTGGAGGCCGGGTTCATGGATACATCGGCGTTGTAGACAGTGGGAATGCCAGGGCCGCTTAGCGGCAGCAGAACCAGGGACAGGGCGTCGTCGCCCAGTTTGTTGGTCTTGAGCGCTTGCTGAACTTTTGGTGTGAGGGTGGTATTGACGGGGGCGGCGTTGGCGCCGAAGGCCAGTGGCAGAAAAAAGCTGGCGAGAAACAGTGGCCGTAAAGATTTGATCATATTAAGTAAAACCCTGCAGGCGAGGGGGGGAAATACGAGGGCATGATGAAAAGTTCCCTCAATGGTCATAAAAGTATTGGCATTATGCCCCAAGGTTGTCGGGGTTGTGCATCCACCTGTTACAGGGTTTCGCGGATAAAGTATAGAAAACGATGAACCGTTCACACGGAACCGGGCGCCGGGCGGCCGAAGCTGCTAAAGTGCCGCCCGTTATTACTTAAGAGGATTGTTCAATGGCTACTAATCGTTCCCAGCGTCTGCGCAAAAAACTGTGCGTTGATGAATTTCAGGAGTTGGGTTTTGAGCTGAACCTGGATTTCAAAGAAGACCTGTCGGAAGAGGCTATCGATGCATTCCTGGCAGCTTTCCTGGCAGAAGCCATGGAAGCTAACGGCTTGGGTTATGTTGGCGGCGACGACTACGGTCTGGTTTGCCTGCAGAAGCGCGGTTCGGTCAGCGAAGAGCAGCGTGCTGCTGTTGAAGCCTGGCTCAAAGCGCGTCCAGAGCTGACCACCGTTGAAGTTAGCCCGCTGTTGGACGTGTGGTACCCGGAAAAGCCAATCAATCCGGTAGCCTGACGTCAAATATAAAGGCAGCCCAAGGGCTGCCTTTATATGTTTTACCCCTCTGGCCCGTCCTGGGCTTTACATCGCATTCCCTGGTTCCTCCGACAGCTGCACAGGTGGCATGTGTCTGTCAGTCGTAAATCGACTTCTTCTTCCAGTCGGCATCGGCCTCGTCTGTCTTCAAACCTTCAGTCAGCTCGTTGACTTCACCCGTGGTCGGCTCAAGTGCGCTCTGCACTTGTGCGTTGGCGCGTGCCAGTTGTGCTTCGAAATCCTTGATCTGGGCGTTGTACATGGCGGGTACCGGCTGTTTGCGCAAGTACTGCACGGCACGTTCGAAAGCCAGGCGCGCCTGTGCGGGCTGATTTTTCTGCAGGGCCAGCTTGCCCAGATTGTTGAAGAACTCGATATGCAACACCACCAGCAAGTGGCGAATTTCCGTGAGCCACTGCTTGGCTTCGTTGGTCGGCAAAAAACCGTCCTTGGCCGCACGGGTGATTTGCCCGTGGAGTGTTTCAAGCAAAAAACGTACGTCCTTGGCTTTGGCTTCGGTCAGCACCGGGTTGGGCGGGTTGTTGACAGGAATTGACTCGCCCTTGGCAATCAGGCCGCCGAGCTCGGTCACTTGTGCCTTTAATGCCGCGCTGGATTTATCCAGGAGCAATAGGCGCTGTGTCGCATTGAGCTCAAGGCGGGTAAGCAGCAGTTTGAGGGCGGGAGACATCAACTGGCCGGGGAAGGTCTCGTTGACCTCGCTGCAACGACGGATGCGGTCGTTAAGCTCGACCTTGAGGCGGGCTTTCTCCAGTTTGTTGTTTTCCACTATATGGTTGATGTAGACGATGGCAATCAACAGTGCGATCCCGACGACGACAAGCAGGGCGATCATGGTGGGCGTCAACGTTAAAACCTCTTGTGGGTGTAGATGCGCTGTCTCGGTGAAGTCGCAGTGCCTGGCTAGGACGGGGGTGAGGATCGACTGGGCAGCAAACTGCCATCACTGAGGTTCGGCAATCATAACTCCTTGTAGGGTGCCGGAATATAGGCGCCAAGAGCTTGCCTCGAGACTCTGTAGGAAAACGCCTTAATAGGGGGGAAGTCATTGATTTCAATATATTTTCATATTGGGGTTGACGACCTTCCAATCCATCCCTAGAATGCGCGCCAATTGCAGCGTAAAGCGAACAGCCAAACGCATGTAACCAGTGAAGTTGTAGTGTGTCCCCTTCGTCTAGTGGCCTAGGACACCGCCCTTTCACGGCGGTAACAGGGGTTCGAGTCCCCTAGGGGACGCCATTGCGGGAATAGCTCAGTTGGTAGAGCACGACCTTGCCAAGGTCGGGGTCGCGAGTTCGAGTCTCGTTTCCCGCTCCATTTTTAAGCAACTTTGCTTTCGGGCGAAGTTGAGTGAAAGCCAAGAGACTAACGTTTGTTAGTGATCTGGCACTGAAATGTACGTGTGCATTTCGGGCAACGTCCCCTTCGTCTAGTGGCCTAGGACACCGCCCTTTCACGGCGGTAACAGGGGTTCGAGTCCCCTAGGGGACGCCATTATTGCGGGAATAGCTCAGTTGGTAGAGCACGACCTTGCCAAGGTCGGGGTCGCGAGTTCGAGTCTCGTTTCCCGCTCCATTTTTAAGCAACTTTGCTTTCGGGCGAAGTTGAGTGAAAGCCAAGAGACTAACGTTTGTTAGTGATCTGGCACTGAAATGTACGTGTACATTTCGGGCAACGTCCCCTTCGTCTAGTGGCCTAGGACACCGCCCTTTCACGGCGGTAACAGGGGTTCGAGTCCCCTAGGGGACGCCATTATTGCGGGAATAGCTCAGTTGGTAGAGCACGACCTTGCCAAGGTCGGGGTCGCGAGTTCGAGTCTCGTTTCCCGCTCCAAATTTTGTTTTTTGGAGCAACGCAGTTTCAAAAAACACACAGAAAGCAGCCTTCGGGCTGCTTTTTGCGTTTCCGGGTTTTGCTTTTCGACCCGTACGCAAACACCTCTAAGCTCATAACCAATCGATCTGCAAGAAAACTGCGACTGGCGCAACAAGGATTCAAACCTGTTTTGAGTTCATCAGATGTCGCATTATTTCGATAGCGCCCAACAACGGGACATCCAGGCCTTGTCCCGTACCTTCACCGGTCGAACCCAGTGGCCTACCTGGTTATTGCTGCTTGCCGTTCCCACCGCCTGGTTTGCGTTGCTGCTGGGCAGCCCGGTGCTTGGCGCTGGCTGGACGATTGTGCTGCTGATCCCGGTGGTGGTGCTGTGGATGTCGGTGCAGCACGAACTGCTGCACGGCCACCCCACAGGTTCCAGTAACCTTAACAAGGTGCTGGGCTACGCACCTTTTGCGCTGTGGTACCCCTATACCCTCTATCGGGACAGCCATTTGCAGCATCACCGCGATCATGACCTGACCTTGCCCGGCATTGACCCCGAAAGCCGCTATTTAAGCCAGGCTCACTGGCAGGGCAGTTCCAGTCTGCTGCGTGGTTTGCTCTGGCTGAACAAAACGGTGCCCGGACGCCTGCTGCTGGGCCCGCCCCTGGCATTGTTCGGCATGGCCAGGGAGGAGTTGCATCGCCTGCGCAGCGGCGCGCGGAAAGCCTGGTGCATGTGGCTGACCCACGGTTTTTTCACGATGCTGATGTTTGCCTTTATCGCGTACTGCAGCGAACTGGCTGTTTGGCAGTATGTATTTCTGGTTACCGTGCCGGTTTTGTCAGTGGGCATGGTTCGTTCCTTTTATGAGCACCGTCCCGCAGCCCGGCCGGAACAGCGAACGGTACTCAATGAAGCCGGTTGGCCCTGGACCTGGCTGTTCCTGAACCTCAACTTGCATCTGGTGCACCATGATTTACCGGGTTTGCCGTGGTTTTACATGCCCAGGGTCTACCGTGCGCGACGAGAGCAGTGGCAGCAGCGCAGCGGCGGTTTTCTGGTGCAAGGCTACGGTGAACTGATTCGCCGTCACGCGGTGCAGGCGATTGATAGCCCGCAGCATCCGTTCAGTTAATTTCACAAGGTGCCTTCCATGTCTGGCCGTTATGCCGAATTGGCAATGTATGTAGCCCCCCAGCAGGTCAGCGAAGCCAATGAACGCTGGTTGACCCGTGTTCTCGAGCTTTTGCAGCATACCCGTGGCGATGCCCGGGGCCTTGGCCTGCTGGAGTTGTTCAGGGCCCCCGAGTTGTTGCTGAGCCAGACCTGCGGTTATCCGCTGTTGACCCAGTTGCGCGGTCAGGTGCAATTGGTCGGTCGCCCGCATTACGAATGGCCCGACAGCAATGGGGGGGAGCATTGCAGTGTGATTGTCAGCCGTGATGCAGATCCGCGCCGCGATCTGGGCGCTTTCGAGGGCAGCCGCGGGGTGATCAATGATCAGCACTCCAACAGCGGCATGAATCTATTGCGCCATCGCCTTGCGCCCCTGCAGCGCGGTGGGCGCTTTTTTGCCTCCGTGGCCGTCAGCGGCGCGCACCGGCAAAGCCTGCGCTGGGTGCGCGAAGGTTGGGCCGACCTTGCCGCCATCGACAGCGTGACCTATGCCTACCTGGCCCGCTATACGCCGGCAGAAGTTGCCGGGCTGCGGATTGTGGCGCGTACGGCCTCCAGCCCGACCTTGCCTTACATCACTGCGCTCAGTGCCGGACGTGACGGCGCAGGGCAGATTCGCCAGGCAATGAATACGGCCTTGGAGCAATTACCCGAAGTAGCTCTAACCTTGGGGCTGCGGGAAGTTTTACCAGCCAGTGAAGCGGATTTTCAGATGGTTCTCGATTATCGGCAGGAAGCGGCTGAGTTCGGGTATGACGTGTTGCAGTAGTGGAGCCATACTTAATAGCTGAAACGAATAAACAAATGTTTTTTTAGTATTTAAATTGCATAAAACCATTTGCTAGGATCGCCGCACCGGATCACCGGACATACCGTTCTGTTTAATTCCTGGAGCCCCTATGTCCGGCGCCGACATCGCTCACCGCGACCATGTGAGCCAGCTTTATCGCACCCACTATTTGTGGCTGCATGCACGTTTGTGCCGTTACCTCGATTCCAGCAGCTACGCTGAAGACATCGCGGCCGACACGTTTGCCCAGCTTTTAAGCGCACCTCAGGGGCAGGTCATCCGCGAGCCGCGTGCGTTGTTGACGACTATCGCCCGGCGTCTGATCTTTCAACTGTGGCGTCGCCGGGATGTGGAACGGGCCTATCTGATGAGCGTGCAACAGCAAGAACCCCTTCATTTCCCCTCGCCAGAGACCCTGGCCCAGGCAATTCAAGCCTTGCAGATGATTGATGCCCGGCTCGATGGTTTGCCCGACAAGGTAAGGGAAACCTTCGTTCTATCACGGGTCAATGGCCTGACGTATCCCGAAATCGCACAACAGCTGGGCATATCCCGGCGCAGCGTGAGTGACTACATGGTTCGCGCCCTCAAGCGTTGCGCCATGCACGCCACCGCGCAACCCACCTACCGCCCCTCCATAACAAGAGAATCCGCATGAATAACTTGAAAAAATGGCTCGGTGGTCCGCTGCTGGCCTGTGCATTGATCACCCAACCGGTGCTGGCCGAGCAGAAGGCACCGGTTCACTTTGGTGATATCACCTGGGAAAGCGGCAGCCTGATTACCGAAGTGCTGCGCCTGATTACAGAGAAAGGCTACGACGTGGCGACGGACACATTGCCCGGCAGCACAGTCAGTCTGGAAGCAGCACTGGCCAAAAACGATATTCAAGTGATTGGTGAAGAGTGGGCAGGGCGCAGCCCGGTGTGGATCAAGGCCGAAGCCGAGGGCAAGGTGCTGGGGCTGGGCGATATCGTCAAGAACGCCAGCGAGGGCTGGTGGGTGCCGGAGTATGTGATCAAGGGCGACCCTGAAAAAGGCATCAAGGCACTGGCCCCGGACTTGAAGTCGGTCAACGATCTGGCACGCTACAAAGATGTTTTCCGCGATCAGGAAGACCCTTCTCGCGGTCGCTTTCTAAATAGCCCTACCGGCTGGACCTCTGAAATCGTCAACAGCCAAAAGCTCAAGGCCTACGGGCTGGACAAGGACTTCGTGAACTTTCGTACAGGCTCCGGCGCGGCGCTGGATGCCGAGGTCAGCTCATCGATCAAGCGTGGCAAACCGGTGTTGTTTTACTACTGGTCTCCAACCCCGCTGATTGGCCGCTACAAACTGATAAAACTCGAAGAGCCTGCCTTCGATGCCGAAGCCTGGAAAACCCTGGCCGACGCCAACAATCCCAACCCCAAGGGCACCCGCTCCTTGCCGGCGAAACTGGCGATCGGCGTGTCGACCCCGTTCAGCAAGCAATACCCGCAACTGGTCGAGTTCTACCAGAAGGTCGATTTCCCGATCGATCTGCTGAACACAACCCTGGCGCAAATGAGCGAAAAACGCACCGAACCGCGTAAGGCGGCGCAGGCCTTTTTGCGCGAGCAACCGCAGATCTGGCATGCCTGGGTTACTCCTGAAGCGGCGGCCAAGGTCGATGCGGCGCTTAAAGCGAATTAATTCCTTGAACAAGAGCACCGCATGTTTCCTGAAAATCTGACGTTTTCCATCGCAGGATGGGTCAATGATGGCGTTGATGCGCTGGTGAGCAACTACGGCGATGTGTTTCGGCACATCTCCGACACGCTGCTGTGGGCCATCATCCACCTCGAAAACCTGCTGCGCCTGACCCCGTGGTGGCTGATGCTGATCATCGTCGGCGCCATTGCCTGGCATGCCACGCGCAAAATTTTCAGCACCTTGCTGATTGTCGGCCTGTTGTTCCTGGTAGGTGCTGTTGGCCTGTGGGACAAGCTGATGCAGACCCTGGCGCTGATGCTGGTGGCCACGGTGATTGCTGTGCTGCTGGGCATCCCGCTGGGGATTCTGGCCGCCCGCAGCAACCGTCTGCGTTCGGTGCTGATGCCGCTGCTGGATATCATGCAAACCATGCCCAGCTTCGTGTACCTGATCCCGGTGCTGATGCTGTTTGGCCTGGGCAAGGTGCCAGCGATTTTTGCCACTGTGATTTATGCCGTACCACCGCTGATCCGTCTGACCGATCTGGGCCTGCGCCAGGTCGACCGCGAGGTGATGGAGGCGATCAATGCCTTTGGTGCCACGCCGATGCAACAGTTGTTCGGTGTGCAATTGCCGCTGGCCATGCCCAGCATCATGGCCGGTATCAACCAGACCACCATGATGGCCCTGTCGATGGTGGTGATTGCCTCGATGATCGGTGCACGCGGTCTTGGCGAAGACGTGCTGGTAGGCATTCAGACCCTCAACGTCGGTAAAGGGCTGGAAGCCGGGCTGGCTATCGTGATTCTGGCGGTGGTCATCGACCGCATTACCCAGGCTTATGGCCGACCTCGGCATGGGGATCAGAAATGACCGTCAACAAAATTGAAGTACGCAACGTTTACAAGGTGTTCGGCAATCGCGAAAAGGCCGTGCTGGCGATGATCCGCGCGGGCAAGAGTAAAGACCAAGTGCTGGCCGAAACAGGCTGCGTGGTGGGCATCAATGACATTTCGCTATCGATCAGGGCGGGAGAGGTTTTTGTCATCATGGGCTTGTCCGGGTCAGGCAAGTCCACGCTGGTGCGTCATCTCAATCGGCTGATCGACCCCAGCAGTGGTCAGATCCTGGTCGACGGAGAAGACATCCTGGATTACGACATGCCTGCCTTGCGCCATTTTCGGCGACACAAGATCAGCATGGTGTTTCAGAATTTTGGCCTGCTGCCTCACCGCAACGTACTGGATAACGTCGCCTATGGCCTGAAAGTCCGGGGCGAGAGCGTCGCGCAATGCCAGCAGCGGGCCCTCCACTGGATTTGCGTGGTCGGCCTGCAAGGTTACGAGCAGGTGTTCATTCATCAGCTGTCGGGCGGCATGCGTCAGCGCGTCGGCCTGGCACGGGCATTGGCCACCGACACCGACATCATCCTGATGGACGAAGCTTTCAGTGCCCTGGATCCTTTGATCCGTGCAGAGATGCAAGATCAGTTGCTGGAATTGCAGCGCACTTTGCAAAAAACCATCGTGTTTATCACCCATGACCTGGACGAAGCGTTGCGCATTGGCAATCGTATTGCCGTACTCAAGGACGGGCAGTTGATCCAGGTCGGCAGCCCGCAAGAGATTCTGCAGGCTCCGGCAGATGACTACGTCGGTCGTTTCGTCCAGCGCCGGCGCACCAGTGCCTGATTCTGTACATATCCAGATACCGCCTGTAATGCGGATTCATTGCGTTTAATCAGCCGATCCGGTTCTGCCTCTCGCGGGCGTAACCCTCGTCTAATTCAACGCGATGAACTGTCATGAAAACACTTTCGACCACCCCTGATGCCATGATCCGCTACTCGGCCCTGAGTAGCTTTGCGGGTCACAGTTTTGCCCTGCGCCCGACGTTTCAAGGTGTCGTTGCCAGCTGGTTCAAGCAAGCGCTACAGGATAAATACCCGGCCCTGAACGTGGATTTTACGCAGCTCGCTATCGCTGAGCCATTGAGCCATGAGAACTCACCGGGCATGCCCAGGCGCTATCGTTTCATGGCCGTTGCGGATGTGATGATTCAGTGCTTTATCGACTCAACGCCGGTGGTGCTTATCCAGGGGTTTCACCGCCTGAGCGTCGATAAAAACGAACTGTCTGCGCATCCATTGGCGGTGAACATGGCGGAGCTGCAAAGCATCATCAACGACCATTCGGGGTTATTGATTGCGGCCTATCAACAGGCGTTGGCCGAATTCTGGAGTGACAGGCAAAACGGCTCATTGGCCCCGCTTCAATGGTTGAGCGAAGTGTTACGGATGGCCCTGGGGGGTGCCGCCCTGATGCAAAACCGCGTGCCTGCCTTGCCTGCCGATCAGGCAGTCGTGCTGGCGGTGGTTGCATCCTTCCCTGACAGGGACAATCGGGCCAGAGGAACCCTCGAAACCCCGGTGCACGCCTATCTGGTCAATATCGACGGTACAGAGAACAACGTTCGGCGGCGCTTTCAACTGCCGGGTGTGGTGCTGATCACCCGGCAAATGCCCGATCACCTGATTGTCCTCGGTTATTCACTGGAGCACGGGGTTGAGTCCTTCAGCTCGGTACAGGCGTTCGCTACCTGCATGCTGACTCGTGTGTTGCAGGTTGCCCCCGTTCGGTTGTTGAGCTGGAGTCTGCATGAGCCCGAGGGGGACTTTATCACCGGCCTGGCCCGCACCTTGCTCGACCAGCAGTTGCGCAACATGGTGCGTGTGGGGCAAGCCGCTCAGGCTGGCAAGTGGAGCGTCGGGCGACTGGAGCAGGTGCTGGACGAAGCGGCTGCGATGTTCCCGTTTTTCAGCGAGCAGGAACGCCCGCACCTGGAGAATGTGATCTCCGTATTGCCCGAGTGGCTCAAGCAGGCCAGCTCCGTGGATCAATTGGACTACAGCAGGTTGATGAGCGCAGAAGTGATCTGACAGCGCCAGACCCGGGGCCGCACCTTTCTGGACGGTATTGATGCATTGCCGGTGTACGCCGAGAAAATGATCAGGCAACGCATCGAGCGCGATCATACGCGGTCAGGCCTCGATATCTCGCACATTGAGATACATGACGTGGGGGTCGAAAACTTGCAGCTGCCTGTTTTCAGCGACGATGTGCTGTCTTTTGTCGAGTTTGTCCTTGGCTACAGAGGCGGCTGGCCAGTCGGCCTGATCGCGGTCAAGGATCGCACAGGCGCCCCAGTACCTGACTGGTTGACCAGTGGCTACGTGAAAAGCCTTGTGGATGAGCTGGATGTGGGAGTGGGCTATATCGCGCTACTCAAGGGTTACCTGGTGGACGACGACAAGCAAGTCATGCAGCGCGAGGCGTTATATGCGGCCCAACTGAGAATTCAATTGCCGCTGTTGGCCCTGGAGAAAAAAATCAGGGGGCAAGCCGGTTTTACCCCGCAGGGCTTGCATGTGGTCACCCAGGTCATGCGCCACGACGCGCAACGGTCGGTCAGCCATGACTATGTGTGCGTGCGGCCCCTGGGCTTTTACGCCTATGAAGGGGCCAGAGTTGATACGGCGGCGAACATGTTTGTCTTCGGCTCGCTGAATATCCAGACAGGGCCCTTTATCCTGTACCGGCCTTTTGCCCCTGAACCCTTGTTGGAGTATGCCAGCTGGCCCGCATTGTTTGACGCCATCAAGCATCCGGGTGAGCTGCAAGAAAGCATATTGACCTGGCTGGACGATGACGCCCGTGGTTATTACGCCGACGGCGGTTTTGCGCGACCGCATCTGGAGAATGTACTGCTGGAGGGTTTTTTGGCCCTGTTGCCACGTCGCCCGGCGACCTTGAGTACGCGTAGCTTGGTGGGCAACTACTACGGGGCGATGTTTGACGCCAACGTCAGTGCGTTGATGAGCATGGCGGACAACCAGACGGTGTCGACCTCTGAGCGTCGCTGGATGCTGCTCAAGCACTATGGCTGGAGCCTGTTTAACGGGTTGACGTTTTTCCTCAGTGGGCCCTTGCAGAAAGCCGCCTGGCTTTTTCAGACCCTGTTGAGCCTTGATAGCGGTTTGCAGGCGCGAATTGATGGCGATAAAGAGGCGGGGCAACAAACGGTTATCGATCTTTTATTCAATATCAGCCTGGCACTTCTGCACGAAGGTCTGAGATTCAAGGCAAAAGCCAATGCCCGGTTACGCTTGAGTGCCCCTGTCGATGAACCGTTGTTTACGATCTATAAACCTGAGGCCCTCCCGGCGGTTGAGCCAGTGTCCGCTAGCGTTATCGCGCAAAAGAAACAGCCCGATATTGAACCCCGTGCTGCCAGCCAGTATTCGTCCCTGGACTTCTCATGGTTCAGTGCTCAGCCCCGTTTGACAGAGCTGCAGCAGGCAAGCCTGGACACTTTTGTGCTGGATCTGGACTTGAGCCAGGGCACGCGCATCGAAGTAGGCCCCTTAAAAGGTGTTATCAACCATGAGGGCAAGTCATATGTGCAGATCGGTGCCAAAACCTATCGCGTTGGCCGTGACGCGGATGGGCTGGTGATCCAGGACGACAGGCAGCCTGAAAGATTTGGCCCGCGCCTGAGAAGGGATGAGGCCGGGCAGTGGCAACTCGATCTGCGTTTGGGATTGCGCGGCGGCGGTCCCAAAAAAACCATTCAGGCATTGCGCGAGAAAAAGACCCAGAAAGTGGCCGCGTTGCAGCAAGAGGCCGAACGCCTGGACGAAGAGCTTCTGAGGCGCGACCGAGTGCTGAAACTGACTGAAGAGTTGCTGACTAAATTTCCCGATCGGCGAGCGACGTTTGTTGATCGCTACGAAGCTGAGCTGGAAGCGTGGCGCGCGGG
The DNA here is from genome assembly GCF_037023725.1 of Pseudomonas bubulae. Taxonomy (NCBI): domain Bacteria; kingdom Pseudomonadati; phylum Pseudomonadota; class Gammaproteobacteria; order Pseudomonadales; family Pseudomonadaceae; genus Pseudomonas; species Pseudomonas bubulae. The sequence goes on from NZ_CP146077.1 coordinate 2,092,299, forward strand.
TGTGCTGGACATGATCAACGTCAAAACCAGGTCGAACCAAATTATCCCCCTGGAGGGCTTTGAGGCCAGAACACAGGAGACTTGGGTACAGCTGACCTTGAGGCTGTTCAAATTACAGAACTACCTGGAAGAAGCGCTCCGTGAACTGCCGGTATCCAACTCCAGGGTCTCTTATACCGCTTCGCTGCTGGAGGTTCTGGCAGAGATAAACAATGGCTCGAGTGCTCCCTATGAGCGCTGGATTACCAACTTGAAACAGGCCGAACGGCTAGAGGCGCGGTTATATAAAAACTCGCTGCGCGAGTGCGATGCCCTTGATGAGGTCAGAACCAGGCCGTTGCCCAGATACAGCGCACTGGAAGAGATAATCAATCAACCCAATCGGGATTATTTCGACCGCCACTGGTCCGCCGCCTACCTGGAAACCTTGTGCGAACTGGTGATTCGCCGTGATGCGGTCAACCTCATACCTGAAGAGCAATATGCATTTGATCTGTTCGGGCAAGGAACATTGATTGATACCGCCTGGTCGCAATTAAGCTTGCGCCGTGAAGAGACGAAGTATCCCGGAGAGCATCTCGATTTCTTCGATAAGACCATCGAAAAATACGACGCAGCGGAAGGCGTTTGCCAGAACCTTGTCAGTCTTGGCTCCGAGCATTTCCGTAATGAATATCTGCCCGACATTATTGAGGTTCTAAGCAGCCTGAGAACGTTTGCAGAAGCCCAGATGCAGAATGTTATCCGTGAGTCCGAAAGCTCCTCTTCTGAAGCAGAAGAGCCCCGGCCAGGCCCCAGTCGCCTGATCAATGAGCCAGGAGCCGGGGCAGGATCGTCCCGCGGGACACAGCAAGTAATCAAGACCACAAAAAACCTGACGCTGGTAGGGCAGCGTCGTCCTCCGTCCTCGGAGTTTGAAGATGAAATCGTCGATGTGACTGAGGGCATCGATCAAATGAATATCCGCTCCTATCGCAAAACAGAGGCGGGAGAATGGGAAGAAATCGGTAGCAGCAGACCACCCACTCTTCAGGCTTCACAAGCCAAGTCGTTATCCCGACTCCAGGCTGACGCCCGCACGTTGCTGGAGCGGATTTCGGGAGTCATTGCACAGAACAGGGCAAGCGCTGCAACATCCAGAATACCGATCGAAATAGAAGAAATTCTGAGCTTCAAAGCCAGCTCACTCGACGAGGTGGCGCAGAAGATGGAGCGGATTGTGCTCACATCCAGCCCTGAGGTTGAGCCCCTGACTCAAGAGCGCAGAGCTGGCGCTTTGGCATTAATTACCGACCTGAAGGCGGCGGCCGGCAGGTTGCGCGCCGAGGGCCGAAGCCTGCGCATCAGCATTATCAAGCGGCTGCCGCCAACGGGTGCCAACGTCGAGTATTTAAAGGCCCAGGGCGAGGTAAACATTACCCGCGTGGGGAGGCGGCGGTTTTTGTCCAAAGGCCAGCGCAAGGATTATCTTGAGGAATACGCCATTAGCACTTTGGATGGTAATGAGTTGTGGTTTGCACATTTTCATTACAAGGCAATGGACACACTCGCCGCCGACTTTGACGTGGCCCACTTGAAAACGGCCCAACAGCGCACCCTGAGTGAACAGGCGTTGTACGCCCGGGCACAGAGTTCCCATGACTATATCGCGGTGTATCGCGCCAAACTGGATCGGGCCATGGCGCAGCGGCTTTTTTTATCCCTTCCTTGATTGCGTCAGGCCAGAGCGTAGCGTACTGAGAGCACGCCCTTTTTCTGACTTACGGACAACACGTTGACGGTGCCCAGTTCAGCCAGGGATTGCACATGGGTGCCGCCACATGGATAGCCCGGCAGCTCGCCAAAACGGATGGCGCGCTGCTCCGAGTCCAGGCAGGTATGCCTTTGCAGGTCGGCAGCGATCCATTGTGCCAGGGTGTGCTGTACGGCCTCGGCCTCAAGGGGTTGCGGATTGTCGCCGGCTACAAAGCTTACCCGGCATTCGCCTGGCCAGTGATGGGCTTTGGTGGGTACCCAGCCCAGTTGCTCGCCGCATACACCAATCAAATGCCCGGCCGAATGCAGGCGGGCATGCAACCGACGGCGGGTTTCGTCGACCTGAGCCTGTGCCCGGCCTGTCGGTACGGGCACGCTGACGTGGTGCACGATAGCATCCTGTCCCTGCACAACCTTGATGACCTGGCTGTCGCCGATCCAGCCCGTGTCGCTGGGTTGCCCGCCGCCCTGGGGATGAAAGGGGGTGGCGCAGAGGATGACGGCAAACCCGTCTTCTTGGGGCGCGCAGTGGATGACTTCGACCTCGCAGCTCACGGCGTCGTCATTGAAAAACAGGCGTTGGGTCATGGAGGTGTTCCTGAGCGGGTTTCGTTTTTAGTATAGGGGGGAGCCAGGAGTGTGATAATCCATAAAATTTTCAATGGACCTGTGCGCTGTGAGCATAAATCTCCCGTTGTCATTACTGGCTGAAATGGTCGTGTTTGTGAAAGTGGTCGAGGCAGGCAGCTTCTCTGAAGCCGCTCGTCAGCTTGGCACATCGCCTTCGGCGGTCAGTCGCAGTGTTGCCCGACTGGAAAAAGCCCTGGCCATTCGCTTACTGCAACGCACAACCCGCAAGCTCGGCCTGACCGATGCAGGTGAAGAGGTTTTCAAACGTTGCGATGAAATGGCCTGTTCGGCTCAGGCGGTGATGGACCTGAGCGGGCGTTTTACCCGGGAGGCCGAGGGGCTCATTCGCCTGAGCGTGCCCAAGGCCGTGGGGCGGTATGTGATACATCCCCATATGCCCGAGTTTCTGCGCCGTTACCCCAAGGTTGATGTGCAATTGATCCTCGAGGATCGTTATGTCGATTTGATCGATGACAACATTGACTTGAGCATTCGCATTACCGACCAGCCGCCACCGGGGCTGGTGGGGCGCCAACTGTTCCCGATCGAGCATTTACTCTGCGCCACACCGCAGTATCTGGCCGGGCACGGGGTACCGCAGCAGCCTGAGGACTTGCGTGACCATAGTTGCATTTACCTGGGGGAAACCCCGGCTGATGCGCGCTGGAAATTCAGGCAGGGTGGCAGGTCGGTAACGGTGGGGGTGCGCGGACGTTATGCGGCCAATCATACGGGCGTGCGCCTGGATGCGGTGTTGCAGCATATCGGGATCGGCAGCTTGCCGTACTTTACGGCACGCCAGGCGCTGGAGGAGGGGGTGGTGGTGCAGGTGCTGCCCGAGTGGAATTTTATTGCTTCCTACCACGGCGGCGTGTGGTTGCTACAAACGCCCACCCGGTATTTGCCGCCCAAGCTGCGAGTGTTTATCGACTTTCTGGTGGAGCGGATGGCGCAGGAACCTACGCTGGAGATGTGGCGTAATCCGTAGCAGCTGCCGAGGGCTGCGCCGCCGAACGCAGCCGTTGGAACGGCTACAGAGCTTTTGCTTCTTTAAAAAAAGCCCGCCAGGCAAAACCGGGCGGGCTTTTGGGTCGGACTGCGATCAGTGCTGCGGGCTGTCTTGTGTCGTGGGCAGCGCCATCAGTTGTTTTTCCTGATTCCAGTCAAACGGCTCATCGTTCAGTTCGGCTTCGTGGCGGCGCTCTTCCAGGGCCTGATACATGTCCAGCTCTTCATCCGACAGGAAGTTGAAGCAGGCGCCGCCGAAGTACCACAGCAGGTCGCGCGGGACCAGGTGGGCGATCTGCGGATAGCGCTCGATTACCTGGCACATGATGTCCTGGCCCAGGTACTGGCTGTTGATCGGGTCAACCGGCAACGAGCTGCGCATGTCGTCAAAACGCTCCAGGAACAGCGCGTGGCTTTCCTCGGGGATCTGCTCAGCGTCACCGACAGCAACCAGGATGCTGCGCAGAATGTCGAGCAGGACAAGGTTGTGGTTCAGATCGTTGGTGGCCATTGCGGGTGTCCTCTAGGGTAAAACGGGCGCGAGAGTATAAAGCTCATCGCGCTCGCTGTCCTGTTATCGAATCTTTCCTTCTGTGTGGCTGAGTTCTTCCTTGCTGAAGTCATCCACGTCGATGACCTTGCGTCGTGCGGCTTCGGCGGTGCGCAAGGTTTCAGCTTCGGCCGGTTGCAGTACCCCGGCTTGCAGCGCGGCATCGATGGACGGTTCTCCTGCAGCGGGTTTTACCTGGCCACTTTTCAACGCTTCGTGGAGTTTTTTGTGCAGGGGGCGCGCTTCGCTCAGCAGGTTGCTGGCATGTTGCAGGGCGCCCACAGCGTCATCCGGCGATTGCGGGCGGTAGCAGCCAGCGAGCACGGCTTCAAGTGCCGGATCCCCTTTGGCGCGGCCCAATACTGCAGCGACCTCGGCATCCAGTGCGTCCGACGGACCGGTATGCCGGCGCCCAAACGGAAATACCACGCCGCGCAACAGAAAGCCCAGCGTTCGGCTCGGGAAGTTTTTCAACAGTTCATCCAGTGCGCGCTCAGCGTGGCCCAGGCTTTCTTCCATAGCCCATTTGAACAGCGGATCAAGGTATTGCGGCGAGTCGAGGTCGTGATAACGCTTGAGGGCGGCCGACGCCAGATACAAATGGCTCAGCACATCGCCCAGGCGCGCAGACAAGCGTTCGCGGCGTTTGAGCTCACCGCCCAGCAGCATCATGCTCAGGTCCGCGAGCAGGGCGAACGCCGCCGCCTGACGGTTGAGCGCGCGGAAGTAACCCTGGCTCAACGGGTTGCCGGGCGCAGCTTCGAAACGGCCAATGCCCAGGTTCAACACCAGCGTGCTGGAAGCGTTGCTGATGGCAAAACCAATGTGTTTGAGCAGCAGGGCGTCAAACTCCAGCATGGCTTGATCTTTATCTTCCCGCCCGGCCAAGGCCATTTCCTTCAGCACAAAGGGATGGCAACGGATGGCGCCCTGACCAAAGATCATCAGGTTGCGCGAGAGGATATTGGCGCCCTCTACAGTGATGAAGATCGGAGCCCCTTGCCAGTTACGCCCCAGGTAGTTGTTGGGGCCCATGATGATGCCTTTGCCACCGTGCACGTCCATCGCATGGCTGATGCACTCGCGGCCGCGTTCGGTAAGGTGGTACTTGAGAATGGCCGAAAGAACCGAGGGTTTTTCCCCCAGATCCACCGCGTTGGCGGTCAGCATGCGGGCGCTGTCCATCAGCCAGGCATTGCCGCCGATACGCGCCAGCGCCTCCTGAATGCCCTCGAAGGCGGCCAGTGGCACATTGAACTGTTCGCGTACCTGAGCATATTGGCCGGTCACCAGGCTGGTGAACTTGGCCGCGCCGGTGCCCACTGCCGGCAACGAAATCGAGCGTCCCACCGACAGGCAATTCATCAGCATCATCCAGCCTTTGCCGAGCATTTCCTGGCCGCCGATCAGGTAGTCGAGCGGGATAAACACATCTTTGCCCGAGTTCGGGCCGTTCATGAAGGCTGCGCCCAGGGGGAGATGGCGACGGCCGATCTCGACGCCGGGGGTGTCGGTAGGGATCAATGCCAGGCTGATGCCCAGGTCCTCTTTGTCGCCCAGCAGATGGTCCGGGTCATGGGCCTTGAACGCCAGGCCCAGCAGCGTGGCGACGGGGCCGAGAGTGATATAGCGTTTCTCCCAGTTCAGGCGCAGGCCGATAACTTCCTCACCTTGCCATTGGCCTTTGCAAATGATCCCGGTGTCGGGCATTGCCCCGGCATCTGAGCCTGCCAGTGGCCCGGTCAGGGCAAAGCAGGGGATGTCATCACCACGGGCCAGGCGTGGCAGATAGTGGTCGCGTTGTTCATCGGTACCGTAATGCAGCAGCAGTTCAGCGGGGCCTAGGGAATTGGGCACCATTACGGTGGAAGCCAGATCGCCACTACGGGTGGCCAGTTTCATGGCGACCTGGGAATGGGCGTAGGCCGAGAACCCTTTACCGCCGTAGGCTTTGGGGATGATCAGGGCGAAGAAGCCATGCTCCTTGATGTGCGCCCAGGCCTGCGGTGGCAAGTCCATGGCCTGGCCGATTTCCCAGTCGCTGACCATTGCGCACAACTCTTCGGTGGGGCCGTCAATAAATGCCTGTTCCTCTTCGGTCAGCCGGGCCTTGGGGTAGGCCAGCAGCTGGTTCCAGTCGGGGCGGCCGCTAAACAACTGGCCGTCCCACCACACGGTGCCGGCATCGATGGCATCGCGTTCGGTTTGCGACATCGGCGGCAGGGTCTTCTGGAACCAATTGAACAGGGGGGCGGTAAAGATTTTGCGACGAAGTTCGGGCAACAGCAGCAGGGCCGTGGGCGCGGCCAGCAGCAGCCAGAGGATTGCCAGCAACCCGCCAGGTACATGGCCGATAACCCCCATGGCCAGTAAATACACCGCGACCACGGCAATGATCGTCAGGGGGGCGATGCGGCGATGGGCCATATAGGCGATGCCAACAATCAGAACCAGTATCCACAACAACAGCATATTCAATCCTCCATGAAATCAGGGGCGTGCACCCTTGTGAGCTTAGTCGCAACTTTCGATCAGGGTTGTAGGGATAGTGACCTCGCGCTGGAGACGGAGTTCGTCATCCCGGCGTAGACTCCTTCGGCGTCTATCAATCAGGAGCCAGATCATGCTGAAAGTGTGGGGTCGCAAGAATTCGTCAAACGTGCGCAAGGCGTTGTGGTGTGTTGAAGAGCTGGCGTTGCCGTATAGCCGGGTAGAGGCGGGCGGCGCCTTTGGGGTGGTCAACAGCCCTGAGTACCGGGCGTTGAACCCTAATGGCCAGGTGCCTGTGATTGAAGAGGACGACGGCTTCGTGCTGTGGGAGTCAAACACCATCGTGCGCTACCTCACTGCCAGATATGGCTCGGATACGTCATGGTATCCAACCGATGCACGTGTGCGGGCGCAGGCAGACAAGTGGATGGACTGGACCAGCACTTCCTTTGCCGGGGTGTTTCGCACGGTGTTCTGGGGTGTCTTGCGTACGCCTGCCGAGCAGCAGGACTGGGTGGCAATCAACGCCGCAATCAAGGCCAGCGGCGAATTGCTTGCCGTGGCCGATCGGGCCCTGGCTGAAAAACCCTACTTGTCCGGTGATGAAATCGGCATGGGTGATATCCCGCTGGGTAGCTTCATTTACGCCTGGTTTGAAATGCCCATCGAACGCCCGCCCCTGCCGCACCTGAGTGCCTGGTATGAGCGCTTGAAGCAGCGTCCGGCCTATCGAAATGCCGTCATGACCGCGTTGACTTAATAGCCACTATTAATACGGGCGACTGTACTTGTGCGGCGAGGCCAAGCACCATAGGGTCTTGTCGGACTTGTCCTACAGGCTGTTCGCCCTTATTTACAATTCCCCTTTCCCCCATCTTGGTGCGTAATCCGATATGAGTTCCGCTCTGTCCATACGGCAGCTAACCAAAACCTACGGCAACGGTTTCCAGGCCCTGAGTGGTATCGATCTGGATGTCGCCGAAGGTGACTTTTTTGCCTTGCTGGGCCCTAACGGTGCCGGCAAATCCACCACCATCGGCATTCTCTCGACCCTGGTCAACAAGACCGGCGGCACGGTGAATATCTTTGGCCATGATCTTGATCGCAATCCCGCAGCCCTCAAGCGTTCGATTGGTGTGGTTCCGCAGGAATTCAACTTCAACCAGTTTGAAAAGACCTTCGATATCGTCGTGACCCAGGCGGGGTACTACGGTATTCCGGCGAAAATCGCCAAGGAACGAGCCGAAAAATACCTGACGCAGTTAGGGCTCTGGGACAAGCGCGACACGCCATCGCGTTCGTTGTCCGGTGGCATGAAGCGCCGCCTGATGATTGCCCGGGCTTTGGTGCATGAGCCGCGTCTGTTGATCCTCGATGAGCCTACAGCCGGTGTCGACATTGAACTGCGTCGCTCGATGTGGTCCTTCCTCACCGGGCTGAACGAGCAGGGCACCACCATCATCCTCACCACCCACTATCTGGAAGAGGCTGAGCAGCTGTGCCGCAATATCGGGATCATCGATCACGGCACCATTGTCGAAAACACCAGCATGCGCCAACTGCTTGGACAGTTGCATGTCGAGACCTTTTTGCTCGACTTGAAGCAACCGCTGCAGGCTGCCCCTCAGTTGATCGGCTACCCGAGCCAGTTGCTCGATGCCGCGACCCTGGAGGTCCAGGTCGACAAGGTTGTGGGCATTACCGGTCTGTTCACTCAATTGGCCGCGCAAAATATTGAAGTGGTGAGCTTGCGCAACAAAACCAATCGCCTTGAGGAGTTGTTTGTGTCGTTGGTCGAGAAAAACCTGGCAAAGGTGGCGGTATGAGCTCGGAGCTGCGTCCCAACCTGATTGCGTTGAACACCATTATTTACCGTGAGGTCCGCCGCTTTATGCGGATCTGGCCGCAAACCCTGCTGCCACCTGCGATCACGATGGTTTTGTACTTTGTGATCTTCGGTAACCTGATTGGTCGGCAAATCGGCGATATGGGTGGCTTCACCTATATGGAGTACATTGTGCCGGGTCTGATCATGATGTCGGTGATCACCAACTCCTACGGTAACGTGGTGTCGAGCTTCTTTGGCGCCAAGTTCCAGCGGTCGATTGAAGAGCTGATGGTCTCGCCGGTGTCGCCCCACACGATCCTGATCGGTTTTACCGTGGGCGGGATCTTGCGCGGCCTGATCGTGGGCCTGATCGTGACCCTGCTGTCGCTGTTCTTTACCCATCTGCAGGTGCATCACCTGGGCCTGACCATTGTGGTGGTGGTGCTGACCGCTACGATTTTCTCGTTGCTGGGGTTTATCAACGCCGTTTTTGCACGCAATTTCGACGATATTTCGATTATTCCGACCTTCGTACTGACGCCGCTGACGTATCTGGGCGGGGTTTTCTACTCCATCACCCTGCTGCCGCCGTTCTGGCAGAGCGTGTCGCTGGCCAACCCGGTGCTGCATATGGTCAACGCCTTTCGCTACGGCATCCTGGGCGTTTCGGACATCAAGATCAGTGTCGCGCTGACCTTTATGGTGGTGGCGACCATCGTGCTCTACTTCGGCTGCGCCAGGCTGCTGGTCAGCGGGCGCGGGATGCGTCAGTAGTTGTTGTGACATGCGGATAAAAAAGGCCCCTGTTCGGGGCCTTTTTTATGGGTGTCTGTTTTTGCGGGCTTTCCATTTATGGCTGACCCACCAGCGCCAATAGAGCATGGTCAGGCAATAGGCCAATGCGCCGAGCACCACGCCGCAGACCACCGAGCCCAGCAAGAATGGCTGCCACACAGTAGAGAGCTGGCCGCTGATCCATTCCCAGGTCAGTTCGTCGGGCAGGGTGCGCGCCGGCACGTTCATCAGCCAGGCGCCCAGCTGGTAGGTGCAATAAAACACCGGGGGCATGGTGATGGGGTTGGTCAGCCATACCAGGCCCACGGAGATCGGCATATTGCTGCGAACCCTTATTGCCAGAAAGGCCGCCAGAAGCATCTGGAACGGCATGGGTATAAAGGCCGCGAAAATGCCCACCGCCATTGCCCGGGCCACGGAGTGACGGTTGAGGTGCCAGAGGTTGGGATCATGGAGCAAGGTGCCCAAAAATCGTAAGGACTTGTGTTCCCTGATCAGGGCCGGATCTGGCATGAAACGTTTGATCAAACGCCGTGGCATGGGCCTCTCCCTAGGTCAAGGGGGCAGTATGCCCAAATTCGACAGGATGCCTATTTAGACTTTGTGACAATTTCTTAAGCGCGGCCCCGGGATTCCAGCTAATCCGAGTCAAAGGGATAAGTTGAGTATAGGCATGTACACAGGGATGTTTGCGCTGGCAGCGGGCCTGATCACGCTGCGGTTTTTACCTGGTTTACCGTCTGCCGGGTGGTTGCTGCTGATGGTGACGGCGGGGGGGTTGCTATTGGCCTGCAGGGGCTGGCCGGTGGGGCTTTATGTGCTTGCGCTGTGCTGGGCCTGCTTTCAGGGGCAAAGGGCACTGGATAACCGTCTGGCTGACTCATTCGACGGGCGTACGCTCTGGGTCGAGGGGCGTGTGATCGGCTTGCCGCAGCAGTCTGGAACATCCGTCCGCTTTGAATTGCAGGGGGCAAAGTCGCGCCACGGTGCTTTGCCCGCGACTATCAGGCTGAGCTGGTATGGCGGCCCTGCGGTAAACAGCGGCGAGCGCTGGCGGCTGGCGGTCAAACTCAAGAAACCCAAAGGCTTGCTCAATCCTCAGGGGTTTGATTTTGAGGCCTGGTTACTGGCGCAGCGCATCGGTGCGACCGGTACGGTCAAGCAGGGGCATTTACAGGAGGCTGCCAGTCACGCCTGGCGTGACGGCTTGCGTCAGCGTCTGCTGCGCATTGATGCCCAGGGCCGGGCTTCGTGGTTGGCGGCGCTGGTACTGGGTGATGGATCGGGTCTGAGTCGCGATGACTGGACGTTGTTGCAAGCGACCGGCACGGTGCATCTGCTGGTGATCTCGGGCCAGCATATTGGCCTGTTTGCCGGTTTGATCTATGGATTTATCGCCTTGCTGGCGCGTTATGGGCTGTGGCCACGTCGTTTGCCGTGGCTACCCTGGGCTTGTGCCCTGGCGTTTATTGGCGCCACGGGTTACGGCGTGCTGGCGGGCTTTGAAGTGCCGGTGCAGCGCGCGTGCATGATGCTCGGACTGGTGCTGGCATGGCGTTTGTGGTTTCGGCAACTGGGCGTGTGGCTGCCTTTTTTGCTGGCGCTCAATGCCGTGCTGATCGTCGAGCCGCTGGCGAGTTTACGGGCTGGGTTCTGGTTGTCATTCAGCGCCGTGGCGGTGCTTCTCTTTACCTTCAGTGGCCGCTTGGGGGCGTGGGGGTGGCGGGCCATGTGGTTGCGCCCTCACGGCCTGATCGCCCTGGGCTTGTTCCCGATGCTGTGGATACTCGATCTGCCCATCAGCCTGACCGGGCCGCTGGCCAATCTGATAGCCGTCCCCTGGATCAGCCTGGCAGTGCTGCCAACAGCTTTGCTGGGGACCTTGCTGTTGTCTGTGCCCTGGCTGGGGGAAAACCTGCTGTGGCTGTCAGGTGGCCTGATCGATGGGTTGGTCCAGGGTTTGAGCCTGCTGGCCGATGTGTTTACGCCGTGGTTGCCCGTATCCGTGCCGATTTACATTTGGCTGTTGAGTGCGGCCGGAGTGCTGATCCTGTTGTTGCCTGCGGGGATGGTCTTGCGGCCGCTGGGTTGGCCGCTGGTGCTGCTGGCGCTGTTTGCGCCCCGTGAACAGATCCCCCGTGGTCAGGTCGAGGTGCTGCAGCTGGATGTTGGTCAGGGTCTGGCGATTGCCTTGCGTACCCGCAATCACACTCTGTTGTACGACGCAGGCCCCAAGTCAGGGAATCTGGATCAGGGCGAGCGGGTGGTGGTGCCGGTTTTGCGTTCATTGGGGGTGGCCGAGCTGGATTTGATGCTGCTCAGTCACGCCGATTCGGATCATGCCGGTGGGGCGCTGGCGGTGCAGCGGGGCGTCAGCGTGAAACGGGTGATTAGCGGCGATGTGCCGGGGCTGGCGGAGCCGTTGCGGGCGCAACCCTGTGTCAGTGGGGAAACTTGGGAATGGGATGGTGTGAGTTTTTCACTCTGGCAGTGGGCGGGGGCCAGCGACAGTAATCAAAAGTCCTGCGTGTTGCAGGTGCAGGCCGGTGATGAGCGGTTGCTGCTGACCGGGGATATCGATGCCAGGGCCGAGCGTGCCTTGCTGCAAAGCCCGCTGGGCGTGCCTACCCGCTGGTTGCAGGCTCCTCATCACGGCAGCAAGACCTCGTCGTCGATGGTGTTTCTCAAGGCCCTGGCGCCTGAAATCGTGCTGATCTCCCGGGGGCATGGCAATAGCTTCGGTCATCCCCATCCACAGGTGATGGCCCGGTATCTGGCGCTGGGGGTGCAGGTACTGGACAGCGCCGAGCAGGGTGCGGTGAAGTTTCGCCTGGGGGCGTCGGGCAAGGCTGAAAGCATGCGCGACCAACGCCGGTTCTGGCGCGATTGACGCTGCCCCTGTGGTAGAGTGGCACACTTTTTCGAGGGGATTGTCACTGTGTGGGAACTGGTCAAATCCGGCGGCTGGATGATGTTGCCGATCATTCTGAGCTCTGTTGCCGCGCTGGGCATTATTGTCGAGCGTCTGTGGACCCTGCGTGCCAGTCGCGTGACCCCGGAGCATCTGCTCGGTCAGGTCTGGGTCTGGATCAAAGACAAGCAAATGGACAAGGAAAAACTCAAGCAATTGCGTGCCGATTCGCCTCTGGGTGAGATTCTTGCCGCGGGCCTGGCCAACTCCCGTCATGGTCGCGAAATCATGAAAGAGTGCATTGAAGAGGCCGCCGCGCGCGTTATTCATGAGCTTGAGCGCTACCTCAATACCCTGGGCACCATTGCCGCAATGGCGCCCTTGCTGGGGCTGCTGGGTACGGTGCTGGGCATGATCGATATTTTCAGCTCGTTCATGGGCTCGGGAATGACCTCCAATGCTGCGGTGCTGGCGGGTGGTATTTCCAAGGCGCTGATCACCACGGCCGCAGGCCTGATGGTGGGTATCCCGGCCGTATTCTTCCATCGTTTCCTGCAGCGTCGTATTGACGACCTGGTGGTTGGCATGGAGCAGGAGGCAATCAAGCTGGTTGAAGTGGTTCAGGGCGACCGTGAAGTCGATATGGTCGGGAGTAAAGCGTGAAATTTCGCCGCAAGCCACGGGAAACAGTTGATATCAACCTCGCGTCATTGATTGACGTGGTGTTTATCCTGTTGCTGTTTTTTGTCGTGACCACCACCTTCACCCGCGAAACCCAGTTGCGCGTCGATCTGCCGGAGGCTGTCAGCGGTTCACCCAGCGATGAGCAGAATGGCAAGCAACTGGATATCGCCATCAGCGCAGACGGGGTTTTCTCGGTGAATAACCAGTTGTTGCCCAAGAATGATCTGGCCAGCCTGATGGAGGCCCTGCAGAAAGAGTCCGGTGGCGATACCCGTTTGCCGCTGTCGATCAGCGCCGATGGCAAAACGCAACATCAGGCGGTCATCACCGCGATGGACGCGGCCGGCAAGCTCGGCTTTAGCCATTTGCGCATGACCACGGTTGAGGCGCAGACGACTCCCTGATGGCCATGTCCGATCGTTTACTGCGTGCCTGGTATGCCGGGCATCCGCTGCTGATCCTGTTGCGACCACTCGAATGCCTCTACCGACGGGTGGTTGAGCGCAAGCGGGCACGTTTTGTCGCCGGTGAGGGCGAGATCTATCGCCCGCCGGTGCCGTTGATCGTGGTGGGGAACATCACGGTCGGCGGCACCGGCAAAACGCCATTAATCCTGTGGCTGATAGAGCACTGTCAGCGCCAGGGACTGCGCGTTGGCGTGGTCAGTCGCGGCTATGGCGCGACCCCGCCGCAACTGCCGTGGCGTGTACGCGCCGAGCAAAGTGCCGTGCAGGCGGGGGATGAACCCTTGCTGGTCGTGCAGCGCACTGGTGTGCCCCTGATGATCGATCCCGACCGCAGTCGGGCGATCAAGGGGCTACTGGCCAGCGAGCCGCTGGACCTGATCCTGTCGGATGACGGGTTGCAGCACTACCGTATGGCGCGGGATCTGGAGCTGGTGTTGATCGACAATGCCAGAGGCCTGGGTAATGGCCGTTGCCTGCCTGCCGGGCCGCTGCGCGAACCGGTCGAGCGCCTGCAGAGCGTTGACGCGGTGCTCTATAACGGCGCTGCCAGCGACCCGCAGGGCGGTTTTGCCTTTGCGTTGCAACCCACCGCACTGGTGAATCTGGTGAGTGGGGAGCGCAAGGCACTGGACTTTTTTCCTGCGCAGCAGGCTCTGCATGCGGTCGCCGGTATCGGCAACCCGCAGCGTTTCTTCACCACCCTTGAAACGCTACACTGGCGGCCAATTGCTCATGCGTTTGCTGATCACGCGCCTTATAGCGCCGAAATATTGAATTTCTCGCCATCATTACCCGTGGTCATGACCGAAAAGGACGCGGTGAAGTGCCGTGACTTCGCGTCATCCGACTGGTGGTATCTGGCTGTTGATGCAGTGCCTTCCGAGGCCTTTGTGTTGTGGTTTGACCAACAATTGCTGCGTCTTTTACCTGATCGTCTTTTACCCTAACTCATCTCAAGGGGAACATTTATGGACACCAAGCTGCTCGATATCCTCGCCTGCCCTGTTTGCAAAGGCCCGCTCAAGCTCAGTGCCGACAAGACCGAGCTGATCAGCAAGGGCGCAGGCCTGGCTTACCCGATCCGTGATGGCATTCCGGTAATGCTCGAAACCGAAGCCCGCACCCTCACTGCCGAAGAGCGTCTGGATAAATGATCCCGGTTTTTACCGTCGTTATCCCGTCGCGCTATGCCTCGACCCGTTTACCGGGCAAGCCGCTGCAAATGATCGCCGGCAAGCCGATGGTCCAGCATGTCTGGGAGCAGGCCTGTAAAAGCAGCGCGCAACGTGTGGTCGTTGCCACTGACGATATGCGTATTGTCGAGGCCTGCAAGGCGTTCGGCGCCGAGGTGCTGCTGACCCGTGCCGACCATGAATCCGGCACTGATCGCCTGGCCGAAGTGGCTACGCAACTGGGTCTGGCCAGCGATGCCATTGTGGTTAACGTGCAGGGCGATGAGCCGATGATCCCGCCACAGGTGATCGATCAGGTTGCGCTCAACCTGGCGGCCCATGGCGAGGCGAGCATGGCGACCCTGGCCGAGCCTATTGATGATGTCGAGACGCTGTTCAATCCCAATGTGGTCAAGGTGGTCAGTGATATCAACGGGCTGGCGCTGACCTTCAGCCGGGCCACGTTGCCCTGGGCGCGGGATGACTTTGCACTGCACCCGGACGCACTGCCAGCAGGCGTGCCTTACCGTCGACATATCGGCATCTACGCCTATCGAGCGGGCTTCCTGCATGACTTCGTCAGCTGGGGGCCTTGCTGGCTCGAAAACACCGAGCGCCTCGAGCAACTGCGGGCGCTGTGGCATGGTGTGCGTATTCACGTGGCCGATGTGCTTGAAGCTCCGCCTGCCGGGGTAGATACCGTGGAAGATCTTGAGCGCGTTCGGCGTTTGCTGGAGTCATGAGTTTGGACATGCAGGTCAATGCGTCGCTCAAGCCCTTCAATAGCTTTGGTGTTGATGTGAAGGCCAGCCTGTTTGCCCAGGCGCACAACGATGATGATGTGCGCCAGGCCTTGCTGTGTGCGGCTGAGCACAAGTTGCCGTTGCTGGTGATTGGCGGCGGCAGCAACCTGCTGTTGACCGGCGATGTGCCAGCGCTGGTTTTGCGCATGGCCAGTCGCGGTATCCGCTTGCTGGAAGATGATGGCGAGCGGGTAGTGGTGGAGGCTGAAGCGGGGGAGGTCTGGCATGCCTTCGTGCTGTGGACCCTTGAGCAGGGCTTGTCGGGCCTGGAAAACCTCAGCCTGATCCCTGGCACCGTGGGTGCCGCGCCGATGCAGAATATCGGCGCCTATGGGGTCGAGATCAAGGATGTATTCGCAGGCCTTACAGCGCTCGACCGACAAACCGGCGAGTTGCGTGAGTTCAGTCTGGCCGAATGCAACTTTGCCTATCGTGACAGTCTGTTCAAGCAGCAGGCCGGGCGCTGGTTGATTTTGCGTGTGCGCTTTGCCCTGAGCAGGGCCATGCATCTGCATCTGGAGTACGGCCCTGTGCGTCAGCGCCTGGCCGAGCAGGGCATTGAGCAGCCGACGGCCTGTGATGTAAGTCGGGCTATCTGCAGTATCCGCAGCGAAAAACTGCCTGACCCTGCGGTGTTGGGCAATGCCGGCAGCTTCTTCAAGAATCCGCTGGTATCGGCAAGCCTGGCGGCGGAATTGAAATTGGCCCACCCCGGCCTGATTGGTTACCCACAAGCCGATGGCCAGGTAAAGCTGGCGGCGGGCTGGCTGATCGAAACTGCAGGCTGGAAGGGCTTTCGTGAGGCGGATGCCGGAGTGCATCGCCTGCAGTCGTTGGTGCTGGTCAACTATGGGTCGGCTACCGGTTTGCAGTTGCTGGCCCTTGCGCAGCGTATTCAGGCAGATATCGAGCAGCGCTTTGCGGTGCAGCTGGAGATGGAGCCCAACCTGTATTAGCGGTCTGGACTATCAATGAAGCACATACCGGCAGGGGTGCTGGCGTTGGCACTGGTGACGTTGACCGGTTGTGTCACTGCTCCGCCCAAAGATCAAAACAACCTGTGCAGTATCTATAGGCAATATCCGGCCTGGTACAAGGACTCGGTAGCGATGCAGGAGCGCTGGGGCACGCCTGTGCATGTTTCGATGGCAATCATGAAGCAGGAAAGCAGCTTCGTTGCCGATGCGCTTCCGCCTCGTGCTTACCTTTTGTGGGTCATCCCGTGGGGTCGGGTCAGCCCGTCCTACGGCTATGCACAGGCTCAGCCTCCGGCATGGCGTGACTTTGAAAACAGCATGGGCAGTTCCGGGTCGCGCGACAATTTCGCTGACGCCATCATGTTTATCGGTTGGTACACCGCGGGTACCCAGCGGCAATTGGGGATCTCCAAGTGGGATACCTATAACCAGTACCTGGCGTATCACGAGGGCAGGGGGGGTTACAGTCGCAATACCTATCGCGCCAAACCCTGGTTGATGCAGGTGGCGCGTAAAGTCGAGCAGCAGTCCAAAACCTATGGTGCACAGCTTGGCCAATGTCGCGGTGAGCTGGAGAAAGGTCGTCGCTCGTTCTGGCCTTTTTGATTTAATTCGCAGGCATAAAAAAAGCCCCGCCAGTTCAGAACTGGCGGGGCTTTTTAATGGCCTTTGGAATTAGGCGAGGGGTTTATCCTCGTGTGCCTTTTCCTGGGCTACGCCTTCATGCGCAGTTGCCTGAGCGGCCGCTGCAGCAGCTGCCTCTTCACGCTTGCGGCGACGTACTTCACGCGGGTCGTTAGGTGCGCGACCGTTGCTTGGGGCGCTGACAACCGGAGTTGCTGCAACCACTACCTCAACCACTTCAGTTGTCACAACAGTCTCAACGGGGGCCGGCTCTACGGCTACTATCGTTTCGACCGCGGCTTCAACGGTTACCACTTCAGGTGCGGCAACAGGCTCTGCTACGGCTTCAGTAACGGCAGGCTCTGCTACTGGCGCGCGCACAACGCGGGCTTCGCGGGCATGCGGTGCTTTTTCGATAACCGGAGTTTCGACCGCTGGTGCTTCCAACACGGCTTCAACCACTGGCTCTGGAGTCGCTGCAACCGGCTGGGCAACGGCCTGGACTTCAGGCTGTGCTTCTTGAGCTGGTGCAACTTCAACTTCAGGCGCCTTGACGGCTTCGATCGGCGTCACTGCTTCTACTGTTGGCGCTTCTACTACCGGTGCTTCTACTACTGGAGTTTCAACAACAGGCGTTTCAGTGGTCGGTGCCTGGGCAGCGACTGCTTCTACTTTGGTTGCTGCTTCGCCAGCGGTTTCAACAGCTGGGGCCTGGGCCGCAGGTGTTTCGACAGCCACAATTTCCTTGTCAGCTTCAACGACGGCCACGGTTTCAACCGGGGCCGATTCCTGGGCCACTTCTGTTGCGCGTTCTGCCTGCTGGTGCGCCTGGGCTTCAGCAGGAGCGCTGACGACCTGGCTGGCAACGGTTTCAGTCACGGCCACGACGGCTGTTTCAGAGGTGGTTGCAGGAGCGTTCTGGCTGTTGCCTTCTTCGCTGTTCTCTTCCGAGCCTTCAATCACGTTGCCGTTGGCGTCACGCTGACGCTCGCGGCGGTTGCTGCGACGACGCTGGCCACGGGAGCGACGACGTGGACGATCGCCTTCGGCGTTGTCCTGGGTCTCGTCCTGGGACTGCTCTTCACCGTTCAGCACTTCTTCGTCTTCAGCGGCAGCTACAACCTGCTCTTCGCGTGGCGCACGTTCTTCGCGAGGTGCGCGCGGCTGGCGCTCTTCACGCGGCTGACGGGCTGGGCGCTCTTCAGCTACAGCAGTGGTAGCGGCCACAGCGGCTACGGCTGGTGCTGCATCCAGAGGCTCGCGCAGTTCACGTACGCGCTCTTCGCGTTCGCCACGCGGCTTGCGGTCTTCACGTGGTGCACGCGGCGCACGTTCTTCGCGCGGTGGGCGCGGTGCGCGCTCTTCGCGAGGAGTTTGAGCCACAACCGGAGTTTCTTCGCGAGGGCTGCGCTCTTCGCGTGGTTCGCGAGCGGCACGCTCTTCACGTGGAGCACGCTCTTCGCGCGGTTTACGTTCTTCGTCACGACGACCGTTGCGGTTACGGCTCTGCTGGCGACCGTTGCGACGTTCTTCGTTGCGTGCAGGGCGCTCAGGGGTTGCCGGCTTCTCGACTACGGTCGGTGCTGCAGGCTCTTCCTTGGAGGCAAACAGGCTTACCAGCGACTTGACCAGGCCCTTGAACAGGCTTGGCTCGGCGATGGTGGCCGCCGGTGCAGGAGCAGGTGCGGCAGCAGCAGCGGCTTCGGTCGGAACCGGTGCCGAGGTGCGTGGCGGTGCTGTTTTAACGGCGGCTTCCTGGCGAACCAGGGTGCGGGTGGCAGCAGCCGGTTGAACTTCTTCCACTTCAGCGGCAGCGGCAGCGATTTCATAGCTGGACTGGTTGGTGTGGGCTTCCGGGCTGTCATCACGCAGACGCTGAACTTCGAAGTGCGGCGTTTCGAGGTGGTCGTTCGGCAGAATGACGATGCGGGCACGGGTACGCAGTTCGATCTTGGTGATCGAGTTGCGTTTTTCGTTGAGCAGGAACGCTGCAACCGGGATTGGCACCTGGGCGCGGACTTCGGCAGTGCGGTCCTTCAGGGCTTCTTCTTCGATCAGGCGCAGGATCGCCAGCGACAGCGATTCAACATCACGGATGATGCCGGTGCCGTTGCAGCGCGGGCAAACGATGCCGCTGCTTTCACCCAGGGATGGGCGCAGACGCTGACGGGACATTTCCAGCAGGCCGAAGCGCGAGATACGACCCACTTGTACGCGGGCGCGGTCGGCTTCCAGGCATTCGCGGACTTTTTCTTCCACTGCGCGCTGGTTTTTGGCCGGGGTCATGTCGATGAAGTCGATGACGATCAGGCCGCCGATGTCGCGCAGGCGCAACTGACGGGCGATTTCTTCCGCCGCTTCAAGGTTGGTTTGCAGTGCGGTTTCTTCGATATCGCTGCCTTTGGTGGCGCGGGCCGAGTTGATGTCGATGGACACCAGGGCTTCGGTCGGGTCGATAACGATGGAGCCGCCGGAAGGCAGTTCAACGACGCGCTGGAAAGCGGTCTCGATCTGGCTTTCGATCTGGAAACGGTTGAACAGCGGAACGCTGTCTTCGTAGAGTTTGATTTTGCTGGCGTACTGCGGCATCACCTGGCGGATAAAGGTCAGGGCTTCGTCCTGGGCTTCAACGCTGTCGATCAGGACTTCGCCGATGTCCTGGCGCAGGTAGTCGCGGATGGCGCGGATGATCACGTTGCTTTCCTGGTAGATCAGGAAGGGTGCGGCGCGATCCAGCGAGGCTTCTTTGATGGCGGTCCACAGTTGCAGCAGGTAATCGAGGTCCCACTGCATTTCTTCACTGCTGCGGCCAAGGCCGGCAGTGCGAACGATCAGGCCCATGTCGGCAGGAGCGATCAGGCCGTTCAGCGCTTCACGCAGTTCGTTGCGCTCTTCACCTTCGATGCGGCGGGAGATACCGCCTGCACGCGGGTTGTTCGGCATCAGGACCAGGTAGCGGCCGGCGAGGCTGATAAACGTGGTCAGGGCTGCGCCCTTGTTGCCGCGCTCTTCTTTTTCGACCTGCACGATGACTTCCTGGCCTTCGCTCAGGACGTCCTTGATGTTGACGCGGCCTTCAGGGGCTTTCTTGAAGTACTCGCGGGAGATTTCTTTGAGGGGCAGGAAGCCGTGGCGCTCGGAGCCGAAATCGACAAAGGCAGCCTCAAGGCTTGGTTCGATGCGAGTAATACGGCCTTTATAGATGTTGGCTTTCTTCTGCTCGCGAGCACCCGACTCGATGTCCAGGTCGTAGAGGCGTTGGCCATCTACCAGTGCAACGCGCAACTCTTCAGGTTGAGTTGCGTTAATCAGCATTCTTTTCATGTTGTACCGTCGGTTTCCGGGCTACCGGAAACGGCGTTCGGCACACACGACTTCTCATGGTCGGTGTCAGGTGCGTCAGGAGTTGTTGGCCACTCCTGTGTACAGCGAGGTTCGACCCTTGGGGGCGAAGTCGCGACTTACGCTTCCTGCTTGCTGTGGTGCTAATGCACCTCTTAAGCAAAAGTCTGGTCAGGAGGAGGAATCAACCGGCGGCTGTGGACGAGATGAAGCGTCTTGATAAAGCCTATTGCTACACAGTCCGGCGGTTGTGCATCTCCACCCTACACGTATCCCTGATAATTCGGGTGCTGCCGCGCGCAGAATCCGCAGCGGGTTGGCATTTACCGTGTTCTCCAAAGGGGAGTTCACGCATCATGGCTAATAAAGGCGTTGTTTCCGAAGCATTCGCTCGAAATTCCCGAGGCTGACTGCACTTTGTGAACTGGCCGTGAATATCGGCGTAAAAGGCGAGTTTGCACTCTGCTTTCCAGGCTCGCTTCAGGCCTCATGTCACCTGCGCTTGTTACAACTCCAGGTCTTGCGTATCCAGCAAAAGCCCCGTAGGACGGCCTCGCGTCCTGATCAAGAGCGTTGGTCAGGGCCGGTTGTTCACCGTTAATCCTCTGTCCAGGCCGCTTTTGGCGGCGTTCGCGACTATAGCAGCAATGATTAAGTGCTTCAATTCCATAAAAAATTGTTATCATTCACGGCATGACGACGACTACCCCCCCGACCCCCAGCGTCCAGCTGCTTGAGGTCTCGCCGGAATATGCCGGCCAACGCATCGACAACTTCCTTCTTGCTCGGCTCAAGGGTGTTCCCAAGACCTTGATTTACCGCATTTTGCGTAAAGGCGAAGTGCGTGTGAACAAGGGCCGGATCAAGCCCGAGTACAAGCTGCAGGCCGGCGATATCGTGCGCGTGCCGCCGGTTCGCGTGCCTGAGCGCGACGAGCCGGTGCCTGTGGCCCAGGGTTTGTTGCTGCGCCTTGAAGCGGCCATTGTCTATGAAGACAAGGCCCTGATTATATTGAACAAGCCAGCAGGCATCGCCGTGCACGGCGGCAGCGGCCTGACCTTTGGCGTGATTGAAGCCTTTCGTCAGATGCGCCCGGACGTCAAGGAGCTGGAGCTGGTGCATCGCCTGGACCGTGACACGTCCGGCCTGCTGATGATCGCCAAAAAGCGCAGCATGTTGCGTCATTTGCACGAGGCCCTGCGCGGCGACGGTATCGACAAGCGTTATATGGCTCTGGTGCGTGGCAACTGGGCGGCGTCCATCAAGCAGGTGCGTGCGCCGCTGATGAAGAGCAACTTGCGTTCGGGTGAGCGCATGGTTGAAGTCAACGAAGACGAAGGCAAAGAGTCGGTCACTGTGTTCAAGGTGCTGCGCCGCTTTGGTGATTTTGCAACCATGGTCGAAGCGCGACCGATTACCGGGCGTACTCACCAGATCCGTGTGCATACCCTGCATGCCGGGCATTGCATTGCCGGCGACAGCAAGTACGGTGATGAGGGGTTCTCCAAGGAAATCCGCGACCTGGGCGGCAAGCGCCTGTTTCTGCATGCCTACATGCTGACCGTGCCGATGCCCGATGGGACTGAAATGAAATTCCAGGCCCCGGTCGATGAAATGTGGGCCAAAACCGTGGAGCGTCTGAGTGCCCCTTACTGAGTACAAGCTGCTCATTTTTGACTGGGATGGCACGCTGGCTGATTCCATTGGTCGGATTGTCACGGCGATGCAGGGTGCGGCGCAACGTGCGGGGCGTCCGGTACGTGATGCGCAGGCGGTCAAGGGGATTATCGGTCTGGGGTTGCCTGAGGCGATCCTGACCCTTTACCCCGACATGCCCCCGGAGCAGGTGATTGCCTTCCGCCAGCACTATGCCGATATTTATATCGCCATGGATGCCGAGCCTTCGCCGTTGTTTGCGGGAGTCCGGGAATCGCTGGAAGCATTCCGTGCCCAGGGCTATCGTCTGGCGGTGGCCACGGGCAAGGCCCGTCGTGGCCTTGATCGTGTGCTCAAGGCCCACGGCTGGGAGGATTTCTTCGATATCACCCGTGCTGCAGACGAGACCGCCAGCAAGCCTGATCCGTTGATGCTCAATCAGATCCTGGCTCATTGCGATGTGTGTCCGCAGCAGGCGTTGATGGTGGGTGATGCGTCCTTTGATTTGCTGATGGCGCGCAATGCGGGTATCGACTCGGTTGCGGTAGGCTATGGTGCTCAATCGATGGAGCGCTTGCTGACGTTCGAGCCCCGGTTGGCAATTGACAGTTTTCCCGAGTTGCGTGCCTGGCTTGATCGCCAGGCTAATTAAGATCTTTGCTGGGGTAGTGCATGGTCGATCAATGGAAGGCGCCCTCTGCGGCTGAAAACACTGTCGGTGGTGACAAAAGCTGGCAGTTGCTGGAAAAAACCCTGTTGGCGGGCATTCAGGAGCAGCGCCGCTCGCGGCGCTGGGGCATTTTCTTCAAGGTGTTGATGTTCTGCTACCTGATTGCGGTGTTGTTGCTGTTTACCCCGTTGGTGAGTATGGAGCGCAGCGCTGTCGGCGGTTCCAGCTACACCGCGCTGATCGATGTGCGTGGTCCGATTGCCGATAAGGAGCCGGCCAGTGCCGACAATCTGGTCACCAGCCTGCAGGCTGCGTTTGACGATCCGCGGGTCAAGGGGGTGGTGCTGCGCATCAACAGCCCGGGCGGCAGTCCTGTGCAGTCGGGTTATGTCTACGATGAAATCCGTCGCCTGCGTGGGCTGCATCCCGATACCAAGGTGTATGCGGTGATTTCCGATCTGGGGGCATCCGGGGCTTATTACATTGCCAGTGCTGCTGATGAGATCTACGCCGACAAGGCCAGTCTCGTCGGGTCGATTGGCGTGACGGCGGCAGGCTTCGGTTTCGTCGGTGCGATGGACAAGCTGGGTATTCAGCGTCGTGCTTACACGTCGGGCGACCACAAGGCGTTCCTGGATCCGTTTGAGCCGGAAAAGCCGGATGAGACCAAGTTCTGGCAGGGTGTGTTGAATGTGACGCACCAGCAGTTCATTGACAGCGTCAAGCAGGGGCGTGGCGATCGCCTGAAAGACAAGGAGCACCCGGAGCTGTTCTCGGGCCTGGTCTGGACGGGGCAGCAGGCGCTGCCGCTGGGGTTGATTGACGGGCTGGGCAATACCAGTTCGGTTGCCCGTGACGTGATCGGCGCCAAGGAGCTGGTGGACTTCACGGTGCAGGAATCGGCTTTCGACCGCTTCTCGAAAAAGCTCGGTGCCAGCGTGGCTGAGCAATTGGCCATGTGGATGGGCTTTCAGGGGCCGACGCTGCGCTGATTGTTGAGTGCTTCAAACAAGCCGGCCTGAAAGAGGGCCGGTTTTTTTATGGCTGGCAAAAAGTTTAGAGGCTCTATGTCGCGTAGCAGCTGCCGAAGGAGCGAGGCTGCGTTCGGCGGCGAAGCCGTCGTGAAATCAGCTGGCGCGGTGCGTCGTCGAATTGCGATCATCGGGTTTACGACGGCTTCGCCGCCGAACGCTGTCTTCGTTCCTCGGCAGCTGCAGGAACACTGCAACTGTGGGAGCGAGCCTGCTCGCGAAGGTCGTTCGCGAGCAGGCTCGCTCCCACAATAGGGCTTGACCTGCAACAGAGTATCTACAGAGTGTCCGGCTTATTCATGGCAGGTGTACGCCCTCGGCAAGCAGCATGTCCACCAGTCGGATCAGTGGCAGGCCGACCAGGCTGGTGGCGTCATCGCCTTCGGTGCGCTGAAACAGGCTCACGCCAAGCCCTTCGGCTTTAAAGCTGCCTGCGCAGTCGTAGGGCTGCTCGGCGCGCAGATAACGCTCGATCTGCTCTGCGCTCAGGCTGCGCATGTGTACGGTAAACGGCACGCAATCGGTCTGATAATGGCCGGTCTGGCTGTTGAGCAGGGTCAGGCCGGTCAGGAAGCTGACGCTGGCACCGCTTGCCGTGGTCAATTGCTGGTGCGCTTTTTCGTAAGTGTGGGGTTTGCCGATGATCCGTCCGTCGAGTACGGCAACCTGGTCCGAGCCGATAATCAGATGATTCGGATGGCTGGCAGCCAGCGCGCGGGCTTTTTCCAGTGACAGGCGCTTGACCAGTTCGATGGCGGTCTCGCCTTGATGATGGCCTTCGTCGATATCCGGCGAGCTGCACGTGAAGGGCAGACGCAGGCGAGACAATAAATCGCGGCGATAAACCGAGCTTGAAGCGAGTAATAAAGGTAGCATGCGCGACTCCTGTAGGCAGTTGACGATTCTAATGCTCGTACGCAATGTCGCACAGACACAATTTCCTTTGACACGTGAAGGGGTCCTCCCTAGAATGCTGCGCCTATGTTGAATGACCCGATTCCACCTCACGTTGACCCGCGCAAATTGGCTGATCGTGGCACTACCCTTCAAGGTGAAGTGTTGCTGGCTGATTTGGAGAGACTCTGCGATCCGCTTTCCGACGATGTCGGTACGGTCCAGGCTAAATTTGTTTTTGAGCGCGACGAACGTAGATCTGTGGTAATACACAGCTCCATCGACGTCGAGGTCAAGATGGTTTGCCAGCGTTGTCTTGAGCTGGTCACCCTGCCGATCCACAGCGAATGCAGTTACGCCGTGGTGAAAGAGGGTGCGAATACCCAGTCGTTACCGAAAGGTTATGACGTGCTGGAACTGGGCGAAGATCCATTGGATCTGCATGCACTGATCGAGGAGGAGCTTTTGCTCGCCTTGCCCATTGTGCCTGCTCATCATCCGGAAGAATGCCAGCAGCCGGCGGGTCTCGATGAGCCCGAACCAGGCGAGGACGAGGTAACGCGGTCCAACCCGTTCAGTGTATTGGCGCAGTTAAAGCGTGACCCAAACGTTTAGGAGTTAATCAATTATGGCTGTTCAGCAGAACAAAAAATCCCGCTCTGCCCGTGACATGCGTCGTTCGCACGATGCTCTTTCGGCTAGCACTCTGTCTGTAGAAAAAACCACCGGTGAAATTCACCTGCGTCACCACGTATCGCCAGAAGGCGTATACCGTGGTCGTAAAGTGATCGACAAGGGCGCTGACGAGTAATCACTTGTCCGCTCAGGTCATCGCGATCGACGCAATGGGCGGGGACTTCGGTCCCCGCAGCATTGTTCAGGCCTGTATTGCCTGCCTGTCTGCTACTCCCTCGCTGCATCTGACCCTCGTTGGTCAACCTTCCCTACTTGAATCCCTGATCGCTGGCCATTCGGCTGTGGATCGCTCGCGCCTGTCTATTGTCCCGGCTTCAGAAGTCATTGCCATGAATGAGCGGCCTTCCCATGCCCTGCGCAGCAAGCCGGACTCGTCCATGCGCGTTGCTCTGGAGTTGCTCCGTGATGGCAAGGTGCAAGCTTGTGTCAGTTCCGGTAACACGGGGGCGCTGATGGCCTTGTCCCGGCATGTGCTCAAGACCTTGCCGGGCATCGACCGTCCAGCGATGGTGGCGGCAGTTCCGACCCAGACCGGCTACTGTCAGTTGCTGGATCTGGGGGCGAATGTCGATTGCACGGCCAGTCAGTTGTTCCAGTTTGCGGTGATGGGCTCGGTGGCGGCGCAGGCGCTTGGTGTGCCTCGTCCGCGGGTCGCCTTGCTCAATATCGGTACCGAGGACGTCAAGGGCAATCAGCAGGTCAAGGAGGCGGCGGCATTGTTGCAGGCGGCGCCGGGGTTGCACTACATCGGTTTTGTCGAAGGCGATGGGGTGTATCGGGGCGAAGCTGATGTGGTGGTGTGTGACGGGTTTGTCGGCAACATCATGCTCAAGTCCAGCGAAGGCCTGGCAACGATGATTTCGAGCCGGCTTGAGGCGGTGTTCAGGCGCAACCTGTTCAGTCGCTTCGTGGGCGTGCTGGCATTGCCGTTGATGCGGCGCTTGCAGGCGGATCTGGCGCCGGCGCGGCATAATGGTGCGAGCTTTCTCGGCTTGCAGGGCATTGTGGTCAAGAGTCACGGTTCGGCAGGTGCTCAGGGCTTTCAAAGTGCAATTGAACGTGCGCTGATTGAAATCCATGAAGACCTGCCAAAGCGTTTGTATGGGCGCCTTGAAGGGTTGTTGCCGTAGGCGTTTTAGCGGTCGGGCGCTTAAATGTGACCGCCCGGTCCAATCAGCCATCCAACTGTCAGTTTCTTGCGTCCGCCACGGCAGGACGTCAATTCTCCGACGACAAGATCATTAGGGGCTTGTTACATGTCTACATCCCTCGCATTCGTCTTTCCAGGGCAGGGTTCGCAGTCCCTCGGCATGTTGGCCGAGCTGGGCGCGGCACATCCGCTGGTCCTGGAAACATTTAAAGAAGCGTCTGACGCCCTGGGTTACGACCTGTGGGCGCTGACCCAGGAAGGTCCTGCCGAGAAGCTGAACCAGACTGATATCACCCAGCCTGCCATCCTTGCGGCCTCGATTGCCCTTTGGCGTCTGTGGCTGGCTGAAGGTGGCAAGCGTCCTGACTTCGTTGCCGGCCACAGCTTGGGCGAGTACAGCGCGCTGGTGGCCGCCGAATGCCTGACCCTGGCCGAGGCGGTCAAGCTGGTCGAGCGTCGTGGTCAGTTGATGCAAGAGGCCGTACCGGCCGGGCAGGGCGCCATGGCGGCGATCCTGGGTCTGGAAGATGCCGATGTACTGGCTGCCTGTGCTGAAGCTGCGCAAGGCGAAGTGGTCAGCGCGGTCAACTTCAACTCGCCGGGTCAGGTCGTGATTGCCGGGGCCAAGGCCGCTGTCGAGCGCGCCATGGAACTGTGCAAGGCCAAGGGCGCCAAGCGTGCCTTGCCGTTGCCGGTAAGCGTACCGTCGCACTGCGAACTGATGCGTCCAGCTGCCGAGCGTTTTGCCGAGTCCATTGAAGCGATCGACTGGAAAATGCCGGCCATTGCCCTGGTGCAGAATGTCAGCGCCGCGGTGGCAGCCGATTTGCCAACCCTCAAGCGCGATTTGCTTGAGCAGCTGTACAAGCCTGTGCGCTGGGTTGAATCGGTTCAGGCCCTGGCGGCCGATGGCCCGGTTGACCTGGTCGAATGCGGGCCGGGCAAGGTCCTGGTGGGCATCAGCAAGCGCTGTGCCGAAGGCGTTACCACTCACAATTTGAATACCCCGGATGCCTTCGCCGCTGCGCGCTTGGCTCTGGTCTGAATCAGGAGAAGCCTGCATGAGCTTGCAAGGTAAAGTTGCACTGGTAACAGGCGCAAGCCGTGGCATTGGCCAGGCAATCGCGTTGGAGTTGGGTCGTCAGGGCGCCATTGTCATTGGTACGGCGACTTCCGCTTCCGGTGCCGAGCGCATCGCTGCCACCCTGAAAGAAAACGGTGTTCAGGGCACTGGCATGGAACTCAACGTGACCAGCAATGAATCGGTTGCTGCGGTACTGGCGAGCATTCAGGAGCAGTTCGGCGCGCCGGCGATCCTGGTCAATAATGCCGGTATCACCCGTGATAACCTGATGATGCGCATGAAAGATGACGAATGGCATGATGTCATCGACACCAACCTGAACAGTCTGTATCGCCTGTCCAAAGGTGTTTTGCGCGGCATGACCAAGGCCCGTTGGGGACGAATTATCAATATTGGCTCTGTTGTGGGTGCCATGGGCAACGCTGGCCAAGTAAACTACGCCGCCGCCAAGGCAGGCCTTGAAGGTTTCGGTCGTGCTCTGGCACGTGAAGTGGGCTCTCGCTCGATCACTGTCAACTCGGTCGCTCCAGGTTTTATCGACACCGATATGACCCGTGAGCTGCCAGAAGCACAGCGCGAAGCCTTGCAGACGCAGATTCCGCTGGGCCGTCTGGGCCAGGCTCAAGAGATCGCAAACGTGGTCGCTTTCCTGGCATCCGACGGTGCAGCCTACGTGACCGGGGCTACAATTCCGGTCAACGGCGGGATGTACATGAGTTAAATGTGACGGATTGCTTCAAAAAAATGTCATACGAGCTGTCTAAAATCCGTTATAAAGCTGCAATCTTTTTATAGGTGGCCGGTTGTTGCGGGGTGAGTGCAAAGCTTTCAGTTGAAAAACCGAAAAGGCTTTCGATACACTTGCCCACTGGCCAGCTGCCTGAATTTGTCCATTAGGAGTGAAAACAAGGTATGAGCACCATCGAAGAGCGCGTCAAGAAAATCGTTGCCGAGCAACTGGGCGTTAAAGAAGAAGAAGTGACCAATGCCGCTTCCTTCGTTGAAGACCTGGGTGCCGACTCCCTTGACACCGTTGAGCTTGTGATGGCTCTGGAAGAGGAATTCGAGACTGAGATTCCTGACGAAGAAGCTGAAAAGATCACTACTGTACAAGCAGCAATCGACTACGTTACTAGCCACCAGGCGTAATAGTTTGTAATCGTTGCTCGCTGTCATGGAAAAACCGCACTGCCGCTCTGGCGTGCGGTTTTTTCTTTAGGTGTGATGCAAAGTGTCGTCAATAGAATAAAGGAGAGTGCTGTGTCGCGTAGACGCGTCGTAGTCACCGGTATGGGGATGTTGTCGCCACTGGGTGCGGATGTTCCGAGCACCTGGCAAGGCATTCTGGCAGGCCGTAGTGGCATTGGTCTGATCGAACACACGGATCTTTCTGCCTATTCCACCCGTTTTGGCGGCTCGGTACAGGGCTTTAACGTTGAGGACTACCTCTCCGTCAAAGAAGCCCGAAAACTTGACCTGTTTATTCAATACGGTCTGGCAGCCGGGTTTCAGGCTGTGCGCAATTCCGGCCTGGAAGTTACCGACGCCAATCGTGAGCGCATCGGTGTGGCAATGGGTTCGGGTATTGGCGGTCTGACCAATATCGAAGAAACCAGCCGTACCCTGCACGAGCAAGGCCCGCGACGGATTTCTCCGTTTTTTGTGCCGGGCTCGATCATCAACATGATTTCCGGCTTTCTGTCTATCCACCTGGGTACACAGGGGCCTAACTACGCCATCGCCACAGCCTGTACCACCGGTACGCACTGTATTGGCATGGCGGCGCGCAACATTGCCTACGGCGAAGCCGATGTGATGATTGCAGGTGGCGCAGAAATGGCTGCTTGCGGTCTGGGCATGGGCGGCTTTGGTGCTTCCCGTGCGCTGTCGACCCGCAACGACGACCCGACCCGGGCCAGCCGTCCGTGGGACAAGGGCCGTGACGGTTTTGTGCTGTCCGACGGTGCCGGCGCGCTGGTGCTCGAAGAGCTCGAGCATGCCAAGGCGCGTGGCGCGACCATCTACGCCGAGCTGATCGGTTTTGGTATGAGCGGTGACGCTTTCCACATGACCTCGCCTCCGGCTGACGGTGCGGGTGCGGCACGCTGCATCACCAATGCCTTGCGTGATGCCCGGGTCAACCCTGATCAGGTGCAGTACATCAACGCCCACGGCACCTCGACGCCTGCCGGTGACCTGGCAGAAGTTTCGGCGATCAAGTCGGTGTTCGGCGATCACGCCTACAACCTGGCCGTGAGTTCGACCAAGTCCATGACCGGTCACCTGTTGGGTGCCGCCGGTGCAGTCGAGGCGATCTTCAGCGTACTGGCCATCAACAGCCAGATTGCGCCGCCGACCATCAACCTCGACGAGCCTGATGAAGGCTGCGACCTGGATTTCGTGCCGCACACGCCGCGCGAAATGCCGATCGATGTGGTGCTGTCCAACTCGTTCGGTTTTGGTGGCACCAACGGCTCGCTGGTGTTCCGCCGGTACGCCGAGTAATGCAAAGCTGGGTCGACGGTCAACCGGCGAGCGCCCTGGCGTCGCTTAAAGACCGTGGGCTGGCCTATGGCGATGGGCTGTTCGAGACCATCGCCGTCAAGGCTGGCACGCCGTTGCTGCTGGAGCTGCACCTGCAGCGCCTGGCGCAAGGGTGTTCCCGGCTGGCGATTGTTGCGGATCAATCACTGATCCGCAGCGAATTGCTGGCTTACGCCCACGCGATGGGCGAGGGCGTCCTCAAGCTCATCCTGACCCGCGGCGACAGCCAGCGCGGTTATGGTATATCCCCCGGGGCCATGCCTCGAAGAATTCTGCAAGCCAGCCCGGCGGCTGCCTGGCCTGAAGCCAATGCGCTGCACGGTATCACCCTGTTCGACTGTGCCACCCGTCTGGCCGAGCAACCGCTATTGGCCGGGCTCAAACACCTCAATCGACTCGAACAGGTCATTGCGCGCTCCGAATGGCAAGACCCGGCCTGTGCCGAGGGCTTGATGCGCGATACCTCGGGGCGGGTGATTGAAGGTGTGTTCAGCAATCTGTTTATTGTGCGTGACGGCGTTTTGCTGACTGCCGACCTGCGCCGCTGCGGTGTGGCTGGTGTGATGCGGGCTGCACTGCTGGCCGAGGCCGGGCGCCTGGGCATCCCTTGCCATGTTACCGATATCAGCCTTGCGCAGTTGCAACAGGCCGATGAACTCTTTCTCTGCAACAGCGTATATGGCATTTGGCCGGTGCGCGCTTTTGCAGACCTTAGCTGGCCGGTGGGGCCGCTGACCCGTAAACTGCAAGGTATTGCTCGCACCTTACTGGATGTCTGATTCGTGAAACGTAAAATCTTGGTGCTGCTGGAGACAGGTCTGGTGCTGGCGGGCTTGCTGCTGGGCGTCAGTGCCTGGAAGCTCAACTCGGCGCTCGACCAGCCGCTGAACCTGACGCAAGAGCAATTGCTCGATGTCCCGGCCGGCGCCACGCCGACTGGCACGTTCAATCGACTGGAAGCTGACGGTACCCTGCAAGACGCATTCTGGCTGCGTCTTTACTGGCGCTTTAACCTTGAAGGCCAGCCTTTGCACAGCGGCGAATATCGCATGACTCCGGGCATGACCGCCCAGGAGTTGATCGGTGTGTGGCAGCGTGGTGAGGTGGTGCAATACAGCCTGACCCTGGTTGAAGGCTGGAACTTTCGCCAGGTGCGTAGCGCCCTGGCCAAACACGAAAAAATCGAACAGACCCTCGACGGCCTGAGCGACAGCGAAGTCATGGCCAAACTCGGGCACGAAGGGGTATTCCCGGAAGGGCGGTTTTTCCCTGATACCTACCGTTTTGTGCGTGGGATGACCGATGCCCAGTTGCTGGAAAAGGCCTACGACCGTCTGGATAAAGTGCTGGCCCAGGAATGGGAACAGCGTGACCCGGGCGTACCCTATACAACGCCATACCAGGCGCTGATCATGGCTTCCCTGGTGGAAAAAGAAACCGGCGTGCCACAAGAGCGTGGGCAAATTGCCGGAGTATTTGTGCGTCGGATGAAAATCGGCATGCCACTGCAAACCGATCCTACGGTGATCTACGGTCTGGGTGAGCGATACAACGGCAAACTGACCCGCGCCCATTTGCGCGAGCCTACGCCGTACAACACCTACACCATTCCCGGTCTGCCGCCGACACCGATTGCCATGGTCGGGCGTGAGGCCATTTATGCCGCACTGCACCCGGCGGATGGCACCAGCCTGTACTTTGTGGCCAAGGGCGATGGCAGCCACACGTTTTCCGATGACCTGGATGCGCACAACTCTGCTGTGCGTGAATTCCAGATCAAACGTCGGGCCGATTATCGTTCGAGCCCTGCGCCGACCCCCGCTGCTGAACCGGCAAGCGCCCCGGTCGAGCCGCAAAGTCCGAAAGACACTGATTAAGGATTGCCGCTTGTGACTGGCTTGTTTATTACCTTGGAAGGCCCCGAAGGCGCGGGCAAAAGTACCAATCGCGAGTACCTGGCAGAGCGTTTGCGCGCCGCAGGCATCGACGTGGTGCTGACCCGCGAACCTGGCGGCACGCCGCTGGCCGAGCGCATCCGCGAGCTGTTGCTCACGCCCAGCGACGACGCTATGTGTGCCGATACCGAGCTGTTACTGGTGTTCGCTGCCCGCGCCCAGCATCTGGCCGAAGTCATTCGCCCGGCGCTGGCCCGTGGTGCAGTAGTGCTGTGTGATCGCTTTACCGACGCCACCTATGCCTATCAGGGCGGTGGCCGGGGCTTGCCCCGTGAGCGCATCGCAACCCTGGAGACCTTTGTTCAGGGGGCTCTGCGCCCGGATCTGACCCTGGTGTTCGATCTGCCCATCGAAGTCGGCATGGCCCGTGCCAGTGCCCGCGGTCGCCTCGACCGCTTTGAGCAGGAAGGCCGCACCTTCTTTGACGCCGTGCGCAGTACCTACCTTGAACGTGCCAGGCTTGAGCCCGGGCGCTACCGCCTGATCGATGCCGCACAAACCCTGGAGCAGGTGCAGGGCCAGCTCGACGCCCTGTTGCCGCAATTGCTGGGCATGCACCGTGGCTGAGGCTTATCCGTGGCAAGACGGCCTGTGGCAGCAGATGGCCGGGCGCGCACAGCACGCTCATGCCTACCTGCTGCACGGCCCGGCGGGCATCGGTAAGCGGGCGCTGGCCGAGCGGCTGATGGCCAGCCTGCTGTGCAAACAGCCGGTCGGGCTTGAGGCTTGCGGTACGTGCAAGTCCTGTTCGTTGCTGGCGGCGGGCAGTCACCCCGACAACTACATTCTTGAGCCTGAAGAGGCTGACAAGGCGATCAAGGTTGACCAGGTGCGTGATCTGGTCAGTTTTGTGGTGCAGACCGCCCAGTTGGGCGGGCGCAAGGTGGTGCTGGTCGAGCCGGTGGAGGCGATGAACATCAACGCCGCCAACGCCTTGCTCAAAAGCCTTGAAGAGCCCTCGGGCAACACTGTCTTGCTGTTGGTCAGTCATCAGTCCAGCCGGTTGCTGCCGACCATTCGCAGCCGCTGTGTGCAGCAGGCCTGCCCGTTGCCAAGTGAAGCGCTGAGCCTTGAATGGCTGGCCCATGCGCTGCCCGATATCCCTGAGGCCGAGCGGGTCGAATTACTGACTCTGGCAGCCGGTTCCCCCCTGGTGGCCGTCAAGCTGCAGGCCCAGGGTGTGCGCGAGCAGCGTGCGGCGGTGGTTGAGGGGGTTAAAAAACTGCTCAAGCGCGAGTTGTCGGCCAGTCAGTTGGCTGAAAGCTGGAAAGCCATCCCGCTGCTGTTGCTGTTTGACTGGTTTTGCGACTGGTCGAACCTGATCCTGCGCTATCAACTGACTCAGGACGAGGACGGTCTCGGGCTGGAGGACATGCGCAAAGTGCTGCAGTACCTGGCGCAGAAGACTGCGCAGGACAAAGTCCTGACTATTCAGGACTGGATTCTTGCCCAGCGCCAGAAGGTCTTGAGCAAGGCCAACCTCAAC
The DNA here is from genome assembly GCF_037023725.1 of Pseudomonas bubulae. Lineage (NCBI taxonomy): Bacteria > Pseudomonadati > Pseudomonadota > Gammaproteobacteria > Pseudomonadales > Pseudomonadaceae > Pseudomonas > Pseudomonas bubulae. Next base: position 2,125,501 of record NZ_CP146077.1, read on the forward strand.
CGTGATCTGTTGCTTGAAGCGTTGCTGGTGCAGTGGGCAGGCCTGCCCGGCCAGCGCTGATCTGACTGAATTGATAAACAGGTAATTTTTTGTATGCTGGTTGACTCCCATTGCCATCTCGATCGTCTTGATCTGAGCGCCCATGACGGCTCGCTGGATGCCGCCCTTGAGGCTGCGCGCCAACGTGGTGTCGGGCATTTTCTATGCATTGGCGTAAGCGCCGACAACGCGGCCGATGTCAAAGCCCTGACTGAGCGCTATGCCGATGTGGACTGCTCGGTGGGCGTCCACCCGCTGGACGTACAACCCGGTGCCGCACCGGCGCTTGACTGGCTGCTGGGCGAGTTGAATCACCCACGGGTGGTGGCCATTGGTGAAACTGGTCTGGACTACCACTACGAGCCTGAAGCAGCCGATTTGCAGCAACTGTCGTTCAGGGTTCACCTGGAGGCGGCACAGCAGACCGGCAAGCCGGTGGTGATCCACACCCGCGGTGCCCGCGCCGATACCCTGGCCATGTTGCGTGAGGCAGCGTTGCCGCAGGCCGGTGTGCTGCATTGCTTTACCGAAGACTGGGATATGGCCAAGGCGGCGCTGGACATGGGTTACTACATCTCGCTGTCGGGGATTGTGACCTTTCGCAATGCTGATGCCCTGCGCGATGTGGCCCGTCAGGTGCCTGCCGACCGGCTGCTGGTCGAGACCGACTCGCCTTACCTCGCCCCGATCCCCCATCGTGGCAAGCCAAACCTGCCGCAATACGTGCGTGAAGTGGCTGAGTTTTTGGCGATGTTGCGCGGTGAGTCCTACGAACGCTTTGCAGAGCAAACCACCGAAAACTTCAAGCGCCTGTTCCCGCTGGCACGGGTCAGATGATTGCGTGGCTTTGAGGGGGCGGGGTTGCTCGCGATGGGATCGCTGCGGTGTGTCTGCTAAACCGAGTTGCCTGTGTCGCGAGCAAGCCCGTTCCTACAGGTTTGGCGTTTAACTGAACAGCAGGCAAAAAAAACCCGGGCTCTGGGGAATCCGGGTTAAGACCATTAGGAGTAAAACAAAGGCACACATTCCATTGCGGCCAATATCGGCGCAGCACTTTGGGGGGGATGTCACGCCGACATGATAAGTATTGGTCAGCTTTGTCGAACGTCCAGCCGTAGCTGATCGTTTTTTAAACAGATTTGGAATACCCCAGCTTCGCTTGAGTGCTCATCTAATCGTGGGTAAATCGTTTGAACCCATCGATATGCAGGATGATCCGTGCAATTTAGCGTGACTAATGCATAATACTCCGCTTCGATTTTGACCCGAACAGACCTTTTCTTATGCACAAAGAACCCCGTAAGGTCCGTGAGTTTCGTCGCCGTGAGCAAGAAATTCTCGATACCGCGCTCAAGCTGTTCCTCGACCTGGGTGAAGACAGTGTCACCGTCGAGATGATCGCTGATGCCGTGGGTATCGGCAAAGGCACGATCTACAAGCACTTCAAGTCCAAGGCCGAAATCTACCTGCGCCTGATGCTCGATTACGAGCGCGATTTGAACGAGCTGCTGCATTCCGCCGATGTGGATAAAGACAAGGAGGCGCTGTCCCGTGCCTACTTTGAGTTCCGCATGCGCGACCCGCAGCGCTACCGATTGTTTGATCGCCTTGAAGAGAAGGTGGTCAAGGGCAATCAGGTGCCTGAACTGGTCGAAGAGCTGCACAAGATCCGCGCTTCCAACTTTGAGCGCCTGACCCTGCTGATCAAGGGCCGCATCAGCGAAGGCAAGCTCGAAGACGTGCCGCCTTACTTCCATTATTGCGCGGCCTGGGCCCTGGTGCATGGTGCGGTGGCGCTGTATCACTCGCCGTTCTGGAGCAATGTGCTGGAAGATCAGGAGGGCTTTTTCCAGTTCCTGATGGACATCGGCGTGCGCATGGGCAACAAGCGCAAGCGTGACACCGACACCCCGGCAGTCGAGTAACCACAGCCTGTATTTGCCTTCATGGCTTATGGCCTTGAGGCTTATACTCAGGCTTGGGTCTTGCCAAAACCTGATTTATGAGTCAGGTTTTGCAGCGACCCATTTCCCCCGCGCCGGAGTCATTCATGATCGTTGATCGCCAAGGCAGACGTTTTCGCAATTTGCGGATCAGCCTGACTTCAGCCTGCAACTATGCCTGCACTTACTGTGTGCCCAACGGTAAACGGCTGGTGGCGGCACAGGATGAGCTGTCGGCCGAAGCCATGGTGCGTGGTGTGGCCTATCTGATCGAAGCTGCAGGCATCGAGCGCTTGCGCATCACCGGCGGTGAGCCGCTGATCAGCCCCAAGCTCGACACCTTTATGCGTGATGTCGGCCGGCTCGGCCTGGGTGATATCAGCCTGACTACAAATGGCCAATTGCTTGCGCGCAAACTGCCGTTGCTGCTGGACGCGGGCATCGCTCGCATCAACGTCTCCCTCGATACCCTTGACCCAGAAGCATTCCGCCGCATTGCCCGGGGCGGAGACCTGGCAACGGTGCTCGATGGCATGCAACAGGCGCGTGAGGCCGGGATCAAAATCAAGGTCAATATGGTGCCGCTGCGCGGGCAGAACCTGGATCAGGTCATGCCGCTGCTGGAGTACTGCCTTGAGCGTGGTTACGAGCTGCGTTTTATCGAGCTTATGCGCATGGGGCACCTGGCCAGTGATGGCAATGCTTTCCTGCAGCAGTTCGTCAGCCTGCAGCAGTTGTTGGCGCTGATTGGCGAGCATCATGAATACCTGCAGGCTGATGCGCCCATCGACGCCACGGCGGTGCGTTACCAGATTCCCGGGCACGGGTATTTCGGCGTGATTGCCAACGAAAGCGTGCCGTTTTGCCGGACCTGCTCGCGGTTGCGGTTGTCGTCCACGGGGTGGCTGCATGGTTGCCTGTCATCGAGCAATCGCCACTATGTGGGTGATCTGCTGAACAAGCCGCGCCACGAGGCATTGCCAGCGCTGCAAGGTTTATTGATGAAAGCCCTGGGCGACAAACAGGACGTGGCTTTCTCGGGCGGCGCTACGGTGATGAAAATCATCGGCGGCTAACAATCTGTGTGGGAGCGTGCTTGCCTGCGATGCTGGCAAACCGGTCTTGCTGATACTCCGAGTTGATGCCAAAGCGGGTAAGCCCGCTCCCACAGGGGAGGAGGGTGTTGGCGCGTAATCTGCATCTCGGGGCTATTCGCCGGTTTTTTGTCATCGGCTTTCGGGAGAGCGGGATGCGTGGTCTGATTGTGTTGCTGGCTTTTTTGGCGCTGGGCGGCTGCATGAGCGTCAGTGATCTGGGCGAGGGCGCGCGCTATCAAATGAGCGACGCCGGTTTGCTCGATCACAGCAATACACGTCGCAGCAATTCGCTGCGCATTCAGCCTGATTCCTTTATTTATATCGCCCAGGGGCCTTTTGCACCGATCGGCGATCCGTATGTGCGGCCCAATATCGTTGCCGAAGAAGCTTTCAACGGTTTTGTCGAATACTTCCCCATGGTGCGCCGGGCCAAGGAGCCGGTGGGGCTCGATCAGGCCATGACCGAAGCGCGTAATTTTGGCGCCCACTACCTGTTGTACACCCGCTTTGCCCGGGCCGATGACCGCATCGGCAACAGCGACGAATGGCTCGATCAGGAAGAAATCAGCCGCCTGGGCATCGACAGTGGGGTGATTCAGGTGATGCTGATCGAAACCAGTACCCAGTACTTGATTGACACTGCCACCATTCGCAGCCGTGGCGGTTTGCTGACGTTCCATGACAACAAGCCCGCCGACCTGATCGGCCCGCCGCTCGCCAAGTACGCCCGCAGCTTGATAGGCTTGAGCGATCAATAAGTCGAGGAGAGCACCATGAGCGAGCCGGTAGACGTCAGCAATTTGCTGGCGCAAATCCCCAGGGCCGACAAGGGGCTGCCGCCCGTTCATTTGTGGGATACCGCCTTTTGCGGGGACATCGATATGCGTATCGCCCGTGATGGCATCTGGTATTACATGGGTACGCCGATCGGTCGCAAGCCAATGGTCAAATTGTTCTCGACCATCATTCGTCGCGATGGTGATGAATATTTTTTGATCACACCGGTCGAAAAGGTCGGCATCAAAGTGGATGACGCGCCTTTTGTAGCGGTCGCTCTGGACGTGGAAGGGGTGGGGGAGCAGCAAGTGCTGCGCTTTACCACCAATGTCGATGAGTCGGTCAGCGCTGGCAGCGAGCACCCGCTGCGCTTCGTCATTAACCCCGAGACCCAGGAGCCTGCGCCTTACCTGCATGTACGGCGTAACCTTGAAGCGCTGATCCACCGCAATGTGTTCTATCAGTTGATAGAACTGGCGGTGGTTGCTGAAATCGATGGGCAAAACTGGCTGGGCGTGTGGAGCGCTGGCGAGTTTTTCCCGATAGGGCTTGAGCCCTAGACCCAGTGATTGTGGGAGCGGGAAACCCGCTCCCACAAAGACGCATTTAGGCCTTCAGCGTTTTCATATCGATCACAAAGCGGTATTTCACATCGCCTTTCACCACGCGCTCAAAGGCTTCGTTGATGTTTTTGATGTCGAGCATTTCGATATCGCAGGTAATCCCGTGCTCGGCGCTGAAATCGAGCATTTCCTGGGTTTCGGCAATGCCGCCGATCAGCGAGCCGGCCAGTACGCGCCGCTTGAACACCAGGTTGAAGGCGTTCAGTGCTGGCTCGACCGGCTCGATCAGGCCCACCAGAATGTGTACGCCGTCAAAGGTCAGGGTTTCGAGGTACGGGTTCAGGTCGTGCGGCACCGGAATGGTGTCCAGCAGGAAGTCGAAGTGCCCGGCAGCGGCTTTCATCTGTTCGGCATCGGTGGACACGATCACATGGTCGGCGCCCTGGCGACGCGCTTCTTCAGCCTTGGCTTCGGAGCGGGTGAACAGGGTCACTTCAGCGCCCAGAGCCTTGGCGAACTTGATGCCCATGTGGCCCAGGCCGCCCATACCCAGAATACCGACCTTGTCGCCCGCTTCCACGCCGTAGTGAACCAGAGGCGAGTAGGTGGTGATGCCGGCGCACAGCAGGGGTGCGGCGCTGGCCGGGTCGAGATTTTTCGGAATGCTCAGTACGAAGTGTTCGCTGACAACCATCTTGTCCGAGTAACCGCCCATGGTCAGGGTGCCGTCGATGCGGTCCGGGCTGGCGTAGGTTTGGGTCATGCCTTCCAGGCAGTATTGCTCCAGGTCTTCCTGGCAGGCCGAGCAGGTGCGGCACGAATCAACCATGCAGCCCACGCCGACCAGATCGCCGACCTTGTGTTTGGTAACTTTGTCGCCAACGGCGGTGACCTTGCCGATGATTTCATGGCCCGGCATCAGCGGGTAAGTCGCGAAGCCCCAGTCATTGCGCGCCTGGTGGATGTCGGAGTGACAGACACCGCAATACAGCACTTCGATCGAGACGTCGTCCGGTCGCGGTGCGCGACGGTTGAACGGCATGGGCGCCAGTGGGGCCTTGGCATTCTGGGCGGCATAACCGATAGCGTTATAAGTAACAGTGGACATGAGAACCTCGCGAAACGTTGACTGTGAACAGGGCGCAATTTTGCGCTTACATGCCTTTCAGGACTATGACGATTCCTCCGCCTGTCATGCCTAATACTCCGGATTGACGGGGTGGCTGCCATTTTATTGACCAATTCTGCGAAGATGCGGCTGTCTATTCCTCCTGCGAACCTTTCTCCATGCTTTTGACCCGTCACCGTGACGAGAACGCCGCTCTGGTGTCTCTGATCGAACCGCTGGCGACACAAACCGGTTTTGTGTCGACCTTGTTGCCCGAAGTCCGGGTGGTTTCTGCCTGCCGGGTAGTAGCCCGAATGCCGCAGATTTATGAGCCTAGCCTAATGGTGATTGCTCAAGGCAGTAAGTTGGCCTATCTGGGCCAGCGCACCCTGGAATACGGTGCCGGACATTATCTGGTGCAGGCGCTGGCGGTGCCTTTTGAGTGTGAAACCTTCGCTTCGGAAGAAATGCCATTGCTGGGTGTTGCTATCAGCATCGACCGAGCGGTACTGGGCGAGTTGGTACTGGCCATGGGCCTGGCCCCTGACCGCAGTGCAGTTGCCCAAACTCCGGAGTCGATGACCTCGGCGGTGCTGGATGACGATATGCGCCAGGCGGTCGAGCGCCTGTTGCGTTGCCTGCACGACCCTCTGGAGTGCCGGATCATGGGGCAGGCGAGGTTGCGCGAGGTGCTGTTCGCGGCCTTGCGGGGGCCGCAGGCGGGTGTGTTGCGGGCTTTGGTTGAGCAGCAAGGGCAGTTTGCCCGGGTGGCGGCGTCATTGAGCTACTTGCATGAACACTTCGCACAGCCGCTGAATGTCGAGACATTGGCCCGTTGCGCGAATATGAGCGCGTCGACCTTTCATGAGCATTTCAAGCGCAGCACCTTGTTGTCGCCGGTGCAGTATCTCAAGCGGTTGCGGCTGTTGCGGGCGCAGCAGTTGCTATTGAGTGAGGGGCTGGGGGTGGCGCAGGTGGCGGAGCGGGTGGGCTATCAGAGTACGTCGCAGTTCAGTCGGGAGTACAAGCGCTACTTCGAACGCAGCCCCGGTCATGAAGGGGTGGGGTGCTAGCCAGCCGGTGTGACGGGCGTGGTGTGGGAGCGGGCTTGCTCGCGATGCGCACAGCGCAGTCTGTCAGGCAAACCTGGGCGATCCCATCGCGAGCAAGCCCGCTCCCACAAATCCGGGGGCAATAAAAAAGGCCCCCGAAGGAGCCTTTTTTAGACTTACATGTTCGGGTAAGTCGGCCCGCCGCCACCTTCCGGGGTTACCCAGGTGATGTTCTGTGACGGGTCCTTGATGTCACAGGTTTTGCAGTGCACGCAGTTTTGCGAGTTGATCTGGAAGCGCTTCTCGCCGCTTTCCTGGGTGATCACTTCGTACACACCCGCCGGGCAATAACGCTGAGCAGGCTCGTCGTAGAGCGGCAGGTTGACGCTGATCGGGATGCTCGCGTCGCGCAGCTTGAGGTGGCAAGGCTGCTCTTCTTCGTGGTTGGTGCTGGAGATGAATACCGAGCTGAGCTTGTCGAAGCTGAGTTTGCCGTCCGGCTTCGGGTAGTCGATCTTTTTGCAGTCCTTGGCCTGTTTGAGGCAGGCGTAGTCAGGCTTGGTGTCGTGCAGGGTGAACGGCAGTTTGCCGCCGAAGATGTTCTGATCAAGCCAGTTGAAACCACCGCCCACGATAGGGCCGAACTTGTGCAGTGCCGGACCGAAGTTGCGGCTGGCGAACAGTTCGTCGAACAGCCAGCTGGCCTTGAAGGCCTCAACGTAGGTGTTCAGTGCATCACCGCCTTCGGAGTCGGCGAGCAACGAGTCAGCCACGGCCTCAGCTGCGAGCATGCCGGACTTCATCGCGGTGTGGCTGCCTTTGATCTTGGAGAAGTTCAGGGTGCCCAGATCGCAACCGATCAATGCGCCGCCGTTGAAGATCATTTTCGGCAGCGAGTTCAGGCCGCCTTTGCAGATGGCGCGAGCGCCATAGCTGATACGTTTGCCGCCTTCCAGGTACTGCTTGAGCACCGGGTGATGCTTGAGGCGCTGGAATTCGTCGAATGGCGACAGGAAGGTGTTGCTGTAGGACAGATCAACGATCAGGCCAACTACTACCTGGTTGTTTTCCAGGTGATACAGGAAAGAACCGCCGGTGTTTTCGCTGCTGATAATGTCCAGCGGCCAGCCTGCAGTGTGCACCACCAGGCCTGGCTGGTGTTTGGCCGGGTCGATTTCCCAGATTTCTTTCAGGCCGATACCGTAGTGTTGGGCATCTGCGTCGCTGTCGAGCTTGAAGCGTTCGATCAGTTGCTTGCCCAGGTGACCGCGGCAGCCTTCGGCGAACAGGGTGTACTTGCCACGCAGTTCCATGCCCGGGGTGTACAGGCCTTCCTTGGGGTTGCCTTCGCGGTCAACGCCCAGGTCGCCGGTGATGATCCCGCGAACCACATTGTTTTCGTCGAATAGCACTTCTTGAGCAGCGAAGCCCGGGTAGATTTCTACACCCAGGTTTTCGGCCTGCTGTGCCAGCCAGCGGCACAGGTTGCCCAGGGAGATGATGTAGTTGCCTTCGTTGTGCATGGTTTTCGGCACAAACAGGTCTGGCACCTTGGTCGCGGTGCTGTCGCTGCGCAGTACATAAATATCGTCGCGGGTAACGGGAGTGTTGAGCGGAGCGCCGAGCTCTTTCCAGTCCGGGAACAACTCGTTCAGGGCGCGAGGTTCAAAGACCGCACCGGACAGGATATGAGCACCGACTTCGGAGCCTTTTTCAACCACGCAGACGCTGATTTCTTTACCGGCTTCGGCGGCCTTCTGCTTCAGGCGGCAGGCGGCGGACAAACCGGCAGGGCCGGCGCCGACGATGACCACGTCGAATTCCATGTATTCGCGTTCCACAGGTTCTCTCCTACTCAAGGCTCAACGGTATTTTTCTAATTGGAGGTTTGGCGTTTCATCCATTATTCCCTCGACGCAGGCCAAGGACGCAATGGATGAGGCGCCGCTCTCTCTATGAGGTCGGGCATTATATCTACACCACTGGCAGGGTCCAATACAAACGTTTGTTTGAATTCACTGCAACCCAGACAAATCAAAGACGCGCGGCTTAAAACTGGCCCATTTGCTGTATTGACCGCAAATGGTGTTCCGGTCAAGATACGGTCGGTTTTGCGCTCGCCGTAGGCTGATTGTCGGTTTCAAGAGCACCTCTAAAGACAGGGCACAGGCATGAGCCAGTGGGAGCCTGCCATTTTTGCAGCGGAGTTTACACGTCCTTTTGGTGGATGACTTGTTAGTCACATCGGACAGACGGTCGCAGGGGCAGTCGCTGGTACCCGTCTATTAATAAGGCAACGATCTTTGGAGGTGCCCTTGTGCTGACGAGCATCAACCGCCAGGTTCGCCTAGGCGACTTTCTTTTCACCGGAGAGTAACGAGGAATCCATGAAGGTTCTTGTAGCTGTCAAACGAGTGGTCGATTACAACGTTAAAGTGCGCGTCAAAGCGGACAACTCCGGCGTTGACCTCGCCAACGTCAAGATGTCGATGAACCCCTTCTGCGAAATCGCCGTGGAAGAAGCCGTGCGCCTGAAAGAGAAAGGCGTTGCGACTGAAATCGTCGTCGTCTCCATCGGCCCGACCACCGCTCAGGAACAGCTGCGTACCGCGCTGGCGCTGGGTGCTGATCGCGCCATTCTGGTCGAGTCCGCCGAAGACCTGACCTCGCTGGCCGTGGCCAAGCTGCTCAAGGCCGTTGTCGACAAGGAACAGCCACAGCTGGTGATCCTGGGTAAACAAGCCATCGACAGCGACAACAACCAGACTGGCCAGATGCTGGCTGCGTTGACCGGTTTCGGTCAGGGCACGTTCGCGTCCAAGGTTGAAGTGGCAGGTGACAAGGTTGCCGTGACCCGTGAAGTAGACGGCGGCGCGCAAACTGTTTCGCTGAAATTGCCGGCGATCATCACCACCGACCTGCGTTTGAACGAGCCGCGTTATGCGTCCCTGCCAAACATCATGAAAGCCAAGAAAAAGCCGCTTGAAGTACTGACGCCAGACGCGTTGGGTGTTTCGACTGCTTCGACCAACAAGACCCTGAAAGTGGAAGCCCCGGCTGCACGCAGCGCGGGTATCAAGGTCAAGTCGGTGGCTGAACTGGTCGAGAAACTGAAAAACGAAGCGAAGGTAATCTAATCATGACTATCTTGGTAATCGCAGAACACGACGGCAAGGCACTGGCTCCGGCCACGCTGAACACCGTTGCCGCTGCCGCCAAAATCGGTGGCGACATCCACGTTCTGGTTGCAGGCCAGGGCATTGGCGCTGTAGCCGAAGCAGCTGCGCAGATCGCTGGTGTGGCCAAAGTTCTGGTTGCTGATAACGCGGCCTACGCCCATCAGTTGCCTGAAAACGTTGCGCCATTGGTTGCAGAGCTGGGCGCTGGCTACAGCCATATCCTGGCTGCAGCTACTTCCAACGGCAAAAACATCCTGCCGCGCGTTGCTGCGCAACTGGACGTTGATCAGATCTCCGAGATCATTTCGGTGGTTAGCGCCGACACCTTCACTCGTCCGATTTACGCCGGTAACGCCATTGCCACCGTACAGTCCACTGCGCCGGTCAAAGTGATCACCGTACGCGCCACCGGTTTCGACCCGGTTGCTGCGCAAGGTGGTTCGGCAGCGGTTGAAGCGGTTGCAGCGGTTCACGATGCAGGCACTTCGTCGTTTGTTGGCGAAGAGCTGGCCAAGTCGGACCGTCCTGAGCTGACCGCAGCCAAGGTTGTGGTTTCTGGCGGCCGTGGCATGCAGAACGGTGACAACTTCAAGCTGCTGTACACCCTGGCTGACAAGTTGGGCGCTGCTGTTGGCGCATCCCGCGCCGCTGTGGACGCAGGTTTCGTACCCAACGACATGCAGGTTGGCCAGACCGGTAAAATCGTTGCGCCACAGCTGTACATTGCGGTCGGTATTTCCGGCGCGATCCAGCATCTGGCCGGGATGAAAGATTCCAAGGTGATCGTTGCGATCAACAAGGACGAAGAAGCACCGATCTTCCAGGTGGCCGATTACGGCCTGGTAGCGGACTTGTTCGAAGCTGTGCCTGAGCTGGAGAAACTGGTTTAATCCAGTTGCTTCACTTATAAAGGGCCCGGTTACCGGGGCGTGGGGAAGGGTAGGGCACTCAGTGTCCTGCCTGTTTTCACAGCCCGGGTAACCGGGCTTTTTAATGCCTGTCAATTGTGTGGAGGGAGTGTAGGGTATGGATATGCGTCAGATCAGCAGGCTGCTGGCAGGGTTGGTGTTTTTGCCATTGCTGTCCGAGGCGGCGGGCAAATGCGAACGCCTGATCGTCACCGGCAGCCCCGATGCCCCGCCTTACCTGTGGCGTGATCCGGCCGACCCTGCCCATTTGATCGGCGCCAGTGCCGACCTGATCCAGCAGGCTGGCCACGAGCTGGGGATCAAGGTTGAAGTGCTCTATGGCGGCAAGCGTGCCCAGGCCCATGACGAGGTTCGTACCGGACGCATGGACTTGCTGCTCGATGCTCCGCTGACCGTGGCCGGGCTTTCTTCCTTCGATTACATCCACCCGCCGCTGGTGCGCAACGATTATCTGGTGTGGACGCGCAAAGATTCTCCCCTGATCTACGAAACGCCCGCAGACTTGCATGGGCACAAGGGCGCGGTCTCGGAAAAGGCCCGTTTAAGCGAAACCTTCAATGAGTTTGCCCGTCATCAACTGACCCTGGAGCCCCAGCCCGGGTTGACCCAGGCTTTTCAGAAGCTGCTGCTGGGGCAGGCCGAGTATGTACTGGCCGGTCGTTATGCCGGTATGGTCACTGCGCAAACCCTGGGCATCGCCGATGATTTGCTGGCACATCCGCAACCTGTCGATCAGCCAGGGCTGTTTTTGGCTGTTTCCCATGACTCAGCCTGTAATGAGCCGTGGTTGCGCGGACAGCTCGCCAAAAAGATGACAGAATTGCCCGCCTCCGGCCTGACCGAGGCGGTAGTGCAACGCAATCTGGAGCGGTGGAAAACCCAGCTGCAACAACCGCTCAGCGCCCCAAAACAGTAGGAATCCCTAGTGACAATTCGACCTCTTTTCGCTGCCCTGGCCGTTGTGGCTCTGGCGGGGTGTGCAGCCGATCCTGCGCCGAATGAACAATTGCGTTTGACCGAGCAGGCCCTGGAGCAAGCCAAGGCGGTGGGTGCAAAAGCCGATGACCTGGCCGAGCTTAAACAAGCCGAAGACAAGTTGGCCCAAGCGCTGGCCGATATGACAGATGAATCTTACAAGGACGCGCGCATGCAGGCCGAACAGGCGGAGCTTGACGCCCGCTTGGCTGAAGCTCGTGTGCTGACGCAAAAAAGCCAGGAACAATTAAACGTGCTCAATACCCGTATCGCGCGCTTGCGCAAACAACTGGCGGAGGCGCAATGAGCCTCAAGTCCGCAGCTTATATGGGGGCGCTAGCTATCGGCCTGAGCGGTTGCACCGGCCATCACAACAGCCAGCAGGCCTTGCAGCAGGCCGGTACCGACTTCCAGGCCGTCAAGGAAGATACCAATGTATTGCGCATCGCTCCCAAGGACGTGATCCGCTCCGGTGAGTCCCTGGCGCGTGCTGACCGGTTGTCCAGCTATTGGGGCAGCGGTGATGACGTTGCGCATTACGCCTACTTGAGCCAGCGTTACAGCGAAATCGCCCGTGAGCACACCCAGCAGGTGCTGAATGAAGAGCGCGCGGCCAAGCTCGAGCTGGAGCGTCAGCGACTGCAACTGGCCTTGCGGGAGGCCAAGCTGTTAAGCGTTCAGCAGCAGGGCCAATGGCTGGAAGAGCAAATCGTCAGCCTGGCCACGACCCAGACCGATCGTGGCCTGGTCATGACCCTGGGTGACGTGTTGTTTGATACAGGCGAAGCCGATTTGAAAAATTCGGCCAACCGCACGGTGCTCAAACTGGTGCAGTTTCTGCAACTCAACCCCAAGCGCATTGTGCGGATTGAGGGTTACACCGACAGCACGGGCGGCACGGAGGATAACCTCAAGCTGTCCATGGCCCGTGCCCAGGCAGTGGCGGATGTGCTGATCGACCTGGGTATCGACGAGAAACGTATCCAGGTGGAAGGTTATGGCGACCAGTACCCGGTGGATGTGAACGCCAGTGAGCGCGGCCGGGCCCAGAACCGTCGTGTTGAAATCGTCTTCTCGGACGAAAAAGGCCAGTTGGGCGCCGCTCGCTAAAACCGGGATTTGCCTGGACTGTGGGAGCGGGCTTGTTCGCGATTGGAGCGGCTCGGTGTGCCAGGCGTACCGCGGTGCTGCCATCGCGGGCAAATCTCGCTCCCACAGCTGCATTGTCCGCACCCATACAGTTACCCCCGCACTCGCGCTGTACGGCTTAGATAAGTGACAACTGTGCCCGTACACTTCTAAACTGTTCCGGTATTGTTCCCCATAAAAACAAAGCCTGAACATCGAGTGCAGCGCCATGACCAACCTTTTGCTTTACCAACGTATCGCTCAGCAGCTGGCTGAAGATATCCGGCGTGGCGTTTATCAGCCGGGCGAGCGTGTGCCTTCGGTGCGCAAGATGAGCTCGCAGCTCAACGTCAGTCATGCCACGGTGTTGCAGGCCTACGCCAATCTTGAAGACCAGGGGTTGATCCGGGCACGGCCACAGTCCGGATATTATGTGCACCAGACCCCGGCACTTACCGCACCCACTCCGGATATCGCCCGTGTCGAGCGTCCGGGGCTGGTCACCCGCAGCAGCATTATCCAGCAAGTCCTGGTCGAGTCCCGCCGCGAAGGTGTGTTCCCGCTGGGAGCGGCTGTGCCCAGTGTCGATTACCTGCCTGTACGCGCTTTGCACCAGCAACTGGCCAAGGTCACCCGCTTTCACAGCCCGCGGGCGTTCAGCTATATGTTCAGCCCCGGCTTCGAACCCCTGCGCCGCCAGGTGGCAATACGCATGCGCGATGCTGGCGTGGTGGTCGATCCGTCTGAAGTGATCATCACCCACGGCTGTGTCGATGCCCTGCAAATGTCATTACGGGTGCTGACCCGCCCCGGAGACCTGATCGCGGCGGAGTCGCCAACGTACTACGGCTTGTTGCAACTGGCTGACCTGCTGGGTTTGAAAGTCATTGAAATCCCCAGTGACCCGGCCACCGGCATGAGCCTTGAAGCCCTGCAACTGGCCGCCAACCAATGGTCGATCAAGGCATTGGTGCTGACCACGCGCCTGAGCAACCCCCTGGGTGGGACCATGCCTGAAGAGCGGCAAAAGCAGCTGCTACGCCTGGCCTCGGACTTTGATATCCAGATTGTGGAAGATGATATCTATGGCGAACTGATGCTCGAGGTCGGGCGCACCAAGGCCTTGAAGGCCTTTGATCGCCTGGATCGGGTGATCTACTGTTCGAGCTTTTCCAAAACCCTGTCACCCGGTGTGCGAATCGGCTGGATGATTGCGGGCAAGTTTCAGCAGGAAATCCAGCGCCTGCAAACCTTTACCACCCATTCGGCCTGCAGCGTGACCCAAATGGGGGTGGCGGCTTACCTTGAAAATGGCGGTTACGACCGCCATTTACGCTATATCCGCCAGGAATACAGAAAAAACCTCAGTGCTTTTCAGCTGGCAGTGCAACAGCATTTCCCGGAAGGGACGCAGATGTCCCGCCCCAGCGGTGGTTTTATCCTGTGGGTCAGTTTGCCGGGCCGGGTCAATACCCAGGAGCTGCATGTGCGGGCGCTGCAACAAGGCATCAGTATTGCGCCGGGGCTGATTTTCAGTAACACCGAGCAGTTCAATCATTGCATCCGGTTAAACTGCGGCACGCCCTGGAATCGGGAAGCCGAGCGGGCCCTGATGACGCTTGGCATGCTTGCCAACCAGCTCTGCCAGGAAACTGCAGGTCTATATGGTGGCTCGGCAATAGCCGGTATGGCATTTTGACTATAATTACCTTGTTCCCCTGTGCGTAAAGCGCGAGCATACGCACCTGAACCGTTAAAGCTGTGGGAGTTATGAAAGCGACATATTGTGCGAGTCTTGTGTTGATGGGTGTTTTGAGTGCGCTCAATGCAGTCGTTGCAACAGCAGATCCGGTGCTCCCCGCATCCACTTCTGCGCAGACGCAATCTGTCCATTCATCGGCAAAATCTGCCGCCAGCGAGAAAAAAGCGCCGGTCAAAAAGCGTAAGCCAATCGCCACAAAATCCCGGTCGGCCCATGAAATCGCCAAAAAGCCCTTGCCTGCTGCCAAGCTCGACCTGCGCCTGCCGCCCGAGATGGTCAAGCAACTGCGGCCCTTGGGCACGGTAGCCATGCCTGCGCACAAACCGTTACTGCCCAATATGTTTGGCGAAAAGTCTGTCGAAGAAAGCCCTTTTCAGCTCAATGGGCGTTTGCTCAGTAATGAAATGGACCTGCAATTGCGCAATGAATATCGACACAATGAAATCGAAGGTGCGGCACTGGATTTCGAGTTCAAACAATAAGTGTCGAGCGCTGTAAAACAGCCTTCTAAACTGACTGATCAGTCACCGTCATTTATCGGCACATTCTGCTGAACGGTCAATTTCAAACACCTGTTCCAGCGAGTACTATCCCTTGTCATCAACACACTTTGCCCCGAACGAGGAGCTGACGTCATGAATTGCCGTGAAGGCTGTGGCGCATGCTGCATAGCCCCTTCCATCAGTACACCGCTGCCCGGTATGCCCAATGGCAAGCCTGCCGGGGAACGCTGCCTGCATCTTTCTGTCGACTACTTGTGCGGTTTATTCGGCCAGCCGCAACGCCCTGCGGTGTGTGGTGATTTCAAGGCAGATATCGAGGTGTGCGGCAGCAATCGGGAAGAGGCCATCAACCTGATTGGCTGGTGGGAGCAGGTGACCGCTGCATAGTGTGTTCGTGTCCAGTGAACAAACCTTCAACAATAAGGAACAAGACAATGGGTTCGTTGCATAAAGTGGCATTGATCTGTGGTTTGAGCGCTCTGCTGGCGGGTGTGGCTCAGGCTGAAGACTGGAAGGTTGCCAAGGATCAGGACGGCATCAAGGTGTCGCTGAGTGAGGTGGCCGGCTCCCAGTACAAGGCGTACCAGGGCGTGACGACCATCAAGGCGCCACTGGCCAAAATCAGCAAGTTGCAGGAAGACGTGGCCAGCGCTTGTGCCTGGATCCATGAGTGCCAGTCGCAAAAGCTGCTCAAGCATGAGGGCGACCAGAGCTGGACTTACACCCAGTTCAAAACACCGTGGCCGGTTACCCCGAGAGATTCGGTGCTGCTGGTAACGTCTACCCAAGGCGCAGATGGCAGCCTGACCCGCACGCTCAAAGGCCTGCCGACCTATATCCCGGAAGAAAAGGGCTTTGTACGGGTTGCCCAGGTCAACGGCTTCTGGAAGCTGGTGCCCAAAGGTGACAACCTGACCGAAGTGACCTATCAGGTACACACCGAGCCGGGCGGCAGCGTGCCTTCCTGGTTGGCCAACAAGTTTGTGGTCGATGCGCCTTTCAATACCCTCAAAGGGCTGAAAGAGCGCGCTGAAAAGCCGTAACTCACAGCAGCGCAAGCCGGGTCCTGGACAGCGCATCTGTCCGGGTACCGGGCGCGGTTTTTTCCGACAAACGAAAAAACCTGTTGAAATTCATGGCTTGCCCCCTTGGCAGATCCCGCACCCTGGAGCTACTCTGCAACCAGACCAGCGAAGTAATCGACTGGCTCTGATCTTGTTTGCTACATGCTTATTTCTTCCCTTGTCACGGCCCGACTGTTGCCGAAGGGGAGCGCTGAATGTCTATCCATTGCGAGGAGGACGTTTCATGAGCACAGCCCATCAAGAAGACCTCAGCAGCTATGTGCTGCGCCGCATGAAAGAAGGCGGTTTTGATTTTTCACGTATCCATCCCATCGAGTTTTACGCGATCTTCCCGGACGAGGAGCGGGCGCGCAGAGCTGCACAAAAATTTTGTGGTGAGTCCCTGAATGCGCAGATCAATGTGCGAGATGACGGTGCATGGCATCTGGAGTTGAGTAAGGTGATGTATGCCACCTATGGGGGCATCGGCGATTTCGAGCAGGACTTTGAAGCAGTAGTCGTGCCGCTGGGAGGAATTATCGAAGGTTGGGGCGTGAAGCAGGAGGTGCGTGGCCTGCTCAATTGAAAGGTGTTTGATCGTTTCTCGGCTGGCCTCAGGGCCGGCCGTTCTGTTTTATAGCCAGCAACTTTAGCCCGCGAAGACGCGCAGGGGCGCACGTCTTCGGCATATTGGCATGTCTAACCGATAACCTTTGTCAGGTTCGGCAAGATCAGCAGCAAGGTGGTAGCAAAGAGGATAAGACCGGCTTGACGTACTTTCGTATGTTTGAACATGGCTATCTGCCTTTTTTTGTTTTTCCTGAACGACAATGCCTGCGCCAAGAGATTAATGCCTCGAAAAGAAAGCGGCCCTGGCAACAGGGTTAACCTTAGAGCCCCCATAAGACATGGCTTAGAACCCTTTAACATCATCCAAGTGCAGTAAGTTTCTAAAACGCTATTAAGTCTTTTACCCCTGACCTGCCGACCCGTATCTAGACGCAACGGGCCCGTTTGGTGTCCATATTCTTAGCCCCCTACCGTTCGTCAGGGAGTGCAGTGCAGCCCTGTTTTGTCCTACAAAAGGCCCCCGTTTTCAGGGGTTGCAGGGCGATTACTACGTTCAGTACTTGCCATCAAATACCCTTTCAGGGCAGGCTCGGATCTGTTGTCATCATTACTTTCGCCTTTATCGTGCCAGGTACTTTTATGTCGCTACGCATCTGCATTCTGGAAACCGACATTCTGCGTCCAGAGTTTGTTGACCAATATCAGGGCTACGGGCAAATGTTTGTGCGCCTGTTCTCCACGCAGCCAATCGCGGCACAGTTCACTGTTTTCAATGTCATGCATGGCGAATATCCGTCTGATGACCAGACGTTCGATGCTTACCTGGTTACCGGCAGCAAGGCGGACTCATTTGGCAACGATCCGTGGATTCAAACCCTCAAAACCTACTTGTTGACCCGCTACGAGCGCGGTGACAAGTTGCTGGGCGTTTGCTTTGGCCATCAATTGCTGGCGCTGCTGCTGGGTGGCAAGAGCGAGCGCGCCACTCAAGGCTGGGGCGTGGGCACCCATCAGTACAAACTGGCTGCCAAGGCACCGTGGATGAACCCGGTGGTCGAGGACTTGACGCTGTTGATCAGCCATCAGGACCAGGTTACGGCCTTGCCGGAGAACGCCACGGTCATTGCTTCCAGCGATTTCTGCCCGTTTGCTGCCTACCACATCAATGATCAGGTGCTGTGCTTCCAGGGCCACCCCGAGTTTATCCACGACTATTCGCGGGCCTTGCTTGACCTGCGCCAGGAACATCTGGGCGAGCAGGTCTACAGCAGCGGTATCGCCAGCCTGGGCCAGGAACATCATGGCCGCACCGTTGCCGAGTGGATGATGCGTTTTGTGTCGCACGAGCCGCAGATCGTCTGATATCCGGCTCGATATAGGTGGGAGGGTTAGAGCCAGCCAGACCGTTTGAAGCTGGTCCACAGGCCGGTGACGCCCACCGCAATAAACCCCAGCACACCGAAATAGCCGTAGTGCCAGGTCAATTCCGGCATGTTCTGGAAGTTCATCCCGTAAATCCCCGCCACGGCAGTGGGGAACGCCAGGATGGCCGCCCAGGCGGCGAACTTGCGCTGTACATTGCTCTGGCGTGAAGACTCCAGTAGCACAACGATCTCAATGGTCTGGGTAGCGGCATCGCGCAGGTTGGTGAGGTCTTCCATCTGCCGCGTGACGTGAATCTGCACATCACGAAAATACGGACGCATGTTCTTGTCGATAAAGGGGAAGGTCAGGCGCTGCAGCTCTTCGCTGATCTCCACCATGGGCGCCACATAGCGGCGCAGACGCAGTACATCGCGGCGCAGGCCATGCAGGTGGACGATGTCCGCCTCATTCAGGGCATTGCCCATGATGCTTTGTTCGAGCTGCTCGATTTCGGCATGGATGGCTTCGCTGACAGGCTGATAACTCTCGGTAACGAAGTCGAGCAGGGCATACAGCACAAAGTCTTCACCATGCTCCAGCAGCAGCGGCCGTGCTTCGCAACGCTGGCGCACGGATTTGTAAGAGGCTGAATGGCCATTGCGGCTGGTGATGATATAGCCGTTGCCGGCAAAGATATGGGTTTCGACAAACTCCAGTTTGCCTTCATGGCGAACCGGCGAATAGATCACGATAAACAGCGCATCGCCAAAGGTCTCGAGCTTGGGACGGCTGTGTTGCTCAAGGGCGTCTTCGATGGCCAGTTCATGCAGGTTGAACTGGCGTTGCAAGTTGGCCAGCTCTTGCGCGTCGGGTTGCTCCAGACCAATCCAGACGAAGTGACCAGGCTTTTTCGCCCACTCAATGCCTTCGTCCAGCGTGATATTGGTGACTTTCTTGCCTGCGTTATAAACCGCAGCAGCAACAACTCTCCCCATAGTTCTAATCGCTTCTTCTTCAAAGGGTTATGGCACGAAGATGCAGCTTAGCGTGCTATTGGCCACTTTGAGACGACAAAGGTTCAGTGGTTCGGGTTGGATACTGTCGAGTTGCCCTTGGACAGGGGTGGCAAGTGAATGTTTTTCTGGCTCAGCAGTTCCCGGTCCATGGCTTCAATGCATTCACGCATCTGCTCGTGGCACTGTTCCATCAACTGCGGGATGTCATTCAGGGTCAGGCCGGCTGTCGGGATGGCAGGCAGTGAACGGATCTGGATATCGGCACTGTGCCAGCGGTTGAGCTGCAGGTGCTGGCTATAAGTGCTAACGCACACCGGTACGATCGGCACCCCGGCAGTGATTGCCATCTGGAATGCGCCCTTCTTGAAAGGCAGCAGGGTTTTGCCGAAATTGCGCGTGCCTTCCGGGAATACCCAGATGGACGTGTCTTTCTCTTGCAGGGTGCGGGTAGTCGTCAGCATCGACTTGCGGGCTTTCTGGGCATTGCCCCGATCGATCAGCACATTGCCCGCCAACCAGAACAGCTGGCCGAACAGAGGCACCCACTTAAGGCTTTTTTTGCCGATGCACACAGTGCGGCGCGGTACCACGTTGCCGAATATAAACAGGTCGTAGTTGGACTGATGATTGGCAATCACCACACAGCTTTGCGGCTTGTCCATCAGCGGTCCGACCTCGGCCTTGAGTCTGTAGCCCAGGATCCAGCGGGACGGCCAGGCATACAGGCGCGCGCACAGGCGGCTGTTGTCCGGATTGAAGGGACGGCACATGCCCAGTATTACACCCAGTACGCCTGCAAGCATAAAATGCAGACACATCAACAACATACGCATCGAAAGTAGCATTTACAGGCTCGCCAAAACAAAAGTCGGCGCAGTGTACGGATGTGCACTGTCTTCAGCAATTACCCCGATACAAGTAGGAGATAGCTGAAGTTTTAGCATTTGTTTCAACGAGCTTTGTAAGAGGCGGGCCAGAGCAGTTTGAGAATGATTGCAGGGGGACGTCAGGCAGGCACAATCCCGACCGCAGGTTGCGGTCGGGACCGGTATTTCAGGGGGGGAGGGTCAGAGCGGGTGGTGCTGGTCTTCTTCAATTGCCTTGTCCAGCGTTTCCAGCAGCTCCTTGCGCACCTTGAGCTTGGTGTTCCTGTGGGCCCTCATATTGATCTTCTTCAACTGGCGGGCGGCTTCCAGGGCTGCGGCTTGCAGCTCATCAGGCTTGACCACCTTGTCGAGGAAGCCTGCGTCAACTGCGGTGAGCGGGGTGAACATCTCACCGTTGATAACCGAGCGGTGGAATGCCGATTTGCGCAGCCGGTCGCGGGCCAGCTCAATACCGGCATGGTGCATGGTCATGCCTATCTGCACTTCGTTCAGGCCGATGCTGAACGGGCCTTCCACGCCGATACGGTAATCCACCGACAACAGCAGAAATGCGCCCTTGGCCACCGCGTGGCCGGAACAGGCAATCACCACCGGGAACGGATGCGCCAACAGGCGACGAGCGAGGGTCGAGCCCTGTCTGACCAGCTCAATGGCTTGCTCGGGGCTGGCGGTCATCACCTTCAAGTCATAGCCGCCAGAGAGAATGCCTGGTTGCCCGGTAATGATGACTACAGCGCGATCCTGCTCGGCCTGGTCCAGGGCGGCATTAAACGCAGTGATCACATCCGGGGAGATGGCATTGACCTTGCCATTGCTCAAGGTCAGCGTGGCGATACCGTCTTCCAGGTGATAGGCAATCAAGTCACTCATGGCGCAAATCCTTGTTATGAAGTGGGGCAGACGTTACCCAGCCCCGTGGCCCAGGTAAAGGGCCATGACTGACCGGTGAGTCATGCAATTGGCCTGCACCTTCTATATAGAGGGCAGCGGAGCAGGGTTTTTGCCTGAACGGGCAAAGCTGCGGTGCCGGAATTTGGCAGAAACGCCCCCCCGTGGCATACCGCCAAAAGGACTATTTTCGTAAGCACATGAAAATTCTGAAAAAAACATTTGTCATATCGAAAGCTTTCGACTACATTAGCGCGCCTCGACAGACAGAACTTGTTTGAAGAGATACGGTGAAGTGTCCGAGTGGCTTAAGGAGCACGCCTGGAAAGTGTGTATACAAGAAATTGTATCGAGAGTTCGAATCTCTCCTTCACCGCCACATTTAGAAAAACCCCGCAAATCAATCGTTTGCGGGGTTTTTTGCATTCTGGATTGTACTACTGCTTTGTACTACTCCAATCTGGTCGATCCCCTCACCAGCGAGCATCTGAAGCATTCCACTTTGGTTACGCTTTGAATCGATACGCATTTCGAACATGTGCTAGGGCTGTTCACTGATGTCTTCAAGACTGCTATAGGTTGGTAGTGTGGTGTCGTGCCGTTTTGGAGGCGAGTTTCGCAGCTTATTTGGTCTGAATGTTTATCGTGTGATGTTGGTGCGGTATTATTCCAGTACAGAAACAGCAATACCTCTTCTGTCTAACCATAAAATCATCTGAAACCAGCCGCCAGCAATGCATGGAGAGCATTTGGCTGCGTGCACCATTGTAATATCTATATATAACAATCAATAAACCATAACAAAACATTTTATATATTATGATCGCCATAATAAGAATCAAGACAAATAGGACGCAAGTAGAAAATGAAAATGAAAGAAAGCTTCAATGATACGTTCAAAGGGTTTGAAGTGAACGCCAGCAAATCCAAGGGTTACGGTGTCTATCCAGTTATTTTAGATCGTATGCACAACCAAATGATTAATCTGCAAAGTTACCACTCTCGCATGACAGTGGTTCGAATCGACCTACACTTTCCGGTGGATCACGTTATCAATCCTAAGCATGAAAATATGATGCTTAGTCGGTACATCAAGAAGTGCAAGGCCGATCTTGGTTCAAGCGATTGGAGAAATCATAAGCGGGTCATTCATGGCTGGGTAAAGGAAATCGGAAAAACCGCCAACCCACACTACCATGTGTTCTTCGGCTTCCAGACCCTGGAGCGCAATCTAGGGCTGATTTCGGGCGGCGGGCATACCGGTATGTGGAAGTTATTCGAAAGTCGCTGGCAAGAGCTTACAGGTGGTACGGTGCACTTCACCAAAACGTTGCACTTCTTGGAACGTGACGACAAACAGGCTTTCGCTGACTGCTTTTATCATCTGAGTTATCTGGCGAAGATTAGAGATAAGCATTTCGGCACGGGAGAATCATATCGACGGTTTGGTTTTTCTAAATTAGAACCAAAAAGTAAAGAATTAACAGTTTTGGAAAAGTTAATGGCAGTATGACTTGTTTCTTGTTGAGTACGCCTCCTGTAGTCGCGCTGATCAAGGTTTCAGTTGCCTCCAATATCTTTGTGGCGCACAACTAAAATCCGCGCTCATACGGGCTTGTAGGAGGCTTTGCTTCGTGCCGCAGAATCTAGCTAATCTTTAACTAAATCATAATGTCAAATCATCCGGTGTAAATGACATCTTAAATAGCCGGTATTTAGCTATGTCACTTGGTTTCATTTCCTGTACTTCCGACAGTCGACCGATGTTTTTGATCGCTGCCACTGTTGAGCGATCATATGAAGGATCACCGCTCGACTTGTCGATGTCGACTGACATAATTGTCCCATCAGTGGCCATGCCAATTTGTAACGTAACAGTCATGTTTTGCCGTGCTGAGGGTGGCCGTGCCCAACCTTCAGAAGCCCTAGCCCTGATCAAATCATCAAAGTGAGCGGCAACGTCAAAAACATCGACAACCTCTGGGCGGGCTTTGCCCAATGCGATGTTTGGTGAAAATGCGATGCAATTTGCAAGGTATACCCCAAAATTAAATACAACCCTCGGGCATTGAAAATACAACTCCTCTCCTGAGTCGATATTGGCGGAAAACTCCCGGTTTAACTGTAACTCTGCGACTTCTAAGTGGTTTTTGACAGCTTTCCATGACGATGCTTGATAGGGCGCTAAAACTACCACCGCAGTGGTGCTCTCTCCATAGTCCAAAATTAAATTGGCATTACCATTGTCCATAACTATTTTACTAACACGCCCGCGATAAATTCCAGGTCTACTGTATTTGATTTCAGCACGCGCCTGATTTACTTGCCAGTCGTTAAAGATTTGTTTGGTGTCTATGGCCTTAGCAAAATTCCAGCCTGTAGTGTTGAACATTTGTTGTAGACTGGTATTGTACAAATTCAATGCTCCGGGGTCGATGCCAGCAGTGCATGTCATAGATGCTAAGGACGTAAGAAGTAGTACAGTTAATGGATATTTAATTTTGTTAAATCCTTTTTTCATCATATCAACTCCGTCACAGAAATCTAAATTAATGACTTGGAGAAAACACCACGCAAACGGTGTTCTCACTCAAGCCTAAGACCAATTCAATGTGAATTCATCATGGATATAAGTTGTGTGCGATCCCAGAATAAGCATTCATCTAGTATCGGCCTGCCATATTCGTTTTCGCCACCTTTACATTGAAATGATAGCAGTGTTCCTGTTGATAGCTGCATAAGGCTGGTTATCGTTTGTTCGTTCTGCACGACCCCATCACCGTTGCGCCTTAATTGTTTTGGAGACGTATACGCTTTAATAGTCGCAATTCCACGATCATCGGCAAAGACGGTGATATAGGGACTGCCATCGCTGTCTTTCGATACATTCGATACGACACCGATGAACATATTCCAGCGCCCAAGGAACCGATTGTCGGCGGACAACTTATTAGATTTGTAAGCCGCATAATAGCCTGTAATATCCACTGGCACATGCTCGACAGCAAGCGCATCGTAAAGATGCTTCGCCCGCTCCGTCGCCGCCTGATCACCTGACGCAGCTACTGCCCCTGTGCTGCACGCTAACGACGCAAACAGAACGGATACGACGATACTTATTTTTTTATTAATCATTAATATTCCCAACTCACGAAACAAAAGTGTATTCACGACTACAGCAACTGTGTCACTGGAGGAATCTCAAACTCTAATTTGCCATGCCCGACATAAGGTGGCGGATGCACGCCAATAGAATATCTGAAAATCAGATATCCGAAAACCAGATATAGGTTGTAAGGCTGCTCAGCACTGGACAGCCACATGCCGAAGGCCATTTACCGATCTGAATACGACGTTTTTTTGACCTTGCTAAAAGGTCGACGCATCAATGCTGGACTGACACAGGTGCAGTGCTCAACCGCTTTAGGGCGCCCACAGTCCTTCATGAGCGACGTTGAACGAGGGGTTCGACGGCTGGACATCATCCAGATTTACGACCTGTGCCGGGTGCTCGGGTGCGATTTTGTAGCGTTGATTCAAGAATTCGAAAGCAAAATCCGTTCGCTGTAGTTCATCTTACGCTTGGATGCTGCCATCGAGCCAAAAACCTTCAAGCATCAGCGTAGGCGACTGATGTACGCCCCCCAACCTATCAAAGAACTCTTCGGCTCAGTGGGGCGTAACAATTCTACATTACCCATCAATGCCCAAATTTTTGTATGCCTGGTCACTGTAACAACCCAAGCCACCACCCACAGGGAGCTTGTAATGTGAGAATTGGCCGATTGCATCCAAGATTGCAGCTTTCCTAAACGGCATATGAATAACGTTAGCCGTACCGTCATTGATACGTTTTGCCAGTGCCGCAGGCCAATATGCGGACCATGCGTTAGCGTTACGGATCGGTTTTTCAGTATCGACATAGGCTGCGATGATTGGTATCTGATAGGTGTCCACTGCTCGTTCGATTTCGAATGGCACCCAATCAGTATCATACTTCGTGGTTTTCCCGATAATAAGAACCA
The DNA here is from genome assembly GCF_037023725.1 of Pseudomonas bubulae. Taxonomy (NCBI): domain Bacteria; kingdom Pseudomonadati; phylum Pseudomonadota; class Gammaproteobacteria; order Pseudomonadales; family Pseudomonadaceae; genus Pseudomonas; species Pseudomonas bubulae. Next base: position 2,150,371 of record NZ_CP146077.1, read on the forward strand.
TATTTTTGGAGTTTTTTAGGCGCTCATGTAGCGAGCGTCGCAGCGTTTCCTTCGCACTTGAATCCCGTACCGCAGCTACTTTCTCGTGGCTGTTGATCAACGTAAAGTCATCGTTGGGGTTTGCTGACCATGCTCGCATTAGATTGTAATAATCAATGTCAGACTTGCCGGGAATATTAGTTCCATTTGCATGAAAAGCGACGTATGTACCATTACGGTATGCCATTATTTTTCCTCCCAGTGCTTTTTAACTTCACGTAGATCAAGATCATCGAACCTATCACGATGCAGGACAATTCGTATTTTTGTAGTTATTTCACTAGCCTTCGTGACTGTAATAGCGGATAGAATTATGAGGTTAAGTAGGTCGCGAGTAGGTAGGCCCAAGCCAGATAAACCACTTCCTACCAGTGGTAAATTCAACGAATGCCCTCCACACTCAATCCGCGCACGCTCCCACAGTTTATTCAAGGCGTTCCACATCATCGTAACATCGGCACTCGCCTTACAGGTTTGTGGATCACTTTGTGCCAGTGCAAATACCAAATATCGTTCTTTGTTTGCTTCAAGCATCGCCGTCGTACCGATGTCATAGCGTTGAATTTTCCCCTCGACTTTTTCTGGTACTTCCGTAGCAACGGCATTCGCCAGCTGCGCCAAAACCTGCTTGTCAAAAGGTTCAGGATGCCCGCCGAAGCAATTATTAATCAATATCCCGTGCAAACTTCGATCTGATACGGGCTTGCCAATTTTGCTATCGAAAAAGTTGTTCACGGCTATCGCCCTAATACCTTCTTGCGTAAACAAGTCACCGAAAATCACTTCGATTTTGGTCGCGCAGTTGGCTACACCGATATCGATCTTGGATGGCTTCCAGACCTTCTTCATACCAACAGCGAGACTGGTCAACACAATTGCAGCAAATGGGATTGCACCTTCGATTTTGATCTGTGGTGAAAAATGGTTCAACGCCTTGATGACTGTAAAAATCATGCTGAACGAACTGAACGCATAACCAAACGCTTTTGCAGGGTGACGTACCAAGCCTCGCCACAGATCACGAATACTACTCATTTACAAAGGCTCCTGGCCTAAAAATTTTCCCATTGTATGAGAGTTGATATCCATGCACTAAGAAAAAACGGACACAACCTATACCTACGTTGTTGACATTCGCGGTGGTAGAAATTTATCACCCTTCCTTGCAGAAGCAATCGGTTGTGCTCGTGGTTGATGAGATTCTCAGCCAAAGATTCACTATCAAATAACTCTACTTTTTTAATAGTCAGATGAATCTTAGTTTCTTGCTATCAAAAGTCTATTGCAGATAGGTATACGATCGAATTATCATAGGGCTATAAAATTAAACTATAAAGGATAACAAAAATTGAAAGCACATCTGTACCTGCGCGCCAGCACCAAAGACCAAGATGCCTTGAGAGCTAAAGCAAGCTTGGATGCATTCGTAACTGAAAAAGGTCTTGTCGTGGCTGGCGTGTATTCTGAAAACATCAGCGGAACAAAGCTAGACCGCCCAGAATTGATGCGGTTGTTGGATGCAGCACAATCAGGTGAATGCATCGTATGTGAAAGCGTTGATCGCCTAAGCCGTCTCTCCCAGTCGGATTGGGAAAAATTGAAAACCAAGATCAAAACAAAGGGTCTACGTCTGGTGATTGCAGACTTACCCACAAGCCACATGTTGATCGAAGATCAGGGAATGACTGGTCAAATAATGGAAGTAATTAACAGCATGCTGCTGGACCTCATGGCGACGATGGCTCGCCTTGACCAAGAAAAGCGTGTTGAACGAATTAAACAAGGATTGGACAACAAGCGCCTTGCAGACCCAGGTTGGACGCCGAAGGGAAAGAGCAAGAACATCGAAAAGTGGGGGAAAGTAAAATTGCTAATGGCTAAACACCCAACAATGTCTGCGGAAAACATTGCAAAACTTGCTGAGGTGGGAGTTGCAACGGTCTACCGGATAAAACGTGAGGTATAGGCCTCCCGTTGGTGGGGTAACTAATGTGCTGGTTCCATATATGTAGAGGTACCTACTAGAGGGTAAATCTAGCTGATATCTATCTAAGGGTGAAATTAAACTTTACGTCTTGAAATATTCAGCTTACGACCGACTGATTTTACATTCGGTCGCATTTCTGATTTTTAATGAGTTGTATCTATCTATGACTCCTCAAATATATCCAGTATCGGAGTTGGTGTGAGGGCGGTTATTTTTTCTGATTTTATAAAAAAATAATTGCACAAGTAGACAATATTGTCGGGCGTGATTGGAATAGATATTTTCTTGTTGGATAGTTTTTCCATGACTTTTTTCCTATCCACTCTGTAGATTGATTTTCCGACATCGATATTTTCATCTAGGACGCTAGTAATTTCCGGATTGATTGTGCCATTCGATCTCAATCGGAATTTTGCTCTGAGCATCTGTGTCCATTCAGATTGTTTGTAGTGCCGATACGCCAGATCTTCTAGAACCTTTAACATGCTCCAGTCTGAAGTTTCCAAGCTGGCGTAAATTCCGTTGAGGGCTCTATCTAGGTCTGAGTGACTTTCCCAGTCCTCTTTGCATTTGTATCTCAGGTCATGTTCTACTTCATGCCAGCCTTCAGATAAAATCGTTCTGATCTGTACTTCAAACGTCCTGTCAATACAGTCGTATTTTTTAAAAATATTACTCGTTTCTACTAAGTTATCAGGTAATCTAAATACTAGGTTGCATCGTGTTGCAGAAAAACTACTTCCTGCAGGAGAATCAATAGTTGAAGATTTGTCGTCATATGTGAAAATATTTTTAATTGTATCGATAGCAATTTTCTGGTCATCTAAAAAATAAAGGGCAATGCGTATGCCGAATACGTCTTGGATTTTTTTTCCGGCGCTGCTATATTTCCCAGGTTCCCGATCAATTTTACTGACTATCGAATATTCTGACTTTGATCTCGAAAAGACCCGGCAAAGTAAACCTAGTTTGGCTAGCTCAGCCTCAATCATGTCTTGTAACTGCTTTGCGATACGAAGCTCGGAGGAATTATACATTTCAGGATTTCCCCCCTGAATTCAACACATAAGTGCAACGCTCACCCCTGTATGCACTTCGTACGGCGTCTTCCAGCCCAAGCGCTTGCGCGGGCGTAGATTGATCCTCGCTACTGTCCGATTGACGGCTTCGACGGTCAGCTTGCTGAAGTCGCTGCCCTTGGGGAAATACTGGCGGAGCAGACCGTTGGTGTTTTCATTGGTGCCACGTTGCCAGGATGAATAGGGGTCTGCAAAAAAGACCTGGCACTGGCTCCGTAGCGCGATGCGTTCATGCCCGGCAAACTCCCTTCCGTTATCCAGCGTCAGCGTGTGAGCGGCATGGCCCTGAAGCATCAGATTGATCGCCCGCGTTACCTGCCGGCGCGTTCTGCGCTTGACCGGATAGGCGCTCAGATAGCCGCTTTTGCGATCAACCAGGGTCACCAGGTTACCGCCCAGTCCATGTACCGTATCGCCCTCCCAGTCCCCCAGGCGCTCGCGGCTTTCGACCTCGGCTGGGCGTTCACTGATTGACACGCGATTACGCAGCTGCCCGCGCCGATCGTGGCTTCCATAGCGTTTCCGGTAGCGCTTTCGGCGATGTCGCAGATAGGTATAAAGCTCACCACCGGCGCGCTGTTCGGCGGCAATGAACCGATAAATCCACTCATGGCTGACCGCCCGGCTTGGCTGCTCCTGCTTCAACCGCTGGGCGATCTGCTCCGGACTCATGCCATGCTTGAGCCACACCGGGAGATGATGGCTGAGCCATGTCGCCGGCTTGCAAAACTTGCGCGCACCCGCTCGACGAGCATCACTTTCATGGGCCGCAGAAACAGCCTTGTAGATATTCTGGGTGCTGTTGCGGCGAACCTCGCGACTGATCGTCGAGGGATGCACGCCGACCCGCTTTGCAATGCTCGCCTGGCTCTCTGCGGCGCTCAAGCCAGCCTCAATCTGGTAACGTTGTCCCTGAGTCAGCTGCCGGTAATGCGTAGTCATCTGCGCTTGAATCCTTCGGTGTGAGAGCCTGGATTCTACCGGTGGCTGGCTCTCTGCCTCTCGTTTCAAGCGTTGCGCTTATTCTATGAATTCAGGCCCAGTAGTTCTTTTACTTCAGGAATGAAAGTCATATTCAGCTCCAGGAAACTAATTTTATCACCCTCAAGGAGATACTGATTATTTCTCAACTCTGCAATCGCTGCCAATATTTGTTCTTGGGAAAAAAAGCTATTGTAAGCGCAGATAACTCGTATAGGCCGGTGTTTGGTAAAGGTCGGGCGTCCACGGGGCCAAAATTTTTCAAGTACGTATATTTGAGCTTTAACGGATTCATTTAAATCTGGCAATAGTTCATTGGCATTGTCAGACTGAGATAGTTGATTTAAAAAATCTTCCGTATCGCTGTGGCATCCACGAGTGAATATATCACCGCGAACACCTTGATTTTTAATTGTGCAACCATAAAATTTACAGTTCACAAACGTGACATTTTGAAAGTTAGTGGTGTTGAAAGATGTGCTTGTGAATGCGCAGCCAATAAATAAATAGTTATTAACAGTGTGGGTCTCGCCTAATTCTACGGCCCCTATTTCGAGATTTTCTATAGCGCTGTCTGATAATTCAATATCGGCTTTGCCGGTCAAACTAATCGTGAATGAAAGCTTTTCATTTGCGGGAAGGAACTCTAGAAAAAATTTTATTGATTGCCAGAATGTTTCACGCCGAATGTTCGACCTAGGTAAAGTTGCCACCACAGAGGGTTCAACAAATCTAGCGTTTCCAACCCACTCACCTGTAGTGTCATCGGTGATTAATTCTGAACAAAAATTCCCTAAAACGAATTCATTTACAAATCCAATACCTTGGCCATCATCTGAACTTCTATCTAGAAGTGCATGGCCAGCTAGTTTGGTTACCAATTCATCCAAAGTAGGTCTTTCATCAGCCGGATATTGTTTGCGTGTACTATCAAGTAAATCGCCAAATCCATCGAAAATCACTTCTGAAATATAATCTCTTGATTCAGATGTGTAGTCTAAAGCCATCATGTCCTTAGCGATATGTTTGAGTATCTTGTATTGGTCGCTAGGTAATACTCTTAAGTCTTGGCGTTTACGTTCCCTTTCCAGCATCGAATTAAAATATTTGTCAACGATCTTGTCTGGTGAGTCAATGGCTTCCATGAATTGTTGGTCTGTAATGCATCGAATATACGATAAAAGTACAGGGTTGTTTAGCCGGTCGATCGGAAAATTTAGATTTCTAAGTTCTTCAAGGCGATGGGTAGGGATCCATTCATTTATAGTGGGTTCACTTATTCTGATTCTGTATATCTCAAAATCTTCATTGTGTGACTCAACCCAGCTATGGAATTCATCACCATCGAAAATTGCAGTTCGACGGGTAGTTAATACGACTTTTGCGGAGTTTTTTAGTAGTTCTCCGATGGTTTCAAGCATTGGTTCAGTGTTGTTATAACCCTCGCCTTCTGTATTTTTACTTTGATGGAGTAGCTCATCAAAACCATCCAGAATAACAGGGACGTTCCCATTTTGGATCTCGGATCTTACAAGCGCGGAGCTTAGGAGCGGAAAGCTGCGGTCAATTTCATCAAGCAATACATATCGGAAAATCTTAGCTTGGCGATTTCGAGATAATTCGCTAAAAAGCGGAACTTTATCAGCTGAGCAAGTAGTGATCTTTTTCAATAACTCAAAAGCTGTACATGTTTTTCCGAAGCCTGCAGCAGCCTCAACTAAGAACAAAACTGGTTTTTTAACAGAAAGCCTTGAAAATATTTCATGCACTACATCACTTTCACCTGGTTTTTCATTGATGGTGTAGTTCGAATTAATATAAGAGTATACACCTTCGTCGGAATGTATTTTAGTAATGGCGTCCGCATGTTTTTCATATTCTTTGTCAAGGCGAGATTTCGTGGATTCTACAGAAAAAAAGCCCTTGAAAAGCTCTTGTTCTACGGAGGAAGAATTTTCGTATTTCCGTATTTTGCAGGCGAAACCAGATTTTTTGAACTCGTCGAATACTTTTTCTTCGTCGCCATGGCCACTTATTTTTACAATGTCTGCGTTATGAAAGTGTCCTGATCTAATAGTAAAGACATAGATACCATCTTCTCGACACTTTGCGGATTCAAATCCATATTGCTTGTATATTCTTGTAAGGGAGTTTGGGTCTATCATGCTTGCTCCATAAAGCATCCGATTCAAAGGCTGCGCAGTGATGTCTAGATGATATCACCTCGCGTGAGGTGATGGGTGTCCGCCTTTTCGTACATTGCTAACCAGTGGGCAACGGCAACGATATGCTTGACTGTATCGAGTTCGATAATAACGAAAAGCGTATTGGCGACAGCATTGCAGCTTTTTAGCAAGACACCTGTGGTGCTGGTTTGGCGCACTAATTCATGTCTAGAGGAGGGGGGGAAGTTTTGAAATCGCGGCTAGCTTCTGAACAGTACTCGCGCCTTTCGAGTAAACGTCGTGTGTCACTGATCCTGTTTCATGTCCAACCAATTCTTTGGCTAAGGCATCTGGCACGTCTGCCCTTATTAGCTGGGTGACTACCGTATGCCGGAAGCTGTGGAAGACGTGGAGTTTACTGAAGGCTGCGGTTGTACGCAGTCTGCCGAACGCCTTTGAGATTGCATGTGAGCGGTGGCCGTAGCGATTAGCTGATTGTGTGGGTATGAGGTAGGTATCTAGTGCGTCTTGAAGAAGACGGTCCACGGTAGTCAGAAGGCTTGCATGAATGGGTACTACACGTTTGCTCGCTTTGCTTTTGCTCCTAGGGAAGTCGAAGCAACGGATACCATCGACGGTTATCACACTTTCTTTGTTAAGTTGGCATAGCTCTTCGATCCTAGCTCCGGTGTACCAGCCCAGCATGATGAGGTCAGCGAGCGACTGATTACTGCCATTTAGCGCCGCCTGACGCAGCTTTATGGTGTCGTCCAGAGTGTAGATTTCCCTGTCTTGGCCTGCTGTCTCGGAACCACCACCTTGTGGCAAATCATGTCCTACGAACGGGTTTACCTTGTCTTTGTATTCTTCACGCCAAGCTGTGTCGTATTTCATCGCCCACTTCCAGAATGCAGTGCCCGCCATGAGGTACTGACCTAGCGTCGCTGGTGCGCGATCCAATGAGTTGAGCCATACATCTACCGTGTCGAAGTTCAGCACGAGTCCTTCGTCTTTAAGGAATGTCGACAATCGGTCCATCTTGCCCACTTGTTGATCAATATGTTTTGGTGCCCCGCCGCGATTTTCCCGAAATGCTCTGTATGCCTTTAAGCGATTTTTCGTAATCGGTGATTTGCTTCTGTGGCTTGCAGGATCAGCAATCAGGGAAATAAGTACAGCTTTCTGTTCCAGGCCGACGGTGTGCCTACGGATTACCAGTTTCTCAGCAAGCTGTTTGTGAACTTCTGCAAGCTCGTCTTGAAGTTGCAGCTTGCCTGATAGTCCCTCGCCCAAGCGTTGTTTTACGTGGGTTTCGAATGCCTCTACCAGTCGCGGATTGCCACGTAAGCGAGCTTCTAATTCAGGATTAATCGGCGGTAAAGGTGGAATGGCTTCGCCGATGATCGCTCGTTTCTGGTTCTGAAACATTGAGCTAACTGTTTCAATCGCAGCAACAACATTAGATTGCCAGCCTTCGGGCAGTTCTCTGCTTTTTCGAGCTGCCTCGATTTGTGCCCACCATGTGGTGAGATACACGCCTCGACGCCGTTGCGCTTCAGTTAATGATGCGGTCTGAAGCGATTTGATAAACACCTTGCGACCGATGACCTTCTGAACATCCGCAGGGACAGCGAGGCGAACGTACCACGTAGATTCACCTGCTTTCTGGATCAGGTTCTTGGTGTCTCTGATAGTGTTGCTAGGTTTTGCCATTTTAGTGCCTAGAATGAGGCTGGGCGAGTGGTGATAGTACTACCTTTTTGTACTACTAATCCTGCTTAAAGCCTTGAATTACGGTAGATAATGGCTCGACCAGTGTTCAGGTTCGAATCTCTCCTTCACCGCCACATTAAGTAAACACAAACCCCTGATTTTCCTAGAGAAAGTCGGGGGTTTGTGGTTTCTGGCGTCTGGAAAATGGTGGTATGGGAATACCGGCTGAATTTTGCCCGTGCTTATCCCTGAATTGTGGAGGGCGCTGGCTGTAGATTCAGAGCGTGTTGCAGGATGCTGACGACGTCCGGGTCGTCTTCATTGATCCGCGTCCCAGAGTGCTGACGGATATCTGGGCGTTTTCAGGATGTTCGACACGAAGGATATGTGCCAGCAATGAAGGAAGATCATGCCATTTGTGCTGGGTGCCTGCGTGCGGGGCTGACTAGTGATCCAGCAATGCCATGATCAATGGCGATGTCAGCGTTGCTAGATATAAAGATGTTTCTGTTGATTTGAAACCGGTGCTGATCGGGCGTGAATCCTATCCATGCAGTCCGCGTCACTCGCCCGGTAAGCCCTACAAGAGCAACATCAAGCACCGGCTATCCAAGCCTTACCATTCTTGGAATGGCGGCCAAGTCTAGCGAATGAATCGTACGATTATAGGAACTACGGTTAAGACGTTTTATTACCTGGGTTTTGATGCGCTGAAAGCCCGCGTTTTGGCTTTCGTGAGGGCTTCCAACTTTGCCAGGCATCTCAAGGCTTTGCACGGCTGAACTCCGCTCAAGGTGTTCTGTGAGGCTTGGACTGAAAACCCAGCCTGTTTCGCAATGAGTCCGCAGCTTCTCATGTCGGAACCTTACACCTAGTAAGCGCACAATTAAAACGCACTCTTATAGTGCTCCCGCAAGTATAAGTTCCCTGCCTGCACCCTAACCAATCGCACGATTACACACTACGAAAATCCGCACCAAATTAGCGCGATAGCATTCAGTGCAATGAAATTCGAAAAAATCAAGCGCGCAACTATTGGCGTCAGCCTTCTTGACCTATGCAAAACAAATACTAGTATGGATTTCAAGCCTGAAGTCGACATTTAACAGGTTGGCCTTTGCATCATAAAAAGGAGGGATGCAATCCATATGAAGCTGAGTAAGCCGCTGCCACTTAAACCCCTATACAGGGATAATATGACGCTAAGCCCTGCGGAAGAAAATGATATGACCCACGTTTTTTTGATGGGAAAGGATGCGTGGGGTGCGGAATTCCAAACGGAAGAATACCTTGATATATGCTGCGCATCGGAAAAATACAGATTAGGCAACTGGTTTATCTTAAGGGATAGCAGCGGGGCGCCCCTATCATCTGCCATTTCCTATGTGATCCCGGGGCATAACAACAGTTCATGGATAGGCATAGGCTCATTAGCTACAGAGGTAAACAGCCGCAAGAAAGGATATGGCCTAAGCTGCCTGTCAATGCTGCTAGAAGGCTATGAGAAACAACAAGCAACTACAGGGTTTATGCTTTTTCAAGACGTACAAACCAACATCTACAGATCAGCTGGTTTTGTTGCAGCAGAATCAAGAGGCTATAAAGGAGCTCACCCGAGCTTGCTGCTTAGAATAAATGAAAGGAATAATCAGGAAGCTGAGTATTTCTTAAAAAACCCGCCGAGCTATTTTTAATTGTTCATGAGCAAGGTGCTTACTGTTCTTGCCTTTTTTCGAGGGCTAAACGCAAAGAATACACATGCCCTATCAGGCAGCAGATCCACAAGTTGACACACAACCCCATGGGGCTGCCATGGGGCCGCTCGTTAGTCAGCAGATCCTCTGCAGTCGTTATAAGCCGGGGGCCGTGATTTGAAAAAACGGGTATGGACGGTTTCGAACCCCTCCTTAAACGCCACATTAAGTCAACACAGCCCCCTGATTTCCTACAGGATGTGCGGTTGATAAAGGCTTAGCCAGTTCTGAAGGTCACTGGCTAGGGTGATATTTATAGGGCGAGATCAAACAAATAGAAGCGGGTTGATTGCTTAAGCTTCCGGTTGCGTAAAGCTGTAACGGTTTGAGCGCTTATAGGTGCCGAAGTCATTAAACCTGACACCGGCGTCCGCTAAAACTTTATGGGCGAAGGGCGCGGTCATTTGGCGCAGGTAGAACGGGTCCTTGACCACAAAGTGATGAATGCAATGGGTGCTCCCGAAGTTGAAGCAAAACAACTGGAATGGCCACAGCCACCACCGGTTCATGACCTGGGTTTGCTGCAAGGGATTGCGTGGCATGACGTCGCCGAAATAGTGAATGTTAGAGCTGATAAAAAACAGGCAGAACTGACGGATGATATTGGGCGCGACGATAATCACCACTGCAGCATTGACCACCTGTATCAGCAGTGATGCGGCAGCAGAGAGCTCAACGGTGAGGCCCATCAGCGAGTTCACCCATGTGTAGAGGTGGTAACCCAGGAATATATACCAGCAGCCCCAGTACAGAAGCCCCATGGGCGCATTCAACCGAAGCACCTTGACGGTCAACCTGATTTTTTCTTGCCAGGTCGGTGCGAACAGGGCATTGACAATGCCAAAGACAAAACCGTCGATGAGTTTTAAAAAGCGCTTGGCCCCCCACTTGCTGCCGCTGGTGGTAATCCAGGCTTCAACATCGGTGTGGGTGCCGGATTCTTTGTGATGATGAAAGTGCAGTTCACGCCGTAACCAGGGGCTGGGCATGCCGGGGCGGGCTATCCAGCACAGCAGCATCATCAGGTTGTGCGCCACGGGGTGTTTTCTGAAATACAGGCGATGAATCAAGTCGTGTTCAAGTTCATGAATAAATGACGTCAACAACGCATTGATTACAATACAAAGCCAGCCGGGAATAAGCCCTTTTATATACAGTGTGCCCGTTATTATCATGCCAGTTACAGAAACAGCCATCACGCTGGCGCCTATGGCATTCTGGAAGCCCAGTACGCGATAGCGTTTACGTAGCTCATTACTGTGCTGTGTGATTTTTTGAGTAACGTCGTTAATTAAATCCTGCTCGGTTTTTGGCAAAGTCGTACTGGGTGCTCGAGAGTCAGTGTTCATCACTTCATCCTTTGAAGACGATGGGTTGGGATCGCTTCACTAGAAAAGCACATTTATTTTATTGGGCAAGTTTTAATGTTTTTATGGCGGGGTGGTCGGACGAGTGGATATATATCGTTATATTGTCGGACAATAACTTTGTGGCGCGGGGTTAACTTTTGCGTCGGGTTAAATATCGGCCTGAAAACTAACGGTTGATATCATGTAACTGGCCTGGACCGAATTGTTGCGAATGCTCGGTTGTGTGGCGCCGGGATTGAAGGATTACTACCCGGTAGTGCCATTGAGCGCTCCCATTCGAGCTCAAATGGATTTAGACGATGATAAGGCTGCTCCCCCTTTGGCGTGCTGTTGCTGAATGCGGGCTGCGCGCAGGCCCGGCAGTACACGCCACCTGCCGGTGCCCCCAGGCGCTGCCCGGTCACGGCCCAAGACTTGATTCAGGAAGGCGGACTGTTCAGGTCCAGCTCTCTGGAAATTGCTTGTTCCGCTTTCACGAATGCTGGGGTTTTGCCGGCATCGGCATAAATCTCTTCACCTTCTTCAATCCTGATGACCTCAGAGCCCTTCACATAGGGCATGGCCTGCTCTGCTTGCTCAAGCGCGCAATGAATCAGGCTTTGGGTAATGGTGGCTTCATCCAGGCCGTAGGCTTGGGCAAAAGCCTTGATTTTGATCAAATCACGCTTGTGCAGTGAAAGGCTGTATTCAACCCGCTCACTGGACTCCTGAGATCTGGACTCCCAGTTGTCGAGCATGGCCCTGAAGGCGTCCATATGGCTTCTCCTGTTTGACGGAAAGTGCTGCTGGACAGTATGGCTCAGGGTTCGCTGAAGTGCCTTCAGTTGCCATCCGTCAGAAAAAACAGCTTTGATTTAAACCTTTGCCATCACGTGCCTTCAGATTCTGTGCAGGGAATAAACCTGCCTTTTTCTGGAGGACGTTATGAAACAGCTGATTGGCCCCAAACGCTTTGTGGCAGGTTGTGCCCTGGTCTGCTCCCTGATCGTGGCGGCCACAGCAGTCGCAGCCAGTCCGGCAGACTTTGTTGATGAGGCTCATGCAGCAGGGATTGCGGAGATCGAGACCAGCCGTATGGCGATCAGTAAAACCTCTTCGACGGACATAGAAAGCTATGCCGTGGAAGCCATCAAGGACCATACCAATGCCAATCGGGATTTGAAGGATCTTGCCAGCCGACTGGGCCTGCAGGTGTCCAGCGATGAGCAGATACTCGACAAGGCGAAAAAGCTGATGCTGCAAGTGCAGGAGGGCGATTCGTTCGACGCGGCCTATGCGGCCAATCAGGTCAAGGCCCATGAACAGGCCATCGAGTTGTACAAGGAGCAGGCGCAAAATCCCGAGTCACCGGAGTTGCAGGCGTTTGCCGAAAAGTATCTGCCCAAGCTGGAAATGCATCTGCTGATGGCGCAAAAACTGGTGGATGCCCACCACAAGTCCTGATCCTTTAAGTGCAAAAACGCCCGGTGAGTGATCGACCGGGCGTTTTATGCAACGTGGCGTGGCTCAGACCGCGATTTCGTTGAACCCGCAGTACTCTTCCCAGCTCATGTCCAGGGCTTCGGCGACTTCCTGATGCACTTCAAGGCGCATGCTCTTGAGTTCTTCAGGGGAGCGGGCGATCAGTTCCAGGGCCAGTTCCCAGGCTTCCAGGCCGCGGCTTTCGGCTTCGTCCTCAAAGGCCCACAAAATCTGTTGCTGGCGGTCCTCGGCGCTCAGCTCTTTCATTTCTTCGATCAGTTCAGGGTGCGCCTTGATAAAAGTATCCAGGGCCAGTTCGTTACGGGATTCTTTAGGGATCATATGGCGTCTCGGATGGTCAGGGCATTTTTCGCATGCTAGCGAGTTCGCATTACGATGAAAAGTGCCATATAGCTGCTTAGCCCACCGGTTGCAGCTTGCTTTCGCGCTGCAGGCTGTAGCCCCATACCGCCAATGCCAGTGTCGCGACCACGGCGCCGACCACGACAATACCGTCCCAGCCATAGGCCGGGTAGGTCTGCGCACCTACCAGTGAACCCAGTGCGCCGCCAATGAAATAACAGGTGATGTAGCCAGCATTCAGGCGGTTGCGGGCTGCCGGGCGGACTTTGAACACCGCGTTCTGGTTGCTCACATGGACCAGTTGCACGGCAAAATCCAGGGCCAGCACACCGATCAGCAAAGCCACCAATGAATGCCCGGCAAATGCCATGGGCAGCCAGCAGGCCAGTAGCACCAGCAGGCCAGCGGTGGTGGCCTGTTGCCCCTTGCCGCGATCAGCCATGCGTCCGGCCCAGTTGGCCGCTACCGCACCGACGGCGCCGGCCAGGCCGAACAGACCGATCACCGCGTCCGAGTAGCTGTAGGGTGGTACCGCCAGCAAAAAGGCCAGGGGGGTCCAGAACAGGGCGAACAGCGAGAAGGTCAGCAGGCCCAGCAGGGCGCGCAGGCGCAGTACGGGTTCTTCGATAAACAGAGTGAACACCGACTTCAGCAGTTTTGGGTAGCTCAGCCCGGCGCTTTGATGGTGGTTGGGCAGGGCGCAATACAGCGAGATGGCACTGATCAGCATCAAGGCGGCAGCCACCAGGTAAATGGTGCGCCAGTCACCTGCCGATGACAGCGCGCCCGCTACGGTGCGGGCCAGCAAAATGCCCAGCAACAGGCCACTCATCAGTGTCCCAACGACCCGACCACGGCTTTGCGGGTCGGTCAGGCTGGCCGCCATGGGCACCAGCACCTGGGCCGATACCGAAAACAGCCCGGTCAGTGCCGTGCCGATCAACAGCCACGTCAACGAAGGGGCAAATGCGCTTAGCAGAAGGCCCAGGGCGCTGAGCACGGTCATGGTGACGATCAGTCGGCGTTGTTCGAACAGATCACCCAGCGGCACCAGCAGTAACAGGCCAGCGCCATAGCTGAGCTGGGCAGTGATAACCACGGTACCGGCGCTGCCCATGCTCAAGCCCAGTTGCTGGGCGATGGTGTGCAGCAGGGGTTGGGCGTAATAGTTGCTGGCAACAGCCAGGCCGGTGGCGGTGGCCATCAGCAGAATCAGGGCGGTGCTAAGAGGTTTTGTTGCAGCAGTAGACGTGGACATTGACTGTCTCGTTGGCATGGGGAATGCGACGAAGTATCAGAATGTCAGCGGAGAATGTCACTGAATATGTCGGCGGTTTTAAATTTTAAACCGCACAGCCCCTGGCAATAATCACCAGGGGCTGTGCAGGCAACAGTGGCAGCCAATGTTAGTTGCGACGGCCCAGCAGCAGGCCAACGACCAGACCGAAACCGGCCGAGATGGCCACGGTCTGCCATGGATGGCCACCGATATAGCTTTCCGTGGCGTCGACCACAGGCTTGGTGCGCTCGCGCACGTTGGTCACTGAATCCAGTGCCTGCTTGAGCTTGAGGCTCACCTGGGCACGCAGGGTTTCGCCTTCTTCACCGACCAGGGACACGCTGTCCTTGAGCAGCTTTTCAGATTCGGCAATCAGGTCTTGCAGTTCGCTGAACGCTTGATCCTTGATTTGATCTTCAGCTTGTACGGCATTTTTTCGAGCCATTGCGGTACTCCTTGCAGGTTAAAGGGGTGATATGTAATGGAGTCAACCCAATGCTAAAAAGTTGCATCTGATTTGCGCCTGAGCTGAAAGCGTAGTCAAAAACCAGACTGAGACACTTCTTTGTAGGGTGTAAGATGTCACCTAATTAACACCGCAGGAAATTCACATGAGCTTCAACCTCGCCAACAAGCCTCTCGCAGAGCGTGCAGCGCTTGAAGATGAAAAATCCCGTTTGTATGACCTTTGGCAGAGCAACCTGGGCAAGGCCAAAGGGGATGCGGCGCGTTTGTTTGGTGAACGTGCCAAGCGTAAGGGCAAGTGGGCTGAATGGGTGCGCTCGGAACTGGACGTCATGTCACCGCCGGAATACGCCAACATGGTGCGCAGTGAGTTGAACCGCATGGTGGCTGCTGCCAAGTAAGGCATGCATCAAACTTTGGTAGGAGCGGGCTTGCTCGCGATTCAGCTGCCGCGGTTTATCTGCGTGACCGGGGCGATACTATCGCGAGCAAGCCCGCTCCCACAGTTGTCTAGAGCGTTTCGCAAACGCTAAACACCTGTACCGCACCGCCCACATTGATCTGCACTTCATCATCAAGCTGTTTGCCCTGCAAGGCGGCCCCCAGGGGTGAGCGCGGGGTGATGACGGTGACCGTCTGCCCGCTGTGGTCGAGCTTGAGCCCGGCGGCATCGGGGGCGAGGAACAGCCACTGTTCGCTGCCATTTTCGGCTTCCAGCCTGACCAGCGCTCCGATCTGAATGCCCTGCGCCGGGTTGTACGGCGCAAGGGTCATGGCCCGGCAGTTTTTCAACGCCTGGCGAATTTCCTCAACCCGGCGTGCCTGTCCTGTGGCCAGATATGACGCTTCCAGGCCGAGGGTGTCGTATTTGTTCTCGGCGATGTTTTCCGCATGGGTGGCCGCTTCATAGGCGGTTTGCGCCGCGCGCTGGAGGACATCGAGGTCGATTTCGAGTTTCTCCAGCATCAGCAGGTGCACAGCAGTCTTGTTCATGGTCGCAGCTTGATAGTGACGAACGTCGATTGTCGCACGAGTGCCGCGCAGATTAATCCGCCTCAAGACTTCTGTACGCAGCCAATTATGCGGACAATCCCCCCTTTTGAATGTTGGAGCCCGGTATGAAAGCCTCCTGGGATATTTTTTGCAGTGTGGTCGATAATTACGGCGACATCGGGGTGACCTGGCGTCTGGCCCGGCAGTTGGTGGCCGAGCATCAGCAGGGCGTACGGTTGTGGGTCGATGACTTGCGTGCGTTTGTGCCGTTGTGCCCCGAGGCGGATGTCGGCGCTGCGCAGCAATGGCAGCAGGGGGTTGAGGTTTGCCAGTGGCCGGCGCAGTGGCCGGCGACGGAGGTTGCCGACGTGGTGGTCGAGGCCTTTGCCTGCAAACTGCCTGAAGGCTATCTGCAGGCGATGAAGGCTCGCGAAAAACCGGCGTTGTGGATCAATCTCGAGTACTTGAGTGCCGAAGACTGGGTCAGCGGCTGCCACGGCCTGCCATCGATGCGGCCTGACGGTTTGAAACGGATGTTTTTCTTTCCGGGGTTTGATGCCGGTACTGGCGGGCTGTTGCGTGAGGCAGACTTGTTGCAGCGCCGCCACGCCTTTGAGCAGGACCCGCAGGCCAAGCAGGTATTTTTGCAGGGGCTGGGGGTTTGCCCGGCGCACAATGCGCGGCTGATTTCATTATTTGCCTATGAAAATACCGGCCTGGCCAGCTGGCTGGATGCAATGGCGGCGGGGGCCGGGCCGACCCACCTGCTGGTGCCACAAGGACGGATCATGGGTGATCTGCTGCAGTGGCTGGGTATTGAGCAGTTACCCCTGGGTGCGGTCGAACAGCGCGGGGCGTTGACCGTTCAGGCGTTGCCGTTCGTCAGGCAAGAGGATTACGACCACCTGTTATGGAGCTGTGATTTCAACGCAGTGCGCGGTGAAGACTCGTTTGTGCGGGCGCAATGGGCAGGGCGCCCCCTGCTGTGGCATATCTATGAGCAGGAAGAAGACGCGCACTGGGTCAAGCTCAACGCATTCCTCGACCTCTACTTCAAAGGCCTTTCGCCACAGGCCGCCCGGGCGGTTACCGGGCTTTGGCATGCCTGGAATGCTGGCGCCGAGATGGGCGAAAGCTGGAATGGGGTGCTCCAATGCTGGCCTGAAATCGCTGCACACGCTGAACAGTGGTGTCTGGAACAGTCATTACAGGCTGATCTTGCGCAAGCGCTAGTACTGTTTTATAGAAATTGGATATGATACGCGACCTAGATTTTTGTAAATCTCAATCCAAATTCGGATATTCGTAATGAAAACTGGTAAAGAGCTTAAACCCGGTACAGTCATCAAGCTCGAAAACGACCCTTGGTTGGTTCAGAAAGCTGAATTCACCAAGTCCGGTCGTAACAGCGCGATCATGAAGACCAAGCTGAAAAACCTGCTGACTGGCTACAAGACCGAAATCGTATACAGCGCTGACGACAAGCTGGAAGACGTGATCCTGGATCGCAAAGAAGCGACCCTGTCCTTCATCAGCGGCGACACCTACACGTTCATGGACACCACTGACTACACCATGTACGAGCTGAACGCTGAAGACATCGAAGCCGTTCTGCCATTCGTTGAAGAAGGCATGACCGACGTTTGCGAAGCGATCTTCTTCGAAGACCGTCTGGTATCCGTAGAGCTGCCGACCACTATCGTGCGTCAGGTTGACTACACCGAAGGTTCCGCTCGCGGCGACACTTCGGGCAAGGTGATGAAGCCTGCCAAACTGAAAAACGGTACCGAGCTGAGCGTTGCTGATTTCGTTGAAATCGGTGACTGGATCGAAATCGATACCCGTGACGGTGGTTCCTACAAGGGCCGCGCC
Source organism: Pseudomonas bubulae (assembly GCF_037023725.1). Classification (NCBI taxonomy): domain Bacteria; kingdom Pseudomonadati; phylum Pseudomonadota; class Gammaproteobacteria; order Pseudomonadales; family Pseudomonadaceae; genus Pseudomonas; species Pseudomonas bubulae. Next base: position 2,167,892 of record NZ_CP146077.1, read on the forward strand.
AAGGTTTAAACCTTGCGTTAACCGCACGATGAAAAAGCCCGGCCTTGATGCCGGGCTTTTTTTTGCTCGATGAAAAAGCCCCGGTTCTGCGCTTTGCCCGGCGCCGGGGACTGGTTAGCATGGGTGCTCACAACGAGGGGTGGTAATGCTGATCGATTTTGTAATGTATGCAGCCTTGGGTATCGCCATGGGGGCGCTGGGCGGGTTGTTCGGAATTGGAGGCGGTCTGATCGCGATCCCGGTATTGGGGTTGTGGTTCGGTCTGGACCAGCAATTGGCGCAAGGCACGGCCCTGGCCATGTCGGTGCCCAATGTGTTCTTGGCGTTGTACCGCTATCAGCAACGCAACAGGATCAATTTGCGTCAGGCATTGCCGCTGGTGCTGATGAGTTTTTGCTTCGCCTGGTTGGGCGCGATGCTCGCCGTTGGCGTGGATGCGCGGATCATTCGCTGGGGCTTTATCGTCTTTTTGCTGGCGATCACCCTCTATAACCTGATCAAAATGTACACCTCGCCAGCCCCGCCTGTGGCCGGTTCACGCTATGGCTGGCCGTGGTTCGGGGTGCTGGGTGCCGTGGCAGGCACGACCGGCGGGCTGTTTGGTGTCGGTGGCGCCGTGGTGGCGGCGCCCGTGCTGACCAGTGTGTTCGGCACCACTCAAGTTGTGGCCCAGGGCCTGTCACTGGCCCTGGCTGCGCCAAGTACGGCGGTGACTTTGCTGACGTATGCAGTGCATGACGAGGTCAACTGGGCCATGGGCGTACCGATGGCCATTGGTGGGCTGTTAAGCATCAGTTGGGGTGTCAGGCTGGCTCACGCCCTGCGGGAGCGCCTGTTGCGCGGCTTGTACTGCGGGTTTTTGCTGCTGTGCGCGGGGTTGCTGGCGCTCAAAGCTTGAAGCCTTCGACGATGTATTCGGCAAAGCACTCAATGATCGGTGACGACGCGCTGTTGGCTTTGCGTAACAGCACAATACTGGCTGAGGGAAGCTCCGGCAGGTTCTCGGCCGCGCCGATGATGCGCAGGTCGGGCGTCAACAGGCTTTGTAGCTGGGCGGTGACGGCGAGCCCGGTGCTGACCACGGCGTTGATCGCCGCGAGGCTGGCACTGGTGTAGGCAACCCGGTATTCACGTTGTTGAATATCCAGGGCATTACAGGCCCAGGTCCGGCAAAAACAGTCGGTATTGAACATTGCCAGGGGCAGGGGTGTTTGTTCATGGGGCGAAAAGCCTTGGGCCACCATCCAGACAAAGCGTTCCTGGCGCAGGATCTGGCCCATTTCGGTACCGGGTTTGCGGGTTACGATCGTCAGGTCCAGATCATTACGCTGCAACAGCTGGGATGACGGCTCGCAATGTACCTCGACGTTGATCAGCGGGTAGTCCTGGGCAAAGCGCGACAATACGCCGGGCAAAAAACGCATCACGTAATCATCCGGCGAACCTATCTTCACCGTGCCCACCATCTGTGGTTGGCGCAGGGTGTTGAACACTTCGCTGTGCAGCTTGAGGATGCGCCGGGCATAGCCGAGCAGCACCACGCCTTCCTGGGTCAGGCTGACAGTGCGCCCTTCGCGCTGGAACAGCGCACATTGCAGCACGTCTTCTTCCAGGCGTTTCATCTGCATGCTGACCGCCGACTGGGTGCGATTGACCGCTTCGGCGGCGCGGGTGAAGCCGCCGTGATCGGCGATGGCGGCAAAGGTGCGCAGCAGGTCGGTGTCGATGCTGGGAAATTCAGCCATTGATCAATCTCGCAGATGTATCGCATAAGAAACATTCGTTGGATTGATCTTATGCCCACGCAGACACTTGAGCCATACCACAGGAGGGCTCAAGTGATGAAAGGTCAAACAGGCGTAGTGTGGATTGCCCGGATTTCGCGCTGGTATCAACTGTCGCGGGAGCGGGCGTGCTTGCGGCAGATCAGTGATGCGGCGCTCAAGGACCTTGGGTTGAGCAGGGCGGATATCGAGGCCGAAAGCCATCGGGCTTTTTGGGATGATCCGTTTAACAGGTGAGGGCGGGGTGTTTGCTGCCCCTCACCCTAACCCTCTCCCGGAGGGTTAGGGTGAGGGTGCTCTTCAGCGCTTGACCTGCTTCAGCGTCTCGGCAATCAAAAACGCCAGTTCCAGTGACTGATCGGCATTCATCCGCGGGTCGCAGTGGGTGTGGTAGCGGTCCGACAGGCCGTCTTCGGTAATCGGATTGGCACCGCCGATGCATTCGGTCACGTTCTGGCCGGTCATTTCGATATGAATGCCACCTGCGTAACTGCCTTCGGCATCGTGAACCTGGAAGAACTGTTTCACTTCACCCAGTATTTGCGCGAAATCACGGGTCTTGTAGCCGCTGCTGGCCTTGATGGTGTTGGCGTGCATCGGGTCGCAACTCCACAGCACCTGCTTGCCTTCGCCTTCTACCGCGCGGATCAGCTGCGGCAGGTGATCGCCCACTTTGTCGGCACCCATGCGCACGATCAGGTTGAGGCGGCCCGGGTCGTTGTCCGGGTTGAGGATATCGATCAGGCGGATCAGGTCTTCGTTGTTCATGCTCGGGCCGACCTTGACCCCGATCGGGTTGTTGACTCCGCGCAGGAACTCGACATGGGCGCCGTCCAGCTGGCGTGTGCGGTCGCCGATCCAGAGCATGTGTGCCGAGCAATCGTAGTAATCGTTGGTCAGGCTGTCGCGGCGTACGAAGGCTTCTTCGTAATTCAGCAGCAACGCTTCGTGGGCGGTAAAGAAGCTGGTTTCGCGCAGTTGCGGCGAGCTGTCCATGCCGCAGGCACGCATAAAGGCGAGGGTTTCATCGATACGGTCGGCCAGCTGGCTGTATTTCTCTGCCAGGGCCGAGTTGGCGATGAAGTCCAGGTTCCACTTGTGCACCTGGTGCAGGTCGGCAAAGCCGCCCTGGGCAAAGGCGCGCAGCAGGTTCAGGGTGGCGGTGGACTGGTGATAGGACTGCAGCAGGCGTTCAGGGTCTGGCACGCGGCTTTTTTCATCAAAGCCGATGCCGTTGACGATATCGCCTCGATAGGCAGGCAAGGTCACGCCGTTGATGGTTTCGTCATTGGCCGAGCGCGGCTTGGCGAATTGCCCGGCCATGCGCCCGACCTTGACCACCGGGCACCCTGCCGCGAAGGTCATGACAATGGCCATTTGCAGCAGGACCTTGAACGTGTCACGAATCTTGGCTGCCGAAAACTCCGCAAAACTCTCGGCACAATCACCGCCCTGAAGCAGAAACGCCCTGCCTTGAGTGACCTCGGCAAACTGTCGGCGCAGTTCCCGGGCTTCGCCGGCAAATACCAGTGGCGGGTAACTGGCCAGGCTTTGCTCGACGCGCAGCAGGTGCGCCGCGTCAGGGTAGTGGGGTTGTTGCTGGATCGGCAGGGCGCGCCAGCTGTCAGGGGTCCAGATTGGGCTCATCGCAGACTCTAGTATTTGTTGGAGATGGCCCATGTTAGCAGCAATTAGTGCGTGACCTGTTGCGCCGCAATGGCCGACAATCGCGCCTTTGCGCTCGATATCGAGTGGCTGTTTTTTCAGCGCCGCGGGTAGTACCGGGGCGCGGCAAGGAGAGGAAATGTCTGAGGAGCGCGTAGAGCGTCTGCTCGCCGAAGTTCATGATGACTTCGGCATGATTCGAGTGCTGGAAGTGGCTGACTACCGTTTCCTCGAATTCGGCGATGCGATCGAGCAAAGCTGCGTGTTCACTGCTGACCCCAGCTGGCTGGAATACGACTACACCCGCGCCATGCTGATTGGTGCGTTGTGCCATGACGCTCCGGAAAGCGCACTGTTTCTGGGGCTGGGTGCCGGAACTCTGACCCAGGCCTGTCTCAAGTTTTTGCCCCTGGAAGATGTCGAAGCCATCGAGCTGCGCCCGGATGTGCCGCGTCTGGCCATCGAATACCTGGGCCTGGATGATGATCCGCGTTTGTATATTCGTATCGGTGATGCCCTGGAGCTGCTGGACAGCGCCGAGCCCGCGGACCTGATTTTTGTCGATCTGTACAACGATCTTGGACCGGCAGCGGGTCACCTGGCCTGGACATTCCTTGAAAACTGCCAAAAGAAGCTGGCCCCCAATGGCTGGCTGATCATCAACCAGTGGGCCACCGACGATGGCAAGCCGCTGGGGGCTGCGTTGCTGCGCGGCCTGTATCACCGCCATTATTGGGAGCTGCCGGTCAAGGAGGGTAATGTCATCCTGATGGTACCTGCTGATCTGGAACAGGCACTCGATATCGACGCGCTGACAGTCCGGGCACAAGTCCTGGCTCCGCGTCTGGGTTATTCGCTGGAGTCCCTGATCAAGGCAATTCGCCCGGCGACTTGATGCCAAGCGGTGAAACGTTTTAGCGTTTCACCCAGAGTGGCCCGGCACGAAAAGCTTTTTCAAGGACGAAAAAAAACGTTAAAGCCCGGTCCACAGAGGGATACAGACGATTTTGTGGCAAAAAACCCCTTCTTTTTTTTGATAAATCCGGTATAGTGCGCGCCGGCCTTTAGCCGGGCCACGTTTAGGTGTCGCATTTCCCGAAGCACGCTTCGGCTGCTCGTCCGTTTCGCGGACAACCCTGAACGCTCCATTCATTTAAACGTTTTCGCAAATCCCCGCCGACAAAGCAGCCAGGGCGACTCTTGAGTCTTACACGGCATGCGCAGCTTTGGAGCATGGGTCTTTGCGGATGCACTTAGAGGCAGACCCATGACCCAGGAAACCGGCGGCTTCGCCGCTTTTAATCTTAATCCGAACATTCTTTCTGCTGTCATCGCGACTGGCTACGAAGAACCTTCGGCTATTCAGCAGCAATCGATCCCGATCATCATGGCCGGTCACGACATGATTGGTCAGGCGCAAACCGGTACGGGTAAAACCGCCGCGTTCGCCCTGCCGATCCTGCACCGCATCGATCCTGCTAAGCGCGAGCCGCAAGCCCTGATCCTGGCGCCAACCCGTGAGTTGGCGCTGCAAGTAGCAACCGCTTTCGAAACCTACGCCAAGCAAATGCCGGGCGTTACCGTTGTGGCCGTTTACGGCGGCGCCCCTATGGGTCCACAACTGAAAGCAATCCGTAATGGCGCACAGATCGTTGTCGCCACTCCGGGCCGTCTGTGCGACCACCTGCGTCGTGACGAAAAAGTGCTGTCGACCGTGAACCACCTGGTTCTGGACGAAGCTGACGAAATGTTGAAACTGGGTTTCATGGACGATCTTGAAGTTATCTTCAAGGCACTTCCGCCAACCCGTCAGACCGTATTGTTCTCGGCAACCTTGCCGCAGTCGATCCGTGCCATTGCCGAACGCCATCTGCGCGATCCGCAACACGTGAAGATCCAGACCAAGACTCAGACCGTTACCGCGATCGAACAGGCTCACCTGTTGGTTCACGCTGACCAGAAGACCTCGGCTGTATTGAGCCTGCTGGAAGTTGAAGATTTCGACGCCCTGATCATGTTCGTTCGCACCAAGCAAGCGACCCTGGATCTGGCCAGCGCCCTTGAAGCCAAAGGCTACAAAGCTGCTGCGCTGAACGGTGACATTGCCCAGAACCAGCGTGAGCGCGTTATCGACTCGCTCAAGGATGGCCGTCTGGACATCGTTGTGGCAACCGACGTAGCGGCACGTGGTCTTGATGTTCCACGTATCACTCACGTGTTCAACGTTGACATGCCTTACGATCCAGAGTCCTACGTTCACCGTATCGGCCGTACTGGCCGTGCCGGTCGCGAAGGTCGCGCACTGCTGCTGGTGACTCCTCGTGAGCGCCGCATGCTGCAAGTGATCGAGCGTGTAACCGGTCAGAAAGTTGCGGAAGTCCGTCTGCCGGATGCCCAGGCTGTTCTTGATGCCCGCATCAAGAAGTTGACCAACAGCCTGACGCCGCTGGTCGCTGACGCTGAATCGACTCACGGTGATCTGCTGGATCGCCTGATTGCCGATATCGGTTGCAGCCCGCGTGCCCTGGCCGCTGCTCTGCTGCGCAAGGCAACCAACGGTCAGGCCCTGACCCTGGCAGCCATCGAACGTGAACGTCCACTGGTGCCTAACAGTGCACCGCGTGAGCGTTCCGAGCGTTCGGGTGACCGTCCTGATCGTGGTGATCGCGAGCGTCGTGCTCCGGTTCCATTGGCTGAAGGCCGTGCACGTTGCCGTACCGCGCTGGGTGCGCGTGATGGTATCGCTGCCAAGAACCTGCTGGGCGCTATCCTCAACGAGGGTGGCCTGGCTCGTGAAGCTATCGGTCGCATCCAGGTGCGTGACAGCTTCAGCCTGGTAGAACTGCCGGAAGCCGGTCTGGAAGGTTTGCTGGCCAAACTGAAAGACACCCGCGTTGCTGGCAAGCAGTTGAAACTGCGTCGCTACCGCGAAGATTAATCACTCTTGCAGTGATTGATCGCTAAAAAAATCCCCGCCTGGTGCGGGGATTTTTTTTGTCCGGGATTTGTATTTGCTGGCCTTTGTGGGAGCGGGGCGCTAGCCAAACCGGTAGATATCCATCCCCAACGCACCCAGTGTCCAACCCTGGTGGGCAATGCTGAATTGGCCGCCCGCGGCACGGGCAAAATACAACGGCAGCAGGTGCTCGTCGCTGGGGTGGTTTTTAGCGGCGAAAGGCGCCTGTGTGCGGTAGGCATGCAGCGCGGTTTCGTCATCAGCCGCCAGTTTGTCGATCATCCAGTCACGAAACGCCTTGGCCCAGGGTTCAATGCTCTCAGGGCCTGCGTGCCAGTCCAGTTCGCGCAGGTTGTGGGTGATGCTGCCCGAGCCGATGACCAGAATCCCCTCGCTGCGCAAGACCGCCAGTGCATGGCCTACCCTGGTCTGGCCCGCCGGGCCCAACTGGCTGGGCAACGAGACCTGCACCACCGGGATATCCGCATCCGGGTACATCAAGGACAGTGGCACCCAGGCGCCATGGTCAAAAGGGCGCCTGGCGTCCAGTCGCGCCGGCAAGCCGTTGTCTGCCAGCAATTCCACAATGTTCGCGGCCAACTTCGGGTCGCCGGGCGCAGGGTATTGCACGGCAAACAGTGCGGGCGGGAAGCCGCCAAAGTCATGCCAGGTTTCCGGTGACGGGTGGCTGGCGACCCGCAGGTCGGGGCTTTCCCAGTGCGCAGACACCAGCACTATGGCCTTGGGGCGCGGCAGTTCGGCCGCCAGGCGTTTGAGCGCCGGGCCACTGGCGCCCGGTTCCAGTGCTAGCATGGGGGAGCCGTGGGAGATAAACAGGCTGGGGAGCATGACAGAGGTCCTCGAAGTTGAGATGCGTCATCTTCATCCTGATCATTGATCTAAATCCAATATAAGTTTTAGTGCTTATCTATCGAATTTAAAGGTGAATCATGCAGCCCGAATTTTGGCACGACCGCTGGGATCGCAATCAGATTGGCTTTCACCTGTCGCAGGTCAACCCTTACCTTCAGCGCCTTTGGCCGGCACTGGGGGTGGAGGAGGGCGGTCGTGTGCTGGTGCCGCTATGCGGCAAAAGCCTGGATATGAGCTGGCTGGCGGCCAACGGTCATGAAGTGCTGGGCGTGGAGCTGACGCAGACGGCCGTGGAGCAGTTTTTCAGTGAACAACAGGTCGAGCCACAGGTTCGTCAGCAGGGCGCCTTCAAGGTGTACGAGGCGGGTCCTGTGAAGATCCTCTGCGGTGATGTGTTTGCCCTGACTCAGGCTGACGTGGCCTCCTGTGTGGGGTTGTATGACCGCGCTGCAACCATCGCATTCCCTCCCGAGATGCGTGCGGCCTATGCTCGGCACCTGAGCCGGATTCTGCCGCCAGGCTGTCGGGGGCTGTTGATTACCCTGGATTACGATCAGTCGCAAATGAACGGCCCGCCGTTCTCGGTGCCGGACGCCGAGGTACAAAGCCTGCTGTCGCCTGCCTGGGCGCTGGAAGTGCTCGAGCAGCCGGATGTACTCGATCAGGAGTGGAAGTTCCTCAAGGGCGGCGTGACGCGACTGGTGGAGCGGGTGTATCGCCTGAGCAAAATCGCCTGAAGCAAAACCCGGGCACAAAAAAGGGCGACCTGGGTCGCCCTTTTTATGTTTGCCGTGGGGTTAGCCGCGGCGACGCAGTGCGTCGATACGTTCTTCCAGTGGCGGGTGGCTCATGAACATCCGCGCCAGGCCTTGTTTGAGGCCGCCGTTGATGCCGAAAGCCGCCATGGTGTCCGGCATGTGAACCGGCAGACCCTGCTCGGAGCGCAAGCGCTGCAGGGCGCTGATCATTGCCGAGGTGCCGGCGAGCTGTGCACCGGCTTCGTCAGCCCGGAATTCACGTTTACGCGAGAACCACATCACAATGGCGCTGGCGAGGAAACCCAGGACCAGTTCGGCGAAGATGGTCGCAACGTAGTAGGCAATGCCGCGGCCCTCGTCGTTCTTGAACACCACCTTGTCGACAAAGTTGCCGATGATCCGGGCAAAGAACATGACAAAGGTGTTCACCACGCCCTGCACCAGCGCCAGGGTGACCATGTCGCCGTTGGCAACGTGGCCGATTTCGTGGGCCAGTACCGCTTTTACTTCATCGGGCGAAAAACGCTCGAGCAAGCCCTGGCTGACAGCGACCAGTGCATCGTTTTTATTCCAGCCCGTGGCAAAGGCGTTAGCCTCGTATGCCGGGAAAATCCCCACTTCAGGCATCTTGATCCCGGCTTCGCGGGACAGTTGTTCAACGGTTTGCATCAACCATTGTTCATGACGAGTACGAGGTTGTGTAATCACCTGGGTGCTGGTGCTCATCTTCGCCATCCATTTGGATATGAATAGCGAGAACAGAGACCCTGCAAAACCAAAGACCGCACAGAACACCAACAGCTGACTGAGGTTCAGATCAACCCCGTTGGCCGCCATGAACCCGTCAAAGCCGAACAGGCTCAGGGTGATGCTGGCAATCAGCACGACCGCCAGGTTAGTGGCCAAAAACAGCAGAATGCGCATCATGGTTGTATGAATCTCCTCGTCTTAAGGGTGTTGCCGTATGCGGGGTATATAAGGTGCTGCCACAGGCTATTCAACCAGGTGACTATTTCAAACTGTGTCCTGCAGCCTGATTTTAGTAGTTTGCTGGGAATTTCCTAATATGAAGGAGCGTTTTTTTTGGCCAAAAGTTCCACTGAGCGCCAGTAAATAAAGGGCTTTATGGTTTTCATGAGGCTATTGAAGGCGGGGGAGGTCCGTAAAGACGCAGAATGAAGAATGTTTCATCAGACACATGTTGTGCGACTTTTGATTGGTCGCACAACATGTTCAGAAACTACTGACGATAAGTCTTCAGAAAGTTACCGATCCGGCCAATGGCCATGTCCAGCTCGTCGACACGAGGCAGGGTCACGACGCGGAAGTGATCCGGCCACGGCCAGTTGAAGGCGGTGCCTTGTACCACCAGCAGTTTTTCCGAGAGCAGGAGGTCCAGCACGAATTTCTCGTCGTTGAGGATCGGGCACACTTTCGGGTCGATACGCGGGAACGCATACAACGCCCCCATCGGTTTCACGCAACTGACACCGGGGATCGCGTTGAGCAGTTCCCAAGTGCGGTTCCGTTGCTCAAGGAGGCGTCCGTTGGGCAGTACCAGATCATTGATGCTCTGGTAGCCGCCCAATGCGGTTTGAATGGCGTGCTGGCTGGGCACGTTGGCGCACAGGCGCATGTTGGCCAGCATGTCGATGCCTTCGATATAGCCCTGAGCGTTTTGCTTGGGCCCGGAGATGGCAATCCAGCCCGAACGGAAACCCGCAACCCGGTACGACTTGGACAGGCCGTTGAAGGTCAGGCACAACACGTCAGGGGCCAGTGAAGCGGTGCAGATATGCACCGCGTCGTCGTAGAGGATCTTGTCGTAGATCTCGTCCGAGAACACCACCAGATTGTGCTGGCGGGCAATCTCGAGCATGCCCAGCAGGACTTCCTTGGAGTACACCGCACCCGTCGGGTTGTTCGGGTTGATGATGACCATGGCTTTGGTGTTTGGAGTGATCCTGGCTTTTATGTCCTCAAGATCAGGCCACCAGTTGGCTTGCTCGTCGCACAGGTAGTGCACCGGATGGCCGCCAGCCAACGTCACGGCAGCGGTCCACAGTGGGTAGTCCGGTGCTGGTACGAGAACTTCGTCGCCATTGTTGAGCAGCGCCTGCAGCGACATCACGATCAGCTCGGACACGCCGTTGCCCAGGTAGATGTCTTCGATGCCGACACCTTCCACCTGCTTTTGCTGGTAGTACTGCATGACTGCCTTGCGGGCGCTGAACAGGCCTTTGGAGTCGCTGTAGCCCTGGGCTGTCGGCAGGTTGCGGATCACGTCCTGGAGGATTTCGTCCGGCGCTTCAAAACCAAAAGGTGCCGGGTTGCCGATGTTCAGCTTGAGGATGCGATGGCCTTCCTCCTCCAGTCGTTTGGCGTGCTTGAGCACCGGGCCGCGAATGTCATAACAGACGTTGGCGAGCTTGTTTGATTTGCTGACCTGCATGGCGATGTGATCCCGAAAATGAACGATCCAGGCGATGTGATGACCACTGCACTGGGAAATTCTGTGTTTGCACACAGTGGCTAACACCGCTTTGCTTCAAGAATCCGTTTGAATGCAGCTAGGGCGGGTGCCAGACTGGTGATTAACGAGGCGCAATCATACGTGCCACCCGATCCCTGGAAAAGCCACCGGTCGGGGTTTTTCAGTGACAGAGGCAGAACCATGGAAAAGTTGAACAAAACCCTGGACGAATGGAAGGCCATGCTCGACCCGGAGCAATACAACGTGTGCCGCCTCAAAGGCACCGAACGGCCGTTTTCGGGGAAATACAACGCCACCAAAACTGACGGTGTCTATCACTGTATCTGCTGCAACGCGCCGCTGTTTGACTCCAGCGCCAAGTTTGACTCTGGCTGCGGCTGGCCGAGCTTTTCCCGGCCCATTGGCGACAGTGCGATGGTCGAGATCCGTGACGTCAGCCACGGCATGGTGCGTACCGAGGTGGTCTGCGCCAAATGTGATGCGCATCTGGGCCATGTGTTCCCTGACGGTCCGCCCCCGACCGGGCTGCGCTACTGTATCAACTCGGTGTGCCTGGACCTGGTCCCTCGCGTCTGACTTTTTGAGGTGTTGCCATGAACGATAACCTGCTCGATATTGCCTGTACCACACTGGTCGGTGAGCAAAAGGCCCTTGGCGATTTCGGCGGCAAGGCGCTGCTGGTGGTCAATACGGCCAGCAAGTGCGGCTTTACTCCGCAGTACAAAGGGCTGGAGGCGTTGTGGCAGCAGTACAGGGATCAGGGGCTGGTGATTCTGGGCTTCCCCTGTAACCAGTTTGGCAAGCAGGAGCCGGGCGACGAAGCGGCCATTTCCGGGTTTTGCGAGCTGAATTTTGGTGTGAGCTTCCCGCTGTTCAAGAAGGTCGAGGTCAATGGCCCACAGGCTCATCCGTTGTTTGTCCAGCTCAAGAGGCGTGCGCCAGGGCTGTTGGGCTCGCAGGGAATCAAATGGAACTTCACCAAATTCCTGGTCAGTGGCGATGGCAAAAGCGTAAAGCGCTATGCCCCGACCACCAAGCCTGAGGCGCTCAAGGCCGATATCGAAGCGTTACTGGGTTAAAATCGCTCTATCTGTAGCCGCTGACGAGTGGTACGAGGCTGCGATCGGCGGCGCAGCCGTCGCAAATCCTGCAAACCGTGTCTGTCTGGTGCACCCTGGTGCATCATTTTGCGACCGCTTCGTCGCAGTGGCGCACCATCTCGATCGCGGCCTCGTTCTACTCGTCGGCGGCAACACGGTTGGTGTCTCTGTCTCGCCTTTGCGGCACCCATACCTCAATCAACGCCGCCAGCTCTTCGCGCCGAAACGGCTTGGCCAGATAATCGTTCATCCCCGCCGAACGGCAGCGCTCACGCTCTTCGGGCATGGCATTGGCGGTCAGGGCGACGATGGGCAACTTGGGCCAGCGCCCGCGATGGCGGATTTGCCGTGTGGCTTCGTAGCCATCCATGACTGGCATGTTGCAGTCCATCAACACCAGGTCAAAGGTCTTCTGCTCCAGCCGACTCAGCGCCTCGCCGCCGTGGCTCGCAACCACCACTTCACAGCCCAGCTTGCTCAACATGCCCTTGGCCACCAGCTGGTTGACCGGATTGTCTTCGACCAGCAGGATTCGCGCGCGGTGGACCGCAGGAGTATTCACGGTTTGAGTGCCCTGTACCTCGCCGTCGTCCTTGAGCAGCAAATGTTGCAAGGTCTTGTACAGTGCCTGACGCGACAGGGGCCGGGCTTTTTGTTGCAGGGGTGCCAGCGCATTGACCTGGTCACCGGGCATAAAGTTGCCATACGCGGTCACCAGCAGGATCGGCGCACTGATGGCCGGGCGCAGGCCAAACAGGCACTCGGCACAGTCGGTAATCAGTAACTGTGGATGGGTGTCGGTCAGTGAGTCGTCCTGGGAGTAGCGTGTGTAGTCCAGCCCCCACAGGGGCAAAAAACTGCCAAGCATTTCGCTCAGCCCGCTGCTCGCTGCACTCACCACAATAACCCGGCCGGACAACGGCTTTGGCTGGATGGCGGGGGTATGGCAGGGCAGGGGGAGTTCGGCGCAGAACTGGCTGCCAAAACCGACTTCCGAGCTGATGGTCAGGCGTCCGTGCATGACTGCGCACAGACTATTGGTCAGGGTCAGACCAAGCCCGGTGCCACCATACTGGCGGGTGATGCCGGCCTCTGCCTGAGTGAAGGGGCTGAAAATTCTGGCCTGGGCCTCCTGGGCGATGCCGATGCCGGTGTCGCAAACCTCGATACGTACCTGATCGCCTTGCGCGCTGAGCCGTACATCCACCCGCCCGAATCGGGTGAATTTCAGCGCGTTGGACAACAAATTGCTGACGATCTGTCGGACCCGGGTCGGGTCCCCCATGACCAGTGCCGGAAACTGCGGATCGATCAGGCAGGTCAGTTCCACGCTGGGTGCGGCGTTCTGTGACAGCAGGTTGGCGGTATCTTCGATCAGCGTGCCCAGGTCGAAGGCAATATGTTCAAGCTCCAGTTGGCCCGCGTCGAATTTCGACAGGTCGAGAATGTCATTGAGCAGCTCGACCAGAACCTTGCCGGAGTCATGGGCAATCGACAATTGCTGGTGTTGCTCGGCATTCAGCGGGCTGTCCAGGCACAGCGCCAGCATCCCGAGCAACCCATTGAGCGGGGTGCGTATTTCATGGCTCATATTGGCCAGAAACGCTGAGCGTGCCTGGGCCATTTCCAGGGCAGTAGTGCGCGCAGCCTCAAGCTCTTCATTGGAGTGGCGCAGTTGTTCGTTGCTGGCCTCCAGTTCCTGGGTGCGCACAGAAACAATGGTTTCCAGCTGTGCCAGGTACTCGGTCAGGGTGTTTTCGGCGCGGCGCCGGTATTCCATTTCACGGGCCATGGCCTCGAACTGCTGATTGGCAGCGTTCACCAGTACGCCAATTTCATCGTTTTCGTGACCGCTGGGGCAGTGCACTTTCGACTGCCCCGGATCTGCGGGCTTGCCATCGCTGATCTCACGAATCACTCGCACCAGCGGCTTGGTCAGCATGACGTAAAACAGGCCCAGAAGAATAAAGGTGAGCACGATGCTGCGAATAAAACCGCTGAGCAGTGTGACTTCCGCCCGCTGCAAAAACCGCTTGCCGAAGGGGTAGGTATCCACCTCAAGGTGCAAGACCCCCATGCTTTGTTCGGGGAGGTGATTGAAGTACAGTCGCTGGTCAAATGAGCGGTTGGCACCGAACAGAGAGTCGCTCAGCGCCCGATAACGGCCGGTTTCAGGCAGATCCTGCACCGCCGAGAGCACCAGATAGTCGTTGTCGAGCAGTTGTGCGGCGGTGATCGCCGGTGAGCGCACCAGCCCTTGCAAAAGCTCTTGGGCAAGCTCCGAATCAAGGTTGTAGGCAATGCGTGATGCCGGGTTGTGACTGATCTCCAGCAGCGACTGGATTTCGCGATCGATGGCGGCGTTTTCACTGGCATAATCGATGCCGATTTGCAGCAGGCTAAGCAGGGTCCCCAATATCAGACCGACCAGCACAGTCAGTTTGGCTTGCTTGAAAGACAGGCGGTGGGTGAGTTTTATGTCCATTGGGGGTGTTGCACCTGTTTCCATTTCCTTGCGGCGTGCAAGAGTAGTCGATTCGTGGGTCAACCGGCAGGCATTACTGCGGTATTTGCGACCTGGCGATGTGAGTCGTAGTGTGGTTTGAGCTGAATGTAGGTCATATCAATATGCCATCATTGTGTATCAGTCTGAGGAAATGTTGTGAATTCTAATCTGGATGCCTTTCTGCAACGGGCCGAAGCGGTCCTCGCACGTCTTGAACCCTTGCTGCCTGCTCAGCGTGAGCCGATCGAATGGCATCAATGCCTGGCGGCCCGTTGGCAGCGGGAGGGGCGTTCGGGTTACCTGATGCCATTGCAAGTCAGCCTTGATATGCGCCTTTCGGACCTGATCGGCGTCGATAACCAGCGGGATCAGCTGGGTCGCAATACCAAACAGTTCCTTGATGGTTTGCCGGCCAACCACGCTCTGCTTTGGGGTTCGCGCGGTACTGGCAAGTCTTCGATCATCCGCGCACTGCTTGCCGAGTATGGCAATGCGGGCCTGCGCCTGATCGAGATCGAGCGTGACCATCTGGCCGACCTGCCGCGGGTGGTCGAGCAATTGCAAGGTTTGCCCCAGCGCTTTGTGCTGTTTTGCGATGACTTGTCATTTGAGGCGGGTGAAAGCGATTACCGGGTGCTCAAAAGCGTGCTCGATGGTTCCCTTGAGCAAGCGCCGGATAACGTCCTGCTTTACGCCACGTCGAACCGCCGTCATCTGGTGCCCGAAAAGGAAAGCGATAACGAGAACTGGAAGAATGTCGACGGTGAGTTGCATCCCAATGAAGCTGTGGAAGACAAGATCGCCTTGTCTGATCGCTTCGGCCTGTGGCTGTCGTTTTATCCGTTCACCCAGGACCATTTCCTGAGCGTGGTTGAGCACTGGATCGATGTATTGGCCACCAAAGCCGGTTTGCAGTGGCAGCGCGACGAGGCACTGGATATTCTGGCGGTGCGCTGGGCAACCGGGCGTGGCAACCGCAACGGCCGTTGTGCCTATCAGTTCGCGCGTTATTGGGTGGGTTTGAAATTGTTGGAGCAAGTGAATGATTGATTTGAACGCCACAGGTGCAGGCCTGAACGGCTATGGCCTGTTGCAGGCTCAGTTGGAGTCGTTGTTGGCAGATGAGCGTGACTTTATTGCCAACGCTGCACAGTTCTCGGCGTTTTTGTATCACCAGCTCGATGATCTGAACTGGGCCGGGTTTTACCTCAATCGTAATGAGGAGCTGGTACTGGGCCCGTTTCAGGGGCAAATTGCCTGTGTTCGTATCCCGTTTGGGCGTGGCGTCTGCGGGGCTGCAGCGGCGAGCCGGCAAACGCAGCGAGTTGAAGACGTGCATGCATTTGCCGGGCACATCGCTTGCGACAGCGCCTCCAACAGTGAGTTGGTCGTGCCGTTGATCAAGGATGGTCGCCTGATCGGCGTGCTGGATCTGGACAGCCCGAGCATCGGGCGCTTCAGCGAGCAGGATCAGTTGGACATTGAAGCGCTGGCGGCCATCTTTTTGCGCTTGAGCGAGTGCTGATCCGCATCAGTTTTTCAGCCCGGCCTTGAGCATCAGCGCATGGATATCGACCGTATCGATTTGTTGAGGGTCAAGAAACTGCCGGGCGTATTGCAGGTAAATCTGTTCGTGCATGAACAGCGCGAACAGTTGCGGATCAATATGGGCGTCATGGCACATGGCGGCCATGATGTTCAGCGCCTCACTCAAGGTTTTGCTGCGTTTATAGGGGCGATCCGACGCGGTCAATGCCTCGAAAATATCGGCAATTGCCATCATCCGTGCCTCCAGGCTCATTTCCTCGCGTTTCAGGCGTTTTGGATAACCGCTGCCATCCATTTTTTCGTGATGCCCCCCGGCAATTTCGGCAATGTTGCTCAGGTAGGCAGGTAGCGGCAGGCTGCTGAGCATCAGGATGGTTTGCACGATGTGGTTATTGATGATGTAGCGCTCTTCGCGGGTCAAGGTGCCGCGCCGGGTACTGAGGTTGTACAGCTCGCCACGGTTGAATTTGTAGGGTGGTACTTCGAGTTTGAAGCCCCAGGGGTTTTCGGGGTCAATCAGGTCGGCCTCGGGGCGAGTGAACAGGTGCTCGGGCTTGTCGGCCAGCAGCGACTCGGTCACCGGCAAGGCTTGCTCCTGGCGGGTGGACTGGCGTTTGTTTTCTTCCCAGGATACGCCAAGGCGATCATCCAGCGTGCGGGTCCAGGTACGGCGCGCAATGGCGTTCAAACGCTGCAGGTCTGCCTCCATCATGGCTTCCCCGCCCAGATTGCACTGGGCGACAAAAGCGAAGTCATCATCCAGCTCAAGCAGGCAGGCATCTCGCAGGTGCGCCAGCTGTTGATCGTCGCCACCCAGGGCTCGTGCCTGCCAGTAATTGACCCAGGCATCGCGCTTGAGCACTTCAAAGCGGGTGCGGATTTCGTGAATGCGGTCGTACAGGGTTTCCAGCTTGGTGGCCTTGTCGACCACATATTCCGGTGTTGTGACCTTGCCGCAGTCGTGCAGCCAGGCGGCGATACGCAGCGCCTCCCATTGCTCATCCGTGGGAGCGTACTGCTCAAAGGGTGGCTGCCGGCTCGCAGCAGCCGCCTGTGCCAGCATCAATGTCAGGATTGGAACCCGTTGGCAATGGCTGGCGGTGTACGGGCTTTTGGCGTCTATAGCCCCCGCCAGCAATTGGATCAATGCATCCAGCAACTGTTTCTGCCGAGCCTGCAGGCGCTGGCTTTCAATAGCAACGGCAGCTGTACCGGACACCGCCTGGATAAAGGCAATCCGGTCGGCCCGCAAGTGGTCCTGATCGTCAGTCGAACCACTGTCGTTCAATACCAGCACAAGAATACCCACCGTTTCGCCCTGGCGGTTGTGCAGGCGAATGCCGATCAGGTGGACACTCTGGCTGCCCAGTTCATCCATCACAGACTGCAAGTCACCCGCCTGTTCAAGGGTGAGTGAGCGGGCGACACTGTCATGACCTTCGAAAAGCGCCCGTAACCACTCGGGGCTCTGGCTGTCGTCAGGGTTCAGCACGGGCGCGGGCTGGGTTGCCAGATCCTGGGGCTGGCCGTTGATGATCAGGCCTTTTAACTCCAGTTGAGTACTGTCGTTTTTTGTCAGGTAGATCAGCCCGGCCTCTGCCTGAGCAATCTTGAGAGTCTCGAACAGTACGGACTGCAGCAAGGGTTCAAACCGGGTATGGGCCGAAAGGCTGGAGGTGATTTCAAAAAAGCTGGCGAGGGTTTCTTTCATGCGGCCCATGGATGCCTGCATCTGATCGATTTCGAGCACGGGCGATTGTCGTGTGAATGGATAGTTGAAATCGAACCGTCGAACCGCATCGGCTTCACGCACCAATTCGCGCAAGGGCCTCACCAGCAACCTGGAGGTCACCCACCCCATGGGCAGGCACAGCACCAGGGCGCCCAATGTCACCAGGGCCCCTTGCCAGCGCAACTGATAGGCATCGGCCAACAGCTCGTCTTGCGGGACCATCATTGCCAATTGCAAGCCATTGGCACTGCCATCGTCCACCTTGAACCGCGAAACGACCCATTGGCGCTGGCCGTCGTCCAGGCGCTGCTGAGCATCTGCCCCTTGATTGATCAGCAGTCCAAGGGCCGGATTCAGCTCCGAGACTTTGGGCAGTTTGGTGGGGTCCATGGCGTTCAATAATTTGTTGAAGTCCGGGTAAGCGATGGCCCGGCCATTGTCGCCGTACAGAACAATCTGTGTACCAGGCGTTGTTTGATGGTCGGCCAGGGTGGCGGACAGTTGAGACAGCGTTACATCGGCACCCATCACCGTATTGGCAGTACTGCGTTTGGCGAGTGTAGTACCAACTTCGTGGGTGGTAAAAAACAGGTAGGGGCTGGTGGTGGTCTGATTTTTGTCGGCATCCTGCGCAATAAACCAGCTGCGCACGCGGGGGTCATAGAGCTCATTGGGGATGTTGCGCTGTTCGAGCTGTTTCAGATTTGCATCCAGATACAGTTTTTTTGAATTAACCGTGCCTTGCCGGGCTGCACGTGTTATCGACCATACTTCGAAGCTAGCTTGGGGTGGGGCTTTTAACTGGCGCCGGATCTCTTGATTGCGTAAAGGCCGGACCAGGAAAAAGTTGCCGTTGTCATCGCCCAGGTATAGAGCTGACAGTGTGTGGTTGTCTTCGAGTGCTTGTACAAAGGGCTGCAGCAGGCCTGTTCGAAGCTCGACCTGGTCGGTTGTGGCCGCAGAATCAAGAATTAGCAGGTTGAGCGCATGCCGTATGGGTTGATAGGCATCCAGCAGGTCATCCTGAACATCCTGTTCTATGTAGCTGAACAACTTTTGGCTGCTGTCGAGAATGATGCGGGTGGTTTGCTGGTAATTGAATACGCCCAGTACAACGCCCAGCAATAGCAACAAAAATGTAAACATCGCACTTATGTGAGCATGCAGCGGGTACTGGCGCCGATGGGAGAGCGCACTGTTGCGCATGGGCTGATTCTCCGCTGATGTAGGCGTGCTGGTATCTATCAGCATAGTAAAACCGCGCCAACCTGCCTTTGATTGGCGCTCAGGTGTGCTTCGTCAACGATTCAAGTTGCAGGGCCAGCGCCTGTCCCAGTGCACGCATGGAGACCTGCACTTGCTCGCGGGCCTGCACAAGGTTAGCGGGCGTGGCTTGCTCCAGTGCCTCGCAGTTGTTGATCAGGCTTTGGGCGCCCACAATGCGGGCAGCGCCTTTTATCCTGTGGGCAATTTCGACAAACGCCTGCAATTCGCCGTTGTCAGGTAACTCAAGCAGCGTCTTGAGATCCTGGCAGTTGCTGCGGAGCAGTTCTTCCAGCAAGAGTCTTGTTCGTTCCTTGTCGCCTCCTGTAAGCGGGCTGAGAGCGTCGGCGTTGAAGGCTTCCGCGCAGTGGAATAGCGGCTCAAGCATGGCCAGTCGTTGACTCAACAGGGTCAGGCTGATGGGTTTGAACAGGCAGTCGTCCATTCCTGCCTGCTTGCAGCGTTGCCGCTCTTCCGGTTGGGCATTTGCAGTAAACCCCAGCACGGTACATGGCCGTTGGCTGGAGGCCAGCTCATGCTTGCGTATGGCTCGAGTCAGTTCATAGCCATTCAGGACAGGCATGTTGCAGTCTGCAATGACCAGGTCGAATTTGCCTGTCTTCCAGGTTTTCAAACCTGCGGCGCCGTCGTGCTCGGTGGTAAACCTGTGCCCTAAAAATCCAAGTTGCTGGCACATCAGCAAGCGGTTGGCCGGGTGATCATCCACCACCAGTACGTTAAGCGGATGAGCGGCAGGGTTGATTGAGGGTTCTTGTGCGGGGGGGCACTGGGACGGCGTCAGGGTTGGCACTTCAAGTTTTATCTGAACCTGGGTACCTGCACTTTCCTGGCTGCTCAGTACCAGGGTGCCGCCCATCATTTCGCACAGGCTACGGCAGATGACAAGGCCAAGACCGGCACCATTGAGCGCCAGTTGCCCGCTGTTCTGTGCCTGGGCGAAGGGCTCAAACAGGCGTGCCTGATCACGCTCGCTGATGCCGATGCCAGTGTCTTTGACGCTCAAGTGCAGTTCAGTCCGCTCAGGGGTGCCGGCTGGCAGCAAGTTGATTTCAAGCGTCACCCGGCCTTGTTGGGTGAGCTTGATCGCATTGCTGATCAGGTTGGTCAGGATTTGCTTGAGACGAAGCGGATCGATCAGTACGTCGGGTAGATCGTCTGTTGCATCGAAACGCAGGTCGAGCGTGAGGTTTTTTTGCCGCGCCAGGCCATCAAAAATCCGCATCACGGAGTGTGCCAGTTGGTGCAGATTGACGCGTTCCGGGGACAGGTTCAGGCGGCCGGACTCTATACGGGCAATATCAAGAATATCGCCTATCAGCTCCAGCAGGTCTTTGGCCGAGTTATAAGCAACTTCAATGGACGGGCGGTCGAGATGCCCATGGTCGGCGCGCTTGAGCGTCAGTTCAAGCAAACCGATCACTGCGTTCATCGGTGTACGGATTTCATGGCTCATGGTTGCCAGGAAGGTGCTTTTGGCCCGGTTGGCATCATCTGCCAGCTCCTTGGCCGTACGCAGCTCATCCAGTAGCTGATGACGTTCACTGATATCAATCCAGCCACCGATGATGCCCTGTACTTCGCCCAGGGAGTCCCGATAGGGAAGAATCCAGTGATAGATAGTGAGCGTTTTTTCGCCGATTCTCAGCGGGCGATCAGTCACCAGCGGAGTACCTTCACGCATGACACGCAGGTAGTCGGCCTGATAGTCACGGGCTTCACATTCGTTGCTCAGGAGGTCGCAGGTTTGCATCACGGTCTTGCCGATGACTTCTTCGCGCCTGGCTGAAAAGGCATTCAAGTAGCTGTCATTGCAGGTTTTCAGAACACCTTCGCGATCACGCACATAAATAGGATGAGGCGTACCGTTGACGAGCGCACGCATGAACTCGAACTGATCGCTGAGTGCACGTTCGGCCGATTTTCGTTGCCGGATCTGGCGCCGCATATAGGCATTCCAGATCAGGGACAGCAACAGTAAAAGGCTGGTGCCAATGATGAACTGGTAGAACAGACGATGGTAATTGTGCCAGTAACTGTCAGATGCCGGCACATAGCCCCGCCAGCGGCTGTTGATAATGCCCAGCTCATCAGGCGCGATACTCAACAACGCCTTGTTGAGGATTGAGGACAACTCGCTGGCATCCCGGGCAGTGGCGAGGGAAAACATGGCGGGTTGGGTGCCGATGGTGGCACTGATTTGTAACCTGTCCTGAAACAACCCCGAGGCCAGCAGGTAGTTGGCGATGACCAGCGTACTGACTGCACCTTGCACTTTCTCTTCGGCCAGCAGTTCTGTGGCGCGATAGATATCTCCGGTTTCTACCAGTGTTATCTGCGGGTATTGACTGCGCAGGTAATCGGTCAGGGGATTGCCTCGGGTCAAGGCCAGTTTTTTACCCGCAAGTTGTTCAAGGCTCGCAGGTTGCCCATCACCTTTTGCCGTAAGCAGGACAAAGGAGTTCACCAGATAGGGACGAGTGAAACTGAGGGCGCTTTCTCGGGAGGCTGAAGGATTGATGGCCGAGATAATGTCGGTTTCGTGCCGACTGATCATTCGGGTCATGGTGTCGAGGCTGTTCGCGCGTTGTATTTCGAAGCGCAGCCCCGTGCGCAGACGGATCATCTCCAGCAGGTCGGCAGTAATGCCTCGGAAATCTCCGCTGGCATCAAAAAATGTCAGGGGTGCCATGGTTTCGTTGACCACTACCTTGACCACAGGATGCTTGAGCAGCCAACGGGCTTCTCGCTGAGTAAGCTGCAGCTTCTGATCGGACAGTAGAATGTCACTGCCAGCGCTCCAGCGTTTGGCAATGCTTTCTTGTTCACTGTTGGGTACGGCCTTGAGTGTGGCGTTGATGATGCCTAGCAGGGGCGAGTTGTCCCGACGCACTGCAAAGCTGAATCCATGGGCTTCGTGTTTGCCAAAATTGGCCATCTTGATGTTTTTCAGGTACCCCTTGTTGATCATGTAATGGGTCGACACAGTGTCCCCCAGAAAAATATCCGCCTGATCGAAAGCCACGGCATTAATGGCATTTTGATAGGACGGATAAGACTGGATGATTGCCTGGGGATAAAGCGCCTTTACTTCCTCCTGGGGCAGATAGTGGTACACCATACTCAAGCGCAAACCGGCGAGGCCTTGGGAGAGTGAGCGTGTTTCTCCCTCTCGGGTCACCAGTACGGGTTGGTCGATGGCATAGGGAATGGAAAGTACAAGGTGCTGGTTCGCGGCCTCAAAGCCGTTGGAAGTACCCAGCAGGTCAATCTGGCCGTCCTCAAGTGCCTTGATGGCTGCTTCTCTGGAGGCAAAGCGCTGGATCCTGATCGACAGCTTGAGGGCTTTGCGCAGAAGGCCGGCGTAATCTGCGGTGAGGCCTTCGTAGTCCCGACCGCTATCGGTCATGTCGAACGGTGGATAGTCGGCAGCAGAGGTGCCGATCACGAGTTCGCGCTTATTTTGCAGCCAGTATCGTTGAGTGTTGTCCAGGGGGACTTCAATGTGGCCGGAACTCGAGCGGCTGAGCAACGTAAGGGTTTCACTGCGGACCGGGGCGGCCAGCACGGGCACGCACAGAACTAACCCCGCAAAAAGTGACAGGTACTTGATTAATCGTGCGGGCATCCTGTTTTTCATACAAGACCATTACGTTTTGCCAGCTCGATAAGTTCCACCAGCGAATGGGCTTTCAGTTTTTGCATGAGACGCTTTTTGTAAGTGCTCACGGTTTTGTTGCTTAAAAACATGCCGGCTGCAATGTCCTTGTTTGTTTTGCCTTGTGCGAACAGCTTCAGAACCATAAGTTCCCTGTCGTTGACAAGTTTGAATAACTCGATTTCAGATGAGTTGTTGTGAACGTTTGTTTCAGAAGTCAATGCCTGGCTTGGAAAATAGTTGTAGCCAGAAAATACCGCTTTTATTGCACTGGTAAGCTCACTCAGCTCTTCTTGTTTGCACACATACCCGGCTGCACCGGATTGCATGCAGCGCATGGCGAAAAGTGTCGGTGACTGCGATGTGAGAACCAGCGTCTTGAGGGCTGGGCTTATTGAGCTGAAGCGTGACAGCACTTCCAGGCCATCGAGTTTGGGGATGCTGATATCAAGAATTACCAGATCAGGAGTGCACTCGCGGATCATCTGCATGGCGTCTACTCCATTGTCGGTTTCTCCGACTATTTCATAACCTTCATGTTCTAACAACATGCGAATTGCGAGCCGGATTACAGGATGGTCGTCGACAATAAATACGGTGTTCATATTGATTCCCCATAAGGTGCTGAATAGAAAGCGCGACCTTAGCTCAGATGTAAGAGCTGGGGCAGGAACCGGGGAGCCTACAAACGTAGTATGGGAATTATCCTACGCAAAATAAGGCGATGGCTCACTAATTACACAAGGGGAGAGGCGTATTTAAATGTGCGTTTAAAGATTTTTTGAGTTTAAAGCTGGGCGCGCGAGTATATTTCTTTCTTGTGTATGGAAAAGTCTTACTTGCTACTTCATGTGGTAAACATAGTGTTTGATCAAGTTGAGCTGCGTGCCCTCCCTATTTGGCAGGGGAGGGCAGCGGTTGTCAGGCGGGGGGTGGAGTGACCTGTCATTGCTCTGGTCATTTCAGTGGCATAACTGTCGGTCATGCCGGCAATAAAGTCGTTGATGCGCATAAACGATCGATGTAATGGCCACTGTGGGTCGGGAGCATTGTTGCCCAGCAATTCGAGGATCCGACGGTTTTGAACGATGGGGTACGACCGCCATGCTGCTCAAGCGCGGCGCCACAGAATGCATTGAGGAGGATTTCCAGGGACGTATAGGCACCCATTTCATGCAAGGTTTTGCATTTGTCCTGGAAGATTTTTTGCGTGCCATGTCTTTGTTGTCCAGCACGCAACGTGGCCGTGCCGTGCATATGCTCGGCCAGATCCCCTGGTGCCAGCAGTGCTTGCTGTTGTTCGACAAAAGCCCGGGCAGCGGCGTTGGTCAGATGTTCGATGGCCTTGCCGCGCAGTATTGCCCGTTTTCGCCGTCGTGAGTCGTTGGGGCAAAGCAGGCGAAAAGTTTCAGGCAAATCATCGCCCACCATGTTCAGCAGCAGGGACTCGACACATGGAGAAGCTGCGTTTGCGTTTGGGAGCCTCTCTTGGTGATAAATGGACAAGGCTAGTTACATCATTGCAGTTTTGGATATTTTGAAGAGGCCATGATCTGCCGTTGAGGGTCTTCAGGTTTAGAGTATATATGTGTTTGGTGGGTTGGTTTATGTAAGGTTTTCCTTAAGTAATAAGTGTTTTTTATGTGCGGTGAACTCTATTTACTTCCTGTTGACTGGCTATAGGCGGCAAAATACCCAATTCCTTTTGTTTAGTCAGGTTGGGCTGTTAGGGGGGGTGTTTATAAGTCGTGATTTTTCTCTAACTATTATAGCTTGTCGAGTGAGCTGGGGTTTTTGTAATCTGTACTTTAGTCAGGGGGGGTGCTAGCTGTAAGGGGTTGTTAAATTTCCTGTTGCTGGTTGTCTGTCAGGTATAGCAGTGGAGAAGTTATTAGCAGGTTGTGAATTTATTTTTGTGTAGGGGGTAGTGGCATTTTACAATCAATCATTTTGTGATAGGATTTGTCCGTTCTAGCGTTGATTGGTTTATGCAATCTATTAAATGGAAAAGGAAAAAATGGATAAAATTATAAGTGTTGTATTTGCGTCGTTGATTGCGGTTTCGTCGTTTGCAGCATCAGCAGAAACCTTTGAGCGAGTAGAACTTGATAAAGATAGAACCAGTGTTCAGTACGCTGGCCCTATTAAGTCAGTCACTAAATCGCTTGAAGGTTATAAGTGGCTTGGTCAATCAGATGACATGAATGGTGGCGTGGTTTTTGAACCCCATGTAAATAATAGTTTTGGTAAAAATGACACTGAAACGGGTGGGGCTATAATGGTAAGAGCTACTTACTACCTTTATGATAAGCCGGTTAAAGAAGCTTTGATGATTGCCCGTCAAAGCCAAGTTGCGGGGTTTGTTGAGTTTTATAGTTTGGACTCAAGAGAGCTTCAACTTCACATAAGAATGGTGGGTGCTGACACCTTTCAAGCTTTTTCTAGCGATGACCAATATCAAAATCCAGCGAAAAACCTAATGACTTACAAAAAAGTTGAAGAGTTTAATAAGAGCAATTATAAAGACAAGCTTAAATCCGCGAGAGATAGTGGTATGATTTTCTAGTAAAGAGAGATAAGAAGGGCTAATCGAGCAGTCTTGTTTATTGTTTAAAGCTTTATTGGGCTGTGTAGCCGATTAACTAAAAAGGAGAGATAAGTGAAAATAATTGGATTGTGCTTCGCAGTAGTATTGGCTACTTCATCTTCTGTTGCTAGTGCAGAAACATTTGAGCGTGCAGAACTTGATAAAGATAGAACCAGTGTTCAGTATGCTGGACCTATCAAGTCAATCACTAAGGCTCTTGAAGGTTACAGATGGCTTGGTCAATCAAAAGACATGAATGGTGGTGTGGTTTTTGAACCTTATGTAAACACTCGTTTCGGTAAAAATGACACTGAAACGGGTGGGGCTATAATGGTAAAAGCTACTTACTACCTTTATGATAAGCCGGTTAAAGAAGCTTTGATGATTGCCCGTCAAAGTCAAATTCCGGGATTTGTTGAGTTTTATGGTTACGAATCGAGAGAACTTCAACTGCATATTCGGATGGTTGATGACAGCACCTTCCAAGCATTTGCAAGCGATGACGAATATCGTAAGCCGGACAAGTTAATGACTTACAATAAAGTTGAGAAATTCAATGAGAGTTATTACAAGGATCAGTTGGAGTCGGCAATGGATGACGGTACATTTTTTTAATAAATAAGTATAAAAAAGACTATTTAGATAGTCTTTTTTTGTATTCGTATTTAAATTGGTGGCATTGTTTGTGTCGTAGGTGGATGGCTATTGTTCGGGTTGATGCTCGGGCTTTGCGATAATATAAGTTGATACGGGTTAAAGTGTGTTTTGAAATATTGTTTAAGTAAGCTATGCTGGATGTTGTATAAATGGTTTGAGAGGTAAGCATGGGAAGCATGAGTTGGGACAAGTTGCTGAATAACACCCGTCTTGGCGGTCGTCCTCCTAAATCTGAGCTAGGCCGTTCACCTTTCCACTCAGACCACGACAAGGTTATTTTCTCCGGAGCTTTCAGACGCCTTGCCAGAAAGACTCAGGTTCATCCTCTTGCCACTAATGACCACGTTCATAACCGTCTCACACATAGCTTGGAAGTGGCTTGTGTAGGCCGTACCCTGGGGGTGAGAGTAGGCCAGGAACTTCTGAATGAAAGACTTATTCCTGAGCAACATTCAGCTTCTGATATTGGTGATATTGTCCAGACTGCTTGTCTCGCTCATGACATTGGCAACCCTCCCTTTGGGCATACAGGTGAAGAAGCTATTCGTCACTGGTTCACCAATGATGTTGGGGCGAAGATAATAGAGCAATTGCCTTTTAATGAAGCTACTGATTTACGTAGATTTGAAGGCAATGCACAAGGGTTTAGGGTTTTAACGACCTCGGAATATCATCCCTATGAAGGGGGGATGCGTCTTACTTATGCGTCGCTTGGCGCTTTCATTAAGTATCCTTGGCTTGCTGGTGATGCTGTTAATGGGCAAAGACCTATTCAGAACAAATATGGTATTTACTGTTCTGAATTGGGTTTGTTCAATGAAGTGGCGGACGCTACTGGCTTGTTAAAGCTGGGTGATGGTTGGCGGTGTCGCCATCCACTGGCTAACTTGATGGAAGTGTCTGATGATTTTTGCTACGCCATTCTTGATTTAGAGGATGGTGTAGAGATGGGTATCCTTGAGTGGGATAAGGTCTTTGAAATACTGTGCCTTGTCCTTGATGATCACCAGAAGAATCAGTTAGTCAAAGAAATTCAAGGCATGAAGGTTGGCCGTAGGCTCTCTATGATTCGTGGGAAAGTTATTTCAGCTTTTGTAGATGCTGGAGCGACTGCTTTCATGAATAACCATAATGAAATCATGACTGGCAAGGTTCTAGGTATTTTAGAACTTTGTGATAAGAATGTCCGTGAGTGTGTAGCCGCCGCCAAAGGTCTTGCGCGTGATGAAATCTTCCAGCATCCCAGGAAGGTTGAGTTAGAAATAGGGGCTTATAGCACTATATCTACGCTGTTAAACGTTAGCTGCTCTGCTGCTTTGGAATATGTCAGAAAGGGCGGTGTAGCTGATTCGAAGACGAGAAGGGTGGTAGAGCTTCTTGGGCTGGACTTGAATAATTTAGACGCCAGTGGGGGTGTTTCCAAGGAGTACGGTGCAATGATGCAGGTTCTGGATTACGTGAGTGGCATGACCGATAACTATGCCATGCACTTGGCTCGACAGTTTAATGGTATGGGCGGGGAACGTTGAGCCTGCGTGTACATATTAGGCAGCTGTTTTATTATGTGATTGCAAATGTGCTTTTCATTGAAAAGGCCACTTAAGTGGCCTTTTGTATCACAGTTCAGCTTTTAGTTTGTCGAATTCATTTTTTATTTCGCGAAGCATTAACTTGCGTCCCTCATTTGCTTTGGAATTTCCAATAATGGCAGAGATGGAAAATCCAACGGCAGTAAGGGCTGTTCCTACTACATAGCCAAACCATCCTTTGGCAATGTATACGCTAAGGGCAGTAACTGCGAGTCCGGCGGCGACAACAATTTTGTTGCCGTTATAGGTTTTGAATTCCCCGTGCTCGTAATACGTTTGCGTAACTGCAAGTGAGGCCAGGCTAAAAAAGGTGCCTACGCCCGGCAATGCAAACATTATAAAGTCTTGAAAAGTAAAAGTTTCTCTTTCGCTAATATACCCGAGTGTGTAAATCTCTCCATTCGGGGTCACTTGATAGGCGACTGGTTCACCACTTTTAAAAGCCATTAGAATTTTTTTGCCAACAGGAGCATGTAAACTCTCGTCAATGAGGATCGCTGGCAGCAAGTCACCGTTCTGAAACTCAAGCAATGCCTCAAGCTTGACATGAGTTCCTATATTGTTACTAACTGAAACGTTGTTGCCTTGCTTAGTGGTTGTAACTGAGCCACTTGTGTGGGAGGTGACTGTTTTGTCCCTTAAAATGACTGCTGCACAATCGAACGCGGGCCTTCTACTCATGGCTATTCCTTAGCTTGCTAGCAATAAAAAAACGACTAACTCAAAAAATTAAGCGGGAGGCTGGCCTAATGCCATTATTTGATGAGGGCCAGGAACTTATCAAATTTCCAAAGCCTGATCAAGCGGCTGTAGAGGCTTCATTCTTTTATGCGTTCGTTAGAGGCTAACAGGATAGGGTTTCGCTGCTGCGCCAGAGGCGTAGAGCAGGTGACTTATAGGCAGGCGATGGCTAGTGTCTTTGTTTTGCTGGTGATGCAAACAACCGTAAATCCCTAGTCAGTTCGAACGGGCTGTTCGAAGGGTGGTGTATCGGCTCTATAATTGTCCTGACAAAAACCGAGGTTATTCCTAAGTGGTACAATTTCGTCTTCTTGTTCTTATATATTCTTATTTGTAACTAGTTGGCTGTTGACCCTGTAATAAGGTCGTTTTTGGCTGCGGAGCCTAAATACAGTTCGCTCGGTAGCCGCCGAACCGGTGCTTCTTGCCACCCAGGGAGCGGCCGACGCAACTGACTTCGAGGGAGTGGGTGAGGCGGGTGTGGATATGGTCGTTGCTGTTGACCGGATGGACCTGTGTTTTGCGCCCCAGCAGCTTCTCGTTTCAGAACGGATGACGCAAGTGGAGGCATGATCAGGGGCGCCATCTGTGGCAGCGGGCTTGCTCACGATGCAGGCAGCGCGGTGTTTCAGTCAAACCGCGTCGATGCCATCGCGAGCAAGCCCGCTCCCACAGAAGGAGGGGGGGAGGCTTTCTGTTCAGGGCTTGCGCGAGGCCTGGATCACCATCTTGATCAGTGGTATCAAGCCAGTGGTCAAGCTGATCCAGCGTGACGTGCCCCCGGTGTTTTTGCTTTTGGCGCCTCTGCCGGTCAGGAACCCGAGCAGGGTGACAATCCCCACACCCCACAAGGGTGCATGCTTGATCCCCAGGGTTTCCTGCCAGTTGCTGGTCATTCCGCGCATTTTTTGCAGGGGTTGCAGCAGTTGTTGCGACTCATGACGAATCTCCTGACGGTGCATTTCCATGCGCAGGCGGATCAAGGTTTTGCGCAACTCCTGGCGTGAAGCATTTTTCGGCAATTCAGGCAGGCTCATGGCAACAAACGCTCGCGGTCTTTGGCCAGCTCTTCAAGCGTGGCATTGAAAGGAGAGGATTCATCGAATATCGCGGCGTTGAGGCGCAGCCCGCAGAACACCGCGGCCAGTGTATAAAACACACAAAGCCCGATAATGCCGGGGATGCGGTAGCTGTCCCAGAGCAGGATCATCACCAGCGCCGACAGTCCGATCAGCAGCAACAGCGCGAACACCAGTGCCAGCCCGGCAAACAACAACAGGCTGACGGTGCGTGCCTTCTGCTCTTGCAGTTCGATGCCCAGCAATTCGACATGGCTGTGCAACAGACCCAGGAATGCGGCACCCAAGCGCCGCGGTGAGGAACGGGGGGAACCGGATTCGTCTGTCATATCAGCGCCGGGTTGCCAGCAGGCCCAGAACAAAGCCGATACCGGCCGCGATGCCCACAGACTGCCAAGGGTTTGCCTGCACATAATCTTCGGTGGCCACCACAGCCGCCTGACTGCGGTCTTTCAACGATTCCTTGGTTTCTTCCAGGGTTGCGCGGGCCTTGAACAGGCTGTCCTTTATCTGGGCGCGCAGTTCTTCAGCCTGGTCACCGGCCAGGGACGCGGTGTGTTCCAGCAACTTTTCGGCATCGAGTACCAGCGTCTGGAAATCGGCCATCAGGATTTCTTGAGCATTCTTTGCTGTTTTACGGGCCATGATTCACTCCATTAGTGGCTTGATAATCGTTCGAGTGTAGGCCTTCGGTGAAGGTTCACTCGTTTCCTTGGCATTGCTTACGCTGTTGGATGGGCAATGCCAGAGATGTCTTTTGTGTACAGAGGCAAAACCTTACCTTAAATCAGTCGTTTTCGCGGGGGATTGCAGCTTCCCGCGCGTCTTCGCTTTCAAAACAGCCTTCGAGCAGGTGATAGCGGTCATGGCGTACCTGGTCGACCCGGCGTTGCACGATTTTTTCTGACAGGCCCAGCAAAATCAAGGCATGGGAGGCGAGCATCAGGCTCGACTCGAGCAATTCCGGTACCACTTCAGTTGCCCCGGCGGCCTTCAGCTCGGTGAGCTGGCTGTCATCGCGGGTCCTGACCAGGATAGGCACTTCGAGGGTAATCAGCCGGGCTTCCTTGAGTACGCTCATGGCCACCTCGGTGTTGTCCACGGCAATCACCAGCAGTCGCGCACGATCCAGGCCTACAGCGCGCAGCAGATCACCCCGGCGGGCGTCGCCGTAGTGCACGCAGCTGTCCGCTTTAGCTGCTTCCTCAATGCGATCGGGGTCGTAGTCCAGCGCGACAAAGTCCTTGTGTTCGCTGCGCAGGAAACGGCCAATGGACTGGCCCACGCGGCCATAGCCGCACATCACCACGTGCCCGTGCAGTTCGGCGTTTTGGCTGGCGATTTCTTCCAGCTCCGCCTCTTCATAGGATTGCCGGTGCAGGCTGGCTGCGATAAGTGGCGCGGCGCGCAGCAGCAGGGGCGTCAGCAGCATCGAGCAGAACGTAGCGGCCAGCAGATAGGCAGCCATATCCGCCGGGATCAGCGAGTTGCTCTGCATCTGCGCCATCAGGGCAAAGCAGAACTCACCGCCCTGGGCCAGGGCCAGGCCACTGCGCCAGGCGGTTTCTCCGTCGCTGCCACGCAACTTGACCAGAATCGCGACCACGGCACCCTTGATCAGCATCAGGACCAGGGTCAGGCCTAAAATCAGGAAACCGTGGTGAATGAAAAGCTGCAGGTCGATCAGCATGCCGATGCTGACGAAAAACAGACCCAGCAGAATGTCCCGGAAAGGTCGGATATCGGCTTCAATCTGGTGTCGATAGTGGCTTTCACCCAGTAGCATGCCGGCCAGGAAGGCGCCGAGCGCAGGGGACAGGCCCAGCAGGTGGGTGAGCCAGGCGGTGAGCAGCACGATCACCAGCGCCAGCAACACAAACAGCTCTGCCGAGCGCGACGCGGCCACCTCGTGGAACAGGCGCGGCAGCAGGAAGCGACTGGCAAACAGCAGCCCCAGAAACAGGATCACAGTCTTGCCCAAGGTAACCGGCAAGGCCCAATACCAGGCCTGGTCGCTGCTGCCGGCGAACACCGGCACCAGGGTCAGCAACAGTACCGCGACCACGTCCTGAAACAGCAGTACGCCAATGGCATTCTGACCGTGACGGCTGAAGATTTCCCCCAGGCTAGTCAGCTCTTTACTTACGATCGCCGTGGATGACAGGGCGAGTCCGGCACCGAGCAGGAAAGCGCCGTTAAGGCTCATGCCAAAGGCATACAGCAGGCCGCCCAGCGCCACTGCCGAACACAGCACTTGCAGGCTGCCCAGGCCAAATACCACCCGACGCAGCTTGAGCATCTTGGGCAGCGAGAACTCCAGCCCCAGGGAAAACAGCAAAAACACCACTCCAAGCTCTGCCAGGTCAGGCAGGTCGGGGCTGTCATTGATCCAGTCGAGGGCGGTGGGACCTACAAACAGGCCGACACACAGGTAACCCAGCACCGGCGGCAGCTTCAGGCGCCGGAACAGGGCAATGACCACCAGTGACGAGGCAAGGATGATTAACAGATTGGCAAACACGAAAGGCTTCCTTGGCAGGTCGGGAAAAAGGTCGCGAGCATCCGGCAAATACGAAGGTCTGTCGCTGATGTGGGTCAAGCGTAGTCGCAAGCAGGGGAATAGAGCGATTGTATTGGCAAATCAGGCATACGGCTGCGGGTATCTGCTACGGGTCGACGTCACCGGGCCAGGCTCTTAAGATAAACACTTTATTTCTAAGGTCGTTATTTATGCCTCCCGAATGCCAATTGTTCGGCACCCTGGGTTGTCACCTGTGTGAACTGGCCGAAGCGGTTTTAATGCCCTTGGTCGAGCATGGGTTGATGGTCGAGCTGGTCGATATTGCTGACAGCGACTCGTTGTTTGAAAGCTACGGCTTGCGTATTCCGGTATTGCGCCGGGTCGATACGGGCCAGGAGTTGGGCTGGCCGTTTGATACTGCGCAGGTGGTCAATTTTCTTGGATAAACCTGCATAATCACCGGCTGCATTTTCCGCTCGAGACCCTTTATGTCGTCCCAGCCTTTCATCGCCGCCGAGCATCAAGCCAGTACCTTGCACCTGCCGCCAGGCAGATGGTTGACGGTGCTCGACTGCCTGAGTGAACACTTCAGTGCCATCAGCCGCGAACAGTGGCTTGACCGTATCGCCCGTGGCCGGGTGCTGGATGCCGACGGTGCGCCTATCAGCCCGCAGCTGGCGTACCGGGAAGGCCTGCGCATTCATTACTTTCGCGAAGTGCCCAACGAAACGCCCATTCCGGTGCAGGAAACCATCCTGTATGCCGATGAGCATCTGGTGGTGGCGGACAAACCGCACTTCCTGCCGGTGACCCCGGGCGGTGAGTATGTCGAGCAAACACTGCTGCGGCGCTTGATCCGCACCCTGGGCAACCCCCATCTGGTGCCCCTGCACCGTATCGACCGGCACACGGCGGGCCTCGTGCTGTTTTCTGCCAATCCGGACACTCGTTCGGCGTATCAGTCGTTGTTTCCCGCGCGCAAGATCGACAAACGCTATGAGGCCATTGCTCGCGCATTGCCTGAACTTGAGCTGCCGCTGGTGCATAAAAGCCGCCTGGTGGAGGGCGAGCCTTTTTTCCGCATGAAAGAAGGGCCGGGCGTCAGCAATACCGAGACCCTGGTCGACGTTTGTGAGAAAAACGGTGAGTTGTGGCGTTATGCGTTGTACCCCGTCACCGGGAAAAAGCATCAGTTGCGGGTGCATATGGCGGCGCTGGGGGCAGGGATATGCAATGACCCGTTCTACCCGGACGTGATCAGGGACGCTGTCGATGACTATGCCGAGCCGCTGAAACTGCTGGCCCAGAGTTTGCGCTTTGTTGATCCGCTCACGGGAGAAGCGCGCTTTTTCGAGAGCAGGATTCATCTGGACTGGTAAAACAAAACCCGCACAAGGCGGGTTTTGTTTTAAGACCAGAGAGCGGTATTACAGCTCTTTAACGGTACGAATCTGGTCTTTGTTGATGCGGGTTTCTTTACCGTCCAGTTGCTTGAACTGGTAGAAGCCTGAGTCGTCATCGTATTTTGGCGCGTCGACAGTCTGGATTTCGCGACCGTCGTTCAGGGTGATCACCGAAGGCGAGGAGCAGCCGGCAAGGGCGGCCATGCCAGCAGCGAGCATCAGGGCGGCGAGAGTCCGGTGAGTCATTGTGTATCTCCAACAAGTGAATGTGCTGTTAATGATTACTGTCCTTGAGACGTATACATCGTCTGCAAGTTCCATTGCTAGCCCCAGGCAGACACTGGCGCGGATTATTTCAGCCAGTCCGGGGTATTGAAATTGGCCAGCCGCGGGTCATTTTCGGCGCATTGCCAGGCCCGAGCATTGAGCTGGAGCATGATTTTGCGCGGGCTGCGTTCACCTGCCTGCCAGGCGGCCTCGAATACATCTTTCAGGGCTGTGGGGATCACGCATAACAGCGGTTCCCAGTGCTCCCCGTGGCGCACCATCAGCGGCTGATCGGGATGTTGAGCGGCAGCGCCCAGCAGGGCATCGAGCAACCCGCGGTCGATTTTCGGTACATCGCAGGGCAACACCAACAAGTGTGAGTGGCGGGCCACGGCCAGCCCGGCGCGGATCCCCGCCAATGGCCCGGCAAAGTCATCATTGCCATCACTGACCAGTTGATCGGCCAGGCGGGTGTACTGTTCGTGGTTGCGATTGCAGGAAATGATCAGGTCATCGGTCAGCGGGCGGGTGACGCGCTGGGCATACGCGATCAGCGGCTGACCCTGCCATCTCACCAGCCCCTTGTCCTGACCGCCCATGCGCTGGCCACGGCCACCTGCCAGCAGCAAGATGGAGCATTGAAACCGGTTCATATGGAACTCCGCGCAACCAGGCAAAAGAAGCGCTGTGATATAACACCGGGCTGTTTCTCCTACAACTGGACCTCGTCTATGAAAGCCAAGGTTGATGCACCTTTCGTACCTTTGAATATCGCCGTTCTTACCGTCAGTGACACTCGAACCCTGGAAACGGACACTTCGGGTCAGGTTTTTGTCGATCGCCTGCGTGATGCCGGGCACAACCTGGCGGCACGGGTGTTGCTCAAGGATGACCTGTATAAAATCCGCGCCCAGGTCGCCACCTGGATCGCCGACGATGGGGTGCAGGTGGTGCTGATTACCGGCGGCACAGGTTTTACTGCACGGGACAGCACGCCAGAAGCCGTCAGTTGTCTGCTGGACAAGCAAGTAGATGGCTTTGGTGAACTGTTCCGCCAGATCTCCGTGGCCGATATCGGCACTTCGACCGTGCAGTCCCGGGCTCTTGCCGGCTTGGCCAACGGTACGCTGGTGTGCTGCCTGCCGGGTTCGACCAACGCTGTACGCACCGGTTGGGACGGGATATTGGCCGAGCAACTGGATTCCCGTCATCGCCCCTGCAACTTCGTCGCCCACTTGAAGCAGGCACCGGCCTGTGAAACCCGTGGATAAGCCGGGCCGAACTGGCGCGCTGATGCCCGTCGAGGTGGCACTTGAGCGTTTGCTGGCACTGGCTGAGTCGGCGCCGATCCTTGACACCGAATCGGTTCCGGTGGGCGCAGGGGATGGCCGCGTACTGGCCCACGACTTGATTGCAAGCCTTGATCTTCCCCCTTGGCCCAACAGTGCAATGGACGGTTATGCGTTGAACCTGGGCGACTGGTCCGGGGATCCGCTAACCGTTAGCCAGCGAATTTTTGCCGGTACTGCCCCGGAGCCACTGGCGCCAGGCACCTGTGCACGCATTTTTACTGGTGCCCCGATACCTGCGGGCGCGGACTGCGTCGAAATGCAGGAAAATACTGTGGTGCAGGCCGACGGACGAGTGGTATTTACCCATGCCTTGCGTGCAGGTCAGAACATTCGTCCTAAAGGGCAGGAAACCACCATTGGTGAGGTAGTCCTTACTGCGGGGACGCGCTTGGGGCCGATCGAGCAGGGGCTGGCAGCATCCCTGGGCTGCGCCGAGCTGCGAGTCATGCGACGGGTCAAGGTGGCGGTGTTATCCACTGGCGATGAACTGATCGAGCCCGGGCAGCCGTTGGGCCCGGGGCAAATCTACAACAGCAACCGCATAGTGCTGTGCAGCTGGTTGGCGCGCATGGGTTGTGAAGTGGTCGATGGGGGGATTCTGCCTGATGACTTGCCCGCCACCCGCCAACGCTTGGGTGAGTTGGGAACGGTTGACCTGATTTTATCCACCGGCGGAGTGTCGGTCGGTGAGGCAGACTTTTTGGGCATTGCGTTGCGCGAAGAGGGCGAGCTGGCGCTGTGGAAATTGGCAATCAAGCCGGGCAAACCCCTGACCTGCGGGCATTTTCGCGGTGTGCCGGTGATCGGCCTGCCAGGTAACCCTGCCTCGACTCTGGTGACGTTCGCGTTGCTGGCAAGGCCTTATCTGCTGCGCCTGCAAGGCGTGCAGGCTGTCGAACCGCTGAAGTTCCAGGTGCCTGCAGGATTTGTCTGGCCCAAGCCGGGCAATCGTCGCGAGTACCTGCGCGGGCGTTTGGAGCAAGGGCGTGCGGTGATTTACAAAAACCAGAGTTCAGGCGTGTTGCGCAGCGCGGCATGGGCTGAAGGGCTGGTGGAAGTCCTTGAGGATTGCACCCTGGCCGAAGGCGACCGGGTGGGGTTTATCCCGTTGAGTGAAGTGCTGGGCTAGCACTGTTGCGTCACCCGTGGGAGCGGGCTTGCTCGCGATTGCGGGTGATCGCCATCGCGAGCAAGCCCGCTCCCACAATGATCTCAGACAGGCGCGCGCCCATAGATATCAGTCAGGCGCACGATGTCGTCTTCGCCCACATACTCGCCGCTTTGCACTTCGATCATGACCAGATCAGCCTCCCCGGTGTTGCCCAGCCGGTGTGGGCTGCCGGGTTTGATAAAGGTGGACTCGTTGGTTTCGAGGGTGAAGTCCAGGCCATCATTGTTCACTTCGGCCCTGCCACTGACCACAATCCAGTGTTCGCTGCGCCGTTGGTGCACCTGCAGGGACAGCGCGGCTCCGGGCTTGACCACGATGCGTTTGATCTTGAACCCCGGACCTTCCTCCAGCACGGTGTAGGTGCCCCACGGGCGGGTGACAGTGCGGTGCAGGCGATAGGCGTCGTGGCCCTGGAGTCTGAGTGTTCGGGCGATGTGCCTGACGTCCTGGCTGCGCCGGGCGTCGGCCACGAGCAGAGCATCCGGCGTATCGATAATGATCAGGTCGTTTAGTCCGACCCCGCCCACCAACCGTTTCGGCGAGTCGATGTAGCAGTTGTGTACATCGTGCAGTACGTTTTCGCCAGTACACTGGTTGCCATTGGCGTCGGCCGGGGTCAGCTCGCGCACCGCCTGCCATGAGCCTATATCACTCCAGCCCAGCTGGCAGGGCACCACGGCAACTTTTTGCGAGCGCTCCATCACGGCGTAGTCTATGGAGATATCGGGCACCAGGGCGAAACTCTGGCTGTCCAGTTCGAGGTGGCGTTGTTGTTTGCCCTCAAACATCTGGCTGTGATCAAGGCAGTGGGTCACGGCATCCAGTACCAGAGGCGCATGGGCCCTGAATTCTTGCAGTACGCTGTCGGCGCGCATGCAGAACATGCCGCTGTTCCACAGATGCAGGCCGCCGTCGAGGTAGCCCTGGGCCGTTTTGGCGTCCGGTTTTTCAACAAACTGCGCCACTTCAAAGCCATCCTGGTTCAGCTTCTGGCCTTTTTCTATATAACCAAAGCCGATTTCGGCCCGGGTTGGCAGTATGCCAAAGGTCACCAGCCAGCCCTCGTCGGCCAGCTTGCGGGCGTTGTCGACGGCCCGGCCGAAGGCGGCAATATCGGTGATCAGATGGTCGGCGGGGAGCACCAGCAACTGCGTATTACCGCCGTAGCGCCGCGCAATCTGCAAGGCGGCTGCGGCAATCGCCGGGGCAGTATTGCGGCCAAATGGCTCGAGGATAAAGTCCAGCTCGATGCCGTCCATGCACTGTGCGCGGTAATCATCAAGCGTGCGAAAAAACACCTCCCTGTTGGTTACGGTCAGCAACGGGCCAACGTCACGCAGGCCGGTTGCGCGGGCAAAGGTCTTTTGCAGCAGGCTCTGACCATCGGGCAGGCACATAAAGGGCTTGGGCATGGCCTCGCGCGACACTGGCCATAGCCGGGTGCCAGCGCCACCGGCGATGATGCAGGGAACCAGTGTGCTCATACAGAACGCCTCTAGAATCATTGGACAACTTACAGGTGTTGAAGTCTGACCGGTTCTGCGCTTTTGATCGAGCCGTGAAGGTTAAATCACGGGTGCATGGGCCTTTTCGGTCTGGCTGTTGTCCAAGCAATCAGACCGTTATGTCGAGGGATGGAATATGAGTGCAGGTAAGGCTTTTTTGATTTTGCACGGCAAGCAGGCGCTCAACGAAGACGTGCGCGCTGCCGTTGAGCAGCAGCGGGCGGCGGGGTGGGAACTGGCGGTGCGGCTGACCTGGGAGGCCGGGGATGCGCAGCGTCTGGTATGCGAGGCGCTGGAGGGCGGCTACACCCGGCTGATTGCCGGTGGCGGCGATGGCACTTTGCGTGATATTTGCGAGGCGATGGCACTGGCCGATACCGAGGCCAGTCTGGTGCTGTTGCCGTTGGGCACCGCCAATGACTTTGCCCGGGCGGCCGGTGTGTCCCTGGAGCCCGCTCAAGCCCTGGCCTTGCTCGATGTGCCAGCCTGTCCCATCGATCTGGGTGAAGTCGACGGCCAGTTGTTTTTGAACATGGCCACCGGTGGCTTTGGTAGCCAGGTCACGGCCAATACCTCCGAAGACCTGAAAAAGGTACTGGGCGGCGCGGCCTATCTGTTTACCGGGCTGTCGCGCTTTACTGAGCTGCACGCGGCCTATGCCGAGCTACAGGGGCCGGACTTTCACTGGCAAGGCGAGTTGCTGGCGCTGGGCATCGGTAACGGTCGTCAGGCCGGGGGCGGGCAAGTCCTGTGCCCTGAGGCGCTGGTCGATGATGGCATGCTGGATATCAGCATTTTGCCTGCACCCACGGAAATCGTCGGCACGCTCAAAAGCCTGATGACCGAAGGCTGGGGGCTGGATAACCTGTTTGTCCGCGCGCGTTTGCCCTGGGTCGAGATCAAGGCCGCCGAAGGGCTGGCGATCAACCTCGATGGTGAGCCGCTTGCGGGCGATGCGATGCGCTTTGCCGTGCGCAAGGGCGCTTTGAAGGTCCACTTACCCCAGGGGTCGCCTTTGCTGGGCCAGTCAGAACTGCGGGTTGGTTGATAGCTAAACGATATCAAGGTCCTGGGAATCCGGCCGATAAGGTCAGGCATCAAGTACCTACCCCAGGAGTTACTCATGGCCGGCATTCTCGACACGGTAGACCAGCGCACTCAACTGGTCGGTGAAAACCGACTGGAACTTCTCATGTTTCGTCTGGCCGGCAGGCAGTTGTTCGCGATCAACGTGTTCAAGGTGCAAGAAGTCCTGCAATTGCCAAAACTGACCTTGATGCCGCACCGCCATCCCCATGTGTGCGGCGTGGTCAACCTGCGCGGTAAAACCCTGCCGGTGATCGACCTGTCCCAGGCCATCGGCATGCGTGCGCTGGTGCCGGGCCCGGACAGCACCATTATCGTCACCGAGTACAACCGCTCGGTGCAGGCCTTCCTGGTGGGTGGGGTTGACCGTATCGTCAATATGAACTGGGAGGCCATCCTGCCTCCGCCCGCCAGTGCCGGGCGCAGTCATTACCTGACGGCCATCAGTAAGGTCGAGGAGCAATTGGTCGAGATCATCGACGTGGAAAAAGTTCTTGCCGAAATCGTGCCGTACAACGCCAAAGTCTCGCGCGAGAAGCTTGCCGATCCGATCTTCGAGCAAGTGCGCGGGCGTGAAGTGCTGCTGGTCGACGATTCCAGTGTAGCGCTGGCGCAACTGCGTGAAACGCTTTCGCAACTGGGGGTCAAGATGCATATTGCCAGCGATGGTTTGAAGGCGCTGAACATGCTCAAGGGCTGGGCCGATACCGGGCAGGTAATGACCGACAAGTTGCTGATGATCTTCACCGATGCCGAAATGCCGGAAATGGACGGTTACCGGTTGACCACTGAAATCCGTAATGACCCGCGTTTGCGCGCGCTGTATGTGGTGTTGCATACCTCGTTGTCCGGCAGCTTTAACGAGTCGATGGTGAAAAAGGTCGGGTGCGACAATTTTCTGTCCAAATTCCAGCCGGACAAGCTGGTGGATGTCGTACGCCAGCGCCTGATACTGGACCAACAACCTGCTTGAAGTCCCGCACCTTTGCATCAGTGATCGGCTCGTATACTGTGGCTTTTTTAACCCCGCAGGGAGCTGAGTCATGCTGCGTCTAAGCGCGCTTTATCGTTTTCCACTTAAATCCGGCAAAGGTGAAAGCTTGCCTCTGGCCACGCTGGACAAGCTGGGGCTGGTGGGCGATCGACGCTGGATGTTGGTGGATGAAGCCAGCGGGCGGTTTCTGACCCAGCGTGCCGACCCCAAAATGAGTCAGCTGTCTGCGCTGTGGAATGTCGCCGGTGGCTTGACCTTGAATGCCGAAGGGTTCGAGGCACTGGAGGTCGCAGTGCCGGATGCCGACACCGACCTGCGTGGCGTGACGATATGGCGCGACACCTTGCGTGTACCGGATGCAGGGGATGCTGCTGCTGACTGGCTAAGCCGCTTTGTAGAAAAGCCGGTGCGGCTGGTGCATGTGCCACTGCAAAGGGCGCGCACCACGGAGTCGGGCTACGGCCGGGATGATGACCAGGTTGCGTTCGCCGATGGTTATCCGCTTTTGCTGATTGGCCAGGCATCGCTGGATGATATTTCGCACAAGATCGGCCGTCCGATGGACATGTTGCGTTTTCGCCCCAACCTGGTGATCGAAGGCAGCGAAGCCTTTGCCGAAGACGGCTGGAAGCGTATCCGCATCGGCGATGTCGAGTTCCGCGTGGTCAAGTCCTGCTCGCGCTGCATCCTCACTACTGTTGATCCGCATACAGGGGTGCGTGATGAACAGCGCGAACCGCTGGCGACCCTGATGACCTACCGCAAGCAGGAAAACGGCACCATGTTCGGTCAGAACCTGGTTAACGAGGGTAATGGCGTTCTGGAAGTCGGCATGCCGGTAACAATCCTGGAGTAGCCAAGCCCTGTAGCAGCTGCCTCGTTCCTTCGGCAGCTGCTACAGGCTACCTGTCACTGATCATCAAAATAGCGCTCATGCCAGTCCACTACAGGCTGTGGCGCATTGAGCTTTTGCCCGTAGATCACCGAATAAGACAACACGTTCTGCACGTACTGGCGGGTTTCGTCGAACGGGATGCTCTCGATCCACACGTCGAAGCCCAGGTGGTTGGCACCCTTGAGCCACTGGCGCACACGACCCGGCCCGGCGTTGTAAGCCGCTGAAGCCAGCACCCGGTTGCCGTTGAACTGGCCATGCACCTGGCTCAGGTAAGCGGCACCCAGCTGGATGTTCTTGTCGGGGTTAAGCACTTGCTGCGGCGAGGCCAGCGGGATGCTGAATTTTCGTGCGGTCTCTTTGGCGGTGGCGGGCATCAACTGCATCAGGCCGCTGGCGCCAACGCCGGAGCGGGCGTCATCCATAAAGGCACTTTCCTGACGGGTGATGGCGAATACCCAGCTGGAGTGCAAGCCGCGGAGTTTGGCTTCGCGCACCAGAGTATCGCGGTGGGCCATCGGGAAGCGAATGTCCAGGTCATCCCAGTACTGGGCCTGGCTGATGGTGCGGATAGCCGGGAAATACCACTTGAGGTCGTAAGCCAGCTTGGCCTGGGCGACCATTTCGTCACGGCTGAACAGGCGACTGACGTAATACCACTCACGACGACCATCGACCACCTGGCCGCGGTCATGGAATTCAAGTGCGCGCTGCACGCCTGGCGTATTGCGCACTTTTTTGATCAGTTGCGGGCTGAGCACCAGCGGCCGGTTGTTGAGTTGATAAGGGGTTTGCGCCCGGTCAGCGGCCAGGAACCCGTAGAAATCACGTTCGTTGGCGACTTTTTTGAACAGGACCTGAGCTTGCGGGTTTTTGGGTTCGGCCAGTTCAAGGCTGCGGGCCTGCCAGTAGCGCCAGCGGCTGGTGGTTGCCAAGTCTTGTGGGAGTTTGCGGGTGAGCTGGTAGGCATCTTCCCAGCGGCCCAGACGCAGCAGCAGACGCAGGCGCCATTCGGTAACGGTATTGTCCCGCAGTTCGGGGTCGTATTGGGTCATGATGTCCAGGCCGCGACTGTCGTAGCGGCGGGCGAACGTCAGGCCGATTTCCCGGGCGATGGCGACTTTTTCATCGCGGGAAAAATGCATGTTGGTGGCGTAGGTGTCGAGCAGGGACGCGGCTTTTTCCGGGTCCTGACGTGCCAGGCGGCGCAGGCCCAGGCCTACGGCGTCAGACATGGCCTCGCTGGCCGGGGCAAAACGTGACGGCTGGCTGAGCATGTCGGGTTTTTGCGCCACGTCAATCATCAGCCGGGCTTGTGGGCCAAGCGTATTGAGGCCGTTGGCGAGTTGCGTGGCCAGGGCGTAATTACGTGCTTCAGCGGCCAGTTTGACCCGCTGCCAGCGTTTTTGCTCGGTCAACTGGCCTGCCGCGGCCCATTGGCTGAACAGGGCATCGCAGGCGGCCGGTTGCGCCTTGCCGACCATCCAGAGTTTTTCTGCGCTGGCATAACCCTCGGCCTTGCGGTTGTGTTGCAACTCATATTGGCCGTTGAGGCAGTCCAGCTCGGTGAAGTTGAGCTTGGGGTCGTAGTACTTTGCGAAAGTGGCCCAGTCGCCACGGTCTGCCAGCCAGCGCAGCCAGCGCAGTTTCATCCAGTTGGCTTGCGGCAGGTCGCCATGTGCGGCGAGAAACTGTTCGATTTCTGTGTTGCTTGCGGACTTCAGGCGTGCGGTCAACTCGTCATAGGCCAGGTACGGCGTAAGCGGGTAGCTGCGCA
The DNA here is from genome assembly GCF_037023725.1 of Pseudomonas bubulae. Classification (NCBI taxonomy): domain Bacteria; kingdom Pseudomonadati; phylum Pseudomonadota; class Gammaproteobacteria; order Pseudomonadales; family Pseudomonadaceae; genus Pseudomonas; species Pseudomonas bubulae. Next base: position 2,209,871 of record NZ_CP146077.1, read on the forward strand.
AGGCTGCGGAATTTTGAAAGTAAGGGCCGGAATCGCCTTTGGCCAGGGCGCGCTTGGCCTGGTCGTAGAGCTGGCGTTGTTGGGTCAGGTCTGCGCCATGGGCGGCTTGCACGGCGCAGCTGGTGAGAAGCAGGCAGGATAAAAAGTTGAAGAGACGACTGCGCATGAGGCTTCCGTACTGATAAAAAACGTGACGAGCGCAGGCCGAACCTGCACTGATTATTTCGTAGCTTAGCCTTTTGCCAGCGACGCGTGAACGTCTTGGCGGCCAACCATAGCAACTTGGCACTAAATGAAGGCAAGACGGCACCGTACAAGAAATACCCGGCCGCCCGGGGGTTCAAATCAGGTAGAATGCGCGCCCAGTTTTTGGAGAAGCTCATGACCCTGCTCAAATTCAGCGATGTGTCCCTTGCTTTCGGCTCTATGCCGTTGTTGGACAAGGTGTCCTGGCAGATCGCCCGTGGAGAGCGGGTGTGCATCATCGGCCGCAACGGTACCGGCAAGTCCAGCATGATGAAGCTGGTTAAAGGTGATCAAAAACCCGATGACGGCTCTGTTTGGCGCGCGCCCGGCCTCAAGATTGGCGAATTGCCGCAAGAGTTGCCGGTTGCCGACGAGCGGACTGTATTCGACGTTGTGGCCGAAGGCCTGGACGGTGTTGGCGAGTTACTGGCCCAGTACCATCACTTGAGCCAGAACATCGTCACCGATGCTGACCTGGACAAGCTGATGCACGTCCAGCAAGACCTCGAAGCCCGTGATGGCTGGCGCTTGCAGCAATTGGTGGACAGCACCCTGAGCCGTCTGCAATTGCCTGCCGACAAAACCCTGGCCGAATTGTCCGGCGGCTGGCGTCGTCGCGTCCTGCTTGCACAGGCTCTGGTTTCCGAACCGGACCTGCTGCTGCTCGACGAACCGACCAACCACCTGGATATCGGCGCAATCGCGTGGCTGGAAGAGGCCCTCAAGGACTTCCAGGGCGCGGTTCTGTTTATTACCCATGACCGTTCATTCCTGCAGAACCTGGCCACCCGGATTCTGGAGCTGGACCGTGGCGGCCTGATCGACTGGAATGGCGACTACGCCAGTTTCCTGGTGCACAAGGAAGCCACCCTGGCCGCGGAAGAAACCGCCAATGCGCTGTTCGACAAGCGTCTGGCTCAGGAAGAAGTCTGGATCCGCCAGGGCATCAAGGCCCGTCGCACCCGTAACGAAGGCCGCGTGCGCGCCCTGAAAGAACTGCGCGTAGAGCGCAGCGAACGTCGCGAGCGTACCGGCAAGGCGAATATCCAGCTGGACACGGCAGACAAGTCCGGCAAGCAAGTGATGGTGCTGGAAAACGTCAGCTTTGCTCACCCGGGTGGTCCGTTCCTGCTCAAGGACTTCTCGATGGTGCTGCAGCGCGGCGACCGTATCGGCCTGCTGGGTGCCAACGGTACCGGTAAAACCACGTTGCTCAAGCTGATGCTGGGCGGCCTGGTGCCAACCGAAGGTACGGTTGAAGAGGGCACGCGTATCGACGTGGCTTACTTCGATCAGCTGCGCCATCAGTTGGATCTGGAAAAAACCGTGATCGACAACGTGGCCGAAGGCCGCGACTTTATCGATATCGACGGCCAGAGCCGTCACGTGCTCAGCTACCTGGGTGACTTCCTGTTCAGCCCTCAGCGTGCCCGCACGCCGGTCAAGGCGCTGTCGGGTGGTGAGCGTGCGCGTCTGTTGCTGGCCAAGCTGTTCAGCAAGCCGGCCAACCTGCTGGTGCTCGATGAGCCGACCAACGACCTCGACGTTGAAACCCTGGAGCTGCTTGAGGAGGTGCTGCTGACCTTCAAGGGCACTGTGCTGATGGTCAGTCACGACCGGGCATTCCTCGATAACGTGGTGACCAGCACCCTGGTTTTCCAGGGCGAAGGCAAGGTTCGCGAGTACGTGGGCGGTTATCAGGACTGGCTGCGTCAGGGCGGTTCACCGCGCCTGCTGGGCGTGACCGAGAGCAAGTCGGGCAAAGCCGACCTCAACTCGGCCGTGGTCGAGGCTGCACCGGCACCTGTGGCTGCTCAGCCTGCTCCTGCGGCGAAAAAGAAACTCAGCTACAAGCTGCAGCGTGAGCTGGAAGCCCTGCCGGCCGATATCGACGCCAAGGAACAGGCCATTGCTGCGGTTGAAGCAGAAATGGCTGACGCTGGTTTCTATCAACTGCCTGCGGCCAAAACCGCGGAAGTGATTGCCAAGCTTGAAACATTGCAAGCCGAGCTTGAGCAGCTGGTTGAGCGCTGGGCAGAGCTGGATGCCTGATTGACCCCGTGCTGAACTGAAAAAGCCCGGCCCTTTTATAAGGGGCCGGGCTTTTTTGTGGTTGCTGCAGATAAACTCAGTCAGGTTTTTTCAGGCTGACCGCCAGCACGTCGCACGGTGCACCATGCAGTACGTCGTTGGCGGTCGAGCCCAGCAGCAGGGCGAGGCCGTGGCGGCCGTGGCTGCCAACCACGATCAGGTCGCAGTTTTGCGCTTTGGCCAGGGCATGGATTTCCTGGCGCGGCTGGCCGTAGTTCAGGTGGCAGTAGTCCTTGTGCAGCTGCGGGTATTTGGCGATCAGGCGTTCAAGGCGTTCCTTGGCCTGGTCGAATTGTTGCTGCTGCAGTTGCGAGAGATCCATTGGCACATCGCCGCCGAACGCCATCGCCATCGGTTCGACGATATGGATCAGTGACAATTTGGCGCCGTTGGCCTTGGCGCTTTCACTGGCGCGGTTGATCACGGGGTCACATTCGTCGGTCAGGTCGACGGCGACCAGGATATGTTCGTAGGGCATGTGGGGTGCTCCTGTAGATGGCGATTAATTATGAGTATGGCCCTTTTCCAGAGCCTTGGTTCAAGTCTGGGTCATGCGTTTATCAAGCAGTGAGAGTACAGATATGACGGTATGGATAGTGGTGTCAATCCTGGCACTGGTTCTGAGTCCCCTGGCGTGGTTGCGCCCGTCCCGGGGGCAAAGTGGTCGGATGGACCTGCGCATGGAGGCGCGGCGCATGGGGTTGTCCATGCAGCTGGCGCCTCAGGAGTGGCCGCACTGGCTTGAGCCGCAACCGCCCGGTTCCTGCGCGCAGTACCACCGTCCGCGCCGCAGTACTAAACCTGATGTTTGGTGCTATTGGCAATCGGCACCGGGAAAATGGCTCAATCGCTGGCAGGAAGAATGCGAGGACGAGCGCCTGCTGGCGCAGTTTCGCAAGCTGCCAGCCAATGTCTACAAGGTTGAGGCCGATAAACAAATGATTGTGCTGGTCTGGGGCGAGAAGGGCGAGGCCCAGGTGCTCAAGGCCATTGACGAGGTGCTCAAGGCGCTGGCATGACCCTTGTGGGGGCGGGCTTGCCCGCGATGGAATCGGCGGGGTGTGGCAGACAAACCGCGGCGTCTGAATCCCGAGCAAGCCCGCTCCCACACTTTTCACCTGCAAGGCGCCGCAATGGTTTCGGGCGCTCATAGCGCAGGTGTCTAAACTGACTGCCGGGTCGTTTTGTCATCATTGTTTTGGACAATTGACAATCGATCGCTTTTCCGTGAAGGTGTCGACACCCAAATCAAACGGGCGTATGAATTGAGTGTTTGTCGTGTCAGACGATGCTTGTTCAATCCCGATTATCGCGTTGGCGGGTGTGCCTGGCGGATTGGCAACAGCATTGACGCAAAGGTCAGTGACAGCCAGACGCTAGCTTCTGACGTGTACTGTTCAGCTTCCATATCCTGGAGATCAGTTGATGATTTACGAAGGTAAAGCCATCACGGTTACGGCTCTTGAAAGTGGCATCGTCGAACTCAAGTTCGACCTCAAGGGTGAGTCCGTCAACAAGTTCAACCGTCTAACCCTGAACGAATTGCGTCAGGCAGTAGATGCGATCAAGGCAGATGCTTCGGTCAAGGGTGTCATCGTTTCCAGCGGTAAAGACGTGTTTATCGTCGGCGCCGACATCACCGAATTCGTTGAAAACTTCAAATTGCCGGATGCCGAGCTGATTGCCGGCAACCTGGAAGCCAACAGAATCTTCAGCGATTTCGAAGACCTCAACGTACCTACCGTCGCGGCCATCAATGGCATCGCGTTGGGCGGCGGTCTGGAAATGTGCCTGGCAGCCGACTTCCGGGTCATGGCTGACAGCGCCAAGATCGGCCTGCCGGAAGTCAAGCTGGGTATCTACCCGGGCTTTGGCGGCACCGTGCGTCTGCCACGCCTGATCGGCGTTGATAACGCGGTTGAATGGATTGCTTCGGGCAAGGAAAACCGCGCAGAAGACGCTCTGAAAGTAGGTGTCGTTGATGCTGTGGTCACCGCTGACAAGCTGGGCGCAGCTGCCCTGGACCTGATCAAGCGCGCCATCAGTGGTGAGCTGGACTACAAGGCCAAGCGTCAGCCGAAGCTGGAAAAGCTCAAGCTCAACGCAATCGAACAAATGATGGCGTTCGAAACCGCGAAAGGTTTCGTGGCTGGCCAGGCCGGCCCGAACTACCCGGCCCCGGTTGAAGCGATCAAGACCATCCAGAAAGCCGCGAACTTCGGTCGTGACAAGGCGCTGGAAGTGGAAGCTGCAGGTTTTGCCAAACTGGCCAAGACCTCCGCTTCAAACTGCCTGATCGGCCTGTTCCTGAACGATCAGGAACTGAAGAAAAAAGCCAAGATCTACGACAAAATCGCCAAAGACGTGAAGCAGGCCGCCGTTCTGGGTGCAGGCATCATGGGTGGCGGTATTGCCTATCAGTCGGCCTCCAAAGGCACGCCGATCCTGATGAAGGACATCAACGAACACGGCATCGAGCAAGGGCTGGCTGAAGCCGCCAAGTTGCTGGTGGGTCGCGTTGATAAAGGTCGCATGACTCCGGCGAAAATGGCCGAAGTACTGAACGGTATTCGTCCTACTCTGTCCTACGGCGATTTCGGCAACGTCGACCTGGTGGTCGAAGCGGTAGTCGAGAACCCGAAGGTCAAGCAAGCGGTACTGGCGGAGGTGGAAAACCATGTTCGCGAAGACGCCATCCTGGCTTCCAACACTTCGACCATTTCCATCAGCCTGCTGGCCAAGGCCCTCAAGCGTCCGGAAAATTTCGTCGGCATGCACTTCTTCAACCCGGTGCACATGATGCCGCTGGTTGAAGTGATTCGTGGCGAGAAGTCCAGCGACCTGGCTGTTGCCACCACCGTTGCCTACGCCAAGAAAATGGGCAAGAACCCGATCGTGGTCAACGACTGCCCGGGCTTTTTGGTCAACCGCGTATTGTTCCCGTACTTCGGCGGTTTTGCCCGTCTGGTCAGTGCCGGTGTCGACTTTGTGCGCATCGACAAAGTAATGGAAAAATTCGGCTGGCCAATGGGCCCGGCGTACCTGATGGACGTGGTCGGCATCGACACCGGCCACCACGGTCGCGACGTGATGGCTGAAGGCTTCCCGGACCGCATGAAAGACGACCGCCGCTCGGCGATCGACGCCCTGTACGAGGCCAAGCGCCTGGGTCAGAAAAACGGCAAGGGCTTCTATGCCTACGAGGCTGACAAAAAGGGCAAGCAGAAGAAAGTCGTTGATTCCAGCGTACTTGAAGTGCTCAAGCCAATTGTTTACGAGCAGCGCGACGTGACTGACGAGGACATCATCAACTGGATGATGATTCCGTTGTGTCTGGAAACCGTACGCTGCCTGGAAGACGGCATCGTTGAAACCGCAGCCGAGGCCGATATGGGTCTGGTCTACGGTATTGGCTTCCCGCTGTTCCGTGGCGGCGCACTGCGCTACATCGATTCGATCGGTGTTGCAGAGTTCGTGGCCCTGGCCGATCAGTACGCTGAACTGGGCGCGCTGTACCACCCGACTGCGAAGCTGCGTGAGATGGCCAAGAACGGCCAGAGCTTCTTCGGTTAAGCGCCCCATTAGAGTGAGAGTGAAATTATGAGCTTGAATCCTAGAGACGTGGTGATTGTAGACTTCGGTCGCACCCCGATGGGCCGCTCCAAGGGTGGCATGCACCGCAACACCCGTGCTGAAGACATGTCTGCGCACCTGATCAGCAAAGTGCTGGAGCGCAACAACAAGGTTGACCCGAGCGAAGTGGAAGACGTGATCTGGGGCTGTGTGAACCAGACCCTGGAGCAGGGCTGGAACATCGCGCGCATGGCGTCGCTGATGACCCAGATCCCGCACACCAGCGCTGCACAGACCGTAAGCCGCCTGTGCGGCTCGTCCATGAGCGCCCTGCACACGGCTGCGCAAGCGATCATGACCGGCAACGGTGACGTTTTCGTGGTTGGCGGCGTCGAGCATATGGGCCACGTGAGCATGATGCACGGCGTTGACCCTAACCCGCACATGTCGCTGTACGCAGCGAAAGCCTCGGGCATGATGGGTTTGACCGCTGAAATGCTGGGCAAGATGCACGGCATCACCCGCGAACAGCAGGACGCATTTGCAGTGCGCTCGCACCAGTTGGCGCACAAGGCGACGATTGAAGGCAAGTTCAAAGACGAAATCATCCCGATGCAGGGATATGACGAAAACGGCTTCCTGAAGATTTTCGACTACGATGAAACTATTCGTCCAGATACCACCCTGGAAAGCCTGGCGGCGTTGAAACCTGCTTTCAACCCTAAAGGCGGTACAGTGACTGCGGGCACGTCGTCGCAGATCACCGATGGTGCTTCGTGCATGATCGTGATGTCGGCTCAGCGTGCAAAAGACCTGGGCCTGGAGCCTTTGGCCGTTATCCGCTCCATGGCCGTTGCCGGTGTGGATCCTGCGATCATGGGCTATGGTCCAGTACCGGCTACGCAAAAAGCGTTGAAGCGTGCGGGCTTGAATATGGCTGATATCGACTTCATCGAGCTTAACGAAGCTTTCGCTGCACAGGCCCTGCCAGTGCTGAAAGATTTGAAAGTGCTCGACAAGATGAATGAGAAGGTTAACCTGCACGGCGGTGCCATCGCTCTGGGTCACCCGTTTGGATGTTCGGGCGCTCGTATCTCTGGCACTTTGCTCAATGTAATGAAGCAAAATGGCGGCACCTTCGGGTTGTCCACTATGTGCATTGGTCTTGGCCAGGGCATTTCCACCGTCTTCGAACGCGTCTAAGCGTTGCGATGATGGAAGCCGGGGCCTTGTGCCCCGGTTTTTGTTTTTAAGCGTTTTTATTTTTTTATTTTGCAGAGGGGCCGCAACATGCCGCTACAACCCGGGCTCTATCAACATTACAAAGGCCCTCAATATCGGGTATTCAGTGTGGCTCGCCACTCCGAAACCGAAGAGGATGTAGTGTTCTACCAAGCCCTGTATGGCGATTACGGCTTTTGGGTGCGCCCGCTGAGCATGTTCCTGGAGTCAGTCATTGTCGAGGGCGAACAGGTCCCGCGCTTTGCCCTGATTCAGGCCGAACCCAGCGTTTTTTCCCGGCCATAAGGCATGGTCGCGCAGAACCCTGTGCTTGACCTCACCTTGTAGCCACTATATATAGCGGTGCCGCGTCAGGCGCGAACCGCCTTTCACTTCTAGAATTCAGGAATTTTCTGATCCATGGGCAAATCGCTGGTCATTGTGGAATCCCCGGCTAAGGCCAAGACCATCAACAAGTACTTGGGTAACGAGTACGTGGTGAAGTCGAGTATCGGCCATATCCGAGACCTGCCCACCAGCGGTTCGGCTAGCGCCAGCAAAGAACCTGCTGCCAAGCGTGGTAAGGCTGCGGCCGGCGAGGCGCCGGCCCTGTCGCCAAAAGAGAAAGCTCAAAAGCAGCTGATCTCGCGCATGGGCGTCGATCCGGAACATGGCTGGAAAGCCAAGTACGAGATCCTCCCGGGCAAGGAAAAGGTCATCGAAGAGCTGCGCCGGCTCGCCAAGGATGCTGACACCATCTATCTCGCAACCGACTTGGATCGCGAGGGGGAAGCCATTGCCTGGCACCTGCGCGAAGCCATCGGGGGTGATGACAGCCGCTACAAGCGCGTGGTGTTCAACGAAATCACCAAAAAGGCGATTCAGGAAGCTTTTTCCAAGCCGGGTGAACTGGATATCAACCGGGTCAACGCCCAGCAGGCACGCCGTTTTCTCGACCGTGTAGTGGGTTACATGGTTTCGCCGCTGCTGTGGGCCAAGGTTGCCCGTGGCCTGTCGGCAGGCCGTGTGCAATCGGTGGCGGTGAAGCTGGTGGTGGAGCGTGAGCGCGAAATTCGTGCGTTCAACCCCGAAGAATACTGGGAAATTCACGCTGACCTTGGCACCGCCAAGGGTGCCAAAGTGCGCTTCGACGTTGCCCGCGAAAAAGGCGAGGCGTTCAAGCCGCTGAACGAAACCCAGGCCATGGCTGCCCTGGAGAAGCTCAAGGCTTCCAGCTACAGCATCGTCAAGCGTGAAGACAAACCGACCAGCAGCAAGCCGTCGGCGCCGTTTATCACGTCCACCCTGCAGCAGGCAGCGAGCAATCGCCTGGGCTACGGGGTGAAGAAAACCATGATGATGGCCCAGCGCTTGTATGAAGCGGGCTACATCACGTACATGCGTACCGACTCCACCAACCTGTCGGCCGATGCGGTCGAAATGGCACGCACCTACATTGAAGGCGAGTTCGGCGCGGACTACCTGCCGCCGGCAGCCAACGTGTACAGCAGCAAGGAAGGCGCACAGGAGGCTCACGAAGCGATTCGTCCTTCCGACGTCAACATGCACCCGAGCAAGCTGACGGGCATGGAGCGCGACGCTGAGCGCCTTTACGAGCTGATCTGGCGCCAATTCGTGGCATGCCAGATGCTGCCGGCCAAATACCTGTCGACCACCGTCACTGTGGCGGCCGGTGATTTTGAGCTGCGTGCTAAAGGTCGCATCCTCAAATTCGACGGTTACACCCGTGTGATGCCGCAAATTGCCAAGCCGGGCGACGACGATGTGCTGCCGGACATGGCCCAGGGCGATAAGCTCAAGTTGATCGAGCTTGATCCGAGCCAGCACTTCACCAAGCCACCTGCGCGTTACTCCGAGGCCAGCCTGGTAAAAGAGATGGAAAAGCGTGGCATCGGTCGTCCTTCGACCTATGCAGCGATCATCTCGACCATTCAGGATCGGGGGTACGTGGCGTTGCATAACCGCCGTTTCTACTCCGAAAAAATGGGCGATATCGTTACCGAGCGCCTGTCTGAAAGCTTCTCCGACCTGATGGACTACGGTTTTACCGCCGGCATGGAAGAGAACCTCGATGACGTTGCGCAAGGTGAGCGCGACTGGAAAAACGTGCTGGACGAGTTTTACGGCGACTTCAAGAAGAAGCTTGAAGTTGCTGCTGCGCCGGAAGGTGGCATGCGCGCCAACCAGCCAGTCATGACAGATATTCCGTGCAAGGAATGTGGTCGTCCGATGCAGATTCGTACGGCATCGACCGGCGTATTCCTGGGTTGCTCGGGCTACAGCCTGCCGCCGAAAGAACGCTGCAAGGCCACGGTCAACCTGGTGCCGGGCGATGAAATTGCCGCCGACGACGAAGGTGAATCCGAGTCGCTGGTACTGCTGGGCAAGCACCGTTGCCCGATTTGCAGCACGGCCATGGACGCTTACCTGCTGGACGAGAAGCACAAACTGCATATCTGCGGTAACAACCCGGATTGCGTTGGCTACGAGATCGAGGAAGGCAACTACCGGATCAAGGGCTACGAAGGGCCGAGCCTTGAATGCGACAAGTGCGGCAGCGAGATGCAGCTCAAAACCGGTCGTTTCGGCAAGTTCTTCGGCTGTACCAATGCCGAATGCAAAAACACCCGCAAACTGCTGAAAAGCGGTGAAGCGGCGCCGCCGAAAATGGATCCGGTGAAGATGCCGGAGCTCAAGTGCGAGAAGGTCAACGACACGTATATCCTGCGTGACGGCGCTTCGGGGTTGTTCCTGGCGGCCAGCCAGTTCCCCAAGAACCGCGAGACCCGAGCGCCGCTGGTGATTGAAATCATTCCGCACAAGGACGAGATCGATCCCAAGTACCATTTCCTGTGTGAAGCACCGAAGAAAGACCCGGATGGTCGCCCGGCGGTGATTCGCTACAGTCGCAAAACCAAAGAGCAGTACGTACAGACCGAAGTGGATGGCAAGCCGACTGGCTGGCGTGCGTTCTACGATGGCAAGAGCTGGAAGGTTGAAGACAAGCGTAAAGACAAAGACGCCTGATCCGAGCTGATAGCTGAATAAAAAACCGCGCAAGGGCTGCATGCCTTGCGCGGTTTTTTTTTGCCGGTTCCGGGCGTGGTTGTCGCCGCTGGAGCACTTTTTGTGGGAGCGGGCTTGCTCGCGATGGCATCGACACGGTATGACTGGAACACCTCAGCGCCTGCATCGCGAGCAAGCCCGCTCCCACACGTGACGTTAGGGAGCGTGGGCCTTGCGCCAGCACGCCCTGATCCCTGAGACTGCACGACCTGCCTTTACCCATCCGCTGTGGAGCGCCCGCATGGCTCACGAACTCTATACCCGCACCAATCAGAAGATCTATTTCGCCGGTCTGGCCCTGGAGGCCATGAACAAGGCGAGCGAAGGTCGGGCCATGAATGCCCAGGCGCTGGTTCAGGCCGAGCGCGAGGCGGCGGTATTCCATTTATATGGTGCCTTGCTAGGCCTGTGTCATGAAATTGCAGGCTTTTATCGCCTGTCACAAGCCAGCGCACCACGGGTTGAGTTGTTGCTCACCCGGCAGGTGCTGGACGAGAAAGCCATCCCTGAACTGGCAGAGCTGGTCGAGCTGGCTTGCGCGCCGCAAACCTGGCTGGCGCAGCTGATGGCCACCCATGCAGCGCTGTATCAGCCGCTGCAGGCGCCGAAAAAGGTCAAGGCAGATGTATTCCAGCCTTTGATCGATACGGTCAGCCTGGAGGACGAGGCGCCACATGAGCTAAGCCGCGAAACCATGGAAGAGTGGCGCCAGAATCTCAAGGCGCTGGCCATTCGGTTCCGTGATGGACTCAATGAGTGCTGAGGGTCATAAGCGAAACGGTACAGTCATTCATCAGTCTGTAGTACAAAGCGCACAGATCCTGGGAATTTCCCATAGGATGGCTGATATACTCCCACGCTTTCGTGGAGAACAAATTTATATGCCAACGTCCTTTCTAGAAATTGTCGAGTTGCCAGACGGCCGCATCGAGTTGCGCCGTGCTGAGGACGAAGGGTCTTTGGTCACGCTGAATTTTTCTGAAGATGCCAAGGCTTTTCTTCAGGGTCAGCACGTAGAGGTGGCCAAGGCCATGCTCAGCGTCGGCGTGCAAATGGCGGGTCGGCTGGCAGAAGGCGAGCTGGAAAAAGACGACGGGCCGCGCATTCTTCATTAATCGCCCCGCAACCCTGTGCCGCAGCCAGGCAAGTGCATTCTGCACTGGCCCTGTGGCAGCGTTGCTTGTTTAGCCCAGGCGAATATTCAGGCTTTGCCCGTGACCGGTACGGGCTGCGCTGATCAACTGTTGGCGTGCAGCGCTGTTCAGCGGGTTGATCCAGCTGACAACGGTGTGGCTGCGGCCCAGGCGTAGCGCTTCGCAGGTGAGCTGCAACGCGCTTTTATTGCCATTGGGCTGCAGCAGCAAAATTCGCTCGCGGTTCAGCCCTGCATCGCGCAGCCAGCTTTGGGTCAGGCTGGCCGGTGGTGCGATAAGGGTCAACCAGCGGGCGTTTTGCTGCTCGCTCAGTTCGCGCAGCATGGGGGCAAGCAGGTTCAGGCAGTTTCCGGCAGCACCGCGTAGCGACAGCTCACTGAAGACTTCAGGTTCGGCGCTCCAGGGTGATTCGAGCACGTCCTTGATCGCAGGGGCCATGGGCTGTGCCATGAACGCCTCGAACAGGGTCAGTTGTGCGGGCAGCGGTGTGTGGGGGAACTGCATAACGCCTCCTATTAGCGGCGAATAACGCCGACGCTCAGGCCTTCAATAACCAGTTCCTGCTCCTTGAGATTGACTTCAATAGGGGCAAAATCCGGATTTTCAGCGATAAGCCAGACTTTGCTGCCTTCACGCTTGAAGCGTTTTACGGTCACTTCGTCGTCGATGCGGGCTACCACGATCTGGCCGTTGCGCGCTTCGCGGCAGGTATGCACAGCCAGCAGGTCGCCATCGAAGATGCCGACGTCCTTCATGCTCATGCCCTGTACGCGCAGCAAGTAATCAGCTCGCGGATGGAAGAAGGTCGGGTTGATGTTGCAGGACTCTTCAACGTGTTCCTGCGCCAGGATCGGCGCACCGGCAGCAACCCGGCCGATAATGGGCAGGGTGGATTCGTCAGCCTTGGCTTCGAAGCCGGGAATGCGAATGCCTCGTGAAGCGCCAGGGGTCATCTCGATGGCACCCTTGCGGGCCAGGGCCTTGAGGTGCTCTTCGGCAGCGTTGGGTGACTTGAAGCCCAGTTCCTGTGCGATCTCGGCACGGGTGGGCGGGTATCCGTTGTCATCCAGGCATCGCTTGATGAAAGCCAGGATCTCAGCTTGGCGTGGCGTCAGTTTTAACATGATGATCGCTCTGTCTTTTTATACAGTGACTGGGATTATATACAGTGAAGGCGTATTGGCAATCATCCATTTCCGGCAGTCCGCTGGACGGTCGTCGATAAGCGCTGTGGTCCGTACCTTATCAGTTGGGGCCGGGCTGGCCGAGGCTGTGGTTAAATGCGAAACCGACCGGTCGCAAAACGAATAGGTCATCTTGACTTTTGACTGGCTGAAACGTATGTTTCAAACAAGTGTTTAAATGTTTGTCAGGCGGAGTAGTCATGGCCCAGTCGGAAACCGTTGAACGTATCCTTGATGCTGCCGAGCAGCTGTTCGCGGAAAAAGGGTTTGCTGAAACTTCATTGCGGCTGATTACCAGCAAGGCCGGGGTCAATCTGGCGGCGGTCAATTACCATTTTGGTTCAAAGAAAGCGCTGATCCAGGCGGTGTTCTCACGCTTCCTGGGGCCTTTCTGCGCCAACCTGGACCGTGAGCTGGAGCGCCGTCAGGGCAAGCCGGAGAATCGCCCGACTCTTGAGGAGTTGCTGGAGATGCTGGTCGAGCAGGCGCTGGTGATTCAGCCACGCAGTGGCAACGACCTGTCGATCTTCATGCGTTTGCTGGGTCTGGCCTTCAGCCAGAGCCAGGGCCACTTGCGCCGCTATCTTGAAGACATGTACGGCAAGGTGTTCCGCCGCTATATGCTGCTGGTCAATGAAGCGGCTCCGCAGATCCCGCCCATCGAACTGTTCTGGCGCGTGCATTTCATGCTCGGCGCGGCGGCCTTCAGCATGTCGGGGATCAAGGCGCTGCGTGCCATTGCCGAGACCGATTTTGGCGTTAACACCTCGATCGAGCAGGTGATGCGCCTGATGGTGCCGTTTCTCGCCGCCGGCATGCGTGCCCAGAGCGGCGTCAGCGATCCGGCCATGGCCAGTGCGCAGATGCGTCCTCGCAGTAAAACTGCACCGGTCAGCGTCAAGGTTTGACCCGCTGCGGGTGGGCGCGGCAGCTTTGATCCGCTAAGCTAGCTGTCATGCCCAGCCCTGTCTTGTTCCCGTCTGCCAATTCGCCGCCGCCTCTCTGGAGTGCGGTGCGCAGGCCCGTGCCTGCGTATCCGGACCGGTTAACAAGCGCTCTCTCTTTCTAAAGGATTTCCCATGAGTTCTGCCTTGCAAGGCTCCTTGATGGTGGACGTCGCCGGTACCTGGCTGACGGCTGAAGACCGGCAATTGCTGCGCCAGCCTGAAGTGGGCGGATTGATCATATTTGCACGCAATATCGAGCACCCGCGCCAGGTGCGTGAGTTGAGTGCTTCTATTCGGGCCATACGACCGGACCTGCTGCTGGCGGTCGATCAGGAAGGCGGCCGCGTGCAGCGCCTGCGTCAGGGCTTTGTGCGCCTGCCTGCCATGCGCGCCATTGCCGACAACCCCAATGCCGAGTACCTGGCCGAGCAATGTGGCTGGATCATGGCCACTGAAGTGCTGGCGGTGGGGCTGGACTTGAGCTTTGCCCCGGTTCTGGACCTGGACTATCAGCGCAGTGCTGTGGTCGGCAGCCGCTCGTTCGAGGGTGACCCCGAGCGCGCCGCTGTATTGGCCGGGGCATTCATTCGCGGGATGAACGACGCGGGCATGGCTGCCACCGGTAAGCACTTTCCGGGGCACGGGTGGGCTGAAGCTGACTCTCATGTAGCCATCCCTACGGATGAGCGCAGCCTGGAGCAGATCCGTGCCCATGACCTGGTGCCGTTTGCCCGTTTGAGCAAGCAACTGGCGGCGGTCATGCCGGCCCATGTGATCTATCCGCAAGTCGACAGCCAACCCGCAGGTTTTTCCCGGCGCTGGCTGCAGGACATCCTGCGCGGTGAACTGCAATTTGATGGTGTTATTTTCAGTGACGACCTGTCGATGGCTGGTGCTCATGTGGTGGGTGATGCCGCCAGTCGTATCGAGGCCGCCTTGTCGGCCGGTTGCGACATGGGCCTGGTGTGCAACGACCGCGCCGCGGCAGAGCTGGCACTCAGTGCTGCGCAGCGCTTGAAAGTTACGCCATCGCCACGGATTGCGCGCATGCGTGGCCAGGCCTGGGCCAGTACCGATTATCGCCAGAGCCCGCGCTGGCTGGTGGCGATGGGCGCACTCAAAGATGCTCAATTAATTGATTAAGGGATCTGCCTCAATGACGGTTTACGCAATTATCGGCGGTACGGGCCTTACCCAGCTGGAAGGGCTGACCATCAGCCGCGCGCTGGCGCTGGACACGCCCTACGGGCCGACCTCGGCAGATATCCAGATCGGTGAGTTTGGCGGCCGCGAAGTGTTGTTCCTGGCCCGTCACGGCCATCCGCACCGGGTGCCTCCGCATCAGGTCAACTACCGCGCCAACCTGTGGGCGCTGAAGCAGGCCGGGGCCGAAGCGATTCTCGCGGTAAATGCCGTGGGCGGGATTCATATGGCGATGGGCACCGGGCATTTTTGTGTGCCTCATCAGTTGATCGACTACACCAGTGGCCGCGAGCATACTTTTTTTGCCGGTGATCTGGAGCAGGTGACCCATATCGACTTCAGCTATCCCTACACCGAATCGTTGCGCGAGCAATTGATTGGCGCATTGGCGGCCGAGGGCTGCTCCTACAGCAGTCATGGTGTTTATGCCGCTACTCAGGGCCCGCGTCTTGAGACCGTGGCAGAAATCGCCCGTCTTGAACGTGACGGTTGCGACATCGTGGGCATGACCGGCATGCCGGAAGCGGCACTGGCCCGCGAGCTGGAACTGGATTACGCGTGCCTGGCGCTGGTGGTCAACCCGGCAGCGGGCAAGTCGACAGCGATTATCACCATGGCCGAAATCGAGCAGGCGCTGCATGAGGGTATGGGCAAGGTAAAAGCGACGTTGGCGCGGGTGCTGGCGGGCTAATCAAGTCCGTAGCAGCCGCCGAACCCAGCCTCGCGGAGCTCGGCAGCTGCTACAGAATCAAGCCGCAAGTTGCGTCAATTTTCAGCGCTTTTCAGTTTTAGGCGGCAACGGCGCAAACAATGCGTCGATGTCGTCATCCTGCAGTTTCCAGTCCCCTGCGACGCGTCCGTCCAGTACGCCTGCCGCCAAATCTGACTTTTCCTGCTGCAAATGCTGGATTTTTTCTTCCACAGTGCCGCGGGCAATCATTTTGTACACAAACACCGGTTTTTCCTGGCCTATACGATAGGCGCGGTCAGTGGCCTGGTTTTCTGCCGCCGGGTTCCACCAAGGGTCGTAGTGAATCACCGTGTCGGCCTCGGTAAGGTTCAGGCCTACACCACCCGCCTTGAGGCTAATCAGAAAAATCTGCAGCTTGCCGCTCTGGAAGTCCTTGACCGGTGTACGTCGGTCCCGGGTTTGCCCGGTGAGGATGGCGTAGGGCACCTTGCGCTTTTTCAGCTCGGCCTCGATCAGCCCCAGCATCGAAGTGAACTGGGAAAACAGCAGGATGCGTCGGCCTTCGGCAAACAGCTCTTCGAGCATCAGCATCAGGCTGTCGAGCTTGCCCGAGGTGCTGCCTTTTTTCGGCGGGGTGTCGCTGACCAAGCGCAGGTCGCAACATACCTGGCGCAGTTTGAGCAGCGCTTCGAGGATAATTATCTGGCTGCGTCCCACGCCCTTGCGGGTGATTTCGTCGCGGACTTTTTTGTCCATCGCCAGGCGCATGGTTTCGTACACGTCGCGCTGGGCTTCGTTGAGGTCCACCCAGTGGATGATTTCGGTCTTGGGCGGCAGTTCGGTAGCGACCTGCTCCTTGGTGCGGCGCAGCAGAAACGGTTTGATTCGCGCATTGAGATGCTGCAGGCGCTCGTTGCTGCCCTGGCGTTCAATGGGCACCCGGTAGTCGCGATTGAAAGTCTTGACGTCGCCCAGCCAGCCGGGCAGCAGGAAGTGGAACAGTGACCACAGCTCACCCAGGTGGTTCTCCAGCGGGGTACCACTCAGGCACAGGCGCTGGCGGGCAACCAGCTCGCAGGCGGCCTGGGTGGCCTTGCTGCCGGGGTTCTTGATGTACTGTGCTTCGTCCAGCACCAGCAGGTGCAGCGGCAGTTTTGCCAGATGCTCGATGTCCTTGGGCAGCAAGGCGTAGGTGGTCAGGATCACGTCGTAGTCGTTGAGGTGCGCGAAATATTTTTTGCGCGTGGCACCATACAGCGCCAGTACCTTGAGCTGCGGCGTAAAGTGCGCCGCTTCGTCGAGCCAGTTGGGGATCAGGCTGGTGGGCATCACAATCATGGCCGGGCGATCAAGGCGGCCGGCATTTTTTTCGCACAAGATATGCGCCAGGGTCTGCAGGGTTTTGCCCAGGCCCATGTCATCGGCCAGCACGCCGCCCACTTCCAGCTGACGCAATGACTGCATCCAGCTCAGGCCTTCGAGCTGATAGGGGCGCAGGTTGGCATTGAGCCCTTCGGGGGCTTCGACGCTGAAGTTCTTGATATCTCGCAGGCGCTGGGCGAAGCCGCGAATCTGCTCACCGCCTTCCCAGCGCAGGGGGAGTGCATCCAGGGCGTTGAGCCGCGGCGCGTCAGCACTTTTGATCCGCAGAGAAGTGGCGTCCGGCTCGCCCAGATAAAACTCGTCCAGAGTGGCCAGTACCGGTTTCAGCCGCCCGTACGGCAGCGCAACCTGCAGCGGACCATGGCCGCTGGCAGGGTTGGCCGGAATATTCACCAGGATCAGTTCGTCGTCCCTGCGCCGGGCGAGTTTTTCCGGGTTGAGGATGTCGCTGTGGGAGCGCATCAGGTTGAGCAGTATCGGCAGCAGGCTCAGGTGCTGGCCGTTGACGATAATCCCCAGCTCCAGGTCAAACCAGTCGCGCTCCGGGGCTTCGTCGACAGTGGCATACCAGTCTTCTACCGGGGTCAGGTCAAAGCCGAAACCTTCATCGATCTGCAACTCCCAGCCCTTTTCGGCCAGGCCTTGCAACTGGTTGAGGGTGAAATTCAGCCAGGCACTGTCATTGACCAGCTCAAACAGCTCGCCGGCGCTTTCCGGTAGTGCCTTGCTCTGGCGCGTGGCAATTTTAAAGCCCAGGCTGCGCAGTTGCTCGCGGTAAAGGTTTTCGACCTCGGGCTTGCGCTTGATGCGCAGGGTTTGCTGTTCCTGGCGCAGCAGGATGTCAGCGTTTTTTTGCCCGCTCACGTACTGGTCCAGGTAGTTGAACGACAGGGCGGCGCGGTGCTGGATATAGCGCTGCATTTTGCCGTTGCGCGGCTCGAAAGCGCTGAATTCGGCACTGGCCAGCCACAGTCGCGGTACTGGCTGGACGTCCTCGACCAGCTGTTCTGGCAGATTGTTGGGGCGACGTGAGTCGAGTACGGCCTGGAGTTTTTCCAGAAGCTCGGCATCCTGAGCAGCGGCGGGGTAGTTCAAGGTTTCTTCAATCTTCAGTAAGACGGCTGCGGTGTGCTTGCAATTAACCCGCACCGGGCAGGTACAGTGGGCGCTGACCAGCAGCAAGGTGCTTTTGGCCGACTCACGCAACTGAATGGTCTGTCGGTAGATGTTTTCGCCAGAGCCCTGACAGCTGGCAGTGATCAGCTTGTCGCCGATCTGGGCGATCCTGACCCGATTTTCCTTGGCGTAGCGGCGGCCACGCTCAAGGCTTTGTTCCTTGAAGCGACTGACCCAGCTTGGTGCCAGCGGCTGGGTCAGTCGGTCGGTGGGGTTCAGGGGCATGGGTTTTTCATTCAGGAAGACTTCGGCGTCAGGCGCTCGAACAGCGCTTCAATGGTATTGAAGCGTTCTTCCGGGCGTTCCATGGGTACCATGAATTTGAACAGGGTCGCGCCTTCGAATTTGTAGCGGTTGGGTTGGCCCTGGATCAATTTGATCAGCACCATCGGGTCAACCGGGGTGTCGGCGGCAAACTCGATGCGCCCGCCCTGCGGGCCGGCGTCGACTTTTTTGATGCCTAGTTGCTCGGCCTGCAATTTGAGCAGGGTGATGCGTACCAGGTTCTTGGTCGGCTCGGGGAGCAGGCCGAAGCGGTCGATCATCTCGACCTGCAAGTCCTTGAGGCCCTCTTCATCGGTTGCCGAGGCAATACGCTTGTAGAGGATCAGTCGCGCATGCACATCCGGCAGATACGACTCGGGAATCAGCGCAGGTACTCGCAGGTTGATTTCCGGGCCGCCGCCCAGCGGCTGGTCGAGGTTGGGTTGCTCGCCCTTGCGGATCGACTTGACCGCACGTTCGAGCATTTCCATGTACAGGGTAAAACCAACCGCCTGAATCTGGCCGCTTTGACCATCCCCCAGTAACTCGCCCGCGCCACGGATTTCAAGGTCGTTGGTGGCCAGGACAAAGCCGGCACCCAGGTCCTGGGTGTTGGCGATGGCTTCCAGGCGTTTTTGCGCGTCCCCGGTAATCTGCTGGCGCGGTGGCGTCAGCAGGTAGGCATAGGCCTGGTGGTGACTGCGTCCGACGCGGCCGCGCAACTGGTGCAACTGTGCCAGGCCGAACTTGTCGGCGCGCTCGATGATGATGGTGTTGGCGCTCGGCACGTCGATCCCGGTCTCGATGATGGTCGAGGCGATCAGGACGTTGAAGCGCTTGTGATAGAAGTCACTCATCACCTGTTCGAGTTCGCGTTCGCGCATTTGCCCGTGGCCGATGCCGATCCGTGCTTCAGGCACCAGCTCGGCCAGTTCGGCCGCACATTTCTCGATGGTTTTAACGTCGTTGTGCAGGTAGTAGACCTGCCCGCCGCGCAGCAACTCACGCAGCAACGCCTCTTTGACGGTGCTTTTGTTCTGTTCCATGACGAAGGTGCGCACCGACAGCCGGCGCGCCGGCGGCGTGGCGATGATCGACAGGTCGCGCATGCCTGACACGGCCATGTTCAGCGTACGCGGGATCGGCGTGGCGGTGAGGGTCAGGATGTCGACTTCACTGCGCAAGGCCTTGAGCTGTTCTTTCTGGCGCACGCCGAAGCGGTGTTCTTCGTCGATGATCACCAGGCCCAGGTTTTTGATTTTGACATCGTCCTGCAGCAGCTTATGGGTGCCGATGACGATATCGATCTTGCCTTCGGCCAGGTCGGCGACTGCCTGGTTGATCTCTTTGGCCGACTTGAAGCGGCTCATCACCTCGACCGTTACCGGCCAGTCGGCAAAACGGTCGCGGAAGCTGTTGTAGTGCTGCTGGGCGAGCAGGGTGGTGGGTACCAAAATGGCCACCTGACGGCCGCCATGCACCGCAATAAAGGCCGCGCGCATGGCCACTTCGGTCTTGCCGAAGCCCACGTCGCCACACACCAGACGATCCATGGGCTTGGGCGACAGCATGTCGGCGCGTACGGCTTCGATGGTGGTTTGCTGGTCCGGGGTTTCTTCAAACGGGAAGCCGGCACTGAACGTTGCGTAATCCGCTTTCGGATCGGCAAATGCATAACCTTCGCGGGCTGCACGACGAGCGTAGATGTCGAGCAGCTCGGCAGCCACGTCACGCACTTGTTCGGCGGCCTTGCGCTTGGCCTTTTGCCAGGTTTCCGAGCCCAGGCGGTGCAGCGGCGCCAGTTCATCATCGCTGCCGGTATAGCGGGCGATCAGGTGCAGGTTGGCCACCGGCACATAGAGCTTGGCGCCTTCGGCGTATTCCAGGGTCAGGAACTCGGCCACCTGATTGTCGACTTCAAGTGTGGCCAGGCCCTGATAGCGACCTACGCCGTGGTCGATATGCACAACGGGTGCGCCTTCGCGCAACTCGGTGAGGTTCTTGATCACCGCATCGTTGTTGGCATCGGCGCGTTTTTCCCGGCGCCGGCGCTGCATCACGCGCTGGCCGAACAACGGGCTTTCGGCGATCAGCGCCAGCGCTGGATCCTCCAGCAGCAGGCCTTCATCCAGCGGGGCGATAGTAATCGCCAGGCGGTGTTTGCTGGCGACGAAGTCCGGCCAGCTGTCGACTGTTTTGGGGCGCAGCTTCAAGCGTTCCAGCAGTTCGAGCAGTACTTCGCGGCGACCGGCCGATTCGGCGGTAAACAGCACGCGGCCATCAAACTGCTCAAGGAAACCGGACAAAGCCGCCAATGGCTGGTTGGCCTTGGCTTCGATGGCCAGGTTGGGCAGCGGTTGCGCCGGGAAGCGTTCACGGCTGCTGCCGGTGTCGATGTCATCCTGGCTGGCGACCACCCGCGGCCAGTTTTTCAGGCGGGCGAAGCAGTCTTCAACCGGCAGGAACAGCTCGGCAGGCGGTAACAGTGGTCGCGACGGATCGATACGGCGCTCTTCGTAGCGGTTACGTACGTCAGACCAGAAATTCTCGGCGGCCTGCTCGATGCCTGGCAGCGAGAATACTTGCGTGTCAGCCGGCAAATAGTCGAACAGGGTCGAGGTTTCATCGAAAAACAGCGGCAGGTAGTACTCGATACCCGCGGGGGTAATGCCGCTGCTCAAGTCCTGAAAGATCGGGCAGCGACGGAAGTCGACATCAAAACGCTCGCGAAAGCGCGCCTTGAACCGGGTCACCGCGTCTTTTTGCAGCGGGAACTCACGTGCCGGCAGCAGGCGCACCGACTCAACCTTGTCGATCGAGCGCTGGGTCTCGGGGTCGAAGGTGCGCAGGGTCTCGATTTCGTCGTCGAACAGGTCGATCCGGTAAGGCAGTTTGCTGCCCATCGGGAACAGGTCGATCAACGCGCCGCGCACGGCGAACTCGCCATGTTCATACACCGTATCGACGCAGCGATAGCCACTGGCCTCAAGCCGGGTACGCATTTGCTCCACATCCAGCTTCTGGCCGATGTCCAGCACCAGGCTGCTGCCGAGCAGGAACTTGGTCGGGGCCAGGCGATGTAGGGCGGTGGTCACCGGCACTACCAAAACACCATGACTCAGTTCCGGCAGCCGGTACAGGCTGGCGATACGCTGGGAGATGATGTCCTGGTGCGGCGAGAACAGATCGTAAGGCAGGGTTTCCCAGTCGGGAAAATGCAGTACCGGCAAGTCAGGGGCAAAGAATCTCAGTTCCTGCTCAAGACGCTCGGCGCTTTGGCTGTCAGCGGTCAGGAGCAGGGTGAAGCGCCTGGCGGCGCTGGCAGCCTCGGCAATCGCGAGGCTCAGGGCGGCACCGGGCAGATTGCTCCAGTGCTGTTTACCTGCCGTGGCAGGGAGTTTCGGTAGACGCAGGACGGGCACGGAAGGTTGAGCTCCAAGCGTTGCGACAAAGTTGGCGATTGTAACGGGCCAAGGGGCTGGCTGTCAGTTGCAGCCTTTAACAGCGGCGCAAATCAGCGCATAACACTGACATGGGGGTGCCAAAGGGGCTGTGCAAGGGCAGCAGACTGATGAAATGGCAGTTGTTATAAAATTTTTCGCCTATATTTGTTGATGCTTAATCGTTTCAGTAACGGCGTATGACAGGCGTGCATTGCCCCTGCATGGGCGCAGCGGCATAATGTAGCCCCTTTTTTCAGCCCCTACATGTGGAAGGTTCCCGTGACTCAGAAGCCCGACCAGTGTCTTGGTGAATGGATCGACCGTGAAGCACTCGCAGAAGCGATGATTCCGCTTATCGGTCAGCTTTACCGCAATAACAATGTGGTTAGCTCGATCTATGGCCGCAGCCTGATCAACCGTTCAGTCATTGCGATTCTCAAGGCTCACCGCTTTGCTCGCCATCGTCAGTCCGATGATATCGAATTGTCCGTGCACGAAACTTTCCCGTTGCTCAAGGCAATGAGCGAGCTCAAGCTCGGCGCTGCTTCGGTAGACCTGGGCAAGCTGGCCGTGAAGTTCAAGGCCGAAGGCAATGGCCGCACGGCTGAGCAGTTTGTGCGCGAAGAACTGGCCGATGTTGTGGGTCAGCAAAACGCTTCTGCACGTAAAGGTACTGACGTTGTGCTGTACGGCTTCGGTCGTATCGGCCGTCTGCTGGCACGCATCCTGATTGAAAAAACCGGTGGTGGCGACGGTCTGCGTCTGCGTGCCATCGTTGTGCGCAAAGGCGCCGACAACGATCTGGTCAAGCGTGCCAGCCTGCTGCGTCGTGACTCGGTGCATGGCCCGTTCGATGGCACCATCGTGGTCGATGAAGCCAACAACACCATCACCGCCAACGGCAACCTGATTCAGGTTATCTACGCGAAAAACCCTACCGAAGTGGACTACACCCAGTACGGTATCCAGAACGCCCTGCTGGTGGACAACACCGGTGTATGGCGTGATGCCGATGGCCTGGGCCAGCACTTGCAGTGCCCTGGTATCGATCGCGTGGTCCTGACCGCTCCGGGCAAGGGCAAGCTGAAGAACATCGTTCACGGCATCAACCACGGCGAAATCACCGCAGACGACAAGATCGTTTCGGCGGCATCCTGCACCACCAACGCCATCGTGCCGGTGCTCAAGGCTGTCAACGACAAGTTCGGCATCGTCAATGGTCACGTTGAAACGGTTCACTCGTACACCAACGACCAGAACCTGATCGACAACTTCCACAAGGGCGACCGCCGTGGTCGTAGCGCTGCGCTGAACATGGTGATCACCGAGACCGGTGCTGCTACCGCTGCTGCCAAGGCATTGCCTGAGCTGGCCGGCAAGCTGACCGGTAACGCGATCCGTGTGCCGACGCCGAACGTGTCGATGGCCATCCTCAACCTGAACCTTGAGAAGCCGGCTACCCGTGAAGAAATGAACGAGTACCTGCGTCACATGGCGCTGCACTCCGATCTGCACAAGCAAATCGACTTCGTCAGCTCCCAGGAAGTGGTGTCCACTGACTTCGTGGGTTCGCGTCACGCCGGTGTGGTGGATGCTGAAGCGACGATCTGCAATGACAACCGCGTTGTGCTGTACGTGTGGTACGACAACGAATTCGGTTACAGCTGCCAGGTAGTACGCGTGATGGAAGACATGGCCGGGGTCAACCCGCCAGCGTTCCCGCGCTAAGCAATCGCCGCAACTGAAAACGCCCCGACTTGTCGGGGCGTTTTTGTTTGTGCGGGAAACCTGTGGGAGCGGGCTTGCTCGCGATGGGATCGGCGCGGTTGTTCAGTCAGACCGCGTTGCTGGCATCGCGGGCAAGCCCGCTCCCACAGGGGTCAGGCATTACCCGCCACCGCCGATTGCGCCGTACGCAACTGATGCTGATTGCCACGGAACAACACCACGGTCGCAATCAGGCCCAGTATCGCCGCCCCGGTCAGCCACAGACCGGGGGCGGCCTTGTTGTCCAGGGCATGAATCAGGTAAGTGCAAGCCGCCGGAGTAAAGCCACCGAAAGTGGCGGTCGCCAGGCTGTAGGCCAGGGAGAAACCGGTGGTGCGCACTTCAACTGGCATGATTTCGG
This sequence comes from Pseudomonas bubulae, assembly GCF_037023725.1. NCBI lineage: Bacteria > Pseudomonadati > Pseudomonadota > Gammaproteobacteria > Pseudomonadales > Pseudomonadaceae > Pseudomonas > Pseudomonas bubulae. The sequence goes on from NZ_CP146077.1 coordinate 2,233,662, forward strand.
TCAGGGCAACCACCATCGCGCCGTTGTACGAGCCATACAGGAACGACAGCCACAGTTCGACAATCAGCAGATGACTGAAGCTCGGGTTGGCCACCAGCCAGGACAACGCCGGGTAGGCGGTCAGGATCGCCAGGATGGTCGCACCCAGCAGCAGCGGTTTACGCCCGATCTTGTCCGACAGCGAGCCCATGACCGGCAGCCAGAAAAAGTTCGACAGGCCAATGCACATTGTGACCAGCAAGGCATCGAAGTCCGACAGATGCAGCTCGGCCTTGCCGAAGGTCGGGGTATAGGCAGTGATCAGATAGAACGACACGGTGGTCATCACCACCAGGGCCATGCCACCCAGCACCAAGCCAAAGTTCTGACCGACTGAGCGAAGGATTTCACGCAGGGTAGGGTGATGTTTGCGGGCTTCGAACTCAGGAGTTTCTTCCATCGAGCGGCGGATCACAAAGATCACCGGCACAATCATGCAACCCAGCAGAAACGGAATCCGCCAGCCCCATTCACCCATTTCTTCAGGGCTTAGCCAATGGTTGAGACCAACCCCCAGCAAGCCTGCGAACACCACGGCAGCCTGCTGGCTAGCCGACTGCCAGCTGACGAAGAAACCCTTGCGCCCCGGTGTGGCGATTTCTGCCAGGTACACCGACACCCCGCCCAGTTCCACGCCTGCCGAAAAACCTTGCAGCAAGCGCCCGAGCAACACCAGCAGGGGTGCGGCAACACCCAGGGTGGCGTAGCCCGGCACGCAGGCGATGAGTACGGTACCCATGGCCATCAGGGCCAGGGTAATGATCAGGCCCTTGCGACGGCCGTGGCGGTCAATATAGGCACCGAGAAAAATCGCACCCAGCGGGCGCGCGAGAAAACCGGCACCGAAGGTGGCCAGGGCGAGCATCAGTGAGGCAAAAGCGCTATCGGTTGGGAAGAAGGTTTTGGCAATGGCCGTGGCGTAAAAGCCAAAGACCATAAAGTCGAACATCTCTAGGAAGTTACCGCTGACAACGCGAAAAATCGCCTTGCCTTTGCCCGTACTGGAGGCCATCAGAAATCACCCGCTCTTATCTGTTTTTATGCGTTATCCGTGTTTTTACTCGTCCACACTGCCAGGCAATGACCTGCGCCATTGCGCAAAACAGTTTTGTAACCATATGTGTAACAAAGTGTGTAGGCAACATTTCTTGGCGCTACACGGCCGGGCTAGGGCCTTTGCGCAAGCAGGCTCAGGCGCAGAGGGTCGGGCAGACCTTCGGGTGCGAGCCAGATGCCCAGGTAGATTTTGGCCAGTTGATGATTCTGGCTGGTGAAAATGACCTGGCCATTGCGCTCCAGCTTCAGCCCGCGTTGCGGGTTGTAGTCCAGGGCGTAGCGATCGCCGCGTTTGATATCGCCAAAACTGGTCTGAAGTTGTTTTAGCGGGGCGTCGAGGCGAGCCAGGGTGGCTGCCGGTTGCTGGCGCTTGAGGATGGTGGCCGAGGCCCGGGTGATATCGCTGTGCTCCAGATCGCGCAGATAGAACAGCTCAAGGCGCAGCTCGCGCTGTTCGTCAAAGGCCTGTTGCGGTTGGATGCCTGGCTGGGTGAAAAGGGCTGCGGCATAGATATCGGCCCAGAGGTAGGTCAGCACGATCTGGCCTTTGCGTTCCATGAGTTGCGTGCCATCGCGCCACTGGGCGGGAAAGTTGGCTTCTTTTAGCCGAGCTGACTCATCGGCCAGGCTGGTGGTGGAGTAAAGCAGCAACAATACGATCAACAACTGGCGCATGGTGGATGGCTCTGATCGATGGTTGTTAGAGGTTATGTCAGTTTTGCTAAGTGTGCGGCAGCTGCTACGCAGGCTCTCGCGCGCGATGAGATGTAGTGAACACAAAAATAGCCAACGACCAGACCAAGGGTTAATGTTCGCGGCGTTCAGGCTTCTATAGACTGTGCCCCACGTTTTGATCCTTCATGGCGCTGGCCGCGACATGATTTAGCCGTAGGTGCCCAAAGCGGTGCCACGGCCTGTTCTGAGGAGTACGCATGGCTGTCTACAACTACGACGTAGTGGTACTGGGTTCTGGCCCGGCAGGAGAAGGTGCGGCAATGAACGCCGCAAAAGCAGGGCGCAAGGTGGCAATGGTGGATAGCCGGCGTCAGGTTGGCGGCAACTGCACGCACTTGGGCACGATCCCGTCCAAAGCCTTGCGTCACTCGGTTCGCCAGATCATGCAGTTCAACACCAATCCGATGTTTCGGGCCATTGGTGAGCCGCGCTGGTTCTCGTTCCCGGACGTACTGAAAAGTGCCGAGAAGGTTATTTCCAAGCAAGTGGCTTCGCGCACCGGTTACTACGCACGTAATCGCGTCGACCTGTTCTTCGGCACCGGCAGCTTCACCGACGAGCAAACCATCGAAGTGGTGTGCACCAACGGCGTTGTCGAAACCCTGATGGCCAAGCAAATCATTATCGCCACCGGCTCGCGTCCTTATCGCCCGGCTGATATCGATTTCACTCACTCGCGTATCTACGATAGCGACACCATCCTCAGTCTGGGCCACACCCCGCGTAAGCTGATTGTTTACGGGGCAGGCGTGATCGGCTGCGAATACGCGTCGATCTTCAGTGGTCTGGGGGTGTTGATTGAGCTGGTGGATAACCGCGAGCAACTGTTGAGCTTCCTCGATTCCGAGATCTCGCAAGCGCTGAGCTACCACTTCAGCAACAACAACATCACCGTACGCCACAACGAAGAGTACGAGCGGGTAGAAGGCGTCGAAAACGGCGTGATCCTGCATCTCAAGTCCGGCAAGAAGATCAAGGCCGACGCCTTGCTCTGGTGCAATGGCCGTACCGGCAACACCGATCTGCTGGGTCTGGAAAACATCGGCATCAAGGCCAATGGCCGTGGCCAGATCACGGTTGATGAAAACTACCGCACCACCGTGCCGAACATTTTTGCCGCAGGTGATGTAATCGGCTGGCCAAGCCTGGCCAGTGCCGCCCACGACCAGGGGCGTTCGGCAGCGGGCAGCATCGTTGATAACGGCAGCTGGCGCTTCGTCAATGACGTGCCGACCGGCATCTACACCATTCCGGAGATCAGCTCGATCGGCAAGAACGAGCAGGAGTTGACCCAGGCCAAGGTGCCGTACGAAGTGGGCAAGGCGTTTTTCAAGAGCATGGCGCGTGCACAGATTGCCGGCGAGCCGCAGGGCATGCTGAAAATCCTGTTCCACCGTGAAACCCTTGAAGTGCTGGGCGTTCACTGCTTCGGTTATCAGGCATCAGAGATCGTGCACATCGGCCAGGCGATCATGAACCAGCCGGGCGAGCTCAATACCCTGAAGTACTTCGTCAACACCACGTTCAACTACCCGACCATGGCCGAAGCCTATCGGGTAGCGGCCTACGATGGCCTCAACCGGCTTTTTTGAGCGGCTCCGGCCGGTGGCCTGAGCCGGCCGGGGAGACCGATTTCAGCTATTCCCGAGGGTGGCAGTGGCCAAACCGGGAAAGTCTGTAATCAGGCTATCTACGCCGAAGTCGGCGAGCCTGCGCATCAGCGCAGGTTCGTTGACTGTCCATACCGACACATGCAAACCCTGACGCTGGGCCTTCTCCAGGCGTTCAGGCGTGCACAGTGTCCAGTTCAATGCCAGCATCTCGCAGCCATAACTCTGGGCGACCTTGATCGGGTCGAGCCAGGCGTATTCGGCCACCAGGCCGCGGGACAGGTCTGGCGTCAACTCCAGCGCAGCCTTGAGCACCTCACGCGAGCTTGACGTGACCGTGACCTTGTCCATCAGCCCGTGACGTACCGCCATTTCGCGGATTGCCAGCACGGTGGTTGCTGCGCGGGTGCGCGAGGCGCTCTTGACCTCCAGCTGCCAGTGCTCGAAGTCGCACTTTTCAAACAGCTCCTCAAGGCGCGGGATCGGGCACGGCTGCATCCAGCCCGGGCCACCCTTGCGCGCGTCATAGGTCACCAGGTCGGCAGCCGTGTGCTCGATAACCTTGCCGCGCCGGTCCGTGGTGCGCTTGAGGGTCGGGTCGTGGATGACCATCAGCTCACCGTCCTTCGACAGGTGCAGGTCGAGCTCACAGCGCCGTACGCCATGCTTGAGGCATTGCTCAAAGCTGGCAAGGGTGTTTTCCGGTGCTTCGCCTTTGGCGCCGCGATGGCCATAAATCAGGGTCACATTTGCTCCTTGTACAGAGTGATCACGGCCCGGTGCTTACTCGGGCGCGGATGTTTGTTGTTCGCGGGCCAGGCGGCGCGCCTGTGCCTGTTTTTGCAAAATGTAGCGCGCCAGCAACTGGCGCTGCGTATCGGTGAGGGATTCAAATTCGGTGTTGATGCGGTAGTCGCCAGCGTGCGCCTGGCAATCGACCACGCGGGCACGCAGCAACAGGCCCAGGGCCTGGGGCATCAATACCAGCTTGACTGAAAGGTGGCTGCCCGCCGGGCAGGGGTGCGGGTGATGGAACTCGATACCGCCTTCGGACAGCATGACCGGCTGCAGTTCACCGATCTGGCCCAGCACCGTTTGCGCAACGATCTGGCTCAGCAGTTCGACACGTTTGTTCAGGGTTTTCAGATAGCTGGAAAGGGTGCGGTCGCGTTCGCTGATCTGGCGCAGCAAGTGCTGGGACTCGAATTCGCTCAGGTGCAATTCGCTGAGCAAATTGAACAGCGGTGACTCATCCTGCAACACTTCACTGCTCGCGGCTTCGAGGGCCGACAGCGGGGTTATTTCCAGTGCGATCATATCCTCGATACGGTAGTATTCGCGGCGATCTGCTTCATCTAATGTCGACATGGCGAACCCATGATGGCGGCTGTGGTCTGAGTGTAAAGCTGCTTATCAGGCCCCGCCACAAGGACGTCTTCTTTTCCCTCGAACAAGCCCCGACATGTTCAGACCTCTCTCTTTATTTATCGGCACGCGTTATACCCGTGCAAAGCGTCGCAATCATTTTGTGTCGTTTATTTCCCTGACCTCGATGATCGGGCTCGCCCTTGGCGTGGTCGTGATGATTGTCGTGTTATCGGTGATGAACGGCTTCGATCATGAGATGCGCACCCGCGTGCTGGGCATGGTGCCCCACGCGACCATCGTCGGCGACCAGCCGATCAGTGACTGGCAAAGCCTGGCGGCCAAGGTCAAGCAGAACCCGAAGGTGGAGGCGGTTGCGCCGTTTACCCAGATGCAGGGCTTGCTGACCAACGATGGCAACGTGCAGAAAGTCCTGCTCAATGCCATTGACCCGGCGCAGGAACGCAATGTCTCGATCATTGACCGGTTCATGCAGCAGGGCCAGCTCGACTCGCTGACCCCGGGCAGCTTCGGCATCATCATTGGCGACAAGGCCGCGAAAAAGCTGGGTGTGAGCGTCGGCGACAAGCTGACCTTCGTTGCGCCGGAAGTCACGGTGACACCGGCCGGCATGTTCCCGCGCATGAAGCGTTTTACCGTGCAGGGCATTTTTCATGTCGGTGCCGGTGAGATCGACGGCTACCTGGGCATCACCAACCTGCAGGACCTGGCACGTTTGCAGCGCTGGAAACCTGACCAGGTACAGGGCCTGCGGCTGAAGTTCGATGACCTGTTCGAAGCGCCGCGCACTGCCTGGGAAATCGCCCAGCAGCTGGGCGAGAGCCAGTATTACGCCCGTGACTGGACCCGTACCCACGGCAATCTGTACCAGGCCATCCGCATGGAAAAAGCCATGATTGGCCTGCTGTTGCTGCTGATTGTGGCCGTGGCCGCGTTCAACATCATTTCCACGCTGGTGATGGTGGTCAATGACAAGAAAGGCGACATCGCCATCCTGCGTACCCTGGGGGCGACGCCGGGCACCATCATGGCCACCTTTATGGTTCAGGGCACCGTTATCGGTGTGGTCGGGACGGCCATCGGCGCGGTGGTCGGGATGCTTGCTGCGCTCAATGTCAGCGCTGCGATCTCGGCCCTTGAAGGCCTGATCGGTCACAAGTTTCTCAATGCCGACGTATATTTCATCGACTACCTGCCCTCGCAGTTGCGGGCACAGGACGTGTTGATGGTGTGCGGTGCGGCATTGGTTCTGAGTTTCCTCGCGACCTTGTACCCGGCCTGGCGTGCTGCGCGCACCCAGCCTGCGCAGGCGCTTCGTTATGAGTGAGTTGGGCATGAAAGAACAAGCAGTGTTGAGTTGCCGCGACCTGGGCAAGTCCTACGAGGAAGGCCCGGAATCCGTGGTGGTGCTGTCGGGGCTGCAGCTTGAGTTGCACCCTGGTGAGCGGGTGGCGATCGTCGGGACTTCGGGTTCGGGTAAAAGTACCTTGCTCAACCTGCTCGGCGGGCTTGATACCCCGACCAGTGGCAGTGTCTGGCTGGCGGGTGAAGAGCTATCGGCCCTGGGCGAAAAGGCCCGTGGCCTGTTGCGCAACCGCTCGCTGGGTTTCGTGTATCAATTTCACCACTTGTTGCCCGAGTTCACCGCGCTGGAAAACGTTTGCATGCCGTTGCTGATCGGCAAGACGGCGATCCCCGAAGCCCGTGAACGGGCCACGGCCCTGCTGACGCGGGTGGGCCTGGGTCATCGCCTGGAGCACAAGCCGGCCGAGCTGTCGGGTGGTGAGCGCCAGCGTGTGGCGATTGCCCGGGCGCTGGTCAACAAGCCGGGGCTGGTGATGCTCGATGAGCCCACCGGCAACCTCGACTCGCACACGGCCCAGGGCATTCAGGACCTGATGCTGGAGCTCAGCACGTCAATGCGCACTGCGTTCCTGGTGGTAACCCACGACATGAACCTGGCCCGCCAGATGGATCGCGTGTTGCACCTTCAGGAAGGTCGCCTGACCACGATCTGACTGGCCAGCATCTGACGCCTGCAAGCGGGCGTCAGGTCTTCAATTTTTATACGGTGCCCGCGAATGTTCAGACCGTTATCGATTTTTATCGGCACGCGCTATACCCGCGCCAAGCGCCGCAATCGTTTTGTTTCGTTTATCTCCATGACCTCGATGATCGGCCTCGCCCTCGGCGTGCTGGCGATGATCGTGGTGTTGTCGGTGATGAACGGCTTCCAGCGTGAAATGAGTAACCGCATCCTCGGCATGGTGCCCCACGCGACCATCGTGGGCGTCAAGCCCATCGATGACTGGCGCCCGGTGGCTGACGCGGCGATGAAAAACCCCGAGGTCACGGCAGCCGTGCCGTTCACCGAGCTGGACGGCATGCTGTCCTATAAAGGCTCGATGCAGCCGATCCAGATCAGCGGCATCGATCCGGAGCAGGAAGGCAAGGTCTCGATCGTGACCCAGCACATCGTGCAGGGCAGCCTCCAGGACTTGAAACCCGACGAATACGGTGTGGTGCTGGGCGATATTGTTGCGCGGCGCTTCCGTCTGGGCGTGGGTGACAAGATCACCCTGATCGTCCCCGAGGCCAGCACCGCGCCTGGTGGCATTACTCCGCGCCTGCAGCGGTTGAATGTGGTGGGTATCTTCAAGGTTGGTGCTGAACTGGATGGCACCATGGGCCTGATCCATATGGCCGATGCTGCAGCCATTCAACACTGGGAGCCGAACCAGGTGCAAAGCGTGCGCCTGGCGGTCAAGGATCTGTACGCGGCACCGCAGGTTTCACAGCAAGTGGCGGCCGGCCTGGGGGATGGTTACAAGGCTGACGACTGGACTCACACCCAGGGCAGTCTGTTCAGCGCCATGAAAATGGAAAAAACCATGATCGGTCTGTTGTTGCTGATGATCGTGGCCGTGGCAGCGTTCAACATCATCGCCACGCTGATCATGGTGGTGAACGACAAGGGCGCCGACATTGCGATCTTGCGCACCATCGGTGCCACGCCGCGGCAGATCATGGCCATCTTTATGGTGCAGGGCACGGTGATCGGTATTGTCGGCACCTTGATCGGTGGCGTGCTGGGGGTGATTGCGGCGTTGAATGTTAGTGAACTGGTGGGCTGGATGGAGCGGGTGACCGGGCAGCATATCTTCAGTTCCGACGTGTATTTTGTCAGCAACCTGCCATCCGAGCTGCAGGGCGGCGATGTGGCGCTGATCTGCGGTGCGGGCTTTGTACTGAGCTTTCTGGCTACGCTGTATCCGGCGTATCGGGCAGCGAAGATTCAACCGGCCCATGCGTTGCGGTATTCCTGATAGTTGAAGAGCAAAAGCCCCTCACCCTAACCCTCTCCCGGAGGGAGAGGGGACTAAAGGCAAAAGCAGTTCTGCGCAGCGCCACAAATCAGCTCCCTCTCCCTCCGGGAGAGGGCTGGGGTGAGGGCAGCTTTGCTGGCAGCTCCACGACAAACCGCGTTACCCCCTCTTTCGACTCACAGCAGATCTGCCCGCCATGGGCACGAATGATCGACTGGGTGATCGCCAGCCCCAGCCCCGCATGCTCACTGCTGCCTTCACGGCGTGCCGGATCTGCCCGGTAAAACCGGTCAAACAGGCGTGGCAGCAGTTCTGCAGGGATTCCCGTGCCCGTGTTCTCGATGCTGATGCGCGCAGTGCCCGGCAAAGCCTCAATCAGCACTTTGATCGCGCCACCCGCCGGCGTATAGCGCAAGGCGTTATCCAGCAGGTTGGAAAGGGCGCGGCGCAGCATGCTGCGGTCGCCTGCAAGAAGTGCATTGCCTTCGCGGGTCAGTTCAATGTGCGAGTCTTCGGCCAGCAGCGCATAAAACTCCAGTAATGCCTCCACTTCCTGACCCAGATCCAGGGCTTCGCGCCGAGGCGTAAGCAAGCCGTGATCGGCCTTGGCCAGATAGAGCATGTCGTTGACCAGTTGCGCCATCCATTGCAGCTCTTCAAGGTTGCTATGCAGTGCCTCGCGGTATTCTTCAATGCCCCGGGGGCGGGTCAGGGTGACCTGGGTGTGGGTCAGCAGGTTGGACAATGGCGTACGCAGTTCATGTGCGATGTCGGCGGAGAATGCCGACAATCGCTGGAATGAATCGTCCAGTCGCGCAAGCATGGCGTTAAAAGCCGTGGCCAGCTCTGCCAGTTCAGCGGGCATTTGTTCCTGGGGCAGGCGGGCGTTAAGCGAGTCGGCCGAAACGCTGGCTGCGATCGCGCTCATGCGGCGCAGAGGGCGCAAGCCGCTGCGGGCTGCCCAGGCACCGAGAATCGCCGTGGCCAGTGCCGACAGGCCTACAGTCATCCAGATCAACCTCTGCATGCGCTGCAGGAAGTGCTGGTGGTGGGTGATATCCAGCAACAGGGTCAGATGCGGCGCATCGGGGCTGTCGGTCTGCGGTACCAGAACACGGTAATCGGTGCCGTTTATTTGCAGGCTGCCCAAGCCCGGGCGGGTCTCAAGCGCCAGTGGCAGGCGCGGTGAGCTGTCAAACCATAGATGCCCGTCCGGGCCGCGCACCCGTATCGCCAGGTCCGGCTGGTGGGCCAGGTCCTGCATCAGGGCGGGCAGGCGCAGGGTGAAGCGTTCAAGGGTGTCAGCCCCTTGCAGCGTACTGCGTAGTACGGCGAGGCGACTTTCCATCAGTTGCTGGTCGAGCTCGACAAAATGCACCTCGCTGGCGCGCCCGAACAGCACCCCGGCAAACAGCGATACCACGGCGGTACAACCGGCAAACAGCAGCGCCAGGCGGCTGCTCAACGACAGGCGGCGCATCAACTGCTGCGCTCTTCAAGCACATAACCCATGCCACGCACGGTGTGGATCAGCTTCTGCTCATGGTTGTCGTCGATTTTCAGGCGCAGGCGGCGAATCGCCACTTCGATGACGTTGGTGTCGCTGTCAAAGTTCATGTCCCATACCTGTGAAGCAATCAACGACTTGGGCAGCACTTCTCCCTGACGGCGTAGCAGCAGCTCCAGCAGGGCGAATTCCTTGGCGGTAAGGTCGATGCGCTGGCCGTTGCGCTCAACACGGCGGCGGATCAGATCCAGGCGCAGGTCGGCCAGTTGCAGGCTGGTCTCCTGGGGAGTGTTGCTGCCGCGGCGCAACAGGCTGCGAACCCGTGCCAGCAGCTCGGAAAAGGCGAACGGCTTGACCAGATAATCATCGGCCCCCAGCTCCAGGCCGTGGACGCGGTCAGCGACCGCATCCCGTGCGGTCAAAAACAGCACCGGCATGCTCAGCCCGGCGCTACGCACCGCTTGCAGGATTTGCCAGCCATCACGGCCGGGCAGCATGACGTCGAGAATCAGCAGCGAGTAATCCCCGGTCAGGGCCAGGTGTTGCCCGGTAATACCGTCGGCCGCCAGTTCGGTGGTGAACCCGGCCTCGCTCAGGCCCTGGCGCAAGTACTGTCCGGTTTTGACCTGGTCTTCGACTATCAGCAGTTTCATGGTCGACTCATCATAAAAATTAACCTCAGCCTTATACCTTGGTGCAGGTTATGCAGGGTCAAGCTGACAAAGTTGTAATCTTGCAGTCAGTTGAATGCCAGTGCCGAGACTTTAAAGTAGCGCCAAGCCTGACATTTTTGTTTCTGGGAGTAAGTATGACCGCACGTATCCGTTTGTCGCTTGCTGGCTGTTTTTTGGCCTTGAGCCTGCCGGTAATGGCATCGCCTGCCGGGCATTTTGATTTTGGTCAGCCCGCACCTGCCGCCAGCGCCACGCGCACGGTTGAAATCGACATGACTGATATTGCCTTCACGCCAAAGTCGCTGGATGTGAAAGCCGGTGAAACGGTGCGTTTTGTCCTGGTCAACAAAGGGCAGTTATTGCACGAGTTCAACCTGGGCAATGCCGCGATGCACGCGGCACATCAGAAAGAAATGCTCGAAATGCAGCAAAGCGGCATGCTTACCCCGACCGGTATGGGGCATGACGGCATGGATCACTCGGCAATGGGCCACGGCGCCATGAATATGCCGGGCATGAAGCACGATGACCCCAACAGCGTGCTGGTCGAGCCGGGTAAAACCGCGGAGTTGACCTGGACCTTCACCCGCGCCGACAACCTGGAATTTGCCTGTAATGTGCCGGGTCACTATCAGGCTGGCATGGTCGGCAAGGTGAAAGTTGCGCCTTAAAACGTCCTGATTGTCGGTGAACGCTGAAAGCCTGGCTTAAACCCGATAGAATTACCGGGTTTTTCTAGCCAGGTTTTTGTCATGCATCCCGCCGCCGAACATTCCCCGCTGGGCAAGTCCAGTGAATACATCAGCACTTATACCCCGTCCTTGCTGTTCCCGATCCCGCGCGCGGCGAAATGGGCCGAGCTGGGGCTGAGCGCCGAAACGCTGCCTTATGTCGGCGTGGATTTCTGGACCTGCTTCGAGCTGTCCTGGTTGTTGCCATCGGGCAAACCGGTGGTGGCCATTGGCGAGTTTTGCTTTGCCGCCGATTCGCCGAATATCGTCGAGTCCAAGTCGTTCAAGCTGTATCTCAACTCGCTGAACCAGACGGTATTTGCCGATACCCCGAGCCTTGAGGCTACATTGCGTGCAGATTTGTCGGCCGCATCCGGCAAGCCTGTCAGCGTGCGCGTACGCAGTCTGGATGAAGTTCAGGCTGATGGCGTAGCCGTATTGCCGGGTGTGTGCATTGATGACCTGGATATCACGGTCAGTGATTACGCGCAGCCGCGTCCTGAATTGCTCAAGTGCGACGATTCCCAGGTGGTTGAAGAAAGCGTCTACAGCCACTTGCTCAAATCCAACTGCCCGGTCACCAGTCAGCCGGACTGGGGCACGGTGGTGGTCGAGTACCGTGGGGCGGCGCTGGATCACGCCAGTTTGCTGGCGTACCTGGTGAGCTTTCGCCAGCATTCGGATTTTCATGAGCAGTGTGTGGAGCGGATCTTTCTCGACCTGCAGCGTTTGCTCAAGCCCGAGAAGTTGACCGTGTATGCGCGCTATGTGCGCCGTGGTGGGCTGGATATCAACCCGTACCGCAGCACCGAAGCGGTCGAGTTCCAGAATGTGCGGTTGGTGCGTCAGTAATACGCTGTGACTCATGTGGGAGCGGGCTTGCTCGCGATAGGTCTATGCGGTTTGCCTGACAAACCGCGTCGCCTGAATCGCGAGCAAGCCCGCTCTCACAGAGTTTTGCTTAGCCGTTATTCAGCGCCTTGGCCTGCTCCAGCACTGCCTCGACATGGCCTGGCACTTTCACGCCGCGCCATTGGTGACGCAACACGCCGTCCTTGTCGATCAGGAAGGTGCTGCGATCCACGCCAAGGTACTCCTTGCCGTACAGCTTTTTCAGCTTGATCACGTCAAACAGCTGGCAAAGGGCTTCGTCCTTGTCGCTCAGCAACTCAAACGGAAAACCCTGCTTGGCCTTGAAGTTCTCATGGGACTTGAGGCTGTCGCGGGACACACCAAACACTTCGGTATTGGCCGCCTGGAACTCGGCGTAATGGTCGCGAAAACCCTGGCCCTCAGTGGTGCAGCCCGGCGTGCTGTCCTTGGGATAGAAGTAGATCACTACCTGCTTGCCCTTGAGCTGCGACAGGCTGACGGTTTTTTCACTCGTCGCCGGGATCTGGAAATCGTCTACGGGTTGGTCAATTGCAACAGCCATTGAGTCGGTTTCCTTACATCGGGTTCTGTGGGCGCCAAGGTTCGATCAGTGCGTCCAGGTTCAGCGCGTCGGCGAAGTCGAGGAACTGATCACGCAGCCAGCTGATTTGCACGCCGGCCGGCAAGGTCACGGTGAAGGTGGCGTTGAGCATGGTGCCGCCGGTTTGTGGCGCCTGGTAGGTATCGCACGTCAGGTTTTCCAGCTCGACGTTGTGGTCCATGAAGAACTGGCACAGCTCGTTGATGATGTCCGAGCGGTAGGCCGAGCTGACATAGGCCACGTACGGCAGCGCCTGCGGGCGGGTTTCAAGGGCCGCACTGCGTACTACATTGACGCTGAACGCGTGCTTTTTGGCCAGCGCAGGCAAGCCAGCTTCAAGGCGTGCCAGGGCGTCCCAGCTACCGGTAACTTCCAGGACCAGGGCACTGCATTCGCCGTGGCGAGTCAGGCGCGAGGTCACGACAGCGCAGCGATTTTCATGGCTGGCGCGGCACAGCACGTTAGTCAGCTCCATTGGGTTGGCGCCAAGGGCACTGATGACAAGGAATTGTTCGCGAACTGTGGGGGTGGACATTCAACCTTCCTAAAACGATGAGCGGTCAGTACGGTCGATGGCAGGCAAGTTGAGTATCAGGTAACACTTGAGCGTCAGAAGCCCGTCAATACTGCGTTCCAGGCGGTTTGCAGGCTCTGCAAAACGTGCTCGGTGGCGTTTGGGCGGGGCTTTTGGCGCTTGCTGAGGGCCTGTGAAACAGACTTGCGCACACATCAGTACCAATCAAAGGCTGAAGGGTAGCGAAAAGCAACGCGAAGGGGAATGCTCATCGGGCGCGCTGTTGCTTGTGCAAGGGTCATGGCGCCAGTACCATTACGGCTCTCTTTTTCCGGCAGGAGCGGTTGCATGATTGCGGGCAGTATGGTGGCACTGGTCACACCTATGGATGCACAAGGTCGTCTTGATTGGGACGCTCTGAGCAAACTGGTGGACTTTCACCTGCAAGAGGGCACCAACGCCATTGTTGCCGTTGGCACTACAGGTGAATCGGCAACTCTGGATGTGAACGAACACATTGAAGTGATTCGTCATGTCGTCAAGCAGGTTGCAGGGCGCATTCCGGTGATTGCCGGCACGGGCGCCAACTCGACGCGTGAAGCGATCGAACTCACCACCAATGCAAAGGCCGCTGGCGCCGATGCATGTCTTCTGGTGACACCGTATTACAACAAGCCGACCCAGGAAGGCCTGTACCAGCACTTCAAGGCGATCGCCGAAGCGGTCGATATCCCGCAGATCCTGTACAACGTTCCGGGCCGTACCGCCTGCGACATGCTGCCGGCTACCGTCATTCGTCTTTCCACCGTGCCGAACATCATCGGCATCAAGGAAGCCACCGGCGACCTGACGCGCGTACCGGCCATTCTGGCAGGGGTGAGCAGCGACTTCCTGGTGTACTCCGGCGACGACGCCACCGCAGTCGAGCTGATCCTGCTCGGCGGCAAGGGCAATATCTCGGTAACCGCCAACGTTGCTCCGCGTGACATGAGCGACCTGTGCGCTGCTGCGATGCGTGGCGATGCCGACACTGCCCGCGCGCTGCACGAAAAGCTGATGCCGCTCAATAAAACCCTGTTTATCGAATCCAACCCTATCCCCGTGAAATGGGCGCTGCATGAGATGGGCATGATGTCGGACGGTATCCGTCTGCCACTCACCTGGCTCAGCGAGCCTTGCCACGAACCACTGCGTCAGGCAATGCGCCAGTCCGGTGTCTTGGTTTAATTGAGGAAGCACTACGCATGAAGCGATTGGCCGGACTTTCCGCACTAGCCGTGATTATTTCCAGCACCAGCGGCTGCGGTTGGCTGTGGGGTCAAGAGGGTTACTTCCGCGACCGTGGCAGCGACTACCTGGAGGCGCGTCAAACCGCTCCAATGCAGTTGCCGCCGGGTGTCCAGACTGACAAGCGCCTTGTGCCGCTGTTGCCGATCCCCAGCAATGTGCCCGACGACAACGTCAAGGGCGAGTTTGAAGTACCGCGTCCACAGCCGTTGGCTGTAGCCGCCAGTGCCAGCGATTTCAGCCTGCAGAAAAGTGGCGACAGCCGCTGGGTCATGGCGCAGCGTTCGCCGTCAGAAGTCTGGCCGGTAGCGATGCAGTTCTTCCAGGACAATGGCTTCCGCATCGACGAACAGCGCCCGCAAACCGGCGAGTTCACCACGAGCTGGCAGCGTGCTGACGAGCTTTCCGCTCCGATCGCCCGCCATGTGGGCAGCAGCGGCCTGGCCTCCGACAGCGAAACCCGCCTGCGGGTACGCATCGAGCCGGGTGTGCAGCGCAATACCAGCGAAATCTACGTGGTCAGTGCCAACCGCCCGGCCGGTAGCAGTGCCAACGTCGACTTTGGCAACCGCTCGGTCAACACCGGTCTGGATGCAGCCCTGGTTGATGAAATGCTGATCAGCATGAGCCGCAACGCCGAGAAGGGCGGTTCGGTTTCGCTGCTGGCTGCCCGTGATTTCGACACCCCTGCGCGTGTGAGCCTGAACGAAGACGGCAGCGGCAACCCGGTGCTGACCCTGACCGAAGACCTCGACCGTGCCTGGTCTAGCGTAGGTCGTGCACTTGAACAGGGCGAATGGCGCGTTGAAGACATCAACCGCACGTTGGGCCTGTACTACATCAACCTCGCCGAAAAAGCCGAGAAGAAGGACGAGAAACCTGGTTTCTTCTCCGGTCTCTTTGGCAGCAAGCCGGACAAGGAAGAAGTTGAAGCCCGTGCCCAGCGCTATCAGGTTCGCCTGAGCAAGGTGGGTGAAAACGTGCAAGTGACCGTCGAAGAAAACATCAACACCGTTGCCTCGCCAGAAGTGGCGCGCAAGGTGCTGGGCGTTATCCAAGACAACCTGGGCTGATTGTATGCGTTTTGCCGTTCTCGGCAGTGGTAGCCAAGGGAATGGCACGCTGATAGCCAGCGACAGCACCTATGTACTGGTCGATTGCGGTTTCTCGTTGCGAGAAACCGAGCGTCGTCTCGCCAGGCTGGGCATCAGCGCTCACCAGCTGAGCGCGATTCTGGTCACCCACGAACATGCCGACCATGTGCATGGCGTGGGTTTGCTGTCGCGGCGCTACAATTTGCCGGTGTACATGAGTCGTGGTACCCAGCGCGGGATGCGCAAGCCTCTGGAGGCCGCCGGTTACGTGGCGGGTGGCCAGACGCTGCAAATCGGAGCCTTGAATATCAGTGTGACCCTGGTCGCCCATGATGCCCAGGAGCCCACCCAGTATGTATTCAGTGACGGCAAGCGGCGGTTCGGCTTGCTGACCGACCTGGGTTCGTATTGTGCTGGCGTGCTGGACAGCTATCGCGACCTGGATGCGCTGATGATTGAAGCCAACCACTGTCGGGACCTGCTTGCCCGTGGTCACTACCCTGCGTTTCTCAAGCGCCGGGTAGGGGGCCAGGAAGGACATTTGAACAACCACCAGGCCGCAAGCCTGGTGGCCGAGTTGGGCTGGCAAGACCTGCAACACCTGGTACTGGCCCACCTCAGCAGCAAGAACAACCTGCCGCAGCTGGCCCGGCAATGTTTTGTCGACACCCTTGGGTGCGACCCGGACTGGCTGCAACTGGCCGATCAAGATTCAGGGCTCGACTGGCGCACAATCGCCTAGCCCACCTACTTAGCATGCGGAGCCCATCATGGAAAAACGTGAAGAACTCTATCGCGGTAAAGCGAAATCGGTTTACAAGACCGACGACGAAAACCGCTTGATCCTGCTGTTTCGCAACGACACTTCGGCGTTCGACGGCAAGCGTATCGAACAACTTGATCGCAAGGGCATGGTGAACAACAAGTTCAACGCCTTCATCATGCAGAAACTCGAAGAAGCCGGCGTGCCGACCCAATTCGACAAACTGCTGGGTGACAACGAGTGCCTGGTGAAGAAACTCGACATGATCCCGGTCGAGTGCGTTGTGCGTAACTACGCAGCGGGCAGCCTGGTCAAGCGTCTGGGTGTGGAAGAGGGCATGAAGCTCAACCCGTACACCTTCGAACTGTTCCTCAAGGACGACGCCAAGGGCGACCCGTTCATCAACGAATCCCACGTCGTGGCTTTCGGTTGGGGCACGGCCGAGCAACTGGTTCGCATGAAAGAACTGTCGCTCAAGGTCAACGACGTACTGAACAAGCTGTTCGATGACGCTGGCTTGCTGCTGGTCGACTTCAAACTTGAGTTCGGCGTATTCCACGACGGTTCCATCGTCCTGGGTGACGAATTCAGCCCGGACGGCTGCCGTCTGTGGGACAAGGCTACCGGCAAGAAAATGGACAAGGACCGCTTCCGTCAGGGTCTGGGCGACGTAATCGAAGCCTACGAAGAAGTTGCAAACCGCCTCGGCGTCCCGCTTTAAGCAGTAAAGGCGCGCAAGCAACTGATACAGCGCGGTTTTTTTGAAAAAAGGCTTTGCCATAATCAAAAACCGCGCTATTATTCGCGCCGTTGGAGAGATGCCAGAGTGGCCGAATGGGACGGATTCGAAATCCGTTGTACTGGCGACAGTACCTAGGGTTCGAATCCCTATCTCTCCGCCATTATTGAACAAGACGAAGCCCCTGAAATGGTTGAACATTTCAGGGGCTTTTTCGTGGGCGTCGATAAATGCGGTGCCCATTTCCCCTCAGGCAGACACCACCCGGTTGCGCCCGCTTTCCTTGGCACGGTAAAGGCGTTCGTCGGCCAGTTTTAGTACTTGCTGCGGTGTCATTGGCGCGCCGGCCTTGCTGGCAACACCTATGGAGATTTTCAGGTTGCCGACTTGCGGTATGCGAGCGTCTGCGATGCTTTGGCGTATGCGTTCGGCGATGGCTCTGGCCGTTTCTTGCGTGGTATCCGGTAGCAGCAGCGAAAATTCCTCCCCACCGCTGCGACATGCCAGGTCGTTTGCCCGTGAGTTCTGCTTGAGGATTTCGGCCACCTGCTTGAGTGCAACGTCGCCAGCGTCGTGCCCGAATGTGTCATTGACCCGCTTGAAATGATCAATATCCAGCGCCAGTACCGTGTAGGGCTGCTGGGTCTGCTCCAGCACGCTCAGTAACTCTTCCATGGCCCGGCGATTGGCCAGGCCGGTGAGAGGGTCACTTTGCGCCTCGTGGCTGAGGCGGCCAAGCTTTTGCTGCAGCAGTTGCACCCCCGCCAGCATGGCCTGGCGGATGGCCGAAGCATCGTGGTACCAGGCGTTGATACGTTGCAGCAACTCCGTAGTCTGCGGCGCGGACAGCTGTTGCGCCGCGGCAGACAGCAGGCGCAGGGGCCGGGCGATCAGCGTTGTGCCGACGAATACCAGTACCATCCCCAGAAGCCCGGCCGGAATCATGCCCATGATCATGTCGTGCATAAGCCGGCGCAAGGTCGCCTGACTATGCTCCCTGGGTTGTTGCACCACTACCGCCCAATTGGAGTCCGGGACCTGGCTGTAACCTGCCAGCATTTCGACGCCTTCGGAATTCCTTATTTCCATCGAACCGCGTTCGCCGCCCAGGGCCGCATCAACCGCAAGGTTTTCACCAAGCACTTCAGAGATACGCGCAGGATTGGGGTGGTAAAGCAGTCGACGATTGCTGTCGGCCACAAACGCAAAAGTGCCTTCGTGATGAAAGTGGCTGCTGATGACGGTGTGCAAGGCACTTTGATCAAGCAGGTAAATAGACCCGACCACGGCGCCGAGAAACACACCGGCCTTGCTGAAAACAGGTTCTGATACGAATACGATCAAGTTGCCCTGGCGGGATACATAGGTCGAGCTGACCAGTGCCCGGCGCTCTTGGAGTGCTTGCCTGATACCGCTGGCCGGGACGTTGGAACCGACAATCTGCGCCTGTGGCGGATTCGAGGCCAGGACTTTGCCGTTGGCATCGAGGATTTCGACGGAGTTGAAATACTGATCCTGTGCCTCCAGCCTCAAGGCTTCTTCATGCAGCACCTGGGGATCGTCCCAGTGCTTGCCGAGGATTTTGGCGCTGTAGTTCAGGTTGTTGTGGGCTGCGCGCAAGAACTCACCAATGCTGGAGGCAACTTTTGCCGCATAGGCAGCATTGGACTCCAGGGTCGAATGGATCAGGGCGTCGCGTTGTACGCGATAGGCCACCACAAGGCTGTTGCACAGGGTCGCCAGGACTGACGCCAGAACAATGCAGAGGATCAGGCCGCGCAGGTTTACGGGCAATGGGCGTGATGGTTTAAAGCTGTCGGTCATGGGCATGTTCGATAAGCGCAAAAAAACTTGAATAGAGGTTTGGACTCCAGAACCTGGCGGTGCGCAGGTCACTAGCAGAGTAGGTAGGGGTGAGCGCTCTGTCACACCCGTAAACAAGAATAATTGCTGAACTGCGGCTATCGCCCGCTTGCGGCCGACGGCGGGTGCCAATCACCAGTCGGTGGATTTATGCGTCATTGGTATAAGTGCTATCAATAAAGCCGCGTTTATCAATGAATTCCTACAGAAGTTTTAACTTGAAAGGGAGATTACTGTGACGTTTACGGTGCTTAAAGCCACGTTTATGGCCGCAATGGTCGGCATGTCCGCCGCGGAGGCGGGGGACTACAAGACCAACCCGTTCACCCTGACCTACGCGGGTGCGATCACTCGCAACGAGCCAGGCAAAGTCAATATCCACCCGGTCACCTACCAGCTCAATGGCCTGGACATCGCCGCCAATGTGTACACCCCCGCCAATTACGATGCGGGCAAGAAATACCCTGCCATTGTCGTCGCGCACCCCAACGGCGGGGTCAAGGAGCAGGTGGCGGGCCTGTATGCCCAGCGCCTGGCGGACAGGGGCTATATCACCATCACCGCCGACGCCGCCTACCAGGGCGCCAGCGGCGGCCAGCCGCGCAATGTCGACAAACCTGCCAACCGTGTTGAAGACATCCACGGCATGGCCGATTTTATTGCCAGTTACCCCGGTGTTGACCCCCAACGTCTGGGCTTGCTGGGTATCTGCGGCGGCGGTGGCTATGCCTTGAAAGCCGGGCAGAGCGACAAGCGTTTCCAGTCGATTGCCACTGTGAGCATGTTCAATTCAGGTCTGGTACGCCGTAATGGCTTTATGGATTCGCAACTGGACACCCTCCAGGAGCGTCTGCAGCAGGCCTCCGCTGCCCGTGCCCAGGAAGCGGCAGGTGGCGAAGTAATCTACACCGGCGATGTCAAACTCACCGACGAGCAGATCGCCAAGCTGCCCTTTGATCTGTATCGCGAAGGTTTCGAGTATTACGGCAAAACCCACTCCCACCCCAACTCGACCTTCAAATACACCCTCAGCAGCCTGATGGACCTGATGAGTTTCGACGCCACCAACCAGCTCGAATTGCTCAACAAACCGTTGCTGATGATTGCCGGCAGCAAGGCCGACACCCTGTATATGACCGAGCAGGCGTTCGCCAGGGCCACGGGCACCCAGGACAAGACACTGTTCAAGATCTATGGTGCGACCCATATCCAGACCTACTGGGTGCCTGAATATGTGGACACTGCCATTAACCAGCTGGCTGATTTCTATGCCAGAACACTCTGATTCCGGGAGGTTTGCATGAAGCGGACACTGTGGACACTTGCCATGTGTGTTGCGGCCCCCCTGGCGGGTGCCGCCGGATCGTCAGCCGTTGACGACAAGGCCCGGGCGCAGCAGATCACCCGCAGCGCCGACCAGGCCTCGACAGCGGGTCCCGAGGACTACTTTACCGGGCAGGTACGGGTCGATCCGCTGTTTGCCGCCAGCGAGGAAATCAACGCTTCGGGTGCCTACGTCACCTTTGCGCCGGGCTCCCGCTCCGCCTGGCACACTCACCCGGCCGGGCAGCGGCTGGTGGTGGTGTCCGGCGTGGGACTGACCCAGGAGTGGGGCAAGCCGGTGCAGCAAATCCACCCCGGCGATGTGGTGGTTTGCCCACCGGGCGTCAAACACTGGCACGGCGCCGCAGCGGACGGTGCCATGACTCATCTGGCCGTCACCGGCAGCGTGGACGGTAAGAGCGTGACCTGGATGGAGAAAGTGACGGATGAGCAATACCAGAGCCGTTAAGTTTCAGAGCCCTGCCATGCTGGCTGCGGGGTGGACGGGCAAAGCCGTGAGCTGGCACCTCCTCAGCCTGGGTAACGCAAGGCTTCGCGCAGCAGGGTGAAGGCCGGGGAGGACTGGCGTCGGCTCGGGTAGTAGAGGTGGTAGCCGGAGTAGGGTTCGCACCAGTCCTCCAGCACACGGATCAGGCGGCCCTGCTCGATATAGGGCCGTACCACGTCTTCCGGCATATAGGCCAGGCCCAGCCCCTGCAGGACTGATTCCAGGCGCATGGCAATGTTGTTGAACACCAGTTGGCCTTCGATCCGCACGTTGAGTGCCTGGCCGTTTTTTTCGAATTCCCACATAAACAGGCCGCCGTGGGTAGGCATGCGCAGGGTGATGCAGTTGTGCGCCATGAGATCGGCCGGGATCACCGGCTTGGGGTAGTGGCTGAAGTAAGCGGGGGAGCCGATCACCGCCATGCGCATATCGGGCCCGATGCGCATGGCAATCATGTCCTTGGCCACCTGTTCGCCCAGGCGCACGCCAGCATCGAAGCCCTCGGCGACGATATCGGTCAGGCCGTAGTCGACGATAATCTCGATGCTCAAGTCCGGGTGGTCGGGCAGCAGCCGCGCCAGCACCGGCTGCAGCACCGCAATCGCCGCATGCTCCCCTGCGGTGATGCGCAATTTGCCCGCTGGCCGGTCACGGAACTTGCTGAGCAGCGCCAGCTCGCTGTTGATCTCGTCGAAGCGTGGGGCGATCACCTGCAGCAGGTGCTCGCCCGCCTGGGTCGGGGCAACGCTGCGGGTAGTGCGCGCCAGCAGGCGCACCCCCAGGCGTTCCTCGAGCTGGCGCATGGCCCGGCTCAGGGCCGGTTGCGACATGCCCAGGCGGGCGGCGGCGCGGGTAAAGCTGCGCTCCTGGGCAACTACCGCGAAGATCGCCAGTTGGTCGTAGCTTTCAACCGTCATATCGCCGTCCCTGTGCAGTGGCCCGTCAAACGATGGCGGGGTACTCGGCCAGGGTGTCCGGCCACGGGCTCAGCACCTCAAAGCCGTCGTCAGTCACGGCCACCATATGCTCCCACTGGGCCGACAGCGAGCCATCCCTGGTCACGACAGTCCAGTGGTCAGGCAGCGTCTTCACATGGCGCTTGCCAGCGTTAAGCATCGGTTCGATGGTGAAAATCATGCCGGTCTTGAGCTTCATGCCCTGGCCCGGATAACCGTAGTGCAGCACCTGCGGTTCGTCGTGATAGACCTTGCCGATGCCGTGGCCGCAATACTCGCGTACCACACTGAAGCCTTCTTTCTCGGCCAGGGTCTGGATGGCGTGGCCGATATCGCCCAGGGTTGCGCCCGGGCGGACCATGCGGATCCCGGCACACATGGCGTCGTAGGTGGTTTTCACCAGATGCCGGGCTGCGGGGCTTGGCTCGCCGACAAAGTACATGCGGCTGGTATCGCCGAACCAGCCATCCTTGACCACGGCGATATCGATATTGACGATATCGCCGTCGCGCAGCACGCGGTTGGACGGGATGCCGTGACATACCACTTCATTGACCGAAGCACATACGGTTTTGGGGAAACCGTGATAGCCCACGTTGCCGGGGATGGCCTTTTGCACGTTGACGATGTAATCGTGGCAGATCCGGTCGAGCTGGTCGGTGGTGACCCCGGCCTTGACGTGCTCGGCGATCATGGCCAGCACTTCGGCGGCCAGCTTGCCCGCGACCTTGGACTGGGCGATTTGCGCCGGGGTGTTGATAACGACGCTGGCCTTCATGAATGTGCTCCGGTTGCGAGGGGGGTGTCTTGCAGTGCCACATTCAAGTCCAGGCCGCCAGCCTGCTCGGCCCGCACCAGCAGGCGGCAGATCTGGTTGTGATCAAGGTTGGGGTGCAGTTCGGACAGCATGCCGATCCGCATCCAGTGCTCGGCTTGTGCATTGATCGAGCGGCTCAGCGCGTTGCTGGCGACCCGCAGGTTTTCGTGCATCTGCTCGGATATCTTGACGATGCCCATCAGCGTTCCAATATGAAATGTATATGGAACGTATATTAGGCGAGAGCTGCTCGTGATCGCAAGCTGTAGCGGTTTTCAATCGTGTAGAAACTCTGTTTCCGGTCAAGGTCTCCCTGTGGGAGCGGGCTTGCTCGCGATGCATGCGGCGCGGTCTGTCAGGTAAACCGCGTCAATTTCATCGCGAGCAAGCCCGCTCCCACAAAGTACTGCGGTTATTGGAGAGTTAATCAGCGCCACAAGTTGACTTTGGCCAGGTCGATCAGCTCCCGGGCGCGGCCGTCCATCACGGTCTTGAGCATAAACAGGCTGAAGCCCTTGGCCTGTTCGAACGTCTTGGTCGGCGGCATGACCAGCTCCTGACGGGCGCTGACCACATCCACCAGCACCGGGCCGTCATGGGCGAAGGCTTCGCGCAGCGCCGCTTCCAGTTCGGATGGATGCTCCACGCGAATCCCTTTAACCCCCATGGCCTGGGCCATTGCCGCAAAGTCCGGATTTTTCAGGTCGCAACCCACATCCGGGAAGCCCGCTGCCTTCATTTCCATTTCGACAAAACCCAGGGTGCCGTTGTTGAGCACGATGACCTTGACCGGCAAGCCCACCTGGCTGAGGGTGAGGAAGTCACCCATCATCATGGTGAAACCACCGTCGCCGGACATTGAGATAACCTGGCGATCCGGGTATGTCGCCTGTGCGCCGATGGCCTGCAGCATGGCATTGGCCATCGAGCCGTGGTTGAACGAGCCGATCAGGCGCCGTTTGCCGTTCATTTTCAAATAGCGGGCTGCCCACGCAGTGGGGGTGCCAACGTCGCAGGTGAAAATCGCATCCTCTGCCGCCAGCTCACTGACCAGCCGGTTGAGGTACTGGGGGTGGATGATAGAGCTGCCAGGGCCACTTTCCGCCAGGGCGTCGAGGTCTTCCCGGGCTTTTTTGTAATCGTCCAGCGCCTGGTCGAGGTGGTCGCGGTCGGGGTTTTGCATCACCTTGGGCAATACTGCCTCAAGTGTCAGCTTCACATCACCGAGCAGCCCCAGTTGCAGCGGGCAGCGATTGCCCAGGGCTTCGGGGCGCAGGTCGATCTGTGCGATATAACTGTGCTCGGGATAGAACTGGCGATAAGGAAAGTTGGTGCCCAGCATCAGCAGGGTGTCGCAGTTCATCATCGCCTTGTAACCCGAGGCGAAGCCGATCAGGCCGGTCATGCCGACGTCATAGGGGTTGTCGTATTCGACATGTTCCTTGCCGCGCAGGGCATGCACTATGGGCGCGTTCAACCGCTCGGCCAGGGCCAGGATTTCGCTATGGGCACCGGCGCAGCCTGCGCCGCACAGCAGTGTGACTTTCTTGCCGTCATTGAGAAACGACGCCAGCCGGTCGATATCGGGCGGGGCGGGACAGACCAGCGGCTGGGCAGGCTTGAGCCATTGCGCCACCTTGGCCTCGGTCGCTTGCAGCGCCACATCCCCCGGAATCACTACCACCGCCACTCCGCGTTTGGCGATGGCCGTGCGCATGGCCCGATGCAGAATCTGCGGCAGCTGCTCAGGGCGGGACACCAGTTCAACGTAGTGGCTGCATTCCTTGAACAGGCTTTCGGGGTGGGTGGCCTGAAAATAGTCGATACCGATTTCGCTGCCGGGAATGTGAGCGGCCAGTGCCAGCACCGGTACTCCGCTGCGATGGGCGTCGAACAGGCCATTGATCAAGTGCAGGTTGCCGGGGCCACAGCTGCCGGCGCAAACCGCCAGCTCGCCGGTCAAATGGGCTTCGGCCCCGGCGGCGAATGCGGCGGACTCCTCGTTGCGCATATGGATCCACTCAATCTGCTCCTGGCGACGCAAGGCGTCGGTAAAGCCATTGAGGGAATCACCCACCACGCCAAATACACGCTTTACGCCGGCTTGCTGCAGGGTTTCGGTGATGAAATCGGCAACCGTTCTGGTCATGGTGCGGGCTCCTCGAAGCAGTAGGGTGGATCAAGCAGGATAGACACTGCATGCGACCTTGCCGGGGATTGAAACGTTCACAGAGCCCGCTCCCACAGAGGCTTGATTGTTTAGCGCCGATGTAACCAAAGGTATAAATCCCTGCATTTAAACAACCCACCCGGGCGTGTGAGGCTGGGTTCCCTTTTTGGCAACGGTTGCAGGTATGAGCAGCATTCAGTGCCCCTGGCAGGCCTTCTGGGCCCTGTTTCACTGCCGTCATGCCCGCCCGCCGGATCTTCATCGTGCCGTCAAATCCTGAATATGTGCGCCCCGGCGCCTGTCTGATACGAACCGATGAGTATTGCCATGAGTGCTGCAACCGCGTTTGTCCCGCTGCAACAAGCCCTGGATTTTCTGGAATTACATCCCCACATCGAGATGTTCGAACTGTTCATCATCGACAATAACGGCGTGCCTCGCGGCAAGTTGCTGCACCGCGACGAGTTGCTGGCGGTCTACGAGAGCGGTCGGCCGCTGCCGAGCACGATTCTGGGCTTGAGCATTAACGGCGATGATGTGGAAAACACCGGCCTGGTGTGGGATGTGGGCGACATCGACTGCCGTGCCTATCCCGTCAGCGGCAGTTTGCAGCCCATGCCGTGGCGCCTGATTCCCACGGCGGCAGTACAGGTCAGCATGCATCCCCAACAGGGCATGCCCGCCACAGTGGCCGACCCCCGGCACTTGCTGGCCAAGGTTATCGACGGCCTCAAGGCCGATGGCTACTACCCGGTGATGGCGGCGGAGCTGGAGTTTTATCTGCTCGATCAGCAGCGCGACAGCAACGGTCGCCCGCAACCGGCCCGTGATGCTGATGGCCAGCGCCCGCGGGCGACCCAGGTTTACGGTTTGCGCGAGCTGGAGCAGATCGAGCCGTTTCTGGCCGATTTGTACAGCGCTTGCAAGCTCCAGGGGATACCTGCACGCACGGCGATTTCCGAATATGCGCCGGGGCAGGTGGAAATTACCCTGGAGCATCGCAGTGACGCGCTGCAGGCAATGGACGAAGCGGTGCGCTACAAGCGCCTGGTCAAAGGCGTGGCGCACAAGCACGGGATGGTTGCCTGCTTTATGGCCAAGCCTTTCGATGATCTGGCCGGTACCGGCATGCACATGCATGTGAGCCTGGCCGACAAGGACGGCAACAACCTGTTTGCCAGCGAGGCAGCGGACGGTACGCCGTTGCTCAGGCAGGCGGTGGGCGGAATGCTCAGCACTTTGCTCGATTCACTGTTGATGTTTTGCCCCAATGCCAACTCCTACCGCCGATTCCAGAGCAACAGTTATGCGCCGCTGGCCGCTACCTGGGGCGTGGACAACCGTACGGTGAGCCTGCGGGTGCCCGGTGGTCCGGCGTTTTCACGGCATATCGAACACCGCATATGTGGTGCCGATGCCAATCCGTACCTGGCCGCGGCAGCTATTCTGGCCGGAATCCATCGTGGCATTCGCGAGCAACTCGACCCGGGTGCGCCGGTCGAAGGCAATGGCTATGCCCAGGCCAGCGAGCGGTTGCCGACCGACTGGCTGACCACCTTGCGGGCGTTGCAGGCTTCGGAGTGGGCAAAAGAAGCCTTCGGTCCGGAGTTTCTCAAGGTCTACCTGGCCGTGAAAAACGCGGAATACCGTCAATTCATGGGCGAAGTGGGCGAGCAGGACTGGCGCTGGTATTTGCAGCAGGCGTGACCCGCCTGTTTTCATGGTTTTGTGACAATTTTTTCACTGGTGTCCCGATAATCTCTGCGTTGATCATCATCAAACACAAGAGTTCGCGGGCCCATGTCATCGCAGCCACCTTCCACCCCTATAGAGCATGAGCTCGCCGAGCAGTTTGACCGCGAGCATGCGAAGGTTTGCCTGCAAGTACAGCCCCAAGGGCTTGCCCGCAGGTTCGTGTTGTGGCGCGAGCGGCGCCTGGTGCGCCGGGCGCTCAAGGTTGCGGGCGAGCCTGGACTGATCCTGGATCTGG
Source organism: Pseudomonas bubulae (assembly GCF_037023725.1). Taxonomy (NCBI): domain Bacteria; kingdom Pseudomonadati; phylum Pseudomonadota; class Gammaproteobacteria; order Pseudomonadales; family Pseudomonadaceae; genus Pseudomonas; species Pseudomonas bubulae. Next base: position 2,260,224 of record NZ_CP146077.1, read on the forward strand.
CTTGCGGAGCCGGGCGTTTCTGGCCGATTTTGGCCGAGCATGGCAATCGGGTGATCCTGGCCTGCGACTCGTCGCAGGCCATGCTCGATCACGCACAAACCCACCATCCCGCCGGCCTGCTGGCGCGCATCAAACTGTTTCAAAGCTCGGTGTTTTCCATCGATATTTCGGAAAACGCCGTGGACTGCATTTTTTGCATGCAGTTGTTCCACCATGTGCGCGACAGCGATCATCGCCAGGCCATTTTGCGCGAGCTGCACAGGGTCAGTCGTGACGGCCTGATCCTTTCTGTGCCCCTTGGTCGTGCGGCGGAGCAGGGCTGTGACCCGCTCCGTATCGTGGTGAACAAGGATGAAATTGAAGGTCAATTTGAGCGGGCAGGCTTCAGTATCCTCAAACAGTACGAAGTGCTGCCCGGTTGTGGCATGGGCAGCATCTACATCTTGCGCAAGGACATTTAGTCCAGAGCCTTGAGCACCTCGTATGCCAACTTGACCCGTGCGTCGTTGGGGTAGTTCTTGTTGGCCAGAATGACGATCGATTTTTGCTTGGCAGGCACAAACACTGCGTAGGCACCAAAGCCGCCGGTTGAGCCGGTCTTGTTGACCCATACCGCCTGTTGTGGGGCCAGAGGCGGATTCAGGGCGATGGCGTCATTGTTTTCATAGGCCATGTTGTTCGAGTTGCCTTCCAACAGCGATTTGAGCTCGACAGGGTAAGGGTACTGTTCCCAGATCAGATCCTGCGTCATGGGGCCCACGCGGAAATAACCGATGTGCGTGTCAGCCAGAGCCTTGCGAATCTGCGGGCTGGTTTCGCCCTGGCCCAGGTTGAGCTCGGTAAAGTGGATCAGGTCGCGGGCGCTGGTTTTCACGCCATAGGCTTCATTGCCGAGCACGCCGGAGTTAAGCCTGACCGGTGCATCCTGCTTGTCGTAGCCCTGGGCATACAACGTCATTTTGCTGGCGGGCACGGTGTAGTAGGTGTTGTGCAGCCCCAGTGCCGGGAACAGTTGTTGCTCCATTGCCTGGGTGAACGGCAGGTTCAGGCTTTTGGCGGCAATCACGCCGAGCATGCCGATGCTTGGATTGGCGTAGCTGCGCTGGGTGCCCATCGGGTAGGCGGGTTTCCAGCGTTTGAGGTAATCCATCAACTGGCGCTCGTCCTGCACGCTGTCCGGCAGCTGCAAAGGGAAGCCGCCTGCAGTATGGGTGGCCAGATGGGCCAGGGTTACCTTGCCAAAGGGTGTGCCTTCAAGTTCCGGCTCGTATTTGCCGACGGTATCGGACAGCGAAAGCTTGCCCTGGGCCTGAGCATAAGTGGCCAGGGTTGCGGTAAACAGTTTGCTGACCGAGCCAACCTCGAACAGCGTGTCGGGGGTCACTGGCTCTTTACTGGCCTTGGACGCGACACCGAAGCTGTAAAAGTGTTGCTTGCCGTTAGCGCTCACGGCGATGACCAGGCCGGGCACGGCGTATTCTTGCATTACGTGCCTAGCGCCGTTTTGCACCACTGCATCCAGGTCAGAACCCTTTGCCAGTGCACTACTGGCAAAAGAGCAAAGGCCTATCAGCGAAAGTGCCAGTGCTGACAGTTTGCAGGTCATTTTCATGGGGTATCCTCGGTTTTTAGTGCGCAAATCTACTCGTGCCCGCTCACAGTGGCCCGACTGGCTTGTCACATAATGTGTTGTAACAAATCTTCAATGGCGTTGAGCCAGGCAATTTATAGAGGAAATCACTCTAGGGATGCGGGTTTTATATGGAAGTTTCGTAGGTTTTTTCGCGCACAACATGACGAGGCAATGTCCGGTAATCCCTGGCGGCGATATATACTGCGCGCCATTCTTCAAGGGAGAGCCGTGTGGCCATCGATATTCACTGGATTCGCGACAACGATAGCCTCGGCCAGCATTGCGCCGAATGGCAACAATTGCCGTTCGTAGCCCTCGACACCGAATTTATGCGGGTCGACACCTTTTACCCGATTGCCGGCCTGATCCAGATTGGCGACGGCACGCGGGCGTACCTGATCGACCCGTTGACCATCGACAACTGGCAGCCCCTGGCCGACCTGCTGGAAAACCAGGCGGTGGTCAAAGTGCTGCATGCCTGCAGTGAAGACCTTGAGGTTTTACTGCGCCTGACCGGCAGCCTGCCGGTGCCACTGTTCGACACCCAACTGGCAGCCGCCTATCTGAACCTGGGCTTCTCCATGGGCTATTCGCGCCTGGTCAAGGAAGTCCTGGATATCGATCTGCCCAAGGGCGAGACCCGCTCCGACTGGTTGCAGCGTCCGTTGTCGGAAACCCAGATCAGCTACGCCGCCGAAGATGCCGTGCACCTGGCTGAAGTCTACAAGTTGCTGCATCCGCGCCTGTCGGCGGAAAAGTACCGCTGGGTGCTGGAAGATGGCGCCGAACTGGTCGCCAACCTGCGCCGCGAAACAGATCCTTACGAGGTGTACCGCGAAGCCAAGCTGGCGTGGAAGCTGTCACGGGCCCAACTGGCGGTATTGCGTGAAATCTGCGCCTGGCGCGAGCACGAAGCCCGTGCCCGGGACCTGCCGCGCAACCGCGTGATACGCGAGCATGCATTGTGGCCTCTGGCCAAAACCCAGCCTGATAACCTGGTGGCACTGGCGCGCATTGAAGACATGCACCCGCGCACCGTGCGTCAGGACGGTGAGTTTTTGCTTGATCTGATCAAGCGTGCTGGCAGTCTGCCGCCGGAACAATGGCCGCCCGCCGTGCCCGAGCCGTTGCCGGTTGAAGCCGCGTTGCTGATCAAGCGTCTGCGTGCCATCGGCCAGGCTGAAGCTGAGCGCCTGAACATTGCGCCGGAACTGATGCTGCGTAAGAAAACCCTGGAAGCCCTGCTTAAAAGCGGCTTCCCCAATGGCCCTTATCAATTGCCGGAATCACTGCGCGGCTGGCGCCGTGAGTTGATGGGCCAGGCCTTGCTCGATTGCCTGGCCACCGCTGGAGAACTGTCTTGAAACGTATTTGCTCGATCTACCGCAGCACCAAACGCAACGAAATGTACCTGTATGTACTCAAGGCCGATGCCCTGGAGCGCGTGCCGGAACCGCTGATGCTGGCTTTTGGCAAGCCGATCCACGCCTTTGATCTGGTGCTGACGCCCGAGCGCAAGCTGTCGCGCGAAGACATCACCAAGGTTCTGGAAAACCTCGAGAGCCAGGGCTATCACCTGCAAATGCCGCCGGCCGAAGACGAATACATCGAGCACTTGCCTGAAGAGCTGTTGCGTCGCAACGACCCGATGTAAGTGCGGCGCCAGGTGCCCGGTTCCGGGCGCCTGTCTGAAACGGACTCATTTTGATTGGCGCTGGCCGAACGCGACGGGGCAAACCTCGGCGACGGGCGCTGGCAGTGTTTTGGAAAGGTTAGAAACATGCGCGTCCTGATTGCCGAGCACGATTACCCGCTGTACACCCAACTGCTGCAGCGCCTCGCCCCGGATCTGCAACTGCAGTCCAGCGGCGATTCCGAGGAACTGTCGCGCATGGCCGGTGAATGCCCGGTGTGGCTGGGCCAGCCGGACCTGCTGGCGACCCTGCTGCGCCAGGGCCACAAGCCTGCTTGGTTGCAGTCGACCTGGGCGGGCATCACACCGTTGTTGGCCGAAGGTCTCAAGCGTGACTATCGACTGACCCGCGCCGTGGGTATTTTTGGTCAGGTGATGGCTGAATACGTTCTGACCTACATGCTCGGCCACGAGCGTGAAGTCATGGCCCGGCTGGTCAGCCAGGTCGAGCGCAAGTGGGATAACCGCATGGGCCAGAGCCTGGTCGGGCGTAAGGTGCTGATCGTCGGGGCCGGGGATATTGGCCAGACCGTGGCGCAGTTTCTGCTGCCTTTTGGCGTTGAGTTGCATGCCATCGCCACAACCGCCCGCGAGCTGGCACCGTTCAAGGAAGTGGGTGTGCTGAGCGACTTGCCGCGCCTGGTGGGGCAGGTGGATTACGTGATCAACCTGTTGCCCAACACCCCGGACACCCATGATGTGTACGATGCCGAGCTGTTTGCGCAGTTCAATCCCAATGCCGTATTCATCAATGCCGGGCGCGGTGTGTCCGTGGTTGATGCCGATCTGGTCGAGGCTTTGCGCGTGGGGCATCTGGCGGGCGCGGTGATTGACGTCTGTCGTCAGGAGCCGCTGCCGGCCAAGCATCCGTTCTGGACGGCCTGGGGCTTGCTGTTGACCGGGCACAGCTCGGCGCCGACCTCGCCACCGATGATGGCCCAGCTGTTTGTCGACAATTTGCGTGCGTATCAGGCGGGTGAGGCATTGCGTGGCGAAGTGGATTTCGACCGCGGTTACTGATCCTGTAGATACTCTGTTGCCGGTCAAACCACTCCTGTGGGAGCGAGCCTGCTCGCGAAGGCCATTCGCGAGCAGGCTCGCTCCCACAGATGAAGTATTCCTGTAGCCGGGTTACAGGCTGAAATCGCCTTCAGCCACCAGCTTGCTCAGCGGTTCGCGCTGGCTTGGCACTTCCTTGGCTTGCAGGTAATCCACCAGGCTCGACTTGTCACCGATCTTGCCGATCGCAACCATTGCCTGGACCTGGTAGCCCTCAGGGATTTTCAGCTCCTGGCGCGCCCGTTCAAAATCCAGACCGCTCATGCCGTGGGTGTGCCAGCCGCTCAGGTGAGCCTGCAGGGCCAGGTGGCCCCAGGCGGCGCCAGTGTCGAAGGCGTGGGTCGGTGCGGGTTTTTCTTCGGTGGTGCCCGGTGCCGCGAAGGTGGTCTTGGACACAATCACCACCAGCGCGGCAGCATGCTTGGCCCAACCCTGGTTGAACTCCACCAGCAGGCTCAGGTAACGGTCGAACTCCGGGGTGCCGCGCAGGGCGAACAGAAAGCGCCAGGGTTGTGCGTTGTAGGCCGACGGTGCCCAGCGTGCCGCCTCAAAAAAGCTCAGCAGGGTGGCTTTGTCGATGGTCGCATCGGTAAAGGCGCGGGGCGACCAGCGCTGGGTAAATTGCTCGTGAATGCTGTGATCGGCTTTACGGCTGCTAGCAGGCATGGCGGTTTCCTGAGGTAAATGTAACGGCTCAATTCAGGGGCTAAAACTACTGGGATGCCGTCAAGCTGACAAGTCTGACGACAAGCCCTTGGCCCGCGGGGTCTTGGGCACTAGACTGGCGGCCTTTTCCACTCCCTGATGTTGATGTTTGAACCATGGCCGCAATCGTTGAACCGTTCTGGATCCGCAAAACCCTCGATCAACTTGATCAGGAGGAATGGGAGTCGCTGTGCGACGGCTGCGGATTGTGCTGCTTGCAAAAGCTCGAAGATGAAGACGACAACAGCGTCTACTACACGCGCATCGCCTGCAAACTGCTCGATCTGAAAACCTGCCAGTGCACCGACTACCCTAATCGTCGTGATTCAGTCCCTGACTGCATTCAGCTGTCGCCGGGCAAGGCCGAAGAGTTCAAGTGGCTGCCGCCGACTTGCGGCTACCGGCTGGTGAGCGAGCGCAAGGACTTGCCGCTGTGGCATCACCTGGTGTGTGGCGACCCGGACGCTGTCCACCATGAGCGCATTTCACAGTCCGGGCGCATGCTGGCCGAAGGCAGCGTGCCTGAAGATGACTGGGAAGATCATTTGATTTTCCGCGCCGGTTAAGTGCCGGAGCGGTTTGCAAGGAGTGTGTATGCCGCTGCGTTATCGAGTGCCCCTGGGTTTGCTGCTGTTGCTGGCGGCGGGCCCGCTGTGGGCTGGGCAAAAAGTGGCGCTCGATTACCACGTACAGTTGTTGCCCAAAAGCGATCAGGCCGAGGTGCGGATCACCCTGGCCGAGGGTTCTGCTGTGCGCAGCCTGGATTTCGACCTGGGCGCGCCGGGCAGTTACAGCGACTTCAAGGCCGACGGGCAATGGCAACTGAGCCCCGACCCGGTCCATAGCCGGGGCCTGTGGCATCCGCCAGCGGGCAGTGCCAGCCTGAGTTACCGCGTCCGCCTGAGCCAGCCGCGCAAGAACGGCACGTACGACACCCGGATCACGCCTGACTGGGCGTTGTTTCGCGGTGAGCAACTGATCCCGCCTGCCAGCCTCGATCAGCAGGATGGGGTCGAGCTGGTGTCGCGGCTTGAATTCGAACTGCCCAAAGGCTGGAAAAGCGTTGAAACCGCTTGGCCGCGTATCGGTAAAAACCGCTTTCGTATCGATGATGTGTCGCGTCTGTTTGATCGCCCCACCGGCTGGATGCTCGCGGGTAACCTGGGCAGCCGCCGCACCACCCTGGGCGAAACCGAGGTCACGGTGAGCGCACCCAAGGGGCAGGGCATGCACCGCATGGATGTGCTGACCCTGTTGACCTTTGTGTGGCCGCAGGTGCAGGCGGTGTTCCCGCGCAACCCGCCCAAGCTGCTGATCGTCGGCGCGGGCAGCCCGATGTGGAAAGGCAGTGCAGCGGGGCGCAACTCGATCTACCTCTATAGCGGTTTGCCGCTGGTCAGCGAGAGCGGTTCAAGTCCGTTGTTGCGCGAAGTGGTGCAGTTGTTCAGCGGCATCAACGATGAGCCGGGGCATGACTGGATCGGCGAGGGCCTTGGCGAGTACTACGCCATCGAACTGCTGCGCCGCGCCGGCGGCATGAGTGATGAGCGTTACCAGACCCTGCAGCACAAGCTCAACGCTGCCGGTAAAAACGTGACCCGCCTGCGCGGTGAACAGGCAAACGCGGCCATGGTTGCGCGGGCAGTCACGCTGTTGCAGGCACTGGACCGTGAAATCCGTTTGCAGACCCACAGCAAGCGCTCGCTGGATGATGTCAGCCAGGCGCTGATGCGTATGGACAAGGTCAACACCGCGAGCTTTATCCAGCTGAGCGAAAGCGTGCTGGGCGGCGCCTCCGAGGTACTGGACAGCCCGCTGTTGCGCTGATCCTAACCCACGTGTAGCAGCTGCCGAGGGACGAAGGCTGCGTCCGGCGGCGTAGTCGTCGTCAATTTGGCCAATGCGGTTTGTCAGTTACGCCGCATCCAGATGCTTTACGACCGCTTCGCGCTCGAACGCAGCCGCGTTCCTTCGCCAGCTGCTACGGCAGGCATCGCTGCTTTTTTACACCTTCTTTACGCCCCCGCATCCCTCTCGATCTCGATCCTTTACGCCCTGATTCCCCACACTCTCTTCCTACGCGGCAGGTGCCGCCTGGGGAGAGTTGTCATGGGCATTCTGGATGGGGTGTCGCTGCTGCTGGCAGTGGCGCTGTTCGTTTATCTGCTGGTTGCGCTGTTGCGCGCAGACCGGAACTAGGAGCGGGTATGCACAGTTATGACTATGGGCTGATGCTTGCCTTTTTTGCCCTGGTGCTGTTGCCCGCACCCTGGCTGGGGCGTTTTTACTACAAGGTGATGGAGGGCCGGCGCACCTGGCTGAGCCCGGTATTGGGGCCCGTCGAAAAGGTCTGCTACCGCATCGCCGGGGTTGACCCGGGCAATGAGCAAAGCTGGCAGAAGTACACCCTGGCCCTGCTGGTTTTCAACCTGACAGGCTTTGTGTTGTTGTTCGCCATTTTGCTGTTTCAGTCGTACTTGCCACTCAACCCCCAGCAGTTGCCGGGGCAGGAGTGGACGCAAGCGTTCAATACCGCGGTGAGTTTTGTCACCAACACCAACTGGCAGAGCTACAGCGGTGAAGCCAGCCTGAGCTACTTCAGCCAGATGGCCGGGCTGACCGTGCAGAATTTTGTCAGCGCCGCTACCGGCCTGGCCGTGCTGGTCGCCTTGTGCCGTGGTATCAGCCGCCGCTCGGCGCACACGCTGGGCAACTTCTGGGTCGACATGACCCGCGCCACGCTCTATGGCCTGCTGCCGTTGTGCCTGGTGCTGGCGTTGCTGCTGGTGTGGCAGGGCGTGCCGCAAACCTTTGCCCATTACGTCAATGCCGTAACCCTGCAAGGTGCCGATCAAGTAATCCCGCTGGGTCCGGCTGCCAGCCAGATTGCGATCAAGCAACTGGGCACCAACGGCGGCGGCTTTTTCGGCGTGAACTCGGCGCACCCGTTCGAAAACCCGAGCGCCTGGAGCAACTTGTTCGAAATGGCCTCGATTATTCTGATCCCGGTGGCGTTGGTGTTCACCTTCGGCCATTACGTCAAGGACCTGCGTCAGAGCCGCGCAATCATCGCCTGCATGCTGGCCTTGTTCCTGATCGGCGGCGGCACCGCGCTGTATGCCGAGTACCAGCCGAACCCGGCGCTCAACAGCCCGCTGGTCGAGCAGAGCGCACCGCTGGAAGGCAAGGAAGTCCGCTTTGGCACCACCGGCAGTGTGCTGTGGACCGAAACCACGACCTCGGCCTCCAACGGCTCGGTCAATGCCATGCACGACAGCCTCAACCCGCTGACCGGGATGGTGGCACTGCTCAACATGATGGTCGGCGAAGTGATCTTCGGTGGCGTCGGTGCCGGGCTCTACGGGATGTTGCTCAACGTGTTGATCGCGGTGTTCCTCGCCGGCCTGATGATCGGCCGCACCCCTGAATACCTCGGTAAAAAACTCCAGGCCAGGGAAGTCCAGCTGCTGGTGGTGACCTTGCTGGTGATGCCGGTGGGGGTGCTGGTGCTGGGCGCGATTGCCGCCGTACTGCCCAGTGCTGTGGCCTCGGTCAGCAACCCCGGGCCCCATGGTTTCAGCCAGATCCTGTATGCCTTCACCTCGGCCAGTGCCAACAACGGCTCAGCTTTTGCCGGGCTTAACGCCAACACGCCGTTCTACAACCTGATGCTGGGCCTGGGCATGTTGATCGGACGCTTCGGTTACATCCTGCCGGTGCTGGCATTGGCCGGCAGCCTCGCGATCAAGAAAAGCGCGCCGATTGGCCAGGACAGTTTTCCGACCCACGGTCCGCTGTTTGTCGCGCTGCTGACCGTGACCATCTTGCTGGTGGGCGGCCTGACCTTCCTGCCGACCTTGGCCCTTGGCCCCATCGCTGAACAACTGACCCAGGGCTTCTGAGGAGACGAAGATGACTATGCCTGCTCCTGTTTCAAAGCTGACGCCAACGCCTGAAGCCAGGGCCCCCGAGTCGCCGAAGACTTCGTTCGCCGATATCTGGCGTCCGGCGCTGTTGCAAGCATTCGTCAAACTCGACCCGCGCCAGCTGAAACGCTCGCCGGTGATGCTGGTGGTCGAGCTGACCGCGATTTTTACCACGGTGCTGTGTGTTATCCCCGAGCCTGCAGTGCCTACCGGGGTGGCGGTGCAAATCGCTCTGTGGCTGTGGTTTACCGTGCTGTTCGCCAACTTTGCCGAAGCCCTGGCCGAGGGGCGCGGCAAGGCTCGGGCCGATAGCCTCAAAGCTGGCAGTGTGGGCTTGAGTGCGCGTCGGCGCACTGCCACGGGCGGCTTTGAAATCGTCCCGGCCACCCGCCTGCGCAAAGGGGATGTGGTGCGCGTCGAAGCGGGGGAGATGATTCCCGGCGACGGCGAGGTGATTGAAGGGATTGCCGCGGTCAACGAAGCGGCGATTACTGGCGAATCGGCGCCGGTGATCCGTGAGTCGGGCGGTGATCGCTCGGCGGTGACCGGCAATACGCGGCTGGTCAGTGACTGGTTGCTGGTGCAAATCAGCGCCAACCCCGGCGAGTCCACTCTGGACCGTATGATCGCACTGGTCGAAGGGGCAAAGCGGCAGAAAACCCCTAACGAGATTGCCCTGGATATTCTGCTGATCGGCCTGACCCTGATCTTTCTGATCGTGGTCGTGACCTTGCAGCCGTTCGCTTACTTTGCCGGTGGCAGCTTGCCCCTGGTGTTTCTGGTGGCCCTGCTGGTGACGCTGATTCCGACCACCATCGGCGGCTTGTTGTCGGCCATCGGTATTGCCGGCATGGACCGCCTGGTGCGCCTCAACGTGATTGCCAAGTCGGGGCGGGCGGTTGAAGCCGCGGGCGATGTGCATGTGTTGATGCTCGACAAGACCGGCACCATCACCTTCGGCAACCGCCGCTGCACGGCGCTGTATACCTGCCCCGGCGTGACCGCCAAAGAGCTGGCAGAGGGCGCGTTGCGCGCTTCGCTGGCGGACGAGACGGCAGAGGGCAAGTCCATTGTCGAGTTTGTTCGGGGCCAGCACAGCCTGCCCGAGTTACCCGTGTCGGACTTCACGGCCGTACCCTTTACCGCTGAAACCCGACTGTCGGGTATCGACCACAACGGTCGGGTGTACCGCAAAGGGGCCGTGGATTCAGTGCTGGCGTTTGTCGGCCTCAAACGCGGCGAGCTGTTGCCGGCCCTGTCCCGGGAAATCGACAAGATCGCCCAGAGCGGCGGCACTCCTTTGCTGGTCTGTGCCCAGGGCAAACTGCTGGGCGCCATCCACCTCAAGGACGTGGTCAAGCCGGGTATTCGCGAGCGTTTTGCCGAGCTGCGCAAGTTGGGCATCCGCACCGTGATGGTGACTGGCGACAACCCGCTGACCGCCGCGGCCATTGCCGCTGAAGCCGGGGTGGATGACGTGCTGGCCGAGGCCACGCCGGAGAAAAAACTGGCGCGCATTCGCCATGAGCAAAATGACGGCCGCCTTGTGGCGATGTGCGGTGATGGCGCCAACGACGCTCCGGCCCTGGCCCAGGCCGATGTGGGCATGGCGATGAACGACGGCACCCAGGCGGCCCGCGAAGCCGCGAACATGGTGGATCTGGACAGCGATCCCACCAAGCTGCTGGATGTGGTGCAGATCGGCAAGGAGTTACTGGTGACCCGTGGCGCATTGACCACGTTCTCGATCGCCAACGACGTGGCCAAGTACTTCGCGATTCTGCCGGCGCTGTTTGCTTCGATCTACCCGCAACTGGGCGTGCTCAACGTGATGAGCCTGCAGAGCCCGCAAAGCGCGATTGTGTCAGCCATCGTATTCAACGCGCTGATCATCGTGGTGCTGATCCCGCTGGCATTGCGCGGTGTGCGGGTGCAGGCGGCCAGTGCGGCGCACCTGTTACGCCGCAACCTGCTGATCTATGGCGTGGGCGGGTTGGTGGTGCCGTTTGTGGGCATCAAGCTGATCGACATGCTGCTCACCGCATTGCATCTGGTTTAAGCATTGGAGGGTTACACCATGAGCACTTTTTTACGTCCGGCCCTGAGCCTGATGCTGTTGATGACCGCCATTACCGGCGTGATCTACCCGCTGACCGTCACCGGCATTGCCCAGCTGGCGTTCCCCGAACAGGCCAATGGCAGCCTGGTCCGTGACAGTGCCGGCAAGGTGCTGGGGTCGGCATTGATTGCGCAGGATTTCAGCGGTTACAGCTGGTTTCACCCACGGCCATCGGCGGGAGCGTTTGCCACCGTGGCCAGTTCGGCCAGCAACCTGGCACCGAGCAATCCGGCGCTGGCGACACGGGTCAAGGACAGTGCCGCCCAGCTTGCCGTGCCGGGCCAGGGGCCGGTGCCCCTGGCGCTGCTGACCACCTCGGGCAGCGGGCTGGACCCGCACTTGCCACCAGAGGCAATACGCTATCAACTAGCCCGTGTCGCTGCTGCTCGCAGCTTGCCGGTACAGGCTGTTGAACAGCTGGTGGCGGAGCATATCGAGCGGCCGCTGGTGGGGCCGCCGGTGGTTAACGTGCTGCTGTTGAACAGCGCATTGGCGCAGTTGAAGAGCCCCTCACCCTGACCCTCTCCCGGAGGGAGAGGGGACTGACCGCACGCGGCTTCAAGAAAACCACATATCAGCTCCCTCTCCCTCCGGGAGAGGGCTGGGGTGAGGGTAAAGCTTTCAGTCACACAATTTATCAGGAACCCCCCCATGACTCATTCCGCCCGCGCCGATGCGTTGCTAGCCGATCTACCGCGCGCAGGCCGTGGCCGGCTTAAAGTGTTTCTCGGCGCGGCACCCGGCGTGGGCAAAACCTACGCCATGCTGCAAGCGGCTCATACGCAACTGCGCCAGGGTGTCGAAGTACTGGCCGGGGTGGTCGAAACCCATGGCCGCGCCGAGACCGAGGCCTTGCTCAATGGCTTGCCCCAGCAGCCCATGCTGCGCTCGGATTATCGCGGCGTGCAGCTTGAGGAAATGGACCTCGACGGCCTGCTTGCCGCCAGACCCAAGCTGGTACTGGTCGATGAGCTGGCCCACAGCAATGCCCCCGGCAGCCGTCACGCCAAGCGCTGGCAGGATGTGCAGGAATTGCTCGCGGCCGGGATCGATGTGTACACCACGGTCAACGTCCAGCATCTGGAAAGTCTCAACGATCAGGTGCGCGGCATCACCGGGGTCCAGGTGCGTGAGACCCTGCCGGACTGGGTTGTGCAGGAAGCCTACGAACTGCTGCTGATCGACCTGCCGCCCCGGGAACTGCTGGAGCGGCTGCGCGAGGGCAAGGTGTATGTACCTGAGCAGGCACGGGCAGCGATTGATGCGTTTTTCAGCCAGACCAATCTCAATGCTTTGCGCGAACTGGCAATGCAGACCGCTGCGGTGTATGTCGACGATGAACTGGACAAGGGCTATCGCCAGCAGGGGCAATCGGCCCCGGCGCTGCGCGGGCGTTTGCTGGTGGGGATCGACGGCGATACCCATGCCGAGCGCCTGGTGCGGCATGCCAGCCGGGTCGCGGAGCGTCGGCATCTGCCCTGGAGCCTGGTGCATGTGGACAACGGCCGGGCAGGCGACGAGCAATCACGCCTGCGCCTGCAAAGCGCCCAGCAACTGGCTGAGCGCCTGGGTGGCGAGGTGGTGTTGCTGCGTGCCGGTGAAGTGGCTAAAACCCTGATCCAGCATGCCGGCGAACGCCGTGCCAGCTTGCTGCTGGTGGGTCAGTCGCGGTTGACCTGGCGCCGTCGCCTGTTTGGCGGCGGACTGGCGGCGCGCTTGTTGCGTGACGCCCACGGCCTGGAAATCAACGTGCTCGACAATGAGCAGTCCCCTGTACCTGTCACCAACCGCCCGGAACACTCACTGGTGTGGTTCGACTACGGCCTGGCGCTGCTTGCCACGCTACTGGCCAGTGCCCTGGCCTGGGGAGTATCCAGCGTACTGGCGCTGCCCAATATCTCCCTGGTGTTTCTGGCTGCCGTGCTGCTGGTGGCCGTGCGCAGCAGCCTGGGGCCAGCATTGGCCTGTGCGGCGCTGTCATTTCTGGCCTATGACTTCCTCTTTATTCCGCCCAATTTCTCGTTCAGCATCCAGCGCGAAGAAGATGTGCTGACGTTGTTGTTTTTTCTGTTGATGGCGGCGCTCACTGGCAAACTGGCGGCTCGCCAGCGCCGGCAGTTGCAGGCCTTGCGCGACACTCAGCACGAAACCACCGAGCTTCTCGACCTGTCACGCAAGCTTACCGCCGCGACCGACCGCAAGGCTGTGGTCAATGCTGCCGGGCAGCATTTGAGCGGCTGGAAAGAGCTGGACATATGCCTGCTCAATCGCGATGGCAATGGCGGCTGGGACGTTGAAAGCGGCGGGCCGTTACAGTTCTGCGAAGCGGAGCGCGCCGCTGCTGACTGGGCCTGGGCCCACGACCAGCCTGCGGGGAAGGGTACGGGCACTTTGCCGATGGGCCGTTGGTGGTGGTGGCCGATCAGCGCCGAGGAGGGGCCATTGGCCTTGCTCGGCGTGTGCACCAGGCAGGGCCATTCACTAAGTGGCCAGCGTCGTCGGCTACTGATGGCTTTGAGCCAACCCCTGGCCCAGGCACTGGCGCGCGCGCGCTTGGCCCAGGACCTGGAAGCGGCCCGCCTGCACGGCGAAACCGAGCAGTTGCGCAGCGCACTGCTGGCATCGGTGTCCCATGATCTGCGCACACCGCTGACCAGCATGCGCGGCAGTATCGACACCTTGCTGGCCCTGGGCGAGGCGATCCCGTTGAGCGATCGCCGCGAGTTGCTCGAAGGCACCCGCGATGAAGCCGAGCGCCTGGACCGCTACATCCAGAACCTGCTGGACATGACCCGCCTGGGCCACGGTGCGCTCAAGCTGGCGCGCGACTGGGTGTCGCCTGCCGACATTGCCGGCAGCGCCTTGAACCGCTTGCGTGCGGTGCTGGCGCCCTTGCAGGTGCAGGTGGATGTTGCAGCGCAATTACCGCTGTTGCACGTGCATGGCGCCCTGATCGAGCAGGCGCTGGTCAATGTGCTGGAAAACGCTGCGCGCTTTTCACCCCCCCATGGCCAGTTGCAATTAACGGCGGGAGCCGATGAAAGCGAATTGTGGTTTGCCGTCAGTGATCAGGGCCCGGGGATCCCCGAGGAGGACAGGGTGAAGATTTTCGATATGTTTTATACCGCCGCACGGGGCGATCGCGGCGGGCAAGGCACGGGCCTGGGGCTCGCCATCTGCCAGGGCATGGTGGGGGCCCACGGCGGGCGGGTCAGCGTCGGCGAAGGCATCGGCGGGCAGGGTACGTGCATTACCCTGTATTTGCCGTTAAGTCTTCAACCGTGCCCCGAGAATGAAGGGCTGGAAAGTGAAGACTGATATTCTTTGGCTATCCCTCTATTGCGATAACAAGTCATGAGCCAGAGCGCGACCATTTTGGTCATCGACGATGAACCGCAGATTCGCAAATTCCTGCGTATCAGCCTGGTGTCCCAGGGATACACCGTGCTGGAGGCCGCGACCGGGGCCGATGGCTTGAGCCAGGCAGCGCTCGGACGGCCCGATGTGCTGGTGCTCGACCTGGGCTTGCCGGACATGGATGGCCAACAGGTACTGCGCGAGTTTCGCGAGTGGTCAAATGCGCCGGTACTGGTGCTCTCGGTGCGCGCCAGCGAAGCGCAAAAAGTCCAGGCACTGGACGGTGGGGCCAACGATTACGTGACCAAACCCTTCGGCATCCAGGAGTTTCTGGCACGAATCAGGGCCTTGTTGCGCCAGGCGCCTGTGGGCGAAACCCGGGAGTCGGCGCTTGAACTCGGCCCCTTGACCGTCGACCTGGCGTTCCGCCGTGTGCTGCTCGATGGCGTCGAAGTGGCGCTGACCCGCAAGGAATACGCGGTGCTGGCGCTCTTGGCGCGTCATCCGGGGCGGGTCATTACCCAGCAGCAATTGCTCAAGGATATCTGGGGCCCGAGCCATGTCGAAAACAGCCATTACCTGAGAATTGTCGTTGGCCATTTGCGCCAGAAACTGGCGGATGATCCGACCCGGCCACGGTATATCGTGACCGAAGCCGGGGTTGGCTACCGGTTGTTGGACGCCTCGTCCTTTTCGTAACGGTCCAGGGTGTCTTTTGCAATCAGGCGACCCAGGGCGATCAGCTCCTGGGCTTTGTAGAACTCGAAAAACCGGCACACCCGCTTGGGCACGTTGATCAGGATATCGGGCGGGTAACCGGCGATCTTGTATTGCGCCAGTGAAGTCTGCATGACCTCGAAGCTCTGGTTGATCAAGTCCAGCAGCGAGGCCGGGCCGACGTTGTCGATGATCACCGAGCCGGTGGCTGACTTGGGCGAGCCCTCTTCAGCGGCAGGGGAGGCGGTTTGCGGTGTGTCGAGCCAGGGATTGGGCTTTGCCTGGGCCAGCGGCTCGGCCTGGGGGTTGAGCAGTTCCTGTTCGAGGTTGAGCAAGTGCTCGGCCTGTTTGTTGCGAAACGGCATGCGCGAGCCCAGCGAACTCATCAGGTTGTCAAAGCGCCCCTTGAAAGCCGCCGGGCGCTGGATCACCGGCAACTGGTAGTGGCTCTGGTGGGTGGAGTTGAGGTTGACGGCGACGATCAGGTCGCAGTGGCTGGACACCACCGGCACGATGGGCAGCGGGTTGAGCAGGCTGCCGTCCACCAGCATGCGGTTGCCCTGCATCACCGGGGTAAACAGGCTGGGGATCGCTGCCGAGGCGCGCATGGCCTGGTGCAGGCAGCCCTCCTGAAACCAGATTTCCTGCTGGTGGGTGAGGTCGGTGGCGACGGCGGTGTAGGGGATGCGCAGGTCCTCGATATTGATTTCACCGACCATATTGCGGATCTGGCCGAAGACCTTTTCACCGCGAATCGCTCCAAGCCGGAAGCTGACATCCACCAGGCGCAGCACATCGAGGTAGTCCAGGCTTTGAATCCAGTCCCGGTACATGTCCAGTTTGCCGGCGGCGTAAATCCCGCCCACCACCGCGCCCATCGAGCAACCGGCGATACAGGCGATTTCATAGCCGCGGCTTTCCAGCTCTTCAATCACGCCGATATGGGCATAGCCCCGGGCACCGCCGGAGCCCAATACCAATGCAATACGTTTTTTCATGAACCCCACCTTCGCCTGACAGTCACTCACAATGCCTTTTTGTGACCCTGAGTGACAGCTTTTGGCATGAACGCGTATCTACCAGCTAGGCTAGTGCCTTGTAGCAATGACGGGTAGGTGTTGCCGGTTTTTTTGATTTTTACGTTGTGGCACTTTTATGCAGGTTGTTCGTCTGAGATTGCACTGAACTTTAATTTCTGAGGAAAACAACATGAAAGCATGGATTTGTGTACCGCTGATCGCGCTGGCGTTGGCAGGTTGTGCGGGTACCAAGGCGTATCGCGACAGTTGTGCGACGAACCTGGATTCGGCCTGGCATGAACTGGACCTGGCCAAGGCGGAAGGCTTCGCCGGGACTGTCAGCTACTCCAAGGCCTTGTCCTTGTTGACGGCGGCCAAGACCCAGCAGCAATTTGAAGCCTTTGAGGGTTGCACCAAAAAAGCCGAGAAGGCGCGTTTCTATATTCGTGAATCCCGCGCCGGGCGTTGAAGCGCAGCGGTAAAGGGGGAGGGTGAGGATGTCTGAGCTGGTTGACCGGATAGTGGCAAACATCGTGCGTCTGGAGGTCAGGTTACTGGCCTGTCAGGCGCGTCTGGAAGCCGATACGGACCCGGAGGCCCTGCACGACCTGCGCACCACTGTGCGCCGCTTGCGCAGCCTGTTGCGGCCTTTGCGCGGGTTGCCGGGGGTTGTGCAACTTGAAATGTCTGCATCCCAGGTTGGCGTGTTGACCACCCCCCTGCGTGATCTTGAAGTGCTGGCGGCACATTTGCAGGCGCACGGCTACACGGCGCAGGCGCAACGCCGCACGCAACAGTTGGCCGGCAGTTATGCCCGGGTGGCCGACAGTGAGCAGTTGGCTCAACTGTTGATGATCCTCGAGGTGTTTCCGCGCTTTTTGCGTGCTGCCGAGCGAGAAGGCCTGCTGCGTGGTTTGCGCCAGCGGATCGCAAAGGTCCTGGAAAAACAGTGGAAAACCCTGGAAAACGCTCTCAATGACCCTGGCCATGACCGCCATCGCGTAAGGTTGCTGATCAAGCGCGTACGCTATGCCGCTGAAGCCTACCCGGAGTTGAACCAGCTGCCGCCCTTGGTGCTGGCCCGCCTCAAGGGGGCACAGCAGGCGCTGGGCGAATGGCACGATGCCTGGCAATGGTTGCTGCAGGCCGGGCAACACGCCGACTTGCAACCCTGTGTGGCGCAATGGCAGGCCACCCTTGAGCACGGCGAAAAACGCGCTGACAAGGCGTTGGTCAAATTGAGTGCGGCTTGCTTTCACTCCTGATCTTTGGCCGATACAGCACTGTGCAGAGTCAGATGGATGGGTAGTATCCCGTCATATTTATCTGTTTCGAGGTGCTTATGCAGTTTTGCGAATTGGTTGCGGCGGTGCGCAACACGCCTTTGGACGTGACCATCCCGGCCGATTGGGGCCAGGGCCGCGCCAGCTTTGGCGGCCTGTTGGTGGCTTTGCAGTACGAAGCCATGCGCGCCCATGTGCCTGTCGAGCGGGCGTTGCGCTCATTGGCAGTGAGTTTTGTCGGGCCGGTGGCCGCCGATGTACCGGTGCGTTTCGAGGTTGAGGTGCTGCGCGAAGGCAAGGCGGTCAGCCAGGTGCTGGGGCGGGTGGTGCAGGACGGTCAGGTCATGACCCTGGTACAAGGCAGCTTTGGCGCTGCGCGGGAATCAGTGGCGAACGTGGACGGCTTGCCTGCGCCTGAGATGAAGGCGCCCGAAGATTGCCCGCTGTTGCCCTATATCAAAGGCGTTACCCCGGAGTTTATGCGTCATTTGTCCATGGCCTGGGCCGTGGGCGCACTGCCGTTCACCGGTCGTGGAACGCGGGAAATGGGCGGCTGGGTACGTTTTGATGGCGGTGTTGAGGACGAACCTCTGACAGAAACCCATTTGCTGGCGCTGGTCGATACCTGGCCGCCTGCACTGCTGCCGTTACTGAACAAGCCGACAGCAGGCAGCACGCTGACCTGGACCATCGAGTTCGTGCAGCCACTGCCTAAGGTCAGCACGTTGCAGTGGTGCAAGTACCTGGCCGTCATCGAACATGCGCGGGATGGCTACGGCCATGTGGCGGCCAACCTGTGGGGCCCAGGCGGCGAGCTGATTGCGCTCAGCCGCCAGACCGTAGCCGTGTTCGGTTGATCAGAAGGTCTGGCTGTTATCCGTTGCGCTGGTGGCCTTGTGGCCCTGGCGTTGCAGGATCAGGGCCGCAAACAGGGCAACCAGACCGATCACCGCGCTGGTGGCGTTTTCACTGAAGACGCCCGACACCAGCAACAGAAAAGCCACCACCATCATCGGCACTGCGATCAGGTTGATTGCCTGATACGCGGTGTTTTGCTGGCCGTGCGGGTTGGAGCGCCATTGCCAGGCCGGTAGATTTGGATGACGTTTGCCCATGATTGCTCTCCTTGTTCGAGGGTTCAGCCTGGGCTGAACCGGATAAACAAATCATAGATTTATGGTCACCCTGCGGCGAATCAACAATGGCTATTGGCCTTATAGCTTTAGTTGACCAATCGCCCGATTCAACTCGCCTGCCAGGGTTGCCAGTTCATTGCTGGTAGTGGCCGAGTCGACGGTCTGTTGCACGGTGTTTTCGGTGACATCGCGGATGCTCACCACTGCCCGGTTCATCTCTTCCGCGACCTGGCTTTGCTGCTCGGCGGCCACGGCAATCTGGGTGTTGCTTTCGCGCATTTGCGCCACGGCGTGAGTGATCTCGGCCAATGCCGCGCCCGCTTCCTGGGCCTGCTGCACGCAGTCGTCGGCCTTGAACGAGCTTTCCTGCATAAAGTCCACGGCGTCGCGGGTGCCCGCCTGCAAGGCCGAAACCATGGCGGTGATTTCGTCCGTGGATGTCTGCACGCGTTTGGCCAGGTGCCTCACTTCATCGGCGACCACGGCAAAGCCACGACCCATTTCACCTGCGCGAGCCGCTTCGATGGCCGCGTTCAACGCCAGCAGGTTGGTCTGTTCGGCGATGCTGTGAATCACACTGACCACGCCGTTGATCTTCTGGCTGTCCTGGGCCAGTTGCTGGATCATTTCTGCAGTGGTTTGCACCCCGGTGGACAGGCTGGCGATTGACTGTTGCACGCGGCTGACCACCTGCTGGCCACTCCCCGCCAGGTTGTCTGCGGTTTGCGACAGGTCGCGGGTAGCCCCAGCGTGTTGCGCAATATGGTAGACCGTGGCCGACATTTCATTGATTGCGGTGGCGGCCTGGTCGGTCTCGCTTTGCTGGCCGAGCATGCCGTGGCGCACCTCGTCCATGCTGCTGGCCAGGCGCGCGGCCCCGGCATCCAGTTGCGCGGCGGTTTGGGCCACGGTGTTCACCACCCGCTGGTAACCGGCCTGCATGGCATTGAAGGCGCTGGCCATCTGCCCGACCTCATCGGTACACGCCAGGGGCACCCGGGCGGACAGGTCACCGGTTTTCTCCACATGCAGCATCACGTCCTTGAGGGTGTTGAGCTGGCTCAGCAGGAAGCGGATCAGCAACTGCGAAGCGCAGAGCATGGCCAGCATCAGGATCAGCACGGCGGCGGCATAGTTGGGCAGCCGCTCGACAAACACCTGGGCCAGGCTAGGTGTATGGGCCAGCACGGCGATTTTTTGTCCGTCGTCGCGGGTCAGTACCTCGGCGCCCAGCAGCAGATTGTGGCCGAACAACGGCATGGGATTGATTGAGACCCAGCCGTTGGCGTTGCCCAGTTGCGGCAGGGCTTGATCGTTGACGCTGGCGATCTGGTCGGGCGCCAGGGGCAGCAATTGGCTGGCCTCGGGCAAGGGCTGCCCGGCAGGCCAGGCACTGAGCAATTGCGCCTGGGCCCGGGCGTTGGCCTGGGCGGCGTTGCTGCGCGATTGCTGTTCCAGCTGCACGGCGTAGAGCACCAGCAGCAGTGTGGTGACAAAAGCCACCGCGTTGACAGCCCAGAATTTGTATTTGAGCGAGATGTTGCTAAGCCAGGTGCCCATGGGAGGTCTTCTCTGAATTGGCGCAAACAATATTGGCAAGGTGCCATCATTGTGCCGCTATTCAGTGACAATCTTGTTGATGTGGGTCAAAAGAGGCACTGCGTGGGAGCGGGCGTCAGTCTGTCAGTACCGGCAACCCGTAAAACGCCCGTGCACACGCGGTGGTGTGTTCGGCCAGGTCCTGCTCGCTTTCGCCACGGTGCACGGCCACTTCGCGCAGCACATCGGTCAGGTAGGCCGGTTCGTTGCGACCATTTTTCGGTTTGGGCCGCAGGGTCCGCGGCAACAGGTACGGCGCATCACTTTCGAGCATCAGGCGACCGCGCGGGATATCGCGTACCAGCGGGTGCAGGTGGGTACCGCGGCGTTCGTCGCAGATCCAGCCGGTAATGCCGATATGGAGGTCAAGGTCGAGGTAGCTGAACAGCGCCTTTTTCTCCCCGGTAAAGCAATGCACCACAGCAGCCGGCAAGCGGTCGCGAAAGTCGCGCAGGATTTCCAGCAAACGCTGGTTGGCATCACGCTCATGCAGAAAAACCGGCAGTTGCAGGTCAACAGCCAGCGCCAGATGTTCTTCCAGCACTTTCTCCTGCTGGGCGCGGGGCGAAAAGTCGCGGTTGAAGTCCAGCCCGCATTCACCCACCGCACACACGCCCGGTTCCTTGAGCAGGGCAAGCAACTGGCGGGCGCTGTCGCCGTTCCAGTCACTGGCCGAGTGCGGGTGAATGCCGGCCGTAGAGAACAGCCGCTGGCCGCTTTCGTCCAGCTCGCGGCACAGTTGCAAGGCCTGTTCGCTGCCTTCGACGCTGGTGCCGGTCAACACCAATTGGCACACCCCGGCCGCGTAGGCACGGTCCAGCACGGCCTGGTGTTTGCCGTCAAAGCTTGGGTTGGTCAGGTTGACGCCGATATCAATGAGTTGCATGGTTTTACCTCAGGCCACAGGCCTCGCAGCATATCAGAGCTGTAGATTTACAAGAAAAACCAAGAACTACAGACAGTTATGGTTGTCTTTGAATGCCGCAACAACGCAATGCCCGGTTGTTTAAAGGACGCATTGACTGTTTTGCGCGCTGATTCCAGCGCTTGAAAGCCTCACTTGAGGCAACCGGTTGTCGGGAAACCGACCGGGTGCTGGGCTGTATTCTTTCCGGAGAACGGATGACAAGACCGACGCTATTGATTGCGCTGTGCCTGCTGCTGTTGCCGCTACCGGCACTGGCGCGCCTGACCGGACCTTTACAGGTCGGGCAGCCAAGTCAGGTCCGCGATCTGGCGCAAATCCGCAGCAGTCAGGTGTTGCGGGTGCTGGTCAATCAAAGCCGCAACAGCTCGGGCGAGGTGCAGGGGCAGGCGATTGGCGTTGAATACCATCGTCTGCGTGCGTTTGAACGCTACCTCAACAGCCATGCCCGCGATGGCCAGGAAATAACCCTCAAGATCATCCCTAAAGCCAAGGATCAACTGCTGGGCGCATTGTCCCGGGGTGAAGGCGATGTAGTTGCCCCGGGTGAGTTGATCGATTTCAAGCCCAGCCGCGCCATCAGCGCCAGTGATCCGATCGTCGACGATGTGCCCTTGCTATTGGTGGGGGTCAAGGGCGAGCGGCGCTTTACCCGCCTAGAGCAACTGTCGGGCCGCACCGTGGCGTTGACCACCGGCAGTGCGGCGGGAGCCTCGGTCAATTTGATCAATCAAAAACTGGCCCTGCGCAAACTGCCCCCGGTGAAGATTGAGTGGGTAGATCCGACCCTGGCGGTGGAGGATGTGCTGGAGATGGTGCAGGCCGGGATTTTTCATTTGACCATCGTGGAGCGCCCGATTGCCGAGCGCTGGGCCACGCTGATGCCCAAGCTGCGTTTTGACCGCAAGGTGCTGGTCAGCGAGCCCGAGGCCATGCACTGGTATGTACGCCGTGATGCGTCGATGTTGCGGGCCAGCATCGACCGGTTTCTCGATGGCTACAAGGCCCCGGCCGATCAGGATGTGGCCTTTGAGCGGGTATACCGACGTTTGTACCGGGTGCATTACCCGTTGGCCCGGGCCGATCGCCAGCAGCTTGAAAAACTGCGCCCGGTGTTGCAAAAACATGCCCGGCAACAGGGCATGGACTGGTTGAACCTGGCAGCGCTGGCATTCAAGGAGTCTACCCTCAACCCTGAAGCCAAAGGCAGCGGCGGGGCGACAGGGCTACTCCAGATTACCCCCTCGGCCGCCCGGCGGGTGGGGGTCAACAATATTCAAAATGTCGATAGCAATGTGCAGGCCGGTGCCCGGTATCTGTCGCTGATCCGCCGCAAGTTCTTTGCCAGCCCCAAGCTCAACGAGCGTGAGCGCATGGCGTTTGTGCTGGCGGCTTACAACATGGGGCCGGAGCGGGTGCAGGGCATGCGGGCTGAAGCCAGGCGACGCGGCCTGAACCCCAATCAATGGTTCTTTCAGGTGGAACGTATTGCCATGGAGCAGGTGGGAATGGGGGCTGTCAGCTATGTTAATAGCGTGAATAAATACTATTTGGCCTTTGACCGGGAGCGGGATTCCCTGGAACCGGCAAAAGCTGAACTGGTCACACGCAAATAATCGAATAATTTGATTGTTTTGTCAGGTGTATTCGACTTTTAACATTATAAAAACTGATTAGTATGGCGAGCATTCCCCAACTGATGACCTAAAGGATTCCATCATGAGCAAATTGATCCATACCGTACTGGGCAGCCGCGCAGGTTATGGTTTGACGGTCTTGCGTATTTTCGTCGGTATTATCTTTGCCGCCCACGGTTCGCAAAAACTGTTCGGCTGGTTTGGCGGCGGGGGCCTGGCGGGCACGGCGCAATGGATGGAGAGCATTGGCCTGGCGCCGGGCATGTTGATGGCAGTGCTGGCGGGCGGTACCGAGTTTCTGGGCGGTCTGGCGCTGATTATCGGCTTGCTGGCGCGCCCTGCAGCCCTGGGCCTGTCGTTTACGTTGCTGGTGGCGATCTTCTCGGTGCATATCAGCAATGGCCTGTTTATGGCCAACAACGGCTATGAATTCGCCCTGGCCTTGCTGGGTGGTACCGTGGCAGTGCTGATCGAAGGTGCAGGCAAGTTGTCGATCGATCGTGCACTAGCTGACTGAAAACCCGATGCCAGTGAAAAGGCCCGCCCAGAGCGGGCCTTTTTCGTTCCAGATGATTGTTGACAGTAGTAAGCAGGTTTATCTAGGATGTTTTCTTGCGCCGATTTAAACAGCTACTTGCGGGGCGCCAGAGGGTCACAGACCGTCTAAGAGGCTTGAAACAGGCCTTGAAATACCGCTAAAGCGCTGGTTCGGTGTTGCCTCTCACCTGCCACGCAGAATCTTGAGGCGGAGAACCGATACATGAGTCACCCACGTCCCCTTGTACGTCTTGCGCCGATCTCGGCCAGCCCAACCTTGCGCAACCCAAAAATCCTCCTGGGCGGTAAGCATCAGCCTACGTTGCTGCGCTATCTCGATGGCTGGCCACGCCGCAAAGGGCGGCCTACGGCGTTTCTGATCCAGTTTGTGGAAGAGGGCGATCAACTGGCGCGATTTGCCGCTGACAGTTTTGACCTGGCGGTGATCCAGTCCCCCGATGCTGAAAATGCCGAGCGGGTGATTCACAACCTCACCCGTGTTTGTCGGCAGGGGTTGATAACCCTGCGCTGAGGCTCCAACCCCGTAGCAGCCTCGTTCCTACGGCAGCTGCTACGGATGGGATCAGAAACGCTCCAGCCGGTAAGGGTGCAACTCAGGCAGCGCGTGGGCACTGGTTGCCCCCGCCAACTGCGCGATCAGTTCAGCCGTTACCGCTGCCTGGGTCAGGCCCAAATGCTGATGGCCGAAGGCAAGCAGTACCTTGCCGTCGCACACCCGGTCGATGATCGGCAGTGAGTCCGGCAACGACGGGCGAAAGCCCATCCATGGCGTCGCGTCTTCAGCGCTAAGGTCATGGCGCAACAACCCTTTGCTCAGGCGATGCAGCTGCCAGGCGCGCTCCATGCTCGGCGGCGCTTCCAGGCCGGCAAATTCAACTGTACCCGCCAGCCTCAAGCCATCGCTCATCGGGGTCATGATGAATTTGCGTTCCAGTGAGGTGACGGCAAACGGCAGCCGGTCATGCTCGTGGGGCAGCATCAAGTGGTAACCGCGTTCGGTATCCAGCGGAACGTGCTTGCCGGTCAGGGTTGCGGTGAGTTTGGCCGAGTGGGCGCCGCAGGCGATCACGACCCGGCGGGCGGACACCTGGCCCTGGGCTGTCATCAGAGAAACTCCGGCCTCACTCAGTTGCCCGCCTGTGACCTGTTGCTTGAGAAACTGCACACCGCACTTTCTGGCAGCCTCTACCAGTTCGCAAACCACGCGATAGGGGTCGATAAAGTGCCCCGTGGCCGGAAAAAACAACCCGCCCTGAATCTGCTCGCTCAGTTGCGGCGCTGTCTTGTGTATGGCCCCGGCCTCCCAGAACTCGACCGGTACCTGCTGCTGGCGCATGCGTGCCTGCAGTGCCAGAAGTGGCTGCAGGGACTCGGAACGTTCGTACACCAGCAACGAACCGTCTTCGCGCATCAGGCCCGGGCAGTCAATGCCCTCCAGCAGCCTGTGCCAGGCACCCAGGCTGCTTTCGTTAAGGGCCCGAATACCGGCTACAGTGCGCTGAAAGGGCGCCTTGCGCAGGTTCAGCAGCAGACGCGTGAACCACGGCAGGGCCCGGGGCATATATTTCCAGTCCAGGCGCAGGGGGCCCATCGGGTCCATCAGCATGGCCGGCAAGCGCTTGAGAATCGACAGGTCGGCAATCGGGAACACCTGTTCGGTGGCCAGGTGCCCGGCATTGCCGTATGAGGCGCCATGGCCCGGCTCCTGCGGGTCGATGACCACCACCCGCTGGCCCTGGCGCGCCAGTTGCAGGGCACAGGCGACGCCGATGATTCCGGCGCCGACTACGGCAATGTCAGCTGTATTTCCAGCGAAGTGATCAGGCATTTTCCAGTACTTCTCTGTGGCCATCGAGCAGGCGGCGCAAGTGCAGCGGGTTGGCGTGCTTGAGTGCCGTCGGCAACAGGCTGTCAGGGAAGTCCTGATAGCAGACAGGACGCAGGAAGCGCTGGATGGCCGCAGTGCCAACCGAGGTGGTGCGGGTGTCCGAAGTCGCCGGGAAAGGCCCGCCGTGTACCATCGCGTCGCACACCTCAACCCCCGTTGGCCAGCCATTGACCAGCAAGCGACCAGCCTTGCGTTCCAGGGTCGCAAGCATGGCCCTGGCACTGTCGAGGTCGGCTTCATCCAGTTGCAGGGTGATGGTCAATTGGCCTTCAAGGTGCTCGAGCACCTGGCGGATCTCCTCGTCATCGGCGCATTGCACCACCAGCGCCGCAGCACCAAAGACTTCGGCCTGCAATGCAGGGTCGGCGAGGAAGTCCCCGGCCCGGGTCACAAACAGATGGGCCTGGCACTGGTTGGGTGTCTCCCCCCTCAAGCCTGCAGCGGCCTCTTGAGCACTGTTCAGTTCCTGCAAAGAGCCAATACCGGCTTCATAGGCCTGGAAAATCCCGGGAGTGAGCATCGTCTGGGCTGGACTTTGCTGGACCAGCCGGGCAGCTGTGCTGATAAATCTATCCAGTGCCGGCCCTTGATGGCCGATAACCAGACCCGGGTTGGTGCAAAACTGGCCTGCACCCTGGGTCAGAGATGCAACAAAGCCCTGCGCCAGTGATTCGCCGCGAGCCTGCAGCGCAGCGGGGAACAGCAGTACCGGGTTGATCGAGCTCATCTCCGCATACACCGGGATGGGTTCGGGGCGTGCTGCTGCCACTTTGCACAAAGCCATGCCGCCACTGCGCGAGCCGGTAAAGCCGACTGCCTTGATGCGTGGATCGCTGACCAGGGCAACACCGACTTCACGGCCGGAACCGAACAACAGGGAAAAGACCCCTTCAGGCAGGTTCGATTCTTTCACCGCACGGGCAATCGCATGGCCAACCAGTTCGCTGGTGCCAGGGTGGGCGCTGTGGGCCTTGACCACCACCGAGCAGCCGGCCGCCAGTGCCGAGGCAGTGTCGCCACCCGCCACGGAGAAGGCCAGCGGGAAGTTGCTGGCACCGAATACCGCCACCGGGCCCAGTGGCACCTGGCGTTGGCGCAAATCTGCACGGGGCAGTGGTTGGCGCTCGGGCAGCGCGTTGTCGACCCGCACATCCAGCCATTCTCCAGCGCGTACGGTACGGGCAAAGGTACGCAGTTGCTGGCAGGTACGTGCGCGTTCACCGACGATGCGCGGGCGTGGCAGGCCTGATTCGCTGACGGCGCGGTCAATCAATTCATCGCCAAGGGCTTCGATTTCAGCGGCGATGGTTTCCAGAAAAGTGGCGCGAGTTTCCAGTGAGGTCTCGCGAAAGCTGTCAAAAGCCTCCTGGGCCAGGGTGCACGCCTGCTCGACATGTTCGCTGCCGCCGCCAAGGTAGGCCGGTTCGAGCACAGTGCCGGTGGCGGGATTGATCGCCCGGATCGCTTCGCGGTTACCGGTGATGGCTTGCTGACCGATCAGCATGTTGCCTGTCAGAGTCATGGCGTGTTCCTAAAAATGGGTTGGCTGGAACAAGGCGGCGCACATGATGTGCGCCGCTGTTCAGGGATGCAGGGCTGCGCTGCGGGTCAGGCGACGTTCTGTTCGGCGGACCAGGTTTTGTACCACTGGCGGAACAGGCTGTACTGGTTCTCGGCGTAGTGGCGTTGGGCATCGCTCAGCGCATCGGTGTCGTTGAAGTGCAGGCTGTATTCTGTGTCGCCATTGAGCACCATCAGGTGCTTGTAGTAGAGCACCAGGTCAGTGCCTTCATCGAACGACGAGAGCACCGCCAGGGCGGCTTCCAGCTCGCGGGCCAGGCGACGGGCTTTAGGGTCGCCCTTGGCCGCTTGCTTGCTCAGTGCCACCAGGTGCAGCACTTCGCGAGGCAGGGCGTTGCCGATGCCGGTAATGGCGCCGGTGGCGTTGCAGTTGACGAAGCCATGCACAACCTGGGTGTCGACGCCGACCATCAGGGTCACATCATCGTCTTTGGAAGTGATGTGTTCGGCGGCGTAACGCATGTCGGCAGCACCGCCGAACTCTTTGAAGCCGATCAGGTTCGGGTATTGGCTACGCAGTTCGAAGAACAGGTCGGCGCGGGTGGCGAAGCCGTAGTACGGGCTGTTGTAGATAACCGCCGGTAGCTGTGGAGCGGCTTGCAGGATGGCGGCGAAGTGAGCTTTTTGCGCAGCAGGCGAGGCTGCACGGGACAGCAGGCGTGGAATCACCATCAGGCCCTGGGCGCCAACTTTGGCAGCGTGTGCCGCATGGGACACCGCTTCGCGGCTGTTTACGGCGCCGGTGCCGACGATGGTTGGGATGCCCGCAGCTACCAGGCGTGCCACACCTTCCTGGCGCTCGGCTTCGGTCAGCAAAGGCCAGTCACCCATGGAGCCGCAGTACACCACGGCACTCATGCCGATATCGATCAGTTCGCGGCCCTTGGCCACCAGCGCGTCGAAGTCCGGCTTGCGCTCGGCGGTGCAAGGGGTCATCAGGGCAGGCATGCAACCGGTGAAAATGTTATCGCTCATTGTTCTAACTCCTCGAGTCGTTTATTCGGATGTGTTTACGGCGAAGGGCTTAAATGCCCCACGCGAAAGGATCTTTTTCGTCAATCAGCAGCATGCTGTCGGCAGTCATAAAGGCTTGGCCGGTAATGAACGGGCGAATGCGCTCGCCGTCCCATTGATAACTGCCGACAAACTGGCTGGCGGTGATGCTGGCCTGCACCCAGGGCTGGCCTGGAGCCAGCTTGCCGTCGGCGGCCAGGCACGCCAGCTTGGCGCTGGTGCCGGTGCCACAGGGCGAGCGGTCATAGGCCTTGCCCGGGCACATGACAAAGTTGCGGCTGTCGGCCTTGTCGTCGTCGGCAAACAGTTCGATATGGTCGATCAGGGCACCGTCTTCGCCGTGGATACCCTGTGCCTCAAGGGCCTTGAGCATGGTCCAGGTGTACTCGGTCAGGGCTTCGACATTGTCCAGTTGCAGTGTCTTGCCGTGATCGGAGACCAGGAAGAACCAGTTGCCGCCCCAGGCAATATCGCCCTGCACACGGCCATGCCCCGGCACCTCAACGGCGACCTGCTGGCGGTAGCGGTAGGAGGGCACATTGCCTACGGTGACCTTGCCATCTGGATGCAGGGTGGCGGTGACCGGGCCGACCGGGGTGTCGATCTTGTGCTCGCCGATCTCGATCTGGCCCAGGTGATGCAGGGAGGCGATCAGGCCGATGGTGCCGTGGCCGCACATGCCCAGATAACCGGCATTGTTGAAGAAGATCACCCCGCACGTGGCATCCGCCGACACGGGCTCGCAGTACAGTGCACCGACCAGTACATCGTTGCCTCGGGGCTCCAGCAGGCAGGCCCGGCGCCATTGGTCATGCTGGTCGCGCAGGGTGTCGCGCTGCTCGGCAATGCTGCGCCCGGCCAGTTGCGGGAAGCCTTTGATCACCACGCGGGTAGGTTCGCCGCCGGTATGTGAATCAATGATATGGACTTGCTTCATGAACGTATCCCTTGGAAGAGAACAACGGCTCGGAGGACTACTGTGGTTAACGGTGTCTCAGGATGAAGTCTGGATAAACGCCCCCGTGGCGTGGCTGGCCGGGGTGTTACTGGCAAGTTCCGGGGCTTCTTCGCTGTCCTCGTCGTCTTCCAGCCGGACCAGATGAGCCGGCACGCCGGTGGCCGCGCCCCAGTAATAGATGCCCGTCGCGCAAGCTGCGACGACCAGGGTGTCAAACGGGTGGGCAAGTACGCCCAGGCCGCCGAAAGTGCCGAGTTTGGACAGCACCATGGTTACGGCGTAGAAGCCGATCAGCCACAAAGATGAGCGTACTTGCTGGCCCAGGCTCAGGTGGTTGGTCGGTACGAATCGCGAACACAGCAGGTACACCACGAACATCACGATTTGCAGGCCGAGCAGCCAGGACA
This sequence comes from Pseudomonas bubulae, assembly GCF_037023725.1. Taxonomy (NCBI): domain Bacteria; kingdom Pseudomonadati; phylum Pseudomonadota; class Gammaproteobacteria; order Pseudomonadales; family Pseudomonadaceae; genus Pseudomonas; species Pseudomonas bubulae. Next base: position 2,289,438 of record NZ_CP146077.1, read on the forward strand.
CGGTGTTCCAGCCTGACCAGTAAACAATCAGCGCAGCGACGATAAATGACAGCGGCCCCATCACTCCCATCCACTTGACCCGGAACGGGCGCGGCATGTCTGGGGCATTGCGGCGCAATGCGGCCACGGACACCGGTGCCACTGCGTAGCTCAGTACCAGGGCGGCAGATACCACGCTGATCAGGGCTTCCCAGGACGGGAAAGGCAGGGTCCAGAACACCGACAGGCCAAAGGTCAGCCACAGCGCCGGGCGCGGGATGCCGGACTTTTCATCGATGCGGGTGAAAATCTTGAAAAACGTGCCGGTTTGCGCCCAGCCATAAATCACCCGCGGTGTGGCATTCATGTAAATGTTGCCGCAGCCGCTTGGCGAGATCACCGCATCAGCCACCACCAGATAAGCCAGCCAGCCCACACCCAGAGCCAGGGCGATGTCGCGATAGGGCAATGCCAGTTCCTTGGTCACGCCGGCCCAGCCGTTGGCCAGCATTTCAGTGGGTACGCCGCCGAGGAAGGCCACTTGCAGCAGCACATAAATCACGGTCGACAACAGGACCGACAGGATCAGGGCAATCGGGATGGTGCGTTGCGGGTTCTTCACTTCACTGGCCACCGAAATGATCGGTGTCAGGCCCAGATAGGCGAAGATAATGCCGCCTGCAGAAACGGCCATCTGCACACCCGACAGGCCGAACGGGGCGAAGCCCTGGGCGTAGAGATTTTCCGGTTTGAAGAAGGTGAACAGCACGCCGATGACCAGCAGCGGCACGATAAATTTGAATACGCTGACCAGGTTATTGGCCATGGCGAAGGTCTTCACGCTTCGGTAGTTGAGCATGAAAAACAGGCACAGCAGGCCGAACTGCAGGAGCCAGCCCAGGATCGAAGGGTCACTGGAGCCGGCCTTGGTCAGCTCGGGGAACCATGCCGCGGCGTATTGGCGGGCGGCGACCACTTCAATTGCCACCAGGCTGGAGAAGGCGATCAGGGTGATAAAGCCCATCAAGTAACCGAGCAACGGGCCATGGGAGTAAACCGGGTAACGAATGACGCCACCGGCGCGCGGCAGGGCAGCGCCCAGCTCGCAGTAAACGATGCCTAGCAACAGCACGGAAAAACCGCCCAGCAGCCAGGAAAAAATCCCAGCCGGGCCAGCGATCGCCGACACATGACTGGCTGCAAACAACCAGCCGGAACCGAAGATGGCACCCAGACCGATAAAGGTCAGGTCCATCAGTGAGAGCTGTTTCTTGAATTTGCCTTTACCTGACATAGCGTCGCCTTTTTGTGAGTTATTGGTTAGGCAGGTGTGATGTCATTTGCCATTGCGCCAATACGGTTGGCGGGTGTGCAATGGCGCTAGATTGAACGTCGGGGAAAGTTTGCGATTGATCTTTTCCATTGAAGCCGATGACGAAATCAGCACAATGCACCCAGGCGGCCGATACCTGGCCAGTGGTGGGAGAGTGAGTTTGATGACGCAGAATGCTTTTGCAATCCTGAGCCAGGGCAGCGAGTTGAGCCGCCCCGAGAGTCTTGAGCAGTTGCTCTCGGGGGTAGCCCTGTTGCTACCGATGCTCGATGCCATCCCCAATGCCGCGATCTTCATCAAGGACAATGCCGCGCGCTATGTACTGGCCAACCGCACCCTGGTCCAGCGCTGCGGCCTCAAGCAGTTGCAACCCCTGCTCGGCAAAACCAGCGCCGAGGTATTCCCCGCGCAGTTGGGGCCGGGCTATACCGAGCAGGATCGCCAGGTGCTGGAGCAGGGGCTGGTGCTAGAGGACCAGCTGGAACTGCATCTGTACGGGACCCGGGAGCCTGGCTGGTGCCTGACCCACAAGCGCCCGCTGTACAATCTCCAGGGCGAGATCATCGGCCTGGCCGGGATCTCCGTGGACTTGCAATCAGCCAGTGATACCCACCCGGCGTACCAGCGGCTGGCGGCAGTGGATGAGCACATTCGCACGCATTTCAACCGCCGCGTTACCCTGGGTGAGTTGACCCGTATTGCCGGAATCTCCGTGGCGCAACTGGAGCGCTACTGCAAGCGTGTGTTTCACCTGACGCCACGGCAGATGATCCAGAAGGTGCGTCTGGAACACGCCCATCGGCTGTTGCTGACCGATATTCCGATTACCCAGGTGGCCCTGCAGTGCGGATACACCGACCACAGCGCATTCACCCGCCAATTCAAGGCATTGACCGGCTTTACCCCGCGCCAGTATCGCCAGGCCACGGCACAGTGAGAGTGTCGCCGCGCTTGTGATTTTTATCAGCGCCTCTATGTATTTCGTCGCGCCGGGGTGCTAAGAGTCTGCCCTGGCCAATGCAACCTGCTGGAGAACGACCGCGAGTGAGTACCAACATCATCACCAGGCAAGGCCATGAAGCCCTGAAGCAGGAGCTTGACTACCTGTGGCGGGAAAAGCGCCCGGATACCACACGCAAGGTGACCTGGGCAGCATCACTGGGTGATCGCAGCGAAAACGCTGACTACCAGTACAACAAGAAGTTGCTGCGCGAGATTGACCGACGGGTGCGCTACCTGCGCAAGCGCCTCGAGGATGTACGGGTGGTTGATTACTCGCCGGAGCAGGAAGGCCGGGTGTTTTTTGGTGCCTGGGTCGAAATTGAAAACGAGGCCGGGGACGTCAAGAAATTCCGCATTGTGGGTTACGACGAAATCTACGGACGCAACGACTACATCTCCATCGACTCACCGATGGCCCGTGCGCTGTTGAAGAAAGAGGTGGGCGACGAGGCAGTGGTGCAGACCCCGAGCGGGGAAGTGCTGTGGTGGATCAACGAGATTTATTACGAGAAAAGCTAGGGTAAAACCTGGGCGGATATTTAGCCGCTGCAGGGTTTAACTGGTGTACCGCGTACATATCCGGCATCTGCGTATAACTGGAATATTGGTTTCGCCCTTACGGCGAGTCACTTTTTCCAGACGCCGAAAAAGTAACCAAAAAGGCTTGCCCCTGGCGTACGGCCTTCGCTGCGCTCAGGTTCCCTCGTTCCGGTCCCGCTCCGTGGGCCCGCCGCCACGGGCCATCCATGGCCCATCGCGGCTCTCCCGGCATCCATGCCGGGAGGCCCACTGCGCAGAACCTCCTCTCGGCCTCCCGATGGGGCGGGTAGATCAAGATCAAAAGCCGTCGAGGCGGCCGACCGGCCGGCCTGTTTGAATGCAGGATTTTCGACCGACATATCTCCCTGTGGGAGCCGGGCTTGCCCGCGATGCAGGCACCTCGTTCTATCTGGAGGAACAAAGTGCTGCCATCGCGGGCAAGCCCGCTCCCATAACAGAGCCGGAAGGAGCCGGCGAACCTTGGCGAATCGGCCGAATGGTAGGGCGAGGACCTTTTGGTTCCTTTTGGGTCCTTTCAAAATGGACTCGCCGTAAGGGCGAAACCAATACTTCAGTTATACGCAAATGCCGGATATGTACGCGGCGTAACAGTTGATTCCCAAAACGACGATCGCAGCCTCGCTGCGCTCGTCAACGCCAGGATTTATAGTGTCTGGCCATATCAACCCTCGCGCAACACCGTCAACGGGCTGGCATTCAGCGCCCTGCGTGTGCCAAACACGCCCGCACCGCCCACCATCACCGCGCCCAGCACCGGCAACAGCAACAACCACGGATGTGGGTGCCACGGCAGGTCAAAGGCAAAGCGGTAAAGCACCAGACTGACCAGTTCGGCCCCCAGCGCCGCCAGCAGGCCGCTGGTGGCGCCCAGCAAGCCGAACTCGATGCGCCGGGCCTTCACCAGCAGTTGCCGCTCGGCCCCCAGCGCGCGCAGCAGGGCGCCCTGGCGAATGCGTTCATCCAGGGTGGATTGCAAGCCGGAAAACAGCACCGCCATGCCCGCCGCCAACACAAACAGCAGCACGTATTCCACAGCAATGGTCACTTGCGCCAGGATGCTGCGCAGTTGCTCCAGCAATGCATCGATAGGCAAGATGGTCACGGCCGGGAAGGTGCGCGACAGTTCGATGATTTCCTTGTCGTGTCCCGGTGCCAGGTAAAAGCTGGTGAGGTAGGTGGCCGGCAAGTCCTGCAAGGTGCCAGGCTGGAAAATCATGAAAAAGTTGGGCTGGAAGTTGTCCCAGTTGATGCTGCGCAAACTGGTGACCCGTGCTTCGCGATTGACACCGGCAATGGTGAAGGTCATCAGGTCGCCCAGCTTCAGCTTGAGGCTTTCGGCGACTTTGGCTTCCACTGAAACGCCCGGCACATCGCCTTCGGGCTTCGGGCCCCACCAGCTACCTGCCGTCAGCTGGTTTTCGGCAGGCAGGTCAGCGGCCCAGGTCAGGCTCAGGTCGCGCTGGATGGCCTTGTCGCCACTGGAGTCCTTGCTGACGATGTCCTGCACCGGTTCGCCATTGATGCTGATCAGACGCCCCGGAATGACCGGGTACAGCGGCGCAGCGCGGGCCTGAAGGGTCATCAGGTGGGCGCCGAAAGCCTCCTTGTCGGCCGGCAGGATATTCAGCGCAAAGTAGTTGGGTGCATCTTTGGGCAACTGGTTTTGCCAGGTGTCGAGCAATTCGCCGCGCAGCAGGGCGATCAGGGCCATCGACAGCAGGATCAGGCCAAAGGCCAGGGCCTGGCCCGCCGCGGCCAGCGGATGGCGCAGCAACTGACCCAGCCCCAGGCGCCAGGGCAGTGAGGCACGGGCCAGCAGGCGGCGCAGACTTTGCAGGCCCAGCAGCAGGATTCCGCCAAGCACCACGGCGGCAATCACGCCACCCCCGAGCAGGGCGAAGGTCAGCACCAGGTCCAGGCTCATGCGCCACATGATCAGCCCCAGTGCCAGCAGCGCCGCGCCGTAGACGGTCCAGGTGCTGGCCGGAATCGGCAGCAAATCGCGGCGCAACACCCGCAGTGGAGGTACGCGGCCCAGTGCCGCGAGCGGCGGCAAGGCGAAACCAGCCAGCGCCACCAGCCCGGTACCCATCCCGGCAATCGCCGGCATCAGGCCGCCGGGCGGTACGTTAGCCGGTAGCAGGTCATGCAACAGGGCGAACAGTCCAAGTTGCGCGAGCCAGCCGAGAAAGGAGCCGGCGAGGCTGGCCAGCAGCCCGAGCACACTCAGTTGCAGGGTAAACAACCAGAGTGTTTCGCGCCGTGACAGGCCGAGGCAACGCAGCAGGGCGCTGGCATCGAAACGCCGATTGGCAAAGCGGGTGGCAGACAACGCTACGGCCACGCCCGCCAGCAGCACCGCCACCAGGCTGGCCATGTTCAGGTAACGCTCGGCCTTGCCCAGCGCACCGCCGATCTGCTGGTTGCCGTCACGGCCGTCCAGGAGGCGCTGGTTGGCGTCCAGGCCAGGCTTGATCACCTGGCGATACGATTCCAGCGCCGGTGCTTCACCGCGCCACAGTTCGCGGTAGGTGACACGGCTGCCCGGTTGTACGATGCCGGTGGCGGCAAGGTCGTCAAGATTGATCAGTACTCGTGGGGTCAGGCTGTAAAGGTTGCCGGCCCGGTCGGGTTCGTAAGTCAGCACGCGGGTGATACGTACGGTTTTTGAACCGACATCGATTTCATCGCCGACCTTCAGGTCCAGCGCGGTCAGCAGTCGGGCTTCGGCCCAGGCCTCACCGGATTTGGGACCGCCCCCAGGCTGTTCTTCGGCATAGGGCTGCGGGGCGCTTTTCAGTTCGCCGCGCAACGGGTAGGCATCGTCTGCCGCCTTGATGCTGGAGAGCTGAATGCCATTGTCGGTGGCAATCACGCTGGCGAATTCGACCACGCGGGCGTGTTCGAGGCCCAGGTCGTTGCCGACCTTGATTTGTTCTTCACGGGCCGGGGCCGTGCCATCAAGCACCAGGTCGGCGCCGAGGAACTCGGTGGCACGCAACAACATCGCGCCATTAAGACGGGCACCGAAGTAGCCGATGGCCGTGCTGGCCGCCACGGCGACCAGCAGGGCGAAGAACAGCACCCGCAGCTCGCCGGCGCGGGCATCGCGCAGTAATTGGCGTACGGCCAGACTCAGCATGCGCAACAGCGGCAGACGTGCCATCAGGGCTCCAGAGGGCCGACCAGATGGCCAGCTTCAAGACGGATCAGGCGCCGGCAACGATGGGCCAGGCGTTCGTCATGGGTCACCAGCACCAGGGTGGTGCCGTTTTCCTTGTTCAGTTCAAAGAGCAGGTCGGTGATGCGCTCGCCAGTGTGGCTGTCCAGGTTGCCGGTAGGTTCATCGGCAAACAGCACGTCGGGATTGGCGGCAAATGCCCGGGCAATGGCGACCCGTTGCTGCTCGCCGCCGGACAGCTGGCGTGGCGAGTGACTCAGGCGCTGGCCCAGGCCGACGCGTTCCAGCAGGTGGCGGGCATGCTCGCGGGCATCCTTGCGACCCTCCAGTTCCAGCGGCAGCATGACGTTTTCCAGGGCATTGAGGCTGTCGAGCAGCTGGAATGACTGGAACACAAAGCCCACGTGTTCGGCCCGCACCCGGGCGCGCTGGTCTTCGTCCAGGGTGCTCAGGGCCCGCCCGGCCAGGATTACTTCGCCCTGGCTGGGCAGGTCGAGGCCGGCGAGCAGGCCCAGCAGCGTCGATTTGCCTGAACCTGAGGCGCCGACAATCGCCAGGCTGTCGCCCTTGCTCAGTTCGAGGCTCAAGGAGTGCAGGATGGTTAACTCGCCTTCCGCGCTGGGAACCACTTTGCTAAGGTTCTGCGCGGTGAGAATACTTTCGCCCATGGAGAATCCAATGCGTGTGTGGTTTTTAAGTGTTGCTCTGGCCCTGATGTGCGTGGCACAGACGGCAACGGCGGGAACTATCTTGATCGTCGGCGATAGTATCAGCGCGGCTTTCGGCCTGGATACCCGTCAGGGATGGGTGTCTTTGCTCGAACAGCGGCTCAGGGAGCAAGGCTACGACGACAAGGTGGTCAATGCTTCGATCAGTGGCGACACCAGCGCCGGAGGGCTGGCGCGGCTTCCTGCGCTGCTTGCAGAGCATAAACCGGATGTAGTGATTGTCGAGCTGGGTGGCAACGATGGCCTGCGCGGGCAGCTCCCTGCGCAATTGAAACAAAATCTTGCAGGAATGATTGATGCCTCGCAGCAGGCGGGTGCCAAGGTGTTGCTGTTGGGGATGCAATTGCCGCCCAATTATGGCGCGCGTTACACCCGGGCTTTTGCTGCGGTGTACAGCGAGCTGGGCAAGGAAAAAAACGTTGCCCTGGTGCCGTTTTTGCTTGAGGGCGTGGGCGGCAAGCCCGAACTGATGCAGGCCGATCGCATCCACCCGGCAGTCGGTGCGCAGGGGCTTTTGCTGGATAATGTGTGGCCGGCGTTAAAACCCCTGCTTTGATGCTTTTCTAGTGGCAGTGTTTCGGCTAAGGTGGCGCCCCCCCGATTTGGAGCCCTCGATGTCGCGTCCTGCCTGGTCTTTATATGCCTATCAACTGATCGAGCCCGATGAGCAGCTCGATCTGTTCGCCTGCCAGGAGGTACGGGTGCATCTGGTGACACGTCAACTGGAGCTGGGAGGCACCATTGACCGCACCTTGTGTGGCTCATTGCTGCCGGCGCAACCGCGTTGGTCGGATGTCACCCGCAAGGTGTTTCAGGACCACCGGTTATGCCCGCTGTGCCGGGCAATCATCGAGTCGCAGCGCCGGGGCACGGAGCCCATCTGGCCAGAGTTGCGCTTTGAACTATGATCTTACCTGTTTGATGCCCTGACCGGCTCACGCTCCCCGTGGGCGCGGTGTACACTCCCTTTTTTTGTCCCCCGTTGATTATGCGAAGGATGTTCCGGATGTTGTCGCGCCTACCTGCAGTTACCCGCTACCTGTCCGTTGCCGCACTTTGTGTTGCGGGTCCCGCGGTCGCGCTTGAATTCCCGCTGCCACCGCCTGGCGAAGATGTCGTTGGCGAAGTGCAGGTGATCAAAGGCAAGTACGAAGATTCCTTTGCCGACCTGGGTAACCAGTACGAGCTGGGCTATTCGGAAATGATCGCTGCCAACCCCGGGGTAGACGCCTGGCTGCCGGTCAAAAAGAACCCGGATGGCACCCTCGTCGATACCGATATCGTGTTGCCGACCCAGTTCATCCTGCCGCCGGGCAAGCGTGAGGGGATCGTGATCAACCTCGCCGAATACCGCCTGTATTATTATCCCAAGGACCAGAACAAGGTTTACACCTTCCCGCTGGGGATTGGCCGCGAAGGTTGGGGATCGCCCCTGGGGCAAACCAAAATCACCGCCAAGACGCCCAATCCGACCTGGACACCGCCGGCTTCGATCAAGGCCGAGCACGCCAAAAATGGTGACCCGCTGCCTAACGTGGTGCCTGCAGGCCCCGATAACCCGCTGGGTCCGTTCAAGTTCACCCTCGGCATGCCGGGCTACCTGATCCACGGCTCCAACGCCAAGTTCGGCATTGGCACGGGCACCAGCCACGGCTGCTTCCGCATGCTTAACCAGAACGTGCTGCAAATGGCGCAGATGGTGCCGGTGGGTACGCCGGTGCGGATCATCAACGAGCCGTACAAAATTGGCGTCAGTGGCGGCAAGGTGTTCCTTGAAGTTCACGAGCCGTTGAACGTGAAGGATGGTTCGTTGCTGGCCGTGAGCGACAAGTCGCACTTGACCCCTGAAGACTTGCAGAACAAGTACGCAGGCTTCATGAACTTCCTGCTCAAGCATCAGGACCTAGAAAACAGCATCCAGATAGACAAGGATCTGGCATTCCCGGTAGTGGGAGCAGAAACCGGCATACCTGCAGTAATCGGCACAACCAATACCGGTATGGCTACTGGCCAGTCGCTGGATTATGTGCAGTAAGCCGTACTGAACAAGCGCAATAAAAAGCCGCCCCGGTTAATACCCCTGGCGGCTTTTTTATTGCCTGTTTAGTGACCGGCAGGCAATAAAAAAGCCGACCTATAAATAGGTCGGCTTGATAACAGTCCCGAAGGACTGTTACTTGCGGCTTGCTTTTTCAAGCATGCGCAGAGCGCGCTCGTTAGCTTCGTCAGCAGTCTGTTGTGCTTTTTGAGCAGCAGCCAGAGCTTCATCAGCTTTACGGTAGGCTTCGTCAGCACGAGCCTGGGAGCGAGCTGCTGCATCTTCAGTTGCAGTCAGACGGGCTTCAGTTTCTTTAGATACGCTGCTGCAACCGGTAGCCAGAACTGCGGCCAATGCCAGAGCAGAGAATTTCAGAACGTTGTTCATCGTGTTCCCCTTCAAGGACTTTCTAATTGAAGCTGTTCCTTCAAAGTGAGGAAACAGCCGGCGTACATAGTACCCATTACTTGTAGTAAGTAAAATGACCTAGCGCAAGAACCAAAAAAAATAATTGGCTGGCAATCTCGGTAGGCTAGCTTTAACAGATTGTGTTTGTAAAACAGTCAGTTTGGAGTGCACGAAGTGGCATCAGAGTGATGGCGCAGCGTGACTTTAAGTGCGGTTGTACGTCATAGCCTCAACCTTCCGGAAAATGTTCAGGGCCGGGTCAAGGATGTCGGGCCGGCGAAACGTTTGGGCGGGCCTGATCTGCTGACAACTGGCTGCCCCGGGAAGTGAACATTTGCACTAGAGTGGCTACTCTCTAATCAGGCCTGCCGGCACATCCCGGGCTGGCAGCGCGTGCGTGATGGCGTAGTAGTTCCCTCGGCGGAAAAACATCAGTAAGGTAGGGGTCACACTACAAGACCCGCGAGGAGCAATGATGAGCGAGGCGTTGTCTATCCACCATGACCAGGCAGGTCACCAGTTTGAGACCACTGTCGACGGTCATCGTGCTTACCTGACCTACATGGATCTGGGCAAGCAGACTCTGGATATCTATCGCACGTTTGTGCCTAACGCCCTGCGTGGTCGGGGTATTGCGGCAGCCTTGACGGAGCAGGCGCTCGATTACGCAGACAAGATGGGCTATGAGGTGATTCCCTCGTGTTCATACGTTGAGCGCTATATGGAACGCCACAAGCGCCCTCAGGCCAATACCTGAAGAACACGCACACAAAAACGCCGGGCATGCCCGGCGTTTTTGTGTGCGTCTGCAACCGTGCGGAACTGGCGCCAAACTATTGTGGGAGCGAGCAAGCCCGCTCCCACATGGGGTGTTAGCCGCGGGTGCGCTTTGGCAACACATCCTTGAGCTTGGCATGCATGCTGCGCAAGGTGGTCTCGGTAGCCGACCAGTCGATGCAGGCATCAGTAATCGACACGCCGTACTGCAAGTCTTCAAGGTTTTTAGGAATTGCCTGGCAGCCCCAGTTCAAGTGACTCTCAACCATCAGGCCGATAATCGACTGGTTGCCCTCGACGATCTGGTTGGCCACGTTTTCCATGACCAGCGGCTGCAGGGCCGGGTCCTTGTTGGAATTGGCGTGGCTGCAATCGACCATGATGTTCGGGGTGATCCTGGCCTTGGTCAGTGCCTGCTCGCAGAGCGCAACGCTGACGGAGTCATAGTTCGGTTTGCCGTTGCCGCCGCGCAATACCACATGACCGTAGGCATTGCCCTTGGTGGTGACGATCGACACGCCGCCTTCCTGGTTGATACCCAGGAAACGATGCGGGCTTGAAACCGACTGCAAGGCATTGATCGCAACCGTCAGACCGCCATCGGTACCGTTCTTGAAGCCTACGGCCGAAGACAGGCCGGACGCCATTTCACGGTGAGTCTGGGACTCAGTGGTGCGTGCGCCGATGGCCGACCAGCTGATGAGGTCCTGCAAGTACTGCGGGGAAATCGGGTCGAGGGCTTCAGTTGCGGTTGGCAGGCCCATTTCGGCCAGGTCCAGCAGCAGCTTGCGACCAATATGCAGACCGTCCTGGATCTTGAACGAGTCGTCCAGATACGGGTCGTTGATAAGGCCTTTCCAGCCCACGGTGGTACGGGGCTTTTCGAAATAAACCCGCATGACCAGATACAGCGTATCGCTGACTTCAGCCGCAAGCACCTTCAGGCGCTCGGCGTATTCATGGGCAGCCTTGAGATCGTGAATCGAGCAAGGCCCGATGACAACGAACAGTCGATGGTCAGTGCCATCCAGGATGTTGCGAATCACCTCGCGCCCTTTGGTCACGGTCCGCAGCGCTGTTTCGCTGAGAGGAATCTCGCGTTTGAGCTGTTCAGGGGTGATCAGGGTTTCGTTGGAGGCAACGTTTAGGTCGTCGATCGGTAAATCAGCCATCGTGTTACTCGTCAGGTCACGGGTGCCGGCCGCCAGCGATCCCCGTGCGGCGGAGCACAGCTTGATTGAGCGCATCGGGGAGCCGAACCTTAACGCGTTATCCGGTAGGTCGACAATGGGCAGGTACAGCTTTAATCCAGCACGGCCTGCGCCATTGCGTGGTCCATGGTGGCTTGCGAGAACTCCACGGCGTGATGAGTGACCCATTCCAGAGCCAGGGCTTGCAGGTCCTGGGGGCAGGGGCTTTGTTGCTGCTGCAGGCGTGAGAAGTGTTCGATCTGACAGACCTGTTCGCCCATTCGCGCGCCAAACAGGGTTTGTTCATCAATCAAGGCAACGCCGATGCGGTAACCCTCCTTGCGCTTTTCGCACCAGGCTATATAGCCCGGATAACGTGCGTTTTCCCCCAGGGTAGGCATGGACATATCAACGGCGGTGCCGCATCGCCAGCTTCTGTCGCTGTTGCATGCCACGCCGCCGAGGCTGATAGAGTGCAGCTTCTGGCGCGGCAGTGAAGGTTGGTTGCGTAGCGTTATCTCAACGGGAATATCATCTGGGTGAGGTAAAAAACGACCCATGAATTCGGACTCCAGGTGCCATTAAATTAGTATTGTCTTATGAGTATAGTGACTGCGATGGAACTGACTGACTTTGATGCCGACCAGCTACTGCTGGCACTTCCCGGCACCTCGCTGGTCATCTTTACCGGTGCGGGCTGTTCGGCGTGCCGGGTGGCCCGGCGCATGCTGCCCGGCATGCAATTGCCCGTTGAACGGTTGTGCTGGATTGATGCCGGGAACAACGGCGGGTTGGTCGAGCGCTACGAAATTTTTCATCTGCCTAGCCTGTTTGTGGTGCACAACGGGGCCTTTTACGGTGAGTTGAAATCGCGCCTGAGCGAAGGTGAGCTGGCACATCATGTTCGGCTGGCCTTGATGCTTGAGCCTGACGAGCTACCGTGAAGCAACGTTTGAACCCGCTTTAGTGCTGTGGAGGCGATATGAGCAAAGGCTTAAAGGGCAAGCTGGTGCTGGCCATTTCTTCTCGGGCCCTGTTCGACTTGAGCGATAGCCATCAGGTGTACCTGGCCCAGGGGATCGAGGCGTACCGGCAATACCAGATCGAACATGAAGATGAAGTACTGGCCCCGGGGGATGCCTTTGCGCTGGTCAAGAAGCTCCTGAGCTTTAATGCCAGCCTTGGCCGGGAGCGGGTCGAGGTGGTGCTGGTCTCGCGTAACAGCGCCGATACCGGGCTGCGGGTGTTCAATTCGATCCAGCATTACGGCCTGAATATTTCCCGGGCAGCGTTCTCGGGCGGGCGCAACCCCCATCCCTATCTCAATGCTTTTGGTTGTGATCTGTTTTTGTCGACCCATGCCGAGGATGTGCGCAGTGCCCTGGATGCGGGTTTTGCAGCAGCAACCATTCTCTCGGGTGGCTCACTGCGTGCCGAAAGCAATGAGCTGCGGATTGCCTTTGACGGTGATGCGGTGCTGTTTTCCGACGAGTCGGAGCGGGTTTTCCAGTCTGGAGGCCTGGAGGCATTTCAGTCCCTTGAGCGCGAATCTGCGCGCAATCCGCTGCGGGGCGGGCCCTTCAAGGGCTTTCTGGAGGCTTTAAACCTGTTGCAACGTGAGTTCCCCGATGACAACTGCCCGATTCGCACTGCGCTGGTCACTGCCCGTTCGGCTCCTGCCCATGAACGGGTGATCCGCACGTTGCGTGACTGGGACATTCGTCTGGATGAATCGCTTTTTCTGGGCGGGCTGGATAAATCGGCCTTTCTCGAAGCCTTTGCTGCGGATGTATTTTTTGATGACCAGGCCGGTCATTGCGAGAGGGCGCGCCAGGTGGTGGCGACCGGCCATGTGCCTCACGGCATCAGCAATGAATCCAGGGATTTCGCCCCCGAATAAGCATTGCCGGCGAGTTGCCGAGCGGAGCATCGCACTTGTCCCGACGCTGCTAAGCTCAACTTACTTCGTATATTGACGCTGTCGGGAAGGTCGCATGATTCGCTCAATCCTGTACGCCACTGACCTCGGCATTTACGCGCCCGTTGTGATGCAGCATGCGCTTGGAATGGCCCGCAGTTTCAGCGCCGATCTGTTTGTGTTGCATGTGGTCGAGCCCATGGGCCTGTTTGCCGAGTCGGTACTGCAAAGCTATCTCGATGAGCAGGCGTTGAGCGAGTTGCACCAGCAGGGCATGAGCACAATGCTTTCCAATATCGAGTTGCGGGTATTGGAGAGTCTTCGCGAAGAGTTGGCGGGGTGGGAACAGGAACTGGCCTTGATTCGATCGGTCAAGGTTATTCAAGGGGAGCCTTCACACGTCATTCTGGAGCAGTCGCAAAAGCTTTCAGTAGACCTGCTCATACTGGGCAGTCATGCCCAGCCCTCGGGGGGCGAATCGCATTTGGGGCGAACGGCCGCCCGAGTTATCGAGCTGGCCAAGATACCGGTGTATCTGGTGCCCCTGATGCAGCGCCGGCGCAGTGCTGATGTGTAAGGCTGATGAATCAATAAAAATGATAAAAAAGTTCTAGATTTCTTATTCCAACCTTCCATATAGTTATATATCGCCGCCGATGCCTTGGCGCCTATCAGCTTTGAGGGATGCATATGAAGCTTCAACAATTGCGCTACATCTGGGAAGTGGCGCACCACGACCTCAACGTTTCGGCCACCGCGCAGAGTCTTTACACCTCACAGCCGGGTATCAGCAAACAGATCCGCCTGCTTGAAGACGAATTGGGCGTCGAGGTATTTGCCCGCAGCGGCAAACATCTGACTCGCGTCACTCCGGCTGGCGAGCGCATCATCACGACCGCTGGCGAGATCCTGCGCAAGGTCGAAAGCATCAAGCAGATCGCCCAGGAATTCTCCAACGAGAAAAAGGGTACGCTGTCGATTGCCACCACCCACACCCAGGCGCGTTATGCATTGCCGCCGGTGATCAGCAACTTTATCAAGCAGTATCCGGACGTAGCCCTGCATATGCACCAGGGTTCGCCCATGCAGATCGCCGAGATGGCCGCCGATGGCACTGTCGATTTTGCCATTGCCACTGAAGCCCTTGAGCTGTTCGGCGACCTGGTGATGATGCCGTGCTACCGCTGGAATCGCTGCGTCGTGGTGCCTCAGGGTCACCCGCTGACCAAACTGCCAAAGCTGACCCTCGAAGCGCTGGCCGAATACCCGATCGTGACCTATGTGTTCGGCTTTACCGGTCGCTCCAAGCTCGACGAGGCGTTCAGCCATCGTGGCCTGACCCCTAAAGTGGTATTTACCGCTGCCGACGCCGACGTGATCAAAACCTATGTGCGTTTGGGCCTGGGTGTTGGCATCGTGGCCAAAATGGCCGTCGACACCAATCTGGATAAAGATCTGGTGGTCCTTGATGCCAGCGAGCTGTTCGAGTCCAGTATCACCAAAATCGGTTTCCGTCGTGGCACTTTCCTGCGCGGATTCATGTGCGACTTTATCGAGAAATTTGCCCCGCACCTCACCCGTGAAGTGATGGCCAAAGCGATTGCCTGCCACAACAAGCAAGAGCTGGAAGAGCTGTTTGAAGGCGTGGAATTGCCGGTTCACTGATTCGCCGGCCCTGAACTACCCCTGTGGGAGCGGGCTTGCCCGCGATGGCATCGACGCGATCTGATTCAAGGATCGCGCCGTCTGCATCGCGAGCAAGCCCGCTCCCACATTTGGTTTGCACCCGTTGTCGAATGAGCGGGTTATTGCTGCTCGGCGTTGCGTGCGTGGCGGTAGTCGCTGACCGCGTCATACACCGCCTTGCGCAGGCGGTTGATCCCGCCAATCGGCCGGTGTTCCTCAATGCCATGCCATGGGCTGAACGACAGGTTGTCACAAGCCAGATTCTGGCCTGGTGTGTCAAAGTCCTGAGCTGGCACCTTGACCCGTGCGACGGTTTCAAAGGGCGCGTCCGATTCTTTCCACTCGATGCTGGTGTCTTCGATCGGCATAAAACGATTGGCGTCCTGACGCTGGATCTGCAGTACAAAGCAGGCGGGCACCCGATCCGTTGACAGTTGCTGATTCAAGGCGTTACGCAAAAAATTGGGCAGCGCCTCATTCTGCTTGGGCAGGCTGTAAGCCGGGCAACTGTCGGGGTCAGGGGCTACGCGGTACTTGGCATTGGCTGTGCCGAACTTGTAGGGCGACACAGAAAAATATGTCGTTTGTGTCGGGCTGGCCGGGGCAGGCGCCAGGGTAGCCAGGGCGATAAACAGATGGCGCACTTGCCAGCTGCGCGGGTCCCAGGACGGGAAAAACGCCAGGACCTTTTTGCCATCAGCCTGCGCGCCGATGTTCTGGCGGTATTCAGCGACATCGCTGACAAAGAAATTGGGATGGTTGAACATCACAAAGTCCTGCTCGGTGCGCCCTTGCTGGCCTGGCATCAGTTGAGTGCCGGGCACGTCCTGCAACTTGATGGCCATGCCGCGGGCATCGCGAATGCTGTCGAATTGTGGGTAGGCGTTGCCATTGGACAGGCGCATCACCGCTTGCCAGGTTTTGCCCGGCGTGGCAAACACACCCTGGCGCAGCGCCGGGTCGAGGTCGGCTAGTACCTCGACTTCGGCCTTGACGCAGCCGTGGGCCTTGGCATGGGCATCGCGCAAGTAGCGGGTGTTTTCGCGGTGCTGGTCGACGATGCGGATTGCGGTCTGGATGGTGTCCCGGGTCATGGCGGCTTCACCGTCCGGGATCTGCTCGCGCGCCGAAACCGGCCCGCGATGTTGCCAGGCGTACCAGCCGGAGGCCAGCGCCCAACCGAGCAAGCCCAGGGCAACGAGCAGTAAAAGCAGCTTGCCCAGCCATTTGCCGAGTCGAAGCCAGAAAGTGGTCAGCATGCAAACATCCTTTTAGCGATTTTTTTCAGATGACGGAGATCTTTCATGGCTGTGGCAATTCCTGCTCGAGAGGGCCGCCGAGCACTTTCAGGTACTCCAGCAATGCCCAGCGTTCTTCGGGTTGCAGCAGGCGCCCGATGACCCCGTTGCCGCGAGGGCCGGCGCGGAACTCGTGACCGCTGTTGTGGTTGCCGCTGATGCGGGTATCGAGTACAAAACCGCCGTCAAAGGCCTCGGTGCGATAGCCCAGGTGGCGCGGGTCATATTCAAAACTGCCGCGATAAAAGGTCTGATCACGCTCGGCCTGAGGCGAGAGCAATTGGTACACCGTAGGCACCGAACCATTGTGCAGGAAGGGTGCTGTGGCCCAGATCCCGTCCAGCGGCCGCGCCTTGTAGGCACGCACCTCCAATACGCCGATCGGCAAGCCAAAGCCGTTGAGGCGATCCTGTTCTTCGCGGCCGATATTGGCATCGTGATAGGCACGCTTTTCAACAAAGGCGGTGACATAGGCCAGGCCCTTGGCCACAGACAGCTTGCTCATGTCCAGAGGTGCGTCGGTCCTGGGGTACAGGTCGACGTTCATCCTGGCCAGCTCCTCTGCGTCCCATTGCAGCGCACTGAGGTCGTAGCGGTTGTCGGCGATATTATTGGCGGTATTGGGGTCGGTACCGATCACTTCCACAGGCAGCAACTTGAGTTGCTTGACCATCCGCCCGTTTTCTTCGACTTCAGGCGGTACATGGCAACCGGCGCAGTTTTCGCTGAACAGGGTTCGACCCTTGGCCGCCAGTGGGCGGTCAATTTTACCGAACAGCGCTTCAGGCCAGACCGGTGGTTTGAGCTTTTGCAGGGTTTCTTCGATCAGGTGCAGATCGTTGACGCGAACACTGGACGGATAACGGGCATCGCCCTGCAGGGGTTGGCCATGTTTGTCGAAAAAGTTCAGGGTCGCGCCCACGCCAAGCGCCTCACCGATGTTGCGTGCCATCGGCTGCTTGGCTGACCCGTTCCACTGCACCCAGTCGAAGGTCCACATGTCCCACAGATGCGGATAGTCTACCGGGGCATTGGCCACGCGATAGTTGTCGGGGGAAATCGCGTCGCCGAAACTGGCGTTGGCGATCCGGCCGAAGGCATCGGTACGGCCCGGGCCTTCGAGTGTCGGATAAAGGCCGCGATGGGTATCGTTCCAGGCCACGCCAAGGAAGGTGTCCAGCGATGCCTTGAAGTCCTTGCGCAGTTGCTGGTGCTGCGCATCATATTGATCGCCCAGTACGGTGCGGGCGAATCGTTCGAATTTCCACGGGTTGTAGTAGGTCGCTGCGAGGCTGGCGACCAGCGCCTGGCCGAAGCTGCCGCCGCGCAGGGTTGGCACGCTCGATGGCAGCACATGCTGTGCCGGAGCCCCGTCAATGCGCACCGCCTGGCCTTTGAAACGCAATTCGCCGGTGTGGCAGGCCGCGCAGGTGATATCCAGATACTCCACGTTGCTGCCGGGGTTCTGGTGGCGGGTAAAGCCTACTGGCAGGTTACCCGGGTTGGCAGCACTGGCCTGCTGCTTGGGGTCCACCAGAAAGCCGAAGCGCGCCAGGTACTCGGGGGCCGCGAAGGGTTGTTTGGAAAACGGCAGCTCCAGGGCGCTGAACCAGTCGTAATGCAGGCCTTTAACCTGAGTGCCCTGGGGGGTGTAGTAGTAGGTCTGGCGCTCAGCAGGACTCCACTGATCCAGGTAGTGCAGTTGCTGCACAGGCTGGTAGGCTGGCAGTTTTGGATTGGCGACAAAATAGATCACCAGGCCAAGGCCCATGGCTACAGCCACCAGCAGCCCCAGCAGAACACGGTAAAACAGACGCACAGTAACGCTCCTTGTAAAAATAATTACAGCCTTATGCCTCAGCTGCGGTCAGGCATCAAGAGAGCAGGGGGGTGCATTGCCGGGTTTACCGATGTGTTAACAAAAGTTGCGGCTAAAATGAATTGTTATTAATGCATGAACTTATCCACCAATTGCCTCTCTTATGCCGGTAGCCATTGGTCGCGGCCGCCTGATAAGCTCGCGGCTTTATTCGATTGCCCATTTGGCGCATGAACAAGGAAATAGCATGAAACAGCATCGGTTGGCGGCAGCTGTGGCCCTGGTAAGCCTGGTACTGGCGGGTTGTGATTCGCAGACCAGCGTAGAGCTGAAAACTCCGGCGCAAAAAGCCTCGTACGGCATTGGCCTGAACATGGGCAAGAGCCTGGCTCAAGAAGGCATGGATGATCTGGATTCCAAGGCCGTAGCCCAGGGCATCGAAGATGCCGTCGGCAAAAAAGAGCAAAAGCTCAAGGATGACGAACTGATCGAAGCGTTCGCAGCCCTGCAAAAACGTGCCGAAGAACGTCTGACCAAAATGAGTGAAGAAGCCTCTGCGGCAGGCAAAAAATTCCTCGAAGAAAATGGCAAGAAGGCCGGTGTTGTCACTACCGCTTCCGGCTTGCAGTACGAAGTTATCAAGAAAGCCGATGGCCCTCAGCCAAAAGCTACCGACGTAGTCACTGTTCACTACGAAGGCAAACTGATCGACGGCAAGGTGTTCGACAGCTCGGTTGAGCGCGGCAGCCCGATTGATCTGCCGGTTAGCGGCGTGATCCCGGGTTGGGTTGAAGGCCTGCAACTGATGCACGTTGGCGAGAAGTACAAGCTGTATATCCCTAGCGAACTGGCTTACGGCGCGCAAAGCCCGAGCCCGGCTATCCCGGCCAATTCGGTGCTGGTATTCGACCTGGAGCTGCTGGGCATCAAAGACCCTGCAAAACCGGCACAAGACGCTGCCCAGTAAGCAGCTTCTGGTACAGGCAACGCCCCGTCTCGACGGGGCGTTGTCGTTTATGTAGTCCACCTTTTGTTTCTGTAGGCTTTGTCCTGCAGTATTTTCAATACCCATAAGTTCTCTTGGCTAGTAGTTGCTGACTGCCAAGTCAATGAATTTATGGGTTTTTTTATGTGTGTAAAAAATGCCCGATCTGAGTACAGCCCTTATGGGACGGGCCTTTCAGGGTTGAAAAACAGCTCTGTTCACAAGGTTATCCACAATTTGTGTGGATAACATTTTCAGCAAATGACGGCTTTTTCGGTTGTTTTCACAAATTATTCACTTTTGAGTGAAAACCCCAGAGACCTTCGCGGCTGATAGGATTAAGCTCAAAGGGAAAGTTCTGACTCGATTTACGAAAAAAGTCTGACGGGGTTTAGTAATGGATCTTCAAATCATCAAGCGTAATGGTGAGCCTGAATACGCCGTTCTTTCATGGGAGAGTTATCAGGCACTGCTCAAGGCTGCTGGAGTCCAGGAGCCAGTTGCCGAGCCTGACAAGGATCTGCAGCCACCGGCACCCGAGCAGGTGCACCCCGGACTCGATCAGTTGCGTCACTTGCGCGAGAACAAGGGCCTGGCCCTTGAGGTGCTGGCACGCACGGTAGGCATTAGTCCGTCATATCTGGGAATGATCGAAACCGGCGAGCGTCTGCCAGACCTCGCTATCCGTCGCAGCTTGGCCTGGGAGCTTGGTATCGCAGGCTGGAGGGAAGCATCATGAACGTGCGCATCAGTCGTCAACACTGGGATGGGTTGTTGGCTGAACTCGATCAGGCGCGTCGACAGCGCCACTTGCTGACTTACCGTGCATTACTGGAACGGTTGCAATTGCCGAGCCCCGCCATGTTGACCCTCACCGCCGCACTTGAACATCTGGCGGCGATGGATGCCAAGGCCGATCAGCCATTGCGCAGTTCGCTGGTGATCAGCCAGGGTGCAAGCCGTCTGCCACGTACCGGTTTTTTCGAATGCGTGGAGCGCCTCGGGCGTTTCCCCGGCCCGCCGGACGGGATTGCCGCTGCGTCCTGGCATGCCTCTGAGGTGGTGCGGGTGTTCGAGTATGTTTACGAGCACGAGGAGGCTTGAGTGCTCTGGCGGCTCAAGGCGCGCCTGAGTTACTGGCTGGCGCGCAAGTTGTTTCACTGGCCATGGTGTGTCCGTCAGCCGCGTATCTGGCGCTGGATGGAGGGCCAGTTCGCACGCATGGCCAACCTCGGCAGCACCAGTGCCCAAAGTTTCTACGGGCATATCCTGGCCTTTCGCGGTCAAGGGATGGGCGCCAGGGAGGAGGGGGTGCGTTTGTTGCGTCTGGCGGCACTCAGTGGTGACGCCAAGGCAGCCTACCAGGTAGGCGTTTTCAGCCTGGCAGGGACGCTGAGCAAGACGCCTGACGCTGCCGAGGCTGCACGCTGGTGGACGATGGCGGCAAAAGCCGGGCACCCGCTGGCAGGGCACAAGCTGGCGGTGCTGTATCAACAGGGTGGCCCGGGGTTGATGGCTGACCCGCAGATGGCCAGGCTTTACCGTTAGCCAATAAAAAGGGCGGCCCGCATCATGCGGGCCGCCCTGTTTTTACCGATCTGACTTACTTCTTGGCCACCTGTGAGGTGAGCTTGAGGTAGTCCAGCAGAATCCGCCCGGTTTCACTCAGATAGGCGTCATCTTCCGGCTTGGTCTTTTCAGGCTCGACCGGCAGTGCATCTTCGTCTTCTTTCTTCATTTCCTTGAGCGGCGCTTCGCCCTTGGCCTGGCGGCGGGCGTTTTCCATCACCAACTGCTTGGCATCGATATCGGCGTGCTGGGCGCGACGCTCGGCTTCGTTGAGGCTGACGGTCTTTTCGGCCATCAGCTTCTCGGCCAGGGCCAGTTTGTCCCGGATAAAGATGAACTCGGCATCCTTGGCCACCCGGGCTTCGTGCTCGGCCTTGAGCTTGTCGATATAAGGCTTGAACGGGTCGACGGCGGGCTTGATCGCAGGACGGATAGTGTCCCACGGCATGGCTTCGGGCAGTGCGCTTTCGCCGATTTCCTTGGTGTCGATAATCGACGGGAAGGCGACGTCAGGCAGAACGCCCTGATGCTGGGTGCTCTGGCCGGAAACCCGGTAGAACTTGGCCAGGGTCAGTTTCAGCTCACCGTGATTCAGCGGCTGGATGGTTTGCACCGTGCCCTTGCCGAACGTCTGGCCGCCGATAATCAGCGCGCGGTGGTAGTCCTGCATGGCACCGGCGAAGATCTCCGAAGCCGAAGCCGACAGGCGGTTGACCAGCAATGCCATCGGGCCTTTGTAGAACGCCCCCGGGTTTTCGTCTTCAAGCACGTCGACCTTGCCGTCTGCATTACGCACCAGCACGGTCGGGCCTTTGTCGATAAACAGGCTGGTCAGTTCGGTGGCTTCCTGCAACGAGCCGCCACCGTTGTTGCGTAGGTCGATAATCACGCCATCGACTTTTTCTTTCTGCAACTCGGTCAGCAGTTTTTTAACGTCACGGGTGGTGCTCTTGTAGTTCGGGTCGCCAGCACGGAACGCCTTGAAGTCCAGGTAGAACGCCGGAATTTCAATCACGCCCAGCTTGTAGTTCTTGCCATCCTGCTTGAGGTTGAGGATCGACTTTTTCGCCGCCTGCTCTTCAAGCTTCACCGCTTCACGGGTGATGGACACGATCTTGCTGGTCTGGTCATTGGGTGCGTTGCTCGCCGGAATCACTTCCAGGCGCACCACGGAGCCTTTAGGGCCACGAATCAGCTTGACCACTTCATCCAGACGCCAGCCGATCACGTCGACCATCTCTTTGTCGCCCTGGGCAACGCCGATGATCTTGTCGGCCGGTGCGACCTGCTTGGTTTTATCGGCCGGGCCTGCCGGCACCAGACGGACAATTTTTACCTGGTCGTTATCGCTCTGCAACACGGCGCCTATGCCTTCCAGCGACAGGCTCATATTGATATCGAAGTTTTCCGCGTTATCTGGCGACAGATAGTTGGTGTGCGGATCGTAAGACATGGCGAAGGTGTTGATATACGCCTGGAAGATGTCTTCGCTGCGGGTCTGGTCAAGGCGCGACAATTGATTCTTGTAGCGCTTGGTCAACA
This sequence comes from Pseudomonas bubulae, assembly GCF_037023725.1. NCBI lineage: Bacteria > Pseudomonadati > Pseudomonadota > Gammaproteobacteria > Pseudomonadales > Pseudomonadaceae > Pseudomonas > Pseudomonas bubulae. The sequence continues at coordinate 2,311,452 of NZ_CP146077.1, forward strand.
GTTCCTGGATTTTCGCAGGCTCTTTGCCGGCGATTTTCAGACGCAGGACTTCATCCTTGATGCGTTTGCGCCACAGGTTGTTGAGTTCGGCTTCGGTCTTGAGCCATGGAGCGTCCTTGCGGTCGATCTCCAGGGTTTCCTTGGCATTGAAGTCCAGCGAGTCAACGCCCTTGTTCAACTCGGCAAGCGCAAAGTCCAGGCGCGATTTGACGCGATCCAGATAGCGTTTGTAGATAATGAAACCGGGGTTCAGATCGCCGCTTTTGAGGAAGTCGTCAAACTGGAATTTCCATTTGTCGAATTCGGCAATATCGCTGGCCAGAAAGTAACTGCGCGAAGGGTCGAGCAGCTTCAGATAGCTGTCATAGATGATTGCCGAGCGGGCATCATCCAGTGGCGGCTTGCTGTAATGATGGCGCTTGAGCAGCTCAACAACGTTAAGACTGGCAATTACCTCATCACGATCGGGCTGAAGGTTATCCCAACTGTTAGCGGCGAACGTATTGGCCGAAAACGGCAAAACGCCTAGGCCAATGAATAGGGCAAGTGCGGTGCTAGGGAATAAATGCTTCATGCTGATTCGACGCGGGGGCAATTGATAACGCATATTAGGCCGTCTTTGAAGTCGCCGGTTCCATCAAGGACCGGTCGCATAATGCAAAAAGCCCGGTGCAACAGCTCCGGGCTCAGTCCAGACTCACTATGGAGGCACTGTGAAAGCATTGCAAGGCGTTGAAGGTCAAGTGAAGTGGGTTGAAGAGCCAAGCCCCACCTGTGATGTAGGGCAAATCCGTATTCGTGTGGCGGCAGCCGGACTCAATCGGGCCGATCTGTTGCAAAGCGCCGGCTTGTATCCGCCGCCGCCGGGGGCCAGTGAGGTATTGGGCCTGGAGTGTTCAGGTGTGGTCAGCGAAGTAGGGCCAGGGTCGTCCTGGCAAGTGGGTGATCGCGTCTGTGCCTTGCTGGCCGGGGGTGGCATGGCCGAGGAAGTGGTGGTTGATGCCCGTCATGCACTGCCGGTGCCTGAAGGTTTGTCGCTGCTGGAGGCTGCGGCATTGCCCGAGGTGTACAGCACGGCATGGCTGAACCTGTTTCAACTGGCCGCGCTCAAGCCGGGCGAAAAAGTATTGCTGCACGCGGGGGCAAGTGGTGTTGGTTCAGCGGCCATTCAGCTGTGCAAAGCCTTTGGCAGCCCGTGCTGGGTGAGCGTGGGCTCGGCCGAGCGCCTGGCTTACTGCCAGGCGCTGGGTGCCCAGGGTGGCGTGGTGCGTACCGAGGGGCTGGACAGTCTCAAGGCGCTGGGGCCTTTCGACGTGGTGCTGGACCCTGTGGGGGCCAACTATGCCGAATCCAACCTCAAACTGCTGGCCCAGGACGGGCGCTGGGTGTTGATTGGCCTGATGGGCGGGCGCAAGGCCGAGCTGGATCTGGCGCTGGTCCTGGGCAAGCGTATTCAGTTGCTGGGCTCGACCCTGCGCAGCCGCAGCGATCAGTTCAAGGCGGATTTGCTCAGTGATCTGGGGCAGCAGGTATGGCCATTGTTTACCGAAGGCCGCCTGAGTCCACAACTGGCCAAGACCTTCCCGATTGAGGACGCGCAGGCAGCGTTTGCCGAACTGGCCAGCAACCAGGTGTCGGGCAAGCTGGTGCTGGTGATCGACAGCAGCTTAACCTGATCCTCTGTGGGAGCTGGCTTGCCTGCGATACAGGCGATAGGGTCTGGCAGGCAAATCGCGGTGATGCCATCGCGAGCAAGCCCGCTCCCACAGTTTCAGGGCGGCGTTTGCCGAGAGCTGGCCAGCATCAGGCCTTAAGGGCGCCACAAAACCTGTGGGAGCTGGCTTGCCTGCGATGCAGGCGATAGGATCTGGCAGGTCAATCGCGGTGATGCCATCGCGAGCAAGCCCGCTCCCACAGTTTCAGGGCGGCGTTTGCCGAGAGCTGGCCAGCATCAGGCCTTGAGGGCGCCACAAAACCTGTGGGAGCTGGCTTGCCTGCGATACAGGCGATAGGGTCTGGCAGGCAAATCGCGGTGATGCCATCGCGAGCAAGCCCGCTCCCACAGTTTCAGGGCGGCGTTTGCCGAGAGCTGGCCAGCATCAGGCCTTGAGGGCGCCACAAAACCTGTGGGAGCTGGCTTGCCTGCGATACAGGCGATAGGGTCTGGCAGGCAAATCGCGGTGATGCCATCGCGAGCAAGCCCGCTCCCACAGTTTCAGGGCGGCGTTTGCCGAGAGCTGGCCGGCATCAGGCCTTGAGGGCGCCACAAAACCTGTGGGAGCTGGCTTGCCTGCGATACAGGCGATAGGGTCTGGCAGGCAAATCGCGGTGATGCCATCGCAAGCAAGCCCGCACCCACAGTTTCAGGGCGGCGTTTGCCGAGCTGGCCGGCATCAGGTCTTTAGAGCGCCACAAAACCTGTGGGAGCTGGCTTGCCTGCGATGCAGGCGATAGGGTCTGGCAGGCAAATCGCGGTGATGCCATCGCAAGCAAGCCCGCTCCCACAGTTTCAGGGCGGCGTTTGCCGAGAGCTGGCCAGCATCAGGCCTTGAGGGCGCCACAAAACCTGTGGGAGCTGGCTTGCTTGCGATGCAGGCGATAGGGTCTGGCAGGTCAATCGCGGTGATGCCATCGCGAGCAAGCCCGCTCCCACAGTTTCAGGGGGTCATTTCCAGTGATGAATCGGCCACCCGGCCTTTTCAGCCTGTTCGCGCAGCACCGGGTCCGGGTTTACCACATGGGGGTGATCGACCTTGAGCAGCAGCGGCAAGTCGTTGCGCGAATCGGAGTAAAAGCTCGCGCCTTCCAGGTTTTCTTCCTGCTCATCCAGCCACTCCAGCAGGCGCGTAATCTTGCCTTCGCGGTAAGTCAAAGTGCCCACCGTGTGCCCGGTATAAAAGCCGTGAGCCACTTCCAGCTCAATGCCCAGCACTTCATCGATACCCAGGCGCTCGGCAATGGGTTTGACCAGATGGGTGCCCGAGGCCGAAATGACCAGGATCCGGTCGCCCGCCTTGCGGTGCGCGGCAATGGTTCTGGTTGCGTCACTGAAGATGATCGGTTCGATATAGTCTTCAACCCAGGGCTCGACCAGGTGCGCGACTTCTTCGGGGCTGCGGCCGATCAGCGGCTCCAGGCTGAAAGCCATATAGTCTTCCATGGCCAGCTCGCCCCGGCTGTAGGCGGCCATCAGTTCGTTGTTGCGCTGCATGAACGACACCGGGTCGACCCAGCCCAGGCGGCCCATCTGCTCGCTCCAGAGGGTGGCGCAGTCGCCATGAATCAGGGTTTCGTCCAGATCAAAAATTGCCAGGGCCATCAGCGCAACTCTCTCTTCAGTGAATTCAGGAACATCAGGCTACCTCACAAAGGGTGCTCGAATCGATGGATAGCGCAACGGCTTGGCCGTCCGGGTACAAATCGCCGGGCGCACGGTTGAGTACGTCGACGATCAATTGCACGCCACGCACCTCGACGCGATAGCGGATCACGTTACCCAACAAGCTGTGGCTGAGAATCACCCCGTCCGGCTCACCCTGCACACTCAACCCCAGGGTTTCCGGGCGAATGGCGATGCGGCTGCTGACCGGGCGCTGCAACAGGCGGCTGGCAGTTTGCGCGTCCAGCAGGTTGTAGTTGCCGATAAAACCTGCGGCGAAGGCATCTGCCGGGGCTGCATAGAGGGTCTGAGCATTGCCGCTCTGCACGATATGACCCTTGTTCATCAGGAAAATGCGGTCGCTCATCACCAGTGCTTCTTCCTGATCGTGGGTCACGAAGATAGTGGTCAGGCCCAGCTCGCGCTGGATGGTGCGGATCTGCTCGCGCAAGTGCTTGCGAATTCGCGCATCCAGCGCCGACAGCGGCTCATCCAGCAGCAGCAGGCGCGGACGCGTCACCAGTGAGCGGGCCAGGGCCACACGTTGGCACTGACCACCGGACAACTGGTGCGGATAGCGCTTGGCGAAGTCATTCAGCTCCACCAGTTGCAAGGCTTCGGCCACGCGTTTGTGGCTGTCATCGGCCTTGACCTTCTGCATGCGCAGGCCGAAGGCCACGTTTTGTTCGACAGTCATGTTGGGGAACAGCGCATAACTCTGAAACACCATACCGATGCCACGCTTTTGCGGGCTCACTGGCACGATGTCCTGGCCATCGAGCAGGATCTTGCCGCCATCTACCGGCGTCAACCCGGCGATACAGCGCAGCAGCGTGGACTTGCCGCAACCGGACGGGCCGAGCAGGGTGACGAATTCGCCCTTGGCGATGCTGCAGTTGATATCACTGAATACCGGGGTGCCGGAATAGGATTTTTGCAGGTGTTCAACGCTGACGAAGCTCATTGGCTTTTGTCCTTGTTCAGGAAGGTGGCAACCCAGGTCAGCACCAGTACAAAGAGGAAATAGGAAATGACCAGCGCGCTGGTGAAGTGGCCGCTGCTGTTGCGCATATTGTTCAGGAACACCTGCAAGGTCTCGTAGCGGGTGCCGACCAGGATATTGGCGAACACAAACTCGCCAAACAGGAACGAGAATGACAGCAGCAGGGCTACCATCAGGCCTTTACGCAAATTGGGCAGCACCACCAAAAATGCCGCCTGCCAGGTGCTGGCACCCAGCAGTTGGGCCGCGTCCATCAAGTCGCGCAGGTTGATCGCCTGCAAGTTGTTGGTGATCGCGCGGTACATGAACGGCAGTGCGACGGTGAAATAACAGCCGATCAGGATCCACGGCGTACCGACCATTTGCAGCGGGCCGGAACCATAAAGTTGCAGCAAGCCTACCGATGACACCACCGGCGGCACGGCGAAGGGCAGCAGGATCAGGATGTTCATCAGCGCATCCAGCTTGGGGAAGTGGTAATGCACCACAAACAGCAGCGGCAGGATCAGCACTACGGACAGCACCAGCGCCGCGACGCAGACCAGCAGCGACTGGCCGAAGGCCTTGAGGAAGCGCGGGTCGCTCCACAGCTGGTCATACCACTTGAAGGTAAAACCGCTGGGTAACACCGTGGCTGACCAGCTGCTGGCGATGGAGTAGATAAACGTGCCCAGCAGCGGTAGCAACAAAATCAGAAACAGCAGCCAGACCACACTGCGGTGGTACAGGCTGGCGGAAGTGGTTTCAGCGCGCGACATGGTAGCTCCTCTTTAACAGCCACTGATGCACCAGGGTTACCAGGGTCATCAGCCCCACCAGGATCACGGCCAGGGCGCTGGCCATGTTCGGGTCCAGGCTGATATCGCCTGACACCATCGCGGCAATGCGGATGGGTAGCACGTTGAAGTTGCCGGTGGTCAAGGCATATACCGTCGCATAGGCGCCCAGGGCGTTGGCCAGCAGGATAACGAAGGTGCCGAGCAGTGCCGGGGTCAGTACCGGCAGGCCGATAAACCGCCAGAACTGCCAGCTGTTGGCGCCCAGCAGGGAGGCCGATTCGCGCCAGTCCTCGCGCAGGGCATCGAAGGCAGGGTAAAGCAGCAGCACGCCGAGGGGGATCTGGAAGTAGGTGTACAGGATGATCAGGCCGGTTTTCGAGTAGAGGTTGAAATCCTCGATGATCCCTGCCTGTTTGAGCATGATCGTGATACTGCCGTTAAAGCCCAGCAAAATGATGAATGCGAAGGCCAGCGGCACACCGGAGAAGTTGCTGGTCATGTTGGCGAATGCGTTGACGAAATTGCGCAGCCGCGAATCCACCTTGCGCAGCGAATAGCTGCCCAGTATGGCAATGATGATGCCGAACAGGCTGGACCAGAAACTGATCTCCAGGCTGTGTTGGATGGCCTGCAGATAGAATTTGGAGTTGAAGATCTTGATGAAGTTGGCCAGGCCCCAGCCACTTTCTTCCGATTGCACACTGTGGATCAGCACCCACACCAGCGGGGCGATCTGAAACACGATAAAAAATACCGCGAAGGGCACCAGGCACAGAACTGCAAGCCATTTGCCCCGGGTCATGGCGCGGGCCTCAGCAGCTCGCGGCACAGCGGTTTGTCGTGAGCTACGCCAAGCAACTCGCAGATCGTGCCGCACAACTCGAGCTGTTTTGGCATGACATCCGGGTTCAGGCTGAACGCATCGCCCAGCACAAACAGTGGCACTTCACGCTCTTCGGGCAGCAAGCCGTTATGGGAGCGATCGTTGTTCATGCCGTGGTCAGCAGTGACCAGTACTTGGTAGCCGGCCTGCAGCCAGCCTTGCAGATAGTCGGCCAGGATAATGTCGGCCGAACGCGCACTGTTGCGATATTGCGCGGTATCGAGGCCGTGTTTGTGTCCGGCATCGTCGATATTCATGGGGTGGACCAGTAAAAAATTCGGCTTGTGCGCCAACCGCAGGCTTTCTGCGTCGGCGAACAGGTGGGAGTCAGGGTAATGATCACTCCAGTAGAAATGCCCGTATTGGATTGGCAAGTCCCCAGCCAGGGTATGGCGATCCCGGGCAATCACGAATGGCGAGCGGTTATAGAGCTCACTGATCCAGTGATAGGCCGCTGCCGCTGTGCTCAACCCGGCATCGCGAGCGTAATGGAACACGCTGCGCTGGTTGGACAGGCGCGAGACATTATTGTGGACAATGCCGCTTTCAATCGGCGGCACGCCGGTGAGGATGCACTCGTAGAGCGGGCGCGACAGGGCTGGCAACTCGCAGGTGAGCTTGTACAGTGCGGCCCGTTCTGCACTGACATAGGCCTGCAGATGGCCCATGGCAAGGCGGGCGACCTCAAAGTTCAAGCCGTCGAGCACTACCAGAATGACGTTGTGTTTCATGTAAGACTCCGCTGGCGCAGCGCAAAAGCTGTTGTTGGAGCGGGCTTGCTCGCGATGGGTACAACCCGGCACATCAGATGGATCGAGTCGATGGCATCGCGAGCAAGCCCGCTCCCACGCAGATCAAGGCGCAGGGTTACTGCATATTGATGATGACTTCTTCCTGCCACAGCTGCGGCAAGGCCTTGGAGGTCTTTTCCCAGGCGTCGGCGTCTTTGATCGGGGTGACATTTTTGTACTGGTCGTTGGACAGCAGCTTGGCCTGCACGTCAGCCGGCAGCTTCAGGTGCTCGGCACGAATCGGCCGTGCATTGCCCCGCGCCAGGTTGGTTTGCCCGGCATCGCTGAAGATGAATTCGCGAGTCAGCTTGGCGGCGTTCGGGTGTTTGGCGTATTTGTTGATGATGGTGGTGTAGCCCGAGATCACCGAACCGTCGGACGGGATCAGCACCACATAGTCATCCGGGTTGGCCATTTTGGCTTTGTAGCTCAAGCCGTTGAAATCCCAGACCACGCCGACTTCCACTTCACCTTTCTCCATCGTGGCGATGGTCGGGTTGGCCAGTGACAGGCGGCCTTGCTTGGCGATGTCGGCAAACATCAACAGGGCCGGTTGCACGTTCTTTTCATTGCCGCCATTGGCAATGGCTGCAGCCAGCACGCCATTGGTGGCCTGGGCCGCGGTGCTGACATCACCGATCGAGACCTTGTATTTACCCGACTTCAGGTCAGCCCATTTGGTCGGCACTTCAGAGCCGTGCAGCAGTTTCTTGTTGACGATAAACGCAATGGTGCCGGTGTAGGCCAGGGCCCAGTTGCCGTCTTTATCCTTGGCCCAGTCCGGGATCTGTTCCCAGGTGGTTGGCTTGTACGGCTGGGTTACGCCTTTGGCCACGGCAATCGGGCCAAAGGCGGCGCCCACGTCACCGATGTCGGCACTGGCGTTGTCTTTTTCCGCGGCAAACTTGGCCACTTCCTGGGCCGAACTCATATCAGTGTCGATGTGCTTGAGGCCGTAGAGCTTGTTCAGATCGGCCCAAGTGCCCTTCCAGTTGGCCCAGTCATCGGGCATGCCGACGCTGTTGACCGTGCCTTCAGCCTTTGCTGCGGCTTCCAGGGCTTTTAAATCGACATCGGCGGCCATGGCCGATGTGCACAGGGCAATGCTTGAACCTAACAGTGATGCGAGGAAAAACTGTTTCATCCGAAGCTCCTTGGGCGTTTTCAACGCTGGGTTTTATTGCTCTTTTGCGGTGGGTTGGTCTAGGTCAGCAATACCTGAGCCAATTTAAGCCCGGCAGATGACACTTTAATGTCGGCATTGGTTGTGCAAGGCATATCGCCAGCCAGCGTGTGTGTTCCGGCTAAGCGTAGACCATCGGGAAGGCCCCGGCTGGCAAGGGGTTTGGCGCATTTTGACGGGTATATGAGCGCCCTCTTGTCATCGAACAGTCATATGTTCTGCCTAGGCTGACAGGTTCAGGGAGTGACCGTTTGACGGCCATGTTTGCCCACTTTTGGTGCTGGACTAGTCCAGCCAGGTAACGTTGATGCGAGAAGGTGCACCCAAGGCGGTAACAGCGATAAGTCGCACGCTGCAAGAGCAGATTGAGCACGGTCTACTGGCGGGAGGCAGTCAGCTGCCGGCCGAGCGCAAACTCAGCGAGTTATTCGCCACCACCCGCGTCACCGTGCGCGAAGCGTTGTTACAGCTTGAATCCCTGGGGCTGGTGTATCGGGAGGAGCGGCGCGGCTGGTTTATTTCGCCGCCGCGTCTGGCGTACAACCTGATGCAGCGCAGCCACTTTCATGCCATGGTCACGGCCCAGGGGCGAGTGCCAACCACCGAGGTGATATCGGCGCGCCTGCTGCCGGCCACGGCTGCGGTGTGTGAGCGCTTGCAGCTACCAGCGTTATCCAGCGTGATCCAGATCTGCCGGGGCCGGCGGATTGACGGGCGGCTGGTGCTGTATGTGGAGCACTACCTGAATCCGCAGTACTTCCCGCAGATCCTTGACCTTGATCTGACGCAGTCGATTACTGAGCTGTATGCCCGGCATTACGATTTGCATTACGGCCGGGTGCGTTTTGAGATTGTGCCTACGGCGCTGCCGGTAGAGGCTGCAGCGACGCTCAAGGTATCAACCGGCAGCCCGGGTTTGCGCATTGCGCGGGTCAATTACGACCAGCACGAACGGCTGATCGACTGTGATCTGGAGTATTGGCGACATGATGCGATTCATGTCGGGGTGGATGTGCAGGAGCGTTGAACAAACCTGCTTTTGTGGGAGCGAGCCTGCTCGCGATGCATACTGCGCGGTCTGTCAGGAGAACCTGGCCGATATCATCGCGAGCAGGCTCGCTCCCACAAGTTATTGGCTCAATCCTTTTGCAGGATACCGCTGCCCGCCGTCACCACCTGCACACTCAAGCGCGGGGTGGCCAGGTCCAGCCCGGCCTCATCCAGGTGACGCTTGAGCGACAGGTTGAACGCCCGCGACACTTCCCATTGCTTGATCGGTGCCGTCTTGAAACGGGCACGCAAAATGGCGCTGCCGGACTCGAAACTCTCGACCCCCTGAATCTCCAGCGGCGACCAGATATTGCGCCGCTGCAGCGGGTCGGTACGCATCTTTTGCCCGACTTCACGCATCAGCTTGATGGCGTCGTCGATTTCCATGTTGTAGGGGATGGCGACGCGGAAGATGGCGTAGCCAAATTCCCGGGAGTAGTTTTTGATGCTTTTGATTTCACTGAACGGGATGGTATGCACGATGCCGTCGATATCGCGCAGGCGCACGGTACGAATGGTCAGCCCTTCAACCGTGCCCAGATGCCCGCCGACATCGACGTAGTCGTCGATGGCCAGGGAATCTTCGATGATGATAAACAGGCCCGTGATCAGGTCGGCAACCAGTGACTGAGCACCAAAACCGATGGCCAGACCGATTACGCCGGCACCCGCAAGCAGGGGGGTGACGTTCATGCCCATATTGGCCAGGGCGACGATCAGCGCAATGATGAAGATCGCGGCAAACAGGATGTTGCGAATCAGCGGCATCATGGTTTGCGCGCGGGCATTGGCCAGCCCCTTGCGCGAGCGGGTCAGGGCATGGTGGATGGCGGTGTCGGCGAGAATCCAGATCAGCCAGGCAAACAGCAGCGTACCGCCAAGGCCGAACAGCTTGACGCTGATCTCGTGACCCTCACCCTCGGTAAAGCCGATCAGCGACATACCCCACACCCGCAGCCCCAGCTCGATAAACACCAGCCACACAATCAGGTGGGCCAGGGTGTAGACGAAACTTTTCAGGCGCTCGGAATACAGCGCATGGCGCTTATGACCACGTTGCGGCTTTTGCGCATGACGGCGCACCAGCCCATTGATCACCATGCACAGCACCACCAGCACGGTACAGATCAGCGACTGGCGCAGCGCGGTGCTGGTGTCGCCTGCCGAGATAAACGTGGCCGCCAGCGAGATGCCCACCAGAATCAGCGCCGCGACATACCAGTAAGTGCCGAGGATCTCGATGCTGTCGCTCAGGGCGCGACGGGTCAGGCGGCGCGACAGGGGTTGATTGCGGATCAAGTGGGCGATAGGGCGGCGGAAACGGATGATAAACAGGCCGGTGGACAACGCCGCCATCACATTGGCAAAGGTCGCCGCGGTATGCGCCAGGTGAACCCCGAGGGTGGCAACCAGCCGCGGATCGCTCAGTGCTTCGCCAAAGGCTGCGAAGCTGCCGATCCACCACAGCGGGCGAAATGCCTGGTGCCGCAGGATATGCAAGGCGCGGTGCCGGTGGGGGCCATCGAGCAGCGAGAAAAGGATCACGCAGATGGCCGAGAAACAGGTGCCAATAACCAGCGCGTACGCCAGCACCATTGCCAGGTCCTTGCCCAGCGAAGACGGCAGGGAGTAACTCATGTACACCGTGATCATCAGCGCGACCATCCACGGCCCCAGCTTGCGCAAGGCAAAGCGCAGCATGTCGACGGCCTTGGGGTGTTGCGGCAATTCCTCGCTCAGGCCAAATCGCAATCGCACCCGGTGGCTGACCCAGATCAGCAGGGCGGCCAGCAGGCTCCAGATCATGATGACCAGGGCAAAGCCAAAAATGATCGGCAGCCATTCATTGGCTGGCAGCATCAATGCAGAAAGTTCTTCCTTGGCCTGGGAGATTTCCTTGGTCCAGCGATAGGTTGGACTGTCATCGCCGGAAAACTGCTTTTCGAGATCGGCCAGGGTGCTGCCGATCAACCCCAGAACGCCTATCTCGGCTTCGGGCTGGGCTTTTTTGGTGGCATCGCGAAGTTTTTTCAGGTCGGCCAACAGCTTGCTGCGCTGCTGATCGTTTTCGAGGTTCTTGATCACCTCGTCCAGCGATTGGCCCAGTGGCTCGGTAGGTTGTGCCTGGGTTTTGTCCGAACTGCCCAGCATGCCCGGCAAACCGACGGCCTGCGCAGAGGTCATGGGCAAGAGCGTCAGCAGGCAAACCAGCAGGAAACAGGGCAGGGCGACAAGACGGGAAAACACTGGGCGATCAACCTCGAGGGGGAGCGAATTGGCCGAGTGTACGCTAGGCCCCGTGATCATTCATTTCTTGTCACATAAATAAATGATCGCGGGCCCGGGGCGGGAAAATGTCGGGGCTATTCATTCAGTTTGGCGAGGATTTTGAAGATGATGGTGCCGAATATCAGCAGCATGCCAGCCCAGATCATCAGCACGCCGATGCCACTACTGCGTTCGCGAAAGTTGAAGCCAATGGTCAGCAGCAGCATGCCGCAGATAATTGGAATCATCATGGAGTGGAAGGCAGTGGTTTCAAACATGGTGAGAGGGACCTGTGCAAGTGAGTGCCCCAAGTCTAGGTCGGTTTGCGCAGATGTGTGGTGATGTGTATCAAAAATGAATCAGCCAGACGCAGAACCTTGAAGCCGCTGCCGCAGTCTGCGACGGGTTGCGCAGCGACCCTGCTTTATCGAAGGTCCTGCGGCCCTTATCGCAGCCTGCGGCAGCGGCTTCAAGGAATATGCCTTACGGCAACTGGTTGCTGGCGTAGAACGCGCTCAGCACTTTGACCAGGTGAGCCAGGTCATGGCTGCCGGCCAGTTCGCGGATCGAGTGCATGGCGAAGGTCGGCAGGCCGATATCCACGGTGCGCACGCCCAGGTGGCTGGCAGTGATCGGGCCAATGGTCGAACCGCAACCCATGTCGCTGCGCACCACAAAACTTTGCACCGGGACTTCCACGGCCATGCACAGGTGGCGGAAGAATCCGGCGGTTTCGCTGTTGGTGGCGTAGCGCTGGTTGCTATTGACCTTGATCACCGGCCCGGCATTGAGCTTGGGCCCGTGATTGGCATCGTGCTTGTCAGCATAGTTGGGGTGAACTCCGTGGGCGTTGTCTGCCGAGACCAGCAGAGATTTCTGGATCGTGCGTACGTACTCGTCGCCCTCAGGCAACAGGCGCTGCAGGATTTGCTCCAGCATCGGGCCATCGGCGCCGCAGGCCGAGCACGAGCCGACTTCTTCGTGGTCGTTGGCCACGAACAGACAGGTTTCTTCGGTCTCGGTGGTGAGCAGGGCTTGCAGGCCTGCGTAGCAGGACAGCAGGTTATCCAGGCGCGCACCGGCGATAAAGTCGCCGTTGAGGCCGATCACCGCAGCGCTTTGGGTGTCGTAGAAACTCAGCTCGTAGTCCAGCACCACGTCGGCATTGAGGCCGTGCTCGCGGGCCAACTGGTCGGTGAGCAACGCGCGGAAGTCAACGCGCTCATCACCGGCCACCTGGGCCAGGATCGGCGGCAGTTCGGTCTGCGGGTTGATCGCCCAACCTTCGTTGGCAGTACGGTTGAGGTGGATCGCCAGGTTGGGGATAGTCGCAATCGGCGCCTTGAAATCGATCAGCTGGCTTTCGACCTGGCCATCGCGGCGGAAAGTGACGCGCCCGGCCAGGGACAGGTCACGGTCGAACCAGGGCGCGAGCAATGCACCGCCGTAGACCTCGACGCCCAATTGCCAGAAGCCCTGGCGTTGCAGTTCGGGTTGTGGCTTAACCCGCAGGCAGGGGCTGTCTGTGTGGGCGCCAACCATGCGGATACCGCCGTGCAGGGGCGAATGGCGACCCAGCTTGAAGGCGACGATGGAAGAGTCATTACGGGTGACGTAATAGCGGCCATTGGCTTCGGTGAACCAGGTTTCGCGCTCGTCGAGGCGCTGGTAGCCGGCGGCCTCAAGGCGCTGAACAAGACTGGCAGTGGCATGAAAGGGGGTAGGGGAGGCCTTGAGGAAGTCGATCAGGCCTTGGTTCAACTCTTCGCGCATAAGTTACTCCAGACAGCAAGGCCGCGAGTTTAGCGCATTGATCGCAAGATTTGGCCCTCTAATGCAGCTCTTGTGGGAGCGGGCTTGCTCGCGATGGCATCAGTGCGATGTTCCTGCAAAACCGCGTCGCCTGTATCGCGAGCAAGCCCGCTCCCACAAGGGGGGGTAGGTATTTAGAACGGTGCCGGGCACTCAAAGCGCAGGCGTTCACCGGTTTGCGGGTGGGTGAAGCTCAGCATGCTCGCGTGCAGGCACAAACGCGGCCATGCGGCCAGGGCTTGCGGGTGCGCATACAGGCCATCACCGAGCAGCGGGTGGCCGATTGACAGCATGTGCACGCGCAACTGGTGCGAACGGCCGGTAATCGGTGTCAGCTCAACGCGGCAGTAATCGCCACACCGCTCCAGGATCTTCCAGAAGGTCAGTGCGTTTTTACCGAATTCATGGTCAACCACGTGCCGGGGTTTGGTCGGCGGGTCGTAGCGCAGGGGCAGATCGATGCTGCCGCTGTCCAGCTCGGGCTGGCCCCAGGCTAGTGCGGTGTAGGCCTTTTCGGTTTCGCGGTCGTGAAACTGGCGGGAAAGCTCACGGTGAGTGTCAGCATCCCGCGCCAGCAAAATAATCCCGGACGTTTCCCAATCCAGACGGTGGACAATGCGCGCCTCGGGGTAGCCGTTTTCTTGCAGGCGGGTAATCAAACAGTCCTTGTTGTCATCGGCCCGGCCCGGCACCGAAAGCAGCAAGGTCGGCTTGTTGACCACCAGAACGCCAGCGTCCTCATGGATAATGTGAATATTGGACAACGGCATTAAAACAGCCTCTTGAAAAACGCCAACGGCGACAAAGGAGCCTCCCCTGCAGGGAAGGCACCGAGGTCGCCGTGGTGCCCGCCGGATCGATTAACGATCTGGCAGTGTGATGTTGAGTTCCAGAATCGAGCAGCTACCTTCGTTTTCAAGGGCGATCTGTACCGAATCGTCGCCGATGTTGACGTATTTGCGGATCACCTCGACCAGCTCTTTTTGCAGGGCAGGCAGGTAGTCCGGGGTGCTGCGTTGGCCACGCTCGTGCGCCACGATGATCTGTAGACGCTCTTTCGCCACCGACGCGGTTGTTGGCGTTTTGCGGGTACGAAAGAAGTCAAAAATGTTCATTGTTTAGTTGCCTCCAAACAGGCGCTCGAAGAATCCCTTCTTCTGTACATCAAGGAACCGGTGCTCCACGGTTTTGCCCAGCAGGCGATCAACGGCATCGCTGTAGGCCTGACCGGCGTCGCTTTGATCGTCAAGGATCACTGGCACGCCCTGGTTGGATGCCTTGAGAACAGCCTGGGACTCCGGGATCACGCCCAGCAGGGCCACGGCCAGAATCTCTTTGACGTCTTCAACGCCGAGCATTTCGCCTTTGGAAACGCGATCAGGGTTGTAGCGGGTCAGCAGCAGGTGTTCCTTGATCGGATCCTGGCCCAGTTCGGCGCGGCGCGACTTGCTGGCCAGCAGGCCCAGCATGCGGTCCGAGTCACGTACCGAGGACACTTCCGGGTTGGTCACGACTACCGCTTCGTCAGCGAAGTACATGGCCAGGTGGGCACCGGTTTCGATACCGGCCGGGGAGTCGCAGACCACGTATTCGAAGGTTTCCTTAAGCTCCATAAGAACTTTTTCGACGCCTTCCTTGGTCAGCGCGTCCTTGTCACGGGTCTGGCTGGCGGCCAGCACGTAGAGGTTTTCCAGGCGCTTGTCTTTGATCAGCGCCTGCTGCAGGTTGGCTTCACCGTTGACCACGTTGACGAAGTCATACACCACGCGGCGCTCGCAACCCATGATCAGGTCGAGGTTACGCAAGCCGACGTCAAAGTCGACGATCACTGTTTTGTGGCCGCGCAGAGCGAGGCCGGTACCGATAGCGGCGCTGGTGGTGGTCTTACCCACACCACCCTTGCCGGATGTAACCACTAGAATCTTGGCCAAGGTGTTTCACCCCTAAGGAAAAAGGACTTTTTAGCCCCTGAATAACATCTCTATGAACGACTGCAGGTGAACAGCCTTGGCGGGTCATTGTTCAAGTCGCGTTTACGCTGTGTAAACACTGCCTGATTGCTTGTCCCTACAAGGAAAAGTCTGTTTTCACTACGATTTTGAGATGCTTGGAAAATGGCGAGAGTATCCGTTAAAGCCGGGTGATGTTCAACATGTCACTTGACAGACTGATCTGAACACCTGTTCCCCACAGAGGATCCCGACGCAGGTCTTCGGATACCTTGTACTTGCCCGCAATTGACACTAGCTCGGCGCTCAGCTGCTGGCAAAAAATCCGTGCCTTGGTGTTGCCCTTGTGCCCGGCCAGTGCGCGGCCCCGCATAGGCCCGTACACATGGATGTTGCCATCGGCCATAAGTTCCGCACCGGGGCTGACTGAAGCGATCACCACCAGGTCACAGCCTTCGGCATACACCGTCTGGCCGCCGCGTACCGGGCTGGTGATGATCCTGGTCGGCTTGATCGCCGGCTCTGGCGGTTTTTCCGGTTTTTTTGCCTCGACCACCACTTCAACCGGATCAATCGGCCGCTCACGGGCGCCGGAGGGTGGCAGTACAGGCAGGTCGATGGCAATGGCAGCAGCGATGTCCTCGATGCGGTTGGCGCGAATGGCCAGGGTGCGCAGGCCATGTTGGCGGCAGACGCGCATCAGCCCCGGCAAATCGATGGCGCCTTCACTGGCGGGCAGCTTGTCCAGCGCCAGTACCAGCGGGGTATTGCTGAAAAAATTCGGGGCCTGGGCCACTTTGGCGGCCAGTTGGCGGTCCAGGGCTTCAAGGTTGTTGTGCGCAAGTTCCAGCACCGTGATGGCGAGCATACTGCCCTTAAGCTGGAACACGGGGGCTTGGTCTAGCGATTCGGTTTGGCTCATGGTTGCTTAACGCGACTTGTCACTTAAAGTGCTGAGACTTATAACGAGAACGCCGGCAGGCCGCAAGCCGGGTCTAACGATGTAGAATGGCCGACCCTTGTGTCTGTCCGGAATCATTAATGGATCGCCCGCGTTTTCGTGCCGCTTTTTTTCATCCGCGTTTCTGGCTGCTATGGCTGGGTCTCGGCGTGCTGTGGCTGGTCGTGCAACTGCCTTATAAAGTACAACTGTGTATCGGCCGTGGTCTCGGCGCCCTGATGTATCGGGTGGCCGGTGATCGCCGACGTATTGCCACGCGCAACCTTGAATTGTGTTTCCCTGAAAAGACCCGCGCCGAGCGCAAGCAGTTGCTCAAGGACAACTTCGCCTCGACCGGTATCGCCTTCTTTGAAATGGCCATGAGCTGGTGGTGGTCAAAACCGCGTCTGGCCAAGCTGGCCCATGTCGAAGGGCTGGAGCACCTGAAGCGGGCTCAGCTTGAAGGCAAGGGGGTAATCCTGATGGCATTTCACTTTACCACCCTGGAAATCGGCGCTGCCTTGCTGGGTCAGCAACACACCATCGATGGCATGTACCGCGAACATAAAAACCCGCTGTTCGACTTTATCCAGCGTCGTGGCCGTGAGCGGCACAATGTAGATTCGCTGGCTGTCGAACGTGATGACGTGCGCGGCATGCTCAAGCTGCTGCGCTCAGGGCGGGCGATCTGGTATGCGCCCGACCAGGACTACGGCGCCAAGCAGAGCATCTTTGTGCCTTTGTTCGGCATCCAGGCGGCCACCGTTACCGCCACCAGCAAGTTCGCCAAACTGGGCAAAGCGCAGGTTGTGCCCTTTACTCAACAAAGACTGGCCGACGGCAGTGGTTACAAGCTGGTCATTCATCCGCCACTGAGGGATTTCCCCGGAGAAAGCGATGAGGCTGATTGCCTGCGAATCAATCAATGGGTTGAGCGGGCGGTGCGTGAATGCCCCGAGCAGTATCTGTGGGCCCATCGCCGCTTCAAGACCCGCCCGCCCGGCGAGCCGAAACTGTACGACAAACGCGGCTGAGGCGGCCGCACTGGCGTGACTGCGGTTGCGCCGGTGACGGGCCTGATACTGTCTGGTGGTGGTGCGCGGGCGGCCTATCAGGTCGGCGTGCTGGCGGCGATTGCCGAGTTGCTGCCTGCCGGTGCCATCAACCCGTTCCCGGTGATTGTCGGGACGTCAGCGGGCGCGATCAATGCGGTCAGCCTGGCTAGCGGGGCGATGGATTTCACCCGCGCGGTCGAGCACCTGACCCTGTTCTGGCAGGGTTTTGAAAGCAGGCGCGTGCTACGCAGCGACTGGTCGGGGGTTTTGCATCAGGCCACGCGTTTTTTTGCTCACAGTCTGCTCGGGCTAGGCTCGCATGTGCCGGTGGCGCTGCTCGACAGTTCGCCCTTGCGCGATCTGCTCCAGGACCGGATCAACTTCCCCGGTGTTGAACAGGCGATTGCCGGGCATCACCTACGGGCTGTCGCGGTTACTGCATTTGGCTATTCTTCCAGTCAGGCGGTGACCTTTTATCAAGGCAAGGGCACCATCAATGGCTGGTTGCGCCATCGGCGCATCGGCATGCCCACCGCTTTGACGGTTGAACATCTGCTGGCCAGTTCGGCCATCCCTCTTCTGTTTGCTCCGGTCAAAATCGGCGAAGAGTATTTTGGCGATGGCGCAGTGCGGCAGTCGGCGCCAATCAGTCCTGCGCTGCATCTGGGAGCCAACCGGGTGCTGGTGGTGGGGGTGAGCGGCAACCCGCGCGGGCCGGACCTTCAGGCCGGCCAGTCGCACTACTACAACGCTCAACAACCGACGCTGGCGCAAATTGGCGGGCATATGCTCAACAGTACGTTTATCGACAGCCTGGAAAGCGATATCGAGCTGCTTGAGCGGCTCAATCACTTCAGTCGCCTGCTGCCCAGGCAATCCGACAACCTCGGTTTGTCCCCCGTGGAGGTGCTGGTGATTGCGCCGAGCCAGCCTATAGACGAAATCGCGGCCCGCCATCGGCATGAGCTGCCGGCCGCGCTGCGCATGTTCCTGCGTGGCCCCGGTGCGACCAAAACCAGTGGTGCAGGGGTGCTCAGCTACCTGCTGTTCGAGGCGGGTTATTGTCGGGAGTTGATCGAGTTGGGGCGACGCGATGCGATGGCCAAGCGCGATGCGCTGTGCCAGTTTTTGCGGGTTTGAACTACTCGCTTTTGTAGCCGCTGCCGCAGGCTGCGATAAGGGCCGCCGGCCCTTCCTCGGGGTCGCTGCGCAACCCATCGCAATCTGTTGCAGCGGCTACAGGTTTACTCGGCAATCTGCAATTTGCGCGCTTCAGTGTAGATGTAACGCAGCTTGTCGTATTCGAATGGCGAGTCGAACTGACCATAACGGAAGCTGGTGGTATAGCGTTTGTCGACAGCGCCCAGCACCCAGATCTCGGGATGGCGAGTGCTCTCGTGCGGCACGTTCAGGAAGTTGATCTCCTGGTTGACGCCATAGTCGACCACCAGGCCCGTGGTGTCGCGCAGGTTCGACGGGCCAAGGATCGGCAGCATCAGGTATGCACCGCCGGGTACGCCATAAAAGCCCAGGGTCTGGCCGAAGTCTTCACTTTGACGGGGCAGGCCCATGGCTGTGGCCGGATCCCACAGCCCGCCGATGCCGATGGTCGTATTCAGCAACAAGCGCCCTGTGGTTTCCATCGAGCGATGGCCCTTGAGCTGCAGCAGGCTGTTGAACAGGTTGGGGACATCCCCCAGGTTGTTGAAGAAGTTGCTCACACCCGTGCGCAAAAAACTGGGCGTGACATAGCGATAGCCATTGACCACCGGGAGGAACACCCACTGGTCGAAGCGGTAGTTGAAATGGTAAATCCTGCGGTTGATCGGCTCCAGCGGGTCATAGATGCTCAGAGCGTTCATGGTGGCGCGCTCGAACTCACGCTGATCCAGGCCCGGATTGAACTTCAACAGTTTCAACGGCTGGGTAAACCCGTCGACATCGGGGGTCAGTTCCGTGTGAGCTTTGCTGTTGTCGGCTTGGGCGAAGCCGGCGCCGAGCAGGGCGGCGAGAAGCAATAATTGTTTAGCCACGGAAGAACTCCAGCATATCGTCAGCGTTGACTCGGTAATTGATGTTGCCGCAATGGCCGCCATAGGGGTAAACCGTCAGGCGATTACCGAAGGTTTTACGCAGGAATCCGAGGTCGCCAGGGCCCAGGATGATGTCGTCGGCGTTATGCATGACGGCAATCTTCGGGCTATTTTTCAGGTAATCCTGCAGGGCGTACAGGCTGACCTGATCGATCAACTGCAGCAGGCTGCCGCCATCGGTCTTGGCGCGCCACATGGGGATCACCTGCTCGGTCAGGTAGCAGTCAAAGTCACACTGCAGCGAACGCTTGAGGAAAGGTGTCAGGCTGGTGCCCTCGGTGATCGGGTAGTTCGGCGGGGTGATCAGGCCACGGCGGTTGATCAGGTCCGAGGTGAACACGATATCGGCTGACGAGAAACGAAACACCGTGCCGATCAGCATGGCCATTTGCTCGTTGGTCAGGCGCTCCTTGGAGTTTTGCAGGTCATACACCAGTGCCGCATTGAGGTCGACCCGGCCTTTATCCTGAAAGTAGCGGGTCAGCTTGCCCAGCACCAGTTCGTAGAACGTGGTGGAGTTGTTGATGCCTTTGACCTCGGTCTGCACCAGCTTGTCGAGGTTGCTGATGGAGGTAAAGAGATTGACCGGCGGGTTGAGCATCAACACTTTTTTGAAGTTGAAGCTTTTGCGTGTTTCATCCAGGTGGCTGACAAAGGCAGCATCCAGCGCACCCAGACTATAACCCGCGAGGTAGTAGTCGGTAACGGGCAATTTGGCCTGTTGGGCGCGTACAGCCTGCATCACATGATACAAATCCTCGGCGTCGTACTGGCTGATGCCGGGCGTGGCCAGGCGCGAGGCCGAACTCATGAAGTCATAGCTGGTGGGCGATGACAGCTGAACGACGTGATAGCCTTCCTGATAGAAGAGCTTTTTAAGGTATTCGTTGAGGCTGCTGTCGTAGGCAGCACCGGTGCCGGCAATCAGGAACATCAAGGGCGCCGGGTGATCCTGTTTGGCCATGCGGTAAGTGAGCTTTTTCACCGCCCAGAAATTGGCCGGCAGTATGTGCTCACGTTCAGGGCGCAGGTTGAGGGTGTAGTCCGACTGGTTGATATCATCTTCGTCGGGCAGCAGCGGGCGCATTTGCGGCGGAGTGGTGGCGATCGTAGCTTCAAACGGATTGGTTATCGGGTAGCCATACGTTGCGGGGTCGACATCGACCGCCTGCGCGGACGCACTCAAGATAAGGCCGCCCAGTAAGGCAGCGAAGGGCAGAGAACGGAGCATGGAGGCTATCCCTAAATAAGATGCGCAAAAGTTTCGCAGGCTATGACCACAGGGCTCGTACTGAAGTGCCATTCAATGGCACTAAATAATTCCCCAAACAGTCCCGAACAGGCAAAAAGTCACTCAAGATACACGCTGAATGACTTTAGTTAACAGATATCTGATTGCAAGGCTTGTATAGCTGTAGATGGGGATTAAGCTGGGCGCCGTTTTTGCCTATCGGAGTTTGTTATGCGACCTCGTTTGCCGTGGATCTTGCTGCTTATCGCTCTGCCTGTATGGTTGCTCGCCAGTTATGGGCTGCGATACGGCTTGATGGAGGACTCGCAGTGGGTGGGGACCTGTGTGGCAGAGGCTGCGCGCTGGGAATGCCAGTTGCGGGCAAACCTGGGCTTGTTGATTCATTTCCGGGTATTGGGCTGGGTCGCGCTGGTGCTGTCGATTATTGCTTTTTGCGTGCGTGGTCGTGTCGGCTGCGCACTGGCGGTGCTGGCCCTGCTGTTCGGCCTGCCCGCACTGGCGTTGTATAACGCCAGCCTCGCAGTGTTTGCCGTGGTGATCGCCGGGTTGCGCCTGGTGCGGGCCGCGAAGTAAGAGTTTGAAACATTTGTGGGAGCGAGCCTGCTCGCGAAAGGTCTTTGAGGCCTTCGCGAGCAGGCTCGCTCCCACAGGGGGATTGCACTAGAAAGGTGTCATGCGCGCTTGCGCACACTGCGCCACAGCGCCATCACCATCAGTACGCTGACCAGCGCCCACATCCAGGCCTGTTCATTGTGCAGGCCTTCGCGGTACAGCTGCACCGGTATGCCTGCCCCGATGATCAAGGCCAGCAGGCCGAACTCACGGCGCGGGCCGCCCACCGGGCGTAGCAGATAAACCAGTGCAGGCAGGAGCAGGGCGGCACTCGGGAAACTTCGATAGCGCGGTTCAAACACCAGCCCAAGCATCATCACCGCTGCGGCAAACCCGGCGGCTGCCAGCCACCAGCCCGCACGGCGCTCCAGTGCGTTGAACAGGCGTTCTCGCCAGCCGTCTTTCTGGCCCAGGGCCAATGCACCATGGGTCAGTACGATCAGGTTCAGGCCAACCAGCAAGCCAGCCCATAGCCACTCGCCAGCAAAGCGGCTGGTGACTGACGCCAGCTCGGCCCATGCCACGATGCTGCATCCCGCCACCGCACCCAGTGCTGGCAGTGTCAGAGCGGCGCGTTTTGTACGGATCCGGCCGCCAATCAGCAGTGTGCCCGCAAACAGGACGGCGCCAAAGCCCAGCCAGACCGGCCAGTGCGGCAGGTTGGATACCGGGCCGGCGAGGATACCCTTGTCCTGGCGATCGGCATCAAACAAACCCCAGTAACCGCCTACCGCCCCCTCGCTGCCACGCTTCCAGGGTTGGTCGAAGGCTTCGATCAGGTTGTACTTCCAGCCGTTTTGTTCGGCCATAGTGACAAATCCACGAATGAATTTTGCTTCGTTCACCCGGCTTGGCTGGGCAGTTTCCCGCTGGCGACCTTCGCTCGGCCAGCCGGTCTCGCCGATCAGGATATCTTTGGGGGCGAACTTGTTGCCGAATACCTGGCGAACCTGCGCTACATGTTGTACCGCCTGGTCAATGCCGGCAGGGTCATCTTCCCAGTAAGGCAGCAGGTGGATGGTCAGAAAGTCCACGGCCGGGGCAATTTCCGGGTGTTGCAGCCAGAACTCCCAAACGTCTGCATACGTCACCGGTTGCTTGACCTGGCTTTTCACCTTGTCGATCAGCCGGACCAGCTGCGGGGCAGTGACCTCCTTGCGCAGCAAGGCTTCGTTACCGACTATCACTGCGCTGACCACATCCGGGTTGGCATTGGCTGAAGCGATCAGGGCTTGCACTTCCTGCTCCGTGGCCACGGGGTCGCGGCTGACCCAGGCGCCTGCCATCAGCTTGAGCCCGTGTTTGCGTGCCAGCTCGGGCAGAGTTTCAAGGCCCGCCTGGGAATAGGTGCGGATGCATTGAAAGCGCGTGGCCAGCAACGCCAGATCGGCATCCAGACGCTCTGCCCGTGGCACAAAAGGCTGGTCGAACGGCGACTGGTCCTTATCGAACGGCGTATAGGATGCACATTGCAGTTTATGGGTCGGTGTTGCTGCATCGGGCAATATCACCGGTTGGCCCAGGCCGTACCAGAAGCCGGCAATGGCAAATGCGCCCAGCAGGCAGGCAAGGAGATAAGGCAGCACGGGGAAGCGGACAGTCGCAGACATGGTCGGGCCGTATGGGAGCAAAGCCGCGCATCTTACCTGCAATTGAGCAGGCGCAGCGCCTGTGTATGATTTTGACATCTAATGTTTGTCAGTCTGGCCGTCCAGCGTCCGCACGCATCAATTTGGCTGTGATCGCCATGTCGCTGCTGGTTGTATGGGGGTCGTCGTCAGAGCAGGACGCTAAACAGGCGCGGTTGATTATCCGGAGCAAGTGATACGAGGCTATAAAGCCTTGCAGGAATCTTGAAGTGGCCCGGCACTCGTCGGGCCCGGCACTGTGGGGAATCAAAGATGAAGATGCGACGAATTTTGAGCGCAGGAGCAGTCTTGGTGCTGGCGATGAGTGCGGGTTTGGCGAGCGCGCAGAACAAACCGACCCTGAATATAGGTTATGTGGATGGCTGGTCCGACAGCGTGGCCACCACCCATGTCGCAGCAGAGGTGATTAAACAGAAGCTGGGTTATGACGTGAAATTGATGCCGGTAGCCACCGGCATCATGTGGCAGGGGGTGGCCACGGGCAAACTCGATGCCATGTTGTCCGCCTGGTTGCCGGTGACCCACGGCGAATATTGGACCAAGAACAAGGACAAGGTGGTCGATTACGGGCCCAACTTCAAAGATGCAAAAATTGGCCTGATCGTGCCTGAATATGTAAAGGCACAGTCGATTGCTGACTTGAAGGGCAGCGATGAGTTTAAAAACAAAATTGTCGGTATCGATGCCGGGTCGGGTGTCATGCTTAAAACCGATGAGGCCATCAAGGATTACGACCTCAAGGGTTACAAGTTGCAGGCAAGTTCCGGGGCGGCCATGACCTCGGAGCTTGGGCGTGCCTATGCCAAGAACGAACCGATTGCCGTCACCGGCTGGGTGCCGCACTGGATGTTTGCCAAGTGGAAACTGCGTTTTCTTGAAGATCCCAAAGGCGTTTATGGTGCCGCAGAAACCGTTAACAGCATCGGCAGCAAGGAGCTGAATAAAAAAGCGCCGGAAGTTGCGGCATTTCTGGAGAAGTTTTCCTGGAATTCAAAAGACGAAATTGGTGAGGTGATGCTGGCCATTCAAGAAGGTGCCAAGCCTGAAGTGGCGGCCAAAGAGTGGGTTGCCAAACACCCGGAGCGTGTTGCCCAGTGGACCGATAAATAATCGCGAAGCGTCTAGCTCGCAGTACACAAGACCGCCTGGTGTTTTCGCCAGGCGGTTTTTGCATTTTCGGGCGGGGCAATGGTTGTCATCGTCCTTGCCGACTAGGTAAACCGGGGGCTGCAGCAAATCAGAGGCTCTACTACTAAAGTCGTCTGGAATAGAATTTGCGCCGCCCTAATAGTGAAAACGTTCCATCTCATCTGTGCTGCGAGGACAAAAATAATGAACGACAGCATTTATATCTCGATTCAAAACAGCCCGCGCTTCAAGGAGCTGGTAAAAAAGAGAGAGCGTTTTGCCTGGCTTCTTTCGGCAATCATGCTCGGGTTATATGCCGCTTTTATCCTGTTAATTGCTTATGGGTCGCACATCATGGGGACCAAACTGAGTCCCGATTCGTCCATTACCTGGGGTATTCCGATTGGTGTGGGGCTGATTGTTTCGGCCTTTATCCTGACCGGTATCTATGTACGCAGGGCCAATGGCGAGTTTGATGAGCTGAACAATGCAATTCTCAAGGAGGCTGGGCAATGATCGGGCGCTTATTGGCAACGCTGGGCGCTACAGCCCTTGCACCGGCAGTTTGGGCGGGGGAGGCCCTGACTGGGGAAGTGCAAAAACAACCGCTCAATATTTCGGCGATCATCATGTTCGTCGTCTTTGTGGGTGCGACCCTGTGCATTACTTACTGGGCATCGAAACGCAACAAGTCGGCAGCCGATTACTATGCAGCTGGCGGCAAGATTACCGGTTTCCAGAACGGTCTGGCGATTGCCGGCGACTATATGTCGGCAGCCTCCTTTCTGGGTATTTCCGCGCTGGTGTACACGTCCGGCTATGACGGCCTGATCTATTCGATCGGCTTTCTGGTGGGCTGGCCCATCATTCTGTTCCTGATTGCAGAGCGTCTGCGTAACCTGGGCAAATACACCTTTGCCGATGTGGCCTCGTACCGTTTGGGGCAAACCCAGATTCGCTCGTTGTCAGCCTGTGGTTCGCTGGTGGTGGTAGCGTTCTACCTGATTGCGCAAATGGTCGGTGCCGGCAAGCTGATCCAGTTGTTGTTTGGTCTGGATTACCACGTTGCGGTGATCCTGGTAGGTATCCTGATGTGCATGTATGTGTTGTTCGGCGGCATGCTGGCAACGACCTGGGTGCAGATCATCAAGGCGGTCATGTTGCTGTCGGGTGCCACGTTCATGGCCGTGATGGTCATGAAGCATGTGAACTTTGACTTCAACGCACTGTTCGCCGAAGCAGTGAAGATTCACCCTAAAGGTGAAGCAATCATGAGCCCGGGCGGGTTGGTCAAAGATCCTATCTCTGCATTCTCCCTCGGTTTGGCCCTGATGTTCGGTACTGCTGGCCTGCCACATATCCTGATGCGCTTCTTTACCGTGAGCGATGCCAAGGAAGCGCGCAAGAGCGTGTTCTACGCAACGGGCTTTATTGGCTACTTCTATATCCTGACCTTTATCATCGGTTTTGGCGCAATCATCCTGGTCAGTACCAACCCGGACTTCAAGGACGCGGCTGGCGCCTTGCTGGGTGGTAACAACATGGCGGCTGTGCACCTTGCGGACGCGGTTGGCGGCAGCATGTTCCTGGGCTTTATTTCGGCAGTGGCTTTCGCCACCATTCTGGCGGTTGTTGCGGGGCTGACCCTGGCGGGCGCTTCTGCGGTGTCCCATGACCTGTATGCCAGCGTGATCAAAAAGGGCAAGGCCAACGACAAGGAAGAGATTCGGGTCTCGAAGATCACCACTATTGCATTGGCGGTACTGGCAATTGGCTTGGGTATCTTGTTTGAAAGCCAGAACATCGCGTTTATGGTGGGCCTGGCGTTCTCCATTGCTGCGAGCTGCAACTTCCCGGTCTTGCTGCTATCCATGTACTGGAAAAACCTGACCACCCGTGGCGCCATGATAGGCGGCTGGATGGGGCTGGTAAGCGCGGTTGGCCTGATGATCCTGGGCCCGACCATCTGGGTGCAGATCCTGCATCATGAAAAGGCCATCTTCCCTTACGAGTACCCGGCGCTGTTCTCCATGATCATCGCGTTTGCGGGTATCTGGTTCTTCTCCATTACGGACAAGTCCAAATCGGCAGAGAAGGAGCGTGCGTTGTTCTTCCCGCAGTTTGTGCGTTCGCAGACGGGGTTGGGGGCGAGCGGTGCGGTGGATCATTAATCCGTAATAGACAGTATGTTTAATCGAATCCCCCTGTCGCAAGGCAGGGGGATTTTTTTGTGCCTATTCTCGCTGTGCAAGTGCGAAGTTCCGTAGCAGCTGCTACAAGACGCACACACAAAAAAATACGGCCTCTATAAATAGAGGCCGTATTGTCTGCAATCAGGGCACTATCGTGGGATATGCCTTACTTGCGGTCTTCCAGCTTGGTGATGTCACGCTGCTCGTAGCCGGTGTACAGCTGGCGCGGACGGCCAATCTTGTACGGGCTGGAGAGCATTTCTTTCCAGTGCGAGATCCAGCCCACTGTACGGGACAGGGCGAAGATCACCGTGAACATGCTGGTCGGAATGCCGATCGCCTTGAGGATGATCCCCGAGTAGAAGTCGACGTTCGGGTACAGCGAACGCTCGATGAAGTACGGGTCGGTCAGGGCGATCTCTTCCAGGCGCATGGCCAGTTCGAGTTGCGGATCGTTGGTGATGCCCAGTTCCTTGAGAACTTCGTCGCAGGTCTTTTTCATGACAGTGGCGCGTGGGTCACGGTTTTTGTAAACCCGGTGACCGAAGCCCATCAGCTTGAACGGATCGTTTTTGTCCTTGGCCTTGGCGATGAACTTGTCGATGTTGGACACATCGCCAATTTCGTCGAGCATGGTCAGCACGGCTTCGTTGGCGCCGCCGTGGGCAGGGCCCCACAGTGCAGCGATACCGGCAGCAATACAGGCGAACGGGTTGGCACCCGAAGAACCCGCCAGGCGCACGGTAGAGGTCGACGCATTCTGTTCGTGGTCGGCATGCAGGATAAAGATCTTGTCCATTGCCTTGGCCAGTACCGGGCTGATCGGTTTGATCTCGCACGGCGTGTTGAACATCATGTGCAGGAAGTTTTCGGCGTAGGTCAGGTCGTTACGCGGGTACATCATGGGTTGACCCATGGAGTACTTGTAAACCATCGCTGCAAGCGTCGGCATCTTGGCAACCAGGCGGATCGCGGAAATTTCGCGATGCTGCGGGTTATTGATGTCCAGGGAGTCGTGGTAGAAGGCCGAGAGGGCGCCGACTACACCGCACATGACCGCCATCGGGTGGGCGTCACGACGGAAGCCGTTGAAGAAAGTCTTCAACTGCTCGTGAACCATGGTGTGGTTCTTCACGGTGCTGACAAATTGAGCCTTCTGCTCTGCGGTCGGCAGTTCGCCGTTCAGCAGCAGGTAAGCGGTCTCAAGGTAGTCAGAGTGTTCAGCCAGCTGTTCGATCGGGTAGCCGCGGTGCAGCAGGATACCGTTGTCACCATCAATATAGGTGATCTTCGACTCGCAAGATGCGGTCGACATGAAGCCAGGGTCAAATGTGAATCGGCCCGTGGCCGTCAGGCCTCGCACATCGATTACATCGGGACCCACGGTGCCAGTTAAAATGGGCAGCTCGACGGGGGCTGCGCCCTCGATGATCAACTGCGCTTTTTTGTCAGCCATGTGGCCTCCTATTTATGCTTGAAATCATCAGACAGACCCCCCACGCAGGGCCCGCACCACTATAGTGAGATAAATTCGAATGTCAATTTGCCTAAAGTCTTGCTGTACAAGGCTTTGAGAAGCGTTTTTTCGCGAATATCTCAGCCGTTTACGCCTTTTATGCCAAGAGCGCAATGCGCTATTAGGGGGTGGGTGTTTGCGTTGTCATTAGTAACCTAACTGTCTATACTCGGCAGCCGACCGCCAGAGGCTTTTGGGCCTGTTTAGATGGGGGTCGTCACTCCCGGGTGGTGGGTACCTGACCAGTGCGCATCCCAACAAACTTGCCCTGATTGTTAGGGGCTCTTCAGTGTGAAAAAAGCCGTGAATAGCCAACGACCTGTAAACCTAGACCTAAGGACCATCAAACTCCCCATCACCGGCGTTACGTCATTTCTGCACCGTGTATCGGGCATCATTCTTTTTCTCGGCCTGGGCATCATGCTTTATGCATTGAGCAAATCCCTGGGTTCCGAAGAAGGTTATGCCGAGGTGAAGGCATGCTTGACCAGTCCGCTGGCCAAATTCGTTGCGTGGGGCCTGCTCTCTGCCTTGCTGTATCACCTGGTTGCCGGTGTGCGCCACTTGATCATGGACATGGGCATCGGTGAGACGCTTGAAGGCGGCCGACTGGGCTCGAAAATCGTAATCGTCATTTCCGTGGTGATGATTGTTCTGGCGGGAGTTTGGATATGGTAACCAGCGTTACGAACCTGTCGCGTTCGGGCCTCTATGACTGGATGGCACAACGTGTGTCTGCGGTTGTTCTAGCGGCTTATTTCATCTTCCTGATCGGGTACCTCGTTGCGAACCCTGGCATTGGCTACGCCCAATGGCATGAGCTGTTCGCAAGCAACTGGATGCGTATTTTCAGCCTGCTGGCCCTTGTTGCTCTGGGCGCACACGCCTGGGTCGGCATGTGGACCATCGCGACCGACTACCTGACGCCAATGGCGCTGGGCAAGTCCGCCACAGCAGTACGTTTCCTCTTCCAGGCAGTCTGCGGCGTTGCAATGTTCGCTTACTTCGTCTGGGGTGTGCAGATTCTTTGGGGTATCTGATTCATGGCTAACACAGTTAATACACTTTCGTTCGACGCCATCATCATTGGCGGCGGCGGTGCCGGCATGCGCGCTGCTCTGCAGCTGGCTCAAGGCGGTCACAAGACTGCTGTAATCACCAAGGTTTTCCCGACTCGTTCGCACACCGTATCGGCCCAGGGTGGCATCACCTGCGCGATCGCGTCTGCAGATCCAAACGATGACTGGCGCTGGCACATGTACGATACCGTCAAGGGTTCCGACTATATCGGTGACCAGGACGCTATCGAATACATGTGTTCCGTAGGTCCGGAAGCCGTGTTCGAGCTCGAGCACATGGGTCTGCCGTTCTCCCGTACCGAACAGGGTCGTATCTACCAGCGTCCTTTCGGCGGTCAGTCCAAGGACTTCGGCAAAGGCGGCCAGGCTGCCCGTACTTGCGCTGCAGCCGACCGTACCGGTCACGCGCTGTTGCACACCCTGTACCAGGCCAACCTCAAGGCCGGCACTGTATTCCTGAACGAATACTACGGTGTCGATCTGGTTAAGAACGAGGCTGGCGATTTCGTCGGCATGATCGTTATCTGCATCGAAACAGGTGAAACCTCTTACGTTCGCGCTAACGCGACCGTACTGGCGACTGGCGGTGCAGGCCGTATCTACTCGTCCACCACCAACGCCCTGATCAACACCGGCGACGGTATTGGCATGGCTCTGCGTGCTGGCGTGCCGGTACAGGACATCGAAATGTGGCAGTTCCACCCGACCGGTATTGCCGGCGCCGGTGTACTGGTTACCGAAGGTTGCCGTGGTGAAGGTGGCTACCTGATCAACAAGCATGGCGAGCGTTTCATGGAGCGTTATGCTCCGAACGCCAAAGACCTTGCTGGTCGTGACGTTGTTGCTCGCTCGATGGTTAAGGAAATCATCGCGGGCAACGGTTGCGGTCCTGATGGCGACCACGTAATGCTGAAGCTCGATCACCTCGGTGAAGAAGTGCTGCACAGCCGTCTGCCAGGTATCTGCGAACTGTCGAAAACGTTCGCACACGTTGACCCGGTATTGGCTCCGGTTCCAGTGGTTCCGACTTGCCATTATATGATGGGCGGCGTTGCCACCAACATTCATGGTCAGGCGATCACTCAGGACGCCGACGGCAACGACCAGATCATCCCTGGCCTGTTTGCAGTAGGTGAAGTGGCTTGCGTATCCGTACACGGTGCTAACCGTCTGGGCGGCAACTCGCTGCTCGACCTGGTGGTATTCGGTCGTGCTGCCGGCCTGTTCCTTGAACAGACCCTTAAAGAAGGCGTTGATTACGCTCGTCCACGCCAGTCCGACATCGACGCTGCCCTGGCACGTCTGGACGGCCTGAACTCGCGTACCGACGGCGAAGACGTGGCAACCCTGCGTAAAGAGCTGCAAAGCTGCATGCAGAACTACTTCGGTGTATTCCGTACCGGCGAATACATGCAGAAGGGTATTGCCCAGCTGGCTGATCTGCGCAAGCGCATCGCCAACGTGAAAATCAACGATAAGAGCCAGGCGTTCAACACGGCCCGTATCGAAGCCCTTGAGCTGCAAAACCTGCTCGAAGTGGCTGAAGCGACTGCAATCGCTGCTGAAGTTCGTAAGGAATCGCGCGGTGCTCACGCCCGTGAAGACTTCGAAGATCGTGACGACGTTAACTGGCTGTGCCACACCCTGTACTTCCCGGGTGACAAGCGCGTAGCCAAGCGTGCGGTGAACTTCTCGCCGAAAACCGTTCCGACCTTCGAGCCAATGGTTCGTACTTACTAAGGGTGGCCGATATGTTGAAAGTCAGTGTTTATCGTTACAACCCTGATCAGGACGCCGCTCCGTTCATGCAGGAATTCGAGGTCAATACCAACGGTAAAGACCTGATGGTGCTGGACGTACTGGCCCTGATCAAAGAGCAGGACGAGGGTTTCTCCTATCGTCGCTCTTGCCGTGAGGGCGTTTGCGGCTCCGACGGCATGAACATCAACGGCAAGAACGGCCTGGCGTGTGTAACGCCGCTGTCCGCTGTCGTTAAAGGCAACAAGCTGATCGTTCGTCCACTGCCAGGTTTGCCGGTTATCCGTGACCTGGTCGTCGATATGAGCATCTTCTACAAGCAATACGAGAAAGTTAAGCCGTTCCTGCAGAACGACACGCCGGCTCCGGCCATCGAACGTCTGCAATCACCAGAAGAGCGTGAAAAGCTCGACGGTCTGTACGAGTGCATCCTGTGCGCTTGCTGCTCGACCTCGTGCCCGTCCTTCTGGTGGAACCCGGACAAGTTCCTGGGCCCTGCTGCACTGCTGCAAGCCTATCGTTTCCTGGCTGACAGCCGTGACACCAAGACCAGTGAGCGCCTGGCTTCGCTGGATGACCCGTTCAGCGTATTCCGCTGCCGCGGGATCATGAACTGCGTAAACGTGTGTCCGAAGGGCCTGAACCCGACTAAGGCCATCGGTCACGTGCGTAGCATGCTGCTGCAAAGCGGCGTGTGATCCAAAGCAGTACCGCAGCACCGCTGTAACCGTAGATGCTACGGCGCAGGCTTCAACCGGCGCCGTAGTTTTAACCTGAGCAACAGCTCATAAAGCTGCGGCTCTTATTTTGAAGAAATGAGACCAGCAGGGGCATCCGGGCTGGTACCCGGACTATCAGCGTGATCCTAAGTGGCTTGTTTTAGTCGCTGTATTCGGACTTTCTCAAGCATGCTCTGGTGTTCTCGTCGATGGTGTCCCCTAACCGAGGGTGACCAAGCATGCAAGAAAGCGTGATGCAGCGCATGTGGAACAGCGGCTATCTTTCAGGTGGTAACGCTGCCTATGTGGAAGAGCTCTATGAGCTCTACCTGCACGACCCTAACGCTGTGCCAGAAGAATGGCGCACCAAATTTCAGACGTTGCCTGTTGAAGGCAACTCTGCCAACGATGTTTCGCACTCCACAATCCGCGACCATTTCGTGCTGCTGGCAAAGAACCAGCGCCGCGCTCAACCGGTTTCTGCCGGGAGCGTGAGCAGTGAGCACGAGAAGAAGCAGGTTGAAGTGCTGCGATTGATCCAGGCCTATCGGATGCGCGGCCACCAGGCAGCCCAGCTTGATCCGCTGGGGCTGTGGCAGCGTCCTGCACCTGCAGACCTGTCGATCAATCATTACGGCTTGACCAATGCCGATCTTGATACGACCTTCCGTGCCGGCGACCTGTATATCGGCAAAGAGGAAGCGAGCCTACGCGAAATTCTCGAAGCGTTGCAGCAGACATATTGCCGCACCATTGGCGCAGAGTTCACGCACATCGTCGATTCCGAGCAGCGCCACTGGTTTGAACAGCGCCTCGAAAGCGTACGCGGCCGCCCGACTTACTCGGCTGAAGTCAAAAGCCATCTGCTTGAGCGCGTGACTGCTGCTGAAGGTCTGGAAAAGTACCTGGGGACCAAATACCCGGGCACCAAGCGTTTCGGCCTGGAAGGCGGCGAAAGCCTGATTCCTTTGCTGGACGAGCTGATCCAGCGTTCGGGCAACTACGGCACCAAGGAAATCGTTATCGGCATGGCCCACCGTGGTCGCCTGAACGTATTGGTGAACACCTTCGGCAAAAACCCGCGCGAGCTGTTCGACGAGTTCGAAGGCAAGAAAAAGATCGAGTTGGGTTCCGGTGACGTTAAATACCACCAGGGCTTCTCCTCCAACGTCATGACTGCCGGTGGTGAAGTTCACCTGGCAATGGCGTTTAACCCCTCCCACCTGGAAATCGTTTCTCCAGTGGTTGAAGGGTCTGTACGCGCTCGCCAGGACCGTCGTAACGACAGCACCGGCGAAAAGGTACTGCCAATTTCCATCCACGGTGATGCTGCCTTCGCAGGTCAGGGCGTGGTCATGGAAACCTTCCAGATGTCGCAGACTCGCGGCTTCAAGACTGGCGGTACGGTTCACCTGGTGATCAACAACCAGGTCGGCTTCACCATCAGCAATCCGGAAGACTCCCGTTCTACCGAGTACTGCACTGACGTCGCGAAAATGATTCAGGCGCCGATCCTCCATGTCAATGGTGATGATCCGGAAGCCGTATTGTTCGTGACTCAGCTGGCTATCGACTACCGCATGCAGTTCAAGCGTGACGTCGTGATCGACCTGTTCTGCTACCGCCGTCGCGGTCACAACGAGGCCGATGAACCAAACGGTACCCAACCGCTGATGTATCAGCAGATCGCCAAGCAGCGCACCACCCGTGAGCTGTATGCCGAGCGCCTGACACAAGAGAAAGTGGTGGACGCAGAACGCGTTCAGGCCAAGATCGACGAATACCGCAACGCGCTGGACAACGGCCTGCATGTTGTGAAAAGTCTGGTCAAGGAACCGAACAAAGAGCTGTTCGTGGACTGGCGTCCGTATCTGGGCCACGCCTGGACTGCGCGTCACGACACCCGTTTCGATCTGAAAACCCTGCAAGAACTGTCTGCCAAGCTGCTGGAAATTCCAGAAGGCTTTGTGGTTCAGCGCCAGGTTGCGAAGATCTACGAAGATCGTCAAAAAATGCAAGCCGGCGGCCTGCCGATCAACTGGGGTTATGCCGAAACCATGGCATATGCAACCCTGCAGTTCGAAGGTCACCCGATTCGCATGACCGGTCAGGACATTGGTCGCGGTACGTTCTCGCACCGTCACGCCGTGTTGCACAACCAGAAAGATGCTGGCACCTATATTCCCCTGAAGCACCTGTTCGAAGGTCAGCCTCGCTTTGACCTGTACGACTCGCTGCTGTCCGAGGAAGCGGTCCTGGCGTTCGAATACGGCTATTCCACCACCACGCCTAACGCGCTGGTGATCTGGGAAGCCCAGTTCGGCGACTTCGCCAACGGCGCCCAGGTTGTAATCGACCAGTTCATCACCAGCGGTGAGCACAAGTGGGGCCGTCTGTGCGGTCTGACCATGCTGCTGCCACACGGTTATGAAGGTCAGGGCCCGGAGCACTCCTCTGCACGTCTTGAGCGTTACCTGCAATTGTGTGCCGAGCACAACATTCAGGTGTGCGTACCGACCACTCCGGCACAGATCTACCATCTGTTGCGCCGTCAGGTTATCCGTCCGCTGCGCAAGCCGCTGATCGTCCTGACACCGAAGTCGTTGCTGCGTCACAAACTGGCAATCTCGACCCTGGAAGATCTGGCCGAAGGTTCGTTCCAGACCGTTATTCCGGAAATCGATGCGCAGGATCCGGCGAACGTCGGTCGCATCGTGCTGTGTAGCGGCAAGGTCTACTACGACCTGTTGGAAAAACGCCGTGCCGAAGGTCGTGATGACATCGCTATCGTGCGTCTTGAGCAGCTGTACCCGTTCCCTGAGGACGACTTGATTGAAGTCCTGGCTCCGTACAAAAACGCCAAGCATATTGTCTGGTGTCAGGAAGAGCCGATGAACCAGGGTGCCTGGTACTGCAGCCAGCATCACATGCGCCGCATCATCAGCGGTCACGACAAGTCGCTCGTACTCGAGTACGCGGGCCGTGACGCTTCTGCTGCACCTGCTTGTGGTTACGCATCGATGCACGCTGAGCAACAGGCAAAACTGTTGCAAGACGCGTTCACTGTTTAACGCCTTCGCGCACTGAAACCGAATTTAAGGAACCAAAGAACATGGCTATCGAGATCAAAGCCCCAACATTTCCGGAATCGGTTGCCGATGGCACCGTTGCCACCTGGCACAAGCAACCGGGCGACGCTGTAAAGCGCGACGACCTGATTGTCGACATCGAAACCGACAAGGTAGTGCTGGAAGTACTGGCCACTGCTGACGGCGTGCTGGGCGCTATCGTCAAGAACGAAGGCGACACCGTTCTGTCCGACGAAGTGCTGGGCTCCATCGTTGAAGGCGGCGCTGCTGCTGCCGCTCCTGCTGCTGCCGCTGCACCGGCCGCCCAGGCTGCTGCTCCTGCTGCCGATGGCGAAGACGATCCTGTTGCTGCTCCGGCTGCACGCAAGATCGCTGAAGAAAACGGTATCAACATCGCTTCCGTTGCCGGTACTGGCAAAGGCGGTCGTGTGACCAAGGAAGACGTAGTTGCCGCAGTTGCTGCCAAAAAAGCCGCTCCTGCTGCTGCGCCGGCCAAGGC
The DNA here is from genome assembly GCF_037023725.1 of Pseudomonas bubulae. Taxonomy (NCBI): domain Bacteria; kingdom Pseudomonadati; phylum Pseudomonadota; class Gammaproteobacteria; order Pseudomonadales; family Pseudomonadaceae; genus Pseudomonas; species Pseudomonas bubulae. The sequence goes on from NZ_CP146077.1 coordinate 2,346,130, forward strand.
CGCTGCACCTGCCGCTGCCGCTCCGGTATTCGCTGCTGGCGACCGCGTAGAAAAACGCGTTCCGATGACCCGCGTTCGTGCCACCGTGGCCAAGCGTCTGGTTGAAGCTCAGTCGAACATGGCGATGCTGACCACTTTCAACGAAGTGGACATGACTGAAATCATGGCACTGCGTTCGAAGTACAAGGATCTGTTCGAGAAGTCCCACAACGGCGTACGCCTGGGCTTCATGTCGTTCTTCGTGAAAGCAGCTACCGAAGCACTGAAACGCTTCCCGGCCGTTAACGCCTCGATCGACGGTTCCGACATCGTTTACCACGGCTTCGCCGACATCGGTGTAGCTGTTTCCAGCGACCGTGGTCTGGTGGTTCCGGTTCTGCGTAACGCCGAACTGATGAGCCTGGCTGAAATCGAAGGCGGCATCGCTGCCTACGGTAAAAAAGCCCGTGACGGCAAACTGTCGATCGACGAAATGACCGGTGGTACTTTCACTATCACCAACGGTGGTACTTTCGGTTCGATGATGTCGACCCCGATCGTTAACCCGCCGCAAGCCGCGATCCTGGGCATGCACAACATCCTTCAGCGTCCAATGGCAGTCAACGGTCAGGTAGTTATCCGTCCGATGATGTATTTGGCTCTGTCTTACGATCACCGCTTGATCGATGGCAAAGAAGCTGTAAGTTTCCTGGTAGCAATCAAAAACCTGCTGGAAGACCCGGCTCGTCTGCTGCTGGATATCTAATAGAAGCTGCTGCAAGTTTCAGGTGCCAGGCTGCGGGAAAAAGCAGTCTGGCTTTGGCTTGCAGCTTGCTGCTGACAGCTTGTAGCTAATAGAGGATCTATTTTCATGTCTCAGAAATTTGACGTTGTAGTGATTGGTGCGGGCCCTGGCGGCTATGTTGCAGCCATCAAGGCCGCGCAACTGGGCCTTTCGACTGCTTGCATCGAAAAATACACCGACAAGGAAGGCAAACTGGCGCTGGGCGGTACTTGCCTGAACGTTGGCTGCATTCCATCCAAGGCGCTGCTGGACAGCTCCTGGAAGTACCACGAAGCCAAGGATGCATTCGCCATCCACGGCATCACCACCGGTGAAGTGAAGATGGACGTTGCTGCGATGGTTGGCCGTAAAGCCAACATCGTTAAAGGTCTGACTTCCGGCGTTGCGACCCTGTTCAAGGCCAACGGCGTTACTTCCCTGCAAGGCCACGGCAAACTGCTGGCCGGCAAGCGTGTTGAGCTGACCAAGCCAGACGGCAGCGTTGAAATCATCGAAGCCGAGAACGTGATTCTGGCTTCGGGCTCGCGTCCGATCGACATTCCACCTGCTCCAGTCGACAACAACGTGATCGTTGATTCGACCGGCGCCCTGGAATTCCAGTCCGTGCCAAAACGTCTGGGCGTTATCGGCGCTGGCGTGATCGGTCTGGAACTGGGTTCGGTATGGTCCCGTCTGGGCGCTGAAGTGACTGTTCTGGAAGCCCTGGACACCTTCTTGATGGCTGCTGACGCTGCCGTTTCGAAAGAAGCCTACAAAACCCTGACCAAACAAGGTCTGGACATCAAGCTGGGCGCTCGCGTCACCGGTTCCAAGGTCAACGGCGAAGAAGTCGTTGTGACCTACACCGACGCCAACGGCGAACAGACCATCACCTTCGACAAGCTGATCGTAGCCGTGGGTCGCCGTCCGGTGACTACCGAGTTGCTGGCAGCTGACAGCGGCGTGACCATCGACGAGCGCGGTTTCGTGTTTGTTGACGATCATTGCGCAACCAGCGTACCGGGCGTATTCGCCATTGGTGACGTGGTTCGCGGCATGATGCTGGCACACAAGGCTTCTGAAGAAGGCATCATGGTTGTCGAGCGCATCAAAGGTCACAAGACCGAGATGAACTACGACCTGATTCCATCGGTTATTTACACTCACCCGGAGATCGCGTGGGTTGGTAAAACCGAGCAGGCCTTGAAAGCTGAAGGCGTTGAGGTTAACGTCGGCACCTTCCCGTTCGCCGCCAGTGGCCGTGCCATGGCAGCAAACGACACCGGTGGCTTTGTCAAAGTCATTGCTGATGCCAAAACTGACCGCGTACTGGGCGTCCACGTGATTGGCCCGAGCGCTGCAGAGCTGGTACAGCAGGGCGCGATCGGTATGGAATTCGGCACCAGCGCTGAAGATCTGGGCATGATGGTTTTCTCCCATCCGACCCTGTCCGAAGCCTTGCACGAAGCAGCACTGGCTGTGAATGGCGGCGCCATCCACATTGCCAACCGTAAGAAACGTTAAGACCAGACAATAAGAAACCACGGCGGTTTGCCCGTCGTGAGCCTTGCTAGCAAGCCTCACCGCGGAACTTCCGCCGGACGCAGTCTTGTCTTGTTTTAACCGGGCCCGGCTCCGCTCAAGCGGATGTCGGGTTTGTTGAAACAGCACAAGCAGCAGTCACAGGTGGTGCGGCACTAATAGTAGTGCAGCGCCGAATGCGCAGTACCTAACGAAGACGGTAAAAAGCATGAATCTTCACGAGTATCAGGGTAAGCAGCTGTTCGCTGAATACGGCCTGCCAGTATCCAAGGGTTATGCAGTAGACACCCCGGAAGCAGCCGCAGAAGCTTGCGACAAAATCGGTGGGACCGAATGGGTTGTAAAAGCCCAGGTTCACGCAGGTGGTCGCGGTAAAGCGGGCGGCGTTAAGCTGGTTCGCAGCAAAGAAGACGCTAAAGCATTCGCACAACAGTGGTTGGGCAAGCGTCTGGTGACTTACCAGACTGACGCCAATGGTCAGCCGGTCACCAAGATCCTGGTTGAGTCGTGCACTGATATCGCTAAAGAGCTGTACCTGGGCGCTGTCGTTGACCGTTCGAGCCGTCGTATCGTGTTCATGGCTTCCACCGAAGGTGGCGTGGACATCGAGAAAATCGCTCACGACACTCCAGAAAAAATTCTGAAAGCAACGATCGATCCACTGGTTGGCGCACAGCCATTCCAGGGTCGCGAGTTGGCTTTCCAGCTGGGTCTGGAAGGCAAGCAAGTTGCTCAGTTCGCCAAGATCTTCGTAGGTCTGGCCAAACTGTTCAAGGATCACGATCTGGCCCTGCTGGAAGTGAACCCGCTGGTTATCAAGACTGACGGCGATCTGCACTGCCTCGATGCCAAAATCAACATCGACGCAAACGCCATGTACCGTCAGCCTAAGCTGAAAACTTTCCACGATCCGTCGCAAGACGATCCGCGCGAAGCGCACGCTGCCAAGTTCGAACTGAACTACGTAGCGCTGGAAGGCAACATCGGCTGCATGGTTAACGGCGCTGGTCTGGCCATGGGCACCATGGACATCGTTAACCTGCATGGCGGCAAGCCAGCCAACTTCCTCGACGTTGGCGGTGGTGCTACCAAAGAACGCGTTACCGAAGCGTTCAAAATCATCCTGTCCGATAGCAATGTCGCAGCAGTGCTGGTTAACATCTTCGGCGGCATCGTTCGTTGCGACATGATTGCCGAAGGCATCATCGGTGCAGTGAAAGAAGTCGGCGTGAAAATCCCGGTAGTTGTGCGCCTTGAAGGCAACAACGCTGATCTGGGCGCTAAAGTACTGGCAGAAAGCGGTTTGAACATCATCGCTGCTACCAGCTTGACCGACGCTGCTCAACAAGTTGTTAAAGCTGCGGAGGGCAAGTAATGAGCGTCCTGATCAATAAAGACACCAAAGTTATCTGCCAGGGCATCACCGGTTCGCAGGGCAGCTTCCACACCCAGCAAGCCATCGAATACGGCACCAAGATGGTTGGTGGCGTTACTCCGGGCAAAGGCGGCACCACTCACCTGGACCTGCCTGTTTTCAACACCGTGAAAGAAGCCGTAGAAGCAACTGGCGCAACCGCCAGCGTTATCTACGTACCGGCTCCTTTCTGCAAGGACTCGATCCTTGAAGCAGCGTTCGGCGGCATCAAGCTGATCGTGTGCATCACTGAAGGCATTCCTACCCTGGACATGCTGGACTGCAAAGTTAAGTGCGACGAACTGGGTGTTACCCTGATCGGCCCTAACTGCCCGGGCGTTATCACGCCAGGCGAATGCAAGATCGGCATCATGCCAGGTCACATTCACTTGCCAGGCAAAGTAGGCATCGTGTCGCGTTCCGGCACCCTGACTTACGAAGCTGTAAAGCAAACCACTGACGCCGGTTTCGGCCAGTCGACTTGCGTAGGCATCGGTGGTGACCCGATCCCTGGTTCCAACTTCATCGACATCCTGAAGCTGTTCCAGGAAGACCCGAAGACCGAAGCGATCGTTATGATCGGTGAGATCGGCGGTTCGGCTGAAGAAGAAGCGGCTGCCTACATCAAGGCAAACGTGACCAAGCCGGTTGTTTCCTACATCGCTGGTGTGACTGCCCCTCCAGGCAAGCGCATGGGCCACGCAGGCGCAATCATCTCTGGCGGCAAGGGTACTGCAGACGAGAAGTTTGCTGCCCTGGAAGACGCAGGCGTAAAAACCGTGCGTTCGCTGGCAGACATCGGCAAGGCTCTGTCCGAGCTGACTGGCTGGGCAATGAAGTAAGCCTCGCGCTTAACTGACTGCTCTACCAGGCAAAGGCCACCTTCGGGTGGCCTTTGTGCGTTTGGGGTCAAGCAAAACCCTTGTGGGAGCGGGCTTGCTCGCGATGCAGGCGCCGCGGTCATTCAGATAAATCGCGTCGTTACCATCGCGGGCAAGCCCGCTCCCACAACGTGCGGTTTTGAGCTATCCAGGGCAGGCAAAACCACACCAAAGCATTTTTCGATGTCGTCCAGGCGACAACTGCGTTCGTTCATCGGACAGTCCGCCCTCTAACAGTGCGCTGTAGGAAAAAACTCGGTAATCTTGCCAGCATTCCGCAGTTCTGCGTGTGCATCCCAAAAGGAAGCCACGCGCTAGAAGGGTTGGTCTTATACGGATCGACAGCATTTCCCACATCCGCACGGGAAATTCCCCTCTAAATCCCGATTCAGTAGTGTGGTATTTCCGTAATGAAAGTATTGAAAGGCCAGGACATCCTGGCACTTGGGTTTATGACTTTTGCCCTGTTCGTTGGGGCAGGCAACATCATTTTCCCGCCAATCGTTGGCCTGCAGGCCGGACCTAACGTCTGGATGGCTGCATTGGGCTTCCTGATCACCGCAGTCGGTCTGCCGGTAGTCACCGTTATTGCCCTGGCCAAGGTCGGTGGCGGCATGGACGCACTGAGCAGCCCGATCGGCAAGATCGCCGGGGGCTTGTTGGCAGCCGTGGCCTATCTGGCTGTTGGCCCGTTGTTCGCGACCCCGCGTACCGCCACCGTATCCTTTGAAGTCGGCCTGGCACCTTTGACCGGTGAAAGCCCACTGGCGCTGTTTCTGTACAGCTCGGTGTACTTCCTGATCGTGTTTTTCGTGTCGTTGTACCCGGGTCGCCTGCTGGACACGGTAGGGCGCTTCCTTGCTCCGTTGAAGATCATCGCCCTGGCCATTCTCGGCATTGCTGCCGTTGCCTTGCCTGCAGGTGATGTTGGCGTCGCGACCCCCGAGTACGTGGCCGCACCGTTCTCCCAGGGTTTTATCAATGGCTACTTGACCATGGATACCCTGGGTGCGCTGGTGTTCGGTATCGTGATCGTGAATGCCATCCGTTCCCGTGGTGTTGAATCACCCAAGCTGATTACCCGCTACGCCATCATTGCCGGCCTGATCGCCGGTGTCGGCCTGGCGCTGGTCTACATCAGCCTGTTCCGCCTGGGTGCGGGCAGCCATGAAGTGGCGGCGGGTGCAACCAATGGTGCGGCGGTACTGCATGCCTATGTACAACACACCTTCGGTTCGCTGGGCAGCGGTTTCCTTGCCGTACTGATTGCACTGGCTTGCCTGGTAACGGCCGTTGGCCTGACCTGTGCCTGCGCTGAATACTTCAGTACTGTGCTGCCACTGTCTTACAAGACGCTGGTGATCATCCTTGCGCTGTTTTCGCTGGCCGTGTCGAACCTTGGCTTGACCCAGTTGATTGCGTTTTCCATCCCGTTGCTGACGGCGATCTACCCGCCTTGCATCGTGTTGGTGGCGCTGAGTTTCTGCAAAGGCCTGTGGAATGCCCAGAGCCGGATCGTTGGTCCGGTCATGCTGGTGTCGTTCTTCTTTGGCTCGATCGACGCGCTTAAAGGTGCTGGCCTGGGTGAGTGGATTCCGGCCCAATTGGCCAATATGCCATTTAGCGAGCAGGGCCTGGCGTGGCTGGTGCCTAGTCTTGTGACCCTGCTGGGCGCAGTAATCTGCGACCGTCTGCTGGGCAAACGAGTTGAAGCAATGGCGTAATTACCCGGTTCGCCAAAAGCGTTGCCGAGTCAATAAAAAAGCCCTGCATCTTAATGGATGCAGGGCTTTTTTAATGGGCGTGTGTTCAAGCATGCAAACACTAGCCATTAACGTTCAGATACAACAAAGCCCGCACTTGGCGGGCTTGGTTTTATATCGCAGAAAGTCGTGTTACTTGCTTTCTGTAGTTGCCGCAGGTGCAACCGGAGCAGTCTGGCCGGCTTCTTCAGCAGCGGCTTTATTGGACTCGGCTTGTGCTTTTGCAGCTTCGGCGTTCTCTTTGGCCGCGTCGTTTACTTTGTCTTGTGCTTCAGACATTTTTTCTTGCGCTTGCTCAGAATGCTGGGCAGCGTCCTGGGCTTTGTCTTCGGATTTTTTGTCGCAGGCAGCCAGGCCAAGCGAAGCAGCCAGCATCAAGGCAACAGCAAAAGTATTACGCATGGGGTGTTTCTCCTTATGAGTAGATCTACGGGGCGTTTGAGCATGGGCTGATGGCTTAAGTTCCATGCTCGAACACATATATAAGTAAAGCAGCGCGGGCGGAAATATTGGTAAAAAACTTGAGCCACTGGTTCGGCCCTTGAAATTTGCATCATTGGCCCCAACTTTCATCACATCCCGCCGCTAACCCTTACGGGCGTGGCCACTGCCATCCAATCGGAGTTTGATAACAATGAGCGTGGAAACTCAAAAAGAAACCCTGGGCTTCCAGACCGAGGTCAAGCAACTGCTGCACCTCATGATCCATTCGCTGTACTCCAACAAGGAAATCTTCCTTCGCGAACTGATCTCGAACGCCTCTGATGCTGTCGACAAATTACGTTTTGAAGCACTGTCCAAGCCAGATCTGCTGGAGGGCGGTGCCGAGCTTAAAATCCGTGTGAGCTTCGACAAAGACGCCAACACCGTCACCCTCGAAGACAACGGTATCGGCATGAACCGCGATGACGTGATCACCCACCTGGGTACGATCGCCAAGTCCGGCACTGCCGACTTCATGAAAAACCTCACCGGCGACCAGAAAAAAGATTCGCACCTGATCGGTCAGTTCGGCGTGGGTTTCTACTCGGCCTTTATCGTTGCCGACAAGGTTGACGTGTACAGCCGCCGTGCCGGTACCCCGGCAAGCGAGGGCGTGCACTGGTCTTCGAAGGGCGAAGGCGAGTTTGAAGTGGCCACCGTCGAGAAGGCCGACCGCGGCACCAAAATCGTGCTGCACCTCAAGCCTGGCGAATCCGAATTCGCTGACGGCTGGCGCCTGCGCAACATCATCAAGAAGTACTCCGACCATATCGCCCTGCCTATCGAACTGCCTAAAGAGCAGACCGTTGCCGAAGGCGAAGAAGCGCCTGCACTGGAATGGGAAACCGTCAACCGGGCAAGTGCTCTGTGGACCCGTCCTCGTACTGAAGTAAAGGACGAGGAATATCAGGAGTTCTACAAGCACATTGCCCATGACTACGAGAACCCGCTGGCCTGGAGCCACAACAAGGTTGAGGGCAAGCTTGAATACAGCTCGCTGCTCTACGTTCCGGCCCGTGCACCGTTTGATCTGTACCAGCGTGAAGCGCCTAAAGGCCTGAAGCTGTATGTGCAGCGTGTCTTCGTGATGGATCAGGCCGAGTCGTTCCTGCCGCTGTACCTGCGCTTTATCAAGGGCGTGATCGACTCCAACGACCTGTCGCTGAACGTGTCGCGGGAAATCCTGCAAAAAGACCCGATCATCGACTCGATGAAGACGGCGCTGACCAAGCGTGTACTCGACATGCTGGAAAAACTGGCGAAGAACGAGCCTGAGAAATATCAGGGCTTCTGGAAAAACTTCGGGCAGGTGATGAAAGAAGGTCCGGCCGAAGATTTCGCCAACAAAGAAAAAATCGCCGGTCTGCTGCGTTTTGCTTCGACCCACGGCGACGACGGCGAACAGAATGTTTCCTTGACCGACTACCTGGCCCGCGCCAAGGAAGGTCAGGACAAGATTTACTACCTGACCGGCGAAACCTACGCGCAGGTTAAAAACAGCCCGCACCTCGAAGTCTTCCGCAAAAAAGGCATCGAAGTCCTGCTGCTGACCGACCGCATCGACGAGTGGCTGATGAGCTACCTCAGCGACTTCGACGGCAAGAGCTTTGTCGACGTGGCCCGTGGTGACCTCGACCTGGGCAATCTGGACTCGGAAGAGGACAAGAAAGCCGCAGAAGAAGTGGCCAAGGCCAAAGAAGGTCTGGTGGAGCGCATCAAGGCTGCCTTGGGTGAGAGCGTCAGCGAAGTGCGCGTGTCGCATCGTCTGACTGATTCCCCGGCGATTCTTGCCATTGGTGAGCAGGATCTGGGCATGCAAATGCGTCAGATCCTCGAAGCCAGCGGTCAAAAAGTGCCTGAGTCCAAGCCTATCTTCGAGTTCAACCCGGCTCACCCGCTGATCGAGAAACTCGATGCTGAGCAGAGTGAAGAGCGTTTTGGCGACCTGTCGCACATCCTCTTCGATCAGGCAGCCCTGGCAGCCGGTGACAGTTTGAAAGACCCTGCGGCCTATGTCCGTCGGCTAAACAAATTGTTAGTAGAGTTGTCGGTCTAACCGCGCTATAAAAACCCGCTTCGGCGGGTTTTTTTTGTTTCAAATTCAGGAGTTTTTGATGAAATCCATTTCGGTCAGCTCTGTGGCTTATCAAATCGACGGCCAACCTTACGAAGGCCGTTTGGCCTTTGATCCGAGCCGTGAAGACCCGTTGCCGGGTTTGCTGATGGCGCCCAACTGGATGGGCATCAGCGCAGGCGCCGAAGAGATTGCCAAGTCGGTGGCAGAACAGGGTTATGTGGTACTGATCGCCGATTTGTATGGCCAGGGCACCCGGCCCGGCAACGCCGACGAAGCCGGTGCGGCGATGATGCCGCTCAAGAATGACCGTGCCTTGCTGCGCAAGCGTATGTGGGCAGCGTATGACATGCTGAAAAATCAGGGCCTGGCCCAGGTCGACAGCAACAAGCTGGCAACCTTTGGTTTCTGTTTTGGCGGGTGCTGTTCACTGGAACTGGCACGCAGTGGTGCACCGTTGCAAGCTGCGGTGTCATTCCACGGCACCCTGGACACACCTAACCCGATCGATGCCCAGAGCATCAAGGGCTCGGTGCTGGTGTTGCACGGCGCGTCTGACCCGTTGGTGCCAAGCGAGCAGCTACCAGCGTTTGAGGCGGAGATGAACGCGGCGGGTGTGGACTGGCAACTGACCAGCTATGGCGGCGCAGTGCATTCGTTCACTGACCCCCACGCCAATGTGCCGGGCAAGATGATGTACGACGCCAAAACTGCGGGTCGGGCGTTCACCGCCATGCATAACTTGCTGGATGAAGTGTTTCGCGATTAATCGCAATCACGACAGTCTGTGGGAGCGGGCTTGCTCGCGATGCTGACGGCTCGGTCTGTCAGACAACACCGGGCGATGCTATCGCGAGCAAGCCCGCTCCCACAGTGGTCACGCCGAACGTTCCATCACCTCGCTCACCGTCAAATCCCGCATCAACAACCCGTAGTTCAAGTCCACCTGTTCGGGGATCGGCAGGTACACCGTGTGGCCATCACCCGGCGCCACTTGGGTCGGCAAGCCTGCACTGTTAAGCAAACGTTCCAGATCAAAGTGATAGTTGCCGTGGGGTGTCATCAGCTCCAGATGATCGCCCAAAGCAAATCGGTTTTTCACTTTGACTTCGGCCAGGCCATTGCGTCGTTCGCCGGTCAATTCCCCGACAAACTGCTGGCGATGGGACAATGAACTGCCATGCAGGTAGTTCTGGTATTCATCGTGGACATGGCGGCGCAAGAACCCTTCGGTATAGCCGCGCTGGGCCAGGGACTCCAGATCGGTCATCAGGCTGCGGTCAAACTCACGACCCGCCACCGCATCATCGATGGCCTTGCGATACACCTGGGTGGCCCGTGCGCAGTAAAAGTGCGACTTGGTGCGGCCCTCGATCTTCAGCGAATGCACGCCCATTTCCGCCAGCCGCGCCACATGCTGTACAGCACGCAGATCCTTGGAGTTCATGATGTAAGTACCGTGTTCGTCCTCGAACGCGGTCATCGGTTCATCGGCACGGTTGGCTTCGTTCAGCACAAACACTTCGTCAGTCGGCGCACCCACGCCCAGGGTTGGCTCGACCACATTGACGATATTGCCCAGCTCGTTTTCTGTACCCGGTTTGGCCTCGTACTTCCAGCGGCAGGCATTGGTGCAGCTGCCCTGGTTGGCATCTCGCTTGTTCATGTAGCCAGATAACAGGCAGCGCCCGGAGTAGGCCATGCATAGCGCGCCATGTACGAAAATCTCCAGCTCCATATCGGGTACTTGCTGACGGATTTCTTCGATCTCTTCCAGCGACAACTCCCGGGACAGGATGATGCGGCTCAGACCCTGCTGGCGCCAGAATTCAACACTGGCCCAGTTCACGGTATTGGCCTGAACCGACAAGTGAATCGGCACATGGGGGAAGTTTTTGCGCACCAGCATGATCAGGCCCGGGTCGGACATGATCAGCGCATCCGGTGCCATGGCAATCACCGGCTCCAGATCCTTGAGAAAGGTACGCAGCTTGGCGTTGTGCGGGGCGATATTGACCACCACGTAAAAACGTTTGCCCTGAGCCTGGGCTTCGGCGATGCCAATGGCCAGGTTGGTGTGGTCGAATTCGTTGTTGCGCACGCGCAAGCTGTAGCGTGGTTGGCCCGCATACACCGCGTCGGCGCCATACGCGAAGGCATAGCGCATATTTTTCAGGGTGCCGGCAGGGGCGAGGAGTTCGGGCGGAGCAAGGCGCATAGTCAGTTCGTTCGCAAAAAAGGCGCGATGGTAGTCGAGCCCTTGCTCCCGGCTATTGATCTGGATCTATGCTTTGCGCGGCCAGGTCAGCATCACAATGCCCGCGACCACAATCAGGCCGCCGATGATCTGGCCGCTGCTGAGCAACTGGTCAAGAATCAGCCAGCCAAACAGCAGGCTCGCCACCGGTTCGACGTTCATTACCGGTGCGTTGCGGGCCATGTTCAGCCGCGTCATGCAGATAAACAACAGGCAGAAGCCCAGCCCGTAAAGCGCAACCAGAAAGGCCAGGGCTGTCCAGCCGGTAGACGAGGAGGGCAGCGACACCCCGCCCGGCAGCACCCCGCTGACTCCGGCCAGGGCTGCCGCACAAAATACGATAAGCATGGTCAGCATGCTACGCACCGTACCGCGCAGGCTCGAGAGTTTGTGATCGGTGATCCATAGCGCACAGGCAAACACGCAAGCGGCAGCAAAGCCGAAGAGGATGCCTTCGAGCCACTGTGCCTCGGTACTGTGCTGGCTGGACAAACGTTCGGGCACGTCGAGGGCAAACACCAGGCCGCACATGATCAGCCCCATCAGCAGTGCCGCCCGCAGGGTGGGTGCCGCACCGCCCAGGGCCCAGGTCAGCAGTACCAGCAGGATCGGTGCCATATTGCCGATCAACAATGCCAGGGCCACGGGGATACGGGCCACGGCTGAATAAATGCAGAAGCTTTGTGCTGCGATCAGCAATCCCAACAGCAATTGCCAACGCCAGTTGGCGGGGGTTAGCCGAGGGCGCTCGCGTTGCCATAGCACCAGGCCGGTCAATACCAGCAAGGTCACGCCAGCACGACATAGAATCGCCAGCAGCAAACCGGTGTCGTGGTCGAAGGCAATCCGGGCGGCGATATGATTGCCCGCAAAAGCGCAGGCCAGCAGTACCAGAATCAATACTGCGATATGGCGGGGGAACAACGCAGGAGCAGACATAAGCAACCAGCCTCCTTGGCTGGAAATAGAGCCGCTTCAATATCCCTGTGGGAGCGAGCTCCCACAGGGGTAAGGCGGGGTTACAGCACCAGGTTTGGCAACCACAGCGAGATGGCCGGAACGTAGGTCACCAGCATCAGCACCATAAACAGTGCCAGGTAGAATGGCAGCAGCGCTTTAACGGTGTTTTCGATGGTGACCTTGCCCACGGCTGCACCCACGAACAGCACCGCGCCCACCGGCGGTGTGATCAGGCCGATGCCCAGGTTGACCAGCATGATCATGCCAAAATGTACCGGGTCGACACCGATACCGATAATCACCGGCAGCAGGATCGGGGTGAGGATAAGGATCAGCGGCGCCATGTCCATCACCGTGCCCAGCAACAACAACATGACGTTGATGCACATCAGGATCACGTAGCGGTTATCCGACAGGGTCAGGAACGCGGTGGTGATCTTCATCGGGATTTCCATCAGCGTCAGGATGTAACCGAAGCTGGCAGCAAAGCCGATCAGGATCATCACGATGGAAATGGTACGCACCGCCCGATGCATCAGCTTGGGCAGATCACGCCACTTGTAGTCGCGGTAAATGAACATGGTGACGAAGAACGACCACACCACCGCGACCGCCGCCGATTCGGTGGCAGTGAAGACGCCAGTGAGGATGCCGCCAAGGATGATGACCATGGCCATCAGGCCCCACATCGCTTCACCGGCGATTTTCAGCGCGGTGCGCAGCGGGATCACTTCACCCTTGGGGTAGTTACGTCTGCGCGCAAAGATCATGCACAGGCCCATCATCACTGCGCTGAGCAACAACCCCGGCATGATCCCGGCCATAAACAGCGAAGCGATCGATACCGTGCCGCCCGCTGCCAGCGAGTACAGCACCGAGTTGTGGCTGGGCGGGGTGAGCAAAGCCTGTACCGAGCCGCTGACCGTTACCGCCGTGGAGAACTCACGGGGGTAACCGGCGCGCTCCATTTCCGGAATCAGTACCGAGCCCACGGAAGCGGTGTCGGCGACGGAAGAGCCGGAAATCGCGCCAAAGAAGGTCGAGGCGACGATATTGACCAGCGACAGACCGCCGCGCACAAACCCTACCAGTACCCCGGCAAAGGCCACCAGCCGACGTGACATGCCGCCTTCGGCCATGATCGCCCCGGCCAGGACAAAAAACGGGATGGCCAGCAGCGAGAACTTGTTAACCCCGCCAGCGACTTGAATCATCAGGGCATCGAACGGGATATCGATCCACCAGGCGCCGACCAGTGCCGACAGACCCAGCGCGTAGGCGACCGGCATGCCGATAAGGATCAGGGCGATAAAACTGCCCAACAGTACGAAAGCGTCCATTTATACGGCCTCTTCGCTGGCTTCTACAATGTCGAACCGCACGGCACGGCGGTGGCTTTGGTCACCCAGGAAGAGTTTTTCCAGGACGAAGATCAGGGTCACGATGCCGCCCAGCGGGATAGGCAGATAGGAGATGCCTACGCGCAAACCCGGCATTTCGCCAAGAAACTGGTTCCAGGTGGTCGCGCACAGTTTGAAGCCCTTGACCGTCATGAACAGGCAGACGATGACCATCAGGATTTGCACCAGCACCGCGGCCAGTTTGCGGACATGGGCCGGCATGCGCTCGACCGCCATCGCCACTGCCATATGGGCACCGGCACGGTAGCTGGCGGCAGCGCCAAAGAAGGTAAACACCACCATCAGCAGAATGGCGGTGGGCTCGGGCCAGCTGGAGCCGCTGCCCAGCACGTAGCGGGCAAAAATGCCCCAGGGGATGATCAAGGTCATGGTCAGCACCGACAAACCGGCGATCCCGATGCAGGCCCTGTACAGCAAGTCATTAAAGCGCAGTACGGTATTTTTCATGGGGCTCACCACTACGCGGCAAACGGGCTTGCGCCCGTTGCGGCGGCGTTATCGGACTGGCTTATTGGACGGCTTCGATGCGCGAGATCAGATCTTTGTAGTTGGCACCGTACTTGTCGCGAACCGGCTGGGTGGCGTCGTAGAAGGCTTTTTTCTGCTCCGGGGTGAGGGTGATGAATTCCACGCCTGCGGTCTTGAGCTTGGTTTCGCTCTCCGCGGATTTTTTGTCCCAGATCACTCGCTCTTCCATTTGCGCTTCACGGGCCAGTTTTTGCACCAGGGCTTGTTGCTCGGGGCTGAGTTTGGCCCAGGTGGTCTTGGCGATCACGATCGGCTCGGGGAGGATCAGGTGGTCGGTCCAGGTGAAGTACTTGGCGTTCTGGTAGTGGTTGTGCTCAAGGAAGGTCGGCGGGTTGTTCTCTGCGCCATCGATCACGCCGGTCTGCAGGGCGCTGAAAATCTCGCCGGTGGCCATGGCGATGCCATTACCGCCCATGTCGTTGATGGTGTCGATAAACACCGGGTTGCCTTGTACGCGGATTTTCATGCCTTTGAGGTCGGCAATCTCACGTACCGGTTTTTTTGTGTACAGGTTGCGTGTGCCGCCATCCATCCAGGCCAGCGCGACCATATTGAAGTCGGAGTTGGTGATTTTATCCAGCATCTCCTGGCCGATTTCGCCGTCGATGATCTTGCGCATATGGGCCTGGTCGCGGAACACGAACGGCAGGTTGAAGGCATTGGTTTCCGGTACTACCGGACCAAGGATGCCGAGGCTGACCCGGGTCATCTGCACCGCGCCGGACTGCAATTGTTCGACCACTTCTTTCTCTGAACCCAGTACGCCACCAGCAAACATCTTGAAAGAAATATCGCCGTTGCTCTGTTCCTGAAGCTTTTTGCCCATTTCCTGTTCGGCCAGCACCGGCGGATAGCCAGTGGGATGAACCTCGGCGAACTTGATCTTGATTTCGGCCTGGGCCACGCCTGAGAGGCAGAAGGCCAGGGGGAGAGCAGCAATCAGCAGGGTGCGTTTGAAATCCATGGGTCACTCCAAATATTGTTTTTGTTATTTCAAGGTGTTGGATCGGTTGTCAGTTATTCAGTAGTGGCTCCGGCAAGCCCTTGACCCCGGGGCGGAGGGCAAACACGCCTCCTGCCAACGGCTGGTCGGCGAGATCGCCTGCAGGGCGGATCGAGGTCACAAACAGGGTGTCCAGATCAGCGCCGCCAAAAGCGCACATCGCCGGTTTTTTCACGGGTACGGTCAGGGAGCGGTCGAGCTTGCCTTGCGGGGTAAAGCGATGGATCAGCCCGGCATCGTTGCCGCAAATCCAGTAGCAGCCCTCGGCATCCACGGCGGCGCCATCGGGGCGACCCGGGTGCTCGCCCATGTCCACAAACAGGCGACGGTTGTGAGGGGTACCCGTGTCGGTGTCGTAGTCAAAAGCCCAGATTTTTTGCACGTCCGGGTGTGAGTCCGACAGGTACAGGGTTTTGCCATCGGGGCTGAACGCCAGGCCGTTGGGCACGATCAAGCCCTGCAGTTGCGCCTTGAGCGGCTCGGTCTGGCCTGCGTTGTAGCGGTACATGGCGCCCACCGGGGCGCCGGCGGCCATGTCCATCACCATGGTGCCCGCCCAGAAGCGGCCCTGGCGGTCGCAGCGGCCATCATTGAAGCGCATGCCTGGCAGGGCATGGGTCACGCTGGCCAGCAAACGACTGTCGAGGCTGCCATCGGCGTGAGGGGTGATAGCGAACAGACCGTTTTCCATCGCGGCGATCCAACTGCCATGACCTGTCTGAGCAATGCAGGCGAGCATTTGCGAGGCTTGCCAACTGTGCTCTTTACCATCGGCGGGGCTCCAGCGATGCAAGCGTTTTGCCGGGATATCCACCCAGTAAAGTGCCTGCTCCGCGATGCTCCAGACCGGGCTTTCGCCGGTGGCATTACGTGCATCGAGAATCAGTTCAGCTGTCATGATGCCTCGACCTCTGTGATCTTGTTTTGGTGGCAGGGGCGTATTTATTCGTCGCCAAACGGGCCGGCAGCCACGAAGGCACCGCCCTGGTAAACCATGCTCGGGTCATTGGCCGCAGGCATCGGCTGAGCTTCGATCTTGTCGCGAAACACTTCAGAGGTGTCCCTGGGCTCAAAACCCAGGTGGGCGGCATAGCGGTTGTCCCACCACACATTGAGGTTGTTGGAGGCGCCATAGACCACGGTGTGGCCGACATCCGGCGTGTACAGCGAGCGCTCGAGCAGCTGTGTAAGGTCAGCAAAGCTCAGCCAGGTGCTCATCATCCGGCGGTTTTGCGGCTCGGGGAACGAGGAACCGATGCGGATGCTGACGGTTTCGATGCCATAGCGATCGAAGTAGAAGGTGGCCATGTCTTCGCCATAAGACTTGGACAGCCCGTAGTAACTGTCAGGCCGGCGCGGGGAGTGGGCATCCAGGGTCTGGTCCTGTTTGTAGAACCCGATGACATGGTTGGAACTGGCGAAAATCACCCGTTTGACGCCATGCCGGCGTGCCGCTTCGTAGATATGGAAAATGCCGCTGATATTGGGGCCGAGGATCTCTTCGAACGGGCGCTCCACCGAGACACCGCCAAAGTGCAGGATGGCGTCTACCCCTTCAACCAGCTGGTGGACGGCCTGTTTGTCGGCAAGGTCGCACATGAGCACTTCCTCGCGGCTGTCGGCAGCGGGAGCCA
The DNA here is from genome assembly GCF_037023725.1 of Pseudomonas bubulae. Taxonomy (NCBI): domain Bacteria; kingdom Pseudomonadati; phylum Pseudomonadota; class Gammaproteobacteria; order Pseudomonadales; family Pseudomonadaceae; genus Pseudomonas; species Pseudomonas bubulae. Next base: position 2,362,853 of record NZ_CP146077.1, read on the forward strand.
TTGCGGCGATATCTGAAAGTCGCAGCACCCTGGCGTAGGGCTTGAGGGTTTCGCGTAGCACCTTCCCCAGACCGCCAGCAGCACCGGTGAGGAGAAGGCGATTGAAGGGGGTTTGGACAGTGTGTGTGGTTGTCATCAAAGGGCCCTGTCGTACTTGTTATTGTCAGTTGTCGTATGACTTGGGTTGGATTATTCACAGTCATTGCGGTGGTTGTCAATGCACAAGTGATCTGGATTATTCACCAAAAGCACCCTCTCCCAAAGGGAGAGGGGACTAAAGGCAAAAGCAGTTCTGCGTAACACCACGCATCAGCCCCCTCTCCCTTTGGGAGAGGGCAGGGGTGAGGGTCGCAAGCGCCCCCCGATGGCACAGACATGACTTACAGCAACGACAACGGATAGCTGATAAAGATGCGGTTCTCGTCGAATTCGTGGGTGCTGTAGTCGCGTCGGATACTCGCATTGCGCCAGCGCAGGTTGAGGTCCTTGAACGTACCGGCCTGTACGGTGTAAGCCAGTTCCGATTCGCGGCCCCATTCCTTGCCATCGGTGATGCTGCCGGTGTGGATGTTATCGCCACTGATATAGCGGTTCATCATGGTCAGGCCGGGGACGCCGAGCACCGCGAAATCCAGGTCATGACGCACTTGCCAGGAGCGCTCCTTGGCCAGGTCATAGCTGGAGTTGTAGCTGTCGTTGGCCAGGGTTCCGCCGCTGGTGCCATTGACCCTGAACCAGCCATCGTCGCCACTGATTTTCTGCAGGCCCACATACAGAGTGTTGCCCTTGTATTTGGCCGACAGCAGGGCGTAGGCGGTTCTATTGTCCAGGTCCCCCGCCAGTTTGTTACCGTCTTCCTTGCCCCAGAAATAACCGAGGTTTGCGCCCAGCGTCACATCGCCAACAGGTTGGCTGTGCAACACGTTTAAAAATTGCTGCTGGTAGATGTCTTCCAGCTGGGCATACCACAGGCCGACCTGGGTACGCTTTTCATTGAAGCTGTAATCACCGCCGGCAAAGTTGAAGCGATCGGAGGTAAAGGCACCTTTGCCGTTGAGCGACATGTCTTCCATGCTTGCGTCGTTACGCGGGCTGTTGGCGCGGAACTGGCCACCGTAGAGGTTCAGCCCGGCGATTTCTTTTGAAGTGATCTGGCCGCCACGGAAGGTTTGCGGCAAGGAGCGGCCATCGTCCGAGCGCAGGATCGGCAGCACCGGCATCCACTCGCCGATTTTCAGTTCCGTATTGGAGATTTTGGCCTTGGCCGCAACACCCAAACGACCAAAGTTATCGGCGGGCTCACCATCGCTGTGGGTCGGTAACAGTTGAGTACCGACCGTGCCCTTGCCGCCGTCGAGTTTTTGCGAGTAAAGCCCCAGTACATCCACTCCGAAACCGACAGTGCCCTGGGTATAGCCGGACTTGACGTCGAGAATGAAGTTTTGCGTCCACTCTTCGGCCTTGCTTTGCGGGTAGTCAGGGTTGGTATAGTTGCGGTTGATGTAGGCGTTGCGCAGGTTCAATGTAGCCTTGGTGTCATCGATAAAGCCTTCGGCCATACCGCTGACGGGCAGCGCCAGACCCATGCTGCCAAGGCCCAGCAACACCAGCGAGCGGGTACCACGGGAGGTTCTTGAGCAAGTGAACAGGGAGGGGGCACAGGTAGGTGTGATCATCCGTAGAGCTCCTGAGTATTATTATTTTTGTTATCTGTCGTCGTACAACCAGGCAGATTATTTACAGACTGTCTAGGGAGTTGTCAATGTCAGCGGCTACACTGCGTGCACCAGATTCCTACTCGCATCACTGACATGGATGGCTCATGAACGAAACAAGTCTGCAACGTAAAACCCTGCTCCTGTTGCTGGCCTTGGTCACAATTGCATTCATCTGGATTTTATTGCCGTTTTATGGCGCGATTTTTTGGGCTGTTGCCCTGGGGATTCTGTTTGCACCCCTGCAACGCAAGCTGCTACTCAAGCTAAAAGGCCGACGCAACCTGGCAACTTTTACCACGCTGGGGGCCTGTACGGTGATCGCGATCATTCCGGTCATCATCACCACGACCTTGCTGGTGCAGGAAGTGGCAACGCTCTACAAGGATGTTGAAAGCGGCAGAATCAACGTCGCCAGCTATGTCATGCAGTTCAAGGATATCCTGCCGGCCACCGCCCAGGACTGGCTTGACCGTTTCGGCATGGGCAATATCGACGGGCTGAGCGAGAAAGTATCCAAGGGTGCACTCGAAGGCAGCCAGTTTTTTGCCACCCAGGTGTTCAGCTTTGGTCAGAGCACCTTTGATCTGGTGGTGAGCTTTTTCATCATGCTGTACCTGCTGTACTTCTTTATTCGTGATGGCCAGCAAATGGTGCGCACCATCCGCAACGCGGTACCGCTTGCCGAACAGCAAAAACGTCTGTTGCAGCTCAAATTGCGCCGTGTGGTCCGGGCCTCGGTCAAGGGCAACCTGGCGGTGGCCATTACCCAGGGGGCATTGGGCGGGGTGATTTTCTGGGTGTTGGGCATCCACAGCGCGCTGTTCTGGGCGGTGCTGATGATGTTCCTGTCGCTGTTGCCCGCCGTGGGTGCCGGCATCGTCTGGGCACCGGTCGCGGTTTACTTCGTAGTGACCGGCTCGGTCTGGCAGGGTGTGGTGCTGGCGCTGTATGGGGTCTTTGTGATCGGCATGGTGGACAACGTGCTGCGCCCCATCCTGGTGGGCAAGGACACGAAAATGCCGGACTTCCTGATTTTGATCTCGACCCTGGGCGGCATGGCGATCTTCGGCCTCAATGGCTTTGTGATCGGGCCATTGATTGCCGCCCTGTTCCTGTCCAGCTGGGGCCTGTTCAGTGGCACCCGGCGCAAGGTGCGGTTGCCAGCCGATATCCCGTCCGGCGATTAACGGAAGCTGTAGGAAACCCCCACGTAGGCGCCCCTGCCTTCACCGGGGGTGGAGCGCGCGGCGTCCAGTCCCTTGTCGTCATACCCTGGCGTAACCGTAGCGGCATAGCGCTCGCCACTCAGGTTGCGCAGGTCGAGCCAGGCTTGCCAGTCCTGCTTGGGGGCGTTGTAGCCCAGGGTTGCGCCCCAAAGCATATAGGACGAGGTGTAATACGAGTTGGCGTAATCCACCGCCATGCGTGAGGCAACCTGGGTGTTCACCCCGGCATAGAAGCCCTGCGGATGGTCATAGCGTACTTCGGCCTGGTAGTAGTGTTGCGGGATCCCCGGCAACTTGTTGTCGCCAAAGCGCTCGTCGTCACGGTAATGGAAGTCGCTGAAGGTGTAGGCCTGGCGCAGAGATACCTTGCCTGCGGCTCTCCCTTCCCACAGCAGACTGTTGAGCCCGGCTTCGATGCCTTGGTGCACGGTTGGGCTGGCGTTGTATTCACCGACGATGGGTGACTCGATCTCCACGGTCAGTAACTCATGGCGTACAGCCGAGTAATACCAGGCCAGATCCCATTTACCTACCCATGACTCGCCACGTGTGCCCAGCTCCAGCGTTGTAGCCGTCTGATTTTGCATGGCTATCGGTGTGCTTTGACGATCTGTTGCGGGGCCGCTGTCTTTGAAGCGGTACGGCGAACTCCAGATCATCGACCAAGGGTGCGGTGGTTCGACCGAGCGGCTCAGGTTGCCGTACACCTGCAGGCTCGGGTTGAACTCGTAGCGCAGGCCAACACGGGGTGCGTAGTCCCAATCATGCTGGCTGACCTTGCCGCCGCTCTCGGGGTAGCTCACATCACTTTCGCGGCGGGTGTAGATCAACGCCATACCGGTGGTCAGCCACAGATCGGGGATCAGCTCAAGGTCATTGCTGGCGTGCAACACGGTGTCTGAGCCTTGGTAGCTGAAGTCACGAGTCTTGGTGCCGACCGGGTATATAGTCGAAATACGTACAAATTCCGACGCACCGCTGTTAGGCAAATGCTTGGTGTTGCGCAGGCCCACGGTGGTGTTGCTTTCGAGGCCGAACAGGGTGTCGCGGCGCTTGTAGTTGAGCGTGCCGCTGACATCGGTATAGGCAACTTTCAAGCGGTTAGGGCCTTCTCGCAGATCCATCGGGTAGTCGTGATAGACCAGGCCCACTTCCAGCTGCGAATCGTCATCCAGGTACATCGTGGTCTTGTTGCCCAGCCAGGTACTGCCGGGTTGCGGGCGGCTGTAGTCCCCTGCCACATAGGCCGGGTTGGCTGCGCGGGGGTGATGCTTGATATTGTCTTTGGTCACGCGCCCGGCCAGTTCGTTATCGGTTTCGCGATAGCGCAGGTAGAAGCGGGTTTCCAGTTGTGGACTGAAGCGATAACCGACATTGGCTGCGATGCCTTTGCTGCTGCCAGCGGTATGGTGTTGATAGCCGTCGGTGTCTGAGTCGGTCAGGGCGACATAGTAGTCCAGATCTCCCAGCACCTGCCCGGAGCTGATCTGGCGTTTCTGATAGCCATAGCTGCCCGTTTCATAACGCACCTGCAATGGCGCGGCGTCGTAGCCGGTGTGGGTGACGTAGTTGATCGAGCCGCCCAGGGCCAGCGAGCCGGTGTCGAAGCCATTGGCGCCGCGCAGCACTTCGGCGCGGCTCAACCATAGCGGTTCGAACAGTTCGTAGGGCGTACCGCCGGGGCCGGTCAGGGGCAGGCCGTCGAACATGACATACAGCCCCGAGCCGTGGGCGCTAGGGGCGCGGTTGATACCCGAGCCACGCACCGAGACCTTGGCCCCGTCATTGCCCGCCGATTGCGCGTAGACCCCTGGCTGGTAGGCCAGTACATCGGCATTGCTGGCGGTGCGACCGTTTTCGACGCGGGCCATATTGATCAGGTTGCTGGCGCCGGGCACTTCATTGAGTGCGTTCTGGGCGGCTTCCAGTTCGCTGCTTTCTTCGCTGCGTACCTGCACCTCACCCAGTTCCAGGGCACTGCCGTAGGCGGGGGTGGCACTGAGGAGTGCCAAAGGTAAAAGCGAGGAGAACACGGATCGCATTAATGGAGCTTCCAGATCGATGGGCGGGCGGCGCGCCAGCCTATACAAGCCCGGAATCACTCGCAACTGTCACGGTTGCAATCCAGTTGTGGGAGCGAGCCTGCTCGCGAAGCTGCAAGCTCACGCTTTTTCGGGATTTATCGCACAGGTTTGGCAATTGCTGGAGGTCTGATGCGGGGCCTATAGTGGGTGCTCGCCGATAAGGCGACCGGGATTGGCGATCCGCAGTAACTTTAAATAAGTACATAATTGCTATTTACGGTTGAGCGTGTAATTTGCTCGAAATGTTTTATGGCAGTTGTACGTGGGAGATCTTCGGGTCTGCCGGGTTTTCTTAAAGTTACCGGTTCGCCAACCCACGTACAGCGGCCACCTTTTTTGTTTGGCGACAAAAATGGATGGCTAAATCCAACTTTAAGAGACTTTCTTATGACGAATTCACCGTATATCCCGTTAACAGCCATTGACTGCACCATCCCCGCCTTGCTGATCGATCGCAACGTCCCCCTCGATGTGCTCCATGCCAACGCAGTCGCCCGCGTTCTGGCTGTAACTCAACTGATGGAATCGTTCTCCAGCCGCGAAGTGCAGCAGGCCGATTCGGTTGATCTCAAACATCTGGCTACGGTTTCAGCGCAATTGCTGCGCGATGGTTGTGACCTGCTCGATGTGCTGGGCTGGCGCTTGCGGCCCGCTTGATCGTGTTTGTTTAACTGATACGTTGAGTACATATCCGGCATTTGTGTCTAACTTAAATAGTGGTTTCGCCCTTACGGCGAGTCCCTTTTTGAAGGACCAAAAAGGAACCAAAAAGTCCTCGCCCCATCGTACGGCCTTCGCTTCGCTCAGGTTCCCTCGCTCCGGCTCTGCTCCGTGGGCACGCCGCCACGGGCCATCCATGGCCCATCGCGGCTCTCCCGGCATCCATGCCGGGAGACCCACTCCACAGAACCTCCTCTCGGCCTCCCGGGAGGGCTGGCAGATCAAAAGCACTGCACCGCGAGGCGGCCGACCGGCCGGCCTGTTTGGCGGCGAGGTCTGCGAGCCCCGCACATCCCCTCTGTGGGAGCGGGCTTGCTCGCGATGGCATCGGCGCGCTTAGCCTGCCAGACCATGCCGTCTGCATCGCAGGCAAGCCAGCTCCCACAGGTTTAGCGTCGCATAGAAATCCTGAGTATTTACAACTTCCACATGATTTGTGGTGCAACAAAAAACCCCGTGAAGGCCAGGCCTCCACGGGGTTTTGGGTACAGCCGCTAACGCTTAGCCAACCAGGCCCAGGGTTGCCTGTTGCACCAGCTGCAGCATCGGCTGCGGGTAGACACCCAGGAAGAACACCAGTACCGAGACCGCCAGCAGCATCACGCCGCCCGCTTTCTGTTCCCAGTTCAGCGGTGCATCGTGGCGATGCAGTTTCGGCTCGACCAGGTACAGGGTCACCATCACACGCAGGTAGTAGAACACGCCAATGGCGCTACCCAGGATCAGGGAACCCACCAGCCACCATTGGTGAGCTTCAACACCGGTGGCAATGATGTAGAACTTGCCGATAAAGCCGGCGGTCAGCGGGATACCCGCCAGCGACAGCATCATCACGGTCATCACCGCAGTCAGGTACGGACGACGCCAGAACAGGCCGCGGTACTCGTACAGTGCGTCGGCGTCACGACCTTTGTACGGCGAGGACATCAACGTGATCACACCGAATGCACCCAGGCTGGTCAGCACATAGGTGATCAGGTACACGCCGATGGCTTCCATGGCCATGCCTTTGCTCGCCACCAGGGCGATCAGCAGGTAGCCAAAGTGAGCGATGGACGAGTAACCCAGCAGACGCTTGAGGTTGTTCTGGGTCAGGGCCAGCAGGTTACCGAACAGGATCGAGGCAATCGCGATCACGGTCAGGACATCGCTCATCACACCGGTGGTTGCCGATGGGGTGATCTGGAACAGACGCACCATCACGGCAAACACGGCAACTTTCGACGCGGTAGCCAGGAACGCGGCGACCGGCGCCGGAGCACCTTCGTATACGTCCGGCGTCCACAGGTGGAAAGGCACCAGCGACAGTTTGAAGGCCAGGCCCACCAGCATCATGCCCAGGCCCAGTTGGGCAATGGCGCTAGGAGCGCCAGTGGCCGCCAGGGCGTGACCGATACCGCTGAAGCTCAAGCTGCCGGCTTCGGCGTACAGCAAGGCCATGCCGAACAACAGGAACGCGGAACCGGCTGCCGACAGCACCATGTACTTGATGCCGGCTTCCAGGGAGCGCTTGTTGAAGAAGGCATAGGCCACGAGGCCGTAAACCGGTACCGAGAGCAGTTCCAGACCGATAAACAAACCGGCCAGGTGTTGCGCGCTGACCAGCACAATACCGCCGGTCGCTGCCAGCAGCATCAGCAGGTACAGCTCTTCGCGGTTGCCCGGATAGCCCGTGCCGCCTTCACCCAGGTAGGCGTGCGCCAGGGTGACGCAGGCCAGGGTCGCGACCAGGATCAGGCCGATATACAGATAGGCGAAGTTGTCCATCATCAACAGCGGGGTGACAGCCAGTGGAACAACTTTCAACGCCGGGAAGATCGACAACAGGGCCAGGTTAAGACCCGCCACCGAAAGCAGGAAGGTCTGTGAATGGTTGCGGCGCCACGCGATTGCCAGCATCACCACAACAACGGTGAGGCTGGTAATCAGCAGTGGAGCAAGCGCGATAAAGTGTTGGATCGTGAATTCCATAGCGCTCTTACCGGGCCGAAGCGAGTTGAGTGAAGGCGGTGCCGAGCCATTGCTGCACGCCATGCATGGTCGCAGCGGAGGTATCGAGGAACGGTTGTGGGTACACGCCGATAAACACCAGCAGTACCGCCAGACCGAGCACCATGATCAGTTCACGTGCATCCATACCGGCCAGTACATCGTCCGATTTGGATGGGCCGAAGTAGGCACGGTGAATCATGATCAGCGAGTAGACCGAACCAAACACCAGGCCGGTTGTGGCGATCGCGGTGACCCAAGGGAAGCTGGCAAACGAGCCAATCAGGATCAGGAACTCGCCGACAAAGTTGCCGGTGCCCGGCAAGCCCAGGGACGCCGCCGCGAAGAACAGGCTAATGGCCGGCAGGTAAGCGATCTTGGACCACAAACCACCCATTTCACGCATGTCACGGGTATGCAGACGCTCATACAACTGGCCGCTGAGGATAAACAGCGCAGCTGCCGAAACACCGTGGGCCAACATCTGGATCACGGCGCCTTGCAGGGCCAGCTGGCTGCCGGAGTAGATACCGATCAGCACGAAACCCATATGGGAAACGCTGGAGAACGCGATCAGACGCTTGATATCGGTTTGTGCGAACGCCAGGAAAGCACCGTAGAAAATCCCGATCAGACCCAGGGTCATGGCGATCGGCGCAAACTCGGCCGAGGCATTCGGGAACAGCGGCAAGGCGAAACGCAGCAAACCATACGCAGCGGTCTTCAACAGGATACCGGCCAGGTCCACAGAACCTGCGGTAGGTGCCTGTGCGTGAGCATCCGGCAGCCAGGAGTGGAACGGTACGACCGGCAGCTTCACGGCGAAAGCAATGAAGAAGCCCAGCATCAGGATGTACTCGGTGGTGAGCGACATCTTGGTTTTCAGCAACTCGGCGTAGCTGAAGGTAATCACGCCGGTGTTGTTGAAGTTGACCAGCACCAGACCCAGGATCGCCACCAGCATGATCAGGCCGGAAGCCTGAGTGAAGATGAAGAACTTGGTGGCGGCGTAGATACGGGTTTTCTTGCCGTCCGACGAGCTATGACCCCAGAGCGCGATGAGGAAATACATCGGCACCAGCATCATTTCCCAGAAGAAGAAGAACATGAACAGGTCGATGGCGAGGAACACGCCAACCACACCGCCCAGGATCCACATCAGGTTCAGGTGGAAGAAGCCCACGTGACGCTGAATTTCTTTCCACGAACACAGCACCGACAGCACACCGAGCAAGCCGGTGAGCAGGATCATCAGCAGCGACAGGCCGTCCAGCGCCAGGTGCACGCTGATACCGAAGCGGGCAATCCAGGTGTGCTGGAACTCAAGGGCCCAGGTCGGGTCGGCGCCAGGCGCCGGTGCAAATGAGTAGTTCCCCTGGGACCACAGCCAAAGGCCGAGGGCAAGCTCAAGGGACATGGTCAGCAACGCAATCCAGCGTGGCAGGGTAGAGCCGAAGCGCTCACCCAGCCAGCACAGCAGGCCGCCGATAAAGGGGATCAGGATTAGCCAAGGCAGAATCATGACGGGCTCAATTCCTTTCGCAAAGTCGAAGGTTCATATCAGACCGCTACCAGCACGATGGCGCCCATGACCAGTACAGCACCGGCGGCCATGGATGCAGCGTACCAACGCAGTTGACCGGTTTCGCTGCGGCTCAGGGCGTTATGCCCGGCCTTGGCCATCTTCGGGATCAAACCAATGGTCTGGTCCAGAGGATCTTTGGCCAGCAAGCGGCAGATCAACAGGTACGGTTTGACGAACAGTTTGTCGTACAGCCAGTCGAAGCCCCAGGCAGCGAACCACCAGGCTGACAGGAAGCGACCGATGCCGCTGTTGGCGACGGCGCTTACAAAGCGACGCTTGCCCAGGTACAGCAGGGCAGCCAGCAGGATACCGGCCAGGGCGATGGCACCCGAGGCGATTTCCAGGCTGTGCTTGGCTTCACCGCCAGCATGGCCAACGCTTTGTGGCAGTACACCGGCCAGTGGCGGGGTGATCATGGCGCCGATAAAAGTCGACAGTACGATCAGCACGCTCAGTGGCAGCCAGTAGGTCACGCCGTGGCCTGCATGGGCTTCAGTCTTGGCTTCACCGTGGAACGTGACGAAGATCAGGCGGAAGGTGTACAGCGAGGTCATGAACGCACCGACCAGACCGGCATACAACAGTTCGTTGTTACCGCTGGCGAAGGCTTCCCAGAGGATTTCGTCCTTGGAGTAGAAACCGGCCGTCAGCAATGGCAAGGCAGACAGCGCCGCGCCACCGACGATAAAGCTGGCGTAGGCCAATGGCAGTTTTTTCCACAGGCCGCCCATCTTGAAGATGTTCTGCTCGTGATGGCAGGCAACGATGACCGCACCGGAGGCAAGGAACAGCAGCGCCTTGAAGAAGGCGTGGGTCATCAGGTGGAAGATCGCGCCGTCCCAGGCACCCACGCCCAATGCCAGGAACATGTAGCCGATCTGGCTCATGGTCGAGTAGGCAAGGATACGTTTGATGTCGGTTTGTACCAGTGCGGCGAAACCGGCCAGTACCAGGGTCACACCGCCGACGATGCCCACCAGGTGCAGCACTTCAGGTGCCAGGGTGAACAGGCCGTGGGTACGGGCAATCAGGTACACACCGGCGGTTACCATGGTTGCGGCGTGGATCAGTGCCGAAACCGGGGTAGGGCCGGCCATCGCGTCTGCCAGCCAGGTTTGCAGCGGCAGTTGCGCGGATTTACCGACAGCACCACCCAGCAGCATCAGGGTTGCCAGCACGATCCAGAAATCACCGGCCTGGAACTTCTGCGGTGCCAGCACCAGCAGTTCCTTGATGTTCAGCGTGCCCAGTTGCTGGAACAGGATAAACAGGCCGATGGCCAGGAACACGTCGCCGACACGGGTCACGATAAAGGCTTTGAGTGCCGCGTTGCCGTTGTTGCGGTTGCTGTAGTAGAAACCGATCAACAGGTACGAGCACAGGCCCACGCCTTCCCAGCCGAAGTACACGAACAGCAGGTTATCGGCCAGGATCAGGAACAGCATGCTGGCGATAAACAGGTTGGTGTAGGCAAAGAAACGCGAGTAGCCGTCTTCACCGCGCATGTACCACGAGGCGAAGACATGGATCAGAAAGCCCACGCCGACCACGACACCGAGCATGGTGACCGACAGGCCGTCCAGGTGCAGGGCGAAGTTGGGCTTGAAGCCTTCTACCGAGATCCACTGCCACAGTACTTGTGTGTACTCGCCGCCGGGTGGCGGCGCGACATTGAATTGCCAGATCACAAACGCGGCCACGATGGCCGAAAGGCCAATGGAGCCGACGCCGATCAGCGCCGAGAGGTTTTCGCTGAAGCGTCCACGGGAGAACGACAGCAGCAAAAAGCCGATCAGGGGGAATACGAAAGTCAGAAAGAGAAGGTTCATCCGCGCATCTCACTGGCAGCATCGATATCAAGCGTATGGAAGCGGCGATACAGCTGCAGCAGGATCGCCAGGCCGATACTGGCCTCGGCGGCTGCCAGGGTGATCACCAGGATGAACATGACCTGTCCATCCGGCTGCGCCCAGCGTGCACCGGCAACGATGAAGGCCAGAGCAGCGGCGTTCATCATGATTTCCAGACTCATCAATACGAAGAGAATGTTGCGACGTACCATCAGGCCAACCAGACCGAGGCAGAACAGGATGCCGGCAACGGCCAAACCATGTTCGAGAGGTATTCCTGGCATGTTATTGCTCCTTCGCCTCAGTGCGGCCCAAGTGGAACGCCGTCACAGCTGCAGCAAGCAGCAGCATCGAGGCGAGTTCGACCACCAGCAGATACGGACCGAACAGGCTGATGCCCACGGCTTTTGCATCGATGGTGGTTTGACCGATTGCCGCACCGCTCGGGTGAGCGAACAGCACGTACAGCAATTCGGCCAGCAGGATGGCGGACAGAATGCTCGGCCCGATCCAGATGCCCGGCTTGAGCCAGTGGCGTTCTTGCGTCACCGAGGCGGGGCCCTGGTTGAGCATCATCACCACGAACACAAACAGCACCATGATGGCACCGGCGTAGGCGATCACTTCGAGCACACCGGCAAAGGGTGCGCCCAGGCTAAAGAACGTCATCGCCACGGCAATCAGCGAAATAATCAGGTAGAGCAGGGCGTGCACAGGGTTGGTGTTGGTGATCACGCGTAGCGTGGACACGACAGCGACACCCGATGCGAAATAGAAAGCGAATTCCATCGTTCTTCCTTAAGGCAGCAAGCTCTTCACGTTGATCGGCTCGGCTTCGTTCTGGGCAGCGCCTTTCGGCTTGCCTTCCACGGCCATACCCGCAACACGATAGAAGTTGTAATCAGGGTTCTTACCGGGACCGGAGATCAGCAGATCTTCTTTCTCGTACACCAGATCCTGACGTTTGAACTCGGCCATCTCGAAATCCGGTGTCAGCTGGATCGCGGTGGTCGGGCAGGCTTCCTCACACAGACCGCAAAAAATGCAGCGTGAGAAGTTGATGCGGAAGAACTCCGGGTACCAGCGGCCATCTTCGGTTTCGGCTTTTTGCAGCGAGATGCAGCCGACCGGGCACGCCACGGCGCACAGGTTGCAGGCTACACAGCGCTCTTCGCCGTCCGGGTCGCGGGTCAGGACAATCCGGCCACGGTAGCGCGGCGGCAAGTACACCGGTTCTTCCGGATACTGCAGCGTGTCACGCTTGCGGAAGGCATGGCCAAACACCATCACCAAGCTGCGAAGCTGGGTGTAGGTGCCATGCACGATGTCAAACAGATACTTGAACATGGGTCTCTATCCTCACTGAACCGCGCCGGCAGGCGTGTTCAACAACACGACTGCGGCGGTCACCAGCAGATTGATCAGGGTCAGCGGCAGGCAGAACTTCCAGCTGAAGTCCATCACTTGGTCATACCGTGGGCGCGGAATGGAAGCGCGCAGCAGGATGAAGATCATGATGAAAAACGCGGTCTTCAGAGCGAACCAGATAAACGGAATCTGGGGCAGCAGACCGAAAGGTCCGTGCCAGCCACCGAAGAACAAAGTCACCAGCAACGCCGAGATCAACACGATCCCGATGTACTCACCCACGAAGAACATGCCCCATTTCATGCCGGCGTATTCAATGTGGTAACCATCGGCCAGTTCCTGTTCCGCTTCCGGCTGGTCGAAGGGGTGACGGTGAGTCACGGCCACGCCAGCGATAAAGAAGGTCAGGAAACCGAAGATCTGCGGGATGATGAACCACAGGTTCTGCGCTTGATATTCAACGATGTCGCGCATGTTGAACGAGCCAACCTGCACCACGATGCCCATCAGCGCCAGGCCCATGAACACTTCGTAGGACACGGTTTGCGCCGAGGCACGCAAGGCACCCAGCAGGGCGAACTTGTTGTTGCTCGACCAGCCGGCGAACAGCACCGCATAGACCGACAGACCGGCCATGGCGAAGAAGAACAGGATACCGACGTTCAGATCCGCCACGCCCCAGGTCGGGGTGATCGGGATAATCGCAAAGGCGATCAGCAAGGCACTCATGGCCACAACCGGCGCCAGGGTGAAAATCGCCTTGTCGGCAAACGGTGGGGTCCAGTCTTCCTTGAAGAACATCTTGATCATGTCGGCTGCGATCTGGAACGCACCGAACGGGCCCACGCGGTTCGGACCGTAACGGTCCTGCCACAGGGCCAGCAGGCGACGTTCAACCCAGCTCAGCAGCGCGCCGCACACCACTACGGCGAGCAGGATTACCACGGCTTTGACCACCGAGATAATCACGTCGATCACTTCAGGCGTAAACCAGGTCATTGGGCTGCCTCCTGCAAACCGTCAACGGTAAGGCCAAAGATCGCTGGCGGGATACCGGCCAGGCCTGCTGGCAGTGCTACCAGGCCTGCACCCAGCTCTTCATTGATACGCAGTGGCAGACGCAGGGTCACACCGGCAACGTTGAGGCTGAGCAGGGCGCCATCGTTGACACCCAGGCGGTCGGCTTCGGATTTGGCCAGTGCGATATAAGCGGCTGGAATGCGTTCTTGCACCGGTGCGGCTTTCGAAGAGTTCTCTTCGCTGCCCAGCAGATGGTAGAACGGCACGACTTGCCAGGTGCCGCGAGCCGGGTTGAACGCGCCCGGAATATTGGCGAACCAATTCAGCGAGTCGCCCTTGCTTTCGATCAGGCGGATGCCCGGGTCGCCCGCACGGATATGACCACCCACTTCGTCCTGGAACTTGTTCCAGGCTTGTGGCGAGTTCCAGCCCGGCGACCAGGCGAACGGCACTTGTTGGCGCGGTTCGACGGAGCCCGAGTAACCTTCCATGGAGAAGGCGAACGCGGTGTCCGGGTCTTGCGGGGTGCGCGGTTCGTGCACGCTGATATTGGCGCGCATGGCAGTACGGCCGCTGTAGCGCAAAGGTTCGCGCGCCAGCTTCATGCCTTTGATACGGAATGCTGCCGACGGTGCCGCATCAACGATGCCGGCCAGTTCTGGCGTGCTTGCCGCTGTTTGCTGTGTCACGTGATCGAGCAGGGTCCAGTCAACCGCCTTGTTCAGCAGGGTGCTGCGCAGGGCGTGCAACCAGCGCCAGCCTTCGTGGATCAAGTTGCTCGAATCGAGGTAGCGCGGCTCGAACACCTGGAAGAAGCGTTGGGCACGACCTTCCTGACTCACCAGCGTACCGTCGCCTTCAGCAAAGCTTGCCGCTGGCAGAACCAGATCGGCACGGTCGGTGGTTGCGGTCTTCTGATGATCGGCAACGATCACCACTTTGGCCGCGTCCAGTGCTGCGTTGACCTTGACCGCATCGACACGGGTAAACAGATCGTTTTCCAGCACCACGATGGCGTCGGCTTTACCGTCGATCACAGCTTGCAACGCAGCGTCTACCGATTCGCCGCCGAGCATGGCCAGACCGAGGCTGTTGGCTTCCGGCACGACCAGGCTGATGGAGCCGGCTTTCTCACGCAGGTGCAGCGCCTTGGCGATGTTACCTGCGGCTTCGATCAGGGCCTTGGAGCCCAGGGAAGTACCGGCAATGATCAATGGGCGTTTGGCTGCCAGCAGGGCGTCGGCGATGCGCTTGGCCAGCTCCAGGGCTTCAGCGTCCAGGCCGGCAACGGCAGGGGCGCTGGCGTCGATGGCGTGAGCCACGGCGAAACCGATACGGGCCAGGTCATCCGGCGCAGCGTGTACGCATTCTTCAGCCACGTCGTCGAGCTTGGTTTCAGCCAGGCTGGCAATAAACAGCGGGTTCAGCGCGTGCTGACCGATGTTTTTCACCGCAGCGTCGAGCCAAGGCTGAACGCGCATGGCGTCGGCCATTTCTTCAGCTTTGCCCTTGACCGACTGACGCAGCGACAGCGCCATACGGGCGGCGGTCTGGGTCAGGTCTTCACCCAGTACGAAGATGGCGTCGTGATCTTCGATCTCGCGCATGTTCGGGACGGGCAGCGGGCTGTCTTTCAAGACTTGCAGCACCAGGCGGATGCGCTCCAGCTCACCGGCTTCGATACCCGAGTAGAAGTGCTCGGCACCGACCAGCTCGCGCAACGCGTAGTTGCTTTCGAGGCTGGCGCGCGGCGATCCGATACCGACGATGTTACGACCGCGCAACAGATCGGCGGCTTTATCCAGTGCAGCGTCAACGCTCAGTTTGCTGCCGTCGGCCAACAATGGCTGACGTGGGCGGTCGGTGCGGTTGACGTAGCCATAGCCAAAACGGCCACGGTCACACAGGAAGTACTGGTTAACCGAACCGTTGAAACGGTTTTCGATGCGACGCAGTTCACCGTAACGCTCGCCCGGGCTGATGTTGCAGCCGCTGGAACAACCGTGGCAGATGCTTGGTGCAAACTGCATGTCCCATTTGCGGTTGTAACGCTCGGAGTGAGTTTTGTCGGTGAACACACCGGTCGGGCAGACTTCTGTGAGGTTGCCCGAGAACTCGCTTTCGAGCACGCCGTCTTCAACGCGACCGAAGTACACGTTATCGTGGGCGCCGAATACACCGAGGTCAGTGCCGCCCGCGTAGTCTTTATAGAAACGCACACAGCGATAGCAGGCGATGCAGCGGTTCATTTCGTGGGAAATGAACGGGCCGAGTTCCTGGTTCTGGTGAGTACGCTTGGTGAAGCGATAACGGCGCTCGTTGTGGCCGGTCATCACGGTCATGTCTTGCAGATGGCAATGGCCGCCCTCTTCGCACACAGGACAGTCGTGCGGGTGGTTGGTCATCAGCCATTCAACAACGCTGGCGCGAAACACTTTCGCTTCTTCGTCGTCGATGGAAATCCAGCTACCGTCGGTGGCCGGAGTCATGCATGACATGACGATACGACCACGCTTGTCGTTCTCGTCGGTGTACTGCTTGACGGCGCATTGGCGGCAGGCGCCAACACTGCCCAGGGCAGGGTGCCAGCAGAAATACGGGATATCGAGGCCCAGCGACAGACATGCCTGTAACAGGTTGTCTGCCCCATCGACTTCGAGATCTTTGCCGTCTACGTGGATAGTGGCCATGGTTCAAAGGTCTTCGTTGGCCCGGTGTCAGCGGGCGTGGCTAATGGAATCTTGTTATGCGTTCGAAGCAACCCAGCCTTACGGCGTTATCGAACGATCAGAAGGGGGCACGGACCCCCTTCATTCAGAGCGTTACGCGCCGATAACAATCGGGCGTGCCAGAGGTGGAACACCGGGTTTTGCTTGCGCAATACCGGCTTCGAACTCTGGACGGAAGTACTTGATCGCGCTGCCCAACGGTTCCACGGCGCCCGGTGCGTGAGCACAGAACGTCTTGCCAGGGCCGAGGAAACCGACCAGACCCAGCAGGGTCTCGATATCGCCAGGCTGACCTTCGCCGTGTTCGATCGCCATCAGCAGCTTGACGCTCCACGGCAGACCATCACGGCAAGGGGTGCAGAAGCCGCACGACTCACGGGCAAAGAACTGTTCCATGTTGCGCAGCAAGGAGACCATGTTGACGCTGTCGTCCACGGCCATGGCCAGGCCAGTACCCATACGGGTGCCAACCTTGGCGATGCCGCCGGCATACATTTGTGCGTCCAGGTGCTCGGGCAACAGGAAGCCGGTACCGGCGCCGCCTGGCTGCCAGCACTTGAGCTTGAAGCCGTCGCGCATGCCGCCGGCGTAGTCTTCGAACAGCTCGCGAGCGGTCACGCCGAATGGCAGTTCCCACAGGCCAGGGTTCTTCACTTTGCCGGAGAAGCCCATCAGCTTGGTGCCGTGGTCTTCGCTGCCTTCGCGGGCGAGGGATTTGTACCAGTCAACGCCGTTGCCGATGATGGCCGGTACGTTGCACAGGGTTTCCACGTTGTTCACGCAGGTCGGCTTGCCCCATACGCCCACAGCGGCCGGGAACGGCGGCTTGGAGCGCGGGTTGGCGCGACGGCCTTCGAGGGAGTTGATCAGTGCGGTTTCTTCACCGCAGATGTAACGCCCGGCGCCGGTGTGCACGAACAGTTCGAAGTCGAAACCCGAACCGAGGATATTCTTGCCCAGCAGGCCTGCTGCCTTGGCTTCTTCGACGGCACGGCGCAGATGCACCGCTGCAGTGGTGTATTCGCCACGCAGGAAGATATAGCCACGGTAGGTTTTCAGTGCGCGGGCACTGATCAGCATGCCTTCGATCAGCAGATGGGGCAGTTGCTCCATCAGCATGCGGTCTTTCCAGGTGTTGGGTTCCATTTCATCGGCGTTACACAACAGGTAACGGATGTTCATGGATTCGTCTTTGGGCATCAGCCCCCACTTCACGCCCGTCGGGAAGCCGGCACCGCCGCGACCCTTGAGGCCTGCGTCTTTCACGGTCTGGACGATATCGTCCTGGGCCATGTCGGCGAAGGCCTTGCGCGCAGCGGCGTAGCCGTCCTTGGCCTGGTACTCGTCGAGCCACACGGGCTCGCCGTCGTCACGCAGGCGCCAGGTCAGCGGGTGGGTTTCTGCCGAACGCTTGATCAGGTTGGCAGGACCGAAAGAAGTCAGGCTCATGGGTAGGCCTCCAACAACGTGGCGACGCCAGCAGGCTGCACGTCACCGAATGTGTCGTCGTCGATCATCAACGCCGGCGCCTTGTCGCAGTTGCCCAGGCAGCACACCGGCAGCAGCGTAAAGCGGCCGTCCGGGGTAGTCTGACCGAGGCCGATGCCCAGCTTGTTCTGGATTTCGCCGACCACGGATTCGTGGCCACCGATGTAGCAGACCATGCTGTCGCACACGCGGATGATGTGGCGGCCGACCGGCTGACGGAAGATCTGGCTGTAGAACGTAGCCACGCCTTCAACGTCGCTGGCAGGGATGCCCAGCAGTTCGCCGATGGCGTAAATCGCGCCGTCCGGCACCCAGCCGCGTTCCTTCTGAACGATCTTCAGGGCTTCGATCGACGCCGCGCGCGGGTCTTCGTAGTGATGCATCTCATGCTCGATGGCCGAGCGCTCGGTTTCGCTCAGGGCGAAACGGTCTGTCTGGATAAGCGTGCTGTTCATGCTTAGCGGTCCACGTCGGCCATAACGAAATCGATACTACCCAGGTACGCAATCAAGTCCGCGACCATTTCACCTTTGATCACCGAAGGGATCTGTTGCAGGTGCGGGAAGCTTGGGGTGCGAATCCGGGTGCGGTAGCTCATGGTGCCGCCATCGCTCGTCAGGTAATAACTGTTGATGCCCTTGGTCGCTTCGATCATCTGGAAGGATTCGTTGGCCGGCATCACCGGGCCCCACGAAACTTGCAGGAAGTGCGTGATCAAGGTCTCGATATGCTGCAGCGTGCGTTCTTTAGGCGGCGGCGTGGTCAGTGGGTGATCCGCCTTGTACGGGCCGGCCGGCATGTTGCGCATGCACTGCTCGATGATTTTCAGGCTCTGGCGCATTTCTTCGACGCGCACGATGCAACGATCGTAGGCATCGCCGTTGGCTGCCAGCGGGACTTCGAATTCGAAGTTCTCGTAGCCGGAATACGGGCGCGCCTTGCGGATATCGAAGTCACAACCGGTGGAGCGCAGGCCGGCACCGGTGACGCCCCATTCCAGGGCCTCTTTGGTGTTGTAGGCGGCAACGCCGATGGTACGACCACGCAGGATGCTGTTGTCCAGAGCGGCTTTCTGGTACTCGTCCAGACGCTTGGGCATCCAGTCGATGAACTCCTTGACCAGGCGATCCCAGCCGTTCGGCAGGTCGTGGGCAACGCCGCCGATGCGGTACCAGGCCGGGTGCAGACGGAAACCGGTGATGGCCTCGATCACCTTGTAAGCGCGCTGACGGTCGGTGAACGTGAAGAACACCGGGGTCATGGCGCCCACGTCCTGGATATAGGTACCCAGGAACAGCAGGTGGCTGGTGATACGGAAGAATTCGGCCATCATGATGCGGATGGTGTCGACCCGGTCCGGCACTTTGATACCGGCCAGCTTCTCGACCGAGAGCACGTACGGCAGGTTGTTCATCACGCCGCCGAGGTAGTCGATACGGTCGGTGTACGGGATGAAGCTGTGCCAGGACTGGCGTTCGGCCATTTTCTCGGCGCCACGGTGGTGGTAACCGACGTCAGGCACGCAGTCGACGATCTCTTCACCGTCCAGCTGCAGGATGATGCGGAAGGCACCGTGAGCCGAAGGGTGGTTCGGCCCCAGGTTAAGGAACATGTAGTCCTCGTTTTCACCGGAGCGTTTCATGCCCCAGTCTTCCGGGCGGAAGCGCGCGGCTTCCTCTTCCAGCTGCACCTTGGCCAGGGTCAGGCTGTACGGATCGAACTCGGTAGCACGGGCCGGGAAGTCCTTGCGCAGCGGGTGACCTTCCCAGGTCGGCGGCATCATGATGCGCGACAGGTGCGGGTGGCCTTTGAAATCGATGCCGAACATGTCCCAGACTTCACGCTCGTACCAGTTGGCGTTCGGCCAGATACCGGTCACGGTAGGGACACTCAGGTCTTTTTCAGACAGGGCCACCTTGATCATGACGTCGCTGTTACGTTCCAGCGACATCAGGTGGTAGAAGACGGTGAAGTCTGCACCCGATGGCAGGCCCTGACGCTTGGTACGCAGACGTTCGTCCACACCGTGCAGGTCATAGAGCATGACGTAGGGTTTCGGCAGGTTGCGCAGGAAGGTCAGTACTTCGACCAGTTTTGCGCGGCTAACCCAAAGCACCGGCATGCCGGTGCGCGTGGCCTGGGCGGTGAACGCCTCAGGGCCAAAACGGGTGTTGAGTTCGACAACCACATCTTGGTCGTCAGCCTTGTAAGGCGGGATGTACAGAGCGGAGCCTGCAGTCATGGTTTTTTATCGCTTTCGGTCAACGTAAAGAATGAAGCCAGTGATTCGTTCTATTGAGTAGAAACGGCGCTGGATCAGACTTCGTCGGGGCTGCGCAGGTTGGTTACCTGAATACGCTGTTCGCGGCGCTGTTCCTTTTGCGATGGCATCTCGGCGCGGTACACGCCTTGTTCGCCAACGACCCAGGAAAGTGGGCGACGCTCCTGGCCAATCGACTCTTGCAAGAGCATCAAGCCTTGCAGAAAAGCCTCAGGGCGGGGCGGGCAGCCGGGTACGTAAACGTCCACAGGCAAGAACTTGTCGACCCCTTGAACCACGGAGTAGATGTCGTACATGCCACCGGAGTTGGCGCACGAACCCATGGAAATGACCCATTTAGGTTCAAGCATTTGCTCGTAGAGACGCTGGATGATCGGCGCCATCTTGATAAAGCAGGTCCCGGCAATAACCATGAAATCCGCCTGACGCGGCGAAGCCCGGATAACCTCGGCGCCAAAGCGCGCGATGTCGTGGGGCGCCGTGAAGGCGGTGGTCATTTCCACATAGCAGCACGACAGGCCGAAGTTGTACGGCCACAGGGAATTTTTACGTCCCCAGTTGACCGTGCCGTTCAGCACGTCTTCGAGCTTGCCCATGAAAATGTTTTTGTGGACTTGATCTTCTAACGGATCGGCAACGGTTTCCCGTGTGCCGATCGGGTATTGCTCGTTAGGAGCATCCGGGTCGATCCTGGTGAGTTCGTATTGCATCGCCAAAGCCTCATTGTTTCAGCTTGGCCTGCCGCTTACGACGAGCTTCCGGTGCCCAATCAAGAGCACCCACCCGAAATAGGTAGACAAGGCCTGCCAACAGAATTGCTATGAAAACGAGAGCTTCGACGAATCCGGTCCAGCCGCTTTCGCGAACAGACACAGACCAGGCAAAGAGAAAGAGGGCTTCGATATCGAAGATCACGAACAGCATCGCGACCAGATAGAATTTGGCTGAGAGCCGCAAGCGGGCGCCACCGGTAGGTAGCATGCCGGACTCGAACGGTTCATTTTTGCTGCGACCCCAGGCTTTTGACCCAAGGAGGCTGGAGACGCCAAGCATGAAGGCACAGAGGCCGACAACGCCGAGAAGGAAAATGGCAAAGCCCCAGTTGTGGGCTATGAGTCCTGTCGCTTCGGGCATGCTGGAAATCCTTAACAGAGAGCAAAGGTCTCTGAGCTAGAAAAGGTGATAAAGCAGTGACGTTATGTCGCAGTGCTATTGATTGCCGGGATTTTATGGCTAAACACCCAGCAAGTAAATTTTCTAAGATGAATTAATTCAGTCCTTTAGTTGTAGAACCTCCATCAATGTCTATGCAGGCCTTGAACTGTGGGCGTTACAGCGTTTTTCAGTGTTTGTTTTTCAGTGTTCATGTATTCAACAAAAGCAACTCGTAATGATAATTAATATCGTTTGAGTGGTTATTTGTTGTGTCGCTATGTCGCAGGCCTGTAGAACTTGGCTTATATAAGCGCTGTTAGCAAGTTTGGAACTTGGCTTTTTAACCCGGTCTGGCGATCGAAGCATGGATCTGGGTCAGTGTTTTGTCGGATGGGCAGGGCAGCGGGATGTCTTTCTGTGGGAGCGGGCTTGCTCGCGATGCTGATAACTCGGTCCTCCAGGCAGGCGCGGTGATGCCATCGCGAGCAAGCCCGCTCCCACAGGGGAGGGGTGTACAAGTCGCCGGGCAAAAAAACGCCCCGAACCAGTCGGGGCGTCATGGGCATGGCATTGCGTTTGTTCTTTACAGGCTGGGCAATGGCCGTGGTTCCATTATCAGTGGAACTGTTCTTCTTCTGTAGAGCCGGTCAGGGCGGTAACCGAAGACGAACCACCCTGGATCACGGTGGTCATGTCGTCGAAGTAGCCAGTGCCCACTTCCTGCTGGTGCGCCACAAAGGTGTAGCCTTTGGCTGCGTCAGCAAATTCCTGCTCTTGCAGTTTCACGTAGGCGGTCATGTCGTTGCGGGCGTAGTCGTGCGCCAGGTTGAACATGCTGTGCCACATGTTGTGGATACCCGCCAGGGTGATGAACTGGTGTTTGTAGCCCATTGCCGACAGCTCGCGCTGGAATTTGGCGATGGTCGCGTCGTCCAGGTTTTTCTTCCAGTTGAAGGAAGGCGAGCAGTTGTACGACAGCAACTGGTCCGGGTATTCCTTTTTGATTGCTTCGGCAAAGCGGCGCGCTTCTTCCAGGTCCGGCTTGGCGGTTTCGCACCAGATCAGGTCGGCATACGGCGCGTAAGCCAGGCCACGGGCAATGGCTTGATCAAGGCCGGCACGTACTTTATAGAAGCCTTCCTTGGTGCGCTCGCCAGTCACGAATGGCTGGTCGTACGGGTCGCAATCGGAAGTCAGCAGGTCAGCCGCGTTGGCGTCGGTACGAGCCAGAATGATGGTCGGCGTACCGGCAACGTCAGCTGCCAGACGTGCTGCTGTCAGTTTTTGCACAGCTTCCTGGGTCGGAACCAGTACCTTGCCGCCCATGTGACCGCATTTTTTCACCGAGGCCAGCTGGTCTTCGAAGTGAACGCCTGCAGCGCCCGCTTCGATCATGCTTTTCATCAGCTCGTAAGCGTTGAGTACGCCGCCGAAACCGGCTTCAGCGTCAGCCACGATCGGTGCGAAGTAGTCGATATAACCCTGGTCGCCCGGGTTTTTACCGGCTTTCCACTGAATCTGGTCGGCACGACGGAATGAGTTGTTGATGCGCTTGACCACGGTTGGAACGGAGTCCACCGGGTACAGCGACTGATCCGGGTACATGGATTCGGCAGAGTTGTTGTCTGCCGCCACTTGCCAACCCGACAGGTAGATAGCCTGGATACCGGCTTTAACCTGTTGTACCGCTTGGCCCCCGGTCAGGGCGCCCATGCAGTTGACGAAATCTTTCTCAGGACGGAAGGACGGGTGTGCGCCCTGTGTCACCAGTTTCCACAGCTTGTCGGCACCCATTTTTGCAAAGGTGTGCTCGGGTTGAACCGAGCCGCGCAGGCGGACCACGTCAGCAGCGGAGTAATCGCGAGTCACGCCTTTCCAGCGTGGGTTTTCGGCCCAGTCTTTCTCAAGGGCTGCAATTTGCTGTTCGCGTGTCAGTGCCATGGTGATAAACCTCGTCGCATAGGTCTGGGTTGAAAAATGGTTGCTCCACCAGGCACACAACACTGTTGTTTGTATAAGTGCGTGAATGGCGGCTCGCTACGGGCAGTACAGGCCCCAGGGCCTTTGCGGGGCCTCTGATCAGCGGGAGCGGGGCCATCATGCCTTTGCATTTTTGAGGCGTCAAATGTTTTGTAGTGCTTTTTTTATAACACTACATAATTTGCGAAAAACGACTCGTCGGTCAGTTTTGGCCCTTTTGGTCGAGTACATCGACTTTGACCCGAATGGTCATGTCATCCCGGCTTTGCGTAGAGTAGCTGCGGGTTTGCGGCGGATTGTCAGTCTGGTTAAGAGCGTTGTTGCCCGCCAAGGTTATCCATTGCCCCAGAGGGCCGCTGACTTGTGTGTCGGTACTTTGCGTGTTCACTACATCGGGTTGCTCCTGGCTCATGCGATCGCGAGTCGTACTGATCGCCAGGTGTACCGTTTCACCTGTGACGCTGGCGGTGACGTAAAAACCCCGGGTGACGTTGCGGTAGTCGGTCTGGGTGAGCAAGCGGCCGTAGGCGTCGGTCTGGGTGCTGGTCAGCGGTACGCTCTGGCCGGTTTGGATAAATGCCGGGGTGCCTTCGCTGGTCTGGATTTGCTGGGTGCCGCCGTCGCGGCTGGCGGTGCTGATCACCCGGGTGTCCGGATCATTAGTGGCCAGGTTGTTGTCACTGGTATCGACCGTGATCAGCAGGCGCCGGGCGGGTGTGTCGAGTTGCGCCAGCAGGTCTTCGAGGTTCTGGATTTTCGAGGCGCCTGCCTCGACGATCAGTTGGTTGCCATAGGCGCTGACTTTGCCTTTTTTGCCGATAAAGTTCTGCGCGATGGGCAGCAATTCTGCACTGGTGCGGTTTTGCAGGGTGATGACGCGGGTGTCGGCGATCGCGCTGAAGCTAGCGATCAGCAGCAGGCCAGCGATGAAGGGGCGTAGGGACATGTCCATTATCTCCGCAATGCTTGAAAGGGCTGGGTCTGAGTGTGCCAGATAGCAAAACGCCCTGCGATCCGGGGATGGCAGGGCGTTTTGCAAAACTGCTGTGGGAGCGAGCCTGCTCGCGAAATTCTCAAGAGTGCCGCGCTAGCAGCCTTCGCGAGCAGGCTCGCTCCCACAGAGATCGGCGTGGCAGTTAGCTCACCCGCACCATATCAACGTGGGGAATCCCTGCTTCGAGGAATTCATCGCTGACGATCTTGAAGCCAAGGCGCTCGTAGAAGGGTGTGGCATGCACTTGGGCACTGAGCATTTGTTGCTTGAGGCCACGTTTTTCGGCTTCAAGAATCGTGGCCTGCATCAGTGCGTCGCCAACCTTCAGGCCGCGCCAGTCCTTGAGAACCGATACGCGGCCGATATGGCCGTCCGGCAGGAGCCGGGCGGTACCAATCGGGAAGTCGCCTTCATAGGCCAGAAAATGCACGGCATCGGCATCGTCTGCATCCCACTCCAGTTCTGGAGGTACAGATTGTTCGGCAATAAATACCGCCTCACGAATGCGTCGAAGTTCGGCGTTGTCCTTTTGCCAGTCGGCGACACGTACGTGAATGCTATTCATCAGCGAACCCCAGGCTTCCTTGTTTAACCAGCTCGCAGAGCAGGTTGCGTCCATCTTCATCGGCCAGCCATGTGCCGAGGTTGTCACTGTGCAGCGCGTCGGCGGCACAGATCATTTTCAGCAGTTCGCGCAGCTTGCCCGGCAGCAGGCGGCTTTGGCCGCTGGCGAACAACAACAGGTCGTCATCGACCTCGGACCATGCCAGGCGTGCGCTCGGGTTGCGGATCAGGATCGCGCCCTGTTCCAGGCTACCCAACAGGTCTTCTTCTTCGAGTTCAGGGCCGACCACGAGTTCCGGATAACGTGGCTCGGTCATGAACTGGCCGAACCAGGTCAGCAGCATGCGCTCGTCGCTCATGTGCTCGGTCAGCAGGCTCTTGAGGCGATCAAGGGCGTCGTGCTGGATCTGGTGCGGGTCGCTGACCGGTTGCGCGTCAGCGTCGGTGTAGCGATCTTCGTCCGGCAGGTACTGGCTGAGGAAGTCGGTGAAGTGGGTCAGTACTTCAGCGGCGCTCGGTGCACGGAAGCCCACCGAGTAGGTCAGGCAGTCGTCTACGGCTACGCCACAGTGGGCCAGGCGCGGTGGCAGGTAGAGCATGTCGCCGGGCTCAAGGGTCCACTCGTCGGTGGCCTGGAAATCAGCGAGGATACGCAGGTCCGCGTGCTCCAGCAGCTTGCTGTCGGAGTCGCACATCTGGCCGATCTGCCAGTGACGCTTGCCATGACCCTGCAGCAGGAACACGTCGTAGTTGTCGAAGTGCGGACCAACACTGCCACCTGGGGCGGCGTAGCTGATCATCACGTCGTCGATACGCCAGCTCGGCAGGAAGCGGAAGTTTTCCAGCAGTTCATTGACTTCAGGCACGAACTGATCAACGGCCTGCACCAGCAGAGTCCACTCGCGCTCTGGCAGTTTGCCGAATTCGTCTTCGGCGAACGGACCGCGGCGCAGTTCCCATGGGCGCTCGCCGTGTTCGATGATCAGGCGCGATTCGACTTCTTCTTCAAGGGCCAGACCGGCCAGTTCGTCGGCGTCGATCGGGCTTTCGAAGTCAGGAATTGCCTGGCGCACCAGCAGCGGTTTTTTCTGCCAGTAGTCGCGCATGAACTCGCGCGCAGTGATGCCGCCCAGAAGTTGAAGAGGAATGTCAGGATTCATGTGTAACCTATTGAAAAATTGCACTTTGTAATCGGGAATAAAAACGCCCGGCACGGCCGGGCGTTAATAGGTCGTTGCAGCGATCAGATGCGCTTGGCTTGCTCGACGGCGTTGCCAATGTAGTTGGCCGGAGTCAGCAGCTTCAGCTCGGCTTTGGCCGCTTCCGGCATTTCAAGGCCGTCGATGAAAGTTTGCAGT
Organism: Pseudomonas bubulae; assembly: GCF_037023725.1. Taxonomy (NCBI): domain Bacteria; kingdom Pseudomonadati; phylum Pseudomonadota; class Gammaproteobacteria; order Pseudomonadales; family Pseudomonadaceae; genus Pseudomonas; species Pseudomonas bubulae. Next base: position 2,388,962 of record NZ_CP146077.1, read on the forward strand.
GCTTCAGGGCTGATGCCCTTGCCGCGGGTCAGCTCTTTGAGCTTTTCGTACGGGTTTTCGATGTTGTAACGACGCATCACGGTCTGGATCGGCTCGGCCAGGACTTCCCAGCAGGCGTCCAGGTCAGCAGCGATTTTCTGTGCATTCAGTTCAAGCTTGCTGATGCCCTTGAGGCTGGCTTCGTACGCGATCACGCTGTGAGCAAAGCCCACGCCGAGGTTGCGCAGTACGGTGGAGTCGGTCAGGTCGCGCTGCCAGCGGGAGATTGGCAATTTGCTGGCCAGGTGCTGGAACAGGGCGTTGGCGATACCCAGGTTGCCTTCGGAGTTTTCGAAGTCGATCGGGTTGACCTTGTGCGGCATGGTCGAGGAACCGATTTCGCCGGCAATGGTGCGCTGCTTGAAGTAGCCCAGGGAGATGTAGCCCCAGATATCGCGATCGAAGTCGATCAGGATGGTGTTGAAGCGGGCGATGGCGTCGAACAGCTCGGCAATGTAGTCGTGCGGCTCGATCTGGGTGGTGTACGGGTTGAAACCCAGGCCCAGCTCGTCTTCGATAAAGGCGCGGGCGTTTTCTTCCCAGTCGATCTGCGGGTAGGCCGACAGGTGGGCGTTGTAGTTGCCCACGGCGCCGTTGATCTTGCCCAGCAACGGTACACCAGCGACTTGAGCGATTTGACGCTCCAGACGGTAGACCACGTTGGCCAGCTCTTTGCCCAGGGTGGTCGGCGAAGCCGGTTGACCGTGGGTGCGGGACAGCATGGGTACGTCGGCGAACTTGATCGCCAGTTCGCGGATGGCTTCTGCGGTTTGACGCATCAGCGGCAGCATCACGTCATCACGACCTTCACGCAGCATCAGGGCGTGGGACAGGTTGTTGATGTCCTCGCTGGTGCAGGCAAAGTGGATGAACTCACTGACGTTGGCCAGTTCAGGCAGCTTGGCGGCCTGTTCTTTGAGCAGGTACTCAATGGCTTTGACGTCGTGGTTGGTGGTGCGCTCGATCTCTTTGACGCGTTCGGCGTGCTCAAGAGAGAAGTTCTCGGCCAGTTCATTCAGAACGGCGTTGGCTTCGGCAGAGAAGGCCGGGACTTCAGGGATGGCAGCGTGGGCGGCCAGGCGCTGGAGCCAGCGAACTTCAACCAGAACGCGAGCACGGATCAAGCCGTATTCGCTGAAAATTGGGCGCAGGGCCTGGGTTTTGCCGGCGTAGCGGCCGTCAACAGGGGAAACCGCAGTGAGCGAAGAGAGCTTCATGGGGTGTTCTCGGACAGTCGGGCAACGAAATGGGGCGCGTATCATACATGAAAAAACGGCCGGTCCGTTGCCAAGTGACCGGCGTCATACGCGTATCGATTTTAAATTCTGTGCCTGCCGGCGTGTTTCAGTTGCCGCGCAGCATCGGGTAAAGCTCTTTGAGCAGCTTGCGTCGGCTGATGACCAGCTGCCAGCGGTGGCCGCCCAATTGGCGCCACAGCCTTGCGCAGCGGATACCGGCCAGCAGCAGGGCGCGAATTTTTGCCGCGTTGTTCGGTTGTTGCAGGTTGCGCATGTCGCCGTGTACCTGGATACGCTGGCGCAGGGTGCTCAGGGTGTCCTGGTACAACGCGCCACAGGCGGCCACCACGTTTTCATGGGCCGGGCCGAAATGCTCGACCTGGGACTGGATCTGCGGCAGGCGCTTGCCGATCAGCTCCAGCATGTCGTCCCGCTTGGCCAGTTGGCGCTCAAGGCCGAGCATCGACAGTGCGTAACGCAGGGGCTCGCGCTGCAGGGTGTTGGGATCGCGCTCAAGAGCACCGATCAGGGCACGATAGCCTTCGCGCAGGTTGATGTCGTCGCCGCCAAAGACTTCCAGGGTGTCCTTGGGGTCACGCACCAGCAGGCTGCCGAGCATGCAGCTCAGGTCGGCTTCGCTGACCTGGCCGGTCTTGGCAATTTTATCCACCAGCACTGCGGCCAGAAATACGCCGCCGAGGGCTACCAGTTGCTCCTGAGTGGCGTTCATGGGCGTTTGCCCTTGCTCGACCAGGGCTCGGCCACTTCGATCACGCCGCCGCCCAGGCAGACTTCGCCGTCGTAGAACACCACGGACTGGCCGGGGGTGACCGCGCGTTGCGGGTCGTCGAAGGTGGCGCGGTAGCCGTTGGCGGTTTTTTCCAGGGTGCAGGGCTGATCGCTCTGACGATAGCGAACCTTGGCCGTCAGGCGCAGCGGGGTGCTCAGGTCGATCGGATTGACCCAGTAGATCTCGGAGGCGAGCAGGGCGCCGGAGAACAGCCACGGGTGGTCGTTGCCCTGGCCGACGATCAGCTCGTTGTGCTCCAGATCCTTGACCAGCACGTACCACGGCTCGTCGCTGGCGTCCTTGAGGCCGCCAATGCCCAGGCCCTGGCGCTGTCCGATGGTGTGGTACATCAGGCCGTGATGGCGGCCGATCACTTCACCTTCTGTGGTCTTGATCTCACCCGGCTGTGCCGGCAGGTATTGCTTGAGGAAGTCGCTGAAGCGGCGTTCGCCGATAAAGCAGATCCCGGTGGAGTCTTTTTTCTTCGCGGTGGCCAGATCGTGTTTTTCCGCAATGCGGCGCACTTCCGGTTTTTCCAGCTCGCCTACCGGGAACAGGGTGCGGGCGATCTGTTCGCCGCCGACGGCGTGCAGGAAGTAGCTCTGGTCTTTGTTCGGGTCCAGGCCCTTGAGCAGCTCGGTACGGCCGTCAATGTCGCGACGGCGCACATAGTGGCCGGTAGCAATCAGGTCGGCGCCCAGCATCAGGGCGTAGTCCAGGAAAGCCTTGAACTTGATTTCGCGGTTGCACAGGATGTCCGGGTTCGGCGTGCGACCGGCCTTGTATTCGGCCAGGAAGTGCTCGAACACGTTGTCCCAGTACTCGGCGGCAAAGTTGGCGGTGTGCAGCTTGATGCCGATTTTGTCGCACACGGCCTGGGCGTCTGCCAGATCATCCATGGCGGTGCAGTAATCCGTTCCGTCGTCTTCCTCCCAGTTCTTCATGAACAGGCCCTCCACCTGGTAGCCCTGCTCCATAAGCAGAACGGCGGAAACGGAAGAGTCGACACCGCCGGACATGCCGACGATGACGCGCTGTTTTTCGGGGGCGACTAGGGCTGGATCACGCATAAGGATTCAATGAGTGTCTTGAAAAAGGACGCGATTCTAGCAGGCCCGAGCGCTCAAGGCTAAACCGAAGGGCGGATTAACGTCAGGTCGAACAGTTTGCCGCCCAGATAATCATCGATGCACTGCAGGGTCAGCTCGCTGCGCCAGCGTTCGCGCTGTGCAAGCAATTCGTCGCGAGTCAGCCACAGCGGGCCAATGATGCCGGTGTCCAGTTGGTAGTCGGGGTGGTGCTTGAGCGCCTTGCCGGCAAAGCAGATGCGCTGGTAGGTCACGCCGTTGCTGGGAGCGGTGTAGAGGTAAATGCCGATCACACCGGTCAGTTCGACGTCATAGCCGGTTTCTTCGAGGGTTTCGCGGATGGCGGCCTCGATCAGGCTTTCGTCGGGGTCCAGATGACCGGCCGGTTGATTGAGCACGGCGCGGTCGCGCTTGAGTTCTTCGACCATCAGGAAGCGGCCATTGTCTTCGACGACAGTGGCGACGGTGATGTGGGGTTTCCATTCCATGGGGTGGGTCTCGGTTTATAGGTGGATGCATATCCCCTGTGGGAGCGGGCTTGCTCGCGATGCAGGCGCTTCGGTCTGTGCTTTTTACGCGGTGATGCTATCGCGGGCAAGCCCGCTCCCACCGGGTTTGTGTAGGCCGTAAAAACACAAACCCCGGCGTCGTGGGCCGGGGTCTGTGGTGTTGCCTGTTGCCCTTACACCGAAGCGATGATCGCGTTCAGTGTGGCGCTAGGGCGCATTACTTTGCTTACCTTGTCGGCATCGGCGTGGTAGTAACCACCGATATCGACCGGCTTGCCCTGCACGGCGTTGAGTTCGGCAACGATTTTTGCCTCGTTCTCGGCCATGGCTTTTGCTACTGGAGCAAATTGGGCTTGCAGCTCTTTGTCTTCAGTCTGGGCAGCCAGGGCTTGTGCCCAGTACAGCGCCAGGTAGAAGTGGCTACCGCGGTTGTCGATGTTGCCGACTTTGCGCGATGGCGATTTGTTGTTGTCGAGGAACTGACCGGTAGCCTGGTCCAGGGTCTTGGCCAACACCAACGCTTTCGGGTTGTTGTAGGTTGTGCCCAGGTGCTCCAGGGAAGCCGCCAGTGCCAGGAACTCACCCAGCGAGTCCCAGCGCAGGAAGTTTTCTTCCAGCAACTGTTGAACGTGCTTCGGGGCCGAGCCGCCGGCGCCGGTTTCGAACAGGCCGCCGCCATTCATCAGCGGTACGATCGACAGCATTTTGGCGCTGGTGCCCAGTTCCATGATCGGGAACAGGTCGGTCAGGTAGTCACGCAGCACGTTGCCGGTTACCGAGATGGTATCCAGGCCAGCGCGGGTGCGCTCCAGAGTGAACTTCATGGCCTCTACCGGCGCCATGATGCGAATGTCCAGGCCGCTGGTGTCGTGATCTTTCAGGTAGGTTTCAACCTTTTTGATCATTTCGGCGTCGTGGCTACGCTTTGGATCGAGCCAGAACACGGCCGGAGTGTTGCTGGCGCGGGCACGGTTGACGGCCAGCTTGACCCAGTCGCGGATCGGCGCGTCTTTGGCCTGGCACATGCGCCAGATATCGCCTTCCTCGACGTTCTGTTCCATCAGCACGTTGCCGTTGCTGTCAGTTACCCGCACAACGCCCGAGGTCTTGATCTGGAAAGTCTTGTCGTGGGAACCGTACTCTTCGGCTTTTTGCGCCATCAGGCCAACGTTTGGCACGCTGCCCATGGTGGTCGGATCGAAGGCGCCGTGTTTCTTGCAGTCTTCGATGGTGGCCTGGTAGATGGTGGCGTAGCAGCGATCCGGGATCACGGCCTTGGTGTCTTGCAGCTGGCCTTCGGTGTTCCACATCTTGCCGGAATCACGAATCATGGCCGGCATCGAGGCGTCGACGATTACGTCGCTCGGCACGTGCAGGTTGGTGATGCCTTTGTCGGAGTTGACCATGGCCAGCGCAGGGCGGTTGGCGTACACGGCTTCGATGTCGGCTTCGATTTCAGCCTGCTTCTCGGCTGGCAGCGCCTTGATGCGGGCGTACAGGTCGCCGATGCCGTTGTTCAGGTTGAAACCGATTTCTTTGAGGACGTCAGCGTGTTTTTCCAGCGCATCCTTGTAGAACTCGGCCACGATCTGACCAAACATGATCGGGTCGGAAACCTTCATCATGGTGGCTTTCAGGTGAACCGAGAACAGTACGCCCTGCTTTTTGGCGTCTTCGATTTCGGCCGCTACGAACTCGCGCAGGGCTTTTTTGCTCATGACCGAGCAATCGATGATCTCACCAGCCTGGACGGCGGTTTTTTCTTTCAGGACGGTGGTGGTGCCGTCTTGAGCGATCAGTTCGATTTTAACGCTGCCCGGTGCTTCGATCAGGGCGGCTTTTTCGCTGCCGTAGAAGTCGCCTTCGCTCATGTGAGCAACGTGGGACTTGGAGTCTGCAGCCCAGGCGCCCATTTTGTGCGGGTGCTTGCGCGCGTAGTTCTTGACCGACAGCGGTGCGCGGCGGTCGGAGTTGCCTTCGCGCAGTACCGGGTTTACGGCACTGCCCATCACTTTGCTGTAACGCGCCTTGATTTCTTTTTCAGCGTCAGTGGTGACGGTTTCCGGGTAGTCCGGGATGTTGAAGCCCTGCGCTTGCAGTTCTTTGATCGCGGCCTGCAACTGCGGGACCGAGGCGCTGATATTGGGCAGCTTGATGATGTTGGCTTCAGGGGTAACGGCCAGGGCGCCCAGTTCGGCGAGGTGGTCTGCTACAGCCTTGTCACCCAATTGCTCGGGGAAGCTTGAGAGGATGCGGCCAGCCAGAGAGATGTCGCGCGTTTCAACGGCGATATCGGCGCTGGCGGTAAACGCCTCGATGATAGGCAGCAGTGAATAGGTGGCGAGCGCCGGAGCTTCGTCGGTGAAGGTATAGATGATCTTCGAACGGTTGGGCATTTCGGATTAACTCTCTTCTTTGCTGAGCGTGCTCAGATACTCGAGATGCGCAGGGTAGGCGCTTTCGTTCACAGTGAACAATGAGCCGAAAGTCGAGGTTCTTCGCGGTGATGTGAATGCATCAGTAGAGCGTCAAGCGGTCGGGCCGGGGTAACGGCCCAGCCTTTCTAGGCCTGAAAGACTCATTCCAGCATGTGTTTGCAGGTGACTCCATGGTCACCGGCGCAGTATACATAGGTCACCAAGGTTGCTGCGAGGGGGGCGGCCTAACACGAATCATCCATTGGTCTAAGTCCCTGCGGCAAAATGCCCTGATTTTTCGCGGTTTGCCCCGTGATTACGGGGTTTTTCGGCAACCTCAATTTTTCCTCGTGATGGCACGGGCATAAAAAAACCGGCCGATTCGCATGATCGAATCGGCCGGTTTCCTGGGCAGCGGGTCAGACCGGGAGGCTGGTCACCTCTTGCGCGGTCGCTGAAACGCTGGCTGGAACTTGAGCGTTGGTGATTGCAACAGCATGCAGGCCCTTGGGGCCCTGGATTATTTCGAAGCTCACGGGTTGGCCTGCCTTGAGCGTCTTGTAACCGTCCATCTGGATTGCCGAAAAATGCGCAAAAAAGTCGATCGGGTTTCCGTGTTCATCGATGCCTTCCTTGGCCTGCGTATTAATGAAGCCGAAGCCTTTGGCGTTGTTGAACCACTTGACCTTGCCTTGCATACTCATATCCCTCTGCTGCAAACAACTCCATCACTGGAGTATCATCCAGTCAACTCGCACAGAAACCAGTAAAAGTGGTTGACTGCGCGGACCATTTTTCCCCACTGTGGGTACTATATGGTTGTAACACCGTTTTACCGATAGTCAAGGTCACGCGGCGGCGGTGTTGAAATTTGACACCTTTGCCTCCATCACTGTAGTTGCACAACCAACGACGAACCTTTCTTTCCATGCATGCAATCAGCCAGACTCGACTAACATTTAATCAGGATCACCCCGATTTTGATGACGAAGACTCCGCTGGCTTGGCTGTGCAAGAGGCTAAGCCTGCGCTTCAGGCGCCGCCGATGTACAAGGTGGTTTTGTTTAATGATGACTACACGCCAATGGATTTCGTTGTAGAGATCCTTGAGGTGTTTTTTAACTTGAATCGCGAATTGGCGACCAAGGTCATGCTGGCCGTCCATACAGAAGGACGGGCTGTGTGCGGCATCTATACCCGCGACATTGCCGAGACCAAGGCAGCGCAGGTAAATCAGTACGCACGTGAAAGCCAGCATCCGCTACTCTGTGAAATCGAGAAGGACGGTTAACGCCGACCACTTGGGTATGAGGTGAAGCCATGTTAAATCGCGAGCTCGAAGTCACCCTCAATCTTGCCTTCAAGGAAGCCCGCTCCAAACGTCATGAATTCATGACGGTTGAGCACCTCCTTTTAGCGCTTCTGGATAATGAGGCGGCCGCAACCGTTCTACGCGCCTGTGGCGCAAACCTCGAAAAACTCAAGCATGACCTGCAAGAGTTTATTGATTCCACAACCCCCCTGATCCCCGTCCATGACGAAGACCGCGAAACGCAGCCAACCCTGGGTTTTCAGCGGGTCTTGCAGCGTGCCGTGTTCCACGTGCAGAGCTCCGGCAAGCGTGAAGTCACCGGCGCCAATGTGCTGGTAGCCATCTTCAGCGAACAGGAAAGCCAGGCCGTATTCCTGCTCAAGCAACAGAGCGTGGCGCGCATCGATGTGGTCAACTTTATTGCCCACGGCATCTCCAAGGTGCCCGGGCATGGCGAGCACAGCGACAGCGATCATGAGATGCAGGATGAAGAGGGCGGCGAATCGTCGTCTTCCAGCAATCCTCTGGACGCTTATGCCAGTAACCTGAATGAACTGGCCCGCCAGGGCCGGATCGATCCGCTGGTAGGTCGGGAAATGGAAGTTGAGCGTGTCGCCCAGATCCTGGCGCGTCGGCGCAAAAACAACCCGTTGCTGGTGGGTGAGGCAGGCGTGGGTAAAACCGCGATTGCCGAGGGTCTGGCCAAGCGCATCGTCGATAACCAGGTGCCTGACCTGCTGGCTAACAGCATCGTCTACTCCCTGGATCTTGGCGCCTTGCTGGCAGGTACCAAGTACCGTGGCGATTTCGAGAAGCGCTTCAAGGCGCTGCTGGGCGAGCTGAAGAAACGCCCGCAAGCGATCCTGTTTATCGACGAAATCCATACGATCATCGGTGCCGGTGCGGCTTCGGGCGGGGTGATGGATGCGTCCAACCTGCTCAAGCCGCTGCTGTCTTCGGGTGACATTCGCTGCATCGGTTCTACCACGTTCCAGGAATTTCGCGGCATCTTCGAAAAAGACCGTGCCCTGGCGCGCCGTTTCCAGAAAGTCGACGTATCCGAACCTTCGGTTGAAGATACCATCAGCATTCTGCGCGGGCTTAAAGGTCGTTTCGAGCAGCACCATGGCATCGAGTACAGCGATGAAGCCCTGCGCGCAGCGGCGGAGCTGGCCTCGCGCTATATCAATGACCGGCACATGCCCGACAAGGCCATTGACGTGATCGACGAGGCGGGTGCCTTCCAGCGTCTGCAACCGGTTGAAAGCCGGGTTAAACGCATTGAAGTCGCGCAGGTTGAAGATATCGTGGCGAAAATCGCCCGTATTCCGCCTAAACACGTCTCGGTCTCGGACAAGGAGCTGTTGCGCAACCTTGAGCGCGACCTGCGCCTGACCGTGTTCGGCCAGGATGCGGCGATCGATTCGTTGTCCACGGCAATCAAGTTGTCCCGTGCGGGGCTCAAGTCGCCGGACAAACCGGTCGGTTCGTTCCTGTTCGCAGGCCCCACCGGTGTCGGTAAAACCGAGGCAGCACGCCAGTTGGCCAAAGCTTTGGGTATCGAGCTGATTCGCTTCGACATGTCCGAGTACATGGAGCGCCACACCGTATCGCGTCTGATCGGTGCGCCTCCGGGCTATGTCGGTTTCGATCAGGGCGGTTTGCTGACCGAGGCCATCACCAAGCAACCTCACTGCGTACTGCTGCTCGATGAAATCGAGAAGGCGCACCCTGAAGTCTTCAACCTGCTGCTGCAGGTCATGGACCACGGCACGCTGACCGACAACAACGGGCGCAAGGCGGACTTCCGCAACGTGATCGTCATCATGACCACCAACGCCGGTGCCGAAACCGCCTCTCGGGCTTCGATGGGCTTTGCCCATCAGGATCATGCTTCCGATGCCATGGAAGCGATCAAGAAGAGCTTCACCCCCGAGTTCCGTAACCGTCTGGACACCATTATCCAGTTTGGTCGCCTCAGCCATGAGGTTATCAAGCATGTGGTGGACAAGTTCCTTACCGAACTGCAGGCGCAGCTGGAAGACAAGCACGTGCAGCTCGAGGTGTCGGATGCGGCGCGTGGCTGGCTTGCAGCGGGTGGTTATGACGCGCTGATGGGGGCACGGCCGATGGCCCGTTTGATCCAGGACAAGATCAAGCGTCCGTTGGCTGAGGAGATTCTCTTTGGTGAACTGGCCGATCATGGCGGTGTGGTACACATCGACCTGGAAAACGGCGAGTTGACCTTCGAGTTTGAAACCGCAGTCGAAATGGCTTGATGTAACACCCTAGTCATAAAAGGCGCCTTCGGGCCAGTGACGATCAGTTGGGCGGGATGCAAAATCCCTGTGGGAGCGGGCTTGCTCGCGATTGGAACAGCGCGGTTTGATAGTTGAACCGCGTCGTCTGTATCGCGGGCAAGCCCGCTCCCACAATGCCCATGACTGGTTTGCATTGGTGCTTGGGCGCCTTTTTGCTGTCTGCGATCAAGCGGCCTGGGCCGACGCGGTATTGCGCTCCAGTACCGTATAGCCGAGTGCGGCAATATGATGATGGACGCGTCGGTAGTCGCGCAGCACCCGCTGGAAGATATCCCCGGATTCGGCCCAGGCCGTCTTGTCGTTCTGCAGCTTGCGAAAGTGCTCGCGGCTGGCGCTGGCTTCCAGCTTGCGCACGGTCTCCTTGTGGCCGATCAGTGCCTTGGCAGCGCTCACGTCCTCACGCAAAAACGCGGTAATGGCCAGGTTCAGGCTGTCCAGCAGGGCCAGGTGCATGGCCTGGATCTGGATCAGTTCGAATGAGGAAAAGCGTTCGCCACGGCGTGTGCGGCGAACAGCCAGTTGCGCGAGGTTGCCGAGGATGTCGCCGGCGTGCTCAAGGTTGATCACGAACATCAGCACTTCCTGGGCGCGATCGGCATCGTCATCGCTCAGGCCATCCTGGCCAATGTCTGCAAGATAGGCGCGGATCGCGGCACTTAGCAGGTCGATGGAGTGATCCAGTTGGCGCACCTTGTCCGCTGTGTCCGGATCGGGTTTCTCGAACAGCTGCAACACCTGGTTGAGCATCAGCGAGGTCATGTCCGCCAGGCGCAGGGCTTCGCGTACGGCATTGGACAGGCCGATATTGGCCACTTCAAGCCCGGCCTCGTCCAGGTATTGCGGCATGCCGGGGTCTGCTGGTGGCTCCTGCTGGGGAAACAGGTAAGTCAGCAGGCGTGCGCAAGGTTCGGTCAGGCCGATAAACACCACGGCCAGCAGCAGATTGAACGCGGTATGCAGGTAAACCACCCAATGTGCCAGGCCGATATCGCTGCGAGCCAGCAAGTTGGCTATCAGCGGCAGGCAGGGCAGCAGCGCCAAGGAGCCCAGCAGGCGCGCCAGCAAGTTGCCCATAGGCAGACGTCGCGCCACTGGCGAACTGGCGCTCATCACGGAGGGCAAGGCGCCGCCGATATTGGCGCCGAGCATCAAGGCGATGGCGGTGGCGGGCGTCATCAGGCCAGCACCTGCCAGCGAGGCGATCAACAGCACCACCGCGACGCTGGAGTGGCAGATCCAGGTCAGCAGCACGGCAGCGACCACCGCGATGATCACATCGCCTTCCAGGCTTTGCATGATGGCGCGAAACACCGAGGTGGCTTCCATATGCCCCAGAGTGGCGCTGAGCAAGCCTAGGGCCAGCAACATCAGACCCAGGCCTATCAGTGCGCAGCCGACGCTTTCAAACCGCGAATCATCGCGCAGGCGAAAGACGATATAACCTGTCAGCAAAGTCACCGGCATTGCCAGCGAGGTATCAAAACTCAGCAGTTGTACCACCAGGGTCGAGCCGATATTGGCCCCCAGCATCACGGCCAGGGCGGGCGCCAGGCCCAGGGTGCCAGCTGCAGTAAAGGACGTGGCCATAAGGCTGACCGCCGTACTGCTTTGCAGTACGCCGGTAATGCCGATGCCGCTGATCAGTGCCATCCAGCGGTTATTCAGATTGCGCCCCATCCAGTTGCGCAGCTGGGTGCCAAACCCGCGCAGCAGGGCCGTGGAAATCATATGGGTGCCCCACAGCAAAAGTGCGATGGCGCCCGCGAGGTTGAGTAACAGAGTGGTTCCCGACATGAGGAATCTCCACAGAACACGCATTCATTTTTTGCGCGCGGGCTGGCGCGGTGTGGCGCCGGCCCGCGTTGTTTCAACTCAGTACCACTGCTTGAAACGGCGGATGTAGATCGTTTTCATCAGTTGCGCGACACAGCAATAGCTGAACAGGGTGGCCACCAGCCAAGGGAAATACGACAACGGCAGTGGTTCCAGGCCCACCATGGTGCCCAGGGGCGAGAACGGTACGTAGATACCCAGCACGATCACGATGAGGGTCATCATGATCACCGGCCATGCTGCAGTGCTCTGGAAGAACGGAATCTTGCGCGTGCGCAGCATGTGCACCACCAGGGTTTGTGACAGCAGTCCCTCGATAAACCAGCCGGACTGGAACAGGGTCTGCATTTCCACGCTGTTGGCCGAGAACACGTACCACATCAGGGCGAAGGTAGTGATGTCGAAGATCGACGACGTTGGCCCGATCCAGATCATGAAGCGGCCGATGTTCTTGGCGTCCCACTTGCGCGGTTTTTGCAGGTATTCCCTGTCCATCTTGTCCCACGGCAAGGCCAGCTGGGAGATGTCGTACATCAGGTTTTGCAGTAGCAGGTGGATCGACAGCATTGGCAGAAAAGGGATGAAGGCGCTGGCTACCAATACCGAGAACACGTTGCCGAAGTTGGAGCTGGCGGTCATGTTCAGGTACTTCATGATATTGCCGAAGGTCTCGCGCCCCTTGAGCACGCCTTCTTCGAGCACCATCAGGCTCTTTTCCAGGAGGATGATGTCAGCCGACTCCTTGGCGATATCCGTGCCGCTGTCTACCGAAATACCCACATCGGCATCGCGCAGGGCTGGCGCGTCATTGATACCGTCACCGAGAAAACCGACGGTATGGCCATTGGCTTGCAGCGCTTTCAGCACCCGGGATTTTTGCAGTGGGGTGAGCTTGGCAAACACCGTGCGCTGCTCAACCTCCAGTTGCAGTGCGGCGTCGTCCATTGTTTCGATTTGTGGCCCAAGCAGTGGCGTGCCTGGCTCCAGGCCCACCTGCCGGCAGATTTTGCCGGTGACTACAGCGTTGTCGCCGGTCAGCACCTTGATCGCTACGCCGATTTCTTGCAGGGCTGCAATCGCCGGCCCGGCAGTTTCCTTTGGTGGATCGAGGAAGGTGAGCATGCCGCGGATGACCAGGTCGCGCTCGTCTGCGGTGTTGTACTGCTTGTGCGCCTGTGCCTTGGGGATTTCGCGGGTGGCGACCAGCAGTACGCGGAAGCCGTCCTCGTTGTACTCGTTGGCCAGGGCCAGCAGTTGCTCGCGGCGTGTGGGGTCCAGAACCACGCGGGTGTCGCCTTCCATGACATGGGTGGCGATGCCGAGCATTTCTTCGACTGCGCCCTTGCACACCAGCAGGTGGTCGCCACGGTTGTCCTTGACGATGATCGACAGGCGCCGCCGTACGAAGTCAAAGGGCAGTTCATCGACCTTGCTGTAGTTGTGCGGCGCGTTGAATTTTGGGTCCTGCAGGGCAAACTGCACCACGGCCTGATCCATCAGGTTGCGGATGCCGCTTTGGTGATGGCTGTTGAGCCAGGCCAGGGCCAGTACCGACTCATCGCGCTGGCCACTGGCGTCGATGTGATGCTCGAGGATGATGTGATCCTGGGTCAGGGTGCCGGTCTTGTCGGTACACAGCACGTCCATCGAGCCCAGGTTCTGGATGGCATTGAGGCGTTTGACCACCACCTTGCGTTTGGCCATGGCGGTTGCGCCCTTGGCCAGGTTGGCGCTGACAATCATTGGCAGCATTTCCGGGGTCAGGCCCACGGCCACTGCCAGGGCAAACAGGAAGGCATCGCCCCAGTCGCCCTTGGAGAAACCATTGAGGAAAAACACAATGGGTACCATAACCAGCATAAAGCGGATCAACAGCCAGCTGACGCTGTTGACTCCGCGATCGAACGCGGTTTGCGTGCGCGAGCCGACGATGGCCTTGGCCAGCGAGCCAAAGTAGGTGCGCGGGCCGGTGGCCACGACTACGGCGCGAGCAGTGCCACTGACCACGTTGGTGCCCATAAAGCAGATATTGGGCAGATCCAGCAGGTTGCTCTGGTCGGCGGCGGTGCTGGAGGCGGACTTTTGTGTCACATCGCCCAGGGTGTCGTACTTCTCCACCGGCAAGGCTTCGCCGGTGAGCACGGCCTGGCTGATAAACAGATCGCGGGACTCGATCAGGCGAATATCCGCCGGGATCATATCGCCGGCCGACAGCTGCACGATATCGCCGGCCACCAGTTCGCGCATCGGTACTTCGTGCACCGAGGTGCGGGTACCGCTGTTGTCGCGCCGCACCACGGTCGCGGTGGTGCGGACCATGGCCTTGAGGGCTTCGGCGGACTTGGCCGAGCGGTGCTCCTGCCAGAACCGCAGCAGGCTGCTGAGGCCAACCATCAGGCCAATGATGATGACTTTGGTCAGGTCGCCTTCTTCGCCATCGCGTTCTGGCAGCCAGTAGTCAGTGAAAAAGCTGATCACACCCAGGGTCAGCAGCACATAGATAAAAGGGTTATGCAGGGCCAGCAGAAACTGCACCAGTGCGTGAGGCGGCTTGTCGTGAGCCACTTCGTTGTAGCCATCGCTTTGCAGGCGTTCAGTGGCTTCCTGCTCCGTCAGGCCTGCGGTAGTGGCGCGTACATTGGCCAGGGTGGCTGAAAGGCCGTTTTGTGCTTCCCTAGCGGCACGCATGGACAGTTTATTGCTGTCGCTGGCGCTGTTCTTGTCCCGAACTTTAGTATTTTTTACGGCGCTCATGATGAGTACTCCTGTCGCCAACTCTTGACCGGGCATATATTGAATGGCCTTTTAACAGGCGTGCCAATGTATGCCGAGTCGCAAACTTCGCAATCGGTTTAATTGAAGTGTTAAGTGCGCTTTAAAGTCCCGCTGCTGCGAAGTAATTAATACGCGGGCAGCGGGTGACTACTGGCTTCTTCCATAAGGAACTCCAGTGGGTTGGCAGGGTTTTAATTAATTATGAATCAGCGCAAGAACCGACTCTGCGGGTCCTGGGTGTCGGCCATGCTCCAGCGCTGCTCCAGTTGGCCTGTGGCAGGGCTGACGCGCCAATGCACCTGGCGGTGCGCAGGTTTTGCGTCGGCAACGGATGTGGAAAAGGGTGAGCGGGTCGAGCGGGTCAGGGTGGGCTCGCGTGAAAGTTTCACGCGCATGCTTGAGGCAAAGGCTTGAACGCCGGGTAGTACATGGGTTTTAAAGGTCATAACACACCTCGTGACCGGACTGTCGCCGGTGAGGTCGTTACGATGGAGCGTCAGGCTCTAGCGCAGTTGACCCCGCCGTGCAGGCGAGTCCTGTCAATGTCTGGATTTAGCGCCCGGATCGCCGTAGTGACGGTGACCGGACAGCGACTAGATACTGTGTCCATTGGCTTCTTTTGTGAAGTTTATAGGCGGCCTGAATGACCGGCCTGTGCAATCTACTCAGGCCGCGGGTGCAAGTCAATGTTTAAACCCGGCAAGTGTGGCTGGTACAGCCAGGGTTCAGGAAGTTTGGAAGTTAGGTTTGGGTATATAGCTAATAAGACAAAACAGTTACAGGAGTTCAAACTTTATATGTTTAGCCCTGATTGTGGGAGCGAGCCTGCTCGCGAAGGGATCACTGCGGTTTGCCCGAAAAATTGCGTCGTTTGCTTCGCGAGCAGGCTTGCTCCCACGGCAGGCTCAAATCGCAGACAAACAAAAACGCCCGGCAGAGCCGGGCGTTTTGTATTGACTTGCTTAGCGAGCGCGGTAAGTGATGCGCCCTTTGCTCAAGTCATAGGGCGTCAGCTCGACGCGCACTTTGTCACCGGTAAGAATACGAATGTAGTTCTTGCGCATCTTGCCGGAGATATGCGCGGTTACGACGTGCCCATTTTCCAACTCCACACGAAACATGGTGTTGGGCAGGGTGTCGACGACAGTGCCTTCCATTTCGAAGCTGTCTTCTTTCGACATGCAGTAAAGCCCTCGGTGTCCAATGAATGGCCCGGTGCAACTGCGCCAGGCAAAAGCGGCGTGCATTGTGCCCGAAAAATGGGGGTTAAGCCAAGGGTTCAATCAAGAGAGCTCCATCTCTGATTGATTAAGAGCTCAATGGGCCGATATTCGGTCTTGTAATTCATCTTCTTGCAGTTCTTGATCCAGTACCCCAGATACAGCGCATCCAGCTCCAGGCGGCGCGCTTCGGCGATTTGCCAGAGGATTGCATAGCGCCCCAGGCTGCGCCGCTCTTCGTCGGGATCGTAGAAGGTGTAGACCGCCGACAGGCCATTGGGCAGCACGTCCGTGACGGCGACCGCCAATAAACGGCCATCAAGGCGGAATTCGTAAAATCTGGAAAACGCCAGGTCGCGCACCAGGAAGGTCGAAAATTGATCGCGACTGGGCGGGTACATATCGCCATCGGCATGGCGCTGCTCGATATAGCGCTGGTAAAGATCAAAGTTCTCTTCACTGAACGCCGGTTTTACCGCCTCTACCTGCAAGTCGGCATTGCGCTTGAAAATGCGTTTTTGCTGGCGGTTGGGCAGGAAGCGGGCAACCGGGATGCGCGCCGGGGTGCAGGCATCGCACTTCAGGCAATGCGGGCGATAAAGATGGTCGCCACTGCGCCGGAAACCCATCTCGGACAAATCGGCATAAACCTGCACATCCATCGGCTGGCTGGGGTCGAGGAACAGCGTGGTGGCCTGTTCGCCAGGCAAGTAGCTGCATGCGTGAGGTTGAGTGGCATAAAACTTCAAGCGCGCCAACTCGGTCATGATGAACCCTCGGAAAATCTTTAAATTAAGTGTAAGCCAGCGCGCAAAAGTCGCCTACTAAACCCACTGCGCAGTTGTGGGAAGATCCAGATGTTTTTGCAAATACTCAGCAAATATCTGGCGCGGGATTGAACGCGCTCCCAGGCTTTGCAGGTGATCTGTGGGCATCTGGCAGTCAATCAGCACAAACCCCCAGGCCTGCAGCTGTCTGACCAGCGTGGCGAAGCCGAACTTTGAGGCGTTGTCGGCACGGCTGAACATGGACTCGCCAAAAAACAACTGGCCCATGGCCAGGCCATACAATCCGCCCACCAGCTCACCGTTGTCCCAGACTTCCACCGAATGGGCATGGCCGCGGGCATGCAGTTCGATATAGGCGTTTTGCATGTCGTCGGTAATCCAGGTGCCATCCGCATAGTCTCGTGGAGCGGCACAGGCCTGGATCACGGCTGCGAAGTCGCGGTCAAAACTCACCTGGTAGCGTTGCTTGCGCAGCAGCTTGCCCAAACTGCGGGAGATATGCAGCTCTTCGGGAAACAGCACCGTGCGCGGATCAGGCGACCACCACAGGATTGGCTGGCCCTCGCTGAACCACGGAAAACAGCCATGGCGATAGGCCTGGATCAGCCTGTCGGCGGACAGGTCACCGCCAGCGGCCAGCAGGCCGTTGGGTTCGCGCATGGCGTTGGCCAATGGCGGAAATGTCAGGGTGTCGCGTTTTAACCAGGTCAGCATGGCATTGAGTCTTGCACAAGAAGGGGAGGGCGGCTGCAACTCTGTCACGCAAGTGCGGTCTCAGTCGATCTGCCAGTTAATTACAAGCTGTGTTTTGGTGGTGGTATAAGTCTTTGTCACAAAAGGTAATACATGCTCAAATTGGCGCTTCCCGGCGAGTTATGGCCAGCATGGCATCAGCGGCTCAAACCCGTACAATGGCCTGCCTGTATGAGCTGATCTAAACTGCTCCACGTTGCAGCACGCAATAATAAGGGCAGGGCTCATTTCAAGTCCGAACTTGTCGTCTGCTCGCTATGAGCAGTATTTTGCAGTCACATTAGTCAATTAATAGTTGGGCGCGCCACAGGCGCAGGAAAAGACCCGTTTTGAAGAAATCCACAGCAGCACCCAAAGCAGTTCCTCTCTGGCGTCAGCAATTGCACTACCGGCTCAAGGAAGGTGCATTGATCGCTATCGGCGCCCTGTGCCTGTTCCTGATGATGGCCCTGCTGACCTATGGCAAGGATGACCCCGGCTGGAGCCATAACAGCCGGGTTGTCGATGTACAGAACTTCGGCGGGCCAGCCGGCTCCTACAGTGCCGACATCCTGTTTATGGTGCTGGGTTACTTTGCCTATATTTTTCCGCTGCTGCTGGCGGTCAAGGCCTACCAGATCTTCCGCGAGCGGCATCAGCCCTGGCAGTGGAGCGGCTGGCTGTTTTCGTGGCGGCTGGTCGGCCTGATTTTTCTGGTGCTCTCCGGTGCGGCGCTGGCCCATATCCATTTTCACTCTGCCTCGGGTCTGCCTGCGGGGGCGGGCGGTGCGCTGGGTGAAAGCCTGGGCGACCTGGCCAGGAATGCACTGAATATCCAGGGCAGTACCCTGCTATTGATTGCCTTGTTCCTGTTTGGCCTGACGGTGTTTACCGACCTGTCATGGTTCAAGGTCATGGACGTGACGGGCAAGATCACCCTCGACCTGTTCGAGCTGATCCAGGGCGCGGCCAACCGTTGGTGGGCCGAACGTAACGAGCGCAAGCAACTGCAGGCCAAGCTGCGCGAAGTGGATGCCCGGGTCAATGAAGTGGTCGCGCCAAGCGTTTCCGACAAGCGTGAGCAGGCCAAGGCCAAAGAGCGCCTGATCGAGCGCGAGCAGGCGTTGAGCAAGCACATGTCCGAGCGTGAAAAACACGTGCCGGCAGTGATTGCCCCGGCACCGCCCAAGGCGCCCGAGCCGAGCAAGCGCGTGCAAAAAGAGAAACAGGCGCCGTTGTTTGTGGACAGCGCGGTTGAAGGTACCTTGCCGCCGATCTCGATTCTGGATCCGGCCGAGAAAAAACAGCTCAATTATTCCCCCGAATCCCTGGCGGCCGTTGGCCACTTGCTGGAAATCAAGCTCAAGGAATTCGGCGTCGAAGTGACGGTGGACTCCATCCACCCGGGCCCGGTGATTACCCGTTACGAAATTCAACCTGCTGCTGGCGTAAAGGTCAGCCGCATTGCCAACCTGGCCAAGGACCTCGCGCGCTCGCTGGCCGTGACCAGTGTGCGGGTGGTTGAGGTCATTCCTGGCAAAACCACCGTCGGTATCGAGATTCCCAACGAAGACCGCCAGATCGTGCGCTTCTCCGAAGTGTTGTCGACCCCTGAGTACGATAACGCCAAGTCGCCGGTAGCTCTGGCCCTGGGCCATGACATTGGTGGGCGGCCGGTGATCACCGACCTGGCGAAAATGCCGCACTTGCTGGTAGCCGGTACTACCGGTTCTGGTAAGTCTGTAGGCGTTAACGCCATGATCCTGTCGATCCTGTTCAAGTCTGGCCCGGAAGACGCCAAGCTGATCATGATCGACCCGAAAATGCTTGAATTGTCGATCTACGAAGGCATCCCGCACCTGCTGTGCCCGGTTGTAACGGACATGAAGGACGCCGCCAACGCCCTGCGCTGGAGCGTTGCCGAGATGGAGCGCCGCTATAAGCTGATGGCCAAGATGGGCGTGCGTAACCTCGCCGGCTTCAACCAGAAGGTCAAGGACGCCCAGGATGCCGGCGAGCCACTTGTCGATCCGCTGTACAAGCGCGAAAGCATTCACGACGAAGCACCGTTGCTGGTGAAGTTGCCGACCATCGTGGTAGTGGTCGACGAATTTGCCGACATGATGATGATCGTCGGCAAGAAAGTTGAAGAATTGATCGCCCGTATTGCCCAGAAGGCTCGGGCTGCGGGCATCCACTTGATCCTCGCGACCCAGCGCCCGTCGGTGGACGTGATTACCGGCCTGATCAAGGCCAACATCCCGACCCGCATGGCGTTCCAGGTATCGAGCAAGATCGACTCGCGTACCATCATCGATCAGGGTGGCGCCGAGCAACTGCTGGGTCACGGTGACATGCTCTATATGCCGCCAGGTACCAGCTTGCCGATCCGGGTTCATGGCGCGTTTGTGTCCGACGATGAAGTTCACCGCGTGGTTGAAGCCTGGAAGCTGCGCGGCGCTCCGGACTACAACGAAGATATCCTCAACGGTGTTGAAGAGGCGGGCAGCGGCTTTGAAGGCGGTGGCAGCGAAGGCGGGGACGACCCTGAAACGGATGCCTTGTATGACGAAGCCGTACAGTTTGTACTGGAAAGCCGTCGTGCCTCCATTTCTGCTGTACAACGCAAATTGAAGATCGGTTACAACCGCGCTGCGCGAATGATTGAATCCATGGAAATGGCCGGGGTCGTAACCTCTATGAACACTAATGGCTCGCGCGAAGTACTGGCGCCGGCCCCGATGCGCGATTGATCAGCCCCAGGGCTTCTAACTAATCAATGAGGATGTCCATGCGTTTTGTCAGCATGCTGTTGCTACCGGTACTGGCCTTTTCCTCGCTGTCGGCCCATGCCGACGCCGAGAGTGTGAAGCGTCTTGGCCAACTGTTGGGCTCTGATACCATCACGGCCCGTTTTTCCCAGCTGACCCTCGACGGCAGTGGCACCCAGTTGCAGGAAACTGCCGGCGAAATGTCGGTAAAGCGTCCTGGGCTGTTCTACTGGCACACCGATGCTCCCCAGGAGCAACTGATGGTCTCCGATGGCCAGAAAGTCTCGCTGTGGGACCCGGACCTGGAGCAGGTTACGATCAAGAAACTCGATCAGCGCCTGACCCAGACCCCGGCCTTGTTGCTGTCCGGTGATGTATCAAAAATCAGCGAAAGTTTTGACATCACCTCCAAGCAGGCCGGTGACGTGATGGACTTCACCCTCAAGCCCAAGACCAAGGACACCTTGTTCGACTCCCTGCGCCTGTCGTTTCGCGGCGGCAAGATCAACGACATGCAGTTGATCGACAGCGTGGGTCAGCGCACCAACATCCTGTTCACCGGGGTAAAGGTCAACGAGCCGATCCCGGCTTCCAAGTTCAAGTTCGATATCCCGAAAGGGGCTGATGTCATCCAGGAATAAGCCCTGGAAGAGGTTTCAAACGCTGCCCATGGATCTGTTTCGAAGTGCCCCGATAGCCCAGCCACTGGCTGCCCGATTGCGGGCGGCCAACCTGGACGAATACGTCGGTCAGCAGCACCTGCTCGCCCGCGGCAAGCCCTTGCGTGAAGCGCTGGAGCAGGGTGCACTGCACTCCATGATCTTCTGGGGCCCGCCGGGCGTGGGCAAGACCACCCTGGCGCGGCTGCTGGCGGAAGTCTCGGATGCCCACTTTGAAACGGTCTCGGCGGTCCTGGCCGGGGTCAAGGAGATTCGCCAGGCCGTCGAAATCGCCAAGCAGCAGGCGGGCCAGTATGGGCGCCGCACCATCCTGTTTGTCGACGAAGTGCATCGCTTCAACAAGTCGCAGCAAGATGCCTTTTTGCCCTACGTCGAAGATGGCACCCTGATCTTTATCGGTGCCACCACGGAAAACCCCTCGTTCGAACTGAACAACGCCTTGCTCTCGCGGGCGCGGGTCTATGTGCTCAAAAGCCTGGACGAAGCGGCGCTACGCAAGCTGGTGCAGCGTGCGCTGACCGAAGACAAGGGCCTGGGCAAGCGCGGCCTGACCCTTGGCGAAGAAAGCTTTCAGATTTTGCTGCGGGCGACTGACGGCGATGGCCGGCGCATGCTCAATCTGCTGGAAAACGCTTCGGACCTCGCCGAAGACCACAGCGAAATCGGCACCGAGCTGCTGCACAACCTGCTGGGTGATACCCAGCGTCGTTTCGACAAAGGCGGCGAAGCCTTTTATGACCAGATCTCTGCCTTGCACAAGTCGGTGCGCGGCTCGAATCCTGACGGTGCCCTGTACTGGTTTGCACGCATGATCGACGGCGGCTGCGATCCGCTTTACATCGCCCGGCGCGTGGTACGCATGGCCAGTGAGGATATCGGCAACGCCGACCCGCGAGCTCTGAGCCTGTGCCTGTCGGCCTGGGATGTGCAAGAGCGGCTCGGCAGCCCGGAAGGCGAACTGGCAGTGGCCCAGGCCATCACTTACCTGGCCTGCGCACCGAAAAGCAACGCGGTGTACATGGGTTTCAAGGCCGCACTGCGCAGCGCGGCAGAACACGGCTCGCTGGAAGTGCCGCTGCATTTACGCAATGCGCCGACCAAGCTGATGAAGCAACTGGGTTATGGCGACGAGTATCGCTATGCCCATGACGAGCCTGACGCGTACGCGGCCGGGGAAGACTATTACCCGGACGAACTTGAACCCTTGAACCTGTATCAGCCGGTGCCACGGGGCCTTGAGCTCAAAATCGGCGAAAAGTTGAAATACCTCGCCGCACTGGACCGGGCCAGCCCCAAACAGCGGAGAAAACCGTGATTCCATTGATTGCAGCGGTCTCGGTGGGTGGCATTGCAGGTACATTGTTGCGCTTCGCTACGGGTAACTGGATCAACGCCAATTGGCCGCGGCACTTTTATACCGCGACATTGGCCGTTAATATCGTGGGCTGCCTGCTGATTGGCGTCCTGTACGGACTTTTTCTGATACGCCCGGAAGTACCGATTGAAGTCCGCGCCGGGCTGATGGTCGGTTTCCTGGGTGGCTTGACCACTTTTTCATCCTTTTCACTGGATACGGTGCGCCTGCTGGAAAGCGGGCAGGTGCCACTGGCATTGGGCTATGCGGCCCTCAGCGTATTCGGCGGGCTGCTCGCAACCTGGGCTGGCCTGTCCTTGACCAAACTTTGATAAACGAGAAACCGACATGCTTGATTCCAAACTGTTACGTAGCAACCTGCAGGACGTAGCGGATCGCCTGGCATCCCGTGGCTTCAAGCTGGACGTGGCGCGCATTGACGCGCTGGAAGCCAAGCGTAAAGAAGTCCAGACCCTGACCGAGAAGCTGCAGGCCGAGCGCAATGCCATCTCCAAAAGCATTGGCCAGGCCAAGGCTCGCGGTGAAGATATCGCGCCACTGATGGCCAGCGTCGAGACCATGGGCAGCGACCTGGCCAATGGCAAGGTTGAACTGGAAGCCATCCAGACTGAGCTGGACGCCATCCTGCTGGGCCTGCCGAACCTGCCGGATGCGTCCGTGCCGGTAGGCGCTGACGAAGACGGCAACGTCGAAATCCGTCGCTGGGGCACCCCGACTGCCTTTGATTTCGAGATCAAGGACCATGTCGCCCTGGGCGAGCAGCACGGCTGGCTGGACTTTGAAACCGCCGCCAAACTGTCCGGTGCCCGTTTTGCCTTGCTGCGCGGCCCGATTGCCCGTCTGCATCGTGCTCTGGCACAGTTCATGATCAACCTGCACACCGGTGAGCATGGCTACGAAGAGGCCTACACGCCTTATCTGGTACAGGCCCCGGCGCTGCAAGGCACTGGCCAGTTGCCAAAGTTCGAAGAAGAGCTGTTCAAGATCAGCCGTGAAGGCGAAGCCGATTTCTACCTGATCCCGACCGCTGAGGTCACCCTGACCAATATCGTTGCCGGCGAAATCGTTGAACACAAGGCCCTGCCGATCAAGCTGGTGGCGCACACGCCGTGCTTCCGCAGCGAGGCCGGTGCATCGGGGCGCGATACCCGCGGCATGATCCGTCAGCACCAGTTCGACAAGGTCGAGATGGTCCAGATCGTTGAACCGTCCACCTCGATGGACGCCCTTGAAGGCCTGGTCGGCAATGCCGAGAAGGTTCTGCAACTGCTGCAACTGCCTTACCGCACCCTGTCGCTGTGCACTGGTGACATGGGTTTCAGCGCAGTTAAAACCTACGATCTGGAAGTGTGGGTCCCGAGCCAGGACAAGTACCGCGAAATTTCGTCGTGCTCCAACTGCGGTGATTTCCAGGCCCGTCGCATGCAGGCGCGTTTCCGTAACCCGGAAACCGGCAAGCCGGAACTGGTTCACACCCTTAACGGTTCCGGTCTGGCGGTAGGCCGCACCCTGGTAGCCGTGTTGGAAAACTACCAGCAGGCTGACGGTTCGATCCGTGTGCCGGACGTGCTCAAGCCTTACATGGGCGGTATTGAGGTCATCGGCTAAATGGAGTTTCTGCCGCTGTTTCATAACCTGCGTGGCAGCCGTGTACTGGTGGTTGGCGGTGGGGAGATTGCCTTGCGCAAATCCCGCCTGCTGGCCGATGCCGGTGCCGTGCTGCGGGTGGTCGCACCCGCCATGGAGCCACAGTTGTGCGAGTTGATAAACAGCAGCGGTGGCGAACAGGTGCTGCGCGGATATGCCGAGGCCGACCTTGAAGGGTGCGTCCTGATCATCGCCGCCACCGACGATGAGCCACTTAACGCTCAGGTTTCCGCCGACGCCCATCGCCGTTGCGTACCGGTCAACGTGGTCGACGCGCCCGCCTTGTGCAGCGTGATCTTCCCGGCGATTGTCGACCGTTCGCCGCTGGTAATTGCCATTTCAAGTGGTGGTGATGCGCCCGTGCTGGCGCGGTTGATCCGGGCCAAGATCGAAACCTGGATTCCGTCGACCTACGGCCAGTTGGCGGGCCTTGCGGCGCGCTTCCGTAGCCGGGTCAAAGGCTTGTTTCCGGATGTGCAGCAGCGTCGCGGGTTTTGGGAAGATGTGTTCCAGGGCCCGATTGCCGACCGTTTGCTGGCCGGGCAGGGCGCTGAAGCCGAGCGCTTGCTGCTGGCCAAGATTGAAGGTCAGGCCGTCGAAACCACCGGTGAGGTGTATCTGGTGGGTGCCGGGCCGGGTGATCCCGATCTGCTGACCTTCCGTGCATTGCGCCTGATGCAACAGGCAGACGTGGTGCTCTACGACCGTCTGGTGGCCCCGGCGATTCTTGAACTGTGCCGTCGCGATGCCGAACGTATTTATGTGGGCAAGCGTCGCGCTGAGCATGCGGTGCCACAAGACCAGATCAACCAGCAACTGGTCGATCTGGCCAAGCAGGGCAAGCGCGTGGTGCGGCTCAAAGGTGGCGATCCGTTCATCTTTGGCCGTGGCGGTGAAGAAATCGAAGAGCTGGCCGCCCACGGGATTCCGTTCCAGGTGGTGCCGGGTATTACCGCCGCCAGTGGTTGCGCGGCGTATGCCGGTATTCCGTTGACCCATCGCGACTACGCGCAGTCTGTGCGCTTTGTTACCGGCCACCTGAAAGACGGCACCAGCAACCTGCCCTGGAGCGACCTGGTTGCTCCGGCGCAAACTCTGGTGTTCTACATGGGCCTGGTGGGCTTGCCGATCATCTGCGAGCAGTTGATCAAGCATGGTCGTTCGGCTGATACCCCGGCTGCGTTGATTCAGCAGGGCACTACGTCCAACCAGCGCGTGTTTACCGGTACCCTGGCCGACTTGCCGACATTGGTGGCGGAGCATGAAGTGCATGCGCCTACGCTGGTGATCGTGGGCGAAGTGGTTTTGCTGCGTGAGAAACTGGCATGGTTTGAAGGGGCTCAGGCTCAGGTCTGACGTCTGCCCTCACCCCAACCCTCTCCCTCTGGGAGAGGGTTAGGGCTTTGCTTCAGCTCCGATTTTCCCCCACCAGACTCTCTACCGACGGCACTCGCGTATCGCTTTCCATCTGCGCATCATGTTCGATCTGATGGCTGAAGCGGTCCAGTGAGCCCTGCGCCGGCTGGGCATCGCTGGCAAACACCGGCGGGCTGAGGATGTAGGCACCCAGCAAACGACTCAACGCCGCCAGGCTATCAATATGGGTGCGCTCATACCCGTGGGTGGCATCACAGCCAAACGCCAGTAACGCACAGCGAATATCATGCCCCGCCGTCACGGCCGAATGAGCATCGCTGAAGTAATAACGGAACATGTCCCGGCGCACCGGCAACTCATTGTCACTGGCCAGCCCCAGCAAATGCCGCGACAGGTGATAGTCATAGGGGCCGCCCGAATCCTGCATCGCCACACTGACCGCATGCTCGCTGGAATGTTGGCCCGGAGCCACCGGAGCAATATCAATCCCGACAAACTCGCTCACATCCCACGGCAAGGCCGCTGCCGCACCATTGCCGATTTCTTCGGTGATGGTAAACAGCGGATGACAGTCGATAAGGGGCTGTTCGCCACTGTCGACAATGGCTTTCAGGGCGGCGAGCAGGGCCGCCACACCCGCCTTGTCATCCAGATGCCGCGCACTGATATGGCCACTTTCGGTAAATTCCGGCAGTGGGTCGAACGCTACGAAGTCACCAATATTGACCCCCAGGGAATCGCAATCCGCGCGGGTGGCGCAGTAGGCATCCAGGCGCAACTCGATATGGTCCCAACTGATCGGCAGTTCATCCACGCCGGTATTGAAGGCATGGCCAGAAGCCATTAATGGCAGGACACTGCCACGGATCACGCCGTTGTCGGTAAACAGGCTGACGCGGCTGCCTTCGGCAAACCGGCTCGACCAGCAACCAACAGGTGCCAGCACCAGCCGGCCGTTGTCCTTGATCGCCCGCACGCTGGCGCCAATCGTATCCAGATGCGCGGACACGGCGCGGTCCGGGCTGTTTTTCTGGCCCTTGAGGGTGGCGCGCAAGGTGCCGCGGCGGGTCAGTTCAAAAGGGATCCCCAATTCGTCGAGGCGTTCGGCGACATAGCGCACGATGGTGTCGGTAAAACCGGTGGGGCTGGGAATGGCGAGCATTTCCAGCAATACCCGTTGCAGGTAGTCGAGGTCGGGTTCAGGGAGGCTGCGGTTCATAAAAACTCCTGAGGGCCGGTCAGCTATTGAGCAGGCTGACTGTGGGGAAACAACAGATCGATAAAGCGCTCGGCGGTGGGCTGTGGTTCATGGTTGGCCAGCCCGGCGCGTTCGTTGGCTTCAATAAATACATAGTCGGGTTGGTCGGCGGCGGGCACCATCAGGTCGAGCCCCACCACCGGAATATCCAGGGCCCGGGCTGCGCGAATGGCGGCGTCGGCCAGCACCGGGTGCAGCACGGCGGTGACGTCTTCCAGGCAGCCGCCGGTGTGCAGGTTGGCGGTGCGGCGCACGGCCAGTACTTGCCCGGCAGGCAGGATGCTGTCGTAGTCATAGCCTGCGGCCTGCACGGTGCGCAGGGTTTCGGCGTCCAGCGGGATTCGGCTTTCGCCACCGGTGGCGGCCTGGCGTCGGCGGCTTTGCGCCTCGATCAGGCGCTGAATGCGGTGCTGACCGTCGCCGATCACTTGCGCGGGACGGCGGATGGCGGCAGCCACCACCTCAAAGCCGATCACCACGATGCGCAGGTCGAGGCCTTCGTGAAAGCTCTCGAGCAGCACCCGGCTGTCGAACGCCCGCGCTGCCTCGATGGCCTGTTGCACCTGTTCGATGCTGTCCAGGTCCACCGCTACGCCATTGCCTTGCTCGCCATCCACCGGTTTGACCACCACCCGGCCGTGCTCTTCGACAAACGCCAGGTTGTCATCGGCATTGCCCGCCAGTTGCTGGGTCGGCACGTTCAGGCCGGCCTGGCTGAGCACCTTGTGGGTCAGGCACTTGTCCTGGCACAGGCTCATGCTGATGGCGCTGGTCAGGTCGCTGAGGGACTCGCGGCAACGAATCCGTCGCCCGCCGTGGCTAAGGGTGAACAGGCCGGCGGCCGCGTCGTCAATTTGCACGTCGATGCCACGTTTGTAGGCTTCTTCAACGAGGATGCTGGCATAGGGGTTGAGTCCGACCTCGGGACCAGGCCCCAGAAACAGCGGCTGGTTGATGCCGTTCTTGCGCTTGATGGCAAAGGTCGACAGGGTGCGAAACCCCAGTTTGGCATACAGGTTCTTGGCCTGGGCATTGTCATGCAGCACCGACAGGTCGAGATAGCTCAGGCCGCGGCTCATAAAGTGTTCGACCAAATGCCGCACCAGCACTTCACCCACTCCCGGGCGTGAACAGAGCGGGTCGACCGCCAGGCACCAGAGGCTGCTGCCATTTTCGGGGTCGTTGAATGCGGTGTGATGGTTCAAGCCCATGACACTGCCGATCACCGCGCCGCTGTCCTCGTCTTCGGCCATCCAGTACACCGGGCCGCCGTCGTGGCGCGAGGTCAGCAGGGTCGGGTCGATGGGCAGCATGGAGCGTGACAGGTACAGGGTGTTGATCGCGTTCCAGTCCGCCTCGCTTTGTGCGCGGCGGATACGGAAGCCGCGAAACACGCGGGTGGCCTGGCGGTAATCGGTAAACCACAGGCGCAGCGTATCCGAGGGGTCGAGAAACAGTTGTTGCGGCGACTGCGCCAGCACCTGCTGGGGCGCGGCGACATACAGGGCAATATCGCGCTCGCCGGGCTGCTCGTTGAGCAGCTCTTCGGCCAGGGTGACGGGATCGGGAAAGGTATGCCCGATCAACAGCCGGCCCCAGCCGCAGTGTACGGCCACGGGGCAGGCATTCAGTTCGCTGCCATCCTCGGCAAAGCGGGCTTGCAGGCGTTCATAGGAAGGCGTCTGGCCACGCAGTAAACGCTGGCTATAAGCCGTAGCGAGAGGTTTCATCGATCAGATTCCTTGTTCGCTCAGCCACAGGTTCAGGGCGGCCAGTTGCCACAGCTTGGAGCCGTTGAGAGGGGTCAGCTGGCTTTGCGGGTTGGTCAGCAACTGGTCAAGCATGGCTGGCTGGAACAGGCCGCGATCCTGGCTCGGGTCCAGCAGCAGGTCGCGCACCCAGTTGAGGGTGTTGCCCTGCAAGTGCTTGAGCCCCGGCACCGGGAAATAGCCTTTTTTGCGGTCGATGACTTCGCTGGGGATCACCAGTCGTGCGGCTTCCTTGAGTACCTGCTTACCGCCGTCGGGCAGTTTGAAGCGCGCTGGAATCCGCGCTGACAGCTCGGCCAGGCGGTAATCGAGAAACGGCGTGCGGGCTTCCAGGCCCCAGGCCATGGTCATGTTGTCCACCCGTTTGACCGGGTCATCCACCAGCATCACGGTGCTGTCCAGGCGCAAGGCCTTGTCCACCCCGGCCTGGGCCCCCGGCTGTGCGAAATGCTCACGCACAAAGTCGCCAGCGGCGTCATTGGCTGTCAGCCATTGTGGCTGGACGGTGGCCTTGTACTCGTCGTAACTGCGGTCGAAAAAGGCTTCGCGGTACGCGGCATAAGGATCGCTGGCGCCATCTACTTGTGGATACCAGTGATAGCCGGCAAACAGTTCGTCAGCGCCCTGGCCGCTTTGCACCACCTTGCAATGCTTGGCCACTTCACGCGACAACAGATAAAAGGCGATGCAGTCATGACTGACCATCGGCTCGCTCATGGCGCGGAAGGCCGCTGGCAGTTGCTCGATGATTTCGTGCTCGCCAATGCGCAGTTGGTGATGGCGCGTGCCGTAATGCCGGGCAATCAAATCCGAATACTGGAATTCATCCCCGCGCTCGCCGCCTGCGTCCTCAAAGCCGATGGAGAAAGTCGACAGATCCTGTACGCCCACATCGCGCAACAACCCCACCAACAAACTGGAGTCGACACCGCCAGAGAGCAGCACGCCGACATCCACCGCCGCCCGTTGGCGGATAGCCACGGCTTCGTGGGTGCTGTCGAGGACACGATCGCGCCAATCTTCCAGGGTCAGATTGACTTCATCGGCACGGGGGCCGTAGGGCAGGGTCCACCAGGTTTTTTGCTCGGTGTGGCCATTGGCGTCAATACGCAACCAGGTCGCGGGTGGCAGCTTTTCGATACCGGCAATCAGCGTGCGTGGCGCTGGTACAACGGCATGAAAATTCAGGTAGTGATTAAGCGCCACCGGGTCGAGCATGGGGCTGATATCACCGCCCTTGAGCAGCGCCGGCAGGGTCGAGGCAAAGCGCAAGCGCTCACCGGTACGCGACAGATACAGCGGCTTGACCCCCAGACGATCGCGGGCCAGAAACAGGCGCTGGGCATCGCGTTCCCAGATGGCAAAGGCAAACATGCCATTGAGCTTGGGCAGCAGCGCTTCGCCCCAGGCGTGATAGCCCTTGAGCAGAACTTCGGTATCGCCACCCGAATAAAAGCTGTAGCCCAGGGCTTCAAGCTCGGCGCGCAGCTCGGGGAAGTTATAGATCGCGCCGTTGAAGGCCAGCGACAAACCCAGCTGGCTGTCGATCATCGGTTGGGCTGAACCATCCGACAAATCCATGATTTTCAGGCGGCGATGGCCCAGGGCTATCGGCCCCTGGCTGTGAAAACCCCAGGCATCGGGGCCACGTGGTGCAAGGTGGTGGGTGATGCGTTCGATGGCTGCCAGGTCGGCAGGGTGTTGATCAAAACGTAACTCGCCAGCTAATCCGCACATGGTGTGTAAATCCTTGGTCTTTCGGCATGTGGTGCTACAGGGATGAGTCAGCGTCTTTGCAGGACGCCTGGTAGCGCTTTGGGCCCGGTTTTAAAGGGCGATGCAGTTTTTGACTGCATCGCCAGCCCTTGCGGTGCAAGGCACAAGGCACTCGCTCCGGCATAAATGACCGTGTTTTATCGAGTGACCTGTGCCCGGATCGTTCAATAAAAGTTACAAGTGGTTGTTTTGTCGGGGCTTGGGAGGCCAGCAGGGTTTTGGCTGAAGAGCACTATTTATCTATGTCACATCCCCTGCGACGCCACGTTAGGTTAGGCGCTCTCTGACCTGCAGAAGACCGGATATGCCCCGCCATATGCCCCCGCTGGATGCTCGCGATACCACGCTCAGTGACCTGGAACCCCTGGAGCTGGTCCACAGCCATATGCCCAAATGGTTGTTGGGCGCTGATCCACAGGTCATTGCGGCCATGAATGCATCCATGGCCAGTAGCCGTTTCTATCATGGCCTG
Source organism: Pseudomonas bubulae (assembly GCF_037023725.1). Taxonomy (NCBI): domain Bacteria; kingdom Pseudomonadati; phylum Pseudomonadota; class Gammaproteobacteria; order Pseudomonadales; family Pseudomonadaceae; genus Pseudomonas; species Pseudomonas bubulae. The sequence goes on from NZ_CP146077.1 coordinate 2,419,149, forward strand.
GTCGGCAAGAAGTTCGGTGAGCTGCAAAGTGTCGAGGTGTACTGCGGGGCATTGCTGGCAGCCGAGGTCAGGCGTGAGTTCGGGTCGTCACTGAATATTCACCGTGACTATCTGGCGGTGGTGCATGTTCACCTGATCCCCAATATCACGTTGTTCAGTTCCGTTCGCCATTACCTGGTGCATGACGAGCCGAAAACCCTGCTGTGGGCAGCCCTGCAGAATTTTTCGGCCGACGAGGCCCTTGCAAACGGCTTTAATCCGCAAAGCCATATCCGCTACGGTGGCCATCCTCAGCAGATCAGCCCTCTCGAGCCCTGCCACTTTGCCGCGCTATGCCGCAGGCTGGATCTGGGGCTCAAGTATCAACAGTATCTGGAGCATGCTTTGGGCGTTACGGCGTCGGGAACTCCCGGGCCCAGGCATTTGGCGACAGAGTCGAACCTCAGGCTTTTAAAAACCCATGACATGGCGGTCGACGCGCATGTCGCCTACCTCAAGAAACAAATCAGTCAGGCAGCCTATACCACACTGCTTGCCGCCCTGGCTCTGCCCGCCAGTACTGCCCAGGTGCACGGGGTGCAACTGGACGGCAAGCCGATGGTGCCAAGTTCCTTGTCGATACTGGACACGGAAATTGACGGGGTGGTGGTCTTCTCTTCCGACACCTTGTTGTTGCACCCCGGCAACCGCTTGATTGCCTATATCCCCAATGACCCGCGGGCACCCTTGTTCGAGTTCAGTTCATTGCAGGTATTCACCGATGAGTTGAAGCATCGCCTGCTGGATCCGGCGTATGCCAGGTTTTTCTCCCGCTTCACCGCCTTGAATGTACGGCCGCTGTTTATGCAAAAGGTCGCTGGCAGGCCCGAGCATCTGGCCCTTACCGCAACCCCTCTGACCATCAGCGCAGCGCATTACCTGTGCACGGTGCAGCTCAGGAACATGTTTGCCGATGCCCGGCAACTGGCCGTGCCCACCGGCGTGCTGGACGAGCGCGAACGCGAAGAGCGCTGGCAGATGTACAAAACGGCAGGGTTGTTTCTGGTAAACGTCGCGGCCCTTTTTGTGCCGGTGCTGGGCGATCTGATGCTGGCGGTGGCCATTGGGGAGATGCTCAAAGAAGTCTATGAGGGGGTGGAAGACTGGGCCCAGGGCGATGTTGACCATGCTCGCGAGCACTTGCTCAATGTCGCCACGGATCTGGCCGTCAACGCAGGGGTAGTGGTCGGGCTGGGAGCTGTCAAAGCCGCTGCCAGTCGTTTGAGCGCAGCCACCCGGGCGCACTTTGAAGGCTTTCAACCCGTCAGTCGTGATGATGGCACCACCCGGTTATGGAATAAAAACCTGCAGCACTACGAGCATAAAGTAATGGGCGAGCATCGCTATACAGCTGATGCCCAAGGTTTACTCAGCCTTCATGGCAGGCAGTATGTAGACGTGGACGGCAAGCACTATCCTGTCGAATTCGACAGCGAGCGCAGGCAATGGCGCATACCTCATCCGCGCAGGGCCGATGCTTTCAGGCCTGCCTTGCTACATAACAACGAAGGGGCCTGGCAGCATGCCCATGAGCGGCCACTGGAGTGGCAAGACAGTGCGACGCTGCTGGGCCGTTTGGGATCGGCAACAGCAGCACTGGACAGGCAGACACTGGAACGGATTCGGGAACTGACTGACACGGCACCGGGCGTCCTGCGCCGCATGCATCTGGAAAGTCTGGCGCCGCCTTCCTTGCTGAAAGTCAGCCTCAAGCGCTTTGAAATCAACCAGCTTATCGACACCTTTGTCGCACAGATGAGTACCGACCAGTATGCCTCCCGGCGCTGGAGCGAGCTGCAATTACAGCTCTTGCCGGCATTGCCGAAATGGCCAGCGGGCAAGGTGTTGACGGTTGCCGACGATACGGGAAACCGCCTTGCGCACTATGCCAGTGTGATGTGGCCGGCTACGTCCCATATCAACCTGACAAGCTCTGTCGTTGAGCAAGGCAAGTTGCTGGATGCTGTTCTTGCGGCCTTGTCCGACTCACAGGTCAGGGCACTGCTGGGCAATGACCTGCCTGCTCCGGGGGCACTGGCCCGCAGACTGGCCCTGGTATTGGGCAGTCATGCGCGGGATAACAAACGTCAGGTCTTCGAGAGGTTGTATGGGCTTTTCAATATCTCGTCTGCGGCAGAAGCCTTGCCCATCGAACGTGACTTTCCGGGGTTGCCCCGTACGGTAGCGCAAGCGTTGGTTGAGTCGGCCAGTAATCCGCAGCTTGAACATTTGCGCAGGGGCAGAGTGCCGCTGGAACTGGCCGAGCTGGCGCGCATGCACCTGCGTGAGGCCAGGATAAACCGGGCGATCGAAGGCTTTTATCTTGAGCATCAGGCCAATGACGACACTGAGCGGCTGGCCTTGCATTATCTGGATCAACTGCCCGGCTGGCCTGCTGACAAGGCGCTGGAGATTCGCGAAGATTCGATTTCAGGCGCCATGACTCATTATTGGGGCGGCGTACAGACGACCCCACCGCACGTGCTGGTCAAAACGCTGCGGGGCTACGAGCGTTACCGGCCACGCGGTCATGTCCATTTGCTTGAGCCTGGCGGTCCTCTGCCATTATCCACTGCCGTGTTTGAATCCCTGACCGATCTTGAGCGCGATGCCATGGGCTTTGCTGCAAACACGGATGCCCCGGCGTTCAATGCGGCCCTGGCAAAGCGGGCGGCCAATGCCCGTCAGGAGTCCGCCCAGGTGTTGCGCATACAGCCGATCAAACCGGGGTTCAAACCGCCGATTACCCTGGCAGATGGTCAGGTGGGCTACCCCCTGTGCGGAATGACATCCGGTGAGCACTCCTGGGAATTGCAGCGCCGTGTGCGCAGGATTTACTCCGACTTTGAAGATGAGCAAGTCATTGAATACCTCGACACCCTGGTCGAGCGGGGGCTTGAACCGCTCAATATCCTGCGTGAGCGCAAGCGCGAGAGAAGGGCCTTGCTAACGAGCCTGCAAGCCTGGATCGATGCCACTCCGGGTGAAGTTGTTCCGACCGATACCCTATATGACTACCCCGAGAACCGATATCAGGCTGCAGGGCTGATTGAGCGTTGCTGGCGTAAAAACCCCGCTCATATTCCCTGGGCTCACAACGAAGAGTTGCACAGCCTGAGCCTGGACGGCTTTCGATTGGGCAACTTTCCGGATCTGCCAGCCATTGCCGACTTCAGCCATGTGCGGGAATTGAAACTCAGCAACATGAATTGCCGGGACACGGCCAATGCATTCCTTGAACATTTCAGCGGGCTGGTTGCCCTTGAAATGGATAACAATCGCATGGTCAACCTGCCCAGGCAGTTGGAGCGCATGCCCAATCTGCAGCGTTTGTCCCTGGCCCGTAACCTGTTGTATCTGAACCCGGGCAACCTGTCGGTATTGAACTCGCTGGGCAAGCTGCAAGTGCTCAACCTCAATGACAACCTGCTGGGTCCGAACCTTAGCCTCAGTAATCTGGGTTTTTTGCGTCGGGTCTATTTGCGTCGTACCTGGATCGACCAATGGCCGCAAGACCTGATATCCCGCCCGTTTCTTGAGTCGGCCGATCTGCGGGAAAACCGTATTATCGACATACCTGAACATGTCTATCAGGCCTCACCCACTGTGACGCGCAATATTTCCCTGGCCGGCAACCCGTTGTCCGCCACCAGCCGCCTGCGTCTGGCCCGCTATGCCATGCAGGGTGGCAGCAGCATGGGCATCAACAGCGAACAGTTGATGAGCGAGGCGGCGGCGTTCGAGTTCTGGACGGCGGGTATTACCGCTCAGGAATTGCGAAGAAGAGAGCTGTTATGGAACAGCTTGCGAGCCGATGCGGCTTCAGACGATTTTTTTACGGTGCTCAGCCGTTTGACATCGACTGCGGACGCCCATGAAGTGCGTCAGGATTTCAGCCGACGTGTCTGGGAAATGATTGAAGCGGCCAACGAGAGCTCCTCCTTGCGCCGTGATGTGCTGGATATTGCGGCTTCGCCGCGTAGCTGTACAGACAGTGTGGCTTTTACGTTCAGCGAGATGGAAGTGCAAATGGAACTGTCCGGGCTTTCAGGCGCGGGCTCGCCTCAGAAGCAGCAACTGCTGACTCTGGGCAAAGGGCTTTTCAGGCTCGACAGGCTCGCCAGAATCGCCCACGAGCACTTTTTGTTACGCCTTGAGGGGGCAGGCCCGGCACCGGACGAGCTTGAGATGCACCTGGCTTACCGTGTGGGCCTGGCGCGAGCCCTTGAGCTGCCGGGGCAACCTGAAAGCATGGCGTTTAAATCACTGGCCGGGGTGACTCAGGCAGATCTGGACATTGCGCGGCTGGAAGTCGAAAAGGCCGAGAAAACGGCCTCGCTGAACATCTTTATCAGCACCCGCCAGTTTTGGCGGGAGTACTTGATACGTACCCACAGGACGCAATATGGCGCGCTGACCGAGCCGTACTTCGAGGCGTTAAGCAACTTGCTTAAAAGATCTCCAGAAATGAACAGTGAGCGCTATCTGCGCGAGGTCAGCGAAGTTCGCCATCAGATGGACGCGGCTGTCGATGTCTGGAGCCTGCAAAAGACCGAGGCGCTGCTGGCGCCCAAGTCCCTTGAGGGGTCGCCCTCTACAGCCCTTTGATCAGGGCCCGCAGCCCGAACCGGTTCGGCAGGCAGGCTTCGGCCACTGCTCTGGATACGGGCAGGGGTTCATCGTTGATCCAGGCGGCGAGTATTTCGCCAGACAGGGGTGCGGTGATGAGCCCGCGAGAGCCGTGGCCGCTGTTGACGTACAAGCCATCAAGCCACGGGCAGGGGACGTCAGGCACCTGTCGGGCATCCTTGCGCAACACGCCATAGGCGCTGGCGAACTGCTCCGGATCCGCGAGCGGGCCTACAATTGGCAAGTAGTCCGGGCTGGTGCAGCGGAACGCTGCCCATCCACGCAGGGTGTCAGGGTTGAGTTGTTCGTCACCGAGCCGATGGGCCAGGTCCGGTGAGATTTCCTCGAGCAGCTCGAGGTTACCTTGATGCCCCTGCGGGGTGGTGGTCAGGTCTTCGTTATCAAAGTCGAAGCTGGCGCCCAGCGTGTGCTCACCGAGGCGGCCAGGAGCCACATAGCCCTCGGCACACACTACGGTTTTCAATACGGCGCTGGCAGGGGTTTCTACCAGTTGAGTGATTTGCCCGCGAATCCGTTTGAGTGGCAGGCCGCTGCTGGCCGGGAAGCGCTTGACCTCGGCAGCGCCAGCCAGAATGACAACCGGAGCGCTGGCCAGTACCTGGTCGTTGTGGCACGCCTGCCATTGCTCATTGACCTTGTGCAGTTGCAAAATGTCATGGTGGGTCAGCACCCGAACCTTGGGGTGCAGGGCCTGGTAGTGGCAAAGCGCTGGAGGGTGAACCCAGCCGCCTTCGGGGTAGAACAGGCCGCCGTGGGCCAGTTCGATCCCGGCCAGGGCTTGTGCCTGGGGTTGGTCAAGCAGATGCACCAGCGCCGGGGGAAAGGCTGCGGCCAGTTGGGCCTGTCGTGCGGCTTCCTTGGCGTTGAAAGCCAATTGCAGGACCCCGCAATCATCCCAGTCGCGCCCGCGCTGCAGGTGTTCCAGCAGACGACGGGTGTAGCCAAAGCCGCTGACGATCATCTGCGACAAAGTCGTACCGTGTGCCGAGAGCTTGAGGTACAGAACGCCTTGCGGGTTGCCCGACGCTTCCTTGGCCAGTCTTTCGTGGCGCTCCAGCAATATCACCGTCCAGCCGCGGCGGGCCAGGCTATTGGCGCTGGCGCAACCCGACAGGCCGCCACCGATGACCAGTGCTGTACGCGGGCCTTTGATCCGGGGCGGGCGGGCAAACCAGGGTTTGACTGTGGGTGCTGTTGAAGCGGTGTCCGGCAAGCCGACAAAGGTGCCGCGCAGGATTTCCCACTTATGGCCTATGCCTGGCGTGCGGCGCATCTTGAATCCGGCGTCATTCAGTGCGCGGCGTACCCAGCCGGTGCTGGTGAATGTGCTGATTGTCGAATCGGGTGCCGCCAGGCGTGCCAATTGCGCGAACAGTTCCGGGGTCCACATGTCGGGGTTTTTCGCCGGGGCAAAACCGTCTAGAAACCATGCATCAACTTTGGCGTCGAGTTGCGGCAACTGTTCAAGTGCATCGCCGATCAATAACGTGAGCGTGACCCGGCCATCGGCCAGGGTCAGGGTCTGAAAGCCCGGATGGATTGCAAAATACACGGCCAGCAATTGTTCGCTGAGGGGCGTCAGCTCCGGCCACAGGGCCAGCGCGCGTTGCAGGTCGTTGCGGGTCAGCGGGTATTTTTCGACGCTGATGAACTGCAGGCGCGCATCGGGGTGGGCATGTTGCTCGAACAGCTGCCACGCGCACAAAAAATTCAGCCCGGTGCCGAAACCGGTTTCGCCAATAACCAGATGGCCGTCAGCGGGCAGGGCGGCGAAACGCTCTGCAAGGGCGTTCTGTTCGATAAAGACATAGCGGGTTTCTTCAAGCCCCGACTTGTCCGAAAAATACACGTCATCAAACACCCGTGAATGGGGGCGACCTTGGTCATCCCAGTCGATCTGGGCATTGGCAGTTTCAGTAGTCATGTGTGGCTCGGCAACGGCAAGGCAGCCATTCTAGCCGATCAGTCAGGCCGGGACTGATCCATGACAGGTTTGCTCGGTTTCTTCCTGCATATTGCAGAGCAATCCGCTAGGCTTGGTTCATCTTGCCAGGGAGCATTCCATGTTCGAATCAGCTGAAATCGGCCATTTCATCGATAAAGAAACCTACGACAGGGAAGCCCCCGCTTTACGTGAAGCGTTGCTTGAAGCCCAGTTTGAGCTCCATCAGCAAAAGCGTGCTTCGGTCATTGTGCTGATCAATGGCATTGAAGGCGCCGGCAAGGGTGAAACGGTCAAACTGCTTAGTGAATGGATGGATCCGCGCCTGATCGAAGTGCGGACTTTTGATAGCCAGACCGATGAAGAGCTGGCTCATCCGCCGGCCTGGCGTTACTGGCGTCAATTGCCCGCCAAGGGGCGGATGGGCGTGTTTTTTGGCAATTGGTACAGCCAGATGCTCCAGGGCCGGGTTCACGGCCTGTTCAAGAATGCCGTGCTTGATCAGGCGATCACGGGCGCCGAACGTCTGGAAAAGATGCTGTGCAATGAGGGCGCAGTGATCTTCAAGTTCTGGTTCCACCTGTCCAAAAAACAAATGAAGGAACGCCTGCAAACCCTCAAGGATGACCCATTGCACAGCTGGCGCATCAGCCCGCTGGACTGGCAGCAGTCCAAAACTTATGACAAGTTCGTACGCTATGGCGAGCGGGCGATCCGCCGCACCAGTCGTGATTACGCACCGTGGAATATCGTCGAAGGTATTGACCCCTATTACCGCAGTCTGACTGTGGGCAAAATCCTTCTTGAAGGGTTGCAGGCGGCGTTGCATACCCCCAAGGTTGCAGCCCGCCCGGCGGGTGTGCCGCCGTTACCGGACAAGCAAGGCGAATTGACCCTGCTCGATTGCCTGGACCTGACCCGGCATCTTGAAAAAGAGGATTACCAGGAGCAATTGATCACTGAGCAGGCGCGTCTATCGGGCCTGATGCGTGACAAACGGATGCGCCGGCATTCATTGATCGCCGTATTTGAAGGCAATGATGCCGCAGGCAAAGGCGGCTCTATCCGGCGGGTGGCGGCAGCGCTGGACCCGCGTCAGTACATCATTGTGCCTATTGCTGCGCCTTCCGAGGATGAGCGAGCACAACCTTATCTTTGGCGTTTTTGGCGACATATCCCGGCGCGGGGCAAATTCACCATTTTTGACCGTTCCTGGTATGGCCGGGTGCTGGTTGAACGGGTCGAGGGTTTTTGCACGAAAGCGGACTGGATGCGCGCTTATGGCGAGATCAACGATTTCGAAGAGCAACTTACGGCAGCAGGCGCGATTGTCGTCAAATTCTGGCTGGCAATCGACAAGGACACCCAGCTTGAGCGTTTTCAGGAGCGTGAAGAAATCCCGTTCAAACGCTTCAAGATTACCGAGGAAGACTGGCGTAATCGCGAAAAGTGGGATGTGTACCGCAGTGCGGTATGCGACATGGTGGATCGCACCAGCACCGAAATCTCGCCCTGGACCCTGGTTGAAGCCAATGACAAGCGCTGGGCACGGGTAAAGGTGCTACGCACGATCAACGAGGCTCTGGAAGCAGCCTTCGAGAAACGCGACAGGCAGGAAAAAAAGCGCAAGAAGAAGTAACACGGCACTTACCCTGTGGTGCTTCGCTTGTGCGCGGCAACACGGGGTTAGCCTGCGACTATATATCTACCACTGATGCACTCCAGGTTTCTGTTCAGATCAGGTGACTGTCGATCACTTGGGATGAACGCTTTCATGTCCGAAAACAGCCACACCCTTAACGCTGACCAGTACCTTTCATTTGGCAGCCTGTCTATCAATTTGCCCGGTACTCTGCGAGAGCGAAAAGTCTCACGCTACGAAGCAAGCCTGCAGTCATTTATAGGCACTGCTGATCAGGCGATGACTCGCTTGGCCGCTTACCGGGATACTCATGAGCAGGCTCTGACCCAGTGTGCCGAAACTCAACAGGCAACGGACAGGCTGCTCGAGGGGGCCGAGTCTCAGGGCACCGACTTCTGGACCCGGCTGGATGCCGGCGGGCTTAGTCTGTTGCAGCGTTTGTCTACGGGCAGGTCGCGCAGCTTGCTGGCCGAAGCACAGTTGCAAGTGTATGAAGGCCGGTTGAGCGAATCTGCGTATCAACAGATAAAAGAAGTTGTCAGCGAACCCTGGTCTTCACTCCGCGGGCAAAGTGTCAGCTGCGTTTGCGACCTGTCCCTGGGCACCTCGCAACGCTCTTATTTGCTGCAGGGGGCGATGGTGATAACTCGTCAGCCTGCGCTTGATGACCATCAACATCCGGAGCCCGTATTTCTGTTCGTTCCGGGCAATGCGGGCGGTTTGCAAGCATTCACTTCCGTGGCTCAGCTCAAGACCCAACTGGCCCGCAGCGTTCGGGCCGATCCGGACGGGTTCTGGCTCGGCCATGTTTCGCTGAAAAACCGCGCTGCTGCTCGGGCAGCGATAATGCTCGAGGGTACTGAAAGCCCCGTTATCCTGCGTGTGCTCGATGGTCATGCCTTCAGTCTGGGGGTTGAGGATCAAATCGCCGGCTATAAAGAAATTGCTTCGCTTATAGCCAGGGGCCAGTTGTTGTACAGCGAATCGACGGTTGCGCAGTCTCTTGAGCGCTTGCGTCTGGAAACCGCACAAAACCTGCTGGCGCCGGGCAATGAGGCCCGTGAACAGGGCATTGACCTTGTGGCTGAACAATTGCGTACGGCACAGGCTACGCAGGACTTGCCGGACTGGTTGCTGCGGGCATCGGTCGAAGAGCGGGCCGAATATGCCAAGGGACTTGTGGTTTATGCACGTAATGCCCTTTGGCTGGAGGACGATCTGAACCGTCATCTGCCGTCATTCGAGGTGTTTACCCGCGATAAGCTGGCTGAGCGGCTCAAGGCCGATTTAAAACGAGATATCGATCCGGATGCGGTCAGGGTCGATATGCCCGATCGGGTCATCGTTGAGGTGTTGCAAACGAGCGAGAGGGCCGAGCGTCCGCATCTGGCGGGCGATACGTCGGAAAGCATAGCGATCACCGGCTTTTCAACCTGGGATGACGTCAGTCTTGCGCGTCACACCTTCAGCTTGTCCGAGCTGGCTCGCAAGAATATTGATGTGAATGACGAACAGCAGATGCTGCGTCTCAAGCACAGCTACTTCACTCTGGATGGCTTGGATACCAAGGCGCTGGGTATTGACCTTAAGTATCTGCTCAAAACCATTCCGGATCTGGATGTTGCCATGCTTTACAGCATGAGGATCACCCGTGCTTTTCTGGGTCGCACACTAGGGGGTAGCCAGCCCGGAGCTCCCGATATTGCCAGGCGACTGGGAGTGTTCAGGCAAGCCATCAACCTTGAGGCCTGGGTCGCACGTCAGCGCAGCCACCTGTCAGAGCGGGGGTACAGGCTGGCGCAGGCAGCGACCGCACCCGGCAATGGTAATCACAAACCTGACGCCGAATTCGACATCGAATACCGTTATACCTGGTTACGCTCACCAGACCGGGGGGACAGTTCCTATACCGAACAAGCCTTGATCGGGGTGTCTGTGGTGCATGACAAAACCTCTGGGCTGGCGCTGATGTATCTGGCGGGCGCTCCGGGTAATCAGAAGTTCTTCGAAGGTTCCGGGTTCCAGCATCTGATTGAACGTCTCTCCAATCATGTGCTGCTCAACAGGGAGCTGCTCACCTACTTCGCAAACAGTACAGAGACCGGTTCGAGCGTTGCGCGGAATATTCAGAACATCAATGCCATTTTGCGTGTCGGAACTTACGGTTTTCTCGTGATTGACCCGGTCAAGGCGTCCCATGTGTCCCTGACGGACATGCAGTACCTGGCACGCATGGGGCGGCTCAAGGAGCAGGTCTATGGTTCCTCCAGATCGGCGCTGGATATCGAGCGCCGTCAGATGGAGCGTATTGCGCAGCGGGATCTGAGCTACATAAAGATTGGCCTGTCGGTTATTCCGGGTATTGGCACAACCATTGGTGTCTATGACGGCTGGAATGACGCATCTGCGGCCATCAGTGCGTTTGCCCGAGGCGATTACAAGGCGGGAGCGTGGCTGGCTTTCTCTGCCGCGCTTAATTTGGGCGAGGCGGTTCTTACGCTCGCACCTCTGGTGGCGCGCCCCAGAGCAGTAAGCGCAGTGCTGGGCAGCCTGGATGAAACGGTGACCAAGGCCGTAGCAACCCTATATGACGCAGGGTGGAGAGCCAGTAAATCGTTGCAGAAAAAACGCCTGAAGGATCTATTGCCGTCTGTCACTTCCCGCAAGCCCTGGCGTACCAAGGCATTCGAGGGCTATGAGGTCAAAGTCCCGCTCTATGACGCCGTGAGGCTCAGGGGGAAAAACGAAAATGTATATCTCTTGAATAACAAGATGTACATTCAGATCGATGAAAAAGTGTACGAAGTGTATCGTCGCTCAGGTGAGAAAACCCTTCGCCTCAAGGCGCGCCCGCCCAAGAACTATGAACCGCCGATCAGGATGGATGCACGGGGGCGCTGGGAGTATCACGCCGATGTCGGGGGCAAGGGAGGGGCGCCGTTTCCGGAGCTGGAAGAGCTGATTGTTGATTCAACCCCCGTTACATCCACGCGCAAGGTTCCTGATGGATACGCTGTGACGGCCGCGGTTACCCCGGCGCCAATTCCTGCCGTACATCCTCAAGGCGTCGAGTCGATGGACAGGGTGGTTATCGGCCATCGGGATTTGTTTGTTTCCAGCGAACTTGATAGTGCAGGCAATTTTGGAATCTATCGTATTGATCCTGCTGATCCGACCCGACTGCAGGCTCAGGGTGTATTAACGCCCGAAGGGGTATATCGCCTCACCGATCAGCCTCTAGTCTCCGGTAGCGATCTGTTTGAAGAAGTCGCCGAAGATTTTGTCTTTATGGACAACAAGTTCTATCGGGTGCAACTGGATACTGAGCAGTTTTCCTGGAAAGTGGTGCGCACGGGTGATGAGGGTAGCAGCACGCTGTTTATCGAAAGTGATGGGGTATTTGATCCGGTCACACAACGGTTGGTCATCAGCAACTGGCACCTGATGCCAAGGCTCGGAGAACATCCCAGTCTGGAGGCCCTGGTGCGCCAGGCGCTTGACTTGCCTGCAACCGGTTTTGACCACGAAGTCTATGCATTTTTGCGCAACTACACGCGCCAGATCATCCAGTCTGTCGACACACAGGTGATACGGGCACCTGATGTGCTGGAGCTGGAGCGTCTGTGTGAGCAGAGCCTGCGCCGCAAGCAATTCCCGGTGGGCAGGCTGGACGAAGCCTTGACGGCCATGGCCAACAAGCAGCCCCTGCCGATCTGGGCACCGGTCTATGACGAACTGCAGGGTATGCGCTCGGTGTTCCCGACGACATCCGGAAGGTATTACAACATTGATGCCGTGCGTCAATTGCGCAGTCATATGTCGATCCGCGATCTGGATGTGGAGGTTGCCGCCCTTATTGACAACTATGCAGCAATGCGTGCCGGATTGATCTCTACGTTTAATATGAGAAACACTCTGGCCAAAAGCGTCATGCAGTTGGTCTTGAAAAAGCGTGGTTACACATTACTTGATGGCGGTCGCTACAAAGTGGGGGCTGCCGGTTTCGGTATGGTGCTACGTGGTCCCAACGGTGATCTGTATCTGATGGAAGTCAGGCATATACGGGCTACCGGCAACACTTGGGGGCATGTTTTTTTTGATCGTGGATCCGCGAGTAAACTAGTCATGATGTCTGACGAATGGGTCGATATCGTCGTGCGAAAATCCCTGGAGGAAGTGCCATTCAACCCTGCAGCTGTGGCAGTACAGCAAGCCAGGGCAGATGGCCGCTTGTTCAAACTGGTTGGCACCATCACCCCCGACAAGGAAGTGATGGTGTTCAAGGTAGCAACCCCGGGCCCAGGATTGTAAAAAACCGCCTAGCCGTGCTTGCCCGCGCCCAGCATGTTTTCAGGACGAACCCACTGGTCAAACTCGGCGTCCGTGAGGTAGCCCAGTTCCAGTGCTGCTTCGCGCAGGGTCAAACCTTCGGCATAGGCCTTTTTGGCAATCTCGGCTGACTTGTCATAGCCGATATGGGGGTTGAGTGCGGTCACCAGCATCAGGCCGCGCTCCAGGTGTTCGGCCATTTTGGCAGCATCGACCTCAAGGCCGGTGACGCAGTGTTTGAAAAAGTTGCTGCAACCGTCTCCCAGCAACTGGATGGATTGCAGCAGGTTGTGAATGATCACCGGTTTATAGACGTTCAGTTGCAAATGCCCCTGGCTTGCAGCAAAGCCGATGGCAACATCGTTGCCCATCACCTGGCACGCCAGCATCGACAAGGCTTCGCACTGGGTCGGATTGACCTTGCCCGGCATGATCGAACTGCCCGGCTCATTGGCGGGCAGTTTGATTTCGGCCAGCCCGGCGCGGGGGCCGGAACCCAGCAGGCGGAAGTCATTGGCCAGTTTCATGAGGGTCACGGCCAGGGTTTTGAGGGCGCCTGACAGGGTGGTCAAGGGCTCGTGGCCGGCCAGCGCGGCAAATTTATTCGGCGCGGTGACAAATGGCAGGCCAGATAACGCAGCCAGTTCAGCAGCAATCGCTTCGGCAAAACCGTGGGGTGCATTCAGCCCGGTGCCCACTGCGGTACCCCCCTGTGCCAGCTCACACACTGCGGGCAAGGCCGAACGTATGGCTTGCTCGGCGTAGTCCAGCTGCGCGATATAGGCTGACAGCTCCTGGCCGAAGGTGATCGGCGTGGCGTCCATCATATGGGTGCGGCCGGTCTTGACCAGTTTCATATGCCGTGCCGACAACTCGGCCAGGCCTCCTGCCAGTTCATTGATCGCGGGCAGCAAATGATTGTGCACAGCCTTGGCAGCGGCGATATGCATGGCGGTGGGGAAGCAGTCGTTGGAGCTTTGCGAGCGGTTGACATGGTCATTGGGGTGGACTGGCGACTTGCCGCCACGGCCTTTGCCCGCCAGTTCATTGGCGCGTCCTGCAATGACTTCGTTGGCGTTCATGTTGCTCTGTGTACCGCTGCCTGTCTGCCACACCACCAGCGGGAACTGGTCGTCGTGTTCACCGTTGAGCACTTCATCGGCGGCCTGTTCGATCAGGCGGGCGATATCGGCAGGCAAATCACCGTTGCGGTCATTGACCCGCGAGGCAGCCTTTTTGATCAAGACCAGGGCATGCAGAACCGCCAGCGGCATTTTTTCGTTGCCGATGGCAAAGTTGATCAGTGACCGCTGTGTCTGCGCCCCCCAATAAGCCTCATCGGCCACGCTTACTTCACCCAGGCTGTCGGTTTCGATACGGCTCATCGGCTCTTTCTCCTTGAAGTCTGACCTGACAGCTTAGGCGTTGATTCACACTAAGGGTTCAATCTTGCGTTTTCGGTGCTTTTGGTCGGCTGATGAGAACGTCTATCAGTGTCGGGGTTGAGTGACACACTTTATTAGGCGCAGAATGGCCGCCCTTGGGGTTAAACCTCGCTTGCTAGAAAAGGAAACTCGATGACCCGTCTTCGCGCCATCTGTACAGCGGTAGCTCTGGTTTGCGCCAGCGGCCAGGTTTTCGCCGATGCAGCTAGCCACGCTGCCAGTGCTGAAACGTTCCTGAAACTGGCACATGCCGATAAGCTGGGTACCCCGGTGTATATGCAAGTGCAGCAAATGTTCGCTCAGCGTTTCGAGCAAACCAAAGCACCAGCCTCCAAGAAAGCCCTGCTGGAAACTTACCAGGCCAAAGCCAACACCGCTCTGGATCAAGCCATTGGCTGGAACAAGCTGAAGCCGGACATGGTCAAGCTCTACACCACCAATTTCACCGAGTCTGAGCTCAAGGACCTGGTAGCGTTCTACCAGTCGCCTCTGGGCAAGAAAGTGCTGGAAAAAATGCCGCAACTGACCCAGCAATCGGCACAAATGACCCAGGCCAAACTGGAAAGTGCAGTGCCGGTTGTCAACAAGCTGCTAGAAGACATGACAGCCGAGCTGGAGCCAAAAGCGGCCCCGGCCAAAAAGAAGTAAGCGGAGCCTGAATGAGCATGCAACAGCGTATTGAAGCGGCGCTAGGCGCTCTGCAACCCGAGCACCTGAGCGTGCTGGATGAAAGCCATATGCACAGTCGTGGGTTGCAGACCCACTTCAAGGCAGTGGTGGTCAGCGAGCAGTTCGCCGGGCTTAACAGCGTCAAGCGTCATCAAAAGGTCTATGCCACCCTGGGTGACCTGATGGGCGAGTTCCATGCGCTGGCTTTGCACACGTACACGCCTGTGGAATGGGCGAAAATCGGCACGGCCCCGGCATCGCCGACCTGTGCTGGCGGTGGGCACTGAGTTGGCGTAATCCGCCTGCTTTTTGTTAGAATCCGCAACGCGCCGCTTCGTCGGCGCGTTTTTTTTTGCGCCCGGTTCACCCTTTACGAGGGTAGCCACCTGGAGATTGATGCGATGACTTCGCCTGTTGTTGTAGCTGCACTGTATAAATTCGTCACCCTTGAGGACTACGTCGAGCTGCGTGAGCCACTGCTCAAGGCCATGGTCGACAACGGTATCAAGGGCACCTTGCTGATCGCCGAAGAAGGCATCAACGGTACGGTATCCGGCAGCCGTGAAGGTATTGACGGGCTGATGGCCTGGCTCAAGACTGATCCGCGCATGGTCGATATCGATCACAAGGAATCCTACTGCGATGACCAGCCGTTCTATCGGACCAAGGTCAAGCTCAAGAAAGAAATCGTCACCCTCGGTGTTGATGGCGTGGACCCGAACAAGAAGGTCGGGACCTATGTCGACCCCGAGAACTGGAATGCGCTGATCAGCGATCCAGAGGTGTTGTTGATCGACACCCGCAACGATTACGAGGTTTCGATCGGTACGTTTGAAGGCGCTATCGACCCGAAAACGACCAGCTTTCGCGAATTTCCCGACTATATCAAAGCCAATTTCGACCCTGCCAAGCACAAGAAAGTCGCGATGTTCTGCACCGGCGGCATTCGCTGTGAAAAGGCTTCGAGCTATATGCTCAGCCAGGGTTTTGACGAGGTTTATCACCTCAAGGGCGGTATCCTGAAGTACCTCGAAGAGGTACCCCAGGAAGAAACCAAATGGCAGGGCGACTGCTTTGTATTTGATAACCGCGTTACCGTGCGCCATGACCTCAGCGCCGGCGAATACGATCAGTGCCATGCCTGCCGCACCCCGATCAGCCTCGCTGATCGCGAGTCCGAGCACTATCAACCCGGTATCAGTTGCCCGTATTGCTGGGACAGCTTGAGCGAGAAAACCCGTCGCAGCGCCATTGATCGCCAAAAGCAGATCGAGCTGGCCAAGGAGCGTAACCAGCCGCACCCGATCGGTCACAACTACCGTAAAGCTGCCGAGGCCTGATATGACAGCGCGCCTGCTCTATGTGATGGATCCAATGTGCTCCTGGTGCTGGGGTTTTTCGCCCATCGCCCAGGCGCTGGTTGAGCAGGCGCAGGCCGCAGGCGTTGAGTTGCATCTGGTAGTGGGAGGTTTGCGCACCGGCAGTGGCTCGGCGCTTGAGCCTGCTACGCGGCGCTATATTCTTGAGCACTGGCAGGCGGTCACAGAGGCCACCGGGCAACCTTTCAACTTCGAGGGGGCCTTGCCCGACGGCTTTATCTACGACACCGAACCTGCCTGCCGGGCTATTGTCGCGGTACGCAGCCTTGCCCCCGATTGCGCCTGGAAGCTGGTCAAACTGATACAGCAGGCGTTTTACGTACAAGGCCGTGATGTGACCCAGGCCAGTGTGCTGGTCGAACTGGCTGAAATCGCGGGAGTGCCGCGTATCGAATTTGCTGCCGCTTTTGACTCTGCCGAGCAGCATGCAGCGACAGCCGCGGATTTTACCTGGGTGCAGGATCTGGGGATTGCCGGTTTTCCGACCTTGCTTGCCGAGCGCAACGGCCAGCTGGCGTTGTTGACCAACGGCTATCAGCCGCTTGCGCCCTTGTCTGACTTGCTTGCTCGCTGGCTTGAACGCGCTGCACGTGTTTGATCCCTCTGCTGTACCGCCTGCGGCTGCGGTGACGGATCGCCTGACCTGGGCCGAAATCCGCCGCCTGGCCCTGCGCCATAAAAAAGCCCTGTGGCTTGCCAACGGCGTTGCCGTGCTGGCGACCCTGTGCAGTGTGCCGATCCCCTTGCTTCTGCCTTTGCTGGTGGACGAGGTGCTGTTGGGTAACGGGGACGCTGCGCTGAAGATCATGAACCACTGGCTGCCGACTGCGTGGCAAAGCGCGGCAGGCTATATCGGCCTGATGCTGGCGATTACCCTGTTGCTGCGCTGCGGTGCTTTGCTGTTTAACGTGCTGCAGGCGCGGCTGTTTTCGCGGCTGGCCAAGGACATTGTGTTTCGCATTCGCCTGCGCCTGATCGAACGCTTGAAGCGAATATCACTGGCCGAGTACGAAAGCCTGGGCAGCGGCACGGTGACGACTCATCTGGTCACCGACCTCGATACGCTCGACAAGTTTGTCGGAGAAACCCTGAGCCGATTTTTGGTGGCGATGCTCACTCTGGTGGGGACCTCGGCGATTTTGTTGTGGATGCACTGGCAGCTGGCGCTGCTGATTTTGTTGTTCAACCCGCTGGTGATTTACGCCACGGTGCAGTTGGGCAAGCGGGTCAAGCACCTGAAAAAGCTTGAAAACGACAGCACGGCGCGCTTTACCCAGGCCCTTACCGAGACGCTGGATTCCATCCAGGAAGTGCGTGCAGGTAACCGCCAGGGCTTTTTCCTGGGCCGTCTGGGGTTGCGGGCGCGAGAAGTGCGGGACTTTGCCGTGGCTTCACAGTGGAAGAGCGATGCCTCCAATCGCGCCAGCGGTTTGTTGTTCCAGTTCGGGATCGATATTTTTCGAGCCGCCGCGATGTTGACGGTATTGTTTTCGGATCTGTCGATCGGTCAGATGCTCGCAGTGTTCAGTTATCTGTGGTTCATGATCGGGCCGGTTGAGCAGTTGCTCAATTTGCAATATGCCTTCTATGCCGCTGATGGAGCCGTTACGCGGATCAATCAGTTATTGGCGCGCAACGACGAGCCACAATACCCCGGCGGCGCCAATCCATTTGTGGGGCGACAGACGGTCGGCATCGAAGTGCGTGACCTTAGCTTCAGCTATGGCGACGAAAAGGTACTCGATCACCTTAACCTGACCATTGCTCCTGGTGAGAAGGTGGCCATTGTCGGCACTAGCGGTGGTGGTAAAAGCACCCTTGTGCAACTGTTGCTGGGCTTATACACGCCGCAGTCGGGGAGTATCCGCTTTGCTGATGCCAGCCAGCCCGAAATCGGCCTGCAGACCATTCGCGAGCATGTGGCGGTGGTGCTGCAACACCCGGCATTGTTCAACGATACCGTGCGTGCCAATCTGACCATGGGCCGTGAACGAACCGATGAAGCGTGCTGGCACGCCCTGCAAATCGCTCAGCTCGATGGCACCATTGATGCGCTGCCCCAGGGCCTGGACAGCATCGTGGGGCGTTCGGGGGTGCGTTTGTCCGGCGGTCAGCGTCAGCGCCTGGCGATTGCGCGCATGGTATTGGCCGAACCCAAGGTGGTGATCCTCGACGAGGCCACCAGTGCCCTGGATGCTGCCACCGAATACAACCTGCATCACGCTTTGGGAAAATTTTTGAGCGGGCGCACAACTTTAATCATCGCTCACCGTTTATCTGCGGTAAAACAGGCTGACCGGGTGCTGGTGTTTGATGGTGGGTGCATTGCCGAAGAGGGCGATCACCAGCAGTTGATTGCAGAGGGTGGGCTCTATGCCAAGCTCTACGGGCATCTGCAGCAGACGTGATGTCGCAGGGTTGTGGGGGCGAGCCTGCACGCGAAAGCCCATGAACATCGCAGTTATCCGGCCAATACACGGTATTGCTCACGATCTTCTCGAGCAGGTTCTTTTGCACAGGCGCATTGCTTGCTTCAATGAACATAATGATGCGGCTGCACGCTTATTGAAGATTTAGATCGGCTCAGACTACTCAATTTTTGAAAAATTGGCCTAGGCTGACTTGTAGTGAGATTTTCTCTCTGGTTTTCATTTGACTCCATGAAGCAAAGGGAACTCATGAAATCTAAACGCCCCCTTGGTACACCACGCTTATTGGGCATTGTTTGGCCTTTTATTGCTGTCGTGCTGTTCCAGGCGTTATTGGGGTGCGTGAGTCTGTATATGCTTTCTGCCGTGAGGAGTTATGTCGGTGGCGAAAGTTTATGGTCCAAGGGGCAGAAGGACGCCATCTACTTTCTCTATCTGTATTCCGATACCCATGACCCGGTTTATTACGAAAAATACACACAGGCCATAAGTGTTCCCCAGGGCGACCATAAGTTACGCCTGGCGATGGATGAGTCCCCACCCAATGAAGTCGCTGCCCGCGAAGGCATTCTGCAGGGCGGCAACAGCGCGCAAGATGCCTCGAGCATTATCTGGTTTTACCGCTACTTCCGCCATGTAAGCTATATGGAAACCGCCATCGAGAAGTGGGCCATAGGTGATGCTTACCTGCTCAAGCTCGACAATCTGGCCCAGGAGATGCACAAGGCCATCCTCGCCGGCAATGCCGATGCTGCGGAGTCCCAGCGCTGGGAAGACGAGATTTTCGCCATCAACGAGGGTATTGCGCCTTCTGCCAAGGCTTTCAGTGATGCGCTGGGTGAAGGCTCGCGCTTTATCTGGCGGTTGCTGGTGGTCATAAACCTGGTCACGGCGGTGGCGCTGATCCTGCTGGTACTCAAGCGCACCCATAAAGTGCTCAAGCAGAGCCGTGCTTTTGCCGAGGCGCTGCAGCTGGAAAAAGAGCGGGCGCAAATCACCCTGCAGTCGATTGGCGACGGTGTTATCACCACCGACGTCAATGGCGCGATTGCCTATATGAACCCTGCGGCCGAGAACTTGACCCAGTGGAAGTCCGAGCAGGCGCAAGGCATTTCCCTGGCTGCGCTGTTCAAGTTGCTTGATGACAACGATCAGGACGAAGGCCCCAGGCTGGTCGAGCGTATTCTCACTGGCGAGCTGGGTAACAGTCGCGAGCACTCCCGGCAGATTCAACGCATGGATGGCAGTACCGTTGCGGTAACCCTTGTGGGTGCGCCAATCCTTCACGATGGCGATGTCAGTGGCGCAGTGCTGGTGCTGCATGACATGACCCAGGAGCGCCAGTACATTGCCAACCTGTCCTGGCAGGCGACCCATGATGCACTGACCGGGCTGGCCAACCGACGTGAGTTCGAATACCGCCTGGAGTTGGTACTGAAGAACCTGGGGCGCCAGCAGGGCCGGCATGCCCTGATGTTTCTTGATCTGGACCAGTTCAAGCTGGTCAATGACACCTGCGGTCACGCGGCGGGTGATGAGCTGTTGCGGCATATTTGTACCTTGCTGCGTACCGGCCTGCGTGAAGGCGATACCCTGGCCCGGCTGGGTGGGGATGAGTTTGGCATCCTGCTGGAAAACTGCCCGGTGGACATGGCGGAAAAAATCGCCGGCGGTTTGCGTCAGGCGGTGCAAAGCCTGCATTTTGCCTGGAAAGGGCGCCCGTTCATGAGCACCATCAGCATCGGCCTTGTGCATATCCATAAAGCGCCAGTCACCCTTGAGTCTTTGATGCGGGCTGCGGACATGGCCTGTTATATGGCCAAGGAAAAGGGCCGTAACCGGGTGCAAGTTTATCATGTGGATGACACGGAGTTGTCATTGCGCTTTGGTGAAATGGCCTGGGTGCAGCGCTTGCATGTCGCACTGGAAGAAAACCGTTTCAGTCTGTATGCCCAGGAAATAACCCCCCTGGGACCTGTGCAGGACGGGGGCGGGCATATCGAGATTCTGTTGCGCCTGCAAGATGAAAACGGTCGCATTGTATTCCCCGACAGTTTTATTCCTGCGGCGGAACGTTATGGCTTGATGAGTTCGATAGACCGCTGGGTGGTCGAAAATGTGTTCAGGATCATTGCGGAATGTTCAGCCCAGGCGGGTGGGCGGCCAATGGCCATGTGTGCGATCAACCTGTCTGGGTCAACCATTGGCGATGATGACTTTCTTGCGTTTTTGCATGAACAATTTGACTGTTACGGCGTGTCGCCAAAACTCATCTGTTTTGAAATTACTGAAACCAGTGCAATTGCCAACCTGGGTAATGCCATCCGTTTTATCAATGATCTTAAAACCCTGGGTTGTCACTTTTCGCTGGATGACTTTTGTGCCGGGATGTCCTCATTTGCCTATTTGAAACATCTTCCTGTCGACTTTTTGAAGATCGACGGCAGTTTCGTCAAGGACATGTTGGACGACCCGATCAATCGTGCCATGGTGGAAGTCATTAATCATATTGGCCATGTCATGGGCAAACGCACGATTGCCGAGTTTGTTGAAAGCACGCAGATTGAAGAGGCCTTGATTGAAATCGGCGTTGATTATGCGCAGGGCTATATTGTCCAGCGGCCACAGTTATTCACGTTCGATAGTTTGTTGCAGCGTCCTCAGCGTGCCCGGGCGTTGACATTGAAGTCCCCGGGCACGTTGCGTTGATCTGTTCTACATTTCTAAAGTCTATTATCAAAAAGGATTTGGATTGTGAGTGAAGTCTTCAACCGAACGGGGCCTCTTATGGAGGAAGCCAGTTACCCCCAGTGGGCCCGGCAGTTGATTCGGGACTGTAGCGAAAGCAAACGTCGGGCAGTCAAACACGAAATTTACAAGCGCATGCGTGACAACACCTTGAGCCCCAGAGCAATGCGCATGTTTCTCGTGGGCGGCTGGCCGGTAGTCGAGCAGTTTTCGTTGTACATGGGCCATAACCTGGGCAAGACCCGCTACGGGCGTCACCCTGGCGAAGACATGGCTCGCCGCTGGTTGATTCGCAATATCCGGGTCGAGCTTAATCATGCCGACTATTGGGTGAACTGGGCGCTGGCGCACGGGGTCAGCCTTGAAGACCTCAATGCCCAGGACCTGCCTGCCGAGTTTCAGGCGCTGAACGACTGGTGCTGGCATAGCTGTTCCAAGGATTCGCTGGCCGTGGCGATGGCTGCCACCAACTACGCCATCGAGGGTGCCGTGGGTGAGTGGGCGGCGATTGTCTGCTCGGCCGATATCTATGAAGAGTCGTTTGCGGTCGATCAACGCAAGCGCGCGATGAAGTGGCTGAAGATGCACGCCCAGTACGATGACGAGCATCCCTGGGAGGCGCTGGAAATTGTCTGTACCCTCGTGGGAATGAATCCGAGCCAGGAGCAGATCACTGAACTGCGCAAAGCCATCTGCAAGAGCTACGACTATATGTATTTGTTTCTGCAAAGTTGCCTGTTGTTCGACAAGGCCGCTGTGGCGCGTGAGCATCGGGAACTGGTCGAGAGCTGAACACCGGCTTTTCAGTGCATAAAAAAACCGCGGGCTGCATGGGATGCAGCCCGCGGTTTTTGTTTGTAGCCCTGTTACTGTGCGTTGAAAGCCTGCCCGTTGATCCCGGTACTGTCCGGGCCCATCAGGTACAGGTAAACCGGCATGATTTCGTGTGGCTCTGGATTGTTCTCGGGGTTTTCACCCGGATAGGCCAGGGCGCGCATGCTGGTGCGGGTCGCGCCGGGGTTGATGCTGTTGGCACGTACCGGGGCCACGCCGTCGACTTCGTCGGCCAGGGTTTGCATCAAGCCTTCGGTGGCGAACTTGGAGACGCCATAGGCACCCCAGTAAGCACGGCCTTTGCGCCCGACACTGCTGGAAGTGAAGATCACCGAGGCGTCCTGCGACAGCTTGAGCAGGGGTAGCAGGGTGCTGGTGAGCATAAACATGGCATTGACGTTGATATGCATCACGCGCATGAAATTTTCCCCCGATAGCTGCTCCAGCGGCGTGCGCGGACCAATGATCGAAGCGTTGTGCAGCAGCCCGTCAAGGCGGCCGAACTCGGTCTCGATCATGGCGGCCAGCTCATCGTATTGATGGGGTTGGGCGGTTTCGAGGTTGAACGGGATAACCACTGGCTGCGGATGGCCCGCAGCTTCGATTTCGTCGTAGACCTGGCTTAGGTTGGCTTCGGTCTTGCCCAGCAGCAATACGGTTGCGCCGTGTGCGGCATAGGTCCTGGCTGCAGCAGCGCCGATGCCGCGACCGGCGCCGGTAACCAGGATCACCCGATCCTGGAGCAGGTTGGGGCGGGCTGAATAATCAAACATAAAAAACCTCAACAAAATCGGTCATCGTTAGCAGCTGCACATCGCGTTATCCAGCACTTTGCGCAGTTCGGCCGGATGATCGACCACCACGTCCGCACCCCAGTGATCAGGGTTGTCGTCAGGGTGGATATAACCAAAGCGCACGGCTGCAGTTTTGGTCCCGGCATCGCGCCCGGACTCGATATCGCGCAGGTCATCGCCTACAAACAGTACGCTGGCCGGGTCAAGGTCGAGCATTTTGCAGGCCAGAATCAGCGGCTCGGGGTCTGGCTTGCTGTTTTTGACGTGGTCGGGGCAAATCAGCAGCGCCGAGCGCTCGGCCAGGCCCAGGCGCTCCATGATTGGCTGGGCGAACCGCACCGGTTTGTTGGTGACGACGCCCCACACCAGATGGGCCTTTTCGATATCGGCGAGCAACTCTTCCATGCCATCAAACAGCTTGGTATGGACTGCGCAATCGCGCTGATAGCGCTCCAGGAACTCCTGACGCAGCTCTTCAAAGCCAGGTGCGTCAGGGTCCATGTTGAAGGTCGCTGCCACCATGGCGCGTGCACCGCCGGAAATCTCGTCGCGGATAAGTTTGTCTGCGACGGGAGGCAGGTCGCGATCGGCGCGCATGGCCTGGCAGATGGCGATAAAGTCCGGCGCGGTGTCGAGCAGGGTGCCGTCCATGTCAAAAAGAACTGCTCTTAAACGCATGTGTTACTCCTCGCGAAGGGTCTGGATCATGTAGTTGACGTCAACATCGGCGGCCAGCTTGTAGTGCTTGGTCAGTGGGTTGTAGGTCAGGCCGATGATGTCCTTGACGCTCAATCCGGCCTGGCGGCTCCAGGCGCCCAGCTCGGAAGGGCGAATGAATTTTTTGAAGTCATGGGTGCCACGGGGGATCAGCTTGAGTATGTATTCCGCACCGAGGATAGCGAACAGATAGGACTTGGGGTTGCGGTTGATGGTCGAGAAGAACACCTGGCCACCGGGCTTGACCATTTTGTAGCAGGCGCGGATCACCGACGACGGGTCGGGTACATGCTCAAGCATTTCGAGGCAGGTGACTACATCGAACTGCCCGGGCATTTCTTCAGCAAGATCTTCAGCAGTGACCTGGCGGTACTCAACGTTTACGCCGGACTCGAGCTGATGCAGCTGTGCCACGGCCAGCGGGGCTTCGCCCATGTCGATGCCCATTACGGTGGCGCCGCGCTGAGCCATCGACTCGCTGAGAATGCCGCCGCCGCAGCCGACGTCGAGGACTTTTTTGCCAGCCAGTTGTACGCGCTCGTCAATCCAGTTGACGCGCAGCGGGTTGATGTCGTGCAGCGGCTTGAACTCGCTCTCACGGTCCCACCAGCGATGGGCTAGCGCTTCGAATTTGGCGATCTCGGCGTGGTCAACGTTGCTCATGGGTAAATCCTCTAAAGCTGAATAATCTGGTAAAGCTCCGGGCGCAGGCCCGAAGGTACTGAATCAATGAGTATGGCCGCTTATGCGTTCGCCCCAGGCCCTTGCGGTTGCGCAGAGTTGCTGCTCGTCCAGGCGGGTCAGGTGTCGATCCTCGAGCAACTGCTTGCCTGCGACCCACACATGTTTAACGCAATCGCGGCCTGTGGCGTAGATCAACTGCGAAACGGGGTCGTAGACCGGTTGCTGGGCCAGACCGCTGAGGTCAAAGGCTACCAGGTCGGCGGCCTTGCCGATTTCGATCGAGCCGGTGTCGCTTTCAATGCCCAGGGCGCGCGCGCCATTGAGGGTGGCCATGCGCAGTGCGCGGTGGGCGTCCAGCGCGGTGGCAGAGCCTGCAACGGCCTTGGCCAGCAAGGCGGCGGTGCGGGTTTCGCCGAGCAGATCGAGGTCATTGTTGCTGGCCGCACCGTCGGTACCCACCGCCACATTGACTCCGGCTTGCCACAGGCGCTCCACCGGGCAGAAGCCACTGGCCAGTTTGAGGTTGGACTCGGGGCAATGAACCACGCTGGAGTTGCTTTCTACCAGCATGGCCAGGTCGTCATCGCTGATCTGGGTCATGTGTACGGCCTGGAAGCGCGGGCCCAGCAAGCCCAGGCGGGCGAGGCGGGCCATCGGGCGTTCGGCGTGTTGCTCGACGGCCTGATGCACTTCGAAGGCGGTTTCGTGAACGTGCATATGAATGGCGGCATCCAGCTCGTCGGCGATGACCCGGATTTTCTCCAGGTTGTCGTCGCTTACGGTGTAAGGCGCATGGGGGCCGAAGGCAATTTTGATCCGCGGGTGAAACTTCAGGTCGGCAAACAGTTCGACGGCCTGGCGCAGGGATTCGTCTGCGCTGCTGGCGCCGGGAATCGGAAAGTCGAGAATCGGAATGGCGATTTGTGCACGGATACCGCTCTTGTGCACGCACTCGCTGGCAACTTTCGGGAAAAAATACATGTCGCTGAAACAGGTGATGCCGCCCTTGAGCTGTTCGGCGATGGCCAGGTTGGTGCCGTCGCGCACGAACTGCTCATCGACCCATTTGCCCTCGGCCGGCCAGATATGCTGTTCGAGCCAGGTCATCAGGGGCAGGTCGTCGGCCATGCCGCGGAACAGCGTCATGGCCGCGTGCCCGTGCGCGTTGATCAGCCCCGGGCTGAGCAGCATGTCCGGCAGCTCGCGGGTTTGCGTGGCGGTGAGCTTCAGCGCCTGTTCGCGCGGGCCGATGAACACAATGCAGCCGTCGCGAATGCCCACGCCGTGATCCTTGAGTACGACACCGGCCGGTTCTACAGGCACCAGCCAGGTGGGTAACAGCAGTAAGTCCAGGGGCGTGGTTGGGGTCGGCATCGAAAACTGATTCCAGTGCGTTATAAAAGGAGGCGAAGTATACCCGAGCGTCTTGGGGGTGGGCTCGCTATAATCGGCCGCTTTGTTACCAGGTAATGGGGGAAGGCATGCGCGATCGACTGTTGGCTGCGGAAAAGGTTAAGGCCATCGATTGGCGGGATGACGCCCTGTATCTGCTGGATCAACGCATTCTGCCCTTTGAAGAGAGCTGGTTGGCGTACACCGGCGTTGACGGTGTGGCGCAAGCGATTCGCGACATGGTCGTGCGCGGCGCCCCGGCAATCGGTATCGCGGCGGCCTATGGCGTGGTGCTGGCTGCACGTGTGCGCAAGGCTGCAGGTGGTGACTGGCTGGCAGCGCTGGAAGAGGACTTCACCCTGCTGGCGGACTCGCGTCCTACGGCAGTGAACCTGTTCTGGGCCTTGAATCGCATGCGCGAACGTCTGGCTCGAAGCCAAAACCGCGCGGATGTATTGCAGGTGCTTGAGGCAGAGGCTGTTGCCATCCACGAAAGTGATCGCGAGGCCAATCTGACCATGGCGCAGTTGGGTGTCGATGTCATTCGCCGCCATCAGGGCAATGCCCAGGCGGTGCTGACCCACTGCAACACCGGAGCCCTGGCCACAGGCGGCTTTGGTACGGCGCTGGGGGTCATCCGGGCGGCCTGGCTCGAAGGCATGATCGAGCAGGTCTATGCCGACGAAACCCGGCCCTGGCTGCAGGGTTCGCGCCTGACTGCGTGGGAGCTGGCCAATGAAGGCATCCCGGTGGTGCTGAATGTCGATTCGGCAGCAGCGCATATCATGAAAACCAAAGGCGTCACCTGGGTGATCGTGGGCGCTGACCGCATCACTGCGAATGGCGATGTGGCGAACAAGATCGGCACCTACCAACTGGCGGTCAACGCCATGCACCACGGCGTGCGCTTTATGGTGGTGGCCCCGAGCTCGACCATCGACATGGATCTGGCCTCGGGTGATGACATCCCGATTGAGGAGCGTGACGGCCGCGAACTGCTGGAAGTGGGTGGCAAGCGGGTCGGCGCGGATGTGCAGGCCTTCAACCCGGTGTTTGATGTGACGCCTGCGGACCTGATCGATGTGATTGTCACCGAGAAGGGTGTGATTGAACGCCCGGATGCGGCGAAGATGGCGCAATTGATGTGCCGCAAGCGCTTGCATTGAAACGCAAGCCTGTCATCGCTGCCGAAGGTCGCGAAGAGGAATGCGGGTGCTTCAAATCGCCTCCAGAGTCCCTCTGGGGCCCTTCAGGCCGATAAACGTCGTAATTACTACGCTCCATGCGCATCTGAGGGATAGGTGCGTGGCGGCGATTGTGATAACATTCGGCGGTTTCCAGGGTGACCCGCAAGGGTTGCCCTTACTGCGCAAATCCGTGACATAACTTGTTGATTTGTCGTAAGTCGTTGCGTGGCACGTGGCCAGCGGCGGCGAGCTTCGTTCGTCCCGAATGGATGTGGCGAAGTTTCACCCGAAAAAGGAATCAGGCTTCTCATGGGCGAACTGGCCAAAGAAATCCTCCCGGTCAATATCGAAGACGAGCTGAAACAGTCCTACCTCGACTACGCAATGAGCGTAATTGTCGGGCGGGCACTGCCTGATGCGCGCGATGGCTTGAAGCCCGTGCACAGGCGTGTGCTGTTTGCGATGAGCGAACTGAACAACGACTGGAACAAGCCGTACAAGAAATCTGCCCGTGTGGTCGGTGACGTAATCGGTAAGTATCACCCGCATGGTGATACTGCTGTTTACGACACCATCGTTCGAATGGCTCAGCCATTCTCCCTGCGCTACCTGCTGGTAGACGGTCAGGGCAACTTCGGTTCGGTCGACGGCGACAACGCTGCGGCCATGCGATACACCGAAGTGCGCATGACCAAGCTGGCCCACGAATTGCTGGCCGACTTGCACAAAGAGACCGTGGACTGGGTGCCGAACTACGACGGCACGGAAATGATCCCGGCCGTCATGCCGACACGAATTCCCAACTTGCTGGTCAACGGCTCAAGCGGTATCGCCGTGGGTATGGCCACCAATATTCCGCCGCATAACCTGGGTGAAGTCATCGACGGCTGCCTGGCGCTGATCGACAACCCGGAACTGAGCATCGATGAACTGATGCAGTTCATCCCGGGCCCGGACTTCCCGACTGCCGCCATCATCAACGGCCGTGCCGGTATCATCGAAGCCTATCGCACGGGCCGTGGCCGCATTTACATGCGCGCCCGCTCGATGATCGAAGACATCGACAAGGTCGGTGGTCGTCAACAGATCGTCATCACCGAACTGCCGTACCAGCTGAACAAGGCTCGCCTGATCGAAAAGATCGCCGAGCTGGTAAAAGAGAAGAAGCTAGAAGGCATCACCGAGCTGCGTGACGAGTCTGACAAAGACGGCATGCGCGTTGTGATCGAGCTGCGCCGTGGTGAGGTGCCGGAGGTTATTCTCAATAACCTTTATGCCCAGACCCAGCTGCAAAGTGTTTTCGGTATCAACATCGTTGCGCTGATCGATGGCCGCCCGCGCATCCTGAACCTCAAGGACCTGCTCGAAGCTTTCGTACGTCACCGTCGAGAAGTGGTCACCCGTCGTACTGTTTTCGAGCTGCGCAAAGCCCGCGAGCGAGGCCATATCCTTGAAGGCCAGGCCGTAGCCCTGTCCAACATCGATCCGGTCATTGCACTGATCAAGGCCTCGCCAACCCCGTCCGAAGCCAAGGAAGCGCTGATCAGCACCCCTTGGGAGTCGACAGCGGTAGTGGCCATGGTTGAGCGCGCCGGTGCCGATTCGTGCCGTCCGGAAAACCTCGATCCGCAATACGGTCTGCGTGATGGCAAATACTTCCTGTCGCCGGAGCAGGCCCAGGCCATTCTTGAGTTGCGCCTGCACCGCTTGACCGGTCTGGAGCACGAAAAGCTGCTGGCCGAGTACCAGGAAATTCTCAACCAGATCGGTGAGCTGATCCGCATCCTCAATAGCGCCGTGCGCCTGATGGAAGTGATCCGCGAAGAGCTGGAAGTCATTCGCGCCGAATACGGCGATGTGCGTCGTACCGAAATCCTGGATCACCGTCTTGATCTGACCCTGGGTGACATGATCCCGGAAGAAGAGCGCGTTGTGACCATTTCCCACGGTGGCTATGCCAAGACCCAGCCATTGGCTGCGTACCAGGCCCAGCGTCGTGGCGGTAAAGGCAAGTCGGCTACTGGCGTCAAGGATGAGGACTACATCGCTCACCTGCTGGTTGCCAACAGTCACACCACGCTGCTGCTGTTCTCCAGCAAGGGCAAGGTGTACTGGCTGAAGACCTATGAAATTCCTGAGGCGTCCCGCGCTGCCCGTGGTCGTCCGCTGGTGAACCTGCTGCCGCTGGATGAGGGTGAATACATCACCACCATGCTGCCGGTCGAAGAGTACACCGAGGGTCACTTCATCTTTATGGCGACCGCCAACGGCACCGTGAAGAAGACCCCTCTGGAAGCCTTCAGTCGTCAGCGCAGCGTAGGCTTGATCGCGCTGGAACTGGACGAAGGCGACGTGCTGATCAGCGCCGCGATCACCGATGGCGAGCGTGAAGTCATGCTGTTCTCCGACGGTGGCAAGGTGACTCGCTTCAAAGAGTCCGATGTCCGTGCCATGGGTCGTACTGCCCGCGGTGTACGCGGCATGCGTCTGCCAGAAGGGCAGAAGCTGATTTCCATGCTGATCCCTGAGGAGGGTAGCCAGATCCTTACCGCTTCGGCGCGTGGCTATGGCAAGCGTACGGCGATCAGCGAGTTCCCAGAGTACAAGCGTGGCGGCCAGGGTGTTATCGCCATGGTCAGCAACGAGCGTAATGGCCGTCTGGTCGGTGCGGTTCAGGTGCAGGACGGTGAAGAAATCATGTTGATTTCGGATCAGGGCACTCTGGTACGTACGCGCGTCGACGAAGTGTCGAGCCTGGGTCGTAATACCCAGGGCGTCACCTTGATCAAGCTGGCCAGTGACGAAACGCTGGTAGGGCTTGAGCGGGTTCAGGAGCCTTCTGAAGTTGAAGGCGAAGAGCTCGAAGATGAAGGCGGTGCAGAGTTCGACGGTGAGGCCATCCAGGATGGCGCAGACGACGAGCAGCCGCTAGAGGCTGGCGCTGACGAAGAGCCGCAGGAATAAGCGGACACACAGGGGGCGGATGAGAATTCGCCCCCTTGTTGTATGTCCAGTATGAAAGTTTGCGACACTGTGGGAGCGAGCCTGCTCGCGATGGCATCAGCGCGGTATGTCAGATAGACATTACTGCCCGTATCGCTAGCAAGCCCGCTTCTACAAGCAACAATGTGTCGAGAGTTGATTTATTGCGTGACCACCAAATCAGAGTGAGAGTGGAAGTGAGCAAACGAGCCTATAACTTCTGCGCAGGTCCTGCTGCGCTACCTGAAGCTGTTCTGTTGCGTGCCCAGTCCGAGTTGCTCGACTGGCATGGCAAGGGCCTCTCGGTCATGGAAATGAGCCATCGCAGCGATGAGTTCGTGTCCATTGCGACCAAGGCTGAGCAGGATCTGCGTGACCTGCTGTCTATTCCCTCGAACTACAAAGTCCTGTTTCTGCAAGGCGGTGCCAGCCAACAGTTTGCCCAGATCCCGCTGAATCTGTTGCCTGAAAATGGCAAGGCGGATTACATCGATACCGGTATCTGGTCGCAGAAGGCCATTGAAGAGGCGTCGCGTTTCGGTCACGTCAACGTGGCAGCAACCGCCAAACCTTACGATTACTTCGCGATTCCTGGTCAGAATGAGTGGAATCTGTCGAAAGACGCGGCCTACGTTCATTACGCGCCAAACGAAACCATCGGCGGTCTGGAATTCAACTGGATCCCTGAGACTGGCGATGTGCCATTGGTCGCTGACATGTCTTCGGATATTCTGTCGCGCCCGGTTGATGTGTCCCGTTTTGGCATGATCTACGCGGGTGCCCAGAAAAACATCGGCCCAAGTGGCATCGTGGTCAATATCATTCGCGAAGATCTGCTGGGTCGTGCGCGTTCGATCTGCCCGACCATGCTCGATTACAAGGTCGCGGCTGACAACGGCTCGATGTACAACACGCCGCCGACCCTGGCCTGGTACCTGTCAGGTCTGGTATTCGAATGGCTCAAGGAGCAGGGCGGTGTCGAGGCAATCGGCAAGCTCAATGAAGTGAAAAAACGTACCTTGTACGACTTTATCGACGCCAGTGGCCTGTACAGCAACCCGATCAACCTTTCTGATCGCTCGTGGATGAACGTCCCGTTCCGTCTGGCGGACGATCGCCTCGACAAGCCATTCCTGGCAGGCGCTGAAGCACGCGGGCTGCTGAACCTCAAGGGGCACCGCTCCGTTGGTGGTATGCGCGCATCGATCTATAACGCTGTGGATATCAACGCGGTTAACGCGCTGGTGGCTTACATGGCAGAGTTCGAAAAGGAACACGGCTAATGTCCGAGCAAGAACTCAAGGCGCTGCGCCTGCGTATCGACAGTCTGGACGAAAAAGTCCTGGAGCTTATCAGCGAGCGGGCGCGTTGTGCCCAGGAAGTGGCGCGGGTCAAGATGGCTTCCCTGGCTGAGGGTGAAGTGCCGGTATTTTACCGGCCTGAGCGTGAGGCTCAGGTGCTCAAGCGCGTTATGGAGCGCAATAAAGGCCCGTTGGGCAACGAAGAGATGGCGCGGTTGTTCCGCGAAATCATGTCCTCGTGCCTGGCGCTGGAGCAGCCGCTGAAAGTGGCTTATCTCGGCCCCGAGGGTACCTTTACCCAGGCTGCGGCCATGAAGCACTTTGGGCATGCCGTGATCAGCAAGCCGATGGCTGCCATTGACGAAGTATTCCGCGAAGTGGCTGCCGGTGCAGTGAATTTTGGCGTGGTGCCAGTGGAAAACTCCACAGAAGGCGCAGTCAACCACACTCTCGACAGCTTCCTTGAGCATGACATGGTGATCTGCGGTGAAGTAGAGCTGCGCATCCACCATCACCTGCTGGTCGGCGAAAACACCAAAACGGACAGTATCAGCCGCATTTACTCCCACGCCCAGTCGCTGGCTCAGTGCCGCAAATGGCTGGATGCACACTACCCGAATGTCGAGCGTATTGCGGTGTCGAGCAATGCCGAAGCGGCCAAACGGGTCAAGGGAGAGTGGAACTCCGCTGCCATTGCCGGTGATATGGCTGCTGGCCTGTACGGCTTGACCCGACTGGCCGAAAAAATTGAAGACCGCCCGGACAACTCCACGCGGTTCTTGATGATTGGCAGTCAGGAAGTGCCACCCACTGGCGATGACAAGACGTCGATCATTGTGTCCATGAGCAACCGTCCTGGCGCCCTGCATGAGCTGCTGGTGCCGTTCCATGAGAACGGGATCGATCTGACGCGTATTGAGACGCGTCCTTCGCGTAGCGGTAAATGGACCTATGTGTTTTTCATCGACTTTGCTGGTCATCACCGCGACCCCTTGGTCAAAAGTGTCCTGGAGCAGATCAGTCAAGAAGCCGTAGCGCTTAAAGTATTGGGTTCCTACCCGAAAGCGGTTCTCTGAGGCGATAAAACATGAGCGGTGATTTCCTCGCCCTGGCACAGCCGGGCGTACAACAACTTTCGCCTTATGTCCCGGGTAAACCTGTGGATGAGCTGGCGCGTGAACTGGATCTGGATCCGGCCACGATCGTCAAGCTGGCCAGCAACGAAAACCCTTTGGGTGCGAGCCCCAAGGCGCTGGAAGCCATTCGTGCCGAGCTGGCCGAATTGACGCGCTACCCGGATGGCAATGGCTTTGCCCTGAAAAGCCTGTTGGCTGAGCAGTGTGGCGTACAGCTTGACCAGGTAACACTGGGCAACGGTTCTAACGATATTCTGGAGCTGGTGGCGCGTGCCTACCTGGCGCCGGGGCTAAATGCCGTGTTCAGTGAGCATGCATTTGCCGTGTATCCGATTGTGACCCAGGCGGTAGGTGCCCAGGCCCGCGTTGTGCCGGCCAAGGACTGGGGGCATGACCTGCCTGCCATGCTGGCTGCCATCGACAGTGATACCCGGGTGGTCTTTATTGCCAACCCGAACAACCCGACCGGTACCTGGTTTGGCGTCGATGCGCTGAACGAGTTTTTGCAGGACGTGCCCGAACACGTGCTTGTGGTGCTGGACGAAGCTTATATCGAGTACGCAGAGGGCGGTGATCTGCCCGATGGTCTGGAGTTTTTGTCGGGGTATCCCAACCTGCTGGTTTCCCGCACGTTCTCCAAGGCCTATGGCCTGGCCGCGTTGCGGGTGGGTTATGGGTTGTCAACGGCGGTGGTGGCCGATGTGCTGAACCGCGTTCGCCAGCCATTCAACGTCAACAGTCTGGCGCTGGCTGCGGCTTGCGCGGCGCTTAAAGACAGCGATTACCTGGAGCAAAGCCGCCGCCTGAACGAGGCCGGCATGCAGCAGTTACAGGACGGTTTTCGTGAGTTGGGCCTGGGCTGGATCCCGTCGCGCGGCAATTTTATCGCGCTGGATCTCGGTCAGGTAGCGGCTCCCGTCTATCAGGGGCTGTTGCGTGAAGGTGTCATAGTGCGTCCGGTGGCCAACTACGGAATGCCTGACCATCTGCGTATCACTATTGGTTTGCCGGCGGAAAACACTCGCCTGCTTGAAGCGCTGTCCAAGGTTCTTGCTCGTGGTTGATGTAATGTCTGTGCAATCTGTAAGGCCTGTAATAGGGCGGCTGGTCGTTGTCGGGTTGGGTCTGATTGGCGGGTCTTTCGCCAAGGGCATGCGTGAGAGCGGTCTGTGCGACGAAGTGGTCGGTGTTGATCTCGATCCCGAATCCTGTGTTCTGGCCGTTGAGCTGGGAGTGGTCGATCGCTGTGAAGCAAATCTGGCCGCTGCTTGCGTGGGCGCAGATGTGATTCAGTTGGCCGTGCCGATTCTGGCCATGGAAAAAATGCTCGGCCTTCTGGCGGGCATGGATCTGGGTAACGCGGTGCTTACCGATGTGGGCAGTGCCAAAGGCAATGTTGTGCGGGCAGCGGCACAAGCCTTTGGTGGCATGCCTGCGCGCTTTGTACCTGGCCATCCGATTGCCGGGTCTGAACAGAGTGGTGTAGAAGCTTCGAATGCCAGTCTGTTTGAGCGGCACAAGGTGATTTTGACGCCTGTGGCTCAGACCGATGCCGATGCGCTGGCTCTGGTTGATGCGATGTGGCGCGCCCTGGGGGCAGACGTCGAGCATATGCAGGTCGAGCGACATGACGAGGTACTGGCTGCAACCAGCCATTTACCTCATTTGCTGGCTTTCGGGCTGGTGGACTCTCTTGCCAAGCGCAACGAGAATCTGGACATCTTCCGTTACGCAGCGGGTGGCTTCCGTGATTTCACAAGAATCGCCGGCAGCGACCCGGTAATGTGGCATGACATTTTTCTCGCTAATCGCGAGGCAGTGCTGCGCACATTGGATACATTTCGCAGTGATCTCGACGCTTTGCGCGACGCGGTCGATGCAGGGGATGGGCATCAATTGCTGGGCGTTTTCACTCGCGCCCGGGTTGCCCGCGAGCATTTCAGTAAAATCCTGGCCCGCCGGGCATATGTGGACGCTATGAATTCCAACGATCTGATTTTTTTGGCAAATCCTGGTGGTCAAGTAACTGGCCGAATTCGCGTACCAGGCGACAAATCCATTTCCCACCGCTCGATCATGCTCGGCTCGCTGGCTGAAGGTACGACCGAAGTGGAAGGTTTCCTTGAGGGTGAAGATGCCCTGGCGACGCTGCAGGCGTTCCGTGACATGGGCGTGGTGATTGAGGGCCCGCATCATGGTCGCGTGACCATTCATGGCGTTGGCCTGCACGGTCTGAAAGCGCCACCTGGCCCGATCTACCTGGGCAACTCGGGTACTTCGATGCGCCTGTTGTCCGGCCTGCTGGCAGCACAGAGCTTCGACACCACCCTGACCGGCGATGCGTCCCTGACCAAGCGCCCGATGAACCGTGTGGCCAATCCATTGCGTGAAATGGGTGCCGTGATTGAGACCGCTGCCGAAGGTCGCCCGCCGATGACCATTCGTGGTGGTCATGCGCTCAAGGGCATGGATTACACCTTGCCGATGGCCAGTGCCCAGGTTAAATCCTGCCTGTTGCTGGCGGGCCTGTATGCAGAAGGCAAGACCTCGGTAACCGAGC
Source organism: Pseudomonas bubulae (assembly GCF_037023725.1). Taxonomy (NCBI): domain Bacteria; kingdom Pseudomonadati; phylum Pseudomonadota; class Gammaproteobacteria; order Pseudomonadales; family Pseudomonadaceae; genus Pseudomonas; species Pseudomonas bubulae. Next base: position 2,454,008 of record NZ_CP146077.1, read on the forward strand.
CTGCACCGACTCGTGACCATACCGAGCGCATGCTGCAAGGCTTCGGATACCCGGTAACTGTTAATGGTCCTACTGCTTCGGTTGAGTCGGGCCACAAGCTGACGGCGACCCATATCGAAGTGCCGGGGGATATTTCCTCGTCGGCGTTCTTCCTGGTCGCCGCTTCGATCGCAGCAGGCTCGGACCTGCTGCTTGAGCATGTGGGCATCAATCCGACCCGTACCGGCGTTATCGACATCTTGCGTCTGATGGGGGCGGATATCACCCTGGAAAATCAACGCGAAGTGGGCGGTGAGCCGGTGGCGGACCTGCGCGTGCGGGCTGCTAAACTCAAGGGTATCGAGATTCCGGAAGAGCTGGTGCCGCTGGCGATTGACGAGTTCCCGGTACTCTTTGTGGCTGCGGCCGTGGCTGAGGGTCGTACGATCCTTCGGGGTGCTGAAGAGCTGCGGGTCAAGGAGTCCGACCGGATCCAGGTAATGGCAGATGGCTTGCTGACCCTGGGCGTGAAGTGCGAGCCGACACCGGATGGCATCATCATTGATGGTGGCACAATTGGCGGTGGTGAGGTTCATGGTCATGGCGATCACCGTATCGCAATGGCCTTCAGTGTGGCTTCGTTGCGCGCAACCGCACCCATCCGTATCCATGATTGCGCCAACGTGGCGACTTCTTTCCCCAACTTCCTTGCTCTGTGCAAGCAAGTGGGCATGCGTGTTGCTCAAGAGGCAAACTCGTGATGGTTTCGGCACCGGTTATCACCATCGACGGCCCAAGCGGTTCAGGTAAAGGCACGGTTGCTGGCATCCTGGCCAAGCGCCTGGGGTGGAATTTGCTCGACTCCGGTGCTCTGTACCGCCTGCTGGCGTTTGCCGCAGGTAACCATGGTGTGGCCCTGGATAACGAGGCGTTGCTGGAAAAACTGGCTGCGCATCTTGATGTGCAGTTCATCGGCGCGACGGACGGTAAGCCGGCGCGGATCATTCTGGAAGGTGATGACGTGACTCACGCCATCCGCAGTGAGACCGTAGCGGCCGGAGCCTCGAAAGTCGCGGCTTTGCCGGCTGTTCGCGATGCGTTGCTGCAGCGTCAGCGTGCTTTCCTTGAGTTCCCGGGGCTGGTTGCAGATGGTCGGGACATGGGTACCGTGGTCTTTCCTGACGCGCCATTGAAGGTTTTTCTGACCGCTAGCGCTGAGGAACGGGCCCGCCGCCGTTACTTGCAGTTGAAGGCCAAGGGCGATGATGTTAGTCTCTCGGGTCTGCTAGATGAGATTCGTGCCCGCGACGAGCGTGACACACAGCGTGCAATAGCCCCGCTCAAGCCGGCGGCTGATGCCATACAGCTGGACTCCACGGAGTTGTCCATCGAGCAGGTGCTGGAACGCATCATGAGCGAAATCGCACTTCGCGATATCGCTGGATGACCAAGAAAGCGTGCAGGAGACCAGAAATAGTCCTGCATGCCTTCTTTTATATGAACGTAACCCACATTGTCTGGAATGTGGCTGATGGGCGTATTCCTTCGCCCTTGAACAACAGGAATTAAAATGAGCGAAAGCTTTGCAGAACTCTTTGAAGAAAGCCTAAAAACCCTGAATCTTCAGGCTGGCTCGATCATCACCGCTATCATCGTTGATATCGATTACCAAGCTGGTTGGGTTACCGTTCACGCTGGTTTGAAGTCGGAAGGCCTCATCCCGCTGGAGCAGTTCCACAACGACGCTGGCGAACTGAACATCAACATCGGTGATGAAGTTCACGTTGCGCTGGACGCGGTCGAAGACGGCTTTGGCGAAACCAAACTGTCCCGTGAAAAAGCCAAGCGCGCTGAATGCTGGATCGTTCTGGAAGCAGCCTTCGCAGCAGAAGAAGTGGTCAAGGGCGTTATCAACGGTAAGGTTAAAGGCGGCTTCACTGTCGACGTTAACGGCATCCGTGCGTTCCTGCCAGGTTCTCTGGTTGACGTTCGTCCAGTGCGCGATACTACGCACCTGGAAGGCAAAGAGCTGGAATTCAAGGTCATCAAGCTGGACCAGAAGCGCAACAACGTAGTTGTTTCGCGTCGCAGCGTGCTGGAAGCAGAGAACTCCGCCGAGCGTGAAGCTCTGCTGGAATCGCTGCAAGAAGGTCAGCAAGTTAAAGGTATCGTCAAAAACCTCACCGATTACGGCGCATTCGTCGATCTGGGTGGCGTTGATGGCCTGCTGCACATCACTGACATGGCTTGGAAGCGTATCAAGCATCCTTCCGAAATCGTCAACGTTGGCGACGAGATCGATGTCAAGGTTCTGAAATATGATCGCGAACGCAATCGTGTTTCCCTGGGCCTGAAGCAACTGGGCGAAGATCCATGGGTTGCTATCAAAGCCCGTTACCCAGAAAGCACTCGCGTTACCGCTCGTGTAACCAACCTGACTGACTACGGCTGCTTCGCAGAGCTGGAAGAAGGCGTTGAAGGTCTGGTACACGTTTCGGAAATGGACTGGACCAACAAAAACATCCACCCTTCGAAAGTCGTACAAGTCGGCGACGAAGTGGAAGTTATGGTTCTGGACATCGACGAAGAGCGCCGTCGTATCTCCCTGGGCATCAAGCAGTGCAAATCTAACCCATGGGAAGATTTCTCTGGCCAGTTCAACAAGGGCGATAAAATCTCCGGCACCATCAAGTCGATCACCGATTTCGGTATCTTCATTGGTCTGGACGGCGGCATCGACGGCCTGGTTCACCTGTCCGACATCTCCTGGAACGAAGTTGGCGAAGAAGCCGTACGTCGTTTCAAGAAGGGCGACGAGCTGGACACCGTTATCCTGTCTGTTGATCCAGAGCGCGAGCGCATCTCCCTGGGTATCAAGCAGCTGGAAAGCGATCCGTTCTCCGAGTACGTACAAGAGAACGACAAAGGCGCAATCGTTAAGGGCATCGTGAAAGAAGTTGACGCTAAAGGCGCCATCATCACTCTGGCCAACGATATCGAAGCGACTCTGAAAGCCTCCGAAATCAGCCGTGACCGCGTTGAAGACGCGCGCAACGTTCTGAAAGAAGGCGAAGAAGTAGAAGCCAAGATCATCAGCGTTGATCGCAAGAGCCGCGTAATCCAACTCTCCATCAAGTCGAAAGATGATGCTGAAGAGAAAGAAGCAATCCAGAGCCTGCGCGACAAGCCAGCTACCTCTGACATTGCTGCTGGTCCGACCACTTTGGGCGACCTGCTGCGTGCACAAATGGAAAAACAGAACTAAGTTCTGATTGACCATAGAAAAAGGGCGACTTAGGTCGCCCTTTTTTGTGCCTGCGATTTGTGATGGTGCTTAGCAGGATCTTTTGTAGGTCGGTTTGCTGCACGTCAGGGAGCTAGCTGTGGGGCAGGGTGAGTGCTGTCGCTGTGCGGCCTGTGAGCGACCATGGGCTGTTTGGGCCTGATGGCTATGATGGTGGGTGGTGGAGTCGATTTTTTACAGTGCTTATGCGGGTTGTAAAGATAAGTCAATCCCTGGGCTGTTCAAATTCATTCGATCATGCTAAAACCTTGGGAGCGCTGATCTAGCTGCTTGAAAAAGAAGGGAAAAATATGACGAAGTCGGAGTTGATCGAACGAATTGTCACCCATCAAGGGCTACTCTCATCCAAGGATGTGGAGTTGGCCATCAAGACCATGCTTGAACAAATGTCTCAATGCCTCGCGACCGGGGATCGTATTGAAATCCGTGGTTTTGGCAGCTTCTCCCTGCATTACCGCGCCCCTCGTGTAGGCCGCAACCCCAAGACAGGCCAGTCGGTCAGCCTGGATGGAAAATTTGTGCCTCATTTCAAACCGGGCAAAGAGCTGCGAGACCGGGTGAACGAGGATGAGGAAGACGACATTTAACCTTCAGGGAACAGGAGTTGCCGATGCGTACCTTTAAGCGTGCTGCGTCAGTGGTATTTGGGCTGATTGTCATTTTTGGGGTGCTTATTTTTATCCTGGAAAATCAACAGCCTGTAGCATTGGTGTTTTTGGGCTGGCGCACACCCGAATTACCTGGGTCGTTGTTGATCATCTGCGCACTGCTGCTAGGTATGGCTATCGGCCCTGGTCTGGGTTGGCTAGCCTACAGTCGCAAAGCCCGCAAGCTGAAGCTCGAGCTGATGGTGCAAGCCAAGCCAGCAATTTAGGCGCGTCTGGATCCCATTTGCACCATGGATGGCGCATTAGGCAGGGAAAGGAATGTCTGGATAGTTGGTATTTAAAGAATGGTTTAAGCCTCAAACATTCCGTTGAGCCGGAAACAACATCATTGTGCCACTCTTATATTGAAATGTTCTGGAATGCTGGCAAAATGCGGGCTGCTCTCGATTGCCAGTGATTTTTATGCTTTATCAGGTGCGCATTGATGCTCAAGCCTGATGATTAAAACAATAAAAGCCAGTTAAGCGTATGTAAGAATTCCTGCATAACGAGCCCGCAGTTTCTTTTAGAAGGCAGGCCCCGGTTGTGAATAGCAAATCCCGTATCCCCGCTGGAAATCCGTCGTTTGAAGTGGACCTGTTCACTTTATTTCAGGCGGTCTGGAACAAAAAATCCATCATCATTGCAACGAGCGCGCTTTGTGGCATTGCAGCATTGGGTTATGCCTATTTCGTGACGCCTGAGTACCAGGTGAGCAGCATCTTGCGGCCTGCCGCGATCAACGAACTGGATGCCCTCAATCGTTCGGGTGTTTACACCTTGCCGCCTAAAGAAGCTTTGTTAAAAGTCGGTTCATCACTTGAGTCCTATGAGACGCGCCTGAGCTTTTTCAAAGCTAATCAGGCTCTGTTCAGCCAATTCAAGCGTCCGGGCCGGACCTTGGAGCAGAGTTTTGAAGATTTCAATCGTGACTCGCTTAAGCTGATTCTGCCTGATCCAACAAAAGCTGATTCGCTTAATGTTTCCATAGGCTTGGAGCTGAACTACCCCAAGGGTGTGGACGGTGTGCAAATTCTTAACGGATTTGTGGATCACGCCATTACAGCTGAGCGTGATCAAATTTCCGCCGATCTGAAGGTTATCGTCAATAATCGTTTAACCGAGCTCAAGGGTAAGATCGACGCTGCTCGCTCCAACTATGAGACCGAAAAGCAGGCGCGGATTGCTACCTTGCTCGAGACGGATAATCTCAAGCGCGCGCAATTGCAGGACGAACTCAAGGCTTTGCGTCAACAGCTCAAGACTGGACGCATGGATCGTATGGCCCAGTTGAGTGAGGCCATTGGCATTGCCAAGGCGCTGGGTATACAAAAGCCTACAACCCCCTCCGCTTTGGGCGATTCTGCGCGACCGGCTGATTCCAGTCTTATGCGCACCGAAATAAACAATCAACAGATCCCCTTGTACTTTCTTGGTGTAGAGGCGCTAGAGGCAGAGCGTGCTGCTTTGAAGAATCGTAGTAACGACGATTTTACCGAAAACCGTATCGCCCAGATCGCTCGTGAACTGTTGTTGTTGCAAAGCAACCGTGAAGTCGAAGTTCTTAAGCTGCGTCAAAATGAAGACCTCTTTTTAAGTGGTGTCGAGCCACTGCGTGCAGAAATTGTCCGTTTGGGTGGGGTTAGCAATCTCGATTTTACTAATTTGAAGCTGGTATCCATTGACCGCAAGGCTCTGGAACCCGTGGCTCCAATCAAGCCAAAAAAAGCCTTGATTACCTTGTTGGGGTTGGTGCTGGGCGCTCTGTTTGGCATCTTGATCGTTATCGCCAAGTACTTTGTAGCTCAGCGTCGTGACGGGCTTCAGCAGCCTCTCTCGGTGCAAAGCCGAAGAGATCCGACTGAAACGACGGGTGCTGGTAACCTTTTACAAAAGGATCTGCGCTGATAGGGGGCTGGGCTGACACATTGCAAGCCACTAGTTGATGGATTAATTGCTTCTTCATGGAGCTGTACTGAGAGCAACCTGTACCTTATCAGCTCATGTTTCAACATGGCGCCGTCAACGGCGTCATGGGTTCGCACCATCAGTTGCAGATGGGCACCCTGAGTAATCTGTTAATCGACGGCGGTCTGTTTCAGGGCAATGAGCGCACTGTCAGCGGTGTCATCGGTGCATTGCATCCGCGAAAACTTTGTACTTGCCGGTATCAAAGTGCTGATGCTTACCCATGTCCAAGCTGATCATGTCGGATGCATTCCATAATTTTTTGGCGGCAGGTCTCAAGGATCCGATTGTGTGCAGTGATGCTCCCTCGCCGAAATTATTGGCGTTGGTGCTTTAAGGCTAATTGCGCCTGGAATTGAGCAGAGAGTCGGCACACATTGATCCTTGTCTGAGACGGCTGAAGCAGCACATGACCGAGATGCCTGCTCATCAGTGGTTCTGCATAAGTCAAGAATGACACTCTGCAGACGCAGACCAGATACAAAAGTACGGCCACCCAAGCGGTTATGTTGAATTGGAGGGCAAGCGCTGTATCATTCGCGCAGGCATCAGCACCTTGGGTGGCAATTTTCCCATGCCGATCAGCATGGTTTGCTCGGCTTTGTTTCAGGTATGAAGCATTGGGCCGAGAAATATGCTTGGGGTATGGCGAAATAGTGGCGGAACGGGTGGTGGCAGTGAAATTGTCAAACCTGTATCAAACTCAAAACAGATTCGTTGAGGCATTCATCCCGGCGAGCTGAAGGCCACCCTGTTATTGGCACATGCACTGTACGATGGTAAAACACGGAAGAACTTACTAAATGAATTATCCATGCCCATGATCAGCACCGCAGCAGCTCAGGAATCGACAGTGGCCACAACCGGCGAGTGGTATCTGGTGCAATGCAAGCCCAGACAGGACGAGCGTGCAGAAGAAAACCTTATACGCCAGGGTTATGGGTGTTCACGGCCCACATGCAGGCGTGAGCGAACCCTGCGTGGCCAGATGCACTACGCTGAGGAATCGCTGTTTCCTGGCTACTTGTTTATACATATGCCTGAAGGTGCCAACTGGGCTCCTCTACGCTCCACCCGTGGCGTAGCTCGAGTGGTGGCCTTTGGTGGTCGGCCGCTGGCAGTCGGTCACGAGCTGATTATGCAGCTGCAGAGTCGCGCGAGTACTCATATTATCGCCAAATTTAACCCTGGCGATAAAGTCACCATCCTTGATCAAGGTTTCGCAGGTATTGAGTCCATTTTCATGACAATGGACGGCGAAGAGCGGGTCATCCTGCTTATTAACTTGATGAATCGTCAGCAACAGATCAGCTTGCCTTTGGCGAGTATCGCCAATCGTTGAATAAACGCAGACTAAAGCCGGGGCTATCAATAGTCTTACAACCGTTCTCAGGAAATCGACGAAGAATCCTGGGGCGGTAGCGTACTTTTTTAAAACTCAAATTTATCTCATCACCGGCCAGCGCTGCGAGTGGTGCATTCGAATAATTAAGGAAGTGCTTGAAACATGATCTCGATCAAGCGTAAAGGCATCATTCTTGCTGGTGGCTCAGGTACGCGCCTGCATCCGCTCACGCTGGGAGTCTCTAAACAGATGCTGCCGATCTACGACAAGCCGATGATCTTTTACCCGCTGTCTGTTTTGATGCTGGCGGGGATACAGGAAATTCTGATTATTTCTACTCCGGAAGATCTGCCAAGTTTTGAAAAATTGCTAGGTAATGGCAGTCATTATGGTATTGAGCTCAGTTATGCCGAACAACCTAGTCCCGACGGACTGGCACAAGCCTTTATTATTGGTGAGGCCTTTATTGGTCAAGATCCGGTCTGCCTGATTCTGGGTGACAATATTTTCTATGGACAGCACTTCTCGGACAACTTGCGCTCAGCAATGTCAAAGACGGTAGGTGCTACAGTTTTTGGTTATCACGTCAGTGACCCCGAGCGTTTTGGCGTCGTGGAGTTTGACAGCTCTGGCCAGGCGCTTAGCATCGAGGAGAAACCGCCTAAACCCAAATCGAACTATGCAGTGACCGGGCTGTATTTCTACGACAACCAGATTGTTGAGATAGCGAAGAAGATCAAACCTTCGGCAAGGGGCGAGCTTGAGATTACCGATGTCAACCAGGCATATCTAGAACAGAAAGAACTGAGCGTTGAAATATTGGGGCGCGGGTTTGCCTGGCTTGACACTGGGACCCATGAATCACTGCTGGAGGCGAGTCATTTTGTCCATACCATTGAGAAGCGCCAGGGATTGAAGGTTGCTTGCCTGGAAGAAATTGCATTCAACAATGGCTGGATAACCTCTCAGGTGTTGGCTGAGCAGGCCGAAAGATTTAAAAAAACCGGTTACGGACAATACCTGGGCAAGCTGTTATCTGAGGGGAGCGGTGCATGAAATTTATGCCATCAACATTGCCTGGCGTGGTGATCATCGAGCCGGACGTTTACGAAGATGAACGCGGCTGGTTCATGGAAAGTTTCAATGCTCGCAAGTTTGAAGACGGCTTGCAGCAATTGGGGCTGCCGATTCCTGATCCCTTTGTACAAGACAATCAGTCTTGCTCCAGAAAGGGCGTGCTACGTGGATTGCATTATCAAATCGAGCCTTTTGCACAAGGGAAATTGGTCAGTGTAACCCAGGGTGCTGTTTTTGATGTGGCGGTCGATATTCGTGTGCAGTCGCCGACTTTTGGTCAATGGTTTGGACTGGAACTCAGTGCGGATAATAAAAAAATGTTGTGGATACCTGCGGGTTTTGCACATGGCTTTCTTGCGTTGGAAGACCATACAAAGTTCAGCTATAAAACCACCAATTTTTACGATCAGACATCGGAACGGAGTGTGCTCTGGTGTGATGAAGATCTTGCAATAGAGTGGCCGGATGTGAGGGATTATATAATTAATGAGAAAGACCAGCACGCCCCTGTGCTACGGCCGTAAAAAGTGATGATGGTTTTGGTATGCAGGGTATAAGGTTTTCAAGAAGTTAATGCAAATGGCGGATCGCTTACTGTGTGACTTGGAGGATAAACACTATTAAATCACGAGTGAGCAGGTGGGTGTGAGTGGAAAGTGTCAAAAGCAATGCAGTTTCTTATGGTGTGATACTGAGTGCATGCCTGTTGGTCGTCTTGGGTGATTTGCGCAGTCTAATATCGCCAACAGGATATTGGGCGCTCTGGGGTGTCGTTGTGCTGGTTGGGTTTTTAGCTGCCCCGGAGAGGCTGAACCTCAAGGTGTCTCGAGAGCTAGGTATTTATATGCTCGGATTCTTGTTGCTGTTTTTCGCCTTTGGGTTGTCAGCCTTAGTTAATCTCGACGTTCAGACTTTCTATCAGGCCCTTAAGGTGATGTGCATCGGACTGGTGTTTGTATGCATTTACACACACTCACAACGTCTTGAGCAAAGCAGTTACTTTTCGATCAGCGCGATCTCTATCTGCGTAGGTTTCTGCTGTTTTTTCTTTGCTAAGTACTTTTTGGTGGGCTTGTATATTGAGCTGGGCGATGGAAGGCAGGGCAGTCAGTTTGCATACCCCGGGGTTTTATGGAAAACCTGTGCTTTTTTTGCCGGGTTCGTGATCATTGGCATGCTGTTCGATGCGAAAAATAAAGTAGTTAGCCTTCTGGTCCTGATGGCGGCGCTGTATGTGCTGGTGATGGACTCCAGTCGCACAGGCTTCATAGTTTTCCTGTTCGAGTTGATTTTGATATTCCTGTTGAGTGTGCACGTTAGGCCACAAGTGACTCTGCTACTGTGCTTTCTCGGTTTGATAGCAGTGACAACGGGGTTGATACTGTACAGCAGCGGCTATGATTTTATGAATATGAATGACAGTCCCTTGGTGGTGGACAGACTCGCCGCAGGTGATCCTATTCGTTCTAGAATGCTGGCAGACGGCCTAAATCAATTTGAATCCTGCATGCCGTTTGGCTGTGGCTTCGGATCCACGACTACGCAAGTGGATGGCGAGCCGATGGTTGTACATAACGCATTTCTTACGTCTGGCGGAGACATGGGTGCATTGGGATTGATAGGTTTGCTGATCCTTGTGTTTACACCGTTATTGATCTTTATATCAAGGCTGTGGCGTTATGCGAAGTACCAGTACAAAGAAAAACAGGTCTTCATCTACTCTGTCGCTGCGTTCGGCGGTTCTTTGGGATTTGCGCTGTTGTTGATGCTGCATCCTTTCAGTACCGAACTGTCCGAGTGGGGGATCTGGATGATCATGACGTCCGCGCTATCCGTGTTGTCGCATCAGTTTTTGGTCGGCGAGCAGGGCCCACAGTCATAGTTCGGTGTCTACAATGAGAGTGCAATTCAAAAATGTGAGTTTGCTGTTTATAGCTCAATTGGTCAGCTATTTAATACCCATCCTTGAGATCCCTATTCTGGCGAAGTCGCTTGGGGTGGATCAATATGGTCAGGTCCTGCTCATTCAGACAACGGCATTGTTATGTTCTTTAATCGTCGAGTATGGGTTCTCGCTTAGCGGCGCAAGGCAGGTTGCCGTTTGCGGCATTGACAATAAATCGCAGCTTTCAAAGATTTACAATGGCGTGACGTCGGCCAAGGTTCTGTTGTCAGGCTCGATGATTGGCTTGTCAGTACTGGTACTTTCATTGGCGGATCTGAGTATCGGTTTTGAAGCAGTTGTGTGGGGGTATTTATATTTCCTCGCGTTCAGCTTCAGTAATATCTGGTTGTTCCAGGGGTTGGAGAAAATCACCTTTGTAGTGGTATTCGAGTTGGTACTCAGGTTTATAGGTTTGGGGGTGCTGTATCTGGTGTTGGCGCACTCTGCAAAAGCCGGTTTTGCGCTTATGATTATGTCCTCGTTTGCACTGTTGAATACAGTCATTGGCCTTTACCTGGCCCATAGGGTGGTCGGTTCCTTTTCAATCGACTTCAAGGCCGGCATGGAACAAATTAAAAACGGTTTTCATGGATTTATATATAAAAGTTCCAATAACATCATGCTGAGTGCTGGCCCGGCTTTGGTAGGCGCTATGTGTGGCCAGGCATCCGTGGCCAAATTCGTTCCCGCCGAAAAAATAATAAAAGCCTCTGTGGGATTGGTGGGGCCGGTCCTCATAGGTTTGTACCCCTATTTGAGTCGGCGGCTGTTACAGACATCAGAAATAAACTTGAAGCTGTCGAGTGTGATTATCGCTTTTCTGTTCGCAGCGGGGATCGTAGGCGCGGCAATTATTGCCTGGGCGGGTGAGTTTTTAATCCATCTGATGCTCGGGTCTGGCTTCGAAGAGGCGGCCTCGATCCTGCAGGTGTTTGTGTTTATCATCCCGTTTCGTATGATGAACCAGTCTATTGGTCTCACCATCTTCATGCCCCTGGGTAAAGATAAAGTATTGAGCATGTGCTTGATGCTTTTCTCGATGCTGTCTTTGTGTTTAGCGGCGGTCTTGTCGTATGAGTATGATTTGGCAGGTATAGTTTATGGTCTGGTGCTGGCAGAGATTCTGTTTTCAATCACGTTGATCGTGCTGGCATTCAAAATAAAATAGAAGGGCGGGTTTTATGATTACTGTACTGACAGCAACTTATAACCGTGCCTATACCCTGAGTCGGTTGTATGAAAGCCTAGCGCGGCAGACCAACGAGTCTTTCGAGTGGGTGGTTGTTGACGATGGTAGCACTGATAACACCCTTGACTTGTTAGCTGGTTTTCAAAAAGAGTCGAGTTTCCCGATTAAGGTCTTGCGGCAGGAAAATGCCGGAAAGCATATTGCTATCAATACTGGAGTATTGGCAGAAGGGCATGATTGGATATTGCTGGTGGACAGTGACGATGCCCTCTCACCGGATGCGATCGAGGTTTTTTTAAATGACTTAAGTGCCCATAGTGCCCAGGATATCGTGGGTTACTGTTACCGAAGAGCCGATCTTGACGGGCGCTTGATTGGTAATGTCATTACTGACGTTGCCGATGATTCTGCAATCATGCTACCTGTCGTGGCTGGCCCCTTATACGGTGGCGACTTGGCTTATGTGTTCAAGAGAAGCGTCTTGCTCAAACATCCATTCCCGAGGTTTGAAGATGAGAAGTTCGTGCCTGAACTGTTGATCTGGAACAGAATTTCTGACGATGGAAAGATTCTGTATTTTCATCATAAATTCATCTATCTGTGTGAATATTTGGCAGATGGCTACTCGGCCAATTTTTATCGAAACCTGCAGCGAAACCCAAAGGGCTTTGGGTCTTTCTACAAAGAGCAAATAGGTCGTGAAACCAACCTGGTCAGGAAATTGAAGTGTACGATCCGCTATGTACAATGTGTTCTGTTTAACTTCAAAAACAGGCGTGTAATGTGACATGAAAATTTTATATATCATCACTGGGCTGGGAGTTGGTGGGGCAGAACGACAGGTTCTTGATCTGGCTGAACGATTTCATCGGCAGGGCCATGAAGTGAAGATTTGCTATCTCACCGGCTCGGCTTTATTGCGCCCCCAGAGCAGTGACATTGAACTTATTGCCTTGGATTTTGAAAAAAGTATTTCTGGAGTCATCGGCGGCCTATTTAAGCTAAGAGGGTTAATCAAAGATTTTGCTCCTGATGTGGTGCACGCCAATATGGTGCATGCTAACTTGGTCTCACGGATTATTCGGCCTTTCTGCTCAATAAAAAAACTTGTCAATACCGCACACAGTACGAATGAAGGTGGCAAAGTAAAAATGCTGGCTTACCGGCTAACACATTCATTGGCTGATGTGACAACAAATGTCACACACGAAGCGGTGAGGGTATTCGAGCAAAAAAAAGCGTGCCCAGTAGGCGAGATGTTAGCGATACCCAATGGGGTTGATACCGAGCGTTTTAAACCCGATCCAGTCGCACGGGCAGCACTGAGAAGTTCCGAAGGTCTTGACGAGCAGGACGAGCTGATTCTTGCAGTAGGTCGGTTAGTTGAAGCCAAAGACTATCAAAACCTGTTGCATGCCTTTAGCATTCTTTCTGAAAGTCGCCCAAAAGCAAAGTTGTGGATTGTAGGGGATGGCCCGCAAAACCAGTTCTTGGCGGATCTTTCCGGCTCTTTGGGACTGGATCATGCTGTCAAGTTTTTAGGCGTTAGATCTGACGTCGATAAAATTTATAACGCTGCAGACCTCTATGTGCTTTCCTCCGCATGGGAAGGATTTGGCTTGGTGGTTGCTGAGTCCATGGCCACGGAGAAACTTGTTGTCGCTACCGATTGCGGGGGGGTCAAAGAGGTGGTGGGTGGATTGGGTTTCCTTGTGCCTGCAAAAGACTCACAGCGTCTGGCGCAATCCATGTGTGCTGCTTTGGATTTAGCTCCGAGTGAGAAAAACCGAATGACAAGTTCGGCAAGATCAAGAATTATTGATCATTACTCGATTCATAAGATTGTAGAAATCTGGGCGGGTGTATACACGTAATAAAAAGGGTGTTCATTGAGTGCGATAGTCGTCAGGTTCAAACATAAAGATCGCAGCGTTGAAGAGTGCTAGCGATAAAGATGATGAGTAAAAGTATAAGTTGTATTTGTTGTCTGGTTAATGTGTGTTGAATTATTTATTTTGGCTGTTCATGACTTTCTGGTCAGTGAGCCACAGGTTTTAAAAGATAAGGGTATATTCGATGACGCTGGCTGATTCTAATATTTGGCAAATGGTATGATTAACAGTATTGCTCTTGTAGGCACTGTCGCCTCCTGCGTAACAGGTTTTCGCAGAGACTTGATTAAATATTTAGTGGGTAAAGACATTACCGTTTATGCGTTTGCACTTGATTATGATGACGCTAGCAAGGCAGAAGTCAAGAAGCTGGGTGCAGTGCCTGTGGATTATACATTGAGCCGCTCGGGCCTCAATCCTTTCAAAGATATATCAGACACCATAAAGCTATCTAGAACTCTCCGTTCAATCAAACCTGATCTGGTTTTTTGCTACTTTTCCAAACCTGTCATTTTTGGAACCCTGGCAGCTAAATTAGCTGGGGTCAAAAGACGGATCGGTATGCTGGAAGGTTTGGGCTATGCTTTTACCGAACAACCTCACGCAGTGAAATTGAAAACGAAAATACTGAAAAATGTTCAGGTTATCTTGTATAAAATCTCAATGCCATTTCTGGAGCGTTTGATTTTGTTGAACGGCGATGACAAGAAGGACCTTGTCGATGCGTATGGTATTAACGTAAAAAACGTCGATATTATTGGCGGGATTGGCCTTGATTTAACCAGTTATCAGTATTCGGAACCGCCCCAAACACCGGTTGTATTTGTTTTTGTCGGACGTTTGTTAGCGGAAAAAGGGATACATGAATTTGTTAAGGCTGCTGAGCTTGTCAGGGAAAAATATAAAGACTCGCGCTTTCTTGTACTGGGCGGGATAGACATTGCCAACCCGGGAGCTCTCACCGAGGATGCCCTCGACCATGCCATAAAAAGTGGGTTGATAACCTACCCTGGGCATGTAAATAATGTTATCGAATGGCTGCATACATCAAGCGTTTTTGTGCTCCCTTCTTACAGAGAGGGAGTACCCAGGAGTACCCAGGAGGCGATGGCGATCGGTCGCGCTGTCATTACCTCCGATGTGCCGGGGTGTCGTGATACCGTGGTTGATGGTGTCAACGGATTCTTGACCACCCCGTGGTCCACATTGGATTTATATGAGAAAATGGAAAAGTTCATGATCGACAGAAAATTGATTGTAACGATGGGCGTTGAAAGTCGCGAAATGGCTATGCGCGATTTTGATGTAAACAGCGTTAATGATAAAATCTATGGGTTTTTGAGTTGATCTTTGAAGTTCTAAAAAATATTCAAATACCTTAGGTGTGTTCATGATGGGTAAAGATCAACTCAATGCCTGTAATAAAATACTCGTTACTGGTGCCAGTGGCTTTTTAGGTTCTGCACTTGTGGACCGGTTAGCCTCCCGCGAAGGGGCTGCCGTTTTGGCAATGTTACGCAGTGAGCATGCGTTTTCCAGCCCAAATGTGGAACCGCTTTATGCTGATCTGGACAATCTTTCATCACGCGCTTTATCACTAGCTGGGGTTGATGCGATTGTTCACTGCGCTGCGCGCGTACACGTAATGGATGATGGTTCCAGCGATCCTTTGACGGCATACCGAAAGATTAACGTGCAGGCCACTTTGGAGTTGGCCAATCAAGCGGTGTTGGCTGGCGTTAAGCGATTCATTTTTATCAGCTCAATCAAGGTTAACGGTGAAGCGACAGCTCCGGGCAAACCATACACGCCTGATGATCTTCCAGCCCCATTAGATCCTTATGGGGTGTCCAAGATGGAGGCGGAGGAGCAACTGAAGCTCCTCGCGGCTGCCTCAAATCTTGACGTTGTTATAATACGTCCGGTCCTGGTGTATGGTCCCGGTGTAAAAGCAAACTTCCACAGCATGATGCGATGGCTGAATAAAGGCTTGCCTTTGCCATTGGGTGGCGTTCGAAATCAGCGCAGCCTGGTTGCATTGGATAATTTGGTAGATCTGATTGTCACATGCCTTAACCATCCGGCTGCTGTTAATCAAACATTTCTGGTCAGTGACGGCGAAGATATGTCAACGACCCAATTGCTTAAGCGTATGGGAATTGCATTGTCACGGAGGGCACGTTTAGTGCCTGTGCCTGCAGCTGTTTTATTGACGTGTGCATCCGTTTTGGGACGCCGAGGGGTAGCCCAGCGCTTATGTGGTTCATTACAAGTAGATATTAAAAAAACACAAGATTTATTAGGCTGGTCCCCACCCATGTCGGTTGAGGATTCCTTGCGCAAAACCGCAGAAGCTTTCAAAAAGGCGTGAGTGGATTAATGAATCCTATGTTTGTAATGATGCGGAGTTGTCAATGAATTATTTGCTGTGGCTGGTCCCTGCTGTTGCGATACTGGCGCTTCTATTAACGTGGTTGTTACGACGGTACGCACTGGCGCGCAGCCTGATCGATATACCCAATGCGCGCAGTTCTCACTCAGTGCCTACACCCAGAGGTGGGGGTGTGGCTATCGTTATCAGTTTTCTTATTGCGCTTCCTTTTGTTTGGCTTGAAAACGCAATTGACAACCCTGTTTTTTTTGCACTAACAGGTGCGGGTGCTGCCATAGCATTGCTTGGATTTCTCGATGACCATGGCCATATTGCAGCGCGCTGGCGATTGCTTGGGCATTTTAGTGCCGCGGGATGGGCTATTTATTGGTTGGGAGGGCTGCCCGCGTTAAGTATTTTTGGACTCGACGTCGATATGGGTTGGCTGGGCTACATTTTCATTGCTCTATATCTTGTCTGGTTGCTCAATCTTTACAATTTCATGGATGGTATCGATGGCCTTGCCAGTATAGAAGCGCTGTGCGTGTGCCTGGGGAGCTGTTTGATCTACTGGTTGATCGGGGCCAGAGAGCTGGTTGTCCTTCCATTGCTCCTGAGCGCAGCCGTTGCTGGTTTCCTGTGCTGGAACTTTCCTCCCGCTAAAATATTCATGGGTGATGCGGGCAGTGGTTTTTTAGGCATCACCTTGGGTGTGATTTCATTGCATGCTGCATGGCATGATCAAACCTTGTTATGGGTCTGGTTGATACTCCTTGGGGTTTTTATCGTCGATGCGACTGTCACTCTTATTCGTCGCTTGCTGAATGGATGCAAGGTGTACGAGGCTCACCGTAGCCATGCCTATCAATTTGCATCCCGCTCCTTTGGGGGCCATTTGCCAGTGACAATGGCTGTTTTGGCGATAAACTGTTTGTGGCTGCTGCCCATAGCGCTATGTGTTGCCTTGCTGGGGCTCAATGGTGCAGTGGGACTGGTTGTCGCGTATGTCCCCCTCACGGTACTGGCCTTCAAGTTTCAAGCCGGGACAAAGGAAAATTCTTGAGGCTGGATGTTTAGTCAAGGATAGCGCATTGATTTTTTTGATGATGCATGCTCTGGCCGTGTGCGGGTTTGCAGTCATTATGTTTTTTGGTTGTTTTAGGGGGCAATATTTTCATGGATGGTATTAGGGCATATTTATTGAACTTATCGCGTAAGCAAAAGCGATTTATTCAAGTTGCGACAGATATTATTGTAGTCTGGCTGGCCCTATGGCTTGCATTTGTCGTGCGCCTCGGGATTGACGATATGATCAACCCGGTCAAGCTGCATATGTGGCTGTTTATCGGCGCCCCCTTGATTGCCATCCCGCTGTTTGTCCGTTTCGGTATGTACCGCGCCGTAATGCGCTATTTCGGCAACGATGCCCTGATCGCCATTATCAAGGCTGTCAGCCTCTCCTCGCTGATTCTGGCTGTGGTGGTGTACTGGTATAGCAACCATGAAAATGTCGTGCCTCGCTCGATCATTTTCAACTATTGGTGGCTTAGCCTGATCATGCTCGGTGGCCTGCGCCTTGCGATGCGCCAGTACTTCCTGGGTGACTGGTTCGCTGCCGCCCAACATGTGCCGTTTACCAATCGTGACGATGGCTTGCCCAGAGTAGCCATTTATGGAGCCGGCGCAGCTGGCAATCAATTGGTTGCCGCCTTGCGCATGGGCCGGATGATGCGCCCGGTCGCTTTTATTGACGATGACGGCAGCATTGCTGATCGCATCATCTCCGGCTTGCAGGTGTATACGCCTGCAAATATTCAACAGATGATCGATCGTACAGGTGCGCAGGAATTGCTTCTGGCGATTCCGTCCTCTTCCCGGGGGCGCCGTCGGGAAATCTTAGGTTTGCTTGAAGGTTTCCCGCTCCACGTCCGCAGTGTTCCCGGTTTTATGGATTTGGCCAGTGGCCGGGTCAAGGTCGATGATATCCAGGAAGTGGATATCGCCGATTTGCTGGGTCGTGATGCAGTCCCTGCTCAAGGTGAACTGTTAGAGCACTGCATCAAGGGGCAGTGCGTGTTGGTCACCGGTGCGGGTGGCTCCATTGGCTCGGAGCTGTGCCGGCAGATTCTTGCGCTGAGGCCGACGACGCTGCTGTTGTTTGAGCACAGCGAGTTCAATCTTTACAGTATTCTCAGCGAGCTGGAACAGCGGGTCAGTCGTGGGTCGCTGTCGGTCAAGGTTTTGCCGATTCTGGGGTCGGTGCGTAATCCGCAGAAGTTGCTGGACATGATGAAGACCTGGCAGGTCGATACGGTCTATCACGCTGCTGCCTACAAGCATGTGCCTATGGTCGAGCACAATATTGCCGAAGGCGTGTTGAACAATGTTATAGGCACGCTCAATACCGCCCAGGCTGCCTTGCAGTCCGGTGTGGCGAACTTTGTGCTGATCTCCACCGACAAGGCTGTAAGGCCGACCAATGTGATGGGCAGCACCAAGCGTCTGGCGGAGATGACACTTCAGGCTCTCAGTCGTGAAGTGGCTCCGGTACTGTTTGATGACAAGTCAAATGTCTCTCGGGTCAACAAGACTCGCTTCACCATGGTTCGTTTTGGCAATGTTTTGGGTTCATCAGGGTCGGTGATTCCGTTGTTCCACAAACAGATCAAGGCTGGCGGTCCCTTGACCGTTACTCACCCCAAGATCACTCGTTACTTCATGACTATCCCGGAGGCTGCCCAACTGGTGATTCAGGCGGGTTCAATGGGGCAGGGCGGGGATGTGTTCGTCCTCGATATGGGCGAGCCGGTAAAAATCGTCGAGCTGGCAGAGAAGATGATCCACCTGTCGGGCTTGAGTGTCCGTTCCGAAAAAAATCTTCATGGCGATATCGAAATCGAGTTCACCGGCTTGCGTCCCGGTGAAAAACTTTACGAAGAGCTACTGATCGGGGATAACGTCGTAGCAACCCAGCACCCGATGATCATGAGTG
The DNA here is from genome assembly GCF_037023725.1 of Pseudomonas bubulae. Taxonomy (NCBI): domain Bacteria; kingdom Pseudomonadati; phylum Pseudomonadota; class Gammaproteobacteria; order Pseudomonadales; family Pseudomonadaceae; genus Pseudomonas; species Pseudomonas bubulae. Next base: position 2,472,717 of record NZ_CP146077.1, read on the forward strand.
CCAACGAAGACATGTTGTCCTGGGATGAGCTTAAGGGGCGGTTAGGGCTATTACTCGACGCGGTTGATCAGGATGACTATGCCCGGGTTCGCCAACTGTTGCGTGAGACGGTAAGTGGCTATTCGCCCGAAGGGGATATTGTGGATTGGATCTACCAGCAAAGTCGTGTAGAACCGTCTTGAAATGGCTACCCTGCCCCTTGCCTTAGAGGGGGGCTACCCTTTGCACTTAATGAATTTATACCCTGTGAATTTGTCATTGACCTGCAACTGTACGCTGCAGTTTTTCTAAACCAGCCCGCAAACCTAGCAGGCGTGTAAAAGAAAGCATCTCCCTGCGTGCTTGATCCGAAGCTTTTACGCTCCTGATAAAACCTGCGCTTCGATACCAATCCTGGTGTCTGAGTGACGGTGTTCGTTAATCACCTCTTCTTGCACGGCGTTGTTTGGATAAACCGCGATTTAGCAAGGCAAAAACGCCTGAGGATAACCATTCGTTTTGCCATGTATGCGACTTGCTTAAATCCCCTGCTTGAAGCATCAGTGTGAGCTGATGCTTCAAGCTTTCTGAGAGCGACTTGCGGGAATTTAGATAATGGGCGCACTGGCAGGAGTGGCAGGGATAGTTGCAGAATTAACCTTTTTGCTCATGAACCTTTTTTCAATATGGATATAGGTCAGTGTCGATACCCAGGTTATCAACGGTATCGCAATCAAGTTGATTGACCAAAATGTTGTTTTGGATATTGTTGACATGTCTACGAAGTGTGAAGCAATTTTGAATGTCAAATAGAGGATGGGCAAATGCATCAGATAAATGCTGTAGCTGATATCACTCAATCGGTTAAGACACTGCGCATGTAAGATCCTGGGATTTGCAAGCGTAATGCACAAAAAGAAACAGGATGTGAGCGCGAACCGAAGCGCGTCGTATCCTTGTGGATTTTTGGTTCCGCAAGTGTATATAAATATGCCGAGCGCAATGATTGAGAGAGGCCAGGTCGCCGGCATGGTATGGCGGAGTTTGTTGTGAAGGGCTGCGGCAATAATACCGCTCAAAAAGTATGCCCAGCAAACAATGGTGCTCATGCTCAAGTCTATGGCAGCGAGTAATAATGCAATGGCCAGTACCCATTTGTTATATCTGGACTTGTAAGTCAGTGCAATAAGGGGTAGGACTGCATAGAATCGCCACTCATGGACCAGTGTCCAAGTGACTGAATTGAGCGGGGTCAGTACGATGCCGCCGATTTTGGATGGACCGTCAAGGAAGTTGAAGGTCAACATGCTGGCGACAGTCAGAAGTGTTTCTTTGTTGAAGATGTCGAAACCGGAATACAGGGCGGCAATGACAAAGACTATCAGTGAAGAGAAATAGTATAAGGGGGCTACGCGCCTGACGCGACCTTCAAAGAATTTTTCCCACTGGATGGCCGGACTTTTCATTATTTTATCGAAAAATAAAAAACCTGTAATGCAGAAAAATATTTGCACGCCAAAGGAGCCCAGGTTTACATATATCCAACCCCATGAAGAAAAATTATCGTTTTTCATTCCCATGTTGGCCAGCATGAAGGGAGCATGATTGATAACAACAAATACGGCCGCGAGACCTCTCAATCCGTTGATGAACTTATAGTCATGCTTGACTTCATTTAGCTCTATTTTGCTTTTGAGCAAAGTTGAAAAAAGTAAAAATAACAAGATGATTGATAAGGTTATTGCGAGTGTTTCCAGGGTGAATTCAGTATTCATTTTTATCGTTGGAATCCAAGTGTTTTTTAAATGCCACATTGTTGTTCAGCGTAAATCGCATTGTGACTGATTGTGTTTGTCTTCAAGATTGAGGGTGTCCAAGGTGGTCAACGTCCGGACATTGGATCGAATCATATCGCTCCAAGCCGAAAACTGCTAGGGAGGCTTAGGAAAAATCCGCTAGGCCTGTGTCAGTGTTCAACAGTATGAAATGGCCACGCACGCCAGTTGTTAAATGATTTGAGCCTAATTATCCTTGGCCTTGGAAGTGGTTTTTTTAGCACTGGCTAGTAGTCCGGTTTATGTGTAAGTGTCTGAATTCCCTACTTCTAAAAGCATACACACTCTGCAATGCACCCGTTTTTGACATTTTCCAGCCATCGCCTAAGTTTGAAATACAGCTCAGGAAAGCTGTTTTTAAATTAACGATGTTATGGAGTGTCAATTATGCGTACTGCTTTTCTCTCTTCGATTTTCTTTGCCTTGATGGTAGGTGTTTCCAGTGTGGCCCATGCCGCACCTGCGGCCGGAGCAGTTGAACCGGTGGTTGCTGCGCCAGTAGTGCTGGATGCCAAAGTGGTGACGATCAATATCAATACCGCAGATGAGGCTACCCTGCAGCGTGAACTTTCGGGTGTAGGGGCTGTTAAAGCCAAGGCGATCGTGGCTTATCGCGAGGCCAATGGTGATTTTACTTCAGTCGATGAGTTGCTTGAGGTCAAAGGCATAGGCAAGGTTATTCTGGAGAGAAACCGCGACAAGATCGTAATCAGCTAAGCCAGGTAACAGAACGAAAAAAGCCAGTCATAGACTGGCTTTTTTGTGGCTGTCAGCAAGCGTTCAGGCATAAGGCGCTGACGACTTCAATGTACTGCGCGTGACTTCGAAAATCTTCTGTTTCAGTGCATCACTCTCTGCGCCGCGAGCCAGAACCAGTGCGCCTACCAGGGTAGCGAAAATCACGATGCTTTTGTCTTCAGTGTCTGACCCTTGCAGGGTCGCCTGGATCTGTTTGAGCCTGGCATCGATGACATGGTCGGTGGTGACACTTGCCTGGCCCTGTTGGGCCATTTCAGCGGACATGGTCGGCAACGGGCAACCCTCATGGGGGGAGGTCAGATGCCACTCAGACAAGTAAGCATCGATAAATGCGTGCAGGGGGTGGGGCTGGCTGAACAGTTCGGCGCAGATACCGTCAACCTGGTTGGCTGCGTGCTGCAAGGCTTTTTCTACCAGGTCGTTTTTGGATGAAAAATGAGCATAGAAACCACCGTGAGTAAGGCCCAGTGATTTCATCAGGGGTTGCAGGCCTGTGGCGCCAATACCGTGTCGTCGAAAGAGCCCGGATGCTTCTTTAACGATGCGCTGATGGGTTTGGGCTTTATGATCTTGTGAATAGCGCATGACAGGTGTCTCTTTATGCAATGGACCATCATAGCGTCGACCTTCAAACAGATGCAGTGGTTAATCATGCAACTGTTTGTAGGTTTTTCCTCACCGATGCTCATTCCTTGGCATGCAGGCCCTGAGCGCTTGTCTGACTACCTGTCTTTTGATTCCTTGGCGTCCATTTCGGCATTGCGTTCGGCAACACGTTTGCGTTGCTCATCGGTCAGTTCAACTTTATTGGCTGTGTCACGTAGTGTCATCAGGGCGCCTACAATGACACCGATAGCGACGACGAGAATTAACCAGGCATACCAAGGCATAGAGTGTTCTCCGTGTTGAGTGCAGCACAGGGCAGGGGTTGCGCTGTGTGCTGCTGTTTATCCTGTTAAGTGAGTAAGTGTTGATTGCTTTCAGTGTAGGCCGGTTATTCAGTCATGTGCGGTATAAGCTTGGTAAAGACTAAAATCGTGTATTTGCGATCATCGGGTGCCGGTAAGCGGCTGGTTCCGCTACAATGCGCGCCGATTTCGACCAGCCTGAGAACCCGCTAATGTCCGACTGCCAGACTCCTATTATCGTCGCCCTGGATTTCCCGACCCGTGACGCCGCATTGAAACTGGCTGATCAGTTGGACCCCAAGCAGTGCCGTGTCAAGGTGGGCAAAGAGCTGTTCACCAGTTGCGCTTCGGAAATCGTCGGTACTTTGCGCGACAAGGGTTTTGAAGTATTTCTGGACCTGAAGTTCCACGATATCCCCAATACCACGGCAATGGCGGTCAAGGCCGCAGCTGAAATGGGCGTATGGATGGTTAACGTTCACTGTTCGGGCGGCTTGCGCATGATGGCCGCTTGCCGCGAAGTACTCGACAAGCGCACCGGCCCGCAGCCGTTGCTGATTGGCGTGACCGTGTTGACCAGCATGGAGCGTGAAGACCTGGCCGGTATTGGCCTGGATATTGAGCCTCAGGAGCAAGTGTTACGCCTTGCAGCCCTGGCCGACAAGGCCGGTATGGATGGCCTGGTGTGTTCGGCCCTGGAGGCGCAAGCGCTGAAGGCCGCGCACCCGGGTCTGCAACTGGTAACCCCGGGGATTCGTCCTGCGGGCAGTGCGCAGGACGATCAGCGTCGTATCCTGACGCCTCGCCAGGCACTGGATGCAGGTTCTGATTATCTGGTAATCGGGCGCCCGATCAGCCAGGCAGTGGATCCGGCCAAGGCACTCGCTGCCGTGGTAGCTGAGCTGGCTTAAGGCTGTTTGCCACCGTTCTGATTCGGCAATCGCGGGCAAGCCCGCGATTGCCGCGCCGCGGTCTGCCTTGACAGGCCGCGGTGCCTGTATTGCGAGCAAGTCCGCTGCCACCTGTATGTGGTGTGTCAGACCTTCAACACCAGCTTGCCGTGATTTTCCCCGCTGAACAGCTTCGCCAGGCTTTCCGGGAAGCTTTCCAGGCCTTCAACAATATGCTCTTTGCTTTTCAACTGGCCCTTGAGCAGCCAGCCCGCCATCTCTTGTCCGGCTGCTGCATAGCGATCGGCATAGTCCATTACCACAAAGCCTTCCATGCGGGCGCGATTGACCAGCAGTGACAAGTAGTTGGCCGGACCTTTAACGGCTTCCTTGTTGTTGTACTGGCTGATGGCTCCGCAGATGATGACCCGCGCCTTGAAATTCAAACGGCTCAATACGGCGTCGAGAATATCGCCGCCCACGTTGTCGAAAAACACATCTACACCCTTGGGGCATTCGCGTTTGAGGCCTGCGAGCATATCTTCGTTCTTGTAGTCGATTACACCGTCAAAGCCGAACTCCTCGACCAGCCGCTTACATTTCTCTTGGCCGCCGGCAATGCCTACCACGCGGCAGCCCTTCAACTTGGCGATTTGCCCGGCAATGCTGCCAACAGCACCCGCTGCGCCGGAAATCACCACGGTGTCTCCTGTTTTCGGTGCGCCGACGTCCAGCAGGGCGAAGTAGGCCGTCATGCCCGTCATGCCCAGTGCGGACAGATACACGGGCAGCGGTACCAGTTTCGGGTCGACCTTGTAGAAACCCCGTGGCTCACCGGTGAAGTAATCCTGCATTCCCAGGGCACCGTTGACGTAATCCCCCACAGCAAAGCCCGGGTGGGCGCTGGCAATCACCTTGCCCACTCCCAGGGCGCGCATCACATCACCCAGCGCTACCGGCGGAATATAGGACTTGCCTTCGTTCATCCAGCCACGCATGGCCGGGTCGAGGGACAAGTATTCATTTTTGACCAGGATCTGGCCGTCCTTGGGCTGTACTACGGGCACTTGCTGGAAGGTGAAGGTATCGCGGGTTGCTGCACCGACTGGACGTTTGGCGAGCAGGAATTGGCGGTTTGTCTGGTCAGTCATTGCTATAACTCTTTAGAGATTGATGGCTGTTGATAGACCTTCTCACGCTACAGGGCAAGTGAATACGCGCTTACGAATAGGTTTTTATCAGTGATGGTGATGGTTGTAGGCAGTCTTTTATCACTCGGATAAATAGGCGGATGGCCGTGCCCGAACGTTTCGGGGGTACAGATGCACTCTGCTGAGGGTTAAGACGATGGGCATGACGTTTACGGGGCAAGTGGCTGTAGTGACAGGGGGCGGGGCCGGTATCGGGAGGGCCACGGCGCTGGCATTTGCCGGCGAGGGTTTGAAGGTGGTGGTGGCCGATCGGGATGTGGCAGCGGGTGAAGACACTGTCGAGCAGATAAGGACTGCGGGCGGCAGTGCTGTTTTCGCAGGCTGCGATGTCACTGTAGAGGCGCAGGTCAGGCAACTGATGGAGCAGACAATCAGCACCTACGGGCGTCTGGACTATGCCTTCAACAATGCCGGGATCGAGATCGAGCATGGTCGCCTGGCCGACGGTACCCTGGATGAGTTCGATGCGATCATGGGGGTAAACGTCAAGGGCGTTTGGCTGTGCATGAAATATCAGCTGCCATTGATGCTGGCCCAAGGTGGCGGGGCGATCGTCAATACTGCCTCGGTGGCCGGACTGGGCGCCGCGCCAAAGATGAGCATTTACTCGGCGTCCAAACATGCGGTGATCGGGCTGACCAAATCGGCAGCCATTGAGTATGCGAAAAAGCATATTCGGGTGAACGCGGTGTGCCCGGCGGTCATCGATACCGATATGTTCCGCCGCGCTTATGAGGTCGACCCGCGCAAGGCTGAATTTGCCGCCGCGATGCACCCGGTGGGGCGTATCGGCACGGTCGAAGAAGTTGCCAGCGCCGTGCTGTACCTGTGCTCGGATGGCGCAGCATTTACCACAGGCCATGCGCTGGCGGTCGATGGCGGGGCACTGGCGATCTGATAGCTCAGCGTGATTTGACGTTCAGGATCATCAGGGTCAGTACGCCCGCAACAATGCCCCAGAAAGCCGAGCCAATTGAAAACAGGGTCATGCCCGATGCGGTGACCATAAAGGTCACCAGGGCAGCTTCACGCTCCCTGGCTTCGCCCATGGCAATACTCAGCCCGTTCATGATCGAGCCGAACAGTGCCAGTGCGGCAATCGACAGCACCAGTTCCTTGGGCAATGAGGCGAACAGGGCGGCCAGGGTGGCGCCGAATATGCCGGCGATGCCATAGAAAACTCCGCACCACACGGCTGCGGTGTAGCGTTTTTTCGGATCTTCGTGGGCATGGGGGCCGGTGCAGATGGCGGCACTGATGGCTGCCAGGTTGATGCCGTGGGAGCCGAAGGGGGCGAGCAGCAAGGAGGCTACCCCGGTGGTGGTGATCAGCGGCGAGGCGGGCACGTCATAGCCATCGGCCCGCAGTACGGCGATGCCCGGCATGTTTTGCGAGGTCATGGCCACCACAAACAGCGGGATGCCGATGCTGATGGTTGCCGCCAGCGAAAAGGACGGCGTGGTCCACACCGGCACGGCCACTTCAAGGGAAAAACCGCTGAAGTCCAGCAGCCCGAGCATGCCCGACAGCAGGGTGCCGATCAGCAGCGCCGCCAGTACGGCGTAGCGGGGTGACAGGCGCTTGACGATCAGGTAGGTGAAAAACATGCCGATCACCAGGCCGGTGCGATGTTGCGCCGCGACGAAGATTTCGCTGCCGATTTTAAACAGGATGCCCGCCAGCAACGCGGCGGCCAGGGATGAGGGGATGCGCTTGACCAGGCGCTCAAAACTGCCGGTGATGCCACAGATGATCACCAGTACCGCGCAGGTGATATAGGCGCCGATGGCCTCGCCGTAACTGACGCCGCCAAGGCTGGTGATCAGCAGTGCCGCCCCCGGTGTGGACCAGGCGATGGTGATCGGTGTGCGATAACGCAAAGACAAGCCTATGCTGCAAACAGCCATGCCGATCGACAGTGCCCAGATCCATGATGAAATCTGCCCGCTGGTAAGTCCCGCTGCCTGACCCGCCTGGAACATCAGGACCAGGGAGCTGGTGTAGCCGGTCATCATGGCGATAAAGCCAGCGACCACCGCCGAGGGCGAGGTGTCTGCCAGTGGATGCAAGCGCGGCTGCGGGGTGTCGGTCATGGAACGGTCTTCCTTGTGTGCTATAGGAGTTCGGGCAGGCGACAAGCCTAAACGTAAAGGTTGCATCTAGTTGCGATACAGCAGGGTTCGTAAACGACCGTACAGTCGTACTGGCACTCTGCTTTGTGTACAATGCGCCCTGTTTTTTGCATTAATTTCTGGTCGGTGACACCCGTTTACGTACTAGCGTAATCCCTTATTCGCCGCCGCTTCCCACACGAGTGCCCATGAACGAACAGTTGCAGCCTCTCAAGAAACAACCCCGCGCTGGCAAGGCCGGCCGCAGTGGAACCCAGGACGATATTGTCTATGCGCATATTTTCGAGGCGATCCTTGAACAGCGTCTGGCGCCTGGCACCAAGTTGAGTGAAGAGGCTCTGGGCGAAATCTTTGGCGTGAGCCGCACCATTATTCGTCGCGCCCTGTCGCGTCTGGCCCATGAAGGGGTTGTGCTGCTGCGCCCTAATCGTGGTGCAGTGGTGGCGAGCCCTAGCGTAGAAGAAGCGCGCCAGGTGTTTCTGGCCCGGCGACTGGTTGAAAAGGCCATTACCGAGCTGGCGGTGGTGCATGCTACGGCTGATGATCTGGCGCAACTGCGCAAGATGGTCCAGGACGAGCGCGACAGTTTTTCGCGGGGCGATCGGGGTGCGGGTATTCGCCTGTCGGGCGAGTTCCACCTGAAGTTGGCCGAAGCGGCGAAGAATGCGCCGCTGATCAGCTTTCAGCGCAGTCTGGTGTCGCAAACGTCGTTGATTATTGCCCAGTACGAGAGCGGCAACCGTTCGCACTGCTCTTATGACGAGCACATGCAATTGATCGATGCCATCGAAGCCCGTGATGCCGGCCAGGCCGTGCACCTGATGATGCATCACATGGATCACATTGACAGCAAGCTCAACCTTGACGAAGAAAGCGCTTCTGACGACTTGCACGCGGTGTTTTCGCACTTGCTGCAAACCAAGGGCAAAAGCCCTCGGCCTGCTGCCAAGCTTTAAGCTTCGGCTGCTCTTGTGGGAGCGGGCTTGCCCGCGATGCAGGCGACGCGGTGCTTCAGTAGAACCGCATCGATAACCTCGCGAGCAAGCCCGCTCCGACAAGGGAAATTATCAGCGCTGATGCACCAGATTGCCTGCCGCATAGGTTTGCTGCACGGTACGGTCATCCCCAAGGGTCATCAATACAAACAGCGTCTCGGCGATGTTTTTTGACTGCTTGAGGCGATAGCTCATCAGTGGCGTAGCGTTGTAGTCCAGTACCAGGAAGTCAGCGTCGCTGCCCGGTTGCAGATTGCCGATCTTGTCTTCCAGGCGCAGTGCTCGCGCCCCGCCCAACGTAGCCAGGTACAACGACTTGAACGGATCGAGGCGTGCGCCCTGCAGTTGCATGACCTTGTAGGCTTCGTTCAGGGTGTTGAGCAGCGAGAAGCTGGTCCCCGCGCCGACATCCGTGCCCAGGCCCACATTGAGTTTGTGTTTCTCGGCCATTGGCAGGTTGAACAGGCCGCTGCCCAGGAACAGGTTGGAAGTCGGGCAGAACGCCACTGCCGAACCGGTCTCGGCCAGCCGTGCACATTCCTCGTCACACAGATGCACACCGTGGGCAAATACAGAGCGTTCGCCCAGCAACTGGTAGTGGTCGTACACATCCAGATAGCCTTTTCGCTCCGGGAACAGTGACTTCACCCACTCGATTTCCTGAAGGTTCTCGCTGATATGGGTGTGTAGATACACATCCGGGTATTCGCCCAGCAGCTTGCCGGCCAGGGTCAATTGCTCCGGGGTGCTGGTCGGCGCGAAGCGCGGGGTGACGGCGTAATGCAGGCGGCCCTTACCGTGCCAGCGCTCGATCAGTGCCTTGCTTTCGCTGTAGCCGGTTTCGGCGGTATCGGTCAGATAGTCTGGGGCGTTGCGGTCCATCATCACCTTGCCGGCTATCAGACGCAGGTCCAGGTGCTGTGCGGCCTCAAACAGGGCATCCACCGATTGCGGGTGTACGCTGCCGAAGACCAGGGCGGTGGTAGTGCCGTTGCGTAGCAGTTCCTTCAGGAATACGTCAGCAACTTCGTCAGCATGGGCCTTATCGGCGAACTGGTTTTCGCACGGGAAGGTGTAGGTGTTGAGCCAGTCGAGCAGTTGCTCTCCGTAAGCGCCAATCATCCCGGTTTGCGGGAAATGGATATGGGTATCGATAAAGCCGGGGGTGATCAGTGCGTCTTTGTACTCGGTCACAGCAACGTCGGCGGCCAGTGTGCCAAGCAGTTCGCTGGCCGGGCCAACAGCCTTGATCTGGCCGTTGTCGACCACCAGCAAGCCGTCTGCGAAATATTCATAGGAGGCTTCGATCCCGACTTCGGCGGGGTCGGCGATGCTGTGCAAAATGGCGGCGCGATAGGCTTTACAAGTCATGGCAATTCTCAGTGTGTGGCATGGCTGCGTCGTGAAGACGGCAACAATTGTTTAATGGATTCAGATGACGCGCTGTCGGCGCTCGCAGTGTGCTGGCCGAAATGAGTGTTGTAGGTGGCGATGATTTCGCCGGCGATGGAGATCGCGATTTCAACAGGCAATTTGCCTTTGACTTCGCTCAAACCCATCGGGCAACGCATGCGCTGCAAAGGTGAAGCGTCGATACCGCGCTCACGCAGGCGATGTTCGAACTTCACGCGTTTGGTTTTCGAACCAATCAAGCCGAAGTAGGTAAAGTCGTTGCGTTTAAGCAGGGCGGCGCTGAGCTCCAGGTCCAGGGCGTGATTATGCGTCATGACGATGCAGTAGCAACCCGCAGGCAGGGCATCGACTTCATCTACCGGTTCGTCGGTAACGATTTTTTCCACGCCTTGAGGGATAAGTGTCGGGAATTCCTGCTCCCGCGAGTCGATCCAGCGCACCCGGCACGGCAGGCTGGCGAGCAGGGGTACCAGGGCTCGGGCCACGTGCCCTGCGCCAAACACCGCAATCTGAGCCTGCACCTTGCCCATCGGTTCGAACAGCAGCACGGCCACCCCTCCGCAACACTGGCCCAGGCTGGCGCCGAGGCTGAAGCGCTGTAGAAGGGTATCGTGCTTGCCGCTGCTGAGCATCTGACGGGCAATTTCCATTGCCTTGTACTCCAGATGACCGCCACCAATGGTGTCGAAGATTTTATCTGCACAAATGACCATCTTCGAACCGGCATTGCGCGGGGTAGAGCCTTGCTCTTCGATGATGGTCACCAGCACGCAGGGTTCGCCTTGCTGCTGCAACTCGGCCAGGGCACTGATCCAGTTATTCATGCTGATCTCCCGACAGGCTTTTGCGCATTTGCTCACAACCCCACAGCACCCGCTCCGGGGTGGCCGGGGCGTCAATCGCAGGTTGCACGCGGTAGTCGGCCAGGCTCGCCACCGCGTCCTTGATCGCGCACCATGCGGCGATGCCGAGCATAAATGGCGGTTCGCCCACGGCCTTGGAGTGGAACACGGTGTCTTCGGGGTTCTTGCGGTTTTCCACCAGGGTTACGCGCAGGTCCAGCGGCATGTCTGCCACCGCGGGGATCTTGTAGCTGGCCGGGCCGTTGGTCATCAGCTTGCCCTTGGCATTCCACACCAGTTCCTCCATGGTCAGCCAGCCCGCCCCCTGTATATACCCGCCTTCGACCTGGCCGATGTCGATGGCCGGGTTCAGCGAGGCACCGACATCATGGAGGATATCGGTACGCAACATTTTGTATTCGCCGGTCAGGGTGTCGACGATCACCTCGGCGCAGGCGGCGCCAAAGGCAAAGTAATAAAACGGCCGACCACGTGCCTGAGTGCGGTCATAAAAAATCTTCGGGGTTTTGTAGTACCCGGTGCTCGATAACGACACCTGGCCGAAATAGGCCTGCTGGATCAGGCTTTCAAAACTGATGATCTGCTCGCCAGCCTGCACCTGGCCGTTATGGAAGATCACCGCCCGTTGCTCGACCTGATATTTGTCGGCAGCAAATTCAACAAGTCGCTGCTTGATGGTTTCGGCTGCGTTTTGCGCGGCCTTGCCATTGAGGTCGGCACCGCTGGACGCTGCAGTAGGCGAGGTGTTTGGCACTTTGTCAGTGTTGGTTGCGGTGATCTGGATGCGGCTGATATCCACCTGGAACACTTCGGCGACCACCTGCGCGACCTTGATATTCAGGCCCTGGCCCATCTCGGTGCCGCCGTGGTTGAGGTGGATGCTGCCATCGGTATAAATATGGATCAGGGCGCCGGCCTGGTTGAGGAAGCTGGCGGTAAAGGAGATGCCGAATTTGACCGGGGTCAGCGCCAGGCCTTTTTTCAGGATCGGACTGCTGGCGTTGAACGCCTTGATCGCTTCCCGGCGCTCGGTGTACTGGCTGCTGGCCTCAAGGTCGGCGGTCATTTCTTGCAGCAGGTTGTGTTCCACGGTCTGGTAGTAGTGGGTCACGTTGCGTTCGGTTTTGCCGTAGTAATTGGCCTTGCGTACGGCCAGCGGGTCGAGGCCCAGATGGCGGGCGATACGGTCCATGACCTCTTCGATGGCGACCATGCCTTGCGGGCCACCAAAGCCGCGATAGGCCGTGTTGGAAGCCGTGTTGGTTTTACAGCGATAACCATTGATCGTCGCGTCGCCCAGATAATAGGCGTTGTCGGCGTGGAACATGGCGCGGTCGACAATGGAGTTGGACAAGTCCGGCGAACAGCCACAGTTGCCCGCCAGGTCCAGCTGGATGCCCTGCAAGCGGCCGCTGGCGTCGAAACCGACGTCATATTCGATATAAAACGGGTGGCGCTTGCCGGTCATCAGCATGTCTTCGACCCGCGGCAGGCGCATCTTGGCCGGTTGCCCGGTGAGGCGTGCCACCACTGCGCACAGGCAGGCGGGGCTGGCGGCCTGGGTCTCCTTGCCGCCAAAGCCGCCGCCCATGCGGCGCATATCGACAACGATCTTGTTCATTGAAACATCAAGGACTTCTGCCACCAGCTTCTGCACTTCAGTAGGGTTCTGCGTGGAGCAGTAAACGATCATCCCGCCGTCTTCGGTAGGCATGACCGATGAGATCTGGGTCTCGAGGTAAAAGTGCTCCTGCCCGCCAATATGCAGGCTGCCCTGCAGGCGATGTTCGGCCCCGGCCAGTGCGCCGGCAGAGTCGCCGCGTTGATGGGTGTGGGTATCGAGCACAAAGTGCTTCTGGCGCAGGGCCTGAACCACGTCCAGCACCGGCTCCAGGTCTTCGTATTCGATAATGGCAGCCATTGCCGCCTTGCGCGCGGTGTCCAGGTCGCAAGCGGCCACTGCCAGTACGGGCTGGCCGACAAACTCCACCTTATCGATGGCCAGTAGCGGATCGCCGGGCAGTAGCGGGCCAATGTCCTTCAGACCGGGGATATCTTCGTGGGTGATCACCAGGCGCACGCCTGCGAAGGCGTAGCAGGGCGTGGTGTCGACACGCAGGATTCTGGCGTGGGCGCGGTCGGACAGGCGTGCGAAAAGGTGCAACTGGTTGGGGAATTCCAGGCGGTCATCGATGTACTGCGCTTCGCCGCTGACATGTTTTTCGGCACTGTCATGCTTGACGCTGCGACCCACACCGGTTTTCAAGTCCTGCTGGAAGAGTGCGGCCAGCTCAGCCTGGGTTGGGGCAACCTTGTGATGGTTAGACATAAGCTGTTACCCGCGTCTCGAGATGTGGCGTTTGCAGTTCGATAAAGTATTTGCGCAGCAGGTTTTGTGCACTCAGCAGACGGTATTCCTTGCTGGCGCGAAAGTCCGAGAGCGGGGTGAAGTCGTTTGCCAGTGCAGCGCAGGCCCGTTCGATGCTGGCGCTGTTCCAGTCAGCGCCGAGCAGTGCGGCTTCGCAGGCGGCGGCGCGTTTGGCGATGGCCGCCATGCCGCCGAATGCCACGCGGGCACCGGTCACCACGCCGTTGTCGATGTGCAGGTTGAACGCTGCGCACACGGCGCTGATGTCGTCATCCAGGCGCTTGGAGATTTTATAGGCGCGAAATGCATGGCTGGGGTCGGCGCGAGGGATGATGATTTTTTCGATAAATTCGCCTTCCTGGCGTGCCGTCACCCGGTAGTCGATGAAGTAATCCTCGATCGCCAGGGTGCGCAGGGTTTGCCCTTTGCGCAGTACCAGTTGTGCGCCGAGGGCAATCAGCAGCGGTGGCGAGTCGCCAATGGGCGAGGCATTGCCGATGTTGCCGCCCAGGGTGCCCTGATTGCGGATTTGCAGGGAGGCGAAGCGTTGCAGCAATTCGCCGAAGTCCGGGTACTCGGCCTTGAGCGTGCCGTAGGCGTCTGTCAGCGACACCGCCGCGCCGATTTCAATACGGTCATCAAAGCGCTCGATGTGCTTCATTTCGGCCACGTTGCCGACGTAGATCATGACCGGCAGCGGGCGATGAAACTGGGTCACCTCAAGCGCCAGGTCGGTACCGCCGGCCAGCAGGCGGGCCTGGGGTTGGGATTCGTACAGCTGGGCCAGGTCGCTGATGGTCATGGGCAGCAGGCAGCGCTTGTCGCCGCTGTTCAGTTCGCCGGTTTGGGTCGGGGTGATGGTCTTGAGCAGGGCAATGGTCGCGCTCTGGTGTGTATCGAACTGATCCTGTTGTTGCCCGCTGCAAGCCTGTTCGGCAGCCGCCAGAATAGGGCGGTAGCCGGTGCAGCGACAGAGGTTGCCCGCCAGGGCTTCATGGGCCTGATGGCCATGAGGCTGGCCCGTGCTGTTTTTTTGCAGGGCGAACAGTGACATCACAAATCCCGGCGTGCAAAACCCGCACTGTGAGCCGTGGCAGTCGACCATCGCCCGCTGCACGCTGTGCAACTGCCCCTGGTGCTTGAGGTCTTCGATGCTGATCAGTTGCTTGCCGTGCAAAGCCGAGACAAAGGTCAGGCACGAATTGAGGCTGCGATAGCGCAGCCGTTCAAGGCCTTCAGCGTCGGTGTGAAGTTCGCCGACAACCACGGTACAGGCCCCACAGTCGCCGCTGGCGCAACCTTCTTTGGTACCAGGCTTGTGCAGGTGTTCACGCAGGTAATTGAGCACGGTCAAATTCGGGTCGAGCGTGTGCTCGGTGCGCAGCGTCTGGTTGAGTAGGAACTGGATCACGGAAGGCCTCGCATAATAATTATTGTTGTAACGCGGGATGCACTGAATTTAGCTAAAGCTGACCTGCGGGTCAAGAAATAGCGATCGGTAATCCCTGTGATTGATAACCGGGGGATTTATTTGCGGGTTTCGTGCCATATTCAGCCCCTGAGGCTCTGCGCGAGGGCATATCAAGTGCGTTACACTGCACCGCCTGCACTGATCAAAGATTTTGAAGGTAAAACATGACGTTCAAGGCGCCGGACAGCCTCGCCGAGCAAATCGCTCACCACCTCGCCGAACGCATCATTCGCGGCGAGTTAAAGCCTGGGGAACGCATTCAGGAACAGAAAGTGACGCTGGCGCTGAATGTCAGTCGCGGCTCTGTGCGCGAAGCATTGTTGATCCTTGAGCGTCGACATCTGATCGCCATCCTGCCGCGTCGTGGCGCCCATGTGACCGAGCTTACGGCGCACAAGGTGCAGAGCCTGTGCACGCTGATGAGCGAAATGTACATCCTGCTCGGCAATGCCGTAGCCCAGCGCTGGGCAGTTCCGGCCGACCTGGGGCCGTTCTTGCAGATCCAGCAGCGCCTGGCCGCCAGCTACGAACGCCAGGACATCAGCACCTTCGTTGAAGACAGCTTCAATGTGATGCGTGCGGCGTACCCGTTCGCCGACAACCCCTATTTGCAGGAAACCGTCGAGAACCTGCACCCGGCCATGAGCCGTGCCTATTACCTGGCACTGGACCAGCGCAAGGCGGAAATGAGCGAGTTCCTGGCGTTGTTTGCGCAGTTGCTCGACGCCGTGCTGGCGCGTGACCTGGCGCAGATTCGCGTGGTGCTGAGCAGCTATGCCCAGCGCAGTTGTGCCCTGGTGCTGTCTGCCTTGACGGTTGCCTGAGCGTGCGCCTGACCTGTATCAAGCTGGCCGGCTTCAAGTCCTTCGTTGACCCGACAACCGTTACCTTTCCAAGCAATATGGCGGCGGTGGTAGGCCCCAACGGCTGTGGCAAGTCCAATATCATCGATGCCGTGCGCTGGGTCATGGGCGAAAGCTCGGCCAAGAACCTGCGCGGCGAGTCGATGACCGACGTTATCTTCAACGGCTCCACCACGCGCAAACCGGTGAGCCAGGCCAGTATCGAACTGGTCTTCGACAACTCCGACGGCACGCTGCTGGGCGAGTATGCGGCCTATGCCGAGATATCGATCCGCCGCAAAGTCACCCGCGACAGCCAGACCACCTATTACCTCAATGGCACCAAGTGCCGTCGTCGTGACATTACCGATATCTTCCTCGGTACGGGGCTGGGGCCGCGCAGCTACTCGATCATCGAGCAGGGCATGATCTCCAAGCTGATCGAGTCCAAGCCCGAAGATCTGCGCAACTTTATCGAAGAGGCGGCGGGCATTTCCAAGTACAAG
Source organism: Pseudomonas bubulae (assembly GCF_037023725.1). Classification (NCBI taxonomy): domain Bacteria; kingdom Pseudomonadati; phylum Pseudomonadota; class Gammaproteobacteria; order Pseudomonadales; family Pseudomonadaceae; genus Pseudomonas; species Pseudomonas bubulae. Next base: position 2,488,889 of record NZ_CP146077.1, read on the forward strand.
GAGCGCCGCCGCGAGACTGAAAACCGTATCCGCCGTACCCACGAAAACCTTGCCCGTCTGACTGACCTGCGCGATGAGCTGGGGCGTCAGCTGGAGCGTTTGCACCGCCAGGCCCAGGCCGCCGAGAAATATCAGGAATACAAGGCCGAAGAGCGTCAGCTCAAGGCCCGGCTGTCGGCTCTGCGCTGGCAGGCCCTGAATGAGCAGGTGGGGCAGCGCGAAGCGGTCATCGGTAATCAGGAAGTCAGTTTCGAAGCCCTGGTGGCCGAGCAGCGCAATGCCGATGCCAGCATCGAACGCCTGCGTGACGGGCACCATGATCTGTCAGAGCGCTTCAATCTGGTGCAGGGGCGCTTCTATTCGGTAGGGGGCGATATTGCCCGGGTCGAGCAGAGCATTCAGCATGGCCAGCAACGTTTGCGCCAGTTGCAGGATGACCTGCGCGAAGCCGAGCGCTCGCGCCTGGAAACCGAATCCCATCTGGGGCATGACCGCACCTTGCTGGCGACTCTGGCTGAAGAGCTGCACATGCTTGAGCCCGAGCAGGAACTGACCAGCGCGGCCGCCGAAGAGGCTGCCGCTACTCTGGAAGTGGCCGAGCAAACCATGCATGGCTGGCAGGAGCAGTGGGACATTTTCAACCTTCGCTCGGCCGAGCCGCAGCGCCAGTCCGAAGTGCTGCAAGCCCGTATCCAGCAGCTGGAAACCAGTATGGAGCGCGTTGCGGAACGTCAGCGCCGCCTGGCTGAAGAGCGTGCCTTGCTGGCCGCAGACCCTGAAGATGCGGCCATTCTGGAGCTCAGTGAGCAACTGGCCAGCAGCGAAATGGCCCACGAAGAGCTGCAGGCCAGTGAGCAGCAACTGGTCGAGCAGCTCGAGCAAGTGCGTCACGACTTGCAACAGGCCACGCAGAACCAGCAGCAGGCCCAGGGCGAGCTGCAGCGCCTCAACGGTCGTCTGGCATCGCTGGAGGCCTTGCAGCAGGCTGCGCTTGATCCGGGTACCGGTACTGGCGAATGGTTGCGCGATCAGCAGCTTGCCGAGCAGCCACGACTGGCAGAAGGCCTGCGCGTAGAGGCTGGCTGGGAGCTGGCGGTAGAGACCGTGTTGGGGGCTGATTTGCAGGCCGTACTGGTCGAGGATTTTGCCCGGCTGGATCTGGCAGGGTTTGCCCAGGGTGATTTGCGCCTGTTCAGTGATGCAGGGCAGGCCCCTCGCTTGGCGGGCAGCCTGCTTGACAAGGTCACGGCCGATTTTGATCTGGCGCCGTGGCTGGGCCAGGTCAAACCGGTCGAAACACTGGAGCAGGCACTGGCCTTGCGTGCTCAACTGGCCGAGGGCCAGAGCCTGATCAGCCGTGATGGCTATTGGGTCGGGCGCAACTTCCTGCGGGTGCGCCGCGCCAGTGAAGCCGAAAGCGGGGTGCTGGCCCGGGGCCAGGAAATCCAGCGCCTGGGGCTTGAGTGCGAAGAGCGTGAAGCCACCCTGGCGGCCCTGGAGGAACAACTACAAAGCATGCGTGAGCAACAGCGTATGCAGGAAGACTCTCGTGAGCAGCTTCGCCGTCGCTTGCAGGATGAAGCTCGCCACCAGGGTGAGATCAAGGCCAAGCTCTCCGCCAGCAAGGCCAAGGTCGAGCAATTGACCTTGCGCCGCCGCCGTCTGGACGAAGAACTGGCCGAGTTGGGTGAGCAGCGCGCCCTGGAGCATGAGCAGGTAGGGGAGGCGCGCCTGCTGTTGCAGGACGCCCTGGATGCCATGGCCACCGATACCGGGCAGCGCGAGCTGTTGCTGGCCCGTCGCGACAGTCTGCGCGAGCAGTTGGATCGGGTGCGTCAGGATGCTCGACAACATAAAGACCACGCCCACCAGTTGGCTGTCCGCCTGGGGTCGCTCAAGGCGCAGCATGATTCCACCCGCCAGGCTCTTGAGCGCCTGGAAATGCAGGCCGAGCGCCTGGCTGAAAAGCGCGAACAGCTGACCCTCAATCTGGAGGAGGGCGAAGCGCCGCTGGAAGAGTTGCGCCTCAAGCTTGAAGAGTTGCTCGACAAGCGCCTGAGCGTGGATGAAGAACTCAAGATTGCCCAGACCGCGCTCGAAGATGCCGATCGCGAATTGCGCGATGCCGAAAAACGCCGCAATCAGGCTGAGCAACAATCGCAATTGATTCGTGGCCAGCTCGAACAGCAGCGCATGGAGTGGCAGGCCTTGAGCGTGCGTCGTACTGCGTTGCAGGATCAGTTGCTGGCCGATGGCTATGACCTGCACGGGGTGCTGGCCACCCTCGATGCCGAGGTCAACGAGCAGCAGGCCGAAGAAGAACTGGAGCGTATCGCTGCGCGAATTCAGCGCCTGGGCGCGATCAACCTTGCAGCCATTGATGAGTATCAGCAGCAATCGGAGCGCAAGCGCTATCTGGATGCTCAGGATGCTGATCTGGTCGAGGCACTCGATACCCTGGAAAACGTCATCCGCAAGATCGACAAAGAGACCCGCAGCCGCTTCAAGGACACCTTTGATCAGATAAATGGTGGATTACAGGCACTTTTCCCAAAAGTTTTCGGTGGCGGCAGCGCTTATTTGGAACTGACGGGCGAAGATCTACTCGATACAGGGGTGACCATCATGGCGCGTCCGCCGGGCAAGAAGAACAGCACGATCCATTTGCTGTCCGGTGGCGAGAAAGCCTTGACGGCCCTGGCGCTGGTTTTTGCCATTTTCAAGCTCAACCCGGCGCCGTTTTGCATGCTCGACGAAGTCGATGCACCGCTTGATGACGCTAACGTAGGCCGCTATGCACGCTTGGTAAAGGAGATGTCGCAGACCGTGCAATTTATCTATATCACTCACAACAAGATCGCCATGGAGATGGCGGATCAGTTGATGGGGGTGACGATGCATGAGCCGGGCTGTTCACGTCTTGTAGCGGTTGATGTTGAGGAGGCAATGGCAATGGTCGATGCTTGAGCTATAAGCATGTAGGACGATTTTTTTCTTCTTGTAAGAAAAATTTCAAGCATTTGACCGATATGACGTGTAGGTCGAAGGCAGCATGGGCCTAGCTCAATGCGACAGACGGTGTAAAGTTATCTTTGGTCGTGTTAATTTAATGTCTAATTTTTTTGTACGTGGGTAAAACGCCATTCAGAACATAGAGTTGGCGCCACGTTTTAAAGGGCTTTAGGCTCTTCTTCATAGAATCATTTTTTAGGGGCAAGGGATTACATGGAAATCGGTCTGCGCGAATGGCTGATAGTCATCGGCATAGTGGTAATCGCCGGTATTCTTTTTGATGGCTGGCGCCGCATGCGTGGTGGCAAAGGCAAGCTCAAGTTTCGACTTGATCGCAGTTTTTCCAATGCCCCTGACGACGAGCACAGCCCTGAGTTGTTGGGCCCGTCACGGGTGCTGGATACGCCAACCCATAAAGAGCCGCAACTTGATGAGCACGACTTGCCATCGGTCAGCATGCCTGCACGGGACAAAGGTGCCAAGCGCGGCAAGCGTGGCGGTGAGCCGAGCCAGGGTGACCTGAACCTTGATCTTGAACTGGATGAAGGCCCGAGCATCAGTGCTCGTGATGATGATCATGTAGCGCCAGTCAAGCCGGCGCGTGGTCGTGCCAAGCCGAGCGTAGCGGACGTTGAAGTCAAGGAGCCTGCACCGCAGCAGGCCGCCGAAGAAGTGCTGGTGATCAGCGTGATCAGCCGTGACCCGGCAGGCTTCAAAGGCCCGGCACTGTTGCAGAACATCCTCGAAAGCGGTTTGCGTTTTGGCGAGATGGATATTTTCCATCGCCACGAAAGCATGGCCGGTAATGGCGAAGTGCTGTTCTCCATGGCCAATGCGGTGAAACCGGGTGTATTCGACCTGGATGATATTGACCTGTTCAGTACGCCAGCTGTCAGCTTTTTCCTTGGTTTGCCCGGCCCGCGCCATCCCAAGCAGGCTTTTGATGTGATGGTTGCCGCTGCACGCAAGCTGTCCCAGGAGCTCAATGGTGAGCTTAAAGATGACCAGCGCAGTGTGTTGACGGCCCAGACTATCGAGCATTACCGCCAGCGCATCGTTGAATTCGAGCGCCGTGCCCTGACTCAAAAACGCTGAACATGTGGGGGCGGCTTGCCTGCTCCACCCACATGCAGCATGAATAACACAAGGAGCAGCCTCGGCTGCTCTTTTGCTTTGTGAGAGAACACCCCATGACCGCCGCCAATACCCGCATTCTAGAGCTGCGCGCTGAACTGGATCAGCATAATTACCGCTACCATGTACTCGACGAGCCAAGCATTCCGGACGCCGAGTACGATCGCCTGTTCCGCGAGCTGAAGGCCCTGGAGGCCGAACATCCTGAGCTGGTGACCGCCGACTCGCCCACTCAGCGCGTTGGCAGCGCAGCCTTGTCTGCCTTTACTCAGGTGCGTCACGAAGTGCCCATGCTGAGCCTGGGTAACGCATTCGATGAAACCGATATGCGCGAATTCGATCGCCGTGTCAGCGAGGGCCTGGATCTGCCCGCGGGCGATCTGTTTGGTGGCGGCGCTGAAGTTGAATACAGCTGTGAGCCCAAGCTGGACGGGCTGGCAGTCAGCTTGTTGTACCGGGATGGCAGCCTGGTGCGTGGTGCCACGCGGGGTGATGGCACTACCGGTGAAGACATCAGCGTCAACGTACGCACCGTGCGCAATATTCCGCTCAAGCTGCATGGCAGCGGCTGGCCAGCGGTGCTGGAAGTGCGTGGCGAAGTGTTTATGTCCAAGGCCGGCTTTGAGCGTCTTAATGAGTCTCAGCTGGCTGCTGGCGGCAAGACCTTTGCCAATCCGCGCAACGCAGCGGCGGGCAGCTTGCGTCAGCTGGATTCGAAGATCACGGCCAGCCGCCCGCTGGAATTTTGCTGCTACGGTCTGGGGCAGGTCTCTGAAGAGTTTTCGGACACCCATATCGGCAACCTCAAACAATTGCAGCAATGGGGCATGCCCATCAGTCATGAGCTGAAGCTGGCAAAGGGAATTGCCGAGTGCCTGGACTATTACCGTGATATCGGTGAGCGTCGTGCTTCCTTGCCCTACGAGATCGACGGAGTGGTGTTCAAGGTCAACAGCCTGGCGTCGCAGCGCGAGCTGGGCTTTCGTGCGCGTGAACCGCGCTGGGCCATCGCGCACAAGTTTCCGGCCATGGAGGAACTGACCGAGTTGCTGGATGTTGAGTTTCAGGTCGGACGCACCGGTGCAGTAACGCCCGTGGCGCGTCTCAAACCGGTCAAGGTGGCCGGGGTGACCGTATCCAATGCCACCCTGCACAATATGGATGAAGTGGCGCGGCTGGGCCTGATGATTGGCGATACCGTGATTATTCGCCGTGCTGGTGATGTTATCCCGCAGGTTGTGCAGGTGGTGCTGGAGCGTCGCCCTGAAGATGCCCGGCCGGTGCAGATCCCTGAAAGCTGTCCGGTGTGCGGCTCCCACGTTGAGCGCACGCAGCTGATCAAGCGCAGCAAGGGCCGTGAAACCGTCAGCGAAGGTGCGGTGTACCGCTGTGTCGGCCGGCTGGCCTGTGGTGCCCAGCTTAAACAGGCGATCATTCATTTTGTTTCGCGCCGGGCGATGGACATTGAAGGCCTGGGGGAAAAAAGTGTCGAGCAGTTGGTCGATGAGGGCCTGGTGAGTTCGCCGGCAGACCTCTATACCCTGCAGTTCGAGCAGATCGTCGATCTCGAAGGCTTTGCCGAGCTGTCGAGCAAGAACTTGCTGCAGGCCATCGCCGACAGCAAGCGTCCGACGTTGGCGCGTTTTATCTACGCATTGGGCATTCCCGATGTGGGCGAAGAGACTGCCAAGGTGCTGGCGCGTTCATTGGCCTCCCTGGAGCGTGTGCAGCGGGCCTTGCCGCAAGTGCTTACCTACCTGCCGGACGTGGGGCTGGAAGTGGCGCACGAGATTCATAGTTTCTTCAGTGACGCACACAACCAGCAGGTGATTGATCAACTGCTGGAGCGTGGTCTTGAGTTGCAGGATCAAGGTGAGCTGGGTGCCGAGTTTGCCGCCAGCACAACCTTGGGCGGGTTGATCGACAAGTTGCATATTCCTTCGGTGGGGCCGGGCGGGGCGCAAAAACTGGCCGACAGGTTTGGCTCCCTTGAAGGGGTGATCACTGCAGACTGGCTCGATATGCGCCAGGCCTTGCCGGAAAAACAGGCCAAGGCGGTACGCGAGTTCTTCGATAACCCTGAAAATGCCCGTATGGCGCTGGCAATCGAAGCGCAACTGCGTGATTTCGGCATGCACTGGCACAGCGAGAAAAAGGCCGTGGAAGGTTTACCGCTGGCAGGCCAGACCTGGGTGTTGACCGGCTCGCTGGAATTAATGAGTCGCGATGTGGCCAAGGACAAGCTGGAAAGTCTGGGGGCCAAGGTTTCGGGCTCGGTGTCGGGCAAGACCCATTGCGTCGTAGCGGGGCCGGGAGCAGGCTCCAAGCTGGCCAAGGCCAACGAGCTGGGGCTCAAGGTGCTGGATGAAGAAGCTTTTGTCGCGTTTTTGAGCGAACAGGGTATTTCGATTACGTAATGGCTGTGGCAGCGGGCTTGCTCGCGATGCAGGCGACGCGGTGTCTCAGTTGAGCCGCGCAGAAGCCATCGCGAGCAAGCCCGCTCCCACAAATGACCTGTGCCGGGTTGCGAGGCGGTGTTTCAACCCGAATCCAAGTGCTTGAGCCCATTCATTTTTTTATTCTTGCCGCAGCGGTTGTAAGTTTTTCTCAGACAGGTACAATGGCGCCGTTCGCTGCTAAGCGGATGTTGTTATGGTGACCCTATCGGTCCCCCCGCAACGATTACCCGTGAACCTGGTCAGATCCGGAAGGAAGCAGCCACAGCGGGAACATTGTGTGCCGGGGTGTGGCTGGTGGGGTTGCCTCCATTTTAAACCCGCAGTTCTGTCGGGTTCGAACCAAACTCCAAATCTTGCAGTCAGGCCTTGTTCGACGGTCAAAAGACCGGGCGATGATTTTCTGTGCGTGGGTAAAAAGGTCTATGCCAAGGCTGCGCGCAGTTAAACGTGCGCATCGGATGCAATTTTGCCCTTGCTCCGCTAGCATTAGCCCCCTCCGCTTTTCTGACGCGACGGTTATCAATGAGTTATCAGGTTCTTGCACGTAAATGGCGTCCGCGCTCGTTCCGCGAAATGGTCGGCCAGACCCATGTGCTCAAGGCTCTGATCAATGCCCTGGACAGTCAGCGCCTGCACCACGCTTACCTTTTCACCGGTACCCGTGGCGTCGGCAAGACCACCATTGCGCGGATCATCGCCAAATGCCTGAACTGTGAAACAGGTATCACCTCGACTCCCTGTGGCGAGTGCTCCGTGTGCCGTGAAATCGATGAAGGGCGCTTTGTCGACCTGATCGAAATCGACGCCGCCAGCCGCACCAAGGTCGAGGACACCCGCGAACTGCTCGACAACGTGCAGTACGCGCCGAGCCGCGGGCGCTTCAAGGTCTACCTGATTGACGAAGTGCACATGCTCTCCAGCCATTCGTTCAATGCGCTGCTCAAGACCCTTGAAGAGCCGCCGCCTTACGTCAAGTTCATCCTCGCGACCACCGACCCGCAGAAATTGCCGGCCACGATCCTGTCGCGCTGCCTGCAGTTTTCGCTGAAGAACATGACGCCCGAGCGCGTGGTCGAGCATTTGACCCACGTTCTCAGTGTCGAAAATGTGCCGTTTGAAGATGATGCGCTGTGGCTGCTCGGTCGCGCCGCCGATGGCTCGATGCGTGATGCCATGAGCCTCACCGATCAGGCCATTGCCTTCGGTGAGGGCAAGGTACTGGCGGGTGATGTGCGGGCGATGCTTGGTACGCTGGATCACGGTCAGGTGTTCGACCTGTTGCACGCCTTGATCGAAGGTGATGCCAGGGCCATGCTCGAGGCCGTTCGCCATCTGGCCGAGCAGGGCCCGGACTGGAATGGCGTGCTGTCCGAGATCCTCAACGTCTTCCATCGCGTGGCCATTGCCCAGGCGCTGCCCGAAGGCGTCGATAATGGTCACGGCGACCGCGATCGCGTCTTGGCCCTGGCCAAGGCATTGCCTGCCGAAGATGTGCAATTTTATTACCAGATGGGCCTGATTGGCCGGCGCGATTTGCCGCTGGCGCCAGATCCGCGTGGTGGCTTTGAAATGGTCCTGCTGCGAATGCTGGCCTTCCGCCCGGCAGACACCGGCAACGCGCCGAGTCAGCCGCTAAAGCCAGTGGGGATCAGCCAGGCCACAGTTGATTCCGCCCCAACCGTGGCGGCCATGTCCCCTGTCGAGCCAGTGCCGGCCGCGCCGGCACCGGTGGCAGTGCAACCGGTACCGCCTGTGGTCGAAGCGGTTGCCGAGCCTGTGCAGGCGCCCAAGGCTCCGTCAGTGGCGGAAAAGGACTTGCCCTGGAACGAGCCGGCTGCCCCGGTGATTGAGCTCAAGGTTGCGCCCGAGTCGGTGCTGGACACTATTGGCGAGCCTCCTGAGTTGCCGCCGATGCCGCTGCCGACGCCGGACAGTGTGGTGCCGGATGCGCCGGAGTGGATCGCGGCGCCGCTTCCAGAGCCGACCGTCGAGCAGGTGGACGCAGCGGTGTCGGGCATGGATCGTGACGACGAGCCGCCCCTGGACGAAGACTACATTGAGCCGGACATGGATTCGGCGGCCTACAGCTACCTCGACGAGCTGGCCAGTGAGCATGCCAGCGAGCCTGCGCCTGCGCCCGAACCGCTGCCTGCGGCGATGCCGGCGACCGGTCTGGCCCTTGAATGGCTGGAGATGTTCCCCAAATTACCGGTGTCGGGCATGACCGCCAGCATTGGCGCCAACTGCACGCTGATTGCAGTTGACGGTGATGACTGGCTGTTGCATCTGGACCCGGCCCACAGCGCGTTGTTCAACCTGACCCAGCAGCGTCGACTCAACGATGCACTGAACCAGTTCACTCAGCGTACACTCAAAGTCACGATTGAGCTGGTCAAGCCGGAGCAGGAAACCCCGGCCCAGGCGGCTTCGCGTTTTCGCGCAGAGCGCCAGCGTCTGGCCGAAGAGTCGATCCATGCCGACCCGGTGGTCCGGCAGATGGTCGAGCAGTTCGGTGCGGCCGTACGCGAAGATACGATTCAACCTTTAGAGGTGGCTCAGGCTCAAGTGTCGTAACGCCAGAGCAGAAACTTACAGCCCGCAGTCGTTTTGATTGCGGGTGCATTGTCCAAATAACGTTTGAGGTGATTCCCATGATGAAAGGTGGCATGGCCGGCCTGATGAAGCAGGCGCAGCAGATGCAGGAAAAAATGGCCAAGATGCAGGAAGAGCTGGCCAATGCTGAAGTCACCGGCAAGGCGGGTGGCGATATGGTCACTGTGGTCATGACCGGCCGTCATGACGTCAAGCGGGTGAGCATTGACCCGACTTTGCTGGAAGGTGTGAGCGAAGACGACCGCGAAGTGCTGGAAGACCTGTTCGCCGCAGCGGTCAACGACGCCGTGCGCAAGATCGAAGCCAACAGCCAGGACAAAATGTCTGGTGTGACCGCCGGCATGCAACTGCCGCCGGGCATGAAGATGCCGTTCTAAGGCATGCTGAAATGCCAGGCCATGAGCCTGGCATTTTTTTGCCTGTTTTACGGGTATTTGACGCTAGCTCACACCGAGGGTATAAACCGCGTCTCGTTGTTTTGTCGGACCTTTCCTTATGAGCTTTAGCCCTCTGATTCGCCAACTGATCGATGCCTTGCGTACCTTGCCGGGCGTGGGTCAAAAGACCGCCCAGCGCATGGCGTTGCAATTGCTTGAGCGTGATCGCAGTGGTGGCTCGCGCCTGGCCCTGGCGCTGACTCAGGCGATGGAAGGTGTGGGGCATTGCCGTTTGTGCAGAACCCTGACCGAAGACGATCTGTGCCCGCAGTGTGCCGATGTGCGCCGGGATGACACCTTGCTGTGCGTGGTCGAGGGGCCGATGGACGTGTATGCCGTGGAGCAGACCGGTTATCGCGGCCGTTACTTTGTGCTCAAGGGGCATTTGTCGCCGCTCGATGGTTTAGGCCCTGAGGCGATAGGCATTCCGCAATTGATGGCGCGTATTGCAGAGCAGGGTACGTTTGCGGAGGTGATCCTGGCCACCAATCCAACGGTTGAGGGCGAGGCCACTGCGCATTACATCGCCCAGTTGCTGAGCAACAAAGGCCTGATCGCTTCGCGTATCGCCCACGGTGTGCCGCTGGGTGGCGAGCTGGAACTGGTGGATGGCGGTACTTTGGCGCACTCGTTCTCGGGGCGTCGGCCGATTACGCTCTGACTGCGATTGCAGGGGAGAGGGGACTCCTGTGGGAGCGGGCTTGCTCGCGATGCAGGCACCGCGGTATTCAGTTGAACCGCGCTGATGCTATCGCGAGCAAGCCCGCTCCCACGTGTCGGTATTACTCGGTTAACGAAAATTCCGTCAGGCAGAAAGTAGGCACACCCAAATCCTGCAAGCGCTGCGAACCGCCCAGTTCGGGCAGGTCGATAATGGCCGCTGCTTCAAACACCTGCGCACCCATGCGTCGCACCAGGTTAGCTGCCGCAATCAGCGTGCCGCCCGTAGCAATCAGGTCATCGACGATCAGCAGCGAGTCGCCCTCGCACAGGCTGTCGGCGTGAACCTCCAGAAACGCTTCGCCATATTCCGTCTGATAGCCTTCGGCCAAAACGTCTGCGGGCAATTTGCCCTGTTTGCGAAACAGGATCAGCGGTTTATTGAGCTGGTGGGCCAGTACCGAGCCGATCAGGAAGCCGCGGGCATCCATGGCGCCGATATGGCTGAAGTCAGCCTCGACGTAGCGCTCGATAAAGCTGTCGGCGATCACGCGCATGGCGCGGGGCGACTGGTAGAGGGGGGTGATGTCGCGAAAGATGACGCCCGGCTTGGGGAAATCAATAACCGGGCGAATCAGGGTTTTGAGGCAAAAATCGTCGGAGACCATATCGGGCTGTCCTGGGGAGCGTTAAGCGCGCCAGTATAACCCGTCAGGCCGTGTCAAACCTCCAGCGAACCACCGGCCAGGGCACACAGCTTGATCGGGTCAAGAATATGCACTTCCTTGCCTTCGGCAGTGATCAACTGGTTTTCCTGCAGGCGGGTAAACACGCGGGACACGGTTTCAACGGCCAGGCCCAGGTAATTGCCGATTTCGTTGCGCGACATGCTCAGGCGGAACTGATTGGCCGAGAAGCCGCGAGCACGAAAACGCGCTGACAGGTTGACCAGGAACGTGGCGATACGTTCGTCGGCGGTTTTTTTCGACAGCAGCAACATCATTTGCTGATCGTCGCGGATTTCGCGGCTCATCACACGCATCAGCTGGCGACGCAGTTGCGGCAGTTGCACGGAGAGTTCGTCGAGACGTTCGAAAGGGATTTCGCATACCGGTGTAGTCTCTAGCGCCTGGGCCGATACCGGGTAGGTTTCAGTGTCCATACCCGACAGGCCGACCAGTTCGCTGGGCAGGTGGAAGCCGGTAATTTGCTCTTCACCGTTGTCGCTCAGGCTAAAGGTTTTCAGTGCGCCGGAACGTACCGCGTAAACCGAGCCAAACGTGTCGCCCTGGCGGAACAGGAACTCGCCTTTTTTCAGTGGGCGGCCGCGCTTGACGATTTCTTCCAGCGCATCCATGTCTTCCAGGTTCAACGAAAGTGGCAAACAGAGTGGGGCCAGGCTGCAATCCTTGCACTGTGCCTGAGTGTGAGCGCGCACTTTTACTGGCTCGGACATTTCTTAAATCCTTGTAGGAAAACACACATAAGATGCAAGGGTAACCCAGCGTGGGGGGGCTAGACCAGCCGCACCATGCCAGGGCACTCATCTCATGCTGTAGAGGTCGTGTTTGCGACCTTAGATCACCCGCGAATAGCGCTGACGGGTTTGTTGCTCAAGGTAAGCGTCGAACACCATGCACACCGAGCGCACCAGCAGCCTGCCAGCAGGCAGCACAGTCAGTTGCTGGTCGTCCAGGGCGATCAGGCCGTCGGCGGCCATGGTCTTGAGCGTCGGCCACTGAGGGGCAAAATAGCCGCGAAAGTCGATATTGAACGCCTGCTCCACGGTCGCGAACGGCAGGTGCAAATTGCAGATGATCTGCTGGATGACCTCGCGACGGATACGGTCATCCTGATTGCATACCAGGCCACGGCTGGTGGCGAGCTGGCCGCTGGCCAGGGTGTGCTGGTATTTGGCCAGGTCGCTGTCATTTTGGCAGTACAGGTCGCCGATCTGGCTGATGGCGGAGACACCAAGCCCGATCAGGTCGCAATGGCCGTGGGTGGTATAACCCTGGAAGTTGCGTTGCAGGGTTGATTCTTCCTGGGCGATGGCCAGTTGATCGTCTGGCAGGGCGAAATGATCCATGCCGATATAGCGGTAGCCGGCGCCGGTCAGTTGCTCGATGGTGCGCTCCAGCATCTGTAGCTTGGCGGCAGGCGAGGGCAGGTCGCTGGTGTTGATGCGTCGTTGGGGCATGAAACGTTCAGGCAAGTGCGCGTAGTTGAACACCGACAGGCGATCGGGCTGCAGGCTGATCACTTCTTCAACGGTGCGGGCAAAGGCTTCCGGGGTCTGCTTGGGCAGGCCGTAGATCAGGTCGATATTGATCGAGCGAAATTGCAGCGTGCGTGCAGCGTCGATCACTGCCCGGGTCTCTTCCAGGCTTTGCAGGCGATTGACCGCCCTTTGCACGTCCGGGTCGAGGTCTTGCAGGCCGATGCTGACACGGTTGAAGCCCAGTTCACGCAACAGGCCCATGGTCGACCAGTCGGCTTCGCGGGGGTCGATTTCGATGCCGTAGTCGCCGGAGTCGTCGTCCAGCAGATTGAATTGCTGACGCAGCTTGGCCATCAGTTGGCGCAATTCGTCGTGGCTAAGAAAAGTCGGGGTGCCGCCGCCAAAGTGCAGTTGCTCGACCTTCTGCCTGGGGTCGAGGTGGCAGGCGATCATCTGGATTTCCTGCTCGAGTTTCTGCAGGTAGGGCTGGGCCCGGCCACGGTCTTTGGTAATGACCTTGTTGCAGGCGCAGTAATAGCAAATATTGGCGCAAAACGGCACGTGCACATACAACGACAGCGGGCGCAGAGCCTTGCGGCTTTCGCGCAGGGCGTGCAGCAGGTCGAACGGGCTGACCTGGCTGTTGAACTGCATGGCTGTCGGGTATGAGGTGTAGCGCGGTCCGGCAAGATCGTAGCGGCGGATCAATTCTGGGTCCCAACGAATGGCGTCGAGCATGCGGGCATTCCCCTGGGATGGCTGGCAATGCTCCGGATTCTAGGGGGTGGGTCGTTGTAGCATCTTGATTTGCATCAACAGCTGTGATTGGCAAGTGCACCTGTGGGAGCGAGCTTGCTCGCGATACCGGCGACGCAATGTGTCAGGCAAATCGCGGTGATGCCATCGCGAGCAAGCTCGCTCCCACGGGTTCTGTCTAGTGCCCCATCAACCAGTGCTGATGCGGGCCGGGCAGGGTCCAGATACCGAACAGGATCACCAGTAATCCTCCAGCCATGCGCACGCTGCGTTTGCGCAGCACTGCGGTAACACGTTCTGCGGCAAGGCCGGTGGCCAGCAGTACGGGCCAGGTGCCCAGCCCGAACCCCAGCATCAGTAATGCACTGTCGACTGCGCTGCCCTGGCTGGCGGACCAGATCAGCGTGCTGTACACCAGCCCGCAGGGCAGCCAGCCCCACAGTGCCCCCAGCAGCAAGGCGCGCGGCAGGCTGGTGACCGGCAACAGGCGGCTGGCCACGGGCTGGATATGCCGCCACAGGCCGCGGCCCAGGCTTTCAATGCGGGTCAGGCCGCTCCACCAGCCGGCGAGGTACAGGCCCATGCAAATCAGCAGCAAACCGGCGAGGATGCGCATAAACATGGCCGCCGGGCTGTTGGCCACAGCCCAGCCTGCCAGCCCCAGCAGTAGTCCTGCTGTGGCATAGCTGAGAATTCGGCCAAGGTTGTAGGCCAGCAGCAGCCTGAAGCGTCGGCTGCGTTGCTCTTTGGGGATGGCCAGCGTCAGCGCGCCCATCAGACCGCCGCACATGCCCAGGCAGTGTCCGCCCCCGAGCAGGCCCAGGATAACGGCCGATACCAGCAGCGGGGCCAGCTCAAGCATGGGGCGGGGCTTTTTTGTCGGTGTCGCTGGCCGACTCCGGGTGCAGGTTTTTGGCTTCTTCGACGGCAGCGGTATGCTGCGGATCCTGGTCATCGAACAGGATGCTGTGGGCTGGGCTGTCCAGGTCATCATACTGGCCGCTGTCGACTGCCCAGAAGAAGATAAAGATGCAGATGGCGACAATCAGCAGGGCCGCCGGAATCATGATGTAAAGCGCTGGCATAAGGGCTCCAGGGGACCGGGTCAAGCCGGTAGCGGGCGAGAGTGTGGCATGGCTGGAGTATGCGCCTGGGCGGGCATGCGCGTCAGGCGCAAGGCGTTGAGCACCACGGTCAGTGAGCTGATCGACATGCCGATGGCGGCCCAGATCGGAGTAATCCAGCCCAGTGCGGCGAATGGCAGCATCAGGCCATTATAGAGTCCGGCCCACAACAGGTTTTCGATGATCACCCGTCGGGTCCGTCGCGCCAGGCTGAACGCTTGCACCAGCGCGTCCAGGCGGTTGGACAGCAGCACCGCATCGGCGCTGGTTTTCGCCAGGTCGGTCGCCGAGCCCATGGCCACGCTGATATCGGCAGCGGCGAGCACAGGTACATCGTTGACACCATCCCCCAGCATCAGCACCTTGCGGCCTTGGGCGTGCAGTTTTTGCAAGACCTGCAATTTGTCATCCGGGCGCAAGCCGCCCTGAGCTTCATCGATCCCCAGTTCGGCGGCCACGCTGGCGACCATCGGCGAACTGTCCCCCGACAGCAGCAGCGTGTGCCAGCCGCGGGCCTTGCACGCTGCCAGCAATGCCGGGGCATCGTCCCGCAGGCGGTCGTCCAGAACAAACCAGGCCAGCACGCCTTGGGTGTCGCCCAGCAGCAGCCATTGGCCGGGTTCGTCCGGCATGTCCGGGATCGGGCACTGGCTCAGCTCACAGGCAAATCCTGGCTGGCCTATGCGCAAGCGCTGCTCGCCGACCAGCCCTTCAAGGCCCAGTCCAGGCACGCTGCGTACTTCTTCAGCGGCTTGCGCAGCGCGGCCAAACGCACGGGCAATCGGGTGCTCGGAGCGGTTTTCCAGAGCGGCCGCAAGGGCCAGGCAGTGGTCGCTGTCCAGCTCGCGCAAAGGGCGAATGGCCCGCAGCGCCAGGCGTCCTTCAGTCAGGGTGCCGGTCTTGTCGAAAATCACTGTGTCGATCTGGTTCAGGCCTTCGATCACATGGCCACGGGTCAGTAGCAGGCCCAGCTTGTGCAGGGTGCCGGTAGCGGCGGTGAGTGCGGTCGGCGTCGCCAGCGACAAAGCGCAAGGGCAGGTGGCGACCAGCATCGCCAGGACAATCCAGAAGGCCCGTGATGCATCAAGTTGCCACCACCACAGGCCGATACCCGCAGCAGCGATCAATGAGAACAGCAGGAACCACTGCGCGGCCTTGTCGGCAATCTCCGCAAGGCGAGGTTTTTCGCTTTGAGCGCGATCAAGCAGGCGCACGATGGCGGACAGGCGCGTGTCCTGGCCCAGCGCCATGACTTCAACGGTCAGCGCGCCTTCCACATTGAGGGTGCCGGCCGTGACGGCGTCGCCAATCTGCCGTGGTTGTGGCAGGTATTCGCCAGTCAGCAGGGATTCGTCGATGCTGGACTGACCATCCAGGATCTTGCCGTCAGCCGGCATGATTGAGCCGGGGTGCACCAGCACCCGGTCGCCGACCTTGAGTTCAGTCAGCAGAATGCGTTCGCTTTGCCCGTCAGCGCTCAGGCGCAGGCATGAGGCTGGCAGCAGGTTGACCAATTGCGCAGTGGCGGCGGCGGTGCGCTCGCGGGCGCGGCGCTCCAGATAGCGGCCGGCCAGCAAAAACAGGGCAAACATGCCCACAGCATCGAAATACAGCTCGCCGACGCCGGTGATGGCCGTCCAGATCCCGGCGATATAAGCACCGCCGATGGCCAGGGAGACTGACACATCCATGGTCAGGTGGCGGGTGCGCAGGTCGCGCATGGCGCCTTTGAAAAAGGGGGCGCAACTGTAGAACACGATAGGTGTTGTCAGAAACAACGCTACCCAGCGCAGGATGGTGTGCATCTCGGGGCTGAGGTCGATATTGAACTCTGGCCAGGTGGCCATGGTAGCCATCATGGCCTGAAACCACAGCAGCCCGGCGACACCGAGCTGGCGCAAGGCCAGGCGGTTTTCGCTGGCCAATTGTTCGGTGGCACGGTCGGCCTGGTACGGGTGCGCGGCATAGCCGATATGGCGCAGTTCGCTGAGGACTTCACTCAATGGCAATTGGCTATCGTCCCAGCGTACCTGCAGGCGATGGTTGGACAAGTTGAGTCGCGCTTCACTGACGGCTGGCAGATGGCGCAGGTGCTTTTCGATCAGCCAGCCACAGGCGGCGCAGCTGATGCCTTCGATCAGCAGGGTGGTTTCGGCTTGCTCGCCCTCATGTCGGACAAAGGGTTTTTGCACATCGGGGCGGTCATACAGCGCCAACTCTTCAACCAGTTGCACGGGCAGGGCTTGAGGGTTGGCGGATGCTTCACTGCGGTGCTGGTAATAGCTTTCGAGACCGCCAGCGACGATAGCCTCGGCCACTGCCTGGCAGCCGGGGCAGCAGAACTCGCGAACTTCGCCCAGAACAACGGCGGTAAACCGGCTGCCGGGCGGGACGGGCAGGGCGCAGTGATAGCAGGGAACGGGAGTGGTCATGGTGCTCTATCGCGATATTGTGTCACCAGAAAATACGTCATCGCGGACAAGACCGCTCCCACAGGGTTCGCGCATCCCTGTGGGAGCGGGCTTGCCCGCGATGGGGTTATTTCGACTTGTGGTCTTCAGCGCCTTGAATGGGCTCGTCGCCCAGCAGCAGGTCCTTGTCGTGGCCGACCAGTTCTTCTTCGAACAGGCGCCAGGTCTTGCCATCTTCAACACCCAGCAGCTCAACAAAGCGGCGACCTTCAATCTTGTCATCCAGTTGGCCGATATAGCGACCCGGTTCCGTTGCGCTCTGGCTCAGGCTGACCTTGCGGTCTTTTTCCGGCTGGGTCGGTGAAATCAGGTTCAGTTCCAGCACTTGCGGCTTGCTGTTGCCCTCAAGCAGCAGCACGACTTCGCCGGTCATTTCATCCAGGCGCAACTTGGCTTTGAGTTGCAGGGTCTGGCCCAGCAGCTCACGGTCCAGTGCCCGATTGATGCCTTTGCCCGCCTCGTAGTAATTATCGTTGACCAGGTTGTCCGGGTTGTTCACGGCAATGGTGACCATCGACAGGGTCAGGGTTACCGAGCAGGCCAGGATGGCAATGATGATCCATGGCCAGATGTGCTTGTACCAGGGGCTGGAAGCATTTGCTGCGGGCATGTCGAGTTCTCTTATCTGATTTGTGGGCCGATGAATCGGCTCTTGGCTTTAACGTTGACGTCGTTGTTGTCGGCGTCCTTGAGGATAAAGAACACCTCGTTGGTACTCGACGGCAGCTTCTCGGGGGCAATTGACAGCTCGACCGGCAGGCTGACGATATCGCCGGCCGCGACCTTGATTTCGCGTTTGCCCTGCAGCTTGAGATCCGGCAGGCCGGTGGCCTCCAGCACGTAGGTGTGGTCGTGCTGGTCCTTGTTCATGATCTTCAGGCTGTAGACGTTTTCGATCCGCCCTTCGGCGTTCTCGCGATACAGCACGCGGTCTTTGCTCACGTCGAAGCCTACCAGCGTGCGGGTAAAGAACGCAGCGGCCAGCAGACCCATCATGGTCAGCAATACCAGGGCATAGCCGATCAGGCGCGGACGCAGCTTATGGGTTTTCTGGCCGGAGAGGTTGTGCTCGGTGGTGTAGCTGATCAAGCCGCGGGGGTAGTTCATCTTGTCCATGATGCTGTCGCAGGCATCGATACAGGCCGCGCAGCCGATGCACTCGATCTGCAAGCCATCGCGGATATCAATCCCGGTCGGGCATACCTGCACGCACATGGTGCAGTCGATGCAGTCGCCCAGGCCCATGGCCTTGTAGTCGGCGTCCTTTTTGCGCGGGCCACGGACTTCACCACGGCGCGGGTCGTAGGAAACGATCAGGGTGTCTTTATCAAACATCACGCTCTGGAAGCGCGCATACGGGCACATATAGATGCACACCTGCTCGCGCAGCCAGCCGGCGTTGCCATAGGTGGCGAGGGTGAAGAAGCCGACCCAGAAATACGCCCAGCCATCAGCCTGACCAGTGAAGAAGTCGATCACCAGTTCGCGGATGGGTGAGAAGTAGCCGACAAAGGTCATGCCGGTGACAAAGCCGATCAATAGCCAGAGTGTGTGCTTGCTGAACTTGCGCACAAACTTGTTGGCGCTCATCGGTGCCTTGTCGAGCTTGATGCGCTGGTTGCGGTCGCCTTCAGTGACCTTCTCGCACCACATGAACACCCACGTCCAAACGCTTTGCGGGCAGGTGTAGCCGCACCACACGCGCCCGGCGTAAACCGTAATAAAGAACAGGCCAAAGGCCGCGACGATCAGCAGCCCCGAGAGCAGGATGAAATCCTGTGGCCAGAAGGTGGCGCCAAAAATAAAGAATTTGCGTTCGGGCAGGTTCCACCACACCGCCTGGTGACCGCCCCAGTTGAGCCATACCGTACCGAAATACAGCAGGAACAACAGCGCTCCGCCGCCAATGCGCAGATTGCGGAAAAGCCCGGTAAAGGCGCGGGTGTAGATTTTCTCCCTGGCCGCGTACAGGTCAGTGCTTTCAGCGGGTTTTTTGGCAGGTGGAGTGACGTTGTGTACAGGAATCTGATTGCTCATTAGTGCGTCCCACGGCAGTGGAAAATGCCTCGGTCAGTACGTGCCGACCGCGGTCAGAAGGTGTTGCGATAGCGTAATGATACCCCTGTGACTCTAGCTCAAGGGTGCGACCTTTGGTCGCGTTCCGGAAAATGGCAAGTTGGTATAGGAGTTGTAACAACTCATGACATGGATCAATTGACTTACACCTGCAGGTGAGTTGCGTCCTGGCTGAGTCAAAGCTCCCAAGGGTTGAGCAAAGGGGCGCCGCTAAAGGCAAAGTCCCGGGTATTGCGGGTAACCACGGTCATGTCATGCACCAGTGCGGTGGCCGCGATCAGGGCGTCGCATTCATTGCTGCGGTCAGGCACATGCAGGCGGGCGCAGCGTCTGGCAACGGCGCCATCGACTGACAGCACGCGCCCGGCAAAAGCAGACATAACATGTACTTCAAGCCAGTTGCGCAAGGGGGCGGCCTGACCCGGGTCGCGGCGCTCCAGGCGCAAGATGCCAGTTTCGATTTCCAGCAGGGTAATGGCCGAGATATACAGTTTGTAAGCCGGGACGCTGCGGGCCCAGGCCACCACTGCAGAGTCGGCCTGGGTTTTGCGCAGTTCAGAAACTACGTTGGTATCGAGCAGGAACATTAGAAATCCACTGGGCGCGGCGTGATGACTGCGCGTTCGGGTTCGAATTCAACCGGCGTTGTTTCGGGCATCACCAGCAGGTCGACAATGCTGGTGTCCAGGCCGGTTAGCCGTTGGTACTCCTCCATGCATAGCAGTACATGGGCGGGGCGGCCACGGTCAGTGATGTAAACAGGCCCTTGTTGCGATGCTTTTTTGGCACCGCTTGTGTCCTGGTTGAATTCGCGGCTTGAAATGGTGGTGATGGTCATGGGCTGATCCTCCCCAAAAATACAATGTAGAAACGTTACTACCTTGTGGGTGTGTACGGCAATAGCTGCTGCAGCCCTGAAACAAAATGGCCCCGCCAACTGTCGTTGGCGGGGCCATTTTTTGCAGCGTTCAAACTAACGCGTTACTCGTCTGTCTTGGCTTCATCACCATGGGACAGGCTGTACACGTAGGCAGCCAGCAAGTGAACCTTGTCGTTCCCCTGCAGGTCAGCCTGGGCAGGCATCTGGCCCTGACGGCCGTAGCGGATGGTCTGCTGCAGTTGAGCAAAGCTCGAACCGTAGATAAACGCCCCCGGGTGAGTCAGGTTGGGTGCGCCCATCAGCGGGTTGCCCTTGCCCTCCGGCCCGTGGCAAACCGCACAGTTGGTCGCGTAGATTTCCTTGCCTTTGGCAGGGTCGGCTTTCGCACCTTCCGGCAGCTTGCGCCCGTCGAGACTGGTCAGCACGTAGGCGGCCACGTCGCTGACGCCTTGCTCACCGATCACTTCGGACCAGCCCGGCATGACCGCGTGACGGCCGGCCATAATGGTGGTCTTGATGTCGGCAGGCGTCCCGCCCCAGCGCCAGTCGGCGTCGGTCAGGTTGGGGAAGCCATAGGCGCCTTTGGCGTCGGAGCCGTGGCACACCGAACAGTTGGAGGCGAACAGGCGGCCACCCATTTTCAGTGCTTGCGGGTCCTTGGCCACTTCTTCAATGGGCATGGCGGCGAATTTGGCGAAGATCGGCCCAAACTTGGCGTCCGATTTGGCCATTTCCTTTTCCCACTCGTGTACACCGGTCCAGCCGGTCTGACCATTGGCAAACGGCGTCTGCTCTTTGGTATCCAGGTACTGATAGCCCGGCAGCAGGCCTTTCCAGTTACCCAGGCCCGGGTACAGCACGAGGTAGCCGAGAGCGAAAATGACGGTGCCCACAAACAGCATGAACCACCATTTCGGCATTGGGTTGTCGTACTCTTCGATGCCGTCGAACGCGTGGCCGACTTTCTCGTCGGTCTGCTCGCTGCGCTGGCCCTTGCGGGTGGCCAGCAACAACCAGGTCAGGGCGAAGATGGTACCCAGAGTGAGGACTGTAACGTACAGACTCCAGAACGTAGTCATTCTTTGTTACTCCTAGAAGCTTGCTCTTGCTCGACGTGCTTGATGGCTTCGGGATCATCCTTGAACGGCAACAGGGTCGCGTCGTCAAATTCTGACTTGCGTCGCGGGCTGAATACCCACAATGCCAAACCGATAAAAGCCACCATCACGACGACAGTGCCCAGGCCACGAATCATCCCGATATCCATTCAGATCACCGTTTGCTTTTGATGATGGTGCCCAAGCCCTGGAGGTAAGCCACCAGTGCGTCCATTTCGGTTTTGCCCTTCACTGCATCCTTGGCCCCGGCGATGTCTTCGTCGGTGTAAGGGACGCCAAGCGTGCGCAAGACTTCCATTTTTTTCGCGGTGTCCTTGCCGTCCAGCTTGCGCTCAACAAGGAACGGGTAAGCCGGCATGATCGATTCGGGCACGACGTTGCGCGGGTTATACAAGTGCGCGCGCTGCCAGTCATCGGAGTAACGCCCGCCCACTCGGGCCAGGTCCGGGCCGGTGCGTTTGGAGCCCCACAGGAACGGGTGGTCCCACACGCTTTCACCGGCAACCGAATAGTGGCCATAGCGTTCGGTTTCGGCACGGAACGGACGGATCATCTGCGAGTGGCAGCCGACACAGCCGTTGGCGATATAAATGTCACGGCCTTCCAGTTCCAGCGCGCTACGCGGCTTCATGCCCTCGACCGGGGTGTTGGTCACGTCCTGGAAGAACAGCGGAACGATTTGGGTAAGGCCGCCGATGCTCACGGCGATAACCATGAAGAAGGCCATCAGGCCGATGTTCTTCTCGATTGTTTCGTGCTTGATCATCAGTGCGCTCCAACTACAGCGATCTTGGTCGCCGCTTCAGCTTCTACCGGGTTCGAGGCACGCACGGTGCGGAACACGTTGTAGGCCATGAACAGCATACCGCTGGCGAAAATGGCACCGCCAAGGGCGCGAACAATAAAGCCCGGGTGGCTGGCTTGCAGTGCTTCGACAAACGAGTAGGTCAGGGTGCCGTCGTCGTTGATCGCACGCCACATCAGGCCCTGGGTGATGCCGTTGACCCACATCGAGGCGATGTAGAGCACGGTACCGATAGTCGCCAGCCAGAAGTGAACGTTGATCAGGCCGGTGCTGTACATCTGCTTCTGGCCATAGACTTTGGGGATCATGTGGTACATGGCACCGATCGAAATCATCGCCACCCAGCCCAGAGCGCCGGCGTGTACGTGGCCGATGGTCCAGTCGGTGTAGTGCGACAGCGCGTTGACGGTCTTGATCGCCATCATCGGGCCTTCGAAGGTCGACATGCCGTAGAAGGCCAGGGATACCACGAGGAAGCGCAGGATCGGGTCGGTGCGCAGCTTATGCCAGGCGCCCGAGAGGGTCATCATGCCGTTGATCATGCCGCCCCAGCTGGGTGCCAGCAGGATGATCGACATCGCCATGCCCAGAGACTGGGCCCAGTCCGGCAGTGCGGTGTAGTGCAAGTGGTGCGGACCGGCCCAGATATACAGGGTGATCAGCGCCCAGAAGTGCACGATGGACAGGCGATAGGAGTAGATCGGACGTTCGGCCTGCTTGGGCACGAAGTAGTACATCATCCCCAAAAAGCCGGTAGTCAGGAAGAAACCTACCGCGTTATGGCCGTACCACCACTGAATCATGGCGTCAGTCGCACCGGCGTAAGCCGAGTAGGACTTGAAGAAGCTCACCGGCAGGGACGCGTGGTTGACGATATGCAGCATTGCCGTCACGACAATGAATGCACCGTAGAACCAGTTACCGACATAGATATGCTTGGTTTTACGCTTGGTGATGGTGCCGAAGAACACAATGCCGTAGGTCACCCAGACAATCGCCAGCAAAATAGCCAAAGGCCATTCCAGCTCGGCGTATTCTTTGGTGGTGGTGTAACCCAGTGGCAGGGTGATGATCGCGCCGACGATAACCGCTTGCCAACCCCAGAAGGTAAACGAGGCCAGCGAATCGGAGATCAGTCGTGTCTGGCAGGTTCGCTGCACGACGTAGTAGGAGGTGCCAAACAATGCACAGCCACCAAAGGCAAAGATCACAAGGTTGGTATGCAGGGGACGCAGACGGCCGAAGGTTGTCCACTCGAGGCCAAGGTTCAATTCAGGCCACACAAGCTGTGACGCGATGAAAACCCCGAGCCCCATGCCAAGGATCCCCCAGACCACCGTCATGATGGCGAACTGGCGGACTACCTTATAGTTATAAGCAGTCGGGCTGATTGCTGTGCTCATTCTAAGGTTCCACGGTTTAGGTATTTTATTAGGATAAAAATCGGTCGCAAGTATGTATAAAGCGTAGGGCTATTGCAACGAACCATGACCCCGGTCAATGCTTTCCAAGGCTTGTTCTGCGGCCTTTCCATGCGCGGAGTAAGGTCAAAGTGACCTCGCCAAAAACGCCGCATGCAGGGCAAAAGTGGAGGGGTCGAGGCGGGCGGGTTGAGGTGGGGGGCAAGGCGCGGCAAACATCGTAATGCACGATAGCCGGTGCAAACCCACCATTGTGGCCCGTAACGCTGCCCTTCAACTTACCGGTTAGTTTCACTTGACGTGGCGCTGCACAGATCCGGCTCACACAAGCGTTGAGCTTAGTCCTGAATGGCGGGAGAGCAATGGCGGGGCTGAAAGAGGTGCGACACTTGGTCGCGCTTTGAGGCGGGAACTGCCGCACCAAAATGATGCGGCAGGAAATGTCCGGTAATTATTCGGCTATTTTTTCCTCTTGATTACCGTGTGACAAGCTGAACACGTAGGCCGCCAGCAGCTGCACCTTGTCGTTGCCCAGCAAATCGTTTTGCGCAGGCATGTGGCCCTGACGGCCATGGCGAATGGTTTGTTGCAATTGCGCCAGGCTGGTGCCGTAGATAAAACCGGCAGGTTGGGTCAGGTCTGGCGCGCCCATCAGCGGCATGCCTTTACTGTTTGCCCCGTGGCAGGCCACGCAAGTGGTTTCGTAGGCTTGCTTGCCAGCCGTCAGATCGACAGTGGCGCCTTCAGGGAGGGGCAGGCCCGCCAGGTCGTGGCGTACATAGGCGGCGACGTTTTTGACTCCGTTTTCACCCAGTACTTCACCCCAGGCCGGCATTGCCGCGATGCGACCGCCCATGATGGTGGCCTTGATCGTGTCGGCGTCGCCGCCCCAGCGCCAGGTGTTGTCGGCCAGGTTAGGGAAGCCGAAAGCGCCCTTGGCATCCGAGCCGTGGCACACCGAGCAGTTGGAAGCAAACAGGCGCCCGCCCATTTTCAGTGCTGCCGGATCCTGAGCGACTTGTTCAACGGGCATGGAGGCATATTTGGCGTAGATGGGCCCAAATTTGGCGTCCGCCTTGTCCATTTCCTTTTCCCACTCATGTACACCGGTCCAGCCATTCTCATAGCCGGGCAGCAGGCCTTTCCAGTTGCCCAGGCCCGGGTACAGGATCAGGTAGCCCACGGCAAATACCAGCGTGCCGACGAACAGCATGAACCACCATTGTGGCAGCGGGTTGTCGTACTCCTCGATGCCGTCAAAGCTGTGGCCCATGGTTTCGACCGTATCGCTTTTGGTCTCGCCCTTGCGCGTGCTGACCAGCAGCCAGGTCAGGCCGATCAGCGTGCCGATAGTCAGCACGCATATGTACAGACTCCAGAAGGTGGTCATGCTTTTTTACTCCTAGACGCTTGTTCTTTCTCGACGTGTTGAATCGCCTCTGGATCGTCCTTGAATGCCAGTAAGGTCGCGTCTTCAAACTCCGATTTGCGTCGCGGGCTGAACACCCACAGCGCCAGGCCTATAAACGCCACGGCCACCACCACGGTACCCAGGCCGCGAATCATTCCACTACTCATCTCCAAGACCATGGCTCACCTCTTGCTCTTGATGGCAGTGCCCAGCACTTGCAGGTAGGCGACCAGAGCGTCCATCTCGGTCTTGCCCTGCACGGACTGCTTGGCGTTGGCGATGTCTTCGTCGGTGTAAGGCACGCCCAGGGTGCGCATCACTTCGAGTTTTTTCTCGGTATGGCTGCTGTCTACCGGCGAGGCCACCAGCCATGGGTAAGCTGGCATTTTTGATTCGGGCACGACGTTGCGCGGGTTGTACAAGTGCGCGCGGTGCCAGTCATCCGAGTAGCGGCCACCGACGCGGGCCAGGTCCGGCCCGGTGCGCTTGGAACCCCACAGGAAGGGGTGATCCCACACGCTCTCACCGGCTACCGAGTAGTGACCATAACGCTCGGTCTCGGCACGGAACGGACGGATCATCTGCGAGTGGCACTGCACGCAGCCTTCACGGATGTAGATGTCGCGACCTTCCAGTTGCAGTGCGGTGTAAGGCTTCATGCCCTCCACCGGGGTGTTGGTCACGTCTTCAAAGAACAGCGGGACGATTTGCGTCAGGCCGCCCACGCTTACGCACAGGATCATCAGCAACAGCATCAGGCCGATATTTTTTTCAACGACTTCGTGTTTCATTGCCAACTCCTCAGGCCATCTGCGCGGCGGCTACGACTTCAGCGGGCTCGGCGTTACGCACGGTGCGCCAAGTGTTGTAAGCCATCAGCAACATGCCGCTGAAGAAGATTGCACCACCGACCAGTCGCACGACATAACCTGGATGGCTGGCCACCAGAGTTTCGACGAAGGAGTAAGTCAGCGTGCCGTCTTCGTTGACTGCGCGCCACATCAGGCCCTGGGCAATGCCGTTGACCCACATCGAGGCGATGTAGAGCACGGTGCCGATGGTGGCCAGCCAGAAGTGCGCGTTGATCAGGCCCAGGCTGTACATCTGCGGGCGGCCGAAGATTTTCGGGATCATGTGGTACAGCGCGCCGATCGAAATCATCGCCACCCAGCCCAGGGCACCGGCGTGTACGTGGCCGATGGTCCAGTCGGTGTAGTGGGAGAGGGCGTTGACGGTCTTGATTGCCATCATCGGGCCTTCGAAGGTCGACATGCCGTAGAAGGCCAGGGACACCACGAGGAAGCGCAGGATCGGATCGCTGCGCAGCTTATGCCAGGCGCCCGAGAGGGTCATCATGCCGTTGATCATGCCGCCCCAGCTCGGTGCCAGCAGAATCAGCGACATCACCATGCCCAGCGACTGCGCCCAGTCCGGCAGCGCGGTGTAGTGCAGGTGGTGGGGGCCCGCCCAGATGTACAGGGTGATCAATGCCCAGAAGTGCACGATGGACAGGCGATAGGAGTAGATCGGACGTTCGGCCTGTTTAGGCACGAAGTAGTACATCATCCCCAAGAAGCCAGCTGTCAGGAAAAAGCCCACAGCGTTATGCCCGTACCACCACTGCACCATGGCGTCAGTGGCGCCACCGTAGAGCGAGTAGGACTTGGTGAAACTGACCGGAATTTCCAGGTTATTGACGATGTGCAAAATCGCCACGGTCACGATAAACGCGCCGAAGAACCAGTTGCCCACGTAAATATGCTTGGTTTTGCGCTTCATGATCGTGCCGAAGAACACGATGGCGTAGGCCACCCAGACAATGGTGATCAAAATGTCGATCGGCCATTCCAGCTCGGCGTATTCCTTGGAGCTGGTGTAACCCAGCGGCAGGCTGATGGCCGCCAGGACGATGACCAGCTGCCAGCCCCAGAAGGTAAACGCCGCGATTTTCGGCGAAAACAGGGTGGCCTGGCAGGTGCGTTGCACCGAGTAGAATGAGGCCGCGAACAGCGCGCAGCCGCCGAAGGCGAAAATCACCGCATTGGTGTGCAATGGGCGCAGGCGCCCGAAACTGGTCCAAGGCAAATTGAAGTTAAGTTCTGGCCAAACCAACTGCGCGGCGAGAAAAACGCCGAGCCCCATACCGACGATGCCCCAAACCACCGTCATAATGGCAAATTGGCGGACCACCTTGTAGTTATAGGCGGTACTTGTAGAAGTGTTCATGGTTCCCCATCCACGGTTCAGGCGCGTCAAACGCACGCCTGGAGTTATAGGCAGACTAAAAGCGAGGCAAGCATGGTCGTAGCGGGCAAGGCCGGTATTGACGGGGATCAATGGGCGCAGTGCGTGCAGGACAGGGGCTGGCTGTGGAATGGCGCGTCAGCGGGTTCAACCGCGACCCTTATCCTGGCCCACGGCGCGGGTGCGCCGATGGACAGCAGCTGGATGAACGGCATGGCTGCACGCCTTGCTGCACGCGGGGTGAGCGTGTTGCGCTTCGAGTTCCCGTATATGGCGCAGCGCCGTCTCGATAATGGCAAAAGGCCTCCTAATCAGCAGGCGAAACTGCTCGAAAGCTGGCGTGAAGTTTTTACCGAGGTGCGACGGCATGTCGCTGGGCCATTAGCCATTGGCGGCAAGTCAATGGGTGGGCGTATGGCCAGTCTGCTGGCCGATGAGCTGCAAGTGGACGCGCTGGTGTGCCTGGGTTATCCGTTCTATGCCGCAGGCAAGCCGGAAAAACCCCGGGTGGCGCACCTGGCTGAATTGGCAACGCCGACGTTGATCGTACAAGGCGAGCGCGATGCCTTGGGCAACCGCGAAGCGGTAGAGGCCTACACGCTGGCGCCGGGCATTGAAGTGTCGTGGCTGCTATCGGGGGATCACGACCTTAAGCCGTTGAAGGCCTCCGGGTTTACCCATGAGCAGCATCTGGATGCGGCGGCGGACCGGATTGCGCGGTGGTTGCAGCAACCTTGAACAATTTGTGGGAGCGAGCCTGCTCGCGATTGGATCGCTCCCACAAGGCTCAGCGGTTAAACCGCTCCACCAGCGAATACTGGGTGTTGACGGTCTGGGTCAGTTCTTCGCTGAGCAGCGCCGAATGCTGCGCCTGCTCTGAGGTCTGGTCAGCCAGGTCGGCAATGGTGCTGATATTGCGGCTGATTTCTTCAGCCACGGCGCTTTGCTCCTCGGTCGCTGCCGCGATCTGGGTGGTCATGTCGGTGATATTGGCCACCGCTTCGCTGATGCCCACCAGTGCCTGATCTGCTTCCAGTACCCGCGCTACGCCTTCTTCCGCCTGACGATGGCCAGCGTCCATGGTTTGCACCGCGGTGGCTGCTGTCTGCTGCAGCTTGGCGATCAGGCTGTGAATCTGCCCGGTCGAAGCGCTGGTGCGTTGCGCCAGCTGGCGCACTTCGTCAGCCACCACGGCGAAGCCCCGGCCCATTTCTCCAGCCCGTGCCGCTTCGATGGCGGCGTTCAGGGCCAGCAGGTTGGTCTGGTCGGCAATGCCCTTGATCACATCGACCACGCCGCCGATCTCGTCACTGTCCTTGGCCAGTTGCGTTACCGTGGCCCCGGTTTCACCCACCACAACCGACAGGCGCTGGATCGCTTCGCGGGTTTCGCCGGCAATATCGCGACCGCGACTGGTCAGACGGTTGGCTTCCTGGGTCGCGTCGGCAGTGCGCTGCACATGGCTGGCCACTTCCTGGGTGGTGGCAGCCATCTGGTTGACGGCGGTAGCCACTTGCTCGGTCTCGACGCGCTGGCGCTCCAGTCCGGTCGAGCTTTTGTGTGCCAGAATGTCGGACTGACGGGCCTGGCCGCTGAGGTGTTCGGCGGTATCCTGCAGGCGTGTCAGGCAGGTCTTCAGGCGCGCTTCCTGGCTCAGGATGGACATTTCCAGACGCGCTTGCGGGCCACGGCTGTCGGTGTACATCTGGGCAATCAACGGGTCGGAGGTGGTCTGCTCGGCCAGACGCAGCAGGCGTTTGACCCCGCGCTGTTGCCAGCTCAGGCCCAGCAGCCCCAACGGTATCGACAGCAGGGCTGCCAGGGCAAAACCCCAGCTCGAATTGAGCATGGCGCCAATCATGAAGCTCAATTGGCTGACCAGGATAAAGGGCAGCCAGTCCTGCAGCACCGGCAGCCACTTGTCGCGCTGAGGCACCGCGGATTTGCCGCGGTTGAGGCGTGTGTACAGGGCTTCGGCGCGGCGGATCTGTTCGGCCGTTGGCTTGACCCGCACCGACTCGTAACCCACGACCTGCTCATTCTCGAAAACCGGCGTTACATAGGCGTTAACCCAGTAATGGTCGCCGTTTTTGCAGCGGTTTTTGACGATGCCCATCCACGGCGAACCCTTTTTCAGGGTGCTCCACATATGCTCGAAGACTGCTGAGGGCACGTCCGGGTGGCGCACCAGATTGTGCGGCGCGCGTATCAGCTCCTCACGCGAAAACCCGCTGATTTCCCTGAACGCATCGTTGCAGTAGGTGATCACGCCTTTGGCATCGGTCGTGGAAATCAACCGTTGTTGCGCGGGGAATGTGCGTTCGCGTTGAGTGATGGGCTGGTTGTTACGCATGTCGTTTCAATCCGCAAGACTTTGACAGGCTGTCGGCATGCTCAAGGAATTGTTTAATTTATATTTCAGGCCCCTGGCCTTCAGGGGGCGAGCATCGGGTAGGTAAAAAACAGGAAATGCAGCACATTGAGGCCAAAGTGGGTGGCGATCGCCGCACCCAGCCCGCCAAAGCGGTAGGCCAGGCCGTAACCGACACCGGCCAGCCCGGCCAGTAGCATCCATTGCCAGCCGGCGGGTGCATGGGCCAGGCCAAACAGTATCGAGGCCAGCACCAGCGCAATGCTCTGCCCATGGGGCAGCAACTTGAACTTGCGGCTAAGTCCGCCCTGGATGTAACCGCGAAACAGCGCTTCTTCAACCAGGGTGACCAGCAGTAGATTATTCAGCAGCCAGAGGGTGCTCTGATGAGGCCATTTCGGTGCCCAGGCAATCATGCCCAGCAGCATCGCTCCGCCCAGCGCCGCAATGGCGGCCAGGGCCAGACCCATTGCAGTGGCCCCCAGGGATACCCGCCAGGCAAAGCGCGGTGCTATCCAGGGGCATACCAGCAGCAGCCAGAAGCCAATCAGCGGTTTGTCCAGATTGAAGTACATCGAGAAGGGCACGGCATCAGGGGTCAGTCGCGTGGGGGTGATGGCGCGACCGTTATGGAAACCTGGCAGCCAGTGCAAGGCCAGCGCCAGCGCCAGCAGCACAAACAAGGCATGCCCGGCATAGCGCAGCAAATGGCTTTTGTTCTGCACAACGGCAAACCCGCTGACAGTCAACAAGGCTAGCGCGATGAGGGTTTGAGCGCCTAATTGCCCGTAGCTGAGGGCAAGGCCGTAGCCCAGGGTCAGTAGTGCCAGATAAGGCCAGGGCAAAGCAATCATGTGAATCCTTGCAATCGTTAAAAAACACCCCGGATCCAGTCCGGGGTGCGCAAGTATAACGATTCGTGGCCCTGTGGGAGCGGGCTCGCTCGCGATGGCATCACCTCGGCCTGGCTGACAGACCGTGTAGTCCGAATCGCGAGCAAGCCCGCTCCCACAAGGTTGAGGTGCGTCTATGAAGCAATCAGCTGACGCAGCACATAGTGCAAAATCCCTCCGGCCTTGAAGTATTCCACCTCGTTAAGGGTATCGATTCTGCAGAGCACTTCGACTTTTTCCTGGCTGCCGTCCTCGCGGGTGATGACCAGGGTCAGGTTCATTCGCGGTTGCAGTTCGGTACCGGTCAACCCGAGGATATCCAGGGTTTCCTTGCCTGTAATGTTCAGGCTTTTGCGGTTCTGATCGAGCTTGAACTGCAAGGGCAGCACGCCCATGCCCACCAGGTTGGAGCGGTGGATGCGCTCGAAACTCTCGGCAATCACCGCCTTGACCCCCAACAGGTTGGTGCCCTTGGCCGCCCAGTCGCGGCTTGAGCCAGTACCGTATTCCTGGCCGGCTATCACCACCAGCGGAGTGCCTGAGGCCTGGTAACGCATGGCCGCGTCAAAGATCGGCAGTTTTTCACCGGTGGGGATGTAGATCGTATTGCCGCCTTCTTCGCCGCCGAGCATTTCGTTGCGAATGCGAATATTGGCGAAGGTACCGCGCATCATCACTTCATGGTTGCCACGCCGCGAGCCGTAAGAGTTGAAGTCCCGTGGTTCTACGCCCTTGTCGCGCAAGTAGCGCCCGGCGGGGCTGTCAGCCTTGATATTGCCGGCCGGGGAAATATGGTCGGTGGTGACCGAGTCACCCAGCAACGCAAGGATGTTTGCGCCTTTGACGTCGGCAATCACCGGTAGTGGCCCGCTGATTTCGTCGAAGAACGGCGGATGCTGGATGTAGGTTGAGTCCTCTTGCCAGACATAAGTTGCGGCTTGCGGTACTTCGATGGCTTGCCACTGTTCGTCGCCGGCAAACACCTCGGCGTATTCCTTGTGGAACATGCCTGTGGTCACCTGGGCCACGGCGTCGGCGATTTCTTTCTGGCTGGGCCAGATATCGCGCAGGTACACCGGTTTGCCGTCTTTTCCGGTCCCCAGCGGTTCACGGCTGATATCAATGCGTACTGTGCCCGCAAGGGCATAGGCCACCACCAGGGGTGGCGAGGCCAGCCAGTTGGTTTTCACCAGCGGATGCACGCGCCCCTCAAAGTTGCGGTTGCCCGACAGCACTGAAGCCACGGTCAGGTCGGACTGGGTAATGGCCTTTTCGATCGGCTCGGGCAGTGGCCCGGAATTGCCGATACAGGTGGTGCAGCCGTAGCCCACCAGGGCAAAGCCCAACTGGTCGAGGTACGGGGTCAGGCCGGCGGCCGCGTAGTAATCGGTGACTACCTTGGAGCCCGGTGCCAGCGACGTCTTGACCCACGGTTGGCGTGTCAGGCCTTTTTCGACGGCTTTTTTGGCCACCAGGCCTGCGGCCATCATCACACTGGGGTTCGAGGTGTTGGTGCAGGACGTAATGGCGGCAATCACCACAGCGCCGTTTTTCAGGCGATAGGTATGGCCTTCGTAACTGTAGTCCGCTTCACCGATCAAGTCGGCATTGCCCACGGCAACACCGCCGCCACCTTCGCTTTCAAGGCGGCCTTCTTCTTTTTTAGTGGCCGGCTTGAATTGCAGGCTGAGAAAGTCGTCGAAAGCTTGCCCGACATCGGGCAGTGCAACCCGGTCTTGCGGTCGTTTTGGCCCGGCCAGGCTGGCTTCGACGGTGCCCATGTCCAGAGCCAGGGTTTCGCTGAAAACCGGCTCCTGGCCTGCGACCCGCCATAGCCCTTGGGCCTTGCAGTAAGCCTCGACCAGTTTGACTGTGGCCTCTGGGCGGCCTGAAAGACGCAGGTAATCCAGGGTGATCTCATCCACCGGGAAAAACCCGCAGGTGGCGCCGTATTCCGGGGCCATATTGGCAAGCGTGGCACGGTCGGCCAGCGGCAGATCCGCCAGGCCATCGCCATAGAATTCTACGAACTTGCCGACCACACCCTTGCTGCGCAGCATTTGCGTCACGGTCAGCACCAGGTCGGTGGCGGTGATGCCTTCTTTGAGCTTGCCGCTGAGCTTGAAGCCCACGACTTCGGGGATCAGCATCGACACGGGCTGGCCCAGCATGGCCGCTTCGGCTTCAATGCCGCCCACGCCCCAGCCCAGCACACCCAGGCCATTGATCATGGTGGTATGGGAGTCGGTGCCTACCAGGGTGTCGGGGAAGGCGTAGGTGCGGCCGTCTTCATCCTTGGTCCAGACCGTGCGGCCCAGGTATTCCAGGTTCACCTGATGGCAAATCCCGGTACCGGGTGGGACCACGCTGAAATTATCGAAGGCATTTTGACCCCAGCGTAAAAACGCATAGCGTTCGCCGTTGCGCTCCATCTCTATATCGACGTTTTGCTCGAAGGCGCTGGCGCTGGCAAACCGGTCGACCATCACCGAGTGGTCAATTACCAGGTCCACGGGGGACAGCGGGTTGATACGTTGCGGATCACCCCCGGCTTTGGCCATGGCGGCGCGCATGGCGGCCAGGTCGACCACTGCCGGTACGCCGGTGAAGTCCTGCATCAGCACCCGCGCAGGGCGGTACTGGATTTCCCGGTCGCTGCGCCGTGCCTTGAGCCAGGCGGCCAGAGCTTTGAGGTCGGGCTCGGTGACGGTTTTACCGTCTTCCCAGCGCAGCAGGTTTTCCAGCAGCACTTTGAGTGACATGGGTAGCCTGCTCAAATCGCCGAGTGATTTGGCGGCGAGGGCAAGGCTGAAATAGTGATAAGTCTTATCGTCGACTTTTAGTGTGGCTAGGGTGTTCAGGCTATCGAGGGAGGACATGAAATGACTCCTTTAGACGGATCACGTGGCACAAGCAGAGCTTCTAACCTAGCTCTGATTAGGGGCTGTGGCTAATAACTGGACTGTCTATGCGGGTTCAAGGTTCCGAACTCGGCTATCATGCCGACCTTTTCGTGACAGTCCTTGCGCCAAATCAAGGATGCGCAGCCGGGCAATTCCTGCCCGCTGCCCAGGAGTAATTCAATGAACACCGTTTTTATGCACTGCCGGCCCGGGTTTGAAGGCGAAGTCTGCTCGGAAATCGCCGAGCACGCCGCCCGCCTTAATGTGGCTGGCTACGCCAAGGCCAAGCCTGGCACTGCCTGTGCCGAGTTTGTGTGCACTGAAGAGGGCGGCGCTGAACGGCTGATGAACAGCTTGCGTTTTGCCGAACTGATTTTCCCGCGTCAATGGGCTCGTGGCGGCTTTGTCGAGCTGCCGGAGACCGACCGGATCAGCGTGATCCTCGAACACATGGCCGACTTCCCGGTGTGTGGCAGCCTGTGGCTGGAAATCGTCGACACCAATGACGGCAAGGAACTGTCCAACTTCTGCAAAAAGTTCGACGGTCATCTGCGCAAAGCGCTGATCAAGGCCGGCAAACTGACTGAAGAAGAGGACGGGAGCAAACCGCGCCTGCTGCTGACGTTTAAAAGTGGTCGTGAAGTGTTTCTTGGCCTGGCCCCGGCCAACAACTCGGCCATGTGGCCCATGGGCATCCCGCGCCTGAAATTCCCCCGCGAAGCGCCTAGCCGTTCAACCCTCAAGCTTGAAGAGGCCTGGCACCATTTTATCCCCCGCGACCAGTGGGACGAGCGCCTGCACAGCGACATGACCGGTGTTGACCTTGGCGCTGCGCCGGGTGGCTGGACCTGGCAACTGGTCAACCGTGGCATGATCGTGACTGCCATCGACAATGGCCCTATGGCTGAAAGCCTGATGGATACCGGTCTGGTGCAGCACTTGATGGCCGATGGCTTTACCTTCAAGCCCAAGCAGCCGGTGGACTGGATGGTCTGCGATATTGTGGAGAAACCGGCGCGCAATGCGGCCATGCTCGAAGAGTGGATTGGTGAAGGTCATTGCCGTGAAGCGGTAGTCAACTTGAAGCTGCCGATGAAACAACGTTACGCCGAAGTACGCCGTTTGCTCGACCGTATTGCAGACGGTTTCAAGGCACGCGGCATTCAGGTTGAAATCGGCTGCAAGCAGCTGTACCACGACCGTGAAGAAGTGACCTGCCATTTGCGTCGACTGGACGTTAAAAAAACCAAATCTCGCTGATCTGGGAGTAAGTGATGAGTTTTACCGACCTGCCGGTTGACGGCACCCTGGACGCTACCGGCCTGAACTGCCCGGAGCCGGTGATGATGCTGCACCAATATATTCGCGACCTGGCGCCGGGTGGCTTGTTGAAAGTCATTGCGACGGATCCTTCGACCCGCCGCGACATTCCCAAGTTCTGCGTGTTTCTGGACCATGAACTGGTGGGCCAGCAGGAAGAGGCGGGCACGTACTTGTACTGGATCCGCAAGAAGCAGGATTGACGGCGCCCATAGCAATTGCGCCGGTCTTGTGGGAGCGGGCTTGCTCGCGATGCAGGCGCCACGGTCTGTCAGGCAAACCACGCTGATGCCATCGCGGGCAAGCCCGCTGCCACCGCATTTATGTGCGGCGGCGGATATGTTTTTTCGCACTGCGCGCCAACCGCACACCCAGCATCAGTGCCGCGCAGGTCAGGCCAACGATCAAGCCCTGCCATAGCCCGCTCGGGCCATTGGCCGGGCCGAACCAGTCGGTCAGCCCCAGGGCGTAGCCCACCGGCAAACCAATCCCCCAGTAGGCAAACAGGGTCAGGATCATCGTCACTCGTGTGTCCTGATAACCGCGCAGGGCACCGGCAGCGGTGACCTGGATCACGTCCGAGAACTGATACA
Organism: Pseudomonas bubulae; assembly: GCF_037023725.1. Lineage (NCBI taxonomy): Bacteria > Pseudomonadati > Pseudomonadota > Gammaproteobacteria > Pseudomonadales > Pseudomonadaceae > Pseudomonas > Pseudomonas bubulae. Next base: position 2,523,811 of record NZ_CP146077.1, read on the forward strand.
GCGCAGCAAACATCAACAGCATGGTCGCCACCTCGATCACCATGGGATCGGCGGTGTAGACGGTGGCAATCTGCTCACGCAGCAGCAGGATCAGACTGGCGGAAATCGCCGCCCAGACCAGTGCGGTGCCCATGCCCACGCCCGCTACAAAGCGTGCCTCGCGCGGTTGCTGGCGGCCCAGGGCCTGACCCACGCGCACGGTAATCGCCATACCCAGTGAGTATGGAATCATAAAGACCAGCGAACTGAAGTTCAGGGCGATTTGATGGCCCGCCACCACCGTGGCCCCCAAACTGCCGATCAACAGCGCAATCACCGCAAAAATGCTCGATTCGGCAAAGACTGCGATGCCAATCGGCAAGCCCACACTGAGCAAACGCTTGAGGATCGCCCATTTTGGCCATTCAAAATGGCTGTAGACCTTACTCGACTGGTAGATGGCCCCTCTGAACGTCCAGACCACCATGCCCAGAGCCATAAACCACATCACAATGGCCGTGGCCCAGCCGCAGCCCACGCCGCCCATGGCCGGGACGCCAAAGTGGCCATAGATGAAGATGTAGTTGATCGGGATATTCAGTGCCAGGGCACTGAGCCCCAGGATCATGCTTGGCCGGGTTTTTCCCAGGCCATCGCTGAAATTACGCAACACGCAATACAGCCCCACGGCGGGCATGCCGCTGGCGATCCCGTGCAGGTAACCCATGCTGGGGGTGATCAGCTCAGGGTCGACCTTCATCAGATGCAATAGCGGCTCGGCCGCGATCAGGATCAACGCTGCGCACAGGCCGGTAATCAGTGCCAGCCACAGTGCCTGGCGTACGATGGGGCCGATTTCGCCGTGTGCATTGGCGCCAAACCGCTGGGCGACCTTGGGCGTGGTCGCCAGCAGAATGCCGGACATCAACAAAAACACCGGAACCCAGATCGAGTTGCCCAGTGCCACGGCGGCCAGATCCCGAGGGCCGACGCGCCCGGCCATCACGGCATCGACAAAACCCATGGCCGTGGTTGCGATCTGCGAAATGATGATGGGAAATGCCAGCGCCAACAGCGCGCGCACCTCGGTGCGTACCCGGGCCGGGCGGCTGACAGGGAGGGAAGAGGGGGGGTGAGTCACAGAGTTCACTGGCTTGTATCCACAGGGTTAAACGCGCAAAGCCGGGGATTGTACGCCTGACCATGTGGTCAGTTAATAGCGAGTTGTAGGCCCTTTGTAAGCGTGCCCGCAAGTACCTGCACACCCGGCTGGCCCATTGCGCGTAACAACGCCTACACTGCCACTCCGCGAAAGGAGCCTGCCATGTTGATTGTTGCTGATGAAAATATTCCGCTGATCGAAGAATTTTTTGCTGACTTCGGTGAAATACGCCGCTTGCCGGGGCGCCAGATCAACCGTGCAGACGTTCACGATGCCGATGTTTTGCTGGTGCGCTCGGTGACCAAAGTGGACCGCGAGCTGCTCGAAGGCAGTGCAGTGCGGTTTGTCGGAACCTGCACCATCGGCACTGATCACCTGGCGCTGGATTACTTCCAGCAGTCTGGTATCCACTGGTCCAGTGCTCCTGGCTGCAATGCCCGTGGCGTCGTGGACTACGTGCTCGGCAGCCTGCTGACGCTGGCTGAAATCGAAGGCGCCGACTTGACCCAGCGCACCTACGGCGTGATTGGTGCCGGTGAAGTGGGCGGTCGCCTGGTCAACGTCTTGCGTTCACTGGGCTTCAATGTGCTGGTTTGCGACCCGGTGCGGGCGGCGGCCGAGGGCGGTGACTATGTCAGCCTTGAGCACGTGATCGAGCAGTGCGATGTACTCAGCCTGCATACGCCGCTGGACAGGACCGGCGATTACCCGACCTGGCATCTGCTTGATCAGCAGCGGCTGGAACAGCTGAAACCGGGTACCTGGCTGATCAACGCCAGCCGCGGCCCGGTGGTGGATAATGCCGCGCTGCGTGAAGTTTTGACCCGCCGGGATGATCTGCAAGCGGTACTGGATGTATGGGAGGGTGAGCCGCAAGTAGACCGCGAACTGGCGGATCTGTGCGTGCTGGCCACCCCGCATATTGCCGGCTACAGCCTGGATGGCAAACAGCGGGGTACGGCACAGATTTATCAGGCATTGTGCGATTTTCTGGGGCATAGCCCTGAAGTCAAACTGGCCGACCTGCTGCCGTCCCCCTGGCTGGCCAAGGTTGAACTGAGTGCTGACAGCGACCCGGCATGGGCCCTGGCCATGCTCTGTCGCGGTGTGTACGACCCGCGCCGTGACGATGCCGACTTTCGCCGCAGTTTGAGTGGAACCGTCCAGGAGCAAAAGCTGGCATTCGACGGACTGCGCAAAAACTACCCGATTCGCCGCGAAATTGAAGGCTTGCCGGTGCATATCGCGGGTGATTCAGTGGCCCTGAAGCAACTGGTAAAAGCCTTGGGCGCCGTGCCGGTCTGAATGTGCAGGCCTAAAAAAACCGGCCCTACGCAGTAAGGCCGGTCAGTGACGCGAATGCTGTTTAATCATGTACAGGGTCTTGTTGGCAAGGATCAGCCCTTGCGTGATGGCGTGACCAGGCGTTGCTCCAGCTCATGGCAGGCGTCCTGAATCATCGCCTCGGTGATCAGGATCTCCTGACCATTTTCGTCGATAAACGCGCACCCCAGAGATTGCTGTGGCTGGGTACGAATCACCGGTACGGCTTGAGCGTTCTGTTGCAAATCCATGGCCTGTCTCCTCATCAGGGTGTAGCGCTACTTTAGATCCGTTTAATGACCAAGCTGTTACAAACTTGGCGACCACCCCAGTCCAACAGAAATATCCTGAAACTTCCAGCCCGACTTTAGAACATTACTGTCTAGGGTTTGTGGTGACAGGTCATATTCAAAACGAGTGAGAAAGATTTACCGGTTTTAGGCGAACTTCGTTGTAGGCTGTGTAAGGCTTTTTACGCTGATCCACACTGCGGATACCCTCCCATGCTTTCTTCCCGTCATCGCCGCGCCATTCGTCTGGCAGCGCATTTTATTGCACCCTATCGTTGGCAGGCTCTTGGCGCCCTGCTGGCGCTGATTGTTACGGCGGGTATTACCTTGTCGATGGGGCAGGGCATCCGTCTATTGGTCGACAAGGGTTTCATGACCCAGTCAGCGCATTTGCTAAACCAGTCCATCGGCTTTTTTCTGTTGCTGGTGCTGGGCTTGTCAGTGGGCACTTTCGTGCGCTTTTACCTGGTGTCATGGATCGGTGAACGGGTGGTCGCCGATATTCGGCGCCAGGTGTTCAATCACCTGATCGGTCTGCACCCGGGGTTCTACGAGAACAACCGCAGCTCGGAAATCCAGTCGCGGCTGACCACGGATACGACCTTGCTGCAGTCGGTGATCGGTTCATCGCTGTCGTTGTTCCTGCGCAACAGCCTGATGGTGATCGGCGGCGTGGTGCTGTTGTTTGTCACCAACCCCAAGCTCACCAGTATCGTGGTGGTGGCCTTGCCACTGGTGCTGGTGCCCATCCTGTTTTTTGGTCGCCGGGTGCGCAGTCTGTCGCGCCAGAGCCAGGACCGTATCGCTGATGTCGGCAGTTATGTCGCCGAGGCCCTGGGCCAGATCAAGACGGTGCAGGCTTATAACCATCAACAGCAAGACCAGCAACGCTTTGCCAGTACCGTGGAGCAGGCGTTTGCCACTGCCCGCAAACGCATCCTGCAACGGGCGTGGTTGATCACGCTGGTGATCTTGCTGGTGCTGGGCGCCGTGGGGGTGATGCTGTGGGTCGGCGGCATGGACGTGATCGCCGGGCGCATCACCGGCGGCGAGCTGGCCGCCTTTGTGTTTTACAGCCTGGTGGTGGGCAGCGCATTTGGCACCCTGAGCGAAGTGATTGGCGAGTTGCAACAGGCGGCGGGCGCGGCCGAGCGAATTGCCGAGCTGTTGCAGGCGAAAAGCTTGATCCTGCCACCGAGCACGGATTTGCGCGTGTTACCCGCACGGGTGAAGGGCAATTTGCAGCTTGAAAACTTGCGCTTTTCTTACCCTTCACGGCCCGAAAGCCATGCGATCGATGGCCTGAGCCTGACGATCAATGCGGGAGAAACCCTGGCGCTGGTCGGCCCTTCCGGGGCGGGCAAGTCAACATTGTTCGACTTGTTGCTGCGCTTTTACGATCCGCAACAAGGGCAAATCCTGCTTGAAGGGCAGCCGATCACTCAGCTTGACCCGCAAGACCTGCGTCGTTGTTTTGCCCTGGTGGCGCAAACACCTGCGCTGTTTTTCGGCACCATTGAAGACAACATCCGTTATGGCAATGCTGCTGCCAGCGATGAGCAAGTCGAAGCGGCGGCGCGAATTGCCCACGCCCACGACTTTATCCTGCAAATGCCTGAGGGCTATAAAACTCACTTGGGTGATGGTGGCCTGGGCTTGTCGGGCGGTCAGCGCCAGCGTCTGGCGATTGCCCGGGCGTTGCTGGTGGATGCGCCGATCCTGTTGCTGGACGAGGCCACCAGTGCCCTGGATGCCCAAAGCGAGCATCTGATCCAGCAGGCTTTGCCGAGCCTGATGCAAGGCCGTACCACACTGGTGATTGCCCACCGTCTGGCCACCGTGCAAAACGCTGATCGTATCGCGGTAATGGATCAGGGCAAGCTGGTCGCCATCGGCACCCATGCCCAATTAATCGCCGCCAACCCGCTGTATGCACGGTTGGCGGCGTTGCAGTTCAACGTAGGGGTGTAGCTGTGGGAGCGGGCTTGCTCGCGATGGCATCAACGCGATTCAACAGACAGACCGGGTCGTCTGTATCGCGAGCAAGCCCGCTCCCACATGGCAGCATCAAGACAGTTGCTGCCAGAGGGAGATTTAGCGGTACTCACACAGGTAGGCGGTATCCACTGCGACCTTGAGCTGAAACTTGCTGTTGGCCGGCACGTTGAACTGGCTGCCGGTCTTGAAGGTTTCATATTCGCTGCTGCCCGGCAACTTGACGCTCAGCTCGCCCGAGACCACGTGCATGATTTCACGCTCGGCGGTGCCGAACTCGTATTCACCTGCAGCCATGACGCCAATGGTGGCCTTGCCTTCGGTTTGGGCGAAGGCAATCGACTTGACGGTGCCGTCGAAGTATTCGTTGACTTTAAACATGGCGATTCCTCGGAATGGGCTAAAAAGGGCTGGCCAGTATGCAGAAGCGGTTTTATCCCGTCACGCCCTTTTATGGCCGTCACCCCTTGAGCACCAGGGGCAATAAACGCGCAGTATTACGGGCATCTTCCAGGGCCCGGTGCTGTTGACCATTGAATTGCATTCCGGCCAGTTGCAACGCGCTGTTCAGGCCCAGCGGCTGCTTTAACTGGCGGGCCCTGGCAAATTGCTGCTTGAGGTTCATATGCGGCAATTGCTGCAGGGCGCTGTGCAGTTGTTTGTGCTGCCATTCCTGTTCCAGTTGTTTTCGGTCGTAATCGCCCCAGCTGGCCCAGCCTTCAAGCTTGGGCAGGTGCTGGCCGAGCCAGCGTTCAAATTGCTCCCAAACCAAAGGCATCGATGCAGCGGCATCAATCTTGGCCTGGGTGATGCGGGTCAGTTGCCGACAGAAAGGGGTCAACAGCGGACGACGTTGCGGGCGAATAAATCGCTGAAAATGATCCACCTCACGACCTGCGCGGGTGACCACGCTGGCGCCGATTTCGATCACTTCCATTTCCTCCAGGGGCCAGCCGCCATCATCGGTAGTGGCTTCCAGGTCAATTACCAGCCAGTGAGGCATGTGCAGCTTCCTTTAACAGCATCGGCGTTGAAGTTGGAGCGTAGCTAAAACACTGAGCACGGTGCTTATTTTGTAGTGGGCCAGTCGACCCCTTGCTTGCTAGTCTATATGCGCTTTAATGGTGTGCGTGCCCGATCTCAGGTCGTGTGTCGATCAATAAGTTCCAGCCATGAACGGCGTCAGGTGTGTATGGTTTTGAAGTGTTCGCCAATTCAATTGGCCCACAGCCTGTTGCTGACCCTGGGAATGGGCTGGCTGGCACCGGTGTGGGCGATTCAGGAAATCAGGGTTGGAGCTGCGCACTTTCCGCCTTATATCGTACGTCCCGAGCGCGGCACCGACACGGGCCTGTTGTCGCAACTGCTTGCAGCCCTCAACCAGTTGCAAGGCGACTACCGCTTTGTCCTTGTGCCCAGTTCCATTGCCCGGCGTGTGCGTGACTTCGAGCGTGGGCGGGTGGACATGCTGATGTTCGAGAACCCGGCCTGGGGCTGGCAGGCGTTCTCCTATGCTGCAGTTGATATGGGCCTGGAAGACGCTGAAGTGTTTGTTGCCCGGCAGCATCCTGACCGTGAACAAGGCTATTTTGATGACCTCAAGGGCAAGCGCCTCGCCCTGTACAGCGGCTATCACTATGCTTTTGCCGGGTTCAACGCCTCGCCGAAATTTCTCACCGAGACCTTCGGCGCAACCCTGACCTATTCCCACGAAAGCAATTTATTGATGGTCTTGAGGGGGCGGGCGGATATTGCCTTGATGACACGTTCCAACCTGATCGACATGCTGGGCTGCGACCCGCAGGCCAAGGCGCAGGTGATGGTGTCAGAGCGTATCGACCAGACTTATCGTCACTTCGCCCTGCTGCGGCCACAGGCACCGATCCAGAGTCAGCAGTTTGCACAAATGCTGCAAAAGCTGCGCGACAACGGCCAGTTGAAGGCGATTTTTGCGCCTTACAAAATTGCCGTGGTTGAGATGTAGGAAGGTGCAAGCCCGGTTGTATCAACGCCGCGCGTAGGTATCTGCGTGGGTGCCCGACACTGCGCGGCAATGGATCAGGGCATCGCGGATCATGAAGTTGACCAGGGTGGGAGATACGCCCAGTTCCTTGGCAATATCTTTTTGCTGTACGCCATGCAGGCGATACATCTCGAAGGCATAACGGGTACGGCTTGGCAGCTCGGTGAGTGCCACCGCGATATGTTCCAGTGTCGAGAAATTGATCAGCGAGGTTTCCGGGGAGGCGCCGTGGATCACCACGTTCATGCCTTCTTCTTCGGTGCCGGAGTATTTTTGCTCCAGCGCCTGCTTGCGGTAGTGGTCAATTGCCAGGTTACGCACGATCTGGAACAGGTAGCTCAGTTGTGCCTTGAACGATGAAGTGATCTGCGGCGCGGACTGCAAACGGAAGAAGGCATCCTGAACCACATCTTCAGCCCGGTATCGGCAGCCCGTTATGCGGGCTGCGATTTTGACCAGGACCAGTCGGTTATCAACAAAGGCTTGAAGTAGGGGTGAGTCGCACTTGCCTGTGGACATTGGTTCCGTCATGGAGATCACCTGCTGCGAATGAGTGAGTGAGGACCTCTTCGTGGGAGGCGTCCTACACAGCTGTTCACAAGCTAGGCTTAATGATAATGATTGTCAATTGAGAAATAGAATTAATAGCGCTGCAGGTGGTGAACTGAGACATGGCTCACGCCAGCATCGGCGTGGGCTGCGAACGCTTTGTAGCGCGATCGCAGCCCTCGGGTTTTACTTGGGCCCCAGGATCTGGACCAGTTTCTCCGGCGATGGCGCGCCTTGCTGCTGTTGCAGGTTGCCTTGTGCGTCCTGGTAGAAAATGGCCGGGGTGGCGGCCACGTCCAGCTCTTCCATCAACTTGGCATTGGCATCGAGCTTGGCTTGAATGTCAGCCGGGATTTTGGCCAGGGGCTTGAGGCTACTGGCCTTGCCGGCTTTTTCGTGTTCGTGCAGGGCTTGCTGCGGGTCCTTGGCGGCCAGCAGGGCGGCAGATTTGGCCGGGCTGTCTTCGCGGATGATGCCCACCATGATATGGCGCAATTGCACTTTGCCCGAGTCAACCCAAGGGCGGGCCTGCTCCCAGAACATGTTGCAGTACGGGCAGTTGGGGTCGCTGAACAAGTACACGATACGCGGTGCATCCGCCTTGCCGTCGGCAATCCAGTTGCTCTTCTCCATTTCGCCCCAGACCTGCTTGGCCATCGGCTCGTACACCAGCTTTTGCAGCGGCGCCAGGCTCAGGTCTTTGCCGTCGGCATCATACAGATTACCCACCAGAACGTTACCGTCCTGGGTCAGGTACAGCGCCATGCCACGGTTCTGGTACTGGGCGGCATAGCCACGCAAGCCGCCGGGAGCATCGAAGCTGCCAATGATTTTTGCACCCTTGGCTTCAATCTTCTTGATCGCCGGCGGCAGCTCTTCTGCCTGCAATACAGGCGATTGCAGGAGCGCAGCTCCCAGCAGGGAGGCCATGCCCAGGGTTAGCAGTTTGCGGTTAAACATTTTTGCTCATTCCTTGCAGGGTCGACCTGTTGGGCCGACATTGAATGGTTCAGATTGAAAGGCTCCATGGCCCGGGCCAGACTGGCTTTTGACAGCTCGCCCAAATGACTGCCCAGCAGTCGACCATCAGCGCTGTAGAACAGCGTAGTCGGCAGGGCCATCGAACCGACTTTTTGTGCCAACTGGCCGCCGCTGTCGAACAGCACGTTGCTGAGGTTCAGACCCTGGGTTTCAAGGAAGGTGCTGACGCTCTGCATGCTCTCGCCCTGATTGACGAACAGGAAGGTCACGTTTTGATGTTGATGCTGGGCGTTTTGCAGCACCGGCATTTCGCGCCGGCACGGCGGGCACCAGGTGGCCCACAGATTGATCACCAGCGGGCCGCCCTGATAGCTGCTCAACTGCACCGACTCGCCATTGGCATTGCGCAATACCATTTCCGGCAGGCGCGTGCCTTTTTCGTAAAGGCTGGACGACAGGCTGGCCAGCAGCCAGAACGCCAGCCCGCTGGCCAACCCCCAACCCAGCGGGCGACGCAAACCGGCGCGGCGCCAGCCCCAGATAAGCCCACCCAGCAGTACCGCCACCAACCCCGGCCACAGTAAAAAACCGCCATCGCGCAGGTCGAGAATTTGCAGCGGGTCGTCCTTGAAGTAGCGCCAGTAGCTGAGCACAAAGCCGATGCGTGCGCTCAGCAAACCCAGTAAGAACAGGCTGAACAGCACTGATTCGGGGTTTTCTCCACCGCGTTTGGCCACACGCCACCCCACCAGTGTCGCCAGGGCAAGGGCCAGTATCAGCAGCAAGTGGTTGATGGCCAGCGCAAACGAACCGATGGTCAGGGTCAGCATTTAGAGGAGTTCCCGAGTGGCGTTCCAGTTATTCAAAAAGGTCTGGGCGTTGACTTCGCCAGTGATGCGTTGTCCGCGCCGCTCAACACCATTGGGGCCGATCCAGACAAAACTGGGCGGGCCGGGTACTTGATAGCGGCTGAGCAGCTCGCGGCTGGCGACATTATCGGCGGTCACGTCAAGACGCAACAGGCGCACGCCTTGCAGGGCATCCATCACCTGGGGTTTGGCAAATACCTGCTTCTCCATGACCTTGCATGACACGCACCAGTCGGCGTAGTAGTCGAGCATCACCCATTGGCCTGCTGCCTTGGCATCTGCCAGCTCGCGGTCCAGGCTGGCCGGGTCCTTGAGGGTGATAAAGGCGTCATGGACGGAGTTTGTCGTGCTCCCCGCCACGGTTGTGGCGGTATACACCTGCAGCGGTTGCCACAGCTCGGTCCCGCCCCCGGCCGCTCCCACCAGCAACAGGCTGCCCCACAGGCCGGCCAGCAGGCTGAGCGGGCGGAACAGCGGTTTGGCGCGAAGGAATGCCTGTGCCTGTTGCCACAGGCTGGACGCCAGAACGACCAGCAGCACGCCCCACAAACCGACCCACAAGGATTCATCGAGGATCGGGCGTACCAGCAACAGCGCAGTACCCAGGAACAAAAAGCCGAACAGGCCTTTCATCAGGTTCATCCACGCACCTGGCTTGGGCAGGAAACGGCTGCCCACGGTGACCAGCAGCAACAACGGCATACCAATGCCCAGGCCCATCACAAACAGCACCAGGGCACCTTCAACGGCGTTGCCGCTTTGCGCGATATACAACAGGGCACCGGCCAGCGGTGCGGTCATGCAGGGGCCCACCAGCAGGCCAGAGAGGGCACCCAGAATACCCGCACCCAGCAAGCTGCCGCCCTTGCGGCCACGCCCGGCGCTTTCCAGGCGGTCACGCAGGCCGGCAGGCAGTTGCAGTTCAAAAAAACCGAACATCGGCAGTGCCAGCACTACGAACAGGGCAGCAAAACTACCCAGCAACCAGGGTTGTTGCAGCAACGCCTGCAAGTTGGCGCCGAGCAGGGCCGCCAGCACGCCCAGCCCGGCATACACCAGCGCCATGCTGATCACATAACTGCCGGCCACGGCAAAACCGCGCCCGGCCGTGGCGCCACTGCCCACCACCAGCCCGGCCAGAATCGGCAGCATGGGCAGCGAGCAAGGCGTAAAGGCCAGCAGCAGGCCCAGGCCGAAGAACAGCAGCAGGCTCCAGCCCAGGGAGCGCTGCTGCAAGGTGGCCGCCAGCGACTGGTCCTGGGCCTGACCCTGCGCTGCGGCAGACTGCATGCCGCCCAAATCGATGGTCCGGCTTTGTGGCGGATAGCACAGGCCGGCATCGGCGCAGCCTTGCCAGCTGACCTTGACCTGACCGCTGGCACCTGCCGGAATCACTAGCGCAACGTTGTCGCGATACACCTCTGTGGCGCCAAAAAACTCATCGCTGTGTTCCAGCCCTTTAGGCAACTCGGGTGTGTGTGCGGCATCCAGCCCGTCAAACTTGAAGCGTTTTTGATACAAATAGTACTTGTCGGCTATTTTCCACTGCAGGCGGGTTTCACCAGAGGGCAGATCTTCGCTGCTGAACACAAACGCCTTGGCGACCGGAAGGAAATCCGGCTTTTGTGCAAACGGATCTTCACTGGCATGCGCCTGGCTAAAACCGGCGACCAGCAGCAGGAGAAAGAAAAACAAACGAGACATGCGCCCAACCTTGGAGTGTACGGATACGCCACACCTTGGCGGGCGTTGATTAACCGAGTGTTAATACGCGAGAGGTTCAAGCCGGTTGAGGGCTTAGAGCAAGCAGGCGCGCAGGCGGAATTCGGACAGCAGCGGGTAGTGCTCACGCCACTCATGGGCAATCTCTTTGGCAGTAATGACTTGGGCCGGGCCCAGCTCCGACTCAAGATGATGGAGTTTGTCCTGGATATTATAGGGATTGCTCCCCCGGCCCTTTACCTGGTTGACCAGCCATAACAGGGCATACCCCCCTGTGTAATCGGCTTCGAAACCGCTGACGATATCGTTATGGGTGCCATCGCTGTTCATGCCGGTCAGGGCCAGGCCATATTGCTGGACAGCATTGATGCTGCCGGCCTGGGCTTCCTTGAGTATCCAGTGTTGAATAAGCGCAAAGTTCCGGCGGTTTTCAATGCGGTTCGCAAACCAGTTCATGGCAGGAGGATATCCACCATAGGCTGAGCTGCTGATCAGTTCATAGATGACTTCTTGGGGATCCTCGGCGCTGGCCAGCATTGTTGGGTTTTTATCGTAGAGGGTTGCCAGCAAGTATTGAGCGATGGCATGTCCTGATGCCGCCGAATGCTTTAGCCAGTTCAGATCCCTGGTCAAGGCATACATGTCCAGCAGTGCTTCGGGGGTATGGACTCGCAAGCCGCTTTCGAGCTGTGCGCGCACTTTTGCGTTCCACGCATCACCACCCAGACGCAGCATTGCGTCAATATTGCCGTGCTCCGCGGCAGCCTCGTAGAGGGGCATATACTGCGCCTTGAGGGTGATCTGCAGTCTTTCGATCATCTGTGAGGCCTGTGTTACCAGGTGCCAGTGATGCTCTTTCTGGCGACTGATTTGCGTTATCCCTGCAATTTGTCGCCTGAGCGTGGTGATCTGGGACGAGATTTCAGTAGGGCTATGCTCGATGATGCTGGCCAGTGCAAACTGAGCCTCGGCATCGCCCACCGTCGCGGGTAATTGCAAAAACTGCCGGGCATGTTCAAAGGCGCCAAGGTCGTAAAGACGCATGCCTTTTTGATGAAGTGTGGTGTAGGTGGGGAGCCCTTCGAAGAGCCACGAAAACTCATCACTGGATGCCAGCATGTGAAGTTCCTTCAGGTTGTTGGCGAGGCGATCTCCAGATTAGGGATGGATTGGAGTGCGAGTGCGTTACATAAATAGGCATTGTCCGCACCGCGCACAGTGCCACGAGCCACGGTTTGCCCAGGCATAATCGGGCCTTAATCCCATGACCTTTTAATCGGCTTATTTACGCGGGTATCAGCATGCATGTACTGGTTTGCGAAGACGACGAACTGATTGCCAGCGGCATCAAGGCCGGGCTGACGGCACAGGGGCTGACGGTTGAGCATGTGAGTACCGCCGCCGCAGCACGGGCCATGCTCAAGGCTGCCGAGTTCGACGTCATGGTGCTCGACCTGGGCCTGCCTGATGAAGATGGTCTCAAGCTGCTGCAGCAGTTGCGCCAGCAGGGCCTTGAATTGCCGGTGCTGATCCTGACCGCCCGTGACTCGGTCACCGACCGTGTCGACGGCCTGCAGGCCGGTGCCGATGACTACCTGCTCAAGCCCTTCGACCTGCGTGAACTCGCTGCCCGCCTGCATACCTTGTTGCGCAGGGTGGCCGGGCGCAGCGTCAACCTGATCGAACATGGCAGCCTGACCTACGACCCCAGCAGCCGCGTGACCCTTCTGGGCGGCCAGCCGGTGGACTTGTCCCGTCGCGAGCAGGCGCTGCTGCAAGCCTTGCTGCACAACCGTGGACGGGTGCTGTCCAGCGAGCAACTCAAGGACAGCATCTATGGTTTTGGCGACGAGCTGGAAAGCAACGCCTTGAACGTGCATATCCATCATCTGCGACGCAAATTGGGTAACGGTATCGTTGAGACCGTGCGTGGCCTGGGCTATCGCCTGGGCCCGGCCGACAGCGCAGAGTCCGAAGCACGATGAGCTTGCGTCTGCGTCTGAGCCTGACCATCGGTTCGGCGTTTGTGCTGGTGTGGGCTCTGGCTGCGGCCTGGATGCTCAGCGACCTGCGTCAGCAGATGATGTTCTCCCTCGACCAGCGCCTGGTGGCCTCGGCTCGCATGGTCGCCGGGTTGCTGGAGCAGCTGCCGCAATTGCCGGTCAAGGGCGAGGGCACCCATTTCAGTGCCGAGCAACTGACCATCCCCGGCGGCATGGCCTGCCAGGTCAGTTCGCTGCGCGGCGAGGTTCTGGCCCGCAGCCACAACAACCCTGACCAGCCGATGCAATCCCTGGCGGCGGGTTTTCATGATCAGGTCATCGATGGCGCGACCTGGCGCACTTTCACCCTGGACCGTGGCGATGTGCGTATCACCACGGCCGATCGCCAGGTCGAGCGCGAGGCCTTGAACCTGTCGGTGCTGCTGGCGGCCTCGGTGCCGGTGGGCATGGCATTGATCGTCTGTTTGCTGCTGCTGTGGCTGGGGATCGGCCAGGGGCTGGCGCCACTCAACCGCATGCGCGATGCCCTGATGCGGCGTGATGCCGATTCGTTGCAGCCGTTGCACATTTCACCGTTGCCCGGCGAACTGAAACCGCTGCTCGACTCACAGAATCAGCTGTTTGCCCGTATCGCCAAGACCATCGAGCGTGAACGTCGCCTGACCGGCGATGCGGCCCACGAGCTGCGCAGCCCGCTGACCGCGATCAAGACCCACCTGCAAGTGGCGCGCATGACCGACGGCGAGGCCCGCGAACAGTCACTGGCCCATGCCGAGGCCGGTGCCGACCGCCTGCACCGCACCCTGGAGCAATTGCTGTTGCTGGCGCGGGTCGAGGGCAGCCTGTCGTTTGACGACGGGGTCAATTGTTCGGCCGCACAGGTGGCGCATTTCGCGGTGCACGATGCGGCGGCTGGCGATGGTGAGCGTATCTGCCTGCAGCTGCCGCCCGACCTGCCGGACACGGCGCTCGAAGTGCCTTCGGTACTGGCCATCGCTGCGCTGCGCAACTTGCTGGACAACGCCTTGCGTCATACCCCGGCGGGCACCCGGGTGGAGTTGACCGTGGCCGTTGAAGGTTCACAGGTTAAATACCAGGTCCGTGACCACGGCCCCGGTATCCCTGCCGAAACCCTGCAACACATGACCCAGCGCTTCTGGCGCAATGGCAACAGCAACGGCTGCGGCCTGGGCCTGGCGATTGTTCAGGCGATTGTCGAGCGTTGCCGCTGTGAACTGAGATTCGACAGCAAGCCCGATGGTTTGCGGGTTGAATTGCGCATGCCGTTGAAAAGGAGCGCTTGAGGCGCATCCCCTGTGGGAGCGGGCTTGCTCGCGATACAGGCAACGGGGTCTTGCAGGTCGTTTGAGGTGATGCCATCGCGAGTAAGCCCGCTCCCACAATAAGAGCGACTTTCGGCCGCCCACGGTACGAATACGCTCCAATGTACTGATTTCGTTACAACTTCAGTCGGACCATGGTTTACAGTACCCGCGCTCCAATGAACCACCCGCAAACGCTTATTTGTGGAGTGATTCCATTACACACAAACAGACTCCACGGCGCATAAACGGCCCGCTTGACCTCTTGTACGGTGCTGGCACAGAACGTGCTCATGTCCCTTTGTCCGCTCTGGGTAAACATGATGTTTATCTGGTCCAGGGACCCCGTACAAGAACAATAAAGAGGATGATTCATGCAAAATCACCGACCTGATACCCAGGAACCGGAGCTGCAACGCAGCCTGTCCAATCGCCATATCCAGCTGATCGCCATTGGCGGGGCCATCGGTACCGGTCTGTTCATGGGCTCGGGCAAGACCATCAGCCTCGCCGGTCCCTCGATCATCTTCGTCTACATGATCATCGGCTTTATGTTGTTTTTCGTGATGCGTGCCATGGGCGAGCTGTTGCTGTCCAACCTCAAGTACAAATCCTTTATCGACTTCTCCGCAGACCTGCTGGGCCCCATGGCCGGATACTTCACCGGCTGGACCTACTGGTTCTGCTGGATTGTGACCGGCATTGCCGATGTGATCGCGATCTCCGGCTATACCCATTTCTGGTTCCCCGATATCCCGTTATGGCTGCCTGCCATCGGCTGCGTCGCGTTGCTGCTGTCACTGAACCTGATCACGGTGAAGATGTTCGGCGAACTGGAGTTCTGGTTTGCCATGATCAAGATCGTGGCCATTTGCGCACTGGTCTGCACCGGGCTGTATATGGTGACCACGGCGTTTCAGTCACCCACCGGCAATTCGGCATCGCTGGCCAACCTGTGGAATGACGGCGGCATGTTCCCCCATGGGCTGATGGGCTTTTTCGCCGGTTTCCAGATTGCCGTGTTTGCCTTTGTCGGCATCGAGCTGGTGGGCACCACTGCGGCGGAGACCAAAAACCCGGAGCGCAACCTGCCGCGGGCGATCAACTCGATTCCGCTGCGTATCATCATGTTCTACGTGTTTGCGCTGATTGCGATCCTGGCGGTCACCCCGTGGCGTGATGTGGTGGCTGACAAAAGCCCGTTCGTTGAGCTGTTCATGCTCGCCGGTTTGCCCGCAGCCGCAGGCATCATCAATTTCGTGGTGTTGACCTCGGCAGCGTCTTCGGCCAACAGCGGTGTGTTCTCCACCAGCCGCATGCTGTTCGGTCTGGCAATGGATGGCGACGCGCCGAGCAAGTTCAAGAACCTGTCGAGCCGTGCGGTACCGTCCAATGGCCTGATCTTCTCCTGCATCTGTCTGCTGGCGGGCGCGCTGGTGATTTATGTGGTGCCCAACCTGATGGAGGCCTTCACCCTGATCACCACGGTATCGGCCACCTTGTTCATGTTTGTGTGGACCATGATCCTGCTGTCCTACCTGGCCTATCGTAAAAAGCGCGATCACCTGCACCGTGCCTCGAAGTACAAAATGCCGGGTGGCAAGTTCATGGTCTGGGTGTGCCTGACCTTCTTCGTGTTTATCCTGACTTTGCTGGCGCTGGAAGATGACACTCGCCAGGCGCTGTACATGGTGCCGGTGTGGTTTGTGGTGCTGGGCCTGGGCTATCGCACGGTGCTGCGCAACAAGCAGGAGGCTGCGGACCTGGCTTGCCAGACCGACTGATGGCCGCTTCACGACATTGATTCTGCCCGGGGGGCGGCACAGGGCGTGCCGCCCCTCGTTGTTTGCTGTCAGGGAGTGCCAGGCCATGCGAATTCACGTTACCTTCAAAGACCGCGTCGGCATCACCCAGGAAATCCTGATGCTGCTGGGCGCGCGCAATCTCAACCTGGACGCGGTGGAGATGAGCCCGCCGAATGTCTATATCGATGCACCCACTCTGTCGCAAAAAGTGCTGGAGGAACTCCACCACGCCTTGCTGGGGGTAGCAGGGGTGCAGGCTGTGGACCTGGTGGACATCCTCCCGGGCCAGCGCCGCCGCCTGCAACTGGAGGCCTTGCTGGCCGCCATGAGCGACCCGGTGATGGCGGTGGATCCCGACGGCTGCGTACTGCTGGCCAACCCCGGGCTGACGGATCTTTATGGCAGCGACCCCACCGGTGAGCCGTTGTCGAATCTGTTCGCGGCCCCTGACCTGGCCCGTACCCTGATCGATAAAGGCTTTCGCCTGCCCATGTGCGAAGTGAATTTCAAGGGTCGCGACCTGCTGCTCGATGCCACGCCCATCAGCGGCGGCAGGGATGTTCTGGTGGGCGGGCTGTTGACCCTGTATCCGCCGAGCCGTATCGGCGAGCGGCTGGCGTCCTTGTTGCGCGACCCGGCTGAAGGGCTGGAGGCATTGCTCGGCAAGTCACTTGTGCTGGAAGAACTCAAGACGCGGCTGCACAAAGTGGCGAGCCTGGATGCGCCGCTGCTGATCCAGGGCGAAACCGGCACCGGCAAGGAACTGGTGGCCCACGCCTGTCATGCCATGAGTGCCCGCCGCGATGCGTCGTTCCTGGCCTTGAACTGTGCAGCGCTGCCCGAGAGCCTGGCCGAAAGCGAGTTGTTCGGCTATGCCGCCGGGGCCTTTACCGGTGCCCAGCGTGGCGGCAAGCCGGGGCTGCTGGAATTGGCAGACCGTGGCACGGTGTTTCTCGATGAGGTGGGGGAGATGTCTCCGTACCTGCAAGCCAAGCTGCTGCGGTTTCTCAGCGACGGCTGCTTTCGACGTATCGGCGGCGAGCGCGAAGTGCGGGTCAATGTGCGGGTGCTCTGCGCGACCCACCGCGACCTGGAGCGCATGGTGAGGGAGGGGACTTTCCGTGAGGATCTGTATTACCGTCTTAACGTCCTCAATTTGCTGGTGCCACCGTTGCGCGACCGTGGCATGGACATTCTGCTGTTGGCCGAACACTTTCTGCGCCAGGCCTGCGAACAGATTCACCGCTCGCCCTGTCAACTGGCTGTGGCGACCCATCCGCTGTTGCTGGGCAATCGCTGGGCGGGCAATGTTCGGCAACTGCAAAACGTCATCTTCCGCGCGGCAGCCACCAGCGAGGGCGATGTGATTGATTGTGGGGATCTGGAACTGGCGGGTACCGAGCTGACCGGCCAAAAGGCGGCCAGCGAAGAAGTGACCAGCCTGGAAGCGGCGTGCAAGGCTTTGAAAAAACCTTGCTGGAGCGTTACTACGTGGCCTATCCATCGACCCGGCAGTTGGCCTCCAGGCTGCAGACGTCGCATACCGCCATTGGCCAGCGGTTGCGTAAATACGGCATAACCTCGCGTTCGTAACCCGCACCGCTGAACTGTAGATACTCTGTTGTAGATCAAGCCCTATTGTGGGAGCGAGCCTGCTCGCGAACGACCTTCGCGAGCAGGCTCGCTCCCACAGTTGCAGTTTTTCCTGTAGCCGCTGAGCTCCTCAGCGGCTGCATTCAGTGCGCGCAGCGTACGTTGGTTCGAGTGGTGTGATTCTGCTCCAGTGGAATGATTTCGCTCCGTACCCATCCTGACCCCGCCCTTGCGGGATCAACCCGCCAGACCCTCTCCAGAGCTGGAGCAGTTTCACTCCACTGCTTTCGTCACAATGCGTTCTTTTTTATTTAAGTTATTGATTTTAAAGGTTTTTTAAAACTTGGCATTGCCTTTGCTCTTGTCCTGTCAGTTGCGTCTGTTCGTCCTGCACCAGGACACATTGATAACAAGAGAAAAGTCCATGAGCACTCTGCGTTTTACTCCTGAACACGAATGGCTGCGCCTGGAAGCATCGGGCCATTTGACCGTTGGCATTACCGACTTTGCCCAGCAGGCACTGGGTGATGTGGTGTTTGTGCAGGTACCCGAGCTGGGGGCGTTCGAGGCAGGTCACGAAGTGGCCGTGCTGGAGTCGGTCAAGGCAGCCAGCACTATCACCATGCCGCTCACCGGAGAGGTGGTGGCCGTTAACCAGGCTCTGGCCGATGACCCGGCACTGGTCAATGCCTCACCCATGGGCGAAGGCTGGTTCTTTCGTATTTGCATCGAAGACATGTCGGCTTTCAACGATCTGCT
The DNA here is from genome assembly GCF_037023725.1 of Pseudomonas bubulae. Lineage (NCBI taxonomy): Bacteria > Pseudomonadati > Pseudomonadota > Gammaproteobacteria > Pseudomonadales > Pseudomonadaceae > Pseudomonas > Pseudomonas bubulae. The sequence goes on from NZ_CP146077.1 coordinate 2,542,186, forward strand.
CGACCAGCAGGCCTATGACGCCTTTGTTGCCGAAAACGGCTGATATCGCCGCGCAGGCATTGCTTGAATCTCTAATAAAAAGGAAATCCCTCATGTTCCATAAAAGCCTGACCCTGTCCGATTTCGACCCCGCCCTGTTCGACGCCATTACCCGCGAGGCGCAACGTCAGGAAGAGCATATCGAGCTGATCGCCTCGGAGAACTACACCAGCCCGCAAGTAATGCAAGCCCAGGGCACCGAGCTGACCAACAAATACGCCGAAGGCTACCCGGGCAAGCGTTATTACGGCGGCTGTGAGCACGTTGATGTGGTCGAACAACTGGCCATCGACCGCGCCAAACAACTATTCGGCGCAGGCTATGCCAACGTCCAGCCGCACTCCGGTTCACAAGCCAACGCGGCGGTATACCTGGCGTTGCTGCAAGCAGGCGACACTCTTCTGGGCATGAGCCTGGCTCACGGCGGCCACCTGACTCATGGAGCCAAAGTCAGTTCATCGGGCAAACTGTACAACGCGGTGCAATACGGCACCGACGCCAATGGCCTGATCGACTATGACGAGGTCGAACGCCTGGCCCTGGAGCATCGGCCCAAAATGATCGTGGCCGGGTTCTCGGCCTACTCCAAGACCCTGGATTTCCCGCGTTTTCGTGCCATTGCCGACAAGGTCGGGGCGTATCTGTTTGTGGACATGGCCCATGTCGCCGGGCTGGTGGCGGTCGGTTTGTACCCCAACCCGCTGCCTTACGCCGATGTGGTCACCACCACCACCCACAAGACCCTGCGCGGGCCGCGGGGCGGGCTGATTCTGGCCAGGGCTGATGCCGATCTGGAGAAAAAACTCAACTCGGCAGTATTCCCCGGCGGGCAGGGCGGCCCTCTGATGCATGTAATCGCTGCCAAGGCGGTGTGCTTCAAGGAGGCGCTGCAACCAGGCTTCAGGGACTACCAGTTCCAGGTGATCAAGAATGCCCAGGCCATGGCTGAAGTGTTCAAGCAGCGCGGCTATGACGTGGTTTCCGGCGGCACCGACAACCACCTGTTTCTGGTCAGCCTGATCCGCCAGGGCATTACCGGCAAGGATGCCGACGCAGCACTGGGCCGTGCCCATATCACTGTCAACAAAAACGCTGTGCCCAACGATCCGCAGTCACCGTTCGTGACCTCGGGCCTGCGTATCGGCACCCCGGCGGTGACCACCCGTGGCTTGCAGATACCCGAGTGCCGTGCGCTGGCCACCTGGATCTGCGACATCCTCGACCATCCGGGCGATGCGGCGATCGAGGCCCGGGTTGCCCGTCAGGTCGGCGAGCTGTGCGCACTGTTTCCAGTGTATTCGGCCTGAATGCATACCCGTGTGGAGCCAAGTCATGAATGCACCATTGCCTGTTGCCAGCCGCCCGCAGCCCTTGCAGACCGGGGTAAAACTGCGGGGAGCCGAGAAGGTGGCGCGTATCCCGGTGAAGATCCTGCCCACCGAAGAAATCCCGCGCAAGCCAGAGTGGATCCGCGTGCCCATTGCCACCTCGCCCGAGGTGGCACGGGTCAAGGCGCTGCTGCGTAAGCACAAGCTGCACAGTGTGTGCGAAGAAGCGGCCTGTCCAAACCTGGGCGAGTGTTTTTCGGGCGGTACAGCGACCTTTATGATCATGGGTGATATCTGCACCCGGCGCTGCCCGTTCTGCGACGTGGGGCACGGCCGGCCCAAGCCTCTGGACAGGGACGAGCCGAAAAACCTGGCGATTGCCATTGCCGACCTGGGCCTCAAGTATGTGGTGATCACTTCGGTGGACCGTGATGACTTGCGCGACGGCGGCGCGCAGCACTTTGTCGATTGCCTGCGTGAAATCCGCAAGCTGTCGCCCGGTGTGCAACTGGAAACCCTGGTGCCCGACTATCGCGGGCGCATGGATGTGGCGCTGGCGATCACTGCGCAGGAGCCCCCCGATGTGTTCAACCACAACCTGGAAACCGTACCGCGACTGTATAAAGCCGCACGCCCGGGGTCGGATTTCGGGTGGTCACTGGATTTGCTGCAGAACTTCAAACACCGGGTGCCCCATGTGCCGACGAAGTCGGGGCTGATGCTGGGGCTGGGCGAGACGGACGAAGAGGTGATCGAAGTGATGCGGTGCATGCGCGAGCATGAGGTCGACATGCTGACCCTGGGCCAGTACCTGCAACCTTCGCGCAGCCACCTGGCGGTACAGAGGTTTGTGCACCCTGACACCTTCGCCTGGTTTGCCGAAGAAGGGTTGCGCATGGGCTTCAAAAACGTCGCCTCGGGGCCGTTGGTGCGCTCGTCCTATCATGCGGATAAACAGGTGCAGGGAGGCACATCGGCTTAGCCGGGTGCCACAAGCCCGCTCCCACAAGTACAGGGTTTACTTCTGAACAAGAGCCTTGATGATCGCTTCAATGTTGCCCTGCAACTCAGTCACGGGATCGGTGCCATCGGCACCGATTACCACCAGCTTGCTGCCACCCTCGGCAATGGCTTTTTGTACCTCGGCTGAAGGCTGGCGATGGTCCAGCACCAACGCCACTTCATTGTTTTTCAGGGTTTGGGTCAACCCTTGCAGTGATTCCGGTGTCCAGGTTTCATCACCCTTGTGATTGACCTCGACCCGCTCCAGATTCAACCCGCCAATCAGGTAATCCAATCGGTCGGACAGGCTCACCACACTCAAGTTGTCCGCCTGGGCCAACTGCGCTTCGCTGTCGGCGCTGAGCTTGAGCAGGCGCTGCTTGAGGCTCGCCAGATTGGCTTCGATCTGCGGCTTGGCATCCGGTGCCAAGCGCACCAGATCGGCAGCGATCACATCCGCCATGCGCCCCATATTGTTGCTGGTCAGCCACGGTTGGCTATTGAGACCATCGACATGAACACCTGGTTGCACGGCAATGCCCGGCAGGCTGCCGTCCACCGGCCGCGCTGAGTCCACTTCAACAATGCGGATATTGCTGCGCCGCGCCATCGGGTACAGCGGATCGTCGCTCCACACGGAGCGCAGGCCGATCACCGCATCGGCTTTTGTGGCCAGCGAGTGCAGGGCCGGCGCACCACGGCTGCTGAAATAGGCGCTCTGGCGGCTGCCCGGCAGGTTGGCCGGTGCTGCCCGTTGCAGTTTCACGCCGCTGTCCTTGAGCAGCAGTTCGCTCAACCCAAAGGTAATCGGCAGGCTGGCCAGTACGGTGGTTTCGGCCAGCACCGGGGTGCTCAACAGACCGGTGAGGGCCAGGGCGAGGGTCAGTTTGCGCAGAGTGAACATTTATCCAATATTCCCTTTCAGGCTGGGCACCACGCCACGGGCGATGGCGGCGAGGGCGAAGGCGATGCCGGCCATCAGAATGATCGCGGCACCGGACGGGATCGGCAGGTCAAACACGATGGGCAGCAGAATGCCGCACAGGGTGCTGACGGTGGCGATCAGCACCGAGATCCAGAAAAACCCCTTCAGCGACTGGCTGAGCAATCGTGCCGCCGCCGCAGGAATCACCAGCAGGGCGCCGACCAGAATCGCGCCGATAACTTTAACGGCGGCGACGGTGATCAGCGTCACCAGAATCACGAACAGGTAATCCAGCGCCTTCACGGCCACCCCGCGTACAGCGGCCAGTTGCGGGTTGAAGCTGGCCAGCATGATGCGGTTGTACAGCGGCAAGCTGAGGCCCAGCACCAGCGCGCCGACCACGGCCAGTACCAGCAGGTCGTTACCGTTGACCGTCAATACCGAACCGAACAGCACGTTTTCGAGGATGTGCACGTTGATCTTGCCGGCCAGAATCAGCAGCAGGCTCGCGCCCAGGGCCAGCGACACCGAGAGGAACACTCCGATCAGCGTATCCGGTGCCAGCCCGGTGCGGTTGCGCAGGTAATTGAGCGAAATCCCGAACAGCAGGCAGTAGCCGAACAAGCTGCCATAGGGGCCGGTGTAGGGTTCGCCGAGCAGGATGCCGATGGCCACGCCGGTCAGTGCGGCATGGCCCACGGCCTCGGAAAAAAACGCAAAACGCTTGACCACTACCAGGGTGCCCAGGCCACCCAGCACGGGGCCGATCAGCAAGCCTGCGAGCAGGGCGTTGACCACAAAGCCATACGCCAGTACTTCTGGCAGATAACCGGCAGACGCCCAGCCCTGGACTAGCAAGCGGAAGGCTTCGTAACTCATGAAAGGGCGCTCCCGTGAGCCTTGGGATGGGTCGAAAACAGCGTGAGCAAACGTTCCGGGCTCAGGGTTTGCTCCGGCGCCCCGTCGAACAGCACCTGGCGGTTGAGCCCGGTGACACGCTCGGCCAGGCGCTTGACGGCGGCCAGGTCGTGTTCGATCCACACCACCGTGACCCCGGCCCGGCGCCAGTCTGTCAGCAGCCGCTCAAACACCTGGGCACCGGCTTCGTCCAGGGCTGACATGGGTTCATCCAGCACCAGCAATTGCGGTGCCGGGATCAGCCCCTGGGCCAGCAGCACCCGCTGGCGTTCACCGCCGGACAGCGCGCCCATGCGCCGCTTGCGTTTGTCTTGCATGCCCACCCGTTCCAGCGCTTCGCCGATGGCCGGGGCGACCTTGCGCGACAAGCCCATAAAGGCCGGGCGACGCTGGCACATGGCGGCCATAAAGTCATCGACGGTCATCGGCAGGCCACGGTCGAATTCCAGTGCCTGGGGCACATAACCGATTAGCCCCGGCTCACCGGGCCAGTTCAGGCACAGGCGACCCTGATGGGGCATTTGCCCCAATAGCGTCTTGATCAGCGAACTTTTACCGCCGCCGTTGGGCCCTACCAGGGCATGCACACTGCCAGGGCGGATGCTGAAGCTGACATGATCGAGAATGGGCGTGCGCCCCAGGGTCAGCGACACCTGGTCAAATTCGACCCCCGGCCCGCAGGCCGTGACGCAGAGGCGTTCGGCGGCGGTCATGCGCCGGCCTCCTGGATTGCCCGGACCACGGTATTGAGGTTGCCGGTCATTTCTTTTTCGTACTTGTCGGCGCTGTAGTCACCGTAGGAAATGTGCGACAGCGGGTACAGCCTGACCCCTGACTCGCGCTGGATGGTGTCGACGTAAGTGGACGGGAAATCCATCTCGGAGAAGATCACCTTCACATCCAGTTCGCGCAATTGGTCGATGGTTTTCTTCAGTTGGCTGGGGCTGGGCTCGATACCGTGGGCAGGTTCGACCACAGCCGTCACTTCCAGGCCAAACTCGCGCAGCAGATAGTCGTAAGCCGCGTGCACCGTGGCTACGCGCAGGTCGGCATTGGGCGCCTGGGTCAGTTTGGCCAGGGCATCTGCGCGCATCTGGCGCAGGCGTTTGCCGTAGGCGCGGGCATTGGCGGTGTAAGCCTTGGCGTTGGCCGGGTCGAGCTTGCCCAGTTCACGGGCAATGTTGTTGACCTGAGCGATCGAGGCGCTGATGGACAGAAAGGTATGCGGATTGACCACCTTGCCTGCACCCCGTGCCGCGTTACCCGTGGCGGCCAGCAGCGGTACGTTCTGGTTGGCCTCGATCACCGGGATCTGCGGTTTTTCGCTGGCCTCGATCATGCGGTCGGCGAAGTCATCATGGCCCACACCATTGAGCACGATGACATCCAGGGTGCCGATGCGCTTGATGTCTTCAGCGCGGGGCTCGTAGGCGTGCGGGTTGAACCCGGCCGGAATCAGCGGCACCACTTCAGCCCTGTCACCGACGATGTTTTTCACATAGCTGTAGTAAGGGTGCAGGGTGATGCCGATACGCAGCGGCTTGGCCAGGGGCGCGGGCGCGGTGTCGGCGCTGACCAGGGGAGGCAGGCAAAGGGCGAACAGGCTGGCCAGCAACAGGGTGCGGCGGCGCAATACAGATGAAATCGACATGGCGAGCAGTCTTCTCTCAGGGCAAGCGGTGGGTTCAGTGGCGGTGCTGACGGGTAACCCCGGCATCGAATTGCGCGATCACTTGTTGCCAGCCACTCTGGTTGAGGGCGGCATCGTCAAGGTCGGCAGGGACACTGGCGCCGGGATTGCGGTTAAGCCACACGTCCGGTTGGTCGCCAATGCGCAGCAGAAACGAGCCTGCCACTTCAGGGCTGGGGCTCAGGCCCAGGTACGCCTGCTCGCCGAGCAACTGCCAGGCGTGGTTGCCACGGCTCACCGAACTGGCGTCTTGGGCAAAGGGCGCGAAGCCTTCTTCGGCCAGTTGCGCGGGTTGGGGCAGGGCGGCGGACTCTTCGCGCAGCAGCAGGATTTCGTCCAGGGTGACCCGCAGGTCGGCATAGATCCCTTGTTCGGCGGCATTCAGGTCGCGGCGCGCATCCAGCTGATGGGCCGCCACCGACGTCACCTCGCTGGATTCATGACGCCAGGCCACCACCGAGCCGGCCACGGTCACAATCAGCAGGCACAACAGCAGCACATACAGGGTTTCATGCCCCGCCCCGGCCGGGCGTACGACTTGAGTACTCATGGGGCCTCGATATCGGCTTGGTCGATTTCAACGATATGCCCGGGGCCGGCGTCGAACAGTACATAAAACTCGGCATCCGGACGTTTGAAGGTCAGGGTCGAATCGGCCCCCAGCTTGCCGGGTACCAGGATGGTTTCGTCGTAGCCGATCACGTCCAGGGTCACCCCCGGTGCGCCGCTGCCATCAGAAAACCCGCCGGTGCAGCGGATTTGTCCGTCTTCAATGGCCTTGCATTCGCACATCGGGTTGTGGGCCTGTGCCTGGCTGCAAACGCCGATCAAGGCGATCAGGGCCGTTGCCAGGGCAGGTGTTTTAAACAGGCGCGCATGCATTATTTCGCTCCTCGTTGGGCCAGCCAGGCGAGGGTTGCCGGTGAGGCCTGGCTCAGGGGAATGGCGGCCTGGTGCATGGAGCCGTCCCACCCTTCGAGGGTGATCCACAGCTCGGCATCGGCCTTGGTGCGTTCCGGGATGGGCAGGGTGGCGCCCATGCGATAAGGCGTGCCGAAGAAAATCACCCCGGCGGCGCGCAGGCTGCGCGGTTTGCCGATACGCAGGTAGGCGGCCTTGACCTGATCGATGCAGGTGTCACACAGGGCCGCGTTAAAACTTTTCATATAACCTGCCGGGCCATCGGGGCGCGGGGCCTCGTTGCGCAACTCGGCCAGTTGCAGGCTCCAGGGGCCGACCTGCACGGTGCCGATGTCGCGCTCGCCCAGGCCGCTGTCGCCGCGAAACAGGGAAGCGTCGGCAAAGTACTTGGGCATAAAGCCCAGCGGCACCAGTAACAGCAGGACATTGATGTGAAAGCGCCATTTGTGCCACAGCCGGCTCAGGGTGGACGCAGGCTGTGCAGCCGCTGCCTTGCTCATACATTGGCCTCTTCGTGCTGTGGTTTATGCGCCGAGACGGCGGCTGCCCGCCGGGGTTTTTCGCTGCGTTTGAGGGCATTGGCGGTGGCCAGGGCCGTACGTTTGGTCCAGATCAACAGGCCGCTCAACACCATCATGCTGAGAATCAGGCCGAAGAAGAACCAGATCAGCTTGACCCACAACCCGCCAAAATCGCCGGTGTGCAGCGGGCGCATGGACTCGGTCACCAGCTCCAGCCCGGAGCGGTCGGCAATCATCCGTGAGCCTTCGATTGCGCCGTTGTACGGGTTGATGTCGGCAGTCTGGAACAGCAGCGGGTACCAGCCCGGGCCGCCCACCTCGATATGCCCGTAGGCATTGCTCGGCAGGCTGACAAAGCTGGCTTCCAGCCCCGGGATGTTGTCGGCGGCAATCTTGACCGCCTGATCGAGGCTGATCTGCGGTGCTGGCTTGCCGTCCGGCATAAGCGGCACATCCTGGCGGGCCACAACCGGCGGGTTGCCTGCGGTCGAGATGGAGATCTGGTTATCGAACATGAAAGCCTGGATCAGGAACCACAGGCCGGTGATGGAAATCACTGCAATAAACCAGATCGACCAGATGCCGCACAGGCGATGAAAATCCCCCCAAAAAATCCGCGCCCCGTGTTTGAAACGCAGGTTGGGCTTGAAAAAGCCTTTCCAGAACTTCTTGTAGACCACCAGCCCGGTGATCAGCGATGCCAGCAGCGGCAGGCCGAGGAATGACACCAGGTACCAGCCCCAGCTATAGCCGTTGGTAAAGGGCACCAGCCACCAGCCGTGGAGGGCGCGGGTAAAGGCCTTGAAGTCAAAGCTGGGGCTTTCGCCCTGGATCACCCCGGTATAGGGACTGATATACAACGATGGCGAGCGGCCGTCCGGGTACACCACGCTGGCCACCAGGGCAAAGTGCGACTCGTCCGGGCGGCTGATCGACTGTACGGCCAGCGTCGGTTCGGCCTTGTGAATGGCGCTCAGTACCTGCTCGTAAGTCAGCAGGGGTGCATCATCGGCCGGTTGTGTGGCACGGGCCTCGGGGGTGGCCAGCCAGACGATCTCCTGGCTGACCACAGCCAGCGTGCCGGTCACGCAGACAATCAGCACAAAGAACCAGATGGGCAGGGTCATCCAGCTGTGAACCAGGAACCAGAGTTTTGAACGGGATTTTTTGGACATGGGAAACGGCAAACTCGCGGCGGGGCGGGTGTGTAATCGCCATTGAGAAGCGACTGCTTATCCATGTAGGACGGATGAGAAGAGCAAAACCCGAAGCTAGATATGTAAAAAATTGTTTCTTGTTCTCATTCGCTTGTAGCAGCTGACGAGCGGAGCGAGGCTGCGTTCGGCGGCGCAGCCGTCGTGAAGTCAAGCGTCTCGGTGTGTCAGGTAGATTGAGTGTTCAGGTTTTACGACGGCTGCGCCGCCGAACGCAGCCTCGTTCCTTCGGCAGCTGCTACAAGGGCCAGTATCACCCTAGAGACCGCCCCAGTTTCCAGTACCCCATCAAGGTCAGGCCCGAACGGTCCATGCCGCACTCATGGACGAAAAACCGCCTGATTGCCATCACCGCCATCGATTCTCCGGCTACCCAGGCATAAAACTCATTGTGTTTGGCGCTGGCCCGATCCCATAGGCGCTGGTTATCCAGATCCAGCTCTTGCAGTTCAGCGCACGCCCGGGCCTGCATGCGTCTGGGCGGCAGGCTGGCCAGTTCGCGGGCGGCCAGGAGCATGCCATCGCCATGCTGTTTGCCCAGGCTGGCACGCGGCAACCAGTGCACCTTGGTGTTCGGGCCACAGAGCAGGGGCTGGCAGTCGGCTTCTTGAGGAACTTCAATAAAGGCCTGGACCTGGGGGGTGTCGGGGTGCAGGGCAAGTTCTTCAAGGATGCCGGCAATGGCTGGCAGCGCAGTTTCGTCGCCGATCAGCAACAGTTTGCGCATGCCTTGCGGTGGCTGCCATTCATAGCCACCGGGGTCGTCGGTGCAGGCTGCATTGGGCGCTGCGATCTGCAGGCGATCCCCCGCCCTGGCCTGGCTAGCCCAGCGTGTGGCGGGGCCGGTGACGCCGTGGAGAACGAAGTCGATATCCAGTTCGCCGGCCTCTGTGCGCAGGTTGCGAAGGGTGTAGGAGCGCATGGGTGGCACTGACTCGGGGCTCATATCCCGCAGGGGCGCTCGCCAGTCGCTCTGTTTGGGCAGGTTGGCGGTGGCGCCGTTGGCGCTGGGGAACAGTAGCTTGACCCGTTGGTCGGGTGCCAGGGTGCGCATCAGCGCCACATCGCTACCGCTGAACACAAAGCGCGTCAGTGACGGGCTCAAGGTGATGCGGTGCTTGAGCTGGATATCGAACAGACGATATCCCGCAGGCTTGCTCAGACGATTGCGCAGGTTTTGCACCAGGGTGGCAGCGGTGGACATAACAGCACCTCAATAGCAGGAGTCGTCTTGTATAACGAGCCATTGCGCGCCGAATTTAAGGGGCTGGGGGTTAGGCGCCGAACCCGATCTGTGCAATCAGCCACAGGTTGGCGCAACTGATGACTGCAAACAGAAACCACGCCAGCAGCCGCGTCGGCAGTCGGTTGGCGAACGGGCCCATAAGGCGTCTGTCGCTGGTCATGCGGATCAGCGGGTACAGGGCAAAGGGCAGTTGCAGGCTGAGTACCACCTGGCTGAGGATCAGCAGCTTGCCCACCGCATCGTCGCCCATCAGCCACACGCCCAGGAATGCAGGCACCAGCGCCAGCCCGCGGGTGATCAGGCGCCGTTGCCAGCAGGGAATCTTCAGGTTCAGATAGCCCTCCATGATCACTTGCCCGGCAATGGTGCCGGTGAATGTCGAGCTTTGCCCCGAGGCCAGCAATGCCACGCCGAACAGGATGCTGGCCATGGCCCCGCCCACCAGCGGGTCGAGCATGCGGTAGGCGTCCTGGATCTCGACCACGTCGGTATTGCCGGTCTGGTGGAAAGCGGCCGCAGCGAGGATCAGGATGGCGGCATTGACCAGCAGCGCCAGGGCCAGGGAGCCGATGGTGTCGATGCGTGAAAGGCGTACGGCATCCAGTTTGCTGGCGTAGTCGCTGCCGGTCAGGCGTGTCTGGACGATGGAGCTGTGCAGGTACAGGTTGTGCGGCATCACGGTGGCGCCAATGATGCCGATGGCGATGTACAGCGGTGCTGCGTCGCTGATGGCCGACAGTGACGGTTTGAAGCCCTCGAACACGTCGGGCCAGTAAGGTTTGATCAGTACCAGTTCGACAAAAAAACAACCGACGATAGTCATCACCAGCGCCAGCATGATCGCTTCAAGTCGGCGAAATCCCCTCCCTTGCAAGGCCAGCACCAGCAAGGTGTCGAAGGCAGTGAGGGCGATGCCGGTGGTCAGCGAGCAGCCCAGCAGCAGATGGAACGCCAGCGCGCAGCCGAGTACTTCGGCCAGGTCGGTGGCGATGATCGAGATTTCCGCCAGCATCCATTGCACCCGCGCCGAGCGCTTGCTGTAGCGCTCACGGCACAGCTGCGCCAGATCGCGGCCGGTGGCGATGCCAAGGCGCGAACACAGGCATTGCACGGCCATGCCCGCGAGGCTGGCGAGCAGTACCACAAACAGCAGGTGGTAGCCGTAACGTGAGCCGGCTTCGATGGCGGTGGCCCAGTTGCCGGGGTCCATATAGCCGATGCTGATCAGCAGGCCGGGCCCGGCAAAGCGCAGCACGCGCCTGAAAAACGGCGCGCTGGCGTCGACGGGCACGCTGCCACTGACTTCGGAGGGGCAGAAGGGCGCAGTGGCGGTTGTTGGCAGGCGGAATTTCAAGCGCAGGCTCCGGGTCAGGCAGGGTGGGGCAATGGCACCGGGGTGAGAACGGGTTTGCCGGCAAAAAACGCCCGCAGGTTATCGACCACCAATTGCACCGTGGCTTCGACCGCGTCGGGTGACTGGCCGGCCACATGCGGGGTCATGACCACGTTGCCGAGGGTCTTGAGCGGGTCGGGCACCCGCGGTTCGTCTTCAAACACATCCAGCCCGGCCCCGGCGATTTTGCCGGCGGTCAGGGCGCTGATCAGCGCCTGGGTATCGACCACACTGCCGCGGGCAATATTGATCAGGTAGCCCTCGCTGCCCAGGGCGTCCAGCACACGGGCGTTGACCAGGTGATGGGTGGCGCTGCCACCGGGGGTGGCGATCATCAGGAAATCCACCGCAGCGGCCAGTTCCAGCACGCTGGCACAGTAGGTGTAGGGCGAGTCGGGGTGCGGCTGGCGGCTGTGGTAGCGGATGCTCATGTCAAAGCCGTGGGCCGCTCGTTTGGCGATGGCAGCGCCGATGGCGCCGAGGCCGATAATGCCCATGCGTTTGCCCGACAGTGACGGCTGGCGCACCTTGACCCATTCATTGCGGCGGATGCTGGCGTCGGCCTGGGGGATGCCGCGCACCACGGACAACAGCAGCGCCATGGCGTGGTCGGCAACCGATGAAGCATTGGCCCCGGCGCCAAAGGTCACGGTAATGCCCTGGTTGCTGGCGGCCTGCAAATCGACCTGTTCGAAGCCGGCGCCGATCACGCAGATGATTCGGAGCAGGGGCAGGGCGGCCATTTCATCGGCCTGCAAGCCCAGCGGGCCGCGAGTCAGCACGGCGTCGATGCGGGCGCCGTGTCGGGCTATGGCTTCGGCGCGGCTGGCGGGGGTGGGCGCAAGGATCAGCTCGTAGCCCTGGTTCTCCAGCATATGCAGGTAATCGTTAACGCTCTCTACCAGCACCAGCACAACGTGGGGCATAGGTCTCTCCAGCCAGGGGATGTCGGGAATGAGCCGAGATTAACACCGGTATAGGCTGTTTTTCCCCGTATCAATTCGATACAAACGCTCTATTACAGCTTTTTTCAACCGTGTGGCGGCCGGGCTGAGTCCTGTACTGGAGCCGGGCCGGGTCGGCCTGTTACCATTCGCCCTTTGTTTTATCTTCACTTCGAGACCGCCCATGACCACCGTTCGCACGCGCATTGCGCCATCGCCTACCGGCGACCCCCACGTCGGCACCGCTTACATTGCTTTGTTCAACTACTGCTTTGCCAAGCAGCATGGCGGCGAATTTATCCTGCGGATCGAAGATACCGACCAACTGCGCTCGACCCGCGAGTCCGAGCAGCAGATCTACGATGCCCTGCGCTGGCTGGGTATCACCTGGAGTGAAGGCCCGGACGTCGGCGGCCCGCACGGCCCGTACCGTCAGAGCGAACGTAGCGACATTTACAAGAAATACACCCAGCAACTGGTGGATATGGGCCATGCGTTCCCGTGCTTCTGCACGAGTGAAGAGCTGGACCAGATGCGCGCCGAGCAAATGGCCAAGGGCGAGACCCCGCGCTACGACGGTCGTGCGCTGCTGTTGTCCAAGGAAGAAGTGGCTGAACGCCTGGCCGCTGGCGAACCTCACGTAATCCGCATGAAAGTGCCGACCGAGGGTGTCTGCGTGGTGCCGGACCTGCTGCGCGGTGACGTTGAAATCCCGTGGGACCGCATGGACATGCAAGTCCTGATGAAAACCGATGGCCTGCCGACCTACTTCCTGGCCAACGTGGTCGACGATCACTTGATGGGCATCACCCACGTACTGCGTGGCGAAGAGTGGCTGCCATCGGCACCCAAACTGATCCTGCTGTATGAATACTTCGGCTGGGAACAACCGCAGCTGTGCTACATGCCGCTGCTGCGCAACCCGGACAAGAGCAAGCTGTCCAAGCGCAAGAACCCGACTTCGGTGACGTTCTACGAGCGCATGGGCTTTATGCCTGAAGCGATGCTCAACTACCTGGGCCGCATGGGCTGGTCGATGCCGGACGAGCGCGAGAAGTTCTCGCTGCAGGAAATGGTCGACAACTTCGACTTGAGCCGTGTATCGCTGGGCGGGCCGATTTTCGACGTTGAAAAGCTGTCCTGGCTCAATGGCCAATGGCTGCGTGATTTGCCGCTGGACGAGTTCGCCAGCCGCGTACAGCAATGGGCGCTGAACCCCGAGTACATGATGAAAATCGCGCCGCTGGTACAGGGCCGTGTCGAGACGTTCAGCCAGATTGCACCGCTGGCCGGGTTCTTCTTCTCGGGCGGCCTGCAGCTGGATGCCAAACTGTTTGAGCACAAGAAGCTGTCCAACGAGCAAGTGCGTCAATTGATGCAGTTGATCCTGTGGAAGCTGGAAAGCCTGCGTCAGTGGGAAAAGGACGCCATCACCGGCAGCATCCAGGCCGTGGTTGAAAGCCTGGAGTTGAAGCTGCGTGATGCCATGCCGCTGATGTTTGCCTCGATCACGGGGCAGGCCAGCTCTGTGTCGGTGCTGGACGCCATGGAAATCCTGGGGCCGGACCTGACCCGTTTCCGTCTGCGTCAGGCGCTGGACCTGCTGGGTGGCGTGTCCAAGAAAGAAAACAAAGAGTGGGAAAAGCTGTTTAACACGATTGGTTAACAGGGCGTAAAAAACCGTAGCAGCTGCCGAAGGAACGAGGCTGGGTTCGATTGCGAAGCAATCGTAAAATCTAAATGCACGGTTTTTCAGTCAAATCGAGCATTCTGCATTTACGACGGCTATGCCGCCGGACGCAGCCTTCGGCAGCTGCTACAAGGTTTTGGTTGGGGTTTGGCCCCGTATTTACGGGGCGGGAAGGGTAAGTGGTTGTTCTCACGGCAAATTTTTTTAAAAAAGTTTAAAAATAAGTTTGACAGCCTACCCATCCAGTCTTAATATGCGCCCCGTCAACACAGCAACACGAAACAAGCAGAACGCAACACAGCAACACCCAATACTGAAAGTTTGGGGCTATAGCTCAGCTGGGAGAGCGCTTGCATGGCATGCAAGAGGTCAACGGTTCGATCCCGTTTAGCTCCACCAAATTTACTGTTCAATGCCTGGCCACACCGGCATTGAATCGACCAGCACTCAGTGCTGGTCAAGTTAGAAGGTTTGTGTCCCCTTCGTCTAGTGGCCTAGGACACCGCCCTTTCACGGCGGTAACAGGGGTTCGAGTCCCCTAGGGGACGCCAGTTTTACAGAAGCAGCACTTCGGTGATGCTCCGCCGCCAGGCGATAAATCGGGGCTATAGCTCAGCTGGGAGAGCGCTTGCATGGCATGCAAGAGGTCAACGGTTCGATCCCGTTTAGCTCCACCAATTTACAGTTCAATGTCGGGCCACACTGGCATTGGATCGATCAGCACTCAGCGCTGATCACTGTTAGAAGGGTTTGTGTCCCCTTCGTCTAGTGGCCTAGGACACCGCCCTTTCACGGCGGTAACAGGGGTTCGAGTCCCCTAGGGGACGCCACGATTACCCGCTTTGCGGGATTTATAAGGGTCATTCGATTATTGAATGACCCTTTTGTTTGTCTGCAGTTTTTTAATTCCAGCTCTTCAAGTTTCCCGTCGCCCCCTCTGCGTTACACTGCGCTCCTTATTTATGTACAGGGAGACAAGGCATGAGTTGGGATTTGGCAGCGCCGTTTATCATTGACCTGCAGGTGCAGGCCGAAGACATTGACGGGTTTGGTCATGCCAATAACGCGTCCTATGTGGTCTGGCTGGAACGCTGCGCCTGGCGCCACTCGCAGCGCCTGGGCTTGGACCTCACCGAGTACCGTCGCCTCGACCGCGCCATGGCGGTCTCTCGTCATGAAATCGACTATCTTGCCAGCGCCTACGAAGGCGATGAGCTGCAGCTAGCCACCTGGATTGTCGATTGTGACCAGCGCCTGCGCATGACCCGTCATTTTCAATTGGTGCGCCCCTGCGATGGTGTGACCCTGTTGCGTGCCCAAACCACCTTTGTCTGCATCGAACTGTCCACGGGCAAGGCCAGGCGCCTGCCGCCCGAGTTCCTTGACGGTTATGGCCCGGCTGTCGTGACGGCCTGACCGTCAGCGCCTGCGCATACCGATTGCCCGCAGAACCGCGTAAACTGCCGCACGTTTTTCATGAGAGTCACCCATGCAAATTGCTTTGGCGCCGATGGAGGGGTTGGTCGACAACATCCTGCGTGATGTCCTGACCCGCACCGGCGGTATTGATTGGTGCGTGACCGAATTTATTCGGGTCACCGAACGGCTTTTGCCCGAAGCCTACTTCCATAAACTCGCTCCCGAGTTGCAGCACGGTGCGCAAACGCGTTCCGGCGTGCCGCTGCGCGTGCAGTTGCTGGGCTCGGACCCGGCGTGCCTGGCCGATAACGCGGCATTGGCCTGTGAGCTGGGCAGCGGGGTGATCGACCTCAATTTTGGTTGTCCGGCCAAGACCGTGAACAAGTCCCGTGGCGGGGCAGTGTTGCTCAAGGAGCCCGAACTGCTGCACGCCATCTTGCTGCAAGTGCGTCGCACCGTGCCTGCGCATATTCCGGTCACCGCCAAGATGCGCCTGGGCTTCGACACGCCCGACAGCGCCAATGAGTGCGCAATCGCCCTGGCCGAAGGCGGCGCCAGCCAGATCGTGGTGCATGCGCGGACCAAAATGGATGGCTACAAGCCGCCTGCGCATTGGGAATACATTGCCCAGGTGCAGGAAGCGGTCAAGGTGCCGGTGTTTGCCAATGGCGATATCTGGTCGGTTGAAGATTGGCGTCGTTGCCGCGAAATCAGTGGCGCTGAAGACATTATGCTCGGCCGTGGTCTGGTGTCGCGCCCCGATCTGGCCGCGCAAATTGCCGCTGCCCGCGCCGGTGTTGAGGTAGTGCCGATGACCTGGGCCGATTTGCAGCCCATGATCCGCGACTTCTGGGCCCAGGCCGAGGCCCAGCTGACCCCGCGCTCGGCACCGGGGCGGCTCAAGCAGTGGCTGGCAATGTTGACCCGCAACTATCCTGAAGCGGTGGTGTTGTTCAATGCCATGCGTCGTGAAACAGACTGTGAGAAGGTCCGGCACATGGTCAACAACCCGCCTGTCGATGTGGCTTGAAGCGTCTGAAAAAAATTTCAAAAAAAGCCTTGAAATGGTTTTGACGGTCCCTATCTAAGGGGTACGCGATGCCGAAACCGGGTCGCGTAACAAAATCTCGCTGAAATCAGGAGGATGAAATTATGAGCAACGCTTTTTCAATGGCGCCACTGTTCCGTAATTCTGTCGGCTTTGACCGTTTTAGTGATTTGTTTGAAACCGCACTGCGCAACGATTCAAGCGGCGGCTACCCACCTTACAACGTTGAAAAACGGGGTGAAGACAGCTACCGCATCGTGGTAGCAGCTGCAGGCTTCCAGCAAGATGATCTGGACCTGCAAGTAGAGAAAGGTGTGCTGAGCGTCAGCGGCAGCAAACGCGAAAGCACCAGCGAAGAAGGCGTGACCTTCTTGCATCAAGGTATTGCACAGCGGGCATTCAAATTGTCCTTCCGCCTTGATGATCATATCGAGATCAAAGGCGCAAACCTGAGCAATGGTTTGCTGAGCATCGACCTGCAGCGGGTGGTGCCGGAAGAGGCAAAAGCCAAACGCATCCCGATCAATGGGGATTCGCAGCCTGCTCTGCAAAACTGATCTGAGCATGTGCCAGGCAAGAACCCCGTCCAGGTGACGGGGTTCTTTCTATCCGCAGTTTGTAACGAGCAGTACGCAGGCATTTGTCCCCGATCCTCTCCCCGGGGCAAGTGCCTGCATTTCATCTCACCCGTACTTCTTCACTTACCCGCCTGACCTGCTGTCAGCTGGTTTTTCTGCAGGTTTTTTTCGGCTTTGTAGCGCAGGGCTACGTCGGGCACACCGCCACTTTTACCGGTTTCCACCCAGTTGCGAATTCGACCGGCATCGGCGAAGTGGGTGTACTTGCCAAAGGCATCCAGAATGACCAGGGACACCGGGCGCCCACCCATTTCAGTGACCAGCACCAGGCAATGACCGGCCTGATTGGTAAAGCCGGTCTTGGTGATCTTGATATTCCATTTGTCTTTTCTGACCAGGTGATCGGTGTTGCTGAAACCCAGGCTGTAGTTGGGTTTGCGGAACGCCACGGTCTTTTCCTTGGTGGTGCTCAACTGGCTGAGCATCGGGTAATGCCGCGCCGCTGCCAGCAGCTTGCTCAGGTCGCGGGCAGTGGATACGTTGTGGATCGACAACCCGGTCGGCTCAACATAGTGAGTGCTCATCATGCCCAGGCTTTTGGCCTTGGCATTCATCGCCGCGATAAAGGCTACATAACCCCCCGGATAGTGGTGGGCAAGGCTGGCGGCTGCCCGGTTTTCCGAAGACATCAGGGTGATCAGCATCATTTCGTGACGCGACAGCTCGCTGCCGATTTTTACCCGCGAAAACACGCCCTTCATCTCCGGGGTGTCGCTGATATTGACCGAAATGGATTCGTCCATCGACTGCTTGGCATCCAGCACTACCATGGCGGTCATCAATTTGGTGACGGAGGCAATTGGCACGATGGCGTCAGGGTTGCTGGCAAAAATCACTTTGTTGGTTTGCAGGTCGATCAGCAGCGCACTGCCTGAGGCGATGTGCAGTTGCGAGGTATCCCGTGGGGCCGAAGTGCTTTCAGCCGCTGCGGCGATTGAAGAAGCACTGGTGCCTGCCAGAACTAAACACAGGCTCAAAATGGAAAGATGAATTTTCACGCAGAATGACTCAAGAAGGGTTGGGAAGTACCGGGCTGCAACGGCTGTTATACACATGACGTTACATTTAGTCAGTATGGATCAGTGGCGGCAGAAATGCCTGATTTTGCAGAGGTTTGTCAGAGAAAATCCGAATATACCGGTAAAAAGGTTGGGTGCCGCGGCGAGCCTAGCAGGAGGATGCTGTTGGTTGGCTGAACGGACTGGAGGCTTTGAAGTGCAGGCAGGCAGAGCCTGGTGCGCCGCCTGCGAGGGCTTGGCCTCGCAGGCGTGCGTGCTTACGATTCCGGTTGATAATGCAGCAAGTCCCCCGGCTGACAATCCAGTGCGATGCAAATGGCTTCCAGGGTTGCCAGCCTGATGCCCTTTACTTTCCCTTGCTTGAGCAGTGACAGGTTCTGCTCGGTAATGCCCACCCTGTGCGCCAGGTCCTTGGATTTGACCTTGCGCATGGCCAGCATGACGTCCAGCTTGATCTCGATCGGCATTTTGGCCTCTTAAACGAACTGCTGATTTTCCCGCGCCAACGAACACGCCTTGTACAGGCTGCGGGCGATGATCATAAGGGAAGCCGAGAGGAACAAGGCAACAAGATGCGACGGCTCGAAGCTGATCGTGAGCAAGCGCTCGCCCGCAGGCCGCAAAATGGTGACCCAGACACTCATGACCGGGGTTAACAGGAGGCTGGCCAGCACCCATATAGAAACGCTTTTACCCACTTTACCCAGCAACTCGGCAGATTCGGTCGAGAAATACTCGCCCTTGCTGTAGGCCAGAAACAGGCTGCGCAGGGCCAGCAAGCCTTTGGCGAGTATCAGCAGGGGGATGCTGGACAGGATTATGGCACCAGCAACCTGCCACCAGGGCATCAACGGGATGTCGGCCTGCAGTGTTTCGGTCATGGCGCTCAGGTTGAACCCGCCCACATAAGTGCCTATGGCGTTGGGGAAAATCCAGTAAGCGATATTGGCCAGCAACATACCCGCGACAAGTGCCAGCGTGGTTGTGGCCAGGATGCGGCTGCGATTGGCAAGGGGATCGGTTTTCATCGAACAGTCCTTCTGGTTCTGCTTGTGGTTGTAAAAAGCCCGGAATCCGCCCAGGGAAAGCGTATTGCCCTGCGCAGTGAAACTATCGTATTGCGATAAAAAATTACTGTAAAACGATAATATCACCCTCTGTATTAACAAATATTTCCACTGTGCCGATTAGGCAGGGCAGTGCAATTGTGTAAAATGCCGGCCCCTTGAAATTGACCGGTCGGCCTGATGACTCCTGAAGCGTTAACCACCCTGCACCAGCACTTATTGACTGCACTGCAGGCTGTGCCTGCTGAAACCCGGCGTTTGTTCCATGGGCGTGGACGTTGCTGGCCCGGGCTTGAGCAGTTGACGGTGGACTGGTTGCAAGGCGTGGTGCTGGTTTCACTGTTCAAGGAGCCCGAAGCCCTGCAACTGGCTGCACTCAAGCAACTGCTGCAGGCCATTGTTCAGTCAGCCGCGTGGCAGGCCAGCGGTGCACACACACTGGTGCTGCAACATCGCTATACGCTGCAAAGCGACACCGAATGGCTGGTGGGCGAGGCAATTGACGAATGGACGCTGACTGAAGGCGGATTGCGCTATCGCGTGGACCTGGGCCGCAAACAGAACAACGGCCTGTTCCTGGACATGCGTTATGGTCGTGACTGGGTAAGGGCCAATGCCGGGGGCAAGCGAGTGTTGAACCTGTTTGCCTATACCTGCGGTTTTTCAGTGGCCGCCATAGAAGGCGGCGCCCAGCATGTGGTCAACCTCGACATGTCCCGTGCGGCCCTGAGCCGTGGCCGCGACAACCATCGCCTGAACGGGCATGACATGAGCAAGGTGACGTTTCTGGGTCATGAGCTGTTCAAGTCCTGGGGCAAGGTGAAAAGCACCGGGCCTTACGATCTGGTGATCATCGATCCGCCGTCATTTCAGAAAGGCAGCTTTTTGCTGACCAAGGACTACCAGCGCGTGGTGCGCCGCCTGCCGGAGTTGCTCGGTGAAAACGGCACAGTACTGGCGTGCATGAATGACCCGGCACTGGGTTCGGATTTTTTGATCGATGGCGTGACCCGTGATGCGCCGAGCCTGCGTTTTGTTCAGCGCCTGGACAACCCGCCGGAGTTCCCGGACGCCGATGTCGAGTGCGGCCTCAAGGCGCTGGTGTTCAGGCAGGGCGTTTGACAGGCGAAAAAAAGCCCGCAGGGGAGGTGCGGGCAAGGGGTTCATTGAATGAGCAATGAGCGCAGCGAATATACCGCTCGTTGCGTTCGAAGACTGTGAAACAAAATTCATGGTTCTGCGGGTGCTCGTGACCGTAGCAGCTGGCGCAGGAACAAGGCTGCGTCCGGCGGCGAAGCCGTTGTAAAGTCAGAACACAGGTTTTTACAGATAAACCGCATGCTCAGGTTTTACGATCGCTTCGCAATCGAACGCAGCCTCGTTCCTTCGGCAGCTGCTACGCAGGGGTTATTTGGTACGCGACGACTCAAACAGGAACCACACGCGGCGCTCGGCCTCGTCGATCCAGTTTTCCAGCAGGCTGGTAGTCGCCACATCGCCCAGCTCGGAGCACATGTCGTGAGTCTCACGCATATAGGCGGCCAGCTGGATATTGTCTTCGCGCAGTTCTGCCAGCATGTCTTCCGGCGTCACGAAGTCGGCGTCGTTGTCCAGCAGGCGTTGCAGCTTCTTGATGTGGCCGATGGAGCGGATTGTGGTGCGCCCCAGCTTGCGCACACGCTCGGCGATGGCATCGGTGGTCGCGTAGATCTGGTCAGCCTGCTCGTCGAGCAGCAGGTGGAAATCACGGAAGTGCGGGCCGGACATGTGCCAGTGGAAATTCTTGGTCTTCATGTAGATGGCGAAGGTGTCTGCGAGCAGCGCGTTCACTTCGGCTGCGATATCGATACAGGCTTTTTCGCTCAGTGCCGTAGGTGTCCGCAGATCGGCCTTTCTGCTTTCCTTGGCGGATTTCAGGTCTTTCATGGTGGTTCCTCGTGGCAGCGGTTGATCGGAATTAACGTCTCTTGAATGCGGCTGACTAAAGACCAGGTTTGCTCTCTCGTCAAACGCGGCGGGCTGTTTTCACGCGGGCCGCGTCAAGTTATGAGGGCAGCAGAGCAAGATCGTTCAAGACTTTTTACCTTGATGTTGCGACCCTTTGCCGCTGCTTACTGCCGGAATGTTTTTGATGCCTGATGCCCTTGCTCGAACCGCGTTTATGCGCGGCGCAATTGCCTGCCTGCCGCTGACCCTGGCGTGTGCCCCCTGGGGGCTGCTGGCCGGTTCCACCGCAATCGATGCCCAGCTGACCCCCGCGCAAAGCCAGGGGCTGTCACTGTTTGTGTTTGCCGGTGCGGCGCAACTGGTTGCCATTGGCATGATCAAGGGCGGTGCCAGTGCGATTTCGATTCTGGTCACCACCTTGCTGCTGACCTCGCAACACTTGCTCTATGCCATGCACTTGCGCCCGCTGGTGGCGCCGCTCGAGCCCAAATGGCGCTTCGGGCTGGGCTTTTTGCTCACCGATGAGTTCTTTGCCCTGGTCAGCCCCTTCGACCAGAACACCTTCAATCGCTGGTATGCCCTGGGTGTGGGGCTGTGCATGTATGTGGGCTGGAATATTTTCACCCTGCTGGGCGTGGTGCTGGGCAAGAGCATCCCGGGGCTGGATCAGCTAGGGCTGGAGTTCTCGATCGCGGCCACCTTTATCGCGTTGATTACCCCGGTGGTGCGCAATATCCCGACCGTGGTCTGCGTGGCGGTCTCTTTGTTCACGGTGGTGGTGTTCAGTCACTGGCAGTGGGAGTCGGCGATTGTGCTGGCCGGGTTGGCGGGTATGGTCGCGGGCTATGCCTGCAAGCGGCTGGGAGGGTACTGGGCATGATCTGGGCAATTATTGGCGGGATGACGCTGATCCTGTTTTTCAACCGCTACCTGTTTCTGGAGCCACGCTTGCCGATTCGCCTGAATCGCGGGGTGAAGGAATTTTTGGGCTTTGCCGTACCGGGGATGCTGACGGCGATTTGCGGGCCGATCATTTTCGTCAAGGACCATCAGCTGGATCTGAGCCTGGCCAACCCCTACCTGTTGGCCGGGTTGTGCGCCATCGGGCTGATGCTGTGGAGCCGCAATGTGCTGCTCAGTGTCGCGTTGAGTGTGGCGCTGTTTTATCTGTTTCGCTGGTGGCTTTGAGCTGGGCGGCGGCACGCGAGGTAAACGGGCCGCTGACGGCAACGCCGTCACTGACCACATACCAGCATGCCAGCAGGCCGTCGGCACGCAGCGGGGCGGGAACGGCACTGCCGATCACCGACATGACATGAATCTTGGGCATACAGACCTCCTTCAACAATGGCGCTACCTTACGGGCTGTGCCGCTGCGCAAGAAATCATTGCGCGTGATAGTGGTCATTGATGTCGATGAGGTGTCAGTCAACCACCTGATCGAGCATGTGCATCACTTCCTGATCACTCAGCAGCCCTTCGCGAACCAGGTGCTGGGTCAGCAGGGAGAGCAGTTTGGCGGTGCGGTGACCTTCGAGCTGCTTGAGCTCGGTCAGAGTGTTGTACACCTTGCTGGAGGTGCAGAGCCCGACGATATGGTGCGGGTTTTGTGTAGGCATAAAGGTCGTCCTTGTTTTTATGAATGTGCCGATTGTTGCGCCAGCCAAGCTGCATGATGCCGCAGTCCGGGGCGTTACGGTGTCTTGTCCGCGACATTCACATGATCTATCCGGACCTGCCGGCAGCTGTCCAAGCCTGCCGGCTGCCAGCACCGGTTACCAGCGCGGCGGGCCGTAGTAACCCCGTGGCGGACCGTAGTACACCGGTTGCGGTCGACCGTAGTAGCCCTGATAGTAAACGGGCTGGGGCGGCTGGACATACACCGGTTGCGGTTGGTAATAAACAGGTGGGGCCTGTACGTAAACCGGCTGTGGCTGCACATACACCGGTTGCTGCACATACACCGGGCGCTGTTCGTGGCCAGCGATAACCGAGCCAACCACCGCGGCACCCACCACCGCGCCAAAAATTGCAGGCCCGGGGCCCCAGCCACCATGGGCCGATGCCTGCCCTGCAACAGCCAGGGTGCCGATAAGCAAAGCGATTTTGGGGATGCTACGCATCATGACGATTCCTCGAATTCCCGCCCCGACGATTCGGCCTGCACCAGACCGCAGTTAAACCCGGGGATAACATTAAGACCGTATTTATTTTAAAAACTGCGAAGCGCCCGGGTAAATTTTGTGTAAGGTCTGCGGGCGCTGAGACGATTCAGCGTTGGCGCTCCACTATGATCCAACAAAACTCCCGGTACGGCTTGTGCCGTCCATCTAAAAGCATTCAGCAAGGAGATGAGCATGCAAATGAATCCGGACAAAGACACCCGACTGTGCATATCGTTGTCGGGTCGACCGGGTAATTTCGGGCTGCGTTTTCATAATCATCTATACGAACAACTGGGCTTGAACTTTTACTACAAGGCCTTCAGCAGCAAGGATCTGGCGGGCGCAGTGACCGGTATCCGGGCATTGGGCATTCGTGGTTGCGGCGTGTCGATGCCGTTCAAGGAGGCCTGCATCGAGCTGGTGGACGAACTGGACACGTCAGCCCGGGCCATTGCCTCGATCAACACCATCGTCAACACCGACGG
The DNA here is from genome assembly GCF_037023725.1 of Pseudomonas bubulae. NCBI lineage: Bacteria > Pseudomonadati > Pseudomonadota > Gammaproteobacteria > Pseudomonadales > Pseudomonadaceae > Pseudomonas > Pseudomonas bubulae. The sequence goes on from NZ_CP146077.1 coordinate 2,565,805, forward strand.
CCACCTCAAGGCCTATAACACCGACTACATAGCCATTGCCCAACTGCTGGACAGCCATAAAGTACCCAAAGACACGACCTTTGCCCTGCGCGGCAGTGGCGGCATGGCCAAGGCGGTGGCATCGGCCCTGCGCGATGGCGGTTATCGCAATGGCCTGATCGTTGCGCGCAACGAGGCAACAGGGGCGGCGCTGGCGGCAAGTTGCGGTTATGAATGGCAGCCTGAGCTGGGCGAGCGCAGGCCGCACATGCTGATCAATGTTACACCTGTCGGCATGGCGGGCGGGGCCGAGGCCGATGATCTGGCTTTCGAGGCAGATGCCATTGATCGTGCGGATATTATCTTCGACGTGGTGGCGATCCCGGTTGAAACACCCCTGATCGTGCGCGGTCGTGCCCAGGGCAAGCAGGTCATCACCGGGCTTGAGGTTATTGCCATTCAGGCCCTGGAGCAGTTTGTGCTGTACACAGGTGTGCGGCCCACCGCCGAGCAGTTCCAAGCGGCCGTGGCATTCGCGCGCAGCTGATGGCGATTGGGGGCGAGTGAGCTCGCCCCCAAAACGCTTTTACTCCAGCTCTGCCAGACGGGCTTCGAGGGCTGCAATACGCGCATCAAGGGCTTCGAAACGCTCTATCGAGACTGCCTGCGCGCTTGAGCGTTCTGCAGGTTGCTGGCGTGCAGTCATGATGGTTTCGATATCGGCCGGGTCGCCCAAGGCGTGCATGTAACGGTCTTCTCGCTGGCCGCTCTGACGCGGTACCAGCAGGGCCAGGTCGCGGGCAATCAGGCGTTCCAGCTGATGCTGGACCTGTTCGGTGTCTTCAAAGTCGTGCATGCGCGAACTGCGGGTCAGCAACTCGTTGAGGGTTTGCGGACCGCGCAGAAAAAGCAGGCCCAGCAACACCACTTGCGCAGGCACCAGCTCCAGCGCCTTGTCGACCTTGTGTTCCCAGCGATCAGCGCGGCTGCCCATCACCAGGCGGGTAAAGCCACGCCCTTCGAGGGCGCGCAGGCTTTGCCCGACCTGGCCCTGGGTCAGGTTGAGCACCGGCTCGCGGCTGGTTTTCTGGTTGCACGCCAGCACCAGGGCATTGAGCGTCAGGGGGTAGGTTTCCGGGTTGGTGGCCTGTTTCTCGATTAGGGAGCCGAGAATACGGATCTCGGTACTGTTGAGCAGAGGTCCTGCGTCAGCATCGTTTGGTACCTGTTCTGAGAACTGATCAGCGGGAACGTCCATTTTCATCTCCAATTTGAGTAACCGTTGCCAGCGACCATTGTGGTGTTTTTTGCGCGGTAGAGCGACTGGCATCTAGCCCCGTCTGTGGCAGAGAGTCTTTTTGCGTGTCAGCGGTTAACCACTTTGGCAGGCAGCGCGATCACCAGCAGGCAGCTCACTAGCAGGCAACTGGCGAAGAACCACAGCGCGCCGGAACTGCTGCCCGTTACGTCGATGGCGATACCCATCAGGGAATTGCTCACCAGCCCTGCGATATTGGCCAGCGAACACGCGAGGGCGAAGCCGGTAGCGGCAGCACGGCCCTTGAGAAAGGTGGCCGGCAAGCTGAAAAACACCGGTACGGCGCCAATGATGGCGGCCGAGGCAATGGCAAACAGCAAAACGATCACAAGCAGGTTGTCGCTGAAAAAAGTGCTGGCTGCCATCGCGGCCGCGCCAATCACAAAGGGCACAATGATATGCCAGCGGCGTTCTCGATAGTGGTCGCTGCTGGCGCCAATCATCAGCATGCCGATCAGGGCGGCAACGCTGGGCAGGGCGGTGAGCAGGCCAATATGGAAGTTGTCGGCCACACCGGCGTTACGGATAAACGTCGGCATCCAGAATGCCATTGCGTAGGCGCTAAGCAGGATGGAGAAGTCGATACCCCCCAGCATCCAGATCTTGAGGTTAAAGAACCCGTCGCGAAAACTGTGCTTGCTGTTCTGGCCTTCGGCGTTGTCCTGGTGCAGTTGCTGTTCCAGTAACGCTTTTTCGTCGGCGTTCAGCCATTTTGCCGTGTGATGGCTGTCTGGCAGAACCCAGAAGGTCAGGATGCCCAGCAATACGCTGGGGATCGCCTCAAGCACAAACAGCCACTGCCAGCCGCGCAGCCCCGCCGTATTGTCGAAGGCGACCATGATCCAGCCCGACAGTGGCCCGCCAACGACACTGGACAGCGGCATGCCGATCATAAACAGGGCAATGATGCGGCCCCGTCGCTGGGTCGGGAACCAGGTGGTCAGGTAATACAGCACCCCGGGCAGAAAACCGGCTTCGGCCACCCCCAGCAGAAAGCGTACAACATAGAACTGGGCAGGCGTGGTGACCAGCAGGGTGCAGGCCGAAAGCAGGCCCCAACTGATCATGATCCGGGCTATCCAGACCCTGGCGCCGACTTTCTCCAGAAGCAGATTGCTGGGTACCTCGAACAGGATATAGCCGACAAAAAACAGCCCCGCCCCCAGGCCAAATGCCGTTTCGCTGAACTGCAGGTCACCTAGCATCTGCAATTTAGCGAAGCCGATATTGATCCGGTCCAGATAAGCGGCCAGATAACAGAAGCAGAGAAAGGGAATGAGTTTGCGGGTGATTTTGCGATAGAGCGCCTGGGTCGGGTCCGCTGCTGGAGCTGTAGAGGGATGAGCGGAGGGCATATGGGTGTCCAGGGGCTGAGCTTGGGGTTGATCTTCATACACCAGATGGGCGCTGGCGTGTCTATAATCGGCGCACATTGCATTCCTGCCCACAGACTGTCGAGACTTCCATGACTATCTCTCTGTACGCCGCTTCCGTTCCAGTGTTCAAACAAATGCTCAACGCCCTGAGCGGTGTGCTGGCCAAGGCTGAAGCTCACGCAACGGCCAAGAACATCGACCCGAGCGTGTTTTTGCAGGCGCGCCTGGCCCCGGACATGTTCCCGCTGGTGCGTCAGGTGCAAATCGCCGTTGATTTCACCAAGGGTGTTTCGGGCCGTCTGGCTGAAATCGAATTGCCAAAATATGACGACAGCGAAGTGACCTTTGCCGACCTGCAAGCCTTGATCAGCAAAGTGCTGGCGTTTGTCGACGGGATCAAGCCAGAGCAAATCGATGGCAAGGAAGGCATCGAAATCATCACCCGTCAGGGCACGCCTAAAGAAAAACGCTTCACTGGTCAGGCTTACCTGCTGACCTACGGCCTGCCGCAGTTCTTCTTCCATGTGACCACGGCTTACGCGATCCTGCGCCACAATGGTGTTGAGATCGGCAAGCGTGACTACATGGGTGCGTTCTAATCAAGCGCACTGTGTCAGCGCCTTGGTCATTCAGACCTACCGGGTTGTAAGCATCGCAGGCAAGCCAGCTCCCACAGGTTCATTGACACCCTCAACGCCAGGTGCTGGCCTGATCCACTGTGGGAGCGGGCTTGCTCGCGATGGCAGCGCCCCGGTTATTTAGACATACCGGGTTGCAAGCATCGCAGGCAAGCCAGCTCCCACAGGTTCATTGGCACCCTCAACGTCAGGTGCTGGCCTGATCCACTGTGGGAGCGGGCTTGCTCGCGATGGCAGCGCCCCGGTTATTTAGACAGACCGAGTTGCAAGCATCGCAGGCAAGCCAGCTCCCACAGGTTCATTGGCACCCTCAAGGCCAGGTGCTGGCCTGATCCACTGTGGGAGCGGGCTTGCTCGCGATGGCAGCGCCCCGGTTATTTAGACAGACCGGGTTGTAAGCATCGCAGGTAAGCCAGCTCCCACAGGTTCATTGGCACCCTCAACGCCAGGTGCTGGCCTGACCCACTGTGGGAGCGGGCTTGCTCGCGATGGCAGCGCCCCGGTTATTTAGACAGATCGAGTTGCAAGCATCGCAGGCAAGCCAGCTCCCACAGGTTCATTGGCACCCTCAACGCCAGGTGCTGGCCTGATCCACTGTGGGAGCGGGCTTGCTCGCGATGGCAGCGCCCCGGTTATTTAGACAGACCGGGTTGTAAGCATCGCAGGCAAGCCAGCTCCCACAGGTTCATTGGCACCCTCAACGTCAGGTGCTGGCCTGACCTACTGTGGGAGCGGGCTTGCTCGCGATGGTAGCGCCCCGGTTATTTAGACAGACCGAGTTGTAAGCATCGCAGGCTTGCCCGCCCACATGGCCTCAGCCCTGTTGCAGGGGCTTGTCTTCCTGGGCCATACAGGCCGCCGCAGTAAAGAGTACGTCGGTGGAGGAGTTGAGCGCGGTTTCCGCCGAGTCCTGCAGGATGCCGATAATGAAGCCCACGGCCACCACCTGCATGGCAATCTCGCTCGGGATGCCGAACAGGCTGCACGCCAGCGGAATCAACAGCAGCGAACCGCCCGCCACACCCGATGCGCCGCAGGCGCAAATGGCTGCAACCACACTCAGCAAAATAGCAGTCGGAATATCGACCGCAATCCCCAGTGTATGCACGGCAGCCAGGCTCAACACGGTGATGGTAATCGCCGCGCCCGCCATATTGATGGTGGCCCCCAGCGGGATGGACACCGAGTAGGTGTCTTCATGCAGGCCCAGACGCTCGCTCAACGCCATGTTCACCGGAATGTTGGCCGCCGAACTGCGGGTGAAAAACGCGGTAATCCCGCTTTCGCGCAGGCACAGAAATACCAGCGGATACGGGTTGCGACGCAACTTCCAGAACACAATCAGCGGATTGACCACCAGCGCCACAAACAGCATGCAGCCAATCAACACTGTGAGCAGGTGCAGATAACCCAGCAGGGCACCGAAGCCCGAAGAGGCGAGGGTGGCAGCCACCAGGCCGAAAATGCCCAGCGGTGCAAAGCGGATAACTACGCGCACGATCAGGGTGACACCGTTGGACAGGTCATTGAGTACGGTGCGGGTAGTGTCGCCGGCATGACGAATGGCAATGCCCATGCCGATGGCCCACGCCAGGATGCCGATAAAGTTGGCATTCATCAGTGCGCTGACCGGGTTGTCGACCACACTCAACATCAGGCTTTGCAGTACCTCGCTGATACCCCCGGGGGCGGTAATGGCGATGTTCTCGGTGGCCAGTACCAGATTCGACGGGAACAGCATGCTGGCGATAACGGCCACCACAGCAGCAGCAAAGGTGCCGAACAGGTACAGAACCAGAATCGGGCGGATATGGGTTTCCTGGCCGTGCTTGTGGTTGGCAATCGAGGCCATGACCAGTACAAACACGAGAATCGGCGCAACGGCTTTCAAGGCGCTGACGAACACCTTGCCGATAAAGGCCACCGAAAGCGCTGCCGAGGGCGCAAGCCATGCCAGCAAAATACCTGCAATCAGACCGATCACAATCTGGGTTACCAGGCTGGTGCGCATGAGCTTTTGCAGCAGGGTAGGTGGAGCGTCAGTCATAAAGGTTTCTCTAGTTGTTCTGGGTAGCGCATTGAAAAACTGTGGGGCGATCGGCGGCAAACGGGCAGGCTGATCGACGCAAGTCGGCGGGATACGAACTTTATCATAGACGTGTAGGTGCTTTCCTACGCAGGGGCAATCTGCCACATCCGTGGTTGAACTTGTTTCGGGTTACATCGCTTCAAGGTGAAGCATTCTGTTACCATTGCCCATCCCCCACTTTTCTTCAAATCAGCGGGCCTTTCGGGCTTTCGCTGGCCTCGTTGTCTCTGGAGTTATTCATGCTGTTGCCCATCCTGCTGCTGTCTGCGGCCGGCTTTACCGTGCTCACCACCGAATTTGTCATCGTCGGCCTGCTGCCTTCGATAGCCCGCGACTTGGAGGTCAGCGTGCCCCAGGCCGGTTTGCTGGTGACTTTGTTCGCCTTTACGGTCGCTGCCCTCGGGCCGTTTTTGACCGCCTACTTTGCGCGTTTTCAGCGCAAACGCCTGTTTATCTCGATTTTGCTGATGTTCGCCTTCGCCAACACCGTGGCGGCGCTGGCGCCGAACATTTGGGTGATGGCTTTTGCGCGGCTGCTGCCGGCATTGGGGTTGCCGGTGTTTTGGGCTCTGGCTAGCGAAACGGCGGTGGATATCGTAGGCCCGGATTACGCCGGGCGGGCGATTGCCAAAATCGGGTTCGGCATCGTTTGTGCGACGGTATTTGGCATTCCTGTAGGCACCCTTATCTCGGATGCTTGGGGCTGGCGCAGTGCCTTCGGTATTCTGGCGGTGGTCGCCCTGGCCAAGGCGCTGTTGCTGTGGATCTATTTACCTGTCACCCGGGCAGTGAAAGAAAGCGTCACTCTGAGTTCGCAGTTTGCCCTGCTGCGCAGCCCATTGATGATTGGCCATATCGTGTTGTCCGTTCTGGTGTTCAGCGGCATGTTTACGGCCTACACCTATCTGGCCGATATTCTTGAGCGCCTGGCAGGCTTTGACGGCACGCTGGTGGGGTGGTGCCTGATGGGCTTTGGCGCCGTAGGCCTGATCGGCAACTCGTTGGGCGGGCGCATGGTGGATCGCCATCCGCTGATCGCCTCGATGGTGTTTTGTGCCTTTATGATCGGCGGCCTGGTGGCGCTGGTGCCGAGCATTCACTCAACCCTGGGCCTGGCGGCGGCCATGGGCATATGGGGGGTGACCCAGGCGGCCATGTTTCTGGTCAGCCATGTGCGGCTGATGAAAGTTGCCCCCCATGCCCCGGCATTTGCCGCGTCGCTGAACATTGCCGGGGCCAATCTGGGGATCGGCCTGGGTGCGATGGTGGGGGGGCGGGTAATCGATAGCTATGGCCTGGGTAACCTGGGGTTTGCTGCCGCCGGGTTTATCCTGGTATCGATTCTGCTGGCGCTGGTGCTGATGACTGCCAAGGCGCCGCCAGTGTGTGCTAGCGCGGGGTAAACAACTCGCGGCGTGCCCCCTCGGTAATCGCAACGATGCCGGGGTGGCGGATCTTGCGCTCCACGGTAATGGCGTAGAAGGATTCGGTGACCGCCTCGGTGTGGCCGATCAGTTCGACATCAAACTGACGCATCACTTCCTGGGCAATCACGCTGGGTGCGATAAAGACGCCGATCCCCGACTGACCGAAAGCCTGCATCAGCGCGCTGTCATCAAATTCCCCCACGATTCGCGGCTGGATCTGCTGCTCGGCCAGCCAGCGCAACAAGCGGCTGCGCAGCATGGTTTCGGGCCCGGGGATCAGTAGCGGCGCGCCTTGCAGGCAATGCGGAAAGTTTTCGGCATAGTCTTGGGCCAGCGTCGCAGTGGCAAAAAAACTGATGCCGCACTCGCCCAGTTTTTGACTGAAACCCTTGATATCCAGGTGCGAAGGCATAGGGCTGTCGGAAATTACCAAATCAAGACGCTGAATAGCGAGGTCCGCGAGTAGCCGGTCAAGCTTGTCTTCGCGACAGGTGATGCGAATCGGTTTATCCAGCTCCATGGTCGGAGCAATCAGGCGGTACACAATCGACTTGGGCACCACGTCGGCCACACCCACTCGAAACAGGATCTGTTGTTCCTTGGGCGCCATGCGCAGCATGCTTTCCAGTTCACTGCCGACCTGAAAGATCTGCTCGGCATAAGGCAGCACCTGGCGTCCGGTCTCGGTCAGCTCCAGTTGGCGTCCGACCCGGCGAAACAACGGCAGGCCATAGGTGTCTTCGAGCAGGCTGATTTGCCCGCTGATCGTCTGCGGCGTGAGGTTCAGTTGCTCGCAAGCGCGAACAATGCTGCCGGTCTTGGCCACGACCCAGAAGTAATGCAATTGGCGGTAATTAAGCATCAGCGTCGCAACACTTCGTAAAAACCGAAGTATAGCGTTTAAAAATACGAATTTTCCTGAAGTGTTAGATTCTCTAGAATCCCGCGTTATGCGCAAGCCACTTTGGTGGCCGCCGGTTTAGAGAGGGAAATGACCATGAACATGAAAAAAGCAGCAGTAGCCGTACTGTTATCGGCAGGTTTGCTGGCGATTGCGGGTTGCGACCAGGCTGAAAAAGCCGCGCAACAGGTGCTGAGCAAAACCGCTGAATCCGCTAAACAGGCAATTGATGACACTCACAAGGCTGCGGAGCAAGCGCTCAGCGAAGCCAGCGGTGGGCTGATTGAAAAAGAAAAGCCTGAGCAAGAAAAGCAAGATTCATCTAAAGCTATTTAACTGGTCTTACTGCAGAGTCCGAACACACCTATGGAATATCTTTTACAACTGGCTGCCAGCCCCGCAGCCTGGGTCGCTTTAGCCACGTTGATCGTGATGGAAATCGTGCTGGGTATCGATAACCTGATCTTTATCTCGATTTTGACCAACAAACTGCCTGAGCAATACCGCACCAAGGCACGCCGTATTGGTATCGGCATGGCGCTGATCCTGCGTCTGGGCTTGCTGGGTACCATTGCCTACATCGTGCAACTGACCACGCCGGTATTTGAAGTGCTGGGCAAGGCCTTCTCGTGGAAGGACATGATCCTGATTGCCGGTGGTCTGTTTCTGGTGTGGAAGGCCACCAGCGAAATCCACCACAGCATGACTCCGCAAGTGGAAGAAAAAGCCGACAGCGTGTCGTCGAAAGTCACCTTGGGCTTTGCCGCTGCCATCGGCCAGATCCTCATGCTTGACCTGGTGTTTTCCATCGACAGCATCATTACGGCGGTGGGCATGACCGAGCACTTGCCGATCATGGTGATTGCAGTGGTGGTGGCGGTGATGGTGATGTTGCTGGCTTCGGAGCCTCTGGCCAAGTTCATCAACGACAACCCGACCGTAGTGATGCTGGCCCTGGCCTTCCTGATCATGATCGGCATGACCTTGATCGCTGAAGGGTTCGGTGCCCATGTGCCGAAAGGTTACGTGTATGCAGCGATGGCGTTCTCGGCCACGGTTGAAACACTCAACATTGTGGCGCGTCAGATCCGGGAAAGGCGTCAGGCTGCGCTGATCAAGTAAACGCAGGTTGATGCTAAAAAGCCGTCCACTCTCTTTGGGGTGGACGGCTTTTTTGTGGGTTCAATGTGCGCTTGCTGCGCCAGCTACCGGTTTTTCAGGGACATCTTGCGGTTTTGCCTGCACCTGCGGGTGATGATGGCGGCTAATACGCATCAGGCCCCAGAGCATGGCGCCAGCAACGGCCAGCCAACCGGCGATCAGCAGAAAAATAGTGAGTATCGGGCTCATCAGTGCCTCCTTTGCCCCCTACGGGCTCAAACACACGCTAAGCAGATGACAGTCTAGCCTGTGCGATGTTGCAGTCTATTGACCGAAGGTCGTGTAGGACTAATCGATTTGCACTATGCCATCAATCGGCCTGAGGCTTAAGGCTATACCTCGCCGTACTGGAGCCCTATGATCGACGGCCTTGGCCAGACCTTGAGGTCTGGCGTTCATTCAAAGCGAGGGAATATGCAGGGAGTGATTGGGTTGAGAAGCGCGCGATTGTGGCTGGCGGCGTTGCTTGCGTTGGCGGTGGTGGGGTGTGCCAGTGTCGAGCCGCCTGAATTCAAGCGCTTGCCGGAGAGGGTCGAACTCAATGGCGTGCCCTTTTTCCGCGGCAATGCCAATCAAGGGGCACCTCAAACGCTGGCCGGCATGCTCGGTGAGCAACGGATCAGAGTTACCCCGGGGCTGTTGGTCAAACCGCTGAAACTGCCGGGCGCAGAGGCCTCGTTGCAAAGCAATATCGAGCAATTGGCCGCCGGTTACGGATTGATGGTGTACCCGCTGGACTCATCGCTTTCGGCTTTATTGACCCAGGTGGCTGCCGGTTACCCGGTAATGCTGCGGTTCAGTGATGGCACGCTGTGGTCCGAGCCGCGCTACGCGATGCTGGTGGGTTACAACCGCGCCAAAGGCACGGTGTTGCTGCGTTCAGGTATGGAGCGTCGGCGGTTGATGGACTTCAGCAAATTCGAGTCGGCGTGGAAGGATGCTGGCGGCTGGGCCGTGCTGATCCTGTCGCCAACCCAGCTACCGGCCAACGTCGACAAGACCCGCTGGCTGAAAATTGCCAATGAACTGTCCCGCTCGGGCCAGGAACAGGCCGGGGCTACAGCGATCAAGACTCTGGAGTCCCAAAAGTAAGCGTTGGCATCACCCTGTGGGAGCTGGCTTGCCTGCGATGCAGGCCACGCGGTGTGACTGGCACAACGCAGGGATGCCATCGCGAGCAAGCCCGCTCCCACATAGCCATCACCAGAGTTAAAAGCCGAATTTGTCCCGCAAGCTGTAGTACCAGGCACCCAAAGCTGTCAGCGGTGTACGCAACAGCTGTCCGCCGGGGAAAGGGTAGTGGGGCAGGTCGGCAAACGCATCAAAGCGCTCTGCCTGGCCGCGCAGGGCTTCGGCCAGCACCTTGCCTGCCAAATGGGTATAGGTCACGCCATGGCCGCTGCAACCTTGGGAGTAATAGATGTTGTCACCGATACGGCCGACCTGAGGGAGGCGTGATAGCGTCAGCAGGAAATTGCCCGTCCATGCATAGTCAATTTTCACATCCTTGAGCTGCGGGAAAGCCTTGAGCATTTTCGGCCGGATAATCGCCTCGATATTGGCAGGGTCCCGTGCGCCATACACCACGCCGCCCCCGAAAATCAGACGCTTGTCACCGGACAGGCGATAGTAGTCGAGCAAGTAGTTACAGTCCTCAACGCAATAGTCCTGTGGCAACAGAGTCTTGGCCAGCTCATCACCCAGGGGCTCGGTGGTGATTACCTGTGTACCGCAGGGCATGGACTTGGAAGCCAGCTCCGGTACCAGATTGCCCAGATAGGCATTGCCTGCGACGATAATGAACTTGGCTCGCACCTTGCCCTGGGGGGTATGCACCACAGGATTGGCGCCGCGTTCAATGCGAACAGCGGGAGACTGCTCATAAATGGTGCCGCCCAAAGACTCGACAGCCGCGGCCTCACCCAGCGCCAGATTAAGCGGATGAATATGCCCGCCGCTCATATCCAGCAGCCCGCCCTGATACTGATCACAGGCAACCACTTCACGGATCCGGCGCTGATCCAGCAGCTCCAGTGACGTATTGCCAAAACGCTCCCAGAGTTTTTTCTGCGCTTCCAGATGGCCCATCTGCTTGGCGGTGATGGCGGCAAACACGCCGCCGTCTTTCAAATCGCACTGGATCTGATACTTGGCCACACGCTCACGAATGATCTTGCCGCCTTCAAAGGCCATCTGCCCCAGCAACTGAGCCTGCTTGGCGCCGACAGTGCGTTCGATCACATCGATATCGCGGCTGTAACTGTTAACGATCTGGCCGCCATTGCGTCCGGAAGCACCGAACCCCACCTTCGCTGCTTCCAGGACCGTGACCTTGAAACCGGCCTCCAGCAAAAAAAGCGCACTCGACAGCCCGGTATAGCCGGCGCCGATAACACACACATCCGTTTCCACCTCGCCCTGCAGGGCAGGGCGCTCAGGGGCTGGATTGGCTGAAGCCGCATAGTAGGACTGGGGATAGGGAGTGTTCGACATTCTGCAGCCTCTGTTTTATATTTTTTACGAGTGAAGCCGATGCTACCTGAGTTGAAAACCGCCCGCCAGCCACTGGCGGCTGAGTGTTTTAAGGTTAAAAATAAAAAATTCGACTATTCATAGGGTTAGCTGCAAAAAAGGTGTTGACACCCCTCCGCAAATCTATAGAATGCGACCCCACAGCAGGCACGTAGCTCAGTTGGTTAGAGCACCACCTTGACATGGTGGGGGTCGTTGGTTCGAGTCCAATCGCGCCTACCAAACAAAATCCGCTCTGCTGGGCGGTCTAGAAGGGCTCACCGAAAGGTGGGCCCTTTTTTGTTGTCTGCGATTTGCAAAACCCCCACCTCAAAACGCCAAATCAGCCCCCACCTCCAGGTACTCGATACCTTTCTCTGTGTGCCCGTCCTGATAGTGTTTGGTCGCGCGGCTTTGGTGATGGATGGCATGACCTGGAAGGGGCGCAAGACCAGCAGCGAACAGGCTTTGTCCTGGCCACGCCGGGAAGTGCATCTGGATGGCGAGAACAAAGCCGCCAACTATTTGCCTGCGCGTATCCAGTACGGGCAGATGGCCTTGGCGGCCGAAATTCACGCCGACGATATTGACCCAATCGACAAACGCAAAGGGGCCGTGACATTGGAGCGTGTCGAGGGGGCCGTGACACGCGAGTACGCAACGATCCCGAACACCAGCAAGCGGTTATTGCCTGCGGCGCCTGATCGGCCCAGTGCGACGCAGTTTGCGGACTACTTGCTGCAACGAGGATTGTATTCTGTAAAGGTATAAACAGATGATGGCATTCGTAGTGGCCAGTACTAAAAGTTACTAGTAGAAGTTACTTTGAGTGCTTTAGTATGCTCCTCTCAAAAAGGGAGTGATGCATGTTACCTAATCCAAAAAGCAGTAATTTTCGCTCGGCTCTACGTAATGCGCGCAAGGATGCAGGGCTCACATTGACTGAGTTGGCTGATGCTGCAGGCATATCCAATGTTATGCCTGGACGCTACGAGCGAGGCGAATCTCAGCCTACGATGGGCACTTGGCAAGAGTTGAACAAAGCTCTGTTTGAGGTCGATGACGAGGAAGTTGAGGCAGAAGCGAAAAAGCAGGAAATCGGCGAATCACTTTCCGACTCGTCTATTGAGCAGATACTTGAAGAGCTAAAAAGCCGCGGATTCAGCACGGTTAACCTTTCCTACAGCTGATTCGTTGACCCAGCCCCGCTATCTAGTGGGGTTTTCTATCTCAGGTGCCACCATGACTTTCTATGACGAAATGGCCATGATGGCTCTGGAGATGATCACCGAGTTCGGCCAGTCGATACTTGTCGGTAATGTCCTTCCCGGCGAGTACGATCCCGAAACCGGAACGTCAGATCCTGACATTATCACTGAGCAAACTGCCCAAGGCATCCTGCTCGACTTCACTGGCCAGGAATTCCAGAACAACAGCCTCATCAAGCAAGGCGACAAGAAGCTCAAGATTGCTGCGCAGGGGCTTGAGTGGGTGCCTGACCTGCTGAGCAAGATGTCAATTCAAGGTCGCACCTGGTCAATCGTTCCTCCGCTCAAAGAGATCAACCCTGCCGGGACACCGATCCTCTATGAATTGCAGGTGCGATCATGAGCAATCATTACGCAGGCAAGAGCGGCAGTTTCTCAGCTCAAATCCGGGCCTTCGCGGATCGAGCGAAAGATGCCATTGATATGACGATGCGCGACATCATCATCAACATAGGTAACAGCGTTATCACGATGTCACCTGTGGGCACTCCTGATGTCTGGAAGATTAACAAGATCAGTCGCGAGTACAACCAGGCCGTCGCGGAACACAACGAAAACCTGCGCCAAAATCCGCAAAACTTCGACAAACGTGGCTATCTCAAGCGCGGCTTAAAGCTCAATGACGGCATGGGCATACGTGCGCCGCAGGGCTGTGTGGGCGGGCGCTTTCGCGGCAACTGGATGTTCAGTGTCGGATCACCTGACACCTCCACGGTGGATCAGGTAGACCCCCGGTGGTAGCCGTTCCATGGCACGTATCGTCAATGGTGCCCTGGAGTTCAATGCAGGGGAGACGGCTTACATCACCAACTCACTGCCTTATGCCATCCCCTTGGAGTACGGGCATTCAACCCAGGCACCGAGCGGTATGGTTCGGATCACCCTGGGCAACTTTCAAAAGATTGTTGAAGAGGCCATCAGGAAGAACCAGGTATGAGCCATAAGATTGTTCGCGCACTGTTTGAGGCCCGGCTGGCAGCTTGGGCAAAGCTGCAGAAGCCTGTACTGCGCATTGCCTATCAAAATGTGGTGTTCAAGCCTGCTGACGGCGAAACCTACCTGCGGGCTTTCTTGATGCCTGCTCACACGGGGAGCGACGACCTCGCTGGCGAGCATCGGGTTTATACCGGTCTGTTTCAAATCACCATCGTCACACCTGCCGGAATGGGTTCCGGTGCGGGCGAAGGGTTGGCAGATGACCTGTCTGCTTTGTTTGCCCTCAATGATCGATTAACCCGGGGTGACTTCACGGTACTGGTGATGACCCCGGTCGAGCCTGGTCCCGAGCAACAAGAAGACACCGGCTGTGCGTTGCCTGTGTCGTTTCAGTACCGTGCCGACACGACTTGATCAGTACTTAGGATTTGGCGCGGCGGCTTCTGAACCGCTTCACTAAATACCAAGGCGCGGCCAGTATCAGAACAAGAATCGCCGCCAGGGGCAGAGAGTCAACCCAGAGGGACGCTAGAAGCCTGGATTCGATCAACCAACCTTGTGCACTATTCGGATCGGTTTGGGCGTAGGCCGACAGCAGTGCAATCACTGAGGTGATTATCGCGAACCAAATGGCGCTACGAACTTGCTCTCGATTCATATGTGTTTGATTCCCGGAGTGGCATTAAGTAAGGCGCGCGATCCTATCAACCAGCCGTCATCCGGTCGATGGCTCTATTTGCCAATCCACTGACTTCATCCTAATACGCCCATACCCGAAAGAGTGCTGCGGGCTGCTGCTGGCCATCGGGCGCAAGCAGCAGTACTTCCCGTGCCGGAACATTGCCAGCGAGCCGAATGAAGAGTTTCGTCTCGATCCAGAAGACTACGCAGCAGCGGAAGACCTGGGCGAGGTGATCGGCATTGTTCACTCACACCCGGATGCCACCAGCCGGCCGTCTCCGCACGATCTGGCGATGTGCGAGGCTACGGCGTTGCCATGGCACATCCTGAGTTGGCCTGAAGGCGACTTGCGCACTATTACACCGACCGGAAACACGCCGCTGCTTAAGCGTCCGTTTGTTCACGGCGCCTGGGATTGCTGGCAGGTCTGTGCGGATTGGTACAAGCGCGAGTGGGGGCTGGAGTTTGAAGCTTTTAGACGGGAGGACGGCTGGTGGGAGAGTGCTGGCAACACCAGTTTGTACGAAGCCAATTACGAGGAGGCAGGTTTTGTGCGGGGCGACCAGCCACGGCGTGGTGACCTGATCGTTATGGCGATTGGGCGAACGGTTCACCCGAATCATGCTGGGATTTATCTCGGTGATGATCCGGAGCTGCCTGGAGAAGAATCAGGGGTGTTCGGGCCGGGGCCGTTTTTGTTGCATCACCTGTACGGCAGGCCGTCAGAGGTGATCGTTTATGGCGGCCCTTGGCTGGATCGGACGCAGCTGATCCTCAGGCACACAGATGCAAAATAACTAAAATGACGCGGCTTACCCGCAGGAGATCAGCATGCACCAACTTAAAACTCAAATGACGAGTACTGGAGCGCTTGTGGTTACCGGTATTGGTACTGGAATTGAAACCAGTCAGCTTTTGATTTCAGCTGATAGATTTTCGATCAAGAGTGTTGAGCAATTTCTGGCAACAGAGAAAGCCGACCTGTTGGAGCGTCGACTTGCACGGATTGAGAGCAAATTAGGGTTTAGTCCTTTGGGTGATCGCTGAAAAATTCCGAGATCCTCTTGGGGTTCGGACGAACAGGACCGTTCTTGGGCATCGCCTCCGCCACGCGCAATGCAAAGACCCTTGCAGTCTCGAGGCCTTCTTTTCCTTGAGAAGCGGACAATTGATGAACAAGTCCGGAAATTACGCAATTGAGATTTTGTAGGTCTGAGCCATGCGCGTTGACGGCGTCGATCAGTTTCTGATTCAGTTCGCTTTGTTCCATTTTGCCTCCTTGGTAATCCGCGCCGAAATTAGCGCAACCCCAGTCCGTGGGCTTGCAGGCAAAAGACTGGGGAATTCTGTTGCGTAAGTGCAGGAGGCTACTACTACAGGCAACGGGGTGTTACTGAGGATTCGTACAGGCTGCAACCATTTGCTAATCTATAGGCAAAATGCGTACACTTTGTGTCAATGAAAACAGTCTTCTTTGAAACCACAAGCTTCACCGCTACGGTAGGTGACTACCTGACTGACGATGAGTACCGGCAGCTTCAGGTAGAGATGCAGGCGAACCCGGCCGCAGGCGATGTAATGCCGCGCACGGGTGGATTCCGAAAGCTACGCTGGCAAGACGCCCGCAGAGGGAAGGGCAAGCGTGGCGGGTTGCGGGTCATCTATTACTGGCTGTTGGATGATGGTCAGTTCTGGATGTTCGCAATCTATGACAAGGATGAGCTTGAAAACCTGACCGCTGATCAGGAGAAAGCGCTGAAGGCGGCTATTGGTGCAGAATTGAAACAACGAGGTGGGAAATGAAAAAGCGCGATCTGTTTGCCGAGCTGATGCAAGGCGTGAACGAGATGGGCGAACATCGCGAAGGGAAGATCACCCTTCGCCAGTACGAAGTGGAGGCGATGCCGGCCCCCGAGGTGACTGCTGCCGAGATCGTTTCTCTGCGTGAAAAATTGCACATGTCCCAGCCAGTGTTTGCCCGGCAGATCAGAACCAGCCCGGACACACTGAAAAATTGGGAGCAGTCGAAGTCAAAGCCGAATGCCCAGGCAGCACTACTGATCAAGTTGGTCCAGCGCTTCCCTGATATGGTTGATCGCCTCAACGCTGTTTAAGCTGACCTGTATATGAAAGCCCGGCCCTCGCGCTGGGCTTGTTGCATCTGGTGCCTTACCAGCAAACGAGCCGCAAGCCGCCTACTAGATCTAATATTTCATCGGGGCGATTTGGCTGGATCTCCAATATGGAGATCAGACCATCAATCACCCTGCGCGATTCTTGACTGACCGGTTTTCCATGAGGCAGCAGCAAGTCTGCAATCGGATAGCACTCATTCGGCCAGTTTTTAAGCGCATTGATTAGTAGGTTACGTTTTTCTACCAGTGCGTAAGGACCATCGGCTGGATCTGCAAGCGCTAGCCTCAGTTTCGTGAATTCAAGTTGCATTATCTGCATCCTAGCCAGTAAAAAAACGCCCGGCAGCCCAGGCTTGGGCTACCTGTAATGGCGCTGGCGAAGCACTTCGGAGCAGCGCTTGGCGATTGTCAAAAAGTGCCAGCCAGTAAAAAGCATCAGCCCAACGGCACTGTACGCAGCGATTCCCAATGCTGTTATACCTACTTGGTTTGTAGCGTGTATGAGTTCTGGAGCAACGTCTTTGGCTACCCATAAGTAGTAACTGCCGGCCAGAAAACTTGGTCCACCAATTAGGGCAAGCGCCCAACTATTGAGCTCCGACCAGGGCCGCTTACGTTCGTTTCGAAATAACTGTAGAGCTTTATTAAGCGCCTTCAATTGGACTTCCTCAGACTTGGTTATAGGGCACAACGCTACTACTGTGGCGAGTATTTAGGTATTGGCATTTCATCCATGCTGGATGCCCATTCAGGTTCCGACAGAGCGTTATTCTTGGTGGTGGCATTTTGATGCTAAAGTTGCTTATTTTCAAAGGAACTGAGTCATGGCCCTCAGAATCAGGAAGAGCATCAAAATTGCTCCTGGTGTTCGGATCAACATCAGCAAAAGTGGTGTGAGTACGTCACTAGGCTTGAAAGGTGCCACAGTAAACCTAAGTAAACGCGGTACGCGGGTCACGACCGGAATTCCTGGCACTGGAATATCTTCGTCGAAGTTCTACGGGGCCGGAAAGAGAGAGGCTACCCCTACGCCACCTACACCGGCGTGGGCGCATGTGGCCACCTTGCTAATTATCGCAGCAGTTCTTTGGTGGATATTCAGCTGAGGTCCACGCGCAGCCCTAATGTTTTCGGTGCCCTGAAATGAGAAAGCCCAGCTAAATGCTGGGCTTTTTGTGTTTGATTGTTATTACCCGCGTTTGAGAGACACCATTGCATCCACAAACCGTTCAGCTTTCTTCTGCGTATCTACAAGAGAGCTGTTCATGACGTTCCCGCCAGTGCTCCGGGTCTGCACAACCCATCGGCCGCGTTTCGAGTAGAGGGCCACGCTACCGATGGAGTTGTAGTAAATACGGGTCTGAACCGCTTTTGACGATGTTCTTGAGCTGCCTGCTGCTATCGCTCCGCCACCGAGAGGGACTGCACTGGCAAAGCCGCTGGTGGTCGAAAGGATGCCGCTGCCAAAACCAATGTATTCATCAGTAAACACGACCTGTTCCGGCCTGGTCTTGAGAGGTTGTTCCATAAGCACCTGCTCGATTACCGAACGTGCCTGTTCTGGGCTGATCTTGGCCGGAGTGTACTCAACGACCTTTGATACGCATCCTGTGAGCAGAAGCATTAGTGCAGCTATGGCGAAGGGTCTCATCACAGGCTCCGTTATTGTTGGCGGGGCATTCTGCCATGACCGCGTTGCTGATGCTAAAGTCCCGCCAAATCAATAGAGGGAACGACATGCGAATTTTGATAGGTGCGTTGGCAGTAGCGTTGCTGGCGGGGTGTGCGTCTTCACCCATCCCGGTCAGCCAGGCAAAGCCGGTTCCATCGGATGAGCTTTATGCTTTCCAGTCAAAGCCCGCGGGTGAGAGTGGCGTGATTACAATCGTCCGGGATTCTGGAATGGTTGGGTCGGAGTTCAAAACTGTGCGGCTAATCACGCGTAACCTTCCTAGCATTCACGTCGACTGCCAGCATCCTGTGTCGATCCACATGACATCGCACAAATCGACCACCTGAAAGCTGCAACAAAAATTTTATTTATCAGGGCATAATGGCGTTTTGATATTGCCTACTGATTCGAAACTCAAGGACCCAGCATGCCGAAACTGAGCAAATACGAGCAACACGCTCTTAAAGAGATTCACAGCTGGAAGGCGCCGGACATCGGCTGGTTCGGCCAAGCATTAAAGGTGATAAACCAACCGCTCGACAAAGCGGGTGACCTTCTGTTCAAGACGCCTGTAGTTGGTTCCACTATTCAAAGCGCAATCGAGGGCCTAACGAGTGTATGCCACGACGCGGCTCAATGGAGTGTAAGGCCAGAAGCTATTTTTGAAGAGTTTCGCGGCGACGGGCACAGTACAATCAAAACTCATATGGATATTCACGACTTGGATCTGGCGCAAATCGATAAAGTCGTTGGCTTCTTGGGTGCTAAATATAAAGGTATTGCTTTAGTCGAGGGGGCCGGGGCAGGAGCTGTTGGCATAGCTGGCTTGGCGGTCGATATCCCTACGCTAATAACACTCAATCTTCGTGCTATAGGCGAGTATGCTGCGTATTACGGTTTTGATACCTCGCGTCAGGAGGAGCGGCTGTTCGCTTTCAACGTATTAGGCCTCGCATCCTCCCCAAGCGATAGCTCCAAAGCCCTCGCAATGGCTCAACTGATCAAAATTTCTCAAGATGTTGCAAAGAAGGCAACTTGGCAGGAGCTGGAAAAAAGTGTTTTCGTAAAGATTATCCAAGAAATTGCTAAATCTTTAGGCATACGCCTTACTAAAGCAAAGCTCGCACAAACCATTCCTGCGGTGGGTGCGATTGTGGGGGGAGGCTTCAACGCTTACTTCACCATGAAAGTCTGCGACGCAGCCTTCTACCTTTATCGGGAGCGCTTCTTAGCCCATAAGTATGGTCCTGAAGTAATTGAGGTTACCGTAAAACCTGCGGCCGACTATGATCCGCATTACGAAGAAGCTTCGCAAACGGTGTGAAAGCTCAAATTTTCGTCGATCGCCGGGTGTGCAATCAGCAAATTATGGGTTTGAGCCCATCCCCGGCATGGTATGCGATGCGCTTAGATAGGCGTAATGCTATGCAGTTTTACTGTCAATAGAGAGCTGCAGGGAGGGTGGGTTTATGGCCAGAGCCCAAGATAAAACACAGATAGAAAGCGGGCAGTAGGCTGTTGAAAATCACTGATTATTTCAGCGCCAAGGAGGCTCCAAACCACGGTTTTAAAGGACTTTTCACTTGTTTGCAGATCCGTTGTAATAAATATGAACGTTCGTTCGGCAGAACACTGCAGAAGTTTCGTACTTACTGGATCTTAGTCGCTGAAAAGCAATGCCGAGACTGCTCGCACTAAAGACAGAGTGAGATCACAAGGACGCGTCTCAACATAGACTACATGTCATCATAGGGAATGCACTAAACCTGTAGCAAAATACAGTGCTAAGTTATTGATTCTTATAGGGTAGTTGTCTCGGTTTTACGCAATCTGAATCACATGTAAACCCTATACATTTCAATAGTTTACGAAAGGTCAACAGTCAACCTTGACATGGTGGGGGTCGTTGGTTCGAGTCCAATCGCGCCTACCAAACAAAATCCGCTCTGCTGGGCGGTCTAGAAGGGCTCACCGAAAGGTGGGCCCTTTTTTGTTGTTCTCGTTTGGCCAATCATTGGGCAAACCACCAACGCGCAGCAGCTTCACATCCGCATGCCCCATCAAACCCTGAATGTCATCCTGAGCAAATCCCTGTTACTCATATAGCCAGGCACCCAACGCTCGAGTCTCATGAAAGGTTGACCGCTCATTCGCCGGGATGTGGTCATAGGCCTTTGCTTGCCCAAAGCGAGCGAGTCGCTACTTGATTTGTTATTCAGCAGTTGAATACCGGTGCGTAGCGTTCTTCGCGCTTCTTGAAGTGGACAGGTGCCATCGGGACTTTCTCACCGTTCACGAAAATATCCGGAAAGGTTACGGTGAAGTCATCCATATCCCCTTTGCCCAAGGGCGTTCCCTTGAAGCCCGCGTGGAATATTTTCCTCGGATCAAAACCGGTTTCCAGCTGTTCAACGCTGACCTGATAAGACTGCCCTGTAGCCAGTTGCACGGTTACCATGGGCGATGCGGCACTCACCCAAAGGTCGGGCGGGGTCTGTTTGAGCGCAGCGCTGCGTTGTTCCGGGGTGTTCAGGTTGAGCAGGTAAGGCGGTTTGTACAGGCGACCGAAGAGGCGCAGTTCCGTGTCAGTTGAGCGCTTGTTGCTTGGCCAGCTGGATGTACCCGGCGGTGCTGCATAAACCAGCACATGAACCCAGTCGAGTTCTTCAGAAAGAGGCGTATAGCTCATCGCCGCCTTTGGCCCGGGGCAGGTACGCTCGAGGAGGGCGTTTTGGCCCACGGCTGATTCTGGATGCAGATAGGGCCCTGTACTGCATCCCGCGAGCAGTACCAACAGCGCATACAAGGTGTGTTTTTTCATAGGGGCAACTCCATTTGCTGCGCGATAAGCCGCTAGTTCGACGTCTGGGCTGCTTGATTCAAGCTAAGAATTTATTTTGAAACTGCAAAATTGAATGCCGGCTCTTGTAGGCTCGCTTTGATCAATGCTGCGAGTTCACGCGTGGCTGGTGTGGGAGCCTCAGTACAGCTATGAATCATGTAACCAAGGTGTGGTACAGGGGGCAAGCCTGAAACGATGTCGAGATGGCCCGGTAGCCCGATGCGGGTTCTTAGCGTCAAGCCTAATCCAGCAGCAACGGCGGCCCATATACCGGCAACGCTGGGGCTGGTCAGGGCGATTCGCCAGGGGATATTCGCCGCATCCAGTGCCTGGGTGGCGGCACTGCGCAACACGCACGGCGCATCAAACAGGATCAATGGCAGCGGTGAGTCATCCATCATGGTTGGCAGTCGTGTGTTACGAGCCCCGATCCAGTGCATCGGCGTTTCACCCAGTCTCGTCGCAAGCGGCGAATTGCGCTCCGTGTCCCATGTTAGGGCCAAGTCCAGGCCGGTGCTTTCTACCATTGAAAGTAATTCAGCGTTTCGCGCAATCCTGACTTCAAGATTCACCATTGGGTAGGCTTGAACGAAGCGTCGCAGGATGTCGCTGAGGAAATGCTCCCCAAAATCTTCTTGAACTCCGAAGCGAACGGTTCCGGTCGTCTGGCTTTCATGCAGGCTCAAGAAAATCCCGTCGTTGAGCTCCAGTAGCCGGCGGGCGTGGCTGAGCAGGGTTTCTCCCACAGGTGTCAAGACCAGGCCACGTCCTGATCTGGCCAACACCGGGGTGCCCATCTGCTCTTCAAGTTTCTTCAATTGAGCGCTCACTGCGGACGTAGATCGACCGAGGCAATCCGCAGCCTTGGCAAAGCTGTTGAACTCAACGCCGGTGACGAAGGTGCGCAATACAGCGAGATCGAAAGTTGGACGGCGCATCGGATAATCCACAAATTTGGAACAGTTGCTCCTATTAAATCTGATATTCGCAATTACCGCGACTTGATAGTTTTGCCAGATTGACAAGGTAATTCGGGGATTAAGGTCGTGAATACATTTAAGGATAGCGGGCGAGAGCACGTGGGCAGATTCCCGCAAAAGTTTGCCGATTTAACTGACCATACCCTGTTTGGTGATATGTGGAAGCGAACGCAATTGACACCCCGTGAGCGCAGCCTGGTGACGGTGGCTGCGCTAGTGGCGATGTACCGGCTGGAGCAACTGCCGTTCCATTTGAGTCGAGCGCTGGACAACGGTTTGAGTGATGATGAATTGGAGGAAGTCATGACCCATCTGGCGTTCTATTCAGGCTGGCCGACGGCTGCTTCTGGCCTGAAGCAGCTCCGCGATGTGCAAGCCAGTCGTGCTCCCAGCCAAGGGTAACTATTTATGCCATTTGCACGTATTTCACTGCATCGCGGAAAGTCCGCTGCGTATCTGCAGGCGCTATCCCAAGGGGTGCATGACGCTCTGGTCGAGAGTTTTGAGGTGCCTGGCGCAGATCGCTTCCAGGTCATCCATCAGCATGATGTCGGTGAGCTGATTTTCAATCCCGAGTACCTGGGCGGGCCGCGCAGTCATGATTTTGTGTTGATTGCTATCACCGCTGGCCGTTCACGAAGCGTCGAAACGAAACAGCATTTCTACCGCACTCTGGTCGAGAAACTTAACGAGGCTACTGGGCTCAGCGAGGAAGATGTCATGGTGGTAATTACCACCACAGGCAGTGAGGATTGGTCGTTTGCTGGCGGTCGGGGTAACTAGCTCGCGGACCTTGCGGGGATTTGCACCACCATGCTGTGCATCTTTTAATTCTGAGATAATGGTGAAACGCCACGCAGCCCTTGATCACGCGGGGCATGGTTTATCATGACTTGACCCAAGCATTAGGTGGTAGAGTCTTGGTTCTCGTTAAGGATGAGACCATGCCCGGGGAAGAGCAGGCCGTTTCTGAGCGCGCCGTAGCGTTTGCAAAGCTAAATCGAACTAGCGTTGCCCGGGAATTGGCATCCTTGGATCGATATCCGTGCGATGAGTACCCCGTCTCGGTGTTTATGGCGGGGTCGCCAGGAGCAGGGAAAACTGAAGTGTCCAGGGCGTTTATTCAAATGATGCAGGCCGGAGGATCGTGTGCGTTACGAATCGATCCGGATGATTTTCGGTGCTACTTCCCTGAATACACGGGGCTTAACTCCAGTCTTTTCCAGCGAGGGGTGACCACTTTTGTTGAGCGCACTTTGGACTTGGTTTACCAGCAGCGTCAGTCTTTTTTGCTGGATGGGACACTTGCGAATCTCGATGTAGCAAGGCGGAATATCTCCCGCGCTCTTGATAAAGAAAACAGGTCGGCCCAAATTATCTACGTGTACCAGAGGCCAGAACTTGCATGGGAGTTTGTGCTTGCAAGGGAGAAAAAAGATGGAAGGAACATTCCCTGTTTAGAGTTTGTCAGGCAGTTCTATGCTGCAAAGGCATCTGTTTGCGCGCTTAAGCGTGAATTTGACGCTGCTTTGCAGGTAGATGTAATCATCAAGGATATCGATGGTGGAAATGAAGACATTGGGATCGACCTTTCAGCTGGTGAAATTGACGGGTTCGTCAACCAGCCCTATGATCACCTCGAGCTTGAAAGAATTTTGAACGGAGTACCCCAATGAAAGGCGAAAATGCAGCAGTCGCTTCGACGAAGGTGAATGCCTCTTCGAAGATGTCTGAGTTTTTCCGCCACGGCTCCGTGGAGGAAAGGCGAGCGGTCTATCTCATGGCAGCCAATGTCGCCATCAACGAGCAGAAGGATGTCATTCGCTCAGTTAAGTCTGGCGAATTTCTGATCACGAAACGCAAATAGCCTTCTCCGGACGTCCTAAACCCAGCCCTCGTGCTGGGTTTTTTCATTTGGCAGTCTGCCAGTTGCCTCCGAGAGAAACCATCGCACCCACAAAGCGCTCAGCTTTCTTCTGTGTGTCTACGAGTCAGCTATTTATGACGCTCCCACCAGTACTCCGGATCTGCACCACCCAGAGGTCACGCTTCGGGTAGAGGCAACGCTATCGATTGAGTGGTAGTAGATGCTGAAGTGGCCCGGTTTCTGCGTATAACGGGCAGTCACCAGACCCATTCAAGGACATAAAATGCTTATTGTCTTCAGCGGCCTTCCAGGCACCGGAAAAACGACTATCGCAAGCGAGCTTGCCGGCAGAGCGGGTGCCGTCTACCTAAGGGTCGATACCATCGAACAGGCGATTCGAAACGCCGGCGTTCTTGCAAAAGAGGTGGGCAAGAGCGGTTACATGGTCGCCAATGAGCTTGCTCTGAGCAATCTTCGTTTTGGCCACACGGTTATAGTCGACTGTGTAAACCCGGTCGTTGAAAGCCGACAGGCATGGAGTGATATTGCTCAGCGCGCTGATGTGCCCTTGGTCAACATTCAGGTGATCTGTTCTGACAGGCGCGAGCACCAGCGTCGGGTGGAAACCAGGGAGGTCGATATTCCCGGGCTGACGCCCCCAACCTGGCAGTCTGTTCTCGATCATGAATATGAGGCGTGGGGCACTGCTCCATTCAGCATCGACACGGCCTTGACTTCTAAGGCGCAGGCTGTGGCGCTGATCACTGAAACGCTTTTATCCAGGGCGCGTCTGCTCTGAAGGCGTTCAATGCGCCCCCGGTTCTCCTGGAGCCGGTTATCTGTCCGCATCGGAGTGCGATCTGCCTGATGCTTGTCAGCTGCGCTTGTGCGCTGGCCGGCAGCCCCGGATCACACTCCGATGCGACCTCCCGTGAGGGATCGGGCAGTTAGCGACAGGCTGTCGTTGGCGCTGGTTGTTCGGTGCGGTTCTATACCTGTAATTGAAGCTTGATCAGGTCAACTTGCACTGCTTTTTGCAGATTTATTCACCGTCGGTTGTCATTCTGCTCCCCAATTAACCAACACCAAGCAGGCGTAAGTGGGTGGGTCAGGTAGGGGCGTGTGCCCCAGTACGCAGTCTTTGCGAGGGCGGGAGCAGCCGCGGGTGTCGAGGAATCATTGGTCGTTTTTATTGTCATATTTATGACCTTTTCTTTCAGGACGCTCAAATGAAGCGCACAACCCTATTGATCCTGGCCGTCTCAGGCGCTTTTCTGCTGGGCGGCTGCGCGCCTGTCTGGTACGACGGGGGGCGGCATGGTCACGATCGAGGTTACGACTCGGGCCGTGGATACGATCGCGGGCATGATGATCGGGGTTATGACCGCGGCTACGATCGTCGCGACAATGATCGCCGTTATGACCGCAATCGCGATCGTGATGACAGGGACGACTGATCCTCTGGTGCTTTAACTGCGCAGCGTGTCATCCACGCTGCGCTTCAGGTTATTAACTGCTGGCTCAATCAATTCCCGCCATTTGTTTCACCTCTGCAATATCCCTGCTTCGCGGAAACAAACCGGACATCTGCCAGCAATTGCGTTCAGGCAAGCTGTGCGCAATTAGTCCCGCCGCGCTCGTTCTGGCACCCGGGGCTGATGAGAACCCTCCTGTAAAACATCGTCCCGGGAATTCCTGCTCCATGCGAACCAGTCTTTCGCTGCCGCTGCTGGCTGCCTTGTCCATTTTGCTTGCGGCCTGTGCCAGCAAGACCATCCCGCCCGAAGAGTTTTCGGGCTATCTGTCCGATTACAGCCAGTTGGCGCAAAAGCAGTTGCCTTCCGGGCAGGCCGTACTGTCCTGGGTAAGCCCTGATCTGGATATCAGCCATTACACCGGCGTCTATATCGAGCCAAGCCAGTTTTACCCGTGGGTGCTACCGACCGGGCGGGGGCCACAGTCCACGCTGTCGGCCGTAACCGGTTATTACGATGCTGCGCTCAAGCGCGAACTGGGCAAGGTCATGACGGTTGTCGCGGCCCCGGGCCCTGGCACGCTGATTGTCAGGCCGGCCATAGTCTCGCTCTCGGCTAGTACCCAGGGCCTGCGGTTTTATGAGTATTTGCCCGTGACCCTGCTCGCCGCTGGGGTCAGCACGGCGGTCGGGATGCGTGATCAGGACAGTGAAATCAGCACCGAGATCGCCGTGATCGATGCCGCTGACCAGCAGGTGGTCGCGCAAGTGGTGCGCAAGGGGACAGGGTTGGCGCTGGAAAATGATTCTCAGGTCATGACGCTGGATGATTTCAAGCTGGTGCTCGATGGCTGGGCGCTTGATATGCGCCGCGAATACTTGTCCAGCCGCCATTGAGAGCCGGTCAAGGGTTGGTCCGGGGCTCGCCGAAAGGCGGGCTTTTTTTTGTCTGCGATTTGTCTGACTCCTTCACACGACTTCAAGTGCCGCCTGAATCTGATCGGCGTACTTGCTCAGGTTATTCATCTCTGTCTGTAACTGACCGGAGCTGGCTGAGTTCAGCACCTTGGACTGGATCAAGGTCAAAGCAGCCGCGACGGCCAGTTCACGTTTGCCTTCCGGACTGGCAGCACCAAAGGGGGTATCGCCCCGGAGGTTTTTGAAGTGCTCAGACATGATGCTCTCCTTATCGTTGCGGGTTTGAAACCTGTTACTACCGGTAACCGGTAATAACTAAAGTTTAGGGTAGGATTGATGGCGCGCATCGAAAAGGGCCTGAAAACAGCCTGGTAGACATGGTTGTGCCCGAAAGTACCGGCATGAATCTGAGGAACCGATCAGGGTGACCAGCGGTGCACCGTTAGTCGCTGCGTAACGTTCAACTTTGTTCATAATGGCGCGCTAATTGCTGTCTGTCGGTCCGCCAATGGATCACTCGTCTAATTGATGTGCATTTCCTGCGCATTTTCCGGTCTTTCCGGCCTTCGCGTATAAGCCTCGTCATTACAAAGGATTGGGTTGATTGGTTGAGAGCGACGCGAGCAGCGCCAAATAAAAATAGCCGTATTCGTCAATAAAATGGCGAATAGCCTGATTATTTGTGCTTGCAATTACGATATTAATCCAAATTTGTTCAATTTATTGACGATATCATTGTGATGGCTTATTTTGACGCCCTGTTGCTGGCCATGCGTCGTGAATACTCAGTCCGGAAGGAACCTACTTATGAGTCGTACAGACGACATATCGAACTTGTTCAGCAGGTTCGGCGCCACTTCGGACAGTTATCACGAGTTCGACAGTCAGTTCGAATACCCCAATACGCCGCCAGCTCAAGTTAAAGCCTCTGAGCCTGAAGAAGTCACGGCCCCGGTACTTGCTGCTCTGCCACCGGTTGCGCCAGTCTGCGTGGCATTGGCGAAAGCCGAAGATCCGGCACCGCTGATGAGCACTGCCGACGTTGCCATCCCGCTGCGTAATTTGCTCGCTGAAGTAGCGCTTGCTCGTCAGGCCGAAACCGAGGCCCTGCAGGCACAATTGCGCACGCCGCAGTGCAAGGCTCGTGTCGTGGTGCTGGTCTCGGCCAAGGGCGGCGTTGGCAAGACCACGCTGGCCGCCAGCCTGGCAAGCAGCCTGCGTCTGGAGGGTGGCAAGACCCTGGCCATCGACCTTGATCCGCAAAATGCCCTGCACCATCACCTCGGCGTTGAATCCGGCGTGACCGGCATCGGCAGCGCCTGCTGGAGCAGCAATCTGCAGCAGGGATTCAACGATGTACAAGTGCTGCCCTACGGCGTGTTGAGCGATGACCAGCGCTGTGCCCTGGAGCGCGAAGTAAGCCAGGACCGCCACTGGCTGGCACGGCAACTGGAACGCATGGACCTGGGCACACATGACCTGGTGATTGTCGATACGCCCACCGGCCGCTCGGCGTACCTGCAGCAGGCGCTGGATGTGGCCGATCAGGTGCTGGTGGTCACTGCTGCCGACGCGGCCAGCTTTATTGCCCTGGAGCATATGGACCGTCTGCTGGGAGCCAACGTTGCGCGCAGCTATGTGGTCAATCAATTTGAGCCCGGGCGCGAGTTTTCCCGCGACATGCTCGAAGTGCTCAAGCGCCGTCTGGGTGCGCAGTTGACGGGGGTAGTAGAGCAGGATCACGGTTTTGGCGAGGCCTTGGCTTACGGCCGCAACCCGTTGACGGTGCCCGTCCGGTCTGTAGGTGGTGAAGGGGTTTTACTGCTTGGCGAACACCTTAAGGCTGCTTTGCAGAACGTCCGTGTAACCGAGAACTCAGCTTCATGAGTCAGTCAAACAGCCCCCCCCCAGGTTGCGCAAAGCCGGTTTCAGCGTTGGGCCCAGTCGCTGTCAGATCATCTTGATCAGTGGCCGGCTGCGGCACGCCGTGCGCTGCTTGCCGGTACCGCAGTGTTTTGCGGGCTTTTGGGCCTGCTGATTATTACCGTACCGTTCGAATTCTATGCGCAGTGCATCTTTGCCATCGGCTGCTTTGTTGCAGCATTGGTGCTGCGCAGGATACCCGGGCGCCTGACCATCCTGATCATGATCGGCCTGTCACTCACGGCCTCGTTGCGCTATATATACTGGCGCTTGACCGAAACCCTGGGGTTCGACGACTGGGTCGACATGACGTTCGGTTATGGCCTGGTGCTGGCCGAAATCTATGCCCTGGTGGTGCTGGTGTTCGGCTACCTGCAAACGGCCTGGCCGCTGCGGCGCCAGCCGGTATTGCTCAAGGGCCCGCCAAGCGAATGGCCAGTGGTTGACGTGTTTATCCCGTCATACAACGAGACGCTCGATATCGTGAAGCTGACCATCTTTGCCGCTCAGGCAATTGACTGGCCACAGGACAAGCTGCGCGTGCATGTGCTCGATGACGGTCGCCGCGAAGACTTTCGCGAGTTCTGCGAGCAGATCAACGTCAACTACATCACCCGTGACAACAATCGTCATGCCAAGGCCGGTAACCTCAACGAAGCATTGCAGGTCACCAGTGGCGAGTTCGTAGCATTTTTCGATGCCGACCACGTGCCGACCCGCTCTTTCTTGCAAGTGAGCATTGGCTGGTTCCTCAAAGACCCCAAGCTGGCGATGTTGCAAACGCCGCACTTTTTCTTTTCGCCCGACCCGTTCGAAAAAAATCTCGACACCTTCCGTTCGGTGCCCAACGAAGGCGAGTTGTTTTATGGTCTGGTGCAGGACGGCAACGACCTGTGGAACGCCACGTTTTTCTGTGGCTCTTGCGCAGTGATCCGTCGCAAGCCGCTGATGGAAGTCGGCGGGGTGGCGGTCGAAACTGTGACCGAAGATGCCCATACCGCGCTCAAGCTCAACCGCGCCGGCTACAACACTGCTTATCTGGCGATACCGCAGGCAGCGGGTCTGGCCACGGAAAGCCTTTCACGCCACATTAGCCAGCGTATTCGCTGGGCGCGGGGTATGGCGCAGATTTTCCGCACCGACAATCCGCTGTTCGGCAAGGGCCTGAACCTGGGCCAGCGCCTGTGCTACCTCAACGCAATGCTGCATTTCTTCTATGGTTTGCCGCGCTTGGTGTTTTTGACGGCGCCGCTGGCTTTTCTGTTTTTTGATGCGCAAATCTTTCATGCCTCGGGCTTGATGATTGCCGCCTATGCATTGCCGCATATTTTTCATGCCAGCCTCACCAACTCCAGCATTCAGGGGCAATACCGGCATTCGTTCTGGAACGAGGTCTACGAGACAGTACTGGCCTGGTACATCATGGCCCCGGTGCTGGTGGCGCTGGTCAACCCCAAGTTCGGTGGTTTCAACGTGACCGACAAGGGCGGGATCATTGACGAGAAGTACTTCGACTGGAAACTCGCCCGTCCATATATCGTGCTGCTGACCCTTAACATGGCAGGGATGGCGTACGGGATCGCGCGGCTGGTAATGGGTGAGGAGGGCGCCACGACCACGCTGTTGATCAACCTGTTGTGGACGCTCTACAACGTGATCATCACCAGTGCCGCCGTGGCGGTGGCCAGTGAAACCCGGCAGGTTCGTGCCGAGCCGCGGGTTGCTGCCACATTACCGGTGCGCCTGGTCCGTGGCGATGGCAGTGTGATAGACGGCGTTACCCAGGACTTTTCGCAAAAAGGCATGGGCTTGCGTTTGCCACAGGGCGTCAGCGTACCTCAAGGCGAGCAGGTGCAGATTTCGCTATTGCGCAGCCAGCACTTGAGCCTGTTCCCGGCTGTGATTGTATTCAGTCGCGGTGAATTGCTCGGCGTTCAATTTGAAGCCCTGACTCTGCGCCAGCAAAGTGATCTGGTTCGTCTCACCTTTTCCCGTGCCGACACTTGGGCATCGACCTGGGGTAGCGGGCAGGTCGATACCCCGCTGGTGGCCCTGCGCGGAGTCAGCCGAATTGGTTTTCGCGGTATCCAAGAACTCTTCAAAGCCTCGCTCATGGAAGTGCGCAGCTTGCTGCGCCGTCGCCGCGTCGCCCCATCAAAGCTAGAAAACATCCAGGATAAGTGATGAATTCAACGTCTTCAGTCTTCGCCAATTTGCGCGATCCGCGTCGTGCCCTGGCACGCATTGCGTGTGCCTTGCTGGCTTTGAACAGCGGCGCTGCCTGCGCCGAGAGCGCTCCAGCCGTTGCTGCAACCGGTAGCAATAATTACACCGTGACCCTCAAACAGTTGGGCCGCAATTATCCGATGAACCTGCGTGGTGTGGAATCGAGCGACAGTGTCAGTTTCGATGTGCGGGCCGACTCGATTGTGACGGGTGCCAAGTTGAACTTGCAGTACACCTACTCGCCGGCATTGCTGGAAGAGCTGTCGCAAATCAACGTCATCATCAACGATGAAGTGGCGGCAAGCCTGCCGTTGCCCAAGGACAAAGCCGGGCAACTGCAACAGCATGTCGTCGACATACCGGCGCACCTGATTACCGAGTTCAACCGTCTGAGTTTGCAGTTTATCGGGCACTACACCATGAGTTGCGAAGATCCGCAGCACACCAGCCTGTGGGCCAAGATCAGCAACTCCACCAGCTTGAGCATTGATGTATCGCCCTTGGGTTTACCCAATGATCTGTCCATCTTGCCGTTGCCATTTTTCGATCGTCGCGATACCCGGGCCCTGGATTTGCCGTTTGTGTTCGTCTCTGCGCCTGACAACGCCACGCTCGAAGCAGCCGGTGCACTGTCGTCGTGGTTTGGCGCCCAAGCCAGTTTTCGGGGTGCACGGTTTTCCTCGAGTTACAACCAGATTCCCGCCAGCGGCAGTGCGGTGGTTTTGATCAGTGGTCCGGATGCGCTGCAGATTGGCAGTATTAGTCTACCGCCAGCGAAGGGCCCGACCCTGACCTTGATGACCAATCCGAATGACGTCAATGCCAAGCTGCTGGTGGTCAGCGGTCGCGACGGTGCCGAACTCAAGAGTGCCGCAACTGCTTTGGTACTGGGCAGCCAGGCCTTGTCGGGCAGCAGCGTGGTGATCGATCGATTGCAGGTGGTGCAGCCCCGCAAGCCCTATGACGCGCCGAACTGGTTGCCCAGTGATCGCCCGGTAAAGATTGGTGAGTTGATGCAGGCCAAGCAACTGGCGGTGTCCGGCTACAACCCGGGTGACATCACCGTGCCGTTGAATTTTCCGCCGGATTTGTTTACCTGGCGTAACGAAGGCGCGCCGCTGAATCTTAAATACCGCTATACGCCGCAAGAGAAGTCCTACAATTCGTCGTTCATTATCAGTTTTAATGACGCGCTGATTCAGTCGCAGAACCTGCTGTCCCGGGACAGGCTCGACAGCAGTGTGCTCAGAACACTGAAGTCAGACGACAGCCTTGACCGCGAAACCAATGTGTTGCTGCCCCTGAACTCGGTGGCCCTGCAGTCCCGCCTGCAGTTGCGCTATATGTTCGATTACATCAAGCAGGGCCAATGTAACGACATCATCATTGACAATATGCGCGGTGCGATTGATCCCGAGTCGACCCTTGATTTGAGCGGCTACGACCACTTTATCGCCATGCCCAACCTGGGCGTGTTCAAGGATTCCGGCTTTCCGTTTACCCGTATGGCTGACCTGTCGCAAACCGCCGTGGTGTTGCCGGATGATGCCGGGGTTGCTGATTTGAATGCCTACCTCACACTGCTCGGCCGATTTGGCCAGTCCACCGGCTACCCGGCTACTGGCGTACAGGTGATTCAGGCGGATCAGGTGGCGGGCGCTGCGGACAAGGACTTGCTGGTGCTGGCGTCCGGTGCCAATCAGCCTTTGCTGACACATTGGGCCGATCGCCTGCCCGCTAACGATGGCGAAGGCCAGCAGAGCTTTCATTTATCTGACTTGCCGATGCGGCTACGTGACTGGTTTAGCCCCGATCCTGAAGCCAATATTCGCAAGACGCGGTTGGCGATGGCGTTTTCCGGTGGCGCGCGTAGCACTTACCTGACCGGTTTCGAATCGCCGCTTAAAAAAGGGCGCAGTGTTGTGGTTATTGCCAGTGGTCAACCGCAAGGTCTGGCCGATGCCACAAATGCACTGATCGGAGGTGAGGATTACACCCATTCGATCCAGGGCAGTCTGGTGGTGGTACGCGGTAAAAACATCGAGCCTCTGGTGGCGGACGAGCAGTACTACGTTGGCAGCCTGGGGCCTATCAAGTACCTGCAATGGTTGATGTCGCGCCATGTGGTCCTGTCCCTGCTGCTGACCGGTCTGGGGGTGATTTTGCTCAGTGGTCTGGCTTATCTGGCACTGCGCGCACGCGCCAACAAACGACTAGGTAACTGACGGCTCATGGGGTTCTTCGCGATCAAACGTTTTAATTCCTCACCGCGGCGCCTGCATCGTGCGCTGCTGTGGTTGGCAGGCGCTCTGGCAGGTATCGCCCTGGCCCCCGCGATGGCCAAGGACACCAGGTGCCAAAAAGCCGACTGGCCGCTGTGGCAAGCCTACGCTTCGCGCTTTGTACAGGCTGACGGCCGTATGCTGGAGTCCAGCCCACAGCTCAACCAAAGCTCTTCCGAAGGTCAGTCCTACGGGATGTTATTTGCATTGATCGGCAATGATCAGGCGCGCTTTGACAGGTTATGGCAATGGACCCTGGCCAATATGGCTGGCGCCGACGTGAGCACGCGTTTGCCAGGCTGGTTGTGGGGGCAGGGCAAGGACGGGACGTGGCAATTGCAGGACGCCAATTCAGCGTCCGATTCGGACTTGTGGATTGCCTATTCGTTGCTCGAAGCGGCACGTCTGTGGCAGCGCCCGGACTACCGCGAGGCAGCCTTGCATCTGCTTGAAAACATTCAGAGCCAACTGGTCGTGAGCTTGCCCGGTCTGGGCAAAATGGTGTTGCCCGGGCCTCAAGGCTTTGTGCAGCCCGATCACCTGTGGCGCTTGAATCCCAGCTATCTGCCGCTGCCGTTGCTGCGGCGGCTGGCCATGCAGGCACCGGCCGGGCCGTGGAAAGAAATTGCCGAAAACACCGTGAAAATGGTCAAGGCTTCCAGCCCCAAGGGCTATGTTGCCGACTGGATCGGCTATCGTGCCACCGGGCCGAACAGCGGTCTGTTCGTGGTCGATCCGGTTAATGGCGAACTGGGCAGTTACGACGCGATTCGCGTTTACCTGTGGGCAGGCATGACGCCCAAATCCGATGTGCTGGCAGCACCGTTGCTGGCGCGACTGGAGGGCATGGCGAACAGCACGGCTTCCACTGGCATTCCACCGGAAAAGGTCCAGGTCAGGAGCGGTACGCTAGAGGGGCAGGGGCCGTTCGGCTTCTCCGCCGCGCTGATTCCTTACTTCCAGGCCAAAGGCCAGCCCTGGCTTGCCCAAGCCCAGCAGCGTCGAACCGAGCTAGCCCTCACGAAGGCGCTGGGGCAGGCCGATGGCGAACGTACCGAGCCTTTGTATTACAACGTCATGCTTAGCCTGTTCGCACTCGGCTGGGCAGAAAACCGCTTTCAGTTTCGTGATGACGGAACACTCAAACTGTCTTGGGAGACGTCATGCGTCCGCACCGCCACGCACTAGCTATCGGGATTCTAACCGCAGTCATCGGCACAGCCGTCCACGCCGATACCAGCGACGTGCAAGCGCGGCTGGTCGAACAGGGTCAGTACTGGCAAGGCCGCGCCAATGCACAACGGGCGGCCGAGGCCTGGGAAAAAGTCTTGCGTCTGGACCCCAATCAAGTGGATGCCCTTTATGGTATGGGCTTTGCCAGCCTCAAACAGAACAAGCCCGAGCAAGCCAGGCAATACCTGGAGCGTTTGCAGGCCCTGTCGCCCCGACCGTGGCTGGCGGCGCAGCTGGAACAGGATATTGCCCTGACTGAGACGCAGAACAAAGCACTGCTGGATGAGGCCCGACGTCTGGTCGATAGCGATCAGCGAGATGAGGCGACTCAGGTGTTTGCCAAACTGTTTGCCGGTCGCACACCGTCAGGCACGGTGGGACGTGAGTATTACAACAACCTGGCGTTCAATCCTGCAGGTTGGCCAGAAGCGCGAAAAGGCATGGAGCGCTTGCTGCGCGAGACGCCCAACGACTCGACTCTGGCGCTGTTTCTGGCCAAGCAACTGATTCGTTACGAAGACAGTCGCCCTGAAGGTATCCGTAATCTGGCCAAGCTATCGACCCGGCCCGACATCGGCGGTGACGCTGATGAAAGCTGGCGTCTGGCGCTGGTCTGGTCCGGTCCGCCGAGTGCTGCCCAGGTGCCGTTGTTCGAAGCCTTTTTAAAGGCTCATCCAGATGATCAGGAAATTCGTGACCTGCTGAACAAAGGTAAATTGAAAGCCAGCACTGCAGACCGTGTACCGGCCTGGCAACCTGATCCGCTGGTCGAGCGTGGGCTCAAGGCGTTGGATAAAGGTGATCAGGCGGGTGCCGAGCAAGCCTTTGCCGCACGCTTGAAAAACAAGGCGAATGATCCTGATGCTTTGGGTGGGCTCGGTGTGGTGCGTCAGCAACAGGACCGTCTGAGCGAAGCTGAGCAACTTTTGAACCGCGCTATCGGCAACGGCGGCTCGCGCTGGAAGCCGGCGCTGGATAACGTGCGCTACTGGGCTTTGCTGCAACAGGCGCGCAACCAGGCCAAGAGCCAGCCCGCCAAGGCCCGGGAAAGCATTGCCCAGGCAATGCGAGTGAACCCCAGGGGCATCGAGGCACGTTTGGCCCTCGCGGATATTCAGGCTCAGAACGGTCAGCTCGATGAGGCTCAAGCCAGTTACCGTCAGGTGCTGAGTGTGCAGAAGGACAATGCTCAGGCCGTACAAGGGCTGGTCAATGTTCTGTCGCAAGCGGGGCAGGCCGATGAGGCCTTGCGCCTGCTAGATACCCTGACCCCGGCCCAGCAGGCCGAAATGGGCGGTGGCGGTCGACTGCGTGCGCTGCGCTCCACGCAGGCTGCGGCATTGGCCGAGCAGCGTGGCGATACCCGGGGCGCGCAACAAGCTTTGGTGCAAGCGGTCAAAGATGACCCGGACAACGTCTGGACCCGTTTTGATCTCGCCCGCCTTTACCTGAAAACCGGTGAGCCGCAAAAAGCCCGCGTTCTGATCGACAGCTACCTCAAAGCTCATCCGACAGATGTTGACGCCCTCTATACCAGTGCTCTGCTCTCAGTGGAAATGGAACAGTGGGACGCTGCCCAGGCTGCCATAAGCCGGATTCCAGTGGGTCGTCGCACCGCAGATATGAACGATTTGGCGGATCAGATCATGCTGACGGTGCAGGTCAAGCTCGCTGCCACCATGGCCAAGCGTGGCCAGCGTCAGGAAGCCCTGGCATTGCTCGACCGGTTGCAACCGATGGCGAGCCGCAGTCCGGATCGTATGGCAACGCTGGCCTCGGCTTATGTGGACACAGGAGATTCCACGCGAGCGTTGACCATGATGCGCGATGTGATCAACCAGACACCGACACCTTCCGCCGACTTGATGTTGCAGTACGCCAATCTGCTGCTCAAGACGGGTAATGATGCCCAGGTCAACTCGATCCTGCGCGGCCTGCAAAACCAGCGAATGAGCGTTGCCACACGCAAACGTTTCGACGACCTGCTGTATCAGTACCGCATTCGTCAGGCCGATCTGCTGCGTGAAGGCGGTGACCTGGCGGGCGCTTATGACACTCTGGCACCGGCGCTGGCATCGCGGCCTGGGGACGCCGGTGCGACTTCGGCGCTGGCGCGGATGTACGTCAGCAGCGGCAATAACGCCAAGGCGTTTGAGCTGTACAAGCCTTTGCTGCAACGTCAGCCCAACGATCCGCAAATCCTCCTCAATGCCGCGGACGCTGCGGTTCTGGCCCGAGATAACGGCTACGCCGAGCGTGCGCTGGAGCAGTTTGTGAAACTGCAAAACTACGACCCGCAGTCTTTGACCGAAGCGGCACGAATCTACCGCAGCATGGGCAAGAGCGCTCAGGCTGCGCACCTGTTGCGCAAGGCCGTGGACATCGAGCAAACCGAGAAAAAACGCAACCTTACGGCTCAGGCCGGCGTATCTGGCGTTGCGCCGAACCCGTTCGCCGGCTTGTCGGGCCCAGCCAATCAGATGGGGCGTGGGGCCATCGATGCGATTCCCGCGCCCGCCCAAACCACGCTCGATTCGAGCGCTTATATGGCAGACGACAATGCGCTGTTGGCCAGCGATGTCTACCCGGGGCAACCCCTGCCTTCCAGGACAGGCAATGGCACCTTGCCGGTGGGACGTAATGCTGGTGCCGGGGCTAATCCATTTTTACCCCAAGGCACGGTCAATGTGGCGGTGGACCAAGCCAGTTCGGCCCAGCGTGCGCTGGACAGTATCCTCCAGGAGCGCAGTGCCTACGTGACCCAGGGCGTCACTATTCGCAACAACGACAGTGAGCCTGGCCTTGGCAAAATGACCGATATCGAAACACCGCTGGAAATTAACTTTCCGGCGGGTGACAACCGTATCGCCGTACGTGTGACACCGGTGTCCCTGAATGCGGGTAGGGTGGGTGTTTATGCCGCCGAACGCTTTGGTAGTGGCAAAGAGTCAACCGAGGGGATTGGCGCCCAGCGTGAGAGTGGTGTGGGTGTGAGCGTTGGCTACGCTCGCCCGGATGAAGGCATCAAGGCCGACCTCGGTACCACGCCGATCGGCTTTCAATACAGCACCGTGGCCGGTGGCGTGAGTGTCGATCGCCCGCTCGCCAGCAATTCCAATGTGCGTTATGGCGTCAATGTTTCACGCCGCCCGGTGATCGACAGCGTAACGTCATTCGCCGGTACCACTGATGAGCGCACCGGGCAGACGTGGGGTGGCGTAACGGCTAACGGCGGCCGTGGTCAGCTGAGCTATGACAATCAGGCTGTCGGCGCCTATGGCTACGGCGCCTGGCACAAGCTGCTGGGTCATAACGTCGAATCCAACAGCCGTGCCGAACTGGGCGGTGGAGTGTATTGGTATTTGCAAAACACCGAGGACAGCAAGCTGACCCTGGGTCTGAGCGCTACCGGCATGAGTTTTGAGAACAACCAGAACTTCTTTACTTATGGCCACGGCGGCTACTTCAGCCCGCAAAGCTACTTTGCCCTGGGCGTGCCGGTGGCCTGGTCGCAGCGCACCGATCGCTTCAGCTACCAGGTCAAGGGCTCGGTGGGCGTTCAGTACACCCATCAGGCCGGTGCCGACTACTTCCCCGGTGACAAGGACATGCAGGCCACCAACGACCAGCGCTACTCCGGCGAGAGCAAGACTGGCGTCGGTTACAGCCTGGCCGCTGCCGGTGAGTACAAGTTCGGGTCGAGCGTTTTCCTGGGGGCCAATTTGGGTCTGGATAATGCTCAGGACTACCAGCAAATCACCGGGGCGATGTACCTGCGCTATATGTTTGAAAATATGAATGGCCCTATGGAGCTGCCGGTCAGCCCATACAGTTCGCCTTATTCCAATTGATGTCCTGGAGACTTTAAATGCCTTCTTCCGTTCTTGCCGGTATGACCCTTCTTGTTCTAGGGGAAAGCCACATGAGCCTGCCTAACTGTTTGATGGAGCCGCTGCACGCCAACCTGACCCAGCAGGGCGCAAATGTGCACTCGATTGGCGCGTGCGGTGCCGGTGCCGGCGATTGGTTGATTACCAAAAAAGTCGATTGTGGAGCCGAAGAAAAGGGTAACGGTAAAATTGTGATCAGGGGGCGTGACGCGACCACTACGCCGATCAAGGAGTTGCTTGCAGCGGATAAACCGGATCTGGTGGTGCTGGTGATTGCAGACACTATGGCCTCTTACGACAAGCCGGTGTTTCCCAAGGCGTGGGCGTGGCAAAACGTGTCTGCCCTGGCCAAGGAAATTACCGCCAATGGCGCCAAGTGCGCCTGGGTAGGCCCGGCGTGGGGCAAGGAAGGTGGCATGTACAAGAAGAACGATGCCCGCACCAAGCTGATATCTGCGTTCCTGGCGACCAATGTTGCACCTTGTACTTACATCGATTCGCTGGAGTTTTCCAAGCCGGGGCAGTGGGTGACCACTGACGGCCAGCATTTTACTGTAGCGGGTTACAAATCCTGGGCCAACGCCATCGGTGATGCATTGGGCAAGCTGCCCCCTGAAGCGGTCAGTGCCAAGGGTGCAAACAAGTGATCCGAGCTGTATTGAGCGCGGCAGTGTTGTTTTGCAGCGCGCATGCGCTGGCTGCCGACGTTGCGCTGTACCCCACTGGCCCCGATCAGGACGCCGCCTTTATCCGCTTCGTCAACGCCACCGCTACCCCTCTGGACGTAATGGGCCAGCCTGGGCAACCACCGTTGCGCCTTGAAACGGCAGCGCCTGCTTCATTGTTGTTCCCGGTGGATTCGGGCAAGGCCGTCAAGGGCTCGCTGGCCAGTGGAGCGCACCAGTTGGCCCTGGACCTCAAGGTCGAGCCGGGTGAGTTCGCGACCATTGTGGTGGTGCCGCAAGGCGACGGGATCGAACAAGTCGCCGTGCGCGAAACACCGGATGACTTCAACGGCCTCAAGGCTTCGCTGGCGTTTGTCAATGTCGACAACTCCTGCAGCGATGCCAGTCTGCGTCCTGCCGGGCGCACGGGCGATCTGTTCAAGGCGGTACCGTTCGCCAGTCTGCAGCGACGTTCAATCAACCCGGTAAACCTGTCAGTGCAACTGGTATGTGCCAACGCCAACACCGGTGCGCCGTTGGACCTGGGCGCACTCAAGGCTGGCGAACGCTACAGCGTGCTGCTGCTGCCATCTGCCAGCGGGCCGCGTTTGTTGAGTACCACGGACACGCTCTCCCACTGATCGGATTCTGCTGCCACCATGGTCTTCGCCTCACTCGAGTTCCTGACGCTGTTTTTACCGGCCTTTATGCTGGTCTACGCCCTGGGCAAGCCGCAGTGGCGCAACGTGATTCTGTTGATCGGCAGCTGGCTGTTCTATGGCTGGTTGAACCCGATGTTCCTCGCGTTGCATGTGGCATTGACGGTCGTGGCATGGCTTGGCGGGTTGCTCATCGATCGCAGCCGAGAGGACTCCCGGGGCAGGGTGCGGCTGTTGATCGCGCTGATCGTGTTCAACACGGCGGTGCTGTGCTGGTACAAGTACGCCAATATCCTGGCCGCGACCTGGATTGACTGGATCACGTATCCGGGGGCGATGCCGCTGGAATGGCAGCGGGTGGCGCTGCCCGCCGGGCTGTCGTTTATCGTGCTGCAGGCGATTTCCTATCTGGTGGATGTACATCGCCACACCGTGCCGGTGGAGCGCAGCTTCATCAATTACGCCACCTATATCTCGATGTTCGGCCACTCGATTGCGGGGCCGATCATTCGTTATGACTGGGTGCGTCGCGAACTCACCCAACGTTATTTCGACTGGCAGAATTTCTCCCTGGGTGCGCGCCGTTTCATGATCGGCATGTGCATGAAAGTGCTGGTTGCCGACACCCTGTCGCCGCTGGTGGATGTTGCGTTTCACCTCGACAACCCTTCTTTTGTCGACGCCTGGATCGGCTGCCTGGCGTACTCGCTGCAACTGTTTTTCGACTTTGCAGGCTATAGCGCCATGGCCATTGGCCTGGGCCTGATGCTGGGTTTTCATTTCCCGGAAAACTTCAACCAGCCGTATCTGGCCAGCAGCATTCAGGACTTCTGGCGGCGCTGGCACATGTCGTTGTCCAGCTGGCTGCGGGACTATCTTTATATCGCCCTGGGCGGCAACCGCAACGGTGCCTGGAAAACCTATCGCAACCTGTTCCTGACCATGGCCATTGCGGGGCTGTGGCATGGCGGTGACAGCTGGAACTACCTGCTATGGGGCGCGGCCCACGGTATTGCGCTGTGTGTGGACCGGTTGTGGTCGCGTTCCAGCCTGCCGAGCATTCCGTCATGGTTGTCACATACATTGACGCTGCTGTTTGTGTTTATGGCCTGGACCTTGTTCCGCGCTCAGGATTTTGCTTCAGCCCTGAATATGTACGCCGGTCAGTTGGGTTTGCACGAGTTTGCCCTGGGCGACGCGCTGTCCGTGACCCTGCGCTCGGCTCACGGCCTGGCGGCATTGCTGGGGGTGGCGTGCATCATCGCGCCGCTGTTCAAGCACCGGTATGAAGAGCGTTTTGGTGCGCAATTCTGGTTTGCGCCGATGGCGGCGCTGTGGCCAGTCGCGGGTTTTCTGCTGTCGTTCGCCTTGATAGCGAGCCGCGAAGCGGTGCCCTTTCTGTACTTCCAGTTCTGATGGTCGCGCCCATGTCCTCGTCATCGCCCAAACCGGCTGTAGCCACTGAATTCACTGCCCGTGTGAGCAGATTTGGCGGTGCAGTGTTTGTGCTGTTTCTGGCGGCGAGCTTTGCCTCGTCCCTGTGGTTGTTTGCCAGCGGCAAAATACAGATGCTTGC
Organism: Pseudomonas bubulae; assembly: GCF_037023725.1. Lineage (NCBI taxonomy): Bacteria > Pseudomonadati > Pseudomonadota > Gammaproteobacteria > Pseudomonadales > Pseudomonadaceae > Pseudomonas > Pseudomonas bubulae. The sequence continues at coordinate 2,606,432 of NZ_CP146077.1, forward strand.
CCCCGACCTGAGCCGTGATGCGGTGCTGCATGGCGAGGTGACCCACAGAATTGCCAAGCAGTTGTCCGAGTCCGGCGTTGCACAAAAGGCGGCCGATCTGGAGCGTGGCGCCAGCTGGTTGCTGTTCCACGACACCGGCGCGCGGGTGCGTCCGGGCTGTGCGGGCTGGCTGTTTTTGACCGATGAAATGCGTATCAACCGTCATGCTCAGGTTAATGCTCAAACCAAGGCTGCAGCGGTGCGCGATATCCAGCAGCAACTGGCCAGACGGGGTATTGAACTGCTGGTGGCCGTGGTGCCGGACAAGAGCCGGATTGCCAGTGCGCAACTCTGTGATTTACGCCGCCCGGTGCAGTTGCAACATCGCGCCGAAGCCTGGGTTGAGGGATTGAACAAGGCAGGGGTGAGCGCTGTGGATCTCGCGCCAGTTCTTCAGTCTGTGGGCAGCGATGCCTATCTGCGCACTGATACCCACTGGAGTGAAGCCGGGGCCTCGGCGGCGGCCATGGCCATTGCCGTGCAGGTACAGGCAATGGGGATCAGCGCCACGCCGCACAAGCTTTATGAAATTGCCCGGCAAGACCCGGCGCGTCGCCCGGGAGATCTGGTGCGACTGGCCGGTCTTGAATGGTTGCCAGTGGGGTTGCAACCCGCAGTAGAATCGGTGGCGGCCAGCCGGTTCAGTGAGAAAGCCGATTTATCCCAAAGGGATGCTGACAACCTGGATGATCTGTTTGGCGATGACAACCTGCCCAACGTTGCCTTGATCGGCACATCGTTCTCGCGCAACTCCAACTTTGCCGAGTTTCTGCAACAGGCCCTTGGCGCACCGATAGGTGACTTTTCCAAGGACGGTGGCGAGTTCTCCGGTGGTGCCAATGGCTACTTCAGCAACCCTGCATTCGTGCAGACACCGCCCAAACTGGTGATCTGGGAAATCCCCGAGCGTGATTTGCAGACGCCTTACAGCGAGCCAATAAAACTGTAACCCGTAGCAACTGCCGCAGGAACGAGGCTGCGTCCGGCGACGCAGTCGCCGCAAAATCAGGCACTGCGGTGTGCCAGGTAAACCCGACTCGCAGGGTTTACGGTCGCTTCGCAACCGAACGCAGCCTCGTTCCTGCGGCAGCTGCTACGGACGGTCAGCCAAGGTGCTAGTCTGGTGATCAGACACCTGCCCATCACGGTCACGCTACCATGCCCGCAAGCCCGTCAACACACTGCGCTACACCCCGGTTCTGGCGGGACGCGCAGTTGCCCTTTATCGAAGCGCGCTCCATCGCCGATGGCCGTAAGGTCTGCTATGCCCGACACTCCCACGAGATTTTCTCCATCGGCGCCATCACCTCCGGCTGCTGCACTTACCTGCATGAGAAAACCAGTCACGGTATCAGCGCCGGCACGGTGGTGTTGATGAACCCGGGAGATGTCCACGCCTGTAATCCGCTGGACGACCAGCCATGGTCCTATGTGATGCTGTATGTCGATGCGCAGTGGCTGGCAGGCATTCAACAGGCGTTTGACGATCAGGCCAGCGGGGTGTTCCAGCCCCTGGCGGCCACCCACACCCGCTCGCCGGGGTTGTTCAATGGCCTGACCGCCCTGTATGCGCAGCTGGTCGACCCGCACCTCGAGGGGCTGGCCAAGCACGAGTCGGCGGTCAAGTTCTTTTCAGCGATGCAACAGGAACTGGGCGGCCCGCTGGTGCTTCGCAAGAGCGCCAATGCACGGGTGGAGCGCGCCGCCAAATTTATCGACGAGCGTTTCCTGCACACCATTCGCCTGCAGGATATCTGTGCCGCCGCCAGCCTGTCGGAGGCTTACCTGATCCGTGCCTTCGAGCAGCGTTACCATATGACGCCCCACGCCTATCTGATCAATCGGCGCATTCAACATGCCCAGGCGCAACTGCGCGAAGGGGCGTTGATCGCCGATATCGCCCAGCAAACCGGTTTTGCCGATCAGGCGCATTTCCAGCGGGTGTTCAAAAAACACCTCGCGGCCACGCCCGGACAGTACAAGGGCTAAAACCACAGCAAGGACACCGCGCAGCCCACCAGCATGGCCGCCATGCCGCGATTGAACAGGCGGATGCGCCGGGTGCTGTGCAGGTAACGGCTCAGAAAGGCGCCGGTGTAGGCCCAGCAAGCCACTGACAGGTAGCAGACTACAAAGTAGATCAGTGCAAATGCCCAGATCAGCGTGGCTTCGCCCCCCGAAACAAACGCGCCCATACCTGCAACCGCCGCCAGCCAGGCTTTGGGGTTGAGCCATTGCATGGCGGCGCCGGTAAAAAACGATGGCTGCCGGGCGTCCCCGCCAAACTCGATGCGGCCGTTATCCATCGCCAGTTTCCAGGCCAGGTACAACAAAAATGCCATGCCGGCCCAGCGGATCAGGTCGGTGAGGATCGGCCACTGCTTGAGCACTTCATGCAGGCCAAAACCGGTAAACAGCAGCAACACCACAAAACCGACGGTGGCCCCCAGCACATGGCGCAGACTGGGCCCCAGGCCGAACTGCATACCCGAACTCAGGGCCACCACATTCACCGGCCCCGGTGAGATGGAGGCTGCCAGGGCGAACGCCGCCATTGAAATCAGCACGCTCATCGTTATTGTTCTCCGCTCCAAGGTTGAGCCCTGAGGTTATGGGGCGCGGACCCAAGCGTATTGAACAAAACTCCCCTGTACGGAGGCATCTTGCGTTTATGAAATTTAATCTGTATTTTTTCATGAAAATAAATGATTTAAATTTCATGGCGGCCCGGGATGAACAAGCAAGAAGAGATGGCCGCCCTGGCCATCCTTATCCACGACCTGCGCAAGCACAAGAAGTACACGCTCAAGGAACTGGCCGATAAAATTGGCCGCTCCGTGGGTTTTTTGTCCCAGGTCGAGCGCGGCCTGTCCCAGCCCACGGTGGCCGACCTGACGGCCATCAGTGAAACCCTGGGTGTGCCCACCACCTATTTCTACAGTTTGCCCAAGCCCAAGCAGTTGCCCTGGGTGACCCGCCCGGACGAGCGACGCACGCTGTACCTGGGCAACGGCATCACCGATATCCTGGTCTCGCCACAAATCCGTGCGTCGTTCTCCATGCTCGAAAGCCTGCTGGAAGCCGGCGCCAGCAGCGGCGAACGGCTTATGACCGACAGCTCGGAGCAGGGCGGCTATGTCATTGAAGGGCAATTGACCCTGTGGCTGGGCGACGACGCTGAGCCTGCCACCCTCAATGCCGGTGACAGTTTCCAGTTCGACAGCCATACGCGCTGTCGCTACGCCAACCTGACACAGCAGCTTGCCCGCGTGCTGTGGGTTTACACCTGATAACAACAAAGGAACCTTGAAGATGGATGCTGCCTGCTCTGATCTGCTGGCCGAAGTGCGTGCGTTTCGTCAGCGCAACCCCGAGGTGCGTTATGTCGACCTGATCTCCCTGGATATCCCCGGGCATTTCTACGGCAAGCGTTACCCCATCGACATGCTGGAAAAAGTCGCGGCCGGCAGCGTCCTGAAACTGCCGCAGAACTGTGTGTTGCTAGGGGTGCAGGGCGGATTGTTCAAGATTGGCGACTATTGTTTCAACGATGGCGACCCGGATGCCGTGCGGCGTCTGGTACCGGGCACGCTCAAGCCGGTGACCTGGGAAGACAAGCCCCTGGGCCAGATGCTGATCACTTCTGACGGCACTGAACAGCCGATCGTCTTCGAGCCCCGCGAAGTCCTGGCCCGGGTGCTGGCCCGGCTGGCGCGCAAAGGCATTCGCCCGGTGGTGGCGTTCGAGCTGGAGTTCTACCTGTTCGACAAGAAGCTGCGCGATGGCTTGCCGCAGTTCCCCCGTGATCACTTGAGCGATGATGCCGACGATCAGCCCACTATGCATATCGAGCGGTTGTCGCGCTTTGCCCCGGTGCTGGATGACATGGTCGATGCGGCCCAGGCCCAAGGGATTGATGCCACCGTGATTACGGCCGAGCTGGGCCCGGGGCAGTTCGAAATCAATTTCGCTCACCTCGATGACGGTTTGCGTGCCGCGGACTGGGCGGCGCTGTTCTGTCGCAGTACCCGCGGGGTGGCGCTCAAGCATGGCTATCGCGCCAGCTTTATGGCCAAACCCTACCTGGAGCACCCGGGCAGCGGCATGCATGTGCATGTCAGTCTGTACGACGCGGGCGGCAACAACTTGCTGGCGGCCAACCAGCAGCAGCCCTTGCGCCACGCTATCGGCGGTTGCCTGGAATTATTGCCGGCGTGCATGCCGATATTTGCACCTAACCACAATGCTTTTCGCCGCCTGGGCGGTACGACCAATATCGCCACCCAGGCCAGTTGGGGGTATGAGGACCGCGATGCGTGCTTGCGTATCCCGGAATCGGACAGTAAAAACCTGCGGGTCGAGTATCGCCTTGCGGGCGCTGATGCCAATCCGTATCTGGTATTGGCGGCGATTCTGGTGGGGCTCGAACACGGGCTGGAAGCGGGCAAGGAGCCGATCCTACCCCTGAACGAAGACCGCAGCAGCGGCATCGCCTTCCCGCTGGACATGCTTGAGGCCGTGCGCGCCATGCAGCACCAGCCGCAGCTGCGTGAAGGGCTGGGCGGCGAATTTGTCGATGTGTACTGCGAGAACAAGCGCCAGGATCATCTGGCCTTTATGCAGGAAATCAGTGCCCGGGAATATCGCTGGTTTATGTAAAAACCCATACAAGAGTTTTTGATCGCAACAATGCCTACTCCTGACAGCAGGTTTTCAGGTGAGAGCTGCTATACCTAATGATCAAATCAGATGCTGGTCAGTCAGGGCGATGAAAAATACAAGGTTCAATAGAGCTGCAACGGCTTTGCCGCTGTTGCTGTTCGTGCAGGTGGCACATGCTGATCAGCCTGCGGACTCACAATGGTTATTGCTGGCCAGCCCCTTTGTCTGGGCGCCCTCCATGAGCGGGCAGGCGGCGCTTGGCGGGGTCAATACCAAGGTTGATGTTCCATTTGCGGATGTCTGGGAAAACCTGAGCACGGTATTTATGGGCAATCTGGAATTGACCAATCGCACACTGGGTTTTTATATCGACGGCGTCCACGCTAAAACCGATCAGTCCGAACGGGTGTACGGGCGCAAGGTGGGCCTGGCGATCACCCAGAGCACCCTGGCTGTCGGCACCTATTACCGGGCCTATGAGTATGAGTTGGGTGGTCAAACGATTTTTGGCGAGCCGCGCACCTGGCGTGTCGAACCTACGATCGGTGTGCGCTGGACCAAGCTGTCAACCAAGCTGGACATTGACTCGCTGGGGTTCAGCACCAAGAAAAAAACCGAGTGGACCGATCCGTTCGTGGGGCTGCGCATGCAGGCTGACCTGACCGACCGCTGGACCCTGTCCGGTGAAACCGACACCGGCGGGCTGGATACCTCCTCAAAGAAAACCTGGAACGCTCAAGGGTATCTGGGCTACCGCATGTACCTGGCCGATCACCCCACGATCATCCGCGTCGGCTATCGGGTTCTGGCGCAAAATTACCGCACCACCGACTTTACCGGCAACAAGTTCAAGTACGACGTGACCCAGCGCGGCCCGGTACTGGGCCTGTCCATGCGCTTCTGACAAGTACCGAGGAGACAAGGGAATGCAACTGCTCAAACACACCCGCAACCTGACGCTGGCCCTGGCGGGCTTTATGCTGGCGCTGCCGGTGGCTACTGCCTGTACCCGCCTGGTGTATCTGGGGGACAACGACAGGGTGATTACGGCGCGTTCGATGGACTGGAAAACCGACGTGGCCACCAACCTGTGGATCTTCCCCCAGGGCATGCAGCGCACAGGTGAAGTAGGGCCGGGGTCGCTGAAGTGGACATCAAAGTACGGCAGCGTGATTGCCAGCGGCTATGACATTTCCACCACCGACGGCGTCAACGAAGCGGGGCTGTCGGCTAACCTGCTGTGGCTGGTCGAGTCCGAGTACCCGCCGGTCAATCAGGGTAAACCGGGGCTGAGCATTGCCGCCTGGGCTCAGTATGTACTGGACAATTTCAGCAGCGTTGCCGAAGCGGTGGCGGTGCTCAAGACTGAACCCTTTACCGTGGTTACCGCCAATGTGCCGGGTGAAAGTCGCCTGGCGACCTTGCATCTTTCAATGTCCGATGCATCGGGTGACAGCGCCATCATTGAGTTTATCGATGGCAAGCAGGTGATCCACCATGATCGCAGCTATCAGGTCATGACCAACTCCCCGGCGTTCGATGCCCAACTGGCCATGAACGCCTACTGGCAAGCCATCGGCGGGACGGTAATGCTACCGGGTACCAATCGCTCGGCGGACCGTTTTGCCCGGGCCTCGTTTTACGTCAATGCGGTGCCGAAAAACCAGGACTCGCGCTTGTCGCTGGCCAGTGTATTCAGCGTGATCCGCAACGTTTCAGTGCCGTATGGCATCACCACTCCCGGCGAGCCGAATATTTCCTCGACGCGCTGGCGCTCGGTAATCGACCACAAGCAGGGGCTGTACTTTTTCGAGTCGGCCATTACACCAAACACCTTCTGGGTGGACTTGAACAAGATCGATTTCACCAGGGCTACAGGCGCGGTCAAAAAACTGGATCTGGGCCCGGACCAAAGCACCATTTACTCCGGGGAGGTTTCAAGCCGCTTCAAGGCCACTCCGGCCTTCAAGTTTGAAGGGGCGTAAGGGGTTAACCCTGTTCGGCTGTGTGCTCCGGAACCAGACGAATTTCTACGCGTTGGCCTAATGCCCGTGCGGCGCTGGCCAGGGTGGCCAGGGTCATGCCTGGGTCATTCTGGTCGAGCGCCCGATCCACCGCCGTGCGGCTGGTATGCATGCGGTCGGCCAGGTTTTTTTTGCTGACGTGCTGCTCTTTCATGGCCTGGGTTATCTGCCAGGCAATAACGCGTTTGAGTGCGGCGGCCGAAACCTCTTCTGCAAGGCCTTGTTCCGAGAGAAAGTCGTCAAAGTCGGAGCCGATATGGTTATTCATGTGCGGTACCTCGTAGTTTTGCATGGCGCTGCCTGGCGGTTTGCAGATCCACCGCCGGGGCTTTCTGACTTTTCTTGATAAATCCGTGAAGCAGGATCATCTGTGAGCCGATTACCGTAAAGATTATACGGGCAATGACGCCATCCAGATCAGAGCGAACTTCCCACAGTTTTGGCTCCAGTTTGCGAACAACCGGCATGCCAATCGGCCAGCCAAGTTGCACGGTCTTAATATCGGTGCCAATCAGTCGTCTTTGCTCGCGCCCAAGGCCGATTAACCATTCGCGAACGGGTTCGTTACCGGCTTCGGTGCGAAAAAAAGCAACCGTCAGGATGGGAGGGATTCCAGTCATGAACTTGAGTGTACCTAAAATGGTACATCTATCAAGCGCGCCTGATCGCCAGATGACCAGTGGCTCAAGCCCGTGCGATCACCTGTCGTGCTTTTAAAACGTCTGCCCCATGGAGAACTGGAACACCTGTGTTTCTGCATCATCCGGTTTGCGGATGGGCAGCGCGAGGTTGACGCTCAGCGGGCCCATCGGGCTGTACCAGGTCACGCCCACCCCTACGGAACTGGCCATCTGGCTGAGGTCCACGCCGTCACAGCCGGTGGTGGTGCTCAGGTAGCATTTGTCCGAGTACACGCTGCCCACATCCCAGAACAGCGAGGTGCGCAGGGATTTGTTGTCCTTGATAAAGGGCATCGGGAACAGGTACTCGACCCCGCCGGTGATCATGATATTGCCGCCTAGCGCCTCGGTGTCGCGGTCGGAGTAGTACGCCTGCCCGGCGCTGCTATAGGTGCCGGTGGCCGGGGTGTTGCGCGGGCCCAGGGTGCCGCTTTCAAAACCGCGCACCGTGCCTTCACCGCCCGCAGTGTAGTTTTCATAGAATGGCAGGCCATCGGTGGAGCCATAGCCGTTGCCGTAGCCCAGCTTGGTGTGAAAGCGCAGTGAGGTGGATGCACTGACGGGCAGGAAGGTCTGGCCGGTGTAGTCGATCTTGTAGAAGCTCAGGTCGCTGCCGGGCACCGTGACCATCAGGTTAAGGTTTTGCGCATAGCCGCGGGTAGCCAGGATGCCCTTGTTCAGGGTCGATTCCGACCAGCCCAGGTTGGCCTTGAAATTGGTAAATTCCTTGCCTTCGCGGTCGATAAAATCATAGATCTCGTCGGCACTGTAGGTGCCGGGCTCGATGCTGTCGTGCTGCGCGGTGAGGCCGAAACTGATCCGTGAGGTTTCATTGATCGGGTAGCCCAGGGTGGCACCGGCGCCATAACTGTTGATCGAGTAGTACGACACGCCATCGTCGTAGTAATCGTTGTAGTCGGTCTTGTTGTAGAACGCGTTGTAGCCAAGGCTGACGCCATCCTTGGTGAAGTACGGATCGGTAAAACCGATGTTGTACTTGCTCTGGTACTCGGAGCGGGTCAGGCCCAGGCTGGCGGAGTTGCCCGTGCCCAGAAAGTTGTTCTGGGTGATAGAACCACCAAGAATCAGGCCGGCACTCTGGGCAAAGCCGACGCTGGCAGTGATCGAGCCGGAAGACTGCTCTTCAACGCTGTAATTGACGTCAACCTGATCGTCGACTCCCGCCACCGCCGGGGTCTCGACGTTGACTTCCTTGAAGTAACCCAGGCGCTCAAGCCGCGTTTTGGACTGGTCGATCAGGTAGGTCGAAGCCCAGCCGCCTTCCATCTGGCGCATCTCTCGGCGCAAGACCTGGTCTTCGGTCTTGGTATTGCCGCGAAAGTTGATGCGGTTGGCATACGCGCGCTTGCCCGGGTCGACCACGAATTCGATATCTACCGTGTTGCCGTCCTTGCTTGGGACCGGCACCGCGTTGACGTTGGCAAAGGTATAGCCTTCGTTGCCCAGGCGGCGGGTGATCAGGTCCGAGGTGGAGGTCATCAGCTTGCGCGAAAATACCTGGCCCTTTTGTACCAGCAGCAAGGCGTGGATCTGATCTTCGGGTACTTTAAGGTCACCGCGCAGCGTAATGTCGCGCACGGTGTATTTGGCGCCTTCGCTGATATTGACGGTAATGAAGACCTGCTTTTTGTCCGGGCTGATCGACACCTGGGTCGACAGGATTTCCATATTGATATAGCCGCGGTCCATGTAGTACGAGCGCAAACGCTCCAGATCGCCGGACAGTTTTTCCCGGGCATACTTGTCATCGTTCTTGAAGAACGACAGCCAGTTGCTGGTCTTGAGGGTGAACTGATCGTCCAGCTCGGCCTGGTCGAAGACGGTATTGCCCACCACATTGATGTGCTTGATCGCGGCCACTTCGCCTTCGTCGATCCTGATCTTGAGGCCGACGCGGTTGCGCGGCTGGGCCACCACCTCGGCGTCCACCGCGGCCGAGTAACGCCCCTGGGCTACGTACTGACGCAGCAGCTCATTGCGTACACCTTCGAGCGTGGCGCGCTGGAACACTTCGCCTTCGGCCAGCCCCGATTGCTTGAGGCCTTTCATCAGGTCATCGGTGGAGATCGCCTTGTTGCCCTCGATGTCGATATTGGCAATGGACGGCCGCTCGACTACGGTGATCACCAGGACGTCGCCGTCGCGGCCCAGCTGAATATCTTGAAAGAATCCGGTCTTGAACAGTGCGCGCGTGGATTCCACCAGTTGCTGGTCATCGACCTGTTCGCCAACGTTCAAGGGCAGGGCACCGAACACGCTGCCGGCGGACACCCGCTGCAGGCCGTTGATACGGATATCGGCAATCTTGAAGCCCTGGGCGTGGGCCAGTGAGGCATTGAGCAGCAGTGCAACCGAGCAGAGCAGGCGCGCAAAATTCATGTAGATCATTTATCCAGGACACATCGACAAACAGCACAAGCAGGCTGGTGGAGGTCCAGCATAAAAGTTCGGGGCGTATGGTGCGGTTAACCGAGTGTCAAGTTAGGTAAAGGTTGGCCGCAGGCAATGACGCTGCGGGCCGCAAGGACGATAATGGGCAGATCCCCCCTTCAAGAGTTCGCCATGATCCGTGTATTGCTCGTCGACGATGACCAGGAACTGACCGGTTTGCTCAGTGAGTATCTGGAGCGCGAAGGCTTTGAAGCGACTGCGGTGCATACCGGCGAGGAGGGCGAGGTGCAGGCGCTGTCCGGGCAATACAGCATTGTGGTGCTGGATGTGATGCTGCCGCGACTGTCGGGGATCGAAGTGCTGCGGCGCATTCGCGCACGCAGTCAGGTGCCGGTGGTGTTGCTCACTGCCCGTGGCGACAACATCGACCGCATCACCGGCCTGGAGCTTGGCGCCGATGACTATGTGCCCAAACCCAGCTCGCCGGGGGAGCTGGTGGCGCGTTTGCGCGCCATCATGCGCCGGGTGCAGCCGGTGGAGCAGGCCACCACCGAGGTGATCAAGACCGGCCCGCTGGTGTTGTGGCCCGGCAAGCGCCAGGCGCTGTGGCAGGGGCGGGAGCTGGGGGTAACCAGCACCGAGTTCAGCCTGCTCGAAGAGCTGGCCCGCAGTGCCGGGCAAGTGGTGAGCAAGCAGGACTTGTCGCTCAATGCCCTGGGCTGCCCGTTGACCCGCTATGACCGGCGTATCGACGTCCATATCAGCAGCATCCGCCAGAAGCTCGGCCCGCGACCAGATGCCAAGGCGTGGATCCAGAGCGTGCGCGGGCTCGGCTATCTGTTGATCGCGGAATGATGAAACCCAGCCGGCTGTTCTGGAAACTGTTCCTGGCCTTCTGGCTGGCCACCAGCCTGACGTTTTTTGTCGGTATCGGCATTATCACCTTGAGCCGCCAGGGCCCTGGCAATCCGCATCTGGATACCATTCTTGAAAGCGAGGAGCAGTTGCTGCGCCAGTTCGGTGTCGAGGCTGGCAAGCAGTTGCTGCAGGTATGGCACCACCCCGATGACGAGGCCATTGCGGTGTATGACAGTGGCGGCCGACTGCTGGCCGGGCTGCCGATCGTGAATCCGGCGTTTGAGCGCACGGTGATCAGCAAGGAAGGCCTCACGCTGTCGCTCAGGTCGACGCGGGTGCCCGGCAATGGCGGTGGTGGGGAGGGCGGACCGGGGCTGATGCCATTGCTTATCGGAACCGTGATGAGCGCGCTGTTCAGCAGCTTTATGGCGTTTTACCTGGCCTGGCCGTTGGCCTATTTGCGTCGGGCGATGAGCGATGTGGCCCAAGGGCGATTCGAAACCCGGGTAAAGCCGTTTATGGGCGCGCGGCGTGATGAAATTGTCGACCTGGCCGAAGACTGCGACCGTATGGCCAACCAACTCAAGCTGCTGGTTGATGCCCAGCAACACTTGTTGCATGACATCTCCCATGAATTGCGTTCGCCCCTGACACGCATGCAGGCCGCCATCGGGTTGTTGCATCAAAACCCGTCCCGCGCCGATATGGTCGAACGCATCGAGCGCGAATCGCAGCGCATGGACACCCTGATCGAAGCCCTGCTGACCCTGGCCCGGGTGCAGGGGCGGCCCGAGAGCATCGCACGCGAGCCGGTGGACATCATCGAGTTGTTGCACTTGATAGTCGAAGACGCGCAGTTCGAAGCGGGCATCAAGGGTTGTCGGGTGATCCTGGAAGGGTGCCCGTCCTTTGTCAGCCGGGTCAGTGGCGAGTTGTTGTATCGCTGCTTTGAGAACGTGATCCGCAATGCAGTGCGCCATACCCGTGCCGACAGCACGGTGCTGGTAATGGCTGAAGCCAGCCCGGCGGGCCACTGCCTGACAGTACGGATCAGCGATCAGGGTCCGGGTGTTGAAGAATCGCGGTTGCAGCGGATTTTCGACCCGTTTGAGCGGGGTGTCAGTGAGACGGGTAGCGGTTTTGGCCTGGGTCTGGCGATTGCTTCAAGGGCGGTGGAAATGCACGGCGGCAGCATCAAGGCGAGCAACCTTGCGAGCGGCGGCTTGAGCGTGGCAATCACCTTGCCGCTGTAGATACTCTGTTGCAGGACAAGCCCTATTGTGGGAGCGAGCCTGCTCGCGAACGACCTTCGCGAGCAGGCTCGCTCCCACAGTTGCAGTGTTCCTGTAGATGCTACGGGATCGCCGGGGATCTTTACACGAAATTACATTGCCTTGACGGCCCTGTACGCCATGCCCCCGTAGACTTTACCGCTCAATATCGAGCGGAGTTGGGCATGTTTCTGGTGCATAAAAAAGGGTTCGTTGCCGGCAAGAAAATGGTTGATGGCCTGGTGCCTTATGACTTTTTTTGCGAGGACAATCCGGCCATCAATCTGTTTGTGTTTACCGGTGCTGGCGCGTTGGGCAAACCGGTAGAAGAGCAGACGCTATGGGGCTTTACCCGCCTTGAACGCTTTGAAGCGCTGAGCAGTACCCTGGTCGCCAACAAAAAGAACCAGGGCTGGTTTCAAAGCGTCAATGTGCTCACCGGGCCCGCACAGAACGGCACCCAGACAGTAAAGTTCCAGCGGGTGCTGAAGATCATCAAGCATGTCAGCGTCAACAATCGCGTAGCCAGCAAGGCGGGCTACGAGATCCTGACCGAAGAGGGCGACACCTACTTCACCCTCAGGCATGCAGCCGGGCATAGCGCCCAGACCGTGATTTACGCCGCCGATCAGTGACCCAGCGGATTGCGGCTGTGGCTGCCGTTGACCAGACGCTCGATACCCAGCGGGTTGGCGTTTTTCAGCGCATCCGGCAGCAGGCTGTCAGGGTAGTTCTGGTAGCACACCGGGCGCAGGAAACGGTCGATGGCCAGGGTGCCGACCGAGGTGCCACGGGCATCTGACGTCGCCGGGTAAGGCCCGCCATGCACCATCGCGTCACACACCTCGACACCGGTAGGGTAGCCATTGAGCAGCAGGCGCCCGGCCTTGTGCTCCAGCACGGGCACCACCTCGGCGAAGGCTTCAAGGTCGCCAGGTTCAGCAATCAGCGTAGCTGTCAGCTGCCCATGCAGGCTGTGCAGCGCTTGCAGCAACTGCGCCTTGTCCGCGACCTCGACCACCAGGGTGGTTGGCCCGAAGACTTCCTCCTGCAACACCTCGGCACCACCGATCAACAGGCTGGCACTGGCCTGGAACAACTGCGGGCTGGCCTGGTTGCCCTGTTGCGGCGCACCGGCAAGGTGGCGGATGCCATCGACCTGGGCCAGACGCTGGATGCCTTTGCTGTAACTGGCCAGGCCCCCGGCGTTGAGCAGTGTTTGCGCCGGTTGAGCACTGAAGAACTGGCCAAGCGCGGCGACAAAGGCGCTGAATTCAGGGGAGCGGATACCCAGTACCAGACCGGGACTGGTACAGAACTGCCCGGCGCCAAGCATCACCGAACTGCCCAGCTCCTGTGCGATCTGCTCGCCACGCTTGAGCAGTGCCTGGGGTAATACCAGCACCGGGTTGATGCTCGACATCTCGGCAAACACCGGGATTGGCTGGGGTCTGGCGGCGGCCATATCGCACAGGGCACGGCCACCGGACAACGAACCGGTAAAGCCGACGGCCTGAATGGCCGGGTGCTTGACCAGTGCTGCGCCCACACCCGCGCCGAAGATCATATTGAATACACCGGCGGGCATGTCGGTGCGCTCGGCAGCGCGCACTATGGCCAGGGCAACTTGCTCAGCAGTTGCCATATGCCCGCTGTGTGCCTTGAACACCACCGGGCAACCTGCGGCCAGTGCCGAAGCGGTATCACCGCCAGCGGTGGAGAACGCCAGCGGGAAGTTGCTGGCGCCAAACACGGCCACCGGGCCCACGCCGATGCGGCATTGACGCAGATCTGCGCGCGGCAGGGGCTGACGGTCCGGTAGCGCCTGATCGATGCGTGCGCCATAAAAATCGCCGCGCCGCAGTACGTTGGCGAACAGACGCATCTGCCCGCTGGTGCGTCCCCGCTCGCCCTGGATCCGGGCGGCAAGCAGGGCGGTTTCGCGACAGACGATGGCAACAAAGTCGTCACCCAGCGCGTCTATTTCTTCGGCGATAGCTTCCAGAAACTCGGCCCGGCGTGTGGCCGGCAAACTGCGAAAGGCCGGGAAGGCGGTATTGGCCGCGCTGACAGCGGCATCCACTTCGGTTTCGGTGGCCTGCACAAACGCGTATGGCAATGCCTCGCCAGTACTGGCATCCACGCTGTACAGGTGAACGGTGCCGGCGCCGCTGCGCTGACCGCCAATAAAGTTCTGGCCGGTGATGGGGAACATAGGGATTTCCTTTAGGTGGGAAGGCAGAGACGCGCTGTTGCGAGACGAATCATGTCGCCGCTGACGAGCGCAGCGAGGCTGCGGCAAGGCCCGAAGGGCCTTGAACAGGCAGGGGCCGCTAGCAGCCTCGCTGCGCTCGTCAGCGGCTACAGGGGATTGCCACCCAAGTACAGGCAGTGGCAGCGTTTTCGCCGCCTATTGTCGTTATAAGTTGCACCGCAGTTATCCCGATAGCGAGCCATAAGGGCTCTTTCAGGCGACCACTGTAGGTTTTGTCGGGGGCACTGCCCAATGACGAATATTGATTGGCCGATAACCAGCGCTCATCCCTCAGGCGCGCGCGGCATCCCAAGTGCTCATCACCTGGGTGATCGCAGCGTCCAGTACGGCATGGGCTACACCATCCCGAGCCAGGGTGGTCAGGCCCAGCAGAAAACTCTCGAACACCGTGGCCAGCGCTCGCGGATCAGTCTGGGCGGCAAGCTCACCCTCGCGGATGGCGCGCTCGACACAAGCCATAAACCCGGCCCGGTTACGCGCCCTCGCTTCGGCCAGAGGGGCGCTTATCGCCACCGCTTGAGCTGAACTGGCACTCATCAGCCCCAGAGCGACCAGACAACCCCGTGGGTGACCCGGCTCACATTGCATTTTGGCGGAGCTGCGCAACGTTCGCTCGATCGCTTCGCGTGGGGGCAGGTGAGTGTCGAACAGGCTTTCGGTGACCCTGCCATGGCTGTTCAGGTAGCGCGTCATGACCTCTTTGAACAGCGCCTCCTTGGAGCCGAAAGCTGCGTAAAAGCTGGGCGCGGAAATGCCTGAGCCCATATTGGCCTTGAGCTGGCTCAGCGATGTCGAGTCATAACCGTGCTCCCAGAACAGGTGCATGGCCTGGGTGATTGCCGCGTCCCGATCAAATGTGCGCGGGCGTCCCATCTGTGCCATTTGAGTCTCCTTCGTAGCGAGATATAAATACTAGTCGATACAAAAGTCATTGACCAATATTTCCCGTCGCCCTACATTTGTATCTATCGATACATAACTAGCAGGAGCAGGGCATCCATGGGCAAAGAGCAAAACACCACTGAGCGATTACCCATGGGCGCGCTGCTGGCGCTGGCCATGACCGGTTTTATTTGCATTGTTACCGAGACCTTACCCGCAGGCCTGTTGCCGCAAATCAGCAGCGGCCTGCAAGTGTCATCGGCGCTGGCGGGGCAGATGGTTACGGTCTACGCGCTGGGCTCCCTGCTGGCGGCGATCCCGTTGACCATCGCGACCCAGGGCTGGCGGCGTCGCAACGTACTGCTGCTGACGATTGTCGGGTTTCTGCTGTTCAATTCGATTACCGCGTGGTCGTCTCAGTACGGCGTGACCCTGATTGCACGTTTTTTTGCCGGCGCATCAGCCGGGTTGGCCTGGAGCCTGCTGGCAGGTTATGCGCGGCGCATGGTTGCCCCGCAGTTGCAGGGCCGGGCCATGGCGGTGGCGATGGTGGGCACGCCGATTGCCCTGTCACTGGGTGTGCCATTGGGCACCTGGCTGGGTGCGCTGGTAGGGTGGCGTACGGCATTTGGCCTGATGTCGGCCTTGACCCTGGTGCTGATGGCCTGGGTAGTGCTCAAGGTGCCTGATTACCCAGGGCAGTCTGCTTCGCAACGTATCGGCTTGCGACAGGTGCTGCTGACACCGGGAGTGCGCTCCGTGCTTGCCGTGGTACTGACCTGGATGCTGGCGCACAACATGCTCTACACCTATATCGCGCCTTTCGTGGCATCGGCGGGCCTTGCCGATAAGGTCGATATTGTGTTGCTGGTCTTCGGATTGGCGGCGCTGCTGGGAATCTGGCTGACCGGGCGACTGGTAGACCGGCATCTGCGCAAGGCAGTCATGGCTTGCCTGGCGACATTTGCTGCGATTTCGCTGCTGTTCGGTTTCTTCTCGCAGTCGGTGGCTGTCGTATATGCAGGGATTTTTGTTTGGGGGTTGTCCTTCGGCGGTGCCGCCACCCTGCTGCAAACCGCTCTGGCCGATGCGGCAGGCGAGGGCGCCGATGTTGCGTTGTCGATGAACGTGGTGGTGTGGAACAGCGCCATTGCCGCGGGGGCATTGACCGGTGGCATATTGCTCGATCAATTCGGGGTGAACGTCTTCCCCTGGGTGTTGCTGGTGTTGTTGCTGGTCGGGCTGGGGATCGTGTTCAGTGCCCGTGCCCATGGTTTCCCGCAAGGGCACCGGCAGGCGGGGGCGGCGGTTGTCGGTCATTAGGCCGATAGCCGTGTTGGTCAGGCAGCGACTACCAATCGTGCCCGGTTTCCAACGCGTTATCAGCTGACCTGGCCACCACCTTCAAGTACATCATCTTCGGTATTCAGGGCCGTGATTACGGCGATGCGCAACCCTTCCACCTGGGTGGCCAGTGCCATGGACGGGCCACCAGCCACCACCGCCTGTTCCGGCAGAGGCGGGACGTGGATAAAACCACCGCGTACGCCGGTCCCGGCCAATGCATGCTGTAGGCAATAGAACACCTGATTGCAGACAAAGGTGCCCGCCGTATGGGAAACCGACGCGGGAATCCCGCCGGCCCTGATCGCCCGCACCATTGCCTTGAGCGGCAAGGTACTGAAATACGCCGCTGGCCCTTGCGCCACCACGGGTGTATCGATCGGCTGATAGCCAAGGTTGTCAGGGATGCGGGCGTCGTTGATATTGATCGCTACCCGCTCGATGCAGATGTCCGTGCGACCGGGGCCAAGCCCGACGGCGATCACCAGCGTCGGGGTGAACTCCTGCAGAAGTTGGCTCAGTCGCTCGGGCGCTCCGGCGAACGTACAGGGCAACTGACGGGCGATGATCTGCATATCGCCCTGCAAGGTGCCGTCCAGAAGGCGTACGGCCTCCCAGGACGGGTTGACGGTGTCTTGGTCGAACGGTTCGAAACCGGTCAGCAGTACAGTGCGCATGCTGTTCTCACATCAGTACGTAAAGAAGCACGATATTGACCACCAGCATCATCAGAGCGGTGGGCATTTGAGCCTTGATCACGGCGTATTTGTCCGGCAGCTCCAGCAGGGCCACGGGCACGATATTGAAGTTGGCTGCCATTGGCGTCATCAGCGTGCCGCAGTAGCCGGAAAACATGCCGATTGCCGCCATGACAGCCGGGTTGGCATCGTAGATGCCGACCAGTACCGGCACGCCGACCCCGCCGGTCATGACCGGGAATGCAGCAAAACCGTTGCCCATGATGACCGTGAACAGCGCCATGCCCAGCACGTAGACCATCACCGCTACCAGGCGATAGTCCATGTTGATATAAGCGGTGGTGACATGAGCAACGGCGGTACCGACCCCGGCGTCATTGAACAGCAGGCCAAGCATGGCCAGCATTTGCGGCAGCACCATGGTCCAGCCCAGGGCTTCGGTCAGGCGGCGCGATTCACGCAGGCCTTGCAGCGGCGTATCACGGGTCAGGATGCAGGCCAGAACCAGGGCCACCATGCAGCCGATGCCCAGGGACACGAACGTGGTGTTTTTCGGGTCAAGCAGCGGTACGCCACCGATCTGGGTGTTTTTCAGCAGGATCGAACCGATCACGGTCACCAGCGGAATCGACAGGGCCGGGATAAACAGCTTGTGCCCCAGACGGCCAGCACTGGCCCGTGCAGCCTTGACATGCAACTCGGCGTGGGTGCCTCGGCCAACACCGCCAATGCCGGCAATGCCGGCCATGACCAGCACGCCAATACCTACCACGAACGGCGAAAGGCGATCGCCAATCAGGAACACCATGGCGAACAACGCCCAGAACAGGCCACTGGTCCAGCGTTTGGGGTGGGTGCGGTCTGTCAGGATCATGCCCGCGGTGATCAGCAGCAGCACTCCCGCCAGCCAGTAGAAGTACTCAATAGAAATAATCATCGTGCCAGCTCCTGAGCTGCGTCAACTTCTTCCCGGGCAACTTCGGCCATGCTGCGCTCCAGCATCAGGTCAAAGCGATACAGGCGCAGGGCATGCACGATAAAGGCGCAAATCGCCGTCGGAATTCCCCAGAAAGCGATGTGCAGCGGCTCGACATCAAGCCCCGAACCCAGCAGGAAGGTGTGCATCAGTGCGATTGCGCCGAAGGCCACAAACACGTCTTCACCAAAAAACAAGCCGATGTTGTCGGTGGCGGCACACATGGCCAGGACTTTCTGCCGCACAGGAGCAGGCAGCTTGCCGTACTTGTTCTCGGCTGCGCCCTCGGCCATCGGGGCCAGCAGCGGGCGGACCATTTGCGGATGCCCGCCCAGACTGGTCAGGCCTACAGCAGCGGTGGTCTCACGCACGAACAGGTACATAATCAGCAACCGGCCGACCGTTGCGCGCTGGAAGCTGGCGATCCAGTTTTGCGCGTGCAGACGCAGGCCGTGACGCTCCAGCAGGCCGATCACGGCCAGGGGCAGCAGCAGAATCAATTGCAGGGCGCGGGTTTGCAGGAAGCCTTCACCCATTTCACTGATGATTTTTTCCAGCGGGAAGTTGGCCGCAAGGCCGGTGACGATAGCCGCCGCGCTGACCACCAACAGTGGGTTAAAGCGCAGCACAAAGCCGATGATGATGACGAACACGCCAATCAAGGGCCAAAGGTTTACGACGGTTTGCATGAGGGGGCAATCCCTTTAGCTGATTGCCGCAGCACCAGGGCAGGCTGGCGTGGGCAAGTCGAAAGCGGTCAGGCACACTTTCGAAAAATCGGTACGCTGCCGGACTCAGCGTGTTTTTTTATTGTTGAGGCCCTATGGGCCTCATTGCCCGATATGGTTGGTGGCTTTGGGTTGTGCGTCCAGTCAATAAAAGTTGTCACCACCGAACAGAAAAGTTTTATCAATCACCGACTTAAGCCGACTGGCCTGTCCCTGCGGCAAGGGTTTACAGTGCTGCCCTGGTTTTGATTGGGTGGGGCGTCCTGTATGAACATGCGATTTCTTCTGACATTCGTCTGGGTAGCGCGCCTTGGCAGTTTTCGGCTGACCGCCGAAAAGTTATCCAGTACCCAGGCAGCGATTTCGAGCCGCATTTCAGTCCTCGAAACCGAGCTTGGCGTGCAGTTGTTCCAGCGCGATTCCCGTGGCGTCAACCTCACCCGTGAAGGCCATCAGGTGCTGGGTTACGCCGAAGAAATGCTGGCCACCCAGCAACGCCTTCTGCAATCGCTGGGGCAGGCGGACAGGTTTGCCGGGCGCCTGCGCATCGGCGTGATGGACACGGTTATCCATAGCTGGCTGAGCGATCTGATCAGTGCGCTGAGCCGCGATTACCCCCAGGTAGAGGTTGAACTGACCGCCGATACGGCGCTGAACCTTAATGAACAATTGCTTAAAGGTCAGCTGGATCTGATTTTTCAGACGGATTTATTGCGTGCCGACGGCGTGCGCAATGTACAGCTGGCCAGTTACCCGTTGAGTTGGATTGTGGCCAGGGACGCAGCCCTGAACCGCAGCTACCGTGACCTGGCGGATCTTTGCGAGGAGCGCTTGCTGACCTTTTCACGCTTGTCGCGGCCGCATCAGGACATGCTCAATTTTCTGCACCAGCACGATATTGCCGCGCCACGCATCAGTTGCATCAACTCGGTGGCGGCGATTATCAAACTGGTGGCGGACGGCTTTGGCATCGGTGCCCTGCCGCCGGTACTGGTCAGCCGCGAACTGCAGAGCGGGGCCATGATTGCGTTGCCGATCGAGACTGCACCGGGCTTTGCGGTATACGCCAGTTGGCGCACGGGGGCGGGGCTGGAGCTGAATGAGGCGGTGGTCAACCTGAGTCAGGCGGTTGTTGCCGAGTACCAACACAGCGTTGAGCCTGGGCATTTTGTGCTGCCGGGCATCTGATCCGTATTTTTTCGCGTTATCTGCACCTGTTATGTGTGCAGTTTGCGGCGCAAAATTTCCTCCAACCTTCCGAGACAGACGAGGACGCGACTACACAGCAGCACGTGTGTGTGGTCGGCAGCTGTTCTGCGCCTGTTTTATGACGAACGACTGACGGGGAAACATCATGAACAAGATGGCTTGGTTTTTGGGCGGTTTTTTGGTGCTGACCATCGGCATCGGTATTTTGGCGACAATTCCGCCGGGTTGATATTTCATCCTGTCCTCCACACGGCTTGTAGCAGCTGACGAACGCAGCCTCGTTCCTCGGCAGCTGCTAGGTCTGAAGGGAATTTTAACTGTGGGAGCGAGCCTGCTCGCGAAAGTCGTTCGCGAGCAGGCTCGCTCCCACAGGGAGGGTTGACCGGCAACAGAGTATCTACAGGGGAGGCTGGCGCTGCCCTACAACGCCTGATTGATATCCGCCAGCAAATCGGCGACATCCTCCAGCCCCACCGCCAGGCGCACCAATCCTTCACTTATTCCGTGTCGTGCCCGTTCCTCCAGGGTGTAGGTAGAGTGGGTCATGCTCGCGGGATGCTGTGCCAGTGACTCGGCCCCCCCCAGGCTGACCGCACGGCTGAACAATTGCAGGGCATTCATAAAGCGCTGTCCTGCAGCCATGCCGCCCTTGAGCTCAAAGGCAATCATGCCCCCCGGCAGTTTCATCTGCCGGGATGCCAGCTCGTATTGCGGGAAAGAGGGCAGGCCGGGGTAGGCCACCCATTCCACGGCAGGGTGATCCTGCAACATATGCGCAATGGCCTGGGCGCTGCTGCAATGGCGATCCATGCGCAGGGCCAGGGTCTTGATACCGCGCATCAGCAAATGTGCATCATGGGGCGACAAGACTGCCCCGGTCAGGTCCTTCAAGCCTTGCAGACGGATCCGGTCAGCCAGGAGCTGGCTGGTGACTACCATGCCAGCGGTGATATCACTGTGCCCGCTCAAGTACTTGGTGGCCGAATGCACCACCACGTCGGCGCCCAGTTCCAGTGGGCGCTGCAGATAGGGCGTGCAGTAGGTGTTGTCGATCACCACGAGCAGGTTGTCATGTGTGTGGGCAATCCGCGAGACGGCAGGGATGTCCACCAGTTGCATATTCGGGTTGGCCGGCGTCTCGAAGTAGATCATGCGGGTTGCAGGGCTGATCGCGGCTTGCAGTTCGGCCGGGTTGGCCATGTCCACATGTTTGACTACCACCCCGAATTCACCGATGCCGTGGTGCAGCAGGGCAAAGGTGCAGCCATACAAGGTGCGGTTGACGATGATTTCATCGCCGGGCCGCAGCAGGGTCCAGAATGTTGCGGCGATCGCGCCCATGCCGGAACTGAACGCCACACCCGCTTCGCCGTTTTCCAGCGCCGCCATGCGTGCTTCCAGCAGGGCCAGGGTGGGGTTGGAAATGCGGGTGTAAAAATGCCCGTGCTCTTCACCGGAAAAACAGCCTGCGCCGTATTCGGCCGTGGCAAAGGCAAAGGTTGAGGTCATATAAACAGGGGGGATTACCGCGCCGTTGTGTTCCAGCGGGTTATAACCGTAGTGGATGGCGCGAGTAGAAAAGCCGAAGTTGTTGTTCTTATCGTTCATGGTGAACTCTCCGATATTTCCTACAATGCTATGCTTTAAATGAACGTGGAAAATTCCAAATTTACCTGTAAATACACCACTTACCAGAACAAAAAACCGCCACGCTGACCGCTAGGGGCAAAACATGCCAAACGCTCTGGACAGAACCGATAAAGCCTTGCTTTGCGCACTGCAGGGCAATGCCCGACTTACCGTTGCAGAGTTGGCCGAGAGTGTCTCACTGACCACCTCGCCGTGTTGGCGACGGGTCAAAATGCTGGAAGAGAGCGGGATCATTACGGGCTATCAGGCGGTTCTTTCGCCAAAGGAACTGGGATACGGGGTCACGGCGTTTGTCAGCATCATGATGGCCTCTCACTCGCAAGAACTGGCCAGAAGCTTTGAACAACGGTTATTGGAAATTCCCGAAATCGTCGCGTGTCACAACGTGTCGGGTCGTTACGACTTTTTATTGGAAGTCGTGGCCAGGGATCTTGAATCCTTTGGCGAATTTGCCCGTGAAGTCCTGCAGACATTGCCCGCGGTCAAAGAGATTTACTCGAGTTTTTCGTATAAGTCGGTCAAGCCAAGGCGAGAGGTGCCTGTTGAAGGTTGAGTGCATCAAGGGTGCATTCAAGTCTTATCTGTAAAATAACTTTTCGATGAGTTGTAAGTGTTTTCTTTGAGTAGAGTAGTTCTGGCCTGATTACTCTTTTGGTGACGGCAGGTGCGTGTTTTAAGTGCTTGGCTTTTACTTTTAATTACATTGATTAAGAGTAAATCCCCATGTTGAACCGCGAAGTAATGCTCCAGCTGTTCCCCAAAAGTACGGCCTGCGTCGATCTGTATTTGCCCCTTGTGCAGGCCGTTAGCCGTCAAGTGTTGATCAATACCCCCCGACGCCTTGCTGCATTTCTAGCTCAGGTAGGCCATGAAAGTGCAGGGTTCACGGTACTTGTCGAAAACCTTAATTACAGTGCCGGTGGCCTCGCGGCCACCTGGGGCTCCCGCTTTGCGCAGAAGGATGGCGAAGGTCAATACATTACCGTAACGGACGGCAATCGCTCCCGGCGCGTACCCAATGCTGACGCGCTTATGCTTCAGCGCCGGCCGCAGGCAATTGCAAACCGGGTCTACAGCAACCGCCTGGGCAATGGCTCAGAGGCGTCGGGGGAAGGCTGGTTATATCGGGGCAGGGGATTGATTCAAGTCACCGGTAAAACAAACTACTGCCAGTGCAGCCAGGGGTTGTTCGGGGATGAGCGCTTGCTCACCAGCCCGCAACTGCTGCAAGAGTGGCAATGGGCAGTGGCGTCGGCGGGCTGGTACTGGAACTCGCGCAGTATAAATACCCTGGCAGACGGGGAGGATTTCGAACGCGTGACAAGGGCTATCAATGGTGGTCTCAATGGTCACGCCCAGCGTGCGGCGCTATACCGCAAGGCACTGGTTTTATTGCACGCCTGAGCGGTTCAATCAGGCCATAATGCCCGCGCAGTTTGTTCGCAGCCATCAGGAGCCATAGATCAGTGATGTTCGAGATAAAGCCGATTAACCCCGAGACATATCGTCAGCAAACTCGCCGCAGTACGCTGTATATCGCGTTGACGTTTGTCTTGCTGGCGCTGCTGTTGTCAGGTGTGCTGGTCATGGTTTTGGGTGTCGCCGGTGGCGACAATTTTCGCCTGAATCTGGCCGGGGTCATTGTTGCCCTGATCACGACCTTCCTGCTGGTGCGCTACCTGTTCTGGTCTCAACCCTGGATGGCGCCCGCAGTCTACGGCTGGCAACTCAAGCGTAGCCTGATGAAGGTCACCAATGTCATGCATCACGTAACGGCGGGAGTCATGGCGGGGGATGTGGCGGCGATGAAGCTGCTGCGCTTCTATCATCTGGGCGTGACCCAGATGTACCAGCTGGACGCCAATTCCAGCGCGTTAAGCCAAATGGTTCGCGAGATCGATTTGCACAAGGCACGTCTTGAAGCACTGGGCATCGACACCGGGCAGACCCGGCTCGATCCGCAGTGGATTGATGCGGTGAAAAAGTTTGCGCCGCTGAAGTAATGCTGCTCACCGGACCTGCTGTGTTTGTGTGGGAGCGAGCCTGCTCGCGAAGTTCGTAAGTGATAGCCTGTTTTTACGGGATAAATGCGACGATCTGGAGCTCTTCGCGAGCAGGCTCGCTCCCACCGTCGGGGCATGCGAGCCTTATGGGTGGGGTTCAGCTTACGACGCGATAGCACGGCTCATAGGCCGCACCGCCTGGCAGTTTCATACGATGCTGCTCAACAAATGCCTGCAGCAGTTTGTCCAGAGGTTTCATCACGGCAGCGTCACCGTGGATCTCGTAAGGCCCGTATTGCTCGATCAGATGGATGCCTTTCTCTTTTACGTTACCCGACACAATCCCGGAGAAGGCCTGACGCAGGTTGATGGCCAATTCATGTGCTGGCATGTCGCTGCGCAGTTTCAGGCTGGCCATGTTGGCGTGGGTCGGGTCGAACGGGCGCTGAAAGCCTTCGTCGATTTTCAGTAACCAGTTGAAGTGGAAAGCGTCGTTGCGCTCGCGGCGGAATTGTTTAACCGCCTTGAGCCCGGCGGTCATATGACGGGCCACTTCGGCCGGGTTGTCGATGATGATCTGATACTGCTGTTGCGCTTCTTCACCCAGGGTAGCGCCGACAAACTCATGCAGTTGCTGCAGATAGGGTTCGGCTTCCTTGGGGCCGGTCAGGACAACCGGGAACGGCACATCTTTGTTCTCCGGGTGCATCAGAATGCCCAGCAGGTACAGGAATTCTTCTGCCGTGCCAGCACCGCCCGGGAAGATAATCACCCCGTGACCGACCCGCACAAAGGCCTCAAGACGCTTTTCGATATCCGGCAGAATGACCAGTTCATTGACGATGGGATTCGGCGCTTCGGCAGCAATGATGCCCGGCTCGGTCAGGCCCAGATAGCGGCCACCGGTCAGACGTTGTTTGGCGTGGGAAATGGTGGCGCCCTTCATTGGCCCTTTCATCACACCGGGACCGCAGCCGGTACAGATATCCAGGCTGCGCAGGCCCAGTTCGTGGCCGACCTTTTTGGTGTATTTGTACTCTTCGGTATTGATGGAGTGGCCACCCCAGCACACCACGATTTTCGGTTCGACGCCCGGGCGCAACGTGCGGGCATTGCGCAGCAAGTGGAACACGTAGTCGGTGATGCCCGCCGAGCTGCTCAGGTCAATGCGTGGGCTGTCCAGGCCGCTCTGGGTGTAGACGATGTCGCGCAGGGCGCTGAAGAGCATTTCACGGGTACTGGCGATCATTTCGCCATCGACAAATGCATCGGCAGGGGCGTTGAGCAGTTCAAGCCGCACGCCGCGGTCTTGCTGGTGAATCCGCACCTCGAAGTCCTGATAGGCCTCAAGGATGGTCTTGGCGTTATCGACGTGAGCGCCGGTGTTGAGGATAGCCAGTACGCACTGGCGGAAAAGCGTGTAGCTGGTGCCTGAGCCAACCTCGCTCAGCTGTTGTACTTCACGTTGGGAAAGTGTTTCCAGGCTGCCTTTCGGGCTGACCGAGGCGTTGATGACTTGTCTTTGGACCATTGCGAGCTTCCTTGAGCGGGGTCGAAAAATTGCTTGGCGCAGCTTTTGAATTCATGTCATCAGTGCGAGCGAGGCGTCCCGACTCTTGCGTCTTTGGATTGCATTTCTGTAAGCATAGTAGCCTTGGTCCTGTAATTAAAAGAGCCGCAGTTAACTCCAGTTACAGTACCAGCAGTGAGCACGGCAGCGATAAGGTAACCTCGCAAGTTACTGAAACAGAAAAAGGACTGGCAGATGATCATCACCACCACACACAGCATTGACGGCAGAAAAGCCACTGAATACCTGGGGATTGTCAGTGCCGAATCGGTTCACGGCATCAATGTGGTACGAGATTTTTTTACCGGAGTACGCGACTTTTTTGGTGGGCGCTCTCAGACGCTGGAGCGAGCACTGAAAGAAGCGCGAGCAGAGGTCACGGACGAAATTCGAGACAGGGCCAAAGCCATGGGAGCGGATGCGATTATGGGGCTGGGGTTTGAAATCAGCATGCCGTCAGGGCGTGGCGGCATGCTGGTGGTGTTTGCCACGGGCACGGCTGTGCGCTTGAACTGAGGCACCAGGATTCGACCGCACAGGGCGGTCGAATGGGCTTTACGAATTAAACCGTTTTCGCCAAAGGTACGCCTGCAGTGGTTTTGGACAGCGCGTCCTGCAGTTTTTGCTCTTGTTCCGGGGACAGGGAGGTACGCAGGACCTTGCCCTTGAAGTCCGAGTCTTCCAGTTCCTTCAGCACTTTTTCCGGCTGGAATTTGCGCAGCAGAACGAACAGGGCCGAGGAATCATTCGGAATGGTCTCGCTCAATGACTTGATGAAATCATCATCGATCCCGTAATCGCTCAATGAGCCCGACAAAGCGCCGGTACCGGCACCCAGTGCGCCGCCGATGGCAAAGCCTGCCAGCGGGTTGAGAAACAGCAGCCCGACCAGTGCGCCCCACAGGCCGCCGGTGACCAGGCCTGAAGTAGCCCCGATCGCTGTCAGGTTAACGCTTTGCTTGATATGGATCTTGCCTTCGGCATTACGCACCACAATCACCGCATCTTCCAGCTCGACCAGATGCTCCTTGCTCAGCGAAACCATCTTGGTGAGGGCACGATCTGCTTTTTCGGTGTCTGAAAATCCCACTACGATTAAATCGGACATGTCTTTCATTCCTTGACGGTACAGGTCCAGCCCGGCGAAGGGCTGAAGGGTGGAGGGGTTTCTCAAGGCGGCACAATGCAAACACCCTGGCGCGCAGTGGTTCAGCTTTCTGGAGCCTGCTGCGAGGAATGAGCGTGGTCGCTAACCTTGAAACGGTCAAGTCGACGAGACATATCTCTTGATAAAGAGAGGGGTGCGGCAAGGGGATAATGCCGTGGCAGGTGCAGTGTGCAAATGATTTGAGGAGGGCTGGCTGAGCAGCCCTGACCTCAAGCCTTGGGCTGATACCTCACAGGCTTATGGCTGTTCGTTCTTTTCAGGTGCATTCAGGCCGGCCTGGATACGTTGGTAAATTTCTTCACGGTGAACGGCTACATCCTTCGGCGCATTGATGCCGATTCTGACCTGTTGTCCGCTGACACCTAAAATAGTGATCGTAATATCGTCACCGATGTTTATGCTTTCACCAACTTTGCGGGTGAGTATCAGCATTTTTTTCTCCTTGATGGCTTTGTAAGGCACGTCTCTGAGACGGTGCGGCTTCGGTCATGACTACAGAATACTGCTAAGTACGTATTATTGCGCCGCTCATTACAGACGACATGGCCAGAGGTTTAATTCCCTTTACGGGGAAAATTCTCGCGCATAAGCCTTAAATTGGGGCACTTTGGATTTGTTCAAGGAGAGCAAGGCCGCTGCCCCAGTGATAAAATCTACCCATTCAAACAGACAGGGGAAACGCAGTGCGTATAGTCATCGTGATGACAGCAATATTGGCCTTGACGGCTTGCGGTCAGGAGTCTAACGATAAAATCCAGCGGGCTAAAGCAGCTTCTGAAGCAACGATGGCCCAGGCCCCTGTTGCTCACTGGGCTTTGGAGATCACTGAAGGCCAGAGAGCGACCATTCCGGACACGACCGGCAGGCTTCTTGACAACGGTTTTACTCCTTACATTTACGAGAGTGGCGGGGTTCAGCACTTCCTGATCGGACCATTCACCACCCAGGCTCAAGCGCTTGAGGCCCAGCAAAAGATGAAACTCAAGCCCAAGCTGGACGGTATTGAAACCAACGTGATCGAACTGCCCGCCGCGAAATAGTCTGATACAGCGTCGGGTACCCGCCTGAGCTTAGCTGCCGCTGGCGTTATTCGACGCTTTGTGCAGGAAATATTTGTTCACTCGGCGCACATCAGAGCAACACGACGGCAAGGGCCATCGCCATGAGCAATCACAAGATCGAAATTCGACGCAGCAATGTCGAAAAAATCCTTCTGGGGGCTGAAAAGGTTTTTGCCGAAAAAGGCTTTGCCGGTACGGCGATGGCGGACATTGCGGCGCAAGTCCAGTTGCCACGTTCCAACCTGCATTACTACTTCAGCACCAAGACGGATCTTTACAGCGCGGTATTGCTGGGGTTGCTGGAAGTGTGGAAACAGGATGCGCTGTGTTTCGAGACCTACGACGATCCTCGTCTGGTATTGAGCAGTTACATTCGTGCCAAAATGCACCACTCACGTACCCGGCCCCATGGCTCCAAAGTCTGGGCCAATGAAATGATCCATGGCGCCCCGACCCTGGGTCTTGCGCTTGATGCCAGTTTGTATGACTGGGCCAAGATCAAGGAGGCGAAAATTCGCCAATGGGTGCAAGACAAGCGAATCCTGCCTGTTGAGCCGTCCAGCCTGCTGTATATGATCTGGGCATCAACTCAGCATTACGCTGACTTTGACCATCAAGTGATGATCATCAACGATCACCAGCCGTTGTCCGATATCCAGTTTGAACGTGCGGTGCAGACCGTCACCAGCGTGATCCTGCGCGGGATCGGGCTGGAGCCGTAAGCAACCCTGCTTATCGATCGTGTGGGAGCGGGCTTGCTCGCGATGGCATCACCCCGGTGTACCTGACACACCGCATTGCCTGCATCGCGAGCAAGTCCGCTCCCACAGGGTTGATTTACGAAGCCACGCAGTACGGGTTACGTGGGTCGTGGTTCCAGTCCAGAAATGGCAGGCCATTGTTGTGTGGCACCATCTCGATACAGTCCTCCACCGGGCAGGTTATCTGGCACAGATTGCAACCCACACATTCATCGTCGATCACTTCATACCGATGTGTGCCGTCGGCCTGCTTCAAGCTGGCGATGGCCTGGTGCGAAGTATCTTCGCAGGCAATATGGCAGCGCCCGCAACCAATACAGGCGTCCTGATCGATCCTGGCGATAACCTGATAATTGATATCCAGATATTTCCAGTCAGTAGTATTGGCCACTGCACGGCCGGAAAAGTCCTCCAGGCTGGTATAGCCTTGACTGTCCATCCAACGCGACAAACCGTCTTTCATTTCTTCAACAATTCGAAATCCGTGAAGCATCGCTGCGGTGCATACCTGTACCGAGCCACAGCCCAGGGCAATAAACTCTGCAGCATCACGCCAACTGCCAATGCCGCCTATCCCGCTGATAGGCAAGCCTTTGGTCAGCGGGTCGCGGGCAATTTCCGCCACCATATTCAGGGCTATCGGCTTGACTGCCGAACCGCAATAGCCACCGTGGGTGCTCTGGCTGCCCACTACGGGTAGCGCCACCATGCGTTCAAGGTCGACACTGGTGATCGAGTTGATGGTGTTGATCAATGACACCGCATCGGCGCCGCCACGATGGGCCGCCCGGGCGCTAAGTCGCACATCGGTGATATTGGGCGTCAGTTTGACGATCACCGGCAATGAACAGTAGGTCTTGCACCAGCGTGTGACCATTTCCACGTACTCGGGCACCTGGCCCACGGCCGCGCCCATGCCGCGCTCCGGCATGCCGTGGGGGCATCCGAAATTCAGCTCGATGCCATCGGCACCGGTGGCCTCCACCAGTGGCAGGATGTATTTCCAGGACTCTTCTTCGCAGGGCACCATCAGCGACACGATAAGGGCCCGATCCGGCCAGTCCTTCTTGACCTGGGTGATCTCGCGCAAGTTGATTTCAAGGGAGCGATCGGTGATCAGCTCGATATTGTTGATGCCCATGACTTCGCGGTTGGGGCCGTAGTGTGCCGAGTAACGCGAGGACACGTTAACCGCGGCCGGGTCCTCACCCAGGGTTTTCCAGACCACGCCACCCCAGCCTGCCTCGTAGGCTCGTACCACGTTGTAGGCTTTGTCGGTAGGTGGCGCAGACGCCAGCCAGAACGGGTTGGGGGCCTTGATACCGGCGAAAACAATCGAGAGATCGGCCATTTATGCAGCCTCCTGATCAAGCATGAGTTGGGCATGCATGGCTTCTGCGGCCAGCTTGCCGTGTTGCACGGCCTGTACGGTCAGGTCTTGCCCCAGAGAGGTGCAATCGCCTCCGGCATACACACCGGGAATATTGGTGCGCAGGTGTTCGTCTACTTCGATGCGATCGCCCGTGCGCTTGAGTGTTTGCGCCAGCGGATCGCTCAGGGCTGCATCATCAAAGGCCTGGCCTATGGCCTTGAACACCGCGTCTGCGGCCAGCTCGAAGGTTTCACCGGTGGTCACCAGGCGCCCGTCTTCCAGGCGTGTGCGGGCAAAGCGCATGCCGCGCACCTTGCCGGTGTTGTCCAGCAACACGCCCTGTGGCTGTGCCCAGGTCATTAGTCGCACCTGATTGGCCTTGGCAATGTCCTGCTCGTGCCCGGTGGCGCCCATGTCCTGCAGCCCGCGGCGATACACCAGATTCACTTCGCGAGCGCCAAGACGGGCCATTTGCACGGCCATATCGATCGCGGTGTTGCCAGCGCCCAGCACAATGCAGCGCTCGGCCAGGGGTAACCGGGTCAGGTCGTCGCTCTGGCGCAACTCGCGGATGTAGTCGGTGGCAGCCAGCAGCCCCGGAGCATTTTCATGGGGCAAACCCAGCTGGCGACTGGCAGCCAGACCCAGCCCGAGAAATACCGCATCGAATTGCTGGTGCAGTTCGCTCAGGCTCAGGTTGTCGCCCAAGCGCTGGCCGTGGCGCACTTCAATGCCGCCAACCTGCAGGACGAAATCCACTTCGCGCTGGGCAAAATCGTCCACCAACTTGTATTTGGCAATCCCGTACTCGTTAAGCCCGCCGGATTTCTCCCGCGCTTCGAAAATCACCACCTCATGCCCGTGCAGTGCCAGGCGATGGGCGCAAGCCAGCCCCGCAGGTCCGGCGCCGACCACCGCGATGCGTTTGCCGGTGGGCGCAGCACGCTTGAACGGATGCTCGCTGAACTGTGCATGATCGACCGCATAGCGCTGTAACAAACCGATCAGTACAGGCGCGCATTCCTGGCTGTTGTTGCGCACGCAGGCTTGCTCGCACAGTACCTCGGTAGGGCACACCCGGGCACAACTGCCGCCGAGGATATTGGCCGAAAGAATTTTCTGTGCTGCGCCCTGGATGTTTTCCTGTTGGATATTGCGAATAAACGACGGGATATCTATATCGCTGGGGCAGGCATTGACGCAGGGGGCGTCGTAGCAATACAGGCAACGTGAGCTTTCCAGCACGGCCTGGCGAGCATTGAGGGGCGGCGCCAGATCGGTAAAGTGGCTGGCCAGGACCTGCGCAGATTCATGGGGGTGGGGTAAATGGTTCAAGGACTTGATCACGGTGCTTACCTCAGGGGTGAGGAGATCTTTGTGCCTCTGTCGGGCAGTGTTTTTATGCTCAGCGTTTAACAGCCACCGGTTGCTGATGCTCGGCGCGCTTTTTCAGCAAGTCGAACACCGCAGGGTAGGCCGGGCGTTCGATATAGCGACCGGCTCCGCGTTCGGCCCGCAGGTCACCGTCAACCCACACCAGGCGACCCTGACTGATGGTATGACTGGGCACACCGCGTACGGTCTTGCCTTCAAAGATGTTGAAGTCGACATTTTGATGGTGGGTTTTAGCGGAAATGGTGCGGGTGCCCTGAGGGTCCCACAGCACCAGGTCGGCATCGGCACCGACCCGGATCGTGCCTTTGCGCGGGTAGATATTGAAGATCTTCGCGGTGTTGGTGGAGGTCAGCGCTACAAACTCCTGCATCGACAGGCGCCCGGTATTCACGCCTTCATCCCACAGCAGCGCCATGCGGTCTTCGATACCCGCCGTGCCGTTGGGGATCTTGCTGAAATCGTCACGC
The DNA here is from genome assembly GCF_037023725.1 of Pseudomonas bubulae. Taxonomy (NCBI): domain Bacteria; kingdom Pseudomonadati; phylum Pseudomonadota; class Gammaproteobacteria; order Pseudomonadales; family Pseudomonadaceae; genus Pseudomonas; species Pseudomonas bubulae. The sequence goes on from NZ_CP146077.1 coordinate 2,637,937, forward strand.
CCGGCGGCCTTTTGTTCGGCGCAAAAGCAGCAGTGGTCGGTGGCGGTAGTGTGCAGGTTGCCCGATTGCAGGCCGTGCCACAGTGCCTCCTGATGCCCGCGAGGGCGGAAGGGCGGGCTCATCACGTAGCCTGCTGCCGTTTGCCAGTCGGGATGCTGGTACACGCTGTCATCCAGCAGCAAATGCCCGGCCAGTACTTCGCCATATACCGGTTGGCCCTGGCTACGGGCGTAGGTGATTTCGTCGAGTGCTTCACGGGTCGAAACATGCACCAGGTACAACGGCGTACCGAGGGTCTGAGCGATGCGGATCGCCCGGCTGGCCGCTTCGCCTTCCACCTGGGAGGGACGTGACAGCGGATGGGCTTCCGGCCCCGTCATGCCCTGGGCCATAAGTTTGCGTTGCAGGTGGTACACCAGTTCGCCATTTTCGGCATGCACGGTCGGGACCGCACCCAGCTCCAGGCAACGCTCGAAGCTGGCCACCAGGGTGTCGTCTGCGGCCATGATCGCGTTCTTGTAGGCCATGAAATGCTTGAAGCTGTTGATGCCGTGATGGCTGACCAATTCGGCCATTTCTTCACGTACCTGCTCGCTCCACCAAGTGATTGCGACATGAAAGCCATAGTCTGCTGCCGACTTTTCGGCCCAGCCCCGCCACTGATGAAAAGCCTCAAGCAGGGACTGCTGCGGGTTGGGAATGACAAAATCGATAATCGATGTTGTACCGCCTGCCAGACCGGCCGCAGTGCCACTGAAAAAGTCTTCGCTGGCGACGGTGCCCATAAACGGCAATTGCATATGCGTGTGGGGGTCGATACCACCGGGCATCAGATATTGGCCGCGACCATCGACAACTTCGCAGCCTGGGGGAACATCAAGATCAGTGCCAATCGCGCGGACCAGACCGTCAGCGCAATATACATCCGCACAATAACTTTCATCATGGGTCACAAGCGTAGCGCCACGGATTAACAGCGACATACGGAGTTCCTCGCAGGCTGACCGGCTAGAGCCGGTTCTAACTGTTGTTATTGAAATTTAGTGGGAAGTTTGCATTCCTGCCACTGGTGACAGGAATAAAATCTAGTGGGTTGTTGAAGAATGATCAAACTTTATTTTTAACGGGGTTAGATATGTATAACTATATGATTTTTAAAGTTAATTATTTTAAATCACCAAAATGATGCACGGCCTCACCATTTTGACGCACTTGACAGGATTCAAATATAAGCGAACTTTCTTATGCGAAATCAGGTGCTTGAGCTTGCGGATGAAGGGAGGTGAGTCGATTAAGTTAATAAGCACGCACCGAAGTGTTTCGTTTGGCGATATAAAAAAACTGATAAAGGCCTTTAACGGGAATGAGAGTCATTTGGCTGGTGTTTAAAACGGTTTTAAAAGCAGCGTGTTGCCAGTCATGCAGGACGGTTTGAGCAGGCGAGGGAAGTAACACGGCACAGTTCTTGATTGTTGCTGCCATGACCGGGCGGGATAGGCAAGTAAGTGTCCAGGCAAGGGAGCGCTTTGTGTCCATACGCAGCGCCAGGCAGTTCAACCAGGAGCAGCACAACAAGAGAGTGATCGACTATGCAACCGAGCAGATCAAAAGTCACCGAACGTAACGGTTTGTACGAACTGGATGCCGGGCCTGAAGTCCTCGATAGCCCCCGGTACAACCACGATATCGCCCCCACCAAAGTTCATGAGCGCACCTGGAACAAGTGGCATATCACTGCCTTGTGGGTCGGCATGTCCATTTGCGTACCCACCTATACCCTGGGCGGGGTTCTGACAGCCTATTTCGGGCTTTCAGTGGGTGAGGCACTGCTGGCGATTCTGCTGGCAAATATCGTGGTATTGATCCCTCTGACTCTCAATGCCTTTGCGGGCACCAAATACGGCATTCCCTTTCCGGTGTTGCTGCGTTCTTCCTTCGGCATTATCGGCTCCAACGTACCGTGTCTGATCCGTGCTCTGGTGGCCTGCGGCTGGTTCGGGATCCAGACACTGTTCGGCGGTCTGGCCATTCACCTGTTTCTGGGCTCGGTGTTCGAGGGCTGGAAAAGCCTGGGCGGTACGGGTGAAGTGATCGGCTTCATGATTTTCTGGGCGCTCAACCTGTGGGTGGTATTGCGCGGTGCCGAGTCGATCAAGTGGCTGGAAACCCTGTCTGCACCCTTGCTGGTACTGGTCGGTCTGGGCCTGCTGGTGTGGGCTCTGCCCAATGTGTCGATGAGTGAACTGCTGGCCCAGCCGCCCAAGCGCCCGGAAGGTGCCAGTGTGTACGGCTACTTCTTTGCCGGCCTGACTGCAATGGTGGGTTTCTGGGCCACCTTGTCCCTGAATATTCCGGACTTCAGCCGATACGCAAAAAGCCAGAAAGACCAGATCCTGGGGCAGATTTTTGGCCTGCCGCTGACCATGTTCCTGTTCGCCGCTCTGGGCGTGGTGATGACGGCAGCGTCCGAAAAACTGGTAGGCGTTACCGTATCCGACCCGGTCAGCCTGATCGGCCATATCCAGAGCCCGGGCTGGGTGGCACTGGCCATGGCGCTGATCATCATCGCCACGCTGTCGACCAATACGGCGGCCAATATTGTGTCGCCCACCAATGACTTCCAGAACATCGCTCCCAAGTTGATCAACCGCACCACGGCAGTGATCTTGACCGGCCTGGTGGGCTTGGCGCTGATGGCTCATGAATTGCTGAAGAAACTCGGCCTGCTGGTCTCGGATGTGAGCCTGGAAACCGTGTACTCCAACTGGTTGCTGGGTTACTCCAGCCTGCTTGGGCCGATTGCCGGGATCATGGTGGTCGACTATTTCGTTATCCGTCAGCAAAAACTCGACCTTGCCGGGCTGTACCGTGACGGGGTGTACCCGGCCTGGAACTGGAAGGGTTTTATCGCTTTTGGTGTACCTGTGGCGCTGACGTTGCTGTCGTTGGGCAGCAGTGCCTTCAGCTGGTTCTATGACTTCGGCTGGTTTACCGGGTCGTTGCTCGGGGCCGTGATTTATTACGGGTTGTATCGCCTGAACAGTCAGCAAGCAGAAGCCGTCAAAGGCACGGTTTGAAGCGCCTTCCTATAAAAACTGCCTGAGGAAACTATCATGAACGCCGCACACGACCTTCAGCAGCACCGCGCGCCATTGATCAACGGCGAGCGCCTGTGGGCCTCGTTAATGGAACTGGCCCAGCTGGGTGCCACGGTAAAGGGCGGTGTATGCCGCCTGGCCCTGACCGACCTGGACCGCCAGGCCCGGGATATTTTTGTACGCTGGTGTGAGGACGCCGGTTGCACCGTCAGCGTGGACGCCGTGGGCAATATCTTTGCCCGCCGCCCGGGGCGCAATCCGGATTTGCCGCCGGTGATGACCGGCAGCCATATCGACACCCAGCCCACCGGCGGCAAGTTCGACGGCTGCTTTGGCGTACTGGCCGGGGTTGAAGTACTGCGCACCCTCAACGACCTCAATATCGAGACTGACGCGCCGCTGGAAGTGGTGGTGTGGACCAATGAAGAAGGCTCACGCTTTGCGCCTTGCATGATGGGTTCCGGGGTTTTTGCAGACAAGTTTACCCTTGAAGAAACCCTGGCCAAAACCGATGCCCAGGGCGTGACCGTGGGTGAGGCCCTGAATGCAATTGGCTATGCTGGCAGCCGCCAGGTCAACGGCCACCCGGTGGGGGCCTACTTTGAAGCTCACATCGAACAGGGGCCGATTCTGGAGGACGAGCGCAAAACCATCGGCGTCGTACTTGGCGCCCTGGGGCAGAAATGGTTCGACCTCAACCTGCGCGGTGTAGAAGCCCATGCCGGGCCTACGCCCATGCACCTGCGCAAGGATGCATTGGTCGGGGCGGCGGCCGTGGTTGCCGCCGTCAACAAGGCAGCTCTTGGCCATCAACCCCACGCCTGCGGGACCGTGGGTTGCCTGCAAGCCTATCCGGGCTCGCGCAATGTCATCCCCGGTGAAGTACGCATGACCCTGGACTTCCGGCATTTGCTGCCCGAGCGGCTGGACTCGATGATCGAGCAAGTGCGTGGGGTGATTGAAGCCACCTGCGAGGAGCATGGCCTGAGTTTCGAACTGACTCCCACAGCAGACTTTCCGCCGCTGTACTTCAACCCTGATTGCGTCAACGCCGTGCGGGATGCGGCCAATGAGTTGGGCTTGTCGAACATGGATATCGTCAGCGGGGCAGGGCACGACGCCATCTTCCTGGCCGAACTGGGTCCGGCAGGGATGATATTTGTGCCCTGTGAAGGCGGCATCAGCCACAACGAAATCGAAAACGCCGATCCCAAGGATCTGGCAGCGGGATGCGCGGTATTGCTTAAGGCAATGTTGGCGGCGTCGAAAACCGTAGGTAGTCGTTGAGAAGCGTAGCGAGGCTGCGATGGGTTGCACTGCAACCCTGGGCTTTGTCCAGAAGCGAAGGGCCTGCGGCAGCGGCTACAGGTTTTGTGGTGACTGATCCGGCCCCTATCAACTTGATTGCGCCTACCCGGGACGTAGTCAGTCAGCCGGGATCTATCTACAAGAGAAGAAATAAGACAGACGCCCCAACCCGTGGGAGCGGGCTTGCCCGCGATGCAAGTACTGCGTTCTGTCAGGCAAATCGCGGTGTTGCCATCGCGGGCAAGCCTGCTCCCACTGATGCGCAGGGCGTCAGCCCTGCCAACCACCCCCCAACGCCGTCAATAACCCTACGCTGGCCTGTAACTGTCGGGTGTGCAATGCCTGCACCTGGCGCTGGGCCTGCAGGGCGGCAGTCTGTGCGGTGACTACGTCCAGGTAACTCACCGCGCCGGCTTCATAGCTGTGGGTGGCGATTGCCCGGGTGTGTTCGGCGGCGTTGGCTGCGGCCTGTTCATCGAGGCTTTCCTGTTGCAGGTCACGCAGCTGGGCGAGGTTGTCTTCAACTTCACGCACCGCGTGCAGCACCTGGCTACGGTAATGGGCTGATGCTTCTGCAAATTCGGCCCTGGCCTGGCGTTCCTGGCCATCGAGCCTGCCGCCGTCAAAAATCGGCAGGTTGACCAACGGCCCCAACGCCCAGAACCTGTTACCGGCAGACAGCAAATTGCCGCTACCCTGGGTTTGCCCGCCAAGCAGGCCGGTCAGGCTGAAGTCCGGGTACCAGGCGGCCTTGGCTACGCCGATCCCGGCATTGGCGGCGAAAACCCGGCGCTCGGCCGCGGCGATGTCGGCGCGCCGTTGCAGCAGGGTACTGGGCAGGGTGCGCGGTTGATCAGGCAGGTTTAGCGTTTGCGAGTTGGCCACCAGCTGAAAGTTGCTGGCAGGTTCGCCCACCAGTTCACCGATGGCGTGTTCGGTCAGGTTGCGTTGGGCGCGGACGTCATCCAGCTGCGCCTCGGCTTCGGCCAGTTGGCTTTGGGCGCGGGTCAGGTCGAGTTCCGAGGCGATCTGCCCCTGATAGCGCGAGCGGGTCAGTTGCAGGGCCTGAGCGTAATCATCCAGCGAGCGGGTGAGGATTTGCTGCTGCGCATCCAGCCCGTCAAGTTGCACATACAGGCTGGCCAATTGGCGTTGCAGGCTCAAACGCGCGACGGCCAGGTCATCCGCCGAGGCCTGGGCTTGAGCATCGCCCGCCGCCACCTGATTGCGGATTTTGCCCCACAGGTCGAGGTCGAAATTCAACGCAAACCCCGCCGTATTGCTGTTGTAGACCGATGGCTGAGTACTGCCGCGCAATGGACGGTTGTCCGATTGACGCTGGCGCAACGGCTGGCCACTGGCGGTAATTTGTGGGAACAGCCCAGCGTGCAACTGGCTGGCATACGCCTGCGCCGCATCGAAGTGGGCCAGTGCCGCGGCCAGATCCGGATTGGCCTTGAGCAACTGCTGTTGCAGGCTGTTCAGGCGTTCATCCTGGTATACCCGCCACCACTGTGGTGAGAGCTGGTCGGCAGGTTGCGCGCTGTGCCACGGGCCGTCGCTGGTTTGCTCACGGTAGTGCTCGGGCAACTTGAGGTCGGGTGTCTTGTAGCCTGGTGCCAGTGAGCAACCCTGCAACGCCAGGGTCAGTAACAGGGCGCTGCGATTAAGCCTTGGCTGCATGGGGGGCTCCTGCGTCGGCCAGCTTGACCGAGTCGCCTTCGCGCAAGGCGTCGGGCGGATTGTCGATGACGGTGTCGGTGGCCGTAAGGCCTTGATCGATCACCAGTCGTTCGCCCAGATCAAGGCCGATATGGATCGTTTGCAAATGCACATGCCGGGCCTTGTCGAGCACTGCCACCTGTGTGCCCTGGGCACGGAAAATCAGGGCGCTGGCCGGGATACTGACGCCATGGGTATCGGCCGGAATCGACAGCAGCGCCTCGGCATAGTCACCGGGCATCAGCGCGTCACCAGGGTTGAGGGCGACGAACTGGGCCATCAGGGTGCCGGAGCGCTGGTCAATTGCTGTCGAGTTACCGATCAGTTTTGCGTTGAACATTTGCCCTGGATGTTCCGGCACACTGAGTTGTACCTGCATGCCGGGGCGGATCACGCTGGCGTAGTTCTGTGGCACTGGCACATACAGGCGCAGCTGGTGCGTGTCGGCAAGATCGAACAGCTCGGTATCGCTGTCGGTGTCGGCCTTGATCAACTGGCCGATATCGGTATTGCGCGCGGTGATGGTGCCTGCAAAAGGTGCGCGAATGGTCTTGTAGGCTTCCAGCGTCGACAGTCGTGCGTAATCCGCCTCAGCGGCTTGGGCATTGGCCTTGGCGGCGGCAGCATTGGATAGCTTTTCGTCAGCCTCCTGGCGCGACACCGAATGGCTTGCCAGCAGATTTTGCCAGCGTGTGGCCGTAGTGGCCGCGAGCCGGGCGTTGGCTTGCTCCTGGAGCATATGGGCGCGGGTCTGCGCCAGTTGCTGATCCAGATCCGGACTGTCGATAACCGCCAGGACCTGCCCGGCCTTGACCTTGCTGCCAATGTCGGTTTGCCAGCTTTGCAGGTAGCCGTTGACCCGGGCATGGATCGGCGCCTTGCTCCAGGCCTCCAGATGCGCGGGCAGGCGCAGGGTATCGCCATGGGCGTTCTGCAGGGGCTGGAATACGTTGACAATCGGCAGTGCGGCCGCTTCGGTCCATTGGCTCACCGCGTGCTCATGGCGACTGCGGGCGGCCAGCCCATTGGCGACCAGCAAGGCGGCCAGGGTCAGGCCACCGATGCCCAGGTATATCAAGCGCTTGCGCGAGGGTTTTTGATCAGACGACATGGGAAGTTTCTCCAGCAGCAGCTCGATTTTTTTCACGGCCGTGCACCAGGCTAAAGACCACGGGCACGAACAGCAGGGTGGCAACGGTGGCTAGCATCAGACCGCCAATAACGGCGCGTCCCAGGGGGGCGTTCTGTTCTTCTGACAAGGCCAGCGGGAGCATGCCGATCATCATCGCCAGTGCGGTCATGCACACGGGTCTGAAACGTGTATAGCCCGCTTCCATTGCTGCCTTGAGAGCGTCGCCATGTTCGGCCAGGCGTTCGCGGCAGAAGCTCACCACCAGGATCGAGTTGGCGGTAGCCACCCCCATGCACAAAATAGCTCCGGTCAAGGCGGGCACCGACAGCGAGGTACCACTGAGAAAAAGCATCCACACAATCCCGGCCAGGGCCGCGGGCAGGGCAGTGATGATCACAAAAGGATCGAGCCACGACTGGAAGTTGACCACGATCAGCAAGTAGATCAGCACCACCGCGCCGAGCAGGCCGAAGCTCAGGCCGCTGAAGGCTTCATGCAGGGCATCGATCTGGCCGTGAAGGCTGATGATTGCGCCTTTGGGCCGCAGGTTGGCAGCGCCATCAATTACTTTTTGCACATCGGCCGCCACCGAGCCCAGATCGCGACCCTGAATATTGGCGTAGAGGTCCAGCGTCGGCTGAATGTTGTAGTGAGTGACCACGGCCGGGCTTTGCACACGGCTGATAGTCGCCAGCCCGCCCAGGATTTGTGACTGGCCGTTACTGCCGGTCACGGGCAGGGCTTCGAGGGCCGGCAGGCTGTCCAGACGATACTGCGGCGTTGCGGCTACCACACCATAAGACACACCGTTCTGCGGGTTGAGCCAGAAGGTCGGTGCCACCTGGGAGCTGCCCGCCAGGGAGGCCACCATGCTGTTGGTCACATCCCGTTCGGTAATCCCCAGGCCATTGGCGCGCAGGCGGTCCACCTTGACCTGCAGCGACGGGTAACCCACCGACTGCTGAATACGCAGGTCGGCAATTCCCGGTACATGTTGCAGGCGACGTTGCAGCTCCAGGGCATAGGCGCGGTTGGCCTCGTCGTCACGCCCGGATATTTTCACGTCCAAAGGCGCCGGTGCTCCGAAATTGAGGATCTGGGTGCTGATATCTGCAGGCATAAAGGCGAGCTGGCTGCCGGGGAAACTCTCCGGCAAGGCTTCTCGCAAGCGTTTTACATAGTCAGCCGTCGGGCTGTGGCCTTCTTTTAGAGTCACCTGAATATCGCCGTCCTGCGGGCCGATAGTGCCACTGCTGCTGTAGGCCATATCGATGCCGCTAAGCGGAATGCCGATATTGTCGATCACTGTGTCCAGTTGCTCGGCCGGGATGATTTCTCGAATCCGTGACTCGATGCGATCGAAGTCCGCAGCGCTTTCTTCGATGCGCGTGCCCAGCGGCAAGCGCACATGCAAGGCCAGGGCACCGGCATCGGTGGCCGGGAAAAAGTCCTGGCCCAGGCTTGGCAGCAAGGCAAAGGAGGCCAGTACACAGGCCATAAAACCCAGCAGAAAGCGTTTGCGATTGGCCAGGGCCAGTTCCAGTACGGCGTAGTAAGCGTCCCGTACTGCCGAAAAACGGCGCTCGAATCCCGCCTGAAAGCTCAGCAGTGCACGCACTGGTGCCGAGTGCTGGCGGGTGTGCTGATCGCCCTCGTGATGGTTGATGTAGCCGTCTTCCGGGTGATGCCCTGAACCTTGTTCCGGCACATGTGGCTTAAGCAGAAACATCGCTAGGGTCGGCACCAGAGTGCGCGACAGAATAAAGGAACTGCCCATGGCGAAAATCACCGACAGCGCCATCGGCCGGAACAGATAGCCAGCAATGCCCTGCAACATGAACATCGGCACAAACACGATGCAAATACACAGCAGCGACACGAACGCCGGGCCGACAATCTGCTTGGCGCCGTCCAGGATCGCATCGCGCACCGACTTGCCTTGCTCGAGGTGCCAGTTAATGTTCTCGATGGTTACTGTGGCATCGTCCACCAGAATCCCCACCGCCAGCGCCAGCCCGCCAAGGGTCATGACGTTGAGGGTTTGCCCGCTCAGGGCCAGCAGGGCGATGGCCGACAGCACGGCCAGGGGGATCGACACGGCAATGATCAGGGTTGAACGCCAGCTGCCGAGGAACAGCAGAATCATCGCGCTGGTCAGCAGGGCGGCAATGATGCCTTCCTGAGCCACGCTGCCCACCGATTGCTTGACGAACACCGAAGCGTCGCCCAGCAACGAGGTTTTCAGCGACGGTGGCAGGGTTTCGTTGATACGCGGCAGCATTGCGCGAATGCCGTCGACGATCGACAGGGTGGAGATATTGCCGTTTTTCAGCGCCGGCATCAGCACCGCACGATGGCCGTCGACGCGCACGATATTGGTTTGCGGCGGCGAGCCGTCACGTACGTGGGCCACTTGGCCGATGGTGATCAGCGCGCCGTTGACGGTCTTGATCGGCAGGTCATTGAGTTCGTCGATGGCCTTGGGGCTGTTGTTGAGCAACACCGTGTATTCATAGGTGCCAAGCTTGGCGGTGCCCACCGGGATGATCTGGTTTTGCGCCGCCAGGGCATTGCCCACATCCTGTGCGGACAGGCCTTTGGCAGCCAGTGCCTGGGGGTCAAGGTCGAGGGTGATCTGGCGTTGCTTGCCGCCCATCGGGGTGGGCATGGCCAGGCCCGGCAGGGCGCTCAGGGGCAGACGGATATTGTTCTGCACCAGGTCGCGGATTTTGGCTTCCGAAAGTGTCGGGCTGGAGAACGCCAGTTGCAGGATCGGCACCGTGGACGCGCTGTAATTAAGGATTAGCGGCGGGGTAATCCCCGGCGGCATCTGCTTGAGCACGGTCTGTGACACGGCGGTCACTTGCGCGTTGGCGGTGCGAATATCGACGCCGGGCTGGAAGAAAATTTTCACGATGCCCATGCCGGGCAATGACTGCGACTCGATATGTTCGATGTCGTTGACCGTGGTACTCAGCGAGCGTTCGTAGGTGTAGATCACCCGGCCGGCCATGTCGGCAGGTGCCAGGCCGGTGTATTGCCAGACCACGGCGACTACCGGAATGCCAATATCAGGAAATACATCAGTAGGGGTCCGCACAGCGGCAAGTGGCCCGATGATGCAGATGAAAATCGCCAGCACGATAAACGTGTACGGCTTGTGCAGTGCGGTCTTTACCAGCCCGAGCATGCCAGAACCTCCGAGGAGTGGAATTGCAAACCTCGGCAGTCTCACCGCTCAAACCTAACGTTCAGCTTTCAGCAACGTGAAGGATCCTTTAGGAAAGGGCTGAAATTCCCTTCATTTTCATTCATTTGGCGCAAGGCGCGAGGCGCCGCAAGCTTGCGGCCTACTCTATTGTTTCGAGGCCCGACTGCGATGAACCTTAAACCGCTTCTGCTGATTCCGTCCCTGAGCCTGGTGCTGTTGCTGTCGGCTTGTGCAGGGCCCATGCCCAAGCAGGACCCGGGCGAAGCCTGGATCGGACTGAAAGAAGAGGGCAACAGTGACCTGATGGCCGAACGTGTAGACGGCAAAAGCATCAACGATGGCCGCTATTTTGAAGTCACGCCTGGTGCCCACCGGCTGGACGTGACCCTGTATGAAGGTGCCACGGGTGATGAAAACCAGGTGGATTGCCAGGGCAAGGTCAACTACAGCGGGTTTAAAGCGGGTGAGCATTACGAATTGATCGAATCGAGCCTGGGGCCTGAAGTGAGTGCACGCCTGGTGGATGGCCACGGCAAGGAAGTGGCCCACACGGCGGACTTCACCTGTATGCCGGGGTGAGATTGCGATCCCTGTAGATACGCTGTTGCCGGTCAACCCTCCCTGTGGAAGCGAGCCTGCTCGCTCCCACAGTTGAAATGTCCTTCAGACTTTGTAGCCACTACCGAAGGAACGAGGGCATCAAGTGAACGATTTGACGATTTTGCCCAGGGTCTCCATGGCCTTTTCGCAGGCAGCATCCCATGGGCTGCCGTAGTTCAGGCGGATGCAGTTTCTAAAACGTTGGGTAGCCGAGAAGATCGGCCCCGGCGCAATGCTGATACCTTGGGCCAACGCCATCTGAAACAGCTTGAGCGAGTCCATTTGCTCGGGCAGCTCCAGCCACAGAAAGTACCCTCCCGATGGCTGGCTGACCCGGGTTTGTGCCGGGAAATAACGCCCTATCGCTGCCAGCATCGCGCTTTGCTGCTCTTCCAGGGCATAGCGTAATTTACGCAGGTGGCGGTCATAGCCGCCATGTTGCAAATAGTCGGCAATCGCCGCCTGGGCTGGCATGGAGGCGCACAGCGAGGTCATCAGTTTAAGCCGCTCGATTTTCTGCGCGTAACGCCCCGCAGCCACCCAGCCAATGCGATAGCCCGGGGCCAGGCTTTTGGCAAACGAGCCGCAATGCATCACCAGCCCTTCGGTATCAAACGCCTTGGCCGGCTTGGGCGGGTGCTGACCGTAATACAGCTCGGCATACACATCGTCTTCGATCAACGGCACCTGATGGTCACTCAGCAACTTCACCAGTGCCTGTTTCTTGGCCTCTGGCATGGTCGCGCCAATCGGGTTCTGAAAGCTGGTCATGCACCACACGGCCTTGATCGGGTGGCGCTCAAGGGTTTGTGCCAGCACGCCGAGGTCGATGCCATCTCGCGGGTGCACCGGGATTTCCACGGCCTTGAGCTTGAGCCGTTCCAGCACTTGCAGGCAGGCGTAGAACGCCGGGGCTTCGATGGCCACCAGATCACCGGGTTCGGTGACGGCCTGCAGGCATAGATTGAGGGCCTCCAGCGCACCATTGGTGATCAGCAGTTCCTCCATCGGCAGCATCAGCCCGCCGACCATATAGCGCAGGGCGATTTGCCGGCGTAATTGCGGGTTGCCGGGGGACATGTCGGTCACCACCATGCGCGGGTCCATTTCGCGGCTGGCGGTGGCCATCGAGCGGGCAAGGCGTTGCAAAGGGAACAGCATCGGGCTGGGGAAGGCCGAGCCAAAGGGTACGGTGTGCGGATCCTTGATCGAGTCCAGCACCGAAAACACCAGGGCGCTGACATCCACCTGGGTGGACTCGGTGACGTGGCTGCTGAACACTGGCTCGCAAAACGGACTGGGTGCATGGGTGTTGACGAAATAGCCTGAGCGCGGCTTGGCCCGGATCAAACCGCGACGCTCCAGCAAATAATAGGCTTGAAAAACCGTCGAGGGGCTGACGCCGTAGGTCTGGCTGGCATAGCGCACCGAAGGCACGCGCTGGCCGGGGCCGAGCACCCCGGAGCGAATCAGTTCGGCAATATCGTCGGCAAATTTTTCGTAGCGTTTCATGGAATAAGGCTCGGTCCGGCGTTGGGTTACTGGCGGGGCAATGGTGTGGGAGCGGGCTTGCTCGCGATGGCCTGACTGCGATTTGCCTGACACACCGCAGCAATCCTGTCGCGAGCAAGCCCGCTCCCACACAAAGTATTTGCAGCTTAACGGTTCAGCGGGGCAACAAAACGGCTTTTGGCCACACTGCGCACGCTCGGTTCATCAGTGTCAGTGACCACAAACTCGATGGTCTGCGAGCTGCTTTTCGGGCGCTCGGCCAGCAGGGCCACAGACACCGGTACGTCGACAATCTCGCCGGGGGCCAGGGTCAGTTCGGTTTTACCCTGCAACTGGAACGCCTCGCCGTCCTGCAACGAAACCCGGTAGTGCTGAGGCTCCTGGGTCTTGTTGATGATTTTCAGGCTGTAGATATTCTCGATCTGGCCCAGGCTGTTCTCACGGAACAGACCGCGATCCTTGATCACATCCAGGGACACCATGGTGCGCATATTCAGCGCCATCACCAGCGCGCCGATCATCACCAGCAGCACCACGGCATAGCCGATCAGGCGCGGACGCAGCAGATGGGTCTTGCCGCCTTGCAATTCGTGCTCGGAGGTATAACGCACCAGGCCCGGAGCGTAACCCATTTTCTCCATCACCGAGTCGCAGGCATCGATACAGGCCGCGCAGCCGATGCACTCCATCTGCAAGCCATCGCGAATATCTATCCCGGTGGGGCATACCTGCACACACATATAGCAATCGATGCAATCACCCAACCCGGCCTGCTTGGGTTCGACCCCGCGTTTGCGCGGGCCGCGGTTTTCGCCGCGGGCAACATCATAGGAAATGGCCAGGGTGTCCTTGTCGAACATCACGCTCTGGAACCGTGCATACGGGCACATGTGCATGCACACTGCCTCGCGCAGCCAGCCGGCGCTGATATAGGTGGCGCCGGTGAAAAACAGCATCCAGAACAGGCTGATACCGGCGATCTCCAGGGTCAGCAGCTCTGTGGCCAGTGGCCGTACCGGGGTGAAATAACCGACAAAGGTCAGTGCCGTCATCACGCTGATGGCCAGCCACAACGAGTGCTTGGCCGTTCGGCGCAGGATCTTGTTCAGGCGCCAGGGCGCTGCTTGCAGCTTTATGCGCTGGTTTCTGTCACCTTCGGTGATCTTTTCGCACCACATAAACAGCCAGGTCCAGGTGCTCTGCGGGCAGGTGTAGCCACACCATACGCGCCCGGCAAATACCGTGATTGCAAACAGGCCAAAGGCGGCAATGATCAGCAGTGCCGAAAGCAGGATGAAATCCTGCGGCCAGAAGGTCGCGCCGAATATATGAAACTTACTTTCAGACAAGTCCCACAGCACTGCCTGACGGCCGTCCCAGTTGAGCCATACGGTGCCAAAGAACAGTAAAAACAACAGGCCTGCTCCCACGATTCGCAGTGTGCGAAACAGGCCGGTGAAACTGCGGGTATGAATCAGGTTGTCGCTGGACTTGTTATTGGTTTTTGCGGCTCTTGGTCGGGGAGCCTCAAATGATTCAAGTATCTGGACGGGAATTTGTTCGCTCATGGTCTTTCGCTCATCAGCCTCCATCAGGCCCGAGCACTATGCCCAGCGAACTGTTTGCATAACAGGCTCAGTTATTTGAATTAAAACCGGATCAGATGGCGCCTTCAGGCGGCCTGCGACAATCGGCTGCACCCGAGGTTCTGCCCCGGTTTTGCTGGCTTTGCACGCCTGTAACGCAGTTGGGTGGTACAGGGGGTGATCGGGGTCAAGAAAATCTGCGAATCACGGTCTGATGGGTTGTGATGACTTGTGCATGTCAGCCCCACATGCGGCCTTGATAAAGGCTTGATCGAGGGTGCTGGCCTGATAGTGATATTTGAACGCTTCACCGTCTTCAAAGTGTAGGAATTTCTGTTGGCTGATCATGTAAAAGCCTTGGCAGTTTTCGCTGATTTCATCGACATTGTGCGAGGACACAAGGATTGCCGCCCCGTCCTGTGCCGCACCGCGCAGGCATTGCCAGATATGAAAGCGAAATTCCGGATCTACCCCTGCAGTGGGTTCATCCAAAATGTAGAAATCAGCTGCGATCGACAGCAGTGAAACGGTGAAGAACCAGCGTTTTTCACCGTAACTGCACAGAGAGGATTTTTTGCTCCAGATCTCGTTGTAGCGGTCAAGGATTCGAGGGCTCCAGCGGGCCAGCTTCTCTTGTATATGGCATTTGTTAATGGGGGCGGGCGAGCAGAGTAAGGCCGTCATTTTGAAAATGTCATACATGCGCAACGCGGGAGGTGTCATTAGCGTCTGAGATAAATAAAGTTGTTGAGTAAAAGGGTTTGTGATCTGGCCATTATCTGGTTTTTTTAAACCGCATAAAATATCAAAGAACGTGGTCTTGCCTGCACCATTAGGTCCTAGTAAACCAGTCATTGAGCCTGAGCAAACCTGCAGGCTAGCTTGGCTGAAAAGCGGTTTTTCTGGGTAGCGGAAATCAATGCAGTCTGCCTGTAAAATACTCATTAGTAGCGGCTCCATACTGGATTGATACGCAAGTACTTGCAGGCCAATAACAAGGCGATGATGAAGGTCACAAAAATGCTGATAATGATTTTCCATAGCGGTTGTATACCCTGTTGCATAATGCTTTTGCCAAGGCTTAGAGGGTTGAATAATTCAATTGGGAAATAGGTGGGTTCAGGAAGGGCAGCTTGTGCTACCCCGAGGGCAAGCATGATAAAAGATAAGATTGAAAAAACAGCGTTGGCCGTTTGGAAGTTGAGTGGTAGTGCGGTAATGAGCAGGCCGGGTGAGCAGAATAAAATAAAGCAACTATAAAATCGGATCATGAGTATTGAGGCTTCATAAGTGGAGTAACCCCCAAAAGGGAGCCGTGTCATCATGTAAAAAAACAAGCAGTACAAGCAGGCGATTGTGGAGTAAGCGATGAGTTGCGCTATCAGGAACACTGCTCTGGCGTGTGGCGTATAAATGAATGAACGGATGAAACCACTTTCTCGACGGCCAATGATATAAAAAGAAAATCCAAAGAACGCTACGCTTGAAGATATATAGGCATAAAACCATGCGGTGACAGCGCTGTAATCTTGATTGAAATTATCGTCTCCTTTCGAGTAGATCAGCAGATAGAAAACAGCACCGGGCGACAGTAATATCCAGAACAGTGCAGTCGGTTCCTTGAGCTGTTCCTTGATAAAAATCATGGCCAGTTGAAAGGCTCGAGATCCTGTATTCTTGTGCATGTGGTACCTGCTAAGGGAAGGGCATCCTTGTAGATTTAATACCGGCCTTAAAGTTTGTCAAAAATATGCACATCTTGTTTAAGATTGCTCCTACAGTGGTCGTATAGTTTTCCCTGTGGCTTATTAAGGCTTCCTGAAACCTTTGCGATGATCTTATTTCATTTGCGTGAGGGCTTTTATATGCTTTGGCTGAAAATATTAAAAAATTTCAAATGCTTGTGAATGTTTGTTTGTTTTTGGTAGGGCCTGTTTTAAAGAATACTTGTAAGCCCGCTCTGTAGTACGGGTATGACTTTTTTTCAAAAAAAGCGACGAGCGGCATGCTGTTTGAATGTGCGCTGCCATGCCGCTCCTTGTTAATTGCCGTAATTAGAACTTTTCAGTCTTTACCTTTCGCGGCACTTGTTCACAGGGCGGGTCACCCATGGGTTGCGGGTCACGCTCGGGCGGCTCCTGTTGCGGTTGTGGCTCGGGAACGGGCGGCAAAGCTGGCTGGTCGATATTGGGGTCAGGGGTTTCAGGTGCAATGGGGATACTCATCACGATGACCTCTCGGTGGCGGGATGTAGAGGGCTGTCGGAAGGTTGACCGTGTGATGGCAGGTTTGATTCCGCTCACGTGACCGACGGCGCACTGCGCTGCGCGTACCGCAATATTTGCATGGGTTTTGCATAAACCAAGGGTAATTAGCCCTCACGGGGTGCCCCACAAGAGCTAGTCTTGGTGGGACTGTGGATTCAGGACATAGGCCAAGTCGAAGACCGAAACGTATGCACAGGCATGCACAACCTTTACCAGACGGAGAGCAGCATGAGTTCGAGCATGGATACTGGTAAAGGTAAAGACTCGCTGTTACCCGCCCCTACGGACATCGACGCACTGACCAAAGCCGAACACCCCGATCCGTTTGCGGTGCTGGGGCCTCACGCCGATGCTGCAGGCGGGCAGTTTGTCCGGGCTTTTTTGCCCGGCGCGGTCAGTGTCAATGTACTCGCCAGGGATACCGGTGAAGTACTCGGGCGCCTTGATGACGCACAAGTCACCGGCCTTTTTGTCGGGCATTTCACACAGGCGCGGCCGTACTTGCTCCAGGTTGATTGGGGCAATGCCGTGCAAACCAGCGAAGATCCTTACAGTTTTGGTCCGTTGTTGGGTGAGATGGACTTGTACCTGTTTGCCGAAGGCAACCACCGTGATTTAAGCAGCTGCTTCGGGGCGCAATTGCTGGAGGTTGATGGCGTGCCGGGGGTGCGCTTTGCCGTGTGGGCGCCAAATGCGCGGCGGGTGTCTGTGGTAGGCGATTTCAACGGCTGGGATGGCCGTCGCCACCCCATGCGCCTGCGCCACGCCAACGGCGTGTGGGAGCTGTTTGTGCCGCGCCTGCAGGCGGGCGAGGCGTACAAATACGAAATCCTTGGCGCCCACGGCATCTTGCCGCTCAAGGCCGACCCCGTGGCGCTGGCCACTCAGTTGCCGCCTGATACGGCGTCGAAGGTGGCGTCACCCCTGGCCATCGAATGGCAGGATGGTGACTGGATGCAAGCCCGTGAGCAGCGTCAGCGCCGTGACGCACCGTTGTCAATTTACGAGTTACATGCAGGGTCATGGCAGTGCGAGACTGATGATGTTGGCGACATCGAGCGTCAGTACAGCTGGCCCGAGCTGGCCGAGCGCCTGATCCCTTACGTGCAGCAACTGGGTTTCACCCATATCGAGCTGATGCCGATCATGGAACACCCGTTTGGAGGCTCCTGGGGCTATCAGCCTCTGTCACAATTTGCGCCGACGGCCCGCTATGGTTCGCCTGATGATTTTGCCGCGTTCGTCAATGCCTGTCATATGGCCGGTATCGGTGTGATTCTGGACTGGGTGCCGGCGCATTTTCCCAACGATACCCATGGGCTGGCGCAGTTTGATGGCACGGCACTGTACGAATACGCCAACCCTCTTGAAGGTTTTCATCAGGATTGGAACACCCTGATTTACAACCTGGGCCGTACCGAAGTGCATGGTTTTATGCTTGCCTCGGCCTTGCACTGGCTCAAGCACTTTCATGTCGACGGGTTGCGCGTGGATGCGGTGGCGTCCATGTTGTACCGCGACTATTCGCGCAAGGCTGGTGAGTGGGTGCCCAACCGGCATGGCGGGCGGGAAAACCTCGAAGCGATAGAATTTTTGCGCCATCTCAATGATGTGGTTGCCTACGAGGTACCAGGCGCGCTGGTGATTGCCGAAGAGTCCACGGCCTGGCCCGGCGTCAGCGAGAGCACCGATCAGGGCGGGCTGGGGTTTTCCTACAAATGGAACATGGGCTGGATGCACGATTCGCTGCATTACATCCAGCAAGACCCGGTGTACCGCGCCCATCATCACAACGAACTGAGCTTTGGCCTGGTGTACGCCTGGACCGAGCGCTTTATCCTGCCGATCTCCCACGATGAAGTGGTGCACGGCAAACACTCGCTGATCGACAAGATGCCCGGTGATCGCTGGCAGAAATTCGCCAATCTGCGTGCTTACTTGAGTTTTATGTGGGCACATCCGGGTAAGAAACTGCTGTTTATGGGCTGCGAATTCGGCCAGTGGCGTGAATGGAATCATGATCAGCAACTGGACTGGTATTTACTGCAATACCCCGAGCACCGGGGGGTGCAAAAACTGGTTGGCGACTTGAATCGTTTGTACCGCGAGCAGCCAGCGCTGTATGAGCAGGATGATGTATCGCAGGGTTTCCAGTGGTTGATTGGCGATGACGCAGCCAACAGCGTTTATGCGTGGCTACGCTGGAGCAAGGACGGTTCGCCCTTGCTGGTGGTGACCAACTTTACCCCGGTGCCGCGCGAAGGTTATCGGATCGGTGTGCCATTTGCCGGTACCTGGCAGGAGGTTATCAACAGTGATTCGGCGATCTATGCCGGTTCCGATTATGGCAACGGCGGCGGGGTGGTGACCCAGGAGGTAGCCAGCCATGGTCAGGGCGTATCGCTGGCCTTGAATCTGCCGCCGCTGGGGGTGCTGATATTGCGGCCGGTGACGGGGTAGAGCAACAGCGCCCTTACCCCAGGCCTCACCCTCGGGAGAGGGTTGGGGTGAGGGCAGGCGGGCACCTCGGTATTACAGATGCACCTCAACCGCCAACGGTAAATGATCGGATAAATGGCTCCACGGCTTATTGCCAAGGATCTCTGGATTGTGGCTGCGGGCATTGCGCAAGTAGATACGATCCAGACGCAGGAGTGGCCAGCGCGCGGGATAGCTCTTGGCCACTTGGCCGTGATGGCGCTCAAACACCTCATGCAGGTCGTCACGCTGGCGCAGGGCAGCATTGCCTTGCTGCTTCCAGTCGTTGAAGTCACCGGCAATGATCACCGGCTCATGGGGCGGCAAGGATTTGAGCAGTTGGTTGAGCAACACGATCTGCAGTTGGCGATGGCTTTCCAGCAGGCTCAAATGCACACAAATGGCATGCACATTGTCATGCCCCGGCACATCCAGCACACAGTGCAGCAAGCCGCGCCGCTCAGGCCCGGTGATCGACACATCGAGATTGCGCGAAGCCTTGATCGGGTACTTGGACAACAGGGCATTACCGTGATGACCGTCGGGGTAAACGGCATTTTGCCCGTAGGCAAAGTCGCTCCACATGCTGTCGGCGAGGAATTCGTACTGTGAGGTGGCAGGCCAGTCTTCGTAACGTGAGGCGTGCTTGCCGTGCTCGCCGAGCACTTCCTGCAAAAACACCAGATCGGCACCGGTGCTGCGCACGGCTTCGCGCAGTTCGGGCAGGATGAAGCGGCGGTTGAAGGCGGTAAAGCCCTTGTGTGTATTGACTGTCAGCACCTTGATTCGATGCACGGCAGGTGCTGTTGCCGGGGTGGCAGATAAAAGTGTATTGCCGACAGCTTGTTCGGTAGGCATGGTCACTCCTCTGTCAGGGGCAGTTTCAAAGCGGCAAGTTACAGTCACAGCTTGCCGCTTTTTATGGGGGTGCACTTGATATTTATCAATACATTCACGACACCTCGGTGTGTTGCAATTCAAACAGCACCAGCGAACGCCCGGTGACATTGTAGGGTTTGTTGAAGGGCAGATGCTGCGGGCCCTTGATGCTCGGGTCAGTGGTGTCGAGCCGGCATGACCAGCTGATGCCGTGGGGCACTTTGGGCAGGTTGAAGTTGACCGGGTCGTGGTTGGCATTGACCACGATCAGCAAGGTGGCATCAGCGCCGGCGCGCTGCACCCCGGATACCTGCGCCCGGCCATCGAGCAGCATGCCCATGCACCGGGCCTCGGCGTCCTGCCACTGTTCGGTGGTCATCTCGTTGCCATCGGCGGCCAGCCAGGTCACGTCCTTGTACTCGGGCGTGTCAACGGAGTGCCCCACCAGGAACAGGCCGCGCCGCAGGATGGGGTACTGCATGCGTAACTTGATCAGGCGTTTGACAAAGGCCAGCAGGGATTTGCCGGTCTTGTCCAGTTCCCAGTTGATCCAGCCGATTTCGCTGTCCTGGCAGTAGGCGTTGTTGTTGCCGTGCTGGGTGCGGGCGAATTCGTCGCCGGCCACGAGCATCGGCGTGCCCTGGGCCAGGAACAGGGTGGCCATGAAATTGCGCATTTGGCGCTGGCGCAAGGCGTTGATTTCGGGGTCGTCGGTGGGCCCTTCGACGCCGTGGTTCCAGGAAATATTGTTGTTGCTACCGTCCTGGTTGTTTTCGTCGTTGGCCTCGTTATGTTTATCGTTGTAGGACACCAGGTCGTGCAGCGTGAAGCCGTCATGGGCGGTAATGAAGTTGACCGAGCTATAGGGCCTTCGGCCCCGGTGGTTGAACAGGTCGGCCGAACCGGTCATGCGCCCGGCAAATTCAGCCAGTTTGCCTTCGTCGCCTTTCCAGAACGCGCGCACGGTGTCGCGGAAGCGGTCGTTCCATTCCGCCCAGCCGGGCGGGAAGCCGCCGACCTGGTAGCCACCGGGGCCACAGTCCCAAGGTTCGGCAATCATTTTTACCCGGCGCAGCAGCGGGTCCTGGCGACAGGCCACCAGAAAGCTGTGACGTTCGTTGAAGCCGTCGTGATAGCGCCCCAGAATCGTCGCCAGGTCGAAGCGGAAACCGTCGACGTGCATCTCCCGGGCCCAATAGCGCAGCGAGTCAGTGACCATCTGCAAGACGCATGGATGGCTAAGGTCCAGAGTGTTGCCGGTGCCGGAATCGTTGATGTAGTAGCGCTTGTCCTCGGGCATCAGGCGATAGTACGAGGCGTTGTCGATGCCGCGCATGGACAGGGTCGGACCTTGTTCGTTGCCTTCGGCGGTGTGGTTGTAGACCACATCCAGAATCACCTCGAGGCCGGCCTTGTGCAGGCGCGCCACCATCTCCTTGAACTCGGCTATCTTGCCGCTGGCCAGATAGCGCGGGTCGGGGGCAAAAAAAGCGATGCTGTTGTAGCCCCAATAATTGGTCATGCCTTTTTGCAGCAGATGCTGGTCATTGACGAAGGCATGCACCGGCAATAGCTCGATGCTGGTTACGCCCAGGTCGGTGATGTGCTCGACCACTTCATCGATCATCAAGCCGGCAAAGGTACCACGCACCGCATCCGGCACGGCGGGGTGGCGCATGCTGATGCCGCGCACGTGGGCCTCGTAGAAGATGGTGCGTTCCCAAGGCACGCTCAAGCGGTGGTCATGACCCCAGGTGTGCGCCGGGTCGATGACCTTGCACTTGGGCACGAAGGGCGCGCTGTCCCGTTCATCAAAGCTCAAGTCGGCATCCGGGTGACCGATGGTGTAGCCAAACAGGGCCTCGGACCACTTCAGTTCACCCACCAGCTGTTTGGCGTAGGGGTCGATCAGCAGTTTGTGGTGGTTGAAGCGATGGCCGTTTTCCGGGTCGTAGGGGCCATGCACGCGATAACCGTAGACCTGCCCGGGATGGGCGTCCGGCAGATAGCCGTGGAAGGTCTCGTCGGTGTACTCGGGCAGCTCGATACGCTCCAGCTCGACCTCGCCTGCGGCATCGAACAGGCACAGCTCGACCTTGGTGGCATTGGCCGAGAACAGGGCAAAGTTGACGCCCAGGCCATCCCAGGTGGCCCCAAGGGGGAAGGGCAGCCCTTCGCGGATGCGCAAGGGGTCGCCAGTGGGCGGTGCTGACGTGTGTTTACTCATGACCTGCTCCTGCACAACCGGATTTTTGGGTGTAGGTGGCCTGTGGGGGCGGGCTTGCGATTGCACTTCTGCGGTTCAATCCGTTGGCCGGGTTGAGGCAATCGCGAGCTGGCGCTCCCACAAGGGGGAAGGTGGACTCAAGACGAGGCAGGCTTGCGCGGTGCCCGGGGCTTTTTCTCGCCGGCAGGTTTTGCTGCGGCCTTGGCCTTGGGGGCTGCCTTGGAAGGGGCCAGGGCTTGTGCCTGGGCCAGTTTGTGGGCCATTTCCCAGTGACGCGCCTCCTGGCCCTCCGGGCGACCTTCAGACTCCCAGATCTGATAGGCAAATTCACGAATGTGCTTGTCGTCATTACTCATGGTGAAGCTCCTTGCTCATGGGTGATTTAGCGGTCTCGCTCGTGGGCTTGCTGGCGGGCGCAGGCCAGCAGTTCAAAACGTTGGGTGGCATCGATGGCGTCCAGCAAGGTATTGCCGTCGCCCGGCAGACGTCGGCACCAATTGGGGTGGCCGCTGACGGTGCCGGGCAAGTTGGCTTGCTCCTCGAGCCCCAGTGCATCTTCGATTGGCAGCAGTACCAGCGGCGCACGGGTGTGCCCCAGATAACGGATGCTGGCGTCCAGTGTCGGAGCGTTGCCCTGGGCTTCTTCCTGAAAGTTTTGCGGATCCAGGCGCAAGGCCAGATCCAGGCCTTCGCACTCGCGCTGACGGCTTTCGCGCCAGTGGTGTGCAGTGACCGGGTCAATCAGACCCAGGCGTTCATTCCAGTCGATATCGCGTCCGTGCAGCCAGCCGGTGAGTGTCGGCAGGTCGTGGGTGCTGGTGGTGGCCAGGGCATCGTCCGGCCAGTCCAGAATCGGTTTGAAGCGCGCGCCGTAGTCCTGCTCGAACAGCAGCACGCGAATGCCCAGGATTGCCCGCTCGCTGAGCTTTTCCCGCAGGCCGTCAGGTACGGTGCCAAGGTCCTCGCCCAGCACGATGGCCTGGTGGCGCACCGATTCAAGGCACACCAGGCGCAGCAGGTCGTCGATCGGGTAATACAGATAGGCGCCTTCATCGGGCGAAGCCCCCAGGGGTATTACCCACAGGCGCTGCAAACCCAGCACATGGTCGATGCGCAGCCCGCCAGCATGGGCAAAATTGGCCCGCAGCATCTCGATAAAGGCACGAAAACCATTGCGCTTCAGGCCTTCGGGGGAAAACGCCGAGATGCCCCAGCCCTGGCCCGCGCGGTTGAGTGCATCGGGTGGCGCGCCCACGGTCAGTTGCGCCAGCAGTTCATCCTGGCGGCACCAGGCCTGGCTGCCGGCACCATCGGCACCCACGGCCAGGTCGGCGATCAGGCCGATGGCCATGCCGCTGCTACGCGCCGTGGTCTGGGCCCGGTCCAGGCAGCGGGCGATCAGCCATTGGCAAAAGGCGTAATAGCCGATGAGCGCCTGGTGCCCCTCGGCAAACCGCAGTAGCGCCGGGCTGTCCGGGTTGCGCCATTGTTCGGGCCACTCGCGCCAGTCGAAGCTGTGATGCCCGGCCACACAGGTTTCCTGCAGGGCCTCAAAGCGGCAGTGGTTTTCCAGTGCTTCGCCACCCAGCTCGCGAAAGTGATTGAAGTCGGCCAGCAGCGGGTGTTCGTCCCGGGCAAAGTCGTTGTAGAGCTGACGCAGCAATGTCTGTTTGGCCAGGGTTGCGGCTGGCCAGTCGATCAGCGGCAACTGTTCAAGGCGTTGCAGTTCGTCTCTCAGGCCTGTGGCTTCAATGGCCCTGTGCAGTGCCTCCTCGCCAAGGATACTGGCGGGTGCTGCATACAGGCTGTTGAGAAACAGGCGACTGGAAGGTGAGTACGGGCTGTAATGTTTGGGCGCGCTGCTGAACATGGCGTGCAGGGGGCTGATTGCCAGCGCATCGGCGCCGCGCTCACCCACAGCCTGCAGCAGGGTTTCGAGTGCCCGGGTATCACCAAAGCCGCCGTCGCCGTGGCGCCGCAATGAGTACAGTTGCACGCTGACACCCCATGCCCGTGGCGCTGTCTGATGCAGGGCATCGCCGATACTGAAGCACCTGGCCGGGGCCACGGCCAGGGTGAACTGTTGATCTTCCAGCTGCACCCGGTGGTAGCCGACGGGGATCATGCCCGGCAACATGGCGTCGGCATCCAGCTGGATTGGCAACGCATCGCCGTTCTCCAGATGCACGATGCACTGACTATGGGCGTGAAAGTAGCGTGACAAGTCCAGGGCCTTGCCGACGTCTGCCGTGAGCAAGGGCGGCAGGCGTTTGTTCTGCTGCTCCAGCTGCAGGTTGAGCAGACTGGTTTCGATGGCTTCGGCGCTGTCGGCGGGCAGTCCCAGCCCCGCCAGAATGGCCTCCAGCACCTGTGGCCTGACCCTCTGTGGCTGGCCGTTGGCATCAATCCAGTCAACGGCCAGTCCGGCCCGGCCGGCGAGTACTTCAAGTTGCGCTTCGCTCATTGGCGGTACCCTTGATGGCGATAAATGAACGAACGTCAGGCAGATCCGCAGGGCTCATGGCTTCACGGTGCGAAGCAATGACTTGGCAACCAGTTGCTCATACAGCTCGGCATAGGGTTCCACGGCCTTGCACCAGTTGAATGGAGCGGCCATTGCGCGGCAGCGCATGGCATTCAACAGTTTGGGGTAGCTGAACACCTTGAAGGCGCGCTTGAGTGCTTCCTCGTAGCTGGCCACGGTGGACTCGTCGAACAGAAAACCGGTCACGCCGTTTTCGATGGTGTCCGCCAGGCCGCCGGTGTTGCGCGCTACTGGCAGCGAGCCGAAGCGTTGTGCATACATCTGGCTCAAACCGCAGGGTTCATAGCGCGAGGGCATCAGCAAAAAGTCGCTGCCCGCGAACATGCGCCGTGCATCGGTTTCATTGAAACCGATGCGTACTCCGATCTGACCCGGGAAGCGCAAGGCAAGTTCACGCATGGCCTGTTCTTCTTCGGGTTCACCGCGGCCGATGATGCAAATCTGCCCGCCCGAAGCGACGATAAAGGCGGCCACGGCTTCGGTGAGGTCCAGGCCCTTCTGGTAAACCAGGCGCGACACGACGGCAAACAATGGCCCTTTGGAGGGGTTGAGGCCGAACAGGTTACGCACATGGGTGGTATTGACGGCGCGGGCATCCCAGTCACCGATACCGAAGGGCGCCACCAGATGGGGGTCGGTGGTGGCTTCCCAGCTTTCATCGATGCCATTGGGAATACCGCTCAACAGGCCTTGCTGGGTCTTGCTGGCCAAAAAGCCATCGAGCCCGCAGCCAAAGGCCGGGGTGGTGATTTCGGCGGCGTAGGTCGCGCTGACCGTAGTGATGTGGCTGGCGTAGGCCATGCCGGCCTTGAGAAACGACAGTTTGCCGTAGAACTCCATACCGTCCTGTTGCAGGGCATGGTGCGGGATGCCGAGCTCCGGGCAGCAGGCGCGGCTGAATACGCCCTGGTAGGCGAGGTTGTGAATAGTGAACAGGGTGGGGGTGCGTTGCCCGCGCCAGTGCATATAGGCCGGGGCCAGCCCTGCAGGCCAGTCGTGGGCATGCACGAGGTCGGGTTGCCAGTGTATCTGTGCCAGATTGGCAGCGATATCGGCTGCAGCCAGCCCCAGGCGGGCGAAACGGATGTGGTTGTCGGGCCAGTCGCGGCCATTGTTGGCGCCGTAGGGCGTGCCTTCGCGCTCATAAAGCTCAGGGCAGATCATTACATAGATGACCAGGCCGTCGGTCATGTCCATGCGTCCGATCTTGCAGGCGGGCAGGGCGGCATGGCCACCGAGTTCACCGATGATGTGGATCGGGTTGTCGCTGTTGAGCACTTGTGGGTAGCCGGGGATCAGCACCCGTACATCATGCAAGTGACGCATGGCCCGCGGCAGTGCTGCCGACACATCACCCAGGCCACCGGTCTTCACCAGGTCGGCCAGTTCGGAGGTGACAAACAGCACCTTCTTTTTATTGGGATTGGCGTTTATCACCGCCAGCGCGGGCCTCCCTGCAGGGGCCAGATCTGGCAGTGAAATCAGCTCATTCACAACTTGCGGGGTCAGACGTTCTTCTTGATGTGGCGCAGCAGCACTGATCATGAATCTCTCCCGTTGTATTTATTGATCTGCTAACGGCCACCCGGCCGGCACTTCCCCACTGACTGATCGGCCATGTCATCCACGGCAAAAATGCGTAAAAGATGATTTGGGCACTGCAAGGAATGCACCAACAGCTGCAACCCAGCCCCAAGTTGGCCTATCACGGGCGAAGAAGATCCGATTATTCAAATACGACAAATACACGCCGTAGATGCGACAGCGTTGAGTGTAGAAGAGATGGGTCAAGCTGCTAGCTAAAGGCAGTGTTTTTTGTAAGACAATGAGAGTTGTCTTGTAGGAAAAGTATCTATCACAAAGTCTGTTTCAGTTTTTGTAGCAGCTGACGAGCGGAGCGAGGCTGCGCAGCAGCCGTAAAATCAGACACTGCGATATGCTAGCCCAATCGGGTTCGCAGGGCTCACGGCTGCTACGCGCCCGAACGCAGCCTCGCTCCGCTCGTCAGCTGCTATGGGGATGGGGGGCGGTTCTGCAAAATAACAGGGCGCGCGCACCGATGTGGTGCGCGCGCCTCGCGTATTTCAGTTGCCAGGGTACTCGGCGATCACCTGGTCTTTACCGTCGTTGTCCAGGCCGATCACCTGGTAGGCGTCCTTGCGGTCACCCATTTCCATACCCGGCGAGCCCATTGGCATGCCCGGTACAGCAATACCCTTGAGGTCGTTGCGCTGGGTCAGTGCCACCACTTGTTCGGCAGGCACGTGACCTTCAACGAACTTGCCGTTGATCACTCCGGTATGGCACGACGCCAGCCGGGGCTGCACGCCGAGGCGCTGTTTGACGCTGGCCATATCCGTTTCTACATGGTCATTGATCTTGAAGCCGTTGCTCTCAAGGTGAGAAATCCAGGCTTTGCAGCAGCCGCAGTTGGCATCGCGGTGCACATCAATGGTCAGTTGTTCGGCCGCTTGCGCCAAAGAGGTCAACAACAGGGCCGAGAGTGCGAAAAGGCGCAATGGAGTCTTCATCGAGATCCTCTATACGAAAAAACGTCAGCCTGAGCGACAGGGACTGTCAGGCAACTGATGGACAGATGACAAATCTGTCAGGTTGGGGCGCTTTGGGTGGAATCAAGGCACTATAACCTCGTTCCCTTAATCGCTCACTTTTCTGATGTGTACCGTATATGGCGCTTGCCGTTCCACCCGATTTGTCTGACACCGATGTGCGGGTACAACCCTTGGCGCGTACTTATCCCCGTGGCCTGTATATCGAGCCGCATCAGCACGAGTGGGGGCAGTTGCTCTACGCAAGCAGCGGCGTGATGTGGGTCGATACCCCGGATGAAGCCCTGGCCGTGCCACCACAGCGGGCGGTGTGGTTGCCGCCGCAGGTGCCCCACGGGATTCGCGTGGTGTCGGATTTGCAGATGCGAAATATCTATTTGCCACCCAAGCTGGCCAGCACCCTGGACCGTCGTGTACAGGTGATTGAAGTCGGCCGCTTGCTCAGAGAGCTGATTATCAAGTTGGTGGAGCAGGCGGACGGGCAAACGGCCTACACCGAGGCTCTGCTCAATCTGACGTTGCTGGAATTGCAGCGGGCCCGCCGAACCCAGCTTAAGGTGCCCATGCCCGATACCCCGGACCGGCGCCTGCTCAACCTGTGCCAGTCGGTCATGGCCAGCCCTTCGCTGGATATCGCCTTTGAGCAACATGCCGAGAACGCCGGGGCCAGTGTACGAACCCTGGCCCGTCTTTTTCAGGGCGAACTGGGCATGGGCTTCGCCCAGTGGCGGCGGCAGGTGCAATTGGCAACCGCCGCGGCCGAGCTGATCCAGGGCGCTTCTGTTAGCCAGATCTCACGTTCGCTTGGTTATTCGCCCAGCAGTTTCAGCGATATGTTCCGACGCGAGCTGGGTGTGAGTCCTTCTTTGTATGCCTCAGGTCAGGTAGCAGAGATCTGAACTTGTCCGGCAGACAGAAGGCATTGGCAGAAGCACCACGCTTGTCGGCCATAAACTGGGGCATCTCTACAGCATCCAGAGGGCTGAATATGAAAGCACTGCAATTTTCCAAAACCGGTGATCTGGCGGCGCTGAACCTCGTTGAGTTGCCGCTGCCGGTACCTGGTGCCAATGAAGTGCTGGTGCAGGTCAGGGCTGCGGGCCTGAACCCCAGCGATGTGAAAAATGTACTCGGCCGTTTCCCCTACACCACCTTGCCCCGCGTGCCCGGTCGGGATTTTGCCGGGGTGATCGTGGATGGACCGCAGGCGTTGGTGGGGCAGGAAGTCTGGGGTACGGGTAAGGAACTGGGGTTCTACCGGGACGGTTCTCATGCGAGCTATTTGGTCTTGCCGATTGAAGGCGTTGCGCTGAAACCCAAGTCGCTGAGTTTTGAGCAGGCCGCCAGCCTGGGCGTGCCTTACACCACGGCGTGGGATGCTCTGCAACGAACGGGTGTAGGCGCGGATACCCGTTTGCTGGTGATCGGTGCCAATGGCGCGGTAGGCACCGCGGCTATCGCGCTGGCGAAAGTGCTTGGCGCGCGGGTGCTGGCGGCGGTGCGTCGTACCGAGCAGGCGCAGGTGCTGCTGGAGCAGGGCCTTGAAGTGCTGGTTCTGGATAAACCGGAGTCGCTGGGGACTCAAGTGAATGAGGTATTTGCAGGTGGCGCTGAAGTGATTTTCGACACCACTGGCCATTGGTTGCCAGCGGCAGTGTCGGCGTTGCGCACTTTCGGGCGAATCGCCTTTATTGCCGCACCGCAGGACGGTCATGTGCATTTGCCTGCGCTGGCCCTGTATCGCAAGGGCGGGTCGCTGGTCGGGGTCAACACGCTGCTGTATAGCTGCGGCGATTGCGCGCAGAGGCTCAATCAGTTTGGTCAGTACTTCGATCAAGGGCTGTTGCCGGCACCGGGTGGTTTTCAGGAAGCGGCCCTGGCGGACGGACTGGCCTGTTATGCGCAGGTCAATGAAGGTGCGTGCGCCAAAGTGGTGCTGATCCCGTAGGCACTGCCTGAACTGTGGGAGCGAACAGGCTCGTTCCCACAGAGGCAAGTGCTACCCGGTTATTGCCCCAGCCGCAAGCTGGCGCGAATGCCATTGACCTCAGGCTCGTTGGCTTTGTAGCCGTCAGCCGGGCCTGCGTAGGAAAGGGCGTAGGCGCTGTTGCCCTGGGTGGCGGCCACCAGGGTCTGGGTGATCACGTGGTTGCCGTTCTGGGTGATCTTGCAGGTGGTTTGCAATGCGTCCAGCCCGCCCAGGGTGCTGCTGTGGATCTTGTTGCAAGCGCTCTGGTAACCGCCTTTGGCGAAATTCTGCTGCAAGGTTTTGCGCATTTGCAGCAACACCGCCTCCATATTGACCTTGTGCTCGGGCGCCAGGGTCGACTGAGTCAGCTCCATAACCATCTGCGGGTCACCATTGGCATCGTTCTTCACCGCCCGCTGGCGCACACTGCTGTCGTCCGGGGCAGGGGGGACGGCCTGCACTTCCCAGCCGCCGGGCCAGGTAATCATCAGACCGTCGGCGCTGGCCATGGGCGCTGCAGCCAGCAGGCACAAGCCGATAAAAACGGGAAAACGTCGGGCAAAATGCATGGTTCTCGGGCCTTTTGAGCGATGGGGGGACTTCAATAGTGTATCAATTGGTGTCCAGGTATTGCTTTGCAACGTGACATCATTTCGACCATTGCTCAGCTAAACCTTTGCTTCTTATGTCTAATCCCGGACAATCGCGCCCCTCTTATGGCCGGGGCGATGTCAGCAAGATGTTTCTTGTCCGCCCCGGCTGCGTGGTAACGACCGGCTAGCGGAGATTCGACCGGATGAATGACCAGGCTAACAGCGTCGACGAACGCTTCGACGAGACACCAGCGACCCTCACTCGCTGGAATCGTCATGACACCACCTGGATGCTGGGCCTGTTTGGCACGGCGATTGGCGCAGGTACCTTGTTTTTGCCGATCAACGCTGGGCTTGGCGGCTTTTGGCCGTTACTGATCCTGGCGCTGCTGGCGTTCCCGATGACCTTTTACGCTCACCGCGGCCTGACCCGCTTCGTTCTCTCCGGGCGTGAAGGCTCAGATATCACTGACGTGGTTGAAGAACATTTCGGCCTGCGTGCAGGTGCTGTGATTACGTTGCTGTACTTCCTGGCCATCTTCCCGATCCTGCTGATCTATAGCGTAGCGCTGACCAACACGGTTGGCAGCTTTATGCTCAACCAGATGCATATCACTCCACCTCCACGGGCAATCCTGTCGCTGGTGCTGATTCTGGGCTTGCTGATTGTGGTGCGCTGCGGCGAACAGGTGATCGTCAAGGCCATGAGCATGCTGGTCTACCCGTTTATCGTGGCGTTGCTGTTTTTGGCGGTGTTTTTGATCCCGCACTGGAACGGCGGCATTCTCAGTACCGCGACTACGCTGCCTGCGCCTTCGGTATTGCTGCATACCTTGTGGCTGGCGATTCCGGTGATGGTTTTTTCCTTTAACCATTCACCGATCATTTCGGCGTTCGCCGTAGACCAGAAGCGCCGGTATGGCGCCAATGCCGATGAGCGCAGTTCGCAGATCCTGTCCCGTGCTCACCTGCTGATGGTAGTGATGGTGCTGTTCTTCGTGTTCAGTTGCGTGCTGACCCTGTCGCCGGAACAACTGGCCGAAGCCAAGGCGCAGAACCTGTCGATCCTGTCCTACCTGGCCAACCATTTCAGTAACCCGACCATCGCTTTTGCCGCGCCACTGATTGCTTTTGTGGCCATTGCCAAGTCCTTTCTGGGCCACTACATCGGCGCCAGCGAAGGCCTTAAAGGCCTGGTGCTGAAAACCGGCAAGCGCCCGGCCGCGAAAAACCTGGACCGCATGACGGCCGCTTTCATGCTGGTGGTGTGCTGGGCTGTGGCCACGCTCAACCCGAGCATCCTGGTGATGATTGAAACCTTGGGCGGGCCGGTGATTGCAGCCATTCTGTTCCTGATGCCGATGTACGCGATTCGCCGGGTGCCGTCTATGCGCCAGTACTCGGGGCAGATCTCCAACGTGTTCGTGACGGTTATCGGCCTGATTGCGATCTCCTCGCTGGTGTACTCGCTGATCCCTTGATGCATGCCCCTGTCGCCGCCGTCCTGGCGGCGACAGGGCGCTGATTGACCCGCGCAAGCCGTCCAGGGCTTGAGTCTGGCCGGTACTGCGAATATGATTGCGACCCATTCCTATTCGCAGTGTGCCCACGGCACGTCCCGAGGGTTTCCGTGTCGCCATCCCCGCCGAACCCGCCGTTGCTGCACGCAGATGTGCAAAGCCTCTACAGCGATCACCATGGCTGGCTGCTGAACTGGCTGCGCAGGCGCCTGCGAGATACCGACAATGCTGCCGACATGGCGCAGGACACCTTTCTCTATGTGCTGGGCAAGCCGGAACAGGTTGCGCATTTGCGCGAGCCACGGGCCTGGCTGAGCACCATTGCCAAGGGCCTGTTGATTGACCGCTTCCGCCGCCAGAAAGTCGAGCAGGCCTATTTGCAAGCGCTGGCTCACTTGCCCGAGCAGCACATGCCTGCCGCCGAAGAACGTTTGATCCTGCTGGAAACCCTGACCCGCATCGATGCGTTGCTCGAGGGCCTAAAAGCCAATGTACGCACTGCCTTTTTGCTGTCACGCCTTGAAGGGCTTGGCTATCAG
Organism: Pseudomonas bubulae; assembly: GCF_037023725.1. Classification (NCBI taxonomy): domain Bacteria; kingdom Pseudomonadati; phylum Pseudomonadota; class Gammaproteobacteria; order Pseudomonadales; family Pseudomonadaceae; genus Pseudomonas; species Pseudomonas bubulae. The sequence goes on from NZ_CP146077.1 coordinate 2,669,693, forward strand.
GCTATTGCCGAGCGCCTGGGGGTGAGCGTGAGTTCAGTGGAAAAATACATGGCCACGGCCATTCGCCATTGTTTTCTGATGCGTAACGCCCTGTGAGCGCTGGTTCGTCGCCGCCAGGATTCGCCCCCCATGTCCTTGACCAGGCGATTGACTGGCTGGTCAAAACCCAATCCGGTGCGGCGCCGCCTCAGGTATTTGCGGCGTGCGAGCAATGGCGCGCAGCCGATGCCAGCCATGAAGCCGCGTGGCAAGCCCTGCAAATGACCGAAGCGACCTTGCGGCAGGCCTCGGCGCTGCCGGGTCGTGTGGCTTTGGACACCCTGGCCGGCAGTGGCCGCCTGCGCTCACGGCGTCAGGCCCTCAAAGTGCTCGGCCTGGGCATCCTCGGCGCAGGCGCGGGCGGCCTGGTCCTGCAACAGCAGCCCTGGCGGAGCGTGGGTGCCGACTATGCGACCGGCGTGGGAGAGCGGCATTCGTTCAATCTGCTCGATGGCACGCGTTTGCAGCTCAATACCGACAGTGCTGCTGATGTGCTGTTCACTGCGCAACAGCGCCTGATTGTGTTGCGCGAAGGCGAGATATTTATCCGTACGGGTCAGGATCCGGGATCTGCGAGCGGGCGCAGGCCATTCTGGGTGCATACCCGTGAAGCGCGCCTGCAGGCTATTGGCACCGCATTCGATGTACGTCAGGAGTCAGGGCGTACTCGCTTGATGGTCGAGGAGGGCGTAGTGGCGATTCACTTGCCCGATACCCGGCCAGTGCTGGTACAGGCGGGCAGCGAGTACCTGATCGATCCACGTTCTGCGCAGTTGCAGCCTGCGCCCGTGTTTAGTGCCAATGGCTGGGTCAGCGGTGTGCTGGTGGCCAGGCAGATGCGCTTGCAGGATCTCGTGCAAGAACTGGCGCGCTATCGCCACGGCTGGTTGCAGTGTGATCCGGCGGTGGCTGAATTGCGGGTTTCCGGGGTGTTTCAACTCCAGCGCATTGACCATGCGCTGGAGGGTTTGAGCCAGTCGCTGGCGGTGCGTATTGAGCGCCGGACACGGTTCTGGACACGCATTGTGGCGGCTTAGTAGTGTGGGAGCGAGCCTGCTCGCGAAGGCCATTCGCGAGCAGGCTCGCTCCCACAGCGCAAATTTCTTTGCGGGTTTTCGGCTGGCCTTCGACAGATAGGCATAAGACTTATCCATCGCAGGAGCCCCGCGCCAATGTCCCGTGTTTTTCGCAACCCTTCATTGCCTCCCCGCAACCGCCTGGCCATGGCCTTGCATATCGTTTTACTGGGCACCGTGGCGCAGCCGCTATCGCTGGTCAGTGCTGCGCCCTTGAGTGTTCAGCGCAGTTTCGACGTGCCCGCTAGCACGCTTGAAGATTCACTGAACCGCTTCGCCCAGCAGGCCAATATCTCCCTGCCTTATGACCCGGCGCTGGTGCAAGACAAGCAGGCGTCAGCCCTCAAGGGCCGCTTTGATGTGCCCCAGGGCTTGCAGCAACTGCTCAAGGGCAGCGGTTTGACGGCCACCGAAGGCGCCAGCGGAGTCTGGACCCTATACCCACTGACTTCCGCCAATGTGGACGGCCAGTTGCAATTGCAAGCCACCAGCGTCACGGGTTTGGCGTTGGGCAGCACCACTGAGGGCAGTCACTCCTACACCACGGGTGAAACCAGTACGGCGACCAAGTTGCCGCTTTCGCTGCGTGAAACGCCGCAATCGGTGACGGTCATTACCCGTCAGCAAATGACTGACCAAGGTTTGGGCAGTATCGCTCAGGTATTGGCGCAAACCCCCGGCATCACCGTGGTGCATGACGACAGCGAGCGCTACAACTTTTACTCTCGCGGTTTCACCCTCGATAACTTTCAGTACGACGGTGTGCCGACCTCGGATTTCACCACCAATACCAATGGCCTGGGCATGCGTGACATGGCCATTTACGATCGCGTAGAGGTGGTGCGCGGTGCCACCGGCTTGATGAGCGGTGTGGGTAGCCCGTCGGGGGCCGTGAACCTGGTGCGCAAGCGTCCCACCAAGGAGTTTCAGGGCTATGTATCAGGCAGCGGCGGCTCATGGGACCGCTATCGCAGCGAGCTGGATTTGTCCGGGCCGCTGACGGAAAACGGCGCACTGCGCGGACGTGTCGTCGCCGCCCACGAAGATGGCCGTTCCTTTATCGATCGCTATTCCTCGACCAAGGACGTGTTCTATGGCATCGGCGAAGCGGATTTGACCGACGACACCACTCTGTACGCCGGTATCGACTATCAGCGGATCAATTCCAACGGCTCGAGCTTTGGCCAATTGCCGCTGTATTACAGCGATGGCAGCCGCACCCATTTCAAGCGCTCGATGAATCCCGCCGCCAAGTGGGCGTATGCCGACAGTGAAAGCACCAAGTATTTCGCCGGTGTTGAACAGCGTTTTGCCAACGACTGGCTGCTCAAGGTCGAGGCCAGCCACTGGAAGGGCAGCACCGAGCAGTTGCAGGGCAACCTGGTGGGCTGGGGGCCTTTTCCGGACAAGGCCACCGGCCAGGCGCAGTTCATGAGCGGGAGCAAAACCTTCGAAATCAATACCGATACACTGGACGCCTATGCGACCGGGCCGTTTGAGCTGTTGGGGCGTACCCATGATCTGGTGGTGGGGATGAACGTCAGTGACCGGCGCACGGACTACCTGGCAATGAATGCCGATGACCTGACCGTCAACTACGAAAACTGGAACAATGACGCGCCGCGTCCTACTGATCTGAGCCAGGGGTTGAAGCAAAAGTACAAAACCAAAGAGTCGGCAGCCTACGCAGCATTGCGCCTCAAACCTGTGGACGACCTGTCGATCATCCTGGGAACCAGGGTAGTGGACTACGATCGCAAAGGCACAATGACCTATAACGCGGCGCAAACTGTGCCAACCACGGATAACAGCAAAAAAACCGGGAAGATGATTCCTTATGCCGGGATCGTCTACGACCTGAACGAAAACCACTCGGTCTATGCCAGCTACACGGATATCTTCACGCCGCAAAGCTACTTCGACCGTGACGACAAGGTTCTGCCGCCGATGACTGGCCAAAGCTATGAAGCGGGTCTGAAGTCCGAGTATTTCGGCGGGGCGCTGAACACCAGTTTTGCCCTGTTCATGATCAAACAGGACAACTACGCCGAATACGATGGTGTGCGGGATGATGGCCAGGATGCCTACAAGGCAATCAGCGGTACCAAGACCAAGGGCTTCGAGGCTGAAATATCCGGCGAAATCATGACCGGCTGGCAATTGCTGGCGGGCTACACCTACGCCCAGCCACGGGACAAGGACGGCAAGCGGATCAACAGCAACCACCCTGAGCAATTGTTCAAACTGGCCACCAGCTATCAACTGACCGGCGACCTCAAAGACCTTAACGTGGGCGGCAACCTGACCTGGCAGGGCTCGACCTACAGCGAGCTGGATTCAACAATCAAGACCGAAGCCAAGGAAGGCAGCTTTGCCGTGGTCGGCTTGATGGCCCGCTATGACATCACCAAGAACCTCAGTGCGTCAGCTAATTTAAACAACGTTTTCGATCGTGAATACCTTAGCGGTTACGGTTTGTACTCGACTTATTACTACGGTGACCCGCGCAACCTGATGCTGGGCATGAAGTACCGTTTCTGACGAGGTTTTCATCTCGCGTGTGCCCTGGGTCGACTATGGTTAAAAACCACGAAATCGGAGGCTGGCAATGAGCGATACCACCATCCACAGGGCAGCAGCAGATGGTTACAAGCAGGGCGCCGACACCTATGTGCGCGGGCGCCCGGATTACCCGGCGGGTGTGACCGCATGGTTGTCCCAAACCCTTGGCCTGGGGCCCGGGCAAACCGTGCTTGAAGTTGGAGCCGGTACCGGCAAGTTCACCACGCGCCTGTTACAGACGGGCGCGCGGGTGATTGTGGTCGAGCCGGTGCAGGCCATGCTCGACAAGCTCTCCAGCAGCTATCCGCAAGTCGAAACCCATCAAGGCACTGCCCAGGCCATTCCTCTGGCCGATGCCAGTGTCGATGTGGTGGTGTGCGCGCAGGCTTTTCACTGGTTCGCCACCTCTGCAGCGCTGACCGAGATTCATCGCGTGCTCAAGCCTGGCGGGCAACTGGGGCTGATCTGGAACCTGCGCGATGCCAGTGTGCCGTGGGTGGCGCAACTGGATGCGCTGGTCAATCAGTGGGAAGGTGATGCCCCGCGCTTCTATACCGGCGCGTGGCGTCAGGCATTTCCTCATCCGGGTTTTGGCCCTTTGCGCGAGCAGAAACTGAGCCATTCCCACGACGGACCGGTAGAAGACGTAATCTTCAATCGGGTGCGTTCGACCAGCTTTATCTCGGCTCTGATACCGGCCGAGCGTGATCGCCTGGAACAGCAACTGGCGGCTTTTGTCGCCTCGCATAACGCGTTGAATCACGGTGGCACCGTCAGCGTGCCGTATGTCACGTCGGCATTTGTCACCCGCAAGGACGCTTGACCTGCATCAATGCTGACGCGTCGCACAGGCATAGCCTGAGCTCAACTCATGTTCCAGGAGGTAGCCATAGATGAGCATCATCGTGACCGGAGCTGCCGGGTTTATCGGCAGCAATCTGGTGAAGGCCCTGAACCGACGCGGCGAGCGCGACATCATCGCCGTCGACGATCTGACTGACGGCGACAAGTGCCGCAATCTAGCAGACTGCGATATCGCTGATTACTTCGACAAGCGTGAATTCGTACAGCGCTTTACGACCCATCAACTGGGCGAAGTGCGTGCCGTGCTGCATCAGGGCGCCTGTTCCAGTACGGTAGAAAGTGATGGCCGGTTGATGATGGACAACAACTACCGTTACAGCTGCGACCTGCTGCAAGCCTGTCAGGAACAGTCGGTACCTTTGCTGTATGCCTCTTCGGCGGCGGTCTACGGCGCGAAACGGGAGTTTCGTGAAGCCCGCGAGTACGAGCAGCCTCTGAATGTCTATGCCTACTCCAAATTCCTCTTCGACCAGCGGGTACGCCAGTTGCTGCCCAGGACGCGCAGCCAGATTGTGGGCTTGCGCTACTTCAATGTGTACGGCCCCCGCGAACAGCATAAAGGGCGCATGGCTTCGATGGTCTGGCACTGTTTTAACCAGTATCGCGATCATGGCCATGTCGAGTTGTTTGGCGAGTACGGCGGCTACCCGGCGGGCGGGCATGAGCGCGATTTTGTCTCTGTGGAGGATGTGGTCAAGGTCAATCTGCATTGGCTGGACCATCCGCAAACCAGTGGTGTTTTCAACCTGGGCACTGGGTGCGCGCGGTCATTCAATGACCTGGCACTGGCGACTATCAACAGTGTACGCGCTGCCGAGGACAGGCCGCCCCTGACCCTTGAGACGGCCTTGCTGGACGGAGTGTTGCGGTATTGCGAGTTCCCTGACGGGCTCAAGCACAAGTATCAGGTGTACACCTGCGCCGACCTCGGGCAGTTGCGCGAAGCGGGGTATCGCGAGCCAATGCTGGGGCTGGAGGAGGGCGTGCAGGGCTATTGTGCAGAGCTTCTTGCATCTTAGGTCGTGGGAGCGAGCCTGCTGGCGAAGGGCATTTCGCTAGCAGGCTTGCTCCCACAAGATGAAGTTATTTACCTGACAGCAGTGCTTCCAGCTTTTCCTGGTCACGGGCGAATTGGCGGATGCCTTCGGCCAGTTTTTCGGTGGCCATGGCATCTTCGTTGGAGGCCCAGCGGAATTGTGCTTCGTTCAGGCTCAGGCGGGGTTCGCCTTTATTGCCCGGAGCCAGTTTGCGTTCCAGTTTGCCGTCGTCCAATGCCAGTTTTTCCAGCAGGTCGGGGCTGATGGTCAGGCGGTCGCAGCCGGCCAGCTGTTCGATCTGGTTAAGGTTGCGAAAGCTCGCGCCCATCACCACGGTGTTGTAGCCGTTGGCCTTGTAGTAGTTGTAGATGCGGGTCACGGACTGCACGCCCGGATCATCGGAGCCGGTGTAGTCAATGCCGGTGGACTTCTTGTACCAGTCGTAAATCCGACCCACGAACGGCGAGATCAGGAACACCCCGGCATCGGCACAGGCAGCGGCCTGGGCAAACGAGAACAGCAGGGTCAGGTTGGTTTGAATGCCGTCCTTTTCCAGTTTCTCGGCAGCGCGGATGCCTTCCCAGGTCGAGGCCAGCTTGATCAGCACCCGGTCACGACCTACACCGGCCTTGTCGTAAAGCTCGATCAACTGGTGGGCTTTTTGCAGCAGGGCAGGCTCGTCGAACGACAGGCGGGCGTCGACTTCAGTGGAAATGCGCCCCGGAATCACGTTCAAGATACCGCTACCCACAGACACCGCGAAGTGGTCGCAGGCCTGACCTACATCACCTTTGGCGTGGCTGATAGCGTTTTGCAGCAGTTCTGCGTAGCCGGGCATCGCGGCGGCCTTGAGCAGCAGCGACGGGTTGGTGGTTGCATCCACGGGTTTGAGGCGGGTAATCGCGTCGAGGTCGCCGGTGTCTGCGACCACGGTGGTGAACTGCTTGAGTTGTTCCAGCTTGGAAGTCATGAGCGTCTCTGTCGGAAAGGTATTAATGGCAGTACAGATTGAGTGCGTCTTCGATCATTAGTTCGTTGAACGGTAAGTGGCAGAATGCCGTTGAATACGCCCGCAGTGCAACTAATGGTGCAGATTTAATCTGTCGCAGTGCCATTACCCTGCTTTCACAGGTCGAGCGTGCCCCATCCCGGCTTGCGCAGCTCTGGTTCGGCGGTCTGCACGGCGTTGATGGTTTTGCCGGTGGCCAGCTCGACCCGGCGTGCTACTTCCGGGTCATCGGCAAAGGGAATCAGGCTGGCGTCGTCGAGGTCGTTTTCGGTCTTTTGTTTCAGGCACCAGCCTACGGCAAAGTAAAGGCTGATAACCGCGGCGCTGTTGAGGGCGATGTCGAGCATGGGCAAGGTTCCTTGCTGTAGGGTACCGCAGGCCCTGGGGCCTGCGGTGCAGCGTGGTCAGGCGATGTATGCGGTCAGTTCGGCCTGCTTGAGGTTACCTGCACGCACCGTGCGCCAGACGTTCCAGGCCATGAGCAACATGCCGCAGAGGAAAAACAATCCGCCCACCAGGCGAACTACAAAGCCCGGGTGGCTGGCCTGCAACGATTCCACAAACGAATAAGTCAGCGTGCCGTCATCGTTGATAGCTCGCCACATCAGACCCTGGGTGATGCCATTGACCCACATCGAGGCGATGTAGAGCACCGTGCCGATGGTGGCCAGCCAGAAGTGCAGGTTGATCAGGCTGGTGCTGTACATCTGCTCGCGGCCGAAGATTTTCGGGATCATGTGGTACAGCGCGCCAAAGGTGATCATTGCCACCCAGCCCAGGGCACCGGCGTGGACATGACCGATGGTCCAGTCGGTGTAGTGGGAGAGGGCGTTGACGGTCTTGATCGCCATCATCGGGCCTTCAAAGGTCGACATGCCGTAGAACGCCAGGGACAGCACCAGAAAACGCAGGATCGGGTCGGTGCGCAATTTATGCCAGGCGCCCGAGAGGGTCATCATGCCGTTGATCATGCCGCCCCAACTGGGTGCCAGCAGGATGATCGACATGGCCATGCCCAGAGACTGCGCCCAGTCGGGCAAGGCGGTGTAGTGCAAGTGGTGCGGACCGGCCCAGATATAGAGAGTGATCAGTGCCCAGAAATGCACAATCGACAGGCGATAGGAGTAGATCGGCTTGCCAACTTGTTTGGGCACGAAGTAGTACATCATCCCCAGAAAACCGGTGGTCAGGAAGAAACCTACGGCGTTATGCCCGTACCACCACTGCACCATGGCATCGGTAGCGCCGGAGTACACCGGATATGATTTAAACCAGTCCACCGGAATGGCCAGGTGGTTGACCACATGGAGCATGGCGATCACCAGGATAAAGGCGCCAAAAAACCAGTTGCCGACATAGATGTGCTTGCTTTTGCGGCGTACCACCGTGGTGAAAAACACGATGGCGTAGGCCACCCATACCACCGTCAGCCAGACTGCGCCGGTGAATTCGATTTCGGCGTATTCCTTGGTTGTGGTGTAGCCCAGGGGCAGGGTGACCAGCATGATCACGATCACCGACTGCCAGCCCCAAAAAGTGAAGGCTGCGAGTTTGTCCGAATACAACCGCACCCCGCAGGTACGCTGTACGGCGTAGTAGCTGGCGGCAAATTGCGCGCTGCCGGCAAAGCCGAAAATCACCAGGCTGGTATGCAGCGGGCGCAGGCGGCCGAAGGTGGTCCAGGGCAGGTCGAGGTTCATCTGCGGCCAGGCCAGTTGTGAGGCGATCCACACGCCCATGGCCATGCCGACAACGCCCCATACCACGGTCATGATGGCGAATTGGCGGACGACCTTGTAGTTATAGGCCTGCCCGTTCAGTGCTGTGCTCATGCTCAAGTCTTCCACGGTTCAAAGTCCTGCCAGGCCTCGTGGTCTGGCGCAGGGGGAACTTTAGGAATCAGGGCAAAAACAAAACAGATTCAGAAAACGAGAATTAATGCAGATCACAATTTTGCGCTGGATCAGGCGAATATTTACCCATCTGATCTGGTTTTAGAGTGTTTCTTGACAGACAAATAGAACTGAGCTGTAAAAAGTATGCCGATGTGTATTGAGCATTCGATCACAATCGCCGTCGGATCAATTTGGGTTCTGCGGCGATTGTTCAATGCTTGGCTATACCTATAGGGCGCGTTTCTACGGCTGCGCCCCCTACAGGAGCTACAGAATGAAGCTTGGTCTAATGATCGGTACGTTGTGCATTGCATCAATCGGGATGGTCGGTTGTGCGAGCAAGGTCCAGCAACCTGACGAATATTCCGGATTCTTGAAGGATTACAGCCGCCTCAAAGAGGCCAAGTCGCCCTCTGGTGCTGAGGTGATGCGCTGGATTGACCCCAAACTGAAGCCAGGACAGTACACCAGCGTGTATATCGAGCCGACCCAGTTATATCCGGCGCCAAAACCGACAGAAAAGATCCCGCAAAGCACCCTCAATGGTATTACCCAGTATTACGACCAGGCGCTCAAGCGCGAACTGAGCAAATCATTGCCACTGGCAAGTGCCCCTGGGCCGGGCGTGATTGTGGTGCGTGCAGCCATCACTGCGGTGAGCAGTGAAACCGAAAGCCTGGCACCGTATGAGTACATTCCGGTAGCGCTGGTGGCGGCTGCGGTGAGCACAGCGTCGGGGATCCGCGACCAGGAAACCCAACTGGCCACCGAGGCGGTGTTTATCGACGGGAAAAGCCAGGATGTAGTGGCCCAGGTAGTGCGCAAGGGCACAGGCAAGCCCCTGGCCAATGCCAGCCAGGCGATGAAGGCCGATGACGTGAAAAACGTGATCGATACCTGGGCTTCGGACTTGCATCAGTCGTATTTGAAACTCAACAAGTAAACGTACCCGGTGTAGCCGCCAGCCCCGGATATTGCGTAGCAGCTGACGAGCGGAGCGAGGCTGCGTTCGGCGGCGTAGCCGTCGTAGAACCTGAATCCAAGGTTCTACGACCATACCGTGCACCCTGGCATTACGAAGGCCGCACTACGAGGACGCAGCCTTCGGCAGCTGCTACGGAGCTGTTTGGCTAACCACCGGCGTTAGCAAGGGCATTTTCCATTCTCCGCTGGCGACCTCGGGCTTGGGCATGTAAATGCGCAATACACCATAAAACGGTCCGTCAGGTGCTGGCAGCCAGTTGTTTAGCCACTCCCCTGCGGGCGGCTGGTTCTGCACATACAGAGTCAAGCTGCCATCAGCGTTGCGTTTGAGATCTGACAGCATGCGCGAGTTGATCAGGTAGCGATTGATCGGGTTTTCGACCAGCAGTTTGGTTTTGCCGTCATACATCGTCAGCGACCAGAACGCATTGGCGGGCGGCAGTGCATCCTTGTTGAAATGCAGGGTGTAGCGATCCCTGGAGGCGTCGACAGGGTGCTGCTGATTGTCGACGAAGTAACCGATGTAATTGGCCTCCGCGGCCGAGTTGCCGAAAATTCCCATATTGGCGCCCGCATAGCGGTACAGGTAATTGTTGTGCAGGTGTTCGCGGGAGCCGAACAGGTCACCGCTGGTGATTTTATGGGTGTCTACCTTGTCATGCTTGAATTGTGCGAACTCGGCTTTGCCTGCCGCAATTCCATCCTCCAGTGAAGTGCGCTGCTCAAGGGTCAGTTCATTGAGGTTGAAGGGCTGGCCCGGTTCAATCCCGATTTTCCTGAAACGCTCGCGCAATGCCGCTTCGCTGGGCTGGGGCTGGGCAAACGCGAGCATGAAACTCAGGTACCTGAACAGCTCGGGGCTGTCGCTCATATCGGCAACAGGTGCGGGCCAGTCCACGGCGGGCGCCGCAGCTGGCGTGGGTTTGCCCAGGAACTGGCTCAGGGGCCGGACCTTGTAACCGCTCTGGATGTGCTTGACCTTGGCCAGGTCTTTGTCATCGAACAACTGGGTGCGGTACAGGCCGTAGGCAATGGCACTCTCGCTGGGAATCACGGCGTCGATACCGGCCGGTTTTTCCCCTGTCCAGCCAGGCCCGGCGATCATGTAATTGCCGCCTTTATTGCCTGTGGTGCGGGTGCCCAGGTACGCGAAGTTTTGTGTGTACAGGTCGATCAGTTGCGTCGAGTAGTAGCGGCCGTCCTCGATGGCAGGCAGGGTCAGAACCAGCGGCTCTGCACGCAGGTCCATCCACAGGAATGAGTAGGGCGTGTCCGAGTTGGGCGTCACGAATGCGGTATCCCTGGGGGTAAATACCATGGCGGTATTGCCGATTTCATTGAACGGCGCCTTGAAGTTTTTGCCCTGCGTGTCCACGGCCTGGGTGTAGAGGGTCTTGTACATTTCCACCACGGGGAAGCCGTACAGGTAGGCCTCCCTGGCGATGCTGGCAGCCTCGGTGGGTGAGGCACTGAAATTGATGGCGTCAGCATTGCCCGCTCCCAAGGAGAGGCAGGCAGCGAGTAGATAGGCGGGTGGCTTTATGTGCATGGCAGGTTCCTATTTTCCGAAGGTGACGTTGATCCCGGCAAACAGGGTGAACTGGGGCAGGTCGTCGCCCTTGCGTTCCACGGTCCATTGCGGCTCAACGAAGGCATTGAGGATGTTGCTTCCGGCTTTCCAGGCCTTGCCCACGCCCAGCCCGACGGGGATGTAGTGGGTGTTGTTTTTCAGGTCCCAGGTCCAGGTGCCGGTGGAGCGCAAATACCACCCCTTGGGCAGGTTGTGGATGATAAAGGGCTGGAACGTGGCGCTCTCGACATGCTGGCGGTCGCTGTCCCCGGCAAACGAGCTTTGATACTGCACCAGTGCGCCCAGCAGGCCCCGTGGCGAAGCATCGATGGCAATGGCCGCCAGGCCGGCTTGCCACTTGCCGGTGCCCAGTTCGTCATGCTCGGCAGTGGGTGCGGTTATCTGCGGGCCAATGCCCAATTGCACGCCTTCGGTTTTGAGCAGGAAAATATCGAACAGGTTGAGGTCGCCGATCCCGCTGCTGTAGCCACCGTGCGGGTCTGGACGGGTGCTGACCGGAAGCGTCACGCGCAACAGTTGCGGTACACCGATAACGTCGTTGGGTGCCACGGGCAGGGCGCCGCGCAGCAGGGCGTCATTGGTGTGGATATTGCTGTCGTACACCTGCGGCGTGTAGTAGTCCTGCAGATTGACCCCCGGGGCCAGATTCAGCGGGTTGTTGCTCTTGTTGGCGGTCTCGGCGTTATCTGCCAATGCATCGGCAGCCGGGTACAGGGCCAGGGTGAGCAACAGACTTGAGGCAAGGCGAGTGATGGGCATGCGATCCTGTTCCTTGGGCGCTAGCCATGTACGCTAGCAGTTGGCAGGGAACTGGCGCTTATGTCGGGGCTATTTCCGTCTTTTTTGCGCACCCGGGCACAAAAATACAGCTAATAACTGCGGTGCATGGCGCCTTGTAGGAATCGTCTTTTAGTGCCGCAGAGCATAAGATTTTTTGTTCGATCCATAGGTCAGCCCGGCTGATTCATGTTTAACTTCGGCCTCTTCAACAACCTGTCAAAAAGGACATCGTTCATGGCTCAAGTGACGCTTAAAGGCAACCCTGTTCAAGTCAACGGCGAATTGCCTGCAGTAGGTTCCAAGGCACCAGCGTTTTCGCTGGTTGCGGGTGATTTGTCCGATGCAACACTGGCGAGCTTTGCCGGCAAGCGCAAAGTGCTGAACATCTTCCCAAGCGTTGATACGCCAACCTGCGCTACTTCGGTACGCAAATTCAACGCCGAAGCCAACGCTTTGCCGAACACCGTTGTGCTGAACATCTCGGCTGACCTGCCATTCGCCCAGGCCCGCTTTTGCGGCGCTGAAGGCCTGGAAAACGTGCAAAACCTGTCGACCCTGCGCGGCCGCGAGTTTATCGAGAACTACGGCGTGGCAATCGCTGATGGCCCGTTGGCCGGCCTGACTGCCCGTGCGGTGGTGGTGCTGGACGAAAACGACAACGTGCTGCACAGCGAGCTGGTTAAAGAAATCGCTGAAGAGCCAAACTACGAAGCAGCCCTGGCTGTTTTGAAGTAAGTCGTACTGCAAGACCTGAAGCGGCCTGGCACTTAAGTGCCAGGCCGTTTTTTTTGTACGGCCTGTTGATCGGTGGGAGCGAGCCTGCTCGCGAAATCTTCAAGCACCATCGTCGGCTGCCTTCGCGAGCAGGCTCGCTCCCACACAGAGTCCACAGATTTCGTCGATCTTCATCTCAATGCCATCTCTATAACGTAAATAGCGGGTAAAGAGCCTTTTCATAACGGCCCGCACTGCTTATCGTTCCACCTCCTGAAAATTATCGCTCGCGCTAATGGTTGATCACTCCATGCAATCCTCTGTTTCCCACAAATCCCGTTTCTGGCTGTTTGGCCTGCTGGTCTTGCTGATAGTCCTTGGCCTGTGCTGGTGGCTATGGCCGTCTGCCGCAAAAAAGGCTGCGACCGATCAGCCCGCCGGGCACACCGGTCGCTCGGGCATGATGCGCCCGGGCTTTGGTGGCTCGACCCAGCCCGTGCCGGTGCGGGTGTCGGAAGTAACGCAGGGCGATTTCCCGATTTACTACAAGGCGCTGGGCACAGTGACCGCATTGAACACCATCAATGTGCGCAGCCGTGTAGCAGGGGAACTGGTCAAGGTCTATTTCAAGGAAGGGCAGATGGTCAAGGCAGGCGAGCTGCTGGCTGAGATCGACCCGCGCAGTTATCAAAATGCCCTGCTGCAAGCCGAAGGCACGTTGCTGCAGAACCAGGCCCAGCTGAAAAATGCCCAGGTCGATGTGCAGCGCTACCGCGGGCTGTACGCCGAGGACAGTATCGCCAAACAGACCCTGGACACCGCCGAAGCGCTGGTCAGCCAATATCAGGGCACGGTGAAGACCAATCAGGCGGCGGTCAACGATGCCAGGCTGAACCTGGATTTCACCAAGATCCGCGCACCGATCAGCGGCCGTGTGGGCCTGCGTCAGCTGGACGTCGGTAATCTGGTAGCAGCCAACGACGCCACGGCCTTGGTGGTGATCACCCAGACCGAGCCGATTGTGGTCAGTTTCACCTTGCCCGAGACCAACCTGGCGCTGGTGCTTGAGCGTTATCGCAGCGGCGCGAAAATGCCGGTGCAGGCCTGGAACCGTGGCGATACCAAAGAGCTGGCAGTCGGTGTGTTGAGCAGCATCGACAATCAGATTGATATCACCACCGGTACCCTGAAGTTCAAGGCATTGTTCGAGAACCGCGATCAGGCGCTGTTCCCTAACCAGTTTGTCAATGTACGCCTGTTGGCCGACACCCTTAAAAACGTGGTGCTGGCTCCCACTGCAGCGATTCAGTACGGCACCAACGGCTCGTTCGTGTATGCCATGGACGGTGACAACAAGGTCAAGATTCGCAGTATTAAAGTGGGTGCCACCGATGGCGACGTGACCGTGGTCGAAGAGGGCCTGGCGGCGGGTGATCGTGTAGTGCTTGAGGGCACCGACCGTCTGCGTGATGGTGGCGCGGTGGAAGTTGTCAACGACAGTGCCGAAGTACCGGAAACGGCTGCCGGGCAACTGCTCGATGGCGGTGCCGATACCGATGCCACCCCGGCCGCGCACAACACCAAGTCCAAGGCCCGCGAATGAACCTGTCGCGCCTGTTTATCCTGCGCCCGGTTGCAACCACGCTGTGCATGCTGGCCATCGTGTTGTCCGGGATCATCGCCTATCGCTTGCTGCCGGTATCGGCCTTGCCCCAGGTGGATTACCCGACCATCCGCGTGATGACCCTGTACCCCGGGGCCAGCCCGGATGTGATGACCAGTGCAGTGACGGCACCACTTGAGCGTCAGTTCGGGCAAATGCCGGGGCTTACGCAGATGGCCTCCACCAGTTCCGGTGGTGCTTCGGTACTGACCCTGCGTTTCAATCTCGACATCAATATGGATGTCGCCGAGCAACAGGTGCAGGCTGCGATCAACGCCGCCAGCAACCTGCTGCCCAAGGATTTGCCGGCACCACCGGTGTACAACAAGGTCAACCCGGCGGATACCCCGGTACTGACCCTGGCCATCAGCTCCAAAACCATGCTGTTGCCCAAGCTCAATGACCTGGTCGATACGCGCATGGCGCAAAAAATTGCCCAGATCAGCGGCGTGGGCATGGTCAGCATCGCTGGCGGGCAACGCCAGGCGGTGCGGATCAAGGTCAACCCTGAAGCGCTGGCTGCCAATGGCCTGAACCTGGCCGATGTGCGCACCCTGATCGGTGCGTCCAACGTCAACCAGCCCAAGGGTAACTTCGACGGCCCGACCCGGGTGTCGATGCTGGACGCCAATGACCAGCTGAAAACCCCGCAAGAATACGCCGAACTGATTCTTGCCTATAACAACGGCGCACCGCTGCGACTCAAGGACGTGGCCGAAATTGTCGACGGCGCCGAGAACGAGCGCCTCGCAGCCTGGGCCAACGAAAACCAGGCGGTGCTGCTCAATATCCAGCGCCAGCCCGGTGCCAACGTGATTGAGGTGGTGGACCGGATCAAGGCACTGCTGCCAAGCATTACCGACAACCTGCCCGCCGGCATCGATGTCACGGTGCTGACCGACCGTACACAAACCATTCGCGCCTCGGTGCGCGATGTGCAGCATGAATTGCTGATCGCCATCGCCCTGGTGGTGATGGTGACCTTCCTGTTTCTGCGCAGGGCCAGCGCCACCCTCATTCCGTCGATTGCCGTACCGCTGTCGCTGGTTGGCACCTTTGGCGTGATGTACCTGGCCGGGTTTTCGATCAACAACCTGACGCTGATGGCCCTGACCATCGCCACCGGCTTTGTGGTCGATGATGCCATCGTCATGCTGGAGAACATCTCGCGCTATATCGAGGAAGGTGACAGCCCGATGCAGGCGGCGCTCAAGGGCGCCAAACAGATCGGCTTCACCCTGATCTCGCTGACCCTGTCGCTGATCGCGGTATTGATCCCGCTGCTGTTTATGGCCGATGTAGTGGGGCGCCTGTTCCGCGAATTTGCCATCACCCTGGCGGTGGCGATCCTGATCTCGCTGGTGGTCTCGCTGACCCTGACCCCGATGATGTGCGCGCGCCTGCTCAAGGCCGAACCCAAGCCTGAAGAGCAGGGGCGTTTCTACCGTGCCAGCGGCGCGTTTATCGACTGGATGATCGCCGAGTACGGGCGCATGTTGCAGTGGGTGCTCAAGCACCAGCCGCTGACCCTGCTGGTGGCCATCGGTACACTGGCCTTGACCGTGTTCCTGTATATGGTGGTGCCCAAGGGCTTTTTCCCGGTGCAGGACACCGGGGTGATCCAGGGCATTTCCGAGGCGCCGCAATCGATTTCGTTCAGTGCCATGAGTCAGCGTCAGCAGGAGCTGGGCAAGATCATTCTGCAAGACCCGGATGTCGAGAGCCTGTCCTCCTATATTGGCGTGGACGGGGATAACCCGACCCTCAACAGCGGTCGCATGCTGATCAACCTCAAGCCCCACAGCGAGCGCAGCGACAGTGCCATCGAGGTGATTGCGCGGCTGCAGCCGCAACTGGACAAGCTGTCGGGCATCCGCCTGTTTATGCAGCCGGTGCAGGACCTGACCATCGAAGACCGCGTCAGCCGTACCCAGTACCAGTTCAGCCTGTCATCCCCGGATGCTGACATGCTCAGCACCTGGACGCAGAAACTGGTCACCGCGTTGTCCAATCAGCCTGAACTGGTCGATGTGGCCAGTGACCTGCAGGACAAGGGGCTGCAGGTATACCTGGTGATCGACCGCGATGCGGCATCACGCCTGGGCGTGTCGGTGGCCAATATTACCGATGCCCTGTATGACGCTTTCGGTCAGCGGCAGATTTCGACCATTTACACCCAGGCCAGCCAGTACCGCGTGGTCTTGCAGGCCAAGGACGGCGAGAAAATAGGCCCGCAGGCGCTGGATCAGATCCACGTCAAGACCACCGATGGTGGCCAGGTGCGGCTGTCGAGCCTGGCCCGGGTCGAGGAGCGTCAGGCACAACTGGCCATTTCCCATATCGGCCAGTTCCCTTCGGTAATGGTCTCGTTCAACCTTGCGCCTGGCGTGGCATTGGGCCAGGCCGTGGAACTGATCGATCAGGTGCAGAAGGACATCGGCATGCCGGTGGGGGTCAAGACCGAATTCCAGGGTGCCGCGCAGGCGTTCCAGGCTTCGTTGTCGAGCACCTTGCTGCTGATTCTGGCGGCGGTGGTGACCATGTATATCGTGCTGGGGGTGCTCTATGAGAGCTACATCCACCCGATCACCATTCTCTCCACCCTGCCATCGGCAGCAGTGGGTGCCTTGCTGGCGCTGATCCTCAGCGGCAATGACCTGGGCATGATTGCGATTATCGGCATTATCCTGCTGATCGGCATCGTCAAGAAAAACGCAATCATGATGATCGACTTCGCCCTCGACGCCGAGCGTAACCAGGGCATGGCACCGGAGCAGGCGATCTATCAGGCGGCACTGTTGCGCTTCCGGCCGATCCTGATGACCACCCTGGCAGCGTTGTTTGGTGCCGTACCGCTGATGCTGGCCACCGGTTCCGGGGCAGAGTTGCGCCAGCCCCTGGGTCTGGTGATGGTCGGTGGTTTGCTGGTGAGCCAGGTCTTGACCCTGTTTACTACCCCCGTGATCTATCTGTACTTCGATCGCTTGGGGCGTCGCTGGCGTGGTGATGCGGCCCAGGCTGAGCAGGCGTCGGTATGAACCTGTCCGGCCCGTTTATCAAACGCCCGGTAGCCACCATGCTGCTGAGCCTGGCAATCATGTTGCTGGGCGGGGTGAGCTTTGGTTTGCTGCCGGTGTCGCCGTTGCCGCAAATGGATTTCCCGGTGATCGTGGTGTCGGCCAGTTTGCCCGGGGCCAGCCCCGAGGTGATGGCATCTACCGTGGCCACGCCGCTTGAGCGGGCCTTCGGTGCGATTGCCGGGGTCAATACCATGAGCAGCAATTCAAGCCAGGGCTCGACCCGGGTGATTTTGCAGTTCGATCAGGACCGCGACATCAACGGCGCGGCGCGGGAGGTGCAGGCGGCGATCAACGCCTCGCGCAACCTGCTGCCCAGCGGCATGAAAAGCATGCCCACCTACAAGAAGATCAACCCCTCGCAAGCACCGATCATGGTGTTATCGCTGACCTCCGAGGTGTTGTCCAAGGGCCAGCTCTATGACCTGGCCTCGACCATTCTTTCGCAAAGCCTGTCCCAGGTGCCGGGTGTAGGTGAAGTGCAGATTGGCGGCAGCTCGCTGCCCGCCGTGCGCATCGAGCTGGAACCGCAACTGCTCAACCAGTACGGCGTCTCGCTGGATGACGTGCGCAACACCATTGCCAATGCCAACGTGCGCCGGCCCAAGGGCGCAGTCTCCGATGGCGAGCGCAACTGGCAGATCCAGGCCAACGACCAGCTGGAAAAGGCCAAGGACTACGAACCGCTGATCATCCGTTACCAGGATGGCGCGGCGCTGCGCCTGAGCCATGTGGCCAAGGTCAAGGACAGTGTTGAAGACCGTTACAACAGCGGTTTTTTCAATAACGATGCGGCGGTGCTGCTGGTGGTCAACCGCCAGGCCGGGGCCAATATCATCGAGACCGTGAACGCGATCAAGGCCCAGTTGCCGGCCTTGCAGGCGGTGCTGCCGGCAAGCGTGCAGCTGAACCTGGCCATGGACCGTTCACCGGTGATCAAGGCTACGCTGCACGAGGCCGAAATGACCCTGCTGATCGCCGTGGCGCTGGTGATTCTGGTGGTGTTCCTGTTCCTCGGCAATTTCCGCGCATCGCTGATTCCGACGCTGGCAGTGCCGGTGTCGTTGGTGGGCACTTTTGCCATCATGTACCTCTACGGCTTCTCGCTGAACAACCTGTCGCTGATGGCGCTGATTTTGGCCACCGGGCTGGTGGTGGACGACGCCATCGTGGTGCTGGAGAACATCTCGCGGCATATCGACGCCGGTGTGGCGCCCATGAAAGCGGCCATGCTGGGGGCCAAGGAAGTCGGTTTTACCCTGCTCTCGATGAACGTGTCACTGGTGGCAGTGTTCCTCTCGATCCTGTTTATGGGCGGGATTGTCGAGAGCTTGTTCCGCGAGTTTTCCATCACCCTGGCCGCTTCGATCGTGGTGTCGCTGGTGGTGTCCCTGACCCTCACGCCCATGCTTTGCGCACGCTGGCTAAAACCCCATGTGCCGGGCACGGAAAACGCCATGCAGCGCTGGAGCATCCGCCTTAACCAGCGCATGGTCAGCGGCTATGCACGCAGCCTGGACTGGGTGCTGCGGCACAAGCGCCTGACATTGCTCAGCCTGCTGGTAACCATTGGCGTTAACGTGGCGCTGTATGTGGTGGTGCCGAAAACCTTTATGCCGCAACAGGACACCGGGCAACTGATCGGTTTTGTGCGTGGCGACGACGGCCTGTCGTTCAGCGTGATGCAGCCGAAAATGGAAATCTTTCGCAAGGCTGTGCTGGCCGATCCTGCGGTAGAAAGCGTTGCCGGTTTTATTGGTGGCAATGGCGGCACCAACAACGCCTTTATGATCGTGCGTCTCAAGCCGATCTCGGAACGCAAGGTGTCGGCGCAAAAGGTCATCGAACGGCTGCGCGAGAGCATGCCCAAAGTGCCCGGCGGCCGCCTGATGCTGATGGCCGACCAGGACCTGCAGTTTGGCGGTGGGCGTGACCAGACCAGCTCGCAGTACTCCTACATCCTGCAAAGCGGCGATCTGGGCGAGTTGCGCACTTGGTATCCAAAAGTGGTGGCCGCGTTCAAGGCATTGCCTGAGCTGACCGCTATCGATGCCCGTGAAGGCCGCGGTGCCCAGCAGGTGACCCTGGTGGTTGATCGCGACCAGGCCAAGCGCCTGGGGGTGGATATGGACATGGTCACTGCCGTGCTCAACAACGCCTACAGTCAGCGGCAGATTTCCACTATCTACGACAGCCTGAATCAGTATCAGGTGGTGATGGAGGTCAACCCCAAGTACGCCCAGGACCCCGAAACCCTGAATCAGGTGCAGGTGATAACCGCCGATGGTCAGCGTATTCCGCTGTCGGCCATTGCCCACTATGAGAACAGCCTGCAGAACGACCGGGTATCCCACGAGGGCCAGTTCGCTTCGGAGAGCATTGCGTTCGACCTGGCCCCCGGTGTCACCCTGGAGCAGGGTACGGCAGCCATTGAACGGGCGGTGGCCAAGCTCGGCCTGCCGGAAGAAGTGATCGTGAAAATGGCCGGTACGGGCGATGCTTTTGCCGCCACGCAAAAAAGCCAGCCGTTCATGATTCTTGGCGCCTTGGTAGCGGTGTACCTGGTGCTGGGGATTCTCTATGAGAGTTACATCCACCCGTTGACCATTCTGTCGACCTTGCCGTCTGCCGGTGTTGGTGCGTTGTTGAGCATTTACCTCACGGGCGGGGAGTTCAGCCTGATTTCACTGCTGGGGCTGTTCCTGTTGATTGGTGTGGTAAAGAAAAACGCGATTTTGATGATCGATCTTGCCCTGCAACTGGAACGTCATTCGGGCCTCGACCCGCAAGCGTCGATCCGCAGTGCCTGCCTGCAACGTTTAAGGCCGATCCTGATGACCACCCTGGCGGCCATTCTCGGTGCCTTGCCACTGATGCTGAGCAGCGCCGAAGGCGCGGAAATGCGCCAGCCCCTGGGCCTGACCATTATTGGCGGGCTGATCTTCAGCCAGATTCTGACCCTTTACACCACGCCTGTGGTTTACCTCTATCTCGACCGCCTACGCCATCGCTTCAACAAATGGCGCGGCGTGCGCACTGATGCTGCTCTGGAAACTCCGCTATGACCTCTCGTTCGTTTTTCCTTGCCCCGGCGTTGTCCGTTGCGCTGCTTAGCGGCTGTGCCATCGGCCCGGACTACCAGCGCCCGCAAACGGCGGCGCCCCTTGAGTACAAGCAGGCAGCCGGCTGGACCCAGGCCAATCCGAGCGACTCACTGGCCCGAGGTGCCTGGTGGGAGCTCTATGGCGACCCGCAGCTCAATGCGCTGGTCGAAAAACTCAATAGCGCCAACCAGAGTGTTGCGCAGTCTGAAGCCCAGTTCCGTCAGGCCCAGGCCTTGGTGCGCAGTGCGCGCGGGGCGTTCCTGCCCAGCGCCGACCTTAGCGTGGGCAAGACCCGGTCCAGCCAGGGCACCGGCAGCTCAAACTCCAGCCTGACCAGCTCCAGCAGCGGCATACGGGACACCTTGAATGCCCAGGTCGGGGTGAGCTGGGAGGCCGACGTTTGGGGCAAGTTGCGCCGTGATCTGGAAGCCAACGAGGCGAGTGCCGAGGCCAGCCTGGCCGACCTCGCGGCGATGCGCCTGAGCCAGCAGTCGGAGCTGGTGCAGAACTACCTGCAATTGCGGGTGATCGATGAGCAGAAGCGTTTGCTCGAAGCCACGGTCGAGGCCTATCAACGTTCACTGAAAATGAGCGAAAACCAGTACCGTGCGGGAATTTCCGGCAAGGATGCGGTGGCTCAGGCGCAAACCCAGTTGCGCAATACCCAGGCCAGCCTGATCGACCTGATCTGGCAGCGGGCGCAATTTGAAAACGCAATAGCGGTGCTCACCGGTCAAGCACCAGCAGGGTTCAACCTGGCGGAAATTAAAAACGTACCCAAGTTGCCGCAGATCCCGGTCAGCCTGCCGTCGCAACTGCTGGAGCGGCGTCCTGACATCGCTTCGGCGGAGCGCTCGGTGATTGCTGCCAACGCCAACATTGGCGTAGCCAAGGCGGCTTACTACCCCGATTTCAGTTTGAGCCTGTCGGGTGGCTACAGCAGCAGTCAGTATCAGGACTGGATCAGCGTGCCCAACCGCTTCTGGTCGGTGGGGCCGAAAATCTCCCTGCCGTTGTTCGATGGTGGCCAGCGCTCGGCAGAAGTCGATCGCAATGAAGCCGTGTATGACCAGACGGTGGCCAAGTATCGCCAGACCGTGCTCGACGGTCTGCGGGAAGTGGAAAACTACATGGTGCAGTTGAAGGTCCTGGGCGATGAGTCGGTGGTACAGGAGCAGGCACTGGAGTCGGCCCGCGAGTCGTTGCGCCTGACCAGTAACCAGTACAAGGCGGGCTTGATTGCTTACCTGGACGTGGTTTCGGTGCAAACAACAGCCCTGAGCACCGAGCGCAGCGTACTTAACTTGCTGCAGAGCCGTCTGATTGCCAGTGTGCAACTGATTGCGGCGCTGGGTGGCGGCTGGGATGGCAATACCGAGTTGAGCGACTGACGCAGACCCCTCACCCCAGCTTGATCCGCTTTTGCTCTTGGTTCCCTCTCCCTCTGGGAGAGGGCCAGGGTGAGGGGCTTTTGATCCGGCTCAATACGGCCAGCTCGCCGAATTACGCTATATCCCCCGATCTGCCAGCCGCTCACGAATAAAACGTAAACCTGTCCTTGCCGTCATGCTTGGAGCCGTACAGCGCCTTGTCGGCCTTGGCCAGCGCCTGGTTGAGGGTGTCTTCCTCTTCGACCCGGGCCAGGCCGATACTGATGGTCACTGGGTGTGCGTCGGGATCTTCACGCACCCGGCGACACAGGCTCTGCGCCAGTACTTCGACGTCTTCGCGGCGCACGCCGGGCAGGTACACGGCAAACTCCTCACCACCCAGCCGTGCGTACGCAAAATCAGCCATCACTGCCTTGATGCTGGCGGCCGTACGCTTGAGCACCTCATCGCCAATATCATGGCCGTACTGGTCGTTGACCTTCTTGAAATTGTCGATATCGATCATCGCCAGATAGTGGTCGTGCTCCCTGGGGCGGGTCAGCAGTACATGCCCGGCCTGAAGCATGAAAGAGCGCCGGTTGGGGATCTCGGTCAGGGCATCGATGTAGGCCTGGGCCACCAGTAACTTGGACATGGTGTAATTGTGCAGCTTGATCCGGCGCAGCTTGAAAAAACTGTAGGTGGTCAGGCTGCACAAAAAGGTGAAGTAGCAGAGGATCAGCAAGCCGCGCAGATCCATGACCGAGACATCGGCCATCAGGAAAGGGTTGAGGGTGACACAGCTGATGGCGGCAACGGCGAGAAACGCCCAGCGGCTGAGCGGCAGCACCGACGCGCTATAAAGAATGCTTGAGGTGGCGAGTGCCAGCCAGATCGGCTGGGTCTCGGCTGGCAGGCCGAAAATGATCAGGCGCAAACCGAGTGTGATGATGGCTACGAAAACCGTATTGAGTACATCGAAGTGCCGGTAATTGCCGACAAAGCCCAGAATAATGGTCAACCCCACCATGACGCTGATAAACAGCAGGGACAGGCCGGTAAACCCCTGGCCGCCCTTGGTGCTGACAATCAGGTTGAACAGTAACCAGATAGCAATGCTGGTGATATAGGTCAGGCTGCAAAAATTGCGCAGCTTTTCGAAATCATGTTGGGCAAATTCAGCTTGCAAGGCGGGCGGGGCGGCCTGTTTCGAGATCTCATTTTCAATGGTTTTGAGCATTGCGAGCCTTGATCACTGTCGGATGGCGGAATCCGGGTGATCAGGCACTCAAGCATGTCTGCCGCCCAGGTTACCTCGTTAACCCTAGCAGGAGTTGGGCGCTTATCGATACAGGGCAAGCAGGGCAGGCAGCGCCCCAGGCTCAACCGTTCTGGCTGAACACTTCACCGATACTGCGCCGGCGCGCATGCAGCTCGCTGGCTCGAATCAACTCTTCGAGATCTTCGGGGGTAACGTCGATAAATGCGTCCATTTGCTGCAACGCATGGTGCAAATCTTCAGCACTGATGCCCGGATTGATCGGTGCCTGATCGGTGCTGGCCGCAGGGCTCGGCTCGGACGGTTTTTTCGGGTAACGCACGCGGGTCAGGTTGTTATAGGCCAGCGCCGCGAGCAGCATGCACACTGCGCCGAGCATCACCGGTGCAAGCATGCCCCAGCCAAGACTGGCACTGTCCGGGTCGGCCAGTACCACCAGCAGCGCCAGTGCACCTGCAGGCGGGTGCAGGCAGCGCAGCAGGCACATGCTGATCATTGCCAGACCTACGGCCAGGCACGCGCTGTCGAGGCTGCGGCCAAGAAAATGCACCACCCCCAGCGACACGACCGTGGCGCACAGATAGCCGCCGACAATCGACCAGGGTTGCGCCAGTGCACCCGAGGACACGGCAAACAGCAAAATGGCCGAAGCGCCCAACGGGCCGATCAGGTGCATGGCCACGGGCAGGCCATAGAACAGGCTGCAGAACCACACACTGAATAGTGTGCCAAGGGACACGCCAATGGCGGCACGGCTCCATTCGGTGGGGCGGGTGTTCGTAGCCGCAGGCAATAGGCGGCTGATCCAGCGGGTTTGCATGGTCAGGTAAATCCGGTTTTGTGAAGCAGGAAGGTAAAAAAAGGGCCTGGCGGGTTAACCGGCAAGCCCTTGAAAATGTTCCTTCATCTGGGGGAGGAACGCGAGCAGTCTGCCCAGCCGTTAACCAATACGCAAATGCATAATAATGATGGTTAAGTGCATTTAAATTGATGTTTGGTGGGGTGGAGCATTACCTGGGCATGGCTGCCCGGTTTCCCGGGCGAGCCAGCCATGAAAAGTTGACCCAATACGCGCTCATGCACCCCATTGCTTACTAAACGTCGCTCGATCTGGTTGCACACGGCAGGGCTGTATTGGCCAGTGGTTCTTTTATTACGAGCAGGGCATTTCGCGGTTTTATCGGCGTGCCCGGTTCGGGTGCGCGGGTCTCGCCCTTAACAATATAGAGATGACCCATCAGCTGTGGGTCATCGCACCTGGTAGGGGATTTTCAGCCTGCGCATTGAATTTCTTGCTATAAACGCACTCCATTAGCCCCGCTGAGCACGTTTTTCGTCACTTTCCAGGTTTTGCTGGACAAATAGGTGTGTTTTCAGTTGCTGAGTCGATAACTCGGCCTTAGACTGCCGCCCCTCGTAAATTGAGTGCCGGGTGGCGCTTGAAATAGATGGCACCTAACTGGTTGGGATGAAGATCGGTCAGAACGCTCCCTAATTCGCCTTAATGCACGTATTTTTTATAGAGAAATCAATGACAAAGGATAAGTTGCTGGCCATGCCGGCGGATGACTACATGAATGCCGAGCAACATGCTTTTTTCAGCGAGTTGCTGCAAAACATGAAGGTCGAAACCCACGAGCGTATCGAGCAGAACCGCATCGCGATCGAGAGCCTGGACACTCCGGCTGACCCGGCCGACGCTGCTTCGGTTGAAGAAGAGCGCACCTGGCTGGTGAACGCCATCGACCGTGATCAGCGCATGCTGCCCCAGCTCGAACAGGCGCTGGAACGTATCAAGGATGACAGCTTCGGCTGGTGTGATGACAGTGGCGATGCAATTGGCCTCAAGCGCCTGCTGATCAGCCCTACCACCAAGTACTGCATCGAAGCTCAAGAGCGTCACGAGCAAATCGACAAGCATCAGCGTCAAGCCTGAAGGCTTGACCTTGCCGGAGCCGTGTCCTGCGGTTCCGGTAGCTTGGGCTGCGCAGCCGTCCGCGCTGTCGCCCTGGCCTCTGTTGTAATTCCCCGTAAAAATTTAAACCTGACGTTGAGCTGAGTGTTTTGGTCATGCCCCTTTATATTTGGCACGGCGTTTCCACGCGAAGCTGAAAAGAACGAGGGCCAGTGTCATGAGTCACTCAAGCAATACGGGGTATGTATTGCGTGTCGGTATTTTTTTTGATGGCACGGCCAATAACCAGTTCAATATCCTCTCGGGCCGCGAGCGCCAGGCCCGGGGCCTCAAGGTCGAACCCGGCAGCAGTTATGCCGGTGAACCCACCAATATCGCCCGCCTGCACCGGCACTACCCTGTGCAAACGACGTTCAAGGATTCACAGGCGCTGACTTCGCTCTACGTCGGCGGTATTGGCACAACCACAGGGGCAGTTGATACCTCCTTCCCGGGCCTGACCTATGGCCGTGGGCGCACCGGGGTGCTGGGCAAGGCCGATGAGGCCCTGGAGCAACTGAGCCAATGTCTGGCGCAATTTCTACGGCTGGCTCCCGCCAATACCCTGAGCCGTCTGCAACTTGACCTTTTTGGCTTCAGCCGCGGCGCTGCCGCAGCCCGCCACTTTGCCAACCAGGTGCATGCCACGGCCTTCACGCAGCAGTTTGCGCTGGCTTCTGACTTCAAGTGCAGCATCGAGTTTATCGGGCTCTTCGATACTGTTGCAGCCATGGGCGGGCTGGAGGACCTGGGTGATGTGGGGGATGACATCAATCCGGGGCTCAATCTGTATCTGGGGCCTGACTGCGCGCAACAGGTGGTGCAACTTTGTGCGCGGGATGAATACCGACGCAATTTTTCCCTGACCCGCATTGCCCCGCAATGGCCGCTGGATATATCCCTGCCCGGAGTCCATGCCGATCTTGGCGGCGGTTATCCGGTCGAGATGCAAGAGCAGGTGCAGTTGACGCGCTGGCAGAGCAATCTGGTCAGCCCGTCCACACCCATCAGGCTGACCAGTGCCTGGAAGCTGGCCCAGGCGCAGTTGCTGGACTGGCAAGCCAGGGATTTGATTGATCCGCTCGCTGAGCAGGACTTCGTGCAAGTGCGCACCGAAGAGCAGAAGGCCGGCAGCCGCCAGGACCCGATGAAGCGCGTCCAGGCCGCCGTCTTTATGCAGCGCCGGGTGCTGGGTCATCTTTCCCGTGTGTATCTGCGCATCATGCATTCGCTGGCATGCAAACAGGGTGTGCCCTTTGCCGCCTTGATCAGTGCCCAGGATGCTTTGCCTGATGAACTGTTGCCCATCGCTGCAAGGCTCGAAGCGCAGGTACTGAAAAGTACAATCAAGCTCACCCCTGCCCAGGAGCGCTTGTTGCGTCAGCGCTACGTTCATCAATCGGCCAATTTCAATGCCAATGTGGGCCAGGGGCTAGGGGTACTCGACAAGGCGTTTTTCAATATTGCCCAGGAGGGCGGGCGCAATGTTTTCGAGCAAAAACCGCCGGTTTGAGCCCGCATGCAGGGGATATTGTTACCGCTGATGCAATGCAGCTATGCAGGGCATAGCTTTTTCCAGCGTCCTTAACTCTTTAAGATGGCCGACATCGTTAGGTGACTAACTAAATAGTTGGAGTATCCACCATGTCCAATCGGGTAGATGTTGCCGTGATGATCGGCTCGGGTGTCCCCAAGGGGTTGCGGGCCACGGGGCAAAAGGCCTGCTGGGTTGTGCTGGTCAACGGCGAGCAACGCGGGACGGCGTTCTCCAGCCGCATGGAAGCTGAAGAGTGTCGCGCTGCCTGGCTGGCGCAGCTGAGCGCTGGCGCGTGCGCAATGCAGGCTCGGGCTCAGCGTGCTTGACGGGTTGCGTCAAGATGCGTTCAGGGCGCCTGCGTCCACTGCGAGCTTCAATTCCTGCGCCGAACCCCTGGCGGCAATTTCAGCCTGCTCGGCGGTCTTGAACCAGCGGTCTTTCTCGACCTGATGGTAAGTCACGGTTTTCAACGGTGGCTTGGCGCGCATCACGATCACGGCCTGAAACTCACCATCGACTTCTTTGGACTCGCCGCGGATAAAAAATTCGCCAATATCAAATTCCGTCACGTGTCGCTTTCCCTTCGAGGTAATGAAGCCGGACAACCCGGCGGCATGGGCCAGGCTGATTTTTCGGCCAGTATGGCAGTTGTTGACAGCCAGCGGCGCAGTTAACGACGAAAGCCCTGTAGAACCGGGCCTCAATCAAGAAAAATTTACGGATTCCCTGACTGAGAAGTGGATGTGTATACCCAACTTCGGGCATGAGCCGGTAGAATGGTGGTCCTGTCGTATTTTTAGTCTTGAAGTCACATGCCACTCCTTGCCCCATCAGCCAGGAGATTTTGCTGTACCCGGTTTTTTAATAAGTGGGCTGAGGCCTTTTTTCTGCTGCCTGTTATTTGTTCTGGTAGCGCCACTTCACGTTTTCGAGGGTTTTTCGTTGGCAGTCAGCAATCTGGAAATGCATGCGTTGTTTGTTCTGGGTGATTTGCGGGCACGTTTGGTCAAACTGTTCCAGTCCCGCTTTGTGTACGTTACCGAGCAGAACGCTGAAGGTATTTACATCGCTGAAATCGATACTGAATCAGCGCTGGTGGTAGATGACAAACCAGGTCTCGGGCTCAAGGTCGGTGATCATTTTCGCGCAGCAGTCTTGCCCAGCCGCGAAGGTGGCAAGTTCGAAATCAAATTTCGCGATATCAAAATGACGATCTACGGCATCGGTGACTACGCCTATGTCAGCTCGCCTCTGGGCGAAGGTATCGTGTTCAAGGAAGGTCAGACCGTGATGCTGATCTTCGCAGCCCAGGAGCAGCTCAAGGAAGGCCTGAGCAAGACCCTCAAGGCAGTGACCGCCAAAGCGGCCAAATGGCCCAAGGGCGAGCTGGCGTTCAAGGCCAGCAAAGAGTGACCGAAACCTGAGCAAAACACCTGTAGCAGTTGACGAGTAGAACGAGGCTACGTCCGGCGGCGAAGCCGTCGTAAACCCGGTGAGCCGGGTTTGACTGGCAGACCGCAGTGCCTGTTTTGGGGCTGCTGCGCAGCACAACGCAGCCTCGTTCCTACGCCAGCAGCTACAGAATCACTGCAACTGTGGGAGCGAGCCTGCAACAGAGTCTCTCCAGAGACTGCCAGCTCACGTTTTTCGGGATTTTTCGTACAGGTTTGTCAATTGCTGCGTGACGGTTGAGGCCTGCTTGATCTTGTTTGTTTAACTGATACGTTGAGTACATATCCGGCATTTGTGTCTAACGGAGACTATGGTTTCGACCTTACGTCGAGTCCCTTTTGGAAGGACCCAAAAGGAACCAAAAGGTCCTCGCCCCATCGTACGGCCTTCGCTGCGCTCAGGTTCCCTCGCTCCGGTCCTGCTCCGTGGGCACGCCGCCACGGGCCATCCATGGCCCCGTCGCGGCTCTCCCGGCATCCATGCCGGTCGACCCACTCCTCAGCACCTCCTCTCGGCCTCCCGGGAGGGCTGGCAGATCAAAAACACTGCGCCCCGAGGCGGCCGACCGGCCGGCCTGTTCGGTTCGCGTGTACTGCGCAATCTCTGTAGATACTCTGTTGCAGGTCAAGCCCTATTGTGGGAGCGAGCCTGCTCGCGAACGACCTTCGCGAGCAGGCTCGCTCCCACAGTTGCAGTGTTCCTGTAGCAGCAGCCTTCGTTCCTCGGCAGCTACAGGGGCAGTTACCCCATCCCTCAAACAGCCTAACCCTTACGGACGATGTTCAAGGCCCGGCCCCGTCTGATTATCGCGACTACTTTCAACCAGTGTGCGAGGGACCGCGAGCATGGGCGCTTTTGTCTTGTCATCGGCTGTGCAACGCGGCGCCGAGCAGTTGATGGCCCGGCGCAAAGCCTTGCTCGGCTTTTTTCTGTTGCTCACCCTGGCCTTGGGCTACAGCGCCACCCAGGTTCGCCTGGACCCCGGTTTCAACAAGCAGATACCGGTGCGCCATGCCTACATGATCAACTTCCTGGACTTCAGCCGTATCTTTACCGGCGCCAATCGCCTGCTGGTCAGCGTGCACTGGAAAGGCGAGGGGGATATCTATAACCCCGAGTTCCTCCAGACCCTGCAAAACGTCACCGATGACGTGTTTTATCTCTCCGGGGTCAGCCGCCCCAGCGTCACCTCGCTGTTTACCCCCAACGTGCGCTATATCGAAATCACTGAAGACGGCTATGTCGGTGATCTGGTGGTGCCGCCGCAATACGCCGCCACCCCCGCAGATTTGCAACAGGTACGCAGTAATGCCGCGCGCTCCGGGCAGATCGGCCGGCTGCTGGCCAATGACCTCAAATCCGCGCTGGTGCGCGCTGACCTGCAGGACATCGATCCGAAGACCGGCCAGCCCGTAAGCTACATACAAATTGCCCGTGGCCTGGAAGACATCCGCGCCAAATACGCCAGCGACGATATCGAAATCAATATCGTGGGCTTTGCCAAACTGGTCGGCGACGTGGTCGAAGGGCTGAACACGGTGATGGGTTTTTTCGCCATCGCGTTCCTGATCACCGCCGCGTTGTTGTGGCTGTATTCACGCTCGTTGCGCCTGACCCTGGTGGCGCTGTTTGTCGCCTTGCTGCCAGTCGTGTGGTTACTCGGCCTGCTGCCATTGCTGGGCCTGGGTATCGACCCGATGTCGATACTGGTGCCGTTTCTGATCTTCTCCATCGGTGTGTCCCATGCCGTGCAAATGACCAACGCCTGGAAGCAGGAAGTACTGGCCGGAAGTGATTCAGTGAGTGCGGCCAAGGTGGCGTTCAGCAAGATTTTTATCCCCGGCGCGCTGGCGCTGCTGATGAACGCCCTGGGTTTCGGGGTGATCATGCTGATCGATATCCCCATCGTCCACGAACTGGGCGTCACGGCCTGTATCGGTGTGATGCTGATGATCATCACCAACAAAATCGTTCTGCCGCTGCTCATCGCCCATCTGCAACTCGAGTCGCACCTGATGACGGCCAGGGCGCGCATTGCCAGCTCGCGTCACCCCCTGTGGTGGCGATTGTCGGCGCTGGCCACACCGGTACCGGCACTCTGGGTGTTTGCCCTGAGCCTGCTGCTGCTGGCGGCAGGCGCGTTCAAGGCCCGCGAACTGGCCACTGGTGATATCGGCACCGGCGCGCCGGAGCTGCGGGCCGACTCGCGCTACAACCAGGACAACCAGAAAATCATCAGCAGTTACGCCATCGGCCTGGATGTGCTTTCGGTGTTTCTGACCATTCGCGATCGCAGTGAAGCCTGCCTGGACCCGGCCGTCATGCGAGCGGTGGAAACATTCGACTTCAAGATGCGTGAAGTCCGCGGTGTGCAATCGGTGCAGAGCGTAGCGGGGATGAGCAAGCAGGTGATTGCCGGCAACAACGAAGGCAACCCGCGCTGGGCGGCCATCCCCGGTTCCGCCCAGGGTTTGCAACAGGGCGCCTACGCCTATTCACCGGACTCGGGGCTGGTGACGGACGGCTGCCAGAAAATGCAGATCCTGGTGTTCCTGACCGACCACGAAGGCGCCACCGTGGCCCATGTGCTGGATGAGGCCAGGCGCATTATCGCTGCGATTGCCGTGCCGGGGGTGGAGTTCAAGCTGGCGGGGGGCAATATCGGCGTGATGGCGGCGTCCAATGAAGCGGTCAAGCAGGCCGAAGTGGTGATGCTGGCGGCGTTGTTTGTGTCGGTGGCGCTGTTCTGCCTGCTGACCTTTCGCTCGGTGCGCGCAGTGTTGTGCATTCTGGTGCCCTTGGCGATTGTCGCGGTGCTGTGCAATGCACTGATGGCCCTGCTGGGTATTGGCCTCAAGGTCGCGACCTTGCCGGTAATGGCGCTGGGTGTGGGGGTAGGGGTGGACTACGGCATCTATCTGTACGAGCGCATCGAGCATGAGATGGCCGCGGGGCATGACCTGCGCGAAGCCTTCTACCGCGCCATGTGCCAGCGCGGCACGGCGGCGGTGTTTACCGCGCTGACCATGTCGCTGGGGGTGTGCACCTGGGTGTTTGCGCCCCTCAAGTTCCAGGCCGATATGGGTGTGCTGTTGGCCTTCATGTTTATGGTCAACGTGCTGGGGGCGATCTTCCTGCTGCCGGCACTGGCTGCGTGGTTCAACCTGGGCAAGCCGCTGGTGGAACCCGCGATGCTCACGATTGCGCAATCAGCCAGAGCGTGAGTGGGCGCCAGGTTTCAGGTGGGAGCGGGCTTGCTCGCGATTCAGGCGCCGCGATGTATCAGCCAGACCACGTCGATCCAATCGCGGGCACGCCCGCTCCCACCAGTAAATGTGCATGACCAATAAAAAGGAGAACTCCATGGGACGCATCACCCATATGGGCGGCTGGCTGTCAGTTGCCCTGGCATTGCAGGGTTACAGCGCTCTGGCGCTGGCCCAGGCCCCTGCCGACCAGATCACCCGGCTGGGCAAGGACCTGACCTGTGTCGGCGCCGAAAAGGCGGGTAACGCCGCAGGCACCATCCCTGCTTTTGGCGGCCAATGGCTGGGCGCGGCACCGGGGATGAAGTTCGAGGGCACGGGCAAGCATCCCGTAGACCCTTACCCCAACGAAAAGCCGCTGTTTGTGATCACCGCGCAAAACCTCAGTCAGTACGACGGGCACTTGTCCGAGGGGCAAAAGGCCCTGTTCAAACTCTATCCGCAAACATTCCGCATGCCGGTTTACCCTTCGCACCGTGACTTTCGTTTTTCTGACACGGTGTGCAAGGCCACCCTGGAAAATGCCTCGGTCGCCAAACTGGTCGACGACGGCGAAGGCGTGGTTGCCCGCACTGGCGGGGTAGCATTCCCGATACCGCAAAACGGTATTGAACTGCTGAAAAATGCCTCGCTGTTTACCGTGCGTGCCTGGACCGAGGAATACACTTCGGACAACGCCTATGTGCTCAAGGATGGCAATATCAACTGGGGCCGCGTGCACTCGCGCAATATGGCGCCGGGGCTGGAGCCGGGCAAGATTGGCGACACGGTGGGCAATTCGTCTTTCTACCTTAACGAAACCCTGCTGCCACAGCGCGACAAGGGTGAAATCAACACCGGTACCGAGTACTGGAACGACAAGACCGAGCCGCGCCAGAGCTGGCGCTACGATCCGGGTACGCGGCGTGTGCGGCAGTCGCCGGGTTACGGTTTTGACATGGCCTTTCCGGGCTCCGGCGGTTCGATCACCGTCGACGAAGTACGCATCTTCAACGGCTCGGCCCAGCGCTATAACTGGAACATCGTCGGTAAAAAAGAGCTGTATATCCCTTACAACACTGCGCGCCTGCAC
This sequence comes from Pseudomonas bubulae, assembly GCF_037023725.1. NCBI lineage: Bacteria > Pseudomonadati > Pseudomonadota > Gammaproteobacteria > Pseudomonadales > Pseudomonadaceae > Pseudomonas > Pseudomonas bubulae. The sequence goes on from NZ_CP146077.1 coordinate 2,702,018, forward strand.
GCCGGTGACCTGAAGTACGCGAGCATGCTCACTCCCGGTCATATCAACCCCGACAACATGCGTTACGAACTGCATCGCGTGTGGGTGCTCGAAGGTGTGCTCAAGCCGGGTAACCGCCATCTGTACGGCAAGCGCACGCTGTATATCGACGAAGACAGCTGGTTCCCGATCATGGGTGACAACTACGACAACCGCGGCGAGTTGTGGCGCACCTCGATGGTCAATTACTTCTATGCCCCGGAAACGCAAACCTGGCAGGCCGGTGTTGGCCTGCATCACGACCTGAACGCTGGCAGTTATCTGGCCTTCAACCTGATCAACGAACAACGCAACGGCTATGTGCTGAACAAAGGCGGTTTTGCTGCTGGCGATTTTGGCCCCGAAGCGGCACGTCGGGCCGGCAAGTAACGCCCTGACGCCATCCTGCTGTCTGCCACGGGCCCTGCCTGTGCGCAGGTGGCCGGGCGGAGCAAAACAACAATAACAAGGAGCAAGGCATGTTCAAGCAATACACGCGTGTTGTCGGGACCGGTTTATTGTCGGGGCTGAGCGGTCTGGCCCTGGCGGCACCTACCCTCGAGCTGGGCGAAAACACCACCCTCGACTCTTCTCTGACCGTCAACTACACGGCCTCGATGCGTACCGCAAAACCGGATCACGAATACCTGAACAACATCAACTACGATGATGCCACGCGCAACTTCAAGCGCGGCTCGCTGATCAACAACCGGGTCAGCGTATTTGGCGAGTTGATGCTCAAGCACGACAACCTCGGCGCCGTGGTGCGCGGCAGTCATTTCTATGACGAGGTCTACCACCAGCGCAACGACAACGACTCACCGGACACGGTGAACAAGACCGGACGCTACAACGACTTCAGCCAGGACACGCGCAAACTCAGCGGCAGCAAGGCGCGGCTGCTGGATGCTTATGTGTATGGCGACTTTACCGTCAATGACGACCAGTACCTGTCACTAAAGGCCGGGCGGCATCTGGTGGCCTGGGGCGAGAGCCTGTTCTGGCCCAACATCAGCCAGGGCCAGGCACCGGTGGATTCGACCAAGTTCAACGTGCCCGGCACCGAAGCCAAGGATGCCTACTTGCCGGTGGGGCAGATATCGGGCGCGTGGTCGGTGAATGAAGACCTGACCCTGCTCGGGTTCTACCAGTACAAGTGGGAAGAAACCCAGCTCAACCCCGTGGGCGACTACTTTGGCAGCGATACCTTTGGCCCGGGGGCCGAGTTTTTCCGGCTCGCCCCGGGTATCGTCGACAACCTGCCCAACGGGGCCGCAGTCGGCTACGCCGGCTCGGTCAAACCGGGCGACAGCGGCGAGTGGGGCCTGGGCACCCGATACCGGGTGACGCAAAACACCGAGGTCGGCCTGTTTCATTACCGTTATCACGACCGCGTCCCGGCACTGTTCTTCGACTTTACCGGGCAGACCCATTACTCGTCCCTGAACAAAGTGGGTGGCAACGGCAATGGCCCGAGTTACCAGCTGGGTTACTTTGACAACATCAAGCTCACCGGCATCAGTTTCACCACCAAAGCCGGTGATTCGGTGCAGTTCGCCGGTGACCTGAGCTATCGCGACGGCGCGGCGGTGTACCTGAGCAACGGTGCGCCGGCGCGGGGGCAGGTGTGGCAGGGAAACCTGAATGCCGTGTACATGATCGGGCCGACGTTTATGGCGCAGCAGACCACCCTGATGACCGAGGTGGTGCACCAGCGCATCCAGGGCGTGGATGACCTGACCATTAGCGGTGGCGGGGCGGGCACGGACGGGACTTTCAATAAATATGTGTATGACGGTCAAACACGGGGTTCAAGCCTGTTGGGGATCGGCGCCTATTTCGATCACCCCAGCGTATTCAACGGCTGGGACTTGACCACCAAGGCCACCTGGACCCAGAACATTGACGGCAGTGCCTATTCGGGGTTGGGCCGTGCTGAAAAGCGTCTGACAGTGGGTGGTGATTTCAAGTACCTGGGCAACTTTCAGCTGGGGCTGACTTATGTGGCGTATTTGAGCTCGGCCGATATTGCCCAGGGACGGACAATGGCGGATCGGGATTACCTGTCGTTCAATGGCAAGTACACCTTTTGACCCGGGCCCTCACGGCAACCCTCTCCCGGAGGGAGAGGGGCGGGATGAGAGGGCTTGTGATTCTCAGCCCGTCTACCGGGCCTCCCGCGGCATCCCCAGCGCTCGTTCGGCAATGATATTGCGCTGAATCTCATTACTGCCGCCATAAAGGGTATCCGCACGGGTAAACAGAAACAGCGCCTGCAACCGTGTCAGCTCATAAGGCGCCCCGGCCAGCAACTCGGCCTCTGGCCCCAGTACATCCATCGCCAGCTTGCCCAGGGCCACATGCCAGGTCGACCAGGCCAGTTTGTAGATCGTCGCTTCAGGCCGCAGGCTGCCATCCTGTACCCCGGACAACATGCGCAACGAGTTGTAGCGCAACACCCGCAAGCCGCTCCAGGCCTGTGCGATGCGCTGGCGCAGCACCGGGTCTTGCGCCGCACCATTGGCCTTGGCAATACGCACCACTTCGTCCAACTCATTCTGAAACTGCATTTGCTGGCCCAGGGTCGATACCCCGCGTTCAAACCCCAGCAGCGCCATGGCGATTTTCCAGCCATCACCCGGTTGGCCGATCAGGTTGTCTGCCGAAGCCCGCGCCTGATCAAAAAAAACCTCGTTGAATTCACTGGTACCGGTCAATTGCCGGATCGGCTGTACCCGTATACCCGGCTGGTCCATCTCCACCAGCAAGAACGACAGGCCGCGATGGCCAACACTTCCCGGCTCGGTACGTGCCAGCACAAAGCACCAGTCCGATTCATGAGCCAGTGAGGTCCAGACCTTTTGCCCGCTGATCAACCATTGCCCGCGGTCTTCATCGAAACTGGCGCGGGTCTTTATATTGGCCAGGTCCGACCCGGCACCCGGTTCGGAGTAGCCCTGACACCAAAAGTGCTGGCCCGCCAGTATCGGCGGCAAAAAACGTTGCTGCTGTTCCTGGCTGCCAAAGGCCGCAATCGTCGGCCCTACCAGCCCTTCGCCGATATGGCCCATACGTCCCGGGCCACCCGCCCTTGCGTACTCTTCGAAAAAGATCACTTGCTGGCTGATGCTCAAGCCACGGCCACCATGCTCGGTGGCCCAGCCAGCACCCACCCAGTGGCCTTGGGCCAAGACCTGTTCCCAGCGCTTGCGCAACCCGGGAGCAAAGTCCTCATCCCCCGGGCCACCGCGAAAGCGCAAAGCTGCAAAGTCACCGCTCAGGTGCTGCTGCATCCACTGCGCAACCTGTTGGCGAAACTGCTCATCTGCTGCGCTAAAACCGATATTCATGTGCACTCTCCGAAAATCTGCCGGGCCAATTGCTCGCGATGAAACGCCGGGGTGCCGAGCATCTGCTCACTGGCCCGGGCTCGCTTGAAATACAGATGCGGGTCGTATTCCCAGGTAAAACCCACGCCACCGTGCAACTGGATGGACTCGGCGGCACACTGGAAAAAGCCTTCGCTGGCAAAAATTTTCGCAGTGGCCGCGGCTTCCCCAAGTTGCTCACGGATACCCGGATCACCATCGATATTCAGGCACTCGGCGGCAATGCAGGCAGCGTAGTAACTGGCCGAGCGCGCGCATTCGATGGCCAGCATCAAATCGGCACAGCGGTGCTTGATGGCCTGGAAACTGGCGATAGTGCGACCAAATTGTTCGCGGCCGCTGATATAGGCCAGAGTGATGTCCAGCGACTGCTGTGCGCCACCGGTCTGCTCGGCCGCCAGGCCAACACAGGCTATCTGCAGCACATCGCGCAGCATCGGCCAGCCTTGCCCGGGTTCGCTGAGCAACTGATCGTCGTGGACGACTACATCGTTCAGGGTGATGGTAGCCAGGCGGCGGGTCTGATCCAGTGTCGGTTGCCACTGGCAAACAATCCCGGGAGTATCGGCAGGCAGTGCAAACAGGCGGATACCGGCTTCGCCGACGCTGCCCGGCGTGCGTGCGGCAATGATCAACAGCTGGCAATCGCTGCCATCGATCACATAGTGATACTCGCCATTGAGGCGATAACCCCCCGCATGGCTCTGCGCATACACCTGCACGGCGCTGTCGTCCCAGCGAGGCGCGCTGGTGTAGGCGAGGCTGGCGCGAATCTCACCGGCGGCAATCAACGGCAGCCAGCGTTCCTTGAGTGCTTCATTGCGACTGAGCAGCAGGGCAGGGGTGGCCAGGCAGCAGGTTGCAAAAAATGGTGTGGGCAGCAGGCAGCGCCCGAGCTGTTCCTGGAGCAGGCTCACTTCGACAAAGCCCAGGCCAAGACCTCCATAGGCCTCGGGGATCGCCAGTGCGGGCCAATACAGCTCCCTGGCCATTCGCGCCCAGGTATCGGTGTCGTACCCCTGATCGCTGGTCATGGCCGTGCGCACCGCAGCGGAGCTGGCCACTTGGTTCAAAAAACGTTCGGCGGATGCCTGAATCATTCGCTGTTCGTCTGTCAGGGCAAGCTCCATATGGGCCTCGTCGTAAAAATACGGATCAAGGCGCCAGCATGAAAGCGCGCAGCACGGGTGCAATCCCTGAGCCGGACTAGTCCGTTTGATTAGCCCGAGTCAGATTTCGGAGTCCCAGACTACCGTGATATTCCCGGAATACTTGCCTTGCTCGGACAACATCTGCAGGACATGCTGCCTTTGTATTTCAAAATGCAGCGTGGATGGCTTGTTATCGACATAGTGCGTGGACTTGAACAGCAGTCCAGTTGAAGCCCTCAGGGGTTCTCGAGAGACCGAGGAGTCATCATCATTGCCGATGCCATTGGGCATGCTAACCAGTACATCGACTGGAACTGCGTGGCCGCTGCTGGTATTGCTGATTGCGCAGGTATCGCCTACCAACCGGTCACAGGCCAGTTGCATCTTGAAACGTGAGCTGGCAGAAATCATGAAAGGCTGATCCCGAAAAAGTTTCTCGGGCGTGCGGCCATTTTGCATCCATTCTTGCCAACTACCCTTGGGTGTCAGTTCTACTTTATTGCCGCCGGGTGGAATATCCACTTTAAGGGTGTGCTGGACATTAAGCAGGAATTTGATCGTGAGTATATTGTCGCTGGGGAGCATATTGTCTCCCATGTCAATGTCTTGGTAAGGCCCCACGGTATAGTTGATTTCACCATTATAATCACCCGATGACATTCCGAGTGGGTTGGGCGTCTTCATTTCATAAGAGAAGTCCAGGGTTCGATAAGTGAAGTTGGGGATGTCGTACAGTGCTGCTCTACTACAGGTTGCTCCGGAAACAGGTGTTGTCCAGTAGATCGGGATTCCGAACCAGTTAGCGACGAATGTCGTCGCACCAATGCAGGTGCCAGCCCCCCGCCATAAATAACCTCCCACCCATAATTTATTGAGACCATCCGACCAGCTGCTTGCATTGGGTACCAAGGTATGGATGTTCTGTGGTTCGATAGATGTATATGTTCCAATGCCGGTGATACGAACCTGTAACTCTTCAGTTTCCAGCGTTTGAGCATGGGTGACGATCAGAGTACGCCAATCACTGTTTGCCCGAATCATCATGCCTTGCCTGGGGTCTGGGTTGTTGGCAATTATCCGGCTGGAGTTGCGAAAGGAAATAGGGGCGGAAATACTGATAATGCCTCTATTGATACAGGTTTGAGGCACGTAGCTGCAGTAGTGGCTATTGCTGGGTGTTTTGTTTGTGAATGTATTTCGGTGTGGAAGTGCCGGGTCGGGCTTGAACTCGGCCCGCACATTGACGTTCGCAGCATATACAGGCTCAAGAAGGCCAGGTATCAATACAAAGATGGCCAATACACAAGTTTGCCAATATATTGAGAATGGTATGTTATTCAAACGTGTGGGGTTGTGGTCAATGACAGAGGCCCTGGAGGGTTTAATCTTCATGCTATTACCTGAGTGCTGTTTATTGAGCTGCAGAAGGCGTCGGCCCATCAAACATGATTTGGACACTGCCAAAGTATGCCCCTGGCTTAAAACCTGTTTCAGGCTTGATCGCCTCGATTCGTAAGGGAACCCTGTAACCCGTTTTGGCTTCGTTGTCGGGCACGACCACTGTGTCGGTCAGCGCAAGTTCGTGGCCATTGAACTTGACCCGCAGGCTGATCAGATCCCGTCCGTTGGACAGCATTGATTCATGGCCCAGGCGTGCGGTAATGGCGCCACTGCGACTGCGCACATCGAATGACGCCTGCAGGGGCTCCAGATACCCGCGGGCAAGGTTCCACTTCATTATTTGTGTGCGCTCAAGAAACTGCGACTCCACGGGCAATATATAGAAGTCCGGGGTCGGAATAGTGACACTCACTTCAAAGATGTGTTCTTCGCGCGCTGCAAACCCCGCTTGCATCCAGAGTGCCAGGCTTGCCGCGACAGTCAGGCATGAGATTTTGCACGCAGATAGATGCATCAGCCTTTAACCTCCATGGGTTTATTGTTACTGCCCTCAATCAGGATAAAGCGATAATGACGGCCAGCTTTTTTGGTAAAGCTGAACAGGCGACCCGGCAAGATATGGTTTTTGGTAACGGGCTCGCACTCCAGCGGGTTCTGGACGGAGCAGTCTTTGAATTCATCAAGCAGCATGATGGTATTGCCGTTGTTTTTGACTGAGTACTGTTGTGCGGTGTCGTTTATCTGGGTATCAAAACCGGCGTTTTCAGGGCGTACAACAAAGAAGGTGCCATAGCCTGCGAGCACGTTGATCCCGGCCGACAGGGTCTTTTTATAGGCGTCGGTTTCTTCGGTGGAAAGGGCAAATTCATCTTCTTTTTCCGGCACGACCGGCACAAAACGCACGCGAAAGTACCGCTCTTGGTCTCGTATCCCCTTGAACAGCAGGCGGGTGCCCTGGGTGCCGCTGGCAGGGATTATCAGCCGTGCCGGGCTGGCGATCAGGCCATCACGCATGGCTGCATTGCCTTGGGTTTTCAGTGGTACTTCTTCTGAAGTGCCGTCGGCTTTGTAGACTATCTCCAGTATGGAAACGCGAACAAAGGCGGTGCTGCCGCCGCCGTTATACACCCGCTTCAAATAGGTGCTTTTATCGCCATCCATATAGTCAAAGACGGTTCCAACGTTGATACTGGGGCCCGCGATGGCACTAAATGAGATAACCCATAGACTGAGTATGGCACTTGCAAGTTTCATGGTAAGTTCCTGTTTTCTCTATTTACTACCCGGGAGCCTTAAACTTCTGAATCCCAGATGATGGTCACATTTCCTTTATAGGTGCCTTCCTGGTCGAGCATTTCATTCACGTATTTCTTTTCGATTTCGAAGTGCAGTACCCCGGTTTTTCCATCCACATATCGGCTGGGCTGGAACAGTTCAGTACCCTGGCCGCTTGTAAGCAAGGGCTTACGGGTGATCGAAGCGCCGTTTGAATCGGTAATGCCGCCGGGCAGACTGACAAATATATTGATCGGCACGTTGTGGCTCACGTTGTTGCTGAGTGCGCAGGTGTCGCCCATGACTCTTTCGCAGCTCAACAGCATCTTGAAACGTGAACTGGCGGAAACACTAAAGGATTGGTCGCTGGCAAGTGTTTCCGGTACTCGAGCTATGAGCAACCATTGGTACCAGCCGCCTTTGGGAACCAGATCGACCCTATTACCGCCCGGGGGGATATCAACTTTTAAGGTGTGCTGAACGTTCAGGTTAAAATTGAGATTCAGCACGGAGCTGTTAGGGATCAACAAATCACCCATGTCGAAATCCTGGTAAGGCCCTATTGTGTAAGCCAAGTTTCCGGAATAGTCACCTGCTGACATGCCTAATGGATCAGGTGTATTTAATTCGTAGGCGAAGTCCAAAGAGTGGTATGCCAACTTTGGGATGTTGTAAAGTGCCTTTTTGGCACAGATTACATCGGCCTCCGGTGCTCCCCAAAAGAACCAAAAATTTCCACCGGTGTAGAGGGGCGTCGATTTTCTGGTGCAGGGTGACGGCGGTATCGACCAGTTACTTCCGGACCACAGTTTGTTATGCCCGTCTCCCCAGCTTGTCGCACCAGGAACCAGGGTGTGTACGGTGTCGGGGTCAATGCTCAGTACTGTACCAAAACCGGTTATACGGATCTTCACTTCCTCTGTTTCCAGAGTCTGGTTGTGCCTGACGGTTAATGTCCGCCATGCTCCCGGGATTGTCACCATCGCACCTTGACGCGGATCTGTGTGATTGGCTAGTACAGGCACCGCAGACCTGAAAACTACGGGGGCGGCGATGCCGAACACGCCTTTGGAAGCGCAGTCAGCAGGGTTGTAATAGCAATATTGACCGGTATTCGGTGTTTTATTCGTAAATACATTGCGATTGGGAAAGGCGGGGTCAGGTTTGAACTCTGCATTTATTGTTATCTCTACCCCGTGAGTATTGGGCGGGGCAACAAGGCCACAAACAAAAATCAATACAATACCGGCAGCGGTTTTTGCCATCCGATTTAGCCTGCGGCTTTGTACCAGACTCAATAAACACTTTACGTTGAAGTCCGCTAGATTGTTCCGCTTCATCCTGCTGCCTCAACATTATTAGCCGATTCTGCCAACGTGTCGGGATGGCAACGCAGGTCGCCGATTTCCAGCACATTGTTCTGCCTGAGGGTTTTGTTGATGTCGATACGGAATTGGCAGAGTAATGCTTCGTCCTTGCGCACTTCCAGAGTGGGAGTGCCGGCGTTCATCTCCATTGAGAAGAAACCGTCCACTTCACTGATGCCGCGGCTGGTGGTGTTGATGATGTGATAACCCTTGAGCGGGTTACCGTCCGCGTCAATCAAGCGGCCAAGAACGGTGACGGTATTCACCACGTTGATCTTGCGGTAGCCCACGCCGCCCTTGTTCAGGTGATAACGGGCGCGAGGTGGCTGGATCGCAGCGGCGGGCACGTGGTTGCCCTGAAAGTCGAAACTGACTGAGCTGCTCTCGTACGCGGTGAGGGGAATATAGTTGCGGCCGGGGCGCAGCATGGTGCTGCCACCGCTGAGGTCATCGGCACGCAAGGCAATGTTGGCGATATCGGACTCGACGTCGACGATCATTCCGGCCCCGCGCCCGGAGGGCTCACTGCTCATGGCCACGGTCAAGCCGCTCAGGGCGATGGTGCTGTCCAAGTTAAGGCCACCGCTCAGGTAGCCGTTATAAGACGAGCGTTGCACAAAGGTATCGGCGCTGAGGCTGTCGGTCAGGAAGGTGGCCCGGCCATTGACGCCCACTCCGTAGGTATCGGTACTTGCGGTGGCAGCCACGCTTTGCAGGACGTGGCCTTCGATATTTTTGCTGTAACTGAGGGAGGCATTGTTGTCACGCTCACCGTCCCGGCCGGTGCGTGACCCCAGGCTGGCTGACCAGCGTTCACCCGGGCCGCCGAGGGCCAGGCTGATGCTCAGGTCGACCCCGCGATTGCGCTTGTTGCCGGAACTGAGGCTGCCGGGTCGATCAAAGACCGACAAACGCCAGTTACCGTCGCTGCCAAACAGGTGCGTGGGTTGCGCCCAGCCCACGTCCAGGCCGTAGCCGCGGCTATAGCCATTGCTGTGGGAGAGGCGGGCACTCAAGGTGCTTTGCAGGCCGAAGCGATGGTTCAGGGACAGGGCGGTAGTGCTGGTCTGGCCCACATAGCTGGACTTTGTGCGCAGGCGCGTGCCGTCCGGCAGGGTTTCGTAGGTGTTACGGGTGTCGAGCCAGCTGCGGTTGTGGTTGAACACGACATTGCCGAGGCCGTAGTGGTACTGGCCGTTAAAGTCGACACCGGTGCCGTAGCTTTGAGTCTTGTAAAGATTGGCATAAAAGGTGAGATTGCTGGCCAGCGTCCAGTCAATGGCGGTGCCCCATTGCATCCTGTTTTTTACCTGGCGCGCAGACAGACCCAGGATGGCGCGCGGGTGCAGCAGGTAATTGAGCGAGGCGCCGGCGGTCATGTCGCCGGTGGCCTGGTCGTCCCAGTTGCTCAGCAGTTTGCTTTCGCGTCCGGCGAACAGGTTATAGCGCCATGGGTCGTCGTAGTTGCGCCAGTTGGACGGTTTATAGATCAGCTCCGAAGACGTGCTGCTAACTCGGCCGTCTTCGACCAGGCGAACCTCGACTTCGTAAATACCGCTGGGCAAGGGGCGGGTATCGAGGCTCTGCAAACCGGCGGCAACCAGCTGGGAATTGATCAACAGGCCGTTGCGGTAGATTTGTGCCGTTGCCGGACGACTGGCGGTGACATACACCGGGTATACGCCGGGTTTGGCTTGATCGATGACCAGGCTGTCGGAACTGCCATACATGATGCCCACTGTGGTATCGGGGCTGGCGCCAAAAGTGCGAATTTGCCGGGTCAAACCTTCGGAGCCTGGAGTGAAATAGCCCAGGCGCAGAAATGTACCTTCCAGTTCACGCTGGGTGTGGGCTTCATAGACAGCATGTTTGAGCTGACTTTGGTCCGGACCATCCATGCGTGTGAGTTGCAGGTTGAGCGTTTGGCTCCAGTGGCCGATGCTGCCGCTGGCCTCCAGGCCATAACGACCGTCAACTTGCTCTCGCTGGCCGGCGGTGAGGTTTAGCTGATTGCGCACAATCAAACCGCCGCTGCCGCCGCTGGGCAGTTCGTGATAGCGGCTCTTCTGATAATCCTGTTCCGCCCTGGCGGTCAGCAACGAGACCATGGAGTTTTCCAGGTTGTAATGAACCGCCATTAACTGTTCGGGGCATTTGCCAGTGCAGGCTCCCAGTTGCACTCCTTGCTGGAGAAACTCCGACCAGGTGTCGCGCTCACTGGCCGGAATCTGGCTGGCGTTGAAGTCGGTGAACTCAAGGAGGGTCAGACGATCATCGCGGGTCAGTACGACCATGGCTTCACCCACCAGTTGCGAGTTGCGCTCGACCTGAACGGCCAGCGGTACATCGAAAAGGTGCTCTTCGAAGTCAGCCGGCAAGCCTTTGGCCTGGGCAAGCAAACTTCGGGGTGTACTGACTTCTGCGGCTGCCATTGATGCTGCAGGGAACAACAAGGCCAGCGTCACCGCGATGCGAGTCATCGGGAACATAAACGCAATACTCTAATAACGGACAGTCAATCCAGAAGAGGCGCCCGGTCGAAAACCGGCCGGGCGCGGGTATCGCCAGATGAATCAACGGTGTTGGCAGATCAGGGGGTGGGTGGCGTGCTGTCGAACATCACGGTAAATGCGGTACTGAAATTGCCAGAGGCACCTGTTGGTATGGCGCCAGCAGATACCTCCAGCTCTGCAGTACCGCCTGCGGCGGAGGCGGGGGCGGTTGCCACCTCCAGGGCTGCAGCCGTAAGGGTCACACCGTTGAATTTGGTGGTCAGAGGGATGTTGTGTGCGGTGTTACCGTTGAACAGCGCCCGTGGCCCGCCATCGATATACGCGCGCAATGCACCGCCTGTGCTCTTGTAGGTGAAGTTTTCACGAAGGCTGTTGATTTTGTTTTGGCCGATGTCATAGCCCATTACTTCAGCCTGACCGAAGGTCGGGCTAGAGGCTTGTGCATAGAAAGCAGTGCTTGGAACAGTGGCGCTGATATTAATCTGGGTACTTGTACTGTCGGCAGCCCATGCACTGGAAACACCGAACACCATTACTGCCGCAGCAACCAGAGCGGTTTTGTTTATTAACATTTTGTTTACCTGTTGTATAATAGGTGTAAAGGAACATGCATTTGTGGAAACAGAGTGTTTTCCAATCGGCCGAGGATGATTAAGTTTGAATTCCGTCCAGATATCTGGCGTTTGTCATCAGGCTGGAATGGGCTTTCGACCCCCGGCTGGTCAAGCTGGATCAGAATATTAGAATTTCAGGATGGTTAAAGTAGCCAAGTGCGAACGTTTAAGTGGCTTTGGTCTTGCGATCTTGCGGCTTTCTTCCTTTGATAGTTGAGTGAATAATCCTGCTTGTATAAGTTCCTCCTGTAAGTGCAGGCTATGGCAGCAAGTTGTATTGTTTGAGCTTTGTTATTTTCTGCTGGGGCGGCTGATCTGTTTTTATAAGAGAGTGCTGTGTTGTTTGAGTGAAATATCCAAGTAAAACGTAAGTTCATTAGTTCTTATGGCGTAGGGTGTGATTAATTAATGATGATTGATCGCTGCCGCGGGCATTTACTTGTGGCTATACGGGCGTGCGCCTGTGGCTCTGTGTCTTATGTTTAGTCTCAACGGACGATGATCCGCCTCGCGCGCCTTCCCATACTGCTCCCATGGTTTTTTTGCCAATCCAGGAGCACATGTGAACAGCGCAGCCCATACCGCATTTCAGACCAGTATCGACGCGGGCGTCGCTGAACTGGTGATCGACCGGCCACCGGTCAATGCCCTCGACAGCCAGGAATGGCTCGATCTGGCACGTACTCTCGAAGCATTGGGGCAAGACCCGCAAGTGCGAGTCATCGTGATCCGCTCCGAGGGCCGTGGCTTCTGCGCCGGGGTCGATATCAAGGAGCTGGACGCCCACCCCGAACGTATCGTGACCGTCAATGCCGGCAACTACGCCACCTTCAAGGCCATTCACCGCAATCCGGTGCCGGTGATTGTTGCCGTGCATGGCTATGTGCTGGGTGGCGGGATCGGTATTACCGGCGCTGCCGATATTGTCGTTGCCTCCGATTGCGCCAGTTTTGCCTTACCCGAAGTGGATCGCGGCGCCATGGGCGGCGGGGCGCATTTGCAGCGTCTGTTCCCGGTGCAGAAAGTCCGTTATCTGTTTTTGACCGGCGACAAGATCAGTGCCGTTGACGCCCAGCAATACGGCTTTATCGAGCGCGTGGTGCCCCGTGAGCAATTGCGTGAAACCGCGCTGCAAATTGCCCGCAAGATCGCCAGCAAAAGCCCGGACATGATCCGCATCGCCAAGGAAGCCCTGAACGGTATCGAAGACGGCAACCTGGAAGACAAATACCGCTGGGAACAGGGGTTCACGCTGCAGGCCTACAACAGCACGGACTCCGCCGAAACCCGCCGCGCATTCGTTGAAAAACGCGACGCCAACTTCTGAGGAGCTGACGATGGATCTGACCTACTCCCCCAAACAAAAGGCTTTTCGCCAGGAGGTGCGCCAATGGCTGGCGGACAACCTGCCGACCACGCCGCTGGCCAGCTACGATACCCGCGAGGGCTTCGAGCAACACCGCCAGTGGGAAGCCAAATTATTCGAAAACCGTCTGTCGATGGTCATGTGGCCCACCGAGCTGGGCGGGCGCGGCTGCGACCTGATCGAGTGGCTGATTTTCGAAGAGGAATATTACGGCGCCGGCGGGCCGATGCGGGTCAATCAGAACGGCCAGCTGTTGCTCGGCCCGACGCTGATGGAGTTCGGCACCGAGGCGCAAAAACTGCGTTTCCTGCCGCGCATGGCCGCCAGTACCGACATGTGGGCCCAGGGCTGGTCCGAACCGAACGCAGGTTCCGACATGGCCGCTATCACCAGCAAGGCCACCCGCGATGGCGACAGCTACGTGCTCAACGGCCAGAAAACCTGGTCCACACGAGCGATTTTTGCCGACTGGCTGTTCGGCCTGTTCCGTAGCGATCCGTCGTCCAGCCGCCATCACGGGCTGTCCTTCGTGATGGTGCCGCTCAATGCACCGGGGGTCACCGTACGCCCGATCAAGGCCCTGAACGGCAAGGATGCGTTTGCCGAAGTGTTCTTTGATGACGTGCGCATCCCGCTGGAAAACCGTATTGGCGATGAAGGCCAGGGCTGGCATGTGGCAATGGCCACTGCCGGCTTCGAGCGAGGTCTGCTGCTGCGTTCCCCGGCCCGTTTTCAATACACGGCGCGCAAATTGGTGGAGCTGTACCAGGCCAACCGCGCCAGCGCCGATCGTGATCCGAGCCTTGGCGAGGCGGTGTGCAAGGCCTGGTCGGACGCCCAGGCTTACGCCCTGTCTGCGTACCACACCGTGGGCCGCCTGAGCCGCGGGGCACAGATTGGCGCCGAGTCGAGCACCAACAAAATATTCTGGTCGGAGCTGGATCTGCGCATGCACGAAACCGCCATGCGCATTCTCGGCGCCAGTGGCGAGCTGACCGGTCAATCGGAGGGCGGCTACAGCTGGCTGGACGGCTTTTTGTTCGCCCAGGCCGGGCCCATTTACGCCGGCACCAACGAGATCCAGCGCAACATTATCGCCGAGCGCATGCTCGGCCTGCCGAAGTGAGGCCGGGCATGGACTTTACCTTTACCGAAGACCAGATCTCTTTTCGCGAGGCCATCAGCCGTTTTCTGATGACCGAAGCGGCCCCCGAAATGCTCCGTGAAATCTGGGAAACCGATGTCGGTCGCTCCCCGGATTTGCGCAACAAGATCGCCGAGCAGGGCCTGACCGCATTGTCGATCCCCGAGGCTTTCGGTGGCCTGGGCATGGACGATGTGGCCTGGGCCCTGATGACCCAGGAACTGGGTTACTACGCCATTCCTGATTCCCTGGGTGATACCGCTTATGTGGCCAGTGCGCTGATCGCCGGGCTGGATGACGGCGTAGCCCGTCGCGGCGAATGGCTGGAACGCATTGCCGACGGCAGTTTGCGGGTGGCCATCGGGCACCCGGTCAATCCGCTGGTGGCCGATGCCGCCCACGCTGACTTGCTGCTGCTGGCCCATGGCGATGAAGTCCACGCCGTGCCGCGTAGCCAGGTGGATGTGCAAAATCACGCCAGTATCGATGCCTCTCGGCGCCTGGCGCAGGTCAGTTGGCAACCCGGCGCAGCCACCCTGGTGGCGCAGGGCGAACAGGGCCGCCAGCTGTGGGCGCAAACCCTTGATCGTGGCGCGCTGTCGGTAGCCGGGCAGTTGCTCGGGCTGGCTCAGCGCATGCTGGATTTATCGGTGGACTACGCCGCGCAGCGCAAACAATTCGGTAAGCCCATCGGCAGTTTTCAGGCAGTCAAGCATCATCTGGCCGACGTGGCTACTGCGCTGGAGTTCGCCAAACCGGTGCTGTACCGCGCCGCTTACGCGCTGGCACACAACGAACCGAATGCCGCCGTGTGGGTGTCCCAGGCGCGTCTGGCCAGTTGCGAAGCCAGCTGGCTGGCGGCCCGCCACGGCATCCAGGTGCATGGGGCGATGGGTTACACCTGGGAAGTCGACCTGCAAATGTTCATGAAGCGCGCCTGGGCACTGGACAGTGCCTGGGGCGACCGTGCGCTGCACAAGGCCCGTGTGGCCGAATATGTATTGAGTGGCGCGGCGCCTCTGGGCTGCGGTCACACCTTCGAGGATTGACCGATGCCCCAAGCCTATATTGTTGATGCATTGCGCAGCCCCACCGGCAAGCGCAAGGGTGGCCTGGCCCATGTCCATGCCATCGACCTCGGCGCCCATGTGCTCAAGGCACTGGTGGAGCGCAACGCAATTCCGGCCGACGAATATGACGACGTGATTTTTGGGTGTGTCGACACCATCGGCTCCCAGGCCGGTGATATCGCCCGCACCAGCTGGCTGGCCGCCGGTTTGCCGCTGAACGTGCCGGGCACCACCATCGATCGCCAGTGCGGTTCGTCACAACAGGCGCTGCACTTCGCCGCGCAGGCGGTGATGAGTGGCACCCAGGATGTGATTGCCGTGGGTGGTGTGCAAACCATGACCCAGATCCCTATTTCCTCGGCGATGCTGGCCGGGCAGCCACTGGGCTTTGCCGACCCGTTCTCCGGCAGCAAGGGCTGGCAAGCGCGCTTTGGCAAACAGCCGGTCAACCAGTTCTACGCCGCTCAGCGTATCGCCGACCACTGGAACATCAGCCGCCAGGACATGGAAGCCTATGCCCTGGAGAGCCATCGCCGGGCGCTGGAGGCCATGGCCGCGGGCCGTTTCGTCAACGAAATCGTGCCCTGTGAAGGGGTAAGGGACGACGAAACACCGCGCCAAACCAGCCTGGCCAAAATGGCCGAACTGGAGCCGGTGTTTGCCGAGTTTGCGTCGATCACCGCTGCGGTATCCAGCCAGACCTGCGATGCCTCGGCCGCCTTGCTGGTGGTCTCCGAGGCGGC
Source organism: Pseudomonas bubulae (assembly GCF_037023725.1). Taxonomy (NCBI): domain Bacteria; kingdom Pseudomonadati; phylum Pseudomonadota; class Gammaproteobacteria; order Pseudomonadales; family Pseudomonadaceae; genus Pseudomonas; species Pseudomonas bubulae. The sequence continues at coordinate 2,718,069 of NZ_CP146077.1, forward strand.
GCTCAAACGCTACAACCTCACGCCACGGGCGCGGATCCATCACCTGTCGGTGTTGGGCGACGACCCGATCTGGCACCTCAGGGCCCCGATTGCCGCCACCCGTGCCGCACTGAAAAAGGCTGGCATGGGCATGCAGGACATTGACCTTGTTGAAATCAACGAAGCCTTCGCCTCGGTGGTGATGGCCTGGGCCAAGGAGCTGGATTTCGACCCGGCCAGGACCAACGCCAACGGCGGTGCAATTGCTCTCGGCCATCCGTTGGGGGCAAGCGGTGCACGGTTGATGACCGGCCTGCTCAACCAGCTTGAGCACAGCGGTGGCCGCTACGGTTTGCAGACCATGTGCGAAGGCGGCGGTCAAGCCAACGTGACGATTATTGAACGCCTCTAGGAGCAACGACATGGCAATTTGTGCAGAACGTACCGTCATCATTACCGGCGCGGGCGGCGGTTTGGGCCGCGCTTACGCGCTGGCGTTCGCCGGGCAGGGCGCCAATGTGGTGGTCAACGATATTCGTCGCGAAGCCGCCGAAGAGGTCGTGGCAGAAATCCTCCAGGCCGGTGGGCAGGCCATTGCCAATGCCGATGACATCACTGCCCTGGCCACGGCACAGCACATCGTCGACGCCGCCCTGGCCGCGTTTGGCGAAGTGCATGTGCTGGTCAACAACGCCGGAATCCTGCGTGACCGCATGTTTATCAGCCTCGCTGAAGAGGACTGGGATGCGGTCATGCGTGTGCATCTCAAGGGGCATTTTTGCCTGGCCAATATCCTTGGCAAGCGCTGGCGCGACCTGGCCAAGGCCGGCCGGCCGGTGGCGGCACGGATCATCAACACCAGTTCCGGCGCGGGCTTGCAGGGTTCGGTGGGGCAGTCCAACTACAGCGCAGCCAAAGGCGGGATTGCCGCGCTGACCCTGGTGCAGGCAGCCGAGCTGGGGCGCTACGGCGTGACGGCCAATGCCCTGGCGCCGGCGGCGCGGACCTCGATGACCGAAAGCGCGATGCCGGACATGGTGAAAAAACCTGAAGACGGTGGCTTTGATTCATGGGCACCGGAAAACGTCGCGCCGCTGGTGGTATGGCTGGGCAGCGAACTGTCGGGGGATGTTACCGGGCAGATCATCGAAAGCCAGGGTGGGCGATTGTCCCTGGGCGATGGCTGGCGCACCGGGGTGACCCGCGACAAGGGCGCGCAATGGCAACCCGAAGAAGTGGGGGTTGCCCTGGGCCAGATTCTGGCCGAAGCGCCTGCACCGCAGCGGGTGTGGGGTAGCTGATACCGCTGGCCCTCACCCCAACCCCTCCCTTTGGAAGAGGGCCAGGGTGAGGGGCTTTTGATTTGCCGCTTAACAAGAGAATTCAACCATGAGACAAGCACCTCCCTATGTCCCCGGCCACCAGTTACTGGCTGGCAAGTCGATTTTGATCACTGCCGCAGCCGGCGCCGGTATCGGTTATGCCGCGGCCAAACGCTGCGCGGAAGAGGGCTGTCGCGCCCTGATGATTTCCGATATCCACCCGCGTCGTCTCGAAGAGGCAGTCGAGCGGCTAAAGGCCGAAACCGGCTTGCAGGCGGTCTACGGGCAGCTGTGCAACGTCACCGTCGAAGCCGACGTGCAAGCCCTGGTCGCCGCCGCTGAGGATGCGCTGGGCGGTGTCGATGTGCTGATCAACAACGCCGGGCTTGGCGGTCAGGTACGCCTGACCGAAATGACCGATGAGCAGTGGTCGTCGGTACTGGATATCACCCTGACCGGCACCATGCGCATGACTCGCGCCATGCTCCCGCATATGGAGCGTCGTGGTGCCGGGGCCATCGTCAACAACGCCTCGGTACTGGGCTGGCGCGCGCAAAAGGAGCAGGCCCACTACGCTGCGGCCAAGGCCGGGGTCATGGCCCTGACCCGCTGCAGCGCCCTGGAAGCCGCCGAAAACGGCGTGCGGATCAACGCTGTGGCGCCGTCGATCGCCCTGCACGACTTTCTGAAAAAAGCCGCCAGCAGCGAATTGCTCGACCAGCTCACCAGCCGCGAAGCCTTTGGCCGCGCCGCCGAAGTGTGGGAAGTGGCCAATGTCATGGTGTTTCTGGCCAGTGACTATGCCTCGTACATGGTCGGCGAAGTGCTGCCCGTCAGCTCGCAACACGCGTGAGGAGCAGATTATGAGCACAGTTTTCAGCAGCACCGGGCAGTTGCTGGCGGCCGAGGGCATGGATCTGGGGCGCACAGACTGGCTGCTGCTGACCCAGGAACGGATCAACCTGTTTGCCGAAGCCACGGGCGATCACCAGTGGATCCATGTCGACCCTCAGCGCGCCGCCACCGGGCCATTTGGCGCCTGCATCGCCCATGGTTACCTGACCCTGGCCCTGGCCAATCTGTTTATGCCGCAACTGATGCAGTTCGAGAACCTGGCCATGGGCGTCAACTACGGCAGTGACCGACTGCGCTTCCCTGCGCCGGTCAAGGTCGGTTCGCGGATTCGCGGCCATGGCCAGTTGGTACGGGTCGAGATGCAGGGCCAGGCCGTGCAGGCTGTAGTGCGCATGAGCGTCGAAATCGAGGGCAGCGAACGCCCCGGCTGCGTGGTGGACACCATCAGCCGCTACACCTTCAACCCCCTTGAACAGTGAGCCTTGAACATGAATTTGAATGACGTTGTGATCGTATCCACCGCCCGCACTGCCTTGACCAAATCCTTTCGTGGCTCGTTCAACGATACCGAGGCGCCTGTGCTGGGCGGTCACGTGGTGCGTGCCGTGGTCGAGCGCGCGGGTATCGAGCCGGGTTCGGTGGAAGACGTGATCATGGGTGCCGCCGCCCAGCAGGGCACTCAGAGTTACAACATCGGCCGCCTGTGTGCGTACACCGGCGGTTTGCCCGATACTGTGCCGGGCATGGCGCTCGATCGCATGTGCGCCTCGGGCCTGATGAGTATCGGCGTGGCGGCCAATGGCATCATGACCGGCGAAATGAAGATTGCCGTGGCCGGTGGCGTGGAGTCATTGTCGCTGACCCAGAACAAGTACAAAAACACCTACCGCGCCCAGTCCGAGGCCGTGCTTGAGTGCATGCCGACGGCTTATATTCCGATGCTCGAAACCGCGGAAATCGTGTCGCGGCGCTACAACATCAGCCGCGAGGTACAGGATCAGTATGCGTTGCAGAGCCAGCAACGTACTGCCGCCGCCCAGGCTGAGGGCCTGTTTGCCGATGAGATCGTACCCTTGGCGGCGCGCAAGCTGTGCTTTGACAAGGAAGGCAAGCCCGCCGGTCATCAGGACGTGATCGCGGACCGTGACGAGTGCAACCGTCCCTCCACCACCCTTGAAGATCTGTCGAGTCTCAAGCCGGTGTGGAAAGACGGCAAGTGGATCGAACAGGGTGAGTTCATTACGGCAGGCAATGCCTCGCAGTTTTCCGATGGTGCCGCTGCGGTCCTGCTGATGAGCCGTGGCGAAGCCAGACAGCGTGGCATCGAAGCCCTGGGCGTGTATCGCGGGATTGCCGTGAGTGGTTGTGCACCGGAGGAAATGGGCATTGGTCCGGTGTATGCGATTCCCAAGTTGCTCAAGCGTTTTGGTCTGAGTGTTGCGGATATTGACCTGTGGGAAATCAACGAAGCGTTCGCCTGCCAGGTGGTGTATTGCCGTGACTTTCTGCAGATTCCCAATGACCGACTGAACGTCAACGGCGGGGCGATTGCCATTGGTCATCCGTTCGGCATGTCGGGTGCGCGGATGGTGGGGCACAGTCTGCTCGAGGGGCGTCGTCGTGGTGCGCGGTTTGTGGTGGTTGCCATGTGCATTGGCGGCGGCATGGGGGCAGCGGGGTTGTTTGAGCTGAGCTGAAGGCAGGGGGACAGTTTCTTTGTGGGAGCGGGCATGGGGCTTAAGGATTTCGTCGCGCGGGTAGGTGCGTAAAAGCAGGGAAGCAGTACAATTGCGCCTCTTTACCGGGCATGGACGCTGTTCGGCATCTGTTCACGAGAAGGCCCATGGTTTCTGCTAGTTACTCCCCCGCGCTGGTTCTGATTTCCCTGTGTGTGGCCATTCTGGCTTCGTACACCGCCCTTGATCTGAGTGGTCGCATCGCCACGGCGCGAGGCCGGGCCGTGTATCTGTGGATCGCCGGCGGCGCACTGGCCATGGGTTTTGGCGTGTGGTCGATGCATTTTATCGGCATGCTTGCGCTTGAGCTGCCACTGGCCCTGGGCTACGACCTGGGGCTGACCCTGTGGTCATTGCTGGTGGCCATACTGTCGTGCGGTTTTGCCTTGTGGCTGGTCAGCCAGCCGCGTTTGCCGGCGCTGCAGTTGCTGTTCGGCGCCCTGATCATGGGCGCGGGCATTAGCGCCATGCACTACAGCGGCATGGCGGCGTTGCGCATGCAGCCGGGCATCGATTACGACCCGGCGTTGTTTGGCCTGTCGCTGGTGATTGCGGTGGGGGCCTCGGCGGCCGCGTTGTCGATCGCGTTTCGTCTGCGCCGGCAAACCCCCTATGTACGGCTGATGCGCGGTGGTGCTGCGGTGATCATGGGCCTGGCGATTGTCGGCATGCATTACACCGGCATGGCCGCAGCCAATTTCCCCATCGGCAGTTTTTGCGGTGCCGCCATCGACGGTCTGAGCGGTAACGGCCTGGACAATCTGGTACTGGTGTCCAGCCTGGCGGTATTGGTCATCGCCTTGCTGACCTCTATTTTTGATGCCCGCCTCGATGCCCGTACAGCTGCGCTGGCGGACTCCCTGACCCTGGCCAACGAAGAGCTGACCCAACTGGCGCTGCACGACACCCTGACCGGGTTGCCCAACCGCATCCTGCTGGCTGACCGTATCGGTCAGGCGATGAGCAAGGTGGCGGAGCAGGGCGGCTGCTTCTCGCTGATGTTTATCGACCTCGATGGCTTCAAGCCGGTCAACGATGCCTTTGGTCATCATCTGGGCGACCGTTTGCTGCGGGAAGTTGCCCTGCGCCTGCGCGAGCAGTTGCGCAGCCAGGACACCCTGGCGCGTATTGGCGGCGACGAATTTGTGCTGCTGGTGCGTCTGCTGGAGCCTGATGACGCACCGCAAGTGGCAGCGCGGCAGGTGGGTCTGTTGTCCAGGGCGTTTCGGGTCGATGAGCATGAGCTGTTGATCTCTGCCAGTGTCGGTATCGCCCTGTACCCCGGCAATGGCCTGACCGCCGAAGAGCTGCTGATGAACGCCGATGCGGCGATGTATCACGCCAAGGGCGCGGGCAAAAATGGCTACAGCTTTTTCGACGCATCGATGAACACCAATGCCCGCAAGCAATTGCAGCTGCTGCAGGACTTGCGTCAGGCCCTGGAGCTGCAGCAGTTTCGCCTGCACTACCAGCCCAAGTTCGACGCCAGCAACAGCCGGCCGGTGGGGGCCGAAGCGCTGTTGCGCTGGGAGCATCCGCAGCAAGGGTTGCTGCTGCCGGAAAATTTTATCGACCTGGCGGAAAAAACCGGCCTGATCATCCCCATCGGTGACTGGGTGCTCAATGAAGCCTGCCGCCAGATGCGCATATGGTTCGATCAGGGCTATAGCCACTGGCGCATTGCGGTCAACCTGTCGGCATTGCAGTTCTGCTATTCAGGGCTGGTTGACAGCGTGGTCGCGGCGCTCGAGCGTCATCGGTTACCGGCCAACAGCCTGACCCTGGAAATCACCGAAACCACCGCCATGAGCGATGCCGATGCGAGCATGGTGGTGTTGCAGCGGTTGTCGCAAATGGGCGTGGACCTGTCCATCGATGACTTTGGCACTGGCTATTCCAGCCTGATGTACCTCAAGCGCCTGCCCGCCAATGAACTGAAAATCGACCGCGGTTTTGTGCGCGACCTGGAGCACGACAGCGACGATGCGGCGATTGTCTCGGCCATTGTCGCGCTGGGCCAGGCCCTGGGTTTGCGTATCGTCGCCGAAGGGGTGGAGACCGATACCCAGCAAAGTTTTTTAACCACGCTTGGCTGTGATGCCCTGCAAGGTTTTCTGCTGGGCGAGCCGCTGCCGGCGGAGCAATTCATGGCCGATATCCAAGGTGCCGAACCCGCCGGGCCGGGCAACAAAACAGCGACCTGACAAAACCGGGCCTTCGCGGTTATTCTGACAGCCAGATTTGGATCGGTGTAAGGGGAACACGTATTTATGGATAAAGTCATCGTGATCACCGGCGGCAGCCGCGGCATAGGCGCTGCCACGGCCTTGCTGGCTGCAAAGCAGGGTTATCGGATCTGCATCAACTACCTGACCGATGATGCTGCGGCCCATGAGGTGCTGGCGCAGGTTCGCGCCATGGGCGCCAAGGCCATTGCCGTGCGTGCCGATGTCAGCGACGAAGAGGAAATCATTCGCCTGTTTCTCGAAGTTGACGAACAGTTGGGGCCTGTTACCGCGCTGGTCAACAACGCCGGCACCGTGGGGCTCAAATCGCGGGTCGACGAGCTGACCGACCTGCGCATCATGCACACCCTGAAAACCAATGTGCTGGGGCCCATTCTGTGTGCCAAGCATGCCGTGCTGCGCATGTCGCCACGTTACGGCGGGCAGGGCGGTAATATCGTCAACGTGTCGTCGGTGGCGGCCCGCCTGGGTTCGCCCGGTGAATACGTCGATTACGCCGCCTCCAAGGGCGCGCTGGACACTTTCACCCTGGGGCTGTCCAAGGAACTGGCGGGCGAGGGGATCCGGGTCAACGCGGTGCGGCCGGGCTATATCTTCACCGATTTTCACGCCTTGAGCGGCGATCCGGGCCGGGTCAGCAAGCTTGAACCTATCATCCCCATGGGGCGTGGCGGGCGGCCGGAAGAAGTGGCCGAAGCCATTGTTTGGCTGCTGTCGGACAAGGCGTCGTATACCACCGGCACCTTTCTCGACCTGGGCGGCGGGCGCTGAAGGTCGTGCTTTTGTGGGAGCGGGCTTGCTCGCGATGGCATCAGCGCGGTCAGGCTGAGTAACCGCGCCGCCTGCATCGCGGGCAAGCCCGCTCCCACATGGCTTGCATTTATGCTTGATCCGACGATAATGCGACTTATTGCTATTTAAGTATGGTTATCTATCGTGTCGAGTCCTGTGGATCCCCAAAGGCTGCTGGCCAGTCTATATCACGACAATCACGCGTGGCTGCGCGGCTGGTTGTCGCGACAGGTACGATGCCCGCAGGATGCGGCCGATCTGGCCCAGGACACATTTTTGCGCGCTTGGGATGCCCGCCAACTGGAACGTATCCAGGAGCCTCGGGCTTACCTGAGTACCGTTGCCCGGCGCTTGCTCTGCTCACTGTGGCGGCGGCGCAAGCTTGAGCAAGCCTATCTCGACCAACTGGCCGAGCTGCCTCTGGCCTACGCACCTTCTGCAGAAGACATTGCCCTGGTCCGTGAGGCGATCGAAGCCATTGATTGCCTGCTCGAAGGTTTGCCATCGCGGGTCAAGCGCGCCTTTTTGCTCAATCGTCTTGAAGGTATGCCCCAGCAGGCCATTGCCGAGCAACTGGGCGTATCCCTGGCCACCGTTGAGCGCGACTTGCGCCGCGCTTTTGTTCATTGCCTGTCGCAAACGGCGGAGAGCCCATGAGTACAGCCAAGGTTGACCCGACCACCCGTGCCGCCATTGACTGGATGCTGCGCCTCGAGTCCGGGCAGGCCTGCCCGTCGGAGCGTCAGGTGTTCAAGGCGTGGCTGGCCGAAAACCCGGCACATCTGGCTGCGTGGCAGCGGGTCGCCGGGGTGCTCAAGGCTCCCGTAGCCGATCTGCAATCGGTTGAGCGGCGCAGCCCGGGGCAATTGCAGGCGGTACGTCGGGCGCTGCTGGCCGGTACATCACCATCGGGCAAAAAGACCCTGCAAGGCGGCCTGCTGCTGTTGGTGCTCGGCCTGGGTGCCGCGGGTCTGGTGGATCGCGTGACGCCCCTGACGGGGTTGACGGCCGATTACCAGACGGCCACCGGCGAGCGCAAAACCGTCGAACTGGCCGATGGCAGCCTGCTCACCCTCAACGCCCGCAGCGCGGTGGATATCGACTTCAATGGCGATCAGCGCCGGGTGCACCTGCGTGAAGGCGAGTTGCAGGTGGATGTGGCAGCCGACGCCCAGCGTCCTTTTGTGGTGAGCACTGCCCAGGGCCAGGTGCAAGCCCTTGGCACGCGCTTTATGGTGCGCCAGGGCAGCACTGAAAGCCTGGCCAGCGTGCAACAGCACAGCGTGCAGTTGCACACCCTGGGCGGTCAGCAACTCCACCTCGAAACCGGTCGGGCGGCGTCATTTACCGCCACCCGGATAGACCCGCAAACCCCGACATCCCGTAGCCAGCCCGACTGGCTCGCGGGCCGGGTCGAGCTGCACGACGAACCCCTGTCAGCCCTGGTCGAGGCGCTGCGGCCCTACCAGACCGGCATGCTGCGTATCAGCCCGGAAGCCGCGCGGGTGCGGGTATTCGGTGTATTCCCGCTGGACAACACCGCACACACCCTGAATACGCTGGCGCAAACCTTGCCGATCAAGATCACGCGCTATGGGCCGTGGCTGACCCTGATCGATGTGCGCCAGTAAAAACCAATGAATGCGAATTAATTGCAGATAAGGTGAGGGGAAAGGCTTTCTCGTTGGTCAAGGTTACAACTGCCTACCTTGCAACGAGAAAGGATGCCCCATGCCGTACGCCCATCCCAAAACCTGCCTGCTGGCGCTGGCCATCACCCTGAGCATTGGCGGTTACCCGCTGAGCGCGGTGGCCGAAACCCTGTCTGGCGAGCAAAATGCCACGCGTTTTTTTGACTTGCCTGCCGCGCCCCTGGGCGTGACCCTGAGCCGCATTGCCCGCGACAGCAACCTGACCCTGTCGGTGGCCCCGGCCTTGTTGCAGGGTAAAACCTCCGCGCCGGTCAATGGCATGTACACCCCGCAACAGGCCGCCGAACGCGCGCTGGTGGGCAGCGGGCTGGGCCTGGGCGTGACCGGTAGCGGTGCCTTGAGTGTCTACCCCAACGCCGGTGACGGGGTACTGAATCTGGGCGCAACCAACGTGTCTGCGCTTCTGGGTGAGGATGGTCGTGGCCATGTTGACGGCTTTGTCGCCACCCGTTCGGCCACCGCCACCAAGACCGACACACCGATCCTCGAGATTCCGCAAACCATCAACGTGGTCACTGCTGACCAGGTTGAAGTGCAGGGCGCCCACGATCTGACCCAGGCCCTGCGCTACACCCCGGGGCTGAGCACCAACGGCTATACCGACCGCAACACCATTGCCGATGAAATCACCAGCCGCGGTTTTGCCCCGACCCTGCTCTACCTTGATGGCGCCTATCTGCCTTCGGCGGGCAGCCTGGGCGGCACCCCGCAGATCGACCCCTACACCCTGGAGCGCATCGAAGTGCTCAAGGGGCCGTCCTCCGTTCTGTACGGGCAAAACCAGCCGGGGGGCATGATCAATATGGTGGCCAAGCGCCCGAGCACCGAGGCCAGGCATCAAATCAAGGTCGGCACCGGCAGCTTTGACCGTTACAACCTGGCCTTCGATACCACGGGCCCGCTGGATGAAGGCAAAACCCTGAGCTACCGGCTTATCGGCGTCGGCAACACCGGCAGCGAGCAAATCGACTACACCGAAGATTCCCGCATGCTGCTGGCGCCCAGTCTCACCTGGGCGCCGGATGAGCGCAATGAACTGACGGTGTACGCGCAAGTGCAACGGGACGATGCCCTGGCCGACTACCAGTCCTTGCCGGCCGTGGGCAGTCTGTACCGCAACTCCCAAGGCAACAAGATAGATCGAGACTTCTTCTCGGGCGACTCGAAATGGAACGACTACAAGCGCGATCAATATGTGCTCGGCTACCAGTTTTCCCATGCCTTCAACGAGGTCATGACCTATCGCCAGAGCCTGAGCTACATCGACGTCAATGACCGTTACAAGGGCTTTTACCTGAACCGTTTCGTCACCGCCCCGGACGGCGCCACCGATACCCATGCCAGCCGCACCAAGCTCGACTGGCGCCAGCAAAACAGCTCTTATACTTTCGACAACCACCTGCAAAGTGACTTCACCACCGGGCCTGTGCAGCACACCCTGCTGGTGGGGCTCGACTACCGTGACTTCACCCGCAAGTTCCAGGGCTACAACCTGTCCGGCAGCGAGGTGATTGACCTCTACAACCCCACCAACTACCGCACCACGGGTGTGCCGACCCTGACTACCAAATGGGATAACAGGGTCAAGCAGACCGGTTTTTATGTGCAGGACCAGATCAAACTGAACAACTTTATCCTGACCATTGGCGGTCGCCAGGATTGGGCCAAGGTCGACAACAATGACTTGCTGGCCAACTCCCACGAGATCCAGAGCGATAGCAAGTTCACCGGGCGTGTGGGCCTGACCTATGTCACTTCGTTTGGTCTGGCGCCGTATATCAGCTACACCGAATCCTTCCTGCCTTCCGTGGGCACTGCGGCACCGGCCCGAGGTGGCAAGGCGTTCGTGCCCATGACGGGCAAGCAATATGAAGTGGGGGTCAAATACCAGCCCGATGAGAGCACTTTGCTCAGCGCCTCGGTATTTGAAATCACCCAGCAAAACGTCCTGACCGGTGACTTGCAGTACCAGGAGTATCAAATCCAGGAAGGCGAGGTCCGGTCGCGGGGGATCGAACTTGAAGGCAAAAGCAGTTTCAGCAACATCGACCTGATCGCCTCGCTGTCGTATCTGGACGTGTTCTACACCAAGTCCAACTATGGCAATGAAGGCAACCGCAGCGAGGCACAGGCACCCTGGGCAGCCAGCGTGTGGGCCGACTACCACTTCACCGGACAGGCCCTGGCGGGCGTGACCCTGGGCGGCGGTGCACGTTATACCGGGAAAAACTTCGGCGACTCGGACAACACTTTCAAGACGCCGTCGTTTGTGGTGTATGACGCAACGCTCAGCTATGACCTGGCGGCCCTGGATGCGAGCTTCAAGGGTGTCAGTACCCGGCTGAACGTGCAGAACCTGTTTGATCGAGAGTACGTATCTTCGTGCAACTACAGCTTTGGCTGCTACTACGGCCAGCAGCGCACGGCGTCGCTGGAGGTTAAATACGATTGGTGAGGGAGCGCTCTGCTACGGGGGCGGGATTGCTCAGCGCCGCAGCTTGAGCGCGCTGGCCAGGCTGATAGCCAACGGCAAACGGGGCAGCAGCGTGGCCTGGTAAGCATGGTAAAGGTCCGGCTTGCCCGGCCAGATGTTTTGCGAAGGCAGGTTGTCGATCCCCAGTTCGTGATGCCAGCTGCCGTTCTGGCGGTCGATCATGTACAGGTCGATATAGTCCCAGAACTGTTGATACCAGACTTCGTATTCATGCTCACCGCTGCGTTGCAACAACGCCGCCGCAGCTGCCGAGGCTTCGGCCAGGGTCCAGTGCAGACGCTCACGCACCAGCGGCTGGTGGTTCCAGTCCACGGTGTAGACGATTCCGCAGTCACCATCGACGTTCCAGCCGAACTGGCATGCACTGGCGAATAACCGCCGCGCGTCTTCCAGCAGCCATTCGGGCGCCGCCAGGCCGCGTTGCTTGCGTGCCGCCTCGAGGTGCAACAGCAGGCGCGCCCATTCGAAGGCGTGGCCGGGCGTTTTGCCGAACGGGCGAAAACCGTCTGCCGGGTTGTCCCGGTTGTAATCGGGCAATGGCTGCCACTGGCTGTCGAAATGTTCCACGGGCAGGTAGCCGGATTGCGCTGCATGCTGGTGAACAAGCTTTTCGGCAATCGACAGGGCGCGATCGAGCCACAGGTCTTCATCGAGGACATCGGCCAGGGCCAGAAAAGCTTCGACACCGTGCATATTGCTGTTGGCCCCGCGATAGGCCTCGCAGTCACTCCAGTCGCCAGCAAAGCTTTCCAGCAGGGCGCCTTCTGCCTCGGACCAGAAATGACCTTCAAGTATTGCTACCGTATCGCCCAGCAACTCGGCAGAACCGCCGCGCCCGGCAACCGCAGCCGAGCTGGCGGCCAGGGCCACAAAGGCGTGCAGGTAGGCGTCTTTACGGGTATTGCCGTCTTCGGCGGCGGGGCGGGCAAACCAGCCGCCATGCACGGCATCACGCAGCGGCCCGGCCAGTGCGGCCAGGCCGTGGTCGATCAGCGGCGCGCAACCGGGCAGGCCTTGAATATGGGCCAGGGCAAAACTGTGTACCATGCGTGCGGTGGTGATGGTGTCTGCCGGGGCGTTGTTCGGGCGGCGACCAAACGGGTCGAGCGCGGCGAAGCCGCAGGGCACGCGGGCGGCCTTGGCGAAATCCACCAGCGCCTGGCCCTGATCGCGCAGCCACTGTTGATGGGTCGGCGATGTCAGCCAGCTTTCGTTGGCCCGGGTTAGGTCGGTCATTTGCCACCTGTATTGTTTTTATGGGTGATTCAACGCTCGCAGACTAAGGGATCTGGCACAAAGCTGAAAGCTTTCATCCGGAGCCTGGCGACTTAAATTTCCGGCTCCCGGGGCTGTGACCAGTCGCTGTCCTGCCTGACGATTTCGCGCAGCAGCGCGATGCCCTGTTGCAAGGCTGCGCAGTCACGCTCGCGGGAGTACACCAGGTAGGTGGGGTAGCTGAATTCCGGGGCCTTGGGCACCCGTTCCAGGGCACCGCTGTCCAGATAGCGCTCGACCACACGGGTGCGGAAGTAGCCGCTGCCGCCGTTGTCCAGGATGTAATGCAAGGCCACCGGGCCCAGGTTGAAGCTGATGGCCGCTCGCGCCCTGTCGGGCAGGGCGGCGTCATGCTGGCGGCGAAAACCCTCACCCCATTCGACGTATACATAAGGTTCGGGTTGTTCGGGGCGGCGAATCTGGATCAGTTTTTCCTCCAGCAATTGCTCCACTTGCACACCGGGCCAGTAGGCGGGCTGATAGACCAGTGCAGCATCCAGCAGGCCCATCTCGATCTGACGCAGTAATTGTTCGGCATCGCTGATTTGTATGCGCAAGGCATGGGTGGTGAGGTGCTGACGCAGGGCTTTGGCCCAGTTGAGGATCAGCGGGTTGCACAGGCTGACTTCCCCGCCGATATGCAGCAACTGATGCAAGCCTTCGGGGCGCGGCAGATCGCGCCGTGCGGCTTCCCAGGTGTGCAGCAACTGGTTGGCGTACACCACAAAGGCCTCGCCTTCGGGGGTGAGTTTTGCGCCGGCGCGGTTGCGGGTAAACAGGGTGACGCCGAGCAGGCTTTCGAGCTTGTGTACCCGTGCGGTCACGGCCGTCTGGGTAACGTGCAGCTTTTCGGCCGCGCCCACCAGGCTGCCGTAGCGGACAATTTCAAGGAAAGTACGGGCCAGGTCGAGGTCCATAAGCGCGCCAGTGTGCAAGGGGCTTGCAGTGTAAGGGTAATGGCTGGAAAACACATGAAACGCGACGTTTATTGGCACGCATCAATGTTTGTTTTCAGGAGCAGGCTAAGGTCGTCGGCCCTGGTACCCGGTGCCAGTGATTGACCGGGCAACACCACATAAAAAGGATGACAGACATGGATGACTTGAAGCGACAGTACGATATTCAACCCTTGAGGCAGGCCGACATGTCCATTCTGGTCAATGGTCAGCCAGTCAATGCCGCTCAAGGTGAAACCGTGCTCAGCGTGTTGAACTCAGTGGGTGTGCGGCAACTGTCGCGCAACGACCACGGGCGGATGACGGGCGCTTATTGCGGCATGGGCGTGTGCTACTGCTGCCTGGTGAATATCGATGGCAGGCACAAGCGTCGCGCCTGCCAGACCGTGGTAAAGCCCGGTATGCAGGTCGAGACCGGGATCAACCGCGTCGCCAGCCAGGAGCTGGTGCTATGAGCGCCCGTACGGTGATTGTCGGTGGCGGACCGGCAGGGATGTCGGCGGCAATAGAGCTGGCGCAGCATGGCGTGCAAAGCACGTTGTTCGAAGAAGCCTCGCGGCTGGGTGGTGTAGTTTATCGCGGGCCTTTGCGCGACGGTGTCGAACTCGACTATCTGGGAGAACGCTACAAGGCTGCGCTGCACAAGTTGCACGGCGAATTTTCGGTCATTGCCCACTCAGTGGATGTACGCCTCAACCATCGCGTTGTCGGCGGGCAAGGTCAGCAAAGCCTGCAAGTGCTGGATGAGCATGAGCAATTGCAGCAAATCGGCTTCGATCAACTGCTGCTGTCCGCTGGCTGCCATGAGCGCAGCGTGCCGTTCCCGGGTTGGACCACCCCGGGTGTGATCATGCTGGGTGGCCTGCAGCTGCAGATCAAAAGTGGTGTTGTCAAACCCCGTGGGCCGACGCTGATTGCGGGCACCGGGCCCTTGCTGATGCTGGTGGCGTGCCAGTTGCACGCAGCGGGTGTGGAAGTGGCCGGGGTATATGAAGCGTGCGAGTTTGGCCGCATTGCCAAGGAAAGCCTGGCGCTGCTCAACCAGCCCCAGTTGTTCCTCGACGGCCTGAGCATGCTGGTTTACCTCAAGCGCCATGGCGTGGCCGTGCATTACGGCTGGGGTGTGGTGCAGGCGTTTGGCGAAGGGGAACTGAGCGAAGTGATCGTGGCTCCCTATTCCAGCACCTGGCAGGCCGACATGAGCCAGGCGCAGGCGGTGAAAGCCTGCACCCTGGCGGTGGGTTATGGCTTTATTCCACGCACTCAGCTCAGCCAGCAGATGGGTCTGGATCATGCTTACAACGTCGACGGTTATCTGGCGGCCAAAGCCGATAACTGGCAGCAGAGCAGTCAGGCATCAATCCACCTGGCCGGTGATGTCACGGGCATGCGCGGGGGCGAGGCAGCGATGCTCACGGGGCGGATTGGCGCGTTGTCGATCTTGCAGCAGCGTGGGGTCCTGAGTGCAAAGCAGGCGCTTGAACAGCGCCGCGAGTACCTGTCCAGGCTCAACACCCTCATGCGCTTTCGCGGCGGGATTGATCGTTATACCCGGCGTGGTACGCGCCAGATCGATCTGCCCCAGGCCGACACGGTGGTATGCCGTTGCGAGCATGTCACCCGCGCCGATATCGACCTTGCGCTCAGCCAGGGCGTGCAGGACATGGCCAGCCTTAAAATGCGTACACGCATAAGCATGGGCGACTGCCAGGGCCGCATGTGTGTCGGTTATTGCAGTGACCGCCTGCGTGAAGCCACCGGGCGCAAGGATGTGGGCTGGTTGCGCCCGCGATTCCCGCTGGAACCCGTGCCGTTTTCGGCTTTTATCAACGCGAGCAAGGATGCCTGACATGATCAAAACCTATGACGTTGTCATCGCCGGTGGCGGTGTTATTGGCGCCTCCTGTGCGTATCACCTGTCCCGGCGCAAGGATCTTAAAATAGCCCTGATCGACTGCAAGCGCCCCGGCAATGCCAGCCGCGCGTCGGCAGGCGGGCTGTGGGCCATCGGCGAGTCCGTGGGGCTGGGCTGCGGGGTGATTTTTTTTCGCATGATGTCTGCCGAACGCAAGCGTGAAGCCCAGGGTTCGGCCGTGATTGTCGACGCCAGTACCCCGCATATCCTGCCAGCGTGTTTTTTCGACTTTGCCCTGCAATCCAATGCCTTGTACCCCGGCTTGCACAAGGAACTGCTGGAAAACCACGGGATGGATTTCAAGTTCGAGCGCACCGGGCTCAAGTACGTGATTTATGACGATGAAGACCGGCTCTATGCCGAGCATATTGTCGCCAATATCCCGCATCTGGCCGATGAGGTGCGCTGGCTCGACCAGGCGGCCCTGCGCGAGGCGGAGCCGAGCGTCAGTCACGATGCGCAAGGTGCGCTGGAGTTTTTGTGCGATCACCAGGTGAGCCCGTTCCGGTTGACCGATGCCTACACCGAAGGGGCCCGGCAAAATGGAGTCGATCTGTACTTCAACACCAACGTCATCGAGGTCATGCGTCAGGGCAGCAAGGTGACCGGCGTGCGCACCGACAGCCAGGGCGCGTTCCACTGCAAAACCCTGATTAATGCCGCTGGCGCCTGGGCGGCAGAACTCAGCGTGATGGCCACTGACTTGAGTATCCCTGTGGCCCCGGTCAAGGGGCAGATTGTATTGACCGAGCGCATGCCCAAGTTGCTGAACGGCTGCCTGACCACCAGTGATTGCTACCTGGCGCAAAAGGACAACGGCGAAATCCTGATTGGCAGCACTACCGAAGACAAAGGCTTCGACGTGACCACCACCTTCCCTGAAATCACCGGGCTGGTACAGGGGGCGATGCGCTGTATTCCCGAACTCAAGGACGCCAACCTGAAGCGTACCTGGGCCGGGTTGCGGCCAGGCTCCCCCGATGAGCTGCCGATCCTGGGGCCCATGAAGGGGATTGAGGGGTATTTGAATGCCTGCGGGCATTTCCGTACCGGCATCCTGACTTCGGCGATCACCGGTGTCATGCTCGACGCACTGGTGCGGCAAGAGCCGCTGCCGCTGGAGGTCACGCCGTTTCTGGCGGAGCGTTTTGACTTGCAACCGGTGGCGCTGAAAAAAGCCGTGAGTGCCTGATACGGTCTGCTCGCGATGCGCTTGGCCTTCGCGAGCAGGCTCGTTGCCGCTGCTGACTTAGAAGGTGTACTTGGACGTCAGCATCAGGCTGCGTGGTTCGCCATAGTAGGTGGTGTTGAAGTTACCCAGCCCCGACAGGTACTTTTTATCGAACACGTTGTTGGCGTTGAGGTTAAACGTCAGGTGTTCGTTGTACTCGTAGCGGGTCATCAGGTTGACCAGCGCGTAGCTGTGCTGCTCGATGATGTCGTAGTCGCCCTTGGCATCGTTGTAGATCTTGCCGTAGAACGGGCTTTGCCAGTTCACGCCACCGCCCACGGTGACTTTGTTCAGCACCCCCGGCAGGCGGTAAGTGGTGAACAGACGCGCCACGTTTTCCGGCTTGGTGGTTTCCAGCGGGTAGCCGTAGACACGTTCGCCATCATCAGAGCGGGTGCGGGCGTAGGTGTAGCCGGCGATCAGGTTCCAGTCCTGCATCAGTTCACCGGCCAGTTCCAGCTCGATGCCGTTGGTGGTCGCACCATCAAGGGATTCATAGATGCCCAGGTTGGTGTTGGCGTTGGTGCCGACCTGAATCGGTACATTTTTCTGTTCGGTCCGGAACACGGCCGCACTGGCATTCAAACGGCCATCAAAGTACTCGCCCTTCAAACCGAGTTCGTAGCTGTTGCCTTCTGTGGGGGCCAGGGTGGCACCGGAACTGCTCTGCTCGGTAAGAGGCTTGTAGATCGAGGTGTAGCTGCCGTACACCGAATAGTTGTCGTTGATGTCGTAGACAACCCCGGCGTAGGGCGTCACCTCGCCGTGCTGTTTTGCCGTGGTCTTGTTGTCCTGGAACGTGCTGGTCTGCTCGTAGTACTTGTAGGTGCTGTTGTACTGGAAATCACTTACGCGGCTGCCAAGGATAATCGACCAGTCGTCTGCCGGCTTGAAGCGTGCGGCGATATAGGCGCTGTTTTGATTTTGGTTGGTTTCGTATTTGCCGTTTTTCGGGAAGTCCGGTCTCGGGTATTTGCCGTTCCAGTCAAAAATGCTGCTCGACAGCTCACGGAATTCGCTGCCGTCGAAGGTCGCGCCGGTCTGGCGGGAGGTCTGGGAGGTTGCGCCCACTACCAGTTCATGTTCGCGGCCAAACAGGGTAAACGGGCCGGTCGCATTGATATCGAAGGTGTTCTGGACGCGATGGCCTTCCCACTGGCCCCAGTAGAAGAACATGCCGTCACCCGTGACCGGATCTGGCATCCCGCCGCTGGCCGAACCCAGCAGGGTGTCGTGGTCGTTGGTTTGCTGGGTGAGGGTGCCTTTGACTTTCCAGTCATTGGCGAAACGGTGCTCCAGGGAGGCGAAGGTGGACTGGATCTGGACGTCGCGGCGGCTCCAGTCGGTGGCCGGGTTGAACGAGCGGCTGAAGTCGGTTTTGGTGTAGTTGGAGAAGTAATACGGATTGCCGGTCCAGGACGAGCCGCGAGGTTTGATATTCTGGTAGTCCATGCCGAAGGTGAACAGGGTGTCGGGGGTGAGGTCGGCCTGGATGATGCCGTAGAACACGTCATTTTTACGTGAGTAGTGGTCGCGGTACGAGTCGGCATCCTGGTAAACCGCCACCATTCGCCCGCGCACGCTGCCATCGTCATTCAACGGCCCGGAGATATCACCTTCGGTGCGATAGTTGTCCCACGAGCCCGCGCTGGCAGTGACCGATGCCTTGAAGTCGCGGGTCGGTTTTTTGCGAATCAGGTTGACCGTGGCCGACGGCTCGCCCGAGCCGGACAACAGGCCGGTAGCGCCCTTGACGATATCGACGCGGTCATACAGGGCCATATCGACCTTGGTCGCACCTTCATCGAACACGCCGTCATACAGGGTGTTGACCCCGTCGTACTGAAAGTTGGTGATGGCATAGCCGCGGGCCGAGTACTCCATGCGGTCGCTGTCGTAGGCCTGGGTGGAAATGCCCGGCGCGTTGCGCAGTACATCGCCGATGCTCTGTGCGGCTTGATCGTCCATCAGTTGGCGGGTGACTACTGTGACGGTCTGCGGGGTTTCGCGAATCGACAGCGGCAGTTTGGTCGAGCTGTTGCTGGCGCCGGTGGTATAGGAATGGGTGTCTTCGGTGGTCAGCGAGTCGCCCAGGCCCTGGCCTGTGACAGTGGTTGCACCCAGTTCCAGACCTTTGCCTTGGGGGGCGCTCAAAATCACCGTGTCGCCGTTGAGCTGATACGAGATGCCGCTGCCCTGCAGCAGTGACTCCAGTGCCTTGACCGGCTCCAGCGAACCGCTCACTGGACGCGACTTGATGCCTTGCACCTGATCCGGGCTGTAGAGGATCTGCAGGTTGGCCTGCTTGCCCAGTTCATTCAGCGCGCTGGCCAGGGCTTGCGACGGAATGTTCAGGGCCACCGGCGCCGCGCTGGCAAGGGATGCCCCCAGCATGACCGAGGCCATCAGGGCACTGGACAGCAAGGTGTGGCGTACCGTCCGGCGTTGGGTGGCGATCGAAAGAGGGGTCCGGCTCAAGTTGGGTCGTTGCATCGCGTGCCTAGGCTCCGAAGTAAGAAGTTTCATTCTTGTTAATAGGAATAGTTATTAGACGCAGCACGATTGATAAACCAGAAACAAGTTTCTGATTTAGTTGGTTTTGCTCCGGCCATTACAGGCTTGACCCGCTGATGCAGGGCGGAATAATTGTTCCATCCATAGAACGATCAGTACCAAAAAACCTGTCTAGTCTTATGGGTGCGACGAATCTATAGTTGTTGCCATGATTTACAGGAGGTGCAACATGAAAAAAATGCTTGGTGTTTATCAGGCCCCCCGCCCTCATTGGGTCGGCGATGGTTTTCCGGTTCGCACGATGTTTTCCTACGACAGCATGGGCAAACACATCAGCCCGTTTCTGCTTCTGGATTACGCCGGGCCAGCCGAGTTCACGCCTACTACAGAGCGTCGTGGTGTAGGCCAGCACCCGCACCGTGGTTTTGAAACGGTGACCATCGTCTACAAGGGCGAAGTGGAACACCGTGACTCCACCGGCAACGGCGGGGTGATCGGCCCGGGTGATGTGCAGTGGATGACCGCAGCGTCCGGCATCCTGCACGAGGAGTTCCATTCCGAGGCGTTTGCCCGCAGTGGCGGCCCGCTGGAGATGGTGCAGCTATGGGTCAACCTGCCTGCAAAGGACAAAATGGCCGCGCCGGGGTATCAGGGCATCGTCGACCGTGACATCCCCGACCTGGCGCTCAAGGACGATGCCGGCCGTTTGCGCCTGATTGCCGGTGAGTTCGATGGCAAACGCGGCCCGGCCCATACCTTTACGCCGATCGACGTGTGGGATATCCGCTTGAATGCGGGCAAGTCGACTACGCTGGATCTGCACCCGGGCCGCAACACTGCGCTGGTGGTGCTGCATGGTGCGGTCGAGGTCAACGGTCAGGACGTGGTGCGTGAAGGGCAGCTTGCGCTGTTTGAGCGTGATGGCTCGAGCATCCGCCTTGAAGCCAATAACGACGCCGTGCTGCTGGTCCTCAGCGGCGAGCCGATCGACGAACCGATCGTGGGCCATGGGCCGTTTGTGATGAACACCGACGCCGAAATCCATCAGGCGTTTGTGGACTTCCAGTCGGGCAAGTTTGGCCGCATGCCCGCGTAGCAATGCTGCACCGAAGCGCAATGCCAGGCCATGAGGGTCATGGCCTGGCCTTTTCTGTCTTATCCCAGAGAGGTAAACCCTGTGACAACTTCTTACAAGCGTTTGGACAAGGACAATGCCGCCGTTTTGTTGGTGGACCATCAGGCGGGTTTGCTGTCGCTGGTGCGGGATATCGAACCGGACAAATTCAAGAACAACGTGCTGGCGCTGGCTGATCTGGCCAAGTACTTCAAGTTGCCGACCATTTTGACCACCAGCTTCGAAACCGGACCCAACGGCCCGCTGGTGCCCGAGTTGAAGGCGCTGTTCCCGCAAGCGCCCTATATCGCCCGCCCGGGGCAGATCAATGCCTGGGACAACGAGGATTTTGTCAAGGCGGTCAAGGCAACAGGTAAAAAGCAACTGATCATCGCAGGGGTGGTCACTGAGGTCTGCGTGGCATTCCCGGCACTGTCGGCACTGGCTGAAGGCTATGAGGTGTTTGTGGTGACGGATGCGTCGGGTACGTTCAACGAAATCACCCGCCATTCGGCCTGGGATCGCATGTCATCCTCGGGTGCGCAACTGATGACCTGGTTTGGTCTGGCCTGTGAGCTGCATCGCGACTGGCGCAATGACATTGAAGGCCTGGGCGCGCTGTTCTCCAACCATATCCCGGACTATCGCAATCTGATCACCAGCTACTCCACGTTGACAGCCGGTAAATAACCGTTGGGCTCGTAGCGGCTGCCGAAGGAACCAGGCTGCGTTCGGCGGCAGTTGCTACGAGTTTTGGTCGTGTTTCACACCCGCTCG
This sequence comes from Pseudomonas bubulae, assembly GCF_037023725.1. Lineage (NCBI taxonomy): Bacteria > Pseudomonadati > Pseudomonadota > Gammaproteobacteria > Pseudomonadales > Pseudomonadaceae > Pseudomonas > Pseudomonas bubulae. The sequence continues at coordinate 2,738,987 of NZ_CP146077.1, forward strand.
AAAATCACCGCTATGCCCTGGCCGCCGCCAATGCACATGGTCGCCAGGGCATAACGACCCTGTGTCCGATGCAGTTCATGGATGGCCTTGGTCGCGATGATCGCGCCCGTGGCCCCCACCGGGTGGCCCAGGGCGATGCCCGAACCGTTGGGGTTGACCCTGGCCGGGTCCATATCCAGTTCCTGCATCACGGCACACGCCTGGGCGGCGAAGGCAATGTTGGCTTCGATCACGTCCATGTCACCGATCTTCAAGCCAGCCCGCTTCAATGCCAGCCGCGTTGCCGGTATCGGCCCCAACCCCATCAGCTCGGGTTCAACCCCTGCATGGGCGTAGGCCACCAGCCGCGCCATCGGCGCAAGATTGCCCGCCAGTACTGCCGCGCCACTGGCCAGCACCAGCGCCGCCGCCCCATCATTGAGCCCCGATGCATTGCCTGCAGTCACGCTGCCGTCATTCTTGAAGGCCGGTTTCATCAGCGCCAGCTGCTCCAGGGTAGTGGCCCGCGGGTGCTCGTCCTGGCTGAACATCACACTGCCTTTGCGGCTGCGTACCTCGACGGTGGCGATCTGGCTGTCGAAGTAACCTTGCTCGATAGCCCGGGCGGCGCGTTGCTGGTCTTCAAGCGCCAGAGCGTCCTGGGCCTGGCGGCTGATGCTGTTGCGTTGGGCGATATTCTCGGCCGTTACACCCATATGAATGCCGTGGAACGGGTCGTGCAAAATACCCAGCATGTAGTCGAGCATTGGCGTATCGCCCATGCGCGCACCCCAGCGGGCGGCGGGCATCAGGTAGGGGCCGCGGCTCATGGCTTCGGCCCCGGCGCCAATGGCGAAGTCGGCGTCGCCGAGCATCAGGGTATGGGCGGCAGAAATGATCGCCTGCAAGCCCGAACCGCACAGGCGGTTGACGTTGTAGGCCGGGGTTTCCTTGGGGATCCCGGCATTGATCGCCGCAACCCGCGCCAGATAGGCATCCTGGGGCTCGGTGGGAATCACGTTGCCCATCACCACATGACCGATGCGCCCGGGGTCGACCTGGCTGCTGTGCAACGCGGCCTTGACCGCAGTGCTGGCCAGCTCGGCCAGGGGCACGTCCTTGAGCGAGCCGCCAAAGGTGCCGATGGCCGTGCGCCGGGCGCTGAGGATGAAAATTTCAGGAGTTTGCATGGCGGGTCCTTATTGTTTTATCGGGCCAAATGCGCGGGATTATTTCACCGGTGTACGGTTTGGGCGTCGTCCGTTTGTGCGGGCAGGGCATCTACCTGGGCATCGAGCAGGGTCATAAAGGCATGGGCCGCATTGGACAAGGTGCGTTCGGTATGCAGGATATACCCCAGCTGGCGGGTCAGCTGGATGCCGGGCAGGGCAATCGATGCCACCTGTTCATCCAGCATGGTGCGCGGCAACACGCTCCAGGCCAGGCCGATGGAGACCATCATCTTGATGGTCTCCAGGTAATTGGTGCTCATGGCGATGTTGGGTGTCAGGCCCTGGGCTTCAAACAGGCGATGGACAATATGATGGGTAAAGGTATTGCCGCCGGGAAACACCGCTGGATGGCGTGCAATATCGGCCATGCTTACGGCTTTTTGCCGGGTCAGGCGGTGCTCCGGGGCCACCACGAAATCCAGCGGGTCATCCCAGACCGGCACGGCACGAATCAGTGAATGAGGCTCCGGCGCGAGGGTGATCACAGCCAGTTCTGCGCGGCCATGCAGAATCTCGTCGTAGGCCACTTCGGAATCGAGAAACTGAATATCCAGCGCGACCTTGGGGTAAGTGCGGGTGAACTCGCGCAGTAAAGGTGGCAGGCGGTGCAGACCGATATGATGGCTGGTAGCCAGGGTCAGGCGCCCGCTGACTTCGCCATTGAGGTTGTTGAGTGCCCGGCGCGTGTCATCCAGTACGTTGAGGATCTGGTAAGCGCGCGGCAGCAAGGCCCGGCCGGCTTCGGTGAGGCTGACCTCACGGCCCAGCCGGTCGAACAGCCTGAGCTTGAGTTGCTGCTCGATGCTGGCAATGCGTTTGCTGATGGCTGGCTGGGTCAGGAACAGCCGTTCGGCGGCCCCGGAAAAACTGCCGGTTTCAGCAATTGCAATAAACGCATTGAGATTCGCGAGATCCATCTATTCGAATTCCTGTTGGTTATCCAAAGCATAAAAATTATGAATTTGAGTTATTCACTGTAACCCCATAGGATCGACCTCACAAGCCAAGTGGTTATTGGCACAGAAAAGTAGCTGATGAGGAAACCGTCTGATGGCCGGCAAAACGCTCTACGACAAGCTCTGGGATTCGCATTTGGTCAAGCAGCGTGACGATGGCTCGGCGCTGATCTACATCGACCGTCACATCATTCACGAAGTGACCTCGCCGCAAGCCTTTGAAGGCCTGCGACTGGCCGGGCGCAAGCCTTGGCGCATCGATGCCAACATCGCCACCCCGGACCACAACGTACCGACCACGCCGGAGCGTAAAGGCGGGATCGAAGCGATTGCCGATCAGGTTTCCCGTCTGCAGGTGCAAACCCTGGATGACAACTGTGACGAATACGGCATTACCGAATTCAAGATGAACGACGTGCGTCAGGGCATCGTTCATGTGATCGGCCCGGAGCAGGGCGCGACCTTGCCGGGTATGACCGTGGTCTGCGGTGACTCGCACACCTCGACTCACGGCGCCTTCGGTGCATTGGCCCACGGTATCGGCACTTCCGAGGTCGAGCATGTGCTCGCCACCCAGTGCCTTGTCGCCAAAAAAATGAAGAACATGCTGGTGTCGGTCGAAGGGCAATTGCCGTTCGGCGTAACCGCCAAGGACATCGTACTGGCCGTGATCGGCAAGATCGGCACCGCGGGCGGCAATGGTCATGCCATCGAATTCGCCGGCAGCGCGATTCGTGACTTGTCCGTCGAAGGCCGCATGACCATCTGCAACATGTCCATCGAAGCCGGTGCCCGTGTAGGCCTGGTGGCCGCCGATCAGAAAACTGTCGATTATGTAAAGGGCCGTCCGTTTTCGCCTAAAGGCGCTGAATGGGACCTGGCGGTCGAAGCCTGGAAAGACCTGGTGTCCGACAGCGATGCGCAGTTCGACACCGTGGTTGAACTGGACGCTACGCAGATCAAGCCGCAAGTCAGCTGGGGCACTTCGCCCGAGATGGTTCTGGCGGTTGATCAGAACGTGCCGGATCCGGCACAGGAAGCCGACCTGGTCAAGCGTGGCTCGATCGAACGTGCATTGAAGTACATGGGCCTGACCGCCAACCAGGCGATCACCGATATCCAGCTCGATCGCGTATTTATCGGCTCGTGCACCAACTCGCGGATCGAAGACTTGCGTGCTGCGGCAGTGATTGCCAAGGGGCGCAAGGTGGCGTCCACCATCAAGCAGGCGATTGTGGTGCCGGGCTCGGGTCTGGTTAAAGCCCAGGCCGAGGCTGAAGGTCTGGACAAGATCTTTATCGAGGCCGGTTTTGAATGGCGTGAGCCGGGTTGTTCGATGTGCCTGGCGATGAACCCGGACCGCCTTGAGTCGGGCGAGCATTGTGCTTCGACCTCCAACCGCAACTTTGAAGGCCGTCAGGGCGCCGGTGGCCGTACTCACCTGGTCAGCCCGGCCATGGCCGCTGCCGCCGCCGTGAATGGTCGTTTTATTGATGTCCGTGAATTGATCCAGGGGAGCGCAGCATGAAGGCTTTTACTCAGCACACCGGTTTGGTCGCGCCTTTGGATCGTGCCAACGTCGATACCGACCAGATCATTCCCAAGCAATTCCTGAAGTCGATCAAGCGTACCGGCTTTGGCCCTAACCTGTTTGACGAGTGGCGTTATCTGGATGTGGGTCAGCCCTACCAGGACAACTCCAAACGCCCGCTGAACAAGGATTTTGTGCTTAACGCCGAGCGTTACCAGGGCGCCAGTGTGTTGCTGGCCCGGGAAAACTTCGGTTGCGGCTCCAGCCGTGAGCACGCGCCGTGGGCGCTGGAAGAGTACGGTTTTCGCAGCATCATCGCGCCGAGCTACGCCGATATTTTCTTCAATAACAGCTTCAAGAACGGTTTGTTGCCGATCATCCTGAGCGACGCCGAAGTCGATGAGCTGTTTGCCCAGGTTGAAGCCGAGCCGGGTTACCAGCTCAAGATCGACCTCGAGGCGCAAACCGTGACCCGCCCGGATGGCAAGGTGCTGGGCTTTGAAATCGATGCGTTTCGCAAGCATTGCCTGCTCAACGGCCTGGACGATATCGGCCTGACCTTGCAGGACGGCGATGCAATTGCCGCGTTTGAAAGCAAGCACCGTGCGAGCCAGCCGTGGTTGTTTCGCGACGCTTGAATGGCCTCTTTGCGGGCAAGCCCGGCACCCACAGGGGAATGCATTTCAAATGTGGGAGCGGGCTTGCCCGCGATGACGGCAGTGTGGACAACCCAAGTCTTGACGCTAAAAGGAAGTTTTAATGACCAGTACCGCCCAGCACACCCAGGTCGTACAAAAGCAGTTCGGCGAACAGGCGTCGGCCTATCTGAGCAGCGCCGTGCATGCGCAAGGCACCGAGTTCGGTCTGCTCAAGGCCGAGCTGGCGGGTAAAGTTGAAGCGCGGGTGCTGGACCTGGGGTGTGGCGCGGGCCATGTAAGCTTTCATGTGGCTGCACTGGTCAAGGATGTGGTGGCATACGACCTGTCGCAACAAATGCTCGATGTGGTCAGTGCTGCCGCCAGCGATCGCGGGCTGGACAATATCAGCACCGTTTGCGGCGCGGCAGAGCGTTTGCCGTTTGCCGATGGCGAGTTCGACTATGTGCTCAGCCGTTACTCGGCCCATCACTGGAGCGATCTGGGCGTTGCCCTGCGCGAAGTGCGCCGGGTGCTCAAGCCGGGTGGCGTAGCGGCATTTATCGATGTGATCTCACCCGGCAGCCCGTTATTCGACACCTACCTGCAAAGTGTCGAAGTGCTGCGCGACACCAGCCATGTGCGCGACTATTCGAGCGCCGAATGGCTGCGTCAGGTCAGCGAAGCCGGTTTGCACGTGCGCAGCACACAGCGTCAGCGTTTGCGTTTAGAGTTCAGCTCCTGGATCGAGCGCATGCGTACGCCACAGGTCATGAGCGCGGCCATCCGCCAGTTGCAGCAGTCGATGGGCGCCGAAGTACGCGATTATTTTGAAATTGAAGCCGATGGTTCGTTCAGCACCGATGTGCTGGTGCTGTGGGCCGAGAAGTAACCTGAATATTTCCGGGTGCGCCTGCGGGGGCATCAACAGACAAGAAAGAGGAACCCATGAGCAAGCAGATTCTGATTCTCCCTGGCGACGGTATTGGTCCGGAAATCATGGCCGAAGCGGTCAAGGTGCTGGAGCTGGCCAGTGACAAGTTCAACCTGGGCCTGGAGCTGACCCACGACCTGATCGGCGGCGCAGCCATCGACAAGCATGGCGTACCGTTGGCCGACGAGACCCTTGAGCGCGCCCGTGCGGCCGACGCTGTCTTGCTGGGCGCCGTGGGTGGCCCGAAATGGGACAAGATCGAGCGCGACATTCGCCCCGAGCGCGGCCTGCTGAAAATCCGTGCTCAACTGGGCCTGTTCGGCAACCTGCGCCCGGCAATCCTGTACCCGCAACTGGCTGATGCATCGAGCCTCAAGCCGGAAATCGTTTCCGGACTGGATATCCTCATCGTTCGCGAATTGACCGGTGGTATCTACTTCGGCGCCCCCCGTGGCACCCGCGAGCTGGAAAACGGCGAGCGTCAGGCCTATGACACCCTGCCGTACAGCGAAAGCGAAATCCGCCGCATTGCCCGCGTCGGTTTCGACATGGCCCGCGTGCGTGGCAAAAAGCTCTGCTCGGTGGACAAGGCCAACGTGCTGGCGTCCAGCCAGCTGTGGCGTGAAGTGGTCGAGCAAGTGGCCAAGGACTACCCGGACGTCGAGCTGAGCCATATGTACGTCGACAACGCGGCCATGCAACTGGTGCGCGCACCCAAGCAATTTGACGTGATCGTCACCGAAAACATGTTCGGTGACATCCTGTCCGACCAGGCTTCGATGCTCACGGGCTCTATCGGCATGCTGCCATCGGCATCCCTGGACACCCACAACAAGGGCATGTACGAGCCTTGCCACGGTTCGGCGCCGGACATCGCGGGGCAGGGTATTGCCAACCCGCTGGCGACCATTTTGTCGGTGTCGATGATGCTGCGTTACAGCTTCAACCAGACCGCTGCTGCCGATGCCATCGAGCAGGCCGTAAGCCTGGTTCTGGACCAGGGTTTGCGTACCGGTGATATCTGGTCGACGGGTTGCACCCGGGTCGGAACACAGGAAATGGGCAATGCAGTAGTCGCGGCGCTGCAGAATCTGTAATCTCTCGGGCCCGTTACTTCCTGTTGGTGGAAGTAACGACCCCACTTTTTGTTAAAGGTGTAGTTGCGATGAAACGTGTAGGTCTGGTCGGTTGGCGCGGTATGGTTGGTTCCGTGCTCATGCAGCGGATGCTGGAAGAGCAGGATTTCGATCTGATCGAACCGGTGTTTTTCACCACTTCCAATGTCGGTGGACAAGGTCCGTCCGTGGGCAAGGATATTGCCCCGCTCAAGGATGCTTACAACATTGAAGAGCTGAAAACCCTCGATGTAATCCTGACCTGCCAGGGCGGCGACTACACCAGCGAGGTGTTCCCCAAGCTGCGTGAGGCGGGCTGGCAAGGTTACTGGATCGATGCAGCGTCGACCCTGCGCATGCAGGATGATGCGGTCATTATTCTGGACCCGGTCAACCGCAAGGTCATCGACCAGCAGCTGGATGCCGGCACCAAAAACTATATCGGCGGCAACTGCACTGTCAGCCTGATGCTGATGGGTCTGGGCGGTCTGTTCGAAGCCGGTCTGGTAGAGTGGATGAGCGCCATGACCTACCAGGCGGCCTCGGGCGCCGGTGCGCAGAACATGCGCGAGCTGATCAAGCAGATGGGCACTACTCATGCGGCGGTCGCCGATCAACTGGCCGACCCGGCCAGCGCGATTCTGGATATCGACCGTCGTGTGGCCGAGGCCATGCGCAGCGATGCCTACCCGACCGAAAACTTCGGTGTGCCATTGGCCGGCAGCCTGATCCCGTGGATCGACAAAGAGCTGCCGAACGGTCAAAGCCGTGAAGAGTGGAAAGCGCAGGCAGAAACCAACAAGATCCTGGGTCGCTTCAAGAACCCGGTTCCGGTGGACGGTATCTGCGTACGTATCGGTGCGATGCGTTGCCACAGCCAGGCCTTGACCATCAAGCTGAACAAAGATGTGCCTATCGCCGATATCGAAGGTTTGATCAGCCAGCACAACCCCTGGGTCAAGCTGGTGCCAAACCAGCGTGAAGCCAGCATCCAGGAACTGAGCCCGACCAAGGTTACCGGCACCCTGAATGTACCGGTTGGCCGTCTGCGCAAGCTGAACATGGGTTCGCAGTTCCTCGGTGCCTTTACCGTGGGCGACCAGTTGCTGTGGGGCGCGGCAGAACCGCTGCGCCGCATGCTGCGGATTTTGCTGGAGCGTTAATTCGCCACCGGCAGGTTCAAGCCCGCGTCTCGCAAGAGGCGCGGGCTTTTTATTGGATGATCAGCTGCTACGAATTGTCATCATCCATCAAATCGGCCGGGCGCGTTGCCTGTCGGGGTTGTGCCCGGTACAGTGCCGCTCCCCACGTTTCGCCTGAGGTAGATACATGAACCAGTCCTTTGATATCGCCGTCGTTGGCGCCACCGGCACTGTCGGCGAAACCATCGTACAAATGCTCGAAGAGCGTGATTTTCCGGTTGGCAAGTTGCACTTGCTGGCCAGCAGTGAATCTGACGGGCATTCGGTGCCTTTTCGCGGTAAAAACGTCAGGGTGCGCGATGTCGACACGTTCGATTTCAGCAGCGTACAGCTGGCATTCTTTGCCGCAGGCCCTGCCGTGACCTTGAGTTTTGCTGCCAAGGCCAGTGCAGCCGGCAGCATGGTGGTCGACCTGTCCGGCGCGCTGCCTTCTGCACAGGCGCCGCAGGTGGTACCTGAAGCCAACGCGCAGGTGCTGGCAACCTTGAAAAAACCACTGCAAGTCAGCAGCCCGAGTCCTTCGGCCACCGCACTGGCCGTGGTGCTGGCGCCTTTGCTAAGAGTGCTGGAAATTCAGCGGGTCAATGTGACGGTCTGCATGGCAGTTTCCGCTCAAGGCCGTGAAGCGGTCTCGGAGCTGGCACGCCAAACCACCGCGCTGCTGAACCTGCATCCGCTGGAAACCAGCTTCTTTGATCGTCAGATGGCCTTCAACGTCCTGGCCCAGGTCGGCACGCCGGACGCACAGGGCCATGTGCCGCTGGAAAAACGTTTGGTCAATGAGCTGCGCGAAGTTCTGGCTATGCCTACGCTGAAGGTATCGGCCAGCAGTGTGCAAGTGCCGGTATTTTTTGGTGACAGCTTCAGCGTGTCCCTGCAACTGGCCGGGCCGGTGGATCTGGTTGAAGTCAATGCCGCCCTCGAGGCAGGTGAGGGTATCGAGCTGGTGGAAGCCGGTGACTACCCGACTGCTGTTGGCGATGCCGTAGGTCAGGATGTGGTGTATGTCGGTCGAGTGCGTCACGGTGTGGACGACACATCTGAACTTAATCTGTGGCTGACGTCAGATAACGTACGCAAGGGTGGCGCATTGAACGCCGTGCAGTTGGCTGAGTTGTTGATAAAAGACCAACTGTAAAAGATACTTGGCTGCTATACAGGTCTCGTGGGACGAGGCCTGTACCAATAAGGAAGAGGCTATGGTTCAGGTTCGCAAATTGGTGTTGGCAATCGCTGCCGCTTCGGCGCTGTCATCCGGTATGGCGCAGGCGCTTGAGCTTGGGGAGCTGACGCTCAAGTCGGCGCAGAACCAGCCGCTGCTGGCAGAAATCGAACTGCTCGATGTCAAGGACCTGACTGCTGCGCAAGTGGTGCCAAGCCTTGCCCCCGAACAGGAGTTCAGCAAGGCCGGAGTTCCGCGCCCGGCGTTTCTGGATGATTTACGCTTTACCCCGATCATCAACGCCGATGGCAAGAGCGTATTGCGCGTCACCTCCAGCCAGCCGCTGTCCGAACCTTTTGTGAACTTCCTGGTGCAGGTGATGTGGCCCAACGGCCGCTTGATGCGCGACTACAGCGTGTTGCTCGATCCCGCCCGGTTCTCGCCGCAGGCCGCGTCGGCGGCAGCAACGTCTGCGCCTGCTGCGCCCGGGCAGTACACCACCACGTCCCGTGACACACTGTGGGAGATCGCCGCCAAGGCGCGCAACGGCGGCTCGGTGCAGCAGACCATGCTGGCAATTCAGGCCCTGAACCCTGATGCGTTTATCAACGGCAATATCAACCGGCTTAAAACCGGCCAGGTACTGCGCCTGCCAGATGCCTCGCAAAGTGTGCAATTGCCCCAGGCCAGGGCCATCAACGAAGTGGCGTCGCAAAATGCCGACTGGCGCAGTGGTCGTCGCACCGTACCGTTGGCCCAGCAACTCGATGCAACCGGTCGCAAGCCTGTGCCGGCGCCTGCCGCCAAGGCTGTGCATCAGGATGCCTTGAGTCTGGTTTCCGCTCAGGCAGGCAAGGGTGCTGCCGGGGATGCGAAAAAACTGGCTGACCAGCTGGCGATGACTCAGGAAGGTCTGGACAGCAGCCGTCGTGAAAATGCCGAGCTGCAAGACCGGATGAAAGACCTGCAAAGCCAGTTGGACAAGCTGCAGCGTTTGATTGAATTGAAGAACGATCAACTGGCCAGGCTGGAGGCCGGCAAAGGTGCGCCTGTCGACCCGGCAGTTGCGTTGGCCGGCGTGCAGGCCGCTGATGCACCTGAAGCCGATATTGCGCCGGCAATCGAAGGTGCGCCGGCCACTGCAGTGGCACCAAGTCCTGAAGACACCGGGGCGACGCAAGGCCATGAGCGAAACATTCAGGACCTGCTGAACAGCCCGCTATTACTGGGGCTTGTCGGCGGCGGGGCGGTCTTGTTACTGCTCTTGCTGTTGTTGCTCGTGCGTCGGCGCAAGGCGCTGCAAGAAGCGCAAAAACATGCGCGAATGGCTCGGGATCTTGAAAATGAGTCCGGGTTTGCAGCCGATCTGGATCTGCCGCAAAGCAGTTTTGAGGGGCTTGAAACGCCGTCGCGCAGTATCGATCCTGCACCTGCACCTGCACCTGCACCTGCACCTGCACCTGCACCTGCACCTGCACCGGTCGTGGAGGCAGTAGCTCCGTTGGTCGCGCCGGTTACCCTGGCCAAGCCTGCGGCTGATGTGCTGGATCAGGCCGAGCGGTTGATTGAGCAGCGTCAGTTGAGCGAGGCCGTTGTATTGCTCAAGGCTGCGATCGATCGGGAGCCTCAGCGCAGTGATTTGCGTCTTGAGTTGATGCGGGTTTACGCCGAACTGGGTGATCGTGACGCTTTTATCGCTCAAGAGCGCCAACTGGTAGCCAATGGCAAGAATCACGCCCAAGTCGAGCAGCTCAAAAATCGTTATCCGGGCATGGCGGTGGCGGCAGCGGCCGGCATTGCAACCGCAGCGGTGGCCACCCAGCTGCAAGCGCAATTTGTCCAGGACATGATGCGCGACGATCGCGAGGTCGAACCGCAGCCGGAGCCTGCTGCACCTGCAGTTGAAGCGTTCGATCACGATTTTGATCTGAGCCTTGATGAACTGGAAGCGGCTTCCCCTGCGGTCGTGACGCCAGAACCTGCAGGGCTCGACAAGCCGGCGGCAGACAGTTTCGAAGCGGTGCTTGAACAGCAGGCTCAGGTTCAGGCGGCTCACGAAGGGGCGTCGGACTTTGATCTGGACCTGCCGGCGGACTTTGACCTGTCCCTGGCTGAAGAAAGCGCTCCACCCGCTGTGGCGGCGGACAGCTTTGCCCTTGAGCTGGACAAGGTCAATGCCGAGTTGCATCGCCTGTCGCAAAGCCTTGAGCAATCATCGCTGGAACAGCCCTTTGCCGATGATGAACCGGAATTCGACTTCCTCTCGGGCGCCGATGAAACGGCCACCAAACTCGATCTGGCCCAGGCCTATATCGATATGGGCGACGACGAAGGTGCGCGGGATATTCTGACCGAGGTCATGGAGGAGGGTAATCCACAGCAGCAGGCCGAAGCCCTGGAAATGATGGCACGCCTGAACTGAGTGAAACGCCTTTAGATGCTCTGTTGCCGGTCAACCCTCCCTATGGGAGCGAGCCAGCTCGCGAACGACCTTCGCGAGCATGCTCGCTCCCACAGTTGAAATGTCCTTTGGCAGCTGCTACGAAGCCTGGTTTGTCTGACGTTCCGGTGAAATGTTTCATGGCGTCTTGCCGGGTGCGCCCTATAATGGCCGCCTTTGCGTTTATGAGCAGGCTGCAAGTCCTTGGCAAATATAGATAACCCGGCCGCTGAAATGGCCGCGGAAGGTTTTTACCGAATCGCCCTTGGGGTGGAATACAAAGGTTCGCGCTACAGCGGCTGGCAGCGCCAGGCCAATGGTGTGCTGACCGTTCAGGAAACCCTGGAAAACGCCCTGTCCAAAGTGGCCGCCTCACCGGTCTCCCTGATGTGCGCCGGGCGTACGGATGCCGGTGTGCATGCCTGCGGGCAGGTGGTGCATTTTGACACCCGGGCCGAGCGCTCCCTGAAAGCCTGGGTCATGGGCGCCAATATCAATTTGCCCCATGACATCAGCGTCACCTGGGCCCAGGTCATGCCCGCGCACTTCCATGCCCGCTTCAAGGCCATCGCCCGGCGCTATCGCTATGTGATCTACAACGATCAGATCCGGCCTGCCCATCTGAATCAGGAAATCACCTGGAACCACCGCCCGCTGGATGTCGAGCGTATGGCCGAGGCAGCTCGACACCTGTTGGGCGTGCATGATTTCAGTGCCTTTCGCGCCGGACAGTGCCAGGCCAAATCCCCGATCAAGGAAATGCACCACCTGCGCGTGACCCGTCACGGCAACATGATTGTGCTGGATATTCGTGCCAGTGCCTTTCTGCACCATATGGTGCGCAATATCGCCGGGGTGCTGATGACTATCGGCACGGGCGAGCGGCCGGTGGAGTGGATCAAGGAAGTGCTGGAGAGCCGCGAGCGGCGCTCGGGCGGTGTGACGGCCCATCCCTACGGCCTGTATCTGGTGCAAGTTGAATACCGCGACGAGTTCCAGTTGCCGGAACGTTACATTGGTCCACATTTCTTGACCGGTTTTAGCGGCCTGGACGGCTGACGCCCGGATAAGCATTTGTTACCATCCGGGGCTTTCGCGTTCGGGGTGTTATCGAGATGTCCGTTGTTCGCAGCAAGATCTGCGGTATTACCCGCATAGAAGATGCACTGGCTGCGGTCGAGGCCGGGGCTGACGCCATAGGCTTCGTGTTCTACGCCAAGAGCCCGCGGTCAGTCACGGCCGCGCAGGCGCGGGCCATTATTGCCGCCTTGCCGCCTTTCGTGACTTCGGTGGGGTTGTTCGTCAATGCCAGCGCCTGTGAGCTGAACGAAACCCTGGATGCCGTGCCGCTGGATCTGCTGCAGTTTCATGGCGATGAAACCCCGGAGCAGTGCGAAGGCTATCACCGTCCTTATATCAAGGCGTTGCGGGTCAAGGCCGGTGATGACATCGCCGGTGCCTGCAAGGCCTATGCAGGGGCCAGCGGTATTTTGCTCGATGCCTATGTTGAAGGTGTACCGGGTGGAACTGGTCAGGCATTTGACTGGTCTTTGATACCTCAGGGTTTGCACAAGCCGATTATCCTGGCCGGCGGCCTGACGCCCGACAACGTTGCAGACGCCATCGCCCGGGTGCAGCCCTACGCCGTGGATGTCAGTGGCGGCGTTGAAAAGAGCAAGGGCATCAAGGATCACGACAGGATTCGTGCCTTTATGCGGGCAGTGCGCACGGCAAACTGATGCGGATGTGACGGCTGGCACTCTGCCGCCGTCCATCAATACCGCTCTGCGAAGCAGGCGGGCCCGGTGAGAAGACGGGCAGAAATTTAAGTGGCGGCCGCTCTGGTGCGTGCTGTCGGTAAGGCTGAGGGTTGCAGGGTTTTGCTGGTTTGCCGAGTGCGGACCGCGGTTCCGGCAATTATCGCCACACACCTGATTAATTTAGCTCAAGGGCATACACGGGGCCTGAACTGAACTGTTCTGGCCACCGGTACTGGAGAAAGAAAGCATGAGCAACTGGTTGGTAGACAAGCTGATTCCTTCGATCATGCGTTCCGAGGTCAAAAAGAGCTCGGTACCTGAAGGCCTGTGGCACAAATGCCCGTCCTGCGACGCTGTGCTTTATCGTCCGGAGCTGGAAAAGACCCTGGACGTTTGCCCGAAATGCAATCACCACATGCGTATCGGCGCCCGCGCCCGCATTGATATCTTCCTGGACGCCGACGGCCGTGCCGAACTGGGTGCAGACCTGGAGCCGGTTGACCGTCTCAAGTTCCGTGACAGCAAGAAGTACAAGGACCGTCTGGTCGGCGCGCAAAAGCAGACCGGCGAAAAAGACGCCCTGATCTCCATGAGCGGTACCTTGCTGGGCATGCCGGTGGTGGTATCGGCCTTCGAGTTCTCCTTCATGGGTGGCTCTATGGGTGCCATTGTTGGCGAGCGCTTCGTGCGTGCGGCCAATTACGCCCTTGAACACCGCTGCCCGATGATCTGCTTCGCAGCCTCGGGCGGTGCGCGGATGCAGGAAGCCCTGATCTCCCTGATGCAAATGGCCAAGACCTCGGCGGTACTGGCGCGTCTGCGTGAAGAAGGCATCCCGTTTATCTCGGTACTGACCGACCCGGTATACGGCGGTGTTTCGGCCAGCCTGGCGATGCTGGGTGACGTGATCGTGGCTGAGCCAAAGGCGCTGATCGGTTTTGCCGGCCCGCGTGTTATCGAACAGACCGTTCGCGAAAAACTGCCGGAAGGTTTCCAGCGCAGCGAGTTCCTGCTGGAGCACGGCGCCATCGACCTGATCGTTGCACGTCAGGAGCTGCGTCCGCGCCTGGGCAACCTGCTGGCGCAAATGATGGGCTTGCCGACACCGGTGTTCGTGGCCGCGCCTGTTGAAACCATCGTTGTTCCGCCGGCACCTGCGAACCTATGACCCAGCGCACCCTTGGCGAGTGGCTCGCCTATCTTGAGCAGTTGCATCCATCGGCCATCGATATGGGGCTGGATCGCGCACGCGAGGTAACGAACCGCTTGGGGCTGCAAAAGCCTGCGCCTCGGGTGGTGACGGTGACGGGTACCAATGGCAAGGGCTCGACCTGTGCGTTTGTGGCTTCGTTGCTGCAGGCGCAAGGGCTCAAGGTGGGGGTTTACAGTTCGCCCCACCTGCTGCGCTATAACGAGCGCGTACAAATTGAGGGTGTTGAAGTCTCGGACGAGCTGCTTTGCGAGGCCTTTGCGGCCCTGGATGCAGGGCGCGGCGAGACATCCCTTACATATTTTGAAATGGGTACGCTGGCAGCCTTCTGGTTGTTCGAGCGTGCCCAGCTGGATGCCGTGGTGCTGGAAGTCGGCCTGGGCGGGCGCCTGGATGCGGTCAATCTGGTGGATGCCGACCTGGCGCTGGTGACCAGTATCGGTGTCGATCATATTGAGTATCTGGGCAACACCCGTGAATCCGTGGGCTTTGAAAAGGCCGGGATTTTCCGTGCCGGCAAGCCGGCCCTGTGTGGCGATCTGAACCCGCCGCATACATTGCTCGACAAGGCTGCAGAGCTGGGTTGCCCGCTGTTTCTGCGCGGTCGTGACTTTGATCTGGTCAGTACCGATCAGGTCTGGCATTGGCGTGGTCAGGATGCCCGGGGGCAATTGATCGAGCTGCGCGATATTCCGCTGCTGGATCTGCCGATGGAAAACGCGGCGCTGGCCGTGCAGGCCTATGCGTTGACCGATCTGCCCTGGCAGCCGGAGCGCATTGTCGCGGCTCTGGCAGGTACTCGCATCACGGGGCGCCTGGATCGTCGCCAGTTCAGTTGGAAGGGCAAGCCCTTGCATATACTGCTGGATGTAGGGCACAACCCCCATGCCGCCGAGTATTTGGCGCGGCGCCTGGCGCAGCGGCCGGTGGCAGGCAAGCGCCTGGCGGTGTTCGGTTTGCTGGCCGACAAGGACCTGGATGGCGTAGTGTCACAACTGACGGGCTCGGTCGCGCATTGGGCTGTTGCGCCGCTGGATACCCCGCGCACGCGCCCGGGCGCTGAAGTCGAGGCCGCGCTGCAGGGTTTTGGGGCGGCTGTTTCGGCTTATGCCAGCGTGGAGCAAGCGCTTGAGGCGCAGTGCGAACGGGCCACGACTGACGACGAAATCCTGTTGTTCGGATCATTTTATTGTGTTGCCGAAGCGCTCGAGTGGTTGGAGCGGCGTGCCACGCAGGAGGCTGCAAATGGCTTTGCTGGATAAGGCGTACAAACAAAGGATGGTGGGTGCCCTGGTGCTGGTGGCGCTGGCGGTTATTTTTCTGCCGATGCTGTTCTCCCGGCAGGACGAGCTGCGTCAGATTGAGGTGGATGCACCGAGCGCCCCTGAAATGCCGGTAATGCCGCAGGTCAAGGTCGAGCCGGTTGCCGTGCCTGAGCCTCAGGTGATCCCTGAGGAACCGGCTCCGGTTGAGCAGCCGGTTGTCGAGCAGCAGGCACCAGCCCCGGTCGCACCGGTCGTGGCAAAGCCTGCAGTGGCTGCGCCCAAGCCTCCGGCTGTCACGCCGGCGCAAACCGTTGCCCAGGCACCGGCCAAGCTGGACACCACGCAAAAGCGTGTTGATCCCAATGGCTTGCCAATCAGCTGGTCGGTGCAACTGGTGAGCCTGTCCAATCGGGCCAGTGCTGATAACCTGCAAAAAACCCTTCGCAATCAAGGCTATAACGCTTATGTGCGATCTTCCGGCGGGATGAACCGGGTTTTTGTCGGCCCATTGCTGGAGCGTGCAGAGGCCGATCGCCTGCGCGATTTGCTTGGCAAGCAGCAAAACCTCAAGGGTTTTGTGGTGCGCTTCCAGCCTGAACGTGGCTGACAGCGTAAAAAGGTTCAATCTGATTGCACAAGCACGGATAAATCGCCTTACCTGAGCGGCGGCGCTCTGCTAAAATGCGCCGCCTCATCTATCCGTAGGCTGAACTGTGCCATTTACCTGGGTTGACTGGGCGATCGTTGCAATCATCGCCATCTCCGCTTTGATCAGCTTGAAGCGCGGCTTCGTAAAAGAAGCATTGTCGCTGTGCACCTGGATCATTGCCGGGGTCGTTGCCTGGATGTTCGGCGGTTCGCTGTCGCAATACCTCTCCGGATACATCGAAACACCTTCCGCCCGCGTTATCGCAGGGTGCACCATCATGTTTGTGGCCACCTTGCTGGTAGGCGCAATGATCAATTTTCTTATCGGCGAACTGATTCGCGTCACCGGCCTGTCCGGGACCGATCGTTTTCTCGGCATGGCTTTCGGCGCTGCGCGTGGCGCATTGCTGGTGGTCACTGCGGTCGGGCTGTTGAGCCTGGGGCCGGTACAGCAGGACTCATGGTGGCAGGAGTCACGGCTCGTGCCACAATTTCTATTGGTTGCCGACTGGTCCAAAAACCTCATTCTGGGGTGGAGCAGTCAGTGGCTGGCCAGCGGAATCAGCGTACCCGCTGACATTCCGTTCAAGGAGCATCTCTTGCCGGCTACCCAGCCCAAGTGAGTGGTGTTCAGTTCAGATCCATTAAGTAGGGGTTGCGTCGCATGTGTGGCATCGTCGGTATCGTCGGTAAGTCGAACGTCAATCAGGCGCTGTATGACGCGCTAACCGTCCTCCAGCACCGCGGCCAGGATGCTGCCGGTATTGTGACCAGCCATAATGGCCGGTTATTTCTGCGCAAGGACAACGGGCTGGTTCGTGACGTCTTTCATCAGCGTCATATGCAGCGCCTGGTCGGCAACGTGGGCATTGGCCACGTGCGCTATCCAACCGCTGGCAGCTCGACTTCAGCTGAAGCCCAGCCGTTTTATGTCAACTCGCCGTATGGCATCACCCTGGCGCATAACGGCAACCTGACCAACGTTGAACAGCTGGCCAAGGAGATTTACGAATCTGATTTGCGTCACGTCAACACCAACTCCGATTCGGAAGTGTTGCTTAACGTTTTCGCTCACGAACTGGCGCAGCGCGGCAAATTACAGCCGACTGAAGAAGACGTGTTTGCTGCCGTGACTGACGTGCACAACCGTTGCCGTGGCGGTTACGCCGTGGTTGCGATGATCACCGGTTATGGCATCGTCGGTTTCCGCGACCCGAACGGCATTCGTCCGATTGTCTTCGGTCAGCGTCATACCGACGAAGGCGTCGAGTACATGATCGCCTCCGAGAGCGTTTCCCTGGATGTACTGGGCTTTACCCTGATCCGCGATCTGGCGCCGGGTGAAGCGGTTTACATCACTGAAGACGGCAAGCTGCACACCCGTCAGTGTGCGGTAAACCCGAAACTGACCCCGTGCATCTTCGAGCACGTGTATCTGGCGCGCCCGGACTCGATCATCGACGGTGTGTCGGTGTACAAGGCCCGTCTGCGCATGGGCGAGAAACTCGCCGAGAAGATCCTGCGTGAGCGTCCTGAGCACGATATCGACGTGGTGATCCCGATTCCGGACACCAGCCGCTGCGCTGCACTGGAACTGGCCAACCACCTGGGCGTCAAGTTCCGCGAAGGCTTCGTGAAAAACCGTTACATCGGTCGTACCTTCATCATGCCGGGCCAGGCTGCACGTAAAAAATCCGTGCGCCAGAAGCTCAACGCCATCGAACTCGAGTTCCGCGGCAAGAACGTGATGCTGGTGGATGACTCGATCGTGCGCGGTACCACCTGCAAGCAGATCATTCAGATGGCCCGCGAAGCCGGCGCCAAGAACGTTTACTTCTGCTCGGCGGCCCCGGCGGTTCGTTACCCGAACGTGTATGGCATCGACATGCCAAGCGCTCACGAACTGATCGCCCATAACCGCAGCACCCAGGAAGTGGCTGAGCTGATCGGCGCCGACTGGCTGATCTATCAGGATCTGCCTGACCTGATCGACGCTGTCGGTGGTGGCAAGATCAAGATCGATGCGTTCGATTGTGCAGTGTTTGACGGCAAGTACGTCACCGGCGATATTGACGACAACTACCTGGAGCGAATCGAGCGTGCGCGCAACGATGCTTCCAAGGTGATTGCCCAGGGCGTCGGTGCGACGATAGGCTTGTACAACAACTAAGTGTTCACCAAACCGGCCCTGATGGGCCGGTTTGCGTTTATCCAATACAAAGTAGAGCAAGGAGTGGGCAGCATGAGTCAGGATTGGGATGCGGGTCGGCTGGACAGCGACCTTGAGGGCGTAGCGTTCGACACCCTGGCGGTGCGTGCTGGCCAGCACCGTACGCCGGAAGGTGAGCACGGTGATGCAATGTTCCTGACCTCCAGCTACGTGTTCCGCACAGCGGCAGACGCGGCAGCGCGGTTCTCGGGCGAGGTGGCAGGCAATGTTTATTCGCGTTACACCAACCCCACCGTTCGTGCTTTCGAAGAGCGCATCGCCGCCCTTGAAGGTGCCGAGCAGGCTGTAGCCACGGCGACGGGCATGGCAGCCATTCTGTCGGTGGTGATGAGCCTGTGCAGCGCCGGCGACCATATCCTGGTCTCGCGCAGTGTGTTCGGTTCGACCATCAGCCTGTTTGAGAAGTACTTCAAGCGCTTTGGCGTGCAGGTCGATTACGTGCCGTTGGCCGAACTGGCTGGCTGGGACGCGGCGATCAAGTCCAACACCAAGCTGCTGTTTGTCGAGTCGCCGTCCAACCCGCTGGCCGAGCTGGTCGATATCGCCGCGCTGGCTGAAATCGCCCACGCCAAGGGTGCCTTGCTGGTGGTCGACAACTGCTTTTGCACGCCAGCCTTGCAGCAGCCGCTGAAGCTGGGTGCAGACATCGTGGTGCATTCGGCAACCAAGTTCATCGATGGCCAGGGTCGTTGCATGGGTGGGGTAGTGGCCGGTCGTGGCGAGCTGATGAAAGAAATCGTCGGTTTCCTGCGTACCGCCGGGCCGACTCTGAGCCCGTTCAATGCGTGGATCTTCCTCAAGGGTCTGGAGACCCTCAACCTGCGCATGCGCGCTCACTGCGCCAGTGCCCAGGCCCTGGCCGAGTGGCTGGAGCAGCAGGATGGCGTAGAGAAGGTTCACTACGCCGGTCTCAAGAGCCATCCACAGTACGAATTGGCCCAGCGCCAGCAGCGCGGCTTTGGTGCCGTGGTCAGTTTTGAGGTCAAGGGCGGCAAAGAAGGCGCGTGGCGCTTTATCGACGCGACACGTCTGATCTCGATCACTGCCAACCTGGGTGACAGCAAAACCACGATTACTCATCCGGCGACCACTTCCCATGGTCGCCTGGCACCGCAAGAGCGTGAAGCGGCCGGTATTCGTGACAGCCTGATCCGCATCGCCGTAGGCCTGGAAGATGTCACTGACCTGCAAGCCGACCTCGCACGAGGCCTGGCCGCGCTGTGACCGACTGGATGCTCGAGGCGCCGGTAAGCGGCAATGGCCGTGTAGCACTGGTCACCGGTGCTGCGCGGGGCATTGGCCTGGGCATTGCAGCCTGGCTGGTCAGTGAAGGCTGGCAAGTGGTGCTCAGCGACATTGACCGCGCCCGGGGCACAAAAGTGGCCAAGGCGCTGGGCGACAGTGCCTGGTTTGTGCGCATGGATGTGTCGGTTGAAGACGATGTCATCCAGTGTGTCGCGCAAGTGCTGGGGCAGTTCGGACGGCTGGACGGGCTGGTGTGCAACGCCGCGATTGCGGACCCGCACAACACGCCCCTGGAAAGCCTCGATCTGGAGCAGTGGAACCGCGTGCTGGCGGTCAATCTCACCGGGCCGATGTTGCTGGCCAAGCATTGTGCGCCGTATCTGCGTGCCCATTGCGGGGCGATCGTCAACCTGGCTTCCACCCGTGCCCGCCAGTCGGAGCCTGATACCGAGGCTTACGTGGCAAGCAAGGGCGGGTTGCTGGCATTGACCCATGCGCTGGCCATCAGCCTTGGCCCGCAAATCAGGGTCAATGCTGTAAGCCCGGGCTGGATCGACGCCCGTGATCCATCTGTAAGGCGTGCAGCGCCGTTGACGGACGCCGATCACGCTCAGCACCCTGCTGGCAGGGCAGGGGTTGTGGAGGACGTTGCCGCGATGGTTGCCTGGTTGTTGTCGCGCAACTCCGGTTTTGTCACGGGTCAGGAGTTTGTGGTGGATGGCGGCATGAGCAAGAAGATGATCTATGGCGATTAAGGCCATGCCACTATTTTTGCTTGTTTTGAAAAAAACCAATCTTGTCCTTGACTTAGCTTCGATAGGTGCGTAAATTTCGCGGCCTCAACGAAGCAAAGGGTGATTAGCTCAGCTGGGAGAGCATCTGCCTTACAAGCAGAGGGTCGGCGGTTCGATCCCGTCATCACCCACCACTTCTTGAGATTCTCGCAAGAGAAAGGTCGTTCCGAAAGGAGCTGCCACCGACGCGCAGCGGTAGTTCAGTCGGTTAGAATACCGGCCTGTCACGCCGGGGGTCGCGGGTTCGAGTCCCGTCCGCTGCGCCATATTTGTACAAATCAGGTTCGCCTGGTTTGCGATTGAAAAGCACCGAAGCTCTTCAGTCACAGGTTTTAAAAGTTTCAAACGGACGCAAGTCCGAGCGATACGCAGCGGTAGTTCAGTCGGTTAGAATACCGGCCTGTCACGCCGGGGGTCGCGGGTTCGAGTCCCGTCCGCTGCGCCATATTTGCTTCAGGGCCCTTGAACTCCCTGAAGCTACAAAAAAAGCGACCCCAGGGTCGCTTTTTTTGTGCCCGGGATTTTGTACGGACCCAGCCACTGTGGGAGCGAGCCTGCTCGCGAAGATGCCGGACTTGCCGGATAACCGCGAAGCTCTTGGCGCCTTCGCGAGCAGGCTCGCTCCCACAGTGGGGTCGAATGCGGTTTCAGGCCGCGATCCACGATCAGACGCGACAAACTGCCCGCGATTATCACCACTTGATGCACAATACGCCCCGTACCGTTCTCTTCAGGATTTTCAATGCTTATGTCATTCCCCGTGCGTGCCGTGGTAGTCGCTCTCGTGCTGACTGGCCTGGCAGGTTGCTCGTCGAAGAAAACTGCCATCTATGAACATGAAAACTTCGATGACTCCGGTACGTTCTCGCGCAATTACCCGGTGACCGACAAGACAGCCTGCGAATCAGCGCGGCGCGCCTTGCTTAGCCAGGGCTATATCATCACCAGCAATGACCCGAAAATGATCAGCGGCCACAAGAGCTTCCAGCAAACCGGCGAAAGCCATCTGGAGATCAGCTTCAACATTGTGTGTGCCGACGATGGCGGTTCTGAGCATCACGCCACCATGTTTGCCAATGCGCTGCAGGACCGTTACGCCCTGAAGAAAGTCAACAACTCTGCCAGTCTGGGTGTCGGTGTGCTGGGTTCGGTGTCGATGCCGATTGGTTCAACCGATGATTCGATGGTCAAAGTCGCCAGCGAGACGGTGTCTTCGGCGCAGTTCTATGACCGTTTTTTTGGCCTGGTCGAAGTGTTCCTGCCCAAGCCCAAGGAAGTCGTGAAAGCGGTAAAGGCGCCGCAAAAAGCCAAGCCTGATCTGGGCGTGCCTGAGCCTGCGCCAGTGCCGACTGAAGTGATTGTGCCTGCACCCCAGCCGGTTATTGTGCCCGAGCCAGTTGTGGCGCCTGCCAGCGAGCCTGTGCTGCTGCCCCCGGCCGCAGCCGAACCTGTTCTACCTGTGCTGGAGGCCCCGGTAACGGTACCTGCAGTTGTGGCGCCAGTCACGCCTGTGGTCGAGCCTGTGACCGAACCTGCCATCACCCCCGTACCTGCCGCCGTAGAGCCTTCCCCCGTTCAATAACTGTGCAGTAAATCTCAAAAGCTCTGCTACGTTTAACGATGAGTATTGACAGTGCCCGCGAAGGTGTCATTTTTCCTTCATGCGGGCACTTTATGCTCAGGCATGACTTAAACAAACAGACTGAAAAAGGATGCTGTATGGACGACTATCAGGAAGAGCTGCTTGAATACCAGGCCTTTGAACTGGACCCACTGGAACCTGCCGACGATGCGACTGAGCTTTGAGCCCGGTGCAGCATCAGGCAGTCTGGCGCTGACGCCGTCGGTATTCTCCCGGCGTCTGCGCATTCCAGCGCTTGAAGGCCCGCTGAAACGCCTCGGCTGAGGCAAACCCCAACAAATAAGCGATTTCGCCGAAGGCCAGCTCCGTATCACGGATATAGGTCATGGCGAGGTCGCGGCGTGTGTCGTTGAGAATGGCGCGAAATTGCGTGCCTTCTTCGGCCAGCTTGCGGCGCAAGGTCCAGGTCGGCAGCTTGAGGCGTGCCGCCACTTCTTCAAGGTCGGGTTCGCGGCCGCCATTGAGCAAAGGCCCCAGCAGTTGCGTAATGCGCTCGCGCAGGCTGCGGGTGCGGGTCATTTGCTCCAGTTCGCGCTCACACAGTTGCAGCAGGTAGGCCCAGGTGCTGGGGCAGTGCTGCGGGTTGCGCAGGTCGAGGGTGGCGTGATTGAGGCGCAGCTGGTTGGTTTCTGCACGAAACTGCAGGGTCGAGCTGCCCAGCCCGTTGTAGCATTGGGCGTAATCCGGTTCGCTGAATTCGATATCGATCTGCTCGCAGCTCAAGGGCCGGGCTGCAACCGCGGACAGGTGCTGCAACCAGCCGGCAATGATCGAGTCCACCACAAAGCGGTTATAGGCGTTGTACGGGCTGATGGAGTAAAACCGCAGCCAGGCACCCTGGGCGTCTTCGTGCAGGCTTGACTGCCCGCGGTAGTTGGAGCCGTACAAGGGTTCGAAACGTATCAGGGTGCGGGCCGCTTCGCGCACTGTGGGTGCCTGGGCTGCAGTGACGCCGGCCAGGCCCACCTGGCCCAGACGGCTGAGTTGGCCCATACGCAGGCCCAGTGCCGGCTCGCCGGTCAGCATAATTGCGGCGTGGCCCAGGCGCATATAGCGCGGGATCGACAGGCGTGCCAGAGGCTGGGCCAGACGGGCTGGGTCAAGGCCGAACTGGTCGAGCAGGGGGGCCGGGTCGTGGCCGCAACTGCGCACGGCGTCGGCCAGGGACTGAACGAACCCGACCGATAGATCGCCCAGACGCATCGGCAGCGGTTTCATCATTCTATAACCAGAGGTTCAGCAGTCGTGCACCGCTGCCAGGCTGGTCCGGGCTGGTCTGGCCGTTGCGGCTGATAAAGCCCTGGCCGGTGCTGTGCTTGTCCCAGAACTTGCCGCGCAAGAACACGGTGACGCCAGCGTTGGCGGTGCTGATGGGCAGGCTGCTGGTGAAGGTCAGGCGATGCCAGGCATCGCCCTCAGTGACTTCGCCGGGCTTGAGGCTGATTTCACTGGGCGTCGACACGCTTTTGTAACCGCCCCAGGGCTTGTCCCAGGTGGTCTTGCCGACGATAAACGCGGGCACTGCGATCAGTTGCGCGCCTTTTTCGTTCAGCGTGCGGTAGTTCTCGGGGTACCAGCTGTCGCTGCCGATCAGGATGCCCAGGCGCCCGGCCGGGGTGTCGACCACATTCAGCTCATGATCGGGGCTGGGCTGGATATAGCTCTGTTCTTCATAGGTGGGCAGCAATTGGCGCTGCGGAGTGCCGATGGCGGCACCCTCGCGGTCAAACACCACGCTGCTGTTGTATAACGCGCCGGTGCCGACCAGCAGTTTGCCGTGTTCAATGCGCGGGTCGGGCAAGGCGATGCTGCCGGCCACCAGGGTTACCCCGAACTCTTTGGCCAGGCCGCCAAACAGGGTCTGGTAATCGTCGGCCATGCTGTTGGCTTTCATGCGCAGATGAGCATCGTTGACCCGGCTTTCGCCGTCAGCGCGCAACCACGCATTGGCAAAGGCCAGCGGGTTGCTGATGGCCAGCCAGTGCATCGCTTGATTGAGGTTGGCGGCTTGATACAGCTGGTTTTTTTCACCGCGAAACATCAACCAGGAACCGATATGTTCCGGCAGTACCACTACGGTTTTGCCGTTGATCAGCCCGGCATCGCGGGCGCTGTTCAAGTAGGCCGCCAGTTTCAGATGGACCAGCGCCAGGCTTTGGTAGTCGCGGGGTGACAGGTCGGGCTCGATGCCCAGCAGGTTGCCGCGATCATTATTCACACCCTCGTTAATCGCGAGTTCGATGCGCAAGTCAGAAAGGTAGTGGCCAACATCCCGTTGCGTGGTCCACCAGGCATAACCGCCTGCAGCAGCAAAGAGGGCAATCAGTAAGGTGCAGCCAATTATTTTGCGCATATAAATAAAACAGACAGCTTTCAGCGGAATTCAATCTACAGGGTAGGCGGCGGTTGTTGGCTTGCCAAGGGGGGCTGCGCATTTGGGTTAATAATTTGTAACTTTGGGTCATTGAGTGGGGTCGGTTGAGTCTTTACTGTGCCTCAGATCAACGACGGGAGCCGCAGAGCATCCCGCGTTCCGTGATTTCGCCCGTTGTGGAGCCTACTGATGACCGCCACTCGCTACCCGCACTTGCTCGCCCCGCTGGATCTGGGTTTTACCACTTTGCGCAACCGCAGCCTGATGGGCTCGATGCACACCGGCCTGGAAGAAAAGCCCGGTGGCTTTGAGCGCATGGCCGCCTACTTTGCCGAGCGTGCCCGCGGTGGCGTGGGCCTGATCGTCACGGGCGGCATTGCGCCCAACGACGAGGGTGGGGTGTACAGCGGTGCAGCCAAGCTGAGTACGGTGGAAGAGGCCGAAAAGCATGTGGTTGTGACCCGCGCAGTACACGATGCCGACGGCAAGATCTGCCTGCAGATCCTCCACGCCGGGCGTTATGCCTACAGCCCGCGCCAGGTCGCGCCGAGTGCGATCCAGGCGCCGATCAACCCGTTCAAACCCAGGGAGCTGGATGAAGAGGGCATCGAAAAGCAGATCAGCGACTTCGTGACCTGCGCCAGGCTGGCCCAGAGTGCCGGGTATGACGGTGTCGAAATCATGGGGTCCGAGGGTTACCTGATTAACCAGTTCCTGGCGGCGCACACCAACCAGCGTACTGACCGCTGGGGTGGCAGCTACGAAAACCGCATGCGCCTGCCGGTGGAAATCGTGCGTCGCGTGCGCGAAGCCGTTGGCCCGAATTTCATCATTATCTATCGTCTGTCGATGCTCGATCTGGTGGCAGGCGGCAGCGTCTGGGAAGAGATCGTGCAACTGGCCAAGGCGGTCGAATCGGCCGGTGCGACCCTGATCAACACCGGTATTGGCTGGCATGAAGCGCGCATCCCGACCATCGCCACCAAGGTACCCCGTGCGGCTTTCAGCAAAGTCACCGCCAAGCTGCGCGGTTCGGTGAGTGTGCCGCTGATCACCACCAACCGCATCAACACTCCGGAAATCGCCGAGCAGATCCTGGCCGAAGGCGATGCCGATATGGTGTCGATGGCGCGGCCATTCCTGGCTGATCCGGAGTTCGTCAACAAGGCGGCTGCCGGGCGCAGTGATGAGATCAACACCTGCATCGGCTGCAACCAGGCCTGCCTGGACCACACCTTCGGCGGCAAGCTGACCAGTTGCCTGGTCAATCCCCGAGCCTGCCACGAAACCGAACTCAATTATTTGCCGACCATTGCGGTGAAAAAAATCGCCGTGGTCGGTGCCGGCCCGGCCGGGCTGTCTGCGGCTAGCGTGGCGGCTGAGCGCGGGCATGAAGTGGTGCTGTTTGACGCAGCCAGCGAGATTGGCGGGCAGTTCAATGTGGCCAAGCGCATACCGGGCAAGGAAGAGTTCTTTGAAACCCTGCGTTACTTCAAGCGCAAACTGCAAACCACCGGTGTCGAGGTGTGCCTGAACACCCGGGTGGATGTGCAGCAACTGGTCGAAGGCAAATTTGACGAAATCATCCTGGCCACCGGCATCGCACCGCGCACGCCGGCGATCCCGGGTATCGACCACCCCAAGGTTCTGAGCTATCTGGACGTGATCCTGGAGCGCAAGCCGGTGGGCGGTAAGGTTGCAGTGATTGGCGCGGGCGGTATTGGTTTTGACGTGTCGGAGTTTCTGGTGCACCAGGGGGTGTCTACCAGCCAGGACCGTGAAGCGTTCTGGAAAGAGTGGGGCATCGACACCGAGCTTGAGGCTCGCGGCGGTGTGGCCGGGATCAAGCCTCAGGTGCATGCCCCGGCGCGTCAGGTGTACTTGCTGCAACGCAAGGCCAGCAAGGTGGGTGACGGGCTGGGCAAGACCACTGGCTGGATCCATCGCGCCGGGCTGAAAAACAAGCAGGTGCAGATGCTCAACAGCGTGGAATACCTGAGCATCGACGATGCCGGTTTGCATGTGCGTATTGGCGAGGGCGAGCCGCAGGTATTGCCTGTAGACAATATTGTGATTTGCGCGGGGCAGGATCCGTTGCGTGAGTTGCAGGATGGCCTGGTTGCAGCGGGGCAGAGCGTGCATTTGATCGGCGGTGCCGATGTGGCGGCGGAACTGGATGCCAAGCGTGCGATTGACCAGGGGTCGAGATTGGCGGCGCAGTTGTAAAGCGCCCTCACCCTAACCCTCTCCCGGAGGGAGAGGGGACTGATTTGTGGCGTTGCGAAGATCTGCTTTGGCCTTTAGCCCCCTCTCACTTTGGGAGAGGGTTGGGGTGAGGGGCTTTGCTCTTAATGCACGATCTGGGCTAAAAACGCCTTGGCCCGCGGGCTTTTCGGGGCGTTGAAAAACTCCTCGGGCGGCGAGTCTTCAATCACCATGCCGCCATCCAGGAACAACACCCGCTCCGCCACCTGCCGGGCAAAACCCATTTCATGGGTCACGCACAACATGGTCATGCCACTGCCCGCCAGGTTGACCATCACATCCAGCACTTCGCTGACCATTTCCGGGTCCAGCGCCGAAGTCGGCTCATCGAACAACATGATTTTCGGTTCCATGCACAACGCCCGGGCAATGGCCACACGTTGCTGCTGGCCGCCGGACAACTGGCTCGGGTATTTATCAGCCTGGCTGGCAATGCCAACCTTGGTCAAAAAATGCTGGGCCAGTTCGATGGCTTTCTTGCGCGACAGGCCGCGCACCGACATCGGCGCCAGGATGCAGTTGTCCAGCACACTCATGTGCGGGAACAGGTTGAAATGCTGGAACACCATACCGATCTCACTGCGCACTTTCGCCGCTTCACGGGTTGGCAGTGCCAGGTCGGTGTCGTTGATCAGGATGCGACCCTGCTCGGCGATTTCCAGGCGGTTGATGCAGCGGATCAGCGTCGACTTGCCAGAGCCGGACGGGCCGCACAGCACAATGCGTTCACCTTCGCGCACCTTCAGGTCGATGCCCTTGAGCACGTGAAAAGCGCTGTAATATTTGTTCAGCCCGGCGATATCCACGACGACCTTGCGGGTGTCAGTGACTGGCGACACAGGATGAACGTAAGCAGGTTGTGCAAGCATGGTGTGTCTCCAGTGATCAGTGAAAACGCTCGGCGCTGTAGGGCGCAGGGTCGGTGAAAGGTTTTTCCCCGGTCATCATTTCGGCCAGCAGACGCCCGCTGACCGGGCCCAGGGTCAGGCCGTGGTGGGCGTGGCCAAAGTTGAACCACAGGCCCTTGTGGCGGCTGCCAGGGCCAATCACCGGGCACATGTCCGGCAGGCACGGGCGCCGGCCCAGCCAGGGTTCGGCATCCACACGCTCACCCAACGGGTACAGGCGTTGGGCGCGCTCCTCGCAGCGGCGCAACTGGATTTCGTTGATCGGGTCATCGCTGTCGGCAAATTCGATCCCGGTAGTCAGGCGAATACCGCCCACCATCGGTGCCAGCACATAACCGCCCACCGAATCCAGAATCGGGTGCTGCATGGTGTGGCCGTCTTTGGCCGCGTAATGCATGTGATAGCCGCGCTTGATTGCCAGGGGAATGCGATAGCCCAGCGGTTCGAAAATCGCCCGTGCTTGCGGGCCGAGGGCAATCACCACTTCGTTGCCGACGATCAGGCCCTTCTGGCTCTCGACCTGCCATTGCCCGGCCGTTGCCCGCAGGCTGGTGGCGTCACCGATGACAAAGGTGCCTCCACGCTTTACAAACAATTCGGCATAACCCCGGGTCAGGCCGCCCGGGTCACTGACGGTCTTGGGATCGAGCCAGTGAATGCCTCCGATCACATCGTTATGCAGGCCCGGCTCCAGGGCGTGCACCTGCTGTTCGCCCAGTACCCGGTAGTTGAGCCTGTAGTCGCTCAGAGCCGCCGCATCGCGTTGGGCCTTGTCGAAGTCGGTCTGGGTGCGATAGACCTCGATCCAGCCGCTGTCATCGATCAGGGCAGTCACCCCGGCCGGCTCGGCCAGCAAGTCGTGTTCGCTGACGCATTGTTCAATCAGCGGCAGCATGGCCCGGGTGGCCCTGGCCAGCGCCTTGGGAGCGGATTGCTGCCAGTACTTCAACAGCCACGGCCCGGCCTTGGGCAGGTGCTTGAGGCTGTAGCGCACGTCCGATTGCTGGTTGAGGCCATAGCGCAACAGGCGTGAAAGTTCCCGCGGGAACGAATAGGGGATCACGCTGGCGCGCTCGATCAACCCGGCATTGCCGTGGCTGGTGCCGCTGCCTGGCTGGGCGCGGTCAAGCAGCACGACGCTGCGCCCACGAGCCTGGAGTTGCAACGCGGTACTGACGCCGACAATGCCGGCGCCCAGAACGATAGTGTCGCAGTGCATAAACAAATCCTTAAAACAGGGGGCCGTGTGCGCAGCCCGGGCAATGGGCTTACTGCAAATGGCGGCCGAGGCGGCCTTCGATCAGTTTCAGGCTGCGCCGCACCACTTCCACGATCAGCAGATACAGCACGGCGGCCCACAGGTAGACCTGAAAGTCGAAACTGCGCGAAAACGCCATCTTGGTCACGCCCATCAGGTCGTAAATGGTTACCAGCGAGGCAATCGCACTGGCCTTGATCATCAGGATCAGTTCATTGCCCAGCGGGCCGATGGCCACCAGCAACGATTGCGGCAGAATGATCTTGCGAAAGGTGGTCCAGCGCGACAGGTTCAGCGCTTTGCAGGCCTCACGCTGGCCCTGGGCCACGGAGAGGATACTGCCGCGCAGGATCTCGGCCTGGTACGCCGCCGTGTTGAGGGTGAAAGCCAGCAGGGTGCAGAACCACGCATCGCGGAAAAACCACCACAGGCCCACGTCCTGCCAGAAGCCCTTGAACGAGCCGAGGCCGTAGTACAGCAAAAACAGTTGCGCCAGCAGCGGTGAGCCGCGGAAAAAGTACACGTAGGCACCGGTAAAACTGCGCAAGAAGCGGTTGCTCGACAAACGCCCCAGGGCGATCAGCAAACCGAACAAAGCCCCCAGGGTAAAGGAAATCGCTACCAGTTTGCCGGTGACCAGCAGCCCGTCGATAAACCGTGGGCCGTAGCGTTCCAGCAGGTCGGGGTTGAGAAACATGTTTTGCAGATCCGCCAGACTCATGGCTGCGCGCTCCGTTGATGGCGGCTGAAGTAGCGTTCAAGGAAGGCGAACAGACGCCCGGAAATGGCCGAGAAAAACAGATAGCCCAGGCAGGCGACGGTGTAGAACAGCATCGGCTCTTTGGTCACGCTGACCGCCAGGTTGGTCTGGCGCATCAGGTCCACCAGGGAAATGGTCGACACCAGCGAGGTGTCCTTGAGCAGCGACAGCCAGTTGTTCGACAGCCCCGGCAGGGCGATGCGTGCCAGTTGTGGCAGTACCACCTTGCGAAAGGTGGTGAATTTGCTCAGGCCCAGTGCCGAGGCCGCTTCGAACTGGCCCTTGGGAATGGTTTTAAACGCACCCAGCCAGATCTCGCTCGAGAAGGCGGCAAATACCAGGCTGAAAGCCACCATCGCAGCGACGAAGGTATTGATCGTCACCTGCGCGTCGTAGCCCATCATGGCGAGCAGCTTTTGTGCGGCGATCTGGCAGCCGTAATAAATGATCAGCAGGGTCAGCAGTTCCGGCAAACCACGAAAGACCGTGGAAAAGGTCGTCGCCCACGCCCGCAGCCAACGGTTTTTCGAGCGTGCCGCCACCGCCACGACCAGGCCCAGGGGCAAGCCGATAGGCAGGCAGCTCAAGGCCAGGGCAATGGTCACCAGCGCGCCGGCGAGCAACGCCGAGCCCCAGCCGCCACTGGCAAAAGAAAGAAGTGAGAGTTGATCGAGCATGCTCGAATCCCCGGGCAAAAGTGGGCCGAAATTCAGCCACTGCGCACGTTACGTGCGCAGGGCAGGGTCATTGGCAGGGAGGCCCTCAAGCGAGGGCAGGCGACTCAGTAAATGTCGAAGTCGAAGTACTTGCTGCTGATCTTTTTATAGGTGCCGTCAGCCACGATTTCGTCCAGCGCCTTGTTGAAGCGCTCGCGCAGCACGGTATCGCTCTGGCGTACGGCAATGGCGGCGTCGGCATTGGTGCCGTTGACGTCACCGATGATTTTGCAGCAGTCGTCGCTGGCTTTGTTGATCCATTCCAGCAGCGGGAATTTGTCGGCAATCACCGCATCGACACGACCGTTTTTCAGCTCGGCGTTGGCCTCGTCCAGGGTCGGGTACAGGTTGAGCTTGGCGCCGGCTTTTTCGTAGTGGTCTTCGGCGTAGATGCCCTGGGTTGCAGCGCCCTGGGCACCGATGGTGCGGCCCTTGAAGTCGATCTGCGCATCGGTGATATCAGAGTCTTTAGGCACGGCGATCGACAGCGGGGTGCGGTAGTAGTGATTGGTAAACGCGATCTTCTTTTTGCGTTCATCGGTCACGATCATCGACGCGACGATGGCGTCGTATTTTTTCGCCATCAGCCCCGGGATAATACCGTCCCAGTCCTGGGCAACGATCTTGCATTGCGCGTTCATGCGCTCGCACAGGGCATTGGTGATGTCGACGTCAAAGCCGGACACCGTGCCGTCCGAGTTGGTGGTGTTGAAGGGAGGGTAGGCGCCTTCGGTGGCGATAGTCAGCGTGTCGGCCTGAGCGTTGGCTGCAACGGCGGCCACCAGTGCGCATGCACTTGCAAAGCGAATGACGTATTTCATCTAGCACCTCGTTTTATTGTTTTGATCCGGGTGAGGATGTGTAGCCCACGAACTCATTGTGTAAGGCCGCGGTTGCCTCAAGACGCTTTTCAACGTCAGGCCCCAGTTGTTTGCACACTTCATTGATCAGCAAATGCACCAGCGACAGCATGGCCGCGGTGGACTCCCAGAACAGGTTGAACTCGGTGGGCACGCGAAACACTTCATTGGCGCTCTGGTCGGCCCAGTCGCAGAAGGTATCGGTGACCAGCGTGACCTCGATACCGGCCTCGCGTGCCTTGCGGCACAACAACTGGGCGTGGCGCGAGTAGCGACGGGCTTCAAACACCACCAGGGCGCAGTCTGCGGGCGGGCACAGCAGTACATCGGCGTAATGCCCGGCGGCGCCGTCGACCAGCTGCACGCCATCGCGCAGGTATTGCAGTAAATGCACCATCGAGGCGGCGATTCCGCGCTCGGTCTGGAAGCCTGCGACAAACACCTTGGGCCGCGTGGCCAGGCGCTGGCTGACGGCACGCCACTGCGGGGTGAGGCTGTATTCGTAGACCTTGACCAGCGCCCCGACTTCCAGCTCGAAGCTGCGCGGCAGGGCCTGCGGGCTCTGGCTCGACTGCTGGCGGAATTCTTGCAAGCGATCACCGACCAGCCACGGGCCATCGCCCAGGTCGTCCTTGAGATCGTTTTTCAAATCCTTGAAATGGCTGTAGCCCAGGGCACGGCAAAAGCGCCCCACACTGGACTCGCTGACCCCCAGTTTGCTGGCGATGTCGGCGGCGGTCTGAAAGGGCAGCTCGTAGAGATTGGCCAGCATGTAGCTGGCAATCGCCCGGCCCGAGGGGGCGGCGGTTGACAGACTGCTTTCAAGGCGTTGTTTAATCGGCTGGCTCACGACTGCTTCCTGTTTTTATTTCAGCGCGTTGCAGAAAGTGAATGTTTTCTGTCATTAAGTCAACAATTGACAGATAACTGTCATCGAAGGATAGTTTGCCTCAGACAAAAATAATCAGACTGGAGCCCCAGAATGTCATCCACGCAGTCGCTTTCCCTCGCCGAATTGACCGCCTTGCTGCAACGGATTTTTGAGCGTCATGGCACCTCGCCGGAGGTTGCCGGGGTACTGGCGGACAACTGCGCCCGGGCGCAGCGCGATGGTTCCTATAGCCATGGGGTATTCCGCATTCCGGGTTATCTGTCATCACTGGCCAGCAACTGGGTCAATGGCCAGGCGGTGCCGGTTGTAGAAGACGTTGCCAGCGGGTTTATCCGCGTGGATGCGGCGGGGGGCTTTGCCCAGCCTGCATTGGCGGCCGCCCGCGAGTTGCTGGTGGCAAAAGCCCGCAGTGCCGGGATTGCGGTGCTGGCGATTCGTAACTCCCATCACTTCGCCGCGCTCTGGCCGGATGTCGAGCCGTTTGCCGAAGAAGGCCTGGTGGCCTTGAGCGTGGTCAACAGCATGACCTGCGTAGTGCCTCACGGTGCACAAAAACCGTTGTTTGGCACCAACCCGATTGCCTTTGCCGCACCCTGTGCGGATGGCAATCCGATCGTATTCGACCTGGCCACCAGTGCGATTGCCCACGGCGACGTGCAAATTGCCGCTCGTAAAGGCCACTCGTTGCCTGCTGGCATGGGCGTAGACAAGCAGGGTGAGCCCACTGAAGACCCGAAAGCCATCCTCGACGGCGGCGCTTTGCTGCCTTTTGGCGGGCACAAGGGCTCGGCGCTGTCGATGATGGTCGAGTTGCTGGCGGCGGCGCTGACGGGGGGTAATTTCTCGTTTGAGTTTGACTGGTCGAAACACCCGGGTGCACAAACCCCGTGGACCGGCCAATTGCTGATCGTGATCGACCCGAGCAAATCTGGCGGCAACAGCTTTGCCCAGCGCAGCGCAGAACTGGTTCGGCAGATGCATGCAGTAGGGCTTGAGCGCATGCCGGGTGACCGGCGCTTTATCGAGCGGGCCAAATCGTTGAGCGAAGGCATCCCGCTGGGGGCTGAAGAGTTGGCCAGGTTGCGTGAGCTGGCGGGGTAACTGCGCCAAGGATCCGTTTGGTAAACGCCGCTAAACCTGTGGGAGCGGGCTTGCTCGCGATAGCATCACCGCGGTTTGCCAGATAACCGGCGTGGCCTGCATCGCGAGCAAGCCCGCTCCCACAATCCACCTGCGCGCATCAGGTTTGGGGAGTGGCTTACAACGCCAGAAACTGCCGTATCAGATTGGGCGTACACCCCGTCCAGCGTTTCAGGGCCCGGCGAAAGTTCGCCGGGTCGTTGAAGTTCAGGTACTCGGCCACCGCTTCATTGCTCAGCCCCTTGATCTGGTAAAGATACAGCGCCATATGCTTGCGCGCCTGATCCTGCTGGGCCTGAAAGTGGGTGCCGTGCTTGTTCAGCTTGCGCTTGAGGGTGGCCTGGCTCACCGAAAAATGCTGCGCGGCCTGCTCAAGGCCCGGAGCCTCCCGGGCATTGTTGCGCAAGTACACATACAGCCGGTCAAGCAGGCTGGCGCGAAAGCCCAGGCTGTGCAACTGCTCCTGTGCCTGTTGATAGGCCACTTGGCGGGCAATGGCCGAGGCATTCGGCCAGGGCCGGGTCAGGTATTCACGGGGCAGGCGCATCATGTCCAGTTGGCAGCCAAACTGGGTGTTCTCCCCCAGATGTACCCAGTACTGCTCCACATAATGCGGCTCGGCATGGCTGAAACTGCATTCCCACGGCAGGCGCTCGCCACTGAGCCACTGACTCATGGCCATCAGCGCCGTCATACTGGCCTCCAGTACAAAACGCAATTGCTCCTGGGCCCCACAACTGTCGAGCCAGTACACATAGGCGTATTTGTCGTCCAGCAACAGCCGCGGGGTGAGCAAGGGGCTGAGCAGGGCGCGGTGATGAATCAGGGTTTCCAGGGCCTGCTGCAGGTTCTGTGCCTGCTGCAGGGCGTGGCTGGCCGGGCCGTAATGCCCCGGCCACAGGCGCTGGCCAAACAGAAAACTGCTGTCATCGGCTTCGAGTAAGCGTTGTGCATTGGCGATCAGGGTAAAACACTGCTGGGGGCTGAGACGCGTGTGCCCGGCGACGATGTCCTCGTAAAACAGCCCGGTACCGCGCAGCAGGCGATGGCTGTCGATATCCCGCGACAACGCCAGATCAATCAGGGTCGCAGGTTGATAGTGCCCGGCAATAAAGCGGCTGTCGGCTTCGTACCAGCGGCTGTCCAGGATCATGCGCGTTTGCTCCGTGGCGGCTTGGCCCGCACCAGTGTCAGGTTCAGGCGCTTGAGCAGCTCATCGGGCGCTTCGTTGACGGCCATCACCACCGCGGTACTGGCCGACAGATACACCCGTTCACCCTGTTGGCGGGTTTTGTGGGCCAGGCTCTGCACCGCCTGCTGCAGTTCCAGCGCCAGCAGGCGGGCCTGACTCTCGCCGGTATTGGGCAACAGCACCACAAAACGGTCACCGGCCAGCCTGCAGAGCAGATCGTGGCGACGCAGGTTGAGCAGCAGCAACTGGCTGAGGGCCTGCAACACGGCATCACCTTCGGCGTGGCCGTAATGCTGGTTGATGGACGTGAAATCGTCGATATCCAGCGCCAGCAGTGACAGCGGCTGTTGCTGCTCGACGCTTTGCGCCAGGCAGTCGCTGACCTGGTGCTTGAGGTAACCGGCGCCGCCCAGGGGGGTGAGTTTGTCGAACAGCCGGTGCTCGCGAAATACCCGCTCGCGCTTCTCCATCTGTTGATTGATAGCCTGCTGCTCGCGGTGCCAATGAAACAGGCCGATGGTCAGCAGAATCATGCCGACGGGCATGGGTGCCGACTCCATCCAGTGATCCCAGCCAATATGTTTGGGCAGGCGGATAAACTCGTCGAGCACATCCACCCACCAGGAAAAAAACATAAAGCACAGGCCGTACGCCAGGTAGTTGGTGACCCGCCCGGTGGGCCGGCTTTTAATCACCAGCCCCAGCCAGAACAGCATAAACAGGGCGGTGCCGCCTTCGCCGAAGATATCCAGCCAGTGCCATTCGCTGAAGGCCTTGGGCGTGCCGAATGCCAGGTTGAGCAGTACCGCGGCATTGGCAGCCAGCAGCAGTAAACCAAGCTTGTAGCGATGGTGTTTAAGGACGTTTAACCAAGTCATCACAGTTCTACCCAAACCTATTGCCGGTCAGCAGAGCAGAGCGGTGTGACAACTGTATGACGGGGCTTGCGGGTCGAATCAGCTCAGGTGTGCTGTGCAAAAAAGATAAACGTAAGCCCGTGGTTGCCCCCGATTTCGTAGCAGCTGCCGAAGGAGCGAGGCTGCGTTCGATTGCGCAGCACTCGTAAATGCGGGGTGTCGGACTGACCTTAAATACCGCACAACCTGATTTTACGACGACTCCGTCGTCGAACGCAGCCTCGTTCCTTCGGCAGCTGCTACGGGGGGCGATCCTTTCGTAATCAGGTCAAATCAGCTCATTTACCCCTTTCTCACTGCTTGAAACCTTTTGTTTCGGGCGTTTCGCCGAACACTGTCACAGCGCTGTCATCCGCCGACCCTAGCTTTCGCTCCCAAGTTGTCGGGCCATTTGCCCGGCCTGACGTGCGATTTTGGGGGAGCACCAACATGTACAAGTGTCGCAGCAAGGCGCAGTGGGTCGGCTTTACGGTCAGTGCATTGGCCCTGGCAATCGCCAGCGAACGTTTGAGCGCCGCCGAAACATCGGCCATCGGTGCCACTGAACACGTCGAGGTAGTCGGTCAGGCCGTCAGCCTGGACAAGGCACTCAAGCAACAACGCAACTCGGACACCATCGAAAGCGTGGTGCATGCCGATGGCGTGGCGCAGTTGCCCGACGCCAACGTGGCCGAGGCGGTGCAGCGCCTGCCCGGTATCAGCATTGAGCGCGATCAGGGCGAAGGCCGCTTTGTCAGCGTGCGTGGCCTGGGCCCGGACCTCAACAGCGTGACCATCAACGGCACCCTGGTACCGTCCCCGGAAAGCGCCCGCCGCGCCGTGGCCCTGGACGTCTTGCCCTCGGAACTGGTGCAGTCGCTGTCGGTGATCAAGACCCTGACCCCGGATATGGACGCCAACTCCCTGGGTGGCACGGTAGACGTACAAAGCCTCTCGGCCTTCGACCATGACGGCCTGTTCTTCACCGGCAGCACCGAGGCCGGGTACAACAAGAACAGCCACAAGACCAGCCCCAAGGTGTCGGGCGCCATCAGCGACCGTTTCAGCCTGGGTGACGGTGTCGACAACTTCGGTGTGGCCGCAGCCCTGAGCTGGAACAAGCGCGACTTTCGCTCCGACAACGTCGAAACCGGCGGCGATTGGGATTTCACCGACGGCGCCCGTCTGAACAGCTTTGAACAGCGTGTTTACGAGATCAGCCGCGAGCGTGCCGGTGGCGGCCTCAACTTTGATTACAAGCCCGACGACGACACCAGTCTGTACCTGCGCACCCTGTACAGCCGCTTTGAGGACAACGAAACCCGCAACTCCACCGCCTTTGAATTCTCCGACCCCCAGGCCGAAGACGAGGTGGGTAAAACCAAGACCAAGCGCAAGCTCAAGCAGCGCGAGGAAACCCAGGAAATCCAGTCCTACGTATTCGGCGGCGAACGCACCATGGGCCTGTGGACCCTCAGCGGACAGGCCGGTTACAGCGAGTCCAGCGAAGACAACCCGGGGGGAATCGCCGGCGCAACGTTCAAGGGCAGCTCGAGCATTGGCAACGGCGGTTTCTACGACACCGAAAAGCCCCGGCCGATCATCGGCGCAGGCTTTTATGACCCGACCAACTTCAGCCTCGACAAGGTGGACTGGCAAGAGCAGCACACCAAGGACACCGAGAAAAATATCCGCCTGGACCTGGCCCGCGACTACGACGTGCAGGGCTATGCCTCCCAGGTCAAGTTTGGCGGCAAGGTCAGCCGGCGCAACAAGGACAACGATCTCAATGCCTGGACCTACAAGGACTTCTCCGACCTGGGTTTCAGCGACGAGCAACTGAGCCTCAATGCGTTCAACAAGGGCAACCTGCACTACAACCTTGGCCAGTACGGCCCGGGCATCAGCGGCGGGGCGATCAAGGACCTGATCGGCGGCCTCAACCGCAACGACTTCTACAACGAGCAGGACTCGCGGGCCAATGACTTCAAGATGCGCGAAGACATCAATGCGGCCTACCTGATGAACACCCTGGATATCGATGACTGGCGCTTTATCGCCGGCATGCGCTACGAGGGCACCGAGTTCGAGGCCAAGGGTACGGGCGTGCGCGATGGCGTCTTTGCAGACCAAAACACCCAGCGCGATTACCACCACTGGCTGCCGGGCCTGCATGCGCGCTATCAGTTGGCGAAAAACACCCAGGTGCGGGCGGCCTGGACCAACACCGTCGTGCGCCCGACCTTTGGCCAGCTAGCCCCGGGCTTTGTTATCGAAGATGACAAAGCCGAGTTCGGCAACCCCAACCTCAAGCCGCTGGAATCGAGCAACTTCGACCTTGGCATCGAGCACTTTATGGGGCAGGCGGGCACGGTGTCGGCGTTCCTCTTCTACAAAGACATTAAAAACTTCGTCTACAACAACGACCTGGCGGGCAGCGGCGAGTGGGTCGACTTCACCGAAGCCCACAGCTATGCCAACGGCGACAGTGCCAAGCTCTATGGTCTGGAACTGGCCTACTCGCAGAAGTTCGACTGGCTGCCGTCACCCTGGAACGGTTTGATCCTGGGCGCCAACAGCACGTTCAGCCGCTCCAATGCCAGTATCAAGGGCGTTGACGCAGCGACCGGAGCCAGCCTCAAGCGCGATATCGATTTGCCCAACCAGTCCAAGACCGTCGGCAACCTGATGCTCGGCTGGGAAGACGACAAGCTGAGCCTGCGCCTGTCGGCCAACTACAAGTCGGACTACCTCTACGAACTGGCCGGGGTCAACGACAAGGCCCATGACACCTATGTCAATGCCCAGACCTTTGTCGACTTCAGTGCCCGCTACTCGCTGACCAAGAACCTGCAAGTCAAGTTCGACGCCCAGAACCTTACGGACCAGCCGTACTTCACGTACAGCGGCAACAGCCGCTTCAACAACCAGTACGAAGAATACGGCCCGACCTACTCACTGGGCCTGACCTACACCCATTTTTAAGGCTTCGATGTCCCCCCTTGTGGGAGCGAGCCTGCTCGCGAAGGCCGTAAGTGATGTTGAGACCTTCGCGAGCAGGCTCGCTCCCACTGAAGCGCCATTGTTTTTTTGAACAGAATTCAGGATTGATCACTCATGTTCACACGCAAACCCCGCATCCTGCCCTTGCTGGCCTGCCTGACCGCAGGCAGCGTCCAGGCAGCTACCGATATTGCTGCCCCGACATTGCAGCAATGGTCCACCAGCAAGGCCCAGGCCCTGAGCTTTTTACCCGGTAGCACAGGTGACGAGCGCCTGGCGGCAAGCAAGCGTGAAGGCCTGCTGTTGCTTGATAAACAGGGCAACACCCTGAGCCGGGTCCAGGGCACCTTTGCCGGGCTGGACAGCCGCGCCCTGGGCGACCAGGTGCTGGTGGCCAGTAACGACAAGGACAAGCAGCAGGTTGCGCTGTTCAATCTCGACCCCAAGAGCCATCAATGGCAGGCGCCATCCTATCTGCCCACCCGCGACTACGCGGTGAATGGCGTGTGCCTGTACCAGGACGACGCGAGCAATATCTACCTGTTTACCGTAGGTGAAGAGGGCAGGGGCGAGCAATGGCTGGTTGCCGCTGACAACCGCCGTTTGCCGACGCCGCTGCTGGTGCGCAGCCTGCCCCTGCCGCCGCAGGCCAAGTTCTGCAAGGTCGATGACGCCGCGCAGAACCTCTTCGTCAACGAAGAGAATGTCGGTTGGTGGGCCTACCCGGCCCATGCCGAGGCCGACGTCGAGCGTGTGCCGGTGGCGATGGTCGAGCCATTTGGCAACGTAAAAAAATCCACCGGGGACATGGCCCTGGTGCCGGGCGGTATGCTCGGCCTCGATCCCGAGGCGGCACAACTGAATCTGTATCAGCAGCAGGGCAAGGGCTGGGCAGCCGTTGCCAGCTTGCCCCTGGCCGGGGTCCGCGAGCCGGAGCATCTGGCCCTGCGTCAGACGCCGCATGGCCTGCAACTGCTGGTGCAGGACGGTGCCAGCAGCAAAATGTACGAAGGCGCATTGGACTGGAAGGCCACCCCGGCCAGCCACCCCCCTGTGCTGGTCAGCGTAAAACCTGCGGTGCAAACCGACGTGGTGATGAGCCAGGGTGATGCCGCGGATGACCCGGCCATCTGGGTACACCCGAAAACCCCTGCGCTGAGCCGGGTACTGGGCACCAACAAGCAGCAGGGCCTTGAGGTGTACGACCTGCAGGGCAAACGCGTGCAGCATCTGCCTGTGGGCCGCCTGAACAACGTCGATGTGCGCCCGGGTTTCGAGCTGGGCGGACGCACTGTGGATCTGGCCGTGGCAACCAATCGCGATCACAACAGCCTCAGCGTGTTCAGCATCGACCGCGCCACCGGCACCTTGCAGGAAGCGGGCGAGATTGCCACGCCGGTCACCGATATTTACGGCCTGTGCCTGTTCAAGGCCCCTACCGGCGAGATCTACAGTTTCACCAACGACAAGGACGGCACTTTTGTGCAGCACCGCTTGTACGCCAAGGGCGACAAGGTGCAGGGCGAGCTGGTGCGCCAGTTCAAGGTGGCCAGCCAACCCGAAGGCTGCGTAGCGGACGATCGCAACCAGCGGCTGTTCCTCGGTGAGGAGGATGTGGCGGTGTGGGCGGTGGATGCCCGGCCTGACCAACCGGCCACGCTCACCAGCGTGATCAGGGTGGGTGAACAGGTGCATGACGATATCGAAGGCATGGGCCTGTACCAGACCGACAAAGACAACTACCTGGTGATCTCGAGCCAGGGCAACGACAGCTATGTGGTGGTCGATGCCGAGCCGCCGTATGCCCTGCGCGGTGCGTTCCGGGTGGGGGTCAATGCGGCGGCGGGCATCGACGGCGCGTCGGAAACCGATGGCCTGGAAGTGACCTCGGCCAACCTCGGCGGCCCGTGGCACAAAGGCATGTTGGTGGTTCAGGACGGTCGCAAACGCATGCCCGAGCAGGCGCAGAACTTCAAGTACATCCCCTGGGCTGAAGTGGCCAAGGCCCTGCACTTGCCATAACCCGGTCATTTAAGACGCTTATAAATACCCCTTTACTGGAGCAACAACATGCACGCAACCATGGAACATATGACGATCTGGGGCCTGATCAGCGACGCGAGTCTGCTAGTCAAGGGGGTGATGCTGATCCTGCTGCTGGCCTCGCTGTTGAGCTGGTTTCTGATTGTGCGCCGCAGCGCCATCCTGCGCCGTAGCGAGCGCGACATGGACAACTTTGCCGGGCGCCTGCGTGGCCAGGGCGAGCTCAATGCCCTGTACCGCGAAAGCCGCGACGCCAGCCAGGAAGATGCCGGTGCCGA
Organism: Pseudomonas bubulae; assembly: GCF_037023725.1. Classification (NCBI taxonomy): domain Bacteria; kingdom Pseudomonadati; phylum Pseudomonadota; class Gammaproteobacteria; order Pseudomonadales; family Pseudomonadaceae; genus Pseudomonas; species Pseudomonas bubulae. The sequence goes on from NZ_CP146077.1 coordinate 2,779,552, forward strand.
GCAAGTATTCGCCGCTGCCTACAGTGAATACGCCCAACTCAAGCAGCAGCCGGGAGTGGATGCCGAAGGCGTGATGCAAGGGGTGGAGCGGGCGCTGTATGTGGCCATCAGCGAGCAGGAGATTCGCCTGGAGAAAGGCCTGCAGTTTCTCGCGACCGTCGGCTCGGTGAGCCCCTATATCGGACTCTTCGGTACCGTGTGGGGGATCATGAACTCCTTTATCGGCCTGTCCCAGGTGCAACAGGCGACCCTGTCCACCGTCGCCCCGGGCATCGCCGAAGCCCTGATCGCCACCGCCATCGGCCTGTTTGCGGCGATCCCGGCCGTGATCGCCTACAACCGTTTCTCGGCCCGTGGCCAGACCCTGCTGACCCGTTACTACAGCCTCGGCAATGAAGTGCAGATGCGCTTGTACCGCAGCCTGCATGCCGGTTCGCGGAACATGTCCGCCGTCGCTTGAAAGGGAGTTTCATCATGCTTGCTCGACCACAGCGCAAACACGGGCCCAAGGCCGAAATGAACGTAGTGCCTTACATCGACGTGATGCTGGTGCTGCTGGTGATCTTTATGGTGACCGCGCCGATGTTGACCCAGGGGGTGAAAATCGAACTGCCGAAAGTGGCCAGTGAAGCCCTGGTCAATGACAGCCAGCAAAAAATCCTCACTCTGTCAGTCAAGGCCGAAGGTGGCTACTACTGGAACCTGGGCAGTGAACTGGACACCAAGAACCAGACCGACAGCGCCGTCAGCCTTGAAGAGTTGCAGGCCAAGGTCGGCCAGGTGGTGGCGCAGGACAGCAACACCCAGGTGTATATCCGCGCCGACAACGAGGCGGGTTATGGCAGCGTGGTCAAGGCGATGGCGGCCCTGCAGCAAGGTGGCGTGAGCAACCTGGGGCTGGTGACCGAGGCGCCACAATGAGTGCCGCGTTGATGCACGGCGAGCTGGCGCCTGCACAGCCGTTGCCCTGGTCGCGGATGTGGCATAACAGCCAGGCGCTGGTGGTCAGCGTGGCTCTGCACAGCGCTGTGGTGGCGTTCCTGGTGCTGGGCTGGAGCATGGAGCAATCGCTGCCGGAGCCTGTGCCATCGACCCTGAAAACCCGGCTGGTGATGCTGCCCGCCGAACCGGTAATGGCGCCTCCTGCGCCGGAGCCGCTGCCGGTGGTGACTCCGGCACCGGTGGTTGAGGCCAGGCCCGAGGTGGTGAAGCCTAAAGTGGACCCGCAGATCCAGGCGCGCAAACTGGAACAGGCGGCACTGGCGCGCAAGCGGGTCGAGGAGCAGAAGCAGGCGCAAGTGGAGCAGCAAAAAGCCGCGCAGCAGCGCGCCGAACAGGTTGAAGCCCAGCGTCAGCAGGCCGTGGCTGAACAGGCCCGGGTTGCAGCGGCGGATAATGCCCGCCGAGCGCAACAGGCCGCTGCGGCGGATGTGCGTCAGTACCTGCCCATCAGCAAACAAGCCCCGGACTACCCGCAACGGGCACTGGACAAGGGCATTCAGGGCGATTGCACGGTGGAGTACTCGGTAACGCCCCAGGGCAAGGTCGACAACCCCAAAGTGGTGGGCAACTGTCACCCGGCGTTTATCCGGCCGTCTTTAGTGGCGGCGGCGACGTTCCGCTACCAGCCACGCATGGTCGATGGCCAGGCGGTGACGGTGCCGGGGGTGCGTAATACCTTTCACTACAAGATCCAGTAGCCCAAAGCCCCCTCACCCTAACCCTCTCCCAGAGGGAGAGGGGACTGATTGGCGTTGAGTTTGAATCCGCGTGCGGTCAGCTCCCTCTCCCTCTGGGAGAGGGTTGGGGTGAGGGTGCCTCTGAGCTGATCAATATCAAAACCCATCCGCTGCTCTTGACCTATGCTCCACGGGTTTTCAAGCTCAAGGAGATGGCCATGAATGCGCCTGCAACCAGCCCCACGCCGGCTACGGCAAAAGCAAAACTTCCCATTGGTCTGGTGATAGCAGTCCTGGTCATGATCGGCATCCTGCTGCTGCCACTGCCCGCCGACTTGCCGGTAGCCGGTCATCGCATGCTGGCGATCCTGGCATTTGCCGTGGTGGTATGGATCACTGAAGCGGTGTCGTACGAAGCCAGTGCCATCATGATCACCTCGCTGATGGCGTTCCTGATCGGCATGGCGCCCACCCTGGCGGACCCGTCCAGGCTTTACGGCACCTCTGCTGGCATCACCATGGCCCTGACCGGGTTTTCCAATGCTGCCCTGGCCCTGGTGGCGGGCGCCCTTTTTATCGCGGCTGCCATGACCCACACCGGCCTTGACCGGCGCATTGCCCTGGTCACCTTGTCGCGTATTGGCACCAGCACCCGACGCATTTTGCTGGGGGCGATTGCGGTCACCATTTTGCTCAGCCTGGTGGTGCCCAGTGCCACGGCGCGCAGTGCCTGCGTGGTACCGATCATGATGGGGGTGATCCTGGCCTTCGGTGTGGACAAACGCTCCAACATTGCTGCCGGGATCATGATTGTCGTGGCCCAGGGCACCAGTATCTGGAATGTCGGCATTCAAACTGCGGCGGCACAGAACCTGCTGACCGTGGGCTTTATGGACAAGATGCTCGGTGCGCGGGTGAACTGGCTTGACTGGCTGATCGCCGGTGCACCCTGGGCCATCATCATGTCGGCGGTGCTGCTGTTTGTGGTGCTGAAAATGCTCCCGCCAGAGAGCGACAGCATCCCCGGCGGCAAGGAGGCCGTAGAAAAATCACTGGCCGAACTGGGCCCCATGACCGGCCCGCAGAAGCGCCTGATGGGCGTATCGATCGCCTTGCTGCTGGCCTGGGCCACCGAGGGCAAACTGCACAGTTTTGACACCACTTCGACCATCTATGCCGGCCTTGTATTCTTGCTGCTGCCGCGCTTTGGCGTGATGACCTGGAAAGACGTGCAGTCGCGTATCCCCTGGGGCACGGTGATTGTGTTCGGGGTGGGTATCAGTTTGGGTACGGCCTTGCTCACCACCCAGGCCGGGCAATGGTTGGGCGGGCAGGTGGTGGCCAATACCGGGCTGGATCAGGTAGGGCCGCTGGGGATCTTTGCGATTCTGGGCGCGTTTTTGATATTGATTCACCTGGGCTTTGCCAGTGCCACGGCATTGACCTCGGCCTTGCTGCCGATTCTGATCGCGGTGCTGCAAACCTTGCCGGGTGAATTCAACCGCCTGGGCATGACCATGTTGCTGGGCTTTGTGGTCAGCTACGGTTTTATCCTGCCGATCAACGCCCCGCAAAATATGGTGTGCCTGGGCACCCAGACCTTTACCGCGAAACAGTTCGCCAAGGTCGGATTGATCGTTACGGCGGTGGGTTATCTGCTGATGCTGCTGTTCGGTGCCACGTACTGGAGCTGGCTGGGCTGGATGTAGCCCAGTGGGTGGGAGCGGGCTTGCCCGCGATGGGCGCACTGCGGTCTGACAGACACACCGCGTCGTTCCTATCGCGAGCAAGCCCGCTCCCACAGGTTCAGTTAGCGTTTTCGCTACGCCCGCCGCTGCTGACTTCTGCCGGTACATCCTCACCCGCCATGCGCTTGCGGAACAGCGATGTGCGGGCCAGCAGCAAGGTGGTCACCGGCACGGTGATCGACAGCAGGATCGGCATCAGCCAGGCGTGCAGCACCGGCGTCGACTTGAGCGCCGAGAAGTACAGGATCGACGCCAGCGCCACGCCCCAAGCGCCAAGGGTTGAAGCCAGTGCCGGCGGGTGCATGCGCTGAAAAAAATCCTTGAGGCGCAACAACCCGATAGCGCCGCACAAGGCAAACAGGCTGCTGAGCACCAGCAGCACGGCCACCGATATTTCGATCCAGAGACTCATTCGATCACCTCGCCACGCAGCAGGAATTTGGCCAGCGCAAACGAGCCGACAAAGCCAAACAGGGCAATCAGCAGTGCGCCTTCAAAGTAGGTGTCACTGGCGTATCTGATACCCAGCACCAGCATCATCAACATGGCCAGGATATACAGGTAGTCCAGCGCCAGAACCCGGTCCTGGGCCGAGGGGCCCTTGAACAGGCGGATCACGGTCAAGACCATTGCCAGGCTGAAAATAAACAGGCTGAGCAGGATGGCATTGGTGAGCAGGGCACTCATTCAAAAATCTCCATCAATGGGCGCTCGTAGGCGGTTTTGAAGTGCTCGATAAACGACGCCTCGTCATCCAGGTCGAACACGTGCAGCAACAGCACGCTGCGGTCCAGCGCCAGTTCCGACCAGATGGTGCCGGGCACCACGGTGGTGATCATCGACAGGGCGGCAAGACCGTTGGCATCGCGCAGGTCCAGGGGGATTTTGATAAACCGCGAACGGGGCGGATTTTTGCCGGCGCGCAGTACACCCCAGGCCACGGCAATATTGGAGGCCACCACATCGCGACCTACCAAAAAGAACAGCTTGATAATCACCCCGGGACGGCGAATGCGCACCGGCAGCGGGCGCAGCGGCGCAAACATCACCGGCGCCAGAATGGCCAGCGCAGCGCCCAGCAGCAGATTGCCGGCACTCAGGGACAGGTTGAGCAACAGCCACAGTGCCCACAGTGCCAGGGACAGCCAGGGAGCAGGGAACAGGCGCCTCATGGTTGCACCTCCTGTAGTGCCGCCTTGGCCTGCGGGCTTGGTACAGGGCGGGTGGCGATCACGGCCATGACATAACGCTCGGGGTTGTTCAGGGTGTCGGCAGCGGCCTGGGTATAACGCAGGACCGGCTCGGCCTTGAACGTCAGCACCACACACAGCCCCAGCAGCAGCACGATGGGCAGGCATTCAATGCGGCGCAGGATCGGCGACGGGCGCTCAAGGGGGGTCCAGAAACGCTGGATGCCCATACGTGAAAAGCCGATCAACGAGGCCAGCCCGGAAAGAATCAACAAGGCCAGCAGGCTCCAGGCCGCGGTTGAGATTGGCGCATCGGTGGCATTGCCCAGCCCCAGCGGATTGAGCAGGGCATTGAGCAGGCCGAGTTTGCCGATAAAGCCCGACAGCGGCGGCATGCCGATGATCAACAGCGCGCAGGCGATAAAGCTCAGGCCCAGAAAGGCCATCGTCCACGGGATGACCAGCCCGACCACCACTTTCTGTTCGTCGTCCAGGTTGCTGCCCCGGGGCGGGGCCGTGGGCTCGCTGAGGCTGGGCGTGACCTCGACATCATCCTCAAGCACCAGGTCGGCAGAAGAGCGCGAGCGTTCAATCAGCTCGGCCAGCAGGAACAGCGCACTCAGGGCCAGGGTGGAACTGACCAGATAGAACAGCGCGGCGCTGGTCAGGTTGGGCTGGGCGAAACCCACGGCTGACAACAGGATCCCGGCAGACACCAGAATACTCAGGCTGGCCATGCGCTCCAGGCGCTGGGCGGCGAGGATGGCGATGGCGGCGCAAACAATGGTGGCCATGCCGCCGTAGATCAGCCAGTCACCGGCAAAGTACGCCGAAGCCCCGGCTTGCCCGGAAAACAGCAGGGTCCACAGGCGCAGCACGGTGTAGATACCGACCTTGGTCATGATCGCAAACAGCGCCGCCACCGGCGCACTGGCCGACGAGTACGCCGGTACCAGCCAGAAGTTAAGCGGCCACATGCCGGCCTTGGCCAGAAAGGCCACCGCCAGAATGGCCGTGCCTGCATGCAGCAAGCCGCGATCGGCCTCGGGCACCAAAGGGATCTTCAGCGCCAGATCGGCCATGTTCAAGGTGCCGGTCACCCCGTAGATCAACGCCGCACCGATCAGGAACAGCGATGAAGCCAGCAGGTTGATCGAGATGTAATGCAGCCCCGCCGACACCCGCGCCTTGCCCGAACCATGCAGCATCAAGCCGTAGGAGGCGGCCAGCAGCACTTCGAAAAACACGAACAGGTTGAACAGGTCGGCGGTCAGGAAGGCGCCGTACAGGCCCATCAGCTGGATCTGGAACAACGCGTGGAAACTGGCCCCGGCGCGATCCCAGCGGGCCATGGCGAACAGCAGGGCGCAACTGGCGATAATGCCGGTCAGCACCAGCATCAAGGCGCTCAGGTGATCGACCACCAGGGCAATCCCGAACGGCACTTGCCAGTTGCTCGGCAGGTACACGCCAATCGAAGCCGGAATCGCCTGCTCGCGAGTCCACAGCAACAGCATCACCGAAATACCCAGGCCGAGCAGGGTCGAGACCAGGTTGATCCGCGCCTTGAGCGGGCGGTGTTTTTCCCCCAGCAACAGCATGCAGGCAGCGGTCAGCAGTGGCAGCAGAATGGGCGCGACAATCAGGTGCGGCATTACATTCATTCTTTTGGCTCCCGGCCATCAACGTGGTCGGTACCGGTCAGGCCCCGAGAGGCCAGCAAGACCACCAGAAACAGCGCGGTCATGGCAAAACTGATGACGATGGCAGTGAGTACCAGTGCCTGGGGCAGCGGGTCGGTGTAATTGAGCAAGTCCTGGGGCACGCCGTCCTTGATCACCGGCTCCTTGCCGATAAACAGGCTGCCCATGCTGAAGATAAACAGGTTAACCCCGTAAGACAGCAGGCACAGGCCCATGACCACCTGAAAGGTTCGCGGACGCAGAACCAGCCAGGTGCCCGATGCGGCCAATACTCCGATAGCGATGGCGATGACTTCTTCCATCAGGCGGCTCCTTCTTTGGATGCAAGAGGCGGTTGCAGGGCAGGCAGCGGGGCAAGCTGATTGCTCGGGCGATGGGCGCGCACCGACTGGTGAGCCAGTGCCGTCAGGATCAGCAGCGTTGCACCGACCACCACCGCATACACGCCAATATCGAAGAACAGGGCGCTGGCCACATGAATATCGCCCAACAGCGGCAGGCTGAAGTGAGCGGTGTGGGTGGTCAGGAACGGATAGCCCAGGGGGATCGAGCCCAGCCCGGTCAGGGTTGCGCACAGCAGCCCGGTACCCATCCAGCGCAGCGGTCGCAGGCTCATTTGCGCCTCCACCCACTGCGTGCCGGCAACCATGTACTGCAGGATAAACGCCACACTCATCACCAGGCCGGCGACAAAGCCACCGCCGGGCTGGTTGTGACCGCGCATGAACAGGTACATCGACACCACAAAGGCGATCGGCAGCAACAGGCGCACCAGCACCGCCGGCACCATCATAAAGCCCAGGGCGGTGTCACTGGCGCTGCGCGGGTTGACCAGGTCGGTCATCACGTCCTTGGCCAGCAAGCGCTGCTGGGCAGGCAACTGCATGCTCTCTTTGGACGGGCGGAAGCGGCGCAGCAGGGCAAACACGGTCAGCGCCACGGCGGCCAGTACGGTGATCTCGCCCAGGGTATCGAAGCCGCGGAAGTCCACCAGCATCACATTCACCACATTGCTGCCGCCGCCTTCAGGCAGGGCGCGGCTGAGGTAGAACGAGGAGATATCGTTGGGTGTCTGACGGGTCAGCATCGCGTAGGACAGCAACGCCATGCCGCCACCGACCGCGGTGGACAGGAGCAAGTCGCGCAAGCGACGGACCTGGGCCTTGCGCAACGTGCCCGGCAGCGGTGAAACCTCTTCGATCCGTCGCGGCAGCCAGCGCAGGCCCAGCAGGATCAACACCGTGGTCACCACTTCAACCACCAGTTGGGTCAACGCCAGATCAGGCGCCGAAAACCATACGAACGTCACGCAGGTCATCAGGCCGCATACGCTGACCATGGTCAGGGCTGCTAGACGGTGGTACTTGGCTTGCCAGGCGGCGCCCAGGGCGCAGGCAATCGCAATCAGCCACAGGGTGATAAACACGATCGAGCCCGGTATTTTCGGGCGGTCGCCCCAGCCCAGCCCGCTGTACAACATCGGGATCAGCCCGGCGATCACGGCGACCAGAATCAACAAAAACAGCTGGGTTTGCAGGCGCTGGGTGCTGATGCGGCGTTCCAGGCGCCGCGCGCCGCGCATGATCACCACCAGGCTGCGCTCGAAAAAGCGTTTGCCATTGAAATACTGGATCAGCGGCGGCAGCGGGAAGCGGTCGAGCTTAAGCTGCTTGCGCAACAGCACATACAGCACGATACCGCCGGACATGGCGATCAGGCTCATGATCATGGGGGCATTCAGGCCGTGCCAGATGGCCAGGCTGTACTCGGGCAACTCACCCCCCACCACGGGTTGAGCCGCTGCAGCAAGCAGCGGGCCGACGGTTTGCGCCGGGAAAATGCCCACGGTCAGGCAGGTAAGCACCAGCAGTTCAACCGGGGCACGCATCCAGCGCGGTGGCTCGTGGGGTGTATGGGGCAAGTTGGTCGCGGGTGGGCCGAAGAACACATCCACCGTAAAGCGCAGGGCATAAGCCACGCTGAAGGTACCGGCGATCGTCGCAATGACCGGCAGGGCGATTTCTACCCAGGCCGTGGAATTGATAAACACGGTTTCGGCAAAGAACATCTCTTTGGACAGAAACCCGTTCAGCAACGGCACCCCGGCCATCGAGGCACTGGCCACCATGGCCAGGGTCGCGGTGTAAGGCATGAGCTTGAACAGGCCGCTGAGCTTGCGGATATCCCGTGTGCCGGTCTCATGGTCGATAATCCCCGCCGCCATAAACAGCGACGCCTTGAACGTGGCGTGGTTGAGGATATGGAACACCGCAGCCACCGCTGCCAGCGGGCTGTTCAGGCCCAACAGCAGGGTAATCAGGCCCAGATGGCTGATGGTGGAGTAGGCCAGCAGGCCTTTGAGGTCATTTTGAAACATCGCGCAATAGGCGCCCAGCACCAGGGTGCAGGCACCGGCGCCACTGACAATCCAGAACCACTCTTCGCTGCCCGACAGCGAAGGCCACAGGCGCGCAAGCAGAAAGACCCCGGCCTTGACCATGGTTGCCGAGTGCAGATAGGCCGATACGGGGGTTGGCGCCGCCATGGCGTGGGGCAACCAGAAATGGAACGGGAACTGCGCGCTCTTGCTTAGGGCGCCGATCAGGATAAGCGGCAGCAGGATCGGATACAGGCTGTGGGCGCGGATCTTGTCGCCCGCAGCCAGCACGGCATCCAGATCATAGCTGCCGACGACATGGCCGAGCAGCATGACCCCCGCCAGCAGACACAACCCCCCAGCACCTGTCACCATCAGCGCCATATAGGCGCCGCGGCGGGCATCCGAGCGGTGGTGCCAATAACCAATCAGCAAAAATGAAAAGAGGCTGGTGAGCTCCCAGAAAAACACGATCTGGATCAGGTTACCCGACAACACCAGGCCCAGCATGGCCCCCATAAACGCCAGGAAAAACGCAAAAAAGCGCGGGACCGGGTCCTCGGGTGACATGTAATAACGGGCGTACAGCGACACCAGCGTGCCGATGCCAAGCACCAGAATCGAGAACAGCCAGGCGAACCCGTCCAGGCGCAGAACGAAATTCAGGCCGAGGCTGGGCAGCCACATGAACTCTTCACGGATAACCCCACCGTGGGCAATCTGTGGATAGAGCAGGGCTACTTGTACAGTACCGATCAAAGCAATCAGACCGGCCAACAGTGATTCACTGTTGCGTGCGTTATGCGGCAAAACAGCCGCCAGACAGCTGCCGATAAAGGGCAGAAGCAGTAGAACTATCAGGGACATAGGCTTCTAATCTGCAGGAGTTTGTAAGCGATCATACGGGGCGGGCTGCAGATCACCAACAGCAAACCTGTGGCTGAATCCTACAAAGACTGTCGATAACCTGTCTGGTTTCCTACAGCTCTACCCCTATATAAGCGCTTGTAAGTAAAAAAAATCGTACCGTCTTTCAGGCTTGCAGCTTTAATCGCAGGCTTGATCGCCTTGCTTGTCCTCAAGCGCTTCGGGCTTTTTACCCTTGGTTTTTAACTCACTGACGATCACCGCTGCAACAATCAATACGGCACCCAGCAAGGCTATGCCTGGCAAACGCTCGCCCGCCAGGCGCCCGGCAATGCCTGCCCAGACCGGCTCGCCGGCATAAATCAGGGTGGCGCGGGTGGGTGAAACGCTTTTCTGTGCCCAGTTCATGGCCACCTGAATCACCGCACTGGCGCCACCCAGGCCGACAGCACTGGCTAACAATAGCCATGAAAAGTCAGGAATGGCCTCTTGTGTTGGAATAATCATCAAAAAGGCCAGAATGGACGCAGTACTGAGCTGCACCACCGTGACGCGGCGCACATCCACCTTGCCTGCATAAGCACTGATCAGAATAATCTCCGCCGCTATGGCAATGGCACTGATCAACGTGGCGATCTCCCCCGGGCTGAAATCCAGCGATGCGCCGCCGGGGCCGGACAGCAGCATCAGCCCGGTAAAGGCCAGCATGATCCCCAGGCTCGGCATCAACCCGGGCCTGCGCCCCAGCACCAGCCATTGCAGCAGGGGCACGAACGGCACATACAGCGCGGTAATAAAGGCCGACTGGCTGCTTGGAATGGTTTGCAGGCCGATGGTCTGCAAACCGTAGCCGAGCATGATCGACACCCCGATAAACATCCCGGCCTTGAGCTCGAACAGCGTGATGCCACGCAAACTGCGCAGAGAAAACAGCGCGACCATGGCCGCCGCGGCCGCAAAACGCAGGCCGACAAAAAACATCGGCCCACTTGCCGTCAAGGCATGTTGTACCAATAGAAAGGTGATGCCCCAGACCATGGTGATCAGGATCAGCACACACTCCGCTTTACTGAAGCGGGACGTCAATGACAGCAACCCGGGTAGTTTCAATGACATTGCAACCTTGCGTGTGACGGGAATGGAGACGCACAATGCGCCAAAGCTGGGCAGTATACTGCGCAGCCCCACAAGGTGAGCAATATAGTGCCCAAAGAAAATTCACAACGCGTATCCGTTCTCCAGCACGTCAGCCAGAACGTACGACGTCTCAGGCTGCTTGCGCACCTGAGCCAGAGCGCATTGTCAGAACAGTCCGGGGTAAGCCGGCGAATGCTGGTGGCGATCGAGGCAGGCGAAAAGAACGTCAGCCTGAGCACCCTTGACCGTGTGGCGGAGGCGTTGAACGTAGCCTTTAGCGACCTGATCCAGGCCCCGGGTTCCGCGGACCCGAGCCGCATCAACGAAGTGGCCTGGACGGGCACGCGGGTGGGCAGCAAGGCAGTTCTACTGTCCAAGGCCAGCGCCACACGGGAAGTAGAACTGTGGGAATGGACCCTGGAGCCGGGTGAGGAGTACCACTCCCAGGCGGATGCCGAGGGCTGGAGCGAACAGCTCTACGTATTTGAGGGTTGCCTGACCCTGGTGATGGACGACCGGACGCTGCATATAGCGGCGGGCGAGTTCCATATGTACGCCAGTAACCGCCCCCATGCCTACCGCAACGAAGGCGACGGACTACTGCGCTTTGTACGCAACGTCGTGATCTGAAAACGGGGGGCTGAAAAATAACTAAAAATTATTAGAATTCAGGGGGTTGCCAGCTTCCAGCTTCTAGTACATAATGCGCGCCATCAGCCCGGGGGCAACAACCTGAAGTGCTGAAGAATCAAATGCTTGTAGTGATATAGTCGCAGTAACAAACTCTTGTTTTTGATGTTTCCAAGGAATCATCAAGCACAATTGGCCGAATAGCAAAATGGTTATGCAGCGGATTGCAAATCCGCCCACGCCGGTTCGATTCCGGCTTCGGCCTCCACATTCGAAAGCCCCGTAGACCTTGGTCTACGGGGTTTTTTTATGCCTGGAAAAAAGGGGAGATGTGTTCCGCATTTTTGGCAGCTGTTCCGCATTTGGGGTTCGAGGCTAACGGTCTTCTACCATTGCGTGCATCTTTTAATTGTGAGCGGTAAATATGAACTTTATGCATCTGGCGTGCATTTAATTAGAGTTAGATAGTTGACATCCTGCGGTTCTAGCTGCGGACCTCACCCGAGGTGAAGCTCGTTTTTTTAGCAAAAAAGCAGATTGATCATAATTAATTGTTGCATTTGTGGCCATTAGCCATTATCAATTGCGCCTCTAGGTGTGGGTGTTTAGTTGTTGATATGCTCTATTTTACTCAGACTACCATACTACTTTAGTCCAAATATTAACCGGTGGCTTATGTGGGAAGAACGATTCGAAAATGTTGGCAATGATAACTTTGCTAGGGATCAGTATGCACGTGACCGTGCGCGTGTAATTCACTCTGCATTTTTTCGAAGGCTTCAAGGTAAAACCCAAGTTTTGGGGCTTGGTGAAAGTGATTTTTATCGAACTCGTCTAACCCACTCACTGGAAGTTGCGCAACTGGGCAGTGGGTTAGTGGAGTTTCTGATCGAAAAATATAAGGATGATAGTGGTATTATAGAGTCATTGCCTGAGAAAGACTTAATTGAGGCTATAGGTCTAGCTCATGACATAGGTCATCCTCCTTTTGGTCATGGCGGGGAAGTGGCATTAAATTTTTCAATGAAAGACAATGGTGGTTTTGAAGGTAACGCTCAAACTCTTAGAATATGCACGACGCTAGGTGAGTACTCCGGTCAGTCTGGTTTGAATTTGACCAGAAGATCAATGCTGGGGATTGTAAAATACCCTGCTGTTTATAGCTCTGTCGTGAATACTGAAATATATAGTGGTGCAGGGAGTAAAAATATTGATAGCTACAAGCCTCCTAAGTGTATTTATGACTCTGATCTGCCAGCAGCGAACTGGATTCTAAAAGGTCTTGATTCAGATGAGCGAAAAAAATTCACAGCGAAAAACCAGGATGGAGTGAAGCATTGGAAGACTCAGCGTAAGTCTTTTGATTGTAGTATCATGGAAATTGCAGATGATATAGCTTATGGAGTGCATGATCTTGAGGATGCCATTGCTCTTGGGCTAGTTGGAATAACCTTGTGGCAGTCAGAGGTCGTAGAGCCACTGAAGAACTCTCCTGGTGTATATAGTTTAGAGGATAAAATTGATGAGCTTACGGTTAATTTGTTTTCTGGGGAGAATAGACGTCGGAAGAAAGCAATTGGGGAGTTGGTGCATCATTTTATAACTGCATCTACTGTATCTAAAGCTGGCGAGTTCTCCAGTGACGTATATGATCTTGTGGCTTCGATGAATTGTGAAGCAAGAGAAAGTTTAAATTTGCTTCAGGGCTTCGTACTTAAAAATGTGATTAAAACACCAGAAGTTCAGACCTTAGAGTACAAAGGTCAGCAAATGATTATTGCTTTGTTTGATGCGATAGCTAATAATCCCTATCGCCTCTTGCCACTAAAATATAGAAATCTCTATAAAGAATCTAACTCGGATATGCGCGTAATTTGTGACTATTTGGCGGGCACGACTGATGATTATGCAACGAGGCTGTATCATAAGATATTTACCCCGTCGTCAGGGTCCATATTCGATAGATTATAATATGGGCGAGGGTTTTAAGGGGTTTTAAAGCCATGGTTTACGATACATGTATTAGCCTGTAATCGACACTTAGCTAATGGGTGTGTTTTTTGTGAGGCTTATCAGAGCCTCACAAAAATAAAAGCGTAGCTATGTTTAAGTTATTCTGTTGGTCTAACAATTTTCCCAAGCCGATGATAAACTTTTCTTGTGATTCCTCCTTCGGGTGTCCCGGCAGTCGGCTAGCATATTCTAGCCCAATCTCACTGGCGGCTTTAGGCCGAATATCCCTAAATTGGAGTTGTCGACTACTCGCTGCCACTTCATGATTGTCATCACGAACGGCTTGTTTAGCGCCTTTTAAATGAGCCTCAACCCAGCGGTTGCGCAACATTTGTGAACTCATGCATAACCCTCCGGAATTTGTGATTAGTCGGGAGTTCCGAATTCCGCTCAGCATCCGGCGCTCCATCAGGTTGTCTATAAATATACTCAGCTTGGTTGGACTGCCCCCTACACCATAGACATCTACAGCAGGGGCAGCGTGCCGTATTGAAATCTGAGGACTAAAAGTGAAATTGACTCCTGAACGCTTGGTCACGATAGCGATGACCAATCCGATTAACGCGCAGATTGCAGAGCGGTTGCCTTCGCTTGGGCTGAGCCAATGCATGCTGACAGCAGGCTGTCTATTTCAGGCCGTCTGGAATCACCACTCGAGTCTGCCACCGGAATCAGGCGTAAAGGACTACGACATTTTTTACTTCGACACGGATCTGTCCTGGGAGGCCGAGAACGACGTTATTCTCCGTACCCAGCAGCTTTTCCAGGATCTGGGCGCAAAGGTTGATATCAAGAATCAGGCTCGTGTCCATCTCTGGTACGGTGAACGCTTTGCTAGGGCTTATCCTCAGCTTGAGTCGGCCAGGGACGGAATTGACCGGTATCTAGTTGCGGGTACCTGCATTGGCCTGGACCCTGGTACGGGTGAGGTGTATACGCCTTATGGGTTGGATGATGTCGCACTGGGGTATCTGCGGCCCAACACCAAAAATATCCAGCCTGACTTGTTCCATCAAAAGACCACAAGCTATCAGTCGCGCTGGCCGTGGCTGCGGATCGTTTAGTCCAGCGGATAGGGCCAGAGCCTGTACACGTTGACTAAAACGATGGTTGATCTATCTCGATAGGGGAAACTGATGCTCATTGTTTTTAGCGGCCTGCCGGGCACCGGAAAAACAACTATTGCTCGCGCATTGGCGGCCAAGTTGGGGGCTGTCTATCTGCGTATCGACAATATTGAGCAGGCAATTCGTAATGCGGGAGTCTTGAGAGATGAAGTCGGTCGCAGCGGTTATTTTGTCGCGAATGAACTGGCGCTAAGCAATCTTGGGCTGGGGCAAACGGTCATAGTGGATTGCGTCAATCCCGTTGCCGAAAGCCGGGAAGCATGGCGCGAGATTGCCAGTAGGGCAGGTGTCCCATTAATGGATATTCAGGTGATTTGCTCGGACCAGGATGAGCACCGTCGTCGTGTGGAAACCAGGCAGGTCGGTGTCCCAGGACTGACTCCCCCAACTTGGCAATCTGTCCTGAGTCATGAATACGAAGTGTGGGACTGCGTGCCTTTTACTGTGGATACTGCAAACATGCCGGCAGATCAGGCAGTGGCGTTAATCAGAGGGAAACTTTCTGGCTGAGCGGTGACACGTGTTGAGGGTGGTTCAGTATTTTGACGCTCATCCCCACGTGTCTTTCAGCACTGAACGAAACAGGTCTGAAAGTAACGGTTCTACTTCTTTGCGGTCTCCACGTTGTGGTTTGATGCTTTCGAGCCGCTGCAGTTCACGCTCAACGAATTGTTGGATCGGTGCAATCTGGGGGGATAGCCCCATTTCTGGTGATGCTCGTTTGAGCATAAGCAAGTCGTCTATGGCCTGCTGGAGCGCTAGCTCCCGGTCGATCACAACGCGCAGTTTTTCAAACTCGATAGGGGCGGGCTTGCCAAATTCTTCAAGCCAGCGGACTGATAACAACGGGCGAAGCACGTAGAAGTACTTTTTTAGTGGTACTTGTGGGCCTTGCAAGTACCCCCTGTAATTGGTCTTGGCCATGCTGCGGTAGTGGTAAATACCGCTCTCGACCGAGTAAACCTCGGGTAATAACGCCTTAGCACGTTCGTGGAATGATCCGGAGCGTTCGTACACGATTGTCGACTGCACCCACTCAACAAACCCGGGGTTGGACTTCCAGAAAAGCCTCAGGGCTTTGCGCAGATCCCAGCCATTGATATCCATCTCGTCAATGATCGGGTACTCAATGACGTCACGTTGCTCTTCAAGGCCAACAGAAAGATACCAGTCAGGTTTATTGACGTAGATGAGCCGTGCGTCGTAGTCGCTATTGGGAGACGCGAACCCCCAGGCCCGGCTTCCTGACTCAACGGCCAAAAGCACTTTTACCTCATGCTCTTCCTCCGCACGGCGAAGGCGCTGTCGGACTTCCTCCCTAACTGCTGCAGAAACCATTACCTGACCCAATTAAGTGATATTTGACTTAGACGCTACTGCGCAGAAATCAGACTGTCTAGGGGGGGGGCGTTCCAGGCTGGTTAGTTACTTCGTTAATGTATGTTTCATATTGAGAATCGAAAAAAAGTACTACATGGACGCTCTAAAACGGTTCCGCATCCAAAATCCGGATGGCTCAAAATTAGTTATTTCAGCCTGTCGATACAAACTCAAGTGTGGTTCCGTAACGATCGTAACTATATGAAAATAAACAATATTTACCGTGGAATGCAAATCCGCCCACGCCGGTTCGATTCCGGCTTCGGCCTCCACCTTCGAAAGCCCCGTAGATCTTGGTCTACGGGGTTTTTTTATGCCTGCGATTTGGCGGATCACTTCCGCAATTTTTCGGATCGCTTGCGCAACCTGGGGAATGACCTAAATCCTGCGGCTTGTGGTCAGCTCGATGAAGTCAGCGTGGTAATTGTTGGGGATGCAAGTTGTTGAAGGCTAGGTGTTAAGCGGGAGGTGGAGCGCTCGTACCTCACTTTTTCGAGCGTCACACCACCTCTGACAAGATTGCGTCTGCTTGCCGTTTCTTCGACCCGCCGGCCTTGGGGCAAAAGCGTGTCACCCTGACATAACGGACTAAAACCCGAAGGGTTGGTCGGCAATCTTTGAGCGCTGGCTGCGGATTATGGGCATTCGTCGATACCGAGCTGCAGCAGCCGGTTTTGACAGAGGTGCTCTTTGTCCAGCCATGGCTTGTCGATCTCAATGGCGCAGGCCAAGCCTGTGCCTGGGCACACTCAGAAAAGCCGCCCCTGCGACAGGTCGTCCTGGTGCGCGCTGATCACAGGCCTGGATCCTAAATAGCGGAGAAAAGCTCCTGGCGACTCGGTGGCCTGTTCGAGGTGGTTTCTCTGCTGCAGGGAAACGAAAAGTGCAACCGAGTAAGCCTGGCAATTGATGGATTTTTGCGGGCTGAACTCAATGTCGGTGAACGCAGAATATTCGGATAGCTGATCCGCCAGGTCCGCCCGGTGTTTCAGCGCGCTGATATACAGCCAGTCATAAAACGCTGTTTGCGGTTCCAGAGGCCATTGCACGTTGGCGAAATCAAAGCCTGTCAGCCTGCCAGAAACACGCAGCCGTTCATCTCGCTTTGCCTCGCGGGAGGACATTGCATAGATATCGGTGAAAGGCCCACCCTGAACGAATACCTTGCTGCCCTGGAAAGCGCATTCGACACTCAACGAGTGACCGAGCACCGAGTGAGCAAAGCACAGATTGAAAGCACTGAGGGCGGCGCCCAGAGGTTCTGTGGATTTAGTGGACACCTCCAGCACCTTATTTATACCAGGTATTGCATGGGCTGCCTGATGCAGTGCGGTGACGGATTTCTGCTTCTGGGACAGGCTCAGACCTGCAAACCATCGAAAGTCCAGGGTCTGTGTACGCACCAGCGCTTGCCCATCAAGGTCAGGGATAAAAACGGGTCTGCTGGCCATCAATAAGTCCATCCGGTTTTGCGCGCATAAGTTCTTGCGCCGAGAAAGCCGTGGCTCTCAGTGTGCAAGTGCGCAGGCTTGCCCGCAATGCAGTCTTTATACGTTTGTAGGTTGTGCGGGTCACTGAAAACCACACCATTGATAAGCTCGGGTAGTAACGTGTCGAAGATTAAAACCTCGGCTTGTACATCCGTCGGGTCGTAGGGCCGCAATCTGCTGTCCTCTCGAGAGGGCAGGGTACTCAGCGGCATAAAAAGGCTGTCGAATGCCGCCAGGGTTTTAAGGTCGCCGAGGGGGCGTTGGCGAATTCGGTGATCTGCTGCGTTGTGATTGCAGAATGCCGTATCCAGTGACCATAAGGCGCAGCGATCAATCACAAGAACGGCCCAGCCTTGTTCAGGGCTTTTCCAGCGGTAACTGGCGAACATTTTGTCATTGGGATGGCCGATAGACAGGCAAATGGCATGGGGCTGACCTTCAAGGCGCAGATGATCGTTAAACCTGAAGTCGATCTGTTTGTCATTAAGGGTAGTGATGGAACACAGGCCATGCTGCATGATCGAAGGCAGGTTTTCGACGCGAGTGAAATGAACCAGATAGGGGAGTTCCAGCACCCGCGCGCGAGTCTGGAGCGCTTGTTTTAGCAGGAACCCTGGCAAAAAGCCGATTGATTCACGGCCCTGTAACACGGGTGTCGGGCGATCCGCCGTTGATGTCTGGACCTTGCCCAATACGGCTCCGAACGTAAGGCGCGCAAGGGGTTTGTGGGTGAATTCAGCCTGGCGAGAAATGCACGCCCAGGTCTCGTGGCCGCCCACCTTGCTCAGCTCATCAGCCATGGCAATGCGAAGAGGGAGATCAGCCCAGATTTGCTGAGCAATATCGCTGAAAAACCTGTCGCGTTCCCCTTGCAGCTGGCGTTTTTTGGCCTCTATGGCAATCGCCAGTGGGTTATCACCCTCCCTGGGGGCGCTGGAAAAATCGATGTGCCTCCACTCGGGCAGTGGCGCGGCTACAGCGGCGTTGGCACTGGAGTCGAGCGCTATGGTGTATATGGCCTGCGCTTGCAGATAATGCGCCCAGGCTTTCTCGCCATGCTCCTGGCGCCAGGCAGCCAGCTTTAAAGCCGCGTGCGAGCGCTCCAGCGCTTTTTCGGTGCAAAGCTTCTCGGTAAACAAGACGGCTGCGAGCGAGGCGGTTGCCTTTTGAACCTCAAGGCTCAAACAGACCGAGTCGTTGAAGGATGAGAGTGCATTGTTTAGGGTGTCGAGCGAGCGAAGAAAACCGCCGTCCGTGGGTGGACTCTCAAGAGGCGTTGAGGCTACAGGCACCAAAAGCAGCGGCGGGGTCGGCGTAGGGCCGGATACTGCAGGCCTCTTTTCGGCAGGCGTTGTTGCAGGTGCCTCTGCGGCGTGGTTTGTTTTGCGCTTCAGAAACCAATAACAGCCTGCCCACAGGGTAAACAGTTGGAGCAGAATCACGCCGGGCAGAAACCCGTTCGAGAGGCTGAATATGGACCATGCACAACAGACAATAACCAATGACTTTTTACCCAGGCGGCGCGCGAGGTAAAGAGTAGAAATAATCAAGATCTGAAAATAAAGAATGGCCATCCATTGCACCTGACAGCTGGGTAAGGGCTGCCCTCGGCACCCGGGGTAGCAGGAAGGGGCCGCCTGACGGCAAAACAGCGAGCGTTAAAAAGTGCCAGGGGTTAATCGACAAGCTCTTCTGCAGCTTTTGCTGTGACCTGCAGGGCGGCGTCGGGTATTGGAACAGTTGCCTGGGTATAAGGCGTTAAATCCCCTGATGGCCAGCGCTGGAGCCGGTGCATCTTTAGCCGAACCCATAGCCAATAGCTGAAGCTCAGGAACGCAACCCCGGCCCCTATCTGCAGGCTGAGTGTTTCCAGCAAGGGCACACCCTTTTGCGCATTGGCGCCATACCAGGACAGTACAGGCACCGCCAGCAAGGCCCAGGTGGCGAACCAGGCCAGCACGCCGGCAAGCAAGGTTCTGACAATCATTTTGTAAGGGCTGCTGATTGCGCGATTGCGCAGCACGTTGTGCTCTTGGCCGGCAGGCCGTACAGCGGCGATAACCAGCGCTTTATTGAACCCGGGGGCGTAAAACCAGACCCGGCTTTTGCCACTGCGGTCAGCGCCCATCAGGTGGTGATAAAGGTCATGGGTCATGGCCAGGCGTTTGGCCGTGCGCCCATTGATACGGGCAGTGAACTCGTCACGGTGAAAGTCTATTTGTTTAAGATCGGTTACTACGCAGTCCGTATAAAAGAACTTCGGCACACAAAACATCCTGTTTGGGTGGGGCTTGCTTAACGGGTTGATATCATATCGCCATGCATGTTTTCTGTCGAGACGATGAGGTTGTTTTGTTGAGTGGTTAGAGTGGGTTAATTAGAGAATTAATTGGCGCCAATTTAATGGCTGTCAACTAAAGATGGATAAGAGTATTGAAGTTGCTATTGCGGAGGGGGTGTTGAGTGCGAATATGAAGGAAGAGTCACGGAGGGAGTAAGGGGCGGGAGGTACGGGGGGAGTGAAGCTATTAAGTGGGTGGGAGCGAGCCTGCTCGCGAAGTTTTAAAGAACATCGCGGGCAGGCTCGCTCCCACAGAGGTAGGGCGCTCTACTGTCAGTAAATATCTTTCGAGATCAAAGTCAGCGGGGTCTTGATCATAATTTTGATATCGAGCCACAATGACCAGTTGTTGATGTAGTCGAGGTCAATTTCTACTCGCTTCTGCATCTTTTCAATGGTATCGGTTTCACCACGGCAGCCACTGATTTGCGCCAGACCGGTAATGCCGGGCTTGATACGGTGACGGGCCATATAAGCGTGGATCTTGCCGGTGTAATAGTCGTTATGGGCAACGGCATGAGGGCGAGGCCCCACTAATGCCATATCGCCATGTAACACATTGAACAGTTGAGGCAGTTCGTCCAGCGAGGTACGGCGGATAAAGCGGCCAACGGCTGTTACGCGTGAATCGTTGCGGCTGGCTTGCTTGACGTGTTTGTCATCATGAACTTGCATGGAGCGAAATTTCCACACCTTGATCACCTTGCCATTCCAGCCATGGCGATGCTGTTTAAACAGGATCGGGCCAGGGGAGGACAACTTCACGGCAATGGCAATCCCTGCAAGCACCGGGCTTAGGCAGATAATGGCCGCCAGTGACAGCGAGCGCTCCATCAATGCCTTGCTCAAGGCTGCAGTTGGATAGCTGGTAAGCGGGCTTTCATTCAAATGGATAGCAGGGCGGCCGCCAATTTCACTGACCGAATGGTTAAGCAACATCATGCTGTCCAGGTCTGGTACCCAGACAACGTCGACATTCAAATCAAGCAGGTCAATATACAGTGCTTCAATACGCTGGGCTTCTTGCAGGGACAGCGAAATATAAAGCCGGCGGATATTATGTTCGGTAATCAGTGAGCGTAACTGGGTCAGTTCACCCACGATAAGTGGGGAATTGGTCGCGTCTTCAAAGGGGGAAGCGCTGACCACTCCGACTAATGGAAAGTGGTTTTGTTCAATAAAACTGTCAGCCAGTTTCAGGGCCACACCATCAGCACCAATAATAAGGCTGTTGTAATGATGGTTATTGCGCTGGTGATAAAACCTGGACAGTCGATGCAGGATCAAATACGGCGGCACTTGAATCAGAAAGCCCAGGGCGGCCCAGCTGAGCAGGGTTCCCCGGGAAAATAACTCGCCGGATTTCGTTACGAAACCGATGGTGCACAGGCACGCCAGGGTCAACATCCATCCAAGAAACAGGCGCACACAGCCGTTAAAAAGGGAGTGCCTTTTGTAGTAAACATGGGTGGCAGAATAGGCGGGCACTGATACCAGCAAGGTCAGAACGGCGAGGATGCGGTAATGGAAATCGACGCTGCCAAATTTGGTATAGACCAGTGCTACCAACAAGGCGATGACAAAGGCCATGGCGACAGACCACTGGCCCCAAAAAGTCAGCCCTCTGGCCACGGTTTTACGATCTAGACGTGTATGAATCAAGGTAGCAGCCTTGTGATAATGACTTGACTATAGGGGAGCAACTGACATGAATAAATCACAGCACTCTTCCATGTGCAGGCGTTGAGTGGCGCTATATCTGTAAAGCTATCGGCCACACGAAACGTTGATAATAAAGGTTCTCAGTAACAAGGGTTCGACGTTTTATAACAAGGCATTAAGCGGATGTTATTTTTAATAGAGCGATAAAATACGACTTGCAGTGATGTCGATATAATGGCTAATTGCCTGTATCGGTAAGTTGCGTGATTGCTTTATGCCAGTTATTCGGCCATTTGCACATCTTGTACCAGGCAATAACCGCGGTTGCGTACCGAGCGAAACAGTCGCTCGCCAAAAACACCTTTAAACTTGCTCTGGAGTCGGCTGAGGCACATTTCCAGACCACTGTAGCTGTATGTATCTTTATTGATGCCGATAATAAGTTCCTGTTTGCTGCAAATACGCTCATCTCTTTGGGCCAGAGTCTTGATCAGCAGCGACTCTATAGCAGTAAGCTGTATGCAGGTGTGGTTATTGCACAGGCGATGTGCTGCTGAGCAAAACAACCAGGTATCAGGGCTGTTGGAATAGCGTGCGCTAGGCGCAAAGGCTGGAGAGGTCAGGGGAGTTTTCAAAGGAGGAATAACAGTCAGGCCCAGAGAGCAGGGGTGGATGTTCAGCAAGTGAGGCTTTATTGCCGTTATCAAGCTGGCTGCGTTAGATACATGATTGTTAGCAGGCACCATGCCACGCTGTGCATTTACCCAGCTATCCAATTGCAGCGTACGCCACTGCGAACTACTGCGTTCGCCGGTCTGTTGGCTAGCAGAGCTTTGTTTAAGGGCTGCGCTGGGTAAGCTATATGCAATCCAATTGTTATTGGCCGAGGGTATGTAAGCTGAGTATCTGAGTGTTACCTTCATGCTTCAACGTCTCCATTCGTCGGTGTCAGGCGGGTGCCAGTTGGCGAACTACAGCGCGCTGCAGCGCAGTTCATGAAGTAATTGTTTTATTCCTGAATAGTGCCCCGACGCAGTCGATAGCCGAATGCGCGAACACTAAAGATCAATTCCAGGTGGTAGTATTTTTTTATCTTGGTTCTCAAGCGGCTAATGGTTTTTTCCAATGCTCGCGGGTCATAAAATACAATATTGGGGTCCAGGGTTTTAGCAATGCTGTCCTGACTCAGTGCATGCTGCGGCGCCTGTAACAGTGCGTCGATAATGATCATTTCAGTGTATGAAATATCAATTTTTTGACTGGCGCTGCATAATAAAAGCCGAGTGCGGTCAAGGGTTAGGTGGGTAGTTGTGGTCCAGTGTGACTCCGCTAAAGTGCGTGACAGTAATGCCTGCTTTTCCAGTGGATCCACCGGTAACTTTATACAGTGATCGGCGCCGGCAAGATAATAATGGGTGCTGTTGAACGATTTGTTATGGGTTACCAGTATATAAATACAGGCGGCGTCATTGATTGTACGGATATGCTTAAGCAGCTCCAGGCTGTCATTAACAGCTTCAGGAGCATTCACCTCAATAAAAGCGGCTTCTGTGGTACTAAAATCGCAAGCCATATTCCCCAGCGTGTCGCAGGCGTCGAGATGCCTCACTTCAGCAGTGACAAGCTGTTTTATATCATCGACCAGCGCTTGGCTATAGACAAAATTAAGCGCTTTGGGGGCCTGAATATCGGTAGTGCATCCTGCAGCAAGCATATCACCTAACCCAAGTACTTAGAGGCTGTGGGATTTTGCCATACAAGACAATAGTGAATCAGACATTTTATAACGTTTACTACATTTGGTGTTATTTCTACTGGCAATTATCGAGCTTATGCATATCGAAGGTCGATTTATCGAGATAAACCGCGTTGTTGGCAGTATAAATGAGCGTATCTAGCATGAATTCACACATTATTCAATGTAACTTTTCAGGTAGCGAGAAGCGCGAAGCTACTAGCAGGCCCAGTGCCACCCCGGCGGTATTGGCAAGTGAGTCGTAAAACGACGCCGTGCGCAATGGAATAAGGGCCTTGGCATATTCAATCAACACCCCGACCAGTACGCAGCCGATGGCGATCCAGTGCAGCTTGACAGGCAAAAACGCAAGGCGGCAACTGAATGCCAGGACGAAAAAACCAATAAAGTGATGCAACTTGTCTTCCTGGCCATAAAGCTCTGGAATCGGCTGGCTGCGCAAGCCTGTAAACAGTAGGCCAGCGCACACGGCCATAAATAGCAGTGCACGCAGCCAAAATGGGAGATCAACCAGGCGCTGAATCAGCGGCTTCACTCGCTGATCTTCTCGAAGTTCTCATAGAAGGCATCACGATTGCGGCCATCGGTCATGGTATGCAGCGAGTACTGGCGATGCAGCATGGCGCCACCGTCTCGAGTCAGCGGGGCCCAGGCGATATTGGCACGGCTCATGGTCGACACACTCATCATCTCGTCAAACGGAATCGAGATATAGATGCCTTTGTCGAAACTACCTTCGCCGTATTCTTCCTTGGACGCAGTGGTACGAGTCACCCAGCCACCGAACTTCACGCCATTGGTGAATTCGCGGGAGATATCGATGGTGGTACCCCAGTCGCGGGCCAGATAACGGCCGACGCTGACTGCGGCGTCCAGATCGAAGGGCAGCTTGGTGTAAGTGGTGACATGACCGGTTACTGTCCGGTAATCACGCAGGCCAAAGCCCTGGTCAAAGTCCCGTTGGCGCACATAGTTCAAATCGGCACCGATCGACCAGCGTTCGCTCATGGGGCGATACAAGAGTTCACCGCCGACACCGGCATACATGGACTCCAGATAACCGCCATAGACCATGCCATACAGATCCTGATCCAGGCGTTTTGCCTTGTTAAGTTGCAAGGCGGGCATGGTGATATCGGAGGTGGTCACATACTGGCGCACGTCAGTGCGTACACGTGGCAGATTGCTGGATGCATCATAGGTAAACTTGTCATAGTTGTTCAGCAGGTTTGCACTTATCCCACCACTCGCCCAGGTACTTGGGGTAAAGCGGTATTGCCCTTCGGCATAGGCGCTGATCTGGTAGAGCAGGAAACCGTCTGGGCCACCCATATTTTGCTGGTAGCCCAGGCCAAAGCCATAGGTAAAGGGGTCGGGCTTGTGCTGATACAGGGTTTTATCATAGTGGGCCGTGGCGCGATTGACCTCGGTGGTGCGATGCAAATTAACCAGATCCTGTTCGTTATTGACCACGTCGCGAAAGGTCGAGCGCGGGACGCTGATTTCTTCCACAGGCATGTCATAACGCTTGTTCACCATGGTGAACCACTGGATCTGGTCGTTGGCGGTATTGTCCAGAATCCGGCTGGCCCGGCCTGCACCTTTGGCGGTGTAGAAGTACTTAGATTGCTCACCATATACCATCAGTTCGGAATCACGCTGGGCGATTCGCTCGACTTTATAGCCGGCATTGCTCTCCAGTTTTTTCGAGACCTCGGCCCAATCAACCTGGTCCAACCCTACAGTTGGCGCATTGGTTGGCAGCGGTTGGGCAGGTGGGTCGTAGGTTTTGGCTGGTGCCTTGCGGCTGACAAAATTAGTATGCAGGGTAATACCGAACAGGGCTGTATTGCCTCGCTCCCAGCCTGCAGTGAGGTCGATATTTTCATTAAGTTTGTAGACTGCACCGATGTTAATGGGGGAGTCTTGTACATGGCTGCTGTTGAGTGGCTCATGTTTGTAATCGTTGCCGTCGAACTCTAATTTCAGACTCAAGGGCGCCCATGGAGTTTGATACACAACTCCTCCGAACAGGCTAGGCGAACCTCGGAAATACGAACTCGTATTAACATTACCAGCATTGCTATTACTGCTAGCAGGACGAGAGTCAAATCGGTCATCGATATAGCTCAGCGGATTCTCAAAGTCCCCTCGGTTGCCGATATAGCCCCAAGCTATGCCTAGACTGAAATCAAAATTATTATAGCGCTTGTTTGCCACAAAATATTCACTTGAAAACAGGCCGGTACCGCCGATATCCAGAAATCCCAGTGCAACCTCAGGGAGCCAATGGCTTTCTTGCCAGAGTCGAGCTTTAGCATCGACTGCTTTATCCTTATAGCTCTGGTTACCGCTAAATGACTTTGGGCCATACATGCGGTCTGTAATAGCAGTATAGCGAAACGTTCCTTCGAGCCACTCAAGAGGTTGCAAAGACAGGCTGTAGCGAGAATAAGGCTCTGTACGATTCGCGTTAAGGCTTAATTCGCCGGCCGGGGCCATACGTGCGGTGGGTGTTTGCAGCAGGCCAACACCACCAAAGTCATTCTGGGTATAGCGCGGTTCCGCATGGGCCAGGCTATAAGGTAACAAGGCGACAACAACAAAACGTAACTTCAAGGTGCAACCTCAGCCAGCGGTTGGGTGGCGAGGAATTGCGCCAACTGCTCGTTTAAATCAGGTGTGGGCAAATCGGCATTGTCATTGCGCACGGGCACCAGAATCTTGCTGCCCGCCACGGCATACACGCCGTCCTCACGGTTCCAGGCAGCAATGGCAACACGCTTGTAAGTGCCATCAGGGTGAATCAGCCACAGGAAATCCGACTCGGCCTCTTTTAGCTGCGGGCAGCTGTCAAGGTAGTCGCGTACTTGCTGCAGAGGCTGATAGGGCAGGGTACAGTCGTGCTCCACGGCGCCCAGCACGGTCACGCTATTGGTGCGCGCCGGGTAACTAACCTTGTCGCCATCACTCACCAGGTAGTTGTGGGCAAAGCCGACTTCCAGCGCGACGGGGTCCAGGTTAACCACCTTACGGCCAGTGACAGGCAATTGGCTGATGTCCTGGTGCAGACGTGCCGCCACCGCCGCGAGGCCATGGTTGTTACTGAGCAAGGCGCCGCGTTGCAGCATTTTCAGGTCAAACAGCACGCCTACCTTGAGCCGTACTTGCTTCTCAACTTCCGGTTGATGCAGCCATGCGGCTGCCAGCCAGTAGCTTTCCGGATTGGGTTGGGCCTGGCTGATCACATCCAGCAAACGCATACCGGGTTTAAAAGCCACGCTGACGGGTTTTAGCACATCCCCGCTAACAGACACGGCGGCCTGACTGATCGCGGTATGACTAAGCAGCACGCACAGGGCCATTTTTTTCAAAGAGATCACTGGGTAGCCTCCCAGTCAGGGCGCAGATGGACAATGCGTAGCTCAAGCCCTGGCGTAACATATTGCTCGCTTTGCAGGATCACCCCGTCTTCGGGTCGCACCCAAAAATGGTTGGTGCCGCTAAAGCCCAGTGCCGGAACTTCAAATTTTTCATCGATGCGCTGCAGCACATAAGGCTTGTCAAGAATGGTCACGGTTTCCAGGCCTTTACGCACAAAGCGGCTATTCACCGCCAGGCCGACCTGTTCACCCTGATAGATATCGATCCAGCGCGTGCTGCGCTCGCCATCCGCCACATGCTGCAAACCGCGCTTGAATGGTGACTGCCCGTCGAAACGGGTGCCATCCAGGGCGGGTTGCAGCCCGGTGGTACGAACCACCAGGCCGTTACGAATCAGCAATACTTGCTTGCCCGAGGCGACCCAGTACTGCAGGTCACCCTTCTGGCGAAGCCTGGCCATAACACCTTCACTGGAAGGTGTGGTCACCAGGATTTGCGCATAAGGCACGGCCGCGACATCGGTTGCTGTCAATTGCAGCGGCTCCACGCCTTGAACGGCAGCCTTGAAAGTATCGAGTGAGCCTTGCATCAGCGGGCTACAGCCACACAGCAGCAGGCACGCCACCAGGCATGAGCGGTTACGAAGAATTTTCAAAACGGCTCAAACCTTATCGGCTGTTGGCTTCACTGAGGTTGTTACCGGCGGCGGCGCTGGTACCCAGAATGGTGGCCGATGGCAGCAGTTGGCTGATCAGGCGGTTCCAACGGGTGACCTGAGCGGGGCCAACGTAAACGATGTCCTGAGGCTTGAGTTCAAAACGGTTGGCAATCGCAAAGGCAACTGGTGACTCGGCATCCAGTTGGTAGACCTTGGCCGGCTGAGTATCGATATTTTCAGCGCCACGAATCACATACAGTGCATTGCCGTTTGAGGTGGTTTGGTTCAAACCGCCGACAGAGCCGATAACATCAGCCAGGCTCATGCGCTTGGTCTTAAATTTCACGGCTTGAGGCGCAAGGACTTCGCCCATAACATAAATCTTTTTGCGATCGTTATAAGGCAAGTACAACTGGTCGCCATCTTTAAGAAACACATTGTGCAACTGCGCGCCTTGGCCGTTGAGCGAGTCCAGATCAAGCGTGTATTCGCGACCGCCACGCGTGAGTACAAGTCCCGAAAGATCAGCATTCAGGGGATCAATTTCGGAGGCTCCCAGTGCTTCCACAACACTCACCGGGGATGTAGTAATAGGAATCGGGCCTGCCTTGATCACAGCGCCAGCGAGGATTGCCTTTTGGCTGGCAAAACGCAAAACGCTCAAATCAACCTGTGGACTGTCAACGTATTGCGCCAAACGCTGGGCAATGGTGGCGCGCAATTCTTCGATGGTTTTACCCGCAGCATCGAGCTTGCCGATATACGGGTAGAAAATAGTGCCGTCCGGCCGCACCAGGCGACCATTCGCATCAATTTGTTGTTGCGGGCCCGAGGGCGCCGTCAGCTCAGGATGGTCCCAGACGGTGATATACAACACATCGTTGGCACCGATCCGGTAGGCCTGAGGCTTGAATGCCAGCAATTCTGCCGGCACCGAGCTTGACACGTAAGTCGCCGCGTTTTGCGCAATCAGCTTCGGAGTGATAGGGATCAACTCGACCCGACTGCTTTCAGGTGAGCCTTCAGTTCCGATCTCACTGGTATCCAGGTACTGACCGGGCGCAAACATACAACCTTGCAGGGCGAGCCCTGCAAGTACCGCGAGCGACAAACTACGAATCATCATTGAGGACACTTGTAAAGGAAACACATCAAAATCAAATGCCTGGAATTTCCAGGTGGTTTAGTCCTTTCGACCTGGCAGGTACTTAGTTGGTACCGGTAGTGCCTGTGGTACCGGTAGTGCCTGTGGTGCCAGTAGTACCGCCGTTGCCACCACCGCCGCCACCACCGCCGCCCGAAGCTGCGGCTGCAATACCGGCTGCTGCGGCAACACCTAAACCTACTGCTGTTGTGGTGCTAACGCCACCCAGTACGCCGGTTTCGGTAGCTAAAGAGGTACCCGAAGTCGCATCTGCCGCTCCTTCTTCTGCGACAGGTGCGTTTGAAGTGGGGGCAACAGGCTCGGCTGCAAATGCAGAAGCGCTCAAGGCCAGGGCGAGGGCGGAAACGATAAATTTGTGCATGGGAAATCCTTTTGGTAAATAGACTGTGTAGATTGTAGTGCTTGAGTGCTCATATCAGATATTACGAATTTAGGCTTTACAGCGCTCAGGTGATAAATGACACGAAAAAAATTGCTCCCAAGCGGTTTTACTACAGAGATTATATTTCATAATAACACACTCAGAATACCTGCGTAGAGCGGTTCGGGTTGCTGACTTTTTATAACGCATCTGTTTACTTGTGGCGCTTGAGTCGTGGCAAGATGCCATTGGACTTTTATCGTAGCTGATCTTTAACAAATCAGCCACCATAGCCCTCTGGATTGGCCTGTTGCCAGCGCCATGTGTCGGTCATCATTTCCGTCAATCCGCGATTAGCTTTCCAGCCTAATTCGTCGGCAGCTTTAGTCGGATCGGCCCAGCACTCAGCAATATCACCTGGGCGACGCTCAGCTATTTGATAGGTAACTGCTTGTCCGCTTGCCAGCTCAAAAGCTCGGATCAACTCCAGAACACTGTAGCCGATGCCTGTGCCAAGGTTCCAAATGTTCACTCCGGTTCTATTGGAAATAGCCTTTAGTGCACTTAAATGTCCATCAGCTAGATCTAATACATGAATGTAATCACGTACACCAGTTCCATCATGTGTTGGGTAGTCGGTACCAAATACTGATAGAAACTTAAGTTTTCCGATAGCAACTTGGCTCATGTAAGGCATAAGATTGTTTGGAGTGCCATTTGGAGCTTCGCCTATCAATCCACTCTGGTGTGCACCTACTGGGTTGAAGTAGCGGAGTAGGGCAATGCTCCATCGTGGATCTGACTTCGCTAAAGACTGTAAAAAGTCCTCAATGATTAACTTGGTGTGGCCGTAAGGATTAGTTGGCTCCGCTGTAGGAAAGCTTTCGCTAATCGGCATTTCTTTAGGGGTGCCGTAGACTGTTGCTGATGAGCTGAATACTAAATTGAAAACTTGGGCGTGGGCCATGGCTTCGCACAGATTCACGCTACCAACCACATTGTTCGAGAAGTAGTCGAGTGGTTTGACAACACTCTCGCCTACAGCTTTCAATCCTGCAAAGTGCAAGACTGCACCAATCGAGTGAGTGGTGAACAAATGATCTAGTAGTTTGCGATCTCGCACATCACCTTGAATAAATTCTAGGGTCTTGCCAGAAATTCTTTGTACTCTTGAAAGCGATTCAGCTGAGCTGTTGGTGAGGTTGTCAAGTACGATTACATTAAAGCCAGCATTAAGCAGGGCGAGGGTGGTGTGTGAGCCAATGTAACCAGCGCCACCAGTTACAAGGATCTTAGATGTTATGTTCGAGTTCTGATCACTGCTGGGCGGAGTATTTATTAACATTCTATACTTTTCTCCATGCGAAAGAAGTGTGTTGTATAAGCATGTGAAATTGCCTGCCCTGTAGTGGTGTTTGCGTGAGTGAGGATTATAGTAAACTATTCAGGGTATTTTCTTTTATGAAATGCTTGTGTTTTTTGTAAAAGGTCACATCTAGTATAAAAACAATAAGAAACATGGGGTAGTGTAAAGCGTATCGCTTTAATAGCTTTGGCTCATCAATAATTCGATATAGCCAGCGTAAGTTAAGTTTATTGAACCAAAAAGGATAATATTTTATTCCCGTTTTGGCTGTTTGATGGAAAAAACCTCCACAGGTGAAACCTGATCCAATCCAGCCTGACTCTTTGAGTTGTAGGATGAAATTCTCTTGGTGTGGAGTTCCCATGCCGCAAATCACTATGTCAGGTTTGGTTGATGCTAACTCTGTAATTACGAGTTCTTTCTCTGTTTCGTTTTTGAAGAAACCAGATCTACAACCGATTATGTTTAATTTTGGATATTCCGCTCTAAGTATTTTTGCGGCCTGATCGGAAATACCTTCCTCGCCACCAATAAAGTAAACAGTCTTTGTCTCATTTGATGCGTGTTGAAATACCCTTGGCGCTAATGATGTCATGTCAAAGCTGACGCGAGACTGTCTTACTCCTATTGCATTCATTAACTTGGAAAGTACGATCCCGTCGAAGTAAATGTTATCAAAGTTTGAAAAAGTTTTAATGTTTTTTCTAGCTACAAGGTAAGAGTAAGGGTTCAAAAAAGTTGTTAGGCTTGATCTGGGTTCTTTAATTGAAGGTGCAGGTGAGCTGGGCAATTTTTGACTCTCTAGGATACTTCGGATGCTGGTATTTAAATCGTAATCGTTCGCTGGTGTTTATTAGGTTTTTAGAGGGTGGCGTTATAGTGACGTGAGTAGTGGTGTTTCAAGATGTATTAACTTGCTTGTGGTTCGAATTGCATCAGTGTGATTTTTATGAGCGCTACAGAACTAGCTTTGATGACAAATGATCTACTTTGATGTCGACATATTATCTTTTTTGGTGCTTTTTGGAGTTTGTTTGTATGAGAACGCTATAGCCAGTGCTATTGCTGAAAAGACACTGTTGACAGATGAGACTGATACTCCTGAAATCATTAGCACTCCAATAATGCAGTATTTTTGCCTATTTGTATAATTGGCTGATCCAAGTCCTGTCCATATAAATCCTAGCATTAATAGCAAGGCTATAATTCCTTGGTCAAAAATTACGCGTAATAAGTATGCGTGCAAAATTACGGAGTAGCATTCTCCTGTTCCTGCAGAGCTGAACATTCCTTCATAAAAGGACAGGCTTGCACATGATTGCGGTGATAACGGTGTAAGGGGGACACTGCCAAATAAGTAATTAAATACACCCCAGCTCCTTATTTCATTTAGAAATACCATCATAAATCTGTAGCGGTCAATTTCTTCTAAGCCGCCGCCTGCAAGTCTTTCGGAGAAAACTATGTATAAAATCCAAAGCAAAATTGCGAGTGCAATAAATGATAAGATAACTTTGGCATCTATTTTTTTAATAAAGGTAGCACTATATACGATTAGTAGTGCAAGAAGAGCTGATCGAGACCCGGAAATGACTACTATAAATGCTAGAGTTGAAAATGTAAGGAGTTTATATTTCTTTATTGTTGGTGTGGCTAAGTAATATATTATGAGTAGCAGTATTAGTTCGAAGTTGTTTTCTAAGTATATGCCGGGCCTCGTTGAAAGTCTCTCGTCCAAGTGAAGTAGGCGGGAGTAGCTGTATTTGGCCAGGAACATTGCTAAGAGGAAGTATAGGATTGTTTTGATTTGCTTTTCGTTAAATTTATCTTTTCCTGCAAATAAGCTTAAAGGAATAATGTAGTAAAATGACTTGTAGGCTTGTGCAAAATCAAAGATGTTTGCTGGCTTCAACAAATGCATTACGAGGAAGCTGGATATCAAGTAAATTGAGCTTATGATTATAAATGAATAATATCTCTCTGAAGTTCCTTTGGCGGCTAGAAGTGCAGCGATGATTAAAGTGATTTCGAGTATTGGATTTACGGGGAGCAAGTTGTATTTGTACGGGGAGATGATGCCCGTGATAGCTAAAAAGAAAAGCATTAATATTATCAGAAATGATGAGCTTTTGTAATGCAGGAATGCATCTGGCTTTATTCTCAAGTTGCTTTCTCGGTATTGTTTTTGATCTGTTAAAATAAATGGTTCATTTGCAATATGGCAAGTTCCCGCATTCCGAATACGAGTTTTTGGCTTTTAGTCGCTTTTTGATAGATTTTTTAAGAGGGGTATTGTTTTGTCTATTTGAGAGAAGAAGGAGCTCAAAGATATCTCGGTGAGTGTTTTTTTTCCTTCGATTGTACTGATTAGTGTATCTAGGTCTTTAATTGTTTGTATGTTGTACTTGTCGTATGATGCTGAGTAAACTTTGTCTAATGAATCTGTTGAGTAAAATATGATTTTTGCATTTCTAAAGGCAAGTTCAAGCGACATTGTTGAGAAAGGGGTAACTATTATATCGGTCTCTAAGATTGTCGATAGAAATATTGCTGCAGGAGTATCGATTATTTTGATTTTGTCGCTAGCCAGATCCAAATAATCAGTCGTATCGCGAGGATGTTTCTTTACAAATAAAGATATATTGTCGTTTGCTGATAGCTTAAGTTGTAGGTCTTTTAGAAACGAAAGCTGAGAGTTGTGCTGGTCAATGTAGCCATGATGCTCGAAGGCTTGTGTTATAAAAATGACTCTTCTGGTTTCCATTGAAGGCGTTATGTTGTTGGCGGTCTCCGGGCTTGATATTGGTTTTTCTAACCATGTTGGGCCAACTAATATTATGTTTTTTTCCGGAGTTCCTTTTGCAATCATGTATTTTTTGTTGCAGTCTCCAATTGTTACTACAGTATCGGAGTGATATGGGTTTAAGAAGTCATTATTTTTTAGCTTTAATAGGGCGCAGAGCTTTTCTGAAAAGCCGAACTTGTGGTTTGGGTCGAGGAGTAAGGCTCTGTGATATGTAATGTGTTTAAAGTTGAATATTTTTTGCCAAGCTTTATAGGTTAGTGATGAGTTTGTGAATATGCATTGAGGCTTTGTCGTTAAGAGCAGATATCCGAATAAAAATAGACGATAAGTCTTTATTAGATATTTATTTTTTGTGAATCTCGGTTCCATCACTCTTCGTACTTTATCTGGTGTTTTCAGTTTTTCCTGACCGGAGTGTGTGATCACGAGTATGCTCTCTTGAGCAATTCCGTTAGATAAAGAAATATCCAGCATTTCAAGAACATCTTCGTCAGTACTGGAAGATATGATAATTTTAATTTTTGGTTTCAATTTATCTGCCTGTCTGCAAAGCGTCTGATGATTGCTTTGGTCTTGTCTGTTGTTAATATTTTGGAATATGTACTGAGTGCTTTGATTGTGGGTCACTCTAAAATACTGAGGCAGTATATCTCTCTCTTGAAAAATACTGCCCATCTGTTTACTGGGGGGCGATATTTTTTATTAAGTTTATGTTTGTTGCAGTATTGGCTGTTATATCTTTAGTCACTTGCGAGCCAATTATTTCATTCAGGAATTTTGGTGGTAAGCCAAAACCAGGTCGCACGCTCCGTACAGTGTCCGCTGAGATTATATCTCCAGCTTTAAGGTCTTTAACGAAATAAAGCGAGCGCCGAAATTTAACATTACCTTGTTCGCTAGACTTACGCCCGTAATCCACCTGCCCCAGCGAAGCCCAAGCGGTTTTACTGTCACGGCACAAGGCAGCCAGTTCAGCCGGTTCCAACGAGAAGCTGTCATCAGGCCCGCCGCCGCTACGGTCAAGGGTGAAGTGTTTTTCAATAACCGATGCACCCATAACTACACTGGCAATGGCCGTCGTATTGTCAAGGGTATGGTCGGACAGGCCAGTGACCAACCCAAAGCGGCTCATCATGTCCGGAATGGTGCGCAGGTTATAATCTGCTGCAGGTGCAGGGTAGCCACTGACACAGTGAAGAATTGCCAGCTCCTTGCAACCACCATCACGAGCAGCCTGGATAGCTTCCTGAATTTCATCGGCATCAGCCATGCCTGTCGAGATGATCATCGGTTTACCGGTGCTGGCAACGTATTTGATCAGCGGTAAATCTACAGCTTCAAACGATGCGATTTTGTAAGCCGGTGCGTTGAGGCTTTCCAGCAAGTCGACCGCTGTGTTGTCGAACGGGGAGCTGAAAATGGTGATGCCCAGTTTGCGTGCATGTTCAAACAGTATCGAATGCCATTCCCAAGGCATTTGTGCTTCTTTGTATAGCTGATACAGGTTTTTACCGTCCCACAGCCCACCATGGATCTGAAACTCTTCCGAGTCGCAATCCAGGGTGATGGTGTCTGCGGTGTAGGTTTGCAGTTTGACCGCGTCGGCACCGGCCTTTTTCGCTTCTTCGATGATTTTCAGTGCGGTTTCAAGCTTGCCATTATGGTTGGCAGAGAGCTCGGCAATGATATAGGGGGCGTGATCGGGCCCGATCGGGCGGCCAGCAATCGAAATAGTCGGATTCATGCGCTTTTTCCGGAAAGTTTGATTAATTTGTTCAACATATCGGTGCGTTTTTCTGCCCACTCTGTTTCCAGCAGGCCTAACCGATAGATATCGATAAAGGTGTCATCGATTTTATGATGCTCGCGCAGGATGCCTTCTACGCTAAAACCGAACTTTTGATGCAGCTTGATAACGGGTGCATTAAAGGCGAGCACTTCACAGTAAAGTTTATGCAGGGCAAGTTGATTGAATGCACACTCCAGTGCCAAGAACTCCATTTTGCTGCCGGTGCCTTTTGGCGCCTCGGGTGAGGCATAAAAAGCCCAGGATGAGTTCTCACTGGTTTTGTCGATCCCTACAAAGCCCACGATGCCCAGTGGCGCATCATCAGCTTCGTACATGAAATACTGCTGATCGTCACGTTTTTGTACCCGTGCCCACCAGGCCAGATGTTCCTCCAGGCTTATTTCGTGGCGGGTATACATATTGGCCCGCACATTGGGTGCGTTGCGCCAATCAAGCATCAACTCAAGTTCATGCTGTTCTATCGGGCGTAGCTGTCCAAGTTGCTGCATAACCTGCTCCATTAAATTTGGCTCAACACATTCAGCTGGCGGGCGACATGCTGACAGCCTGTGCCGTCGGTAATGTTTTTGGCGTGTTCAGTCATGCTTTCAAGGCGATTTGAGTCATGGGTGAGCGTACTGACTATCTGTTCAAGCTCGCTTGCCAGTTGCTCATCCAGCGCAAGCTTGATAACAGCCTGTGCGTTATCAAGAATCTGTGCGGCCAGGGCCTGGTTATCCGCCAGCACCACCATAATGGTAGGCAACCCCAGGCAGCAGCGCTCCCATGACGTTGCGCCCGCCGCACCAATAGCCAGATCGCTTTCGGCCATCAGTTGTGCCATGTCGCTGATACCGACTTTCACCGTGGTCGGCCAGGGCATTTTCCCGGCCAGTTGCTGAACTTCTGCCAGCCATGGCGCGGTACTGCCCATCACCACGCTGAAATGACAATCCGCCGGCAGATCCGTGTTTTTCAGTGCCTGCAGGATTTTCCCGGTGGCGTTGTCCTTGTCCACACCGCCCATGGTGATCAGCAGGTGTTGCAGTTGCGGGTTGCGCCGACGCTCGAGGCTGAAGTCTCGCAAGGCTGCGAATTCGGGCCGCAGTAGCGAAAATTGCGAGCCACAGAGCAGGGTGCATGTCTGCGGGGTCCAGGGGGCATAGTCGCTGGCGTCTCGGCCGAAGGTCTGATCCAGCAGCAGGTCACTGATATGTGGCCGGTCTGCCAGGTCGTCGATCACCATCAATTTGCGGTAATACGCCGCCAGCGCGGCTTCCCATCGGGCATCCAGCGCGTAGTGATCCACGATAAGCCAGTCGGGTTTGAGCTGACGAATAATGGATGTGCATTGCTGTGCATCTTCTTCTTGCGTGGCCCCGAGCCAGGCTGCATGTGCCAGTACGGGGCCATCGATGGCTATCGAACCCGTAGAGGGCAGTTCATGCACATCAAAACCCTGGCTGCGGATATGTCCTATCAGGTTGCCAGCATGTTCCCTGCAGATGAATTCGCATTTATTGCCTTGCTGCTTGAGTGCGTTGGCCAGGGTCAGGCAGCGCATGACATGACCTGTGCCCATTTGCAGCGAGGCATCGACACGCAAAACAATCTTCATCGGGGTTGTGCTCACTGCGCTTCGGCCTGCATGGCCTTGAACAACCACTCGGCACGTACCCAATCTTCGGGTGTGTCGATATCCTGTACCCGGTGACGCGGTAGCGGCACAGGCACAGAGCCAGTACCGAAGATCATTCGCCCTTGAAGCCACGCATCTGCGGTGCCCCAGTAGAACTGACCGGCATCGTGAAACGCCTCTTCAAGATCCTGGGAGCGGATGTTGAAGTACTCGGGATTGAACATCTGCACCCGACCTTCATCATTGAGGCGAATTGCCCGCTGGATGGGGAAGGCATAGCTGGTCACTGAGAAGGCGTAATCGCTTTGGGTGGCGTCCAAGATGTCAAGGCCGCGATTGATATCTTCAGCGCTGACAAAAGGGGCCGTGGCATACAGGCAACATGCCTGCTCGACGGGTTGGCCCTGGGCATTGACCCATTCAATGGCATGCTGGATCACCGGAACAGTACCGGTGTGGTCGTCAGACAGTTCGGCTGGGCGCATAAAAGGCACCGTTGCGCCGTACTGACGTGCGACCTCGGC
This sequence comes from Pseudomonas bubulae, assembly GCF_037023725.1. NCBI lineage: Bacteria > Pseudomonadati > Pseudomonadota > Gammaproteobacteria > Pseudomonadales > Pseudomonadaceae > Pseudomonas > Pseudomonas bubulae. The sequence continues at coordinate 2,816,344 of NZ_CP146077.1, forward strand.
AATCTCTTGATCATCAGTGGACACTATGACCTGATCAAAGCAGCCACTTTGCAGGGCTGCATCAATGGACCAGGCGATCATCGGCTTTGCGCAGAACAGCTTGATGTTCTTGCGTGCAATACGCTTGCTGCCTCCGCGTGCGGGGATGATCGCCAGTTTCATGCCTGCACCGCTACGCGCAGAGCAGCAATTACTTCATCCTGCTGCTCATCCGTCATGGTTTGAAACATCGGGATGCTGATTGCTTCCTGATAGTAGGTTTGCGACTGCGGGAAGTCGTCCGGTTTAAAGCCCATGCGCTCATAATAAGGCTGGGTGTGTACCGGAATGTAGTGCAGGTTTACGCCGATACCCAATTCGCGCAGCGCTTCGAACACCTGGCGATGGGTCTTCTGGATCTTGTCCAGTTGCAAGCGGATTACATACAGGTGCAGACCGGAGTAGCTGTCGGCATGCTGCCATGGTGCGGTTACGGGCAAGCCGGTCAGCAGGTCGTCATAGCGACGGGCCAGTTGATGGCGGCGAGCAACGTACTGGTCCAGGCGCTCCATCTGGGTCACGCCCAGAGCGGCCTGCAGTTCGGTCATGCGGTAGTTGAAGCCCAGATCGATCTGCTGGTAGTACCAAGGACCATCCGCTTCGCGGGTCATCTGCGCCGGGTCACGGGTAATGCCGTGGCTGCGCAGCAGGGCCATTTTATTGGCCAGTGCTTCATCGTTGGTCAACGCCATGCCGCCTTCGGCGGTGGTGATGATTTTTACCGGATGAAAGCTGAATACGGTGATGTCGCTGTAACGGGAGTTACCGATGAACTCACCCTGGTATTTGCCACCAATGGCGTGAGATGCATCTTCAATAATCTTGAATCCATAGCGCTGGGACAGGGCATGGATGGCTTGCATATCGCACGGCTGACCACACAAGTGAACGGGAACGACGACTTTAGGCAGAGTGCCTTCGCGTTCGGCCTGTTCCAGCTTGAGGGCAAGCGCCTGCGGGCAGAGATTGTAGGTGCGTGGGTCGATATCGACAAAATCCACGTCGGCGCCACAGTACAGCGCGCAGTTGGCCGAAGCCACGAACGTGATTGGCGTTGTCCACAACCGGTCGCCCGGGCCAAGCCCGAGGGCCAGGCAGGCAATGTGCAATGCCGAGGTGGCACTGTTGACAGCCAGGGCATGGGTGGCACCCACATGCTGCGCCACGCTTTGTTCAAAGCGGGGGACCATGGGGCCCTGGGTCAGAAAATCGGATTGCAGTACCCCCACGACCGCATCGATATCGGTCTGGGTGATGTCTTGGCGGCCGTAGGGAATCATGCTTTAGATGCTCCCGATCTTGGCGCGGTTGATTTCGATCCAGTTTTCCAGATCGGCATCGCTCATCCACTCAGTGTTGTTGTCACTGGCGTAGACGAAGCCTTCAGGTACCCGCACACCATCCTTGATGCGTTTAGGGCAGTCTGCCCAACCGTTGATGGTCGGCAGGATCTTGAAGTGTTCCGGGTATTCGTAGGTGTAGTAGGCGTCTTCAGCGCTGATCATCTGCTCGTGCAGTTTTTCGCCCGGGCGAATACCGATAACTTTTTGCTCTGCTTCAGGGGCTACTACGCGGGCCAGATCCGTGACTTTCATCGACGGGATCTTTTTAACGTAGATCTCACCGCCTTCCATATCTTCAAAGGCGTGCCAAACCAGTTTCACTGCATCTTCCAGCGAGATCATGAAACGGGTCATGCGCTCATCAGTAATCGGCAGCACGCCTTTGTCCTTGATGGACATAAAGAATGGGATGACCGAACCGCGCGAGCCCATTACGTTGCCGTAACGCACTACGGAGAAGGTTGAGTCATGGCTGCCGGAGTAGGAGTTGCCAGCCACGAACATTTTGTCGGAGGCCAGTTTGGTGGCGCCGTACAGGTTGATCGGGCTGCTGGCTTTGTCAGTGGACAAGGCAACGGTGCGATGAACGCGCTTGTCGATACAGGCATCGATAAGGTTCATGGCGCCATTGATATTGGTTTTTACGCATTCGAACGGGTTGTACTCGGCAGTCGGTACAATTTTGGTCGCTGCGGCATGCACCACATAATCCACGCCGTCCAGAGCACGGTACAGACGCTCCTTGTCACGCACATCACCGATGAAGAAGCGTACACGGGAGTCGCCTTCAAACTTCTTGGCCATATCCCACTGTTTCATCTCGTCACGGGAGAAGATGATGATTTTTTTCGGGTTGTACTTGGCCAGGGTCATCGGTACGAAGGTATTACCGAAAGAGCCGGTGCCGCCAGTGACAAGAATCGTTTTGTTGGTAAGCATTCAACAGGTTCCTTTGTGAAATTCTTTAAGGGATGGATAAGGTATTACCGGTACTGCGCCGGGGTTAAGCGGACAAACGCCAGGCATTTCCACAGCAAGATAAACAGGAAGGCTATGCACAGGCCTGCAGGTACTGCTTGCAAGGGCCAGTAACGCGACAGTAGCCAGGTGACTGGAATAAACATCAGCAAGCTCGTGATATGGCTATGAATTATGGGGCGGTCAAGGCCTTGAGCATATAAGGCGTAATGCGGGATCATACCGAGCGAGTAAAGCAGTGTTATTGATAGTGTCCACGGGAACAGATTTTTATGGTCCAGGTAGATAGGCTTGTTCAGCCAGACCAAGAGCGGATCTATTATAAGCAGTGCAACGATCGCGAATACACCAGAAAAAAGCAGGGTTTGCAAAAGTAAGGCGCGCAACTTTTGTTTGAATGCGGCGGCATCTTTATTGTGGTGCGCGCTGATAAGACCTGGATAGATGAATGCAAATACACCGGCATCGAGGAACGATACGAGTGCGCTGCTGATGCCCATGAACAATACATAGGCCCCCAGCGTCTCCAAACTTGCAAGGTCCGCAAACCAGTAGCGATCAACTGTAAATAATCCGCGCAGGGTCAAGGTTGCAACCAGTAAAGGGACGGCAATTTTTAGCCCTTTGCCTATCCATTGCCAGTCAATGCTTTTTTCCCATCCTGATATATTCAATTGCTTCAGGCGATAAGCCCCCAGCACCAAGGCTGAGAAACTACCTAGCGTCCATGCACCGAGCACCATGTTCAAATCGCGAGTGTCTGAACGCAAGAGCATTATGGCAGTGACGATGACGGCCCAAATGCCGGAGCGAAGAAACAGCATGACACTGGCAAGCAGTTGTTCGGAAATAGTGATTAGCAGTCGACTTATTTCTTGTGTCAAATGTTCCAGCACCAATAGCACGAAAAACCAGCCTGCAATATTCCAGGGCAAAAGCCCTTTAACGAAAATCAAGCTAAGCAATGGCAAAAAAATGGCATACAAAATAACTGACAGTGCCCCTTGATCCTTGAGCAGGCCACCCCATTCATCACGCTCGCGCTTCAAAATCTCCCGAGTTGTGAAGGTGTAAAAATCGAGACCAAGTAAATAAAGCGCGTAGCTGACAGTGACGACAAGCAAGCCATAAAGACCCAATTCTTTCGGCTCAAGAAACTTGGCGAGAAAGAAAATCAACAAAAACTTGCTGGCGAGAGTTATGCCGCGCAGTGCGATATTGATAAAACGTATGAGGCTTTGCTTCGGCATGAGTCGTGATGCCTTTTAATAAACGTTTGAAATATTGGGTTTGCCAATTGGGTAGTGTCACTGTGCCATATGTCGCTGCTCGGCATTTACAGTCGTTCAGGCACGCTACCGCCACAAGATTAATCGCCAGTCCTTGAGGGCGGTATATTTGATTGGAATGTATTGTTACTTGGGGCTTGAGGCATTAAAAGAGCGCCCTGAAAAAGCGGGGCGCTCGGGGTTATTTGAAGCTGCTGTAATTAAACGCTGTCGGATTTGTATTCGTAGTTGTAATAGCCGTATGCACCATAGCCATATTTGGCTGATGCCCGTTTTTCAACGCCGTTGAAGATGGCGCCTTTAAGATCAATGCCATTTTGGGCAAAGCGACGCATGGTCAGCTCTACTTCACGGGCCGGGTTTAGCTCAAAGCGGGTCACAATCAAGTTGGTACCGGACTGGCGGCCGACAATGGCGGCATCAGTCACCGCGAGGAATGGCGGTGTATCGAGAATGACCTGGTCGTAGTCGGCACTAACTTGCTCAAGGAACTCGGTAAAGTTCTTATGCATCAGCAACTCGGACGGATTTGGCGGAATTTGACCTCGGCCAATGACATCAAGGTTTTCAACTTCTGTTTTATGAATGGCGGTGTTCAGATCGCAGCGTTTTGCCAATAAATCGGACAAGCCATTTTCAACCGGGATGCCAAACATTTTATGGATATAGCCTTTACGCATATCCACGTCTACCAGCAGTACACGCTGGCCGGATTGTGCAATCACTGCGGCCAGGTTGGCAGAGACAAAGGATTTACCAACCTTGGGGCTTGGGCCGGAAATCATCAGGCGGTTATTATCCGCTTCCAGCATGGCGAAGTGCAGGCTGGTACGCAGGCTGCGCAACCCTTCAATCGCCAGATCTGTTGGATGGCTACTTGCTAGTAGCGGGGTAACACGTGTACCACGGCCACCTGGGCTCTTTTCATCTTCAACTTTTTGCAGAGAACTGAAGGGGATCGAGGCGTAGACCGGTAGACCGAGTTTTTCGATATCGTCCGGGTTTTGTACGCCGCGGTTCAATGCCTTGCGGAACAACACATAGCCGATGGCCAGAAAGGCGCCGAGCAAAGTGGCGATCAATACGATCAGGGCCTTTTTAGGCTTGACCGGGAAGCGAAGGTCTACGTCTGCAGTATCGATCAGGCGAACGTTGCCCACTGCGCCGGCGCGCATTACATCCAGCTCCTGGGACTTGTTAAGTAACTGGGTATAGATCTCGGTGCTGACTTTCAGGTCGCGGGTCAGGCTGAGCAATTCCTGTTGGGTGCTGGGCAGGCCTTCAACTTGTTTGGCCAGACGGTTTTGTTTGGCGGTCAGCTCAGCCAGTTGACCCATCAGCGCGCGGTAGGCCGGATGCTGAGGCGTAAACTTGCGATCCATCTCGGCTTGTTGCAGTTTCAGGGTCGAGATGCTTGTGTCCAGTGCCACGATTTGATCGAGGATGGCTTTGGCTTCCAGGCTGATATCAATCGATTTGCTGCGAATCTGGAAGGCATTCAGTGCGTTTTCGGCTTTTTCCAGATCCTTGCGAACCTGTGGCAGCTGGTCTTTCAGAAAGCCCAGGCTTTGCGCGGCTTCGGCCGAAGTGCGCTCAATATTCTGCTGTACATAAAGGCGGGCGATTTCATTGAGGGTCTGAATGGCGACTTCAGGATTGGTATCTTCCAGCGCCATGCCGATCATGCCGGACTCTTTGCCGCGCTCGGAGATATCCAGCGCTTTCTGATAAGCCATGATGGTAGTCAGGCGGGGCTGACGGACCACGCTGAATGTTGTTCCTGGGTTGGTTTGCAGTGTTTCTACCAACAGCCTGACGCCATTTTCATTAATGGCCGTACCCACTTGGCCTTTGGCTAGTACGTTGTCGTCTTCATTCAGCAGGGTAAAGCTGCCTGCGTCACCACTGATCAGTGTCAGTTCCTCGCCCAGCAATTCCTTGGGCAATTCCAGCTCGGCAATCTTCAGTTTTTCACCACCCCATGCATAGCTGCTCATACCGAACAATGGGCTGGCCACAGAATTTTCTGCATCCGGCTTGAAGCGTCGTGCCATAAACTCGCCGATCAGCGGAAAGTAATTGGGTTCAACTTCAATGTCCAGCTTCAGATTATCTACGGCAGCACCGATATTTCTGCGGGACTTGATCAGCTCGATTTCTGTAGCCGATGGCGACTCTTTACCCAGCATGCTGCTGATATCGGAGAAGCCCAGAGGGTCATTCTTCTTGGCCTCCACCTGAATCAACGCATTAGCCTGGTACACCGGTGTAGCCAGTAGGGCATAAGCAACCCCAGCAGCCATAAACACGCCCGTGACGCCGGCAATCAGCCATTTATGGTCGATCAGCGTACCCAACAACCCCATCAGGTCGATTTCGTCGTTGTCGTCATCTTGTTCATGGGGCTTTGTCACGGGTGTTTGCTGCATAAGTCGGTTTCTTATCTTCACAGGTAATTCGAGGAATGACTCAGCGTTTGATCCGCTGGGCCCATGCATTTACGGCGGCGTCAATCAGTGCGTACGCATGCACAAAAGCAGGCTTGCCCTGGCGGTACGGGTCGTTGATTTCGCGGTTGTCTTGCCATTTGCCCAGCAGAAAAACTTTGCCCCGAGCCTCTGGAGCGAGGCTTAGGACACCATTAATATGATGTTGTTCCATGACCAAAATAAGATCGGCTTCATTTATTTTGGCGGCGGTCAGCTGGGTGGAGATATGTTCAGGCACAGCGTGGCCATGTTCTTCAAGAACGGCCGCCGCTGTGGCTTCGATGGGCTTGCTTTTTACGGCGCTCAGGCCTGCGGAGCTCACGACGATGTCGGTAGGCGCAAGGGCGACCCGCAAGAGATGCTCGGCGGTAGGGCTGCGGCAAATATTGCCAATGCAGACAATCAAGATTCGTTTAAACAAGGCAGCTTCCTTTGTGCCATACATGCTCAGCCGGCGAGAGCACTTAACGAATCGTCACGACCAATACTCCCTGTCCAGGGAGTGGCTGTGCCTATCAATAAAGGCTGCCGGCATCAGTATGATGTGGCGATGGCCTGGGCAGGAGCACAGTTGCTCCGGCTTTATTACAGATAAAGGGTCGGTACGAAATTGAACGGGCAAAATATTAACTGCGAACCGATTGCAATATCAACCTTTAAATCTGCAGGCGATTTTGTTTGAGCTATATAGCTGTATTTCAATATCTATTGTTCGACAATAAATAACATTTCGGCCATTTTCGACCAAAAATAACTCCGCTCAATGGCAGGTCTCTTGAGCCGGGCCCTTTGCTGGCGGGCGCTGCCCCGGACTTGGGTGCGGCCCTTGCCGGGGCCGTGTACAGACGGGTGGTGTGCGCAGGCCGGTGTTTATGGGCCCGAAATCGGGTGTTTTTACCGCAGGTTTGTGCCACGCCCTAGCCCTGCCAGGGCTCGGTCGGGTGGGATAGTGGCACTATGATATGTCTGTGTAAATAGTGTTTTAGAACTTGTTTCGGGGCAGGGCAGGCATGGCTTATAACCCTGGAATAATAGTTCTGACTATAAAGCTATATAATTTAAATGATGGCTTAGTTGCTGCGTTAAGTTAGTGCATGTTTCAAAGTTGTGCCCGGGATTGTGTCAGTACAGTGACTTGAATATGGCTTATGGTCGCGATAGGGGCGGCGCAGGGGTGAATATTCACAGTTTGCTGCTTGGGAGGTGGGTTGTCGTTGTTGGGTGGTACGGGGCCAGGTGGGGTTTTTTGACCTTTGTTTTCAGGCGTTTCGTACGACGTTTCGCTTTCATTGCCGTGAAACATCCTAGAAAATCCCCCTGGCTTGCGCCTGTCCAGTTCGGGGCATAGTCTCGGCCCATCGCTGCCTTTCAGCGGTCGGGTTTAGTCGCTCGGCTGGTAAACTTGACGCAAAATGCCATTGTTATGGTGGCCGTGCGTAGGGCACCTTCGTGTGCGCCGGTTTCCAAGTTTTCCGGTCGACTAACCTGCGTACGGCTGCCTTCCCATTCGTTTAGTCGCGATCAAGGGCAGCTCCATAAATTTGGAGAACCCCATGAAAAAGATCACCCCCGATCCACCCGTGTTAGCCCTCGCTGCTGCTGAGGCTAACGACCCGTTGCTGGACCGTGCCGCCGCTGAGCGCGCGCTCAATTACTACCTGCAAAACCATAAGCCTCTTCGCCCCTTGGGCACGGCCTTGTTTGCCATCCCGCACAGTGTCAATTCAGAAGCGGCCCTGGCCCAGGCGTCAGACTTGTTGCGTTGTGCGGGTGCCTGCGCGAATGAGGCGGGGAATGGCTTGAGCGGGCCCGCGCGCGATCTGGTGTTGTCGGTCATGCACTTGGTGGAGCTGGCCAAGGGGTATGTCGACAAGTCGCTGGATACGCTGGCAACGCACTGAAGCAGCACGCGCCTGATTGGCGACAGGCGCGTTATTCAGGCTTGTTGGGGTCGTAATACTACTGATCCACTGCGTACATATCCGGCATTTGTGTCTAACTGGAATATTGGTTTCGCTCTTACAGCGAGTCCCTTTTGGAAGGACCCAAAATGAACCAAAAGGTCCTCGCCCCATCGTACGGCCTTCGCTGCGCTCAGGTTCCCTCGCTCCGGTCCTGCTCCGTGGGCACGCCGTCACGGGCCATCCATGGCCCATCACGGCTCTCCCGGCATCCATGCCGGTCGACCCACTCCACAGAACCTCCTCTCGGCCTCCCGGGAGGGCAGGCAGATCAAAAGCACTGCGCCCCGAGGCGGCCGACCGGCCGGCCTGTTCAGTTCGCGTGTACTGCTCTATTGCTGTAGTCGCTGACGAGGAACGAAGGCTGCGTTCGGCGTGATGCGGCACTCCGACGAAGTCGTCGCAAAATCAGGCAATGTGTTGTGTCTGTTAAATCAGGTTCGCAGGGTTTACGGCTGCTGCGCAGTCGATCGCAGCCTCGTTCCTTCGGCAGTTGCTCCAGGAGCGGGGGCGCTTGGCCGCGGGTTATGCGCAAAAGCACAACACTTCACGCGTAAAAGCCGGATAATGGCCGCCATTATTTGTTAGCAACTCTGGTAATCCCGCATGGAAATCAAGGTCAACTTTCTCGACAACCTCCGACTTGAAGCCAAGTTCGATGACTTCACCGTGGTTGCCGATCAGCCCATCCGCTACAAGGGCGATGGTTCGGCTCCTGGTCCGTTCGATTACTTTCTGGCTTCGTCGGCGCTGTGCGCGGCTTACTTTGTGAAGTTGTACTGCTCGACACGCAATATTCCCACCGAGAATATTCGCCTGTCGCAGAACAATATTGTCGACCCCGAAAACCGCTATAACCAGATTTTCAAGATTCAGGTCGAGTTGCCGGCGGATATTTCCGAGAAGGACCGTCAGGGCATTCTGCGTTCCATCGACCGCTGCACGGTAAAGAAAGTGGTGCAGGCCGGCCCCGAGTTTGTCATTGAAGAGGTGGAGAACCTCGACGCCGATGCCCAGGCCCTGTTGATGCCGGCGTCCGGTTCTGAAGGCGGTACCTTTATCGCCGGCAAGGACCTGCCCCTGGAGCAGACCATCGCCAATATGTCCGCCATTCTGGCTGGCCTGGGGATGAAGATCGAAATCGCTTCGTGGCGCAATATCGTGCCCAATGTGTGGTCGCTGCATATTCGCGATGCGCAGTCGCCGATGTGTTTTACCAACGGCAAGGGCGCTACCAAGGAGGGCGCGCTGGCGTCGGCCCTGGGCGAGTTTATCGAGCGCCTGAACTGTAACTTCTTCTATAACGATCAGTTCTGGGGCGAGGAGATCGCCAATGCCGAGTTTGTGCATTACCCGGACGAGCGCTGGTTCAAGCCGGGGCCCGAGGATGAGTTGCCGGGCGAGATTCTCGACCCGTACTGCCTCAAGGTTTATAACCGCGAAGGTGAGCTGCGCGGCTCCCATCTGATCGATACCAACTCGGGTAATGAAGCACGCGGGATCTGTTCGCTGCCTTTCGTGCGCCAGTCAGATGGCGAAGTGGTGTACTTCCCCTCCAACCTGATCGAAAACCTGTTCCTGAGCAATGGCATGAGTGCCGGTAACACTCTGGCCGAAGCCCAGGTGCAGTGCCTCTCGGAGATTTTCGAACGGGCGGTCAAGCGCGAAATCATCGAGGGTGAGTTCGCCCTGCCGGATGTACCCCAGGCGGTGCTGGCCAGGTACCCGTCGATTCTGGCCGGGATCCAGGCGCTGGAAGAGCAGGGCTTCCCGGTGCTGGTCAAGGATGCGTCGCTGGGCGGTGAGTTCCCGGTGATGTGCGTGACCCTGATGAACCCGCGTACCGGTGGAGTGTTCGCTTCGTTCGGGGCGCACCCGAGCCTGGAAGTGGCGCTGGAGCGCAGCCTGACCGAGTTGCTGCAGGGCCGCAGCTTTGAGGGGCTTAACGATTTGCCACAGCCGACCTTCGAAGGTCAGGCGGTAACCGAGCCGAACAACTTCGTCGAGCACTTTATCGATTCCAGCGGTGTGGTGTCGTGGCGCTTCTTCAGTGCCAAATCCGATTACGAGTTTGTCGACTGGGATTTCACCAGTCAGGGCGAAAACGCCAATGCCGAAGAAGCCGCGACCCTGTTCGCGATTCTCGAGGGCATGGGCAAGCAGGTGTATATGGCGGTGTACGAGCATATCGGCGCCAAGGCCTGCCGCATTCTGGTTCCGGATTATTCGGAAATCTACCCGGCTGACGATCTGATCTGGGACAACACCAACAAGGCGCTGTTTTTCCGTGCCGATATCCTTGACCTGCATCGCCTTGACGAAGAAGCGCTGCAGGGGCTGGTCGAGCGCCTGGTGGAAAGCGAGCTGGATGATTACACCGATATCACCACGTTGATCGGTATCGAGTTTGACGACAATACCGCCTGGGGCCAGTTGACCATCCTGGAGTTGAAGCTGCTGATCTGGCTCGCCCTTGAGCAGTATGAAGAGGCGAAAGAGGCGGTGGAGATGTTCCTGCAGTACAACGACAACACCGTGGAGCGCGGTTTGTTCTACCAGGCGGTGAATGCGGTGCTGGAGATGAAACTGGACGAAGATCTGGAGCTGGAAGATTACGAGGCCAATTTCCGCCGTATGTTTGGTAACGAGCGTATGGACGCCGCCATCGGTTCGGTGAACAGTACAGTGCGTTTCCATGGTTTGACCCCCACCAGCATCAAGCTGGAAGGGCTGGACAAGCACCTGCGCCTGATTGACAGCTACAAGAAGCTGCATGCTGCGCGGGCCAGGGCAGCGGGCCTGGCCGGCTAACCCGCAGCGCAGGCAAAAAAGCACCTCAGGGTGCTTTTTTTGTTTTTGGCGTTCATGGTGAAGCGCGGGTATCGGTGCTTTACTGGATCTTTAAACGGGCACGGGTCGCTAGCCAGGGAGGCCGGCGGATCAGGCACCTAACAGCCTCTTATTTGAGCGCGTTCCATGTCCAATACAGCTGCCACACTCTTGATCGTGGATGACGATGTTCATGTTCGCGAGCTGCTTGAAGCCTTGCTGCAAGAGCAGGGTTACCACACGCTGACGGCCAGTTCGGGTGAGCAGGCCTTGAGTACGGTTGCGCAACAGCAGCCGGATCTGATTTTGCTCGATGCGATGATGCCGGGCACTGACGGTTATCAGGTTGCCCGCCAGCTCAAGGCCAATTCATCCACGGCCAATATCCCGATCATCATGCTGTCGGGGCAGGGCGAGCAGAGTGCGCGCCTGCTGGGGCTGGAAGCGGGGGCAGAAGACTTCCTGTGCAAGCCTGTGAGCAGTGACGAGTTGTGGTTGCGGGTGCGCAATCTGTTACGGCTCAAGGCGTTTGGCGATTATCAGGCGGTGCATACCCTGATGCTTGAGCAGCAGCTTGAAAAACGCACCAGCGATCTGGAGCGTTTTCGAACGGCAATGGGGACTGATGAGCGGCTGCTGAAGATGGCCAATTACGACCCGCTGACGGGCTTGCCCAACCGCGACCTGTTTTACACCACCTTGCAGATGGGCCTTACCCAGGCGGTGCTGCGCGGCTGGCAGCTGGCGGTGGTGACGGTTGGCCTCAATGACTTCAAGAATATCAACCTGACCTGGGGCCATTTAATGGGGGACAAGGTGTTGGCCGAGTTCAGCCAGCGCCTGTCCAATTGCCTTAATGTCAGCGACACCCTGGGGCGGATGGACGGTGACGAGCTGGCCTTGATCCTGATGATCCGCAAGGGGCAGCCCGGCCCGCGGCAGATGGTTGACCGTATCCGCGAGGTGCTGCGCGAGCCGTTCAGGCTGCAGGGGCATGACACGCCGATGACGGCCAGTTACGGGATTGCCCTGTATCCGGATGACGGTGCCGAGGCGCACCGCCTGATCAAGCACGCCAATACCGCCATGGGCCTGGCCAAGCAGGCGGGCAAGGACACTTACCGGTTTTACACGGCCCAGATGAATGTCGAGGTGCTGGCCCGGCAAGAGCTGGAAACCGCGCTGCGTGATGCGGTGCGCAAGCAGGCCTTCGAGGTCTATTACCAGCCCAAGATCAGCCTCAAGGACGGCAGGATTTGTGGCGTCGAGGCGCTGTTGCGCTGGCACCGGCCAGGGGTTGCGACGATTTCGCCTGCGGTTTTTGTGCCGCTGCTGGAAAGCCTCGGGCTGATTTCCCGGGTGGGGCAGTGGGTGATTGACCGGGTCTGCAGCCAGATTGCCCAATGGCAAGGTGCGGGGCTTGGCGGGGTGGAAGTGGCGGTCAATGTGTCGGCACAACAGATTTGTGAAGGCGACCTGGTCAGTGATATCGAGCGTTCGCTCAAGGCCCATCAACTGGATCCGCACTTGCTCGAGGTGGAGCTGACGGAGGGTTCGCTGATGGAAAACACGCCCCATACCGTGGCCAGCCTGCTGACGCTGCGCGATATGGGGGTGAAAATTTCCATTGATGACTTTGGCACGGGGTATTCGAGCCTTGCTTACCTGAGCCGTTTCCCCATCGACAAGTTGAAGATTGATATTGCGTTTATCCGTGAAGTCACCTTGAGCCCTCAGGATGCGGCTATAGCCCGGACGATTATCGAGTTGGCGCACAGCCTGAGTTTGCAGGTGATTGCCGAAGGTGTAGAGACCCGGGAGCAGCTGGCGTTCCTGACCGACAACGGTTGCGACCAGGTGCAGGGTTATCTGTTTTGCCGACCTTTGCCGGCCGAGGAGCTGGAGGTCTTGCTGCGCGAGCCGCGCAGTTTTATCTAAGCCCTAGGTCTGTAGCAGCTGCCGAAGGATACGGATATGGATATGATTTCAGTGACCATGCACTAGCCCGTTACCCCAGGTTACGGCCGAAAATTCCTTTAACTGTTGCCTTGACCCAACAGTGAAGGATACCCCTGTGAATACAGCCGATTTACCCGACACCCGGCTGCTCCAGCAAGCCGTGGCCAGTGAGTTTGCCTTGCGCCCCAATCTGCGCAGCGTGGTTCACCAGTTGCTCCTCCAACAATTGACCGAGGCCTTCGCGCCGCAGGTCTTCGATATTTTTCATACCTGGCTGGTGCATACGGTGGCCCCGGACGGTACTGCGCTTGAGCAGCCCGGCTATCGGTTGCTGAGCAATGTGCTGCTGGAGCATATCGCCAGCCAGCAACCGCTCAACGACGACTACTACTCCGGCGAAGAGTGTTTTATCGGGGTAAGAACCGCCCATTCGCAGATGAGCCCTGTCGCGCCCATCAGCCGGGTCGTAGCACTGATGCGCAACGTGGTGCAGGGCTGGCGTGTGGCGCTGCAACAAGCCCTGGTCGAGTACTGGAATCAACCCGCCGATGCCGGGCCGAGCCGTTTGATCTGGTTGTCGCGCCTCATTCAGGATCAGCTACTGGCCAGTGCCGAGACCACGGTTAACCTGAGTGCCCGGCAGCGCGCCGTGCTGCGCTCGGTGTTCAGTTACCCCGACCGGCTCGATCGCTACGGTTTGCCCGGCCTCGACAGCAGCACCCGGGTCTACACGGTGGCCGCGAAGATGATGGCCGCGGGCAAGACCTGGGAGGTGCTGACCCCCGATGTGCTGATTGTGCATGGGCTCAGTGGCGAAAATGGCGTTTTCCACTGCAAGGTCGACGGTACTATTCAGGCTTTCGCGTCCATCAGCGGCTTTACTCAACACTGGGGCGGCGACATGGCGGCGCGCTATGCACTGGACTCCATAACCCGCGTGCTTTATGAGCCTGAAGGCAACTTCGTGCAGGCCCAGGCCATGTGCATACTTGAACGTCATCTGGATGCCATTATGGCGCCCGTGCCGCCGGCAAGTACTGATGCCCTGGAAGTTCAGGTGCTGGACATTACCGACACCTCATCCGTGTTCAGCGCCACGCAAGCACGTGCGCCGCGGGACCTGTCAAGTCTCTACGCCAGCCTGCCCGAGTGGTTGCGCCAGGCATCTGCAGCCGACCGGTTTGCTTATCGCAGCCATCTGACGGCGTTGGCCAGCACCAATCAGCAGGCCAATGGCCGTCGTTTCAACGACGATATCCCCAGCCTGCACGACTTCACCGTCGATGCCCTGCGCCGGCGGATGGGCCGGGATCAGCCACTGGCACCGGGCTATAACCCTGACGAGGTCGTGCTGACCTTTAACCAGCCGCTGGGCCCGGGCGGTGAGGGCACGGTCGGCACGCTCAACCCTTACACCCTGACCCTGACCGAGCTGGCCGTGCAAAACCTCAGGGGCGCACTGAGCCGCCCGGTGCGCATCAGCCATGCCAAAGGCCAGTTGATCCAGGACTGGTGGATGACCCCGGACTATGTCCGGCGCCTGGTTCAGGCGGTCGATATTGGCCAGAACTACCCGCAATGGATCAGGCGCTGCCTGCTGGGCAACCCCGAGCATGCCCAGGCAAGGGAGCGGTTGTTTGTCGATGAGCTGCGGGTGCACTTACCTTTGCAGGCGCTGGAATGCAAATTGCGCCAGCGCTGCAACTTTACCGAACGCGGTTATCAGTGCGTAAAGGGCCTGATGATGCTCGACCCTGCGTTGCGCACGATGCCCGGGCAGGCGGTGGTGATCCGGCCGCTGGCTTTTTTGGCAGCGCCCACGGCGCGGGCGGATGTGGTGCGCAACATGTTCGTGATCGGCCCTCAACAGGTCTCGGCGGGGCCCCATGTGCTTTATCGGCCCTTGTATAAGGACGCGCTGGTGGAGTTTCCGTCCTGGGCGGCACTCAGGGCGTCCATTGTGGCGCCGGGGCCGCTGCAGCAGAGCGTCCTTGACTGGCTGCCTGCCGGTGTTCGGGAGGGCTATGCGGTCGCTGGCTTCAACCGCGCTTTCCCGGCATCGTCATGGGTGTTTGACGAGTTTCCCGTGCCGCCTGTTTCCCGCCCGGCCCAGCTGGGCGAGGACGCCCTCGAGGGTGACTTCGGGCATACGTTATATACCGAAATGGCCCTGGCACTGAGCGATCTGGCAGACCGGCAAACCCTGTCCAACAGTGAGCGCCGCTGGGCCTCACTGCTGGAAGGGGGCTGGCTGCTGTTCAATACGGTGGTGCCCATGCTCAAGTTGCCAGGGGCGCTGCATGTGCTTAATGCGGTGGTGATGACAGTGCTGGCGTTGCAAACGGATATGCAAAGCCTGCGCAGCCCTGACTCAACCTCCAGGGCGCCGGCGCTGATCGATCTGCTGTTCAATGTCGGGCTGACTCTGTTGCATCTGCGACCCACCCAGTTACCGTTACCGGCAAGGGTGCTACGCCCCGATACCGCGCTGCTGCCGCCTGAATTTCAGCAGCGACGCATTGCCCCGGAGGCCGAACCCCCGGTGCCTGCAGCTATCCGCGAAGGTGTGACTTTCTTGCCCGCAGTGCCGTTGGGCAACCATAAAAGCCAGCTGGACCATGCCTGGTTCAACAACAATTGGGTGCATATCAAGCCTTCCCATCTCGAATGGCTTGATCGCAACCGGGGGGAATGGTCCGCCACGCAAAATATGTATGTGCGGGAGGGGGTCTATAAGGGGTTGTACATACTGAACGGCAAATGGCATGCCCTTGTTGAGGATTTCCCCTATCAAATCGGAATGGATTCGTCAGGGGTCTTTCTGGTCAGTCCACGTAACCCTTCCGAGCGGGGGCCGCGTATTCAGGGTGATCACGAGGGGGTGTGGCGGTTTTCCCGCGAGGCAGGGCTGCGGGGAGGCAGCGATGTGCCCCAGGTTCTGCCCAGAGGCGTCGCCCGTATCAAGCGCATCAATGAATTGCGCAAAAAAATGGCGCTCTACAATGAGCGGGTGCCGGTTCTGCAGGCTGAAATTAACCAAGCCACCCTGGCTTATGAACAACTCGGCGCTCAGGGTGCGCCACCGACTGCCTGTATCCAGGCGCTGGAGCGCTGTATTGCGGTGTTTGAAAAGCAGCTGCCGGAATACCTTGAGGCGCTGGATCATCTGCTGCAAAAGCACGGGCTGCTGGTGGAAGACCATGACCATGTGATCGTGTCGCAGCAGTACAAAAACCTGATCCTGCTGACGGCGCATCTGTTCGACTCGAGAGTGAGTATCTGCCGTTCTCTGCAGGAAATGCACCCCGAGGTGTTCAGGGGCGAGAAGCAGGTAGTGGATGCCGCGATGTTCAAAACGGGGGCTTATCGAGCCGATTGCCTGAGGATTTTCGAACAGCTGGAGGGCGCCGTTAATGACTTCAAGGCCATGCAGGGGTATCTGGAGAAGCTGCGCGGGGTGCCCAAGTCGGGTTTCAGGGAGGCGCAGGATGCGCGCAGGCGCTATTTCGGCTATGAGGTCGAGATTGAGGGTGAGACGGTCACCCGTTACCGCTCCGATGTGCTGTGCCGATCCCATCAACTGGTGGTGCTGCGTGATCTTGTACCGCTGGAGCCGCTGGGCGATGACCGTCGCGCCGTGGATGAGATTGTCGGGCCGCTGTATTTCAAGGCTAAAAACCAGTCCGAACTTGAAGACGAAATCTTGTTCAGCCGCAGTGAACGCCTTGAAGTCCTCAGTGATGTGCGCGAGCACTACGCTGCGGCTGATGATGCGTTGAGCATTTTTCTTATGCGCCCGGGGACACGGCTCGATCAACGTCAGGTTGGGCAGGTCAGGGCGGTGATCAAGGCCCTGGATACCCGGGCCGAGGCGATGCAACTGGAGCAGGCCCGGGCCCGGGATGAATGGCTGCCGGCGCAGCCGGGGCCTTCCCGTGTGCCTAACGCCAGGCGCAAAATCGTGCGCACGCGCAACAAGGGACTGCTGATCGGAACCGTCAGGGCCAGCCAAGTACAGGGCGAGGCGTCAATTGTCGATATCGGCGACCTGCCGGTGGCCCGTGCGGCGGGTGGTCTGTCGACGAATGTCTCGACGGCCTATCAACAGACGGCGGCGGATCAATGGGTCGAGCTGCACACGCCTGAGGTCGCGCCGGTACGCCCCTATGGCACGGTCAGGACCCAGGCTGCCACCCTGTTAAAGCAGGTCAATGGCGAAATTCATCGCGTAAAAAGCCACGTCAAACGCACGAAGTTCCCGCCGGAGCTGTATGGCTCTCTGGATCGCTTTGCCCATAACCTTGACCGGCTCGTGGCTGAAATCAAGGCGTTGCATCCCGATCGGGGGCCCGCGGCGGTGCCCGTACCCGATACGCCCCAGGCATTGATCGGCCGTCTTGAGGCCGCATCAACCCGATTGCGCGCCGAGGGGCTGGGCATCCTTCTGGGCATGCCGCCGACCTCGGTGACGGTGGATTTTTTGCTGAAGCAGGGCCAGGTGCAATTGGCCAAAATCAATCAGCGCATCGCCATGATCGGTGAGCGGCAGGATTTCGTGCAGGAATATGCCGTGCAGGATCGCGCCGGTCAGGTGCTCTGGTACGCGCATTTGCACTATGCCCAGGCGCGTGGCGGGGACGAGCACCCGACGGCGGCCCACTTCAAGCTGCCCGGCCAGCGCATGGACAGTAAAAAGAGCCTGGAGGCCAAGGCCGGGCCCGGGCAGAAAGTGCCCGAGGTGTATTACGCAACGATCAGCGAACAGTTGCTCAAGACGCATTTTTTTGGCAAAGAAGCCTGATCGCGCATCGGGTACGTGGGTTCCCGGGCTCAATTGACCTATCATTACGCCTTTCCAACAGGTGATTGATCAATGAGCGATTCAAACCAGACCTTGCGCACAGCCCTTGAAACCAGCGATATGCTGGTGATTGACGGGCTGCATGCCTGGGATTTCTCTCTGGACGATGTGCAATTGCTCATCAAGTGCATGGACGGACGTGCTGAAAAGCGCTGGCATTTCACTGCGCCACAGATTGACGCGGCGCAGTTTGACCAGGGTTTGCAAAGCTGGACCCTGGTGGGCGACTCGGGCGAGCATCGCCTGGTTTGCCTGAGCGCCTTGAGCGCAAACAACGACGACGATGAAGCCGAGGCCGAAGATGAAGTTTAAATCGCTGCCAATGCTGATGGCGCTGAGCGTGGGCGCCATGTCGGCCCAGGCCGAGTCCCGCGATGAAGTCGAACTGCTGGTGGGTTCCTATACCCAGGGCAAAAGCCAGGGTATCTACCGCCTGCAGTTTGACAGTGCCAAGGGGCATATCACCCCTGAGCCGCTGCAAGTGTTCAAGGCTGCCAACCCTTCGTGGCTGACCCTGTCCAAAGACCAGACCCGCCTGTTTGTGGTCAATGAAAACGGTCAGGGCCAGGCCGATGTGGTCGGGCGCGCCAGTAGCGTTGCCATCGATCCGAAAACCAACGCGCTGACGCTGATCAACCAGGTCAAGACCTTGGGCGAAGAGCCGACCCACTCCAGCCTGAGCGCCGACGAGCGTTATCTGTTTGTGGCCAACTACGGGGTTCACGCCGACCCTGGCGGCAGCCTGGCGGTATTGCCGATCGACGCCGCAGGCCAGTTGCAACCTGTGACCCAGATGAGCAGCCACCCGGCCAGTCGGGTCAACCCCGAGCGGCAGATGTCGGCGCATGTGCATTCGGTGGTGTCCTCGCCCGATGGCAAGTTTGTGTACGCCAGTGACCTGGGTGCAGACAAGGTGTTTGTCTACCGTTACGACCCGGTAGCCAGCCCGGAGCATCCACTGGTAGCCGCGGCACCGGCTTTCATTGAGTTGCCGGCAGGTAGCGGGCCGCGTCATCTGCTGTTTTCCAAAGATGGCAAGCATGCGTACCTGACCACTGAAATGAGTGCCCAGGTGTTTGTGTTCGACTATGCCGATGGCCAGCTCAAGCAGCGTCAGGTGGTGGAGCTGGCTCAGGGTATGCCTGCGCAAAACCGTGCCGCCGGTGCTGTGCATGCTTCACCTGACGGCCGTTTCCTGTATGTCAGCAACCGTGGCAAGGCCAATGAAATCCTGGTGTTTGCGATCGACCCGGGCAATGGCGAGTTGACTGAAATCCAGCGCCGCTCGGTGGAGGGTGATCACCCGCGCGAGTTTGCCCTGAGCCCCAATGGCAAGTTTTTGCTGATTGCCAACCAGATGAGCAATGCCATTGTGGTGCTTGAGCGTGATCCTGCCAGCGGCAAGCTGGGCAAGGCCGTGCAGTCCCTGGCAATGGACGCGCCGTCTGATGTGAAATTTATCAACCGCCCGTAATCAAGGGCGTGCTGGCCTCTATCAATTGCGCTGATAGAGGCTAGTGCTGCAATGAATTTCTGCACGATCGCCCTTGGCGTTAAGTTGGTTGCACGGCCTGAAAAGGCAAGCAAACCAACTGAATCGTCGAGGGTTAGTGCCATGAACTTCAATCTGTTCTCTGTAATTGCTGCTTCAGCCATCTCCGCTACTGTGGCTTTGCCTGCCAGCGCGACCCCGGTGCTTGGCGACAAAAAGTCTGCGGCCTATACCCAGAAATACCTGCAACAAAGCGCCCATTTTTATGCGGCGCTGAATCATAAAACCCGCTCTTGAGAGCACGCTATCCGTAGCAGCTGCCGAAGGAACGAGGCTGCGTTCCTTCGGCAGCTGCTACGTACTACTTGTGCGCCGTTTAAAGCTTCACCGTCTCCAGCAACCCGGCCGGGCCAACCATGGCGTAGTTGTAGCCAGGGCCGGACCAGTACTGGGCCTGCAGTTCGCCATCCTGGCGGTTACCCCGTGGCAACAGGCTGTTGTGTGGCCCAGGCGGACGGATATAGAAGCTGATCTGGCGCCCTTGCCGATCCTGGTATAACACCATCGCTGCGCCGCCCTGGTCGGTGGTCAGCAGGCGACTGCTCACCGGTCTGAAGCCTGCGCCCGTCAGATCCGGCAAGCGTTCGGCGTGGCTGAAGTAACGGTCAACCCAACCTTGCATCTCGCTGCTTTGCACGACGTTATAGTCCGCGGGCAAAAAACCCTGCTCGGCAAACATGCGATGAGCTGCCAGGGCGTCGCTCATGGGCAGGCTGCCAGGCTGGATGATTTGTCGGGCTTGCCAGCCCCCCAGCCCACCCACACTCACGGCAATCAGCAGCACCGCCGCACTGGCCCAGTGGCGCCGTGATTGTCGGCGCTGGCGCTGGCGCAGGGCCGTCGGGTCAAGTGCCGGGTTGGCCGGTTGCAGCAAGTCTTGGTTCAACGCAGAGCGCAGGTTCTGTGCATCGCGCTGCCAGGCTTCGACCTGGGCGGCGATAGGCGGGTTGGCTTGCAGATAAAGCTCAACTTGATGGCGTTGAGCATCGCTGAGCGCGTGATCGACGTAAGCATGAAGATCGCGCTCGCTGGGCGGGATGCTGATCATTTGAGTCTCCGCAGGGCAGGGCGGGTGATTTCGCCCTCGCTGAGTTGGCGCAAGGCGTTGCGCGCTCTGGACAGGCGCGACATGACGGTGCCGATCGGCACGTCGAGTATTTCGGCCACTTGTTTGTAGCTCAAACCCTCCACCGACACCCACAACAGCAGGGCGCGCTGTTCGGTGGCCAATTGGTCGAAGGCTTCGAGTGTCGATTGGGCAAGTACCGTGCGCTCAGTCGAAGGCTGGGTGTCATCGCGGCCGGTAAAAAATTCCAGCATGCGCGCATAGCGCCGTGACCGCCGGTGGTTGTCGACAAACTGGCGATACAGGATGGTGAACAGCCAGGCGCGCAAGTCACCGTCAGGGCGTTTATCGGCAACGCTGCCGAGGGCTCGCTCCAGGCAGTTTTGCACCAGGTCGTCGGCATTGCTGGCATGACGGGTCAGCGACAGGGCGAAGCGCCGCAGGCGCGGGATCAGTTCACGCAGTTGCTCATCAAGTGAGGTCATCGTCTGGCCAAATGACTGGGTGGGTGCAGGCAAGACGTTCAGGATGAGGCCTTATTCCCGGTGTTGTCGAAAAAAATTAATCGTTCATGGCTGGAATAAGGTTTTGCGGCCTGCGTCCTATAGGTCATTCACCTCACGGTCCTGTGGCCCCGGAGTTTTATATGGTCGATCAATTGCCGCCTGTGCGGCCCGCCACACCCCCCTTGAGTCCTGCCAGTGTGCTGTTGCGCCTGGCGGGCATCGGAGGGGTGGTGGCGGTCATTCTCGGCGGGTTCTATTACGTCAACGGCACGCTGGACCCGCAGCGGTTGAGCCCCGGCAAGCTGGTCAATGCGCTGGAACACAATAACGGCGTGCATCCGGGTTACCGGCGTAACCATGCCAAGGGCCTGTGCGTGGCGGGTTATTTTGAGGGCAGTGGTGCTGCGCAGGGGTTGTCTACCGCGCAGGTATTCGGTACCGGGCGTACGCCGGTGGTCGGGCGCTTTGCCTTGCCCAGTGGCAACCCCTATGCCCCCGACAGCAGTGTGCCGATCCGCAGTTTTGCCCTGCGCTTTACCCAGGCCAATGGTCAGCAATGGCGTACAGGGATGAACAGCATGCCGGTGTTCCCGGTGGGCACGCCTGAGGCGTTCTACCAGATGCTGCAAGCCGGTGCCCCAGAAGCGGCCACGGGCAAGCCTGCGCCCGGTGCCATGCCGGCGTTTTTTGCCGCGCACCCGGAAACGGCGGCCTTTTTGCAATGGGTCAAAACCGCGAAACCCTCGGCCAGCTATGCCACCGAGAGCTATAACGGGATCAATGCGTTTTATCTGGTCAACGCAGCCGGGCAGCGGCAGGCGGTGCGCTGGGGTGTGGTGCCGTTGGGGCAGGACGCGCCGGGTGCTGCGGCGCCCGACGATGCCGATTATCTGGAGCAGGATCTGGATAAACGCCTAGCGGCGGGGCCTTTGAAATGGCAGTTCAACCTGACATTGGCCGAGGCGGGTGACCCGACCACTGATGCCAGCAAGGCCTGGCCAGCGGGGCGCAAGGTGGTGGATGCAGGCACCCTGGTACTGGTTAAGGCCCAGGCGCAGAACGACGGCGAATGCCGCGATATCAATTACGATCCGCTGATTTTGCCCAGTGGCATAGAGGGCTCGGCTGACCCCTTGCTGGCGGCGCGCTCGGCGGCCTATGCCAGTTCCTATGTACGACGCACCAGCGAAGTTGACCAGCTACCCAAGGAGACACGGCCATGAGCGCACCCACTAAGCATTTCGCCCCGGTGGCGCGCCTGCTGCACTGGCTGATGGCGCTGATGATTATTGCCATGCTGTTTATCGGGGCAGGTATGGCGGCTTCGGTGTCGCAGCGGCATGAATGGCTGCTCAATCTGCACAAGCCCTTGGGTATCGCCATCCTGTTGCTGGTGGTGGTGCGCCTGTTTGTGCGTTTTGCTACCCGCCAGCCGCCGTTGCCTGCAGATCTGCCTGGGGTACAGGTGCTGGCTGCCAAGCTGTCCCATCTGTTGCTGTATGCCTTGATGCTGGTGTTGCCGCTGGTGGGCTGGGCGATGATTTCGGCAGCGGGGGATCCGGTCATGCTGGGCGGTTCATTGCAGTTGCCGGGTATTCTGCCGGCTGATCCCAGGGTGTTTGCATCGTTGCGCAAAGCGCATACGTTTCTGGCTTATTTGCTGTTTTTTACCGTCCTGGCCCATTTGGCAGCGGCGCTGTTTCATGGCTGGGTGAGGCGCGACGGGGTGTTGCAGAGCATGGTGCGGGGCAAGCAGGGTTGAGCCTGAGTCAAAAGCCCCTCACCCCAACCCTCTCCCGGAGGGAGAGGGAGCTGATTATCAGTGGTCTTGAAGTCGCGTGTGCTCAGTCCCCTCTCCCTCCGGGAGAGGGCTAGAGTGAGGGGCTTTTGACCATCGCCGAAGCAAACAGGTCAGAAGCCAGAAACCGCTCCAGCCAGGTATTCAAGTGCGGCAAGGGCGCCTGCGCAAACCACTCGCGATCGACATGGGCAAACTGTCGAACAAAGGGCGCCAGAGCCACATCGGCAAGACCCAGCGCAGACCCTGCAAGGTACGGCGTGTGCGCCAGCACATCTTCCAGCCGCTGCAAATACTCGACACCCTGAGCCCGGTAATGCTCCATCGGATGCTCCGGATAGCGAATGGCGTATTTGTAGCGATCCAGAAGTACCTTGAACACGCTGTCATTCGCCTCGATCAGCCCCCTGTGATCCGCTTGCAACCAGTTGTCCGGGTCATGTTGGCCCAGCGCCCAGAGCATGATCTCCAGACTTTGTTCGATTACCCGACCATCAGCACAGACCAGCACCGGCACCGTGCCCTTGGGCGAGGCCGCGAGCATTTCGGCCGGCTTGGCCTTGAGGCTGACCTCGACGATCGATAACGGCACGCCGCTGTAACGCAAGGCCATGCGGGCCCGCATGGCATAGGGGCAGCGGCGGAAGGAATAAAGCAGGTGCCGGTTCATTTCACCTCCACGGTGCTCAAGCCGTTGCCCTGGCGCTGCACCTGGATTTGCACCGGGATGCGTTCATGCATTTCCTGCACATGGGAAATCACCCCCACCTTGCGCCCCTGGGCCTGCAGGCCGTCCAGGGCGTCCATGGCCAGTTGCAGTGATTCGGGGTCGAGGCTGCCAAAGCCTTCGTCGATAAACAGCGATTCGATTTTCAGGGTGCTGGAGGCCATCGACGCCAGCCCCAGGGCCAGGGCCAGCGACACCAGGAACGTTTCACCCCCCGACAGCGAATGCACCGAGCGCAGCTCGTCGCCCATTTCGGTGTCCATCACCAGCAGGCCAAGCATGCTGCCGCCACGCTTGAGGCGGTAGCGGCGTACCAACTGGCGCAATTGCGCGTTGGCGTGATGCACCAGCAGGTCGAGGTTGTAGGCCTGGGCGATCTTGCGGAATTTGTCGCCGCTGCCCGAGCCGATCAGCTCGCTGAGGCGCGCCCAGCGTTGCCATTCGCTGTCGGCTTGGGCGATACGTTGCCCAAGCGCTTGATTGACGTCCTGGCGTCTCTGGTCTTCTGCCTGTTGTGCGCGCAGTTCGGCGATCTGCTGTTCGCTGGCGCTGATCAGCGCAGTGAGTTCGGCCAGTGCCTGGTTGAGGGCGTCGGCGTCCAGGTTGCCATTGGCTTGCGCCTGGTGTTGGGCCAGGCGCTGTTCGCGCTCCTGCAGCAGTACGCGGGCTTGCTCGACGGCTTTTTCGCCGTTTTGCAGTTGCTGACGCAGTTCGCGCACCTGTGTGTCGTCGTAACTGAGCAACTGTTGCAGTTCGTTGTCATCAAGTTCGCTGTGTAGCGCGCGCCATTCGCTGAGCCGGGCGCTCAGGTTGGCGTGTTCCTGCTGCAAGGCCTGCAGGCGCTCCTGGCCGGATTTGAGCTCGGCGGCCAGTTGCAGCAACTGGTTGGCGGTGACCTGCAAGGTTTGCCCGGCCTGGGTCTGGACCGTGCGGGCCTGTTCGACAGCCTGCTCCAGGGCCTGCTGCCACTGTTCGGCGCTGCTGTAGTCACCCAGCAACGCCTTGAGGCTGTGCTGGCTTGCCTGTTGCTGGGCCTTAAGTTCGCTGACGCTGCGCTGCAGGGCGTCCAGTTCCTTGCTGCGATTGGCTTGCTGATACTGCTCGCGCTCGATGCTGCTGGCCCGCTGCGCCTGCTCCGCCTGTTCGTCGCGCTGCTGATCGAGTTGGGCCACTCGCTCAGCCACTTGCTGGTCGAGGCTTATAAAGCAGGCGGATGCGTTGTCGCGCAGGGCATTGAGGGTGGCCGGTGGCAGCAGGCTGGCAAATTCGCGCAGCTCGTCCTCAAGGCGCTGGCTGTCGGCATTGAGGTGTAATTGCTGCTCTGCCAGATGTTGGCCAGCGAGCTGGCTGGTCTCGCTGCAGCGCTGCACTTGTTGCTGCAGGTGGGCCGCTTCCTTTTGCAGGCCAAGCAGGACGTTCTGACGCTGCTCGTCCTGGTTGATGCTGTGCTGCAACTGGTTCAGGCGCAGGGTCAGCCATTGTGCGCGCTTGTCCGGGTCCTGGGCCTGCCACTGTTGATGCAGTGGATGCGCTTCAAGGCTCGGCGCGAGGGCCTGTTGTTCTTCAATGAGGTGTTGATGTTGCACACGCAGTTCCTGGATCTGCGCTTTCATTGCGCTGAATTTATCGCGCAACTGATCCAGTGTTTCTTTAAGCCCGTCTACGGTTTGACGGGCGTTGGTTTCTTCCCGTTCATCGTGGCGGGACAAGCTGTGCAACAAGGCTTCGGGCTGGTGGTAGGGGTGTTCGTGGCTGCCGCATACCGGGCAGGGCTGATCGTCCTGCAGTTGTTCGCGCAGCTCTTCAACGCTGGCGCTACGGGCCAGGCGCTGGCGCTCCAGTAGCTGGCGGGTGATTTGCAGGGCTTGCTCGGCAGCCTCGTACTGACTTTTGGTCTGGTTGCCTTGCTCGACCAATGTTTCGCGCTCGGCGTGCAGTGCCTGCAGTTTGGTGTGTAACGCCAGCAGGCGATTGTCGAGGGTCTGCCGGGTGCTGCTCAGGCGTTGCAGCTCTTCAAAGGCGCGCTGCTGCTGGCGGTTGTCCTGGAGCAGGCTGCCCAGGGTCTGGATTTGCTCGTTGACCGCATGGGGCTCGGCGCCTGCTTCCTGGAACAGGATTTCCAGGCTGTTGCGCAGCTCGGTCAGTTGTTGCGTGGCCTGCTGGGCGCGTTGTTCAAGGCCGGGCAGTTCCTTGCGCCCGGTAGTGAGGTTATTGCTCAGCCGCACCAAGTGTTGCAGCCGGGGGCGATAGGCGTCCCAGGCGCTGGCCAGTGGCGCCAGTTCGCGGCTGTGTTCGAGTTGTGTGGCTATGTGCGCCAGGCGTTCGGTGCCTTGCTGCTGGCGCTCAAGCAGGGCATTGAGTGCCTGCTGGCCTGTGCTGCAGGCCTGTTCAGCCTGCTGCTGGAGGGCTTGTTGGGTGCTCAGCGCCTGGGTCAGGCGATCGAAGTTGGCTTGTTCCAGCAGGGCTTGCTGGACCTGCGGTGCGGCTTCCCGTTGCTGCGTCTGTGCCTGGGTTGCCGCCAGCGTGGCGCTTTGCACCTGGGCTTGCAGCTGGACCTGGCGCTGGCTCAGTTCGGTCTGTTGCTGCAGCTGGGCGCCGATGTGCTCGGCCAGCGGGTTCAGTTGCCCATTTAGCTCGGCAAGGCGGGCAAATTGATGCCGTTGCGGCGCCAGTTGCTCAAGCAGATGCAGGGTCTGGCGCTGTCCGGCCTGGCTGTCGAACAGGGTTTGTGCCTGTTGCAGTTGCTCGACCGCGCTCTGGCGCTGTGCTTGCAGTTCGACCTGGGTGTTGAGCCAGGTCTGTTGCAGCTCTAGCTGTTTGAGCTGGCCCTGCCGGTTTTTCAGCTGTTGCTGCGCTTCGTTGAACTGTCGGTCCAGTTCGGCACGGGCTTCGGGTTCCAGGGGGGTAATGCCCACAGCCTGGTCTTTGAGTTGCTTGAGCGCTTCCCGGGCTTCTTTGGCCTTGTCGAAGGCACGTTTGCCCAGGCGCGTATAAAGGGCCGTGTCGGTGAGCTTTTCCAGCAGTTCACTGCGCTCGTTGTCATCGGCCTTGAGAAAGGCGCTGAATTCGCTTTGCGCCAGCATCACCGCACGGGTGAACTGTTCGAAGTTCAAGCCCAGGCGCGCTTCGAGCTGGACTTTGTAATCGCCTTTCTGGCTGGCCAGCAATTGATCGCTGTCCAGGTCGCGCAGGCTCTGGCGGCTGGCCTGCAGCTTGCCGGTGGCCTTCTCGCGGGCGCGGTTGGCTTCCCAGCGGGCGCGGTAGCGGCGCCCGTCGATACCGACAAAATCCACTTCGGCATAGCCTTCACCGGTGCCGCGGCGCAGCAGGGTGCGCGGGTCGCCGGTGGCGATTTCACCGTCGGCATCCGGCACTTTGGCATCGCGACCGGTGTTGTTCAGCCGTGGCACGGCGCCAAACAGGGCCAGGCACAGGGCGTCGAGCAGGGTGCTTTTACCGGCGCCGGTGGGGCCGGTAATGGCGAACAGGCCGGCACTGGCCAAAGGTTCGGCGGTAAAGTCCAGTTCAAAGGGGCCCGCCAGGGAGGCAAGGTTTTTCAGGCGAATGGCGAGGATTTTCATGGCTGTTCACCTTCTAGCTGTACTTCCTGCAGCAATACGGCAAAGTCCTTGAGGGTCTGTTCGTCGACTTCGCTGCCGTAGCTTTCCTGCCAGGCGCGGCTGAACAGTTCCTGGGGGGTGAGCTGGTCGAGTTCGATCAGGCGGGTGGCATCGTCATCGCCGTGGCGGCTGCCGCTGCCGGCATAGTCGGCGGCGATGCGCACCAGGCGTACGGACTTGCCCTGCAGCGCGGTTTCGATCTGCTGGCGTAAATCGGGCTGCGGTTCGTCGAGGGTGACCCGCACTTCGAGCCAGGGCTGGCGCTGGGTATCGGCGAGCAGGTCGATATCAGGCAGTGCGGCCAGGTGGGTGAGGATTTCAGCCAGTGGCAGCGGGCCAATGCGTTGCAGGTTGACGGCGCGGGGAATCAACAGCGGCTCAACGCTGACCAGGGTTTCGCCTTTGAGGGTGACATCGAGGATCTGGTGCTGATAGCCAATTTCCGAGAAGGACAACGGGATCGGCGAGCCGCAATAGCGGATGCGTTCTTCGCTGTTGACCCGCTGCGGCTTGTGTAAATGGCCCAGGGCCACATAGCTGATATCGGGGCCGAAGAGGCTGGCGGGCAGGGCTTCGGCATTGCCGATGATCAGGCTGCGCTCGGAGTCTTCGCTGACCGAGCCGCCCGCCATATGGGCATGGCTGATGGCGATCAGGGCCTGGCCCGGCTTGCGTTTGGCGTTGGCGGCTGCGATCAGCCATTCATGCACCTGGCCGATGCCGCGCAGGTAGTCATCGCCCAGGTGGGCGCCGGTGACTTCGGCGGGGCGCAAAAACGGCAGGGCCAGGCACCAGGCGGCAATTTTGCCCTTGGCATCGGGCAGGGGGATCAGCAGGCGTTCGGCATCGAGCTGGCCGTCGTCGAGCCACAGCACCCGGCCCAGGGCATGGGTGCGCAGGCGGCGCATCAAGGGGGCGGGCAGTTCGATCCGCGAGCCGGAGTCGTGGTTGCCGGCAATCATCACGATGGTCAGTTTGGGCTGTTGCTCATGGGCGCTGACGATAAAGTCGTAGAGCCGCTCCTGGGCTTTGACCGGCGGGTTGACGGTGTCGAAGATATCACCGGCGATCAGCAACACATCGGGCTTGTGTTCTGCCAGCCGGGCCAGTAGCCAGGTGAGAAAACAGGCGTGTTCGAAGTCGCGGTCCTGGCCGTGGAGGTTTTGCCCCAGGTGCCAGTCGGAAGTGTGAAACAGGCGCATGACAGAATCCGTTTTCAAAGGTGCAGGCAGCCCGTTCGCACAGGCGGTTCAGGGGCTGCCTTGAATTTATTTGGGGTAAAGCGGCGGCAGGCTGCTCGGCTCGGCGCTGTCTTGCTGCTCGCGCTCGGCGGCAGGAATGCTGCGGATGGCCTTCCACAGTTCTTCGCCTTGCCAGTGCTGGCCGGTTTCGCTGTAGAGCGCCCCATTGAGGCCGTCGAGGGCATCGGACAGTAATACAAAACGAGCGGCCATGTCGGCCAGGGTTTCCGGCTGTTGCCGCGCCCAGGCATCCAGGGCCTGGCGGGTGGCTTGCGGGTCGTTGGCCAGGCTCGCGCGCTTGAGGTCGTCCAGCAGGGTGCGCGGGCTCGGGCCGGTTTGCGCGGCGCGCAGGATTGCCGGTTGCCAGCGGGCACGCCACCACAGGCCCAGGCTCGCCAGGGTGGTGAATGCCAGGAACAGGGTGCTCAGTTGCCAGATCCACAGCGAAGACGTTTCGTTCAGGGCTGCGGGTGTGCCGCTGGCAGGTGTGTCCACGGCCAGGTTGGGGTTGGCCGCCGCCATCAGGGTGCGGGCGGGCAGGTAAGTGCGCTCCAGATGATCTTCGTGGGTGTTCCACCACACCACTTCGACTGCGGGCAGTTCAATCTGGCCAACCCGGGTCGGTACCAGTGCTTCGCGTTCTTCGCGGCTGCCGATCAGGCCGTTTTCGGTGATCTGGTTGCTCAGTTGCGGCAGGTCAGGGTAGCGCCGCAGGCCGTTGACATCGGTGGCAGGCAGGGGCGGCAGCTGGGCGCTGGACAGGCCTTCGGCCTTGAGCGTGAGGGTGCGGGTCAGGGAGTCACCGACGAGTGTATGGTCAGGTTCCGGGTTCCAGGTTTCGCTTATGCTCAGGCTGCGCGCAGGCAACCAGGGAGCCGTGGCTGGCCAGGCGTCGGGCTTGGGCAACACGCTCAGGGGGATTTCAGCCGAGGTTACGTGGACCATCTTGCCGGGCGTTGGCCCCAGCGGGGCAGGGGCCGTGGCTTGCTGGCTGTCGACCTGGGTAGCGCTGAAGGTTTGTGCCGGGATGATCAGTTCACCGCTGCGCTGCGGGTAGATGCCGTAGCGGCGTTCGATCACACCATGGCGCACGCCGTTGATAAGCTTTTCATAGGTGCGCGACTCGCCCAGTTGCTCGACGATGGCGTCGTCCAGGTGCAGGGTGGTCAGGCTGCTGTCGTCGTACAGCGCTACGGAGTGGTAAATGCGCAGGGTCAGCAGCGCTTGTGCCTGCACATAGACCTTGGGCTGGTCGAGGCTGGCCTCGATAAACACCGGTTCCAGTTCGCTTTCGCTGGCCACGCTCTGGGTCACGGTGAGGGTGATCGGCTGGCTGTGGTAGTCGCCGATTTGCAGTGACGGGATGATCACCGTGCCGGTCTGTCTGGGTTGCAGGGTGATGATCCAGCGGGTGGTGCCCTTGTTGTCGTCGCTGAGGCTGTTGAGCTGGTTGACCTGGCGAGTGCCGCGCACTTCGAACAGCCCGTCCAGCGGGGTGAGGTCGGGCTTGCCGAACTGGGTGACGTCGTCGGATTCCAGGGTCAGTTCGACGGTTTCACCGGAGTTGAGCTGGTCGCGGTCAACACTGGCGATCAGGCCCAGGGCGTTTGCCGGCAAGGTCCAGCAACACAGCAAAAGAAGCAAAACACAGAGGCGGTTCATTTGGGCGTGTCCTGATGGAGCTGCTGTTCGTACCAGAATTTGCGGCGTAACAATTCGGCAGGGTTGTCGGGGATCTGTCTGAGCCATTGTTCCAGGGCCTGGCGCTGTTCTTCTGCGGTCTGGTTGGCGGCCGGGGCGGGCGGGCGCGTGGTGGGCCCGTCGTCCGGTTCGCCGTCGGCGTGCGGAGCAGTGTCGGGGTCGAGCTGCTCGTGCGGCGCAGGCTCGGTGGTGGGGCTGGTGGCCGAGCTGTTGTCTTCATTGCGGGTGCTGCTGCTGGTGGCACCCTGTGCGCTGCTGCTCAGCGGGGTTTCAGTCTCGGCTGGCGCGGGCGGCTCGGGGGGGTGTTCGGCTTCGGCTTCAGCTTCGGCCTGGGCGCGTTGCTGCTCGAGCAGCTGTTCGACCAGGGCTTTGTTCTGTGCCGCAGCCTCCAGCTCGGGTTGCAGTTCCAGCGCCTGTTCCCAGGCATCGATGGCCGCTTCCAGCTCGCCGTTCATGGCCAGTGCATTGCCGCGATTATAGTGCGCGCTGGCGCTGTTGACTTCGGCAAAGCGTCGGGCTGCACCCGCATAGTCGCCCGCCCGGTACAGGGCCACGCCCTGCCAGAGCGGGTCAGTGAAGTGTTCCACGGCCAGCAGCGGCTTGTTTTGCTGCAACAGGCGCAGGCCCTGTTGGTCGGGACGCAGCCACAGGTCGGTAAAACTTATGGCCTGCGCCGGCTGCGGTTGCAGCATAAACAGCAGGGGCAGGCAGAACAGCCAGCCACGGCGGCCCGCGCAGGCCACCAGCAGCAGAAGCGGCAGCAACAGCCAGTAACCCTGGTCGGCCCAGGTATCCAGTTGCAGGGTCTGGCCGTCATTGCGCAGGTTGCGCGGGCCGTCGAGCAGGCCCAGGCCGCGCAGGTCGTTGTCATCCAGACGCGCCTGGCGGTAGCGGCCACCCACATCGAGGGCAAAGGCGCGCAGGCTCGGGCTGTCGAGTCGCGGCAGGAGAATGGCACCCTGGTCGTCCTGGAGAAACTGCCCGTTTTCATCCACCACGGGGGCGCCTTCGCGACTGCCAATACCCAGTATCAGCAGTTGCGGTGCATGGCCGCTCAAGGCCTGGCGGATGCCGTTGCGCTCCAGTTCACTGAGCGATGAGGTGATCAGCAGCAAGCGGCCCTGGCCCAGTGCGCTCTGATCCAGCAGTTCAAGGGCTTTGCCAATCGCCAGGTCGGCGCGATGGCCCGGCTGCGGCATGATTGACGGCTTGAGGGCTTCAAGCAGGTTGCGGCTGGTGGCCATGTCATCGGACAGCGGCACCAGGGTATGGGCGCTGCCCGCGTAGACGATCACGGCGGTTTGCGCGTCGCTGCGGTTTTGCAGCAGGTCGTAGATTTTGCGCCGTGCCTGCTCAAGACGGTTGGGCGAACTGTCGGTGGCGAGCATTTCGGGGGTCAGTTCGAGCATCACCACCAGCGGGTCTTCGGGTTTCTGCGAGGACTGCTCGACGCGCTGCCAACTGGGTCCGAGCAGGGCCAGCAGGGCCAGCAGCCAGCCGAGCCCGAGGGCGATCCATGGCAATTTGCTGCTACGCCCGGTGCCGCCGCTGAGCAGCACCCGATGAAAGGCCGGCGGCAGGATTTTCTGCCAGCGGCCCGCGCGTTTTTCCCGGTGCCAGCGCTGCCACAGCAACCAGCCGAGTAGCGGCAGGATGAGCAGCCATTCGGGGCGGAACCAGTGCGGCCAGAGCGTGCTCATCGACGCCTCCGCAGGCGCAGGCGTGTGAGGCGCGCACGCCAGTCAGGATGTTGCTGCAGAAAATGCTCCTTGCTCAGCCAGCGCTGCACCGGGTTGTTGGGCCACAGTTCGCGGATCACCAGCAGCATACTGAGCAACAGGGCCGCGGCCAGCGGCCAGCTGTAGAGTGCCTGCGCCGGACGCGCCTGGGTCGGTTGTTGGGCCACAGGCTCCAGTTGGTCGAGGGTGTCCTTGATGGCCGCCAGTTCACCGCCGTTGCGGGCGCGGAAGTAGCGGCCACCGGTGACTTTGGCGATTTCTTCGAGTGCCGGCTCATCGAGGTCGACCCCGGGGTTGATGCTGAGCAGGCCCTTGCTGCTCTCGTCCGGGTCTGCGCCGATGCCGATGGGGTAGATTTTGACTCCCTCTTCGGCAGCCAGGCGAGCGGCGGTCAGCGGGTCGATATGCCCGCCGTTGTTGGCGCCATCGGTAATCAGGATCAGCACCCGGCTTTGTGCCGGGCGTTGGCGCAGGCGCTTGAGGGCCAGGCCAATGGCGTCGCCGATGGCGGTGTTCTTACCGGCGATGCCAATGCGTGCTTCGTCGAGCCAGGTATGCACGGTGTGGCGGTCGAAGGTCAGCGGCGCTTGCAGGTAAGCCTGGCTGCCGAAGAGGATCAGGCCGACGCGATCGCCCTCACGGTTTTCGAGGAACTCGCCGAGCAGGTTTTTGACCAGGTCCAGGCGGGTTACGTCTTCGCCCTGCCATTGCATGTCGGGGTAGTCCATCGAACCCGAGACATCCACCGCCACCAGCAAATCACGGCCGCTGGCGGCAATTGGCAAAGGTTCGCCCAGCCACTGCGGGCGGGCAGCGGCCGTCAGCAACAGCAGCCAGAGCAGGACATGGGGAATTTGCTGGCGCCAGGAAGGCAGGGTGGCGCGGGCCTTGCGCCGGGTCAGTTGTTCAAGGTCACTCAAGAAACTGACCTGCAGCGCCGCCTCCCCGCTGTCGGCAGGCGGCAGCACCAGGCGCATCAACCAGGGCAGGGGCAGCAGGATGAAGATCCACGGCCAGGCAAATTCAAACATGTTTGCGAATCCAGGTTTCGACCGCCTGATTGAGCCCGGCAATGGCCTTGTCGTCGAGCTTGCACTCGGGCTTGTAGGCACCTTCGACCAGCACCATCCAGCGGGTCAAGCCGGCAGCCGGGCAGCGGTTGTCCAGGAACGCCAGCCACTTGCGGCCATTGAGGGTGTGGCTCTGGCTGTAGGGGTAGTGGTTGCGGCACAGGCGCTTGAGCAGGCCGTTGAGCTGTTGCAACCAGGCGCCGGCCGGTGCGCCATCGTAGGGTTTGGGGAACCGGGCCAGTTCTTCCAGGGCAGCCAGGCGTACCGGGTCGAGCGGTTGTTCGGTGCGTGCCGGCAGGCGCTTGGCAGGCAGGTAGCGGCGCAGCCACCACAGGCCCCATCCCAGGGCGGGCACCACGAGCAATAATAGCCACCAGCCCGGCGCTGGCGGCCAGATGCCGAGTGCAGGCGGCAGGATCAAGGGTTGCAGTTGTTCAAGTTCTTTCATGAGGCTTTGCCGGGGCGTTTGGCGTTCAGGTATTCGCGCAGCTGTTCGACCATCTCGCTTTGAGTGCTCAGCGGCATCAGCAACACCCGCAGTTTTTGCGCCAGCAGTTCCCAGCGGGCGATGCGGGCCTCGGCCTGGGCGCGGTAGGCCTGGCGCAGATCATAGTTGAGGGTGTCCAGTTCCAGTTGCGCGCCGCGCTCGGCAAAGCGCAACAACCCGGCAGCGGGCAAGGCGTGGTCGAGAGGATCGGACAACGGCAGTAGCATCAGGTCGCAATGGCGTGACAGCAGGCTCAGTTGCTGCTCGGCGGCGTCGGTGAGGCCGCGTTCATCACAGATCACGATCACCAGGCTGCCGGGGCGCAGTACTTCACGGGCGCGGATCAGGGCCATGCCCAGCGCGTCGCGGTCCGATTGCACTTCGGTGTGCAGCGACTGGTTGACCCGCACCAGGCGGTTCAGCAGCTGCAGTAGGCTCTGCTTGCTGCGCCGTGGTTTGATTTCGTAGTGTTCATGGTCGCCAAATACCAGCCCGCCAACACGATCGTTGTGACCTAGGGCGGCCCAGCCGATTAGGCTGGCGGCCTGGGCGGCAAGCACCGACTTGAACATCAGCCCCGAGCCGAAAAACAGCCGCCGGCTTTGTTCGGCAAGGATGAAAATTGGCCGCTCGCGTTCCTCATGGAACATCTTGGTATGCGGTTCCTGGGTACGCGCCGTGACGCGCCAGTCAATGGTGCGCACATCGTCACCGGCCTGATAGACCCGCACCTGATCGAAGTCGACCCCGCGTCCGCGCAGTTTCGAGTGATGCAGGCCCACCAGCGGGCTGCGCTGGCTGGGCGAGGCGAACAGCTGCACTTCACGCACCCGATGGCGCATCTCGATCAGTTCCGCAAGGGTGACGCGGATGCCGGGCTCGGCGGGCAGGGGGGTGTTCATGGGTCAGGCAACGGCCACGACGTCGAGGATGCGTTGCACCACGCGGTCCTGGTCGATACCGGCGGCTTCGGCTTCAAACGACAGGATGATGCGGTGGCGCAGCACGTCAAACAACACAGCCTGGATATCTTCGGGGCTGACGAAGTCGCGCCCGGCCAGCCAGGCGTGGGCCCGTGCGCAGCGGTCCAGGGCAATCGAACCGCGGGGGCTGGCGCCGTAGGCGATCCACTCGGCCATTTCCGGGTCGAACTTGCCCGGGGTGCGGGTGGCCATGACCAGTTGCACCAGGTACTCCTCCACGGCATCGGCCATGTACAGGCCGAGGATTTCCTTGCGCGCGGCGAAGATGGCCTGCTGGCTGACCCGGCGCTCGGGCTTGGTTTCCCCGTTAAGGGCTTCGCCGCGTGCCTGCTGCAGAATGCGGCGTTCGACGGCGGCATCCGGGAAACCGATTTTGACGTGCATCAGAAAGCGGTCGAGCTGGGCTTCGGGCAGCGGGTAGGTGCCTTCCTGCTCAATGGGGTTTTGCGTGGCCATGACCAGAAACAGCGGCGACAGCTCATAGGTACTGCGCCCGACACTGACCTGGCGCTCGGCCATGGCTTCAAGCAGCGCCGATTGCACCTTGGCCGGGGCGCGGTTGATTTCGTCTGCCAGTACCAGGTTATGGAAGATCGGCCCTTGCTGGAACACGAAGCTGCCGGTTTCCGGGCGATAGATCTCGGTGCCGGTGATATCGGCAGGCAGCAGGTCGGGAGTGAACTGGATTCGATGGAACTGCGCTTCAATACCTTCTGCCAGCTCCTTGATGGCCTTGGTCTTGGCCAGGCCGGGGGCGCCCTCGACCAGCATATGGCCATCAGCGAGCAAGGCGATCAGCAGACGGTCGATCAGTTTTTCCTGACCGAGGATCTGGGTTGAAAGAAAGGTTCGCAGCGCCAGTAGCGCTTCACGATGTTCCATCGATGACTGTTCCTGAAAAGGACACCGGCGGCGCAGAAATTACACCGGGGCTGGGGGCGTTACTTTAATCCATTGGAGGCTCTGCGGACTAATGGCGGTGGGGATTTTTACAGGAAAAACCTGAAATGCCCGGGCTTGTTGAGATTGGTGCTCATCTGCACGGGGTCTTGTAGCCGCTGATGAGCGTAGCGAGGCTGCGAACGGCTGCGCAGCAGTCGTAAATCCCGGCCATCCGATAGTTCGGCTGCACCGCGTCTATCGGATTAGCGAACGCTTTGCGTTCGATCTTGGCCTCGCTACGCTCGTCAGCGGCTACAGGATTAAAAGCCATAAAAGCTGCGTGCGTTATGCCACAGGGCTTTGTGTGCGCCATCTTCGCCAAGGGCCTCTACCAGCAAGGCGATATCGTTGTCCTCAAAGGCCCGTGGCGCCCGGGTTGATGGCAGGTCCGTAGCAAACATCAGGGCGTCGGGGTTGATGCTATGGATCTGTTGCAGTACTTGCGGCACGGCAAAATCAACCCGGCCAAAACCGCAGGCCTTGATCCGCACGCCGTGCTCCGCCAGGCGCAGCAGGCTGGGCAGGCCCTCATGGCTTAAACCCAGATGGTCGATGCTCAGCGCCGGCAGGCGTCGCAACCGGTCTTCCAGCCCTGACAGTTCCCGTGAGTCAACGTACAGCTCGGAATGCCAGCCCACTTGTTCATGCACGCGCATGGCCAATGATTCGAGCTGGTCAAGTTGTTCGGAGCCTCCGCGCTTGAGGTTGAAGCGCAGGGCGCGGATGCCCTGCCGGCGCAGGGTCTGCAGCTCGGCATCGGTGACACTGGCGGGCAACTGGGTCACGCCCACAAACCCCGGGCCTAAACGCTTGAGTGCAGCGATCAGGTAGCTCTGGTCGTAGCCCTGAAAGGAACCCGATACCACGGCACCGCCCACGATACCCAGGGGGGTGGCCCGGGCCAGGTAGTCATCGACACTGAAGAACTCGGGCACATAGCCATTGTTGGGAATCAGCGGGTAGGCGCTGTCAATGATATGGCAGTGGGCATCGAAGATCGGGCGCATGGTGGTGAGCTCCAGTGGAAGTGTATGACTGTGGGAGCGAGCCTGCGCGCTCCCACAATGTGCCCTGCAAGACTCCCTTCCTCATGGAGGATTAATTCAGCTCGCTGATATAGGTACCGGTGCCCTTGAGGATGTTCTGCAGGGTCTCTTCGACTTCGCCAAGGTCTGCCGCAGGGGTGTTGTGGAGGATTTCCAGGTGGTCATCGCCCTTGAGAACGTCCGCATCACCCGCGCCGATTTCGATCAGCAGGCGGGTAGGGCTCAAGGTGACCTTGACGCCGTCCAGGGTCGAAGGCTCGTCTTCCAGGGTGATTTCCAGCTCGTCTTCGTCCGGGTAACGGGTCATCAGAAACATTTCGCCGCTGTCGGTGTGGCAGCACAGCATGGCCATATTGTCTTCTTCGTCGTCGCACGGGTTGGCGAGCAGGTGGTCGGTGGTCATTTGCATGGGTAATTCCTGGCGCTCTGGGCGCGGGTAGGTCGATCAGAGGCCAATTTTGCCAGCCTGAACCGATTTGTGCAGGTTTGAATGGAACAACTGGGCAAATGGTCAGTCATTTCTGTTGCTCGCTACGGAAACTACGGTGCTTTTATGAAGGTTTTTCGCTTGCCGATGCTAGGGTTGTTCTATGTCCGCCCTGGCGGTTGCGTCCCGATGACCGAATATGTCGCCGCACCGTAAGCAGGCCGTACAGCGCAATCGTTAAGCTGCGCGGTGATTGTTATCTCTAAAGACACAGCCTGTTCAACCGGCAGTCGTTTTTGTAGATCACCATCCTTGCAGGTGAATGTGACCCGTGGGTCACGGCCAGCTTCACCTCCTCACGCGGGAACAACACGCGACGCTTCTCTCAATAACAAGCCCAAGCGGAGTACCACAGATGGCGTTCTTCACCGCAGCCAGCAAAGCCGACTTCCAGCATCAACTGCAAGCGGCACTGGCGCAGCACATCAGTGAACAGGCACTGCCACAAGTGGCGCTGTTCGCCGAGCAATTCTTCGGCATCATTTCTCTGGATGAACTTACCCAGCGGCGCATGTCCGACCTCGCCGGCTGCACGCTGTCGGCGTGGCGCCTGCTGGAGCGTTTCGACCCGGCCCAGCCGCAAGTGCGGGTGTTCAACCCCGACTACGAGCGCCACGGCTGGCAGTCCACCCACACGGCAGTTGAAGTCCTGCACCACGACCTGCCGTTTCTGGTGGACTCGGTGCGTACCGAGCTGAACCGTCGCGGTTACAGCATTCATACCCTGCAAACCACGGTGTTGAGCGTGCGTCGCGGCGGCAAAGGCGAGTTGCTGGAAATCCTGCCCAAGGGCACCACGGGGGAAGGCGTCTCGCAAGAGTCGCTGATGTACCTGGAAATCGATCGCTGCGCACACGCTGCCGAATTGAATGTGCTGAGCAAGGAACTGGAGCAGGTTCTGGGTGAAGTACGGGTTGCCGTGGCTGACTTCGAGCCGATGAAGGCCAAGGTGCAGGAGCTGCTGGCCAGTGTCGACAACTGCCAGTACGCCGTCGATGCCGATGAGAAAGCCGAAGTCAAAAGCTTCCTGGAATGGCTGGTGGG
Organism: Pseudomonas bubulae; assembly: GCF_037023725.1. Taxonomy (NCBI): domain Bacteria; kingdom Pseudomonadati; phylum Pseudomonadota; class Gammaproteobacteria; order Pseudomonadales; family Pseudomonadaceae; genus Pseudomonas; species Pseudomonas bubulae. The sequence continues at coordinate 2,854,101 of NZ_CP146077.1, forward strand.
CAACCACTTCACCTTCCTGGGCTATGAAGAATTTGTGGTGCGTGACGATGCCGATGGCGGTCATATCGAATATGACCCCGACTCGTTCCTGGGCTTGACCAAGCTGTTGCGCGCCGGGCTCACCGCCGAAGACCTGCGTATCGAAGACTACGCCGTCAGCTACCTGCGCGAGCCGACCCTGCTGTCGTTCGCCAAGGCCGCGCACCCGAGCCGTGTGCATCGCCCGGCGTACCCGGACTATGTGTCGATTCGCCAGATCGATGCCAGCGGCAAGGTCATCAAGGAGTGCCGCTTTATGGGCCTGTACACCTCTTCGGTGTACGGCGAGAGCGTGCGGGTGATCCCTTATATTCGTCGCAAGGTGGCAGAAATCGAGCGCCGCTCGGGCTTCCAGGCCAAGGCTCACCTGGGCAAGGAACTGGCTCAGGTGGTGGAAGTCCTGCCCCGTGACGACCTGTTCCAGACTCCGGTGGACGAACTGTTCAACACCGTGATGTCGATCGTGCAAATCCAGGAGCGCAACAAGATTCGCGTGTTCCTGCGCAAGGACCCGTACGGCCGCTTCTGCTATTGCCTGGCCTACGTACCGCGGGATATCTATTCCACCGAAGTGCGGCAGAAAATCCAGCAGGTGCTGATGGAGCGTCTGCAGGCGTCGGATTGCGAGTTCTGGACCTTCTTCTCGGAGTCGGTGCTGGCCCGCGTGCAGCTGATTCTGCGGGTTGACCCGAAAAACCGCATCGATATCGACCCGCTGTTGCTGGAAAAAGAAGTGGTCCAGGCCTGCCGCAGCTGGCAGGACGACTACGCCAGCCTGGTGGTCGAAAGTTTTGGCGAGGCCAATGGCACCAAGGTGCTGGCCGATTTCCCCAAAGGTTTCCCGGCAGGCTATCGCGAGCGCTTTGCTGCACATTCGGCCGTGGTCGACATGCAGCACCTGATGAACCTGAGCGAAAAGAACCCGCTGGTGATGAGTTTCTATCAGCCGCTGGGGCAAAGTGCCGGTCAGGAGCTGCATTGCAAGCTGTATCACGCCGATACGCCGCTGGCCCTGTCCGATGTCCTGCCGATTCTGGAGAACCTCGGCCTGCGCGTGCTGGGCGAGTTCCCGTACCGTTTGCGGCATGCCAATGGCCGTGAGTTCTGGATCCATGACTTCGCCTTTACCGCTGGCGAAGGCTTGAACCTGGATATCCAGCAACTCAACGACACGCTGCAGGATGCGTTCGTGCATATCGTACGCGGCGATGCCGAGAACGATGCGTTCAACCGCCTGGTACTGACTGCCGGCCTGCCATGGCGCGACGTGGCGCTGCTGCGTGCGTACGCGCGTTACCTGAAGCAGATTCGCCTGGGTTTTGACCTGGGTTATATCGCCAGCACCCTGAACAACCACACCGACATCGCCCGCGAGTTGACCCGGCTGTTCAAGACCCGCTTCTACCTGGCGCGCAAGCTGACGGCCGAAGACCTCGAAGACAAGCAGCTGCGTCTGGAACAGGCGATCCTGACAGCGCTGGACGATGTGCAGGTGCTCAACGAAGACCGCATCCTGCGTCGCTACCTGGACTTGATCAAAGCCACGTTGCGCACCAACTTCTACCAGCCGGATGGCAACGGTCACAACCGTTCGTACTTCAGCTTCAAGTTCAACCCGCACCTGATCCCCGAGCTGCCAAGGCCGGTGCCGAAGTTTGAAATCTTCGTCTACTCGCCGCGGGTTGAAGGCGTGCACTTGCGCTTCGGCAACGTGGCCCGTGGCGGCTTGCGCTGGTCGGACCGTGAAGAAGACTTCCGCACCGAAGTGCTGGGCCTGGTAAAAGCCCAGCAAGTGAAAAACTCGGTCATTGTGCCGGTGGGTGCCAAAGGCGGCTTCGTGCCGCGCCGCCTGCCGCTGGGCGGCGGCCGTGATGAAATCCAGGCCGAGGCGATTGCCTGCTACCGGATCTTTATTTCCGGCCTGCTGGACATCACCGACAACTTGAAAGACGGCGCATTGGTACCGCCGTTGAACGTGGTCCGTCACGATGATGATGACCCGTACCTGGTGGTGGCTGCCGACAAGGGCACCGCGACCTTCTCCGATATCGCCAACGGCATTGCCATCGATTACGGCTTCTGGCTGGGCGATGCGTTCGCTTCGGGCGGTTCGGCCGGTTATGACCATAAAAAGATGGGCATTACCGCCAAAGGTGCCTGGGTTGGCGTGCAGCGTCACTTTAAAGAGCGCGGGATCAACGTTCAGAAAGACAGCATCAGCGTGGTCGGTATCGGCGATATGGCCGGTGACGTGTTCGGCAACGGCCTGCTGATGTCCGATCAGTTGCAACTGGTCGCGGCGTTCAACCACCTGCATATCTTTATCGACCCGAACCCGGAGCCTGCCAGCAGCTTCGCCGAGCGTCAGCGCCTGTTCGATCTGCCGCGTTCGGCGTGGTCGGACTACGACACCGGCATCATGTCGGCGGGCGGCGGGATCTTCTCGCGCAGCGCGAAAAGCATCGCCATCTCCGCGCAGATGAAAGAGCGCTTCGCGATTACCGCTGACAGGCTGACCCCCACCGAACTGCTCAATGCCTTGCTCAAGGCCCCGGTGGACCTGCTGTGGAACGGCGGTATCGGCACCTACGTCAAGGCCAGTAGCGAAAGCCATGCCGATGTCGGCGACAAGGCCAATGATGCATTACGGGTCAACGGCAATGAGCTGCGCTGCAAGGTGGTAGGCGAGGGCGGCAACCTGGGCATGACCCAGCTGGGCCGTGTCGAGTTCAACCTCAATGGCGGCGGCTCCAATACGGACTTTATCGATAATGCCGGCGGTGTGGACTGCTCTGACCACGAAGTGAATATCAAGATCCTGCTCAATGAAGTGGTGCAGGCCGGCGATATGACCGAGAAGCAGCGTAACCAGCTGCTGGGCAGCATGACCGATGAGGTGGGCGGCCTGGTCCTGGGCAACAACTACAAGCAGACCCAGGCCATTTCGCTGGCCGCGCGCAAGGCCTATGAGCGGATTGCCGAATACAAGCGCCTGATGAACGATCTGGAAGCCCGTGGCAAGCTGGACCGTGCCATCGAGTTCCTGCCGTCAGAAGAGCAGCTCAACGAGCGCGTAGCGGCGGGCCACGGTCTGACCCGTGCCGAGCTGTCGGTGTTGATCTCCTACAGCAAGATCGACCTTAAAGAGGCGCTGCTCAACTCCCGGGTGCCGGATGACGACTACCTGACCCGGGACATGGAAACCGCGTTCCCGCCGATGCTGGTGAGCAAATTTGCCGAAGCCATGCGTCGCCATCGCCTGAAGCGTGAAATCGTCAGCACCCAGATTGCCAACGATCTGGTCAACCATATGGGCATCACCTTTGTCGAGCGCCTGAAAGAGTCGACGGGGATGAGTGCTGCCAACGTGGCCGGCGCCTACGTCATCGTGCGTGATATTTTCCACCTGCCGCACTGGTTCCGGCAGATCGAGGCGCTGGACTATCAGGTACCGGCTGAAATCCAGCTGGCGCTGATGGATGAGTTGATGCGTCTGGGTCGCCGCGCTACACGCTGGTTCCTGCGCAGCCGTCGTAACGAGCTGGATGCTGCACGGGATGTGGCGCATTTCGGCCCGCATCTGGCGGCATTGGGCCTCAAGCTCGACGAACTGCTGGAAGGACCGACCCGCGAAGGCTGGCAGACCCGCTATCAGGCCTACGTCGAGGCGGGCGTGCCGGAGTTGCTGGCGCGCATGGTAGCGGGTACCACGCACCTGTATACCCTGTTGCCGATTATCGAGGCTTCGGATGTCACCGGGCAAAATGCTGCGGATGTGGCCAAGACGTACTTCGCCGTGGGCAGTGCGCTGGACCTGACCTGGTACTTGCAGCAGATCAGCAACCTGCCGGTGGAGAACAACTGGCAGGCCCTGGCCCGCGAGGCGTTCCGCGACGATATCGACTGGCAGCAGCGGGCAATTACCATTTCGGTGTTGCAGATGACCGAGGCCGGGGAAAGTATCGAGGCACGGCTGGCGCTGTGGCTTGAACAGAACCACTCGATGGTTGAGCGCTGGCGCTCGATGCTGGTGGATCTGCGTGCCGCCACCGGCAGCGACTATGCCATGTACGCGGTGGCCAACCGCGAGCTGCTGGACCTGGCGTTAAGCGGTCAATCAGGGCTCTGACAGCCTGAGTTGCAAAACAAAGCCCCGGCTCATGTGCAATGAGTCGGGGCTTTTTTGTTTCTGGGGGTTACCGGAAATCAGATGCCGATATTGCCCAAGGTTTGCACGATGCTGCGCAGGGTAACGGCGAGAGTGGGATGATCGACCTCAAAGCGCTCTACAGCGAGGTTGACGCTGTCGGCAAGGCTGGAATCGTTGGTCGCTTTTTCGATGTCGATCTGAGCCTGGATTTGTGTGGCGAGCTGGTTCAAGTGTTCACGCTCTTCCTGGGTGAGCGGCGGGTTCTGTTCCAGTTGCTCGCGCAAGGTATTGAGTTGTTCTTGCAGATCGCGGGCAGGCATAGCATTCATCCTTTATTGATAGGCTCTGGTGTAGACCTTCGAAGTGAGCAAAAGGTCTGTCTCTAGATTAATCCACTCGCGGGCGAAGTGCATGATCTCTATCAAAATCCCCGGTGCGTGTTTTTGTCGTTCAGGCGGGTGGTTTTAAAAGAATCGGCAGCGGGGGGAACGTCTATCTTTTATACAAGTCTGTTTAGGCGATTGCTTGGGGGCTGCCTAAAAGCCATTTGCCGTTATACTGATGTTCAGACTCAGGGCATAGCGCCCAAGTGTTGAGTAACTTCAGGGAGTTTTGCTATGCGCTGGACTGTTCGTCTCGCCCCATTGTTTGTCTGTGCCGGTGTGGCCATGATGCCGTTTGCTGCCAATGCCGCCACCGAGGATGACCCGTGGGAAGGGTTTAACCGGGTTGTGTTCAAGTTTAACGACACCCTCGACACCTATGCCCTGAAGCCGATTGCCCAGGGCTACCAGTTCATCACTCCGCAGTTTCTGGAGGATGGCATCCACAATATGTACCGCAACGTCGGTGACGTGCGCAACCTGGCCAACAACGTGCTGCAGGTAAAACCCCACGCTGCGGGCGTGGATACCGCCCGTTTGCTGATGAACACCATTATCGGTGTCGGCGGCTTCTTTGATGTGGGCACCAAGATGGGCCTGCAGCGCAACGACGAAGACTTTGGCCAGACCCTTGGCTACTGGGGGCTGAGCAGCGGCCCTTACCTTGTATTGCCGCTGCTGGGCCCAAGTACGGTGCGAGATGCCCTGGGCATCTACCCGGACTCCTATGCCGAACCTTACCGCTACATGCATGACGTTTCAGCACGTAACACCGTTGCCGGGATGAAAATCATCGATGCCCGCGCCAATCTGCTGTCGGCCGAAAAATTGATCACGGGGGATAAATACATCTTTATCCGCAATGCGTATCTGCAAAGCCGTGAATTCAAGGTCAAGGACGGACAGGTTGTCGACGACTTCTGAGTCGTTTGACCGATGCGCAAAAAACGGCCCTTGTGGCCGTTTTTTGTATGGGTGCAGATGAGAATCAATCGGCTTTGCGGCCTTTGTTACCAAGGTTTTAGTTGCCGTAAACGTGGTTCTTATAACCCGCAGTAATTTAACGTGACGAACACCTCAAGCCGCTATCGGCCTGAGCTTGAAACACCCCGCGGATGGGAGTACCGTCTGCGCCTTACACGGGCACCTTTGTAGGATCGAGCAATACAGTCGATTTGAATCAGGGATGTTCACAAGCCATTTCAGTTGTTGAGCCCGACGTTTACGAGCTTCAACGACAACCTAATTCTGGCGCCATTTGCCCACATGCAAAAAACCAGTGCCACGCTGCTGATCATTGATGACGACCAGGTAGTACGCGCAAGTCTGGCGGCCTACCTGGAAGACAGCGGCTTCAGCGTCCTTCAGGCCAATAATGGCTTGCAAGGCCTTCAGATGTTCGAGCAAGAGCAGCCAGATCTGATCATCTGTGACCTGCGCATGCCGCAAATGAGTGGCCTGGAGGTGATTCGCCAGGTTGCCCAGCGGTCGGCGCAAACGCCGGTGATCGTCATCTCGGGCGCAGGCGTGATGAGCGATGTGGTCGAGGCTTTGCGCCTTGGCGCTGCCGACTACCTGATCAAGCCGCTGGAAGACCTTGCCGTGCTGGAGCATTCGGTTCACCGAGCTCTGGATCGTGCGCGGTTGCAGCTTGAGAACCAGCGCTACCGTGAGAAGCTGGAGTCGGCCAACCGGGAACTGGAAGCCAGCCTGCATTTGCTGCAGGAAGACCAGAACGCCGGCCGGCAGGTGCAGATGAACATGCTGCCGGTCAGCCCCTGGACCACTGATGAGTTCAGTTTTGCCCACAAGATCATCCCGTCACTGTATCTGTCCGGGGATTTTGTCGACTACTTCCGGGTTGACGAGCGTCGGGTCGCTTTTTATCTGGCGGATGTTTCCGGGCACGGCGCCTCTTCGGCCTTTGTCACGGTGCTGCTCAAGTTCATGACCACGCGCCTGCTGTTCGAGTCCAAGCGCAATGGCACCTTGCCGGAGTTCAAGCCCTCCGAAGTGCTTGGGCATATCAACCGTGGTCTGATCAACTGCAAGCTGGGCAAGCACGTGACCATGGTGGGCGGTGTGATCAATGAAGAAAGCGGCGAGCTGACCTATAGCATTGGCGGGCACTTGCCGCTGCCGGTGCTCTACACTCCAGACAGTGTCCGTTATCTGGAAGGGCGGGGTTTGCCCGTTGGCCTGTTCAACGAAGCCACCTATGAAGACCAGGTTATGAAATTGCCTGAAGCTTTCAGCCTGACTCTGATGTCTGACGGTATCCTGGATCTTTTGACCGAGCCGACGCTCAAAGAGAAAGAAGCTGCTTTGCCGCAACGGGTGAAAGCAGCAGGCGGCAGCCTGGATGGTCTGCGCAAAGTGTTTGGATTAGCTACGCTAGGGGAGATGCCGGATGATATCGCCTTGTTGGTGTTGAGCAGGAATCTTAAATGAGTACCGGTAGAATTCAGTTCGCCGAACAGGACGGCACTTTTGTCCTGAAGTTTGTGGGTGAAGTGCGTCTGACGTTGTGTTCGGCACTGGATGCGACGATCGAGAGGATTTTCACGGCGTTGAATTTCAATGCCATCGTGATTGACCTCACCGAAACCCGCAGTATCGACAGCACCACCTTGGGTTTGCTGGCGAAACTGTCGATATTGTCGCGCCAAAAAACAGGCCTGTTACCGACTGTTGTCACCACCCACGAAGACATCACCCGGCTGCTGGAGTCGATGGGCTTCGATCAGGTGTTCAACATCATCGGCAAGCCGATCCCTTGCCCGGATTGCCTGACCGACCTGCCTTCGCAGGATCAGACAGAAGAAGTTGTGCGGGTAAAAGTGCTGGAAGCGCACAAGATTCTGATGGGGCTCAACGACTCCAACCGTGAAGCTTTCCATGATCTGGTGAATGCACTCGAGCGGAATTGATTTCCGGTCGCCTCATCCCGCAGGTTGTCAAAGATCAAAAGCCCCTCACCACGCCTCTCCCTCCGGGAGAGGCGTGGTGAGGGGCTTTTAGCTTTTTATGTTACAACCAACCATGGTATTTCCCGGCGCTGATAACGGTGCGCGCGGAAGATCGCGTTGTTTTCACCCGGCAGATAGGCTCTGGAGGCTGCATCCGGGTACGGGGCAAAGAAGGGATTGATATATTCCCAGACCACTTCTCCCGTCGGCGTGATTTCAAACAGTCGACCAAAATTGGCCTCGGTCACCAGCGTATTGCCGTTGTGCAGGCGTTGCGCGCCGCCCATGAACGGGGTGAAAAAGGCATAGCCCGGGGTATCGGCGTACTGCCACACGATCTGTTGGCTCAGTGGCTCTATTTCCAGTATTCGTGAGTGCGGCATGCTGGTATGTGGCCGAAAGATGCCGTTGTCGAATACCAGCACGTTGCCGTTTTCCAGCTCGCTCGGGCAGTGCTGTTGCGCAACCAGATCATGGCCCAGGCGCCACAGCACCTTACTGCTGCTGCGCGAAATGGCAATCACCGCAGAGACGCTGCGCAGGCTGAGAATGATCTTGCCATCGCGGCCCGGCGAGACGGCGTTGGTCATCGGCCAGTGGTAGCGCTCAAACGCATCATGCAGCGGATAGTCTTCAGGGCGCAGGTGCTCCCAGCTGCGCCACTCCCACACCACATGGCCCTGGCGGTCGACTTCTTTGACCACATCGGCATAGATCACCCCGCCGGGTGCTTCGCTGCCAGGAATGCCACCCACCACGCGCGCGGCCAGCTGCGGGCTCAGCGGTTCAACGGTGGTGTAGAGCAGATGACCGTTGTCCAGCCATTGGGCATCGTGATGGTGCATCAGGTCAGTGTGTTCCCAGACCACTTCTCCCTCGGCAGTGACTTCGCTGAAGGCGCCGCCGTGCCAGACTGACCAGCCCGTAAACAACTCTGGCGAGTCGGGGTGGTTGCCGTTGTATCCCAGGTTGCCGTTGCGCAGTATTACGGCGTCGCGGCCGGGGCGCCAGGGCAGCTTCCAGCGGTGTACGATTTCGCCTTCCAGATCGATCAGGAATACATTGCCATCTGCCGTTTGCGGGGCGAACAGTGTGTAGCCACCGGCGCTACGGGCGTGGTCGACGCCGACCAGACCGGTCTTGTGGCGCTTCAGGGTGGTGTTGTGCAGTTTTGACATGGTGCCACTCCCACTAGGTTCCACTGGTATTGTGCGCGGCAGGGGAGCATTGTCGGTCTCCCCTGTGTGCGTGGAATCGAGTATGTCGAGGCAAACCGTGGCGCTCCATGCCAAACACCCCTCTTTTGCTGCCATGCCGGGCGCCACGCCGCGTACGGTGGTGGTGCTGGCATTCGATGAGCTGTTGTTGCTCAACGCCGCGGGGCCACTTGAGGTCTTCGCCGCGATACCGCGGCTGTTGGGCGGCACTTTTGCCAGCGATCCACCTTATCGGCTGTTGCTCGTATCGCCCATGGGAGGCCAGATAACCTCGGTTTCCGGGATCAGCGTCAATACACTGTCCCTGGAACAGATCGACCAGCAAGCGGACGTTATCGACACCCTGATCGTGGCAGGGGGGCCGGGTGTGGCAGCACTTGAAGCCAGCGTACCTGTGTGCAGCTGGTTGCGCCGCCGCGCCACGGCCGTACGCAGGCTGTGTTCCATAGGTACTGGTACATTCGCCTTGGCCGCTGCCGGTCTGCTTGAGGGGCGCAAGGTGGTGACCCACTGGAAGTTTGCCGAAGAACTGCAAGCCCGCTACCCGACGCTCCAGTGCCAGACTGAAGGGTTGTACCTGCATGACGCGAATCTGTGGACGTGCGCGGGAGCTGCTGCCGGTATCGACCTGGCGCTGGGGCTGGTGGAGCAGGATCTCGGCCCCCATGCGGCATTGGAGCTGGCGCGCTATTTCACCGTTTTCGTATGGCGCTCGGCGGCTCAACCCCAGCTCAGCGCTTCGCTCAATGCCCAGTCCCTGGCTTTGCGTACAGCCCCTGACGTGCGCCTGGTGCGTCTGCATGCCTGGATTGCAGCCAACCTGCAAAGCGACCTGCGTGTGGAAATACTGGCGGAGCAATTTGGCATGAGTGCGCGCCACTTTGCCCGTGCCTACGTGGCCACTACTGGCCATACACCTGCACATGCGGTAGAGCTCTTACGTATTGAAGCTGCCTGCCAGTTGCTGAGAACCACCAGCGAGCCGATCAAACGGATAGCCGAAACCGCAGGTTTTGGTCGGGAAGAGCGTATGCGGCGAGGGTTTCACAAGCACTTGGGCATCGGCCCGCAGCATTACCGCAACCAGAGTCGATGCGCTGCACCGCAAGGCTGATCTGACGGCTTATCGCATGCCGGGTCTGATCGCTGGCCAAGGATATCGGTGCAGGACTAATTGCCTGGTTCAACGCTCTTGTGATGCTCCAGCACCCTGTTGATCAAGGCCCGGGTCACCTTGGGCAGTGCCTGCAGGTCGCGCACCAGAATGCTGCGTTCGCGCACCCGCCAGGGCTCGTCCAGTTCGATCACCGACAGGCCCATGGTCTGCTGGTGACGACGGGCCGAAGACTCCGGCAGGATGGCGATACCCACCCCGGCTTCGACCATCCGGCACATCGCTTCGAAGCTGTAGACCTTGATGCGCATGTTCAGGGTATTGCCGTGCAGGGCGACCTGCTCATTTAAAAATCGCAGCAGGGTAGTGCCTTCGTGCAGGCCGATATGCGGATAGGCCAGGGTTTCGGCCAGCTTGATCGACCTGGAGCGGGCCAGGGGGTGATCCAGTGAGGTGACCAGGATCAATTGGTCGGTGCTGAAGTGGATGACCTGCAGGCTGTCAGCCTCGACCGGACCGGCAATGATGCCCATATCCGTTGAGCCATCCATGACCCCGCGGACGATATCGCGGCTCAGGCGCTCTTGCAGGTCCACTGTTACACCGGGGCGTTCGGCAAGAAAACCGGCCAGGATACCGGGCAAGAATTCAGTGGCCGCCGTGGTGTTGGCAAAGATCCTGATATGCCCCGACGCGTCGGTGTCGTACTCGGTGAACTCGCTTTTCATATAGTCCACCTGGCGCATGATCATCCGCGCATGGTGCAAGAACAGTTCACCGGCGGGGGTCAGTTCAACCCCGCGGCTGTCGCGGTACAACAGGCGGCTGGCCAGGTTCTCTTCCAGGCTCTTGATCCGTGCACTGGCGGCTGGCGGCGAGATAAACGCCTTGCGCGCACCCTGGGTGAGGCTGGGGGATTCGGCGATATGAATAAACAGGCGCAGGTCGACAAGATCAAAATGCATGGCTGATTTCCGTTGGGCTTGAGCGTTAAGCAAAACCGAACGCCCCCTTACCGAAACGCAGATTCACAGATCGCCCGGCTTTTGGCAATCATGGCCAAAATAACAAGCCACGGGGCAATCACCGATGAGCGATAACGCACTGGCCGACTGGATCGGTCGTACTGAAGAAATCCATGACGTTCTTAGCCTGAACCTGGTCACCCGTATCGCCGCTACCTTCGGTGAGAAGGTGCCGCAGGCCGGGGAGCCTCTGCCGGCGTTGTGGCAGTGGTGTTTCTTTCAGCCCACGGTAGAGGAACAGGGGCTGGGTGATGATGGTCACCCGGCCCGGGGCGGCTTTTTGCCTCCGGCCCACAACCGCAACCGCATGTGGGCGGGCGGGCGTGTCGAGTTCTTTACTCCGCTCAGGGTGGATGCCAGGGCGACGCGTTTTTCCACCATTCTCGATGTTCGGGAAAAACTCGGTAAAACCGGCTCGCTGCTGTTTGTCACTGTCCAGCATGACTATCTGCAGGACGGCCAACTGGCCATTCGCGAAGAACAGGACATTGTCTACCGCGAACCAACCCCGCCCAAGCTGGCAGAGGGCGAGCCCTTGCCTGCGGGCATCTGGCAGGAGTCGATCACGCCGAGCCCCACCTTGCTGTTCCGCTACTCGGCGGTCACCTTCAATGGCCATCGCATCCATTACGACTGGCCTTATGCGACCGCAACGGAAGGCTACCCGGGGCTGGTGGTACACGGGCCGCTGATGGCCACCCTCAGCCTCCGAGCTTTTTGCCGCGCCAATCCCCAGGCCCAAGTGCGGCGCTTTGCCTATCGCGGCGTGCGGCCGTTGATTGCACCTCAGCCCTTTGTGCTGCGGGGGCGTGTCGTGGCGGCGGGCAAAGCCGAGTTGTGGGTGGGCAACGCAGAGGGTATCGCCCAGCAGGGCGAAGTGAGCTTCGACTAATAACGACAACAAGGAGCGCTAATGAATCCGTATCTGAACGAAGACTATAACGCCATTCGCGAGGGTGTCCGCGCCCTGTGTGCGGAGTTTCCAGCCGAGTACTGGCGCAAGATTGACGAAGACAAGGGCTTTCCTGAAGCCTTTGTCGCCGCCATGACCGAAGCCGGCTGGTTGTCGGCGATGATCCCCGAGCACTACGGCGGTTCGGGCCTGGGGCTGGCTGAGGCCTCGGTGATTCTTGAGGAAGTGAACCACTGTGGCGGCAACTCCGGCACCGTGCATGGCCAGATGTACAATATGTTTACCTTGCTGCGTCACGGCAGCGAGGCGCAAAAAAGTTATTACCTGCCCCGGCTGGCCAGTGGCGAGCTGCGCTTGCAGTCGATGGCAGTGACCGAGCCGACCACGGGCACCGACACCACCAAGATCAAAACCACTGCCGTGCGCCAGGGCGACACGTATGTGATCAATGGCCAGAAGGTGTGGATTTCGCGGGTTCAGCATTCCGACCTGATGATCCTGCTGGCCCGCACCACGCCGTTGGCCGACGTGCAGAAAAAAGCCGACGGCATGTCGATCTTTCTGGTCGATCTGCGCGAAGCCATCGGCAACGGCCTGACCGTGCAGCCGATTGCCAATATGGTCAATCACGAAACCAACGAGCTGTTTTTCGACAACCTGGTAATCCCCGCCAGCAGCCTGATCGGCGAAGAGGGCAAGGGCTTTCGTTATATCCTTGACGGGCTCAATGCCGAGCGCACGCTGATCGCCGCTGAATGCATCGGTGATGGCCGCTGGTTCAATGAAAAGTCTGCACAGTACGCCCGTGATCGTGTGGTATTCGGTCGTCCGATCGGGCAGAACCAGGGCGTACAGTTCCCGATTGCCGAAGCCCATATCGAGCTGGAAGCCGCTGACCTGATGCGCTGGCGCGCCTGCGAAGAATACGACAGTGGGGGTAAAGCCGGGGCGGCGGCCAATATGGCCAAGTACCTGGCAGCCAAGGCCAGCTGGGAAGCGGCCAATGCCTGCCTGCAAACCCACGGCGGTTTCGGTTTTGCCAATGAGTATGACGTCGAGCGCAAGTTTCGCGAGACCCGTCTGTACCAGGTGGCGCCCATCTCCACCAACCTGATCCTGTCCTATGTGGCCGAGCATCTGCTCGAGTTGCCGCGTTCCTTTTAATTAACGGAGACAGAACATGCAGATCAGTCATCTGGACCATCTGGTCCTGACAGTACGGGATATCCCCACAAGTCTGGATTTTTACAGCCGGGTGCTGGGCATGCAGCCCGTGGTGTTCGGTCAGGGCCGCCATGCCCTTGGGTTCGGCCAGCAAAAGATCAACCTGCACCAGGCCGGTGCCGAGTTCGAGCCCAAGGCCAGCCAGCCACTGCCGGGTTCGGCAGACCTGTGTTTTATCGTCGCGACCCCATTGGATGCTGTAATCGAGCAGCTGCACGGCCTGGGTGTTGCCATCCTCGAGGGGCCGGTCATGCGCACCGGTGCCCAGGGGCCGATTCGCTCGATTTACCTGCGTGACCCGGATCTGAACCTGATCGAGTTGTCCAATCGAGTGGAGAGCGCGGCATGAGTCAGCACACGCAAGCGCTCACCCGTTTTTTGGCCAGCCTGGATTACCAGCAATTACCCGAAGCCGTTATCAGCCGTACTGAAGAGCTGTTTCTCGACTGGCTGGGATCGGCCCTGGCCAGTCAGGGCGCGCACCCGATCCCGTTGTTTGAACGCTACGTGGCGAAGATGGGCCCGGGCACCGGGCCTGCCGGTATTCTGGTCAATGGCCAGACCACCTCGGCGTATTTTGCCGCGCTGGTCAATGGCGCCAGCTCCCATTTGGTGGAGCAGGACGACCTGCATAACAGCTCCGTGCTGCACCCGGCGACCGTGGTGTTTCCTGCGGTGCTGGCGGCGGCACAGGACCTGGGAAAATCGGGTCGCGATCTGATTGTCGCCGCCGTCGCCGGTTATGAAGCGGGCATTCGCATCGGTGAGTTTCTTGGCCGTTCGCATTACCGCATCTTTCACACCACGGCTACGGTCGGCACCCTGGCGGCAGCGGTGGGGGTCGGCAAGCTGATGGGGTTCAACCCGCAGCAGTTCACCCACCTGCTGGGCACTGCCGGGACCCAGGCCGCGGGCCTGTGGGAGTTTCTGCGCGATGCCGCGGACTCCAAGCAGCTGCATACCGCCAAGGCCGCCGCTGATGGTTTGCTGGCTGCTTACCTGACGGGCGAAGGTCTGAGCGGTGCGCAAAATATTCTTGAGGGTGAGCAGGGCATGGCTGCCGGCATGTCCAGCGACGCCAACCCGGCGTGCCTGTCCGATCGCCTGGGCAGCCGCTGGGCGCTGACGGAGACTTCGTTCAAGTTTCACGCCTCGTGCCGCCACACCCACCCGGCGGCCGATGCGCTGCTGGCGTTGATGCAGCGGGAGGGGCTTGGAGCAGAGGATATCGCCAGTGTCACCACCCGCGTCCATCAAGCCGCCATCGATGTATTGGGCCGCGTAGAGGTACCGCAGAGCGTGCACCAGGCCAAGTTTTCCATGGGCACGGTGCTGGGCCTGATTGCCGTCTATGGCAAGGCCGGCTTGCCCGAGTTTCATCAACATGCGCTGAGCGATGCGCGCGTTGGCGCGTTTCGCGACAAGGTGCGCATGGTCCTCGATAACGACGTTGACGATGCGTATCCACAACGCTGGCTGGGCCGGGTGCTGGTGACCACGGTGCAGGGGCGCAGCCTGCAGGGCAGCATCGATGAGCCCAGAGGCGACCCGGGCAATACGTTGAGCCGCGCCGAACTGGAAGACAAGTTTCGCCGCCTGCTGGCCTTCTCGGGAGCGCGTAGCGACGAACAGGCCAGCGGGCTGCTCGAGCAGGTCTGGCACCTGCGCCATCTTGACGACTTGAGTGTACTGACCTGCATCGGGAGACCATCATGACCGCCACCGCGCACAAACCCCGGCCGCTGGACGGTATTACCGTGATCAGCCTGGAGCACGCTATCGCCGCGCCGTTTTGCACCCGCCAGCTGGCTGACCTCGGTGCACGGGTGATCAAGATCGAGCGCCCCGGCTCCGGCGACTTTGCCCGCGACTATGACGGGCGGGTCAACGGTCTGGCCTCGCACTTTGTCTGGACCAACCGCTCCAAGGAAAGCCTGACCCTCAACGTCAAGCAGCAGCAAGCTGCCGACGTGCTCGACAAGCTGCTGGCCACGGCCGATGTGCTGGTACAGAACCTGGCGCCGGGGGCGGCAGAACGTATGGGGTTGTCGTTTGCAACCCTGCATGAGCGTTTCCCGCGGTTGATCGTCTGCGATATTTCCGGTTACGGCGAAGGCGGACCCTACGAGCAGAAAAAGGCTTACGACCTGCTGATCCAGAGTGAAGGCGGGTTTTTGTCGGTGACCGGCGGGCCGGATGAACATGACATGGCCAAGGCCGGTTGCTCGATTGCCGATATCGCTGCAGGCATGTATGCCTACACCGGAGTGCTTTCGGCGCTGCTGCTGCGGGACAAGACCGGGGAGGGCAGCCGTATCGATGTGTCGATGCTCGAAAGCCTGGTGGAGTGGATGAACTACCCGCTGTATTACGCCTACGACGGTGCCGCGCCCCCGCCGCGGGCGGGGGCCGCGCATGCCACCATCTACCCCTACGGCCCGTTCCCTGCCGGCGACGGTGGCACAGTGATGCTTGGCCTGCAGAATGAACGCGAATGGCAGCAATTTTGCGACAGGGTGTTGCTACAGCCAGACCTGGCGAGCAACCCGCGCTTTAATGCCAATGCGCGGCGCTCAGAGAATCGCAGCGAGTTGCGGGCCATCATTGTCGAAACCTTTGCCGGAATGGGTACCGATGAAGTGATTGCCCGGCTCGACGGGGCATCGATTGCCAATGCCCATGTCAACGATATGGCCGGTGTGTGGGCTCATCCGCAACTGGCCGCCCGTAAACGCTGGCGCGAAGTGGACAGCCCGGCGGGCAAGTTGCCGGCGCTGCTGCCACCGGGGTGCAACACCGCTTTCGAGCCACGTATGGAGGCGGTTCCCGGTCTGGGCCAGCACACCGACAGTCTGCTGGGTGAACTGGGTTATGGCGCGGACGAGATCCAGCGTCTGCATCAACAAGGAGCGGTATAAGGCATGGAGCATCGTGATGGATAACACCAGCATACGTTCAGCGCTGTTCGTCCCGGCTACTCGCCCCGAGCGGATACCCAAGGCGCTGCAAAGCGGCGCCGATCAGGTGATCGTCGATCTGGAAGACGCTGTGGCCGAGGACCTCAAGGCCCAGGCCCGCGCCAGTCTGGATGCTTTCCTTAATGACAATCCGCAGGCCAGGGTGCTGGTGCGGATCAATGCGCCGCAGCATCAGCAGCAGGCAGCCGATATCGAGTTGTGCCGTCGCCAGCCCGGCGTGGTGGCGGTATTGCTGCCCAAGGTCGAAAGCGCTGCACAGGTCGAACAGGCTGCGGCGTGTGGCAAGCCGGTGTGGCCGATTATCGAAAGCGCCAGGGGCTTGCTTGAATTGCCGGCCATTGCCCGGGCTCGCGGGGTGGAACGCCTGAGTTTCGGTGCGCTGGACCTGGGCCTGGACCTGGGCCTGGCCAGCGATACGGCTGGCGCGCAGCGCATTCTCGATCAGGCCCGCTACGCCATTTTGCTGCACAGCGTCCTGGCGCAACTGGCGCCGCCGCTGGACAGTGTATTTGCGGACATCAACAACAGCGCCGGCATGGCCCGCATGGCCGCCGATGCCAGGGATATGGGCTTTGGCGGCCTGCTGTGCATTCATCCTGGTCAGGTGGCAGTGATTCACGCCGCTTTTATGCCGCGTCAGGACGAGCTGGACTGGGCGCGGCGGGTTCTGGATGCGGTTGCATCCACAGGCGGGGTGTTTGTGCTCGACGGGCAAATGGTCGATGCCCCGGTCATCGGCCTTGCCCGGCGGGTATTGCGCCGGGCCGGTCTGCCTTGTAACTGAGGCCAGGCGAAGCGGTTAAACGCAGCACAGGCAACACCAGGCACTACCAAATCTATAACAACAAGAGGTATGTCCCATGTTCAAGCACACTCTCAAGGCTCTGGCCTGCGCATTGCCATTATTCGCAGGTTTTGCGGGCGCTGCCGACCCCATCAGCATCAAATTCGCCCACGTTGTCGCCGAGCACACACCCAAGGGGCAGGGCGCGCTGTTGTTCAAGAAACTGGCCGAGGAACGCCTGCCCGGGCAGGTCAAGGTCGAGGTCTATCCGAACTCCTCGCTGTTTGGCGACGGCAAGGAAATGGAAGCGCTGCTGCTGGGTGACGTGCAACTGCTGGCGCCGTCGCTGGCCAAGTTCGAGCATTACTCCAAGCCGATCCAGATTTTCGATTTGCCCTTTCTGTTCACTGATATCCAGGCCCTCGACCGTTTCCAGCAAAGCCCGCAAGGTCAGGCTCTGCTCAAGTCGATGGAGGGCAAGGGCATTACCGGCCTTGGTTACTGGCATAACGGGATGAAGCAACTGTCCGCCAACAAAGCGCTCTACGAGCCCAAGGACGCCCGCGGCCTGAAGTTCCGCGTACAGGCTTCCGCCGTGCTGGATGAGCAGTTCAAGGCCCTGCGCGCGGCGCCACGCAAGATGAGTTTTGCCGAGGTTTATCAGGGCTTGCAGACCGGTGTGGTGAATGGCACCGAGAATACCTGGTCCAACTACGAAAGCCAGAACGTCTATGAGGTGCAGAAGTTCTTCACCGAGTCCAACCATGGCGCCATCGATTACATGGTGATCACCAATACCAAGTTCTGGAATGGCCTGCCTGAAGAGGTGCGCAACACCCTGGATGCGGTCATGGCCGAGGTCACCGTGGAGGTGAACAAGCAGGCCGAGGCGCTTAACCAGGCTTCCCGCCAGCGCATTGCCGATTCCGGCAACAGCGAAATCATCATCCTTACCCCGGAACAGCGCGAGTTGTGGCGTGAAGCCATGCGCCCGGTATGGAAGAAGTTCGAGAGCGACATCGGCCCTGATGTGATCGCGGCCGCCGAGCAGGCCAACCAAAGCAGTTAATAGTCGCCAGCGCTGATTGCCGTCGGTGGTCCCGCAGGGGATCGCCACGGCAACCTTTGCTTTGTCGTTTCTCGACCGTTCTTTCAAGGGAGATTACCCATGCACGCAGCCGTTCGTGTCTGGAATCACGCGGAAGAAATGCTGGTGGCATTCCTGCTTGCAGGCATGACCCTGGTCACCTTCGCGTATGTCGTATTCAACAACCTCTATGGTGTTTTCTATTCCCTGGGGGACTCGCTGCCGTTCGCCAACGAGACCCTGCTCGGCATCGGCGACAGTATTCTCTACGTCGCCCAGGAGATGACCTGGAGTGTGGCCCTGACCAAGGCCATGTTCGGCTGGCTGATTTTTGTCGGCCTGGCCTGGGGCGTGCGCATTGGCGCGCATATTGGCGTCGACTTGTTGGTGCGCCAGTTCAAGCCTGCCAATCAGCGGCGGGTGGCCTTGCTGGCAGTGGCCATTTGCCTGGGCTATTGCGTGCTGATGGCGTACTCCAGCGAGCAGTGGGTGGCCACGTTGTATGCCGTTGGCACCAGTGCCGAAGACCTGGACCGCTACGGTATCAGGCAATGGCAAATCGTGATGATCGTGCCGATCGGTTTTGCCTTGATGTTTGTGCGTTTTCTGCAGGTTTTTATCCGCATCATTCAGGGCAAGCAGCAAGGCCTGGGCTTGCACAGTGAAGTGGAGGACGCCGTCAAACTGGCGGAAAACGACCAGCAGGGGACTCCAAAATGACTATTGCCTTCCTTTTTGTCGCCCTGTTCGTGCTGATGTTTGTCGGTATTCCGGTGGCGATTTCCCTGGGCTTGTCCGGGGCCATGACCATTCTGTTCTTCAGTAACGACTCGGTGCGTTCGCTGGCGATCAAGCTGTTTGAAACCAGCGAGCACTACACATTGCTGGCGATCCCGTTTTTCCTGCTATCGGGTGCATTCATGACCAGCGGCGGCGTGGCCCGGCGCCTGATCGATTTCGCCAACGCCTGCGTCGGGCATATCAAGGGTGGCCTGGCCATCGCCGCAATCCTGGCCTGCATGCTGTTTGCGGCGCTGAGTGGCTCTTCTCCGGCCACGGTGGCGGCGGTGGGCTCGATCGTTATCGCCGGCATGGTCCGTTCTGGCTACAAGCAGGATTTTGCTGCCGGTATCGTCTGTAACGCCGGGACCCTGGGCATCCTGATTCCGCCGTCGATCGTCATGGTGGTTTACGCTACCGCCACCGAAACCTCGGTGGGCAAGCTGTTTATGGCCGGTGTTGTGCCGGGTCTGTTGCTGGGGCTGGTATTGATGGTGACCATCTACATCCTGGCGCGGGTCAAGGACATGCCATCGCTGCCCCGGGCCTCGTTCAAGGAAATCGTCACCGCCGGGCGCCGTGCCGGCTGGGGCCTGATGTTGATCGTGATCATTCTCGGCGGTATTTACTCGGGCATGTTCACCCCTACCGAAGCGGCTGCTGTGGCAGCGGTGTATGCAGCGTTCGTGGCGATCTTTATCTACAAGGACATGACCGTCCGCGAATGCCCGAAGGTGATTGTCGAGGCGGGCAAGCTGAGCGTGGTGCTGATGTTTATCATTGCCAACGCCATGCTTTTTGCCCATGTGCTGACCACCGAGCAGATCCCGCAGTCGATTACCGCCTGGGTGGTGGAGCAGGGCTTTACCCCGATTGAGTTCCTGTTGGTGGTCAATATTGTGCTGTTGGTTGCAGGGACTTTTATGGAGCCTTCGGCAATCATCCTGATTCTGGCGCCGATCCTGTTCCCGATTGCCATGCAACTGGGGATTGATCCGATCCATCTGGGCATCATCATGGTGGTGAATATGGAAATCGGCCTGATCACCCCACCCACCGGGCTAAACCTGTTTGTCACCTCGGCGGTCACGGGTATGCCGCTCACTCGAGTGGTACGTGCGGTATCGCCGTGGTTACTGGTGATGCTGGCGTTCCTGGTGCTGGTGACCTATGTGCCGTTTGTGTCGCTGGCGTTGCCGAATTGGCTGGGGATGTAGCGGGCGGGCGCAGGGAATAGTGTGGGAGCGGGCTTGCATCGCGATGCA
The DNA here is from genome assembly GCF_037023725.1 of Pseudomonas bubulae. Lineage (NCBI taxonomy): Bacteria > Pseudomonadati > Pseudomonadota > Gammaproteobacteria > Pseudomonadales > Pseudomonadaceae > Pseudomonas > Pseudomonas bubulae. The sequence continues at coordinate 2,874,029 of NZ_CP146077.1, forward strand.
GGCGACGCGGTCTGGCAGGCTCATCGTATGGATGCCATCGCGGGCAAGCCACGCTCCCACAGGTTTTGTGTCGTAGTTAAGAGCTGCGGTTTGCAGGATTCATTGTGATGCAGGCGGCGCGGTCTGGCAGGCTCACCGTATGGATGCCATCGCGGGCAAGCCGCGCTCCCACAGGATTTGTGGCGTACTTAAGATCTGCGGTCTGCAGGATCCATGTGGGAGCGGGCTTGCTCGCGATGCAGGCGGCGCGGTCTGGCAGGCTCACCGTATGGATGCCATCGCGGGCAAGCCGCGCTCCCACAGGTTTTGTGGCGCACACATGAGTTGATGCCTGCATGCACGCTACTTGGGTCAAACGCGGCCGACTGCCGCAATCAATTCCTCAGGCTCCACCCGTTGCGCGTAGTCCAGGTTGACGAACGCTTCGCGTATTACCGCATCCTGGTCGATTACAAATGCACTGGCCAGTGGCAGTGTAAGCGAGTCAGACCCGTTGACGCTCTTGAGGTCCGCACCCAGGGAACGGTAGATTTCGTCCAGTTCGTCCTCAAGCTCGAAAACAATGCCGTACTGACGGGCAAGGTGGTTGTCGATATCACTGAGCAGCAGGTAAGTGATCCCCAGCGCTTCACGGGTTTTACCCGTGAACTGCGGCGTCTGCGCCGAGACGGCAACCAGCGTCGCCCCCGCGGCCGTTAGATCACTGACCATCTGCTGGTATGCACTCAAGGCCTGATTGCAGAACGGGCACCACAGGCCTCGGTAGAACACCAGTACCAACGGCCCCATGTCGAGAAAATCGCGCAGATCGACGTTCTGCCCGTTTTCGTCCTTGAGTATCGCCAGCGGCGCCTTGTCGTTGGCTTGCAACGCCTTGCTGCTCAAATGGCTATCGACCAGCTTTTGTAGCGAGGTCGAGCGCTTGGCTGGCCGAGAGGCAATAGATCGACTCGGCCAGGGCCTGGCGTTGCCCGGGAGGCAAGTCCTGGATCATTCCGCTGATCCAGGCGGTGTGCTCGACAAAAACGTCATCGACCACGCGCTTGCCTTGCGCGGTCAGCGTAATAATCAATTTGCGCCGGTCCGTCGGGTCGGTTTTGCGCTTGATCAACGCGGCGCGCTGCAAACCATCGAGCAGCCCGGTGACCGTTCCCGTGGTAATCGACAATCGGGTCGCCAGTTCCAGAGGGGAGAGCTTGCCTCCCGCGTTTTTGAGGGTCAGCATGATGACAAAACGGCCCTCCGACAGGTTGTAGCGGGCCAGCCGTGTTGCGCAGGCGCGATTGATCGCCGCTGCCGCCGAGAGCAACTCGAAACACAGCTTTACGCTGTCCCTGACCTCAGGCGCTGCGCTCTCTAGTTCACACAGCATGATGTGGTGCTTGTTCTCTAAAATATTCATAAGGCGCAGTTTATCTTGGCGCCTTACTAAGTCAAACGGTTAGGCCGAAGCCCCGCCTGGGGTATACTTTGCCGCCACGCAATTTAGCCAAATCATACGTATCGGGATTTCCATGAGTCGTTCTCTTTCCATAACCCCTGGGCGCAAACCGCTTGCGCCGCTGTTGGCCTTTATCTTGTTGCTGCAGGGCGCTGTTTTCCTGCAAAACAATGTCGGTACGCGCCAGGTGTTGTTGCTGATCGTCGGCGCGGCGCTGGGCTTGACCCTTTATCACGCTGCATTCGGTTTTACCTCGGCCTGGCGAGTTTTTATCAATGATCGCCGTGGTGCAGGCCTGCGCGCGCAAATGGTGATGCTGGCCGTGGCTGTGGTGCTGTTTTTCCCCGCGCTGGGAGCGGGCACCCTGTTTGGCCAGCCGGTCGTCGGGCTGGTGGCGCCGATCGGTGTGTCGGTGGTGTTCGGTGCGTTTATTTTCGGCATCGGCATGCAGTTGGGCGGCGGGTGTGCGTCCGGCACCCTGTTCACTGTCGGCGGCGGCAATGCGCGCATGCTGGTGACCCTGTTGTTCTTTATCTGCGGATCATTAATCGCCACTCAGCATGTTGACTGGTGGTTTGCCCTGCCTGCGTTTCCGGCGACCTCTATCGTTAAAAGCTTCGGGGTGGTTCCCGCCTTGCTGCTGAGCCTGGCCGTGTTCGCGATCATCGCCGCAGTGACTGTACGCCTGGAGAAATCCCGTCACGCCAGCCTTGAAGCAGGGGTGACCAGTGAACATCAGGGCCTGCGCCGCTTTTTGCGTGGGCCGTGGCCTCTGGTCTGGGGGGCGATAGGTCTGGCGCTGCTGAACTATGCCACGCTGGCACTGGCCGGGCGGCCGTGGGGTATTACTTCGGCGTTCGCGCTGTGGGGCGCCAAGGCGGCAAGCGGACTGGGGGTTGATGTTGGCAGTTGGGGGTTCTGGCAGATGCCGGGCAATGCCAAGGCACTGGCCGCGCCGGTGTGGGAAGACATCACCAGCGTAATGGATATTGGCATCGTTCTCGGTGCGTTGTTGGCCGCCGGCCTGGCCGGTCGTTTTGCTCCCAGCCTGAAAATCCCGCCGCGCTCGCTGCTGGCGGCAGTGATTGGTGGCCTGCTGCTCGGGTATGGCTCGCGTCTGGCCTACGGCTGCAATATTGGCGCGTACTTCAGCGGCATCGCCTCAGGCAGCCTGCATGGCTGGGTATGGCTGGTGGCAGCGTTTATCGGCAACACGGTGGGCGTACGCCTGCGACCACTGTTCTTTACCGGCGAGCGGCCACAGGCGGCGTTGAGCGGCTGCTAAAAAAGGTACAGGGGCTGCTTTCTCGGCAGCCGTTTTTTTCAGCGACGATAGTCGCGGTGATGGTTGTCGTAACGCTGGTGCATGGCCCGGTCATGACGGCGGCGCTCGGCTTCGCGGCGGGCTTGCTCCCGACGCCATTGATCGCGACGCCAGTTTTCTCTGCGGCGATCGTCTCTGCGAGCTTGCCAGCGGTTGTCATACCGGTGGTGGTCGTCACGGGCAAGCAGGGGCGCTGTCTGTTCAGCGGCCAGCCTTGGCCAGGGATTGGCAGCCGTCGTCTGAACGGCTCCAGGTTCAGTAGCAAAAACCGCGGGCGGGGTCTTTGTCGGTGTAGCTGATGCCGAGCCCATTGCCGCAAACGCGAACAGGCTCAAAAGCACCATCCGTGGGGCGTGGAATTTCATGAGCGAAGATAACCTCTGAATATCATTCGAATGTGTCGCCATCTGCTGACTGACGCCTGGAGCTCGCGCTTGTCGCGCAGATACGCGTACTCACATAGACAGATAAACAGGGAAAAGTTCGCAAGCCGGCTGCTTGTGTAAATCGGCGCAGTATGCAAAACGGCGCCTGAGCGCCGTTGTGCCGGGTTTAAGGCAGGTTAGTGTTCTTGCTCGAAGCTCTTTTTACGCAAGGGCGGGGACTGTTCGTAGTGCTCGTCGGACTCCACCACGGGTACTTCCTTGCCATTGCAGTCGAACAGCTTGCCATCGCGAAATACATCGCCATCGTTGAGGCAGCTGATATCCCGGGAGCGCAGGATACGGTCGCTGGCGGCGACGAATACCGACTGCTGGTCGGAGTTGCCGGCCCGCAGATGGTTGAACAGCAGGTTGAGCAGGATGGCCATGATTGCGGCCGAGCTGATGCCGGAGTGGAAGATGGTCTCGAACCAGGTCGGGAAGTGCTGGTAGAAGTTGGGCGCTGCAATGGGGATCATGCCGAAACCGATCGATGTGGCGACGATGATCAGGTTCATGTTGTTGCGATAGTCCACCTGCGCCAGGGTGCGGATGCCGCTGGCGGCGACGGTACCAAACAGGACCAGACCAGCACCGCCAAGCACGGCAGTGGGCACGGCGGCGACCAGGCGACCCATCACCGGCAGCAGCCCCAGTGTCACCAGGATCAGGCCGCCGGTGGCCACCACATAACGGCTCTTGATACCGGTCACGGCGACCAGGCCAACGTTCTGTGCAAAGGCGCTCTGGGTAAAGGAGCCGAACAGCGGCGCCAGGGCACTGGAAATCATGTCTGCGCGCAGGCCGTTGCCAAGGCGTTTGGCGTCGACCTTGGTGTCGATGATTTCGCCCACTGCCAGGATATCGGCGGAGGTCTCGACCATGGTCACGATAATCACGATCAGCATCGACAGGATGGCTGCGAGGCGGAACTCGGGCATGCCGAAGTGCAGCACCTCGGGCAATGCGACCAGCGGGCCTTCCAGCACCCGGGAGAAGTCGGTCATGCCCACGGCCGTGGCAACCAGTGTGCCGATAACGATAGCCAGCAGAATCGACAGGCGTGAAATACTGGCGCTGCCCAGCTTGCTGAGCAGCAGCACGAGCACCAGGGTGATTGCCGCCAGGCCGATGTTGGCCATGCTGCCGAAGTCAGGTGACTGACTGTTGCCGCCCATGGCCCAGCGCGCCGTGACCGGCATCAGGGTCAGACCGATGGTGGTGATGACGATGCCCGTCACCAGGGGCGGAAAGTACTTGGTGATGCTGGAAAACAGCGGTGTGATCAGCAGGCCGATCACGGAAGCCACGATCACCGCCCCGAACACCACCGGCAGGCCTCCTGCGCCGTCACCGCCAATGATGGCGACCATGGTGGAGACACCGGCGAAGGACACCCCCTGCACCAGCGGCAGGCGACAGCCAAAGAAAGGGATACCCAGTGTCTGCAACAGTGTGGCCAGGCCACCGGCGAACAGCGAAGCGGCGATCAGCAGGCCAACGTCGGCCGATGAAAGGCCGGCTGCCTGGCCAATGATCAGGGGCACCGCAATGATGCCCCCATACATTGTCAGGACGTGCTGCAGGCCGTAGGCCAGGTTGGCGCCAGTACCGAGGTTTTCGTCTTCTGGACGAGGGGAAGCGGTAGAAGTCATGGTGAGTAGCTCGCTTTTGTTATTTTAGATGCGTCTAACAGCACGTTCTCAGTTGCATCCGTTGAGCCCTGTCAGGAACTCAACGGCCTGAAGGGGTTATTCACCGCTGACCAGCTGGTGGGCCAACTGGTTGTGGCGTTCCAGCACCCGCGGCAGGTCGACGGTGGTGAGGTGGCCATCCCTGACCACCACGCGACCATTGATCACGCTGGTATGGACCTGGGTCGGGGTACAGAACACCAACGCTGCCAGCGGGTCGTGATGGGCTCCGGCGTAGGCCAGATGGCCCAGATCGAAAGCGACAAAATCCGCCACCATGCCCGGTGCCAGTGCACCAATATCATTGCGGTTAAGCACCTTGGCGCCCCCCAATGTGGCAATTTCCAGCGCCTCGCGGGCGGACATCGCATCGGGGCCAAAACCCACCCGCTGCAACAGCAGGGCCTGACGTACTTCACCAATCATGCTGGCGCCATCGTTGGACGCAGAACCGTCAACCCCCAACCCCACCGGCACGCCGTGGTCGCGCATCCTGCGAATCGGCGCGATCCCCGAAGCCAGGCGCATGTTCGAGCACGGGCAGTGGGCGACCCCAGTACCGGTGCGGGCGAACAGCTCGATGCCGTGCTGGTCGAGTTGTACGCAATGGGCGTGCCAGACGTCGTGGCCGACCCAGCCCAGGTCTTCGGCGTACTCGGCAGGGGTCATGCCGAACTTCTCGCGGCTGTAGGCGATGTCACTGACGTTCTCGGCAAGGTGGGTGTGCAGCGAGACCCCGTACTGGCGGGCGAGTACTGCGGCCTCGCGCATCAGGTCGCGGCTGACCGAGAAGGGCGAGCAGGGCGCCACGACCATGCGCAGCATCGAGCCATGGCGGGGGTCGTGGTAGTCCTCGATCAGACGCTGGGACTCTTTGAGAATATGGCTTTCTTTCTCAACCACCGAGTCGGGCGGCAAGCCGCCCTGGCTACGGCCCACGCTCATGCTCCCGCGTGCGGCGTGAAAGCGCATGCCGATCTCTGCAGCGGCATGGATGCTGTCGTCCAGCTTGCAGCCGTTGGGGTAGATATACAGATGGTCACTGGAAGTGGTGCAGCCAGAGAGAATCAGCTCGGCCATTGCTGTTTGGGTCGAAACCGCGATCATTTCCGGCGTGAGTCGCGCCCAGATTGGATACAGGTTGTTGAGCCAATTGAACAACTCGCCGTCCTGGGCTGCCGGTACAACGCGGGTCAGGCTCTGGTACATATGGTGGTGGGTGTTGACCAGGCCCGGGATAACCACCTTGCCGGTCATGTCCAGAATCACGTCGGCCTGTTGCGGCAGGGATTCGCTGGGGCCGACCTGCTTGATCAGGTTGTCTTCGATAAACAGGCCGCCGCGCCGGATTTCCCTGCGTTCACCATCCATTGTGACCAGCAGTTCTGCGTTCTTGACCAGTAAAGTCTTTGCCATGGGTATTCCTCTTCCGTTTGGAGTTTGCTTTCAACGTGATGCGGTTGCAGGCATCGGTTTTCGGCTTGAGCCAAGCCCTGGCAGCCGGATGCAGCATGGCTGGGCAGGGGCGGTCGGTTCACTGGCACACCCATGGGCGCAGTGAATACGCGATGACATGCGCCGGTAAGGCGCGTTGAATTGAAGCGGCTGTGCAAGCTGCATGGTGTTTGACCATCGCAATACGCAGCGGCGATTGCCGGAGTCGTAGGCGTGCAATGATGTAACCAGAATTGGTTATTATTGTATACAACTAAAAATGCAGTGATGTTGTCGATTGTGACCGGGGGCTGGCAGGGGAGAAGATTTGCTGGAGTCTGGAGAGTCGATCAGGAGCGGGTGCGGGGGCGGGTAATGTGGGAGCGAGCCTGCTCGCGATGCAGGCGACGCGGTCTTTCGGGTAAACCGCAGGGATGTCTTCGCGAGCAGGCTCGCTCCCACAGGAATTGCGGGGTGTTTTTATCACCGGGTGCGAGGGCGGGACCTATGAGCGGTGCTGCTCACAGATCCCGCCCATGCCATCACGTCAACGCTGGTGTACGCGGCGGGATCATGCGTTTGCTGCCGGTTGCCTCAAATGCCGAAGCAAAGCGCAGCAATGTCGAATCGTCATAGGCGCGACCGGCAAACGTCAGCCCCACCGGCATGCCGATGTCGGCCATCACGCCCATGGGCACGGTCACGGTCGGTACGCCCAGATGGCGGATGGCCAGGTTGCCGTTGGCCACCCACACGCCGTTGCTCCAGGCGATATCCGCCGACGCCGGGTTCACATCCGCATCTGCCGGGGCCACATCGGCCACGGTCGGGAACAGCACGGCATCCAGCCCCAGGCGATCCATCCAGTCTTCCAGGTCGATGCGCCGGGTTTTTTCAAGGCCGCGCAGACCGTCTGGCACGCTACTGATCTGATCCCACGGGGTAATGCCGCGCTGGGCCATGCGCACGTATTCGTCCATGCCAGCCGCCAGTTCGTCTTCACGGTTGGGCAGGGTGCCCGGGTCGTGAGGGAAAATCAGCGGCCCATCGACGTCGGCCAACCGGTTGAGTTTAGGGTCACCGTTGGCGCGCAGGAAATCATCGAACGCCCACGCGGACAACTCCCAAAGCTCGTCATGCATAAACTCTTTGGATACCAGCCCGCGGGTGAACACGGTTGGCGCGCCGGGGCGATCGCCTTCGCAGTTGGAAACCAGCGGGAAGTCCACTTCAATCACTTCGCCGCCCTGGGCCTCGATGGCCTTGCGCGCGGCTTGCCACAGGTCGATCACCGAGGCACGGGTGATGATGCGTTGCCCGGTGGGGCCGCCGATGCCCGGTGCTTCGGATGTGCCGGCCTCGGGGTCGGCATTGATATACATGCGCGGTACGCCAAAGCGTTTGCCGGCCAGTGCTTCGCTGCCGGCATTGAGTTGTGCATAGGAGGCCGGACGCACCGAAGCCACACTCGGAATCGGTACCCAGGGCTGCAGGCGCCACAGGTCTCCACGGGTATCAGTATCTTCAGCGACGACCACATCGAGCACTTCGAGCAAGTCGGCCATGGTGCGGGCAAAGGGCACCACCACGTCCATGGTCGGCGTCAGCGGCCAGTTGCCACGTACCGAAATCACGCCCCGTGAAGGGGTGTAGGCGCACAGGCCGTTGTTGGACGCCGGGCCGCGCCCGCTCGACCAGGTTTCTTCCGCCAGGCCGAAGGCCGAGAAGCTGGCCGCCGTGGCCGTACCCGCACCGTTGGACGAGCCGGAGGCAAAAGGTGCCGTCAGGTAGTGGGCGTTGTACGGGCTTTCAGCGCGGCCATAGACCCCGCGCTGCATACCGCCGTTGGCCATGGGCGGCATATTGGTCTTGCCCAGGCAGATGGCACCGGCACCGCGCAGGCGCTCGATGGTGAATGCATCGCGGTACGCCACCAGGTCCTTGAAGGCGGGGCTGCCCGACGCGGCGGTCAGGCCCTTGACCAGGTAACTGTCCTTGGCGGTATAGGGGATGCCGTCCAGCGGGCCGAGGGTCTGGCCCTTGGCCCGGCGGTCGTCGGAGGCCTGCGCCTCGGTCATTGCCAGGGGGTTGCGCACCACCACGGCATTGAGGGCGGTGGGGGTGTCAGCTGTGTCGTAGGCGTCGATCCGCGCCAGATAAGCCTGTACCAGTTCTACCGCCGTGGTCTGGCCGGATTCGAGCGCGGCGCGCAGTTGGGCTATGGACACCTCGGTGACTTCAATCATGGGCTTACCGCTTGAGGACAATGGGAAACCGCAGAGCTTAGCGAAACTCCTGCCTGCACAGCCAGCCCATGTGATATTTGATGTCGTAAATATGTACCGTGCCTTGTGGGAGCGGGCTTGCTCGCGATTGGGTCGGCGCGGTGTATCCGCAATACCGAGGCGCTGGCTTCGCGAGCAAGCCCGCTCCCACAAGGGGCTTGCGCATCAGGTGGATTTTACAACCGCTGCCAGAGCGCTTCTGCCTGGGGGTTGCGGTTGTCCCGCCAGCGCACCAGGATCACTTCCAGATGGTCGGACTCCATGTCCGGGTACACGCGCACCAGTTCACCGCGCTCAATCAGCGGCGCCACCATGCTGTGGGGCATGCACGCCACCCCCTGGCCACTGGCGACCATCGGTTTGAGTGCCTCGGACACCGTGGCCTCGAATACCTGCAGCAAACGCTGAGGCTGGGGGTGACGGTTGATCTGGGTACGCGACAGTTCATGCAATTGCGCACTGCGCGAATAGCTGAGCAGCGGGATCGGTTCGTCGGTCTGGGTGCAATGCGCCGCCAGTTGCGGAGTGGCCACCCAGTACAGCTCGTCATGACCCAGGGACTTGACCTCGAACTCGCTCTGGCGCGAGTAGGGTGCGGTCTTGGTGTCGCGATAGAACAGGATGAAGTCGCAGCGCCCGGACATCAGCGCCATGTAGTAGTCGTCGGTGCTGCGATAGCCCGTGTCGATACGGGTGAACAGCGGCGCCTGCGGGCTGTTCAACTGGCTGATCCAGCCCGGGAAAAAGTTGCACGCCAGGGTATGCAGCGAGGCAAAGGTCAGCGGCCGGTTGAGCACCTTGACGCTTTGCTCGCAGTCGCGGGCCATGCGTACCAGCTCAACGGCATTGGGCAGCAGCGCTTCGCCAGCAGCGGTCAGGCGCACCGGGTTGCGCTCGCGGTCGATCAGGGTCGCGCCCAGGTGGGCTTCCAGCAATTGAATGCGTCGGCTCAGCGCCGATTGCGATGAGTTGCGCATGCTGGCCGCGGCCGTGAACTTGCCGGTATCGGCCAGGGCGAGAAAATCTTCGTACCAGTCAATGTTCATAGACTTATTCCAATATTCGATAGCCCGTCCAGCATAGTGGATCAATTGCCGCTATCCGCGCCATGCCGCCGTCTTTATTGTGCACCTAAACCGCCACCTGCCGTTGGATTGTGGTTGACAGGCATAACAAGAAGAATTTTAAAAGGGCAATGATATGCACAAATTGAATAGGGCCAAGCTTTTGCTGGGGGCTCCGCTGTTGGCCCTGCTGTTGACCGGTGCCCAGGCTGCCCAGGCAGGTGTGCTGGACAAGGTCAAAGCCCATGGCAGCGTGCGCTGCGGGGTAGCAGGTGACAAACCGGGGTTTTCGCTGATCGATGACAAGGGCCGCTGGACCGGTATGGACGTAGACCTGTGCCGCGCTGTGGCCGCTGCGGTGCTGGGGGATGCAGACAAGGTCGAGTACCTGACCACCACCGCCAAAAACCGCTTTACCGCCCTGGCTTCCGGGGAGATCGACATTCTGTCCCGTGCCGCTTCCTGGACCGCTGAACGCATAGCCAACCTGGGCGTGGACTTCACCACGGTCTGGTTCTACGACGGTCAGGGCTTTATGACCCACGCTGCCGACGGCATCGAGAAACTCACCGACCTGGACGGTGCCACTTTCTGCCTGTCACCGGGCACCACCTCCGAGCAAAACCTGGAGGACTATTTTGGCCGCCGTGGCCTGACTTACAAAACCGTGGTCATCGAAAAAAGCCCCGAACTCTACGCTGCCTTCCAGCGCGGGCGCTGTAACGCCATTTCCAATGACTCTTCGGGGCTGGCGGCGCGTTTGGCGCTGATGAACAACCCCAAGGACTATGCGCTGCTGCCCGAGGTGATTTCCAAGGAGCCGTTGGGGGCCTTTGTCGCACAGGGTGATACGGTCTGGCGCAATATTGTGACCTGGACCGCCTATGCCCTGATGACCGGCGAAGAACTGGGCGTGACCTCGGATAACGTCGACGAGTTGCGTGGCAACAAGAGCGCATCCACCGATATCGCCCGTTTGCTGGGCACCGAAGGCACCATCGGCAAGTCCTTTGGCCTGGACAGTGACTGGGCCTATCGCGCCCTCAAGCAAGTCGGCAACTACGCGCAAATCTACGACCGTAACCTCGGCCAGCAGACGGCATTGAACATCCCGCGCGGCCTCAACCGCAGCTGGAAAGACCATGGCCTGATGTACGCGCCGCCGATTCGCTGAGGGGATTTCTGTGATGTCGACCCATCGTTCGCCCAATCTGCGCCTGTCGAGCGTGCTGCAGCAGGGGCTGGTACTGGCTCTGGTTGCCGCGGTGTTTTATCTGCTCTCCAGCAACGCCGCGCTGAACTTGAAGAACCTCAATATCGCCTCGGGATTCGGTTTTCTGTCCCAGCGCGCAGGCTATGACATCAGCTTCTCGCTGATTGATTACACCCCGGATGCGACCTATGCCCGCGCCTATCTGGTGGGCTTGCTCAACACGCTGCTGGTGTCGGTGCTGAGCATTGTGCTGGCGACCCTGCTGGGAGGTGCGCTGGGCATGGCGCGCGTCTCTGACAACTGGCTGATCAAGCGCCTGAGCGGCACCTGCATCGAATTTTTGCGCAATGTGCCGCTGGTGGTGCATCTGGTCTGGTGGTACGGCCTGGTGCTGGCGCTGCCCGGGGTCAAGCACTCGGCCTCGCTGTTTGGCGTGGTGTTTCTGAACAACAACGGCCTCACTCTGCCCTGGCTCGAACAGGGCAGTGTGGTCGGCTGGGGGCTTTTCCTCATGCTGCTGGGCACGTTGCTGGCTTATGTGTTTTGTCGCTTGAAGGAAGCCCGCGGGCCATGGCGCGGTTTTGCCTGCAGACGCTGGCCCGCGCTGTTGGCTGGGGCGGTGCTGCTGCCCGTGCTGGTGTATGCCTTGAGTGATGCCCATGTGCAATGGGAAGTACCGGTGCAGCGCGGTTTCGGTTTCAAGGGCGGAATCACCCTGGTGCCGGAGATGCTTGCGTTATGCCTGGCCTTGTCGTTCTACAGCGCCAGTTATATCGCCGAGATTGTGCGTGGCGCGATTGAGTCGGTACACCGCGGCCAGTACGAAGCGGCCAGGGCGCTCGGCTTCAAATCCGGTTCCACAATGCGCCAGTTGATCGTACCCCAGGCCATCTACCCGATGATCCCGCAGATCACCAACACGTACCTGAATATCGTCAAGAACTCTTCACTGGGGGTGGTCATCGGTTTTATGGAACTGGTGTCGTCCACCGGCGGAACAACCCTGAACCAGACCGGCCAGGCCATTGAATGCATCGCGCTGGTTATGGGCACTTACTGCCTGATCAGCCTGGTGATCTCCCTGGGGATGAACATCTACAACCACCGTATCGGCCAGAGGGGGCACTGAACATGACCGCAATGAATCAGGCACTGGCAGTCCCGCTGGCACCGCCGCGCTTGCCCTGGGTACAGCGCGCCGCAGCCTGGAGCCGCAGCCAGTTGTTCCCCAGCGTGGGCCACAGCCTGCTGACCCTGGGCGTGCTGGCGCTGCTGTGCTGGTGCATTCCTGCTGCGCTGAACTGGCTGGTATTCGATGCCACCTTCATCGGCAGCAGTGCCAAAGACTGCAACCCCGGCGGCGCCTGCTGGTTGCCGATTACCCAACGCTGGAACCTGTTTGTGTACGGCTTCTATCCGCAAGCCGAACAGTGGCGGGTAAGCCTGGCACTGGTGCTGGCAGGGGCGGCGTTTGTCTTGCTGTTTTTCAAGCGCCTGGACCGTCGCCTGCTGCTGGCGTATCTGGCGTTGCTGCCGATCGTGATGTGGTGGCTGCTCAAGGGCGGTGCCGGTTTGCCCGAGGTGTCTTCGACCAAGTTCGCCGGGATGCTGGTGACAGTATTCCTGGGCACCGCCGGGATGATTTTCGCGCTGCCGCTGGGGATTTTGCTGGCGCTGGGCCGACGTTCGAAACTGCCGGTGGTGCGCATGCTTTGCGTGCTCTATATCGAACTGGTGCGCTCGGTGCCGGTGATTTCGCTGCTGTTTATGGCTTCGCTGATGATTCAGCTGTTCCTGCCGCCGGATTCGGCCTTCGACATCCTCTTGCGGGTGCAACTGGTGCTGATCCTGTTTACCGCCGCCTATATGGCTGAAACCCTGCGCGGCGGTTTGCAGAACCTGCCCAAGGGCCAATACGAGGCGGCCATGGCGCTGGGTTTTGGTTACTGGAAAACCATGGGCCAGATCATTTTGCCGCAAGTGCTCAAGCAATCCATTGCGCCCTTGCTCACGCAGTTTATCGGCCTGTTCAAAGAGACCACGCTGGTGATGATCGTCGGCGTACTGGACATCGTCGGTATCGCCATGAGCACCGCCGTCGCCCCGGAATGGGTTGAGTACGGCCACGAAATCTACGTCTTCCTGGCGATCTACTTCTTCGTCATCTGTTTTGCACTGTCGCGCTATGCCCGACACCTTGAACAACGTATGGAGCAAAGCCGCTCATGATCAGCAAACCCAAGGCTGATGCCGCCGCAATGGTACGCATCGAACAATTGAACAAGTGGTTCGGCAATGCCCATGTGCTGAAAAACATCTCGCTGAATGTCCATGCCGGGGAAAAAGTAGTGATCTGCGGGCCTTCGGGCTCCGGCAAGTCAACTCTGATCCGCTGCATCAACCAGCTGGAACAACACCAGCAGGGCCTGGTTGTCGTGCTGGGCGAGGAACTTGACGGCAACCTCAAGGGGCTTGAGCGCATCCGCCGCCAGGTGGGCATGTGCTTCCAGCACTTCAACCTGTTCCCGCACCTCACGGTGCTGAAAAACTGCACGTTACCGCAGACTTCCAACCTGGGCGTGCCCGAGGCTGAGGCCATTGAACGAGCGCTGGGCTTGCTGGACAAGGTCAAGATGCGCGACCACGCCAACAAGTTTCCGTCGCAGTTATCCGGTGGCCAGCAGCAACGAATCGCCATAGCCCGGGCGCTGTGCATGCAACCCAAGGTCATGCTGTTTGACGAGCCGACCTCGGCCCTGGACCCGGAAATGATCGCTGAAGTGCTGGACGTCATGACCGGCCTGGCCCAGGAAGGCATGACCATGATCTGCGTGACCCACGAAATGGGTTTTGCACGCAAGGTAGCCGACCGCATTGTCTTTATGGATCAGGGTGAAATCATTGAAGAGGCCCCCCCGGAGCGGTTTTTCTCGGCCCCTGAATCACCTCGAACCCAACGTTTTTTGAGCCAGATCATCAATCACGGAGTGCATGCCCAATGACCCAATCCATTGCGATGGCCTTGCATGGCGGTGCCGGTGTGCTGATGCCCGGTGTTTTGACCCGCGAAGACGAACAGGCGATCCACGCAGCACTGCTGCAGGCGCTCAAGGCGGGTGTCGATGTCCTGGAAAAGGGCGGCAGCAGTCTGGATGCGGTACAGGCCAGTGTGGTTGAGCTTGAAGAGTGCCCCTGGTTCAACGCCGGCAAAGGCGCGGTGTTTACCCACAGCGGTGACCACGAACTGGACGCCGCGATCATGAACGGGGCCAACCTGGAAGCCGGAGCCGTAGCCGGCGTGCATCATGTGCGCAACCCGATATGCGGTGCGCGGGCGGTGCTGGAGCATAGCGAGCATGTGCTGCTGGCCGGTGCCGGGGCGGACTTGTTCCTGTCCGAACAGGCGGGTCTCGAACATGTCAGCAATGACTGGTACGACACGCCTTTGCGTCGTCGCCAGTGGGCTGCGCAACAGCAGCAACCGGAGACGGTGTTGCTGGAGCCGGGAGGTGTGGAGAAAAAATTCGGCACTGTGGGGGCTGTCGCCCTGGACCGTCACGGCCATGTAGCAGCAGCCACCTCCACCGGGGGCATCACCAACAAACGCTACGGCCGGGTGGGTGACTCGCCACTGATTGGCTCCGGCACCTGGGCGGATGACCGCAGCGCGGCGATTTCGGCGACCGGCCACGGCGAGTTCTTTATGCGCACCGTGGTGGCCCACAATATTGCATCGCGTATTCGCCTGGTGGGCTCGAGCCTGGCAGACGCCTGCGAGCAAGTTGTACAGGGCGAGCTCAAGGAGCTGGGTGGTAACGGCGGCGTGGTCGCCGTGACACCGGGCGGCGAGACCGTGCTGAGCTTTAATACGCCGGGCATGTACCGCGCCTGGCTGGATACTGACGGCGGCCTGCACACCGCCATTTATGCCGAGGACGACTGCCTGCATCGACTTTGAGTGAATTGACCCGCGGGGCGGCTGGAGATTAGTCTCGATCTCCTTTCGCCCCGTGGAATGCATCGATGATCACCTGCTACCTGCGTTACGTGATTGACCCTTACCAACTGGCCGAATTCGAGGCCTATGCCAAAGTCTGGATCCCGCTGGTAGCCAAATTTGGCGGCCAGCATCACGGTTACTTCCTGCCCTCGGAAGGTGCCAATAACATTGCTCTGGCCATGTTTACCTTCCCCAGCCTCGCAGCCTATGAAGACTACCGCGAACGCTCAAAAACGGATGCCGAATGCATTGCCGCGTTCAAACTGGCTGAAGATAATCGCTGTATCCTGAGTTACGAGCGCAGCTTTTTCAGGCCGGTTTTCGACTAACCCCCACTTCTTCAAAGAGGCATGCCCCTATGGCAACTGCATCCGCATTTATTGATATTCCCGCTTCACCCGATCAGGTCTGGCAATTGATCGGTGGTTTCAACTCGCTGCCGGACTGGTTGCCCCTGGTTGCCGTCAGCGAAGCTGGCGAAGGCGGGCGCTTGCGCCATCTGCAGACCGTGGATGGCACGGTGATCGTTGAGCGCCTGCAAGCATTCGACAATGCCGGCAAGACCTACAGCTACTCCATTGTCGAGGCGCCGTTTCCGGTGACCGACTACCTGGCGACCTTGCGCGTTGAAGCGCTGGGCGACGGCGCCCGTGTGACCTGGTCGGGGCAGTTCACCCCGGCAGGTGTAAGCACTGAAGCTGCCGAAGAGCTGTTTACCGGGGTCTATCAGGGTGGGCTGGCGGCGCTGAGCGGCAATTTCGCAGGCTGATTTGTTGTGGGAGCGGGCTTGCCCGCGATGGTATCGACGCGGTTCGACGGGCACACCGCAGCGCCTGAATCGCAGGCAAGCCAGCTCCCACAGGGCATGTTGTGCTCACATAAATGAGGTTTGCCTGATCATTATTGTGGGAGCGAGCCTGCTCGCGAAGGTATCGATGCGGTCTACCAACTGAACCGCGTCGCCTGAATCGCTCGAGCCCAGTTCCCACATTAAATGCAAGCGCAAAAGTGGGTTGAAAATACCCGTTATCCGTGCCGTGATGGCCATTTCAAATCAACTAAATCTTAAAAAGTGTGGCTATTTAATGACTTAGGTCAGTATTGCCTTGAAATAAAATGTGCAGAATCACTTGTTACTGATTGTTACGATAGGGTAAGATCGCCCTGCGTTCACCTACCACGGTTTATGCATTTTTAAGCCCCAAGTTTCCATCAGCTACTTGGGCTTTTTTTTGCCTGAAATTTGATATTGGATCCAATTTTCGGGCAATAAAAAGGCGCCAATCGCTGGCGCCTTGTGGCAGTTGCCACGCTCTAATAAGCGACTCAGCGCACCAGGCAGGGTTTTTTGTTGTCGTATTTCCAGCCGGGAATCATGTACTGCATGGCCACGCTGTCATCCCGGGCACCCAGGCCCATGCCTTTGTACAGTTCGTGAGCCTTGGCCACGGCGTCCATGTCGATGTCCACGCCCAAGCCAGGCTTTGTCGGAACCTTGATATGGCCGTCGACAATTTTCAGCGGTTCACGGGTCAGGCGCTGGCCGTCCTGCCAGATCCAGTGGGTATCAATGGCGGTGATGTCCCCCGGCGCTGCAGCCGCAACCTGGGTGAACATGGCCAGGGAAATGTCGAAGTGGTTGTTGGAATGCGAGCCCCAGGTCAGGCCCCATTCGTGGCACATCTGCGCAACGCGTACCGAGCCCTGCAGGGTCCAGAAGTGCGGGTCGGCCAATGGGATGTCCACGGCCTGCGATTGAATCGCATGGCCCATTTCGCGCCAGTCGGTGGCAATCATGTTGGTGGCGGTGCGCAGGCCGGTGGCGCGGCGGAACTCGGCCATGACTTCGCGCCCCGAATAGCCGTTTTCGGCGCCGCAAGGGTCTTCGGCATAGGCCAGTACCCGATGCTGGTCGCGACACAGGGCGATGGCTTCCTTGAGAGACCAGGCTCCATTAGGGTCCAGAGTGATGCGGGCATCGGGGAAACGCTCGGCCAGTGCAGTGACCGCTTCGATTTCTTCGCCGCCGCGCAGCACGCCGCCCTTGAGCTTGAAGTCGTTGAAGCCGTAACGGGCCTGTGCCGCTTCCGCCAAGCGCACGATGGCCTGTGGGGTAAGGGCTTGTTCATGGCGCAGGCGTGTCCAGTCATCGCCATCCGCTTCGCTGCGGTAGGCCAGATCGGTGTGTTGACGGTCGCCAATATAGAACAGATAGCCGAGCATCTTCACGGAATCCCGTTGCTGGCCTTCACCGAGCAAGGCGGCTACCGGCACGTGCAGAAATTGACCGAGCAAGTCGAGCAGGGCGGCTTCCATTGCCGTCACGGCGTGGATGGTGATGCGCAGGTCGAAGGTTTGCAGGCCGCGCCCCGCCGAATCCCGTGCGGCGAAGGTGCTGCGCATGGCGTTGAGGACAGCCTGGTAATTGCCGATGGGCTGGCCAATCACCAGGCTGCGGGCGTCTTCCAGAGTTTCGCGGATGCGCTCGCCACCGGGCACTTCACCCACGCCGGTATTGCCGCTGCTGTCCTTGAGGATAACGATATTGCGGGTAAAGAAGGGGCCGTGGGCGCCGCTCAGGTTGAGCAGCATGCTGTCATGGCCCGCCACCGGGATCACCTGCAGGCTGGTCACGATCGGAGCTTGGCTGGCGTGGTGTTGATGGTCGGCATTCATGGTCTGGTCCTTGTCAGGCAGTTTGCAGGGCGGTGGGGGTCACGGCCGTGGGTGTGGGTTTGGTTTTGGCAAAGAACACAATGAGTGCCGCAATGATCGACGTGCCGGCCAGGCCATAGAGCCCGCCCTGAATCGAGCCTGTGGTTTGTTCCAGAAACCCGAAGGTGGTGGGGGCGACGAAGCCGCCGAGGTTGCCGATGGAATTGATCAAGGCAATGACTGCCGCCGCGATACGTGCATCCAGGTAGCCTTGGGGAATGGGCCAGAACAGCGCCGAGGCCGACTTGAAGCCGATGGCGGCAAAGCAGATGGCGATAAACGCAAAGATCGGCCCGCCGGTGGTGGACATAAACATGCCGATGGCGGCAATCACCAAGGCGGCCGCCACCCAGGCCTGCTGGAACCTGAATTTGCTGGCCAGCGAGGCAAAGGCATACATGGCAATGATTGAAATCAGCCACGGGATCGAGTTGTAGAAGCCCACCTGGATATCGCTCAGGTCACCCATTTTTTTGATGATGCTCGGTAGCCAGAACGTGGCCGCGTAAATGGTCAGCTGGATACAGAAGTAAATCGCGCAGAACAGCATGATCTGGCGGTCCTTGAGCAGCATGCCCAGGGTCGGCTTGACGGTGTTGGCGGCATCGCGTTCACGCTGTTCGCGGTCAATTTCGTTAACCAGCGCATCTTGCTCTGCAAGGCTGAGCCATTTGGCGTCATGGGGTTTTGAGTCCAGCCAGAACCACACAAACACGCATAGCACCACCGAGGCCATGCCTTCGATGATGTACATCCACTGCCAGCCGTGCAGTCCCATGCCGGTGATTTGCAGCAGCAGGCCGCTCAGTGGTCCCGAGATCAGCGAGGCCAGTGCCGAGCCGCTGAGGAAGATGGCAATCGCCTTGCCGCGTTCGGCGCCCGGCAGCCAGCGGGTGAAGTAATAGATCACGCCCGGGAAGAAGCCCGCTTCGGCGACGCCAAGCAGAAAACGCAGAATATAGAAGTGGGTTTCGTTCTGGATAAAGGCCATCAGGGTGGCGGTGATACCCCAGGTGAACATGATTCGGGTGAGCCAGATGCGGGCGCCAACTTTTTGCAGCAGCATATTGGACGGCACTTCAAACAGTGCGTAGCCAATGAAAAACAGCCCGGCACCGAAACCATAGGCGGCGGCACCAATGCCCAGATCGTGCTCCATGTGGCTGCGCACAAAGCCGATGTTTACCCGGTCGATGTAGTTGACGATAAACATGATGACGAAAAGTGGCAGTACATGCCTCTTCACTTTTTGGATCGCACGCGCCAGGACGGGGTCGTTGGCGTACGCAGCAGACGGATTGCTGGAAGTGTTCACAATTCAAAGCCCCACTGATTATTTTTATGCGGGTTGTGTGTGCTGCAGATGGCTCTGCAGTTGCCAGACATCATACGAGTTGGTTTTTTCCCTAGCAATGCCATGAAACAAACGAAAAAGTTATAAAAGATGCAGCTTTAGATACCTTTTATGAGGTTTTATCGCTGTTTAGAGCATTTTAAAGCCAGAGGTCAGGTTCGGAAACGTATCTGCCTGGGGGGCAGAACTCGTTTAAAACCCAAGGTTTTCTGAGATTTATATAGCTTGTCATACATGTTGGGGTGCTAGTATCAAGCGGTCTTGTACGAATGGATTTGCCCCATGCATGACCCCCAGAGTGCGCCGCTGCGCAAGCGTTCACCGGGCCTGGCCCACGACATCGTGGCCGAGCTGACCCAGCGAATTTTGCTGGGCCAACTGGCGCCCGGCGAGAAGTTGCCTTCCGAGTCGGCCATCGTGCGCGAGCACGGTGTAAGCCGCACGGTGGTGCGTGAAGCGATTTCAAAATTGCAGGCATCCGGGCTGGTCGAAACCCGTCACGGCATTGGTACCTTCGTGCTTGAGCGCGATCCGCGCCAGGGTATCCACCTGAGCCGTGATACCGCAGCCAGCGTGCGCGGTATCGTCGAATTGCGCCTGGGCCTGGAGACCCAGGCTGCGGCGCTGGCCGCGAGGCGGCGCACGGAGGAGCAACTGCTGCAGATGCGCCAGGCGCTGGATGACCATCAAAGCTCACTGGCCAACAACGACAGCAGCGTCGAGCCGGACCTGCGTTTCCACCAGTTGATCGCTCAGGCCACGGGCAACGCTTATTTCACCGATATCATTGCCCAGTTGGGGCGTTCGGTGATTCCGCGTACCCGGATCAATAGTGAAGAGCGCGGTGATGCCGATCTCAAGCAGTTGGGGCAAATGGCTGTGCTGGAACATGAGGCGATCTTGCGCGCGATCCGCCGTCAGGACCCCGACGCCGCCCGCGCTGCCATGCTGCTGCATTTGAGCAACAGCCTGGAGCGCATGGCGGGGGGGTGAGGGCTGTCACTTCAACGCCATATCCTCAGGATTGATCTGTTTCCAGGCTTGCAGCACCACCTGCGCTTTGGGCTCCTGGCCGCTGTCGAGGTAGAACTGGATCAACGCCAATCGGGCATCGCGAAACGCCGGCTGGCGTTTGAGCAGTTCTTCCATTTGCGCGCAGGCCTGTTCGAGCTGACCGCTCTGGTGCAGGGCCACCGCCAGCACATAGCGGTACTGGCTGTTGTCCGGTTCCAGTTTTACGGCCTGCTGCAAAGCTTTCATCGCTTGTTCGGGCTGGCCACCGCGAATCAATGCCAGCCCCAGGCTGTGTTGCAACAACGCTGCCTGCGGTTGTGCCTTGATCGCGTCGTTGAGCAGGGTCGAGGCCTCGGCACTGCGCCCACTGGCTTCCAGCCATTGGGCCAGAGTGACCAGAGCCGGGTAGAAGTCCGGGTCGCGCAGCAGGGCGGCGCGCAGTCTGGCCTCGACCTCGGCATTGCGCCCGCTGGCCTGATACAGCATGGCCAGGTTGAGGTTGGACTCGGCCCGTTCGGCCAGGCTCAGCTGCACGCTTTCGTATTCACCGATGGCCTTGTCCCACGCCACTTGATTCGTGCCCAGGCCATTGCGCGCAGCGCCCTGCAAGTTGCGCGCGGCGATGATGCGCACTGCACGCACGCTGTCACTCAACAATGGGCTGAGCAACGCGACCCGCTCTGCCGGAGGCAAGAAAGCGCTCACTGCCCGCACCGCGCTTTCACGCACTTGCGGGGCAGGGTGATTGAGGTCCTTGCTGGCCAGTTGCAGTGCGGATTCGCTGGGGTAGTTGGCCAGTTCAGCCAACAACGTGGCGCGTTGAATCGCTGGCAGGTTGCTGCGCCGCAATTGCTCGTAGAGCGCCTGCGCAGCACCCGGCCGGCCGCCGCGGATCAGCCACAGGCTTTCATCGTACCGGGCTGCTTGCGGTGCATCGTGGGCGGTCCAGAGCTTGAACTGCTCCGTCACCCTGTCACCGGCCTTGCCCTGATGGCAGCCCAGGCAGGCATCCGTTGTGCCCAGGGCTTTGGCCCGCACCGGGTTGGGGATGCTGAAGCTGTGGTCATGGCGATAGTCGTTG
Source organism: Pseudomonas bubulae (assembly GCF_037023725.1). NCBI lineage: Bacteria > Pseudomonadati > Pseudomonadota > Gammaproteobacteria > Pseudomonadales > Pseudomonadaceae > Pseudomonas > Pseudomonas bubulae. The sequence continues at coordinate 2,895,070 of NZ_CP146077.1, forward strand.
CCCATGTAGAACTTGCCGGGCATATGGCAATCCACACATTGCGAGCCCGGTTGGCCTTCGGCATGGCGATGGTGGTCGATGGCGTCATAGTTCTTCGCTTGCAGGCCCTTGCCATCAATCCCGGCAATGGCTGCTTTGCCGGCCGTGTTGTGGCATTGCAGGCACAGTGCATTGCCCGCTGCCTTGAGTTCGGTGCTGTGGGGGTTGTGGCAGTTGCTGCAACGCACGCCCTTGTCGAACATCTTGCTTTGCAGGAACGAGCCGTGTTCGAACACCTCGTCCTTGATCTTGCCGTCCAGTGCGTACAGCTCGCGGGTCAGTACGCTGGGCAGGTAGTCGTCCATCAGCCGCTTGCCCACGGTAAAGCCATCGCCCAGCGGGGCGCGGCGGGCATGGCAGCGGGCGCAGGTTTCGAGTTCTACCGTGGCGTCCTTGCTTTTAAGGTCGACGTCAAAGCCGCTGTGGGGCAACGGGTTGTTTTCCGTGACAGCGCGCAGATGGCTGGACGCCGGGCCGTGACAGGCCTGGCAACCGACGCCGAGGCTGTTCCATTGGCTGTTGAAGCTGTTGCTGGCGGCATCAAAGTTACGTTTGTAGCCGGTGGTGTGACATTCGACGCACATAAAGTTGGCGTTCTGGTTCGGTTTGCTCCAATGCAGCGGGTTCTTGAAGCTCACCCCCTGGCCTGGGTACAGATGGAACCAGCGGTGTTTTTCGGTATCCCAGGCCACCCCCAGGGCTTGCAGTCTGCCGTCGCCAACTTCGATCAAATACTGCTGCAACGGCGCAATGCCGAAGGTGTAAGCGACCTTGAAGTCGGCGGGTTTGCCATCCAGCCCCGGCGTATTGACCCAGAACTCGTCGCCCTGGCGAAAAAACCGGCTGTTTTCGCCTTCGCCCTTGAACGTGGCATTGCTGAAGTCGGCCAGTACGGTCTGCGGCGCGGCCACCTGCATGGCCAGTTGATGATGAGAGCCTTGCCAGTCCTTGACCTGGGCGTCGTGACAGCCCTGGCATTGTTGCTCGTCGACCATCTGCGCCGGGGCGACGGGCTCGGCCACCGCAGCCGTGGCCAGCACCTTGGGCTCATACACCGGCGCCGGGCGGCTGAGATAAAACCATAACCCGCCCAGCACCACCAGCAACACGGCTGCGCTTACGGGTAACAGGTAACGGCTCATCAGGGTGGGGCGCGAATCAGGTGGGTTTGCAGCTTTTATAGTTTTAGTTTTGGGCATTGCGACTTCCGTATCCAAAAGGCTCTAGCGTTCACCGACAAACCAGCGGTAATAGGGGTTGGCGCCATCGTCACGCATTACTTCACGGATATCCCGGCTCCATGCCTCGCGGTCGCCATCATAGGCATGCAGGCTGGAACGGTAAAACTGCATCAGGCGTTGCTGTTGGCTGTGCATGCGCTCGACAAACTCCGGGGCGGCGTTGAGCAACGGTATCGGTTGGCGCAGATCGAGCAGCGCCGGCAGCACCCGGCTGATTTCTTTGCTGCGCACCCACGGAGCGTACTCGATACGCGGTTGGTCGTCCGTGACGGCCGGCGCATCTGCAGCAAAGCGCACCAGCCCTTCACGGTCGGTCACCCAGGTTGCCAGCAGTGCCGCTGGCGAAGCGACGCCCACATCCTGCAGGGCGTTGCGTACACCCGGTTGCCCGAAACGGGCGCTGATGCGCGCGGCATCCAGTTCAATGGGCTGCAATGAACCCACCAGCAGCATTTCGTGAAACTCGCTGGTCCATAGCGTGGCGTAAGGGAATACGTCGAGAAAACTGCGCACCAGCGAACGCGAGTCGTCGATATTCTGCGTCGGCAACGGCAGCCATTGCGCAACTATCCCTTGCGGGTGCAGGCGCTGTGCAGCCAGTTGATAGAAGTCCCGCGAGTACAGATTGACTACGCCGGCGGCGGAGGGCGGTGGTGGTTCGAGGGTGATCAGGTCATAGCGCTGTTCGCTGCGCAGAAGTTCCTGGCGACCGTCGCGCAAACGCACCTGCAAGCCGGGGTTGGAAGCCGCAGCGAAGTTGCCTTTGAACAGGGTTGAAGCCTTGACCACCGAGGGCAATAACTCGGCCACCACCCGTTGTTGCAGTCCCGGGTAACTCAACAGGGCCCCGGCAGTGATCCCGGTGCCAAAGCCGATCACCAGCGCCGAGCGTGGTTCGCCGTTGTGGATCAACAGCGGCAACAGGGCCTGGATACGCATGTAGCGCAGTGAAGGCATGGCATCACCGGTGTTGGACACGCCCTGGATATACAGGCGATGGAAGCGGCGTTCACCCTTGCCCTGGGCCACGACGGCGACGGTGCCGCCGCGACCTTCCTGGTAAAACACCAGCTCACCGTTACGGGCTCCGGGCAGCAGTTCGGCGAGGCGCTCAACCGGCGTTAAGACGGCTACCAGCAGCGCTGCCAGGCTGAACGCAACGACTGCCTGGCGATGGCCTTTCTTGACCCGGTGCCCCTGCTGTACCGCGATCAAACCTACTGCAGCGGCGATGACTGCCAGCATGCCGAGCGTATGTACCAGCCCCAGCCAGGGGATCAGGACAAAACCGCAGAGGGCAACGCCGACGATCCCGCCCAGCGTGTTGAACGCCACGACTGCACCGACATCCCGCCCGATCCGGCCGGGGCCGACGCACAGGCGCAGGGCTATCGGGAACGCTGCGCCCAACAGCAACGTAGGGATAAACACAATGCTCAGTGCAGCCACTGCGAAGCGGGCGCTCATGCCCAACAACACACTGCCACCCAAGGCCAGTGCCGCAGTCTCTGCCTGGGTTTGCAGCAGGATCAGCCAGCGTCCGAGCAGGGCAACTTCCAGCAGGGCAACCAGTCCGGCCCCGGCAATCAGCAAGGCAAACACACCCCAGGGATCGCGTAGCCGATCAACCCGGCGCGCCATCAGGCTGCTGCCGATAAACAGTCCGGTCAGGTAAGTGGCCAGCACCACGGCAAAGGCGTAGGTACGGGTGCTCATGAACTGAACGATCGATTGCGACCAGACCACTTCGTAGCCCAGTGCCACACCGCCCGCGATGGCATACAGGGCCATGGCCAGCCGGGCCGGTTTGTGTGCCGCGCTGGTCGCCACCGGATCGGCGACAATGGTGTGCTGCCCGCGTTGCAACCACAGGGCACCCGCGGCGGCAATCAGGTTGAGTACGGCGGCTACAACGGCACTGGCGAAAACACCGAGGCTGGCAATCAGGATAAAGGCGGTCAGCAGAGTGCCGACAATCGCCCCGCCGGTATTGGCGGCATACAGGCGGCCACCGGCCTGGCCCAGATGTTGCGGCTCGGATGCCAGTGCGCGTATCAGCACTGGCAGCGTGCCGCCCATCAAGAAGGCGGGCAGCCCCACCAGCAGCAATGGCAGCAACCAGGCGGGCAGGCCGATCCGTTGTTCGAGCCAGGCGAATGGCGCCGCGGCCATACCCAGCCCCAGCGTGGCGCCGATGCCGAGCACGGCCACACCCACTTCAAGGCCCGCATACAACAGCAAGGGTTTGCCCAGGCGGTCGGCGCAGCGGCCAAACAGCAGCCCGCCAAGGGCCAGCCCGGCAAAGAAGGCGCTGATGCCGGTGGTGATGGCGTACACCTCCACACCGATCACCAGCGACAGTTGCTTGATCCACAGCACCTGATAGATCAGGGCGGCAGTACCGGAAATAAATAGCAGCAAGGCAGTGGCAGACAATGCAGTACGGCTGGGCGGTAAGGGTGACGGCATTGCGCGGGAGCCTTGTGCAGAAGGAATTCGGGAAGGAGTCGTTACCCCGTGTGGGAGCGGGCTTGCTCGCGATGGAGGCGGCGCGATCTGACAGATGCAGTGCGTCGAGACAATCGCGGGCAAGCCCGCTCCCACAGGGCAGGTTTACTGCGCTGGCTGATTTTTCATTTTTTCCGCAATCTTGGCGTCTACCGCTGCCCGTACCTGATCGATACTGAAGCTTGGCGGCTTCTGGCTCGGCGGGTAATCGACGAAGGTTTCCAGGAAGTTGGCCGCCTTCATGATTGCCAGTTCGTTCAAGTAGACGTTTTTCGTGCTCCAGTCGTAATACTGATCGGAGACCACGTCAGCCCGTTCGAACGGGTCCATGCGCAGGTTGAAGATTTTCGGCACCCGCAGGCATACGAAAGGTTCGCTCCAGACCTTGAAACCGCCCGGTTCGCGTTGCTCGCAGAACACCACTTTCCAGTTGTCGAAACGCATCGATACCAGCATGCCGTCATCGTTGAAGTAGTAGAACTCGTTGCGATTGCCCTTGGGTTGTTCGCCGGTCAGGTACGGCAGCTGGTTGAAACCGTCCAGGTGCACCTTGAAGTTGTTGCCACCTGCCACCGGGGCCCAGCCCTTGAGCAACTTGTCTTTGACATCGGCATCGCCAGCCACCGCGAGCAGGGTCGGGAACCAGTCCAGCCCCGAGAACATCTCGTTACTCACTTCGCCAGCCTTGATTTTCCCCGGCCAGCGCACGATCGCCGGGACACGGAAGGCACCTTCCCAGTTGGAGTTCTTCTCGTTCCGGAACGGCGTGGTGGCCGCGTCCGGCCAGGAGAACTGGTTCGGCCCGTTGTCGGTGGTGTAGACCACGATGGTGTTGTCGGCGATTTTCAGGTCATCGAGGGTTTTCAGCAGTTTGCCGACGTCGCCGTCATGCTCAAGCATGCCATCGGCGTACTCGTTGCCGGGCATACCACTCTGGCCCTTCATCGAGTCGCGCACGTGGGTAAAGACGTGCATGCGCGTGGTGTTCATCCACACAAAAAAAGGCTTGTCGGCCTTGGCCTGCTTTTCGATGAACTCCTGCGCGGCCGCGGTGGTTTCGTCGTCGATGGTTTCCATGCGCTTGGCGGTCAGGGCCCCGGTGTCTTCAATCTTGCCGTCGGCAAAACTGTGGATCACGCCACGGGGCGAGGTGGCCTTGACGAAAGCCGGGTCATCCTTGGGCCAGTACGGGCGTTCGGGTTCTTCCTCGGCATTGAGGTGGTAGAGGTTGCCGAAAAACTCGTCAAAACCATGATTGGTCGGCAAGTACTCGTCGCGGTCGCCCAGGTGGTTTTTACCGAATTGTGCAGTGGCGTAGCCCTGGGATTTGAGCGCCTGGGCGATGGTGATATCGCGCTTTTGCAGGCCTACCGGTGCTCCCGGTATGCCGACTTTGGACAGGCCTGTGCGCAGCGGCGTCTGCCCGGTGATAAACGACGAGCGCCCGGCGGTGCAGCTGTTCTCTGCGTAGTAGTCAGTGAACATCATGCCTTCTTTGGCAATCCGGTCGATGTTGGGGGTTTTGTAGCCCACCACACCCATGGAGTAGGCGCTGATATTGGACTGGCCAATGTCATCACCAAAGATCACCAGGATATTGGGTTTTTCGGCGGCCACGGCGGTGGCGGACAACGCCATCACCGAAGCCGCCACGAGGGCTAGCCGGGGGAACCACTTGGCTGTTCGAGTCATGCAACTTGCTCCTTGTTGACCTGGTTGGTGCACTGCTGACGGCTGTTTTTCTTATTGCTGTTGCTCGTTGGCACTGGTCTCGAACGGGTAGATCCGTCGCCATTGCGACGCCATATCGACGATAGTCCAGTCCTGCTGTTTTGCCTGATCGAGCGCCTTGTCCAGGCGGCCGATTTTCGAGTCCTTGTCATAGGCCCATTCGCGTTTGGCGTCGGTGTGATGCACCAGCCCCATCAGGCGCGGGCCGTCGCCGGCGGCGGTCCACTGGAGCATCTGCAGGTCGCCGTCGGAGTTGCCGAAGGCGAGGATCGGTCGGCGGCCAATCACGCTGTCGATACTTACCGGCTTGCCGGGGCCGTCATCGTTGTGGGCAATTTTGGCGGTGCGCAGGATTGACGGTTTGCCGTCCTTGACCTGGTATTCGGTGACAAACGTGGAGCCGATCACGTGCTCTGGCGGTATGCCATAGACCTCTTCGGCAAATACGCGCATAAAGCCGGTATCGCCGCCGGACACGATGTAGGGCTTGAATCCCTGGCTGCGCAGGTAGGTCAGCACTTCCAGCATCGGCTGGTAGACCATCTCGGTGTAGGGCTTGCCGCTGGTGGGGTGGCGTGCGCTGCTTAGCCAGCGCTGGACGTTGTCGCGGAACTCATCGGTGGTGAGCCCTGCGTGGGTCGTCATGAAAATGTTCAGCAGGCCCTCCATGCCGCTTTCGGCCAGGGCCTTGTGGTCGTTTTCCAGCACCGCCTTGAACGGTTGCTGGTCTTTCCATTCCGGGTGTTGGGGGGCCATGCGTTTGATTTCGTCGAAGGCAAACAGCTCCTCGAAATAACCAGGTTGCTCGCTCCACAGGGTGCCATCGTTGTCGAACACGGCGATACGCGCTTCGGGTTGTACAAAGCCCTTACTGTCTGGCGTGGTAACCGTCTCGACAAATTCGATGATGCTTTTTTTCGCCGGCCCTTGGTTCCAGGAGGGCAACGGGTCGGCAGCCAGGGCGAACAGGGGCAGGGCGAATAGCAGAGTCGCTGCCGTTCTTGACGAGATCCTTTTGCTCCAGTGGGAGCGAGCCTGCTCGCGAAGGCCATTCGCGAGCAGGCTCGCTGCCACGGCTACAGTTTTTTGTTTATTCATTTTTGGAAGTCCTTTTCATGTCTTGGGTTGAGCGGGCGCAAACCATAGTTTTTGCGCGGCGGGCGGTTGTGTTTCCACTGACGCATGGCATTGAAAGCGTGGAGCAAGCGCCGCCGGTTCACAGACAGAGCAACGGCCAGCAGCAATAACCCGATGCCAACCAGCAACGTGGCGGGCAGCCGCAGCCGGGTGGGTTGGCCCATTTGCCTGAGGTCGTCAACGATCGAGAACACCGGGGTGTAGCTGCTGCTGGCTGTGGCCTTGAAGGTGACGGCCGGGAGTTCGCCGAAACGGATTTGGCGGTTCACGCTGTCCCACCATTTGACGCGGATTGCCGGCAGCTCGAAATCGCCTTCGCGCTCGATGCGATAACTGACCCGGTCAATGCGCTGACCGCCATTGAAACCGCCCCGGCCGTCGTCCAGATTGCTCATCTGCGGGGTCTGCGGGTAGGCACCGAGTCCGGCCACCGAGCCCCGGGGCGGAGCGGGCAGGGCCAGCCCCGGGGTACCGTCGGCCTGTAACGTCACGCTGCGGGTCAGGCTGTCACCCACCTTGAACGGGCCGCCTGGCGGGGTAAGGGTCTGGCTCAGGCGCAACGCGCTGGCCACCAGTACCGGTTCGCCGGGGCTGAACCCTTCGGGCAGACTGGCACGAAAGGTCAGCACCGGGGTTTGCCCCGACAGCTCATGGCTGGCCTGCGCCGGGGTCGCGCGCACTGTCAGTGGCGCGATCGAGAACGCTTGCGCCTGCGTCGGGGTGATTCGGTAGGTGTAGCGCAGGCCGCTGAAGGTCTGGCCCTGAATCGTCTGCGACAGGTGCCCGGCCTCACCATTGGGCGGTGTCACATCGGTACCGTCCAGGTTCAGTTCGGGTAATGACGCACCACGGGTGAACCAGCTGTCGGTGAGCACATCGACCTGCAACTGCAAGGTCTCGCCCACCACCACGGCATCACCCGGTACCAGCCGGGCCTGCACCAACAGTTGCGGTTCGTTGGCCTGTGCCAGGCCGACGCACATCAGCAGTACCAGAGCGCAGGGCTTCATGGCGCCACCTTTTGGTCTTGCAGGCTGAATTTTTGCCGCAGGAAATTGGCCGGAGAGGTGGTCAGGTTTTGCAGCCATTGTTCGTCGCTGGCCGCCTGCGGGGTTTGCAGCGGTTTGCTCTGGCCTTTGCCTGGCGGTTTGTCGAATTTGATCGCGTCAGGTTTGACTTCGGGGGTGTTCTGCTCGGCGCTGTCGGTATCTTTTTCCAGGGCAATGGCCAATGCCAGGTTGGCACTGGCTTCGGGGAACTGCGGTTGCAGGGCCAAGGCCTGGCGATAGGCGGCAATCGCCTGATCGAACTTGTAGCGGCGTACGTAAATATTGCCCAGGTAAAAGTACGCCGGGGCGGTGTTCAACCGGGCAAAGCTGGCCAGTGCCAGATCGAAATCGGCGGCGTTATAAGCTGCGATGCCTTTCCAGTAAGGATCGACAAATAACTCGGCTGCTGCGGGGTAGTGCTGGTGCTCAAAGGCCCAGCGCCCTTGCTGATCCCGGGTGAAGAAGGCATCGGTCAGTGCGTTGGCCTGCGCCGGTGACGGTTGCAGGGCCAGCCCTGCGCCCAGCAGCAGGACGGCGTTCCAGTTGAGGCTCCAGCCACGGCGCACCGAGAACCAGGCAAGCAATAGCAGGGGCCCGCATAACCAGTAACCGGCGTCTTTCCATTGCAGCTCGCGCTGCTCGTCGCTGGCGGCCTGGAAGTGCTGTTGGGCGTGGCCTTCGACCCAGTCCAGATCATCGTTGTTTATGGTCAGGCTGCCCAGCGGTGCATCGGTGGCCGCGGCCAGTTGCTTGAGCGCGGCGCTGTCGAAGCTGCCCAGTTGCGGGCGACCGGAACTGTCGGTGCGCGGTTGGCCGCGGGCATCACGAATGATCCCGCCATTGCTGCTGCCCACTGCCAGTACCAGTACTTGCAGGGCATTGTCTTGCAACAGGGCTTTGAGGCTGTCCAGTTGCGAGGTGTCGGCGCCATCGGTGATCAGCAGCAGGGTGCCCGGAGCTTTCTCGGCCTGCAGCAGGCGCCTGGCCTGTTCGATCACCGCCGCCACGTTTTTGCCGGGCCGGGCAATCAGGTCGGTGCCCAGGGCCTGGATAAAACTGTCGAGCAGCGCCGGGTCGTCGGTGGCGGGCAACACCAGATGGGCGCTGCCCGCGTAGGCAATCAGGGCCGTGCGGGCACCGCTGCGCCGGGCAGTCAGGTCATGCAATTTGTGCTTGGCGGCTTCCAGCCGCGTGGGCTGCACATCGCTGGCATCCATTGACGGGGACAGGTCGAGGGCAATGATCAACGGCGCGCGGTTTTGCAGGAATGCCGGGCGGTCCTGTTCCCAGGTGGGGCCTGCGGCCGCAATGGCGCCGATGATCAGCAGGGCAGCGGTCAAATGCACCGGGCGCAGGCGGTGGCTGTCGGGCGGGGTGACCAGCAAGTGTGGCAACAGGTGGGGAGCGATGATCGCCCGCAAACGCCGTTGCTGGTCATGGCTGCGGCGCCACATTAGCGGTAGCAGGGCACCCACAATCGCCAACAGCAGCCAGGCCGGGCGCAGAAAGTGGAAGTCACTCAGGCTGATCTCCATTTCAGGCCTCCCGCGGTGGTGAGCGCGGGTGGCGCCGTGAGGCCAGCAGTGCGAGCAGGTGATACAGCGTCATCAGGCTGATGGCGGCCGCTACGGGCAACCAGAACAGGTCACGTTTGGGCTGGTGGCTGAAGGTTTGCACCCTGTGCGGGGTGAGCTGGTCGAGGGTGGCGTAGACCTGGTTCAGGCTGTCACGGTCTTCTGCGCGAAAGTACTGGCCGCCGGTGCTTTTGGCGATGCTCTGCAGGGCTGCAAGGTTGACCTTGGCTTCGCCGTCGGCATCCGGGTCGCCTATGCCGATGGTGTGGATCACTACCCCTTTGGCCGCCGCCATGGCCGTGGCACGGGGCACGGGGATGGCGCTGCTGGTGTCGTTGCCGTCGGTGAGCAGGATCAGTACTTTCTCCTGCTCGTGGGCCTGGTCGAGCAGTTTCAGGCTCAGGCCGATGGCGTCGCCGATAGCGGTGTCGGGCCCGGCCATGCCGATGCCGGTGTCGTCCAGCAGCAGCGACAGGCTGGCGTGGTCGAGGGTCAGTGGCGCTTGCGGATAGGCAGCGCTACCAAACAGGATCAGGCCGATGCGGTCGTCCTTGCGCCGGGCGATAAAGTCCTGCACCACGTGTTTGACCGCGCTCAGGCGGTCGATCCTCTGCCCGCTGGCGTCGGTGAAATCCGTGGTTTGCATCGATTGAGAGATATCGATGGCAAGCATCAGGTCGCGCACCGGTTGCTGGCGCTCGATGGGTTTTTCGACCCATACCGGTCTGGCCACGGCCACCACCAGCAATGTCCACACCAGCAGGTTGAGCAGCAATTGCCAGATGTTGTGCTGCGCGCCTGCGATCTGTGGTGCTTGATCGACAGCGCGGCTCATGGCGTTGAAAAACGGTACGCGTACTGCACTGCGGGCTTCGCGGTAAGCGGGCAGCCAGCGGTAGCCGAACCACGGCAAGGGCAGCAACAGCAGCAACCAGGGATAATCAAACTGCCACATGGTGCAGCTCCACCCAGCGTGTACAGGTGTCGACCAACTGCTGGCGTTGTGCTGCGGGCAGGGCGAGCAATTGCTCATCCTGGGCGTAGGCCAGAAACGCCAGTTGCTGGCTGAAATCCTCGGGCACAGGCGGCGGGCCGTGGCGTTGTAAAAAGTCCTGCCAGGCCTCGCCCTGCAGAGGCGCCGCTGCCTGCGGGACGGGCATGGACAGTGCCACCCGTTTAAGCAGCGTGGGCAGTTCGCGCAAGGTGCCCAGCGGATCGTTGGCCGCGCGCAGTTGTGCCAGCCGTTGCAAGGCCTCGCGCCGGTAGCGCTCACGCCGCCACTGCCAGCAGGCGCGTGCCGCCCAGACCGCCAGGCCGGTCAGCACAACCGCAAGCAAGGCCCACCAGCCCCAGGTCTGCGGCAGGTAGCTGACGGGTGCAGGCAGGGCCAGGGTTTGCAGTTGCTCAATGCTGGGGATAGGACTGGTCATGGCCGCGCTCCGCCCAGTTTGCCCAGTTCGATCCGCAGCTGGCTGTGAGTATCCTGCGCGGTGCTGAACATCATCAGCGGCACCTGGCTGCGGCGCAGCAGGCTGGCGATGTCCTTGAAGCGCCCGCTGAGGAAGTCGCCCAGCGGCTGGCGTACGTGTGCGTGCTCTACCGCCAGCTCCACTTGCAACTGGCCCTGGGTAACCAGCAAGCGCCCGGTGTCGGGCAGGTCCAGCGCCAATGGGTCGTAAACCTGCATGGCGATGACATCGTTGTGCACTGCCAGTTGGCGCAGCAACTGCAGGGTGTGCGGCCCGGCCCCGGCGAAATCGCTGATCAGGCAAATCAGGTGGTCATGCCCGGCAATGGCCAGGCAATGTTGCAGGACCTTGTCCAGTTGGTCGGCGTCTTCGCAGTCCGGTTGAGTGGCATTGAGTTCCTGGTTTTGCCGGGCAATTTTGCTGCACAACGCCTCCACCCGTTTGCGGCTGCGCAGCGGGGCAATACTGTCGATGCGTTGATCGTTGAATACCAGGGCGCCCACCCGGTCACCGGCGTTGAACACCATCCATGCGGCCAGTGCACCCAGTTCGGCAGCGGTGGCGGATTTGAAGCTGCGGCTGGAGCCAAAAAACATCGACATGCGCTGGTCGACCACGATCAAGGCCGGGCGGTCGCGTTCTTCGGTAAAGGTACGCACCACTGGCTTGCCAGTGCGCAATGAGGCGCGCCAGTCGAGGTGGCGCAGGTCGTCACCGGGTTGATAGCGGCGTAGTTCGTCAAAATTCAGGCCGCGGCCACGCAAGCGCGAAGCATGGTTGCCCGAGAGGATACTGCCGTGGGGTTGGCGGGCGACAAAACTCAACGCCCGCGCTTTGAACTCCAGCGCCATCAGTTGCGCAAGCGAGACGTATACCAGGCCGTCGGCCTCCTGCCGTTGAGCGTGCATCAGGCAGGTATCGCGACTTTGTCGAGTATGCGTTGCAGTACCTGATCAGCGCTGACGCCATCGGCCACGGCGTCGTAGCTCAGTTGCAGGCGGTGGCGCAGTACCGGATACGCCACGGCGCGCACGTTGTCCGGGGTGACAAAGGCCTGGCCGCGCAGCCAGGCGTCGGCACGGGCGCAGCGGTCAAGGCCGATACCGCCGCGGGGGCTGGCGCCGATACTGATCCAGCGGGCCAGATCGGCGTCATAGTCGGCAGGACGGCGGGTGGCGTTGATCAGGTCGATCAGGTAAGCATCGATGGCGGGGGACACGGCCACTGTGGCGACTTCGCGGCGAGCCGCGAAAATCACCTCCTGACCCAGGGTAAACGGCGGGGCTGTATCGGCTGTGGCGTGCTGCACCTGTTCTTCAGCGCGCAGCATGCGCAGCACCCGGGATTCATCTGCCGGGCTGGGGTAGTCGAGCAGCACTTTCATCACAAAGCGGTCCATCTGCGCCTCGGGCAGCGGGTAGGTACCTTCCTGTTCGATGGGGTTTTGCGTAGCCAGCACCATAAACAGTGCGGGCAGCGGGTGGCTGTTGCCGGCGACGGTGATCTGCCGTTCTTCCATGGCTTCAAGCAGGGCCGCCTGCACCTTGGCCGGGGCGCGGTTGATTTCGTCGGCCAGGATCAGGTTGCCAAACAGCGGCCCGGGTTGAAAACGGATCAGGTTCTGGCCGTCCACCTGGTGCAGCACCTCGGCGCCGGTGATGTCCGATGGCAGCAGGTCAGGGGTGAACTGGATACGGCTCATCTGCGCCTCCAGGTGCCTGGCCAACGCCTTGACGGTGCGGGTCTTGGCCAAACCCGGCAGGCTTTCGAGGAGCAGATGACCGTTGGCCAGCAAGCCGACGATGATCTGGCGGATAACCTCGTCCTGGCCCAATACCGCTTCGGCGATGCTGGCTTGCAGGGCATTCAGATCGTTGAGCGCTGTCATAAAGCATTCCTTGCTTGAGCACGATTACCAGGGGGCGGGGACCACCACAAACTGCACGTTGCCACCCACATAGCGGGGCTGATACCAGGTTGGTCCGCAGTGTTGATACGCCACATTGTTGGCCACGACCGATACGCAGTCCGCAGGCACGCTGGTGACTTGCGAGCCGATGGCTATTGCCGTGGCCGTGGTTGCACCCACCACGGCGGCGGCTGCCCACGGGTGATACCAGTTGTCCGGTGGTGGTGGCGCAGGCAAGGGCCGTGGCGGAGGTGGCATGGGCCGTGTTGCCGGGTAGGGATGCGGTTGGGGGGCCGGCTGCGGGTAGGGGGGCGGCCCCGGCTGTGGATGCGGCTGTGGATGCGGCTGTGGCTGTGGCTGTGGCTGTGGCATGGGGTGCGGCGCTGGGTGTCCGCCAGTGTGCGGCAGCACAAAAGTCCGTGCGCCGCCACCACCGCGCAGTTGCCAGGCCAGGGCGACAGAGGTGTGCAGCAGGCAGGCGCTGAGCACGCCACAGAACAGCCAGTGCAGACGCTTCATGGTTGCGCCTCCAGGCTGTATTTGCTCGGGGCCCACTGCAACGGCACTTCCTGGGCACCTGCGGGCGGATCAAAATCAAAGCTGTGGGCGCTGATTGCCGGTGTGAGCTGCCAGGTAAAGTCGACGCTGTGACGCGGCTGCTCGGGTATGTCGCGGCGGGTGATGGTCAGGCGGCACGGCAGGCGCTGTTCGCCCTCACGCAGCCACAGCTGCCAGTCGATAGCATCCTGACGCAAGGCGTAATGATCACAGCGCTGGCCGTCCAGCGTCTCACTGCCAATCAGCACGGCCGAACGCAAACCGGCCTGTCTGACGGTGTTGGCGTTCCAGCGAAACAGGTCGGCCAGCGGCAACTCGATGCCATAGCGACTATTGAGCAGGTCGATCAGTGCGTTGATGTTCGCCGGGGCGGGGGCGCTTGCGTAGTAGGGGCTGGGGCTCTGGTAGAGGGTGAAGCGCTTGCCGTTGTAATAGAGGGTGCGGTGTATGCCCTGATTGTCCACCGAGACCAGCAGCTTGTCCGGCTGTTGGGCCAGCAGTCGGGTGGTGTGCCGAAATTCGACGGTCTGGCCGTTATCCAGTACCTGGTCTGTCTGGCTGCGGGCCTCGACGCCAAATTGCTTGAGGCTGCGCAGGTAACTGCCCATCTGCTCCAGGGCCTGCACAGCTGCGGGCTCGATGGCGGGCGGGTCGCCGGCATGGGCGTGCAAGGCCAGGGCCATTAACAGGCCTGGCACTACGCGACGTACCCGAGGCATGGTCACGACGCTTACCAGACGTACTGCATGCGCAGCGTCCAGGTGGCGATATCCGGTGAGCCTTTGCGCTCGCTCACGGTGTCGGTATAGGCCAGCAGGCCGCCGAATTGGGGGGTGAGCATAAAGCCCATGCTGGCGCCTGCCAGGGTACTTTCCTGTTTGTTGTCCTGCCAGTCGCCGTCAATTTTTGTCTCGCCGCCCCGGCTATAGGTGGCGTCCAGCGAAGCCCACAGGGCGCGGTTGAAGTCGTAGCTGTAATGGCCTTCGATGGCATACAGGGGTTTTTGTTCGAGCTTGCTGTTGCCCTGGTATTCATCGTTGGACCCGAACAACGACACCATGGTGTTGATCTCCAGCCAGGTGGGGCCGATGGGGGTGCCGAAACCCAGCTCGGGTTTGTACACCCAGCGATTGGCACCGATATTGATCACCCGGTTCTTGTCATAGTCGCCGGTGGGGGTGGTGACTGTCAGGGCTGCCGTGAGAAAGGTCTCGGGAGTCCATTTGGCGAACTCCTCCTTGCTCAGGGCGGGGCCGCCAAAGATGTTGTGTGCGAACACCAATTGGGTGTCACCCATGCCACCGTTGTGTTTGGTACCGGTGAAATAGCGGGCGTTGTCGAATGATGCGGATAGATCGGCGTAAGGCTGCAGGATCTCGAAGGCACTGTTGCGCCCGTCGATACCGAAGCTACGGGCATAACGCAGGATATACAGGTCGGCATTGAGGGACAGACCGTCGATGGGTAGCGAGGTGTCGATGGGGGTATTGGAGTCGACGCGGTTGTAATAGCCGAACAGCATGTTCAGGTCGGTGGGGGTGTTTTGCCAGTCACGGGCGTTGTCGGCCCAGCCTGCCAGCGGCGTCAGGATCAGGGTGAGGGCGGTAAAGCTGGCCTTGCGAGCGGTACTTGCTCCCATCGTAGTGCTCCTTCAATCGCTCTTTGGCGGTTTATCGTCCGATGCCCGGCGTGTTTATTTGTTTACTGAAGCTAGCAGCAACCGCGAAATTCGCTGGCTGGTGACGCAAATGCTGCTGATTCTGTGGGCTGGGTCTCTTTTAAATGACGAGCGGTTATAGGTGTTGCGCTCGGGGAGCAGGGTTGGTGTTGTTCAAATTTTTGCTTTTGCTGTAGCCACCCCCATGAATGAATTTGTCCCCGGTGGTTTTAACTGCAATACCGGCGACATATTTTCTCTATGGGACCAAGCCCATTCAGCGGACTACTGGTTATTTAGCCACCTATGAGCACTGGCTGCGTGATATCGTATTGACCTTTATCCAGAGGCTATCCAATGCGAATGCTGATTAGCGTCATGAGTCTGGCCATGCTGGCCGGTTGTGTGTCTCCTGCGATGGACACTGCCCGTAGCCAGGCCCCGACCCGGGTGCTGGCTTCGGAAAAAGCCACGGCGCTGGTCGCCGAATGCATCAAGTTTTCCTGGCAGGATGAAAGCGTGTTCGGGGTCGATGCCAGTGCCTATATCAATAACGACAAGGCTGGCAAACAGACCGTCTACACCCGTGGCGCCGAGTCCTTTGCCGATCTGACGCCCCAGGGCACCGGCACGGCAGTGAGCTACTACGCCCAACAGCCGGGTGATGCTGCTGCCATGCGCCGCTTGGCGATGCTGGCGACATGCCTGTAACCGCGTAATGGACTTGAGGCAGGGCTTTGTCCTGACCCGGCACTGGCGTGATACGCCGTCGGGTATCGAGGTCGACTTCTGGTTGGCCACCGATGACGGGCCGCAGCAGGTGCGCCTGCCTTACCAAACCTGCACCGCGTTTATCCCCAAGATTCAGCTTGGCCAGGCCCAGGCTCTGCTGCAGAACGAGCGCGATATCGAATGGCGTGAGTTGGCGCTGTGTGATTTTCAGTCGCGCCCGGTGATCGGCCTCTACTGCCGCCAGCATGCCCAGTTGATGGACATCGCCCAGCGCCTGCGCCGCGCCGGGGTCGATGTGTACGAGGCCGATATACGCCCGCCGGAGCGGTTCCTGATGGAGCGTTTTATCACTGCGCCGGTGAGCTTTGGCGGCCGTGTACAGGGCGATGGCCCGCTGCTGGACGCCCGGATCAAGCCGCATCCCGACTACCGGCCACGGTTGAAACTGGTGTCCCTGGATATTGAAACCAGCGAGCAGGGCGATCTGTATTCCATTGCCCTCGAGGGCTGCGGTCAGCGTCAGGTGTATATGCTGGGCAAGGCCACCGCGGCCGATACCCCGGTGGATTTCGACCTGGAGTTCTGCGCCAGCCGCGGCGACCTGTTACTGCGTCTTAACCAGTGGATGGCCCGGCATGACCCCGACGCGATCATCGGCTGGAATGTGGTGCAGTTCGACATGCGGGTGTTGCACGAGCATGCCCGGCGCCTTGGTATCCCGTTGCTGCTGGGGCGTGGCAGCAGTGAAATGCAGTGGCGCGAACACGGCACGCGCAAAAACCATTTTTTCGCCAGTGCTGCGGGCCGCTTGATCATTGACGGCATCGAGTCGTTGCGCTCAGCGACTTGGTCGTTCCCGTCTTTCAGCCTGGAAAACGTCGCCCAGACCCTGCTTGGCGAAGGCAAGGACATCAGCACGCCGTACCAGCGCATGGACGAAATCAACCGCATGTTCGCCCACGACAAACCTGCGTTGGCGCGCTACAACCTCAAGGACTGCGAACTGGTCACGCGGATTTTCGCGAAAACCGAACTGCTGACCTTTTTGCTGGAGCGTGCCTCGGTCACGGGGCTGGAGGCCGATCGCAGCGGTGGCTCGGTGGCGGCCTTTTATCACCTGTATATGCCGTTGATGCACCGTCAGGGCTTTGTCGCCCCCAATCTGGGGGACAAACCGCCCCAGGCCAGCCCCGGCGGCTTTGTCATGGAGTCCGAGCCGGGGTTGTATGAGTCGGTGCTGGTGCTCGATTACAAAAGCCTGTACCCGTCGATTATCCGCACTTTTTTGATTGACCCGCTGGGGCTGGTTGAAGGCTTGCGCGAGCCTGGCGATGAAACCTCGGTACCGGGCTTTCGCGGTGCGCGTTTCTCTCGCACCCGGCACTGCTTGCCGGCCATTATCGAGCGCGTGGCCAAGGGGCG
This sequence comes from Pseudomonas bubulae, assembly GCF_037023725.1. Classification (NCBI taxonomy): domain Bacteria; kingdom Pseudomonadati; phylum Pseudomonadota; class Gammaproteobacteria; order Pseudomonadales; family Pseudomonadaceae; genus Pseudomonas; species Pseudomonas bubulae. The sequence goes on from NZ_CP146077.1 coordinate 2,912,096, forward strand.
CGAAGTGGCCAAGCGGGACAAAAACGCGCCCCTGTCACAGGCCCTGAAAATCATCATGAATGCGTTTTACGGGGTGCTGGGCTCCAGCGGTTGCCGGTTTTTTGATACGCGGCTGGCATCCTCGATCACCCTGCGCGGGCATGAAATCATGCTCAAGACCCGCGCACTGATCGAGGCTCGGGGCTATAGCGTGATCTATGGCGACACGGACTCCACCTTTGTCTGGCTGCGCAGTCAGCACAGTGAGGAGGACGCGGCGAGTATCGGCCGTGAGCTGGTGCAGTACGTCAACGACTGGTGGCAGGCCCATGTGCGTGACGAGTATGGGCTGACCAGCGCACTGGAGCTGCAATTCGAGACCCACTACAGCCGCTTTTTCATGCCCACCATTCGTGGCGCCGAAGAGGGCAGCAAAAAGCGCTATGCGGGGTTGGTGGTGCACGCCGACGGCCGTCGGGAGATGGTCTACAAGGGGCTTGAGACCGTGCGCAGCGACTGGTCACCGCTGGCCCGGCAGTTCCAGCAGGCGTTGTACCTGCGCATCTTCAATCGTCAGCCCTGGCAGGCCTACGTGCGTGACTTTGTGCGTGCCACCCTGGCGGGTGAGCATGATGAACTGCTGATCTACCGCAAGCGCCTGCGCCGCCCGCTCAGTGATTACGAGCGCAATGTGCCGCCCCATGTGCGGGCGGCGCGGCTGGCCGATGAGTATAACGACCGGCAGGGGCGGCCCCGGCAGTACCAGAATGGCGGGACGATCAGCTACGTGATCACCGTGGCCGGCCCCCAGCCGTTGGAGAACCGCACCGCAGAAGTGGATTACGAGCACTATCTGTCGCGTCAGCTGCAACCGGTGGCCGACGCGATTCTGGTGTTTGTCGATGACAATTTCAGCGCCCTGGTGGGCGGGCAACTGGGGTTGTTCTAAGCGTCGCTGGCAGGGCTGGCGGCGGCCTTGGAGCGGGCACGATCCTTGGCGGCCTTGGCTTCGGCGGCCAGGCATTCCAGGCAGAACTGCTCGGCATAGCTCATCAGGATTTCGGTGGTGTCGCCCTTGATCGTGCGGGACCCAGCGAGGATATAGCGCATGCGTTTTTCCGTGACCCCGAGGCGCAGGGCAATCCAGGCCGGGGTCTGGCCGATACGGTCGACCAGTTTGTTGGCGTATTCGGTGGAGTGGTTGTAGCGTTCAGCGTTGGGAAACATAGGGGTTCCATGGGGCGATAGGATGAAGCCGGAGGGCATGGTACTCCTTTTCACCCGCGCCCATGATTTTGCCTACCCCGGCGGTCACGACTTGACCGGCTTGATCAGACTCTCTGCCGGGATGCCAAACATCTCATGCAGCTTCCAGATCATGGGCAGGGTCAGGGAGCGCTTGCCGTTGAGCACTTCATACACCCGGTTCTGCCGGCCGATCGCAGGCACCAGGTCAGCCGCTGACAACCCGGACTGCTCCATCCTGAAGCGGATGGCATCCAGCGGGTTGGGCAGGTCGACGGGAAAGTGCTTGGCTTCGTAGGCTTCGATCAGGGTGATCATGACCTCCAGGTAATCGCCCTCAGGTGTCCCGGGCTGCGGTTCATTGTCGAACAGCGGCGAAACCGACTTCAGTGCGTCTTTGTAGTCCTGCTCGGTGCGAATTGGACGAATATTCATGGCTTACTCCATTTCCACGGTGTTGGCATCGATGGCGTCGTACTGCTGGTGAGTGTCTGCGAATTTGATATAGATGGCGCTGAAGCGGCAGGCCACAGCTACCACGAGCCGATAGTCGTTACCTTTGATGTTGAACACGACCCGGTTGCTCTTGAGAATGCTGGCATGGCGAAACGGCGCCTTGATGTCGGCCGGCGTTTGCCAGTTTGCCTTTTTCGCTTCATCTATCCAGCAGAGGAAGGATTGCTCTGAGCCTGGGTGCTGTTGCCAAAAAATCTTGAGCTGACTGACTGCGATGATTCTCATAAAACGATCCTGGTCCCATGATGGGACTTTTGCAAGTTGGCTTTACGTCCTGTGCTGCTCAAATACCCTGCAACTCTCAGGAGCGCCAGTTTGAAAGCTTGAGCAAATATGAGCTGCGCCATTCAGGCCTCACTGCCCCCGGCATGGACTCTTCTGTAACAGCGAAAGACCCGGCCCAAGTCATGCCCGCCCGCTGTTTTATGAACTAGAGTTTCCCCCACTCACCAACAGACACGAGAGGGACTTTCATGACTGCGCTGGATGTTTTCTGGGTCGGGCTGGGGGGCGGGCTGGGCTCGCTGTTGCGCTGGTGGATCGGTTTGCGGGTAGGGCAGTTCTATAAGGGGCCGTTTCCGCTGGGTACATTTTTGATCAACGTCAGCGGCGCCTTTGTAATCGGTTACCTGAGCATCCTGTTTACCGTGGACTGGCGCGACCGCTACGGCGACTTCCTCAGCGCCGCGGTGCTCACCGGTATCCTGGGCGGTTACACCACATTCAGCAGCATGCAGCTGGATGCCTCGAAACTGGCCAAGGCCAGGGATCGTGCATGGGCCGCAGGTTATCTGATCATCTCGGTACTGGTCGGCCTGGCCGCCGCCGCTTTCGGCGCCTGGCTGGCGCGCTGACTCAGGAGTCACACCATGCTCAACATGATTATTCTGATTTTCGTCGGTGGTGCGTTCGGCGCCATGTGCCGCGAGTTCGTCATGCTCTCGGTGCCGCGCCTGGCCGATGGTTTTCCCATGGATATCTTTGTCGCCAATATCGTCGCCGCGTTCCTGCTGGGCGTGGCCACGTCGCTGTTCAAGAGCAACCGCATCAACCAGTACGTGCACGTGATGGTCGGCACCGGGATCATGGGCGGGTTATCCACGTTCTCCAGTTTCGTGTTTGGCGCAGTCGAGATGATGCAAGACCCGGGCAGTGTTTTTGTCTCCATCTGCTATCTGGTGATCAGCCTGGTAATCGGTTTTGCTGCCGTCGAACTGGGTCTGATTGCCGGGGCCAAGGTTACGCCGCTGCCTGCATCCGATACCCCGCAATAAGCCCTTGCAGCGCCCATGAAAAAGCCCTCGTCAGAGGGCTTTTTTTATCCTGCCAAGTCTCAGGCCAAAGACGTACGCTTGCCGAAGAACATCTCGGTGATCAGATCATTGTTGATTTGATCGCCCTGCAGGGTACGCACCAGCAACTCACTGCCCAGCAACGGCAACGACAGCACCATGGTCGGGTTGACGCGTTTGACCTTGGGCATGTTCCGCGTTTCGTTGACCAGTGCGATGATCTGGGTTTCGTCGCCTGCCACTTCCTTGGCCGCGAGGATGGTGAACACGTTTTCGGCGTCGCTGTCGCACAGGGTGACGATGTACTTGGCGTCCGCTGCACCGGCCAGTTTCAGGGTCGACGCGGCCGACGGGTCACCTTCAATGATATCGGCCTTTTCCGGCAGGTCATGCTGGCTGCCGGCCACGCATACCACCGTGACGTGTTCGCCGCGATCGGTCAGACCTTTATAGACGTTTTGTGCCAGGGAACCAACGCCAACGAGAATGTAGTGATTTTTACGCGCCATATGGGTAATCCTGCCTTTAACAATACGTTGGATGTTGTTGCTGATCAGCGGGCCGGCAATGGACGCCACCGAAATCGCGAAGATGGTGATGCCCAGGATGATCACTGTCAGGGTGAAAAAACGCGCATCGGTGGTATGCGGGACGATGTCACCAAAGCCTACGGTGGACATCACCACGATGGCGAAGTAGAACGCCGATGGCAGGTCCGTCACCGGCGGTGCAAAGCCATCACCGATGTAGAGCGTGCCCAGCGTGCTGTAGACGATCAGTGAGGCGATGCTGACCACCGCAAAGAAGCTGCCCGAGGCCAGGCTGTAGTGGTCAAAACGGCGCCAATAGAAGGCCAGCACGGCAATGGTGACCAGCGAGAAGAAGGTCACGCCGTCAGGTTTTTTCAGAATGAAAAAATCCACGCAGACCGTGGCCACCAGCAGCAGCAGGGAAAAAAACCAGCTGATGCGTGACTTGATCAACAGCCCCAGTGACATCAGCAGGAGTACAAGCCCCACCACAAACCCGGGGATTTCCAGCAAGGCTAAAAAGCTTAATGCCTCCTTCCAGGTATCAAAGGAGCCGGATTTGGCATTGGCATGGGCAACGCCACGTTCCAGCACCGGCAGAAACAAAAGAAAGCCGTTGATCGCAACCAGCAAGGCGACCCCATAGGCAAAGGAGATCCGATTTTTTACGTCCTGTAATAAAGTCATGGCACCTACGACGCGTCAGTTAAGGGGTGAGGGGAGTGTAGGTCAGGTTTATCGGGCTGCCACCAGCAGCCCGTGTGCTTGAGCCTCTGATCAGGCGTTGGCAGGCAGTTGGTCATAGCCGCGGATGTAGTAATTGAGGGCCGAAATCAGCCAGCACAGGACAAACATCCCGATGATCCAGTAGCCAATCTCGCCGAAGTTTTCACTGATGGCATTGATCGGCGTCCATATCCCGCCGGTGAGTTGCAGTTTTTCGGCAATCAGCCCCAGCGCTTCGACACCGCCGATAAACAGGGCCACCACCACCGAGGCGGCAGTGATGGTGATGTTGTAGTAAAGCTTGCGCACCGGTTTGGAGAACGCCCAGCCGTAGGCGCCGATCATCACGAAGTTGTCCAGTGAATCGATCAGGGCCATGCCCACCGCAAATAGCACCGGGAACACCATGATTGACCACAGGCTGATGCCGTGGGAGGCGCTGGTGGCGCTGATGCCCAGCAAGCCGATTTCGGTGGCAGTGTCAAAGCCCAGGCCAAACAGAAAGCCCACCGGGTACATGTGCCAGCTTTTGTTAACCAGGTTGAACACCCGACCAAAAATTCGCGCCATCAGGCCACCCTGGTGGGTGGTGATCAGGTCCAGTTCTTCGGGGGGCAGGGTGTGGCCGGCCTTGACCTGTTTGAACTTCTTGTACACCGAGATCAGGATGACCAGGTTGAGCACGCCGAACAGCAGCAGGAATACCGAGGACACCAGGGTGCCGATCAGGCCGCCGGTTTCATGGAACCACTCCATATCGTCCTTGAACGCCATTGCCGTGGCCGCAATCGCGAAAGACGCCAGCACCACAATGGTCGAATGCCCCAGGGAGAACCAGGTGCCTACGGCTATCGGGCGTTTGCCCTGTTGCATCAGCTTGCGGGTGACATTGTCGATGGCGGCAATATGGTCGGCGTCCACGGCGTGGCGCAGGCCGAAGCCGTACGCGAGCAATGCGGTGCCCATCAAGACCGGGTTGTTGCCGAACTCGATAAAGGCCCAGGCCCAAGCCAGCAGGTTGGCCACGATCAGGCCGGTCAGCAGATAAATGGCGCGCCGTGTGGTGTTCGACGGCTCGGCATTTGTCAGGGGGTAGGCAATCGCGGTCATGGAAAGACTCCGGCAAAGGGATCGAAATTATTGACGGTGGGCCGGCATGACGTCTTTGTTGGGCACCAGAAACAGCCAGGAAGCCAGTACAAAGGGCATGGTCAATGTCGGGATGCCAACCGGGGCCAGTACTGTATTCAAGGCGCCTTGCACAAATACAGTGAAAACCACGCCAATCAGGGTGTAGATCAACACGCGCCAGCTGGGCTTGTTGAAGGTCGAACCCAGGGCGATGGCAGTCAGCACGGCGCTGAAGGCATACAGGCCGTTATTGATGCTGGCGTGTTCGGCTTGCAGCACCACGGCCACCAGCACCGCCAGCAGCGAGCCCAGCAGGCCGAACACCGCGGCCCACAACGATGACACCGCCAACCCGGCGAGAAACAGCACGCTGCCGATCACCGTGCTGATCAAGAACACTTCGGAGATCCCGTAGAACGTGCTCTTGAACAGGTCGATACCATCGAACAGGCTGGTGTTGTACGCGACCAGATCATGGGGCAGGTTGGGCACGGGCAGGGCGCTGGTGTTCAGGCCGCCAAAGGCATAGCTGGCCAGCAGCATGGTCCAGGTCACCAGCACGAAGGGCGCCGTGAGGGCGGCGACTTTCCAGGTCTTCAGAATATCGGCGATGCAGATGGTGACGATTACCGAGACCACACTGCCGAGGATAATGCACAGCCACAGGATGGGTGTGACAGCGAGGAAGGTAGGCAGGGCAGCGCCGACCAGGCAGCCGTTATAGCCATAGAGGCCGGCCTTCCAGGAAGTGCGGTCCTTGAGGTGCATACCGGTAAGGGTTGCCACGACCGTGCCCAGCACACTGCCGAAGGCCATGGCCGGGTTGCCTTCGCCAAACGCGCCGACAAAAATGGCGGCAAAAAACAGTAGCCCGGTCAGCGGGTTATTCTGGAACATGACCTGAGCACAACCACGCAGGGTGACGTCGACAAACTCAAGTACGACGTTGCCATCCACGATTTTCGACCACTTGGATGCAGCTTCCATATTGACTCTCCCAATTGAGCATTTGGCCAGGATCAGCTTGCGTAGCAGCTGCCGAAGGAACGAGGCTGCGTTCGGCGGCGCAGCCGTCGCAAAATCAGGCACTGCGGTGTGCCAGTCAAACCCTGTCCTCAGGAATTACGACGGCTGCGCCGCCGGACGCAGCCTCGTTCCTTCGGCAGCTGCTACACAGCTACTTCCACAAAAACGCCGGTTGCAGGGTCACGCCCAGGATTTCTTCGCGGGCCACCTTCCAGAACTCGCGGATTTGCGCCTTGACCTCGCCACTGTCGTTGCCCAGCACCTTGAATATCAGCCCGCAGTCGTTGGGCAGGCGGGTCACCCCGCTGGCCAGCCCGGCCTGCATGTCAAACAGCGCCGGGATGCGCTCGACAATCCGGTCGTGATGCTCCCTGGGCGTGAGCAATACCACGTTGCCGAACACATCGAAGGTCTGCATCACGCCAATGGCGTCCAGGCTCTCTTTTTTTGGCTCAAGAATGTACTTCTCGACAAACAGCTCGCGACCCTCGAGGTTCTCGGCGCGCACCCGGGAGGAGTACACGTCAAAGCCGAAACGCTCATCCACATGATGATACTTGCGCCCCGACATCAGGATTTCGCAGTAGATGGCCGTCGCCGTGGGGTGGATCCTGATTTGCGTGTCGGTGATAAACCGTGCATTGCGATGGGGGATCAGCGGGTCGGGCATAAACTCCAGGTAGCCGCCTTCTTCGATCGTGAAGTGCTGGATTTGCGAGGCGTAGTTGGCATTCATCGAATGCACTTTGGTCGCCGACTGGGTGGTGACGTGCCCGCAGGCACCCACCCCCACGTTGACATCTGTGGCCAGGCGGTCGCCCTGCAGCACGCAGCCCGAAGTTGAAATCATGGTCACACAGGGCAGCTCGGGCATTTCCTCGTCCCAATACAAGGCCCGTTGCACCAGCGATGGTACGCGGCGCTCCATGTCCGCCAGCACGCTGCGGTTACCGCGCTTTTCAAAACCCAGGCGCAGGTAGCCGCTTTTACCCACGGCACCGCTGTGCATTTGCGCCGGTTCGTCCTGGTACTGCGACAGCTCCGGCGCATCAATGCCGAGTGAGTGAGCGCGTAGCCGTGACGGGTTGTTCACGATCTGGCTCTGCGCTGTCATGCACTGACCCCGCTTTTGACCGCCGGTTTTTGTGCGAACAGGAACATGTGCTCGATCATGTCCACCAGTTCTTCAATGCCCTGACCGGTCTTGCAGTTGGTGAGGATATACGGGCGGTTGCCGCGTACCACTTTGGTGTCGCTTTCCATCACATCAAGGCTGGCGCCAACGTAGGGGGCGAGGTCGATCTTGTTGATGATCAGGATATCGGCCTGCACCAGCCCCGGGCCATTTTTGCGCGGGATTTTCTCGCCTTCGGCGACGTCGATCACGTAGATATAAAAGTCGGCCAGGGCCGGACTGAAGGTCAGGGTCAGGTTGTCGCCGCCGCTCTCGATCATGATCAGGTCGCTGTCGGGGAACTTCTCTTCCATTTCCTCGACCGCGGCAATGTTCATACTCGGGTCTTCACGCACGGCGGTGTGCGGGCAGGCACCCGTTTCCACACCGAGGATCTTGTCTTCATCGAGGATACCCTTGAGGGTACGTTTGACCTGTTTGGCATCTTCGGTGGTGACGATATCGTTGGTGATGATCAAGGGCTTGTAGCCACGGTTGATCAGGATCGGAGTGATCACTTCGATGATCGCGGTTTTACCTGAACCGACCGGGCCGCCAATACCAATACGAGTAATCTTTTTCACGGTTATTTCCTTACCAGATAGGGGAGCGGAAGCTGCGTCGACACATGCCGACGCAGCCCGGGGTGTCAGTTCATGAATAGCCGTACATGTGCCTTGACGTGCACGGCGGCGAGCACATCGACTATCGGGACATAGGAGGACATCTGCTCGATATCGCCGACTTCGGCGATATCGCAGAACGCTTCAATGTCGTGGTTGAGTTCGAACAGGATGTGCTGGGTGTCCAGGTGCGTGACCCGCATCAGGCGCATGGCCGCGCTGAGGATGGTCATGGCCACGCCGTACTGGTGCATCACCACGACCTCACGGGCACCGATGCCCTGGGTCGACATCACCACGGCCTGGGTGACGGGGTAGGTGCCTGCCGCGTTGCCGGCCTTGATCTGTTCAAGCCACCAGCGCACCAGCGGTTTTTCGACGACATGGATCGACATTTCCGCCAGTTTTTTGCCCATGCGCGTGGCCATCAACCGGCTTTCTTCATTGAGCTTGCGGTTATTCACCGCCCAGTCGGCGCGTAAAATGCCGTCGCGGTCTTCTGCCACGGCAGCCCGGTGCGCAGCGACCACGCCCATGCCGTCACAGCTGGCCGCCTGCTTGAGGGCGGTGAGCACAAAACCCTTCAGGGTCGGGACATCGTGGACGATGCCTTTTTGAATGGCCGATTCCACGCCGTTGGAGAACGAAAAGGCACCGACCGGCAATACGGAATCGCCAAACTGCATGATGCGAATTAGATCTGATGCGTTCATCTATGCGCCTTCTTGCCGGGTTCAGTGCTTATGGCTGTGAAACGTATGGCCGTTGTCGTGACTGTGACTGTGTGCGTCATGGCTGTGCACGCCCTGGATCTTCAGGGCGGCAGCGTCCAGCTTGTCTTGCGGGCTGGCCACGTGAACATGGGTGTCGGTTTCTTCGGCACCGCCAAACAGCAGGCGCGCCTCGGATGTGGTCAGCAGCGGCAGGATTTCGGCGCCGCCAACAAAAGCGTACGGCAGGTGTTGAAAGCCGTGGGTGCGCATCACCGAGTCCATCATTTTGGTTTCGACGGTGAGCGGGATATAGACCTCGTTGTTTTTGGTCACGGCTTTCCAGTGCTGGTTGCCGAGGGCATGGCCGAGCTCGAAGCTGGTTTTGATCAGCACGTCCAGGGGCTGTTTTTTCAGCTCCTTGAGATCGATGACCATCACGTCGCGCAGGTTCAGTTGCACCACTACGGCGGTGTTGGAGCCTTCATCCCAGAGCAGCACATCGCCGTCCGAGAGCACCACGTTACGTTCCAGCGAAATGCCCAGGTCAAGACCGCCGAGGCTGGTGCGCCGGCAGCGACTTTTTTGCGCTTCACGCTGGTCGAGCACCAGCAGGTCAACCTTGGCGCCTTCGAGTTTGTGTTGCCAGTGCGGGTCTTTCTTGGCGTTGCCGAGTATGTGTTCAATCAAAATCACGTCGCAAACTCCTTCCCTGAATCATGTGCCGGGCGCGTGCTACCGGGTGCAGGTGCCCCCGGTAGCGGCCCGTTCAGGCATTAGCCAAAGAAATAACGCTGGTTCATGGTGGCCACATCGATGGGCTTGCACGTGGCGTGTACGCCGTCGACTTTTACCGCGAAAGTTTCCGGATCAACATCGATATGCGGGGTCTGGTCATTGCGCACCAGGTCCTTTTTGGACACGGTGCGGCAACCGCGCACCGCCATGACCTGACGCTCCAGCCCGGCCTTTTCTTTCACGCCGTCTTCCAGCGCCGCTTGCGACACGAAGGTCACGCAGGTGTCTTGCAGGGACTTGCCGAAGGCACCGAACATCGGACGGTAGAACACCGGCTGCGGGGTTGGCAGAGAGGCGTTCGGGTCACCCATGGCGGCCCAGTTGATCATGCCGCCCTTGATCACCATTTTCGGTTTGGCCCCGAAGAAGCGCGGATCCCACAGCACCAGGTCGGCCATCTTGCCGACTTCCACCGAGCCCAGCACATGGCTGATACCCTGGGCCAGTGCCGGGTTGATGGTGATCTTGGCCACGTAACGCAGCACCCGGAAGTTGTCGTTATCGGCGCTGTCTTCCGGCAGTTTGCCACGTGACACTTTCATCGCATGGGCGGTTTGCATCACCCGCAGCCAGTTTTCACCGACCCGGCCCATGGCCTGGGAGTCACTGGAAAACATGGAGATCACGCCCATGTCCTGCAGCACGTTTTCGGCGGCAATGGTTTCCGGGCGTACGCGGCTTTCAGCAAACGACACGTCAGCCGGCACGTTCGGGTTGAGGTTGTGGCAGACCATGATCATGTCGAACAGCTCGGCCTGGCTGTTGACGCCGTAGGGCAGGGTCGGGTTGGTCGAGCTTGGCAGCACGTTGCTCTGGCTGGCCACCTTGATGATGTCGGGGGCGTGACCACCACCGGCGCCTTCCGTGTGGAAGGTGTGAATGGTGCGACCTTCGAAAGCATCAATGGTGTCTTCGACGTAGCCACATTCGTTCAAGCTGTCAGTGTGCACCGACACCTGCACGTCCATCTCGTCGGCGGTACGCAGCGCATGGCGCAGTGCGTTTGAGGTTGCGCCCCAGTCTTCGTGAACCTTGAGCCCGGCGACACCGGCGATGATCTGTTCGGCCAGCGGCTCGCGGCCAAAAGAGTTGCCCTTGCCCAGCATGCCGACGTTGATCGGCAGCCCTTCGAGCGAACGCAGCATCTGGCGGATGTTCCAGGGGCCGGCAGTCACGGTGGTGCCGTTGGTGCCATCGGTAGGGCCGATACCGCCGCCGAAGAAGGTGGTGATGCCGTTGGACAGCCCGTGGTAAGCCTGCTGCGGCGAGATCAAGTGAATGTGGGTGTCGATCCCGGCTGCAGTCAGGATCAGGTGCTCGCCGGAGATGGCGTCGGTGCTCACACCCACGACCAGGCCGGGAGTCACGCCGCTCATGATGCCCGGGTTGCCGCTTTTGCCGATCCCGACGATCTTGCCGTCACGGATACCCACGTCGGCTTTGATTACGCCCTGGATCGCGTCGATGATGGTGACGTTGGTGATAACCAGGTCCAGTACGCCGTTGTCACGGGTCAGGGTATTGTCGGCGCCCATGCCGTCGCGCAGGGATTTGCCGCCGCCGTAAACGGATTCTTCACCGTAACCGCGCAGGTCCTTTTCAATCTCGACAAACAGGTTGGTGTCACCCAGGCGGATTTTGTCGCCCGTGGTTGGGCCGAACAGGCCTGCGTATTCTTTGCGTGAAATGGTTGGCATCGGTGGCTCCTTTTCTAATGCCGCGCGAGCGTCAATGGTTCAACGGCGCGAGTGCAAAGTATGAGAATGCGTGGTTACTTGTCGTTGACGGGCTTGGACGGCTTGGCCGGCTCGGAGAACTTGAAGCCGCGATCGACTGCGCGCTGGATGGCCTGCAGTTTTTCCGGGCGCTCATGGTTGCTGGTGAGCTTGTCCGGTACCCAGCCATCGACCAGGTTGTTGAAGCCGTAAAGCGTTTGCTTGCCACCGTAGGGGATCAACGGCACTTCGATTTCGTCGCCCGGCTCGAAGCGGATGGCTGTGGTGGCCGTGATGTTCAGGCGCTTGCCAAAGGCGGCGGCGCGGTCGAATTCCAGGGCACGGTTGACTTCAAAGAAGTGAAAGTGCGAGCCGATCTGGATCGGACGGTCACCGGTGTTGCGCACCTTTACCTTGGTGACGGGGCGGTCTTCGTTAAAGGTGATGGGCGTGCTGGCGTAAATCGTGCCGCCCAGAGGCACATCGGCTTCATTGCCCTTGCTGACGCCACCGGGGTTCTTGGCGTGGGGGATGCTGTGGTTCGGGTGAGTATCCTGGTGCGGGCCTGCTGTCTCTTTGGTGCTCATGACTGATTCCTCAAAACGTGAAAGTTTTGCGTTTACCGGGTTTAAAGCAGACGGTTACTTGATCGGGTCGTGGACCGTGACCAGACGACTGCCGTCGGTGAAAATCGCTTCAACCTGAACGTTGGGAATAAGGTCGCTGACGCCTTCCATCACGTCATCCTTGGTGAGTACTTTGCTGGCCTCGGTCATCACATCCTCAACCGACTTGCCATCGCGTGCGCCTTCCAGGGCGGTCACGGTGATAATTGAAACAGCCTCTGGATAGTTCAATTTCAAGCCGCGAGCCTTGCGCCGGAATGCGACGTCCGACAGGGTGTAAACCATCAGCTTTTCGACTTCTCTGGGGGTGAGCTGCATAAGCCCTCCTATCTACAGTGCGGTAAGAATTAACGTTCTGGAGTGCCGCTCAGGCGTGCGCGCATGCAAAACACTCCACACGATGGGTACGTGTGAAGGCGGGTTGACGAGTGAGTGGGTTTTTTTAATGCCTGTTGTCGTTTCATAAGCTCAACCGTTCAAATCCATTAATACGGGTGCGAGCAGAGCCTAGACCATAATTTCAGGCAGGCCAGGTGTTGCAGGCGTGCGGGTCAGAGGTTGTTGACACGATATGAAATCCAAGGTTTTGTTAAAAACTTCTTATAAAACAATTTGTTATATGTTTTGAGTTTGTGGTTTAAGCGTCGTTAATCGCTGAAAATTCCATGTTTATGTACGAAGATTCTTCATCTTTAGTGCGATAAGTCATCTAAATGAGTCGGATGTAACTTTTTGCTGTGGGTGTTACGTTATTTTTCGTCGGGCAACTTGTCGTTTTTAAACAAATGCCGATGGCCGCAGTGGTACAGCGCGGCATGCAACTGGTCATTGAGTTCGGTCAATTGCCTGAGCATCTCCAGGCTTAGCCAGACATAGGCATAAAAGGGTGTCTCGGTGATCTTGCCGTCCAGGCTCTTGAGCACAAGCTCCTTGAGATCGTGGGCTTTCTGGCGCAGTTCGCCGCTGATCTGGTTGTTGGAAATGCCCATACACAGCTTGTTCTGCAGCGATTCGAGCGCTTGCGGGATCAACTGGTGCAGACCGTTCAAGGCGGGCTCGCTTTCGATCAGCAGGTGGCTTTCCCGTGATGACCAATACGCATCGATCATCAGGCTCATGGTGGCCAGCAGGTTGCGGTGCAGGGTTTGCAGGGACTCGAACACTTGTGGCTTGAGGTTGCTTTCGTTGCTGGCAGGGGTGATGTAGTTGCGCAACTTGATGACCGCGTCCAGTTCGTTCTTCAGTTGATCATCCAGATTGGGGCGTTCGGGGATTCGCGGGGAGAAGTATTGCGAGTACAGGGTATTGATCTTGCCCAGGCTCTCGCTGAACTTGATCCGCAGGTCGGTATAGGCCCGCTGTGGGTAAATGCTGGTGTAGAGCATGGCCAACAAAGAACCTGCCAGCACATAGCCGCTGCGGGTGAGTGCCGACTCCATGTCATTGGGCGGGGCGCAGCTGACCACCGCCAGGGTTGCTCCGATCAGCAGGGCCATATAGGGGTGTTTGCCCAGGGTCAGGTAGCCGGCAATAAACATCATCACCGCGCACCAGAGCAGCATCAGGCTAAAAGAGTGCATCTCGAGATACAGCGCCACCAGCCCGGACAGCGCGCCCAGTACTGTGCCGCCGGTACGCTGCAGGGCCCGGGAGAATACGTTGCCCCAGTAGGGCTGTGGTCCCATGACAATGAGCATGGTGATCAGGGCATAGGAGGCGCCGTCGAGCTTGAAGAAGCGGATGACAACAAAGGTAATCAGGAACGCCAGGCTGATGCGGGTGGCGTGGATCCAGCGGTAATTTTTGCAGACCAACTGTTCCAGATTCGAAATCTTTTTACCCAGCCGCATAAAGTCCCCAATTGCTGTAGTGGATTGGGCTGGCAGCGTAGTTCAGGTCTGGCGGGTCCACCACTGGGGATGGCTCTATCGTGGGGCAGGAAAAGCGGCAGGCGTAAAAAAGGCCATTACCATCATGGGGATCCGGTAATGGCCAAAAATCTCAACCAAAGAGAGCGTCAGGCGCAAACCTGACGAGCGGCAATGTATCAATGCCACTCTTAGTTAGCTAGCTAAGAGTGAGCGAAACTGTTTTACCTGCTGCGCAACAATGGTGCATTGCTGGTTGGCTAGGCAGGGGGAGCGTTAGCCGATACCCTTTGCTCCATGCAAATACCTGACTTGAATCTACTGGTTACCTTGAATGTCTTGCTCGAAGAGGGCTCTGTGGTGGGTGCTGCCCGACGCATGAATCTGAGTGCCCCGGCCATGAGCCGCACCCTGACCCGGATTCGCGAGGTATTGAACGACCCCATTCTGGTGCGTTCAGGGCGTGGCCTGGTGCCCACGCCCCGTGCACTGGAGTTGCGTGAACAGGTGCGCGGTGTGGTGGAGCTGGCGCACGGGGTGTTCACCCAGAGCCAGAACAGTGATTTGCGTGAGCTGGAGCGTACGTTCAGCATTCGCGCCAATGACGTGTTTTTTGGTGTGTATGGCGCAGCACTGCGCCAGCAAATGGCCCTGGAGATGCCCAAGGCTACGTTGCGGGTGGTACCTGAGGGTTTTACTGATGACGAGGCACTGAATGAAGGTCGCATTGACCTGACTATCTGCGCCACTAACCGCTTCAGCCCGGATATCAAGGTCCAGAGGCTGTTTACCTGTCCGTTTGTGGGGTTGGCACGGGAAGGGCATCCGATTTTCGATGAGCCTGTTACGGCCCGGCGCTTTGCCGGTTTTGACCACATCAGTGTGTCCCGCAGGGGCCATGCCCGCGGGCCGATTGATGCGCTGCTGGCCGAACTGGGGCTGGAGCGTCGGGTGTCGTTTACCACGCCGACGTTCTACTCGGCGATTTTTGCCCTGGCAGGGGAGGATCTGATCCTGCCGCTGATGCCCCAGGTGCTGCTCAAAAACCTGGAGCCACTGGGCCTCAAACTGCGCCCGTTCGAGCTGCCGATCACCCTGCAGCCGGTGGATATCGTCCAGGCCTGGCATCCGCGGCTGGACAACGACCATGCCCACCGCTGGCTGCGTCGTACCCTCAAGACCTTTTGCGACAACGCGGTGATTTGACCGCAACCTCTGTAGATACTCTGTTGCAGGTCAAGCCCTATTGTGGGAGCGAGCCTGCTCGCGAACGACCTTCGCGAGCAGGCTCGCTCCCACAGTTGCAGTGTTCCTGCAGCTGCCTCGTTCCTTCGGCAGCTGCTACAGGGAGGGAGTCAACATTATAATGGTTGCGTCTGACGCACTCCACAGTTAGTTATTTATCAATTTTTATAGCTATGCCGGCTGATTAAACTTTCTGTCATCTATCAAGACGACGGAGTCAGCCATGTATTGGCGGTTTGACCATGGGCGCAGTCTGGCGCCTGGAGCTGCGCTGTGACGGCGCTGGTTGCGGGTGCCGTGGCTCCCGCCCCGGCCCCGGCCAGCAGTGCGGCGTTTGGCCTGCGGATTTTTACCGGTCTGCTGGGCGTTTTGCTCGCCGTGCTGGTGTCGGGGTTCAACGAGAATGTCACCAAGGTGGCCATGCCCGATATCCGCGGGGCGATGGGTATCGGTTATGACGAAAGCACCTGGCTGCTGGCGGTGTATTCGGCCACGTCCATCAGTGCCATGGCCTTTGCGCCGTGGTGTGCAGCCACCTTTTCCCTGCGCCGTTTTACCCTGTGTGCCATCGGCGCCTTTTTACTGTTGGGCATTCTTTGCCCTCTGGCCCCGAATGTTGATGCGCTGATGCTGCTGCGCACCTTGCAAGGCTTTGCCGGTGGGGCCTTGCCGCCGATGTTGATGTCAGTGGCGTTGCGCTTCCTGCCGCCGGGCATTCGCCTGTATGGCCTGGGCAGTTATGCGCTGACGGCCACTTTCGGGCCCAGCTTCGGCACGCCGTTATCGGCCTGGTGGGTGGAGTACGCCGGGTGGCAATGGGCGTTCTGGCAAATCATCCCCCTGGGCCTGTTGTCGATGGCCTGCGTGGCCTGGGGCTTGCCGCAAGACCCGTTGCGTCTGGAGCGTTTCAAGCAGTTTGACTGGCGCGGCCTGCTCCTGGGTTTGCCGGGGTTGATCATGCTGGTACTGGCGCTGGAGCTGGGTCAGCGCCTGAACTGGTTCGAGTCGCCGATGATCCGTTTTTTTATCGTCGCCGGCACGGCCCTGATGGTGCTGTTCTTTATCAATGAGTGGTCCCATCCGCTGCCGTTTTTCAAGCTGCAACTGCTGAAAATCCGCAATCTTGCCCATGCATTGTTGACGCTGGGCGGGGTGTTGTTTGTGTTGCTGGCAGTGATCAAGATTCCGTCCAGTTACCTCGCTCAGGTGCAGGGCTATCGCCCCCTCGAAACCGCGCCGGTGATGTTGCTGGTGGCCTTGCCGCAATTGATTGCGCTGCCACTGGTCGTTGCGTTGTGCAATCTGCGCTGGGTCGATTGTCGCTGGGTGCTGGCCATTGGTCTGGGGTTGCTGGCGCTGGCCTGCGGCATCGGTTCGCAAGTTACCTCGGTGTGGAACCGGGAAAATTTTTACAGCTTGCAGGCGATACAGATCATCGCCCAGCCCATGGCAGTGATTCCTCTGCTGATGCTCGCCACCGGCGGCCTGAACCCGGCGGATGGCCCGTTTGCATCGGCCTGGTTCAACACCGTCAAAGGGTTTTCGGCGGTGGCAGCAAGCAGTGTGCTGGGGGTGCTGACGCTCAATCGCGAGCACTACCACTCAACCATGTTGCTCGATCGGCTGGGCAACTCGCCGCTGGTCAATTCCGGCACAGACCTGGCGCGCCGGGTTCATCAGCAGGCCGTGGTGCTGACCAGTTCCGATCTTTATCTGTACATGGCCGTCCTGGCGCTTTTTCTGATTGTGTTAATTCCTTTTGGCCCCACGCGGATCTACGCGCCGGGCACAGCTGCTGGAGTTGTGAAATGAGTACAACAAACGGGCGCAAGCCCTGGGTTCTGGTCGGCGCAGTCGCGTTGGCAGTGATCGTGCTGTACGGGTTGTGGCGGTTGGTCTTTGCCACGGGCACCGTGCAGAACACCAATGATGCCTTTGTCAGCGCCGATTACACCTTGATTGCGCCAAAAGTGGCGGGGTTTATCGACGAGGTGCTGGTGCAGGATAACCAGCCGGTCAAGGCCGGTCAGTTGCTGGCGCGGATCGATCCGCAGGACTACCGCGCTGCCGTGCAGGCTGCGCAAGCCAGCGTGGCGACGGCACAGGCACAACGGGTCAATGCCCTGGCGATGCTGGAGCGCCAGCGATCGTTGATCGAGCAGGCCAAGGCCACGGTCGATGCGGATCTGGCGCAGGTCGAATTTGCCGAGCATGAGTTGCAGCGTTATCAGCATCTGGCCGGGCAGGGCGCAGGCACGCTGCAGAACTCCCAGCAGGCGAAAAACCGTTCGCTCACCGCGCGTGCCGAGTTGGCACAGCACAAGGCTGCACTGGAAGCTGCTCGCCAGCAAACCCGGGTACTGGCCGCCCGGGCTACGGCCGCGCAAGCCTCGGTGCAGTATGCCGAGGCCTTACTGGCACGGGCCGATCTGGACTTGTCGCATACACAACTGCTGGCACCGTTTGACGGTGTGGTGGGGCGTCGCAGTGTGCGCCTTGGCGCTTACGTCAAACCCGGCGACACCGTGCTGGCGGTGGTGCCGCTGGCCGACGCCTATGTGGTGGCCAACTTTCTCGAGCACCAGCTCACCAACATGCAGGCAGGGCAGCGTGTGACGATCAAGGTCGACAGTTTTCCGGGGCAGACCCTGCAAGGCACCGTGGACAGCATCGCCCCGGCCACGGGGGTGACGTTCTCGGCGATTGCCCCGGATAACGCCACGGGCAACTTCACCAAAGTGGCGCAACGTATTGCGGTGAAAGTCACTCTGGATCACGGGCAGTTACTGGCCAGCCAATTGCGCCTGGGGATGTCGGTGGATGCCTCCATCGACACGGCAATGGCTCACGATCAGCAGGTCAGCACTCGATGAACAAAACTGCAGTGGCCCTGGCTGTGGCCTGTTACAGCGTACTGAGCCTGAGTGGTTGCGTGGTCGGCCCGGACTTCAAGGCTCCCGTGCCCAAGTTGCCTGCGAACTGGGCGTCGGTACCCACTGAGGCGGGGCACAACCATGCGCTGCAAACAGCGGTGGACCTGCACTGGTGGGACCGTTTCGGCGACAGGCAATTGTCGGCGCTGGTGCGCGAGGCGCAGCAGCGCAACTTTGATGTGCAACTGGCTGCAAGCCGCTTGCAACAAAGCCTGGCTATCCGCCGTCAGATCAACGCCGACACCTTGCCCGAGGTCGGTGCAACGGCGGCTTACAGTCGGAGCCGTAACAGCCAGAAAGGTTTGAGTGACCCTTCCGGGCACAGTGGCAAGCAGGCTTTCAACCTGTGGAATGGTGGCCTTGGGTTCAGTTGGGAGGCTGACCTCTGGGGCCGGGTCAAGCGTTCGGTGGAAGCGGCTGATGCCTCGGTACAAGTGGCGGTGCAGGACCGCAACGCGGTGCAACTGTTGGTGATTGTGCAGACCGCGCAGCACTATATTCAGTTGCGCGGCACTCAGCAGGCATTGGCCGTGGTGGAGCAAAACCTGCAAATCGCCCGCCGCAGCCTGCAACTGACCCGGTTGCAGCTGCGGGAGGGCGTGGCTACGGATTTGCAGGTGTCTGAAGCTGGCGCCCAAGTGGCCGAGATCGAAGCACGTCAGGCCCCCTTGCAGCAACGCAGTGCACAGTTGATCAATGCTCTCGGCTTGCTGCTGGCCCGCGAGCCAAGAGCCTTGCAGGCGCAATTGAGCGCAGCGGCAGGGGTGCCGGCCTATGGCGCCGATGTGCCGATCGGTCTGCCCAGCGAATTGGCGCAACGGCGGCCCGATATTCGTCGTGCCGAGGCCCGATTGCATGCAGCCACTGCAGCGATCGGCATGGCCGAGGCGGACTTCTATCCGCGGATTACCCTGTCCGGCAGTATCGGTTTTCAAGCCACGCAGCTGTCGGATCTGGGCAGTTGGGGCTCGCGCAATTTTGCATTCGGCCCGGGCTTGAGCGTACCGGTGTTCGAGGGCGGGCGTTTGCAGGGGGCCTTGCAGTTGCAGGAAGGGCGCCAGCAGGAGGCGGGCATTGCCTACCAGCAAACCGTATTGCGCGCCTGGCATGAGGTGGACGATACGCTGGTGGCGTATCAGGCCAGCCAGCGCCGGCGCGACAGCCTGCAGCAGGCGGTGATGCATAGCCAGCGGGCGCTGGACAGCGTGCACCAGCAATATGCCCAGGGTACGGTGGACTTTCTCAACGTACTCACGGTGCAAAACGCGTTGCTGGCCAACGAAGCGGCGCTGGTGGACAGCACTGCGCAGGTCTCGTTGTCCCTGGTGGATGTGTTTGCGGCGCTGGGTGGGGGGTGGCAGGGCTAGCTGCTTGCAGATTCTGGTGGGAGCGGGCGCATCGACCAAGTTATCCCGGCAAACCGCAGTGACGGCATCGCAGGCAAGCCAGCTCCCGCAGGTAATGAGTGATTGCCCACAGGTTTTGCTATGCTCGCGCCTTCGACCGCAAACGCCAATATAGGCGTGCCCCGTTCATATTGAGCCTATTTATGTCTGCCGATACCCAAGCCACAACGGTGCGTTTTTCCCGTTCCGACTACAGAACCCTGGGCCTTGCTGCCCTGGGCGGGGCGCTGGAGATCTACGATTTTATCATTTTCGTGTTCTTTGCCCTGACCCTCAGCCAGCTGTTTTTTCCCCCGGACATGCCCGAATGGCTGCGTCTGCTGCAAAGCTTCGGGATTTTTGTGACCGGCTATCTGGCGCGTCCGCTGGGCGGGATTCTGATGGCGCATTTTGCCGATCACCTGGGGCGCAAACGGGTATTCAGCCTGAGCATCCTGATGATGGCGCTGCCCTGCCTGCTGATCGGCATCATGCCCACTTACGCCGAAATCGGTTACTTCGCCCCGCTGATCCTGCTGGCCCTGCGCATCCTGCAGGGCGCAGCGGTCGGTGGCGAAGTGCCCAGTGCCTGGGTGTTTGTGGCCGAACATGCGCCGGCCGGTCGCCGCGGCTTTGCCCTTGGTTTTTTGCAGGCCGGGCTGACTTTTGGTTACTTGATCGGGGCCTTGACCGCCACACTGCTGGCACAGCTGTTTACCCCGGCAGAAATCCTCGATTACGCCTGGCGCTTTCCGTTCCTGCTCGGTGGCGTGTTCGGCGTGATTGGCGTGTGGTTGCGCCGTTGGCTCAGTGAAACGCCGGTGTTTCTGGCCCTGCGTGAACGTAAAGAGGGCCGGGCCGAGTTCCCCTTGCGCACAGTATTGCGCGAGCACCGGGCTTCATTGCTGCCGGCAGCGCTGCTGACCTGCGTGCTCACCAGTGCCGTTGTGGTGTTTGTGGTTATCACGCCGACCGTGATGCAGCAGCGCTTCGGCATGACTGCCAGCCATACCTTTGCGTTGAGCAGCCTGGGTATCGTATTTTTGAATATAGGCTGTGTGCTGGCCGGGTTAATCGTTGACCGTATCGGCGTATGGCGCAGCATCGCACTGTACAGTCTGCTACTGCCGCTGGGCATTGGCGTGTTGTATGCCAGCCTGGTCGGGGAGTGGGTTTTGCCCGGCCTGGCCTATGCGTTCGCCGGCTTGACCTGCGGGATTGTCGGGGTGGTGCCGTCGGTGATGGTCGGACTGTTCCCGGCCCCGATCCGGGTTTCGGGGATTTCCTTTACCTATAATATCGCCTATGCGCTTTGGGCCAGTACCACGCCGTTGCTGCTGATCGCGCTGATGCCATGGAGTCCCTGGGTGTGCCTGGGGTTTTGTGCGCTGATGGGGCTGGTGGGCCTGTCAACTGCATGGCGTTACGGTTTCAGCGGTGTTACAGCGGTTGAGAGGCGTTTGCTGGCCAAGGCCGAAATGTAGTGCGAAGACCTTCTGTCATCCGGGTGATTGCTGGCTCTAATAGGAAGCATTACTATTCGCGCCCCACCTGTGCAGTCCTGTGCGATGACTCAGAAAGTGCCCCGTAGAACGGGCTTCTTTGAACACTACGAAGAGTTGATCGGCACCTGGACCCGGCGCCTGCGCAATCGGCAGCAGGCGCAAGACCTGGCCCATGACACCTTTGTCCGCGTGCTTGAATCCAACCCGGATGCGGTTGAGCAGCCACGCGCCTATTTGCATCAGACTGCACGCAATATTGCGGTGGACGGTTTTCGCCGCCAGGAGTTACGCGACGCCAAGGAGCTGGCTGCCGTTCCCCCAAGTTCGTCGCAAACCGGCGATCCGGAGCAGTATATGCGCGCTATCCAGTTGGCTGAGTCGGTCGAAAGGGCTTTGCAGGAACTGCCGCTCAATTGTCGCAAGGTTTTCGTCTGGCAGAAAATCGAAGGCCTGACCCAGGCCGAGATTGCCGAACGCCTGGGGCTGTCCAGGAACATGGTGGAAAAGTATATGATCCGCACCCTGCGCCATCTGCGTGAACGGGTGGAGGCGCCGTGATGACATCGGTAAAGGATTGCAGGATGGATACACGAGACTGTACCTGTGGCAGCGCCAACGTGCGTGATGCGGCGGCCACCTGGTTTACCCGCGTGCAAGCACAAACCCTGGGTGCGTGCGAGCAGGCCGAGTTTGAAGCCTGGCGTACGCAGCATGCCAGCCATGAGGCGGAGTATCAGTGGCTGGCCAGCCTGTGGTCAGCCGCCGATCTCTTGCCCCGGGCCCGCATGCGGGCGCTGTGTGAAGTGCCGGTGGCGAAGCCGACACGCCTTTCGTTACTGGCTTGCGGGCTGGCCGCAGGTATTGTGGCCGTGGCGGCGGGGGCGGGTGTATGGATGCAACTGCAGTCGTCGGCGGGTTATCACGCCGAATTTGCCACGGTGTTGGGAGAGCACCGCACCCTTGATTTGCCTGATGGCTCGAGCATTGAACTCAATGGTCGCAGCCGTGTGCGCGTCAGCTTTGCGCGTGAGCAGCGCAATGTTGAACTGGAGCAGGGCGAAGCCATGTTCAGTGTGGCCCATGATCCGGAGCGGCCATTTGTGGTGCAGGCCGGGGCCGGCAGGGTAACGGTGACCGGTACCCGTTTTGATGTGCTGCGCGAAGCCGAGCAGACGCGGGTTGCGGTGGAATCAGGGCATGTGCGGGTCCAGGGAGGCAATCCGGATGCACAGGTCAACCTGACTGCCGGATTGGGTACCGTGGTCGATGCCCGGGGCCATGTAGCGGCCGCGCAGGCAGTTAATACCGGGGCGCTGACGGCCTGGCGCAAGGGGCAACTGGTATTTGAAGATGCCAGTCTGGGCGAGGTGGCCGCCGAGGTCTCGCGCTATCGCGACAAGCCGCTGCACGTCAGCACCCCAGCGCTGGCGCAAATGCGGCTTTCCAGCGTATTCAAAACCGATGACACCGATGCCCTGCTCGAGGCGTTGCCGCAGATCCTCCCGGTGGCTATCAAAACCCGCGCAGATGGCAGCCAGGAGATCATTGCCAGAAAATAATTGCGCTGGGGATTCAGGTTTTTTTCGAGTTCTTCGTCTTCTTGATCAACTGCAACTGGTTTGTATTAACAGTTGCACTCAAGTGCGATCCATAGGGCAAGACTCGACGTGAAAAACAACAATCTTCGTGGGCGACTATCCTCGCTTGAAACACCCCTGAGCATTCCATCTTCTGTCGCCCGGACGCGCCTGCTACCGCTGGCTTTGGCCCTGGCGGTGAGCGCGGCAATGCCCTGTGCTTTTGCTGGCGAATCTGCGCCGGCTGTGATCCATATTCAATCTCAGCCCCTGGGCTCGGCCCTGAGCCAACTGGCGCAGCAAACGGCATTGCAAGTGTTTTTCAGCCCGCAGCTGGTGGCTGGCAAGCAGGCTCCGGCGGTGAATGGCAACCTGTCGCCAGAACAGGCGCTGGCCCGACTGCTGCAGGACAGTGGCTTGAGCTACGAGCTTGACGGTGATGCTGTAACCCTGCGTGCGGCGCCCACGGTCAGTGCTGCTGCGCCAGCGTCCGGGCCGCTGGAACTGGGGCCGGTGGATGTAAAGGTGGTCGGCAACTGGCTGAGCGATGCCAATGACGCGGTGGTGCAGAACCACCCGGGGGCGCGGACAGTGGTGCGTCGCGAAGCGATGGTCGAGCAGGGCACGATGAACGTCAGTGATGCCCTCAAGCGTATCCCGGGTGTTCAGGTGCAGGAGTCCAACGGCACGGGCGGCAGTGATATCTCGCTGAACGTGGGGGTGCGGGGTTTGACGTCGCGTCTGTCACCGCGCTCCACCGTCCTGATTGACGGTATTCCGGCAGCGTTTGCACCCTACGGCCAGCCACAATTGTCGATGGCACCGATTTCATCGGGCAACCTGGACAGCATCGACGTGGTGCGGGGTGCCGGCTCGGTGCGCTACGGGCCGCAAAACGTGGGCGGGGTGATCAACTTTGTGACCCGGGCCATTCCCGAGACCTTCCAGGGCGAGGTCGGCACAACCCTGGAAACCTCCGAGCGTGGTGGCTGGAAACATATTGAATCGGCATTTCTCGGCGGCACGGCGGACAACGGTATCGGTGCTGCATTGCTGTATTCCGGAGTCAAGGGTGATGGCTATCGCGCGCGCAACAACGACAACGATATCGATGACGTCTTGCTCAAGACCCACTGGGCACCCACCGACCAGGATGATTTCACCCTCAATTTCCACTACTACGACGCCACCGCGGACATGCCCGGCGGCCTGACCCAAAAGCAGTTTGACGCTGACCCGTACCAGTCGCTGCGTGACTACGACAACTTTACCGGGCGACGCAAGGATGTGTCCTTCAAGTACCTGCGTCAGATCGACGACCAGACCCAGTTTGAAGTCCTGACCTATTACACCGACAGCTTCCGTGGCAGCAACATTGCAGCCCGCAATCTGCAAACCCTGGCTTCGTATCCGCGCAGTTACCACACCTTCGGTATCGAGCCGCGGGTGTCCCATGTGTTCACCCTGGGGCCGGTCACGCAGGAAGTGGGGCTGGGTTATCGCTACCTCAAAGAGGCGATGCATGAAGAGGCCAGCCAGGTGTACCTGGTCAATAACGTGCCTGTGCCGGGGCCCGGGGCAGACGGTCATGTCTATCAGGATCGCACAGGTGGCACCGAGGCCAACGCGTTCTATATCGATGACAAGATCGATGTGGGCAACTGGACGGTCACCCCGGGTATCCGCTTTGAGCGGATCAGCACCAACTGGCACGACCGCCCGGTACTGGGCAATAACGGCAAACCAGTGCAGGAAAAAAACCGCAGCATCGACAGCAGCGAAGCACTGCCGGCCCTGAGCGTGATGTATCACCTGTCGGACGCGTGGAAACTGTTTGCCAACTACGAGACCTCGTTCGGCAGCCTGCAGTACTTCCAGCTGGGCCAGGGCGGTGTCGGCGATGCGACCGCAGCGGGTTTGCGTCCTGAAAAGGCCAAGACCTATGAGCTGGGTACGCGTTACGACAATGGTGTGTGGGGCGGTGAAGTGACGCTGTTCTACATCGACTTTGCCGACGAGTTGCAATATGTGAGCAACGATGTGGGCTGGACCAACCTGGGCGCGACCAGGCACCAGGGTATCGAGACCTCGGTTCACTACGATATGTCGGCACTGGATGCACGCCTTGACGGCCTGTCGGTCAATGCGGGCTTTACCTACACCAAGGCGACGTCCGAGGGTGACATTCCCAACTTCAAAGGGCGTGATCTGCCGCTATATTCGCGCCAGGTGGTCAACCTCGGGGCGCGTTACGTGGTCAACCGCTGGACCTACAACCTGGACATGTTTGCCCAGTCCCAGCAGCACGCGCCGGGCACTGGCGGGGTGTACATCACTGATCCGACCCCGGATGGCCAGTACGGCGATATTCCTGGGTATGCGACCTGGAGCACCCGAGTCGGTTACGACTTCGGCCCTGAAGCGTCAAACCTGAAAGTGGGAGCGGGGATCAAGAACCTGTTCAACCAGGAGTACTACACCCGCTCCAGCGACAACAACGCGGGGATTTACCTGGGCGAGCCGCGTACGTTCTTTGTGCAGGCGAGTGTGGGTTTTTAAGCCAAAATGCCCCTCACCCGGAGGGAGAGGGGACTAAAAGCAGAAGCAAATTTGTGCAACACCACCCATCGGCCCCCTCTACCGCCGGGAGAGGGCTGGGGTGAGGGGCTCGCTCTAAACCCGCAAAATCCGCCCGCTGATGGCTACGGCTATGAGCATGGCGGTGATCAGCAAAAAGGCCGCGCCCAGGCTGCTGGCATGGGCAATAAAGCCGATGGCCGCAGGCCCTGCCAGAATCCCCGCATACCCCAGGGTGGTAATGGCTGGCACGGCGATATGTTCCGGCATTACGGTCTGTTTGCCCACGGCGGTGTACAGCACCGGCACGATATTCGAACACCCTGCGCCCACCAGCGCATAACCGAGCAATGCTGACTCCCAGTTCGGTGCCAGGGTTGCCAGGGCCATGCCCGCAGCTGCAAACAACCCACCCAGGACAATCACCAGCCGCGCACCCAGGCGCTTGACGATGGTATCGCCCATCAGTCGGCCCGCGGTCATGGTCAAGGCAAACGCGGCATAACCCAGACCGGCATAGGCATCGCCAATGCCTTTCTCGGAGGTCAGGAATACGGCGCTCCAGTCGAGCATTGCGCCTTCTGCCAGGAACACGGTAAAGCACAGTAAGCCGATAAAGAGCACCACGCCGTGGGGCACGGCAAACGCCGGGCCGTTGCTTTCGCTGCCATAAGGCAGCAGGTGCGGAGCAGCCTTGAGCAGGGCTGCGAGGATCAATGCAATCACCACCACAATCGCCCACAGCGGCGTCAGGCCCAGCGCCAGCAGGGCGCTGACCCCGGCCGCACCGGCAATTCCGCCGACACTGAACAGCCCATGAAAACCCGACATCATGGTGCGCCCGCTGGCACGCTCGACGATCACGGCCTGCAAGTTGACGGTGGAGTCGACGGCGCCGAGCCCAGCGCCAAACAAGAACAGTGTGGCGATCAGTAGCGGTATGGCACTGACCGTTGCCAGCAGTGGCAGCGCGAGGCAGATCAACAGCGTGCCGCCCACCAGCACCCGGCGGCAGCCATAACGGCTGGCGAGGATGCCGGCAATGGGCATCGCCAGGATTGAGCCCGCGCCCAGGCACAGCAATAACAAGCCCAAAGTGGCCTCGTCCAGTCCCGCACGGGCTTTGGTGTAGGGCACCAGTGGCGCCCAGGCGGCGAGGCCAAAACCGGCGATGAAAAAGGCAATGCGGGTCGACATTTGTTCGAGGCGCCCCGGCACAAGGGGCATTTGGGTGGTGATGGCAGTCATGGTCATCCTTGGAAAACGGCTTTGGTGCGCTGCGGCGTAACATCCTTGCATATTTGCGGCCTGTGTCGCGAGGGCGCTGGCGTACGGCTTGGCGAGAGTGGTTGAATAGCGCGCTTGCTTATCCCACTGCCACTGGTGCGTATTTTATGGACAAGAATTCTGACTCCGCAGTGCTGTTGCTCAACCCCGTCGGGCTGTATGACCCTGCGCCCAACGGTTACTCCCATGTTGCCCGTGTGGCCGCGAATGTGCGGCTGGTGTACACCGCCGGCCAGGGCGGCGAGAACGCCGACAGTGAGCTGTCGACGGACTTCGCCGAGCAGGTGCGCCAGGCCTTTGCCAACCTGCAGATCGCCCTGGCAGCGGCCGATGCACAGATCAAGGACGTGGCCAAGATCACCGTATTGATCGTGGATCACAGCCTGGAGCGCTTGCAGATTTTGGGCGCCGAAGTGAAGCGGGTATGGGGGGAGCTGCCGGCCCCGGCCTGCACCTTGATCCCGGTGCCGCGCCTGGCGCTGGATGAGATGTTGTTTGAGGTCGAGGCGGTAGCGGCGGTAGCCGTCTGAGAGATTGCCCTGTGGGAGCGGGCTTGCTCGCGATAGAAACGGCGCGGTTTACCTGATACACCGCATCGATCCAATCGCGAGCAAGCCCGCTCCCACAGGGACAATGTGGGGCGTTAAACCTGCAATAACCGCTCGCGCAGTTTGCCGATTTCGTCGCGCATTTGCGCTGCCGCCTCGAATTCGAGATCGCGGGCCAGGGCGTACATTTTTTCTTCCAGTTGGCGAATGCGCTTGCTGATCTCGCTGGGCGAGCGCAGCTCGTTCTCGTACTTGGCGTTTTCTTCCGCGGCCTTGGCCATGCCTTTGCGCTTTTTGCTGCGCGAACCCGGCACCACCGCACCCTCCATGATATCCGCGACATCCTTGAACACGCCTTTGGGCGTAATGCCGTTGGCGAGGTTGAAAGCGATCTGTTTCTCGCGCCGGCGTTCGGTCTCGCCAATGGCGCGTTCCATCGAGCCGGTGATGCGATCAGCGTACAGAATCGCCCGGCCATTGAGGTTACGCGCCGCCCGGCCAATGGTCTGGATCAACGAGCGTTCGGAGCGCAGGAAGCCCTCCTTGTCGGCGTCCAGGATCGCCACCAGCGACACCTCGGGCATGTCCAGCCCTTCACGCAGCAGGTTGATCCCCACCAGCACGTCAAATACGCCCAGGCGCAGATCGCGGATGATTTCGACGCGCTCCACGGTGTCGATATCCGAGTGCAGATAGCGTACCCGCACGCCATGGTCGGCCAGGTAATCGGTGAGGTCTTCGGACATGCGTTTGGTCAGGGTGGTGACCAGCACACGCTCTTCCAGCGCCACGCGCTTGGCAATCTCGGAGAGCAAATCGTCGACCTGGGTGAGGGCCGGACGCACTTCGATCTGCGGATCGACCAGGCCGGTGGGGCGCACCACCTGCTCGACCACGCGGCCCGAATGTTCGGCTTCGTAGTTGCCAGGGGTGGCGGAAACAAAAATGGTCTGCGGGCTGATGCGTTCCCATTCGTCAAAACGCATCGGCCGGTTGTCCAGTGCCGAGGGCAGGCGGAAGCCATATTCCACCAGGGTCTCTTTACGCGAACGGTCGCCTTTGTACATGGCGCCCACTTGCGGCACGCTGACGTGAGACTCGTCGATCACCAGCAGCGCGTCGGCCGGCAGGTAGTCGAACAGGGTCGGTGGCGGGGCCCCGGACTCGCGGCCCGAAAGGTAGCGCGAGTAGTTTTCGATGCCGTTGCAGTAACCCAGCTCCATGATCATTTCCAGATCGAAGCGGGTGCGCTGTTCCAGGCGCTGGGCCTCGACCAGCTTGTTGTTGGCCCGCAGGTATTCGAGCCGCTCCTTGAGTTCTTCCTTGATCCCTTCCACGGCGTCGAGCAGGGTTTCGCGCGGTGTCACATAGTGGCTCTTGGGGTAGAAGGTAAAGCGCGGCATCTTGCGGATGACTTCGCCGGTCAGCGGGTCAAAGGCACTGATGCTTTCGACTTCATCATCGAACAGTTCGATGCGCACCGCCTCCAGATCCGATTCGGCAGGATAGATGTCGATCACATCGCCGCGCACGCGGAAGGTGGCGCGGGCAAAGTCCATATCGTTGCGGGTGTATTGCAGATCGGCCAGGCGGCGCAGCAACTCGCGCTGGTCGAGCTTATCGCCACGGTCGACGTGCAACACCATCTTCAGATAGGTCTCGGGGCTGCCCAGGCCATAAATGCACGACACCGTGGTAACGATGATCGCGTCCTTGCGCTCCAGCAGGGCCTTGGTTGCGGACAGGCGCATCTGCTCGATATGGTCGTTGATCGAGGCATCCTTCTCGATAAAGGTATCGGAGGAGGGCACGTACGCTTCGGGCTGGTAGTAGTCATAGTACGAGACGAAGTACTCCACCGCGTTGTTCGGGAAGAATGACTTGAACTCGCCGTACAGCTGGGCAGCCAGGGTTTTATTGGGCGCCAGCACCAGGGTGGGGCGGTTCACATGGGCGATCACGTTGGCAATGCTGAACGTCTTGCCCGAACCGGTTACCCCGAGCAGGGTCTGGTGCGACAGGCCGGCTTCGATGCCTTCAATCATCTGGCGAATGGCTTCGGGTTGATCGCCTGCGGGCTTGAAGCGGGTAACAAGCTGAAAATCGGGCATGAAGGACCTCAGGGTTTGCTTCTATAAAAGCAGTAGCCTTTATAAGTGCATGCGACTCAGGCCGCAGGAAAAAACAGGATACGGCTAAATATGGAGGTCATGTCCGACTGTTTCAAGGTACAGCTCTGATACGGGCATATCGGCAAAGATTGCAATTAGACCAGTGGCCTGAAAATAAACTCAAATACTTGGGTAAAACCGGCAATAGGCTGTTGCCCGAATCCTGATCGGGCTTATACTTGCTCCCCGTTTGTGCACCGCTCTAGTGCAATCGGCTGGAGCGTTGTCACCCCCTCCATTCCCCATTCAGAGCCGCCGTAATAATGAGCCTGTTCTCCGCTGTCGAAATGGCACCACGCGATCCTATCCTGGGCCTCAACGAAGCATTCAACGCCGATACCCGTACCAGCAAAGTGAACCTGGGGGTTGGTGTTTACTGCAACGAAGAGGGACGAATTCCGCTCTTGCGTGCCGTTGTCGAAGCCGAAACGATCCGGGTTGCCCAGCACGCGTCGCGCGGTTATTTGCCGATCGATGGTATTGCCGCCTACGACCAGGCCGTGCAAAAGCTGTTGTTCGGTGCCGAGTCGCCGTTGCTGGCAGCTGGCCGGGTGATCACCACTCAAGCCGTTGGCGGTACCGGCGCGCTGAAAATCGGTGCTGACTTCCTTAAGCAACTGCAGCCAGGCGCAGTAGTCGCGATCAGCGATCCAAGCTGGGAAAACCACCGTGCACTGTTTGAAGCCGCCGGTTTTCCGGTGCAGAACTACCGTTATTACGACGCCGCCAGCCATGACGTCAACCGTTCCGGCATGCTCGAAGATCTGAATGCCTTGCCCGCCGGCTCCATTGTTGTGCTGCACGCTTGCTGCCACAACCCGACCGGTGTCGACCTGACCCCGGCCGACTGGCAGAACGTGCTGGACGTGGTCAAGGCCAAAGGCCTGATCCCGTTCCTGGACATGGCCTACCAGGGCTTTGGCGACGGCATCGACGAAGACGCAGCAGCAGTACGCCTGTTCGCCGGCTCGGGCCTGAGCTTCTTTGTTTCCAGCTCGTTCTCCAAGTCGTTTTCTCTGTATGGCGAGCGTGTCGGTGCACTGTCGATCATCACCGAATCGAAGGAAGAGAGCGCCCGTGTGCTGTCCCAGGTCAAGCGCGTGATCCGTACCAACTACTCCAACCCGCCGACTCACGGTGCAACCATTGCTGCAGCCGTGCTTAACAGCCCTGAGCTGCGTGCGATGTGGGAAGGCGAGCTGGCAGAAATGCGTCTGCGCATTCGTGGCATGCGTCTGCAAATGGTTGAGCTGCTATCGAAAAAGGCTCCTGGGCATGACTTCAGCTTTGTTGCACGTCAGCGTGGCATGTTCTCGTACTCCGGTCTGACCGTTGAACAAGTAACGCGTCTGCGTACCGAATTCGGTATTTATGCCCTTGATACCGGCCGAATCTGCGTAGCTTCTTTGAACCAGCGCAACATTGAGGCGGTAACCGACGCCATTGTTCAGGTCATCTGAATAATGCAGGGAGAAGCCAGCAAAAGTGTTGACTTCTCTTTTTATATCAGTAAGATAGACGCCATTCCGCGATAGCTCAGTTGGTAGAGCAAATGACTGTTAATCATTGGGTCCCTGGTTCGAGTCCAGGTCGTGGAGCCAGATAGTAAAAAAGCCGCTAGCGATAGCGGCTTTTTTTTGCCTGAAATTTGGTAATGGACGGGTGGAGGGGTGTATGTATTACAAACTCAAGTATTTCCTTTTAGGCAGTCTGTTGGCTGCGGCTTTAGTCTGTTTGACCCCGTACCTTGTGAGCGGCGATGAGGACTCCAGCCTGTATGCCGGGTGGGCAAGCGGGTTTGCGGCATTGGTGATTATTTTTGGCTTGCTGCATTTGGGGATCGAAAGAGATAACAGGATTTTTCTCGAGACTATTCGCAGGCATGAGAAATGCCTGATTTCTCATCGGCTGTCTGGTAAAAGATTGCTTCACAAGTTGGCCCGTCGACAGTTACTGCCTTATCCGCCCGTGAGAAGTGGACTTCCCAAGTTTCTGGTTGATTTGATGGACGGAAAGGAGAAATCAATTTGGGTATCTCCCGGGGCACCCGCAGACGTGCACCAGTTGCTTTTGGGAACTGTTTCCACAAAAGAGTGGGTCATGGCTTTGTCTTTCGAGGTTTCGAGCGCCGATATTGTCATGCCGCCGACGCTCATCAAGAGGCTTTTCGGTACTTCTCAGCAACGGATTTTAAAGACTGTAGATATACCGGATGACGCGGATATTTATACTCGTGTTTCTGGGAGATGGGAAAAGCTGGAAGGCAAAGAGCGTGATCAATGGTTTGATTTGGCAGATCGTATTGCCAGCAACAAGAGGATGCTGAGACGGGCCCTGAAGCAGTTTTAGTATGATGTTTTGGCGTTTAAAAGCCCCATGCCCGGCTTTGTGTGCAGGCCGCTAACGGCCTGCTGATGTGCCAGTCAAAGAGTTTGAGCCTTTGCAAAGGCTATGGCCGTCCCGATATCCAGAGAGATGGAAGCATAAGACTTTACCAGCAGCGACTCAGGCAGTGCCCAGTCCCATTTTTCTCGTCGCATATTCTCAACATCGGCCAGCAACGTTTTCAGGTCGCTGGCGTCCAGCGCTGCAACCTGTTCAAGTGCCCACATCATCTTGTCGCTCTTGGCGTTGGTTGAAATCAATAAACCGTCCCCCTCACAACGCAGCCCTACGTGATTAAGCAGCAAGCACAGGGCGTCATTGGCGTGATCACCCAGCCAGCTTACGATCTGGCATGTGTCGCCTGTCAGCAGGATATGTCGCTGCGACAGCCCAAGCGCAGCAAAAGTCTGGCGTGCTTCGTCCAGTAACGCCTGGGCCGTGCGATCAATAAAAGGGCACGGGGTGCTTTCAGCCAGCAGTGCGCGCATTTCTTGGCGCACCCGATCATGAATCATTGCACCCAGCCCTTCAAAATAGGGGGGAGCACCACCCCGTGAGGGGGAAACGGTAATGATCTTGGCCTCAAGGTCAACGTCCTGAACTTGCCAGCGACGCCCGCCGAAGATGATTCGCTGATCCTTGGCCAGCGGGCGGCTGACCGGTAACGAACCCAAAGGCTTGCCTGCACACACCAGGCGAAACTCCTCATCACTGCTGAAGGCGCTGTAAAACTCATAATGGTTGATCAATCGCTCGCCAATGACTCCCGGCAGCAACAGGCCTGAACTTTCCTGGGTGATAAGTTCTTTTGCACCAAGGTTTTTCAGCAGTTCAACAAAGTCTGCCTTTTCAATCCGGGTGAACGCACCGTCTGCAACCAGGCGCCTCCATAGCTCGGGGGCAGTGGCCCCCCCGCATTGAGCAATGATGGAAAGGCATTGCTGAACCAATGTGGACGCATGCACACCTTGAGTGCGCGGAGGTTCGAACCATGATTGTGTGAGCAGGCGAATCATGGCAATGGTCTGTACAAGCCCCTGGCGTAATCGATCTGAAAGGTCGGAGCTGGCTGTTAACGGCTGTTCTTTGCAGTAAGCCCGCAAAATAGCAGGTTCGCCCGGGCGCCTGCCGGAGCGCCCCAGGCGTTGACGCAGGCTGGCGACAGAGGGCGGGCAGCCAATCTGCACGACATTCTTGATTGAGCCAATATCGATGCCCAGCTCAAGGGTCGATGTGCAGATGCCTGTTGCGGGAAACTCCCCGGATTTCAAAGCGTGCTCGGCTTGTTCGCGCAGATCTTTGGACAGGCTGCCGTGGTGAGGCCAGAACTCATTGGGTACGGCATCGCGCTCACAACATCGTCTAAGTCGATCAGCGAAAGACTCAACCTGGGTACGGCTATTGGGGAATACCAAGTTGTTACTGCCCCTGAGCACCTTGTAAAGATGCTCGGCGATTGCGAAGTCAGGGGAGTGCTGGTCTTCAGGCTCATCATCAGAGGCCGATTCAAGTTTATCCCGGCCTTCGAGCAACTTGCACATGGGTGGCTGGATATAGCCTTTAACCTGGATCTGCAGCGTCTGCCCCGCGTTTTTGGATTCAATGACCGTGACCCCCTCGGCACGCCGAGGGCAAAGAAAGTTGCTGGCCATCTTCATATCACCCAGCGTTGCCGACAGGCCCACTCTCGGCAAGTGTCGACCGACGACAAGTTCTACACGGTGCATCAGTGATTGCAGTTGTTTGCCGCGCTCACTGCCTATAAACGCATGTAATTCGTCAACTACGATGTAACGCAGATTTTTGAATAGGGCGCCCATGTTGGAACCACGGTTCACGAAAAGAGCTTCCAGCGATTCTGGCGTGATGAGCAAAACACCTTCAGGCGATTTCAGGAATCGATGTTTCTTGTTCGCCGAAATGTCTCCGTGCCAGGCAATTACCGGGATGTCCAGTTGCTCGCACAGACGACCCAGGCGCTCCCATTGATCGTTAATCAGGGCTTTGAGGGGGCTGATATACAGCACGGCTCCGGGTATATCGGGATGATTGAGCAGGTGCGTCAGAATAGGCAGGAAAGCAGCCTCGGTTTTACCCGCCGCAGTGGCTGCAGCAATGATGACATCTTGATCAGCGCCTACCAGAGCAGCTATGGCTTGCTCTTGGGCATCCCTTAGCGATGTCCAGCCTTCAGCCCAGATCCAGCGTTTAATCCTGGAGTCGAGAAGGCTGAAAGAGGAAGACTCAGAGCTCGAAGGTGGCAAGTTCATCATCCTGCTCCACAGTCAGGTCTGACGCTCCACCGGTGTCTTTTGCCACGTCAACACTGCCAATCAGTTCGCGCCAATCAGAACCAGGGTTCTGCTCAAGGATTGCCAGCAGGTTGATAAATGCAGTGATCGTTGTGCGTGGGGTACGAAAGTAAGCTTCCCCAAGACGCTGATTACAGTGTGTCATGAATTTTGGCAGTGCTTCGTCGGGGAGCAAGTACTTCTGCGGATCTCCCGAGGCATAGACGTGCCGTAGCTTTTGCAGTAACACGTAAAAGTCTTCAGGCGTCAGACTGGTGAGGCGGATTACCGGGCCTGAGAGGTCAATCAGTCCGCTTTTGGCAAAGGAGTTCTCCGCCAGCCGTGACTGCAGGGCAGGGTAGCTGAACAACCCGCGACGAGTATCCATCAGGAACTCAGGAGTGCCTCCCAGAACAAAACCCAACCCTTGTGAAGCTCCTTGCAAGGAGTCGTTGAGAATACGCAGGATTTGTTCATAGTTGGCGTTACGGGCTTGGGTGTTTGCCAGCTTGTAGAGATTGACCAGTTCATCAAGGCAAACCATCAACCCGGCATACCCGGCCAGGCGTACGAATCTGGAAAGCAGTTTGAGCTGATCATAGACCGAGGCGTCGTCAATAATGGTCCGAACGCCGAGCGCTGCTCGCGCATCGGTCTTTGTTGTAAATTCACCCCTTAACCAGCGAATGGCATCGGCCTTGAGTTGCTCGTTGCCCTCGTCAAAGCCCCGGCAGTAAGCTGCGATCACGTGCGCAAAGTCATACCCGTTGACCATTTCAGTCAGCTCATTGAGGCGTACCTGGATTACGTTTTCGGTACTTTTACCCGATGTCTTAGCCTCTGCTTTCGCCTGGGATATGAATTTTTCGACGATACCTTGCATTGCTCCACCGTCAGGCTTTGTACGTGTGGACATGTTTTTCGCCAACTCGGCATAAAGCGACCGGGCCTGCCCGCCGCTGGCATGCAAGCGGCGGTCCGGGTTCAAGTCTGCATGCATCGTGACCAGCTTGCGCTCCATGGCAATTGCACGAACCAGGTTCAAGAAAAAGGTCTTGCCCGCACCGTATTCGCCTATCACAACACGAAATGCAGCACCACCGTCTGCCAGGCGATCCACATCTTTGAGCAGCGCATCCAGTTCGCCTGCGCGGCCAACCTGGATAAGGTGTTGGCCCACACGCGGCACAACCCCTGCGCGCAGTGATTGAATAAGCGCATCGCGATCTTTTGTTCGAATAGTGCTCATAGGGCCAATTTTTCCAAAATTTCCGGGTTGATTTCGACGGGCTCTTCACCTTCGGTAACGGGCATGTCGAAGTGTTCAAAGGCAAGTTCGTTGATGTGTTCCAAAGCCCCGTCGAGCATCAGATCCATGTCGCTCGCGGTGTCTTGCAGCTCAGAACGACTCCACTGGGGGCGCGAGAGCAACAGCCTTAGAAAGGCGAGATGCTCACCCTCCAACCCGGGGATAATTGCAACAGCATCAGCCTGCACTTCGATCACAAGGGCAGTGGGCTCTGGTTCAGGTTCGAGGGCAGAGTCTTCAATAAACACTTTAGCCAGTAATGCTGAGACTGCTTCGGTTTCCCGCTGCAGCAGAGCAATACGATCCAGATTAAGCGCTATGCCGCCGACTTCAGGCATCGATTCAAGTACAGGCGTGGTCAAAGGAACGCCGAAGTGCTCCGAGAACGCTCGTGGTGCAGTGGCAACATGCAGGTTGCCGTAAAGCGTCATTGGATCTAGCTGAAGTGTTTTGTAAATGCGCTCCAGCAGTTTGACTTCTTCGCAACTGACAGACCCGTCTGCTTGCGCAAGGCTGGCAAGGAAGTGAGCAATGGTCTCCTTCTCAGTGATGGATAAAGGCTCGAGCCTGCTCTTGAGGCTTGCTAGTGTGGGGGGTTGATGCAGTTGAATGCCAAGATGGGCTTTAAGGCGTTTGCGCTGAGCAATACTCAAGTGTTGCCAGGCATCAATCTGGCTCAACAGCAGTGAGACTTCTTCTGCCGAAATCTCTCCGTCTGCAACGGTTACTGCGCTAGCCAGATCAAGTGTCAGGCATGCAGCGTTAAAAGCAGGTGTCGCCCGGAGCACGCCATCGTCAGGTTGCGTGACAAAGAGGGCAATACAATCATCGGGTTTGGGCATTCTGCTGCCAGCCAACACGTCTGGTTCCATGCCTATTTGCAGTGATTCTAATGCCCGAGCCATGGCCATAAGCAGGGGGCGGGACAAAACACCGTTACTATTGAAGCGTTTACCCAGCTCTGTAAAGGTCATGACCTCGAGGTCATCCTCTATCCTGGCTTTCAGGCTTTCCAGCTCATCGCGCAAGGTTGCTGGCCACAGTGAAACGGGTAATTGCAGCAAGCCCTCCAGCTTTTGCGTGTGGTCGGGGTAACGCCCAATAAAACGGCTATAGGCGTCCAGGTCGCTGGAACAGCGATCGAGCAAAAACTGAAGTTTCTTGCGATTCAGCGCGCTGGCCGAGACGTCGGGAATATCACCCATGCTTATCACCGCTGCACCCACCACTCTAGAAGCTGCCCGGTAAGCATGTTTGAGCCTGGTTTTGTTGTGGCTCAGCAGAATGCCCTGCGGGTATATCCGTTCATATTCCGTTATAAAAAGTTTGCTCAGTAAATCGGGGCAACGCGTTGCCGGTGTGCGCCTGATGATGTCGGGGTCTGACAGTGCCCAGGCAATAGCCCATTGCGCATTAACGGGATGTTGATGCATAGCCATTTGCCCTAAACCGGCTCTCAGGCCAATCGACATACTGGATCGTATTGCCGTGGTCACCGCAGGGGGCTTTAAATACAGGTTGTCGTCGATGCTTGAAGAGCAAAGGTAATCGAGAAAACCTTCTGCATAGCCTCGCAGTGAGCTATTTGAACCGTAGATACCGAGAAGTCGCTCGACTTCTTCAACGATATCCGACAGATCGGCAATGGCGTCTTGATCTTCGCCCGCGTCGATCAGGGCGCGTCGCTCCAGGCCGTAGAAAAATAAAAACACATAACCGATATCAGCGCGCGGATCACAACGGCCGCCTGCCAACCATTGCACATATCCCCGGCGCGCTTGTGCAGAAATGGACTTGTAATCAGGCCAATAGGTCATCAGTGATAAGGAGGAGTCGACCTCGTCAGATGAAAGCTTGAGCAAGGTATTTATTAGAGAAGGCTCATACAGCCCCGCACAGGGATCAACGCATAAGGTGGTGTAGATCAGTCCTCCGGGGATCAGGAACTTGCCTACCGAAAGTGTTTGCCCTTTCTTTAACCAGCGTGCGGCGACGTTAGGCCCAGCAAGGCCGGGAGGGAGCTGGATTGAGCAATCCTGCGCTTCTTGAATCGGTGGCGGGGGGATTCTGAATGCCTTGTCAGGGCGAGTGCCTAGATTGATTGTGAAGAAATCAGAGCTGGAAGTGCTTGCCATTGGGATGTTCTCAAATGGGCTGCTGGTAACTGTCCAGAGAGCAATTGAATCTTGAGGCCAGGATGATGGCTTATCGGCAGTATCTCTATTTATTCGACTATGACCAAGTGTTCAAGGCTGGGGTGGGGTAGAACTCAGAGCTGGCGTGGGCAGAAAACTGATGATTTTCGATATTTTGCCCTGCGGTGGCCTGGGCAATAAGTGCGGCAGCCAATGGCTAATGGCGTCTAGCACAGTGGCTGCAGAGCGATTCATATTGCGAATCTAATACTAAAAAAAAAGACACCGGGCAAAACTGTTTTTTATGCGGTGCATCACGAATATCGCTATTCGATAATAATAATTGTTTACCTGTATCTGAGAATGATTATTATTGGCGCCAGTGTTGCCTCGCTAAAAGGACCTGTGTCAGTGATAAAAACTTCTCCGGTTTTTTCCCGGCTACAAGACGGGAAAGTTGTTTATGGCA
Source organism: Pseudomonas bubulae (assembly GCF_037023725.1). NCBI lineage: Bacteria > Pseudomonadati > Pseudomonadota > Gammaproteobacteria > Pseudomonadales > Pseudomonadaceae > Pseudomonas > Pseudomonas bubulae. The sequence continues at coordinate 2,949,872 of NZ_CP146077.1, forward strand.
TGCTCAACTCCCTGCCTTCACCCATGCTTTGCGAGATGCTCGCGTTTGCCGGCTACGACTTTGTAATTCTTGATCTGGAGCACTTGCTGCGCTCCGAAGAAGACATCATGCATTGTGTTCGGGCATGTGAGGCCGCAGGTATTTCGCCCTGGCTGCGCATGGCGCAAGTGGACGAGAAACTGATCGGCAGGGCGCTGGACGCCGGTATCGAAACCATCGTGCTGTCACGCACCGAAAGCGCCGTACAGGTTCAGCGCGCCATTGAGGCGGCCTTTTTTCCGCCCCTGGGCAAGCGCGGCATGACCGGTGGGCGCATCACCGGCTTCGGTCGCCTGCCACTGCCCGAATACATCGATCTGGCCAACCGCCAGACCCCCATCATTCCCATGATCGAAAGCCGCGCCGGTGTTGACGCGCTGGGCGACATCCTGCAACTGGACGGGGTCGGCATGATCATGGAAGGCGCCCTGGACCTGGCCCTCGATCTCGGCCTGGGGCCTGATCCTCTCAATCCTCGGGTCTGGCAAACCCTGCAAGGCATGGCCGACGCCTGTCTTGGCGCCGGCGTCGCTTTTTGCGCCAACCCCCGCACCGTCGAACAGAACGCGCTATGGCGCGCCCGCGGCGTGCGCAGTTTTCTGGCCGGTGAAGACCGTGGCTTGCTGCATAACGCACTCAAAGCCCGCCTGCATTCTCTCCAACAGCAATAATGAGTCGACGTAGTCCAATGAAAACAATATCCCTACACTTTTCACTGAGCCTCATGACACTGGGTATTTGCCAGGCTGCCATGGCCGCCGATCAACAACCCCCCGGCCATAGCGTTGAGCTGGCGCCCATGACGATTGAGGGCGATGTACTGGGTGCCGCCAGCGATCAGGAAGTGCGTACCTATGCCGGGAGTCGCAGCGTCATCGATTCGAGCGACCTGAAAAAAGCCAGCACCCGTGGCCTGGATGATGCGCTGCAACGGGTTCCGGGCATCAAGATTTTCGACGAGACCGGTACCGGTGCGCTGCCCCAGATTTCGGTGCGCGGCCTGTACGAGAGCCGCAGCGGACGCATCCAGGCCTTGTCGGACGGCATCCCGCTCGCGCTGGCACCCTATGGCCAGACCGGCCTGTCGCTGTTCCCAATGACCATGGCCACGGTCGACCGGGTTGATATCGTGCGCGGGGGCGCAGCGGTGCAATACGGTCCGAACAACGTCGGCGGGGTGATCAACTTCATCAGCAAGCCGATTCCCCGCGAATGGGAAACCACCCTGCAGGAGAAAACCACGTTCAATGCTGGCGGGCGCCAGTTGTGGGATACCTATATGGGCACCGGCGGCTACCTGACCGACAACTTCGGGCTGCAACTGGACATCAATACCCTGAGCGGCGAATACGGGCGCGAACACTCTGATACCGATGTGCAGAACTACCGCCTGCGCGGCCAATGGAACATCGATGATGACCGGGATCTGAGTTTCGGCGTTCAGCATTACAAGGCCGACATGGACCTGGCCGGAGCCCTCAGCGTCAAGGACTACAAGGACGACCCGCGTCAGTCAACGCGCCCGCTGGACCGCTTCGAGGGTGACACGGATCGTGTGTGGGGCACTTACACCCAGCGTCTTGGCGCCATGGGGCCGTTCGATTCGGTGGAGTTCAGCTGGACCAACTTTGCCCACAACAGCTACCGCAATTTCGTCGTAGGCCTGCCGTTCACTCCGGACGGTACGGCCGTGACCAAGCAGGACGGCCCGCGTGACTTCAAGGTTTGGGGTTCGGAGCCGCGCATCAGCGCCACCATCGATGGCGACACCGTCGGCCAGACCTGGCTACTCGGTGCCCGCTATGTCAGCGAAGACATCAGTTACAAGGTCAACCGGCAGAGTCTGGCTACGGGTGTGACTGCACCGTTTCGCGACTGGAAATTCGATGACAGTGCTCGTGCCTTCTACATCAGCAACGCCATCAGCCTGCTTGATCATCGCCTGACCATCACCCCCGGCGCGCGCTATGAAAACGCGCGCATGAACTACAGCGATGGCATCACCGGGTTCGAGCGCGAGAACAAGTCTGAAGAATGGCTGCCGGGCCTGACCGTGGGTTACCAGGCCAACGACGCCTGGTATGTCTATGCCAACGCCCAGAAGTCCCTGCGTCCGCCTCAGGTTACGCAGATCGTCAAGGAAGGTGCGGTCGGTGCCGAGCTGGCCTGGAACTACGAGACTGGCGTGCGTTACACCCCGTGGGAGGGCATGCGTGTCGACTTCAACTTGTACCGCATCGACTTTGATGACCAGATTGTCTACAACGCCACCACCGACCGTTTCGACAACCTTGGCAGCACACGTCATCAGGGTTTCGAGACCGATATTTTCTGGACCCCGCAGGCCATGCGTGATCTGGACCTGCATGCCGGTTATGCCTACCTCGATGCCAAACAACGCAACGGCACTTACAAAGACAACGAAGTGCCGTACTCCTCGCGAAACCAGTTTATGGTGGATGCCCGCTACCGTTTTGCCGAACACTGGACCTACAACCTCGACGGTCTGTACATCAGCAAGGCCTACACCGACGCTGCCAATACCCGCGAAGAAAACGCCTCTGCCAGCGTGGGTGAACTGCCTTCTTACTGGGTGTGGAACACGGCTATCGAACGTGAGTTCCCGCTGGCCGACAAGAGCATCCTGACCGCCTCGGCGGGCATCAGTAACCTGTTCAACCGCGAATACTATTTCCGAGGTATCGACACCAGCCCTTGGGGTCGTCAACCCGCGCCAGAGCGTTCGCTCACCTTAGGCGTCAATTACCGCTTCTAAACCGCGCACACGCGCTTTTGTAAATCAGTTGCCCATCCTGCGGGACGGGCAACTGTTGCCCCCAGGAAAGTGCCATGCAACGTCCATTCGTCATCCTTGCTCACGTCGCACACCCAGCCATTCTCGAGGGCTTTATGCCAGCCGCGCAGCAGCGCGGGCTGCCAATTGTGCTGATCACCGATCATGCTCAGGAACATCGTCGCCTGCTTGCCGGCTCGTCTCTTTCGCCGGACCGGCTGCAGGTGATCGAATGTGATGTATTCAACCCGCTGGCGGTCATCGAAACCCTCAATGGCCAGGGTTTGCGCCCGGTTGCCGTATTTTCCAACAGCGATCACCTGCAAACCGCGACAGCAGTCGTGGCGGAGGCGTTCGAGTGCCCCGGCAAGAACTGGCGGTTGTGCCATGCCGCCAAGAACAAGGCCGCCATGCGTGAGCGCATGCAGCGTCTGGGCCTGCCCGGGCCGTGGTTCCAGGTGCTTGCCTCGGGCTGCGCGTTGCCTGCTGATGCGCCATGGCCAGTGGTGGCCAAGCCCCGTGAAGGGGTGGCCAGCCTGGACGTGCGCTTGTGTCACAACGCCGCTGAACTGAGTGCTTACTGTGAACGGTTCTGGGAGCAGCAACCGGACCGTGCACTGCTGCTGGAGGCTTACCTGGAAGGGCCACTGTTCACCCTTGAAACCCTCGGTGACGGTCGTAGCCTGCAAGCCATTGGCGGCTTTGACGTAAGCCTTTCTGCGCCGCCCCATTTTGTCGAACTCGCTGCCCGCTGGAATGGCCCGCTAAGCAGCGCACAGCGTACCGCGGCGCTGGCGCAAGTGGCGGCATTCGGGGTCAATTTTGGCGTTTGTCACAGCGAATTCATCCTCACCGCACAAGGCCCGGTGCTGGTCGAGATCAACTATCGCAGTATCGGTGACGGCCGCGAGTTTTTGCTGGACCGGCTGCTGCCACAGGGCTGGTTTGACCGAATCGTTGCCCTGCATCTGGGGCAGGCGCTGGTCGACGCACAACCGGCTCGGGCCCAGGCAATCGTGCACTATCTGGTGGCCGAGCGTTCGGGGCGGCTGGATCAGGCCAGTGCCAGTTTCAATGTCGAATCCGCAGACCACTGGTGCGATTACCGGGCGCTGCAACATCCCGGCGACACGGTGACCATCAGCCACTCCAACAAGGACTACGTCGGCGTATTGCGCCTGATTGCCCCGGATGACGTGAGCCTGGATGCGCAATTGCATTCGACCCTCAACGACCTGAAATGGGTGGTGGCATGAACCTGCAACCAGAAGTTGCCGATCAGGCCTACATCACCCGCCGCATCATCGATTGCTGCCTGCGTGAAGATATCCGCGGAGTTGTCAGTCAGGGCCGGATCTGTCCGCTGCCCGAGGCGTTGCATCAGCTGCTTGCGCATCAACCCAGCGGCATCTGGCTGCGGATCACCGATCTGGCGGCTGACGAGTTGTGGCTGCCAGTGGTCAAGGCGTATCCGTTGCAGGATTGGAGTGTTACCGGCGATGCCTGGATCCGGGTATCGCGACAGCACCCGCCTGAGGTCCAGCGTGGCTACTCACTCTGGCTTGGCCATCTGAGCCAGGGGCTGGACGCTGAAAGCCTGGGGTTGTTCGAGGCGTATCTGAAAGAGGCCGATTGCGCCACGCAACACCGGACCCTGTGCAAGCAAGCCGGTCAACGCAATGCCGCCGCGCTCGGCGATGTGATCGGGCTCCAGCACTGGTCGCAGCGCCTGTTGAAGATTGACCAGCTGGCCAGCTATCTGGACCACCCGTACTACCCGACTGCACGGGCCAAAAGCGGCTTCGATGGCGCAGCCCTTGAACGCTATGCGCCGGAGTTTGCACCGCGTTTCGAACTCAACTGGCTGGCGATCCCCAGGCAGGCCATGACCCTCACCAGTGTGCAGCCGCCGCACTGGCCGGGTTTCGAGGAAGTAGGCTTGCCAGGCACTTTGCACAACAGCCACTCACTGCTGCCGGTGCATCCGTTGACCTGGGCTGTGCTTGAACAGTATGGCTTGCCTGAGGGCGCACTCAAGGCGCCACGCACGGCCATGCAGGTTGAGCCGACGCTGTCTGTGCGTACGGTGGTGTGCATTGATCAGCCTCATTGGCATATCAAATTACCGTTGCTGGTCACTACCCTGGGCGCGCGCAATCTGCGTCTGATCAAGCCAAGCACCCTGTACGATGGCCACTGGTTTGAAACCACCTTGCAGGCGCTCGCCAGGCGAGATCCGGAGTTGGGATCACGCTATTTGCACGTAGATGAACAACACGGCGGTCATGTCGCCCAAAGCCGTCATCTGGCCTATATCGTGCGCCGCTATCCGGCGGGGCTGGAGCACACCACACTGGTGCCGGTGGCTGCACTGGCCAGCCCTCTTGCGGGTGGGCGCCTGTTCCTCGAACAGCTGGTCGAGCGTTTTTATGCCGGCTCCCTGCAACACTGGCTCGACGACTACCTTGACCTGTTACTGCAGGTTCATCTACGGCTGTGGCTGCGATACGGCATCGCGCTTGAGGCCAACCAGCAGAACGCCGTGCTGATATTCGAACACGGCCGGCCAATGCGCCTGTTGATGAAGGACAACGACGCCGCGCGCCTTTGGCCGCAACGTTTCGCTGCAGCTTGTGCTGATCTTGCCGGGCTGCCAGCCGCCTTGCAGGATGAGCGCATTCGTGTCAACAGCAGTCAGCCTTTGGCCGAGATGTTCTGCACCATCACCCTGCAACTGAATATCGTCGCAATTTTGCAGGCCATTGCGGCAGCGGGGCTGGCGCCTCAAGCCAGCCTGTACGACACGCTGCGCCGGCGCTTGACCGGTTGTCTGCAGCAGCTCGAAGCCGAAGGCATCAACTGTGACGACGCACGCCGCTGGTTGCTCGACAGCCCAAGGTTGCCGGTCAAGTACCTGCTCAGCGCCGGCAGCCTGTTCAGCAAGGCCCATTCCGGTGCCAGTGATATCAACAAGTTCTATGGCTACAGCGCGGCGAATTTCCTGCTGGAGGAGGTGCCATGCAGCGCCGTTTAATCGCCAGCGTCTTGTTGGGGCATTACCTGTCGGCCTTTACGGCGCTGGGGATTCCGCTCTATCTACCGCGCATCCTGGGCGACCTCGCGCCCGGCTTGCCGGGATGGGCCATCGGCGTGCTGTTTGTCCTGCCAACCCTGTGCACCGCCCTGGCCGCGCCAGTATGGGGGCGCTGGGCCGATCGCAACGGTTGTCGTCTGTCGTTGCTGCGCGCCCATGCCGGGTTGTTCGCGGGTTTTCTGCTGGCAGGCTTGAGCCCCAATCTGACCGTGTTCGTGCTGGCATTGGTTATCCAGGGCACCTTCGGCGGAGCAATGGCGGCCTCCAACGCCTACCTGTCGACCCAGCTCAAGGGCTCCGGGCTGTCCCGCGCCCTGAACTGGACTCAGTATTCGGCACGGCTGGCAATGATCAGCGGCCCGATCCTGCTGGGGCTGCTGACCTCCCGGGGCTTGGGCATCAACCTTTACAGCTGGCTGGCGTGGTTGCCGCTGCTGGCTTTTGTTCTGGTGTTGGCACTGCCCAACGACAAGCCCGGGCATGCCCTGGACCGCAAACAAAAACCGCCGCCAGGCCAACTGCCAGCCGACATGGCGCGCCTGCTGGCGGTGCAGTTTCTGTTCAGCTTCGCCATGGTGGTCACCTTTCCCTACTTCATGCCATACGGTGAACAATTGGGGATAGGTAACGACACCTTGATCGGTGTGCTCTACAGCCTGCCGCATTTGGTTTATCTGCTGGCCTTGCCCTGGGTCCACAAGCATCAGGGCAACGTCCTGTTGCCGGGGCTGGCGCTGCTGGCGATCAGCAATGCGCTGCAATTCTGGAGCGTGCAGGCAGAGCCGTTGTTCGCCCTGCGTCTGCTCAGTGGCGCGGGCATGCTGCTCAGCTTTGTCGGGCTGCACCGCTGCCTTAGTCAGCGCAGCCGGCAAGGCAGTGCAGGGCGCCTGTTCGGCTGGTTTGACTCCAGCGGCAAATGGGCCGGTACCGCTGCCGGTGTTACGGCTGCTCTGGTCACTCAGACCTGCGGCATTGCATCCCCTTTTCTGGTTGCCTGCCTGGCTGCCATGGCCGCCATGGTCATGGCGCGCCCTCTAATGATCACTTCCCGGGAGATTCCGGCATGACGTTCGTTCCCAATACCTTGTCCCTGAATGACCATGCCCTTGATGGTGAAGCCCAGCGCCATGCCATCGAGTGCCTGCTCAATTGCTATTTGCGCGAATATGCATTGCCGCGCAACGAAGCCGATCTGAATTACCAGGCACAGGATGTGCCGATGAGCCTGCGTCAGGCCGGCGCTCGTTGCATCAGCATCAGCCTGCCGGGCGGCCGTTTGGTGGTGCGCATCGACAGTGCCAGCCTGCTGGGCCGCTGTCATTACATCGGCGCGCCTTATTTCAAGGGCAACCAGCAGGGCTGGCGGCCACTGGAGGCCCGGGAACTGGCCAGCCTTCTGTGTACGCCACTGAGCGGTGCCGGGCGTGTCGGCGAGATGCTGCAACAGTTCGCCAACAGCCTGCAGATCACCCGGGCCTTCCTGCGTCATTCCCGTCCGGCCAACGAAGCTGCCGACAGCCTGCTGGCATCCGAGCAGCATCAGCTCTGGGGGCATGCCCTGCACCCGACACCGAAAAGCCGCGAAGGTATTTCCCATAACGATTTGCTGGCCTGCTCGCCTGAGGTTGGGGCGTGTTTTCAGTTGCACTGGTTCAAGATCGACCCGGCGCTGTTTCGCCATCAGGGTGAGGACCCGCGCAGTACCCTGCAGCAACTGTCGGGGCGCGACGACGCCTATCCGTGTCACCCCTGGGAAGTCGCCCGCATACTGGCCGATCCGCTGGTGCAGCGGGCGCAACAGCAGGGTCTGATCGAATACCTCGGCCCTCTGGGTCAGGCCATGTTCCCGACCTCGTCGGTGCGTACGCTCTACCACCCGCAACTGGCTTATTTCATGAAGTTCTCGATGCATGTGCGGCTGACCAATTGCGTACGCAAGAATGCCTGGTATGAGCTGGACAGTGCCGTGGCCCTGACTCATCTGCTCCGGCCGGTCATGAGCGAGCTGGCAATCCGGCAACCGGACTTTTTGCTGATGCCCGAGCCCGCAGCCTCCAGCCTTGATCTCGGTGCTTTGGGTACGCTGGAGCAGGCCCGCGAAGTCACCGAATGCTTCGGTATCGTTTACCGGGAAAACCTGTCCATGGCCGATCGCGGGGCGTATCAGCCGCAGGTGGCAATGGCGCTGTTTACCTGGGACTTGCAAGGTCGCAGTGTCTGTCGTCACCAGGTTCGACGTTATGCCGACATCACCGGCCTGGGCATTGAGCAGGCCACGCTCAACTGGCTGGATGCCTATGCCGCGAAAATGCTCGGCGGCGTGCTGCACTGCCTGTTCCGTCAGGGGGTGGCGCTGGAGCCGCATTTACAAAACACGGTTGTCGGCTTTGCTCAGGACGGCTTGCCGAACCGGGTGTGGATCCGCGATCTGGAGGGCACCAAGCTGGTTCCTGAAATCTGGCCGGCAGAACGCTTGAGCGCGCTCGACGAGCGTACCCGCAACTCGGTGTACTACAGCGCGCAAAAGGCCTGGCAGCGGGTGGCTTACTGTGCGCTGGTGAATAATCTGGGTGAGGCGATTTTTCATCTGGCCAATGGTAGCGATGCTCTGGAACAACAGTTGTGGACGCGCACCGGCGAGCTGTTGCACGAACAGTGCGCGTTTCTCGGTCATCCGCAGCAGCTGCGCGAGTTGTGCGCCGGTGCGCCATTCCCCGGCAAGGAAAACTTTATGACCCGTCTGATGATGCGCGCCGATCGCGAGGCAGGTTACACCCAGCTGCCCAGCCCATTGGCGTTTATTGCAAAGAGTAAGTGCGCATGACTCTTCCTGTCGCTGTCACCCGCTGTATCGATCAGCTCAAGGCTGAACACGAGGGGCCATTGTGTGCCTATGTCTACGACTTGCTTGCCCTTGAACAGCATATAAAGGCAATGCGCGAGGTGCTGCCCGATAACTGCGAATTGTTCTATGCCGCCAAGGCCAACCCGGAGGCGCGGGTGTTGAAAACCCTTGCACCGTGGGTAGACGGTTTCGAAGCGGCCTCGGGCGGGGAGCTGGCCTGGCTGCATGAGCAGTGCCCCGACGAGCCACTGATCTTTGGCGGCCCGGGCAAGCTTGATCGTGAACTGGATATCGCCATGCAGTACAGCGTCTCGGCGTTTCATGTAGAGAGCGTGACCGAGCTTCGCAGTCTGGCGCGCATCGCTCGCCAGCGTGGCGTGAGGGCTGCGCTGATGTTGCGCTTGAACCTCAAGCTGACGCAGGCACCGCAGAGCAGGCTGGTCATGGGCGGCAAGCCCACGCCGTTCGGGCTGGACGAGCAGGGGCTGGCAAGTGCACTGCAATTATTGCGCGAAGAGCCGTCTCTGGAGCTCAAGGGGCTGCACTTTCATATGCTGTCACACCAGCTGGATGTCGATGCGCACCTTGCGTTGATACGCAGCTACTTCCTGACTTTCCGCCAGTTGTGTGTCGACCACGACCTGCAACTGCCAGTGCTGAATGTCGGAGGCGGCATGGGCATCAACTACCAGAACCCGGCGCAGTCGTTCGACTGGCCAAGGTTTTGTCAGGGGCTCAAGGGGCTGGTTGATGAGTTCGGCATGGGCGCGACCCGAATCCGCTTCGAAATTGGTCGCTTTATCAGCGCAGCCTGCGGCTATTACGTCATGCAGGTGCTGGATATCAAAAGCAGCCACGGCGAATTTTTTGCCATTGGTCGAGGCGGCACTCATCATTTCCGCACGCCTGCAGCGCAAGACCATAACCATCCGTTCACGGTTATGCGAGGCACAAATCCCCCGCAGATAAGCGGTCAGGACGTCACCCTGGTAGGCCAGTTGTGCACGCCCAAGGATGTGCTGGCCAGGCAGCAACCTGTTGCGCAACTGGCGATTGGTGACCTGCTGGTGTTTAGCCTGGCGGGTGCCTATGCCTGGAATATCTCGCACCAGAACTTCCTGATGCACGAACCGCCTCTGAAGGTGTTTATCGACGGGTGATGTCATGGAGTTGCCAGCCAGGGTGCCGGCAACTCCATCCTTGGCAATCAGCCATCCACGCTGATTCCTGGTATGCATCGAACTCTATAAAGAGCTCGGTTATCAGGAAACCCATAGGGCCACGCAATACGGCTTTGCCCGGGTTTTCATGCGCAAGCTGCTTCAAGCCCAAGCTGGATACTGAACAGCCCATAATGATGGAGGCTGTTCAGTTGAAGTCATCACCCAGGTCGGTCAGGGATTTACTCCCCCAGTAAAGCCCTGTTGAGAAAGTCATATCCCAATTTGATCGATGGCACGCTGATGCAAATGAAGATGATGCCGAACTGCCAGTGAACAATCTTGCCCTGGGCCTCCAGCGCAGTAATTGACGAGCGCAGTTCGAGGCCTTGTTCCTTGACGGATGACCTGAGCTCTACACCTTGCTCCCTTATCAGAACGCGCAGTTCAGCGCCCAATTCTGAAATGGAGGCTTTCAGGTGCCGTTCGGTTTGCCCCAGGTCTGATTTGGAGGCGAGATCTTTCACTTCATTCTCCCAGGCTTCGACAACGGCTTTAGTTTTACCTGAAGGCATACTGATGGATGTCAGCGCGTCGTAAAGGGTAATGGATGATTTCATATTGTCTCCTGCGATTGGCAAGTGACGTCGGGCCGCCATCTGACGCCTGACTCCTGTCACTGTGAGGGCGATTCACTCCTTGCCTGAGATTCTACTTTTATCCCGAATCAATACAGTCAGACCTTTCTTAGCGTTGCGTCAGTCGCGGTGGTATTTCTGGTGACCGATTATGATTACGAGTAGAGCAGCATCGTGCTGGCGCAAAAAAGCCTGCAGTCAGCAGGCTCTTTGCATGAGTCAGGTTGCAGCACGCAGCATCAGCGTGGCGTCGGTTGCACCACCGGCTGTGGCGTCATCTGCGGAGCGTTGTGAGCAGGCAGCATTTCCCAGGCATCACGGGGCTCGTCCAGATCTCGGTTGAGGGTTTCCGGGGTCTTGAAGGTGGTGTACAGGGTGATCAGCGTCAGCAGCGACAGGTAGCAGGCAATCGGCAACCAGGCGCCGATACCGGCGCTGGCATCGCCATCGTGGCTGGCCACGACCAGAGCGATCAGCCCGGCGCCAATCAAGGGCGCAATACCGCCAGCAATCACCGCCGAGGCTTCCCGGGCAATGGATACGCCCATATAGCGGTGGCGCGAGCCGAACAGTTCAGGCATCAGCGCCGCCTGGGTGCCGAACATGCCCCAGGTGCCGATGCCCAGCGCGATAGAGATAGCAATAATGCTCGCGATCACATTGCCCTGGCTCAGTATCCACCATACCGGGAACGCCAGTGCCAGTTGCAGCAGCGCAAAGGCCCGGTACACCACTACACGGCCAAAACGGTCGCTGAGTTTACCGGCAATCGGCACGGTCAGAGCACCCAGGCTGGCGGCGCAGATCAAGGTGAGCACGCCCACCGGCCCTTGCAGGCCGACCACGCCAACGATGTAACTCACCGCCAGGGCCTGATAAATCGAAGACCCGCCGTTTTCTCCCAGGCGTAGGCCAATGCCCAGCAGCAGCGTCGGTTTTGAGTGTTTCATCGCACTTTTTAGCGGGTTGTCGCAGACGCGCTTGAGGGCCTTGAGGCGGATAAAGGTCGGCGATTCCTTGAGCGACAGGCGCATGTAAAGGCCCAGGGCGACGATCACCACGCTGCTGAAGAACGGTATGCGCCACAACCCGCTTTCGAGCACGTTGTCACTGCTGCTGATAACCATGAAGTACACCAGAGCGGCAAGGATGGTGCCCAGTTGAATGCCAAGGAAGGGCAGGGCAGCGTAAAAACCGCGTCGACCCGGGGGTGCATACTCGGTCATCATCACTGCCGCGCCGGCCTGTTCGGCACCTGCACCGAGGCCCTGGAGCAAACGCAGCACCACCAGCAGCACCGGGGCCAGGTAGCCGACTTGATCAAACGTGGGCAGGGCACCGATCAGGGTGCTGGAAATACCCATCAGCAACACCGTGGAGGTGAGCACGAACTTGCGTCCCACGCGGTCGCCGATCATGCCGAACAGCACACCACCCAATGGCATTATCGCGAAGCCCAGGAAGTAGGTGCCGAAGCTGGCAATCAGGCTCATGGTGCGGGTTTGTTCAGGAAAGAACAGCGGCCCGAAAATCAGCGCCGCTGCCAGGGTGTAGAGGGCAAAGTCGTAGTATTCCAGCGCACTGCCCAGGGAGCAGGCCCAGGCGGCGCGGTGCAGGTCTTTTTTGTGTTCCGGGCTTTCGGGGACCAATTCAATATCAGATGAAGCATGATCGTGAGTCATGTTGGTACCTTCTGGTAGGCGCCTTTACGGCATCTTGTTATCGATAGGCAGCAGGGGGGGCTTACAATTTGAGTCGATGTATCTCCTCGAGCATGGCCTGCTCCATGATGTCGATGGGGGCCTCCATGCCGGTGTACAACTCGATTTGCCGGCAGGCCTGCTGCACCAGCATGCGTGTGCCGGACACGGTGCGGCAGCCCAGCGCGGCGGCTTGCAGAAGCAAGGCGGTACGCACGGGCATAAAGGCTACATCCATGACGATCAGATGGCTGGCCAGCAGCCCGTCCAGCGGATTGTTGTCGGGCTGCTTGAAGCCCACGCTGGTGGCATTGATCACGATGTCGAAATCCCGGGCTGCGAAGGCCTCGACACTGCCACCCCAGTGCGCGCCCAGGTCTGTGCTCAGGGCCTTGCCCCGTTCACTGCTGCGGTTGAACACCGTGACCCGGGCTGCCGCTTGCAGGCAGCCAAAGACCACGGCCCGCGCTGCGCCTCCGGCGCCGATCACGGCAATGCGCTGGTTGTTGAGTTCGCAGACTTCCTGCAGGGCGCGTACTGCACCGAGGTAGTCGGTGTTGTAGCCGGTGAGAACGCCGTCGATGTTATTGATGGTGTTGACCGCGCCAATGACCAGTGCGGACTCATCGATCGCGTCCAGATGCTCCATCACCACGGTTTTGTAGGGCATGGACACGTTCATGCCGCGCACACCCAATGCGCGGATGGCCGCGACGCCCGCCACCGGGTCCTCGATGCCGAAGCAGACGAAGGTGTAGTCCAGGCCCAGGGCCGCGTAGGCCGCATTGTGGATTTTCGCAGAGAGAGAAAAGGGCGAGCCCATGATCGAACCGCACAGGGTTGGCAGGGACTGGGGCATGCGTGCCTCCTAGTATTGGATTTATGAGTGGGGCAATAAGCCCACTTTCAACCCCTGCAGCGCAGTGTGCCAATCGTATATGGTGATGCCGTGATCACGGATGCTGATCACCAGCTGAGAGTTGATGATTGGCGATGACTGCAGCACATTGTGCTTCTCCCGGTGTTATGGTGCTGAATCCTTCCTGCCAACGGATTTGTTGTGATGACTACACCGCGTGCTGCTGTCGGCCCGATCAAGGCCGTGATTTTCGATATGGACGGGTTATTGCTGGATACTGAGGGTATTTACACCGAAGTCACGCAGATCATCGCCGAACGCTACGGTCGCACCTATGACTGGAGCATCAAGCAGCACATCATCGGCCGTGGCGCCCTGGACCTGGCAGAATTTCTGGTCAAGGCGCTGGAATTACCGATCACCGCGCAGGAATTTCTGGTTGTCCGCGAGCCGTTGCTAAAAGAACGCTTCCCCAAAGCCACGGGCATGCCGGGTGCCGAGGCGCTGGTGCGCCATCTCAAGGCCCACAAGGTGCCAATTGCCGTGGGCACCAGTTCATCGCAACATTCCTTTGCCCACAAAACCACCTTGCATGGTGAGTGGTTTGAGCTGTTCGACACCATTGTCACCGCTGACGACCCTGAAGTGGGGGCAGCCAAGCCTGCACCGGATATCTTCCTGACGGCGGCACGGCGCCTGGGTGTTGCGCCCGAGCACTGCCTGGTATTCGAAGATTCGCCTTTCGGGGTAACGGCTGCCAAAGCCGCCAACATGACTGCGATTGCCGTACCTGATGTAGCCATGGCCGACAGCAAGTACACGCATGCCGACCTGATCATCCGCCAGCTGGCCGACTTTGATCTGGCGGCTTATGGTTTGCCGCCGATGCGATAAGTGCTAGCCAGATCCCTTACACGCGATTATTGCACCGGCAGTTTTTCCAGTGCCGCACGCAATTCGTCGGCGCTGGAAAACTCTTGCTGTGACATTAGTTTGCCACTATCCAGTTGCAGCCACAGTACCTTGTCTTCGGCACCGGGGTACTGGGCGGCAACAGCCCCGTCGCGGTCAAGCACAACACGGTAGCTGTAGTCACGCATGGCCGGGATGGCGATAAATTTGCCGATCAGCGAGGGCATGCGCTGCACATCGGCGAGAAACACCACATTGCGTGCTTCCAGGTAGCCCTTGGCCCGGTTTTCCAGCGCAGCCTTGACCAGCTTGGAGCCGTCCATGTTGCGCGCCACCAGTAGCACGCGGGTTTTTTCGTCCAGGGTGTAGGGTTGGTCATGCTGGTCGTTCAGGGTCCATGGCGTCAGGCGCTCACCGATATTCGCGGCCTGGGCCAGCATGGAAAACGCGCTCAACAACAGCACAAGTGCAATTCTCACCGTTTGATACCCCTTCTGTTAATGGTTCTGGCCTGACAGGTTTCAGGCATGGCCGGTATGGTATCCCACAGCACAAGGTAAAAGGCCTGAGACGCATTTAGCTACAAATTGCTCTATGGTTAAGCGCTACCGGCCCAAGGAAACGCCAAGATGACGCGTCTGACAGCGAAAGACTTTGCCCCTGAATTACTTGAGCTTTATGACTACTACGCCCACGGCAAGATCAACCGTCGCGAGTTTCTTGACCGTGCTGCTGTATTCGCCCTGGGCACCACTGCGTTATCGGTGCTGACGGCGTTGAGCCCAGACTACGCACTCGCCGAGCAGGTATCCTTTACCGACCCGAAATCATTGCCGAGTACATCATGTACCCATCGCCCAGGGGCAACGGCCAGGTGCGCGGTTATCTGGTGCGGCCAGCCAAGGCAGCGGGCAAGCTGCCAGCCGTGGTGGTGGTGCATGAGAACCGCGGGCTGAATCCTTACATCGAAGATGTTGCCCGGCGCCTGGGCAAGGCGGGATATATCGCTCTGGCACCCGATGGCCTGACGTCAGTGGGCGGATATCCCGGCAATGACGAGCAAGGCCTGGCGCTGCAGCAAAAAGTCGACCCTGCCAGGCTGATGAATGACTTCTTCGCGGCGGTGGAGTGGTTGATGCAGCATGATGCCAGTACCGGCAAAGTTGGGATTACCGGGTTCTGCTATGGCGGCGGGGTGGCCAATGCGGCGGCAGTGGCCTACCCGGAGCTGGGAGCTGCAGTGTCGTTTTACGGGCGCCAGCCCGGTGCAGACGAGGTCGCCCGTATCCAGGCACCGTTGATGCTGCACTACGCCGGGCTGGATACACGGATCAATGACGGCTGGCCAGCTTTTGAGCAGGCGTTGAACAGCAACGGTAAAGTCCATGAAGCGCATATCTACCCGGGAGTGAATCACGGCTTTCATAACGACTCGACGCCTCGCTACGATGAAGCCGCGGCTACTCTGGCCTGGAACAGGACCCTGGGCTGGTTCGGCAAGTATCTGGCGTAGCGGGCTTAGCCGTTCTTCTTGCGCAGGCTCTTGAGCCGAGCGCTGGCGCGCTGCACGGCGGCCATTTTTTCCGGGCGCTTCATGCCCCGCCACTTGCGGATATCTTCCCGGGTTCGACCGCAGCTCACGCAGAGCTCACCACTTAACTGGCAAACTGCAATGCACGGGTTTTCAATGTCTTTTGCCACAGTTCAACTGCGTCCGGTCTGTTTTTGCGCCAGGCGCTTGGGCCAGTTGCCGCCACAACTGCGCTGGCACTCTTCTTCTGAATCGAAGAATACATGGGCCGAGCCGTTACGCACCTTTACACCGGCATCCGCCAGCGCCTGGGCCGTCAGCTCACCCATATAGCGCGCCTCGCCATCGGCCAGGGCGAAGTCTTTGCTGGCTTGCGTATCGAACACCCAGACCACCTTCAGGCTGGCCGGGAAGGCCTCGTAGTCAACAACATGGGTCAACCAGGCAAACCCCGGGATCTGTGATTTGGCCGTTTCGCAGGCCTCGGTCAGGGAGGTGATCAGGCGACGTTCGATCTGTGCCTGGGTGCGTTTGCTTAAAGACATGGGTGAATCCTGTTGATAGGCGGGGCAAAGGCACGATTATACCTGAGCGCGGGGCTTGGCTACTGCTGCTTCGCCCAGAGTGCCACCTGAGGTAGAATGTCGCGGTAAGTCGGCTGGCCGCCCTGGAGCGTCATGCCCACGCAGGTTCCCCGGAAGGAGCCGCGAGCAGGCCGGACATCAAGGGAGTCACATCCGCTGTACCCAAAATGTTACCCAAGTAGCTGAAGCCAAGACCAACAAGAGATCAGCGCCCAAGGTACATGAAGTGAGGTCTGTAACGTGCACAGGCCTTATATGTCTGCCCGTTCGGGGCTTGAAGCTGGCTCGATTGCAGGTGACCGTCTGTAGTGGGTCAGGCAAATTCAGGCACCGAGTGCCGGGCAGATGGCGTTTTATCTTAGGTACTACAACATGTTAAAAAAAATGAACAAGGGGCTACTGGGCCTGGCGCTGACCATGGGGATTACCTCCGTGCATGCGGCAGAACCTAAACACGTGGATGTACTGCTGATCGGCGGCGGCATCATGAGCGCTACTCTGGGTGTATGGCTCAACGAGCTGGAACCCGGCATGTCCATGGAGATGATTGAACGTCTCGATGGCGTTGCCCTGGAAAGCTCCAACGGCTGGAACAACGCAGGTACCGGTCACTCCGCCCTGGCTGAGCTGAACTACACGCCGGAAGACAAGAACGGCAACGTTGAAATCCCGAAGGCCATTGAAATCAATGAAGCTTTCCAGGTATCGCGTCAGTTCTGGTCGTGGCAGGTCAAGAACGGCGTACTGAAAGATCCGCGCTCGTTTATCAACTCCACGCCGCACATGAGTTTTGTGTGGGGCGATGACAACATCAAGTTCTTGAAAAAGCGCTATGAAGCCCTGCAGGCCAGCCCTCTGTTCGCGGGCATGCAGTACTCCGAAGATCCAGTGCAGATCAAGAAGTGGGTTCCGTTGATGATGGAAGGGCGCGATCCCAACCAGAAAATCGCGGCCACCTGGTCTCCGATCGGTACTGACGTGAATTTCGGCGAAATCACACGCCAGTTCGCGGCTTACCTGCAAACCAAGCCTAACTTCTCGCTGAAACTGTCGAGCGAAGTTGAAGACATCAAGCGCAATGAAGATGGTTCGTGGCGCGTGGTGTACAAAAACCTGAAAGATGGCAGCAAAACCGAAACTGACGCCAAGTTCGTCTTTATCGGCGCTGGCGGCGGTGCCCTGCACCTGCTGCAGAAGTCCGGCATTCCTGAAGCCAAGGAATACGCAGGCTTCCCGGTTGGCGGCTCGTTCCTGGTAACCGATAACCCGACTGTTGCCGAGCAGCATCTGGCCAAGGCCTACGGCAAGGCTTCGGTTGGTGCGCCACCGATGTCGGTTCCGCACCTGGACACCCGCGTGCTGGATGGCAAGCGCGTTATCCTGTTTGGCCCGTTCGCGACTTTCTCGACCAAGTTCCTGAAAGAAGGTTCGTACTTCGACCTGCTGACCAGCACCACCCCGCACAACATCTGGCCAATGACCAAAGTGGGTATCGAACAGTACCCACTGGTTGAATACCTGGCCGGCCAGCTGATGCTGTCGGACGAAGACCGCTTCAATGCGTTGAAAGAGTACTTCCCGAACGCCAAGTCCGAAGACTGGCGCCTGTGGCAGGCCGGTCAGCGCGTGCAGATCATCAAGCGTGACGAAGAGAAGGGCGGCGTGCTGAAACTCGGTACCGAGATTGTCAGCGCCAAAGATGGCAGCATCGCCGGTCTGCTGGGCGCATCCCCGGGTGCCTCCACGGCTGCACCGATCATGCTCACCGTGCTTGAAACCGTGTTCAAGGACAAGGTTGCAACACCGGAGTGGCAAGCGAAGCTGCACCAGATCGTGCCGAGCTATGGCACCAAGCTGAACGGCGATCCTGATCGCGTTGCCCAAGAGTGGGCCTACACGGCTGAAGTCCTGCAATTGACTCCACCACCGGCGATCCCGGCGGCAACTCACACTGCAACGCCTGCTACGGAGCCGGCAAAGCCTGCTCCAAGCAACCCAGCGGCTGACATGGCGCTGTAAAAAAACGGCCCCACCCGAAGCTGCTCGGGTGGGGCTGCTTTATCTCGCGTTACCGCCTCGCTCAACCCCTTCGCAATACCTCACTGCGTCCCGAACAGGGCCGTCCAGTAAATCCCTGCATCACTTTTTGGGTCTACCGCGTAGGCTGCGCCCAGCTCGCGAAACCCCGGATTCATCACGTTGGCGCAATGACCAGGGCTGGCCAGCCAGCCGTCGACCAGCTTGCGCGTGGTGTCCTGCCCGGCGGCGATATTTTCACCGATCTGCTGCGCGATATAGCCCGCCAGTTCAGCGCGATCCCCCGGGGTGCTGCCATCGCGGCCCTTGTGATCGAAGTAGTTATTGTTGGCCATGTCCCGTGAATGACTCTCGGCAGCGCTAGCCAGGGTGGTGTTCCAGGTCAGGGGCGCGGCAGGGCCGAAGGCCTGGGTGCCGCATTGGCGGGGTTGGTTACGGGCGCTGTTGAGCATCTCGAGGACCTTCTGGCCTTCGGCCTGCCAGTCTCCCAGGCGTGCCGCCAGCAGCGGACGGGCCAGAACGATGCGCCAGTCACGCTGGTCGTGGCTGACGCCGATATCGACAAATTGCGGGTCCAGCACCACGCGGCAAAAGCTTTCCTGGACGGCTTTCATGGCGGCCTGGGCGTCACGGGGGCCGGACAGGTTGATCGCCTGTACGTTGACCATCGGGTATGCCGCCTGTGCCAGGGCTTGCTGCAAATCGCCAAAACTGCTGGCCGGCAGCACCAGGCGGGTGTCGGCCGACAGTGGCGGCAACTCTTGCGAGGCCTGCCCTGCGCACAATTGAATCTGGCTGCGGTAAGCATTGATCGAGTCGATCAGTTGCGATTCTTCGCTGGCCACGGCGCCAGCGCTGAACACCAGACTCAGTGTCAAGGCGCCGAGACGGGGCAGGGTGAAGTGAGCGCGCATACGGGTTCCCTCTTAACGGAGTGCAACCATGATGCGTTATTTCGCCCCTTTAGTCTTTTGCCAGGGCCACAAAGGCTTTGGCCCGGGCAGTCAGTTGATCGATCTGGCGATCACGTTTCTTCTCGGCGTCGAGCATGGCCTTTTTGCCGTTGCGTTGCAGCAGGTAGGTATGGATCTGGCGCACTTCGGTGGACTGGTAGATCGCGGCGACGTCGAGCACGGCCATCAGGCCGTCGCTGCTATGGTCACGGGTGTTCATCAGCACTTGCGGGCCGCGGGTACCGATGACTTGCAGCCCCATTGCCTCGAATTCCGCAACCTTGGTCACACTGCAAGTCAGCTCGGTGTGAGGGTAGCGGCGCACGACTTCCTCGAGCATCGAACGGGTCACCCCCAGATGGCGGTGGCTGGCCAGCTCGGCCATATAGGCAATGCCGCAGGCCTGGGGGTCGTCCTTGAAAGGCAGGTACAAGGCGAAGCCCGTTACTTTTTCCGGGTCCTGGGCATCGGTGGCGACAATCAGCTCGACCGCAATGCCTTTGGTGCCGTCGAGTGCCTGCAGGTACAGATGCACTTCAAAGCCGATGGCGTACTGATAAATGCTGTACAGCAGATTGCTCGGGGCGATTTCCATCGCACTGATATCGCTCAGGTGATCGACCACGAGCTGCAGGATCTGGCTGTTGATCGGTTCGCTGACCGGGGAATCGAAATGGCTGAGGGTGGTCATGGGGATGGTTTCTATAGTGTGCCGCAGCACAATTCGTAGCAGCTGCCGAAGGCTGCGTCCGATTGCGAAGCGATCGTAAATGCGCAGTGCAAGGTTTATCTGGATAATCGCGGTGGCTGATTTTACGGCGGCTTCGCCGCCGGACGCAGCCTTCGGCAGCTGCTACAAAATCAAAATCAGCTTCGCCGAGGTCAGCGCTGGCTCAACCAGAAGTCATGCAGCGCCCGGGCCGCAGGGGCAATGGCGGCAACGCTTTGCTGGTGGGCGGCAACGTCGAGGTCGTCGGGCAGTTCGAAGTTGTCCTGCTCGGCGCAGTCGGCGATGGCCTGGAGCAAGCGTGCTTGCGGCGCCGGAAGTGCTGGCCAGTTGCTGATGGCCACCGCACGGGTGTAACCAAAACACCACTCTTCCGCCAGGGTTACATCCTGGCCCAGATGTTCGGTCTGCTCGAAACGCGGAACAAATGCGCTGCTGTCCTCAGCCAGTTGCCGGGCCAGGGTATTGATATGGCGAACGCTCAGTTCGATGAACTGTTTGGCTTCCTCAGGGTTTTCCCAGGCCGGGTTCTGACCGCCCCAGATTGCCGGGAACCAGTCGGCGATATCGACCCGAGTCGGGCTTGAAACCAGTGCGGTGAAATAACCGTCGAGCTCCGAAGGGTTGAGCACGGAGTGATCGTCGCCGTATTTGAGCAGCGTGTTTTCGATCACGTCAAAGTCGCTGGCGTTCAGGGGTTGCGATTGCATGTTCGGGCTCCTTGGTGTGGCGGCAAAACGGGTGGTCTGCGGCAGACTCAGTCCACCGAAACAATAGACTCGAGTTCAAAGTATTTAAAGCCAGCCTTGGCCAGGGCTTTTTTCGCCTCTTGCTCGGCGTTGAATCGGCTCAAATCCTTGGAGTCATGGACAAACAGGCTTTCATCGCCGTCAAATACCTTGGTCACCCGCATGGTGACGCGCAGGACAGGCCCGCTGCGCTTTTTCGGCACAGGTGATGGCGCTTTGGCAGGTGCCGCAGCTTTTTTCGGAGCAGGGATGGTTTTGGCAGGAGCCGGTTCAACTTCAGGTTGAACCGGGGCAGCAGGCAGATCAAGGCCGAGCGCTCTGCGCATGCCGTCCTCGGTGAATCCGGCACTCATTGGTATGACTCAGTTAATTTAAAAGACGCGCTTATAGGGCAGAGATTCGGGTTATGGCAAGCGAATTTGTTCATATGCCGCAAAATATGACCTTTTCCGGGGTTAAAGCCCTTGTTCAGAGCCGATTCAGGGGTCGCTAAACAAGCCGTGACCATCCAGCAGTTTCCAGGCAATTTCAGGTCGTTTCTCCAGCGCCCGGCGGATGGCGGCCGGGATTGCCTGTCGGGTTTTTCGGCACAGGCCCGGTTGCTCGGCGAGGTGTATCGCAATGCCTCGCATGGTACGCACTTCTGTGACGCCGGGGTCGATCAGCACTTCAATGCCCAGTTGCTCGTGCATGCGGCGCTGCATATGTTCAAGATCGTCGAAGCTTTTCAGGTTTTCCAGCCGCTCGATCAGCACTTTCTCGGCCTGACGCGTGAGGTTGAGGATGCGCAGGTCGGTGCCAGGTGTCGCCAACAGTTGCTCCCGCTCGCAGATGCAGGCGCCGGGTGGGCAGGGTGAGCGCAGCGACGCAGAAGAAGTCATCAGGCTCAGCATAGCTGCCCCGGGATTTAGTCGTCCAGACGCAGGGCCATGATCACGGTGCGCTCGTCCCCATGGAACTCGTCGCGTACTTTCGCAAAGCCCAGTTGCGCGTAGAAGGACTCGGCCGTAAGCGAGGAGGGTACCCGCAGCTCCTGAATCTGCGCAACAATGGCCGCCTCCTTGATGCGTGCCATCAATTGCTGGCCTATGCCTCGGCCCTGATGGCCCGGATTGACGAACACACTGCGCACCACCGCGTGATCCAGGCTGGCAGTTCCCACTACAAGGTGTTCGTGTACGGCCACGTACATCTGGCGCTGCTGCATCAACTTCAGAATCTCGGCCGGGCAGAAGTTCTGCCCGATCCGGGTGATCACCTCGGGGGAATAGTCCCGGGCATTGGATTCGCGCAAGGCGGCAATCACCACCTTGCTGATGGCCTGGGCATCGCCCGGTGTGGCGCGGCGAATCAGGTACTGCATACACACTCCTTTAGGTTATGCGTCAGCGCTGTTGGCCAGAATGGCGGCATACAGCAGGCGGTCAATGTTGGCGCCGCTCAGGATCAGTGCAACCCGGCGCCCTTTTTGCCTTGAGCGCTCGCTGATCAGGCCGGCCAGCGCGGCGGCGCCTGCGCCTTCAGCGGTGTTATGGGTGGTTTCATGGTAGACCCGAATCGCATGGGCGATCTGCTGGTCGGACACCCGAATCACCCGCGCCGCGCCCTTGGCAATAATTTCCAGCGCCTCGGGCAGCGGTTGGCGACAAGCCAGCCCGTCAGCAAACGTGTGGGCCGACTCGGTGCAGACCACACGGCCCTGCTCGACACTTTGCGCATAAGCATCGGCGTGCGCAGACACCACACCGACAATCTCGGTCTTCAGGCCCAGCAAGTCGCGGGCCTGGATCAGCCCGCAAATTCCCGAGCCCATGCCGATGGGGACATACACTGTGTCCAGTTCTTCCACTGCTTCTAGCAACTCCAGCGCATAAGTGGCCACGCCGCGAATCAGGTCGGGATGGAAGGCGGGGACCAGGTGCAATTTATAAGTGTGTGCCAGCACCGCCGCATGGGTGCGGGCCTCGTCAAAATCCTTGCCGCATTCAATCACGGTAGCGCCGAGGGCCCGCATGGCGGCATTCTTTTCCACCGAGTTGCCTTCCGGCACCACGATCCGGATTGGAAGGCCTACGCTGCGCGCTGCCAGTGCGAGGCTCTGGCCGTGATTGCCGCGTGTGGCTGTGACCAGGCCTTTGGTGCCCGGTTCGCGGGCCAGCAACCCCTGCACATATAACAGGCCGCCGCGCACTTTGAAGGCACCGGTGGGCGTGTGGTTTTCATGCTTGACCCATACCGTGCAACCCATGCGTTCGGTCAGCAAAGGCCAGGCCAGTTGCGGTGTGGGCGCCAGGGTCTGGTGCACGGTATGGGCTGCAAGGCGAAGGGCATTCAAATCAAACATGGCACACCGTCATCGAGGGATTTGACTCGATTCTAGGCACGACGCATTGTATGGGCCGACCCTTATATTGCATGGCCAACAATAAATGTGGATGCCAACACTCAATGACACAGACCAGCCGCGCTATCTTGCGCTGGTCGATGCAATCACCCGGGCCATCGCCTGCGGCGAACTGCAACCCGGTGCACGTTTGCCACCCCAGCGGCGTCTGGCCTGGGCGCTGGGCTGGAACCCCAGTACCACGATGCAGGCTTATCGCGAGGCGGCCAGGCGGCATCTGGTTTCGGGTGAGGTAGGGCGTGGTACCTATGTGCTGGCCAGCAGCCAGGAGGCGACGCTGTTCAGGCTGCAACACGCCGATGAGCAGACACCCCGTATCGACCTGCGAACCAACCTGCCCGCCATTGACCATCTTGGCGAAGAGGATGGGTTGGCCTTGTCCTGGTTGCTCGACAGTAACCAGGCGATCCGCTTGCAGGGTTATTTGAGCGCTGCGGATCTGTTGCAGGCACGGGCACAGGGCGCGGCCTGGCTCAAGGGCCGCGGGCTGGACTTGAGCGTGGACAACATCATGCTCTGCACCGGCGCCCAGCAAGGGCTGTTTACGGTGCTGCTGTCGTTATGCCAGGCAGGCGATGCGGTACTGGTTGAAGCCTTTACTGCGCCGGGAATCAAGGCTGCCTGCGCACAGTTGCGTTTGCCCATGCATGGCGTCGCGATGGATCGGGAAGGGATCCTGGCGCAGGACTTTGACCGGATGATCCGCGCCACGGGTGCGCGGGTTGCCATACTGACCCCGACCCTGCAAAACCCGACTTCGGCGGTGATGAGCGTTGAGCGCAGGCTGGCGATTGCCGATATTGCCCGACGCCATGGTGTGCAGGTGATTGAAGACGATGTCTATGGTGCGCTGACCGATAGCCCGCCGTTGTACCGCTTTTTGCCCGAGCTCGCAGTGCTGGTCACCAGTTTGTCCAAGACCGTTGCGGCGGGAGTGCGCCTGGGCTGGATTGTGGCTAACCCACAGCTGCTGGCGCGTATTGATCCCTATGCGCAGTCGGCGCACTGGGGGGTATCGCCGCTGTGCCAGGCCATCGCCTGCCAATGGATCAGTGATGGCACAGCACAAGCGCGGCTGGAGTGGCAAACCCTGGAAGTGAGCCGGCGCTGGCGTCTGGCAAAAAAGTTTTTGGGGGCTGCGATGTATCAGACAGACACGCCATCACCGCATATCTGGGTGACTGTGGAAGACGGCGCCGAGGCGTGTCGCGCCGTTGGCGTTGAGGTGGTGCCGGCGGATGTATTTGCGGTGAAGTCCAGCGCTGGCCATGCGGTGCGCATCAGCCTGACGGCGGCTGCCAGTGTACAGGCTTTGAAAGTGGCGCTGGAAAGGATTGCGGGTTTGCAGCCCTCTGCAGGAGGGAGAGGGAACAGGCCGCAACCAGCAAACAAACTTTAGCGTCTCCCAATCAAGTCCCCTCTCCCTGCCGCAGCGCGTTAGGGTGAGGGGCTTTTCATCTGGCTAACCAAGGAACCCCTATGCGCAGAGAAATCGGCTACTGGCACCGCGAAGGTCGCGAATTGTTCTACTACCTGGAATTCAAACCTGAAACCGCCGAGTTCTACCTGACCTGCGAACACACGCCCGCCGAAGGCGAGGGCAGTGTGCGCTCGGTATTGCTCAGTGAGGCTCGCGGCGAGCGCTACTACGAAGATGCGCTGTTGATCATCAAAGAGGAACTGTTCAAGCAATACACCCTCTGAAGGTTGCTGGCAAAACCTGCCACGCGCTGGTCACGCCGAGCATGGGCTTGTGCAAAGCACGGTTTTCCCTGCGGTTCACAGCCTGAAGTTCAGGGACTTCAAAGGCTGGGCTGAAGAAATCGATCAGGTGACCCGTTCGCCGGAATCCCTGGCCTTATCTTGGCACTTCGCTGAGCTGCAGGACCCAGGTAATCGCCTGCGCCTTGTCATCCCATACATATCTCAAATGCTGGCCCTGAACCGGTAGTGAAAGTGCTGGAGGGCGAAACGCAGCCACGCATTCGTGGCCGGTCAGGCGCACGCTGTTGTACAGCAGGCCCCAGGCGCCATCTGCCCGCAATGGCCGGGCGAAGGCCTGGGGCAGGCCATATCGGGCAGGTGAAGGATCGTGCAGTCGGGCAACGCCACGTATATCGATCATCGGCTTTACCACGCGATTGATATAGGTGCGCAGGGTGATTTCAATACTGGCTTCCCGGGTGGCCCGCCAGAATTGTTCCTGATGAAAGCAGGTCTCAGCAATGGCGGCCTCGAGGCTGTTGGCACAGTAGTACACACCATAAGTGCCATCGGTAAAACGACTGGCCCGGCCAATATGGGTAAAGGCGGCCATTATCGGCGTCGAGCCTTCGCCGCACAGACGGTCTTCTGGCGTTACCCGTTGCAGCACGCCTGCCTGGTCACGCAGGCGGTCATTGGTCAGGCTTTCGAGGGCGAAGGCGATTTCAAGATCTGCTGGATCCAGGGTGTCTTCAAATACCGAGATGGGCGGGAAGGCGCTATTGATGATGCGGTAAGCCTTGATCCATTCAGGCAGCACTGCATCTGGCATCAGCCGCGTACTCCATCCAGATAACGACGCACGTCTGCCAGATCGACCACCTGACCGGCGAGCATGTAGCCCAGGGCGCTCTGGCCATTAAAGGGCGCTGCGGTGTTGGGTTTGTGTACCCATTCGTAGGCCCGCTCAGGCTTGTTGCTGAACAGGATGCGCAGAGCTTTGTGTACGCCCATCAAGTACGAAATGCGTTCCAGAGTGTCGTGGGGCAAGCGCACGTTCGGCAGTTTTTTGTATTTGAAGTAGGTGGTATTACCAATGGCGCCGAGCAGGGTGCACTGTTGATCCTTGGTGCAACCCCAGTGCTCCATCAGGCTGAAGAAAAAGGTCAGGGCAACACGACCTGCATCGCCGCTGGTGATGTCGGGCTCAGGATTTTGGGCGACTAGATGCATGACTGCCTCCGATACAGGTATAAATCCAGCCTACTCCGGATATGAATAAATTCAAGACGACCGTTCGTAACTGAATGTTTGCCCCAGTGGCCCGGCAGTGAGTTTTTGCCCCGTGGGGGATTGCCTGTGCGTTGGTCTGTCAGTCTTTGTCTGCCAGTGAAGTTTTCGTGCCGCTCCACGCTAAGCACACCGCGCGGGCATGATCTACGCTTTACTAATGAAGGCTTTCAAAGCTGGAATTTTCAATGCGTAGCCCATCTGAAAACAGCCTGCACACTGCGTTGAAAGCCTGCCGGGAAAGCTTTCTCTCCGTTGGTTTTTTCAGCTTCTTTATCAATGCGTTAATGCTGGTTCCCACGTTCTATATGTTGCAGGTCTATGGGCGCGTGATCACCAGCGGCAGCCTGACCACCCTCAGCATGTTGACGCTGATCATGACCGGTCTGGTGATCACCCTCGGCTGCCTTGAGTGGACCCGATCACGGATCATGGTCCGGGTCAGCAACCGCCTGGACATGCTGCTCAGCCGCCAGGTCTACAAGGCCAGTTTCAAGCGGGCCCTGGAAAGCGGCGGGATGGACGCCTCGGCCCAACCGCTGAATGACTTGACCGGCTTGCGTCAGTTTCTCTCCGGTAACGGCTTGTTTGCCTTTTTTGATGCCCCCTGGCTACCCATCTATATCGCCGTGATGTTTATGTTTCACCCCTGGTTTGGCTGGGTGGCGACGGGCAGTGCGCTGTTGTTGCTGTTGCTTGCGTTTGTTAATGAAAGATTGACCGGGCCGACGCTGGCCCAGGCCAACAAGGAGCATATTGGCGCTTCGCTCTACACCACGAAAAACCTGCGCAATGCCGAAGTCATCGAATCCATGGGCATGCTTGAAACCTTGATGGACCGTTGGTGGACCCGGCAAAAAAATGTGCTGTTGCTGCAATCCCGGGCCAGCGATAAAGGGGCCATGATCAGCACCCTGTCCAGGTCGTTCCGGATTCTGGTGCAATCGCTGATTCTCGGACTGGGGGCCTATCTGGCCGTTGATCATCAGGTGGGGGCAGGGCTGGTGTTTGCCGGGTCGGTGCTGCTGGGCCGGGCACTGGCACCCATTGATCTGATTATCGGCAGCTGGAAAGGCTTTATTGCGGCGCGCTCGCAGTACGCCCGGCTTAACGCGATCCTGGCCAGCCAACAGGCTCAGCCCGAGCGCATGTCATTACCGGCGCCCAAGGGCGACGTGCACGTTGAGAACCTGACCGTTGCGGCTCCCGGCTCGAATATTGCCATCATCAAGAACATCAGTTTCAGTGTGCCGGCCGGTTGCGTGGTCGGCATTATCGGCCCCAGTGCGGCGGGCAAGTCTACCCTCGCCAGGGCGCTGCTGGGCATCTGGGCGCCGCTGCAAGGTGTGGTGCGCCTGGATGGCGCGGATATCAGCGCCTGGGATAAACATGAACTGGGGCCCCATATCGGCTACTTGCCCCAGGACATCGAGCTGTTCGAAGGCAGCGTCAGCGACAACATTGCCCGTTTTACCCGGGTCGATTCCGAGAAAGTCATTCTTGCGGCCACCACGGCCGGTGTTCACGACATGATCCTGTTGTTGCCCGATGGCTACGACACCGTGATTGGTGGTGACGGCGTGGTACTTTCCGGCGGGCAGCGCCAGCGCATAGGGCTGGCTCGCGCCCTATACGGCAGCCCGCGGCTGATCATCCTCGATGAGCCCAATTCCAATCTCGACGAAGTCGGTGACCGAGCCCTGATAGCTGCCCTTCACAGGATCAGGCTGTCAGGTGCCACCCTGTTTGTGATTACCCATCGCACCAATATTGTGTCCCAGCTTGACCGGCTCATGGTGATGAGCAACGGCGGCCTCAGTCTGTTCGGGCCGCGTGAGCTCGTGCTGACGGAGCTCAACGCACAGCAGGCGCCAAAACAGACCATGCAGGCTGAAACCGCCATGGCTGCGGTGGCTAATGGCAAGGACGGTTCCGATGAACCCCATGATCCCAATTCCATCAACTGACAACTTTGCCGAACTGACCACTAGCGACCGAAAAATCCGACGCCTGGGTTTTGTCATTGTGGTGCTGACTTTCGGCGTGTTCGGCACCTGGGCTGCGTTCGCGCCGCTTGATGGCGCGGCCTATGCACCGGGTGTGGTGACCGTGCAGGCGTATCGCAAAACGGTACAGCACCTTGAAGGCGGCATCGTCAAAGAGGTGCTGGTACATGACGGTGATACCGTCAAACAGGATGACCCGCTGATCATTCTCGACGATACGCCGCTGCGCTTCGAATACCAGATGACCCGTGGGCAACTGATTGCCGCCAAAGCCATGGAAGCCCGGCTTGTGGCAGAGCGCGACAATCTGCCCGAGATTGCTTTTGCACCGCTGGCCACAGCCGACATCCAGCGGGGCGGCGAAGCGCGCCAGGGCGAAATCCGGGTATTCAACGCCCAGCGAGGCTCGCGCCTGGGGCAGATTGCCGTGCTGCAAGAGCGCATTGACCAGTTGAATGAACAGATCAATGGCACCCAGGCGATTATCGGCGCCAAGGGGCATCTGGACAGGTCCTACAGTGGTGAAATTGTCGAATTGACTGACCTGCTGGCCCAGGGCTTTGTCGACAAACAGCGTCTGCTCGAGCAGGAACGCAAGCGCCAACTGCTCAGGTCGGAAATGGTCGAGCACCGTTCCGCAATCACCACCAGCCGCTTGCAGATCAATGAAACCCGGCTGCAGATCCTGCAGATCGACAAGGACTTCAATGCCGAAGTGGTCAAGCAACTGGCAGAGGTCCAGAGCAAAATTTACGACCTGCAGGAGCGCGCCAGCGCCCTGGAAGACCGCCTGGGCCATAGCGTGATTCGTGCCCCTGAAGCGGGCATGGTGATCGGCATGACCGTGCATACGATTGGCGGCGTGGTGCGCCCGGCGACCCCGTTGCTGGACATCGTACCGTCAGTGTCGGGGCTGGTTATTGAGGCCCAGGTGGCGCCGGTGGACATTGATCGTGTTGCCATCGGCAGGCGTGCCGATATTCGTTTTGGCGCGTTCAACAGCGCCACCACACCGGTGATCGAAGGCGAGGTCAGCAGTGTTTCGGCAGACCGGCTGATCAATGAAAAAACCGGGGCCGGTTATTACCTCGCCCGGGTCAAGGTGACCAAAGCCGGTGAGCACACCCTGGGGGAACGCAAGTTGCTGCCGGGCATGCCGGCGGACGTGTTGATCATCACCGGGCAGCGCACTCTGCTGCACTACCTGATGCAACCGGCGCGCAATGCCCTCTCACAATCGATGATTGAGGAGTGATCATGCAAGTGACTGCACGCGTGCTGGGTGGTTTGTTCGGGCTTGCCGCGGGGGTTGCCCTTGCGCAAGGCGCAGTGCCGGCGGCGCAAGGGGTCAGCGCATCGACATTCACCACTGACCTGATGCAGTTGTATCGCGAGGCCCGTTTGCAGGACCCGCGAATATTGGCCTCCCGTGCGCGGGCGCAAGCAGGGCAGGAGTACCAGCGTGAAGCCATGGGCACCCTGTTGCCGCAGGTATCGCTCAACGCCGGGGTCAACCGGATTCACCAGGAAAACGAGCTGGTGCAGCAGAGTTTCGACAGTGAAGTCTACAGTCTGGTATTGCGTCAGTATCTGTACAACAAGTCCACCTGGGAGAATTACCAGAAGTTCAAAAGCATGGCCAAACAGTCCGATTCCGAAGCCCTGGAGGCCCAGTCCGAGGCCACGGTGGAGCTGGCCCGGCGGTACTTCACGGTATTGGCCGCCGAAGATGAACTCGAACTGATTCAGGCCGAGCTGCGTACCACGCAAAAAAGCCTGGACCGGGTCAACGCGCTGTACGCCAAACAGCTGGCCTTGATTACCGATCAGCTGGACCTCAAGGCCCGTGTCGACGGCCTGGCGGCGCAGGTCCTGGATGCCCGTAACCAGGTCAGCGTCAGTCGCGCAGCGCTGGCCGAGATCGTCGGACGGCCGGTCAAGGAGAAGCTCAGTCGCGTGCGCGACGATCTGCAGTTACGGGTTTCGACGCAGAGCCTGGAAAGCTGGGTGCGCGAAGGGGTTGCGCAAAACCCGGCACTCAAAGCCAATGAAAGCGGGGTAGAGGTGGCTGGCGCGGCCTTGCGTAGCGGCAAGGGCGGGCACTATCCGACTCTGAGCCTGACCCTCAGCGCGCAGCAGTCCAACGAAGGCTATAACAATGCCCTGGTGCCGCGCACCGACAGTTATGTGGCCGGGATCGGCCTGCAGGTACCGATATACAGCGGCGGCTCGACCTCGGCACGGGTGCGCGGGCTGTATCAGGATCAGATCGCGGCCGAGCAACAGCTGGAGTCGGTACAGCGGCGGGTGGTCAAGGAAATCACCAGCGCCTACCTGACGGCCGATACCAGCGCAGAGAAGATCAGCGCCAGTCGCCATGCCCTGGCTTCGGCACAGCTGTCCAGAGCCGCCGCAGAAAAAGCGTTCGGTTACGGGATGGTGAATGCCGTCGATGTGCTGACCAGTGTGCGTAACGAATACCGGGCTCATCGGGATTTGCTCAAGACCCAGTACGACTTCGTCACCAATGTCATTACGCTCAATCGCTGGGCGGGCAAGCCACCTGGTGAAAGTGTCGCAAGCGTGAATCTGTGGCTGAATCCTGGCAGTCCGGCGGCGGACATTGCGGATCCGCGATAACGCCATTTAATTGACCTTGTGCTTATCTGTTAACCTGGCGTTACACCATCTGTCTGTTTTTTTGACACGCATGATGCCTGTCATACATGCCACGTCCCCCCGGCAGCACGCCTAAGGCCTTGATTTGCGTGGTCTGCTGGCCGCATGCGGGAATAAACACGAGGTGTCTGATAAAAAAACTCATTGCCCGATTGCCGTTCTGGCAGGCGGGGCAGCACGCAGGTCTGTCCTAGACTTAGCTGACAGCCCGAGGAAGAACATCAACAGGCGCAAGCTATTGATAAGTACTCCTGATTGTTTTTGCTTCTACTCGAACGGGCAGCGGGTAGAGGTGATTGATGGTTCAAGGGAGTCAGGAAGGTAATGCCCCCCCTCAGAAAACCCATACGTGTGATGCTGATCGACTGTCGCCCGCTTGTTCTCAGAGGTCTTCACGACTTGATCAATGCCAGGAAGCCTCAAATGGAAGTGAGTGGCCAGGCCACCACCTATACCCATGCGCTTGACCTTGCCGATCAGTTACGACCCCATGTCATATTTTTTAGCTTCTTTCCGGACGCGCTGAACCCGCTGGCGGTCATCACCCAACTCACCCGCAGTACCGGGATTAAAGTGCTGGTGCTCAAAGGGCTGTACGAGGTCATACCCGCAACCCAGGCAATGGAAGCGGGTGCTCGTGGCATCGTACTGGCGGAAGACCCGACCGAGTCGATCATCCTTGCCATCATCAAGGTCCACCATCGAGACACCGGGCTCAACAGGGCCTGGACCGGCGGCCTGTGTGACTATGCTGCGAGCGGGCATACGGCCTTGAAACACAATCTGGAACTGGAGAAACAATCGCGTCTGACCTTGCGCGAAAGAGAGCTGATTCGCGCCATCGTGGGTGAGCCCTCGGCCAAGTACATGAGCATCGCCGGAAGCCTGGGCATCAGCGAGCACACCGTGCATAACCATCTGAGCAACATTTACCAGAAGCTTGACCTGATCAACCGTACGGACTTGCTGATGTACGCAATCAAGCACGGGTTGTTTGACAGCAAATAAAGGCCCGACAAAAAAGGCCTGGCTCCTTGTGGGAGCCAGGCCTTTTTACCTGCTGCGACATTTACACAATGTCAGTCGGGGCGATATCCGTCACACCCACCAACTTGATAATGCCGGTGATCCCCGTGCCGTCACCGTCGTATGCCAGATAGCCGTCGCCTCCAACGACGCCAAAGTAGTAGTTGGTGGTGCCATTGAGCGCCGTATCGGCGGCGGTAATAAAGGCTGCCACGTTGGCCGCGGGGGCCGCCACTTCCATATAGTTCGCCCCTGTGCCTGCGGTCGGGAAGTTCAGCGTGTCCACCCCGGAAGTGAAGCCGGAGGAGATCACTGTCGTTGCCGCAGTCAGTGAGCTATCGGTATCCAGGCCGCTGAAGTTGAAGGTGTCGGCCCCCACACCACCGGTGAAGGTTTTGTCCCCTTCGATGGTCACATTCAGGGTCTGGGCTGCGGTTGAATCGGCATCCGCATCCGTCACCACGACGTTGAAGGCCAGATGGGCATCCGGGGTGGTCGAGGTGACAAAACCCAGGTCAGTGATCTTGATCACATCGCCATCCCAGGTTCCCGCTTCACCGGCTTCTACAGGGTTGCTTTTACTGCCCTCGCCGGACTCGTTGCTGAAGGTCAATGTGCTGCCGGTACTGACCCCGCTGACGCCCACATTGCCATTGAGGTTGTAGCCGCTACCGCTGACACCCTCGGTGGAATCCAGCACCTGCAGGCCCTGGATCAGGTAGTTCTCGCCGCCGAAGTTGTAGTCGTTGCTCTCGATAATCACCGCACCGTCGTTCTGATCCAGGGTGATCCCGTAGGCTGCGGGGTTGGCAATCGGATGGAAGTTATTGGGTGAAGTCGAGGCGTTTTTTATGATGATGTCTTCGCTGTCGACAATGATCGCCCGGGTGATTTGGCTGTTGTCGTCAGGATCGATAAGCTTGAGCACCAGTACCAGGTCCTCGCTGCCGATGCCGTCGAACTTGACGTAGATCCCTTTGCTGGTGGCTGTGGGCGCTGCGGCTGTATCACCGAACGGGCTGGCGGTGAAGAAGTCCAGGTCCATTACCTCGCCTTGCTGGATGGTGTCACCGGCCACGCCGGCGGCGGTCCCGGAAACACTGACCCATGAGGTGGCGGCAGAGAACAGCTCACCGGGGACGAAGGCGCTGTTGCCACCGGCCATGATGTTATTGGCACCGGTGCCTGAACCCTGTTCAGCGAAACCGCTGAACTGCACAAAGAAGTCGTCGGCCAGCTTGGCCACCGACACCGGCGGTTGCTGGTTGATTGGCGTTGTGCCGCCAATGTTGTAGCCGGTGAAGCCTTGTGCTGCGGAGGTTTTCAGGATGCTGAAGCTGTCGATATCGTCCGTCAGGCTCAAGGTGTAGGTATCTGCCACCTTGTCAAAGGTCATGGTACCGGTTGCGTTGGTCAGCGCGCCCAGCGTCGGGTTGTTGGAAACATAGGTGAAGGAGAGGTTAAACACCGCACTGGTGTCTGACTCCGAGGCCCATGTCACCACTTTGTTGCTGATGGCGGTGGTGCCCACCGTGCTGTCTCCCATGCTCACGGACAGGTCGCTGTTTGCAGAGCTGTAGACCGTTCCCAGGCGCTCATCCGCGCCGATGTCATAGGCAAATACGCCAGTGCCGCCTGGAGTCGGGTTGCTGGCGTTGGCATAGACCACATTGGACTTGGCGGTGACCACGGGCGAGTCGTCATCCACGGTAATCAGCAGGCCGTTGGCGGCGGCCGTGATGCTGTCGCCGTCATAGTCCGTGGCGTTGATTGCAGTGCCCAGAGCGATGTTCAGATCGTTCTCGTTCAGGCCGGCGGCATGGTCGAGTTGATCGAGCAGCATAAAGGCATAGGCCCCTGTCGCCGCTTGCACGCTGAAGGTGAACACCGAATTGCCGGCCCCGGCAGAAGCGGTCAGCAACCAGGTGTTACTGCCCGCGTCATAGGCAGTGGCATAGGTCACCGTGACCCCGCCGCTTTTCAGGCCCAGGGCTGACAGGCCATTGGTGGTCAGGGAGTAACTCAGCGGCTCGTCTGCGCCGGACTGGAACAGGGCGCTGACATTGCCGCTGGCCAATACGATTTCCCCGGCCACGTCCCCGGTACCGCCCGGGATACCATCACCGGGGCCAGAGTCGGCCGCGCCTTCAAGTACACCGTCTTCGTCCACCGTGCCGGTGAGCAGATTGATCGATGCGAGTGGCGTGTCGTCATCCACCGTGATCACCAGGCCATCGGCCGCTGCCGTCACACTGTCGCCGTCAAAGTCGGTGGCGTTGAGGGTCGTGCCGAGGGCGATGGTCAGATCATTCTCGTTCAGGCCGGCGGCATGGTCGAGTTGATCCACCAGAGTAAAGGCATAAGCGCCGGTTGCAGCGTGTAGGCTGAAGGTGAACACCGTATTGCCAGCTCCGGCCGAGGCCGTCAGCAGCCAGGTGTTGCTGCCTGGGTCAAAGGCGACCGCGTAAGTGACGGCCACGCCGCCGCTCATCAGGCCCAGTGCTGCCATGCCGGTGGTGGTCAGCGAATAGCTCAGGGCTTCGTCTGCACCCGACTGGAACAGGGTACTGACATTGCCGCTGGCCAATACGGTTTCCCCGGCCACATCCCCGCTACCACCGGCGATGCCATCGCCGGGGCCGGCGTTAGCCGTGCCTTCCACCACACCGTCTTCGTCCACCGTACCGGTGAGCTGATTGATGGAAGCGATCGGTGAATCGTCGTTCACCGTAATCACCAGGCCATTGGCCGCTGCGGTCACGCTGTCGCCGTCAAAATCAGTGGCATTGACGGCAGTGCCGAGGGCAATGCTCAGATCGTTTTCGTTCAGGCCGGCGGCATGATCGAGTTGATCCACCAGGGTAAAGGCATAGGCGCCGGTTGCGGCGTGCAGGTTGAAGGTGAACACCGTATTGCCTGCTCCGGCCGAGGCCGTGAGCTGCCAAGTGTTGCTGCCTGCGTCAAAGGCGACCGCATAGCTGACGGCCACACCGCCGCTTTGCAGACCCAGGGCCGCCATGCCATTGGTGGTCAGCGAGTAGCTCAGCGCTTCGTCCGCGCCGGACTGGAACAGGGTGCTGACGTTGCCGCTGGCCAATACGATTTCTCCGGCCACATCCCCGGTACCACCGGCGATACCATCGCCGGGGCCGGCGTTAGCCGTGCCTTCCACCACACCGTCCTCGTCCACGCTGCCGGTGAGCTGATTGACTGTGGCGACAGGGGTATCATCGTTCACCGTGATCACCAGGCCGTTGGCGGCTGCCGTTACCGTGTCGCCATCAAAGTCGGTAGCGTTGATGGCGGTGCCAAGGGCGATGGTCAGATCGTTCTCGTTCAGGCCGGCGGCATGATCGAGTTGATCCACCAGGGTAAAGGCATAGGCGCCAGTGCTTGTGTGCAGACTGAAAGTGAACACCGTATTGCCTGCTCCGGCTGATGCAGTGAGCAGCCAGGTGCTGCTGATGGCATCAAAGGCCACCGCATAGGTGACGGTCACTCCGGCGCTTTTCAGCCCCAGGGCTGACAGGCCATTGGTGGTCAGCGAATAGCTCAGTGGCTCGTCCGCACCGGAGGCAAACAGGGTACTGACATTGCCGCTGGCAAGCACGATTTCCCCGGCCACATCACCTGTGCCGCCTGCGATACCATCACCGGGACCAGCGTTAGCCGCACCTTCGAGCACACCGTCTTCGTCCACCGTGCCGGTGAGCTGAGTGACGGTGGCAATCGGGGTGTCGTCATCCACGGTGATTACCAGTTTCTGCGCCGTAGCGGTGACCGAGTCACCGTCCTTGTCGGTGACCTTGAACACCGAACCCAACTGCAGCAGCAGTTCGTTTTCGCTGTTGTCGCCACCCACCGTATCCGGGTGGTCGAGTTGATCGAGAAGGGTGAAGGTATAGCTGCCGTCAGAGGTATTGATCAGCTCCAGCTTGAACACCGCGCGGTCAGTGGCGGCGACGTATTCAGCAGCGGCACCGACATAGCCCCACAGGGTGTTGCCGATCACGTCATATTTCACCGCCTCGCCTTTGGAGGCCAGCGCCACCGCAGTCGCGGCGCTGTCAACTACTTGCACGCCGGAAGTGTCGTTGGACAAGGAGTAGCTTGCCGGTGCATCAGTACCAGATGTGAATACAGTGGCCACAGTGCCTGAGGCCGATGCCGGAACCAGCAGGCCCGCGTCGCCGACACCGCCGTCGATGCCGCCAATCAGACTGTCTTCATCCACCAGTGCCGTTACTGGTAGCCCGGCAGCAGCAGGGCCGTCGTCTTCAAAGTTAAACTGGCTGCCGACCTCCTGAGGCACGGCCACCACATTGGGCAGATGGAAACCGCCGATATCGAACGTGGAGTTGCCGGTGCCGCTGTTTTCAATTACCACGCGATTGTGGGTGCCCTCAACGGTATATTGCAGGGAGAAGTTGGCTTCGAAGCCGACAATCGTTGCGGTGCGGTCAAGGCCGCCATTACTGGTGTTGAAGGTCACACTGATGCTGCCGAGCGTGGTATTTGCCGTGACCCCGGTCAGGCCGGCGATGGCAATACCATTGGCACCGATCACCGTGATACTGGCGATATAGCCAAGATTGTCTGCCCCGTTTACCGCATGGCCATTACCGTCAAGCAGGCCGTCATAGTAAGCCGATCCGACCTCCAGGCCGGTGGTGAAGGCGCTGATAGTGGCCGCACAGGTTTTCGGGGGGGTGGCCTGGGCGATGACAATGGTTGCGCCGCTTGCCGCGAAGAGCCCGCCAAACAGGATGTTGCTTTCGTTGGTCGCCTCACCATGGGTCAGGTCTGGCACGGTGTAACGCGCGTCCGGGTTGCTCACAAAACTGAAGATCATGCCTTCGCCAGCCTTGATCCCCTGGCTGTTGGTGCCGATGGTGGTAGGGCCGGCACCCTGGCTGGTATTGACGGTGTCAGCCTGATTGGCAGGTACCTGATCCGGGTCCATGCCGGTAACGATCAAGCCGGTGGTACTGCCACCTGCCTTGAACATCAGAAAGCCGTTCTGCCCGGAGGGCAAACCGGCGAAATCAAAAGCCAGATCCTGGCTGGCGGTTACCCAGAGGTGGTTGGTCATGTCGACCACATCATCGGGGTTGGCGGTGTCCGGGTGCAGCAGCGGTTCTTGCTGCACCATCCAGACCTTGGCCCCGGTTGCGGTTTCCTCCAGATAGGCAGCAAAAATAAGGGTACCGCCCGGATCTGCCAGGTCGTCCTCGGGTGCGGGTGTCGCCCCTTCAGTGCCAGCACGGCCCAGCACGATATTGTTGGTCGTGTCCGTATAAAGAAAGATTCTGGTGCCATCGAGGGTATACAGGCCGCTCCAGTCCGAGCCGCTGTTGGCGTTGGTCGGGTCGCCCAGCGCCTTGCCCTGGGCATCGGTAAAGGCCAGGTCCGCGTAGGTACCGGTGATGGTGATCAGGTCGGCACCGCTGTTGCCAGCGGCGCCGGTATAGCCACTCAGCGCCGCATTCTTGACCGGTGTGGCGCCCAGCAGAGTGAACAGACGGGACTCGAATGCGAAGGGCAGGTCGCCGGTATCATCGGTACCATTGATGGCCGCGACGGTGATGTCGTTATCGTTGATATCTTCGATATCGGTGGAGGTGGCGGCGTTCTGCAAACCGCTCGTTTCATCGACCGTGATACTGCTGTTCAAGATGATAGCCATGACGCTCTCCTGGCTGATTCCGGACACAGAGCTGACCGCTGGGGATTTATTGCGACAGATCTCAACTATGGGTTTGTGCGTCAGGTTGCGCATCGGCCGATACTCCCAGGCGGTCTGGGAGTATCGGCCTATCAGGGAGGGGAAGCAGGAGAGCTGAGGCAGGAGCTTTTTCACCTGCCTACGGTTAGCATTGCGCCTTATAAATACACAAGAAACGGATCGAATCTTGACCGAACGACGTCAATTCAGCACCGGCATGAAGGGCAAGAACCTTCGCTACCTCAAAGACAGTGCCATAGAGCCAGGGCCCATGGTGCGTACCGGTTTTGTGTTGCTGGAGCATTTCTCGCTGCCGGCCTTCACCCAGGCGCTGGACACCATCATTACTGCCAACCTGCTGCGTGCCGGTTTGTTTTCTTCGCGCACCTATGGCTTGAGCGACGGTGAGGTGGTCAGCGATCTGGGACTGGTTATCCGCCCCGATGCGTGTATTGATCCGGCGATGATCCATGAACTGGACCTGTTGGTGATCTGCGGGGGTTACCGGACCGAGTTGAAGCTCAACGATGAGTTGAGCAGCCTGCTCAGGACGGCTGCGCGTGCGGGTATCACGCTGGGCGGGTTATGGAACGGCGCCTGGTTTCTCGCCAGTGCCGGGGTGCTGGACGGTTATCGTTGCGCAATCCACCCAGAGCATCGCCCGGCACTGACCGAAGTGGCCAAGGCAGCGCAAGTCACCAGTGAACCCTATGTTATCGATCGTGACCGGATGACCGCCTCCAGTCCTGCCGGAGCCTTCCAGATGGCTCTGGGCTGGATCAAGAGCCTGCATGACAAGGCACTGGTGGAAGGCATCGAGGATATTCTGGCGTTCGAGGAGTCACGCTACCGAAGGATCAAGCCGGCGGAAAATATCTGCGTCAGTGCGCCCTTGCGCGAAGTGGTCAAGCTGATGGACGCCAATCTCGAGGACCCTCTGGAGCTTGAACAGCTTGCGGTTTATGTCGGCCGGTCCCGACGTCAGCTCGAGCGCCTGTTCAAGGAGCAACTGGGTACCACGCCGCAGCGCTATTACCTGGAACTGCGCATCACTGAAGCGCGGCGTTTGCTGCAGCACACCGAGCTGTCTCAAGTCGATGTTTTGGTGGCATGCGGGTTTGTCTCGCCCAGTCATTTCAGCAAGTGCTACAGCGCCTATTTCGGCTATCGACCATCCAAGGAAGTGCGCCTGGTCAAATAACTCAGCCCGGCACAGTGCCGATCCTTGACTATGCTGTGGGCACTTACTGCGCAGGCAGATGCTCTGGTTAGAGGGGTTGGGATGATTTCAGAATGGGAAATGATTGGCCGTTTGCTGCTGGCAGCGGTGCTCGGCAGCTTGATTGGCTTGCAGCGCGAGCATCAATTCTGGACAGCAGGTTTGCGGACGCACATGTTGGTGGCGACCGGGGCATGCTTGTTTATGACCGTGTCGGCCTTTGGTTTCCAACAGGCGCTAACCCAGCCGGGCACGCAACTGGATCCTTCGCGGATTGCTGCGCAAATTGTCACCGGCATCGGCTTTCTCGGGGCCGGGTCGATCATGATGCGCGGCGAAGTAA
The DNA here is from genome assembly GCF_037023725.1 of Pseudomonas bubulae. Lineage (NCBI taxonomy): Bacteria > Pseudomonadati > Pseudomonadota > Gammaproteobacteria > Pseudomonadales > Pseudomonadaceae > Pseudomonas > Pseudomonas bubulae. The sequence continues at coordinate 2,988,890 of NZ_CP146077.1, forward strand.
TCAAGGGGTTGAACACGGCGGCTAGCCTGTGGGCAGTGGCGGCTATCGGTATGTCCATTGGCGGCGGCATGTATGTGCTGGGCGTAGCTGCGACCGTGTTGATTCTGGCCATTTTGATTGCCATCGGGCCTATCGAGCACCGCTATCGCGATTATATAAAGGTCCATGTGATCAAGCTGGTGGCCCCTCTTGGGGTGGTGAATCGCCAGAGCCTTGAGGAGTTTCTCGGTGAGGATGCTGCGCGACTCAAGCAGGTGGTGGTTGAGCAGGGGCCGGACATGGGGACCGAGAGCATCACGGTGGAGTTCAAAAGAACCAGCCGGGTTGAGACGGCAGAGCTGTTGAAGCGGATTTTGACCATTCCGGATGTCAGGGAAGAGCAGGCGCCGCATTAATTCAAGGCCTGTTGCCCTGGGTTGTAGCCTGCAAATCAATACCCAGGGAGTGCATGACTTTAATTACGGTTTCAAAACGAGGCTTGGCACCCGCAGCGAAAGCCTTGTACAAACTGGCACGACCAAGCCCGGTGGCATTGGCTATTTGCCCCATGCCACGAGCTTTTGCAACGTAGCCAACGGCACGGATCAGTTCGTCAGTGTCACCGTCGGCAAGCACTTGAGTCAGGTATTCGCTGATGGCCTCATCGCTGTTCAGCAGCTGTGCCATGTCGAAGGGCAGTAGCGTAGTGGTCATGTTAAATCTCCTTTGCCATTTTATGCGCCTGGCGGATATCGCCAGGCTGTGTGGACTTGTCACCCCCGGCCAGCAAAATCACGATCGAGACCTCGCGCAGGGTGAAATACACCCGATAGCCTGCGCCGATATCAATGCGCAGCTCAGATACGCCATTGCCCACGGATTTGAAATCACCCAAGTTGCCGGTTGATACCCGGTCAATTCTTCGGGCGATGGCGATCCGTGCACGCATGTCTCTTAAATTCAGCAGCCAATCAGCAAAAATTATGGTTTGCCGTATCTCGTGATTCATCAATGATTGTCTCCATTTGGAGACGATTTGCAAGCCTTGTTGTATGCCAGCATGATTTGCTCCGATGAGTGGTTGCGGCTTGGGTGGTGGTCTCGAAAAAGACTAACCACCGGCCTTCATCGCAGCAGGACAAATATGTGAGCGGCCATGACAAACCATGCCCTTGATGCAGGCGACTACGCGGGCTGGGCCATGGCTGGTGTTTGACGCACTGTCACAGCCCTCGCAGTTGGTGGACACCGCCACCGAACAGCCGCTGGCCTTGATGCAACCGGTGGCTGCGGATGGTCGGGTGATTGGGCCCGGGCAAATCCGGGTAAAAAAATCGAGGTGTGAAGTCTTGAGTCCTGCAGCCGCTGCGGCTTCAGAGTTCACACTCGGATTACGCTTGCACCTGTAGATACTCTGTTGCAGGTAAAGTCCTATTTGGGAGCGAGTGTTTCTGTAGTCGCTGCCGAGGAACTACGCACGAACCGAACAGGCCGGCCGGTCGGCCGCCTCGTGGCGCAGTGCTTTTGATCTGCCAGCCCTCCCGGGAGGCCGAGAGGAGGTTCTGTGGAGTGGGTCGACCGGCATGGATGCCGGGAGAGCCGCGATGGGCCATGGATGGCCCGTGGCGGCGTGCCCACGGAGCAGGACCGGAGCGAGGGAACCTGAGCGTAGCGAAGGCCGTACGATGGGGCGAGGACTTTTTGGTTCCTTTTTGGTCCTTCAAAAAGGGACTCGCCGTAAGGGCGAAACCAATATTCCAGTTAGACACAAATGGCGGATATGTACTCAACGTATCAGTTAAAAAAACAAGATCAAGCAGATCACAACCATCACACAACAATTGACAACCTGTGCGAAAAATCCTGAAAAAACGTGAGCTGGCAGTCTCTGGAGATACTCTGTTGCAGGTCAAGCCCTATTGTCGGAGCGAGCCTGCTCGCGAACGACCTTCGCGAGCAGGCTCGCTCCCACAGTTGCAGTGTTTCTGTAGTCGCAGCCTCGCTCCGCGAGTCAGCTGTTACAAAGAGCCCTTGACCGGTAACAGAGTAACTACAGGAATTTCGGTTAAAACTGCATCTCGGGCACATGCTCGGGGACGATCAGTTTGCCGGCGGTTTTGCTGACGATTTCTTCAACACTGACACCCGGGGCACGTTCTTTGAGGATGAAGGCGCCGTTGTCGATTTCCAGATAGGCCAGGTCGGTCAGCACGCGCTTGATGCATCCGGCGCCGGTCAGTGGCAGGCTGCAACGCGCCAGCAGTTTGGACTCGCCGTCCTTGGACGCATGGGTCATGGTGACGATGATGTTCTCGGCACCGGCCACCAGGTCCATCGCTCCACCCATGCCCTTGACCAGTTTTCCGGGGATCATCCAGGAGGCGATATTGCCCTGTACATCGACTTCAAATGCGCCGAGCACGGTCAGATCAATATGGCCACCCCGGATCATTGCGAAGGATTCTGCCGAGGAAAAAATCGACGCCCCGGTGCGCGCAGTCACAGTCTGCTTGCCGGCGTTGATCATGTCGGCGTCGGCTTCACCGACGCGGGGGAAGGCACCCATGCCGAGCAGGCCGTTTTCCGATTGCAGCATGACTTCCATGCCTTCGGGGATGTAGTTGGCAACCAGGGTCGGAATACCGATACCCAGGTTGACGTAGAAACCGTCCTGCATTTCACGGGCGACGCGCTGTGCCATTTGTTCTCGGGTAAGAGCCATTTTTGTTCTCCGTGCTCAGGTTCAAAAGCTTGGGGCAGGGGGGCTGAGGATCAGTCGCGCTCGGTGAGCTGTTCGATGCGTTTTTCAAACGTGCCGCAAATGATCCGGTCGACGTAGATGCCGGGAGTGTGGATCTGCGTCGGGTCCAGTTCGCCGGGCTCGACGATTTCTTCGACTTCGACCACGGTGATCCTGCCGGCCGTGGCGGCCAGGGGGTTGAAGTTCTGCGCGGTGTGGCGATAAATCACGTTGCCGAAGTGATCGGCTTTCCAGCCTTTGACAATGGCAAAATCGCCGGTGATGGACTCTTCCATCAAATAGGTACGCCCTTTGAATTCACGGGTTTCCTTGCCGTCGGCGACCGGGGTGCCGACCCCGGTAGCGGTGAAAAACGCCGGGATACCGGCACCGCCGGCGCGCATTTTTTCCGCGAGCGTACCTTGCGGGGTCAGCTCCACTTCAATTTCGCCGCTGAGCAACTGTTTTTCGAACAGGGCGTTTTCACCGACGTACGAGGCAATGACCTTGCGGATCTGACGGTCTTGCAGCAGTACGCCAAGGCCGAAACCGTCGACTCCGCAGTTGTTGGATACCACGGTCAGGTCACTGATGCCCTGGCGCTTTATCTCGTTGATCAGGTTCTCCGGGATGCCGCACAGGCCAAAGCCGCCAGAGATCACGGTCATGCCATCCTTGAGCCCGGCCAGAGCTTCTTCATAGGACGCCACACGCTTGTCGAAACCTGCCATATGCACCTCTTTTATTGTTCGCCGGCTGTGCTCAGCCATTGGTGATGAGTGTTACTGCGTATCATTGATTTGATAAGTTGATTTTTGCGTCGGATTAATAGATAAAACAAATCAATAAGCCTGAGGCCTGGCCATGACCGTAAAACAAATCCGTGCCTTTCTTGCGGTGGCCCAAAGCCTGAGTTTTGCCGTGGCCTGCGAACGTCTGCATTTGTCGCAGTCGGCCCTGAGCCTGACCATCAAGGCGCTGGAACAGGGCCTGGGCGGGCGATTGTTCAGTCGCACCACGCGCAATGTCGCCCTGACCCCGGAGGGCGAGTCGCTGTTGCCGCTGGCCCGGCGTTTGATTGCTGACTGGGACAATGTCGAAGACCAAATGCGCCAGCGCTTCACCCTGCAGCGCGGGCGCGTCACCCTGGCCGCCATCCCGTCGTTTTCGGGCAACTTGCTGCCGGCCATTGTGAAAAATTTTCGCGCGCGGCATCCCAAGGTCAACGTCACGGTCAACGATGTGATCAACGAGCAGGTACTGGAGATGGTGCGTGACCGGGAGGTGGAGCTGGGTGTGGCCTTCGAGCCGGCAGGCGCTTCGTCGCTGACGTTCACCCCGCTGTATCTGGACCGTTTTGTAGCCGTGGTGCCCCGTGACTCGGCACTGGCCGGGCTTGACTTGATCGACTGGCAGACCCTGCTGGAACAGCCCTTTATCACTCTGCAACGACCGTCTGCGGTGAGGGTGCTGCTGGAAGAACACTTGCAGGCGCGGCAGATGAAATTGCCGGTTGAATTTGAAAGCCATCAGTTGGCCACGGTGGGCCGCATGGTCGCCAGCGGGCTGGGCGTGAGCGTGGTGCCGGCCCTGTGTGCCGAACAGATGCGTGAGCTGGGAGCCTGCTGCATCACCTTGCATGAGCCGGTGGTGGAGCGGGCCATTGGCGTTTTGACCAAGCCAGGCCATGAGCTTTCGTCGGCGGCCCAGGCGATGTTCGACAGCTTGTTGGAAAGAACCTGGTAATCGCGGTTGTGGGAGCGGGCTTGCTCGCGATGGCATCGACGCGGTTCAACCGCTATACCGCGCCGCCTGCATCGCGAGCAAGCCCGCTCCCACAGATGAACCGCTAGGCCTCGCGTCCGGCTTTGTGCCCGGCGCTGATTGCGCCTTCGATATAACCGATACTGTGGCAGTCGCCGATGCTGCTGGCGCTCAACCCCGCTCGGGTCAGTTCGTCGAGCAGTCCGGTATCGGGCTGGGCGCCGATGGCAAGTACCACGGAGTCGGCGTCACTCTGCGCCGAAGTGCCATCGGCCAGTTGATAGCGCACGCTGTGGCCGTCGATCGCCGTAACGCTGGCCCCGGTGATCAACTCGCCGCCATGCACACGAATTTCATGCAGCACCCGCCAGCGCCGCACAATGGCCAGCTCCCGGCCCAGGTGAGTACCGCTTTCCAGCACGGTGACCTGACGTCCGCGGGCAATCAAAAATTCCGCCAGCTCCAGGCCTACCAGGCCGCCACCGATAATGGTCACGCGCTTGCCCAGCGGCATCCACACCCGCGACAGTTTTTCCATGGCTTCACGGCTATCAGTCACGCCAGTCAGGCTGCCGGCCTTCATCAGTGCACGCTGGGTGAAGGACAGTTTGCGTTTGGCTATTTCTTCAGCACGGTCACCCGTCATCAAACGGCGCAGTTCGTCGCCACTCCAGACATGGTCCTGATCGGCGCCGGGGATGGCCGGTGCCGCACGTTCGGCACCTACGGCCACCAGCACCTGATCGGCACCCAGGTCGCGCAGCAGGGCAGGGCTGGCCAGGGTGTTGAGGCGGATATCAATCGCCGACTGCTGCACCTGCACCTTGAGATTTTCCAGCAGGCGGGCGTTTTCGGCATAGGCGAGGCCGGCGAAAAACAACGTGCCACCGAGGCGGTCGCTGCGCTCGAGCAGGGTCACGCGATGGCCGCGTAACGCGGCGATGCGTGCGGCTTCCATCCCGGCAGGCCCGGCTCCCACCACCACCAGATGCTTGGGTGTGGCAGTGGGGCCGATGACGTATTCGAACTCATGGCCGGTCATTGGGTTGACCGCGCATTTGACCCGCTCGTTGATAAAAATCTGGCTCACGCACACGTAGCAGTAAATGCACGGGCGGATACTCGCTTCCTGGTCGTTGAGCAATTTGTTGGGCAGGTCCGGGTCGGCGAGGAACTTGCGGGCCATGGCAATGAAGTCGCAGTCGCCGCGCTTGAGGGCGGCTTCACCGACCTCCGGCTCGATCCGCCCCACGGCAATCACCGGGACTTGCACGCTACGCTTGAGCGCAGCGGTCCATTCCAGATACCCCCCAGGCTTGTGCACCAGTGGCGCCTCGGTAAACACCACGCCGCTGGTGATGCGCGCAGTGGCCGAAACGCTGACCGCATCTACACCTGCCGCCTCGGCCATGCGTGCCACGGCGATGGCATCCTCAAGATTGATGCCGCCGGGGGTGTGCAGTTCTTCGGCATCCAGGCGCAGCCATACGGCAAATTCATGGCCGACTTTGGCCCGTATTGCAGCGATGATTTGCAGCAGCAGCCGGGCACGGTTCTCCAGCGAGCCGCCGTACTCGTCTTCACGCTGGTTGTAATAGCCGGAGAGGAAACCGGCGATGATGTAGCCG